>CBDEGT010000001.1:0-322500 GCA_965237965.1 Longimicrobiales bacterium
GTGGTCCACCTGGCCCGCTTCTTCGGCCAGTCCCCGGACCGGCTGACGGAGGAGCAGGTCCGCCACTATCTCGTCCACCTCACCACCGTCAAGAAGGTGGCTCGCGGGACCCACACCATCGCGCTCTGCGGCATCAAGTTCTTCTACGAACAGACGCTGGGACGAAAATGGACCGTCCTGGATGTCGCCCGGCCCAAGAAGGAGAAGAAGCTCCCCGTCGTGCTCAGCCGCGACGAGGTCTGGGAAATCCTCGACAGCGTCCGCAGCCCCATCTACCGCGTCTGCCTCATCACCATCTACTCGTGCGGCCTGCGCCTCTTGGAAGGCGCTCACCTCCAAGTCACCAACGTCGACGGCGCTCGCAAGATGCTCCACGTGACGGGCAAGGGCGCCAAGGACCGCTGCGTTCCTCTGCCCGACGCCACCCTCCAGCTCCTGCGTGAGCACTGGCGCACCCACCGCCACCCCCCTCTGCCTCTTCCCGGCTACCCGCCAGCCCAGCCAGCCTGCCTCCGAGGCTGCCGTCCGCCCGATCCGCCGCGATAGCCTACAGAAAGCCTTCCAGCGGGCCTTGAAACAGAGCGGCGTCCATAAACGCGCCCACGTCCATTCGCTGAGGCATTCCTACGCCACCCACCTCCTCGAAGCTGGCGTCCAACTCCGGCTGATCCAGGAGTATCTCGGCCATTCCAGCCCGCGTACCACCGCGATCTACACCCACCTCACCCGCGTAATCCGCGACGACGCCCTCGATCCCATCAACCGCCTCGGGCAGCGCATCTGACGCCACACCACACGCATCGTGGTAGAACTGGCCGACATCTTCCAGCAGGCCAGCCCGGATCTCCGGCATGCCTTCCCAGGGCAAATGCTGCCGTCCCACCTCCGGGCCATGAACGACATCGCCCTCTGCCGTACCCCCGCCCTCGGCGGCTCCGTCTATGCCTGTGACGACTGTGGCGCCCTCGACTACTCCTATCACTCATGCCGCAACCGGCACTGCCCCAAGTGCCAGGACGACCGGGCCCAAACTTGGCTCGACAGCCTTCGCTCCCGCCTCCTGCCCTGTGACCACTATCTGCTCACCTTCACCCTCCCCGCAGAGCTCCGCATCCTAGCCCGCTCCCATCAGCGGCTCGTCTACGGCATCCTACTCCGTGAGGCCGCCGCTGCCGTCCAGACCCTTGCCGCCGACCCCCAATGGGTCGGCGCCCGCGTCGCGATTCTCGCCGTGCTCCACACCTGGTCCCGCACCCTCACCTACCACCCCCACGTCCACCTCCTCGTCACCGCCGGCGGCCTCTCCCCCGACGGCACCGCCTGGGTCAAACCTGCCCACCCTCGCTTCCTATTCCCCGGATATGCACTCTCCGAGATCTTTCGCGCCAAGGTGGGAGACGCCCTCATACGCGCCGGCCTCAAACAGGAAACCGATTCCCACCTCTGGAACAACAACACACCCTGGATCGCCCACATCCAGCAGATCGCCAACGGCCAACGCGCGGCCCTCTACCTCTCGCGCTACGTCTACCGCGTCGCTCTCACCAACCACCGCATCGAACGCTTCGAGCACGGCCGGGTCACCTTCACCTACACCCACGCCCGAACCCACCAGACCCGCCGCATGACGCTCCTCGTTCAGGACTTCATCGCCCGTTTCCTCCAACACGTCCTTCCACGCGGCTTCACCAAGATCCGCTACTACGGCCTCCTCAGCTCCACCTCCGGCAAGGACCTCGAGCGCGTCCGCCATCTCCTCGAATCCGCCGCCCCACAGATCCCTCGGCCACCTGCCGAAGAAGCCGGCGTCGAGGGCCACCCATCCACACCAGCCCAATCCGCCCTACCTGCACCACGCCTCTGTCCCGTCTGCAGGCGCGGTCACCTCTATCTCTTGGGCACCACTTTCAAGCCCAGGGCACCTCCATGATCCACGGACTGCCGATCGCCGCTCCCGCCTGCCCTTGTGCCCCAGCCCAGCGCTGGGTCGCCCAGCCTCGCTGCATCCTTCCCTTTCCGCTCCTCCCCCTCACCCCCCTCCTATCTGACAGCTGGAGCCAAACCACATCTCCGAGCCCCTCCCCTGAACCGCTGCCCCCACCCTCCGACCACTCCCGGAGCGCCTCTCGGCCACTCGCCCACGTCTCACTACCCTCCCCGCAGCATTGAAAACCCAAAACCACGGCTCCCTCCCGCTCCCTCGCCCGGATTGAGCCCAACACCAGATTCTTGCCGCGGCTACGCGCAGCAAGAATCTCTACTTCGATAGGCTCCCACCCAAACTCACCCACTACGTTGAAGTAGTCGTCCTGTGAGAGTGAGTTGCGGAGGAATTCGCACACTTCCTCCCGATCAGCTGTTGATATGGGTCCGTAGTCCCAATGTTCGTGCCTGTCCTCGTCATGCACGATTATGCGACCGTCCTCGGTCGCATACACACCCACTGTGTCCGTGCCCCCCAACAACCTTCCAGTTAGACGGCCTGTGTAACCCACGCCGTCACGGGTTTCGAGGTATACCGAGGTAGGATCAAAAGGTGTGTAAAAAGAGAGGCGACGTACCTTTCCGCTGAGATTTAAACCAGCGAGCCCGGGTGACAGCCCGGGGAAAGGAACGTCGCCTCATGAGAGAGGATATCGCGGGACCCCAGGGTGCGTCCAGCAGGCCGATGTGGGAGACGCTCGAGGGGATGGTTAGGGAGAAGGCGCAGGAGTTCATCCAACAGATCATGGAGGAGGAAGTCACGGAGTTGTTAGGCCGGGAGAAGTCAGAGCGCAGGAGTACGGTGGACTCGGCCGAGGGCTACCGCAACGGATATGGCAAGCCGAGGCGGTTGGCGATGAGCTCGGGCACGATCATGCTCCGACGCCCTCGGGTTCGGGGCGTCGAGGAGCGGTTCGAGAGTCGGGTGTTGCCGTTGTTCGCACGACGGACGAAGGAGCTGGGTGCTCTGCTTCCGGAGCTGTATCTGCACGGGCTGGCGGAGGGAGACTTCGAGCTGGCGATGCGGGGCCTGCTGGGCGAGGGGGCCCCGTTGTCGAAGTCTTCGATTCGGCGGCTGCGGGCGGGATGGACGGCGGAATTCGAGGAATGGTCGAAGCGCTCGCTGGCCGACCGTGAGGTCGTCTACGTCTGGGCGGACGGGATCTACGTGAAGGCGGGGCTCGAGCGGGACAAGGCAGCACTGCTGGTGGTTCTGGGCGCGATGCGAGACGGGACGAAGGAAGTGTTGGCCCTGAGATCGGGCTACCGAGAGTCGGTCGAGTCCTGGTCGGAGGTGTTGCGGGATCTGAAGGCACGCGGCATCGAGGCGCCCCGGCTTCTGATGGCGGACGGTAACGCGGCGATCTGGGGCGCAGTACGGCAGGTATGGCCTGAGGCGGGCGAGCAACGGTGCTGGAACCACAAGATGAGGAACGTGCTGGACCGGCTGCCGCAGCGGGAGCAGAGCGAGGCGAAGGATCTTCTCAGGGCCGTGGTCTACGCACCGAGCCGGTCCGAGGCTGTGAAGGCCCGCGAAGTGTTCGCCAGGCGCTACAGGCCGTGGTATCCGAAGGCGGTGGACGTACTCGAGGACGACTGGGAGCGGATGGTGGCGTTCTACGACTTCCCCGAGGATCACTGGAAGCATCTACGCACGACGAACGTGGTCGAGAGCCCGTTCGCTGCGGTACGGCTCAGGACGACGGCGGCGAAGCGATTCAAGCGGGTCGAGAGCGCTACGGCGCTGATCTGGAAGTTGCTCTTGGTGGCCGAGAAGCGCTTCCGAAGGCTCGACGCTCCTCACCTCCTCAAGGACGTGTTTGAAGGAAGGAAGTTCGAAGACGGAAAGCCCGTCTCAACCCAACAGCGGAAGAATGCCGCCTGATACGTTTACACACCTATTGACCCAACCTCCGACATCCGCATCCATGACTAGGTAGGAATCGTTCCGTGGAGCGCTTACAGATGTGGGGGAGGAGCTGCGGGATGGCAAGCCCAGCCGGACTATTCCGACAGGAGGGATCAGGCCGTACTACAACTTCCCACGCAAATGTGGGCGACAGGATAGGTCATCAACGCTCCACTACTGTCGAAAGCCCCTGCTCGGCATGTTCGGGATGATCCGTAGCGCATTCCCGCTGTAGACCTTCCGCAGCACGTCGTCCGAGAGTCCGACGCCGTAGAGCTTCCAGAAGGCGTGGTAGTCCCGGTAGTAGTCGAAGTACT
Source organism: Longimicrobiales bacterium (assembly GCA_965237965.1). Taxonomy (GTDB): domain Bacteria; phylum Gemmatimonadota; class Gemmatimonadetes; order Longimicrobiales; family Gaopeijiaceae; genus UBA2988. The sequence continues at coordinate 4,210 of CBDEGT010000001.1, forward strand.
CGTCCTCGGTCTCTAAGACGCGCCAGTAGTACGGATACTCCACGGGCTGAAACGAGTCCTTTCCGAACAGGATCCGGTCCTGGTACTTCTCGAAAAACGCTCGCGCGAACCGTGGCTGGCGACCGATATCGTAGAGCACGGCACCCAGCTCCCCGTGCACGTTCGGGTACCGGTCGAAGAGCTCGCCGAGTCGGGCGAGGTCGTTCGTGTACCAGCTCATGTGCGCGACGATCCACTTCGTATTCGGGTGCTTAGCAATCATCCGATCGCGCTCGGCCATGAGGTCGTCGAAGGTCGGAAACCGAGTGCGGTCGTTAAGCTGACGGTTGGGGAAGATCGCCATCTCGAGCCAACGCTCGTTCTCGTTATCATGTGTCTCAAAGAATTCTGCCGGATCCCCGGTGTGGATGAAGACCGGCACGCCGAGACGCCCAGCCGTCTCCCAGACGATATCGAGCTCGGGTTCGTCCAGCTCCAGACGTGTCCCGTCAGCTTTCGCGGTAAACAGCCCGAAGCCCTTGCCAATCTCTCCGACGCCTACGGCACCAGCAGCTACGTCGGCCTCAAGTTGCGCCGCGACGCGCGCACCAGATCCCGGCCCGACGTTGCGCAGATCCAGGGTCGTGAAAAAGGCGAATCGGTCCTCGTATCCCGCCGCACGTACAGCCTCAATCTGCGTAGTGAGGCGTTCTCCGGAGATGCCTCGGGTCTGCACGATCACCTGAATGTTGAGCTCGTCCATGGCGGCCACGACCTGCTCGATCGTCTCCGCGTTGTCGAGCGTTGGCGGATGTCCATGGAGATCCACGACCGGGAACCTCGCACTCGGCACCGGATGCTCGGGCACGACTAGGGTCGAACGCGGTTTGTAGTCCACGATGGTCGGTGGCGGAACGGTCGGCTCGCGGTTCCGGCGCCGCGGAAACTGGGCGGCCGCGTCCTGAGGCAGGAATACGAGAACGAGAAGAAGCAATGACAGTGCACGAGGAAGGCTCATCGATAAACTCCGAATTGACGAGAGGAGCAGTGGGCACTCTACGCGGTAGCGGCTCTGGACGGCTGCGTTGAGGCGGGTGACGGGGTCCGGCCGGTTCACCCGATCAAGATGCCGGTCAGGGCGGTAATCCGCGAGAAAGTCCCGCTACAACGGGGCTATGGGGGGCCGTTCCTGCTCTTCCTTCCCGCTGTTGAACATCTACGGAGTTCGGCGCACCACCGACGGAGGGGCTCCCTCGTTCGTACCCGTCAGCGCGTACGGACAAGGATGGCCCCACCCGAGTAGCCGGTCCCGAATCGTGTCGTGGCGTCGGAAGCGCTCATGTACTCGATACTCTCGACCTGGTCGGCCTCGAGGCTCCGCAGCTCGTTGATCGCTCCATACGGGAGTCCGTCAAGCACGACTCGGGCGAAGTCCGAGCCCGCCGCGCCGCCCGCCGCATTACCGAACGAGGTGTCACCCCGGCCTTCCCTCAACCACCGAGGGCGATTGCGCTGGATGATCTGGTAGACGTTCAGACCCTCGGGGTCAGCCTCACGAAGTAGCTCGCTGGTGATCAGGTTGGAGTTCCCGCCCCCGCTGGCGGTCGCCGCCGCGCCGCAGCCGGCCAGGACGAGAACGAGCAGAAGAGACCAGAGTTGGAAGCGCATCGGTCCTCCATCGGTTGAAGGGCTGCCGATCCTCCCTGGGGGCCACATCCCGGCGCTCAGGGTGCTCGGGTCCAGAATTGGATGACACCACATCCGGAGCAAGAGCTCAGGAATCCGATCGGAGCTCTCCCCGACGTAGTCGCGCACGAGGCGCTCTGAACCAGCTGAGCTAAGCGCCCTACGGAACTTAGTCCTTGTTACACTTGATCTTACTAAACGGTACCGCCCTCGTCCCATCTGACGAGCTCGCCGTGTAGGAACATACCTACACGATCCGGATCCAAAACAGCACACCTAATCACGCATCGTCCGATGTTCGGGGCACCGCCCGAGTGGAATCTTAGTATCCGGGACATTTTCCGTCCCCACGTGGCTCGAGCCTCCCCCTGCCGGGACCTACTCGTTTCTTCCATTTGGACATCGCCTCACCATGGGATCCCGAACCCCGCCCACCGACAAACCGCAACGGAATGACGAGGAGCTCCACCCGCTCAGGGTCCTGCTCGTCCACGACGACATTGTGTTGGTCAGGACCCTCAAGGCGGGACTCGAGGCCGAGGGCCTCAGCGTCGTCACCGCGGGGACCGGGGCCGAGACCATCGCCTTGATGGCCAACCCGAATATCGACGTCGACGTGCTAGTGATGGACCTGGAGTTGCCGGATTCGTGGGGATCCCAGGTGCGACATCGCAGCCAGGTATCCTGTCCGAATCCAATTCACAAGTGACATCTCATCTCCTTATGTCCGGTTGCGTCCGGTCCTCATGTCCGGTCGTCGTTCGTTCACCATCGTCGTGGTCACATTCGGAAGCGCGGGTCCTCGAGGAGCGCTTTGCCGTCGAGCAGACAGGCTCCGTCGCGAATCATGCCGCGGATCAGCTCCCCACCCTTCGGCCGCTTCGCCGGTTCGACGAGCTCCGACTCGACGATCGGCATCGTCGTGGTCACGTCGTCGACCGTGAGGCCCAAGTCGTCGCGGTTGGTGCCCAGGACCAGGATCTGTGCCCGGTCCGAGACCCTGACTCCGACGCCGAGCGCCGCCTGAAAGTCGAAGACGGGGAGAAGCCCCCCGCGCGCCTTCACGAGCCCCACCAACAGGTCAGAGGTGTCGGGAACCCTCACGGGCCGACTATACGGGACCGACCGCCTCACGTATCGACTCTCCAGGACGAAGTCTTCGCCGCCGAGGTGGAACCTCACCACGTGGACCGTCTCCTCGACGCTCCCACGGGACCCAGCGGAGAGCTGCCGGGCCCGCTCCTCGAGCAGCCTCGATTTCTCCGTGCTCGAGAGCTCCCCCGCGGCGCCCAGATCCTTGGACAGCTCCTCCAGGACTCGGCGAGACTTCTCCCAGTCGAAGCGCGCCGATGGCGTCTGCTGTTGGGCGCTCATTCGAGGACCTCCGTGCGTTGCGCCTGCACCCGCCGGAGCACGCGCAGCGCGAGCTCCGCGACGGGAACACCGCTGTTGTCGAGGAAGGGCGTGGGCGTGCTCCCACCCCACTGATAGACCGCTGCGAAGGCTCTCTGGGCCAAGCGGAGCGCTTCCTCCGGATCCCCCATCTCGATCGATCCGAGCGCCAACAGGTAGTACGCCACCGGATGACCGGGGCACAGGTACAGAGCCCTGCGGGCCGCCTCTCGGGCCTCCGCCGCACGCCGGAGGGCCAAGAGTAGCTCGGCGTGAATCAACTGGACTTCGGCGACCATGGCGTGGTCGCGGACCAGGGACGTGGCGACTTCGACGGCCGCCCGCCGGTCCTCGTGGAAGAGCCCGCGCACCCGGGCGAGGCCTTCCTCCACCGCCGACGCATGCGCAGACGCCGCTGCTTCGAGAGAAGTGGTGTCTTTCGGCTCCTCCGGCGAGACCTCCGAAGCAGCCGCGGCCCTCTCCTCGAGCCAAGGCACGTCGATGACTTCCGGCGGCGGAGCCGGCGGCTCGGGTGGGACCCACGGCTCCGCCGGAGACCAAGGGGGCGCCCCCGTGAAGTCCACGCTCGCGGCGAACGGCTCCGGCAGGAGCGGGTGTCTGGTCGAGGCCGCTCGATACGCCATCGTGATGGGGGACTCGAGCAGCAGTCCGCGATCCAGTGGGAGGGGCGGGTCCCACACGCCCGTCATCAACCAACCACCCTGGGAGAGCGCGAGCCTGAAGCGCCCGGCCAACTCGCGGATCACCGACGGAGACAGATAGAGCATCACGTTACGGCAGAGAATGAGATCCAGCTGCTCGAGGCCCAGCCGGGGGTTCGGGAGCTCGCCGGTCGCGAGATTGTGATGCTGGAACCGGACGTGGCGCTTCAGCTCATCGCGGACCGGGTAGACCGGGACGCCCCCGCTCGAGCCCGGGACGCGGAAGTACCGCTGCCGGAAGGCCGCGTCGGTGCCCCGGAAGGACCACTCCCGGTACTCGGCCTTGCGCGCGATGCCCACGTGGGCGTCGGACAGATCCGTGCCGATCACATCGAAGCCGGCGTCGAAGCCGGCATCTAAAGCGGCCTCGGTGAGGAGGACGGCGAGGGTGTACGCCTCCTCGCCGGTGGAACAACCGGCCGACCACACCCTGAGGCGACGTCCCGCGGACCGCTCCAGGAGATCCGGCAGGAGGAACTCCCACAGGAACACGATCTGCTCGGGATGCCTGAGGAAGTAGGTCTCGCCCACGACCAGCAGCTCGATCAGGGTGTGCAGCTCGTTGGCGTCGCTGCGGACAACCTGTAAGAGGTCGGCCACGTCGGCGCTGCGCGTGGCGGCCACGGCCTTCCGGATCCGAAACCTCGCGGCGTCGCTCGAGGTGTCCAGAACGATTCCCGTGCGCTCTAGCACGAACTCGGCCAAGTCCTCGTACGCCGGTTGCGCGACCTGCATCAGGCGGACTCCTCCGCCGGGACGGCGGACGTGGCGGCCTCGGCCAGGGCCCGTGCCTGGGCGTCCGTGAGGAACGCCTCGAGATCACAGATCAACAGAAGGCCGTCCGCGAGCCGGGCCACTCCGACCAGCCTATCGCGGCCGGCGATACGACCTCCTCGAGCTGCTGGACGTCGGCCTCGCCGACGTCCACGAGGGCACGCACCCGGTCGACGAGGAGGGCGACGACATAATCGTCGCGAACCGTGGCCAGGACGAGGTGATCGGACAGCTCGACGGGCTTGGAGGGATGTCCCAAGATCCGCCGGGTGTCGAGCACCGGAATCAGGTCACCCCGGACGTCGATGACGCCCCGGGCCACACTGGGAGCATCGGGAAGGGCCGTTACCGCCATGGCACACGTCAATTCACGCACGTCCCCGGCTTGAAGGGCGTACTTCTCGCCGGCCAACTCGAAGACCAGGAGGTCCTGACCCGCCTCCACGATGCTCATTGCACGGCCACGCTTTCGATGGCAACCCCCTCCCCGATCAGTCCCACGAACTCCCCCACGACGTCCCCGTCCCACCAGCCCTTGCCGACCTCCGCTTCGAGCGTCTCGAGTGCCTGCTCGCTGGTCATGGCGGTCTTGTAGGGCCGCTCCGTCGTGAGGGCGTCAAAGACGTCCACGACCTGCAGGACCCGGGCGGTGAGCGGAACGTCGCCCCCCGCCAGGCCATCGGGGTATCCCGAGCCGTCCATCTTCTCGTGATGGTGCCGAATGATTGGGAGCACCAGGCGGAAGGCCTTCAGGGGTCGGCAGATGTCCTCCCCGGTGACGGGGTGCTCCTGCATGATGGCGAACTCCTCAGCCGTCAACGGGCCCGACTTGAGGAGAATCGCGTCGGGAACCGTCACCTTGCCGATGTCATGAACGACGCCCGCGCGCCGTACCGCCATTACTTCCTCGTCCGGGAGTCCGAGACGTTCCGCCAACGCGCCCCCGTATCCTGCCAGCCACTCGCAATGGCCCTGCGTATACGCGTCACGCCCCTCGAGGGCACGGGCAAGGGTGAGCAGGACGACCTCGGCACGCTCGAGCTCGTCCGTGAAGGACCTCACCCTGAGCAGCGACTTGACGCGCGTCACCAGCTCCACGTGATCGAACGGCTTGGAGAGGAAGTCGTCCGCCCCGGCTTCGATTCCCCGGACCCGGTCCCCGGTATCCCCCAGTCCGGTGATCATCACCACGGGGGTGAGACGCGTCTCGGGGTCGCTCTTCAGACGCTCGCACACCTCGAACCCGTTGAGGCCGGGCATCATCACGTCGAGGAGCACGACGCCAGGGTCCGACTCCCGAAACACGCTGAGCCCTGACTCGCCATCGGGCGCGGTCAGGACCTCGAGGCCTTGCGCGGTCAGCAGCCGACGCAACATCGACCGGATGCCGGGGTCGTCGTCCACGACCAAAACGCGGTTAGCCACCAGATCGCTCTGAGGACAAGTCCGACACGATCTCCAGAAGGCGGTCGATATCGGCCGACTTGTCCAGGAAGTGGTTGGCACCCATGCGAAGACAGCGCTTTCTGTACTGATCGGTCGGGTAATTCGTCAGGATCATGAGCATCGTGGAGGAACTGCGGGCCCTGATCTCCCGGAGGGCTTGGAGCCCGCTCCCGCCAGGCATTCGGATGTCCAGAATCGTCACGTCGGGCCGTAGGCGATCGAACCCTTCGACCGCGTCGACTCCGTTGGAGGCGACCCCGACCACGTCGACCCCCATGATTCCGGACAACAAGGTCACGAGGCGGTCGCGGATGACCTTGGAGTCGTCCACGACCAAGACCCGTATCGGGGGTGTACTCCCCGACCCATTTGTGACCTGATCGCGGCCGTTGCCAGCGAGCGGCGCGGAGTAGGATGATGGCATGGCCCTAGGGTACCGTCCCGCGGCCGCGCCTCAATCGGCAACGCTCCCGCCCAACCATCAGAATCCGCCCATCCCCAGGGTAGGAAAGCGCCTACAGAGGGCCGCGCCGCGCTCCAGGCACTATGTTCACTTTCCTCTTGCCCGGAGCCGTGGGGCTCCTGACGTTGGGGTTCACAGGCACGCTCCACCCCGTAGCGGAGCAGAATGCGATGAACGTTGAAGACCGCAGCTCGACGACGGAAGAATCCGGTGCCGGGGAGCGCGACTCGTGATTCGGGTCCTCATAGCGGACGACCATCCTATCGTGCGGCAGGGCCTTCGTGGTGTGATCTCAGCGAACTCGGACATGCGTGTCCAGCGCGAAGTGGGAGACGGCGACGCCCTCCTGGAAGCCGTGAAGGAGATCCTCGTCGACGTGGTGCTTCTGGACATCTCCATGCCGGGCCCGGGCTGCCTGGAGCTCATTCAGCGACTGCGAGCGGCGCATCCCCGCATCGCGATCGTCGTCCTGACGGCCCACTCGGAGCGGGGCTACGCGCTCCGGATTCTCAGGGCCGGAGCTTCCTCGTTCCTGACCAAGGGCTGCTCGCCGTCGGACCTCACCGAGGGCATCCGACGTGCCGCGACCGGAGCCAAATACGTGACGCCCCCCGTGGGGGAGGAGCTCGCGAACGCCCTGGCAGGAGGCGGTGCGGCCGCCCACGAGAGCCTCTCCGACCGCGAGTTCGAGGTCCTGCGACTCATGGCCTCGGGCCTGAGGGTCAAGGAGATCGCCGCCCGCCTCGCCATCAGTCCCAAGACGGTGAGCACGTACCGCGCTCGGATAAAGGAGAAGATGGGAATGTCGGGCCCCGCCGAGGCCATCCGCTACGCGATCGAGGAGGGCCTCGTCGACTAGCACCGAAGGCTCAGACGGACGCCGCCGACTTGGCCAGGAGAAACTCGACTTTTTCCAGCAAGCCGTCAGGGGCGAAAGGCTTCACCACGAAGTCCGTCAACATTCCGGACGCCCCCGGCCACGAGACCGGGCCATGGATGTACCCGGACATGTACAGGACCCTCAGCCCTGGGCGCAGGGACGACGCTTTGTCGGCGAGCGTAAGGCCGCTCATCCCTGGCATCATGACGTCGGTGATGAGCAGGTCGATCTCCGCTCCCGCGGGTCCCAGCAAGTCCAGGGCGCCGAGTGGATCATCGGCTTCGATCACGCTGTAGTCCACGCTCCGTAGGATCTTCACCACAAGTTTCCTGACCTCGTCGTCGTCGTCGACGAGCAGGATCGTGCGCGACTGGGCCACCGGCTGCGTGGCGACGACGCCCACCTCGGGCTCGACCGCGGGGGAGACGCCCCCCACCTCGGCCTCGACCGCCGGGGAGACGCCGCGACTCGGTACCGGTGGCGTCCCGCTCACGAACCCCTGGCCCGTCTCGGCCACAACCACCCGATCACGTCCAGCGTCTTTGGCCGCGTACATGGCACGATCCGCAGCCGCCACGAGAAAGTCGGGTGCACCCATGCCCTTCTCGTACGCGGCCAACCCGCAGCTTACCGTGACGGGACCCCACGACTGGGGCGCCTTCTTGAGACCCTCGCGTACGCGTCCCACGAACTCCTCGGCACCCGCGACATCGGCATCGCTGAGGATCGAGATGAACTCCTCGCCGCCGAACCTCGCGGACACGTTCATGCGTCGTGTGCTGGTCCGTAGAACGTCCGCGAACGTCCTGAGCACCTCGTCACCAGCGGCGTGGCCGAATCGGTCGTTGAAGCTCTTGAAGTGGTCTACGTCGAAGAGCGCAACGCAGAGGGGAATTTCCAGACGCTCGGCCATGGCGAACGCCTGATCGAGAGCGAATTCGGCGTGACGGCGGTTTGGCAGATCCGTGAGAGGGTCGGTGATCACCTGGCGCTGCACCTCTCGCCGCGACCGGTGGAGCAGCTCGGTCACCACGCCGATCCCCAGGCAGACGATGATGTAGGCAACCACCAGACCCAAGAGGAGGTCCCAACTGGGCTCCCGAGCCCCCGAGAGCTGCAAGGTCACCAGCACGCCGACGAGCACGGCCACGCCCAGGCCCAATGCGAGCAACGCCCCCCGCCATCCCCTGTCGTACGCGAGCAGGAACGCCGGGACCAGAGCCGTGAGCCATGCGAAGATCGCCACTTCGTCGGTTACCCACTCCGGTGCCACGACTCCAGCCAGGACCGGAACCGCCAGCGCCCCGGCCGAGATGATCAGGACTCCGCTGGGGAGGGGCTTACCCGCGACTGCCAACATGGGCCTCCTGCCGATCCGTTCGACCACTCGTTACCAGCAACATCACACCCTTGCCCTCTTCTTGTTTCCTCATGACTGATGGAACCATGCTCGGGGCTCCCTCCGGCGGCATCTCACTTGTGATTTCGGCACTTGACATCGACATTCGAAGGGCATTCCGCAGCTCCCCATTAGTGGACGAGGTGGCGGACGAGGACAAGACCTCGGCATCGGGCTACCAGAACCCACCGGCAGACGATGGCTCACATCCTTCTCATCGATGACGATCCTGGACTCCTCACGCTGCTGACCCGCGCGCTCACCGAGGAGGGCCACGAGGTGACAGCGGTGGGTGACGCGTCCACCGCTCTTCGGAGATTCGCGGGGAGCCCGTGCGACCTCGTGATCACGGACATGTTCATGCCGAAGATGAGCGGGATCGACTTCCTCATGAGGCTCCTGGAGGCGTATCCTGACGCCCAGGTAATCGGAATGTCGGGAGGCGGGAAGATCGCCGGAGAACGAGTGCTGGACGCCGCGCAGGCCCTCGGGGCGGTGGCCGTGCTCGAGAAGCCCTTCGCATTGGAGGTGCTTTTCGAGTCGGTGAGCAAAGCCCTGGGCGCTTCGGAAGGTGGCGAGGGGGGGGTACCTGATTCAGCCGCATCGCTCACCACGGGTCACGCTCAACTCGCTAGCAGCTCGCTGACGGCCTCTTCCAGGACCGCGAAGTCGATCGGCTTCGAGAGCGTCCGATCCGCACCCAGCTGCCCCGCATCGGCAAGCAGCGCCTCCTTGGGAATCTTCCCTCCCCCGGACATGACGATCACGGGGAGTTCCGGGCAGTGGTCCCGCACCCATCCCAATAGCTCGATCCCGTCCATCTCGGGCATGTTGACATCCGAGATCACGAGGTCGGGCGTCTCGCGGCCGATCTCCCTGGTGGCCTCCCTGCCGTTCCCGACGGTCCTGACCTCATGCCCGAGACCCGCCACGATCTTGCCCAACATACGCCGCAGTCCACGGTCGTCTTCAACAATCAGGATGTATGACATGCAGACCGACGTCCTATCTCGGGATCGTACGAAACGGGGTCCTCACGGGCCCTGGGGGGAAGATCGGCGGGAGCGGTGCGACAGCATAGTAGGGACCGGCGCGTGAGAGCAACCGGCGCGGCTAGCGGCCCTAGCGCGCACGCACGATCCGGCCTAATCTGCTCCCTTCCGCAAATAGGGTTACCGCTATGCATGTCTTAGGAAGGGCTTTGGCTCCCGGGGTTCTGTGTGATCGGCTGGGGATCACCGCATCCCGGGCAGCCGACGTAGCGCGCGAGCTCGGCGCCGACAGGCGCACGCACAAGTCTCCCGACTGAGCACCACCATGGCACGCGTCCGAGGCAGCTACCCTGGAGGTCCCTCACGGGGTGACAAGGCCGACGGTGGAGACGCCCCGAGGGCCCAGGGGTCACGCCGCTTGAAGCCCGCGGAAAGTTTCGAACATCGCGCCAGGCACGGCTTGCGCTCCCGCCAGGCACGGCTTGCGCTCCCGCCAGATCCAGCACCGGCGGCGCCGGATCTGGTTGGGGTTGCTCATCGCAGTGGCCACCGCTGGGAGCACCGGCTTCTACCTCGGCTTCCGCGCGAACCGCACCAGCGAGGAGCTGATCAACGAGCGCAGAGCAGAGCAACGCGGGGGGGACGCACCGGACATCACGGGCGAGACCAACCGAATCCTGTTCGAGCTGTGGGAGATGGAGGATCTCGAGCGGGCGGGGGGGCGCGAACTACCGTGACCGACTCGGACCAACGGACGGGTTGGAGAAGTCTTATCAGCCGGGCACCGGCCAGTGCGCGCGTCCTGATCGTCGACGATGATCACCACGTGCGAAAGAGCCTCGAGCGGCTCGTAACATCCCTCGGCCACGAAGTGCGCGCCGCGGCGTCCGCCGAGGAAGCCGACCACTGGCTCGGGGCGGAGCGCTTCGAGGCGATGTTCTTGGACGTCGAGCTCCCACGCATGAAGGGCGTGGAGTTTCTGTCCTGGGCGTTGGATCGGGACCCCCAACTCGCGATCCTCATGCTCACAGGGCTCGACGATTCTGACCTCGCTGTCGAGTGTCTGGAACAGGGCGCCCGCACTTTCCTCGTGAAACCGCCGGAGCCTGAGTTCCTGCGGCTCGCGCTCAGGGACGCCCTGGCGATGCGGCAGTTGTTGATCGAGCGGAACCAAGACGCGGTCTGACCGGCGGTATCAGGGAGGGTTCTGGGCCACCCAGCCGGTTAGCGGAGCAACCGCCCCAGCCAGCGGGGCGAAAACCTCCTGACCAGCCGTTGGAGGACCCAGCGTCCCACAGCGCCCTGGCGTAGCACATGGAAGAGGGCACGCAGGGTCATCGGAGGCCGGTCCGCCATCCTAGGGCTCTCGGGCTCGAGCCCCTTCTCTTCGCACCACTTGAGGTAGAGGTCCACGGATGTGGCCATCTCGTGCCGGAGTTCGTCCATGGAGCGACCATAGAATGTGATGGCGTCCCGAATGCCCTCCACACGGCCAGCGAAGTCCCCGGTCTCCGGCTGGTACTCGTACACACCCGTGTAGCCCTTGTACTCGAGCCTTTCGCGGGGGCTCATCCCGCGTCTCGTTCCTCCCCCAACCAGCGAAGTCCATCCGCCCACGGCTGGCGCTCGACGCAGTAACGGCTTTCTAGGGCTGCGCTCAGGCGGGTGATGGGGTCGTGCGTGTTCACGCGCTCGAGAGGCGCTGTGGCGCCACGAACCGTGAACCACTCCCCATGGGCAGGATCGCCAAACGCGAGGGTAGGCCTGGACACTTGATATACCCGCCCGTCAGTCCGCGCACCGAGCACACGTCCCCGACTCAGGGAACACGAACAAACGTTCGGCTGCAACTCCGCCGCCGCACGCGATGCAAACACCGTAGGTGCCGGCGTCCAGGCGACGGAGAGCTTCCTGGATCAGTCCCAGCTTCACGCTTTCACGTTCCCGTAAGCCCTTCGCGATCCCCTGGTTCTGGATGGAGTCCATGCGTGAGAGTCGCCCCACGGCACCCTGATCGAGCTCGACGGTCTTGAGGGCTTCGTCCGTGACCGTCATGCTCTTGACGAGCTTGGCAAGTTGCTGCTCGAGCTCTTCACGGAACTCCGCGATTTGCGATTCGGTAAGATCGGCCTTGGTCCGAAGCATTCATTGCTGATGGAGGAAGGAGTGCGTGGGGAACGCTCCAGCGCCGCGACGAAAGCCGGCACGCTGACATCCCCCCTATGGCTCGGATCGACGAAAGACGCCGTGGCGAGAGGCGAGTTGGCCATACGCTGATAAGGACGTTCGAACTCGACGCCAGCGGCCTCGAGCTTCCTAGCGAAACTCTCCAGATTATTCACCTCGAACCCCACGTGGTCGAGCGAACGCCCCATCGTCGGGATCAGCGGATCGTCCGACTGCGAAAATGTCAGGTTCACGCCAGGTAGATCGCCAGCGTCGAAGTTACCTCGTTTTCCGGGAACGGCCCCCAACATCTGCGCGTACCAGGCTTGCACCTCGAGCGGATCGACCACGAAGTAGTGCACGTGGTGAAACTTCAGAGGATTGGCGATCGCCGTGTCTTCCAGGATCTCGACTCTGATGCCGCCGGGCGCCATCAGATAGGCCTGCGTCGGGCGCCTCATCGGCGCGATCTCGAGCCCGGCCGCCCGCCACCTCGGAAGCCAATCCTCCATGCGTTTCACATTGAAGCCAATGTGGTTGATCATCGATCCGACGGTCCCGCCCGTGGGCTGTCCCTGCCGCAGGGTTACATAGGCGCCGGGGAACTCGATCATCTGAAGTCGCCCGTTCTGCACCGGCGTCCCGCCGAGTTCGGCCCAGAATGCCCTTTGTGCCTCGAGGTCATCCACGAGGAAGACCCACGTGTCCCATCACGACACCGGCCTCGCCCGGCATGGCCAGCTGTGCTTCGACGGAGGATCCTGCCAGACACGCCGCCATGCCGACGACCGCAAGCGACCTCGGGACTCTCATCATGACCTCCTTGGGAATACGCAGCGAGCGCGTTTCAACATCATACTTCCATCAGCTTGCCGCTTCCACCGCAAACTCACCCGCTCATCAGCGTGAACATGCAATCCCGCTTTCCATCGCTGTCACCATCACGGAATTGGCCTCATCAGGGGAATTCCGCCCTCGGACGGCGAGATAATGAGGTTGTTTTCACCTTCTGCGGCGGCTTTCAGCGCCTGCAGGCCTTCGTAGGCCAGGTAGGCCCTCCCGCGATCTCCGACGAGCGACTCGGCGATGATTCTCTGCGCGTCCCGGATCCCCTCGGCCTCCGCGCGACGCTGGTTCGCCTGTTCCGTAACGACAGCCGTCTGATACTGCTCCGCAGCAACCTGCTGCTCGCGCGCCAGCTTCTCTTCCACCGCAACCCGGATCGCCTCAGGCGGATCGATGCCGCGTAGGAAGAAGTCCGTCATCACGATGCCGCGCGGAGTGAGTTGGTCCTCCATCAACGTCCGGATACGTGGCGCGAGCCCAGCACGCTGCTCGCTCAGAATGTTCGTCGCACTCACTTCGGCAACCGCGTCTCGCACGGCGCTGCGATACGTGTTGTATACCAACGCCTCCACCTCGACCGGCTCCCCGATCTGGACATAGAGATCGCGAACGCGCGCGGGATCGACACGCCACCGGAACGCTGCGTCTACATTGATGCGTAGCTGATCGGCGGTCAGCACGTCGAGAATGTCTGCAGCGCCACCGCGCGGGTGTTGGATCTCACGAAGATCGAACACGGTCCAGCTTCGTAGGACTGCATGGTAAAGACCCTGTCCAAAGGTGCTCTCAGATACGGCTCCGTTGATGGCGTTCATCTTGACCGCCGCCTCGTACGTGTCCACACGAGTACAACTACTGGACGCGAATGCCGCCGTGAATAGCAGGACAATGTGAAGTCGTGGCATCGGGATTCCCTCGGTTGCAGTGATTTTCCACGCGGGCCACCGGAGGCGCATTGCCTCACTGTGAGGATTGAACTCCGTACGGAGGACCCGAAAGACGCCGACGGGGGTGAAAGAGGAAGCTAACGGAAGTGTACTGCTTCACACATCACTTCCCCCCTGGAGCGCCACCGCCTGCAGGAGGGAAGTCCACAACCGGAGCCCCTTTCGGGTCGCCAGAACGGTCGCAGCATCCTCATGTGAGAGTCACCCACCCGAACCCAGCAACTTCCGGACGGTCTGGATCAGGTCGTCAGGCTCGAAGGGTTTGGGTAGGATTGCGTCCGCTCCTAAGTGGAGCGCCTGATCGAGCGGAGAATAATCGGCGTCGAATACGCCCGAGATCGCCAGGATGCGGATTTCAGGAAATCGCCGCCGCGCTCCCGAATGGTTTCCATGCCCGTGGTCATCATCGATCACGATCAGCGCTTCGGCATGTCTTCGGTATCGGTAGTGTCGGCGCCCGGCCCCCGAAACCCCACCGTGGCGAGGGCGACTCCCGAAAGGTCGCCACGATGCGGGAGCATCGCGCCCAGGGCTTCGGGGGCGTTTGCCCGGATCGCGCCCCCGATCTAGAGTCAGGCACACTTCAGAAGCGTCGAACGATCACCCCAACAAAACCCCTTAAGGGAGAGTCGACATGTACCTGATTCGCGAAGTGCTTTACTGCAAGCCGGGAAAGGTTCGAGCGCTGGTGGACAAATTCAAAGCGCTAGGAGCGGTCATGAAGGGCATGGGTTTCGAACCCTTCCGCCTCTATACGGACGTGAGCGGCGAGCAATTCTGGACACTCGTGCTCGAATCGGAGTCGGACAGTGTGGACGCCTCTCGTCAAATGGAAGCCAGCGTCATGGGTAACAAGCAAGCGCAGGAAGCCATGGCCGGTTACCACGACCTGGTTGTGCAGGGTCGGCGCGAGATCTACTCGGTGGAGACGTGAGCCCGTCCAACACGCCGTGACCCTCGGGCCGGTTCGGGCATCGCTGGCCTCTGCGTAGACCATCCGACGGGAAAGCGCGCCCCCTCCTCCCGACTGCGCCGTGGGGCGTTCGTCCTGTAGGTGCGGACGAGCCGCGTGGCGGCTGCCGTGACCTCGTCGACCGCGATCTGGAACGCCACATCGTTGGCGCGCGACGGTCGCGTCGTGCCGCTCAGCTTGCGCACGAACTGCACGGCCGAAGCACGGATCTCGTCGTCCGTGGCCGGAGGCTCGAAGTTGGTCCGTCACGGGGTGTGAGTAGCCTTCGCCCTGAAGGGTTCTACAGCGACGTGCTAGAGGATGAGGGCGAGCGGTACCAGCACCACGTAGCCGAGAACGAGCAGGATCGGCGCCGCGGTGATCGATCCTCGAGCGAGAAGGACGTAACCGAGGGCGAGGGCGAGCATCCCCGCGCCGCCCAGCATCAGATTCACCCGTGAGAACCGGAGTGACCCTGTCACTCGGGAGGGCGCGGAGGAAGTCGATCTCTTGTTGCGGGCCATGACGGGATCCTACCTGAGGCGGCCGGGACCATCAAGCCCCGGGGGAGGATCCATCGCGGTCACGGCCCAGCTCTCGCTCACGACTCCAGCTCGAACCGGTCAACGTAGCGCTGCAGCTGCGACCGCGAGATCCCGAGCAGGCGGGCGGTCTCGCTCTTGTTGCCCTCCGCGTACTCCAGGACTCGCCGCACATGTCGCGCGATCACGTCGTCGAGCGCCATCTCGTCCGCCCCGGCTCCCCGTGCCGCGCTCCCGTTGTCCTTGGACCCCACACCCCCCGGACCCGCGGCGGGAACGGCTCTGCGTCCCGAGCGGTCGATGCCGAGGGTCAAGTGTTCGGGTCCGATCGCCGCGCCGCGAGCCAGGATGGCAGCCCGGGTGAGCGCATTCTCGAGCTCGCGAACGTTCCCCGGCCAGGCATAGCCCTGGAGGAGCTCGAGGGCCTCCGACGAGACGTGGCGCGCCGCCTGGTGGGTCTCCTTGCGGATGCGCACAAGCAGGGCATCGGCGAGCAGCTCGATGTCCTCACGGCGTTCACGCAGAGCAGGCACCCGGATCTCGACCACCTTCAACCGAAAATACAGGTCCTCGCGAAACGTGCCCTCCTCGACCAGGCTCTCGACGTCCTGATGCGTGGCCGCGATCACCCTCGCCTCCGTGGTGCGAGGCTGCTCTCCTCCCACCGGATAGAACTTCCTCTCCTGGAGCACGCGCAGGAGCCGGGTCTGAAAGTCGGGTGAGGTGTCGCCGATCTCGTCGAGAAAGATGGTTCCGCTCCCGGCCAGCTCGAAATAGCCCCTGCGACTCGAAACGGCACCCGTGAACGAGCCCTTCTGGTGGCCGAAGAGCTCGGACTCCAGCAGCGTGTCGGTCAGGGCGGTGCAGTTGACCGCGATGAAGGGCTCGGTTCCGTGGGCCGAGTTGTCGTGGATGGCCCGCGCGACCATCTCCTTGCCGGTTCCGGTTTCCCCGCGAATCAGCACCGTCGCACGGTTCTTCGCGAGCACACCGATCATCTTATAGATGTCGATCATGCGTGGATGGCGGCCGATCACCGGACCGCCTACGTGCGCGTCCTCCCCTTGGTCCTCCGCATCGGCAATCTGGCGATTCAGATCCTGCTCGCGAAGACACCGCGCTACCAGAGAGTCGACCTGTCGCAGGTCCACCGGCTTGACGATGTAGTCGAAGGCGCCTGCCTTCATCGCCGCGACCGCGGAGTTCATGTCCTCATGACCCGTAACCACGATCACGTCGGTCCCCGGCATGTGCTCCCGGACGCGAGACAGCAGGTCGAGCCTGCTCATGCCCGGCATCCTCAGGTCCGTGATGATGACGGCCGGATCGAATCGATTGAGCCTGCTGAGAGCCTCCTCCGCGCTGCTCGCGGTAAGCACCTCATAGCCGCTGTGCCGGAGCTTGTCGTGCAGGATCTCGACGGCGTGCTCGTCGTCGTCCACGACCATGAGACGACGGCTGTCCGTGTCCGCTTTCTTCGACGCGATGCGCCGGGAGGGGGTCATCTCGCTTCCTGTCGCAGAATTCTTCGGGATGCTGGGACGCCGATCGCGGTTTGGTCCGTGGGCACGTGCCTTGCAACACTCGAGGCGGACTCCCGCCGCCGACCCGTTCTGAGTTACCCGACGCGGCGGTCTCAAGTTCGCGACGCGGACTGGACAGGAAACCGGGCCCCGGCGATCCTGCAGTCGTCCCCCCGAACCCACCGCGGTACCACGACCGATGAGCGAATCCAAGACCGTGCTCCTGGTGGAGGACAACGAGGACAACAGGATCGTGTACGCCACCATGCTCGAGCACCACGGCTACCTGGTGGTCGAGACGGCCAATGGCGAGGATGCGGTTCGGATCGCGACGAAGGAGGTACCCGACCTGATCCTGATGGATATCTCGATCCCGGGGATCGACGGTTGGACGGCGACTGAGCGCCTGCGTGGGGACCCGCGCACGGCAGCCATCCCGGTGGTAGCGGTGACCGCCCACGCGCTGCCCGAGCACCGGGCTCGCGCGGAGAGCCTGCGCTGCGACGGATACCTCACCAAACCCTGCGAGCCACGCCGTCTTCTGCACGAGGTCCAGAGACTGATCGGCTGACGTTCATCGGCGAGCCGTCGAAGAGGAGGTTCGGGCTCGAAGGGGACCAGCGGCTAGCTGGAGGATAAGGTCCATGAAGGTCCAGAAGGCGGACGCGGTCGTGCTCACCGACGCCGAGCACGGATTCCTGTTCACGAACCGACGCGCTGAAGAGCTGTTCTCGGGTCGGCCCGGCGACGACGAGCCTCGTCAACGTGCGATACGCGCGAACGTCATCACGCTCCGCTCGTTTCTGACCCGCTCCAGGGCCGGAGAGGCGGACGGCGCAGGTCACGAGCTGAACCTCGTCGATCCGATCGACGGCTCTGATCTCGTGCTTCGGGTGATGTCGCTACCGCTCGATCGGAGCCTCTACGCCGAGGGCGCGGTTGTCTCCGTGCTGCGCGACGCGACCGACTTGGAGCGTCGGCTGGCTGAGCCGGAGGGGCAGGACCGTGAGAGCGGATCGGAGTGGCGGGGCCGTGAGCTACCTGAAGCGTCGCGGGTCAAGAGCGAGTTCATGGCGAGCATGAGTCACGAGCTCCGTAGCCCGATCAACGCCGTGCTCGGGTACACTCAACTCCTGCGCGAAGAGATCTACGGGACACTGAACGAGAAGCAGGGAGACGCGCTGCGGAAGATCCAAGCCGCCTCGCAGCATCTGCTCGCGCTGATCAACGACATCCTCGACCTGCCCAGGATCGAAAGCGGGACCGAGCCCCTTCGGGTGGAATCCGTTCGGTTCGAAGCGGTGTTTGCCGAGCTGAGCCAGACGATCGAGCCGCTGGTGCGCGAGAAGGAGCTCGACTATCGGGTGGAGCTCTCCGAAGACCTGCAGACGATCGAGACGGACCGAACGAAGCTGAAGCAGATCCTCCTCAAGGTGCTCTCGAACGCGGTCAAGTTCACGCCGTCGGGTCGGATCGTACTAAAGGCCCTCCCGGTGGACGACGGGCGACGCGTCCGGATCGAGGTCCACGACACAGGCATCGGGATCCGGGGTGAGGACATGGACGCGATCTTCGACGACTTCCGCCAGGCGGACCAGTCGTCGACCCGCCGGTACGGCGGCACCGGACTGGGACTGTCGGTCACGCGCAGGCTCGTGGGCCACTTGGGTGGCACGATGAAGGCGGAAAGCAGGTTCGGCGAAGGCTCGGTCTTCCGGGTGGAGCTTCCGAGGGTACTCGAACGGGTGGAGTGACCGCGGCGGGCGAGACCCTCCGGGGGTGGGCGCGGGCGACCCGAGCCCTCATACTGGCCCCTCATCCCCCATCCACCAGGCCGGCCGATCGGGTGTCGCCTCGGCCGGATCGCGCGCGCGCAGCCGGGCCATCCGTTCGCGATTGCGACGCCGCCGCACGAGCGCGAGCGCCCCGAGCAGGATTCCGAACACCAGCCAGACCACGACCGAATGCGAGAGCACGAGCAGCCAGCCGAACCGCCGCTTCACCCACCCGCGCCAATCCTCCTCGAGCTGGCTCGAGGTGACACCGTACGTCACTCTCAGCGCCTGCTCGAAGGAACCACTCGCCCGCCAGCGGTCGAGCAGGACGGCGACTCCGCGCTCGCCGCTCTCCTCGACCAGGTAGGCCACGGCCGAGGCGGCGAGCAGGTACGCGACCTCGGCGGAGGCGCGGTCGCCCGGCCAGGTGAGGGCGAGTGAGTCGAGCGAGGGAGCCCGACCCAGCGCGAGCAGAAGCCGCAGCCGCCACGCCTCCGAAGCGTCGAAGCCACCCTCGGCCCAACGGGCGTAGCCCTCGTCGAACCAGCGCGGGACGCGCAGTCCCCCCAGGTAGTCGTGGAGTCCCAGGTGAGCCCACTCGTGCCGTAACACGGCGAGGCGGCCACCCACCGCGGTACGCCCGGATGCGTAGACGGGAATCACAAGGGTGCGCCGCGCAGGGAGAGCGATCCCGGCACCCCAATCGGGGAGGCGGCCGGCGAGCGCTCGAAACGTCGACTCGTCCGGTGCCAGGTAGGCCACCGCCGCGCGGGGCAGTCCCGAGGGAATGGCGGGTAGCGGCGGCTGGTCGACGAGGAAGTCGAGCACGCGCACCGCGAGCAGCGAGTCGCCGGGAGCATAGCGGACCACCACTTCGCGCCGAGCGAGCTCGCGCCAAGAAGGTGCCTGGGCCGCCACGGGCCAGGCCGCAGAGGCGGTGGCCCCGGCCACCACCAGCAGGGGAAGCGCGGAGAGCCGGAAGCGATCTCCGCGTGACGGGCTCACCCCTAGCAGGTCGCTGAAAAAGGGGAGCGCACCGCTAGAGGCTTTCCAGGTTGGTGCGGACAAGGTCGTTGTCGGGGTTGAGCTCGAGAGCGCGGCGCCACAGTAGACGCGCCACGTCGAGGTCCTGATCCTTGTACGCGATGGTGCCGAGCCGCATGTAGATATCGTCACCCAGCCGCGGCTCGAGCTTGACCGCCTTCTCGTAGTGTACGCGAGCACTCTGCTGGTCACCCCTCGCCCAGGCCTGGTCGCCGATGTTCTTGTGGGCCTGCGCCGGCACGGGCTGAGTCTGAATCGCACGCGCGTAGAGAGCTTCCGCCGCGTCCCCCTCCCCACGCCGCTCCAGCACCGCCCCCGCGTTGACCAGCAGCGGGCCGCAGGTCGGGTAGTTGCTCAACCCTTCGCGGCCCACCTGCACCGCGTAGTCCAGCTCTCCGGCTAATGCGGCCGCGAGTCCACAATACGCGTAGTACAGCGCCGAGGGCTTCTTCAGGTTGGGCGACGTACGGTAGGCGCGGAGCGCCTCGAGCGCGCCGGCCACATCCCCGGCCTTCAGTAGAACGATGCCCCGAGCGAGTGCGAGGCCGGGCTCACCCTCGCGGACCTTTGCGGCCTGGTCCAGCATCTCAAGGGCCTCGGGCAATCGCCCCATGTACTCGTACGCGAGCGCGCGATTGCGCAGGACCGAATAGGCCTGACGCGCGTCCTCGGGCATGCGGTCGAAGTGCTCGAGCGCCTCGTCCAGCCTGCCTGCCTTGAACGCGATCAATCCCAGACGGAAGAGAGCACGCGGGTGCTTGGGGTCTTGTTCGAGCACCGTCTGGAACTCGCGGACGGCATCCTCCATCATGCCCGATCGGTAGAACGCGACGCCGAGGTTCAGGTGCTGAGCCTCCTCCGCGCCCTCCGGCCCCTCCGCGTCGCGCTGTCCCCCCCGCCCCACGAACCCAGCCTGGATGAGCCCGTACAGCGCCTTGGAGGTGTCGAACTCGACCATCCCGGATTCATGCACCAACTCCTCGACCGTGCGGAGCCCGTCGATCAACGGGATCAGCTTCTTCTGTTCCGGCGTGAGCTCCACGTCCTTTCCGGCCTCGTCGGGATTCTTCGCGACGTCGAAAACCAGGTCCATCGAGGGGATCTTCTTCTCGATCAGTCCCCACTCGTCCACGCGCCGTGCCCCTTCGAGGAGAAGGTTCTCGGCGGGCAGACTGACCAGAAAGACGCCGTCCTCGTCCGGACGCTGGTCCGGATCGAAGTGGAAGGAGCCCTGGCTCCAGGTAAAGAGGTGATAGACGGCCTCCTCGATCTGAAGCGAGATATAGCGCTGGAGCTGCTCCTGAGTGAGCGACCCGTTACGCACGAGCAGCTCGCCGAGGCGTGCGCCGCGCTCGTGAGCCTGCGCCTTCATGGCAGCCGAAAGGTCGGCTCGCGCGATCACGTTGTTGCGCACGAGCAGCTCACCGAGGCGATCCGGACGGTTGAGCACGGAAGCGTAGATCACGCGCCCGTCCTCGAAGTAGACATAGCCGAAGTTGGACCGGTCGGTCAGGCTCAAGCATCCGGTCTTCCGGCCCATGGCCAGCAGCTGGCAGATGTCTGCCAACGCGACGTCCTGGAGTGCGCCTTCAATCGCCATCGCGTTTCCGCCTAGTCGTAGTCCTCGGCCAGCCGGTCCTCGAGCACCGGCCAGTTCCACACCACCTTCTCGGGCGAGGCCATCCAGCCTCGCACGGCGGGCTCGGCTGCGGCGGCCCCCGCACGCCCGCCGTCGCCTTCTTCCGTGGCCAGCGCCAGGCCACCGTGCTCCTCGTCGACGATCTCCTCAGAGGGCGCAACCACCGGCCCCGCGGTGGGCGGGGCGGGCCTCGCCTGGGACGATACGCTGGCCTCGGCGGTCCCTGCCCAGATGTCCTCCGGAGTGGGTGCCGCCGCAGGCTCGGCACCCGGCTCCAGCAGCTCGATCGTGCCCAGCGCGGCAGGCATGCCCTTGACCTCTACTTCGAGCACAGGCCGCCCTCGAAACGCGAGCGCAGTCTCTCGTCGATCCCATCGATCTCGCCCGGCGGACGATCGGCCACCAACATGACGCGCGAACCGCGGCGCTTAAGCGCCTCGAACAGGTGGAAGAACTCGTCCTGGGCACGTTCCGTCCCCGTGAGCGCCTCGGTCCCGTGGACGAGGAGCAGGTCCACCGTCCACCAGCGCTCCCTCCAGGCACCCGCGACACCCGCGGAAAGGGCTCGGATGAAGTCCTCCGCAAACTCGGAAACCGACGTTATCGCCATGCGCGCGTCGGCCATGCGGAAGGAGCGCCCTGCGGCCGCGAGGACGGCCCGGCCGGCCGCGGCGTCGCGACTCCAGAGATAGACCGGGTTGTACTTGGCCTTGTCGGGACCGACGAGCTGATCGGCCGCTTTCACGGTAATGGCCGGAAACCCCTTGAGATCGGTCAGCCCCGGTCCGGGCGCGAGTGAGCGGAAGGGGCGCATCCGCTCGCGTACCGACTCGAGCAGCGACTCCGCCTCCTCTAGCCGCTCCGGGTCGCGTAGCACGCCCTGCGCCGCCTCGGGCCACGGGTTGCCGAGATGGTCCAACTCCTGCTCAATCGTTCGCAGGCGCGCGAGGCTGGCCTTGAAGGCTTCGAGAGCGGACTCCCAACCGTCGGACTGGCCCTCCTCCATCAGCCCCCTCAGGGGAGCCGCACTGAACCCCTCTCGCTCCGCGGCCTCGATCGCGAGGCGCAGCTCCTTCCGCCACGGCTCCTCCTGCGCCTCCACCGTGCTGGCCACCGTCTGGGACAGTTCACTCATGAAGGAAGTGAAGTCGTCCGCCTCCGGGGCCTGATCGGAAGTCGCGGCCGGGCCAGGTGTCTGGCCGATCAGCTTGGCGACCTCCTCCGGGGTTACCGGACGGCCCTCGAGATCCTGTACGGCGAGCACCCGATTGAGCACGCCGCCCAGCTCCCGCACGTTGCGCGCCGGAAAACGCGCCAGCGTCTCCGCGACGCCGGGTGCGATCGTCATTCCCTGCTCCTCTGCCTTGCGGCGGAGGATGGCGACCCGGGTCTCGTACTCGGGCGCCGCGATATCGACGATCAGGCCGCCCGAGAAGCGGCTCACGAGGCGCGCGTCGAGCCCGTTGATGTCGGCGGGGGGCCTGTCGCTCGCCAGCAGGATCTGGCTCCCCGATGCGCTGAGCGCATCCAGCGTGCCGAGCAGCATCTCCTGCGCCTCGGGCTGGCCGGTCAGGAACTGCACGTCATCGAGCAGGAGGATATCGAGATCCCGGTAGCGGTCCCGCATCGCGTCCCGGCTGCCGCTCTCGAGCGCCTGGGTCAGCTCTCCCAGGTAGCCCTCCAGCGTCTGGTAATGCACGCGCAGGTGCGGATTGCCCTTGCGAGCCTGATGCGCCACTGCGCTCAGGATGTGCGACTTGCCGAGCCCGGACGCCGAGTAGAGGAAAAGCGGGTTGTACGAGGTCCCGGGTGAGTCGGCGGACCGGCGCGCGGCAGCCGAGGCGAGCCGGTTGGCCGGCCCCACGACGAACGAATCGAAGGTCAGCTTCGGGTCGAGTTCGGTCATCACCATGATCGGGTCCTGGCACTCCCTCCGGGGCGAACGGGAAGTATCGCCCCGTCGGAAGGGGTAGGACAGCCCCTCACCGCGCTCATTCCCCGCCGCTCCCCCGGGCCCTTCGCGCCGCCTCGGCGAGCTCTGGTGGCAGAGGGGACCGGAAGCGCATGCGCTCCCCGGTTCCGGGGTGGTCGAAGGCCAACTCGGCGGCGTGCAGGAACTGGCGCGGCACGCTGCGCGCCAGGTCTCGAGCCCAGCCCCGATCCGGCCCTCCCATTCCGCGCTCCCACCCGGCCCCGTAGACCGGATCCCCGACTACCGGGTGGCCCAGGTACGCCATGTGCACCCGGATCTGATGAGTGCGACCCGTTTCGAGGGCAACGTCGAGTAGCTCGGCTGCACGCCAGCGCTCGCGCACACGCGCCCTCGTGACCGCCCGCCTCCCCCCCTGCACGACCGCCATACGCTTACGTGCGACCGGGTCGCGGCCGATTGGCGCGTCCACCCTCACCGGTGTCTCGCTCAGATGTCCCCACGTGGCGGCGAGGTAGAGTCGTCGCACGCGGCGGCGTCTGAGCGCGTCCGAGAGGGCACGGTGAGCCGCATCACTCTTGGCAACCACCATCAGCCCGGAGGTGTCGCGATCCAGCCGGTGGACGATCCCGGGCCTCAGCGTGCCACCGATCCCGGAGAGGTCGTGCACGTGGTGGAGGAGGGCGTTCACGAGCGTCCCCCGGGCGTGCCCTGCCGAGGGATGGACGACGAGCCCTGCCGGTTTGTCCACGACCACGAGGTCCGCGTCCTGGAAGACGATGGCGAGGGGGATCGGCTCCGCTTCGGCGACGAGAGCGACGGGTGCAGGAACGTCGACCAGGATCCGCTGTCCTTCGGCGAGTGCTTCGGACTTCCGGGGGGGATGTCCGTCGAGCCGTATGCGCCCCTCGTCGATCAACCGCTGCACTCGCGTGCGCGACAGCCCGAGCGCCGCCGCAACGAACACGTCGAGCCGCACGCCCGCATCGTCCGGGCCTACCTCGAGCTCCGTCGTTGCGGACTCTTCGGGCCCCTCTCCCCTTACCGGGACGCGCCGCTCGTCGCTCACCCCGCTGCTGCGGCCACGGCATCCACACCCACCGTGATCTCGATCGCGTCGCCGACCGTGCCCTCGAAGCCATCGTTCACCGGTCCGTATGCGACGCTTTCCGCGAGCGTCTCGCCGGCGATGAAGCGCTCGTGAGCACGGGCCGCGGCCGCCACGGACTCCGGAGCATCGACCGTCAGCCGAATGCGGTCGGAGACGTTCAACCCGGCGTCCCTGCGGGACTGCTGGACGACACGGACCACGTCGCGTGCGATCCCCTCGGCCATGAGCTCGGGCGTCACGGTGGTATCCAACAGGACCAGACCCGAGCTCGAGGGCAGCTCGATGGCCGCGCCGGGATCACGGGGAACCAATCGGCGTTCGTACTCTCCGCTCAACAACTCGATGCCCGCCGCGACCACTCGTCCTTCCGGCGTCGTGCTCCACTCGCCCGCTTTGACCGCCTTGATCACCTTCTGAACGTCCTTGCCGAGCCGAGGTCCGGCCACTCGCGCGTTGACCGCCACCTCGAAGCGCCCGTGGGCTGCCACGTCGCTCGTGAGCTCGACCTCCTTGACGTTCACCTCGTCTCGGATGATGTCGGTGAACGCCGCGAAGCGCTCGATGTCCTTCGCGGCCACCAGAAGCCGAGCCAACGGAAGCCGCACCCGCAACTTGTTGGTCGTGCGCAGCGAGAGGGCGGACGAGCACACTTGCCGCACCCGATCCATCGCTTCCACGAGCGCCGAGTCGTTCGGCAGCTCGTCCACCAGCGGCCAGTCCTCCAGGTGGACGGAGCGTCCCCCCGTGAGGCCGCGCCAGATGGTCTCGGTGGTGAGCGGAAGGAGCGGCGCAGTGACCCGGCAGGTCAACTCGAGCACGGTGTGCAGCGTGTCGATCGCGTCGCGTTCGCCAGACCAGAAGCGATCGCGGGAGCGGCGCACATACCAATTGGTCAGGACCTCGAGGAACTCCCGCACCGTGGCCGAGGCGCCGGCCAGGTCGTACGCGTCGAGCTGCGCCTCGACATCGGTGACCAACTCATTCGTCTTGGCCAGGACGTAGCGGTCCAGGACGTGGGGGGAGTCGGTGCGGGTCGTACCCTCCACCCCCTCCGCGTTCGCGTAGAGGGCCAGGAAGTAGTACGAGTTCCAGAGCGGAAGCAGCGCCTGACGAGCACCTTCGCGGACCCCCTTCTCCGTGACGATCAGGTCACCGCCCCTCAGGATCGGGCTCGACATCAGGAACCAACGCATGGCGTCGGACCCGTCCCGCTCGAGCACCTCGTTCACGTCCGGATATTTCTTTCGGGACTTGGACATCTTCTGACCGTCACTGCCGAGCACGATCCCGTGAGCCAGGCAAGTGCGGAACGCGGGACGATCGAACAACGCGGTCGCCAACACATGCAGAGTGTAGAACCATCCCCGGGTCTGGCCGTTGTACTCAACGATGAAGTCACCCGGATAGTGGTGCTCGAACCAATCCGCATTGGAAAATGGGTAGTGCACCTGCGCGAACGGCATCGAGCCGGACTCGAACCAGCAGTCGAGCACCTCCGGGACCCTGCGCATGGTGGAGCGGCCCGTCGGATCGTCGGGGTGTGGACGAGTGAGTCCGTCGATGTACGGACGGTGCAGATCGGTCGGGCGCACTCCGAAGTCCCGCTCCATCTCGTCCAGCGAGCCGTACACGTCCACCCGCGGATACGCGGGCTCATCGGAGACCCACACGGGAATGGGCGAGCCCCAGTACCGGCTCCGGGAGATCGACCAGTCGCGCGCGTTCTCGAGCCACTTGCCGAACTGGCCGTCGCGGATGTGCTCGGGCACCCACTCGATCTGCCGATTCAGCTCGACCATGCGATCCCGCACGCGCGTCACGGCGACGAACCACGAGCTCACCGCGCGCTGAATGAGCGGATTGTCGCAGCGCCAGCAGTGTGGGTAGGGGTGGTCGTACGTATCGTGGCGCAGGAGCGCCCCGGACGCCTTCAGGTCCTTGATGATCGCCTTGTTGGCGTCGAACACCTGGAGGCCCTGGTAGGGCAAGACCTGGGCATCGAACTCGCCACGCGAATCGATCGGCATGACCGGCTCGATGCCGGCTTCGTCGGTGACGGCCTTGTCCTCCTCGCCGTACGCCGGGGCGATGTGGACGATCCCGGTGCCGTCCTCGGTGGTGACGAAGTCGGCGGGAAGGATCTGATGCGCCCGCTCCTGCCGACCCGCGAAGAAGTCAAAGACCGGGACGTAACGGGTGCCCACCAGGGCCGCGCCGCTGAACCGGCCAACCACCGACGGCGCTTCACCGAGCTCGCGGGCATACGCCGCCACCCGTGCCTCCGCCAGCACGTAGCGGTGGCCGCGCGCTTCGACCACCACGTAGGTCACGTCGGGGTGCACGGCAGCGGCCAGGTTGGAAGGCAGCGTCCACGGCGTGGTCGTCCAGACGAGCGCCTCCGCGCCGTCCAACTCGGACACCGTAGACTCGAGCCTCAGGCCGACGGTCACGGCCGGGTCCTGCCGGTCCCGGTAGACGTCGTCCATCTTGGTCTCGGTATTCGACAGCGGAGTTTCGCAACGCCAGCAGTACCAAAGGACCCGGAAGCCCTCGTAGATCAGCCCCTTGTCCCAGAGCGTCTTGAAGGCCCACAGGACGCTCTCCATGTAGTCGAGGTCGAGCGTCTTGTAGTCATTGGTGAAGTCGACCCAGCGCGCCTGCCGGGTCACGTAGCGCTCCCACTCTCCGGTGTAGCGCAGAACCGAGCTCCGACAGGCCTCGTTGAACTGCGCCACACCCATCGCCTCGATCTCGATCTTGTGCGAGATCCCGAGCTGCTTCTCCGCCTCGAACTCCGCGGGGAGGCCGTGGCAATCCCAACCGAAGCGGCGCTCCACTCTGCGACCCTTCATGGTCTGATAGCGTGGGATCACGTCCTTGGCGTAGCCGGTCAGGAGGTGGCCGTAGTGGGGGAGACCGTTCGCGAAAGGGGGTCCGTCGTAGAAGACGAACTCGTTGGCACCTTGGGCTCCGGCCTCCCGCGCCTCGACGCTCGCCTGGAATGTCCGATCGGCATCCCAAAAAGCCAGAACATCCCGCTCGAACGCGGGGAAGGACGGCTGGGACGGGACGGGCTCGGGGTCGCTCTGCTCGCCGAAGCGGGCCTTCGGGTATGGCACGATGGCTCCTCGCGGTTCGTCTCGGTGTCCGGGCGCACGGCTCCGGCCGCAGCACCCACACGGGGACGAGGCGCTCGAACCCTGCGCTCCGCGGTACCACCCCGCTTGTCCGAACTCTCAGCAGCCGCTGAGGTGCTCGGACCGCTCGTTCATGCGGCTGTGTCGGGCCGCTCCCGCCGGTTCTAGTGGGGTCGCAACGGACCCGTTCTTCCGGACGGCTCCCCGGTGATGGCCGGATCGACGCCGCACGACCTTTGCGCCCACGCTCGCATCCGACGGCTGCCTACGTGATGCGGCCCACGACGCTCCGCACGAGCGCGGCGAGGCTGGCTTCGGAGCCGGGGAGCCCCACGAGACCCAGCACGCGCATCCCGGCATGCCGCGCCACGATCGTCTCGGCGACCCCTCCATTCCCCAGCCATCGGACCCCCGACTCCGTGAGCAGCCTGTACTCCGCTGGAGTAGCGAGGTTCGGATCGGGGTGAGCCGCGTAGACGCCGCTCGTGAGCGTCGCGCCGACGCGGGCCGCCTCCTCCGCTGCCAGTGCACGGAGCGCGGGGTCGTAGGCTTGGGACATGTCCGGGAAGCGGGGCCCCATCTCATCGAGGTTGGGGCCCACCAAAGGATTGGGGACGAGCAACCCGACGTGGTCTTCGACCGACCCGACGTCGGACGCGGGGTCCGGCGTGAGCGCCCGGACACGCAACGCGAGCACCAGCACGTCCGCGCCCAGGAGGCGCGCGAGCCGGACCAGGACGGCGCGCACCGAGGTCGCCCGATCCACCCCACCCGTCCAGGCCGCTACGGGCGTTCCATCGAGCCTCCCGACGACGAGCCTGGTCCCGACCGGGACCGCGAAGGGAAGGTCCGAGCCGGGAATCGAGGTCGTGACCGCGATGCCGTCGCTCGGGTCACCGAGGGCAGGATCCAGAACGAGCGCGACCCGCGGAATCAGGTCCGTGCGCGCACGCACGCCCCGCACGGCGTTCCGCAGGCGGTCCATCAGGGCCGGCACCGCCGTGCGCGGCGCGGCTCCTGCCACGTCAGTCGTCGGATCGAGCGACGGTGGGGCCGCCGAGTCCCGACAACCAGAGCTCGTTCGCGTCGCTCCCCGCCGCGCTCGCTCCGTCCGCCTCGCCTGCGGCGACTCCGTCCCCTCCGTCGTCCACCTCGGTCCCGGCGAGCGCGTCTCCGGCAGCGTCGGCGGTCGGCTCCGCCAAGTCCTCCGCCCCCTCCAGCGGATCCACTCCGTCCCCACCTCGCCGCTCTCCCGAGAGCTCGAGCTCCACCGCGGTATCGTCGAGCGGACTCCGCCCCTCCTCCTCCACCACCACGTCCAGCTCGCGCTCGAGCAGAGCACGGAAGGCGCGCAAGAAGCGCACACGCTTGCGCTCGATCTCCTCCAGTGCGCCGCGCCGCTCCTCCAGCACGCGATCCGCGTCCGTAATTAGCTTACCGGCCTCGACCTCCGCCTCCCGCAGCGCCAGATCGGCCTCCCTGCGGGACTGCTCACGCATGTCCTCCCGCACAGCCTGCGCCGTCACCAGCGCCTCCTGAACGGCTCGCTCACGGCTCGACTGGGTGTCCACCTGTACCTGGAGTAGCTCGGCGCGCTCGCGCAGTCCGATCGTATCCTTGACGAGCTCCTCCATCCGCATCGCCACGAGGTCGAGGAAGGTGTCCACCTCCTGTGGATCGTAACCGCGCATCGACTTGCGGAAGTCGCCGCGCTTCTTGCGGACGTCCAGTGGGGTGAGATCGATCATTGTGATACTCTCCTGGTTGCCTAGCCCCGTTCGCCGAACAGCGCGGTCCCGATCCGGACCATCGTGCTACCCTCACGGACCGCCGCTGCAAGGTCGTTCGTCATGCCCATCGAAAGCTCGCCTCCCATACGGGCTCCAGCCAAGCGTAGGCGGTCGCGCAGCTCGCGCAGCCCACCGAAGGTCGTGGTCAACACACGCGCGTCTCCCGTAAGAGGCGCCATCGTCATCAGCCCCGCGACCCGGAGCCCCGACAACTCTGCCATGCGGAGCACGGCGTCCTCCGCCTCAGCGGCGGCGAGGCCGTGCTTGGCGGCCTCCCCCGACGTATTTACCTGTGCCAGCACGGTCACGGTGCGTCCAGACTCGATGGCTGCACGCGCGAGCCGTTGGGCCAGCTTGAGCGAATCCACGGAGTGGATCAGGTCGGCCAGACCGACCGCACTCCTGGCCTTGCGACCTTGTACGTGCCCGATCATGTGCCAGCGCACTGCTCCGGGCTCGCAACCGAGCGCCGCGACCTTCTCGGCAAGCTCCTCGACACGGTTTTCCCCCAGATCGGTCAACCCGGCCTCCACCGCCGCTTCGAGTGCAGCGAGCGGATGGCCCTTGGTCACGGCGACCAGACGCACCGCCGCGGGATCACGACCGGCCTCGCTCGCGGCCTCGGCGATCGCGTCGCGCACTCGTGGCAGTGAGGACCGGAGCCGTTGCGCGTAAGCTACGGCCACCGAATGCGGTCTGACATGGGCGGGTCGCGCAATCCCCAGCGAGCGCTCAATGAGCCGGCAGCGGGCGCCGCACCTCGGGCCGCCCCCCGTTCAGGATCTCGCGCAACCGATCGGAGTCGACGTCCCGCTCGAGCCGCCCTGCCCGAGCCACCGAAACGCGCGCGGTCTCCTCGCTCACCACGATCACCACCGCGTCCGTCTCCTCGGACAATCCGAGCGCGGCGCGATGCCGCGTGCCCAAGCTCTTGTCCTGGGGCGTGAACTGGGTGAGAGGAAGGATCGAGCCCGCGGCCTTGATGTGGTCCCCTTGGATGATCACGGCGCCATCGTGCAAGGGCGAGTATGGCGTGAAGATCGTCGTCAGCATCTCCGAGGACACGCTCGCGTCGACCTTGCTGCCCGTGTTCGCGTACTCGTCCAACCCGACGTCATTCTCGAGCGCGATGATCGCGCCGATTTTCGACCGTGCGAGCTGCTCGACGGCCTGGACCAGCTCGTCCACGACAGCACTCGCCTCCAGGTGCGTGAAGAGCCGGAACATGCGGCTCTGGCCCAGGCGGGCCAGCGCCGAGCGCAGCTCGGGCTGGAACACCACGAGCGCCGCGATCGCTCCGTACTGGAACAGGTAGGCCAGCATCGTGCGAATCAGCACCAGTTCCAGGCGCTCGGCGATCAGGTAGATCGCCGCCAGCAGGAAGATGCCCAGGAGCATCTGCATGGCCCGCGTGCGCTGGATGAGCAGCAGCAAGCGGTAGAGCAGGAACGAGACGATCGTGATCTCGATCACGTCCCCCCATCCGGGGCGGACGACTCTCAGCTGCTCCCAGATCGCTTCCACTACCGCGCCGCTACGGTGTGTGGACGGCCGACAGGGCCGCCGGTACAGGTTCGGGAAGTCGTCCGAGAGCGATCGCCTCCGCGACGCGGAGCGCCTGGACTGCGGGACCGACGTCGTGGACCCGGAAGACGCGAGCTCCCTCGCGGTAGGCGACCACGCAAGCTGCTACGGTGCCGGCTACTCGCTCCGTCGGCCCGACGTCGAGGACGCGTCCCAGGAAACTCTTTCGGCTCGGTCCCACGAGCACCGGATGGCCCAGCTCGCCGAGGGCGGCGAGACCTCGGAGGACCACGAGGTTGTGCTCTGCGGTCTTGGCGAACCCGAGACCCGGGTCGACGACGATCGAGCGATCCGAGACGCCCGCGGCGCGCGCCCTCGCGAGGCCCTCATCCAGCTCCTCACGGATCTCCCGCAGGACATCGTCGTAGCGCGCGTGCTCCATCATGGTCTCCGGCTCACCGCGCATGTGCATCAGCACCAGACCGGCCCCCGCCTCCGCCACCCGTTCTCCCAGCTCCGGATCGTGCATCAGGCCGCTCACGTCGTTCACGATGGACGCGCCCGCGTCCAGGGCGGCCCGGGCGACTCCACCCTTGCGCGTGTCGATCGAGACCGGGACGTCGAACTCGCGGGTGAGCGCCTCGATTACCGGCAAGACGCGGCTGAGCTCCCGCGTCTCGGCAACCCGGGCGGCCCCGGGGCGCGTCGACTCACCGCCCACGTCGAGCAGTGAGGCTCCCGCGTCCACCATGCTGTGCGCGCGTACGAGGGCCTGGGCAGGATCTCCGGCAAGCTCGCCACCATCCGAGAACGAATCCGGGGTGACGTTCAGGATCCCCATCACGAGGGGTCGAGACGTATCGAGAGTGCGTCCGCCGGCGAGGCGCCAGATGGGCGCTTCCGGCAGGGCCGACATCAGCGAGCGGGATCCACCTCGGGACCGCCGGCGAGCGGGCCCAACGGCACTCTGGCTTCGACAACGGCCCTGGGGCGTCCAGACGGGGGGGCTGGGGCCAACGGTTCCGGCTCGGGAACATCGAGGGGGGGCAGCTCCTTCCCCTCCACGATCAGCCGGATCTCCTCGCGATCGAGCGTCTCACGGTCGAGCAAAGACTGGGCGATGCGCTCGAGCAGGTCTTGGTTGACCTCGATCAGTCCTCGCGCCCGGTCGTGCGCCTCGTCCAAGAGCCGCTTGATCTCCTGGTCCACCAGCTGCGAGGTATGCTCGCTGACGTCGCGCCGCTGGCTCAGCTCGCGACCCAGGAATACTTCGTGGTCACCTTCGCCCACCGCCATCAGCCCTACCTTCTCACTCATGCCGAATTGGGTGACCATTCGGCGGGCGATGGTCGTCGCGCGCTCGATGTCGTTGCCAGCCCCGGTCGTGATCCGCTCTGGCCCGAAGATCATCTCCTCGGCGACCCTGCCCCCGTAGAGCATGGTGAGCTGCCCTTCAAGCCACTCCTTCGTATAGGAGTGCCGGTCCTCTTCCGGCAAGCTCGCGGTGATCCCGAGGGCGCGACCACGTGGAACGATGGTCACCTTGTGCAGGGGGTCCATTCCGGGCACACGTAACCCGATCACCGCATGGCCGGCCTCGTGATAGGCGGTCAACCGCCGCTCCTTCTCGGTGAGCACGAGGCTGCGGCGCTCGGTGCCCAGCATGATCTTGTCCTTGGCGCGCTCGAAGTCGTCCATGTCGACGCGGTCGGCGCTCCGGCGGGCGGCCAGCAGCGCCGCCTCGTTACAGATGTTGGCGAGGTCCGCGCCGGAAAGCCCGGGAGTACCGCGCGCGAGGATCCCGACCTCCACGTCGTCGGCAAGCGGGAGCTTCCTGGCGTGCACGCGTAGAATCGCCTCGCGTCCCCTCACGTCCGGTGCGTCCACCACTACCTGACGGTCGAACCGCCCGGGACGGAGCAGCGCCGGGTCGAGAACGTCCGGTCGGTTGGTCGCCGCGATCAGGATGACTCCCTCGTTGGGCTCGAAACCGTCCATCTCGACCAGCAGCGCGTTCAGGGTCTGCTCGCGCTCGTCGTGTCCCCCTCCCAGACCCGCGCCGCGATGGCGGCCCACCGCATCGATCTCGTCGATGAAGACGATGCAGGGCGCGTGCGCCTTCCCCTGCTCGAACAGGTCTCGCACCCGCGACGCGCCCACGCCGACGAACATCTCGACGAAATCCGAGCCCGACATCTGGAAGAAGGGTCGTCCGGCCTCTCCGGCTACGGCGCGCGCGAGAAGGGTCTTGCCCGTGCCCGGCGGACCCACGAGGAGGACGCCCTTGGGCAGCCGCCCGCCCAGGCGGACGAACTTCTGCGGATCCTTGAGGAACTCGATGATCTCCTGGAGCTCTTCCTTCGCCTCGTCGGCGCCAGCCACGTCGGCGAACGTGACCTTAGGGGTGTCCGGGCTGATGAGCTTGGCTTTCGAGCGGCCGAACTGGAACGCGCGGTTGCCGCCGCTCTGCATGGTCCGGAAGATCCAGATCCAAAACGCGATGAAGAGCAGCCAGGGCAGAGCGCCCAGAAGGATGGTCCCCCACCCGGCCTCCTCGCGTTTTCCCTCCAGCACTACGCCCTGAGCGAGCAGTTGCTCCTCCAGCTCGGCGGACAGCTCGCCCGGAAGGGTGGTCTCGAACGTCACCATTTCCTGGCCCTGCCACATGACCGGCGCACGCAGCTCGCCCGTCATTCGCCGCTGCTCGATCACCGTCACCTTGTGGAGGTTGTCGTTCTCCAGCTGCTCCCGGAATTCAGTGTACGTGAAGGCGGCCGCGCGCTCCTCCTGCCCACGCACGAGTTGCAGGGCCAGGAAGACCATGATTCCGAGGAATACCATGAGCGCGAGGTTCTTCGACTGCCGGCCCCAGCGCCCTGGTTCGTTCCCGATCGGATCCCGTTCAGACATTCGTCAGCGTCTCACGCCCGGCCCAGCGGCCGGGGCTCCCAGACTCGCGATGTACGGCAAGTGGCGAAGATCCTCGCTGAAGTCGAGGCCATACCCGACCAGAAACTCGGCCGGTGCTTCAAATCCTACCCAGCGGGGCTCCTTATTGAGCCGCGCGCCCGGTTTGTAGAGGAGCGCGCACAGCTCGAGGCTCTTCGGGCCGCGCTCGGCGAGCAGGGGCATCAGCCGGTTCAGGGTGGTCCCGGAATCGACGATGTCTTCGACCACAATCACCGCGCGTCCGGCCATGCTCGCCCCGGGGTCGTAGAGGAGTTGGACGTCCCCGCTCGACGCCATACCGGCACCGTAGCTTGAGGCGACCAAGAAGTCCACCTGTACTGGCCGATCGATTCTCCGCACCAGGTCGGCGAGAAAAATGAAGGAGCCCTTGAGGAGCCCCACCACGAGCAGGTCGTCGTCCGGGTCGTAGGCCGCCGACATGTCGCTCGCCAACGCCGACACGCGGTGTTGGATCTCCTCCTCCGTGTATACGACGCGCCGGAGCTCACGACCCCCCAACCGGGCGTCACGGTCGGGCGCGACCGTCATCCTCGATCCCAATCTGCAAGCAATCCTCCCCAGGCACCGGCTGGGTCCCCGTCTCCCGCGCGATGCCGGCTACCCAAACCACCCGATCCCGGGCGTCCACGAGCACGGCCACCCGCCCACGCTCGCTCGCTGGGACACGTGCCTCGCCGAGCAGCTTCTTGAGCTTCTTGGACCCGTAGGGGAGGCGGATCCGGTCTCCGGGACGCCAACCGCGGAGATGGAGGGGGAAGACGAGACGCTCCAAGGGGAACGACACCATCTCTTGCCGCGCCGGGTCTCGGCTCTCGTCCGGTGCAAGGGCCGCAACGGACCAGCGTGCGATCAAACGCCGTCCGCCCACCTTCAGGCGACCCTCACCCGACCCCGCGGCGGTGATCTCGAGCGACTGATCGTCCTCCGCAGTGCCGCCGCGCGCGAGCACGATCCGATCGAACTCACGAACCACCGTGACCCCACCGGGGAGCGGCCGCCCGCGTCCGCTCGCACCAAGTTTAGTAAACTCAATCAGGGCAAGGGTTCCGGCCTCGTCGAGCCTCCCACCGAGACTGTGCACGAAGCTTCGCAGCACGCGCGCGCGAAGGGCGGCGGGCCACTCGAGAAGCACGTCACGCGCGAGCACGATCCTACCTTGCTCGCGATCGACCAGGGCCGGGGCGGCCAGCGACGGAAGCACGGACCGCCAGGCACGTTCCTCCCGGGCGGCGGTGCGTGCGAGCCGGACCAGGGCGCGTCGAACCCCGGGCGCCACTGCGGCGAGCCGGGGAACCACCTCGTGGCGCAGCAGATTGCGCGCGAAGCGACTCTCTCGGTTGGTCGGATCGTCGCGGGGCGTGATGCCCTGGGCACGCGCGTACCCCTCGAGCTTGGTGCGCCAGACGGAGAGGAGAGGGCGGAGGAGCGCTCCCCGACGCGCGGGGATTCCCCGCAGCCCCGCGATCCCGGAGCCACGGGCGAGCCGGAACAGCACCGTCTCCGCCTGATCGTCGGCGTGATGCGCGGTGAGGATCCAGCGCCCTGCCACGCGGGCCTTTACCTGCTCGAGGAATGCGTAGCGGGCGTCCCGGGCCGACGCCTCCGAAACGGGAGGTCGGGCCGCCGCGCCGCGCTCGAGCGGAACCTGCCAAGCGCGCGCCAACCCTGCCACCCAGTCGGCGTCTGCCCCGCTCCCCTCACGCATGCGGTGATCGAAGTGCGCCGCCACCAGCTCCATGGACGGCAGCTCCGGCGCGAAGCGCAGCAGATGCAAGAGGACGAGAGAATCGAGACCGCCCGAGACCGCGACCACGACCCGATCACCCGCGGCAACACGCCCGCGTGCGCCCAGGCGGGCCGCCACGCGATGCCCGAGCGTCGGCGCCGGGCGCGTACTCATCGCTTCCCCTCCGATGCACCGGGTGCGACGGGCCGCCCCGCAACCTCGGTCAGGACGGCGCTCAGCAGGTCCGGGCGATCGCTCTGGATTCCGTCCACGCCCCAGGAGAGGAGCCGGCGCATGTCGGCAGGCTCGTCCACTGTCCATACCTGAACGGGGAGGTTGAGCCGGTGGGCTGCGCGCACGAAGCGGGGCGTGACGACCTGGATCCCGCGCCACCGCTCCGGAACCTGAAGGATATCGGCGCGAGGCGCACGGAGCGCGCCCCACAAGCGAACTGCGGCTACCTGTGCGCGCGTCGCTCCCCACGGGCCGCGATAGCCGCGGGCCGCCGCGCGCGTTCGCTCGCGCATCGCAGCGATCAGAACTCGGTGCGCCGCGCCGTGCCGCTCGATCAGCCGCGCCAACGGACCGGCGGCTTCGGCCGCTTTGCACTCCACGTTCAGCCGCGTCCGTGGGAAACTCTCGAGCACTTCGGACAAGCTTGGCAGCCCGACGCCTGCGTCACGGAACGAGGCGGCTCCCGCGGGCGACCGGAAGCTGTGGCCCGCGTCCAATTCCCGTAGCGCAGCCAAAGGCAGATCGCGCACGCGCCCCGAGCCGTTCGTGGTGCGATCCGCGGTCGAGTCGTGGATCACCACTACCTCGCCGTCCGCGCTCAGATGCACGTCCATCTCGAGGATGTCGGCGCGCCAGAGTTCGACCGCCTGGCGAAAGGCGACAAGCGTGTTCTCCGGAGCCAGCTTCGCGCCGCCCCGATGGGCGACCAGGAGGGGGGCGCCTGCGAGGTACGGGTGGCCGGGCCGCGGCGCCCCGAGCACGTCAGTGGACGGAACGCACCGCCTCGGCGCGCGCAGTCTCCTGCGGCGATAGCTCGAGCCAGTGGTAGAGGACCAGGTCCAGCAGTCGGTCGGTCATGTCCAGCTCGCGCCTCACCTTCTCCGGCTCGCCATCCAGCTCCCCGGTCGAGATGCGCTCGTCCAGCTCGAGCAC
Source organism: Longimicrobiales bacterium (assembly GCA_965237965.1). Lineage (GTDB taxonomy): Bacteria > Gemmatimonadota > Gemmatimonadetes > Longimicrobiales > Gaopeijiaceae > UBA2988. Next base: position 40,732 of record CBDEGT010000001.1, read on the forward strand.
GCGCGCGGCCAGGAACCGGAGCAGTTCCTCGACCACTTCAGGGCGGGGCTCGGCGTCCTCCCCGGTCGGGCCTTCTCCGCTCAGCAGCAATCCCCGAACGAACGCGAGCAAGCCCGCGAACGCGCGCTCGATCTCCTCGTCGCCCGCGTCCCCGGTGATGTGCTCCCACTCGAGCTCATTCCAGTACAGGTCGGTCGCCTCCTCGAGCAGATGCTGTCGCACATGCGGAGGCGCCTGCGGGGCGCGCGGCGGGGTCAGGTACCGGCCGAGCACGTGGTTGAGCCGCTCACGCCGCCCGCCCAAGAGTGTGCTGACGCGGTCGTTCATGGCGACCTCCAGGAGAACCGATGAGCCCGGCGGTCAACATGGGGAGCCCGGGCGCATCGGGCCAGCGGCCCGCGATGAACGACGCGGGGGGGCTTATGTCGCCGTCTTGCCGGCACCAGGATCGGGACGGCCTACCCGGTCCAGACGAGAAGGAGACCGCAGAAGGCGCCTCCTATAAGGTACCGCGTGGGGACCTGCACGGGACTCGTGAAGAACTCCATTCCCTCGATCCAGGAAAGCGGCAGATCGTCGATGAAGCCGTTCCAGGGCGTTCCGTCGACATAGATGCCGGGAGCGCATCCAGTAGGCAGCTCCTCGGCAAAATCGACGTCGTCGAGCGTCGGATCGGGATTGACGAATCCCTCCCAGCCCATACGCTGGGGAATCCTCTCGAGGACCTCCGAGAGAAGAACCGTGTTGAATTCCCGGATCGCCAACCGGTCGAGATGGACGCCGATCCCGTCGCTGGCTCTCTCGTAGAACCCGCTCCGCTGCAGCTGAGCGCTCCACCTCGCGCGGCCCTCGACCATGATCTCGTCGATCGCGATCAGCCGGAAGGCCATGGCGACGTCGCCCGACGCGAACGCACCCGGACCGAGCCTGATCGTCGCCAGTTCGGGGGCGTACCCGAACATGGACACTTCGAACTGATGCGCTCCAGGTGGGATACCCGTCAGGGAGGCCACACCCTCCGGATCGGTCAGGGCGTACATACCGATATCGGTCAGACCGACGCGCGCCCCGGCGAGTGGCCTGCTGTCCCCGGCGTCGATGATACGCTCACGAAGGGCCGCCGTGGTCGTATCCTGCGCCGCCAAGTTGGCGGGGAACGTGTAGCCGAGGGCTACGAGCAGTGCAATCGGTAGGAGGCGGATCATGACTCTCTGACTCCCGACCCGGGAGTGGGAACCGGCTCTTTACGCTCCGAAAGCTGTTGCCAAGGTACGAACGTGGGCCTTCACAGGAAAGAGTCAGAAGGGTCGAACTGGACCTAGCCGAGCCGGTCGGATCGCCGCTCCCTCCGTAAGGTCCACGAGCTCGCCGTGGCGATCCCTGAGCTTGATGGGGATCGTACGTCCGGGCTCGCCCAACATCCGAACCCCCACGTGGAAGTGAAGGTGGGCCTGGCCGGCGAATCCGGTCTGACCGCTCCAACCCAGCAGATCACCCACGTGCACGGTGTCCCCCACCTCGACCTCGATGCCCCGCGAGAGGTGGCCATACGAGGCCATCGTCCGATCCCATTGCGCCACAACCACGAGGTTCGCACGCTCCAGTAGCGAGGGGTCCCCACCGCCCTCGGTGAACCCGTCCTGGAGGTAGAGGACGACACCGTCCCGCGCCGCGAAAACGGGGGTGTTCGGTGGCATGGCGATGTCGAGCGCGTAGCGCATGCTGCCCAAGTGTGTTTCGCCACCGGCGAAGCCCTGGATCAGCGGTCGCGGTACGCGGCCGCCGAACGGCACCGCGTAGACGTAGTCGTCAGGCCGTGTGGAGCTCGAACCCAAGTCGATCGCGATCGACAGATCGGCGGACATCGGCCCGGACCGCACTCGCGCAAGCCGGATTCTTGCTGTGGAATCCGGCGGAACGACCTCTTCCACGCGCCCACCCTCTGGGCGCCACAAGTTGTCGAGCGTGGCGAACGTGAACACGACGGTCACCGGGACCGGCTCGGCGTTCGTCGCGACATAGGTCCGGCCCGCCGGACCGTCCTCCGACGTGACGCACACGCGCCAGGCACAGCTTCCGCGAAGCTCGGCACGCGGCTCTGCGGGAACGCTTGCACAGCCGGTCATCAGCAGGAACACCACCGCAGACGCGGCGGTCGTCAGACGATCGTACACGGGGACGCCACCGACGAGGAAACACGACATCAGAACAGCCGCTCGGGCTGCCATCAACTGAATGCCAGAGGAGGGACTCGAACCCCCGACACGCGGATTATGATAGCGAGGCAACAAGGTTGCTGCTATTCATTCTTGTTTGCTTACGTTCTCTCCCACAATCATCTACGCGATTCGGCGAAAACCTCTGTTCGCCCGTTTTTGCCCCTGTTTTCCCCCGCTGTCACCCACCAGTCAACCATGGGAATCCCCGGCCTCACCTCGGGTTGGCGGGCTTGAGATCGTCGGCCAGATAGACCGTCGCCATCCCGCCCTCACCGAGCTGGCGCTCGATGCGGTAACGACCTTCGAGGGCCGCGTTCAGGCGGGTGACGGGGTCCGGGTGGTTCACCGTATCAAGATGCCGGTCAGGGCGGTAATCCGCGAGAAAGCCCCGCTGCAGGGGGAGAGCGGAGGATCACGGCCAGCAAGGCGGGCAGTATTCTCTCTTTGGCCCTCAATCACCCACCCCGTGGCTTCCCGCGCATATGCGCGTTACGGTTTCACGATGTGTGGTCGGCAGGAAGCTGGGGCGACCGTGGCCAACTCCCGCGGGGCGAGTTAGGGCTTCAGAGCAGCGCCAACGGAAGCGGTAGTGTAGCGAGCGCACCGCCCCGACAGCCGCCTATTCCTTCCTTCTCTCAAGTCCCCCACGAGGAATGGCGATCCGCACCACCGTCCCGCCGTCGTCGCCTGCCCCAAACTCGACCGTGCCACCGACGGCCGTGGCCCGCTCCTTCATGCCGAGCAGGCCCAGGGAGGTGGGGAAGTCGATCTCTTCCTGGGTGATGCCTCGACCGTTGTCCACCACGTCGAGCGTCGGTGGATCCCCACTCAGATCCAGGCGAATCACTACCGAGCTAGCTTCTGCGTGACGGATTACGTTGGTGAGAGCTTCCTGGAGGATGCGGAAGAAGGCCGTGGACACGTCTCCACGGACGGGACTGTCGGCGCCTTGCGCTTCGAGGGTGCACGCGGTCCCGGTCCTCTCCTTGAAGTCACTGGCAAGCGACTCCACGACCGCGGCAAGTCCAAGGTCGTCCAGGACACTGGGCCTCAGGCGCGCTGAAATCCGGCGGCCTGCTTCGATCACAGTGGTGCTGAGCGCCATCATCGCGTCGAGCCGCGCCTCAACAGTATCCCGGTCGAGATCGGCCTCACGTAGCGAATGGAGATCCAACTGCAGTGCCGTCATGGCCTGCCCGATCTCGTCGTGGAGTTCGAGCGCGAGTGCCTTCTGCTCCTCCTCGCGCACGCTACGGAGACGGGTGTTCAGGGCACGGAGCTGCTCCCTCGAGCGCCTGAGGTGGTTCTCGGCTTCCTTCCGATCGGTGATGTCCTGAACGCTGCCGACGTAGGATCTGGCCGAACCCATCTTGCGGACCCGGATCGCCAGCGGGAACGACGTGCCGTCCTTACGACGGCCCTCAACTTCCCGCTCGATGTTCAGGATGCGGGCCTCCCCCGTGCGGTGGTACCGCTCCAGGTAGCCGTCATGCTCCTCGTGGTACGGTGACGGCATCAGTAGCTTGATGTTCTGGCCCACCACCTCGTCGGCGTCATAGCCGAAGATCCGCTTCACCGCCGCGTTCACCGACTGGACGATGCCCGCACGGTCGATCGTGATGATCCCGTCCGCTGTCGAGTCCAGGATCAGCCGTATTCGCTCATCTTGCTCACGCAGCTCCCTCTCGGCCTCCTTCCGCTCCGTGATGTCCTGCATTGTGCCGCGCACGCGGACTGCCTCGCCATCGCGGACGACCTCGGCAGAGCTGTACAAGAACCGCTGGGACCCGTCTTTCCGATGGATCCGAAAGTTCGTGGTATAGGGTTGTCCGTCGCGGACTGCGGAATCCATGGCATCCTGAACCATGGCGCGGTCGTCCGGATGAACGAAGCTTAAGAACCCATCGCGGGTTGCCGGGAATTCCTCGCGCTCCACACCGAAGATCCGGTACATCTCGTCCGACCACCACGCGGTATCAGAGGCCATGTCCCACTCCCAGGTGCCCACATGGGCGGTGCGCTGGGCCTCGCGTAGGCGTGCTTCGCTCAGCCGAAGGGCCTCTGCCATTCTGTTCTCGGTAACATCCTGGACGACGCAGCTCACCCCCATCACGGCGCCGTGGTCTGAGCGGTCCGGGTAATAGTTGTGCTCGTAATGCCTCTTGGACTCTGGATGAGCAGCGGTCTCCGCGTGGGCTGTGCCCCGAATGACAGGTTCCCCGGTCTCGATCACGCCGCGAAGCTGCGGTGTAATGGCTGCAGCAACGTCCGGCAGGATGTCGTCGATTCTCTGTCCGATATGCTGCTGGACCGTCAGCCCATTGATGTTGGCCAGCCACTCGTTGACGAACACGTAGCGCAGGTCCGTGTCGAAGTAGCAGAGCCCGACGGGCGCGTGATGGAATAGCCTCTCCAGGTTCATGGATGCCTGTCTGGTGGTATGTCGGCCATCTTGTTAGGCCCACAATCGCATAGATCACGCCCTACGCGGTAGCGACCTTCGAGGGCTGCGTTCAGGCGGGTGACAGGATCGGGCTGGTTCACCTGCCCAAGATGCTGGTCAGGGCCGTAAACCGCGAACGGATGCGCCTAGGAGAGGGTCGAGCCCCAGCAGCGCGATCCCCAGGCGGCGGGCACCGCTCCTGCCTCTACGCAGCCCCCCGTTCTTCATCGAGGGAATACCTAGGAATACTCTGAATAAGTCGGTCCCTGGGACATTAGATTTACGGGGCGGGAGTTCAAGGGCTGAGCGGGACGATCGGGGAGGCGGACGATGGAGCAGGTGACGTTCGCGGATGTGGAGTACGAGGGGAAGAAGCGGCGGACGCGGCGGGAGCTGTTTCTGGAGCGGATGGAGGCGCTGATTCCGTGGGAGCGTCTGGAGGCGCGGATTCGGCCGTTGTATCCGAAGGCGGGGCGGGGGCGGCAGCCGTACCCGTTGGCGGCGATGCTGAGGATTCACTGCGTGCAGCTGTTCTACAACCTGAGCGACCCGGGGATGGAGGACATGCTGTACGAGATCGAGTCGGTGCGGCGGTTCGCGGGGCTGCGTTTGACGGGTCCGCTGCCGGACGAGACGACGATTCTGAACTTTCGGCACCTGCTGGAGCGGCACAGGCTGGGGCGTGGTTTGTTCGAGGAGATCAACGCGCACCTGGCGGAGCGGGGCTACCGGGTGCGGGCGGGGACGATCGTGGACGCGAGCATCATCGCGGCGCCGTCATCGACGAAGAACCGGGAGGGGGCGCGGGATCCGGAGATGCATCAGACGAGGAAGGGCAACGAGTGGCACTTCGGGATGAAGGCGCACATCGGGGTGGACGCGGAGACGGGACTGGTGCATGGCGTGCGGGCGACGCCGGCGAACACGCACGATCTTCGGGAGGCGGGGGCGTTGCTTCACGGCGGCGAGGAGGAGGTGTGGGCGGACGCGGGCTACCGGGGGATCGAGAAGTGGGTGGACACGGGAGGCCGTCCGGTGCAGTGGCATGTGGCGATGAGACCGGGGCGGCGGCGGCTCCTGGAGCAGGGCGGGGCGCGGTGGCTGCGCGAGCGGGACAAGGCCTCGGTGCGGGCAAAGGTGGAGCACCCGTTCCTGTATGTGAAGCGCCGCTTCGGTTACCGGAAGGTTCGCTACCGCGGGCTGGCCAAGAACATGGAACGGATCGCGCTGCTCCTGGGCTTCGCGAACCTGCTTGTGGCGGGCCGCTATTCGACGGCGTGAGCGGCCGGCGCGGGAAACATCCGCCCACGCGGGGCGCAACGAGGGGATCATCGGCCAGAACATGCCGGTTGGGCGCGTTTTCAGCCCGTCATCGCCCCCAAGACCGCTGAAACCGGCTCCCTCCGTCTCGCACCGCCCCCAGAAGGGCCTTGCTCAGAGCTTCCCTAGGACACTACCTGGGCCAGCATCGCGTCGAGCTTCGCGGCGGCACCTTCCTGTAGGTCTGGGAGTGAGGCCGCGTAGACATCCATGGTGAACGCGACGGACGCATGCCCGAGCCGCTCCGAGACGGTTTTAGGATTCTCCCCCAACCGCAGAAGGAGCGTCGAGCATGTGTGCCTCAAATCGTAGAGGCGAAACGCGGGCTTGAAGCGTCTACGCCCTCGCGGTCCCCGTGGCGCTTTCGGCCGCTCCGGCCCCCACGTGCCGAGCTCGGCGCGCTCCATTACCCGACGGAAATTGCGGTCGGCCAGATTAGCCAAATCGAGCGGGGCTCCAAAGGAACTGCAAAAGACGAAACCGTGCGCTTGATACTCTGCGCCGAGCTGGAGCTTCTCTCTCGCCTGCCTCGTCCTGTGCTCGCGTAGCGCCCGCACGGCAAACGCAGGGAGCACCACGACGCGGCGTCCACGGGAGGTCTTGGGCTCTACCAGCTTCCAGGCTGGTTCTTCGGATTCGGTGCTGTCGCTTCCCTCCTCACCATCCCGGCTCATCTTCACACCGCGACGTGTGAGCGTCCGTTGCACGTGGAGCTTACCGGCGTCCATGTCCACATCCGCCCAGCGGAGCGCGAGTGCCTCGGACGGGCGGAGCCCGCCACCGAGCAGCACGCACCATAGAGCGTGGTAGCGGTCCGTCTCAGCAGCTATGAGGAAGCGCCCAGACTCCTCCACCGACATGGCGCGAACTTCTCGCCGGTCCTGACGCGGAAGTACAACGAGGTCGGCAGGATTGCGCCCGAGCGAGCCCGTACGGGTCGCGTACGCGAGTCCCTGACGTAGCACGGCATGAAGCGAGCGGATGGTGCGGGGTGAGAGCCTTTTCTCCGTCTGGAGCCAGCCGTAAAGACTCTGAATTCCCTCCGGGGTGAGCCGGTCCATACGGACCGCGCCGATGGGTGGAGCGCCTGCGGGTGGCTTCTCGATGTATCGCTTCAACAACCCGTCGTAGTCGGACCACGTGCGCTTACGGATACGACCCCACATCACATCTCTGAGCCAGCGCCGAAGGTAAGTCGACACGGGATCTCTAGAGGGGACCACGAGAATCGCCCGGTCCTTCATCCCCTCAAGCCTCCGGGCGGCGGCTTTCGCGTCCTTTTCTCTCCCGAACGTCTCGACAATGAACCGCCGCTTCCCTGTGGTAGCGTCGCGGCCCACAAAGACGCGGGCCGTCCAACGAACCGTCCCATCCTTTTGCTGGCGTCGCTGAATCGAGGCCACGGGTCCCCCCGGAAAAGGGTGTAGAGGGCCAAACTCCCGACCCCCCAAGATACCGGGAGCAAACACTGATGACAAGCGGACTATTAATCCGCCTGTCAGCTAATAGTCGCTTTAGTATGGGATGTTCTAGGCCGTGAGAGAGATGGGTCGTCTCCCTCTACTTCACCTCGCGCATTGATCATGGAGAGGATGCTCCGCCCCCCGTTTCTGGTCCACTAGGAGGGTGAAAAGCCGAGCCGATTTGGACCTGGGATGAAGTGGCCACCCGCTCCGAAGTGGGCAGGGACCTTGTCGTCCAAACTGCTGTGTGGTCTCACGTTGTTGTACTCGTCCTTCCAGCCCTGGAGTGTCCGCTGCGCGTCGTTCAGATCGACGAACCAGTGTTGTGATAGACACTCACGTCTGAGACTGCCGTTGAACGCCTCGATGAACGGGTTGTCCGTCGGCTTACCAGGCCGGCTGAAGTCGAGCTTCACTCGATTCCAGTAGGCCCAGTGGTCCAGAGCTCTAGAGGTGAACTCCGTTCCGTTGTCCACCGAGATCACTCTCGGCAGGCTCCCGCGCTTCTTAGCTTCCGTGCTCAGTACGCGGCCAACGTCTTCACCTCGGAACCCTACACCAACCTCGAGCGCCACGCACTCCCGGCTGTAAACATCCAGAACCGTCAACACCCGTACCGTTCGGCCGTTCGACAGGGTATCGTGTACGAAGTCCATCGCCCAGAGCTCGTTGATGGCCATGGCACGTGCAGGTCGCTCCCTCCTCACCGCACTCCGGCGTCGCTTCGGCTTCTTGCGTTTCAGCGTCAGGCCCTCGTCGCGGTACAGCCGCTCGACCAGCTTGCGGTTCACCGGCCAGCCCTCACGGCGAAGCATGATGTGCAGTCGTCGATAACCGTAGCTCACGCGCACCGCAGCTAGGGCCTGTTAACACTAAAGGCCCATTTGTATTATATTGGGGCTATGAAAATCACAGAGTCCCAATATCGTCGGATAGAGGCTTGCTTTCCACGTCAGCGCGGCAATGTGAGCTTCTCCAATCTCGAAGTGCTTAACGCGATCCTGTATGTGGCCGAGCACGGCTGCAAGTGGCGCGGGTTGCCTGCGCGCTTCGGTAACTGGCATACGATCTACACCCGAATGAATCGCTGGGCCAGGGCAGGTGTGCTGGATCGTGTCTTTGCGGCCCTGCAGGACGAGCAGATCATCCGGATCAAGATCGAAGCGCTGTCGCTCGACAGTACGATCGTCAAAGTGCACCCTGATGGCACCGGCGCGCTAAAAAAAACGGCCCGCAGGCCATCGGGAAGTCGCGTGGAGGCTGGACCACCAAGATTCATATGGTTGCCGCAGATGCTCGAACCGCGATAACCTTCTCGCTATCGCCAGGCCACAACCACGACGCACCCGAAGGACGCGAACTGCTACGCATGTTGAAGCCGGTACACTCCACTGTGTCGATGATCATGGACCGGGCCTACGAGGGGGCCGAAACACGGCAATTGGTGTTGGAGCTGGGGTTTACGCCGGTCGTGCCACCCAAACAGGGCCGTGTTAGCCCGTGGCAGTACGATCGAATCATGTATCGCCGTCGCAACGAAATAGAGCGGTTATTTCGGCGACTCAAAGGCTTCAGAAGAATCTTCTCCCGCTTTGACAAGCTCGACGTGATGTTCACGGCCTTCATCCACTTTGCGCTCATCGTCGAGGCTCTCAGATAGTGTTAACAGGCCCTAGCTGCGGTGCGCGTGAGCTACGGTTATCGACGACTGCACATCATGCTTCGCCGTGAGAGCTCTCCGAGCCCACAGCGGCGTCTCTCCGGTCTGGCTTCTGGATCGAGAAGACCATCGTTGACGGACGGCCAGACCGACAGGCTGGGGGCCATGCCTTGGGAAAGGCGCTCTGGTCTCCGGTGAAGGACAAGAAAGGTGCAGACACCTATCGCTTCATGAGGGACGTCCAGCCCGGTGATGTGATTCTGCATCTCACAGATAACCAAGCTTTCACGGGAGCTTCGCGCGCTGCGGCTTCGTACGAGATCCCATGAGCAATGAAATTCGCTTTGGCGCCTTTGTCCGCATGGCGACCGTTCGGCAGAACATCATCAGCTTCAATGATCTGGTCGGGGTGGACACTGTCACGCCTGGGGACAGGGTCAGGCTGCGCCCCCTTGATGTCTACCGCCTCTTTACCCCCTATCTCTCCAGCCGCCTGCTCGAGCAGGCCCGGGCCGTCATCCCGCTGGCGCTGTATCTGCTGCTATTCCAGATAGTCATTCTCAGGCAGGACATCGCCGATGCGGGAATGCTTACCGCCGGGCTACTCGCTGTCATCCTCGGCCTCATGCTGTTCATGGAGGGCCTCAAGGTCGGCCTGATGCCCTTTGGCGAGACGCTGGGTACTACCCTGCCCGTACATTCGCCCTTGCCGGTGGTATTGCTGGTCGTTTTTCTACTGGGTATCGGCGTAACCTTCGCCGAACCTGCCATTGGCGCATTGAAAGCCGCCGGGCAATTCGTCGACGTCACCACCGCCCCCTATTTGTATGCGCTGCTCAATGAATGGTCCGAGGCATTAGTACTGGTCGTCGGCATAGGTGTCGGTCTCGCCGCCCTACTTGGCACGCTGAGGTTCCTGTTTGGCTGGAGCCTGAAGCCCTTGGTTTACATAACCCTGGGACCTCTACTCGCTCTGACGCTCTACCTGTCACAGGATGCCAACCTGGCGCCCATACTGGGGCTGGCGTGGGACGCCGGGGCAGTGACCACCGGCCCGGTGACCGTACCGCTGGTGCTGGCGCTCGGTGTGGGCATTGCGAGCGCCGCGGGCCGTGGCGACTCTTCGCTTTCCGGCTTCGGTATAGTCACGCTCGCCTCGCTCTTTCCGGTACTCGCCGTCCAGGGACTGGCGCTGTTCATTGTCCACGAGCAATCCCCACAGGCGATTATCCTGGCCGCACAAGCGGTCTCCCAGAGCACTTCCGGCAGTTGGCTGACCCAGTCACCCGGCGCGGAAATAGTCGGTGGAGTCCGCGCTATTGTGCCACTCGTCCTCTTCTTGCTGTTCGTGCTGCTGGTTGTCGTCAAACACAAACCGGCACGGCCGGTGATCACCGCCTATGGCATCTTCTTGTGTGTGCTCGGCATGATCATCTTCAATCTGGGTCTGACCTACGGGCTGTCGGTGCTGGGCTCGCGGGCCGGGAGCCTCGCACCCGCCGCCTTTTCACCACTGGATAGTGTCGTCGGCTCACCCCTGTATGCCGTGGCCGCCGGCCTGTTTATTGCCATCGGTTTCGCCTGGGTTCTGGGGTTTGGCGCAACCCTCGCCGAACCGGCGCTCAATGCGCTTGGCCTGACGGTCGACAATCTGACCAACGGCGCCTTCCGCAAGTCGACATTGATGTACGCCGTTTCCTTTGGCGTGGGTTGTGGTATCGCCGTCGGCGTATCGAGAATTATCTACGACTGGCCACTGGTGTGGCTGCTCGTCCCCGGCTACGCCCTTGCCATCGTCTTGACGTGGCTCTCAACCGAAGAATTCGTCAATATCGCTTGGGACAGTGCCGGGGTGACCACCGGTCCGGTCACGGTGCCGCTGGTTCTGGCGATGGGGCTGGGTTTCGGCGAGGCCGTTGGTGCCATAGACGGTTTTGGTATTCTGGCGATGGCCTCCATTGGCCCCATCCTGTCTGTACTGGGTACCGGCCTGTGGATCAACTGGAAGATCCAGCGTAAACACGTCACAAGCGAACAACGACTGCTCTCCGGTGACCGAACGGCGCAACGGGGCATAGCCGCATGAAACAACGGGGAATCACGGTACTGACCGATGCATCGTTGATCACCTGCATCGTGCAACGGGGTACCGCCGACAAGATTGTGAAGGCCGCGCAGGATGCCGGCGCACAGGGGGCGACCATAAACTATGCGCAGGGTATCGGTGTGCGTGAGCGGCTGGGTGTCATGGGACTGGCCATTGAAGCCGACAAGGAAGTCATCAGCATCATCGTTGCCAATGACCAGGCCGACCGGGTGTTTGAAGCCATGTATCTGGCAAGCAAACTCGATACGCCCGGCATGGGCATCATGACACTCGCGGCGCTCGACAAAATCGCCACCTATATCCCCCTCGAGCTGGTGGAAAGACTGGCCGGCAAGACTAACCCGGAAGAATGAAAACAGTCACGGGCGAGAAACTCATCACCTGTATCGTGCCACATGGGCGTGCGCTGCCCGTGCTCGAGGCGCTCAAGGAAGAACTCGGAATCCTCGCCACCACCATCCATCACGCCCGTGGCACCGGGCGCATGACCCCGCTGGCATGGCGTGGTGTCGGCGAAGCAGCGGAGAAGGATGGCATGAGCGTCATTGTGCCTGCTTCACGGGCAGAAGAGGTCTTTGGCTTCATATACGAACATGGCGGGATCAACCGGCCTCATGGCGGGATTCTTTATCAACAACCACTGGGTAAGAGCACCGAGTTTCACCTCCCAGATTTGCCCGATGAGGGCACATCGAAGCGTTGACCCCCTCTCAATTCAGCTATAGCCGTCCTGAACACAGATCTTCGAGGAGCTGAAGGCCCGGGTGCCCAACTGATGACCGATCCTGTCACCCGCCTGAACACGGCCCTCGAAGCCCGCTACCGCATCGAGCGCCAGCTCGGTGAGGGCGGGATGGCGACGGTCTACCTCGCGGATGACCTCAAGCACGAGCGCAAGGTCGCCCTAAAGGTCTTGAAGCCGGAACTCGCCGCTGTCGTCGGTGCCGAGCGATTCCTGGCCGAGATCAAGACGACGGCCAACCTGCAACACCCGCACATACTTCCGCTGTTCGACTCGGGTGAAGCAGACGGCTTCCTTTTCTACGTGATGCCGTATGTCGAGGGGGACAGCTCAGAGACAAGATCGATAGAGAGAAGCAGCTGAGTGTCGATGAGGCGCCGAAGGTCGCCGAGAAGGTGGCCTCGGCGCTTGACTACGCTCACGAACGGCCAGCTCAAGGTGAAGCTGCCAATTTTTCGTTCTGTCTGGAGGCGAAAATGTCATTGCTCCTGGTGCTTAGACTGTGGAGGAAGGTCGTTTTCCTCGCTGTCTTGCTCGGTATTCCTCGCCCTATGCTGGCCCAAGCCCTCAAACGGGCTCGCTCTGCCGCTCATTTCACTGGGCTCTACGTTGGGCACCGGCCTGGGAATCGACTGCGCTCCGAACAGCGGTGGAGAGCAGCTATGAAGTCTTCCTTCGCGAGCGTCGTCCTTTTCCTGCTTTCCGTTGTGATCGCTCCGTCGGTTGCCTCCGCACAGACTCTCGGTGAGGAAGCGACGGTCGCTCTTGGCGATTCCCGCATCGATGGTCCGCCGCCACCAGTCCCTCCGGCTGTTATCACCCGGGACGATCGGGGGAATGCCACGGTGCGCGCCATTCGACTGGCCGGCCCTATCCGCCTTGATGGCCAGCTCGACGAAGCAGTGTATCGAGACGTACCGCCGATCGGAGGATTCATCCAGACCCTACCTAACGAAGGCAATCCGGTGACCGAGGAGACGGAGGCGTGGATTACGTTCGACGACGAAAATGTCTACGTGACCGCGCGCCTTTGGGAGTCATCTCCTGAAAGCGAGTGGGTAGCGAATGAGATGCGTCGTGACACAAACCAGCTTCGGAACAACGACACCTTCAGCGCCTCGTTCGACACCTACTATGACCGCCGAAATGCTTTCAACTTCTATACGAATCCGCTGGGAGCCCGGGCAGACGTGCAGTTCATGAATGAGGGGGGAAGCGCGAACCCCGACTGGAACCCCATATGGGACGTCCGCACAGGCCGATTCGAAGGTGGTTGGGCAGTGGAGATGCAGATTCCATTCAAGTCACTACGGTACCGACCTGGGAAGTCACAGATTTGGGGTGTTCAGCTACGTCGGTCGATCCGAAGGAAGAACGAGTGGGCGCATCTTACATCGGTTCCTCAATCCGCTGTACGCGGAAGCAGTGGGAGCACCGCGATCATTCGCGTCTCCCGGTATGGCACCCTTGTCGGCCTAGAGACGCCAGACGCGGGTAGGAACATTGAGATCAAGCCATATGGGATTTCTGGGGTGAGGACGGACCGCTCTACGGATCCCGCTGTGTCGAACGATGGCTATGCGGATGTCGGTCTGGATCTCAAGTACGTCATGACGGAGAACCTCACGGCAGATTTCACTATCAACACGGACTTCGCCCAGGTCGAGGTCGATGAGCGGCAGGTGAACCTCACTCGCTTTCCGCTCTTCTTTCCAGAAAAGCGGGAATTCTTCCTCGAAAGTCAGGGCATCTACGAATTTGCGCCTTCGTCGTTCACGTCGCTTTCGAACAGTGATAATGTTCCCACACTATTCTTTAGCCGTCGGATTGGACTGGAGTCAGGCACGCCCGTTCCCGTTGTTGCCGGGGGACGTCTTACGGGCAAAGTAGGGCCCTTCGACGTCGGTGCGTTGAGCATCCAAACCGGGAGGGAGAAAGGACTCAGCTTTCCAAGTACCAACTTCTCCGTACTGCGGCTCCGACGCGACATCCTCCAACGAAGCAGTGTCGGCGTCCTTTATACCAGGCGGTCCGCCTCAACAGTTGCGGACGGATCCAACCAAACGTTCGGGCTGGATGCCAGCTTCTCGTTGCCCCGAGACGTCTTCGTCACCGCCTACTACGCTCAGACGCGAACGTCCGGTTTCACGGGTGACGACCAAAGCTACCTGGGGAGGGTGAACTACAGCGGCAACTTGTGGGGAGCTGCGCTCGAACACCTGCGGGTTGGCGAGAATTTCAATCCCGAGGTGGGATTCGTACGCCGCCGCGGATTCCGTGAGACGATCGCCTCGGCACGGTTCAGCCCGCGACCAGAGTCCATCGAGGCCATTCGGAGATTGTCTTTCGAGACCAATCTAACGTATCTGGAGCTCCTTGATGAGCAGGTTATGGGGAACCGAGAGGGACAGGCGCGGTTTGAGATTGAGTTCGAAAGCAGCGATGTCTTCGACATTACGTATACCGACAAGTACGAGCTTCTAGAACGGGACTTCCCTATCAACTCAGATGTTACCATATCGCCCGGGCGGTACTCGTTCAGTGACATCCATGTAGGTTTCGGTCTGGGCCTCCAACGTTGGTACTCTGGAAACGTTGCGTTCCAGCGAGGGACGTTCTACAGCGGCGATAAGACGACGGTCGGTGTCTCTAGCGGCCGCATTAACGTGAGCGCACGACTGTCGCTCGAGCCATCCCTATCGTTCAACTGGGTCGATCTTCCCGAGGGTTCCTTCCGTGCAGACGTAGCGGCCGCTCGGATCAATTACGCTTTCAACCCTCGAATGTTCTTGGGTGGCTTAGCTCAATATGACTCAGGCGATGACCGCTTTAGCATGAATTTTCGGCTGCGCTGGGAGTATCGTCCCGGGAGCGAGCTGTTCGTCGTCTACACAGAGGCGCGCTCTACGGACGTGATTGGAAGCTTCTCGGAGCTGGAAAACCGAGGCCTCACGGTCAAGCTCAATTACCTGCTGCGGCTATGACCCCCCTAAAAGCGCCTGATGGGCGACCGGAACCGGAAACCCCACAACACACCGTGAAACCATAAACGCGCGCGCGAAACCACAGGGTGGGTGACCGAGGGCCAGAGAGAGAATACTGCGCCTTGCTGGCCGTGATCCTTCGCTGGCCCCCGTGTAGCGGGGCTTTCTCGCGGATCACAGCCCTGACCGGCATCTTGGGCAGGTGAACCAACCAGATCCCGTCACCCGCCTGAACGCGGCCCTCGAAGGCCGCTACCGCGTCGCCTAGAACCGTGCCGCAGATCAAGCGCGTTCTTGAGACCGCCCTCTACGTGGACGACCTCGAAAGATCAGTCCGGTTCTACGAGGGGGTTATGGGTCTCAACACCATGTCGAGAGGGGACCGACTCGTTGGCCTGGATGCGGGAAGGGGAACCGTGCTTCTGCTATTTCGGCGTGGCGCTACGACGGGAGGATTCTCATTCCCGGGAGGTCGGATTCCGCCTCACGACGGGGAAGGTCCGGCACACTTCGCGTTTGCCGTCGCCACTGAGGACCTTGATGCGTGGCGAGACCATCTGGCCGAGAACGGCGTTGAGATCGAAAGCGAAGTGACATGGTCCCGCGGAGGCGAGAGCCTCTATTTCCGAGACCCCGATGGTCACTCGGTCGAGCTCGCAACGCCGGGGGTTTGGGAAGTCTATTGATGCGGCGGTGTGCACGCAGTTATGGGTCGCTCCCGGGGCCGAACATTTTGCATCCCGTTTGCATCCCAGAAACCGGTTATAGACGGTTAAATGCTGGCCCTAACCGGCGAAGTTAGCCGGTGAAATGGCGGAAGTATTCGAATTCAGCCGGAATGGAGGCCTAAGCCAAAGACCTTACAAGCAGGAGGTCGGCGGTTCGAATCCGTCAGCGCCCATTGATCGAAGATTAGGCCCTGCAATCACTTAGATGACCGTAGAGCTTCGTCGTCCCTTAGGTCATGGCCCTGTGAGTTACAGATAAGTCTCAGGATCCAAGCCGCTTCAGGGCCAGTTCACACAACCGGCATATCCTCGCGGGCGCGTGCTACGTTCTGGATCGGTAGGTCCAAAACAGAAGGATCGGCAGCACACACGCCTGGTCGGCGCGCGTCGCGAGCCTTGATCGCAAGGTGAAGCTGATTGCCGTGCGCCCGCTGGACAATTCCAATCCAGAGGCACGACCTGATGAAGATCATTCTAAACGTCCTTGGTGTCCTGCTTGTGCTGATCGGAGGCGTGTGGGTTCTGCAGGGCATTGGGTTGTTGCCGGGCAGCTTCATGAGTGGGCAGATGAAGTGGGCCGTTTATGGCGGCATCGCCGTGATCGGAGGTGTAGTGCTGCTGTTTCTTGCGCGTCGTAGGCGGACTCCAGCGTAGGGCAACTGGGGCCGAACTTGGGAGGATGGGGGCAAGGGCCGACGACAGGCGGGCAGTGCAGAGAGGGCCGGCCGGAACGGGATGAGGTCTGTTTGACGCGTTCTTTTCCCCGGATGGCGAATGGCTCATCTACCGCACGGGAACGGGCAACGGCGAGGGGGGCCAAGACACTTTCGTGCTACAAATCGGGGTGGACAGCGTGGCGAGGATAAACGGCCCGAACACAGTAGCCAGCCCCGAAGCCCCCCATGGGGGTGTATGGAGATCCTACGCGAGGATGATGTTACAAGAGTCTCTGGATGCGCTCCTCACGAGCTTCGCAGCAGACTACGTTCGCGCAAATCCTTGACCCGGTCCGCGCTGTGTCGAGCCCAAGCCTTACCGCCGCCGAAGCAGCTTCGTCCGAAACTGGCTCGGGGTGTCTATCCCATTCGCGAGCGCCCAGGTGGCCTCCCACGGGGGGTCGCCGACCTTGGAGATGACTATCGGCGGGACGCCCTGCCAACTCAGGTCGTCCACCTCGTCGAGTTCGTCGGCCGAGCAGAAAATCCGCCCGTCCGCGTCCCCCATCATTTCGCTGTCACCAACTCGGCGGAGACAAAGCGACACCATAGCGCCCGCCGCCTCCGAGGAATGTCGTCCGCGAGGTTGCCCGTTTTCATCGGTTACCGCCACGCGGCGCGTTGGATTTCGGCATGGAGTCTCCCCTGTTCGTGGAGGTCGTTCGCGTCCTCACCTTCGAGGAGGACGGTCCTACCGTGTCGCGTGACCCACGCCCGACCGTAGGCGGCTTGTAGCTCGCCCGTGAGCTTGCGCCGCCCGCGCGTACCCGCCTCGTCCGCATCGTACCACGCCACGAGCAGCCCCTCGCCCACGGCGTCACGGACGAGTCCCGTCCACTCGCTCCGCGAGCGGCCCGCACCCGGAAGCCCGATTGCACGGACACCGTTTACGGCGAGCGCGAAGGCGTTCAACTCGCCCTCGACGATGTGGAGGTCGCCCGTTCCGGCGAGCGCGTCCGCGTTGAACGGCAACGGCGGCGGGTTGTGCGGCAGGTCACGATACCGGCCGCCCTTCGCTTCCGCTGCGAGCGACCGAACGCGGAGCGCCACAACGTCCGGTCCCGAGCGGTAGGGAATCACGAGCGCGGGCTCCCGCTCCCCCCACGCCCAGCCCCGTGCGGGAAGGTGATCGAGGCCCGCAATCTCCAACTCGACGGTCAGGAAGGAGTCGCGGAGCTCGTCCGCGAGCGCGGCCCAATCGACCACGGAGCGGAAACCGTAGGCTCGGGCCACGTCCGGGTCGAAACCCCGGCTCGCCATAAAGGCCCGGCCAGCGCCGGTGGGGTCGAGCATCTCGAGCAAGGCCCGGTATATGTCCGCCGGGGTGGCCGGCGTGTAGCCGTCGGCGCGTAAACCCTCTAGGGACACCTCCGCCGCTGGGGCGGTAGGGGTCGGGTCGGGGCGTTCTCGGGGCTCAGGGGGCAACGTAGGGCGTCGAATCCGCCGCAACGTCGAGTCGGTGCCCGGCTTTCCGAGAGTCACGCCTGCACGCGGGGCAAGCGCGCGAATCGCCTCGACGCGGCCCTCCCGCTCGGGCAGCCCCGGCCAGCGTATCCGGCGGAGAAAGTCGATACCGTCGCCGCCCTCGGCGCATTGGCTATGGCAGTACCACCCGCGCGACGGCGTGACGGCGAAGTTGCGGTCCTCGCCGCCGTGGAATGGACACCGCCCGCGCCCTCCCCGCAGCTCGACGCCCGCCTCCTCGACGAGCGCCGCGATGTTGGCGAGCGCCCACCCGGCCACGCGGTCGAAATCGTCCATTCCCACCCCTCTCTTTTGAGTCCGATAATGCGTCTTTTGAGACTCATAGGCAGGGGGCACACCTCCGGCTGTCGGCGATTTTCCTCCGGGAAAAAGAGCCCTACGGCCGCCGAAGCAACCGCGTCCGGAATTGGCTCGGGGTGGTTATCCCGTTCCCGAGCGCCCACACCCCCAGGGCTTAAGCCCATGTGAGCACCCCCCCTCGCCGTTACCCGCCTGCTGGCCGTGAGACTTCGCTCGCCCCCGTGTAGCGGGACTTTCTCGCGGATTACCGCCCTGACCGGCATCTTGGGCAGGTGAACCAGCTGGACCCCGTCAGCCGCCTGAACGCGGCCCTCGAAGGCCGCTACCGCATCGCGCGCCAGCTTGGCGAGGGCGGGATGGCCACGGTCTACCTCGCTGACGATCTCCGGCATGAACGCAAGGTTGCGCTCAAGGTCCTGAAGCCAGAACTGGCTGCTGTGGTCGGAGCCGAGCGATTCCTGGCCGAGATCAAGACGACGGCCAACCTGCAACACCCTCACATCCTGCCGCTGCACGATTCCGGTGAGGCCGATTCTTTCCTGTTCTATGTGATGCCGTACGTAGAGGGGGAGAGCCTCCGGGATCGGCTCGACCGAGATCGCCAGCTTCCCGTTGATGAAGCAATCCAGATCGCTACTAAGGTCGCTGGCGCGCTTCAAGCTGCACACGAGAAGGGCGTAATCCATCGCGACATCAAGCCCGCGAACATCCTGATCCACTCGGGTCGTCCGGTGATCTCCGACTTCGGGATCGCGCTCGCGGTGGGTGCAGCAGGCGGTGGAAGGTTGACGGAGACGGGCCTTTCGGTAGGCGCTCCCTATTACATGTCTTGCGAGCAGGCCACGGGCGATCCCGACCCTGGAGCCGATCGGCTCCAAGTCGTTAGAAGGCCCTCTCGCTGACCGGGTTCAGCAGGCGATCGATCAATACGTGAACCCTGGGGTGGCCCAGCATGGCGGGCACGTAACGTTGGTCGAGGTGAGGGACAACATCGTCTACCTCCAGATGGGCGGGGGCTGCCAGGGATGCGGAATGGCGCCTGTAACCCTGAGCCAGGGGATCGAGAGAATCCTCAGGGAACAGGTGCCGGATTCCCCTCGGGCAGCGGTACCACGGTCTGCCTCGCGCGGATGGTGCGTCAGTCCGAGATCCTCTGACGCCGCTGCCGCCAGCGGCGTGAAGTTGTCGGCTCTTGTAGACCTTGGTCTCGATCGCTCCGATCCGCATCTGCTCCGCCAGCCAGAACGCATCCACCTTGTCGTTCTTCGGACCCCGCCGCCTCGTGCCCATCCCGGTCACGACGAGCTCCTGCACGTGCGGCTCGAGCACCTCGTAGAGCCACCCTGCCAGCGTTCCCTCCTCCAGGCACAGGTGTCGGTTGGGCGGGATCTGGTGGAGCACCTCGATCAGCGCCCGCGCGTTCGTCTCCACTACGTGCGAGCCCAGCCGCTTTCCGCTCGGACCCACGACCGCCAGCGTGCAGCTTGACTGGTGCGTGTCCAGCCCTACATACCTCTCCATCGGCGTTGTCCTCCTTGGTGACTGGGGTCTTGGCTCGTGCTAACGAAAGCGCACCCACTCCCGGAGGAGAACGCCGATCTTTCCTCGTCTTCTCTTCAGACCGATCCCGCGTGGACGCCACGCCCCCATAATGCCTATCATAGCGAAGCCCAGGGCGTCCTAGCGGTTGGGCGCCAAGGGCCAGGGTACCGGCTGTCCCACCCGCACGGCGGTTCCTCGCGGCCGATGATGCGCGGGCCATAGCCGAAGAGTAATATCAAGCCAAATCTCAAACCTAGGAATCACGACCATGAAAATGACCACCGAAGAGGCTTTCATTAAGGTCCTCCAAATACACGGGATCGAACATGTTTTCGGCATTATTGGCTCGGCGATGATGCCGATTTCGGATCTGTTCCCCGCAGCGGGCATCACGTTTTGGGACTGCGCCCACGAATGCAACGCGGGCATGAGCGCCGATGGTTTCACCCGGGCGTCCGGCAAGATGTGCATGGTGACCGGCCAGAACGGCCCGGGTGTTACCAACTTCGTGACTCCCATCAAGACCGCCTACTGGAACCACACGCCACTGTTGGTGGTCACCCCGCAGGCCGCCAACAAGACCATCGGCCAGGGTGGTTTTCAGGAAATCAAGCAATTGGCCTTGTTCGAAGACATGGTCTGCTATCAAGAAGAGGTGCGCGACCCCACCCGCATGGCCGAAGTGCTGAATCGGGTGATCGAGAAAGCTTGGCTCGGTTGTGCGCCGGCTCAGATCAACGTGCCGCGCGACTTCTGGACTCAGGTGATCGATATCGAGTTGCCGCAGACCGTGAATCTGGGCCGGCCCTCCGGATCGCGAGAGTCCATCGCGAACGCGGCCAAGCTGCTTTCCGAGGCGAAATTTCCGGTGATTCTGAACGGCGCCGGCGTGGTCATCGGTGACGCGATTCCTGCCTCCCAGGCGCTCGCCGAACGGTTGGACGCGCCGGTCTGCTGCGGTTATCAGCACAATGACGCCTTCCCGGGTTCCCACCCGCTTTCCGTCGGGCCACTTGGCTACAACGGCTCCAAAGCGGCCATGGAACTGGTCGCCAAAGCCGATGTAGTGCTGGGGCTCGGTACGCGGCTCAACCCGTTTTCGACCCTGCCGTGCTATGGCATCGACTACTGGCCAGAGGAGGCCAAGGTCATTCAGGTCGATATCAATCCCGACCGGATCGGCCTGACGAAAAAAGTCACCGTGGGCATCCAGGGCGACGCCAAGATCGTGGCTGAGCAGATTCTCGAACAACTCGGCCCTACCGCCGGCGACGAGGGCCGCCAGGAACGTCGTGATCTGACGGCGGAAACCAAGTCGCGCTGGCTTCAAACTCTTTCGTCCATGGATCATGAGGAAGACGATCCAGGCACCACGTGGAACCAGCGCTCCCGCGACCGCGAACCCGACCGCATGTCACCGCGTCAGGCCTGGCGCGCCATTCAGGCGGCTATGCCGAGCGAAGCGATCATGTCGTCGGATATCGGCAACAACTGCGCCATCGGTAACGCCTACCCCACCTTCGAGGAAGGCCGGAAGTACCTCTCGCCGGGCATGTTTGGACCGTGCGGCTATGGTTTTGGCGCGATCCTAGGCGCCAAGATCGGCCGTCCGGACCTTCCGGTCGTTGGCTTCGCCGGCGATGGCGCCTTCGGCATTTCCATGAACGAGATGACCGCGTGCGGGCGCAACGATTGGCCGCCAATCACCATGATAATCTTCCGCAACTATCAATGGGGGGCTGAGAAGCGCAATACGACCCTTTGGTATGAGGACAACTTCGTCGGCACCGAGCTGAACGTCGGCGTGGAGTACGCCAAGGTCGCCGAAGCCTGCGGCGTGAAGGGCGTGAAAGCCGAAACCATGGAGAGCCTGACCGAGGCGCTCAACACTGCGATCAAGGAGCAGATGGAAAACGACACCACCACTTTCATCGATGTGGTCTTGAATCAGGAGTTGGGCGAGCCTTTCCGGCGCGACGCCATGAAGGCGCCCGTCGCGGTTGCCGGCATCGATCCGAACGACATGCGGCCCCAACAGGGCGGCTAAAACGTGAGCCACAACACCGACAAGCTCAGGGTGCTCGGCGTGGATGGTGGCGCCGGATGCGTTGTCCCGACGGATCAGACGATGCAGATGGGACCTACGCACCGCTCTCACGCCCGCTCTTTGTCTACGTCGTTTGCGAAGCACTGTCCTGACCTGAGGTGCTGGAGTTCGTCCGATTCTACATGGACAAGGCGAGCTTGATTGTGCCTTCCACAGGCTACCTCCCCGTGGACGGCAATCAGTATGCGCGGAACCGTCAGACGCTCGGTGACGCCTGAACCCGCTTTCGTAGCTGAGGTGGGTCGCCAAACGGGTTGTCTCGGAACCACACCGGGTGAACGGACCGAGCACGGAAGTGAGCCTCCGTGGCGGGGGACAGGTCCGGCCAGCCGACGGAGAAAGACGGCGTGGCGCTCGACATAGCGCTGATCGCTCTGTTGACCGTGTTCGCGAGCGGCGTGGGCACGCTCACCGGTTTCGGCACATCTACCATCATGGTGCCGGTGATGGTGTCCTTCCTTTCCCTTTCCGAGACGCTGCTCTTCGTTGGAATCATCCGTTGGTTCGGTGATGTCTGGAAGCTGACGCTATTCCGGCGAGGCACGACCTGATGAAGATCATTCTAAACGTCCTTGGTGTCCTGCTTGTGCTGATCGGAGGCGTGTGGGTTCTGCAGGGCATTGGGTTGTCGCCGGGCAGCTTCATGAGCGGGCAGATGAAGTGGGCCGTTTATGGCGGCATCGCCGTGATCGGAGGTGTAGTGCTGCCTGTTTCTTGCGCGTCGTAGGCGGACTCCAGCGTAGGGCAACTGGGGCCGAACTTGGGAGGATAGGGGCAAGGGCCGACGACAGGCGGGTAGTGCAGAGAGGGCCGGCTGGATATGGTAAGCGCGACAGACCGTGAATCCCGAATTCCCTCGATAACCGAATTAAGCAGCTCGATCGCACCGCGAGACCAGGGATTTTCGGTGCACCCTTTATCGCGAGGGAACCCGGGCTCCGGAGGAGGGCTTCGAGGTCAGCCCGTCAGTGGACCTCGGCATAGACCTCTCGTTCGACTCAAGTCGGCGTCTCATACTTCGGGCGGCGACGTCGCTCGGAGACAGACAGGCCGTCGCCGTGGGGGTGTTGGTGAGGGCTGGGCGTTAGGCGGGTCTCTCCCCGAATCCAATCGCCACGGATGACCCGGTGTCTGGCAACAATCCGGCAACAAGGGGCTGAGAAGGTTTGTAAAAAGGTTGGACTGGCAGGGAGGTGCCAGGACTGTAAGACCGAGGCAGGAGTAGGACTTTCGCGTACTATGCAGGACGGTGCAAAGCCTTTGGGGCGACTGCAAATCCTCGATCCCCGGTTCGAATCCGGGCGGCGCCTCTACACACCACAACGGCTCTCGTGGGTTTTCCACGGGGGCCGATTCCGTTTGGTGTGTAAAAGGAGAGGCGACGTACCTTTCCGTTGAGCAGTTAGCCAATGAATCCCGGGTTAGCGCCCGGGGGAAAGGAACGTCGCCTCATGAGGAAGGATACGGTGGGAGCGGGGGGTGAGTCCACGGTCGAGTGGACGGCGCTGGAAGGAGGTCCGCGGCTCTGACCGGCGTCTTAGTGTCGTACACCTTGGCGAAGCCCACCTTCGCGTACGTGTTGACAAAGGTCTGCTGGTAGATCCTGCCCACGCCCTTGACCGCCCCCACGTAGAACGAGTCCTAGGCACAGCAGTAGCCCGGGCACTCGCTTTCGAACTCACCCCTGGCCTCTCTGTCCGACGTCGCCTTCTCCAACGCTTGGACCGGACGTTCGCTTCCGGGGCCTTCAGCCGCCTCGTCGTATTCTCCAGACCGTAGCGCACCCCGCTCGGCGAGATCGCCATCCCCTTCTTCGCCAGCGTTCGCCACCCGAACCTGGCCCTGGGCCGGCTGATCGATCGCCAGCTCGACGATCGCGTCTTCGCGGCCACCGAACTGCTAATCTGAGTTCCCACCGCCCTCAAGAAGCGCGGGCCTCGTGCGCTAGGGCCGAAGCTCCCGTCTGCTCCTTGATCTCATTCATCCCGGCCACGTGATCGTAGTGGGTGTGCGTGGTGAGCAGGATGCGAACGTCCTCAAGGCGAAAGCCTAAGCCTCGACACTGGCACAAATCCAGCGGGACACAGGATGTGGCCGGCCAGCTAGAACACCAAGTTCATCATGCTCAGCATGACCACCAGGAAGAGCACGGTCATAATCCCTCCGGCGCGCATGAAGTCCGGCACGCGATAACCTCCCGGCCCCATAATCAGGGCGTTGACCTGGTGGGTCGGAATAAGGAACGAATTGGAAGTCGCCAGCGCCACCGTCAATGCAAAAAGGGCCGGACTGGCGCCGACGCCTATGGCGATGTTGACGGCTAGCGGCACGAGCAGCACCGTTGCACCGACGTTGGACATGACCAGGGTGAAGAAAGTCGCCAGCACCGCAATAGCGGACTGAGTCACCCACACCGGCTTGTCGCCTACTACCGAAAGCGTTTGTTCCGCGATCCACCTGGCGGTGCCGGTCGTCTCCACGGCCAGTCCCAGGGGTATCAAAGAAGCCAGCAGGAACACGGTCTTCCAGCTCACCGATTCATACGCTTCTTCGATCGACAGAACGCCAGAAAGTATCATGCCCATGGCCCCAGTCAGCAGGGCAACAGCCAATCGCAGGTCGGTGAACAACACCATGGATAACGCGATGGCGAATGAGAACACCGCCCAGCTGACCTTGTGTGGGCGCAGTTCCTCGCGCGGATATTCGGTGGTGACCACCACAAAATTGCGGTTGGTCTCGAGGCGTGCCAAAGCATCCCACGCGGTGTGTACAACGAGGGTATCGCCGGCCATCATCGGCATATCACGAATACCCTCACCCTCGCGCAGGGTCTGGCCGTTGCGGTGCAGGGCGACCACGGCGCTCCCATAGGCCTTGCGCAGCCACACGTCGCGCGCGCTCTTGCCGATCATGCTGGAGCCGGGTGGAATCACCACCTCGGCGATGCCGGACCTGTCCGAGGACAACGCTTCGGCAAACACCTCGATGTCCTTGCGCAACTGGAGCTCAAATGCTTCCACAAAAGCCTTAAGATGTTGCGGGGTGGCAAGGATACCCAGCACAGTGCCGGCGGTGATTCCGACATCCCGCGCAATACTGCCCGGACCCACGCGCAAGCCATCAGCACCTCGCAGGGCAGCGATCACGCGGATGCTGAACGGCTTCTCGATATCTTCCAGAATCTTGCCCACGAGAGCACTCTTTGCCGGCACCTCGACCTCAAACAGCTCGTAATCCAGGCCGTAAACCTCGCGGAAATAGGCCATGGTGTTGGAACCGGTAGCACCTTCCGTCTTGATGACCGGCATCACGAAACGGCCGGCCAGCCTGAAATAGATGATGCCGGTGCCGATGAGGGCCAGGCCAATCGGCGTCACCGAGAAGAGTGACCAGGTTTCCATCTGCTGTTCCGCCGGCAGGGCCTGGTTCGAAGTGAGTATCAGGTCATTGAGCAAGATGAGCGGGCTGGAACCGATCATCGTGATGGTACCGCCTAGGATGGCGCAGAAGCCCATAGGCATGAGCAGGCGCGACATCGGTAAACCAGAGCGCGCTGCGATGCGGCTGACCACCGGCAGAAACAGCGCGGCCGCGCCAACGTTCTGCATGAAGCACGAAATGAAACCGACCGTGCCCGAGACAATGGGAATGATGCGCTCTTCGGTGCTGCCGCCCACCTTGAGGATGAAGGCCGCGACGCTTTTCATGATGCCGGTCTTGTCCAGCCCGGCGCCGATGATCATGACGGCTACAATGGACATCACCGCGTTCGAGCCGAAGCCATCGAACAGACGCTGGTTATCGACGAGCCCCTGATTTAGGCCCATCACCGGCGCCAGCAGGCTACTCAGCCCCAGCAGCACCATCACCAGCACCGCAGCCACGTCGATTTCGACGATTTCGAAGCTGAACAAGAAAATTGTCAGCAGCAAAATGGCGCTTACCCAGGCGATCTCGACGCTGGGCACGATACTGGCCACGTAAAGGGCTGCCATCGTGAAGATGATGGCGGCGACGACTTGCCTGCCGCGCAGGTTGGACGATCTTGGTTTCGTTGCGGCCTCATCCGCCAAGGTGTTCAAGTAGACTCTCCAGTGTTGTCCGCGGTTCGTCAGCTATCGTCTTGGTTTGAGTCCGAGCGTCACAGTCGGTCTGACCAAGCGCTGATGGAGGCGCCGAGCGCGGTTTGCGGCGGCATCCTATTATGCCCCCGCTCCTGCGTTCAGGTAACCGCGTTCCTGGGTGGGGCTCACGGTACTTCTCTCGCAGTATCAGGTCAGCGCCTAATGTCCACGCCGACTGCCTGGCTGGGGTCTTCACCAAACGCAAGCGAGTCGTCGAGCTCTGTGCCGCTTCCCGCCGGCTGCGGGCGTGCTACCCCCGCCGACATCTCTACGTGATCCTCGACAACCTGCCCTATGTCCACGATCACCCCCGCTTCCTCCAGCTCCTACGCCGGCTTAGTAGTTCGCGTTCCCCGACCCGCCGGCCGATGACCTCGCCCAGCATCCATCCCGCCGTAGCTTGTCCAAGGCCCCCGACACGAGCGCCGCGGCCGCGTGGGGGTCCCCTCCGAGGCGAACGTAGTGGGCGGCGGTACTGGGAGCACAGCAACCGGTACCTCAAGCTTCTCCGTTGTTGGACAGACTCTTCTATTCAGCATCGACATCGCGGGCATCACTGACGTGACGGCGTCCCATATTCACGGACCGGCGGCGGTGGGTGTCAACGGGGGAGTCATTCAGGGCCTCTGTAACTTCATATCTACTGATGGACCCCGTCACCCGTCTGAACGCGGCCCTCGAAGGCCGTTACCGCATTGAGCGCCAGCTCGGTGGGGGCGGGGTGGCGGTGGTCCTCTTCCATGTCGGTGTCGCTCTTCGAGCCAAAATAAGCGCGGTAGGTAGAGGATTCCGCACTCACCCTGTGGCTCAACGGGTCACTCGTCGGCAGCCCTAGCGCGAAGATCAGGGGGAAGACGGCCCGGGTGTCCGAGGATCTCCTAGCTGCGCTGATCGTCGGCCGGCATATTAGCGGTCAACTACCCGGCACCACACTACGCCTCGAACCTTGCGGCGAACCATGAAGACTCCGCTTCGCACGCACTCGATCCTCGCGCTCATCTTCTTAGTCGGTGCCTCGGGGCGCTCGCCGTTGGCCGCGCAGCACGCCGTTGCCGATGTCGCTGCCCGGGTCGACGAGCTCATCGTAGAATACAATCGAGCGGACGCTCCGGGCGGGGTGATCGGCGTGGTTCAGGGCGGCGAGCTCGTCTTCGCGAAGGCATACGGCATGGCGAGCCTCGAGCACGGTGTGCGGCTTACCACAGAGTCGGTCCTCGACGTGGGATCGGTCTCGAAGCAGTTCACGGCCTTTGCGATCGTGCTCCTCGACCAGCGCGGTGAGATCGATCTCGACGACGACGTCCGTGAGTATCTGCCCGAGGTCCCGGACTTCGGCGAGACGATCACGATCCGTCACATCGTTCACCACATGAGCGGTCTGCGTGAGATCTACAACGCGAGCTCGCTCGCCGGTTATCAGCGCGGAGATGGGATCTCACAGGAGGATGCGCTGCACCTCACCTCTCGCATGAGCGAGCTCAACTTCGAGCCCGGCACCGAGCACCTGTACTGCAACACCGGTTATATGCTGCTCGCTGACATCGTGGCGCGGGTGTCCGGCATGTCATTCGCGGACTTCATGGCCGACAACGTTTTCGACCCGCTCGGCATGAGGAGTACGACGATCATGGAGACGCGCGGCCAGGTGGTTCCCGGCGCTGCCGAGTCCTACGGGCCGGACGACGAGCGTGGCTTCCGCCGCATCTTCGACAACAGCGGCCTCCAGGGTGCGGGGGGTGTCTATACGACCGTCGGCGACCTCGCGAAGTGGGTCGGCAACTACGGAACCGGTGAGGTCGGAGGAACGGCCGCGATCGAGCAGATGAAGCAGCCGGGTGTCCTCACCGACGGCGAGGTACTTACGTACGCGTTCGGGCTGCGCGTCGGTGCCGCGCAGGGCCTAGAGTCGATCTGGCACGGAGGGTCGAGCGCCGGCTACCGCGCCTCGATGGTCTACTTTCCCGAGCTCGACGCCGGAGTCGTTCGCCAGAGCAACCGGGCCGACTTCTCGGGTGCCATCGACCGGCAGGTCGTCGAGCTCTTCTTCGGCGATCACATGGGGCCCCCTCCCGCGGCCGACGCCGACGGTGGGGCCGGGGAGGATGAGGCTTCCGCCTGGTCCCCGACGGCCGCCGACCTGAGACGCTTCGAGGGCCGCTACCTCAGCCCGGAGCTCGAGACCATCTATACGCTGGTAGTCGAGAGTGGGAAGCTGATCGCGAAGCACCGCCGCCACGCGGACTTCGAGCTCACCCCGACCGAGCGGGACGCTTTCGAGGGTGCCTCGTTCTTCGGCGTCGCCCGGTTCGAGCGGGACGGCTCGGGTGCCGTCACGGGCATGCGCGTGTCGAATGGCCGGGTGAGAAACCTCCTCTTCAACCGCATCGGAGGCTGAAGCGACCGAAGGCCGTTCGCCTTTGGCAGCGCCCCGACAGCGGAAAGCCGCTGCCTCTCCTGCGTCAATTGGCGTCTGTTGGATAGACCGTCCGTGAGATTCCCCGATCGGGAGGTTGGTATGCGTGCCTTGAGATCAGGCTGGCCAGCACGGTTGGTCGCGGCGCTCACGTTTGTCGGATGTGCTCCGGCTCCCGCGGAGCAAGAGGAGGCGGCCGACGTAGTCGTGAGGGCACCTCTCGAAGGGGCCTGGCAACTGATCGAAGTGACCACTACGGGCCCCGACGACGGTACAACGTACGATCTTCAGCCGGCGTTGTATCTCTTCACGGACGGCCACTACAGCATTACCAGAGTCACAAGCGTGACACCGCGGCCTGAGTTCAGAGATCCCGCGAATGTGACGCCGAGCGAGGCGCTGGCGGTGTGGGGGCCCCTTCAGGCCCAGGCTGGGACGTTTCAGATCATCGGCGAGAATCTCTATCTGCTGCCGACCACTGCCAAGAATCCCCAGGTCATGCGGTCCGGTCGCGCACCCGATGTGTACACGCATCAAGTTCAGGGCGATGGACTCGTGATGACGCAGGTATCCGGGAGCAGTGGCCTAATGGAGAACCCGGCGACGTTCACGCTACTGCGGGTGAGCAGGAGCCCGTGATTTCGCCTGCCAGCGTGCAACGACGCCCCGGAGCGCTCCACCGTGCATGAAACGAGGAGCGGCCCCCGGGTTGAACCCGGGGGCCGCTCCTCGTCAGGCCGGAAGCCCGTTCAGGTTCCAGGTGCCGGAATCGTCCCGGGGCGACGCGTCCGGGCGGTCGCGGCGATCACTGGGCTCTCGGCGCTCACCATCGTCGCGACGTGGCGGACCGCGCCGGTCGAGTCCCGCCCGCCTCTGGCTGGCGATCCTGCGGTTGGCGTCCCGACGATTGGCGCCTACCGGGCTGTCATCCAGCCTTCGATTTTGTATGCGACGCCCCAGGCCGATCCGACGACTATCGTTCGCTCGTCGGTCAGAGGTATCACGGCGCCCATCCCCACGACGCTCTGTTCCGCGGTCCTGCATCTCGTTGTCTCCCCGGCGGTTAGGGCCGGTGGGGTGATGTGGCGAGTCAACCACCGGGACCGTTCCAAGATGATACTGGACGCCGAGGAAATCCAGACTGGCCGTTCCTAGTCGGTGGAGCTGGCCACCTCCGCCCCCAGGCGATGGACCTTGCGCTGCCGATCCGCTTCCTCCACCGCCTGCCGTATCGCCGGCGAGAGCTCGACCGCGGCGTCGAAGTCCTCGCGGCGCAACTCGTAGAGGGCGCACGGCGTCACGGCCCGGCAGGTGGCGTTCCTTCGGCCGCCGTGGAGGAGCACCGCCTCACCGAAGAAGTCGCCTGCCATGAGCGTGGCGAGGTCCCGCCCGATTCCGCCCTCCAAGCGCGAGACGCGGATCACGCCCCGCGCTACCAGGTAGAGCGAATCTCCGGTGGTGCCCTGGCGCACGATGATCTCCCCCGATGGGGCGGTTCGTCTGCGCAGTCGACCTGCAAGGGAGAGGAACTCGGCGGTGGGGAGCCCCTTGAAGAATGGCACTTTGCGCAGCAGCTCCTCGGGCTCGACCCGAAGGTGCCTCGCCTGGCTCGCCCTCAGATCGCGCAGTTCCTGCTCCAGCTCGCTGAGCATGACCTCGGCGACGCCCAGCGGGATCACGCCTGCGCGCGCCTTCTCTTCGATCGCCTCGTGCTCAGCGTGCTTGACGAGCCGGTCGGCCAGGCGCTCCTGCATCGCCGCAACGAATTCGGGGAACTGCTCCGCGGTTTGATCGAGACGCATGCGAGAGTTCTCGAGCCAGAACAGGTAGGGCGCGCGCAGTTCTTCCACCATCTCGACGCGTGAGGCGTCACGCAGCGCCAGCTCATCCAGGTTCTGAAGCACGCGTTGGCTGCCGCGCGAACGGGCCCACGCGATCTCGTAGTCGCGCGCCGTGCGGCCGGCCCTGAGCCGCTCGGCTAGCCCGCCCATCCCGGCCACGCCGTCGAGCATTCGGTAGATCAGGGTCTCCAACCTCTCCCCGGTCGGCGGGTGCAACGTGAACTCGGGCAGACGCCCCTCGTGGCGGATCGCCTCGGTCTGCAGATCGGTCGAATGGCTGAGGTCGCGGTAGGCGCGCTCGGACAGGTGTCCTCGCGAGAACATCTCAAAATACAGCGTCTTCTCCTCGCCGAAGCAGCGAAGGTAGAGGAGGGGACGCTCCTGTTCGAAGTTGAGCTCGCGCTCACGGAGCAGAGCCAGCTCCGCTCGCAACCGATGGAGCTCCTTTACGCAGCGCTCACGCACGGCCCCTCCGATCCGCGGAGAAAAGAGGCCACCCGCCTGAAGCTCCGGGATCTGCGCGAGCGTACGTTCCTTGGCGGCGAGCAAGCCCTCGATGCGTACCACCCGATCCGAGAGGGGCGGTACGTGCAGCCCAAGAAATCGAAGGAGCGGCGCGATCGTGAGCCCCTGCACCAGCAGCGTGAACAGGACGGCTCCCATCACCAGCGGGACCACGATCGTGTCTTTACCCGGAATGGGCGGTAGCGCGAGTGCGATGGCGAGCGCCATGCCTCCCCTCATCCCGCCCCAGAAGATCACCGTCTGATAGCGCACATCTGCCGGCTCCGCTCCCGGGAGCCTTCCAACGATGGGCATCAGGCCGAAGACGCTAACCGCCCGGGAGAGCAGCATCGCCACCACCGCCCATGCCAGCAGAGGGAGGATCGCGGCGAGCGCGCCGATGTCCACGCGGAGCCCGACCATCAGGAACACGAGCGACGTGGCCACGTCCCCGAGGTAGCTCCATTGGCCCTCCAGTTGCTCGGCCACGGAGGGCGACACCTTCGCCTTGCCCCACCCCCCGATCACGATGCCGGAGATGAGCACAGCCATCACACCGCTCACAGCTAGCCCTTCTTCGGCGACGATGAAGGCGAGGTAGGCGAGCACGGTGGTGAGTGAGATTTCGATGAACGGGTTGTCCTCAACCCAGCCGAGAATCAGGCCGACGATCACCGCGGCACCCCAACCGAGCGCAAGCCCACCCGCGAAGACCACGGCGAAGTCCAACACCGCGGTCGCGAGCACCTCGGTCGTCACTTCGCTCGCGCCGCCGACTAGGGCCTGTTAACACTAAAGGCCCATTTGTATTATATTGGGGCTATGAAAATCACAGAGTCCCAATATCGTCGGATAGAGGCTTGCTTTCCACGTCAGCGCGGCAATGTGAGCTTCTCCAATCTCGAAGTGCTTAACGCGATCCTGTATGTGGCCGAGCACGGCTGCAAGTGGCGCGGGTTGCCTGCGCGCTTCGGTAACTGGCATACGATCTACACCCGAATGAATCGCTGGGCCAGGGCAGGTGTGCTGGATCGTGTCTTTGCGGCCCTGCAGGACGAGCAGATCATCCGGATCAAGATCGAAGCGCTGTCGCTCGACAGTACGATCGTCAAAGTGCACCCTGATGGCACCGGCGCGCTAAAAAAAACGGCCCGCAGGCCATCGGGAAGTCGCGTGGAGGCTGGACCACCAAGATTCATATGGTTGCCGCAGATGCTCGAACCGCGATAACCTTCTCGCTATCGCCAGGCCACAACCACGACGCACCCGAAGGACGCGAACTGCTACGCATGTTGAAGCCGGTACACTCCACTGTGTCGATGATCATGGACCGGGCCTACGAGGGGGCCGAAACACGGCAATTGGTGTTGGAGCTGGGGTTTACGCCGGTCGTGCCACCCAAACAGGGCCGTGTTAGCCCGTGGCAGTACGATCGAATCATGTATCGCCGTCGCAACGAAATAGAGCGGTTATTTCGGCGACTCAAAGGCTTCAGAAGAATCTTCTCCCGCTTTGACAAGCTCGACGTGATGTTCACGGCCTTCATCCACTTTGCGCTCATCGTCGAGGCTCTCAGATAGTGTTAACAGGCCCTAGCAGGATCCCCAGCAGGAGACGCGAGAGCGCGATCGCGGTGGCGTCGTTGAAGAGGCTCTCTCCCTCCACCAGGACGGTCAGCCGCCTGGGTGCTCCGATCTGACGAAACAGCTCGGTGACGCCGACGGGATCGGTCGCGCTCAGGATCGAGCCCAGGAGGAGTGCCTCCGGAGCGGACAGCTCGAATCCCACGAGGGGGGCGCCGATCCAGAGGATGACGCCGGTGAGGAGGGTCGAGAGGAGCAGGGCGGGCACGGCCAGCGTGAGGATCGGGCCGAGGTTCTCACGCAGGTCGCGGCCGTCCATGTTGAAGGCGGCTTCGAACACCAGGGTCGGCAGGAACACGAAAAAGGCGACCGTGGGCGAGATGTCGATGCGCGCGAGGGGTGCGAGGAAGTCGAACACCTCGCCGAGCTCCGAAATCGCGACGCCGACTAGGACGAGCGCGATCGGGAAGCGGATGCCGATCCGCTTGGCCAGTGCGTTGGTGGCCGCCGCAAGGAGCAGGAGCGCGAAGACTGCCCCCACCGTCTGCACGACCTGGGCGGTCGAGTCTGCCACGAATCTCCGGGGGTGCCGGCTTTCCCGGCGGGATGACGATGTGGATGCGGAATCGTGAGTGGCGCGTCGTGATCCCCAATGCGCCGCGCCAATGTCGGGAGGGCCGTGGAGAGCCGCAAGCGAGGGCGTCGTGCGGACCACTCCAGCCCTCGACGACGGCCATGCCAACGACCATATAGTGTTCGGGGGGCGGCCTGCCCCGGCGAGATCCAAGGGACACCACGCCGCGGCGTCAATTGCGCGGCCCGACCGGAGGAAGCATGGAACTAAAGAGCTCGACCGGGCTCCTGGTGGTGCTCGCGCTCGGACTGATCGGCTCGGGTTGTGCAGAGAGGGACGACGCGCAGGCCGACGCCGGGGGGGCTTCCGGCGATTCCGTCTCGCCGCCGCTGCTGCTCAACCCGCGCCTGATGACCGACACGGCGCCGCCGATCTATCGTGCGCGCTTCGAGACGACCGCCGGAGTGTTCGTGATCGAGGTGCACCGAGACTGGTCTCCACGCGGCGCCGATCGCTTCTATAACCTGGTGCGTGCCGGCTACTACGACAGCGTCTACGTGCACCGCGTGACGCCCGGGCTCGCGCAGTTCGGCTTCCACCCGGATTCACGCATCAACAACCTCTGGCTGCGGAGGTATATCGGGGATGACCCGGTTCGCGAATCGAACACGCGGGGTCGAGTCACGTTCGCACACGCGGGCATGAATACCCGAGCGACGCAGGTCTTCATCAACCGCCTCGACAACTCTCGGCTGGACGAGGCGCGGTTCGCGCCTTTCGGGGAGGTCGCCGAGGGGATGGAGACGGTGGATGCGTTCTACGGCGAGTACGGTGAGATGGCCCCCGGTGGCGAAGGGCCGAACCCTAGGCAGGCCGCCTTCCGGGGCAACGCCTATTTTAGCGAGGAATTCCCCGAGCTCACCCAGATCCTCACGGTCACGATCGAGGATGCTTCGGCCGGTCCCTGACGGCGGCCTGCGGTGAAGGTACGAGCGGTCGACGGGCTCGAGCTGTCGGTCTCGGTTCTTGGCTCAGGCCCGCCGCTGCTGCTGGTGCACGGTTTCGGCGGTGCGTCGGGGATGTGGGGCGAGCCGGCGCTTGCGCACCTGAGCGGGTACCGGATCCTCGCGGTGGACCTTCCCGGGCACGGGGCCAGCGACGACCCCGCCGGCGCGGAACGGGTCCGGCTCGATTCAGTTCTGGATGACCTCACGCGCGTGTTGGACGTAGCGGGCGTACGGTCATGTCCGTGGATCGGCTACTCCATGGGTGGCCGCATCGCGCTCGCGGCGGCCGTGCTGCACTCGTCACGTGTCACGCGCCTCGTCCTCGAAAGCGCATCGCCGGGAATCGCGGACGAGCGCGAGCGCGCAGACCGAAGAGTCCGCGACCACGAGCTGGCCACGAGGATCGAGCGTGAGGGGGTGGAGGCCTGGGCGCAGGAATGGGAGCGGCAGCCGCTGTTCGCAGGCCGGACGAGTGCAGCGGGGCCGGCCGCAGCCGGGTTCGTCGCGCTGCGGCGGGCCAACCGCGCGACGTCCCTCGCCGCCTGGCTCCGTGGCATGGGGAGCGGGGTGCAACCGGAGTTCTGGGGCCGGCTCGCGCGGATCGACGTCCCCACGCTCCTGTTGACCGGGGAGCACGACCGCAAGTACACGGCGATCGCAAGCCGGATGTCGCGCATGTTGCCCACGTCCGAGCAGGTCGTGGTCCCGGGCGCGGGTCACACCGTGCACCTCGAAACGCCCGCCGACTGGGGGCGGGTGGTCGCCGGATTCCTGAGCGGACCCGTCGGGACGCGCCCCTAGCGTGGCCTCGGCCGCCGCACCGCGGGCGCTCGCCCGCGAGCCTTCTGGGGCGCGGGGCGAGCGCGATCGGGTGCCGCGCGGGCCTTGGGCTCCGCGCGCCTCGTGGGGGCTGCGCGCGCTGTGGGGGCTGCGCGCCTCGTGGGGGCTGCTCGCGCTGTGGGGGCTGCGCGCCTCGTGGGGGCTGCTCGCCTCGTGGGGGCTGCCCGCCTCGTGGGGGCCGAGCGGGTCGTGGGCGCCGAACGGGTCGCGCGTGCCCCGCGGGTGTTGGGCGCCGAACGGGTCGCGCGTGCCCCGCGGGTGTTGGGCCCCGACCGGGTCGTGGGCGCCGCCCGGGTCACGGGCTCCGCGCGCGTGCGCTGTCTCACCGGGCGCTGCGTGGTCGCGCGGGGTTCGGCTCGGCGCGGCTCGACGGGACGAGTCTCCACCGGTCGTGGGGCCCCGCCCCGCGCCCGGGAAGATGGCGAGGCGGTACTCGTGCCCCGAGCTGTGGGTGCCGAGGGACGATCCGGCCGCACGGCAACAGCCGGCCGTGCCGCGCGCCCGCGGTTGGAGCCGGCTGGACGCTCGCTTCCGGCCCGCGCCGCTGGGGCCGAGGGGCGAGCCCGTCTCGTGCCTACGGCGGCCGTGGGGCGCTCGCGACCCGCGCTCGGGGCCGCCCCGCCCGTGGGACGCGCTGTCCGGGCGGGTGTCGGAGCGCGCGCGCCGGCGCGCTCGGATGGGCGCATCCTCTGCTTCGGTGCGGCTGAGGCAGCCGGGGCAGCCACAGCCCCGGCGCGCGGGACCGCTCGCCGGGTCCCGCCGTTGGTGACGACGCCCCGCGGGTCTTCCTTGAAGCGAGGCGACGCGAGCGGCGAGGGGCGCGAGGCGATCACGCCGCGACCCGTCGGCACGATGACGGTCCGCGCACGTCCGGCGAGGATTCCGCCGCCCCATCCGGACCGGGCCCAGCGCCGGTCGCGCCGCCCGTCGCGATAGCCGTCCCAGTACCAGCCCCACGGATCGTAAGCCCAGAACGGACCCCATGGTCTCCAGAACGGGTCCTTCACGTAGACGCTCACGTGCACCGTGCGCCGTCCCGGGTACTGGACCAGATGGGCGCGGCGAGCGTGCCAGCGCCAATGATCGTACGCGTGGGTGATCCCGCCGCTCCTGCAGTCATGGTAGAAGTCGAGGTGGTCGTAGCGCGCCGAACCGTGCCAGCCGTAGTAACCGCGTCCCCATCTGAGATCCCACGTACGGTCCCAGCAAAGGTCCGAGTAGATCCCGTAGGGGGTGCCGCCCGAGCGGCGCCCGACCGCGACGGTCATGCCCACCACGGCGACCCCCGCCACGTGAGCGGTGTGGGTCATGCCGACACCGACACCGTCGAAGAGGCCGTACGAGAGATCGAGCGCAAGCTGGGTGGACGACTGGCCCGCCGCGTGAGGGGGGACGGTCGCGGCGATCACGAGGGATGTGCCGAGCAGGGTGGGGATACGCACGGGGCCTCCTGAATCGGAAGGGCTCGTGCCAACGGGGATGCACGCGACATGCCAGGAGCCTGATCCGGCGAGAATGGCTCCAACGTTGGCGTATCGCCAGGTGTAAACGAACCTGCCGCAGCGGGCTCTGTCCCATGTGCTGGACATCACGCGGGACCCTTGGTGGACAAGGGGGCTCGCGCTGGTTGGAGGCCAGTAGGGAGAGGGAAGGGGGTCGCGAGCCTACCCGTGAACACCTGAAGAAGCGGGACCGGCCGGGCTCGCGATGTCGTGCGACTTGCCTGATCCACGTTACCGTGAGAACTTGCAGAGTCCGCCCGGGCGGTACCTGTCGGCGATCCGCCGGCCCCGACCCTTGGGCGATCCATCTTCCCGCAGCGAAGGGGAGATCCCCAGGCAACTCCCGCGGGAAGGTTCCGCGGAGGGACGAGCGACCTGAGTCCTCGTCGCCGCCAGCCGTCGGTCGGGCCGCGCCGGTTGCATGCGTGAGCCGCCACCTGGCACTCGGACTTGCCTTGCGGGGAGGAGACGGCTTCGGTCGGTAGACGGCGCCTGCTCCCGGAACGACACAGATCGGGCATCCGCCCGAGTCTCGTCCACTAGACCAGAGCTACGACGACCGAAGAGTGAGCACGCAGGAATCGCTTGGGATCCTTGAGGTTCTCGGGAGCGGGTCCGGATTCGTCCGCCGCCGGGAAGCGGGCTACATCCCGAGCAACGACGACATCTACGTCGGCGGCCGTGTCATCCAGAAGTTCGGACTGCGCACGGGGGACGAGTTGGCGGGTGAGGTCGGCAAACGGCCCAAAAACGGCAAGAGCCCTCCCCTCGTCCACCTCGGCAGGGTCAACGGGAAGGAGCCCGAGGAGGCGGGCCGGCGCCCGGACTTCAACCGGCTTTCGGCCATGCACCCCGACGAGCAGCTCCGTTTCGAGTGCGGCCGCACCGTGCGAGGTCAAGCGGACTACACGAATCGGGTGGTCGACCTGTTCTGCCCGTTCGGCAAGGGCCAGCGCGCGATGATCGTAGCGCCGGCCAAGGCTGGTAAGACGATGGTGCTGCAGGCCGTGGCCGAGGGGATCGTCACGAACCATCCCGAGTGCACGCTCTACATCCTCCTGGTGGACGAGCGTCCCGAGGAAGTGACCGAGATGGAGGCGTGTGGATTCGGTGAGGTCGTCGCTTCGACCTTCGACCGCTCGGCCAATCGCCACACCGCGATCGCGGAGGTGACCTTGGAGCGTGCTCGCCGGCGTGTGGAGATGGGCGAGGACGTGGTGATCATTCTGGACTCGATTACGCGGCTCGCGCGCGCGTACAACACGGTGGAGGAAGGGAGCGGTCGCACCCTGTCCGGAGGCCTCGACGCGAACTCGTTGGAGAAGCCGAAGCGCTTCCTGGGCAGCGCCCGCAAGATCGACCCGCGTCAGGGTGGCGGATCGCTCACCATCGTCGCCACCGCGCTCGTGGACACCGGGTCACGCATGGACCAGGTGATCTTCGAAGAATTCAAGGGCACCGGTAACAGCGAGTTGGTGCTGTCGCGCGAACTGGCGGACAAGCGGATCTGGCCCGCGATCGATCTCTCGGCCTCCGCCACCCGTAAGGAGGAACTCCTGCTCACGGACGACGCGCTCGCGCTCTCGCGCGCGATGCGGCGCCAGCTCTCGGACATTCCGGCCCCCGACGCCATGACGGAGCTTCTCGGGGTGATGAAGCGGATGCCGACCAACAAAGAGCTGCTGGAGTACTACCGGGCGCGGGTGTAGGGCTCAGCGTCGAGAAGCCAGCCCAGCCAGCCGCTGGAGCGCGTTCTCCATCTGCGCGCCCTGCATCCGGTCCATCCCACGGGCCATGTAACCGAGCAGCGGGTTGGAACCGAAGTCGCCTCGTTCGTACCAGGTCACTCGGGTAGCGCTTCCCTCCAGTTCCAGCCGCAACACACCCTCCGTGACCAGGCTTCTGTCCTGCACCCGCACGCGGTAGTGCACCTCTCTGTCAAGAGTCGTCGCCAGGATCGTGAAGCTCCCGTCGCCCAACTCGGGATGATCCCACGCGCGCGTTGCGCCCGGCCCGCGATCGGGACCCGAAAAGGTGGGGGTGACGTCGCCGAGAGGCGCCCACTCGTCCCAGCGACGCGGGTCGTCCAGCCAAGCGAAGACCACGGTTGGCGATGCTTCCACGAGCGCGCTGCGCTCGGCCTCCCAGGTTCCGGGAAGGAGGAACCCCACAGCCAACGCGGCGATCAGGACGGTCGCGGCAACAGCGAGCGCCTTGAGGGGGAAGCTGAATCGGAAGTCCGCGCCGGCCGACCCCCCGCCCACTTCCCTCATCGTCCGCCCGAGGCCTGCGCCCCGCGGAGCACCCCCTCGAGCACCGGCCACACGGTGCGCGCCATGCGCCAGTGACCCTTGGCGGTGGGATGAATCCCGTCGTCCTGGTTGAGCTCGCGCTCCCCGGCGACCCCCTCCAGCAGGAACGGCACCAACTCTACCCCGCGAGAGCGGGCCACCCGGGGGAAGACCTCGTGAAAAGCGCGGGCGTACCGAAGTCCAAGGTTGGGAGGAGCCTCCATGCCGGCGAGCACGATCTGCGCGTCGGACCATCGGGCGCGTGTGGAGTCGATGATGGCCTCGAGGTTGTGGGCGAGCGTATCGGGGTCGAGGCCACGCAGTCCGTCGTTGGCGCCCATCTCCAGTACCAGCACGTCGACCGTGTCCGCCAGCACCCACGAGATGCGGCGGAGCCCACCGGCGCTGGTCTCGCCGCTCACGCCCGCGTTCACCATTTGCGCCGGGATGCCGGCCGAGTCCGCCAGTTCCTGGAGTCGGGCGGCGTACGCCTCGTCGGGTGAGCGCAGCCCGAGTCCCGCGGTCAGGCTCGTGCCCACGAAGACCACGCGGGGACCGAGAAACTCTTCAGGGGCTCCGCCGCCGGGGTTGCGGAAGCCTTC
The DNA here is from genome assembly GCA_965237965.1 of Longimicrobiales bacterium. Classification (GTDB taxonomy): domain Bacteria; phylum Gemmatimonadota; class Gemmatimonadetes; order Longimicrobiales; family Gaopeijiaceae; genus UBA2988. The sequence goes on from CBDEGT010000001.1 coordinate 79,832, forward strand.
CACTTCCGATGCGGCGCCGTTTCGCGCCTCCGCGTTCGCCTCTTCAGTGGCGCGCCCACGGTTGCCATCTTCCGCATCTCTTGCACCGCGAGCCGCCGCGCCGGCATCATCGGCGGGCCCACACCCTGGAGCGGCCAGGAGCAGCGAGACGACGACGACGAGGCGGTTGAAGCGCATATGATTGTGGCCGAAGGGCTTGGGAAGACCTATCTGAGCGGGGGTCGCCCCCTGCCCGTGCTGCGCGACGTGGAGCTGCACATTCCGGCCGAGGCGTTCGTCGCGATCCTCGGGCCCTCGGGAAGCGGCAAGACCACGCTGCTCGGCTTGCTCGCCGGTCTCGACGAACCCAGCTCGGGAACGGTGCGCCTCGACGGGGTCGACCTCTCCGTTCTTACCGAAGATGAGCGCGCCGGGTTTCGTGCGCGAAACGTGGGCTTCGTCTTCCAAACCTTCCACCTCCTTCCCACCCTGACGGCGCTGGAGAACGTACTGGTGCCGCTCGAGCTCCTGGGCGGTCGCCCACCTCGTGAGCTGCGCGACCGTGCGGCCCGGCTACTCGATCGGGTCGGACTCGCCGGCCGGCTCGACCACTACCCCGCTCAGCTTTCAGGGGGCGAACAGCAGCGGGTGGCTTTAGCGCGCGCGTTCGCGAACCGTCCGCGCATCCTGTTCGCAGACGAGCCGACCGGAAACCTGGATCAGGAGACAGGAGCGCGCGTGATCGAGCTGATGGAGGCTCTGAACCGCGAGGCGCAGACGACCCTGGTGCTGGTCACGCACGATCTGGAGCTAGCGGCGCAGGCCCGCCGGGTGGTGCGGCTTGCCGATGGCCGCATCGTGTCGGACACCCCCAAGGACGGGGCCAAGGACGGGGCCAAGGACGAGGCCGGGGACGTGCGGTCCTTGGGTCGCTCCAGGGTCGCGGGTCCGTGAGTCTGCGCTTTGCGCTGACGCTCGCTCGCCGCGAGCTGCGTTCCTCGGCGCGCAGGATCGGGGTCTACATGATCTCGATCTCTCTCGGAGTTGCGGGCTTGGTGGCGATCCATGGCTTCACGGCCGATGTCGCGCGCTCGGTGCAGGACGAGGCGGAGGTGTTGCTCGGCGCCAATGCGCGCCTGGCGTCGAGCCGTCCGTTCCCCGGGCCCGCGGACGCGCTGGTGGACTCGCTGGCCGGCGCAGGCCACGCCTCCGCGCGCGTGACGAGCGTGGTGTCGATGGTGCTGGCTCCACGCACGGGGATTGCCCGGTTGCTCCAGGTTCGGGGTGCGGATCAGGGGTACCCGTTCTACGGCAGCGTCCGCACCGTGCCGGAGGGAGCGTGGCCGCCTCGACCCGGCGAGGCGCTCGTGGATCCCGCGGTGCTCACCATGCTCGAGGCACGGACGGGCGACTCGCTCCTCGTGGGTGAGGTGGTCGTCCGCATCGCCGGGACCGTCGAGGACCTCCTGGGCGACTTCGCGCTCCAGACGGCGGTCGGTCCACGAGTCTGGGTGCCGCACGGAACCCTGGACGCCGCGGGCCTGCTCGCGTTCGGGAGCCTGGCGAGATACGAGCGGTACCTCGTTCTTCCGAGTCGTGAGGATCGGGTCGACGTGGAGGAACGCTACCGCGAGACCTTTGACGAGGCACAGGTGCGATGGACCACCGCCGAGTCGCAGGCCCGGCGGCTCACCCGCTCGGTCGACTACCTCGGTCGCTACCTCGGGTTGGTCGGTCTCGCCGCGCTCCTCCTGGGCGGCGTCGGCGTGGGGAGCGCGGTACACGTCTTCGCGCGCGAGCGCCGGACGGCCATAGCCGTCCTCCGCTGTATCGGCGTGCATCAGCGGAGCGTCTTCACCGCCTACCTTCTTCAGGCGGCCGTTCTCGGCCTCGCGGGAGCCACGCTCGGCGCGCTGGCCGGAGTCGGCGTGCAGGCCCTTCTCCCGATGGCGCTCGCCGAGATGCTGCCGGTGCGGGTCACCACCAGGATCACCCTGGGCCCGGTGGTGACGGGTCTCGCGATCGGCGTATGGGTCGCACTCCTGTTCGCCTGGCTCCCGCTGCTGGCGGTGCGGGACGTGCCACCGCTGCGTGCGGTGCGCGAGGACGTTGAACCGACTCGCCGGCGTCGGGACCCTGCGCGTGTGCTCGCCTGGGCGGCTCTGGGTGCCAGCGTGGTCGCGCTCAGCATGCTCGAGGCGCCCGAGCGAGACCAGGGCCTCGGGTTCGCGGCGGGACTGGTCGCGACCATCGTGGTGTTGTGGGGTGCAGGCTGGGTGCTCGTCGGGCTCACGCGTCGTCTCGTTCCGCGTCGGGCACCCTACCCGATCCGACAGGGGGTGGCGAACCTGTTCCGCCCGCAGAATCAGACCGTCGCCATCACGCTCGCCCTCGGATTCGGCGTGTTCGCCGTGGCGACCGTGCTCCAGGTGGAATCGGCGCTGATCCGGGGACTCGGTCTCGAGGATCAGGGCGGGCGGCCCAACCTGCTGCTCTTCGACATCCAGCCGGATCAGGAGCGTGGCGTCCTCGAAGCACTCCCCCCGCCTGCACGCGCGGGGGCCGTGTCCGCTCCCCTCGTACCGGCACGGATCGCGGCCATCAACGGCCTCGGCCCGGCCGAGCTGGCGGCGATCCCGCGCGGTCCCGAGCGCTGGGCGCTCCGGCGCGAGTACCGTAACACGTGGCGCGACACCATCACAGCGGGGGAGACGCTGTTGGCCGGCCGCTGGTGGGATGCTACGGAACAGCGCGTCGAGCCCCCCGATGGGGTCGCGCGGGTCGCGCGCATCTCCCTCGAGGCCGATCTGGCCGACGATCTGGACGTGGAGCTGGGAGACCGCATCACCTGGGACTTCGGTGGGCGCGCCGTAGAGAGCGTCGTCACCAGCTTGCGCACCGTGGACTGGACGCGCTTCGAGCCGAATTTCTTCGTGGTCTTCGAACCCGGCTCCATCGAGGACGCGCCGCGCACGTCGATCCTGATCGCGCGCATCGATGACGCCACGGCACGCGCCGGAATCCAAACCAGCCTTGTGCGGACCTTCCCGAACGTCTCCTCGCTCGACCTCACCCGCGTCCAGGATACGATCGAGCGGGTGCTCGCGCGCGTGAACGCCGCGCTCCACTTCCTCGGTCTGTTCACCGCGGTGACCGGACTGATCGTCCTGGCTGGTGCGCTCGGCGCCTCGCGCTTCCAGCGCATGCGCGAGGGCGCACTCCTGCGCACCTTGGGCGCGCGCCGTGGGCAGGTGCGTGTCGTGCTCCTGACCGAATACTTGGTGCTCGGAACGCTGGCCTCGCTCACGGGGCTGATTCTGGCCGTCTGGGCCGCATGGGCGCTTGCACGCGAGGTGTTCGAGGTCGCCTACCTGCCCCAGCTGTCCTCGTTGGTCGGGCTCTGGTTCATGGTGATCTTGGTGACCGTGGCCATGGGTCTGGGGGGAAGCGTCGGGCTCCTCGCCCGTCCGCCCCTACCGCTACTGCGGCGAGTATCGGAGTGAGCGAGCCCGCCGCCCTCAAGCGCCGGCTGCCGTGAACCGACGTAGCCGCTCTCCGGCCTCGGCCAGCGTCTCGATCCGCTTGCAGAACGCGAACCGGACAAGCGTTCGGCCCGCGTCGGGCTCCCGGAAGAAGCTCGACCCTGGAACCGGCGCGACTCCAGCGTCGCGCGCGAGCAGGTGGGCGAACTCACCGTCGTCGGTGCCAGAGAGCGCCGAGAAGTCCGCCAGCACGTAGTAGGCCCCCTCAGGGGCGACACAGGCGAACCCCGCGTGGTGGAGTGCCGGAATGAGGACGTCGCGCCGCTCGCGGTAGTCGGTGGCGAGCGCCTCGTAGTAGTTCTTTCCCATCGTTTCGAGCGCGTCGGCGACCCCTTCCTGAAGCGGCGCGGGTGCGCCTACCGTGAGGAAGTCGTGCACTTTGCGGATCGCGCCGGTCAGATCGGGTGGCGCGACCACCCAGCCGACCCGCCAACCCGTCACGCTGAAGGTCTTGGAGGCCCCGCTCACGATCACCGTGCGATCCCGCATCCCTTCCAGCGTCGCGAGCGGAACGTGCTCCCCCTGGTAGTGGATGTGCTCGTAGATCTCATCGGTGACGGCCAGCAGGTCGTGCTCCCGGCAGAGGGCCGCGATGGCATCGAGTTCGCCCCGGTCGAGCACCCGACCGGTGGGATTATTCGGTGTGTTCACGATGATCGCTCGCGTGCGCGGGCCCACCATCGCGCGTAGGCGCTCGACGTCCAGCCGAAAGTCCGGAGGATCGAGTCGGAGAAAGACCGGGCGTGCCCCGCACAGTACGGTATCCGGGCCGTAGTTCTCGTAGAACGGCTCCAACACGATCACTTCCTCGTCCGGGTCGACCAGCGCCAGCAGTACGGCTGCCATCGCCTCGGTGGCCCCGCACGTCACCGTGAGCTCGCGGTCGCCGTCAACGTCCATGCCGTACCACCTGCGGTACTTCTCCTCGAGCGCGGCGCGCAGCCGCGGCGCTCCCCAGGTGACCGCGTACTGGTTGACATCGGCGTCCACCGCGGCCTGCGCGGCCTCTTTGAGGACGGCGGGGCAGGAGAAGTCGGGGAAGCCCTGCGCGAGGTTTATGGCGCCGTGCTTGCCGGCGACACGCGTCATCTCCCGGATCACCGATTCCGTGAACCGATGGGTTCGACGCGCGGTTCGAATCGCGGTGCGAACGGGTGCCGCGCCTGCATCGTTGATCGACATCGCGCTCCGAAACGTGGAGAGGTGGTAGGTGGCACCCCACGCTCGGCAGGGGGGGGCGCGAATGCAACGGGGTCCGGGTCGGAGCGGCCACCGCGACACCTGCGAGTGGGACCGGAACGCGCTCGGGGGGTACGCTCGATCCGTCCCACACCCACGCGGAGGCACGGCCCCTGGCCCGCAGTCGTCCGTATTCTGGCACCGGCCCTCTCATCCCGGGTGCCGCTCGTCTCGGTTTCCGTATCGTCCTCGGCGTAGCCACCGGTGTCGCGCTCGGGTCCGCTCCCGTGACGGCGCAGGACACACCGCTCGCGGTCGAGGGACGCGGTGGCGTTGCTCTCCCCGTGGCATCCTTCCGCACGGGACCGGATCAGGGTGGAAAGATCGCGCCCGCTCCGGCGTTCGGGGTGCACTTCGTCTATCGCGGGCCGAGCGGGTGGGGTCCCTATGTGGGCTTCAGCCAAAATCGGTTCGGTTGCCGAGCCGACGGCTGCCCCCGTGACCACTACGTCGCCACCGATTGGGATCTCGGCGTACAGCGGACGATCGGCGGAGCGGGCTGGGTTCGGGTGGGGGCCGTGTTCGGGCGCGTCGAGCGCTATTTCGAGACTGCCGAAACCCCTCTGCACCGCACTTCGTCCCTCGGTGTGGGTGTGGAAGCGGGGGTTGGCCTCAGGGTCACGTTACCCGGGCGCATAGGGCTGACTCCAGGGGTGCGGTACAGCAGCTTCAACACGCGCTTTCCGGACGACACTCCGCTTCGGTTGCGTTGGGTTTCCGCCGACTTCGGAATCGCGTTCGGATTCTGAGTCAGCCCGCGGGGCGGAGTTGTTCTTCCCAAATCTGCTTGAGCTCGCTCTCCGTGCGCTCGACCACGGCCGCCACGCTGGGGTCGAACTGGCTGCCGGCGAGTTCTCGTATCTGCGCGAGAGCTTCGTCCCAGGTGAGCGCGGGACGGTATGCCCGCTCGCTGGTCATCGCGTCCAGCGCATCCGCGACCGCCACGATGCGAGCCGCGATCGGAATCGCGTCTCCTGCGAGTCCATCGGGGTAGCCCGGAGGTTGGGTCAATAGGTGTGTAAACGTATCAGGCGGCATTCTTCCGCTGTTGGGTTGAGACGGGCTTTCCGTCTTCGAACTTCCTTCCTTCAAACACGTCCTTGAGGAGGTGAGGAGCGTCGAGCCTTCGGAAGCGCTTCTCGGCCACCAAGAGCGACTTCCAGATCAGCGCCGTAGCGCTCTCGACCCGCTTGAATCGCTTCGCCGCCGTCGTCCTGAGCCGTACCGCAGCGAACGGGCTCTCGACCACGTTCGTCGTGCGTAGATGCTTCCAGTGATCCTCGGGGAAGTCGTAGAACGCCACCATCCGCTCCCAGTCGTCCTCGAGTACGTCCACCGCCTTCGGATACCACGGCCTGTAGCGCCTGGCGAACACTTCGCGGGCCTTCACAGCCTCGGACCGGCTCGGTGCGTAGACCACGGCCCTGAGAAGATCCTTCGCCTCGCTCTGCTCCCGCTGCGGCAGCCGGTCCAGCACGTTCCTCATCTTGTGGTTCCAGCACCGTTGCTCGCCCGCCTCAGGCCATACCTGCCGTACTGCGCCCCAGATCGCCGCGTTACCGTCCGCCATCAGAAGCCGGGGCGCCTCGATGCCGCGTGCCTTCAGATCCCGCAACACCTCCGACCAGGACTCGACCGACTCTCGGTAGCCCGATCTCAGGGCCAACACTTCCTTCGTCCCGTCTCGCATCGCGCCCAGAACCACCAGCAGTGCTGCCTTGTCCCGCTCGAGCCCCGCCTTCACGTAGATCCCGTCCGCCCAGACGTAGACGACCTCACGGTCGGCCAGCGAGCGCTTCGACCATTCCTCGAATTCCGCCGTCCATCCCGCCCGCAGCCGCCGAATCGAAGACTTCGACAACGGGGCCCCCTCGCCCAGCAGGCCCCGCATCGCCAGCTCGAAGTCTCCCTCCGCCAGCCCGTGCAGATACAGCTCCGGAAGCAGAGCACCCAGCTCCTTCGTCCGTCGTGCGAACAACGGCAACACCCGACTCTCGAACCGCTCCTCGACGCCCCGAACCCGAGGGCGTCGGAGCATGATCGTGCCCGAGCTCATCGCCAACCGCCTCGGCTTGCCATATCCGTTGCGGTAGCCCTCGGCCGAGTCCACCGTACTCCTGCGCTCTGACTTCTCCCGGCCTAACAACTCCGTGACTTCCTCCTCCATGATCTGTTGGATGAACTCCTGCGCCTTCTCCCTAACCATCCCCTCGAGCGTCTCCCACATCGGCCTGCTGGACGCACCCTGGGGTCCCGCGATATCCTCTCTCATGAGGCGACGTTCCTTTCCCCGGGCTGTCACCCGGGCTCGCTGGTTTAAATCTCAGCGGAAAGGTACGTCGCCTCTCTTTTTACACACCTTTTGATCCTACCTCTACCGCCACTGGGGGCACGTCAGTATGATTGCTTGAAGAAGTCGGTACTGAGGGGCCATAGCTCAGTTGGGAGAGCGCCTGGTTTGCAAGCCTAGGAAAGGGGGCCAGGATTCCCCGAGATCCGTGGCCCACAGAGAGAAAAGCCCCGGAGTTCGTGACAGCCTAGGTAGGCGGTTCACGGACTCTGGGGTTCTCTACTAGCACACGAACTAGCACACCACCGCGTCATTCGCGTGCGCCTAGCGAGTAGCGTCCCCATTATGATGAGGCTCGAGCAGCACTGAGCCATCAGGTCATTCCTCCCGCAGGGTAGGGTCATGACCGATCCCGTCACCCGTCTGAACGCGACCCTCCAAGGCGGGACGACGAGCGGCCTCTTGCGGCTGTGTCCCCCCCTCCGACGACGACGGTCGTAGGATACAGCCAACCGGCTCCGCTGCCGGCCTCCCCTGTGGCTGTGGGACCCCCTTTGCTTAACCGGGGCTGATTCGGGGGGAAGGTTGGAGATCCACCCTGTTTTCTCCCCAACCCCCCGTTCGTATGCGCGGTCCTGTCCAACCCCGCGTGCTCGTGGCCCTTGCGACGGGGCTGGCCGCGTCCTGTGTGGTCGGTGACGGGACGTCGGGTCCAGGTCGGTCGCTGGTGGCGACGCTGGCGATCCAGCCGGTACTGGGCCCGCAGGCAGCCAACGGTGCTCCGTTGGAGATCAACCGGATCCGTCTGCGTGTGGCGCAGGATCCGGGCAACACGACGCTTCTCGAGACGTTCGTGGACGTGGACCCGAGCGCGTCGAGTTGGTCGGTGCCGCTCGAGATCCCGCTAGGAATACTCTGAATAAGTCGGTCCCTGGGACATTAGATTTACGGGGCGGGAGTTCAAGGGCTGAGCGGGACGATCGGGGAGGCGGACGATGGAGCAGGTGACGTTCGCGGATGTGGAGTACGAGGGGAAGAAGCGGCGGACGCGGCGGGAGCTGTTTCTGGAGCGGATGGAGGCGCTGATTCCGTGGGAGCGTCTGGAGGCGCGGATTCGGCCGTTGTATCCGAAGGCGGGGCGGGGGCGGCAGCCGTACCCGTTGGCGGCGATGCTGAGGATTCACTGCGTGCAGCTGTTCTACAACCTGAGCGACCCGGGGATGGAGGACATGCTGTACGAGATCGAGTCGGTGCGGCGGTTCGCGGGGCTGCGTTTGACGGGTCCGCTGCCGGACGAGACGACGATTCTGAACTTTCGGCACCTGCTGGAGCGGCACAGGCTGGGGCGTGGTTTGTTCGAGGAGATCAACGCGCACCTGGCGGAGCGGGGCTACCGGGTGCGGGCGGGGACGATCGTGGACGCGAGCATCATCGCGGCGCCGTCATCGACGAAGAACCGGGAGGGGGCGCGGGATCCGGAGATGCATCAGACGAGGAAGGGCAACGAGTGGCACTTCGGGATGAAGGCGCACATCGGGGTGGACGCGGAGACGGGACTGGTGCATGGCGTGCGGGCGACGCCGGCGAACACGCACGATCTTCGGGAGGCGGGGGCGTTGCTTCACGGCGGCGAGGAGGAGGTGTGGGCGGACGCGGGCTACCGGGGGATCGAGAAGTGGGTGGACACGGGAGGCCGTCCGGTGCAGTGGCATGTGGCGATGAGACCGGGGCGGCGGCGGCTCCTGGAGCAGGGCGGGGCGCGGTGGCTGCGCGAGCGGGACAAGGCCTCGGTGCGGGCAAAGGTGGAGCACCCGTTCCTGTATGTGAAGCGCCGCTTCGGTTACCGGAAGGTTCGCTACCGCGGGCTGGCCAAGAACATGGAACGGATCGCGCTGCTCCTGGGCTTCGCGAACCTGCTTGTGGCGGGCCGCTATTCGACGGCGTGAGCGGCCGGCGCGGGAAACATCCGCCCACGCGGGGCGCAACGAGGGGATCATCGGCCAGAACATGCCGGTTGGGCGCGTTTTCAGCCCGTCATCGCCCCCAAGACCGCTGAAACCGGCTCCCTCCGTCTCGCACCGCCCCCAGAAGGGCCTTGCTCAGAGCTTCCCTAGAGCTCGGGGGCGGGGTGGAGGTGACGGTGCACGTGCAGCTGGTGCACGTGACCCCGGGCGGTGGGGAGAGCGTGGAGTGGAGCGGAACGCTGGGTCCGTTCGCGGTGACGCCGGGTGTGAGGTCGCAGGCGGTGGAGGTGCCGATGGTTCGGGGCCCGCCGGGGAACCTGTCGGTGACGGGGATCCAGGTCCAGCCGAATCCGCCGCCGCCGATCTTCGTAGATCAGACGCTACAGCTGACGGCTGAGGTGACGACGAACGATCCGGGCGTGCAGCCGGTGGTGTTCTGGACGTCGCTGGATCCGGGCGTGGCGGGAGTGAGCGGTACGGGCCGGGTGACGCCGGTGGGTGCGGGCACGGCGCGCATCCAGGTGGTGGCGGGCTCGGCCGAGGCCACGGTGAACGTGGTGGTGCGGGAGCGGCCGCCGGAGGCGGACCTCGAGCTGGAGAAGAGCGTCAATCGTGCGACGGTGCCGGAGGGCGGGACGGTGGTGTTCCGGCTGGTGGTGCGGAATGCGGGTCCTGAGGCGGCGACCCTCCCACCGCGTGCACGGCGTCGGCGACCGATCGGACATACCCATCGGGCAGGATGATCCCCGAGGCGGTCTCGACGTGAGGGGCGAAGACGATCGCGGGGCGTTCGGCCGCGATCGTGCTCACCACCTCGTCGACCGGTGCTGGCGCGAACGGCTCCTTGCTGCCCTCGGCGACCTGACGCGCCTTGAGGACGATTTCGGCGGACGGGATGCCTCCAGCGCCGAAGATCTGCGTCCATCGGTAGCTGAACCATCCGTTGCGAATGACGAGGCACTTCTGCCCCGTGGCGAACTGGCGAGCCACCGCTTCCATACCGTACGTGCCGCTGCCGGGGACGACGACGACGGCCTGCGCACGGTAGACCCGCTTGAGTGTCGCCGAAATATCCTTCATCACCGACTGAAACGACCGTGACATGTGGTTGAGGGCGCGGTCGGTGTAGACGACGGAGTATTCGAGCAGTCCGTCGGGATCGACGTTGGGGACGAGTCCTGGCACCGGTCCGGCCTCCACTCGGTTCACGTGCGGACGCGCGACCGCTCAGTCGCGCGAGCGCTCAGCATGGCAGCGACGTCGGGGATTGGCAAACGGCGCTGCCAGCTTTCGTCGGACGCCCGGTCAGGGCCGCGCGCGGGCAGGTCGTGGGTGCGCACCGAGGGCCGGGCCGGGTACCTGTCCTCTTGCAGCACCTGGTGCGGCAGAAATGGGGTCATGGCGCGCCCCTGCTGCACGCTTCCGGCCGTTCGGCCGGGAAGTTCCGTAGCGACCCTCGACCTGGTCGTGGTTTTCCGGTCTTGTTCGCCCCGAGCAAGTGAGGGAATATCCAGAGTCACGTGGGTCGAGGAGCTCGACGGACCAGGCGTGGAACCTGCGGCCGCTGGAGGGGGTCGAGATACGGCCTGGTGGCTACTTGAAGGGGAACCTTGCCCCCGGGCACGTCCTGAGATTAGGGTCTAAGATCGGCTTGACCGTTCTCCCTCAGCCGGGGGTTCAGTGATGAGCGCTGAAGCCGTGACTGATTTCGTGGATAAGATCGCTGCCGAAACGGCGCTTCGTGGCACCGTGCGCAGGGCCGTTGGCGACAGGGAAGGTCAGGCGGCGGCTGCGGCATTCGCCGAGGTCGGCGCCGAGCACGGTTTCGTCTTCACTGCCGACGAGGTCTTGCGCGTCAGCCAGGATCTCATGGCCCGTGGCGATTCCGAGCTCAGCGATGCGGAGCTCCAGGGCGTCGCTGGGGGCGGGCTGTGGCCGCCGATGCGGAGTTTTTTGAGGAATCTCGTTCCCTGGTGAGGCCACCTCTCGGGTGATCCACGCGGAGGGGGTGGGGTCGCCCACCGCACGTTCTGCTTGCCCTCTCTAAACATCTGTTTTAGGGTAGAGGCCCGCAGGGAGGGCATCTACCCCTCCCTGCCAACCCCGGAGTGCAATGAGAGACGATTGGAAGGAACCACAGTCGCCGACCAAGGGGCCGGCGGAGACGCGGGAGGAGCCGCGGGCCGAGCCCCGTGAGCCCGACGATTTCGAGGCCCTGCTTGCGGACTACGAGCGTCGTAAACAGGATGAGGCGGGGCGCCTCGTACAGCGGGCGTTGGAGCTCGAGAACGCCCGCCGGAAGGGCTCGGATCTCCTCAGCCACCACGTGCTCCAGCATGCCCGGGACGTTGCGGGTCGGCTACGGAAAGCGGGGCATCGGGTCCTGTACCAGGAGTCCCTCGACGCCTATCCGCCGAATGTTCGCCTCCATCTGTATCCCAAGGTCGGGCCGATGGATCTGGCAGAGCCCAGGCGGTGGACGATGGAGCTCACATGGGGAGATCCGGACCCCGATCGGCTCGTCGCCCAGCTGTGGACGTCGGCCGGCCTCGGCGAAATGATCGAGCTGGGCTCCGCGCTCGCGGATGAGGTCGACCAACTTTGGGTGCGCGAGCAGTTCCTCGCCTTCGTGCGGCAGGCGCTCGACCTGACTTGATCCGGCGGCCGCGCCGGTACCCCGGACCCGTCCACCGAAAAAAGGAACAGGCCCCGGTCTCCGCCAAAGGAGCCCGGGGCCTGTTCCGTCCTGGCCCGTCAACGTGCGTGCGCCACCTCCGGCTCGGGCGAGATGGGCGTGAGCGCGTCGTTGTCGACCTAGAGCTCCATGCCGAGGCTCAGGACCACGCGGGTCTTGCACAGGGGGTCACCCCCGAAGCACTCGTCCTCGTCGAGATTGGTTCCCACCGCCGCCGCACCGACGCTTACCCCGAGCGCGGAAAGGCTCGCACCGACGGAGAAGTCGACGTAGTCCGGGGTTCCGAACGCGACGTTGTCATCGATCTTCTGGCGCCCGACGGTGGCCGACAGCGAGAGGGGAGTTGTAGGGATGTCCAGCCCCAGTGAGCCGCCCATGTAGAACGCGGACCCCGAATCGGCGAAGTAGTCTGGGGAATACGCAGCGCTCACGCCCGCGCTCACGTTCGAGAATCCGCGGGAGAGCCCGAGCGCGAACTCCACGAAGTTGTACGAATCGAAACCCCCACCCGGGTACGCGTAGAAGACGACGCCGAGATCCAGGTCGGCTGCGCCTCCGAGTGACGTCGCGATGCCCCCGAAGATGTCGACCTCGGCGGTGGCACGGTCGGCCGCGTCGACCGAGCCGAAGTCGAGGCTCGAGCCCCAGGTCCCGAGGTAGACGCTCCCCACCGCGCCGGTGATCCCGGCCTGGACCGCGGGGCCCTCGCCGGTCTGGGAGATTCCTCGGAAGGTGTAGTCGTTCACCATGGCGGCGCTCCCGCTGACGGACACCTCAATCTCCTGCGTCACCGCCGGCCTCGCGAACACGAGCAGTCCGGCCACGACGGTCAACGACAAAACACGTGCGCTCATCAGCTACCTCCCTCGGTTGATCGGGGCGCCTCGGACGCTCGAGGCTCGTCCGCTGGAATCCTTCGTACGGCCCATGTACACAAGGAAACACCTTACTTCATTAGGAAGATGATGTCAATGGATTAACATGCTAAGGATATCCGCGGGGCCTAAGAGCCACCTCCCTCCTGCAGGCTGCGGGGCAACGAGAACGACGGAGCTCTCCTACCAAAACTTTATTTCGGAAGTCAAATCGGGGCCAATAATTTGGTGGTCAGGGCCAGGACGCTTGCGTTGGTTACTGATCCAAGGTTAGGATGCTCCCACGCCAGACTTGTCGCAGCTCCGTCAGGTCTGTACCTCCCCACCCTGTGTCGGAGATTGTCATGGCTTTTCCGGTCCCCATGCTCCTGGCCGCCCAGGCAGCGCCCTCGGAGCTGTCCGGTGCGGACACCGCCTGGATGCTCATGTCCACGGCGCTCGTGCTGCTGATGACCCCGGCCCTCGGCTTCTTCTACGGGGGGCTGGTCCGCTCGAAGAACATTCTGAACACGCTGATGATGAGCTTCGCCTCATTGGGCGTGGTGGGCTTGACCTGGGCCGTGCTCGGGTACTCGCTGGCGTTCGCGCCGGGCTCGGCTTGGCTGGGTGGGATGGACTATGCGTTCTTGAACGGCGTCGGGCTCGAGGGTGGCCCGTCCGCCTCCACCATCCCCCACCTCCTGTTCATGGCATACCAGGGCACCTTCGCGATCATCACCGCCGCGCTGATCTCGGGTGCTGTGGTTGAGCGGATGCGCTTCGGACCCTACCTCGCGTTCATCTCGCTTTGGTGCCTCGTGGTGTATGCCCCGATCGCGCACTGGGTCTGGGGTGGGGGCTGGTTGGGATCGCTGGGCGCGCTCGACTTCGCGGGGGGTACCGTGGTTCACGTGAACGCCGGGATAGCGGCCGTGGTCGGGGCGGTCGTCGTCGGCAGCCGCAAGGACTACGGCCGGAAGGCGCAGGTACCGCACAACGTGCCGTATGTCCTGCTCGGTGCCGGACTGCTCTGGTTCGGCTGGTTCGGGTTCAACGGCGGAAGCGCGCTTGCGGCGAACGCCACCGCGAGCCTGGCCTTCGTGAACACGATGCTCGCTCCGGCGGCGACATTGGTCGTATGGATGCTGATCGATGCGACACGAGGCAACAAGATCACGGCAGTGGGCGCCGCTACGGCCATCGTGGTTGGGTTGGTCGCGATCACTCCGGCTGCCGGATTCATCGGGCCGATGGCTGCCATCGCGTTGGGCGGGATCGCGGCAGTGCCCTGCTACTTCATGATCGTGTTCCGCTCGCGGACCGGGCTCGACGACTCGCTCGACGTTTGGGCGGCGCACGGAACCGGTGGCGCGACGGGTGCTTTGCTCACCGGGGTGTTCGCGGCGGAGGTATGGGGTGGCGTGCCCGGGCCGGTGGACGGGAACGTGGGGATCATCCTGACCCAGGTGATCGCGATCGTCGGCGCTGCGGCGTACAGCGGCGTCGCCACCCTGATCCTGCTCAAGATCGTCGGCGCGGTCGTGCCCCTGCGTCGGCCGGTGTCCGAGGAGGGGGTCGGGCTCGACGTGATCTTGCACGGCGAGGAAGGCTACGCGAAAGGCGAAGGCGCGGTTCTCGTCGCCGCCCACAGCTGATCAAGCACAATAAAAAGGAGAACTCATGAAGCTGATCGTCGCGATCATTCGCCCCGACAAGCTCTCCGACGTGATGGAGGCACTCTACCGCGCCGAGGTCCGTGGCTTGACGGTCGAGTCGGTGCAGGGCCACGGAGGTGAGCTGGAGAAGGTGGAGACGTACCGAGGGATGACCGTCAAAATGGAGTTGCATGAGAAGGTGCGGGTCGAGATCGGAGTATCGGACGAGTTCGTGGATCGGACGGTGAAGGCCATTCTGGGAGCGGCGCGCACCGGTGAGGTGGGAGACGGGAAGGTGTTCGTACTGCCGGTCGATAGCGTTATCCGGATCCGGACCGGGGAGGTGGACGAGAAGGCCGTGACACCGATGACGGAGACGACTCACGCGTAGTTTCCGAACGCGGTAACTTGCGGGGGGGCGCCGTTCAGGCGCTCCCCCGTTCGTTTTTTCGGGAGACCCGATGCGCCCGCCCTCCTGCCCTCTCATGGTCATCGCCGCCCTCGTAGCATGGGCCGGGTTATGGACGGAGGCTGGCGCTGGCCAGACCGTCGGGGTGGGGGAAAGGAGCGCCGAGGAGGTCCTCGAGGGTTCGCGCGCGGCCCAAAGGCGGTTCGAGCGCGACCGGGTTCGCTGGCTTCCGATCAATCGGAGCTGGGCGGGCGGCTCCTGTGGGGAAGTGCTGGGGCGGATGTGCTTCGACCACGCTCCGCGCGGCGACTTCTATCCCGTTCCCGAGGACCCCCGCATCGTCGCAGCGCGCGAGGAGCTGCTCGCGACGCTGGCGGAGGCCGCGGCGGAGCTGCCTTTGGATCCGTGGCTCGTCGGTCAGCGCGTGGCCTACCTCGGGGAAGCGGGTCGGTGGGACATGGCGGCGACGCTGGCGGGGGAGTGCGCCGGCCGCGAGGTCACTGCCGGCGGGGGCGAGGGCGGTCGCGGGGCTGACCTGGAGCAGTTGCGTGGGCGAGCATGGTGCCGCGCGCTGGAGGGCCTCGCTCTGCACGCGCTCGGCCGCTACCCGGAAGCGGAGAATGCCTTCCGGCGTGGGCTTGCAGGAATGGATGCTGCCGCCGTCGCCATGTGGTCGGACCCGGAACCGCTCCTCGACCCTTCTGGCCGCGATTGGTGGACCGGGCTGGACCGCAACGGGCGCCAGCTCCGCGCTCCCTCCGTCTGGGCGCTCGCCGATCCCCTGCTGATCGTGCCCGGCAACGATCTGCTGACGGAGCACTGGGCGCGCTGGACCATGGCCCGGGTTCGCGCCGAGGCCAGTAATCCGTACGGAATGAGGTGGGGTTCGGATCTCGAGCAGCTCCTGGTGCGGTACGGCTGGGAGGTCGGTTGGGAGCGGGCGGAGTCGCGCTCGCTCGGGCTCGCGCTCTCGCGGAGCGTGGTCGGTCAGCATCACCCGGAGAGCCGCCCTCTGATCCCGCCTGGGGCGGCGCTCGCCGATCCGGCGGCTGTCTCGGAGGTCGGGTGGATTCCCGACGCGCGCCGGCCGCGTGCCGCCTACGCACCTGCGTACGCGCCCGTGCTCCTTCCCGGCGCTGGGCAGATCGCCGTCTTCCCGCGAGGCGACCGTATCGCGGTGGTGGGAGCGTACGCAATGCCCGAAGACACCACTCGTCACGCGGACCACGCTCATCCGGGCCGGGACGTGGTGCACCCGTACTGGCAGAATCGAGGGACGCGCGCCGGGCTGTTCCTGATGCCTGCCGACGACCCCGCCGGGGAGGTTCACGCCGCCACGACCGAGGGCCAACACCGGGGTGGGCTTGTGCTCCAGGCGCCGGCCGGTCGATGGGTGGCGAGCCTCGAGGTGTTCGCGCCCGCCGCGCGTCGCGCCGGGCGCACTCGAACGGGGATCGACCGAGCGCCGGTCCCTCCGGATGTCGCCACGCTCTCCGACCTGCTGCTGATGGAGGGTGCTCTTCCCGCCGATGCGTCTCTCGAGCAGGCGGCTGCGCGAGCCCTCCCGCGTCGGTGGCTTCGGACGGGCGAGCGGATCGGGGTCGCGTGGGAGGTGTTCGGCCTCGGCTACCGTCTTGAGACGCTCTCCTACCGGCTGACCGTGCTGGGTGCGAACGGAGGCGTGCTTCGGCGGGTGGCCCGCTGGCTGGGCCTGGTCGGACCCGATCGTGCGCAGCGCCTCGAATGGGAGGAGCAAGCCCCTGATCGGCCCGGCCCCGCGCTCCGGAGCGTCGAGCTCCAGCTGCCATCATTGGTTCCGGGCAGATACCGGCTTCGCCTCGAGGTTCAGGCGGGAGGCCGAACTCCCCTCGTGCGTGAGGCGCTCGTCGAGCTGCGGCCCTGACGCGCGCTGGGTGAGCGTATCTTGAGCGTACCTCAGGATCGGCGCGTTGACGCCTCCCGCCCGCGTCGTCTAACTTTGCAGGCTCCTCGATCGCGAAACGGCGCGGGACAGGCACCGGACCCGAAACACCAAAGGTTCCGCTGCGTCCGTCCCGGCAGAATGGAAGCCGAACGGCCACAATGGACGACACCTTCCGGCGCGGCCCCCTCCTGCTCCTGTCAGGCCGGGCGAATACCCAGCTGGCAGAGGAGATCGCGGCGCGGCTGGCCAAGTCGACGGACACATCCACGGTCCGCAATTTCGCCGACGGGGAGCTGTTCGTCCGGATCGACAAGAACGCGCGTGGCCGCGACGTCTTCATCATTCAACCGACCAACGCGCCGGCCGAGACGATGATGGAGCTGCTGCTCCTCGTGGACGCGGCCAAGCGCGCTTCGGCGGCCCGCGTAACGGCGGTGGTGCCGTACTTCGGCTACGGGCGGCAGGACCGAAAGGACCAGCCCCGAGTGGCAATCGGGGCGAAGCTGATGGCCAACCTGATGGTGGCTGCCGGTACGGATCGGGTTCTTTCAATCGACTTCCATCAGCACCAGATCCAGGGCTTCTTCGACATCCCGGTGGATCACCTGTACGCTGCTCCGGTCTTCACCCGGTACTTTCGCGAGAAGGGGTTGAAGGATTTGGTGGTGGTGGCGCCTGACGTCGGGTCTGCGAAGATGGCGCGCGGCTACTCGAAGCGGTTGGACGCCACGTTCGCGATCATCGACAAGAGGCGACTCGCGACGAACTCGTCCGAGGTGATGAACGTCGTTGGCGACGTGGAGGGCAGAACTTGCATACTCACCGACGACATGGTGGACACGGGTGGAACCATCGCGAACGCGGTGCATGCCCTTGTGGAACGCGGTGCTACGAAAGTGTACGCTGCGGCGACCCATGCTCTACTCTCCGGGTCCGCCGTGGAGAAGCTGTCGGCGGCGCCACTCGAGGAGTTCTTGGTGACGAACACGATCCACATTCCGGAGGAACGGCGCTTCCCGCAGCTCACGGTGCTCTCGGTGGCGGAGCTTCTCGCCGACGCGATCCGTTTCATCCACTCGAACGAGTCGGTTAGCGCGCTCTTCGAGATCAGGGAAACAGACTGAGCGACCGGCCGGTCGCTCCTTGAACCGCGGGGTGAATGCCCCCGATAGGATGCAGGTGACGCCATGGCTACGCAGGTGACGTTGAGCGCGGAGAAGCGCGAGCGAACCCGGAAGGGCGCGAACCGGAAACTACGGGCAGCCGGGAGGGTCCCCGCGATCCTCTACGGCAAGGACCAGGAGCCGCTGGCGCTATCGGTCGACGCCCGCGAGGCGACGCATCTCTTTCAGCAGATTTCGGTCGAGAACACGATCATCGAGCTGAACGTAGAGGGTGACAACAAGACGATTCAGACGTTGGTGCGCGAGGTGCAGGTGGCCTCCGTTCGCTCTGATCTGGTGCATATCGACTTCTACAAGGTCCGAAAGGGCTTCGAGCTCGAGGTCGAGATCCCTGTACACCTGGAGGGAATCCCGGCTGGCGTGCGGAACGACGGGGGCATCTTGGAACAGATCATTCACGAAGTTCCCGTGCGCTGCCTGCCCGACCAGATCCCCGAGGCCATCGGGGTGGACGTGACCGGGCTCGGGCTGCACGACTCGCTGCACGTATCCGATCTCCAGATTCCGGAGGGAGTGGAGATCCTGATCGATTCGGAGCGGACGCTGTGTGTGGTTTCGGCACCGCGGGTAGAGGTCGAGGCGACGCCTGCGGAAGAAACGCCGGAGACGCAGGTCATCGGCGAGCCGACCGAGCCGACGGCTACCGGGGAAGAGGACTGAGGGTCGTCCTCGGGCTGGGCAATCCGGGGGCTCGCTACGACGCCACCCGGCACAACGTCGGATGGTGGGCCGTGGACCGGCTGGCGTTCGACTGGCACATCGGACCCTTCACGCGGGATGGCCCTGCGTTGGTCGCCGACGGGAGCGTCGCCGGCCGAGCTGTCCGATTGTTGAAGCCCCTGACCTACGTGAACCGAAGCGGGGCGGCGCTGGGGCTGCTCCGTGGAGAGGCGCTCGATCCAAGCTTCGATCTGCTGGTCGTGGTGGACGACGCCGCGCTCGAAGTGGGTCGCGTTCGATTCCGCCCACGCGGCAGCGCCGGTGGACACAACGGTCTCAGGTCGGTGGAGGCAGCGCTGGGGACCACCGAGTACGCGCGCCTCCGGATCGGGGTGGGGCTGTGCCCGAGCGGCGTTGACCTGGCCGACTGGGTTCTGTCCCCCCTCCCTCCCGAGGACGAGGAGACGATCGTGGAGCTGCTCCCCGAGCTCACCCCCGCAGTCGAGATCTGGCTGGAAGAAGGAACCGAAGCGGCCATGGACCGCTTCAATCGCTAACCGATTCTGGTCTGCGTTGCCGAGTCTCCCGCGCCCGGTTGGCTCACCCGCCGGACGTCACCCGCAGGACGTACTCGCCGATCTCGCCCTCGTTCAGTGATCGTGTGCGGATCGCGTACGTCCCATCCGTGGGCAGGCTCACCATGAGCTCCGAGTCCGTGCCGTCGGGTCCGTCGTCGTTCGAGTCCATCTCCACAAACGCGTCCCCGTCGAGCCGGCCGAACTCGAGGAACGTGTCGAAGTCGTCCGACTCGAGGCGGATCGTAAGCCGCTCGCCACCACGGCCCTGATAAACCCAGTAGTCGTACGACGTATCACCCTCGACCACCGCATCACCGTCGGAAAGCTTGCCGTACATCGCTTCGTCTACGCGAACCGGTTCACGGGTTGCCGACCCCGGAGGTGGGGGTGCCTCGAGTAGGGTCAACCGGTAAGGGCCTGTAGCGACCCTGAACGCGTTTGCGCGCAGCTCGTATGTTCCCGTGTTGGGAACCCGCACACGCATGCGCGTTCCAGTGCTGCCACCCATTCCTGCGTCGCCGTTCGAGCTGATGACCTCGAACTCGCCGTCCGCATCGGTCCTGCCGAACCAGAGGAACGGATCGAACGCCTCCGACTCCATGATCGCGACCAGCCGCTGACCTGCGCGAGCCTCCACAGTCCACGCGTCGTAATACGTGTCGTCGCTTTCGTCGATCGCGTCCGTTTCGGCGAGTTCTCCACGACCGTCTGGCCCACACCCAGCGGGATCGCCTCGGCCGTGGTGGGCTCCGGCGTGGGGTCGAGGTAGAGTGTGAACGGACCCGCCCCTTCCTGCGTGAGGGACTGCACGATAAGCAGATAGACTCCGTCCTGGCTTAGCACGGAGCGTATGCGCGCGTCCGTGCCACCACCGCCGTCGTCGTTGCTCTCGATTTCGTCCGTGATTCCCCCGATCACGCGTGCGAGGCGGAGGTAGGCGTCAAAGGAGTCGGACCGCACGGTCGCCGTAATCCGCTCGCCAGCTCGTCCCTCGAACTGGAAGACCTCGAAGCGTCCACGGGTGCTGGGAAGGGGATCAAGGCCGTCCAGGGTTCCGTTCACGCTCTGTCCTACCTGGATCGCAGTGTGCTGGGCGTGCGCGGGGGCAACGCTACCCAGGAGCAGCGCGGCCGAGGTGAGGCGGAGGATCCGATTCATCGACGTAGGGTTCCGGGGTGGTGGAGAAAGGTCCGGGCCAAGAGCTGCAAGGTAGGAGCTTGGCGCGGGAAACTGCCACACGGTCGCTTCCTGGCCCATGTCGCCGGAGCCGCCTTCACAGCCCGGTGTAATCGGCCTATACTTTCAGGCTCCATTCCCGCTCCGCCCCGGGGCCGGCGCCGCAGCCGCCCTGCAGCCTCCTGCGTCCGGGCGGAGCCCGTGCGAAACCCACGGTCCGAGGGAGACCATGCGGCTCTACGAAGCAGTCTACATCTTTGACGCGGCGCTCGAAGAGGTTGGCGTCAACGAGAAGCTCGAGAGGTTCCATGGGCTGGCGATCCAGGGAGGCGGTGAGGTCGTTTCCGTCGACCACTGGGGCAATCGTCAGCTCGCGTATCCCGTGATCGGCAAGAAGACCGGTTACTACGTCGTGGCGCAGTTCAAGGCAGACCCCACGGCACTTCCGGAATTCGAGCGCATCCTAAAGCTCGACGAGTCGCTGATGCGGTATCTCTTGGTGCTGAATGAGGGCGAGCCCACCACCGGCATGTCCATACATGCGCAGCGTCCGCTCAAGCCCGAATCCGCGTCCCGCGACGACGATGACGACGAGGACGAGGACGAGGACGTGGATGTGGATCCGGATGTGGACAGCCCGCCGGAGTTCAGCGGGGGCCGGGGTCGGCGACGGCGGGTCGATGGGCCGGCAATCGAGCTGCTCAACTACAAGGATGTCTCCACGCTGTCCCGCTTCCTCACCGAGAGCGGCAAGCTGCTGCCCAAGCGGACCACGAAAGTCAACGCGCGGTTCCAGCGCCAGCTCGGCCGCGCGGTCAAGCGTGCCCGTTACCTCGCGCTGATCCCGTACGTCCGGGACCACGAGGTCTGAGGAGGCGGAGCGAGCGGAATGGATGTTCCGCTGGCGGGCGAGGTGCCCGCCCCGCGGAAGCCGGACCGCGGCTGGCTTCGCGCGGCTGCGCTTTTCGTGCTGGCGCTCGCCATCTCGATCAGCCGGCCGAGCGTGCTGGTGGGCGTGCCCTACCTGCTCATGTTGGTCACCCTGCCGGTGCTACGCTGGCCTGCGTATACGCTCGGTATCTTGACCCTCGCGCTCGTACTCACCGGTGAGCGGGAGGGACTCTGGTGGGTTGAGCGGGGATGGGCACTCTTGGTGGCGGCCTGGTTCGTAGCGCTCACCCTGCGTTGGCCGGCGTCCCGGTTTCTTTCGCGCGCACTGGGCGCCGTGGGTGGTGCCGTTCTGGCGTCGGCTGCTCTGGTGCTCGGACGATCGGGCGGCTGGGAGGTTCTCGATTGGCAGGTGGGGGAGCGACTGCGGAGCGGTTTGGGTACCGCCCTCGAGGCGATGCGGCTCTTCCAGGAAAGCGGGACTCTTTCTCCGGCCCTGGTGACCACCGTGTACAGTACCGCCGAAGCTCAGGCTCAGGTGTTTCCTGCCTTGACCGGGCTCGCTTCCCTTGCGTCGCTCGGGGTAGCCTGGTGGGTCTACGTCCGCATCGCCCTAGGCAACGACCGAGCCCTGCTCCCGCTCCGGGAGTTCAGGTTCAACGACCAACTGGTCTGGCTTTTCATCGCAGGGCTGATCCTGATGTTGGTGGAAAGTGGGGAGGCCCTACGGCGCGCGGGCTCGAACGCGGTCGTGTTCATGGGGGCGCTGTACGCTTTGCGCGGGGCGGCGGTGGTGGTCTTCTTCAGCAGCGGTCAGAAGCTGTTGGAGGCGCTGCTGCTTGCCGTGGCCCTGCTCTTGATGGCTCCGGTCGTGCTCGCCGGAGCGCTTGTGATCGGCCTGGGAGACACGTGGCTCGACCTGCGCAGGCGCGCGCGCGAGCTGACGGCATGAAACGCGGCGTGCGATGCGTGGCCCATGACGGGCTGGGCGGCCGAGCCGCGATTACGGGAGCGAGACGATGAAGGTGATCCTGAAGGACGACTTGTCCAGCCTGGGCGTGGCCGGTGACGTCGTAGAGGTCAAACCCGGCTATGCTCGCAATTACCTGATTCCCCAGGGTCTCGCGTATCTCGCCAGCCCGGCGAACGTGCGCCGGCTCGAGGAGGAGCGGAAGCTGGCCGAAGAACGTGCCCGCAGGGACTACTTGGAGGCGCGGCGCCGGGCCTCCCAACTACAAGGGAAGCAGCTGGTGTTTCGCGCCCGGGCGGGCGAGGAGGGCAAGCTGTTCGGCTCGGTCACCAACGCCGACGTGGCGGATCGGCTGAACGGGGAGGGCCTCGATTTCGAGGTCGAACGCCGCTGGGTGTCCTTGGGCGAGCCCCTCAAGCAGCTGGGTGATTTCTCTGTTCCGGTCCGGCTCCACGCCGACGTGACGGTGGAAGTCGAGGTGCGGGTCGAGCGGGGCGAGTGAGAGCGCCGAGCACCAGCGCATTTGGGCTCCCGGCCGAGGTCGCACGGGCGGCCGAGCTGGCCATGGAAAGAAAGGCCCAGGAACTGATGGCCCTCGATCTGCGCGGAATCTCGAGCGCCACCGACTACTTCCTACTGTGCGGCGGCACGTCCGACATCCAGGTACGCTCGATCGCCGAGCACGTCATAGAGGAGCTGAAACGTGACGGGGTGCGCCCGGGGCACGTCGAAGGACTCGGAGGCGGCCGTTGGGTGCTGATCGACTATATCGACTTCGTCGTTCACGTCTTCCATCCGCAGGCTCGGTCTTTCTACCAGCTCGAAGGCCTTTGGGGCGACGCCCCGCGGTTCGACATCGAGGATACGGCTTCCAGCCCCAAGGGTTGATTGCATCGGTCCTCCGCGGTGGCTTAAGTTTGCCGGGGCCGAGTCACATCCTGCGTTTTGGGGACGCGAGTTCCGGCCCAATTGAATGGTCCCACCGGCCTGTCGACAGGTGCCGCGAGGAGCCGCGGCTGCCGTGGCGGTGGGCCGGCCCATCTCCGAGCTTTCGTGTGGACGCGCCCATGGAACGGGACCTTCCGGAGCCTCAGTCCTTCGATCCTGCACGCTCGGAGGTTCCTCCCCTGTCTGTGACACTGGGGGGTGAGCCCGGCGTCGTGCTCTTGGTGGTCGCGCCGGCGGCAGCCGGGCACGAGTGGACCGAGCATTCTGCGGCCGCGCTCGCCGCGGGGTGGGCCGATCAAGGCCGACGTATCCTGCTCGCTGACTTCGCGCTCACCCGCCCGGGCTTACACCGCGTCCTCGGGGTGGCGAATGGAGAGGGCGTCAGCGACGTATTCCTCTTCGGCAGCTCCCTTCAGCGCGTGGCGCGTCCCGTGGAGGACGGACGCTTCCTGTTCGTTTCCGCGGGGACCGTCACCGCTCGCCCCGAGGCGGTCACCTCCAGCCCGCGTTGGGAGGCGGTCGTCGAGGCGTGCGTGCGCGTGCGCGCTACCCTGGTCGCTTTCCTGCCTTGGGATCTGCCCCGCAGCGAGGCACTCCTCGACTTGGCGAGCGATGTGGTGCTCCTGACCGGTCCGGGCACGGAGCAGCACGAGGTGCTGGCGAACGGGCTCGGGGAGCGGCTCCGCGCGGTCCTCGTGCCGCCGGACGGCTCGCCGTCGACCGATGGCGTTGGGCGCGCGTCCGAAGATGAGGGGGACGGGATCTCCGCGGCCGCCTTGGGGGGGCTGGACTCCGGGGACGAGGTCGACCGACAGGAAGAACCGACGCCCGGGGGGGAAGTGACACTCGGTGGTTTGCCGGCCGACGAGCCCGAGGAGCGGACCGCTCCGCCGGTGATGTCGGGTGGGCAGCAGGAGGCGGTAGACCAAGACATGGTCTTCGGCGACGATGGGCCCGAGGAGGCGGTCACGGAGGCGCCCGAGGCTCGGCCGCCGGCACTGGAGGTCGAGGCCCCGTCAGGGGAGACAGCGCAGGTAGGCGAGCCGCTTGCCCCCGACGCGGCGCCCGTTGACGACGAGGCAGCGCCGTCCGGCGGCGCCGCTTTCGAGGGCCTCGAGCTCCAGGACATTCCCGACGAAGCCAGGGAGTCGGGCGACGAGGCCGATCTCGACCCGTTCCCCGATCTCGTCTCCGTGCGCGATCCGCTCCTGCCCGAACCGGTCACGCCCGACGACGAGCAGGCGGCGGCCGCCGTCTTCGATCTGTCGGGTTTCGACGGTTTGCTCGAGGAGCCCCAGGTCGAAAGCCACCCCGGCCCGATGCTTGATCCTGAGGAGGAGCCGGGCGCGCCCTCCGCGCTGCCGGCGCCGACGGCAGAGGCCGAACCCGAGGGCTTCGACCTCACGGGCGCCGTTCCGCAGGATGTCGTGCCCGCCCCCACTTCTGCCCCACCTCCAAGGGAAGCGGTGCACCCACCGCGGCCGGAGGGAGCTTCCAGCGCGGCCGCCGGCGACGGTACTCCGCCGTCGCGGCCGCCCTCGCGGAGAACCGGGTCGCCGACCAGGCCGCGCCCCGCTTCTCGACGGCCAGCGCCCGCCACCGGGAATCGGACCGGTCTCCTGCTAGGCATCCTGGTCGTGGTGGTCGTGATCGCGGTCGCCCTCGCCTGGATCGGGGTGATCGAGCTGCCCTGGTTGAGCCCCTGGCTCGCCGGTCGGGGGACGGAAACCGCGTGGTCGTGGCCGTCTCACGCCTTCCTAGTGAGTTCGATCGTCCATCGGCGTGCGTTCGATTCCAGTTTGATCGAACACGGCGGTCGCGACGTCGCATGAAGCTGCGTTCGCTGCGCGTCCACGGATTCAAGTCCTTCGCCGATACCACGGAGATTCGATTCCACGAGGGCATCACGGCCATCGTCGGGCCGAACGGCTGCGGCAAGTCAAACATCAGCGATGCGATCCGGTGGGTTCTCGGGGAACAGCGCCCCACCGCTATCCGCGGGGCGAAGATGGAGGAGGCGATCTTCCAGGGCAGCGTGAACCGGCGGCCGGTGAATCGTGGGTCTGTCCACATGACCGTGACCAATGAAGCCGGCCTTCTTCCGGTTCCGTTCGAAGAAGTCGAACTCGGGCGCATCGTCTACCGGGATGGCGGGAGCGATTACTCGATCAACCGGTCCGTGTGCCGTCTCAAGGACGTTGTGGACCTGTTTCGCGACACGGGGCTCGGTGCCAACGCCTATAACGTGATCGAAAACAGGATGATCGACGCGATCCTCTCGGATCGGGCGGAGGAGCGGCGATCGCTGTTCGAGGAGGCCGCAGGGATCGGGAAGTACAAGGACCGCCGCAAGGCTGCACAGCGTCGGCTCGAGCGCTCTGAGATGGACTTGCAGCGGCTCGAGGACGTGATCTCCGAGGTGCAAACCAAGGTCCGCTCACTGGCCCGACAGAAGGGAAGGGCAGAGCGCTATCTGGAGCTGCGCGCGCGGCGGCTGAACGTCGAAGTAGCCGTGGTAAGGGCTCAACTCGAGACTCTGAACGTACGGCTTGCCGAGGTGGACAAGGAGATTTCCGGCGGAGCGCAGTCGGAGCAGGGAATGATCGCCGAGGTGCGCGCCGCTGAAGCCGGCCTGGAGACGCTGCGTGTGCACCAACTGGACGCCGAACGAGCTCGCAGCGAGGCGGCCGCGCGCATGGAGGACGTACGCGCCCGCCTCGTCACCTGGGAGCGCGATCTTGCCGTCGCCGACGAGCGTGCCGGCTACGCCGGACGCCGGGTGGCGGTGATCGGCGAGGAGCGGGCGGAGGCGCGTGTGGGCTCTGAGCAACTTGCCGAAGACGCCGATGCGCTGACCTCCGAATCGGTGCGGCTCGAGGCTGTTCTTGGCGTAGCCCGCGATTCGTTGTCAGAGCATCGGGAACGGGCAGACGAGGTGCGGCGCCGGCTCACGCGGGCGCGCGCCACACTGGAGTCGGTGGAGACCGGAGAGCAGGATGTCGCGCGCCGGGGTGCCCAGCTCGAGGGTGACGCCCTCGCCGCTGACGCGCAGGCCACGGAGTTGGGACGCAGGCTGGAGCAGTTGGGGACCGAGCTGGAGGAGGCAGCGCTCCAGCTCACCGACTTGCAATCCCAGGGCGATCTGTTCGCGGACCGCCTCCAACTGCTGGCTGACCGTGTCGAAGCAGGCGGCCGGGGGGTCACCGATGCGCGCAATGCGCTCGAGCTCCTGAGTGCCGCTGCCGATGAAGCGCGAGCGCGGGAGCTGACCGCGGGCGATCGCGCCTCGACGCTGGCCGCGCAACGAGCCGCGCTTCAGGACATGGATCGCGACCGGGAGGGGGTCGAACCGGTCGTGCGCGCCGCTCTGGCGCGTGGCGACTCGGGGGTGCTTGGCGTTCTCGTGGATTTCGTGCAAGCCCCGGACGGTCTCGCGGGGGCAGTGGAGGCGTATCTCGGCCCACTCGCCCGTGCCCTGGTTGTCCGCGACCTGGAGGCGGCCGAGCGGTTGCGCCGTTGGTTCGATTCCGAATGGGGAGAGGGTGGCGGGCTTCTCCTCCTTCCGCTCGACGGGGCTCCTGAGAGCAGAACGGGCACCCTCCTCGACACGATCCGGGCGGTCGGGGAGGGAACGCCATGGGTGCGCGCCTTGCTCGGCGAGGTCGACCTGGTCGAGGAGGATCAGCTGCTGCACGGCGATGGCCCCCGCCTGGCACGGTCGGGTGCGGCCCGCGACCCGCGCGGTGTGGTTCGTCTGGGCAATCCGGCGGGCGCCTCCGGAGTGCTCGAGCGAAGGGAGCGGCTGCGCGTACTCACCGAGGAGTCAACTGCTGCGCACGCCGAGGCCGAACAGGCTCGTGACGCGTTCGTGGCCGCTCGCTCGGCTGCGGTCGCGTCCGAGGAAGCTCTGGACCGCGCCCGGGCGGATCTGCGAGAGGCCGAGGACGAGCTGCGCCGGGCGGACGCCGAGGTCGCCGCCCAGGTTGATCGCAAGGCGCGCATGGATCGTCACAGGGACGAGCTGGCGCGACAGGTCGAGGGCACCCGCGCGGCACGTGCTCGAGCGGAGGAACGCGCCGCCCTGGCACGCGAGGACCGATCGGCGCTCCAGGTGGAGGAAACCGAGCTACAAGAGCAGCGGGCAGACGCGCGCCGGCTGCTGGAGAGGGTGCAGGAGGAGTGGGAAGCGGCGCGCGCCGAGGACGCGCGGCGTGCCGTGGAGGAAACGCGGCTCGACGGGGAGTTGGGACGAGTGCGGGAGCGGCTCGAGGCCGCGGCGGCGGCGCGTGCCACGGCGCTCGCACGTGTGGAGGCGCTCGATCGTGAGGAGCGATCGCTTGCCGAGGAGCTCGAGCGGGTCGCGCGGCTACGCGAGGAGGGCGCTCGCGCGACGGAGAGCCTATTCCGGGAGCGCGATGGGGCGAACGCAGATCTGCGGTTACGGGACCAGACCCTCCAGAAGGTCGCCGAGTCCCTGGACGCGGCGGAGAAACGTGCGCGCGGTGCGCGCCAAGCCGAGCGTGAGACCTCGGACCGCTTGCACGCGCTCGAACTCGAGCGCCAGGAAATTTCGGCCCGGATCGACCGGATCCGCGACCGCCTCGAAGGCGAGTGGGGGCGCTCGCTCGAGCGGCTGATCGAAGAGGCCGCTCGCGTCGAGGGAGACCCGGACGATCTCCAGGAGGAGCTCCGTCAGCTGGTCGTCGGACTGGAACGGATCGGGCCCGTCAACATGCTCGCGGTCGAGGAGCACGAGGAAGAGAGCAGACGCTTCGCGTTCCTGTCCGAGCAACGCGACGACCTGGTCGCGGCGCGTGACGACCTGCGTTCGGCGATACGTCACATCAACCAGACGGCCACGGAGCTGTTCACGACTACCTTCGAGCAGATTCGTGCCAACTTCCGGACTGTCCACCATCGGCTTTTCGAGGGTGGCGAGGCCGACATCTGGCTGGCCGAAGGCGAGGACCCCCTGGAGGCGCCCATCGAGATCCATGCGTCGCCGCGGGGCAAGAAGACCCAACGTATCGACCTG
This sequence comes from Longimicrobiales bacterium, assembly GCA_965237965.1. GTDB lineage: Bacteria > Gemmatimonadota > Gemmatimonadetes > Longimicrobiales > Gaopeijiaceae > UBA2988. Next base: position 107,822 of record CBDEGT010000001.1, read on the forward strand.
CTGTCCGGTGGCGAGCGGGCACTTACCGCGCTCTCGTTGCTGTTCGCCATCTACCTGGTCAAGCCCAGCCCTTTCTGCGTGCTCGACGAGGTGGATGCGCCCCTCGACGAGAACAACATCGCGCGCTTCATCCGACTGCTGGACGAGTTCAAGAAGGACACCCAGTTCGTGGTCATCACCCACAATGCGCGTACGATCGAAGCCGCCGACTGGATCTACGGCGTAACGATGGAAGAACTCGGGGTGAGCACGATCGTCGGCGTCCGTTTGGAGGACGCGTTGGAGAAGGCCCGCGGAACAGCCGCGTGACCGAAGGCGTTCGAGCGCCGGCTCTCATGCGCGTCACGATTATCGGCTCCGGCACCCTCCTTCCCGACCCGCACCATTCTTCTGCGTCTCACTGGGTGGAGTTCAGCGACGTCCGGATCCTCCTCGATTGCGGTTCTGGCGCCCTGCATGGAATGGCGCGCGAACGCTTGTCTTGGCGTGGGCTCTCGCACCTGGTGATGACCCACTTCCACACCGATCACATAGCCGACCTTTCGCCGATCCTGTTCGCGTTGCGCCACGGGATAAGGCCCCCGCGAACTGAGGAGCCGCTGACCCTGCTCGGGCCACGCGGGCTCGACGCTCACGTGGACGCTCTCGCGCGGGCGCACGGGAGCTACGTCCGGGATCCCGGCTTCCCCGTCGAGGTAGTGGAGCTCACGGGCGGGGAGCAGTGGGCCGATCCTGCGGGTCGCTTCACGCTTCACGCGCACAGCACCCCGCACACCGACGTGTCGATCGGGGTTCGGCTCGAGACCCCGAACGGCTCCCTCGGCTACACGGGCGATACGGGACCCAGTCCTGCGCTCGGGGATTTCTTCGCAGGGGTGGGAGCGCTCATTGCCGAATGCAGCCTCGCCGATCCCAGCGAGGCCGTGAACCACCTGAGCCCGAGCTCGCTCGCTGCGCTGGCCCGCACGGCGGATGCGCAGCTGCTCTTGGTCACCCACCTCTTTCCGCCGCTACGACCCCACAGAGTACCCGGCTTGGCTGGATACGCAGGCCCACTCGTCGTGGCCAAGGACGGCACGACCTTCGAGATCGAGGGTGGACGGACACGATTGACCGACCGCTGACGTTGTGAGCCTTTGCCCGCTGCGATTCCGACGGAGCGGCGACCTGTCTCGCCTGGCGAAAACGTCCCGCAACGAGCGTTCCACGTAGTCGTTACGGCCGCCAGGCATCCTCGATATGCTCGATCGCGAGCCGCCCGTCGGCGTGAGCGGCGATTGCCAGCACGTCGAAGCGGTAGCTGAGGCCGTTCTCTCCATGACGCGTGATCCACCAACGCGCCACGGCTTCGATCTCGCGCCGCTTGCGTGCCGTGACTGCTTCCTCGGGCCGGCCGTACCCTCTACCGCGGCGCCCCTTCACTTCGACGAACGCGATCACCAACCCCATGCGTGCCACTAGATCTACCTCGCGTCGCATGAAGCGGACGTTGCGCTCCACCACGTGCCAGCCACGCGTCTCCAGCCAAGCCACCGCCGCGTCCTCGAAGCGACGGCCGATCGCATGTGTGTCCATGTCCGACGATCGTACCGCAACAGCGCACGAGAACATGTCTCTTCGAGCCTGGTGCGCCGTTGACCCCCATCGGGCCCCGGGGTAGGTTTCGATGTGCCCCAGGTCCGCAGGACGAAAGCCCACGAATCCCGTCAGGACCCCGCAGGTAGCAGCGGTAAGTGCGGTGATCGTCGCTGTGGGTAGCCTGGGGCACTTTCTTCGAGGCCGTGGGGCGCCGTGGACGGCGTTCGGCGGCCTCGAGCTTTAGTCTCACGACCCCACGCATACGTGGCGCATCAGGCCCTCGCCCGAAAACACCGGCCGCGCCGGTTCTCCGAGGTCTCGACCCAGGAGCACGTGTCGGAAACCCTGCGCCGAGCCGTAGCCAGCGGGCGGGTCGGGCATGCGTACCTGTTCTGTGGTCCCCGGGGGGTCGGGAAGACCACCCTCGCCCGTGTGCTCGCGATGGCGCTCAACTGTCAGGACCGCACGCAGGAAGGCGAGCCCTGTGGGCGCTGCGAGAGCTGCGAGCGCATCTGGGGGGGACACACCGCCCTCGATGTCGTGGAGATCGATGCGGCGTCAAACCGTGGCGTGGACGACGCGCGTGATCTGCGTGAGCGGGCCATGTACGCACCATCAGAAGCTGACCGATACAAGATCTATATCGTCGACGAGGCCCACATGCTCACGCGTGAGGCCTGGAATGCGCTTCTCAAGATTCTCGAGGAACCACCTGCTCGAGTGGTCTTCGTGTTCGCCACCACCGAGCCGCTGAAGATCCAGCAATCCGCAGCGCCGATCCTGTCCCGTTGCCAGCGCTTCGATTTCCGCCGCATCGGGGTTGCGGACATCATGCATCAGCTCGGCACGGTTCTGGAGCGTGAGGGCCTCGCCGCATCGGACGATGCGTTGCGCCTGATCGCTCGTAAGGCGGACGGCGGCATGAGGGACGGTCTGTCGCTGCTGGACCAGGTACTCGCGCTCACGGGAGGCGCGGTCGATCCCGATGCCATACGAAGGGTGCTCGGCTTGGTCGAGGATGAGCGTTACCTGGAGCTGTTCGACCTGCTCGCAGAAGCGCGCCACGGCGAGGTGTTCGCATTCGTCGAGCGGTTACTCGACGACGGGTACGACTTGGTAGAGTTCTACCACGGTCTCGTGGACGCGCTGCGTGCGCTGTTGCGGCAGCGCCTTGGCGGTGGCGAGTGGCAAGAGCTGCGCGAGGATCTGCGGGAGCCTTTCCGGCAGCGCGCTGAGACGCGGGATCCTGCGGACCTTGCCCGGATGCTCGCGCTCGCTTCCGATCTCGAGGCGAACGGCAGCCTGCGGCGAAGCGCCAACCCCAGGCTCCTGCTCGAGATGCTGCTGCTCCGGTTCAGCTACCTGGATCGCACGGTCGAGCTCGAAGCGCTGCTGAGGGCGATGGGTGGGGAACCTCCCGGGCAGCGATCGGACCCCTCCCCTCCTTCCCCTTCCGTCGGCCCGGGGATGCGACGCTCGGGAGGTCGCGGTGAGCCCGCTGCGAAGGAAAGGCATGATGCCGTGGAGCAGCGGGCCGAGGAGGCGAGCAGGGACTCTGGCACCGACGGCGTCGCGGGCCCGGCCGCCATGGATGCTCCCACGGGGTGGGTGCGGATGCTGGACGACGGCGGAGCGCCCGTCGGCATGGGTCCGTTTCTGCGTGCGGCCAGCGTGAGCGAAGGGCCCGGTGGGGAGATTCGGGTTCGGCTTCCCGCCGGCCCGGGTCTCGACCGCCTGCGCGAGCCCGAGATCCTCCGCCACCTCACGCTCGGCTTGACCGGTCAGATAGGACGACCCGCACGCATCGTGCTGGATCCCGTCGACGAGGGAGCCGACACCACCCGGATCACGCTCGAGAGCGTCCGCAGTGACCGCCTGCGGGAGCTGATCGCCAAGGAACCCGTTCTGGAGCGTGCGGTAGAAGAACTCGACTTGGAGCTATTGGATTAGGTCCGACTTGTCCCGGGTCGTCCCCACCCCGGAGTTGGCTCACAACCCCGGCACCATTCCCGAGGATCGATGAACAACCTCCAGCAGCTCATGCAAATGGGGCAGCAGCTCCAGGCGCGTATCACCCAACTTCAGGATTCGCTCGGGAGTCAGAAGATCACTGCCTCGTCCGGCGGGGGGATGGTGACCGCCACGGTCGACGGCAAGGGAGAGGTGAAAGAGATCCGGCTCGACCCGGCGTGCGTCGACCCGAACGACGTCGAAATGCTCGAGGACCTCATCGTGGCTGCTGTGTCCCAAGCGCAGGCAAAGGCACGCCAGGTTTACGAGGAAGAGATGAAGAAGGCGGCTGGCGGGCTTCCCATGCAGATCCCGGGGCTGCTCTGATCGACCGCACCCGTTCCGGATGTCGCTGATCGATCAGCTGGCCGAGGACCTTGCGCGGCTTCCCGGCATTGGGCCCAAGACCGCGCTCCGTCTCGTCCACCACCTGATAAGGGGATCTCCGGAAGACGCGCGACGGTTGGCGCGCTCCATTCGGGACGTTGCCGACAGGATCCATCCGTGCGCCTGCTGTGGGAACTTTACCGAACTGGAGCTGTGCGTGGTCTGCACCGACACACGTCGGGATCCGGCTGTCATTTGTGTAGTAGAGGAAGCGTATGAAGTCGGTGCGATCGAGCGCACCGGGCGATACCGGGGGCTCTATCACGTTCTCGGAGGCAGGCTTTCGCCGCTCGACGGCATCGGGCCCGACCAGCTGAATGTGGCGGGGCTGCTGGAACGCATTCGCGCTGCCGACGGTATCGTGCGCGAAGTGATCGTCGCGACCAACACGAGCGTGGAGGGCGAGGCTACAGCGGTATATCTCGAGGAGGTGCTCCGAGCCCTCGGCGCACGTGTGACCCGACTGGCCCGGGGGATTCCGGTCGGGAGCGATCTGGAATACGTGGATGGCTCGACCTTGGCAGAGGCCCTATCGGGCCGGAGGGAGATGTGAACGAGCGCTTCGAGCGGAAGTTGAAGTTAGCCGGGATCACGCTGCTCGCACTGAGCGCGGCAGGTGCTGTGGCTGCGTTCCTGGTCCGCGATCAGATGTCTCGTCATCGGCGTGACCTGTTCAGCCCGCACGCCTTGAGGCGTCTCGCCGCGTTGGGCTACATGGCCGGGGAGCACACCTCCGTCGACCACATCACGCTATTGCGGGACTTCATCGCATGGGAGCCCCGCCCCCTGCTTCGGGGCCGCGCTCAGGCCATTGTCCGGCGGATGGAAGAGGAGGCTCGGCTGCGCGAGCTGGAGCGGGCCTAGCGGGCCTGCTAAACACTGTTCCCCCCGATCTTTGGGCGCCTCCTTGCCCCGTCCCGGGCCACCTCCGACTTTAGGAGCCGTTTGCACCGAGGCCGGGAACGGCCCGCCCATCGATCTAGCCCAGTGAGGTTTCAAGCGTGTTTCGAACGGAGAGGCCGTCGAGAGTCGGCCCCTCGTGGGCGAGCGCCCGTGAAGGAGCGTAGTTCATCATGACGATGATCAACTACGCCAGCCGGGAGATCAACTGTAAGATCGTCTATTACGGTACCGGCTTGGGCGGGAAGACCACGAACCTTGAGTACATCTACTCGCGGGTCAATCCCGAGACCAAGGGGAAGATGATCTCCCTGGCGACGGAGACCGAGCGTACTCTCTTCTTCGACTTCCTTCCCATCGACCTGGGCGAGGTGCGCGGCTTCAAGACCCGCTTCCATCTCTACACCGTTCCTGGCCAGGTCTACTACAACGCGAGTCGCAAGCTCATCCTGAAGGGCGTTGACGGAATCATCTTCGTAGCGGACTCGCAAAAGGAACGCGCCGAGGCCAACATCGAGGCTATGCACAACCTGTACGAGAACCTGGAGGCCTACGGCTACGATCTGGGCAAGATTCCGTTCTCGATCCAGTACAACAAACGCGACATGCCGAGCGCGATGGAGGTCGAGGAGATCCGGTCCCAGATCAATCCCAATGGGGGTGCCCGATTTCGAGGGGGTGGCCATTGAGGGCAAGGGCGTGTTCGAAACGCTCAAAGCCGTCAGCAAGCTGGTCGTCAAGAATCTGAGCTAGGCAGGTCGCTCCAGAAGGGGAGGGCGCAGCGTGACCGGCGCCAGGGCCCGAGATCCGAGGTGGCGCAGCCGGTGGGTAGCAGGGCGGGGGGCGCCGATGATGGGGATGGGGCGTCCAGACGGTAACCCTCCATTCGGTCAGGCAACGTGCACAGGGTTGATGGGCGCAGAGGGGGGCGCGGATGATCGGTCTTCTCTCCTCCCCCTGGTTCCACTCTGTACGACTCGTCGCCCCAATTCCCACGCGGCACGTTGCGTGGTCGCGCCGGTTCGATCGCCGGTCGCGTCGCGTGAGCGGGGGCCGGGGCGAACCGCAGTCGCCACATCAGCTGGTCTCCCCTTCCACGCCGACCTGCTAACCGTGTCCTCCGGGCGTCGGCTCACCCTCCCCAACATCATTACGCTTGCCCGTATCGCTGTTTGCCCGGTGCTGTTCCTGCTCACCCTGGCGATGGGCACGAGTGCGCGCTTCGGTGCCTTCTCGCTGTTCGTCGTGGCGGCCCTCTCGGACGTCTGGGACGGGTACCTTGCTCGCAAGCACGGCTGGATCACAGACATGGGGAAATTGCTCGATCCCCTCGCGGACAAGCTCCTCCTGGCGGCCACCTTCGTTCCCTTCTACTTCGTCTCGCACCGGCCCGGCGACTGGAACGAGGTTCCGTTCTGGGGCCCGCTCCCGCTCTGGGTCCTGCTCGTAATATTCGGACGTGAGCTCCTGATCACCGTGTTCCGATATTGGGCTCGACGGCGCGGTGTGGTCATTGCCGCCGGCAGGTCCGGAAAGAACAAGGCCTTGTCCCAGAATCTGTTCATGGGAGCCCTCCTGCTCTGGTACCCGCTGCTGGTCACGGCGCGCGCGCGCGGCTGGGTCGATAATCCGGTTTGGTCCGCCTGGAGCTGGGTGCATAGTGGCTTCATCGCGCTCACCCTGCTAGTAGCGCTGATCCTGACCGTGTACTCGATGATCGATTACCTCTGGAGCTATCGCTCTCTGGTCGGTGTTCGGGACTGAGTGTCACGCCTGACCGAAGTGCCGAGCACGGTGCCTCGTTCGGTTGTGGTCACGGTGGGTGACGAGCTCCTCCTCGGAGACACGGTGGACACGAACGCGGCACGAGCCGGGCGCGTGCTCGCCGAGCTCGGCGCTCCTGTGTCGAGGCGGGAGACCGTGGGTGACGACGACGACGCGATCGCAGCCGCGGTCACGCGTGGGCTCTCGGACGCCGATCTCGTGCTGGTCACGGGGGGCCTCGGCCCTACCCCGGACGACCTCACGCGCGAGGCGGTGGCTGATGTGCTCGGTGCTCCCCTGCGGCTCGACTCCGGAATCGCAACGGCGCTGCGTGTAAAGTTCTCGACCCTCGGCCGTCACCGATTCCCCGCGTGTAACCTCGCGCAGGCCATGGTCCCCGAGGGGGCCCGCATCCTGCCCAACGAGCGGGGCACCGCTCCAGGTCTAGCCCTGGAACAGGACGGTCGTTGGGTAGTGCTACTCCCGGGAATCCCGCACGAGCTCGAGGGGCTGCTCGCGGGCCCAGTCACGGAGCTGGTGCGTGAGGCCTTCGGGGGGCGCCTGCGCAGGCCCCACCAGAGGGTGATTCGAACGACCGGGATTGCGGAGTCGCGTTTGGCCGAGCGGGTGGAAGTTCTACTACCGCGCGAGCGCGGACCGATGCGGATCGCCTATCTGCCTTCTTTCCGCGGCGTGGACATCCGGCTCACGGTGGCCGGTGAGACCGACGAGGAGGAGGCCCTGAGGTGGTTCGATCGGGCCGAAATCGAGCTGCGTGAGCTGGAGCGCTACCGGTTCGCCGGCGACGACCTGGTTTCGGGGGTCGCGCACGCGCTCGAACGGGCCGGGAAGACGGTGGCGGTCGCGGAGAGCTGCACCGGAGGCCTCCTCGCGAAGCGATTGACCGACCGACCGGGTTCGTCTCGCTGGTTCCTGGGGGGCGTGGTAGCCTACGCAGACGCCGTCAAGACGGAGCGGCTCGGTGTCCCCGTGGAGCTGATTCGCGCGGAGGGCGCCGTCTCGGAGCAGGTGGCGCGCGCGTTGGCCGTCGGGGCCGCGCGGGCGTTCGGCGCAGACGGCGGCGTGGGGATAACCGGAATCGCCGGGCCCGGCGGCGGCACCCCCGAAAAGCCTGTGGGCACGGTCTGGTACGCTGCCGTCCTAGGCGATGGGGCGGTCGCTGAGCGACGCTTGTTCCCGGGTGACCGCGAGGCCGTGCGCGAGCGCTCGGCACAGGCCGCACTCCATCTTCTGTACCGCCTACTGAACGCCGCGCCATGATCGTCCCCGCCTCAGGATGGCTGAGGGGCGCGGACGGGCTCATGCTGCGGTCGTACCGCTGGGACGTGGCCGCCGCGCGCGGCGGTGTGGTGCTCGTTCACGGGTTCGGTGACCACGTGGGCCGCTACCAGGACGTCGCCCATGTTCTCAACGGGCGCGGCTACGCTCTGCTTGCGTACGACGCCCGCGGCCACGGCGCCTCGGGGGGCCGGCGAGGGCACGCGGACAGCTTCGACTCGTACCTCGCAGATCTGGACGTGGTCTGGGCCGAGGCGGAGCGGTCCCTCGGCGGTCCGCTCCACGTCTACGGGCACTCGTTCGGAGGGCTGACGGTGATGCGGTGGCTCCAGAGCCGTCCGATACGGCCAGCCGGCGTCGTGCTCTCGGCTCCCTGGCTCGCCACCGCACTACGGATACCGCGCTGGAAGCTGGTGGCTGCCGAGGTGCTGCTCCGCGTGGCTCCCTCCCTCACCATTTCCAGCGGCCTCGACGTTCCGGACAATCTCACTCGAGACCCGGAGCGCGTTGCGGCCTACCGTGAGGACCCCCTCGTACATGACCTGATTTCGGCCGGGTTCCACCAAGAGGTCCTGCTCGCTCAGGAGGCTGCTCGTGCCGGGTCCCTTCCGGCTGGCCTCGCTGTGCTCGTTGTCGTCCCCGGCTCGGATCCGCTCGTGGACGCGGAGGCTACGCTGCGATGGGCGAAGGAACGGGGCGCCGGGGCCGACGTGCGGATCCGCGAAGGGGGGCGGCATGAGCTGCACAACGATCGCGACCGTCAGGAGGCGCTGGCCTCGATCGCCGACTGGCTCGACGCCCGGGTGGCCCCGAACCCGCAGGGGCAGCAGAGGGTATCCTCGCCGGTGCATGGTGCGGGGATCGCGCCCCGCAGCACGGAAACGACGCGGGGAACAGGTCACGGATGAAGAAAGGAAAGAGCTCCATCGACGATCCCGTGGAGACGGGGCAGGGACAGAGCGATGCGCTGGCGGATAGCGGCATCGCTCGGTCGTCCTCGCCCGAGCTGGTCGAGGAGGTCGCAGCCGAGGCGGACATGATCGGGCAGCTCGACCACCTCCAGACGGAGTTCGAGACCCTCAACGACCGCCACCTGCGTCTCGCCGCGGAGTTCAGCAACTACCGTCGGCGGGCCGAGACCGAGATGAGCGAAGCGTGGGGGCGAGCCCAGGCCGACCTGTTGCGGCGCTTTCTGGACGTCCTCGACGACCTTCAGCGGGTGTCGGCGCTGGATCCTACCGACGAGAAGGTGTCGGTGCAGTCCGTAGTGGAGGGCGTCGACCTCGTGGAGCGCAAGTTCGGGCGCGCCCTCGAGGACGCCGGCGTCGAGGCTTTGGAGCCGGCCCCCGGGGAACCTTTCGATCCCGCCGCGATGGAGGCGGTGATGCGAGTCCCGGCGGAAGAGTCGGACGAGGACGACACGGTCGACCAGGTGTTCCAAAAGGGGTATCGGTTCCGGAATCACCTGGTGCGCCCCGCCCGGGTGAGCGTTCGGAAGCACGAGTAGTACAGCGGCATGGCCACCGGCACGAAGGACTACTACAAGGTCCTGGGGGTGACCGATAAGGCGTCTGCGGACGAAATCAAGAAGGAGTACCGCAAGCTGGCCAAGCAGCATCATCCCGACGCCAACCGAGACAATCCACGGGCCGCCGAGAGGTTCAAGGAGATCGGCGAGGCGTACGCTGTGCTTGCCGACGCAGAGAAGCGCAAGCAGTACGACCAGATGCGGCGGCTGGGTGCCTTCGGCTTCGGGGGCGGACGTCCGACCGGCGGCGGGCCCCGCGGTTCTGGGGCCACTCCCCCCGAAGGGGGGTTCTCGTTCGAAGACCTGGGTGACTTCGGAGGTCTGGGCGACCTGTTCAGCTCGATCTTCGATCGCGGGCGCCGTGCAGGCGGCGCCGGGGCCGCCGGCGGAGGCGGAGCCTTCGGGGCGCAGCGTGGCGAAGACGTGGAGTACGTGGTGGAGATCGCGTTCGAATCGGTAGTCGTGGGTGGAAGGATCACGATCGACCTGCCGATTACGGAGGAGTGCGCTACCTGTGCAGGCACGGGAGCTGCGCCCGGCGCGAAGACCCACCCCTGTTCCGAATGTGGCGGCAGCGGGACGATCGCGTTCGGACAAGGCGGGTTCCAGGTGAAGCGCCCGTGCCCGGCGTGCCTGGGCCGCGGCAGTGTCCCGGACCAGCTCTGTCCCTCGTGCCGCGGCTCTGGGACGGTCCGTCAGACCCGGAAGCTCCAGGTAACCGTCCCGCAGGGAGTGGAAACGGGCTCGAAGGTGCGGATTCCGGGTCAGGGTGAGCGCGGGCGCGGGGGAGGCCCGGCGGGCGACGTGATCCTCACCTTCAAGGTCAAGCCACACCGCTTCTTCCGACGTGAAGGGCTGGACGTCCACGTGACGGTGCCGATCAACCTGGTGCAGGCTACCCTCGGCTCGAAGCTCCGGGTGCGCACCGTGACGGGGAAGCGCGTGGTGCTCACCATCCCACCCGGAACGCAGAACGGAACTCGCTTCCGGGTCCGCGGCCAGGGGATCGAGAAGGGCGGCCGTGTGGGCGACCAGTACGTGGAGGTAAAGCTCGAGATTCCGGAGAAGCTGTCGGACGAGGAGCAGAAGGCGCTCGAGGATTTCGCAGCGCTATCGGGACTCAAGCACTAGCAGGAGCGCCGTGGCGAGGAACGTGCTCGACCGAGACCTGAGGGTCTGGGAGGCGTTTGCCAGCACCGGGCCGTACGGCTACCCGGAGGGGTCCTGCGTGGTCTTTCGGTGCACATCCGACCCGGTCCTTCGCCCGCGAGCGTGCTCGATCGTGGGCGACAAATCGGACGCGGAGGCGACGGTCGAGAGCGCCACCCGAGAGGACCTGTTGGAGATGCTTTCGGGGGCTGAGCCGCTCCGGTAGTACGCCCCTAGCGGACCGCCGGCGCGCGCGCCAGGCGCCCGCTGCGCACGATTCGCCCGCCGCCCAGTACCCGATCACCGTCGAAGATCACCGCGCTCTGACCAGGAGTAACGCCCGCCTGCGGGATGCCGAGCGCTAGCTCGACCCGCTGCTCGTCGAAGTGATCCACCCGGGCCGCGACCTCACGGGCACGGTGTCGGAGCTGAACCGCGACCGGGGCACCAAGCGCAGGAGGGCGACCCAGCCAGCTCGGCTCGTCGACCTCGACCGTGTCGGCCAGGAGGGCCTCACGCGGACCCACCACCACCTCACGCGTCTCGGGGCGGATCGCGACCACGAACATGGGAGAGTCGAAACCGCCGCCAAGCCCCTTCCGCTGTCCGACGGTGAAACCAGCGTACCCTGCGTGCTCGCCCAGACTCTGCCCGTCCGCCGTGACCAGTGGCCCGGGCTGGAGCGCAGGGTGGCGCTCAGGCAGCCGCTGACGGAGCAGGTCGCGGTAGTTCCCGGTTGGAACGAAACAGATCTCCTGCGACTCGGGCTTTTCGGCCGTCTCGAGTCCGAGCGCACGGGCGCGTGCGCGCACCTCGGGCTTGGTCAGGGCGCCCAGCGGAAGGTGGAGGCGCGCGAGCAACGAAGTGGGAAGGCCCCACAAGAAGTAGGACTGATCCTTGTCGCGATCGATTCCCCTGTGCAACGACGCTTCTGACGAAGCTCGCGTCACACGCGCGTAGTGGCCCGACGCGATTCCGGTGCATCCGAGCGCGGCGGCACGGTTCAGGAGGTCCCGAAACTTCGTGAACGAGTTGCAGCGCACGCACGGGTTCGGGGTGCGACCCCGCGCGTACTCCGTGACGAAGTCGTCGATCACGTCCCGGGTGAACTCTTCCTCTACATCGAAAACATGGTGGGGAACGCCGAGTTGGCGGGCGACGGCACGGGCATCCATGATCCCGTCCAGTCCGCAGCAGGTCTTTCCGGTGTCCCCGGAGTGAGCCGTCGCGTAGCAGAACGTGCGCATGGTGGCGCCCACGACGTGGTGGCCGGCTTCCACCAGTAACGCGGCCGCGACTGAGGAGTCGACCCCTCCCGACATCGCCACCAAGATCTGCTCTCGCTGTTCCGCCACTACGTTCCCCCGGGGTTCGACCGAACCTTCGCCTTCAAGACATGTAGCCATTAAGTTACCGATTCGACACCATCTCCTGAACACGCCACCTTCGGGAGCCTCATGTCCTACGCCGCGCCCCCGCTCCCCAACGGCTGCCCCTTCCAGTTCCGTGCAACTGTGTTGGGCACTGTATTTGCGGGTCGCGATCGCCACCTCGATGTGATGCACGCCGGAGACCGGGTAGTCCTGGTCCCCGACCCTCCGGGTCAGACCGACCCCGAGGTCTGGGTGCATTTGGAGTCGGGCGACCCGGTCGGACACCTCCCCAGGGAGATCTCCTCCTGGTTGTGGCCCTGGCTTCGACGTGGGGGGGCGGCATCCGCTGTGGCTCTCGCCGTGCACGGTGCCGACACTCCGTCGTGGCGGCGGCTATTGGTTGAGGTGCACTGCGAGGGCGCGGGGGCGAGGACCGGCGCGGTCTAGCAGGTCGGTGAGGAAGGGGCCGTGCCACCCGTAACGCGGTGCGCTCCCCTTTTTCAGCGACCTGCTAGATCCGAGGGGGGCACCGCGTGTGGTGACGCTTCCAGCGGGCGTGGCTAGAAGGTCGAGACGCGCAGCGTGCCGAGGCTGTCGTGGAGCACCGTCTCCCGGGTGCGGAACGGCTCCCCGTACGGGACTCGGACGAGCGACCCCCAACGCGCGCAGGCCGCCCGCACCTGCTCGAGCAGAGGGCGATCTCCTCCTGGGAAGACCTCCCCCACTCCGCTTTTCCCGCCGAATTGCGAGGCGTAGGCGGCGATCGCTGCGATCTTTCGCTCCATCTGCGCAGTTACGTCGATCACGAAGGTCGGCGGATCCGCGTCTTCCCGGAACGCGGTCGCGTACACGACCTTGTAGGGGCGGTGGGGTTCTCCGTCGGCCGGGTAGCGCCTGAGGCCGGCCAAAAAGCACGCGTCGGTCGCCAGCTCTGCGGTGAGTCGATGGTCCGGATGGCGGCCCGCCGTCCAGTGGGTCACGACCACCCGCGGCCGGTACCTCCGGATCTGCTCGATCACGGCTCGGCGGTTGTCGCTGTTGTGGAGCAGCTCGGCATCGGGAAGACCGGCGCATGCCCGCACGGCGACCCCGAGGATCTCGGCTGCGCGGTCGGCCTCCTCTGCCCGCTCGGCGACCGAACCGTGCGTGCCCTTGCCGCCGTCGGTGAGCGAAAGGATGCCTACGCGCTCGCCGCGGTCCGCGCTCGCCGCCAGCGCGCCTCCGCACAGGAGCTCTGCGTCGTCTGGGTGCGCCATCACCGCGAGCACGTCGAGGGGCTCGGTCACGTTTTCACCCTTGAGTTCGGTCCGTGGTCACTCGGCGCGAAGGGCGGCCACCGGCTCGAGCCGGGAAGCACGGAGCGCAGGAAGGATGCCGAACAGCATCCCAGTAACCGCGGCCATGATGAGCGCGGCCACCGCCGCCCAGAGCGGTACCGCAGCAGGGAGCGGTGTGAACGATTCGACCAGTTCGGCGAGCCCACCACCGATCAGCATACCGAGCGCCGCCCCCAGCACGGTCAGCACGCCGGCCTCCACGAGGAACTGCCAGAGGATCTCGCGCCGGGTCGCGCCCACGGCCTTGCGAATACCGATCTCGTGGGTTCGTTCGGTGACTGAGATCAGCATGATGCCGATCACGCCGACGCCTCCGACCATGAGGGCGGCCGACGTGAGCGCGAGCATGCCCAGCAGGATCATGGAGGTGAAGCGATCGACTAGAGCCAGGATCTGTGCGGACTCGATCAGGGCGAAGTCGTTCGCCTCGCTGGGACGCAGCCCGCGCATGCCGCGTAGCACTGCCGTGACCTCGTCCTTGACCAGGTCCTGGCGCACCGAGTCGGCGGGAACCACGAGGATCTGCGCCTGCTCGTCATTCGCCGCGAGGTGTTTGAGCGCTGCCGAGTACGGCATCACCACCCAGTGCTTGATGACGGCCGTGAAGATGTTCGGGGCCGGAGCGAACACGCCGACCACCGTGAATTCGCGCCGATCGCCGCGTGAGTTGGTCAAGCCAATGCGCTGGCCGATCGGGTCTCGGAATCCGAACAGCTCCTCAGCCAAGGCTTCCGAGATGACCGTGGTCGCGCGGCTCTGTCGCACTTCCGCTGGCGTGAAGTCGCGGCCTGCGATGAAGTCTCCCTGGGTGTAACTCGGCCATCCAGCTGCGTACCCCTGACTCTGCACGTTCGGCAGCCGGCTGCCGTCGAAATCGACCGTCACGCCCAGCGGCACGTTGTAGAGTGCCTCCCCGACCGAGGCGAGCCGGCCGATCCGAGCCGCCTCGATGGGCCGGATCGCGGGCCGGGTCCACCAGGGCTCCTCGGAGTCGTCGTTCTCCACCCGCGCGGCCGTGAAGTCAAAGCGGGTGATCACGAAATTGCGCGGGCCGGAAACCTCGAACGAGTCCTGGATCGACTCCCGCAGTCCGCTGACGAACGCGGCCAGAAGCACCACGACGGCGACGCCGACAGAAACTCCGAAAATGGTGAGCGCCGAACGCACTCGGTTCGCGAGGAGCGTCTCGAACGCGATCCTGAAACCCTCTCCAAAGTTCAGTCGGCGGGGGTCGTTGCTGGCCGCGTTGCCGCTACTCTCCGTGCCCGTCATTCGTGCCGCAATGCGTCGACGGGATCGAGGCGTGCGGCGCGCGATGCGGGGTAGACGCCCGCGGCGATGCCGACGCTCAGCCCCAGGGCGATACCCAGTACGATCCACTTCGTCGCCAGGGTGGCGGGTAGAGGCGTCGCGTGGCGCAGGAGCAGGGCGAGCCCGATCCCCAGGCCGACACCGATCAGCGCGCCGAACCCCGACAGCGTGGCCGACTCGATCAGAACCTGCGTGAGGATGTCCCTGCGTCGGGCGCCGACCGCCTTCCGCACGCCGATCTCACGCGTGCGCTCCATGACCGACACGAGCATGATGTTCATGATTACGATACCGCCCACGACCAGCGCGATCGCGACCAGGCTGGGTAACGCGATGAACAGGATGCGTGAGATGCGGTCCCAGAAGGAGAGCGTCTCGTCTGACGTCTCCAGGGCGAAGTCGTTCTCCTCAGTGGGTCTCAGCCCTCGCCTCACGCGCATGAGCCCCTCGATCTCGGCCTGCGCCTCGCGCAGGGTCGCCGGATCCAGCGTCTGGATGACGACCTGATCGACGACTCCGTGCGGGTTGATGCTCGCTTCGATGGGTGAGCGGGCTGGCGCTACGGCCAGGTTGTCGAGCGACTGCCCGAAAAGCGAGCCGAGCGATTCGATCACACCGATCACTCGGTATGGGAAGCCGCGGATCCGAACCGAGCGTCCCATCGGATCGGATCCCTCGTAGAGTCGGTCCGCCGTCTCCCACCCTAACACCACGACGGGCACACCGCGCTCCGCCTCCTGCGGCGTGAACGCGCGGCCCCGCTCGATCACCCAGTCGCGGATCTGGAAGATCTGGGGCGAGGCGCCCATCATGCGCACGTTTGTGACTGTGCGCCCATTGTCCCCTTCCACCGCGCCGCCGGTGACGCTCTCCACGGCCACGCGCGCGGGCACGGAGAGGCGGGCCCGCACCGCGTCCGCGTCCTCGTAGGTAATCGAGGGCCGACGGCGCTGTGCGCGCCGGTACTCTGGGTCCGAGTTGAAGCTGACCTCGGGGGAGCGTCGGAGTCGGACGGTGTTGATCCCGAAGATCTGCGCAGAGAGGTCATCGCGGATGTAACGGTCCATCCCCTCCACGACGCTCACCACCAAAAGCAGGAACATGACGCCAATGGTCACGCCGAGGAGCGCGAAGAAGCTCTTCAGCTTCTCGGTCCGCAGCTGGGTCATGGCCAGCGTGACCCCCTCCCAGACGTGCACGGATACGCTCCGGCTCAGTCGTTGTCGGGGGCCAGCCTGCGCACCCGGTCGCCGCCCCGCAGCTCGCGAATCGCCGTGTATGGCCCGGCGACCACGGTGTCTCCCGGGCCGATCCCAGAGACGACCTCGAAGTACTCGTCGCCGGCGATACCGACTGAAACGGGAACGAACTTGACCTTGCCCGCACTTACCCGGAACGCGCCTTCCACCTCGTCCTCGCCGGCTCGGGCGACGCCTGGCGCGACGTCTGGCTCGTTGCGCGTACCGCCGAAGCCGAAGCCCCTCCGCTCGCCGGATCGGTCGGTGGTGGCCAGCGTGTCGGCGGCGGGTCGGACGGTAAGCGCAATGATCGGGATCGCGACCGCGCCGTCTCGCGTGTCGGTGACGATGTCCGCTGTGGCCGACAGGTCCGGGCGCAGCACGACCGGCGGATCGCTGAGGGTGATGACCACTTCGAAGTCGATCGCCGCCTGTTGGCCGCTCGCTGTTTGGGAAGAGGGCGGCCGGATCGCGCTGTTTCCGATCTCGGTAATTCGCCCTGTGAACACTTCTCCGGGAAACGCGTCGATCTCCACCGACGCGCTGTCCCCGAGCGCCAGCTGCGGGACATCGGTCTCGTCCACCTGCACGACCACCTCCACGACGCCGAGGTCGGAGATGGTGAGGATCAGGCTACCGGGGTTGTTCATGGTGCCGATGATGACCGTCTCACCTTCTTCGACCTGGAGTCGGGTCACCTTGCCGTCGATCGGTGCCCGCAGCACGGTCTTCGCGAGCCGATCGTCCGCCTCTGCGACCGATGCGCGCGCCTGCTCCACGAAATGGCGCGCGGCCTCCTCCGACGCGCGTGCGACCGCTGCGTTGGTCGCGGCGTCCTGGAGCTGTTGTGGACTCACGAGCGCGGAGTCACGCTCGCCCAGGCTGCGCAGCCGGGCGTGATCACGTTCCGCACGGAGCAGGCTGGCCTCTTGCTGCGAGGCCTGTGCCTCGGCCTGGCTGAGCGCCGCACGCGCGCGTGAAACCGCCGCCTGGAACTGAGTGGGGTCGAGCCTGAGCAGTACCTGGCCCGACCGCACGTCGTCACCCTCGCGCACGAGCAATTCGGACACCCTCGCCGAGACGTCCGAGCTCAGATCTACGGTTCTTCGCGCCCGCACATTCCCGGAGGCGGTCACGATCGCCACCAGGTCAAGGCGCGTCACCTCCTCGAGACGAACCTCGGGCCCTCGGTCGCGCGAGCGAACGATGGTGAGGACCGTAGCCACGACGAACCCCGCCCCGACCAGGATCCCGATGGTCAGCTTCCTCCGTCCGGTCATGTGCGCTCTCTTCACTCCCTCAGCTGTGTTCCGACGACGGTCTCCAGTTGTGTGACCGCGTCGTGATACGCGTAGACTGCGTTTACATATGCCTGATCCGCCTCGGCTTTGACGGTCTCGGCGTCGACGAGATCGACGAATGAGATCGCCCCCAGCCGATATCGCTCTCCGGCCAGCCTGAGCTGCTCGTCCGAGACCTCGCGGTTGCGTGCCTCCAGGGCCGCACTCTGGTAAGCCGTGGCGAGAGTGCGTAGCGCGATCGTAAGGTCGGCGGTCAGGGCGAGACGCTGCTCGCGCACCTGAAGCTCGGCGTCCGAGCGCTGAACCCGGGCAGCTTCCAGTTGGCGTTCGCGCGTGAGTCCCTGAAAGATCGGCAGACTGAGCGAAAGGGATGCGGAGGCGGGCTGCCGGCTGAAGTCGAATGGGAACGCGTTGTTCTCGGCGACGATTCTGTTGCGCATCTCGTCGGTGAAACGGAACGCTGTGCAGTCACTCGACGGGAGCGGCTCCGCGAGGCGTGCGTAGATCTGGTTCAGGAGCACGCACTGCTCCACCTGCCCGGCGACCTGCGCCTGGGCCTGCGTGATGAGACTGGCGGAATTGCTGGCCTGACGCGTGAAACCGCTGATGCCGGCCTGAGCGAAGAGGCTGGGGAGGTATGCGGAGCGGGCCTGCTGAACCTGCATGCGGCTCGCGTCGAGGTTGGCGGTTCGGGCGCGTAGAGCCGGATTCCGCTCGAGTGCAGTCGCCAGGAGGGCGTCCCGGTCCCAGGCCGGTGCCTCGAGCTCGAAACGGGTAGTGAGGACCATCGGGCGGTCTACCTCCATCCCGACCTGCTGGAGTAGACGAAGCCGCGCCGTGCTGAGCGCGTTGATGGCCTGCAGCTGGGTGACCTCGGCTCGACCCACCTGGACTTCGGCCTGTCGGACGTCCAAAGGGGTGACGGCGCCCACCTCCTGCTGGGCCTGTGCGAGCCGGAGATTGAAGCGAGCACGCTCGAGCCGCTGGCCAGCGAGGGTCTCGCCCTCTGCCTGTCGGAGCACCTCCAGGTAGGCGTGCGTGACCGCGGCCGAAAGATCCATCGCGGCGGCGCCGATCTGCGCGGTGACGGCTTCACGGCGGGCGCGCGCGACGGAGGGTGCGAGCAACCGGGACCCGTTCAGCTCGTAAGAGATGCCCAGATTGTAACTGGAGAGGAAGTAGGCCGGCAGGTCGTCGGCGAGCGTCAGGCTACGGAACCGCTGTTCTCCCGCGCCCTGCCAAGAGAGCGAGCCGCCCAACGACGCCGAGGGGAAGAGTGAGGCGTACGCCTCGCGCACCTCCCAGTCCGCGTTCGACTCGTCGTTGCTCGCGGCAAGAAACGCGGGGTTCTGCTCGCGAGCGACCTGGATCGCCTCCTCGAGGGACATCCGGAGCGTGTCCGTCTGGGCTGCCAGGGAAGCCGGCGCCCTCGCGGTGAAGAGCAGCGAGAGCGACAACGCGGCTGAGAGTATCTTCACGATCGATCCTCCAGCGTGTACGGGGGCCGTCCGTGGCGGCGCCGAATTCCCTTGACCCATCTCGTGCGAAATCGGGTGTCTACGCGACTCGGGTCGCGCCAGTCTCGGAGTGGGCACAACCGTGCGATACGAACACGTCGACAAGGACCACGGGCCGCGGCTCGCCCCGCGGGGCGAGTCGACGGCCCGTAGAAGCTATCACCCCCGATGCAGGCGGGGGACGAGACGCGACCCTATAGGGTAGAACGCTCGGCCAGGAACCCGGATCCCGGGACCTCGACCTTGAGCACCCGGTCCTCGCCGTCGTACCACACTTCGTGCGCCGCTCCATTCATTTCGAAGGTCACATGCCGCGCCTGAATCCGTTCCCCAGCGACCGCGACCGACTCAGTCCCGGTCGATCTCACCTCGATCCGGTCCTGCGATCCGGCACGCGGCACCAGAACGGCAACCGCGGTCCCCTCCGTGAGCTGGGATAGGAACCAGTACTGGTGCGCGACTCCCTGCTCGAGGAGCACAGTGCCCGGCGTGGCCCTGAACTCCCGCTCCTGCTCGCCGCTGGGCGAGCGCGTGCGCGCGAGCAGCCGGCGCCCGCTCGACGTGACCGCGATCTCCACCGGTTCCGGCCCCGAGACCTCGACCTGATAAGCGGACAGGCTCAGATCGGGTCCCGTGCGCAGAAGCGGTTTGACCTGCTCGTGACCGCCGGGGAGCTCGAGCTCGATCACGGCGTTGGCGATCATGTGCGCGTCGGCCCCCTGACCCAACCGGCGGATCGTGAACATCTCCGCACCCACGACCCGGCCATCCTGCAGGATCCGGAACTCGCCCTCGTCCAGCACGACGTTCTGAGCGCGCACGGGTACCGCGAGCGCGAGCAGGAGGAACGAGGTTGGAAGCCGATGCACCATTCGAGGTCATCTCGGACTCGGGAACCTTCGGCGCCGAACTGCGCTCCAGTGATTACCCCCGGCCCGACCTCCCGGTTCGATATCGGCTGCCGGATCGGCAGGGCGGCACCCCAGCTCTCGAACGCCTTCCGGTCAGGAATGTCGCCGCTCGAGGAGATCCGTGACTCCCGTAACCCAACGCTTGAACAGGGCTCGCCCCTTCTCGGCGGTGGCCTGCGTCGGGAAGCCGATTACGCCTTGGGACGCCGTGGGGGCTGTGGGCATGTGTTTCCACGCGTACCTTCGGACCTCACGCGCCGTGGGTGCGTAGTCCGTCATCCGGTCCGCCCGTACGCGCTCGGGCGCGAGATGGAGCATCAGGGAGGTCTCAAGCTCGCCGCCGTGCTCCAGCTCCGGCGTTCCCTCAAGAAGGTCGCTGACGTCCACCGCGTAGAGATCGATCACGGTGGTCGTGGAGCGGGACGTGAGGGCCATCAGCAGAGCGTCGAGGTGCGGTTCGTGGCGGTGGGCGGTGATCACGAGAACCTCGGAGACGCCGTGGTCCTCCCAGCCAGCGAGCAGCTCGTTTACCGCGCGATGGAGGGTCTTGCGGCGCAGCGTCGACGTTCCAGGGTAGTGCCCTCGTTCCCGCGCGGTCACACCGTAGGCGAAGGTGGGTGCGCGCAGGATGCCGAGGTGCATGGACACACGACGCGCTACGGCCTCCGCCAGGAACGTGTTGGTCGCGAGTGGAAGGTGGGGACCGTGCTGCTCGAGGGCACCGACGGGGAACAACAGCCTGGGGTCCCTCGCCAGCAATCGGCCGACCTCCGGCCAGGTGAGGGAGTCCAACGCGTATGAGTCCCCGCTCATCCGTTCCTCCTGATCGCACGGACGGGTCCGCGCCAGCAGAGCGGCCTGTCGAGCTTCTTCCCTGGGCAGGGCTCCTGCTCCTCGCGGTCTGGACCGTCCACTCCAACGCCTGGTGGCTGCTTGCTTCGGGCGCCGCCGTGATCGGCGCTGCGCTGCCGCCCCGCGGCCGGGGAAGGGCGGACGCTGTCTCTCTTGTACTCCTGCTGGTCGCGGTGGCGACAGGATTCGTGGCCCATCAGCGGCTGGCGTCCATCGACCGGGACTTCGACGGGTATTGGGCCCGTCGCGAGGCCGCCGTCGCCGGGGTTCTCGACCGCGAGCTTGCCGATCTGCTCGAAGCTGGTGAGTCCGCAGCGACGGTACTCGCCGAAAATGCGGACCTCCCCGAGCCGGACCGCCATCCCTTGATCGCGGATGTGCGGATGCGGTACGGGCTCACCGCCGCGGCGCTCTACGACTCCGACGGACGGCTGGTTGTGTGGGACGGGACCCATCAGGGCACGGTCCCCGACCCTGTGCGCGTGGGGTCGGTGCCCTACGCGTATGCCGACCGTCCGCTCTTCAGCCATCTCTACTTCACCGAGCCCCTGCCGAACGGGCAAGGTACGGCGATGGTCGCCGCTCTCCTCAGTAGCGACCTGCCGTTGGAGCTCGGGGCCGAGACCGGGGACTTCGCGTCCCGCATCCGGTCGCGTACCGGCGAAGAGCTGCGGCTTTCGCGTGCCGAGCTCGCCGCGGGGGAGGGAATCTGGGACCTGAGGCTCGGCGAAGAGACGCTGTTCAGCGTCGCGGTTGCTCGGCCCGCGGAGGCTGCGCGCCTCGAGCAGGTGCGCGATCGGTGGGCGGGTGCAGTCGGAGCGCTGGTGCTCGCGGGCTGGGTGATGCTCGCGATTGCGGGGCGTGGCGTGTCCGGACACGTGGCCGTGGCAGCGACGGCGCTCGCAGGGTTGGGGCTGCTCCTCCCGTTTGACAGCGTGCTCGGGTCGCCGGGGCTGTTCGCGCCGGGAGCGTTCGTGCTGCCGGGGCCTTTCGACCTCCCGCTCGGCCGTCTCCTGGTGGTTGCGCTCGCCGGCGCCCTAGGCGCGGGTCTGATTGCCGGATCGGTGCGTGCCCCGTTTCCGGCGTGGGTAGCCGGAGCCGCCGTGGCGGTCCTGTTCCCCGTGGTAACGGCTTTGGTGCGTGCCGGCGCCTCCCCCGGCTTCCTCTCGGGTGGCGACGGGGATCTCGTGGGCTTCCAGCTGGTGCTCGCGACCCTTCTGGCCCTGGCGGCCGGTGGCACGCTCCGCGTGGGCGGGGCATCCGTGTCGCACCGCCGCGCCGGGGTCACTCTGATGGTCGCGCTCGGCCTCGCGGGACTGCTCTCCGGGGCGGCCGCGGCCGGCGCGCCTGCGCGCGTGAGTGTTCCGTTGGGCGCGCTCGCCCTTTGGGGAGTGCCCGCATACCTGGCGGCGATGGTACTCGGACGCTGGGCGGGTTGGCGTCGCGACGTGCTCGGGTGGACCGTCGCCGTCGTGCTCGGCACGACGGCAGCCCTGCCGGTCGCCTGGGCCGGGCGGATCGAATCGCGGATGACCGTCGCCGAGCGTCAGCTGGAGAGGATCGGAGGCCGGGTCGACCCCTTCCTCCAGTTCCTGCTCGGCCGTTTCGGGGAGGTCGCTGACTCGGTCCACGCCCGCGGTGCGGCCCCTGCAGAAGTGCTCTACCGGGCGTGGGTCGAGAGCGGCCTTGCCGACGACGCGTATCCGGTGTGGTTGACCTTCTGGTCGGGCGATGGCCTGCCGGAGGAAGAACTACGAATCGGCGTGGGTACCGTCCGCCCGACGGTGGCCGATGAGTTTCTCGCAGAGGCGAGGCTCAGCGACAGCGCCCTCGTGCGGCGTTTCGACGTTGCCGACGCGCACTACCTCGCTCTCGTACCCCTTCCGGGGGGTGCCCTGGTGAGTGCAGTGGTTCCGCCCCTGCGTGGGGTCCGCTTCGCCTCGCCGCTCGGGCCGCTGTTCAGCCCGACCGGCACGACCGAGCCCGACCCACTGACGCTCGTGCCCGTTCGGCCGGGCGACCCGGTGACGCTCAGCGATCGCGTGAGCTGGGTGCGCAGTCCGCGGGGTTGGCACGGAGAGGTCGGGCTCACCTATCCGGACGCCCTCTTCCAGGCGCACTATCGGCTCGACCTGTCGTCCCCGCTTCTGTTGTTCGCGCGTAGCACGCTTCTGCTGACGGCGAATGTCACGCTCTTCGGATTGCTCTGGATGCTCGGGCGAATCCTCCGGCACGCCCGGCGCCCTGCGTGGACCGAGTGGAGGGGGCTGTTCGTTTCCTTCCGAGCCCGCGTCACACTCGCATTGTTCGCCTTTTTCCTGCTTTCGAACGCGATCCTCGGCACGCTCGCCTATCGTGCACTGACCGACGCGGCCGAGCGCACGGCCCAGGTGCTCGCCGAGCGCGTCGCACTCGACGCCGCCGGGTTCTACCAGGAGGTGCGGGGCGAGATGGACCTGCTCGCGCGCCGTGCGGGCGCGGACCTCCTCGAATTCGAGGGGGGCGCTCTCAAGGCCGCTTCGGTCGAGGAGCTCGTCCAGCTCGGCCTCTACGAGGGATGGGTCCCGTACCCCGTGTACGAGACTCTGTATACGCGTGAGGAGGTGATGGCCACGTTCACGGGTACTCTCGGTCGCTGGGAGTACGTTACGGCGTACCACAACCTCCCCGACGGGGGCATCCTCGCCGCGCCCGTCCCGCTCGAGGCCGGCGCAACCGCGGTGCGGCGCAGGGACCTAGCACATCTGCTCGCTTTCGCCGTGCTCGCAGGTGCCGCGTTCTCGCTCGCGCTCGCCTTGCTGGTGGGGCGCGCGCTGGCCCGTCCCATCGAACTCCTGCGCGTGGCGTCCGAGCGGGTCGGAAGCGGCAATCTCGGTGTCCGTTTGTCTGCGGATCGGCACGACGAGTTCGGATCCGTCTTCGAGTCGTTCAACCGGATGGTGTCGCGGCTGCGCCGCGCCCGCCGTGCACTCATTCGGACCACCCGCCGCAGCCAGGCCATCGCCGAGGAGTCGGCGAGCGGAGTGGTGGCGTTCGGGCCCGAGGGGGATGTCACGCTGGTGAACCAGCGCGCCGAGGCCTTCCTGGGTCGGCCGGTGGTGGTGGGTGAGACCTTCGAGGAAACGGACGGCCCTGCAGACGAGGTGGTCGCCTGGGTACGTCTCTACTTCCGCGACGCCCTCAGAGAGGCCGGCACGGAGTTTCAGCTCGGAGACCGTCGAATCCGCGTGCGCGCCCGCCGGATCAGCCGTCAGGGAGCCGCGGGCGGAGCGGTGATGAGTCTGGAGGACGTGACGGACGAGCTGCGCGCCGAGCGCGTGCTCGCGTGGGGTGAGATGGCTCGCCAGGTCGCCCATGAGGTGAAGAACCCGCTCACACCTATCAAGCTTTCGATTCAGCACGTTCGCAGGGCATGGGAGGACCGTCGTCCCGACTTCGGTGACATCCTGTCGCGCAACGCGGGTGCGATGCTGGCCGAGATCGATCGGCTGGCGGCGATTGCATCCTCCTTCGCTCGCCTGGGCACCCCGGGTGCGGCCGACGCGGGCGAGCTCGAGTCTGTCGAGCTGGATCGCTTGGTCGACGACGTGCTCACGCTGTACGACAGCGGAGCGGGCGCGATCCGCTTCGAGCGGGAGCTGTCGACAGACCTGCCTGCGGCGATCGCGCGTGAACCCGAGGTCCGAGAGGTGCTGGTCAACCTCCTTGAGAACGCACGCGCTGCGATTCGTGACGGCGGAACCGTGCGCGTGGAGTCCGGCCGAGAAGGGGCCGGTCTCGTGCTCCGCGTGCGCGATGACGGGAGTGGGATCCCCGCCGAGCTGGTCTCGCGTGTGTTCGAGCCGCACTTCTCCACGCGCTCGACCGGGGCGGGTCTGGGGTTGGCGATCGTGCGACGCCTCGTGGAGTCGTGGGGTGGCGCCGTGACCATCGACAGCACCCCGGGGCGGGGAACCACCGTCAGCGTGCTCCTGCGGCCATGGCCGGAGGGAGGTGGCGAGTCTCACCTGGTCACGTATCTTGACGATCCCGTGGCGGGAGCCCCGGGTGCCTGACGGTGTACGCAGCTTCACGCCGTCCCCTGACGAGGCCGCTCGCCAGTGCTTCCGATCTCCGACGTTCTGAATCAAAAGAAGCTGGAACCGGCCGAGCTCGCGCGCTGGCTGGAGCAGCGGGCCGACCGGATCCGCGACCGCTGGCTCTCTGATGTGCAGAGTCAGGAGAGCGGATGGAGCCCCCAGGTCGAGGCGCTCGTGACCGAGTTCTTCGACCTGTTCCTCGACATGCTTCCGCACGGGCTGGGTCCGCTCAAGGAGCACGTCGAGCCTGTCTGGGGGCAGACCGCGGAATTGTTCGGCTCGATGGCCGCCCAGCGTGGTCTCGCCGCAGGCGAGGTGATCGAGGAATTCCAGGGCCTCCGTGATGCGGTGATCCGCTTCCTATACGCCGAGCCTCCAGCCGCCGGGCCGTTGCGCATCTCCTTGCGAGATCTGCTTCGGGTGAACCGGTTCGTCGACCGGGGGGTGGCCCAGGCCAGCGTCGGCCATACCGACGCTCTCTTCTTCGCATTGTTCCAGGGAACAGGGGTCTCGCAGGGGCTCGCCGAAGAGAACGTCGCCGAGATCCGTGAGCAGCTGAACGTCTTCCGCGAGGAGTTCCGCCAGGTCGAGCGTGCCCTCGAATCGCGCTGAGGCGGGTCCGGATCCGGAGGCGACGTCGCCCCGCCTCCACCGACAAGCCTGCTTCGATCCGCACCCCCCGCGCCCGGTTGGTCCAAGGGGCCCGTCGGGGCGTCAGACGCTCTCGTCCGGGTCCGGCTGCGCGCGCTGAAGTCGGGCGATCAGTTGGCTCTCCCAGGGTGGAGTCATAATCATGGAGAGAGCGCTTGCCACGCCGAAGCCGAACGCCCACTGAGGAGATCCTACCAGGAGTGCCAGCACGAGCCCGCCCAGGCCGACGCTCTCCCTGATCGCCTGTCCCACCAGCCAACCGGTCTGCCAGCGGCGGATGACTTCGCTCCGGGTCGCGAAGGATGGCGCCTTCTCCAGTAGCCTCTGTACGAACGGCGCAACGAACAATCCTCCCGCGAGCACCATCCCCGGGTAGATCGCCGCGCCCCATCGGACCGAGCCGGCCGCGCCGAACAGCCCCTTTCGTAACACGTACGTGACGACGACGGTGCACGCCACCAGGCCTGCGATCATCACGAGCCAGATGACCTTGAGCGGGCGCACGCGCCGGTACGTCTCCAGGAGCTCGTTCATGTCGGCCGCGGAGGTGAGGGGGGACGGGGAGGGTAGCGGGTCATTCTACCGAGCGCGGCGCCTCCCCTGCCATCCCCGCGCCCCCCGGGTCCCTCTATCGTCGGACATGCTTGCCAGCGTGGCGTCCGCTGCCGTGCGCGGGGTGGAAAGCTATCTCGTACGTGTGGAAGTGAACCTCTCGCCCGGGCTGCCGACGTTTGCCGTAGTCGGCCTTCCTGAAGGCGCGGTACGTGAGGGGCGGGAGCGGGTCACGGCGGCGCTCCGGAACGCCGGTCGGAGTTCGCCGCTCCGTCGCGTCGTCGTGAACCTCGCGCCCGCCGACGTGCGCAAGGACGGTAGTGCATTCGATCTCCCGATCGCGCTCGGGCTGCTGGCGGTATCGGGGCAGCTCGACCCCGAGCGGCTCGACGACTGGGCGTTCATGGGGGAACTCGGGCTGGACGGGTGCTTGCGGCCCGTGCGGGGAGTGGCCGCAATCGCGGAAGCGTGCCTGCGCGCGGGTCTGAGCGGGCTCGTCGTTCCCGAGGAGAACGCGCCCGAGGCGGCGGCAGTCGGCGGGCTGGACGTGGTCGGAGCGCCGTCGCTGAGCGCGCTTCTCGCTCACCTGGACGGGGGGCCGTCGCTCTTACGGGTTCGGGTCGACGCGACCGCGCTGCTCGCGCGTGCATCGAGCGCCGGTAGGGCGTCTGATGCGGACCTGGCGGACGTCTCTGGCCAGCTCGGGGCGCGGCGGGCTCTCGAGGTCGCCGCTGCCGGCGGCCACAACCTCCTTCTGGTCGGGCCGCCGGGGTCGGGCAAAACCATGCTGGCGCGGCGACTGCCGGGGATCCTGGTGCCACTCTCGCTCCAAGAAGCCCTGTCGGTGACCAAGGTTCATTCGGTGGCCGGCCGTCTCCCGCCCGCCAGCGCGCTGCTGACACGACGACCGTTCCGAGCCCCCCACCACACCGTCAGCAACGCGGGGCTCGTGGGTGGGGGGAATCCGCCGCGCCCGGGCGAGGTGAGTCTCGCACATCACGGCGTGCTCTTCCTGGACGAGTTGCCCGAGTTCCGCCGCCACGTGCTCGAAGTGCTGCGACAGCCGATGGAGGAAGGTGTCGTCGCTCTGTCGCGCGCTGCTGGGCCGGTACGCTTTCCCGCGCGCTTCGTGCTGGTCGCGGCGATGAATCCCTGCTATTGCGGCTTCTTCGGGGACGGCTCCGGGCGCTGTACGTGCGATCCGGGGCGTGTCGCGCGCTACCGCGCGCGGGTGTCGGGCCCGTTGATGGACCGGATCGACCTACATGTGGAGGTGCCCGCCGTGCGGTTCGGCGACCTCTCCCGCGATGGGAACGACGAGACGAGCGCGACGGTGCGTAAGCGGGTGATTGCCGCACGTGAGGTTCAGCGTGCGCGGTTCGAGGATGCTCCGGGAGTATCGTGCAACGCCCACATGGGCCCCGCCGAGCTGCGCCGCCATGCGCGACCGAGTGCCGAGGTGCTCACGCTCCTTCAACGGGCTATCGATCGTCTGGGGCTTTCGGCGCGGGCGTACCATCGGCTGCTCAAGGTGGCTCGCACGATCGCGGACCTGGAGGGCTCGAAGCGGGTGGGGCCGGAGCACGCGGCAGAAGCGATCCAGTATCGGAGTCTAGATCGGACGATAAGGTAGGAGTGGCTCATGAGACCTCATCCTCCGGGTCCTCGTCAGACGCGTAATCGACGAGCTCGAGCAGTGCGGGTGGGGTGTCCTCTACGAGTCCAGGGTCACGGGCAATCTTCCTTAGGGGCTGGCTAGCATCGTCGTGAGTCTCGGCCATCCCCTACTCCTCGCTCTTCACCATTCTGACCCACACCTGTAGGCCACCCGAGGGTTCTCTAACCGAGTGTCGCCGCAATTCCATTCTCGAGTCCTGGCGCACCCGGCTCATCGCTGGGTGCCGCTTCCATGTGCCTCAAGTGCGGAGGGTTAGAACCATAACTGTTAGCCGAGTGGCTTCCATCTACTTCCCCCCCTATGTTCATTGGCTTCCAATGAGGGAAGCACCCGTCGCCCATGAACGTGCAATCGTAAGTACACGTATGAATTGTTCAATCTGTGAGCACCACCCCTTGACCAGCAAGCGATGAACTATCGGACACCGAATGAGGCCAAGGCCAACTTCGACGACGCGTATACCAGCCCCACGCCACACGCTTACGTCGCCGCCATGGCGAGGACCGGCTATGAGATCGGAAAGCAAGCACGGCCCTATTGCACGACGGCGGTCGAACTCTTGCAGGAGCGTAATGGGAACGCCTGGCCGACGCAGATGCTCGATCTCGGTTGCTCGTACGGTCTGGGGGCGGCCTTTGTGAAATATGGATGTTCGTTCGACGAGATCGTCGCCTTCTTCTCCTCACGGGCCCCGAGGGAGTACAACGCGGCGCGCGAGGCGATGCGGATGTGGCTCAACGTCACTCCGCCGGCGTGTGACCTGCGCACCGTCGGACTCGACAGCTCGGAGCCAGCGATCCGCTTCGCTGTGGAGACCGGCCTGCTCGACGCGGGCATCGCGCGGGATTTCGAGCAGCCAGGCGCTTCGCCCAACGAGGCCGAGCGCGCCTGGTTCCGAAGCTGCAATCTGCTGATCAGCACAGGAGCTATCGGGTACGTGACCGAGCGAACCCTCGAAGTCGTCCTGCCGCATCTGGGCAAGGGCCATCCGAGCGATCTCGGTCCGTTGGTTGTGCTTACGATCTTGAGGATGTTCGATGCTTCGCCCATCGAAGCCGCATTCGAGCGACAGGGCTTGAGCTTTGCAGCGGTTCCAGGCGCGCGGCTTCCGCAGAGGCGCTTCCAAGACGCGACGGAACGCCGGAAAGTGCTTTCCGAACTGCACGATCGTGGAATCGATACCAGCGGCTGGGAGGATCGCGGAAAGCACTATGCTGACCTATACGTCGCAGCGCCTCCGGAGCAGTTGGGACTGCTTCTCGAGCGCATGCGAGACACTCGGCTTGAGCGTGACGGCGAACTCGAGTTCGTGGGATACATTCAACGTTGAAGGATTGAAGGGCGTCCGGGTACAGCCACCTCGTGGGCGGAGTCAACGGCGAGCGGGCCGTGGTCGCAGGAGTACCGGTCCTCGCCATCTCGACCGGAGATGATCTCCCTTAAGCACGTCACCAAGTCCTTCGGTGGCGGGACGCACCCCGCTGTGGATGACGTCTCGTTCCACGTCCGAAGGGGCGAGACCCTCGTCCTGCTCGGCTCTTCGGGCTCGGGCAAGACCACTCTACTCAGGCTAACGAACCGTCTGATCGAGCCTACATCCGGCACGATCGAGGTGGACGGCGAGGATATCAGTACCAAAGATCCCACCTTTCTTCGGCGCAGCATCGGGTACGTGTTTCAAGGAATCGGCCTGTTCCCGAACATGACGGTCGAAGAGAACGTGGCGATCGTGCCGCGGCTGCTCGGCTGGTCGTCGGTGAAGCGACGGCGCCGGGCGCATGAGCTCCTACGACTCCTCGGGCTCGATCCGGCGGCCGAGGCCCATCGATTCCCCGACGAGCTGTCGGGCGGACAGCAGCAACGGGTAGGCGTCGGACGGGCCTTGGCGGCCGATCCCGACTACCTGCTCATGGATGAGCCCTTCGGTGCGCTGGACGCGCTGACCCGCGACATCCTCCAACAGGAGCTGCTTGCCCTCCGGGAACAGCTGAAGAAGACGATCGTTTTCGTCACGCACGACATCTTCGAGGCGCTCACCCTTGGAGACCGCATCGCTGTGCTTCACGCCGGCCGCCTCGAACAGATCGGTACCCGGGAGGAGATATTGCGGACGCCAGCAACGGCTTTTGTCCGCGAGCTCTTCGCCAAGCCGGCCCAACAGTTGGCGGCCTACGGTGGACTGCTGTGACGGCGACGGCCGAATGGCTCTCCTTCGTCTTGGAGCGGCTGCCGGAGCTCTGGTTGCGCACCGGCGAACATCTAATGCTCACGGGCGTGTCCACCGGTGCGGCCATCCTTGTCGGGATCCCACTGGGTGTCGGCGCTGCCCGGGTCCGATGGCTGCGCTCTCCACTGACCGGTGGGGTGGGGATCCTGCAAACGATCCCGAGTCTTGCAATGCTCGCGATCCTCCTCGCTCTGCTCCAGAGGATCGGGGCCGTCCCGGCCGTCATCGCGCTCACGCTCTACGCGTTACTGCCCATTGTGCGAAACACTCTGGCGGGACTGGAGGCCGTGTCCCCCGACGTCGTGGAGGCCGCACGTGGAATAGGAATGAGCCAGCGGCAGCGGCTCTGGCTGGTCGAGCTCCCACTCTCGATCCCCGTGATCATCGCCGGAATCCGGACGGCCGCCGTCGTCAGTGTGGGGATCGCCACGTTATCCGCATTTATCGGTGCCGGTGGCCTCGGCGAGTTCATCAATCGTGGGCTGGCGCTAGCCAATACCGACCTGATCCTTCTCGGCGCGGTTCCTGCTGCGACGCTTGCCCTAATCGTCGATGGATCGATCGCTGCGTTTCAATGGGGAATCCACCGGCGCCGGTCGCGAGGCACCCCGTTTAGGGCGTCGGTTGATCGGATCGCTCGCCCGCTTGCGGTCGTGTCACCCCTCGTCCTGCTTATCGTCGGGGGTTTCGCGTACTTCTCGACCAGCAGCCCGTTTGGCGGCTCCGCCTGGGCCTCGTCTGACACCGATGCGCAGACGATTCGCATCGGCAGTAAGAACTTCACTGAGCAGTTCATCCTAGGCGAGCTGATGGGTCAGCTCATCGAGACGCACACCGACCTCACGGTGGAGCGGCGCTTCAACCTCGGTGGAACGATGATTTGCCACGGGGCGCTTCTGAGCGGTGGGATCGATCTCTACGCCGAGTACACCGGCACGGCCCTGACCGCCATCCTCGAAGAGTCGGTGATCTCCGATCCGGATCGGGCGTACGAGCTGGTCGACCGGGAGTACCGGGAGCGGTTCTCGGCTGAGTGGCTCCAGCCTTTCGGCTTCAATAACACCTATGCGGTGACCATCCGAAGGTCCGATGCCACCTCACGCGACGTAAGGACCATATCCGAGCTGGTTCCTGTCGCAGGTTCGCTTCGCGCCGGGTTCCCGGCCGAGTTCAGCGAGCGACCCGACGGCTATCCTGGGATTCGTGGGGCCTACGGGCTGCAGTTCGGGGAGGTGCGAGACCTCGATCCGGCGCTCATGTATCAGGCGATTGCGAGCGGGGAAGTAGATGTCATCGCGGCCTTCGCCACGGACGGCCGCATCGAGGCCTTCGGCCTGCAGCCGCTCGAGGACGACCAGGGCTTCTTCCCCCCTTATCAGGCGGCTCCAGTGATTCGGACCGAGGCCTTACAGGCCCATCCGGAGCTTGCCGAAGTCCTCGCTCTGCTTGCGGGCCTCATCGACGATGCGACCATGCAGCGACTCAACTACGAGGTAGACGAGGAGAAACGTCCTCCCGCGGACGTGGCCCGGGGGTTGCTGGAGCGCCGAGGGCTGCTTGATAGAGGCAGGTAGGAGCCATGTTCGGTATCGTGGGAATCTGGGGTATCGGACGATGGACCGAGGGGTCGCGGGGTAGTGCGGCAGGCCGTCGTGCCGCCTGGCCAACGAGCCCGGAAGCCATAAATTAACAAGACTGGGGACATGTCGCGCTCGCTTTCGAGATGGAGCTCCAATCTTCGGGCCCGATGGTCGATTACGGTGCACTTCTCCATGGCGCCCAGGACGGTCCCGTCAGGTGGGTTCCCGCTCTGGACAGCATTCATCCTCACCGCGATCCTGGCTTCAGGTTGTCGCCTCGACGCTTCGTTCCAGAACGCGAGCGACCAGGACGCTGTCTATCACGGCCTCGTTCTTGAGGAGCCGCTCCCGAAGCCGGACTTCACGTTGCAAGATACGGACGCGCAACCGTTCGACTTCCGACGCGAGACGGACGGAAAGCTGGCGCTCTTGTTCGTGGGCTACACGTACTGCCCCGATGTTTGCCCGATCCACATGGCGAACCTTGCCACTGTGCTGGACGAGCTACCGAAGATGGCGGAGCAGACCCGCGTGATCTTCATTACGGCCGATCCCAAGCGGGATACGCCCGAACGTCTTCGCGCCTGGCTCGACGCGTTCGATTCCCGGTTCGTCGGCTTGCGCGGGAGCCCCGAGGAAGTGCATCGCATCGAGGACGCGTTGAAGCTGCCACACTCCGTGCTTTCAGACACCACAGCCGCGGAATACGATGTTGGGCATTCCGCGCTCGTCCTTGCCTTCTCGCCCGACGGTCCGGCTCGTGTCGTCTACCCGTTCGGAACGCGGCAGGCCGACTACGCGCACGATCTGCCTCGACTCCTCGCCGACGACTGGACGGATCAGTGAGCCGCGGCATGCGGCCACGACGGGACATCTCTTTCGTCCTGGTCTGTGCGCTCTTGATGGCCGGCTGCGGGTCCGATTCGCGCGAAGCGGATCCATCCCCCTCGGATTCACCCCCTACGTCCGGCGTGGGGGTCGCCGACGCGGTCTTGGTCGCGCCCGCGGGCGATGCGCCCGCTGCGATGTACCTGACCCTCACCAACTCGGGAGACATAGCGGACACGCTCACGGCGATCGAGACCGCGGTGGCCGAGCGAGCGGAGCTGCACCGGTCGATGGAGCACGAGGGAATGGTCCACATGGAGCCGGTCGGCCCGCTCGAGGTTCCCTCCCGTGGAGAGATCCGGATGGAGCCGGGAGGATACCACGTCATGCTCAACGGTGTGCGCAGTGCTCTGGTGCCCGGAGACACGGTCGTCGCGACGGTGATCCTGAGCCATGGTGGTCGGGTTCCCTTGCGCGCGCGCGTGATTTCCTACGCGGAGCTGGCCAGAGGTCTTGGTAGGGGTCCCGCCGGAGGTGCGGGCTCGGCCGACGGGTACTGAGCGATGCAATGGTGGTGTTCCGCACAGGGGATCGCGTGGGGGTGGGTGTGGCGGCCTTACCCCGGGGTCTGGCTCTTCCTGGCGACGCTGGCGGGCGTCTACCTCTGGGTGGTTCGCTCGATCGGGCGGAGCGCCCACCGCGGGCCGTCGTCCGATCAGCGCTGGCGCACCGCCGCCTGCGCCGCGGGCCTATTCGCTCTCTGGGTCGCGCTCGACTGGCCGGTGGGCACGCTCGGTGCCGGATACCTCGTTAGCGTTCACATGGTGCAGTACCTGTTGATCGCCCTTGCGGCACCGCCGCTTTTGCTCCTGGCCGTTCCGGTAGAAGGGTACGCGCGTCTCGTGCGGAGCCCGCTCGGTCTACGCGTGCTGCGGGCCCTCACCAACCCACCGTTCACTCTGACGGCGTTCCTTCTGGTCGCCGTGATCACGCACGTCCCGTATGTGGTCGACGGCCTGATGCGCTCGCAGGTCGGCTCGTTCGCGATTGACATGGCGTGGTTCGGTACTGGGCTGCTGTTCTGGTGGCCCATCGTGGTTCCGGTGCCCGTCCGCCACCGCTTCCCGCCGCCGCTCCAACTGCTCTACCTCTTTCCGACCACGCTCGTCCACTCGGGGATCTCTGCGTTTCTTGTGTTCAGCCGCTTTCCGGCATATGCCACCTACGAGCTGGCGCCGCCGACCGGTTGGGTCTCCGCGGTCGGAGACCAGCAGATCGCGGGCGGTCTCATGTGGCTAGCTTCCACGCCGTTCATGCTTTCCGTGATGGGTGTCGTGTTCTTCCGATGGACGGCGGCGGAGGAAGCGAGCGCGACTGGGAGCTCGTGGATGACACCATCCCTGCGCAACATCCTCCGTCACCGTACTGTGACCTGACATGGGTTCCGAAGAGTCTCTGACGTCGGCCTTCCTCGCCTGGTGCGGAGCAGCCGTAGCGGGTCTCGATCACGAGGCCCTGATGGTCGGCATGTTTCTGGGTGGGCTGCTCATGGCAATGGTTCCGATCTCGCTCTCGATCGGCATCGGGATCTGGGCATTCAAGCAGCGCCGCGCTGCGGGCGATCCGGCGGCGCAGCCCCCGGAAGCGCCGCCGACGGAGGTGGTGGCTGGTGCGGGATCTCCGCGGTCGGCGCGTTCGTGATCCGGTAGCGGCCCGCGCCCCTGACCGCTTGCGTGGGCGCTGGCGAGGCCGACGTACCCGTCGCCCGTGCCAAACACGGGCCCATGAGTGATCGGCACAACAGAAAGAGCGCCTTGTTGGTCCTTGTTGGGCAGGAACTACGTCCAGGCCGCCCGGAACGATGCCGCCGGACGCATCGATTCACCGATGACACCCATCGGGAGTTGACGACCATGGTATCACGACGTGAATGGCTCCGGATCACCGCTGGAGCCGGCGCAGCGCTCGGCCTGAGCCCGCAGATGCTCGCCGCGTTGCAGACAGGACCCGTGCGCACCAAGCCGATCCCGGCGAGCGGGGAGCAGATCCCTGTGATCGGGCTCGGCGGTCGATGGATCTCCGCGAACTCGAGCCCCGAGGAGCTGGCGGGCCACCGGGCCGTGCTGCACGCGCTGGCCGAAGGCGCCGAGGGCGCGGGCAGGCTCTTCGACTCCGCAGCCGGATACGGCGGGGGCGGCTCCGAGGCGTACGCCGGTCAGTGGGCCAAGGAGGACGGATTCCAGGACGAGGTCTTCTGGGCTACGAAGGTCAACGTGGCCGGCCGAGGCCGCAGCTCCACCAACCCGGCCGAGGTGCGCGCGCAGATCGACCGCTCGTTCGAGCGCCTGAACCTGGACGTTATCGACCTGGATCAGGTCCACAACATGGGTGATCCGCCGACCCAGCTCCGTATCCTCCAGGAGTACAAGGACTCCGGTCGGATCCGCTACATCGGCATCACGACGACGAGCGAGGGGGAGTACGACGAGCTCGCGCGGGTCATGCGTCAGTATCCGATCGACTTCATCGGCGTCGACTACGCTATCGACAACCGGGCGGCGGAGCGGATCATCCTTCCGCTCGCGCAGGACGAGGGGATCGGCGTGCTCGTTTACCTACCGTTCGGGCGGAGCCGCATGTGGTCGCGCATCGGTGACCGACCGCTGCCCGACTGGGCCGCCGAGTTCGACGCGCACAGCTGGGCGCAATTCATGCTCAAGTTCGTGGTCGCCCACTCCGCAGTCTCGGTGGCGTGTCCGGGCACGGGTGATCCCGAGCACATGGTGGATAACCTCGGTGGTGGCCGGGGCAGGCTCCCGACCGCGGACCAGCTCGTGCGCATGGTCCGGTTGGTTGAGGACCTGCCCATGGCCTGAGCCAAGGGCACCACGACCTGTGGCCACTCTTACCGACGTTTCTTCCTCGTGGGCGATGCGTCCCAGGGTTCTGGGCTGCGTGCTCGTCCTGGTCTGGAGTTTTGCGCTGGTCGAGAATGCACGGAGCCAGATCGCGGCGCCCCAGCCCTCCAGCGCCGTCGAGCGCGTGGTCGCCGACCGCGTGGTCCTGATCACCGGCTCCACCGACGGCCTGGGGCGTCAGGTCGCGCTCAGTTTGGCCCGTCCGGGAACCCACGTGATCGTGCACGGGCGCAATAGGCTGCGTGGCGAGGAGGTCGTGCGTGCGATCGTGGCGGCCGGTGGGCGTGCTCGGTTCTACGCCGCCGACCTCGCCGAGCTCGACCAGGTGCGGGCGTTGGGCAGAGCGATTCTAAAGGACTACGAGCGACTGGACGTTCTCGTCAACAATGCAGGAATTTGGCTGGAGGGAGATCGTCGCCGGCTGAGCGTGGACGGCCACGAGCTGCACTTCGCAGTGAACTACCTGTCCCACTACTTGCTTACCCGCACACTGCTACCCGGGCTCATGGCGAGCAGCCCCTCACGCGTCGTGAACGTCGCCTCGGGTGCGCAGCAGGCGATCGACTTCGAAAACGTGATGCTGGAGCGCGGATACGATCCCGGACGGGGCTACGCGCAGAGCAAGCTGGCCCAGGTGATGTTCACCTTCGATCTGGCCAGTGAGCTCGCGGGAACCGGCGTGACCGTCAACACCCTGCACCCGGCAACCATGATGAATACCACGATGGTGCTCTCGCGCGGTGCGACGCCCCGGAGCAGCGTCGAGGAGGGGGCGGCCGCGGTGGTGAACCTGATCGAATCCCCCGACGTCGGGACTGGCCGGTACTTCGATGGCCGGAGGCGAGCGCGGGCGCACGCGCAGGCTTATGACGCCGAAGCGCGCGACCGGCTCCGTCGGGTGAGCCGGGCATTGACGGGAAGCTGATTCTCTCCGATCTGGTGTGGGCGTGCGTGAGGCGTGACCGCGCCGAGGTCCGCGAAGACCGAGGTGGGGTCGGCGCGACAACCTGCGGCTAGCCTCCGCGCGCGAGCCGTACCGCGGCGATCACCACGACCACGCTATGGGGACTGCTCGGGGTGGAATCGCTTGCGAGGGGCTCTGTCTCGCAGCCTTCTGGCTTGACCGCTCGGTGTTCCAACGCTTAGCCTACCACCCACATTCTAAGCTCGCGGGCGAGGCATCCCGGAAGCCGGTGTGAATCCGGCGCGGCCCCGCCACTGTGAGAGGCCCGGCGCAGACTTTTAGCAGATCGCCGGAAAGCCACCTCGAGAAACCACTGGGTGCAGGTTTGCCCGGGAAGGTGAGGTCGGCCGCCTCGAGTCAGGAGACCTGTCCGCCCGCGCGACCATGGCACGCTCCGAGGGGAAGACGTGCGGGCATTTCTTTCTTCAGGCCCACCCACTCGACATCTGCTCTGGGTCCCGCTCCCGAAACACGCGGGCTCCAGCGTGCCTGGCATTCGCCTCTCCTCGACCCGGAAGGGAGCCATGCCCAGGACTATGCTCGACGTCGTGAACGCGGCTTTTGCATACTTCGCGCGCGGCATCTGCAAGCTCAGCGTTCGCGCGCTTCCTTCGCTGGTCTGCGCGTGCACCCTGGCGGCGTGCGTGCAGCGCGCTGCCGCTCAGGAGGCGTCCGATACGTTTCCCTTGAGCGAGCTGGTCGTGACGGCCACTCGCATGCCGACCCCACGCACTTCAGTTCCCGCAGCGGTAACCGTGCTCGACGGCGGCGAGTTGCGTGCGCGCGGCGTGCGGTTCGTGGCTGACGCCCTGAGCGAAGTGGCAGGTGCCAGCGTCGTTCGCAGCGGCTCGCTCGGAGGCCTGACCTCGCTCTTCCTCCGCGGAGGCGAAAGCGACTATGTACAGGTCATGGTGGACGGTGTCGTGGTTAACGACGCCGGGGGCGCGATCGATCTCGGGCAGTTGACGACCGACGAGATCGAACGGATCGAGGTGGTGCGGGGCCCGGTGAGCGTCCTCTACGGATCGGACGCGGTGACGGGAGTGATTCACATCTTCACCCGCACGGGCGGTGGGCTGGCACGCGTCACGGCTACCGCGGAGGTCGGGGCCGCGCGGCGCCGCAGGGGGGACACGTCACTCTGTCCGGGCCACCCGAGTCTCCGCTGCCCTGGTGAGCTCGACCTGGGGTCCTACGCGACGCGCCGGGGGGCCGCAGGGCTCGCCGCGGCTGCGGGACCCGTACGGTACGCGATGGGCGTCTCCGACCTACGCAGCGGTGGTGCCTATCCATTCAACAACGAGTACCGAAATCGCACGTTGAGCTCGCGCATCCAGGTCGGGGGACCGGGGGGGGATGCATCGCTCACGGCCCGCTTCACGGACGGCCTCTACCACTATCCCACGGACGGGTCCGGCCGGCTGGTCGATGCGAACACGTTCCGCTCCAGCGAGTCGCTGGCGCTCGGGTTCGACGCCGGTCATGGGCTCGGAAGGCTCGCCGAAGCGCGGCTGGCGCTCTCCTACCACGAGGGTGTCTATCAGACCGAGGACGCCCCGGACTCGCCAGCGGATACGTTGGGGTTCTTCGCCTCGCGGAGTGACAGCCGCGTGGACCGGCGCAAGGCGGACCTCCACGTCAACCTGCGCCCGCGTCCTGGCACGGTCGCCACGGTCGGGGTGGAGGTCGAGCGCCAGGAAGGGACCAGCGCCTTCGAGAGCCGGAGCGCGTTCGGACCCTTCGAGAGCTCCTCCACAAACGACCGTTCCAACCGTGCTCTGTACGGACAGCTGGTCGGGGCGCCGGTTTCCTGGCTCGCCGTCACGGCAGGCAGCCGGTTGGAGACCAACGACCGCTTCGACTCGTTCCTGACCTGGCGCGTCGGGGCCAACCTCCGGCCGGAAGCCGGCACCGTCCTGCGCGCCTCGGCCGGGAACGCGTTCAAGGAGCCGACCTTCTTCGAGAACTACGCGGAGGGGTTCACGCGTGGGAATCCGGAGCTCGAGCCCGAGCAGTCGCGGAGCTGGGAAGTGGGCGTGGAGCATCGAGTGGCAGGGGGCCGAGCCTGGCTCGGAGCCACCTGGTTCGACCAGCGCTTCCGCAACTTGATCCAGTACACGGCCACTCCGGCGCCCGACGCCCCGAACTACGTAAACGTCGGTGAGGCGTTGGCGCGGGGGATCGAGTTGGAGCTGCGGCTGGGCGCCACGGAGGGCCCTCGGCTGACCGCGAGCTGGGTGCACCTGGACACCGAAGTGCTCGACGCGGGCACCGGCGAAGATCCCCTCTTCCAAGAGGGGGAGGCGCTGATCCGCCGCCCGCGCCACCGCTTCAACGTCACGGGCGCGATGCCCTTGGGGGGGCGGGCGAGCGCCGGGGTGAACGTGGTCTACACGGGATCGAGGGAGGACCTCGACTTTATCGCCGACCCAAGCGGAGAGCGCGTGACGATCCTGGCCCACGCGGTGGCGGACTTGTTCGGCGAGGTGCGGGTGTGGGAAAGGGAGACGCGGAGGGTGAGCCTCCTGTTCCGGCTGGAGAACGCCCTCGGTCAGCATTACGATGAGATCGCCAACTTTCCGGGGCACCCACGCACCTTCTTCCTGGGGCTCTCCGTCGGGGCAGGCCCATGAATGCGCGCGGCGACGTTCGCCCGGTTCCTTGTTCCTTCGGCTCGGGGTCGTCTACGTTTGGTGCACTCCCGAGACCGACGCGCGGGCCGCCGGGGCCTCAACGATGCGCCACTACCTAGACTTCGCCGCCACCTCTGCCCTTCGTCCGGCCCGGGTGGCCGACGCGATGGCCGCGTTCCTTGCCGACTGCGGGGCGACTCCCGGTCGGGGCGGCCATTCGGCAGCGGTCGAGGCCGGTCGTATCGCCTTCCGCTGCCGCCGGGCGGTCGCGAGGGTTCTCCGCTTGCCGGGGGACCCGGGACGGATCGCCTTCACCTTCAATGCCACGCACGCACTCAACACCGCCCTGTGGGGGCTGCTGGAGCCCGGTGACGCAGTGGTCGTCACGCAGTACGATCACAACTCGGTCCTCCGACCTGTCCATCAGCTCGTCCACGAGCGTGGTATCCAAGCGCGCATGCTCGCCGGTACGCCCGATGGTGAGGTGGACATCGACGACGCTCGAAGACAGCTCGAGGGTGCACGACTCCTCGTGGTCAACGCCGTATCGAACGTGCTCGGCGTACGGCTTCCGCTTGCCGAACTCGCCGCCGCGGCGCACGACGCGGGAGCTCTGGTTCTGGTCGACGCGGCGCAGTCGGCGGGTCACGTCCACGCTGCTCATAGCGCCGAGGGAGCCGACCTGATCGCGTTCACGGGTCACAAAGGCCTGCTCGGGCCCCAGGGAACGGGCGGTCTCTGGGTGCGCGAAGGGGTCGAGGTCCGCCCGCTCCTGCGTGGCGGGACCGGAGGTGACTCCTTGAACCGGGAGATGCCCACGGCGATGCCCGACCATCTGGAAGCCGGCACCGGCAACGCACCTGGTCTTGCTGGTCTTCTGGCCGCGTGTGAGTTCGTGCTCGAGCAGGGAGTGGAGGCCGTTCACCGCCACGAGGCGGCGCTCAAGGCGCGACTTAGGACGGGCCTGGCCGGGGTTCGCGGCGTGCGTGTGCTGTCGCCGCCGGCTCCCGACGGCGCTGGTGTGGTCACGGTCGTCCACGACCGTGTCGACCCGTCGACGTTGGCGGAGGCGCTCGACCGGGACTTCGGTGTGCTCGCGCGTCCCGGCTTGCACTGTGCGCCGGAGGTGCATCGAATGCTCGGTACGGAGGCCACGGGGGCGCTGCGCTTCTCGCTCGGATGGTGCTCCACGGCCGAGGATGTCGAGCGGGCCGTCGAAGCGATCGAGGCAGCGGTGGGCCAGACCGCTGCGCGCGTTTCTTGAGCGGCACGCTCCAAGTCTAGTGCCATAATGCGTCTATTCGTCGCCCTGAACCTACCCAAGAAGGAACGCGGTCGGATCCACCGGGCCGCACGGGCCTTGCGCGACCAGGACCTTCCCGTCCGGTGGGTGGACCCGGAAGAGTATCACCTCACCCTCAAGTTCCTGGGCGAGGTCCGGGGAGATCGGTTGGATCAAATCAGCGTGATCCTCGCCCGGGTCGCGGCCGGGAGCCCGCTGTTCTCGGCGGATCTCAGTGGGTTCGGAGGGTTTCCGACGGTGCGGCGTCCCCGCGTGCTGTGGCTCGGCATAGAACCGACGCCTGCCCTCAGGTGTCTCAAACAGGATATCGAGTGGGCGCTTGCGGACGCCGGGTTCGAGCGGGAGACGCGCGCGTTCCACCCTCATCTCACGCTGGGCCGGGTCGAGCGTGAGAACGGAGCGGGGGCTTTCCGGGGGCTACACGAGCTGATGGCGGATATGACCTACAGCGGTTCTGTGCCCGTGCGGAGCGTTGACTTGATGCGTAGCCAAATCTCTCGCGACGGCGCTAACTACAGCGTTCTCTCGAGCTATCCACTCGCGGTAGGCTGAGCGCCGCCTCCGGCCGCGGCGAAGGGCTTCCATGATCGGTCGGCCGAACGGGCTCGAGCGTCAGGGTCTCCTCCTGACAATCGTCATCCTGCTGGTGTTCGGTGCGTGGCTCGCATGGCCAGGCACCGCGCGGGATCCCGTCACAGAACGCTTACCTCGAGTCGAGTTCTCGCCGCCCCTCGCCGAAGCGACGCTCGACCGCTTCGAGAGTTTCCGGGCCGGCCCTTCCGG
Organism: Longimicrobiales bacterium; assembly: GCA_965237965.1. Taxonomy (GTDB): domain Bacteria; phylum Gemmatimonadota; class Gemmatimonadetes; order Longimicrobiales; family Gaopeijiaceae; genus UBA2988. Next base: position 148,473 of record CBDEGT010000001.1, read on the forward strand.
TGGGACGCTCGCGCTCGGCGACGCCGAGCTGACGAGCGTGCTTCGCTACGCGATGCCGGGAATTCTTCCGGCGGGTGTAAGCGAGGCCGACGTGCGTTTTGCTGGGAGCAGGGTTGCGTTGTCCGCGCGCGTCACGATCGTGGCATTCCCCGATCTTCCGGTACTCGACCCGGTGGTCGGGATCCTACCGGACACCGTGCACGTCCGCGTAGAGGGGACGCTGGCGCCGTTCGGCAGCGAGTCACTCGCCTTCCAGGTGGACCGGATCGAGGTGATCCGGATCCCTCTCCCCAGCCGGCTCGTACCTCAGGTTCTGGCCGGTCTCGGCCGAACGCACCGCCGTGGGCTGTCGGCGAACGCGCTTCACGTTCCACTACCCGGCGGCCTCGACTCGGTCTACGTGGAGCGTGATTCGCTCATTCTGGTCGGCGCTCCCTGAGCCCGCGCGACCACCTCCCTCTATCCCCGGTACGCCATTGGCCAAGTTGCTGATCGTCGACGACGAGGGCTCGATTCGCGAGGCCCTGCGACAGCTCTTCGAGTACGAGGATCATCAGGTCCAGACGGTGGCCGACGGACCGGACGCGCTCGAACGCTTCGGGGTCTTCAGCCCGGACGTGGTATTCCTCGACGTGAAGATGCAGGGCATGGACGGGCTCGACGTCCTCGGTCGGATTCGCGTGCTGGACGAGCAGGCTGTCGTCGTGATGATCAGTGGGCATGGCACGATCGATACGGCCGTGGAGGCTACACGCCGCGGAGCGTTCGACTTTCTCGAGAAGCCTCTCGACACCGATCGCCTGTTGGTGACGCTGCGCAACGCGCTCAAGGTGCGTGGGCTATCGGAGTCCGTAGCCCGGCTGCGCAGCGAGGTGGAGGAGCGCCACCGGATCGTCGGTTCGTCGTTCCAGATCCGGCAGGTCGTCCAGCGGATCGAACGGGTGGCACCGACTGACGCACGGGTGCTGATCACCGGCGAGAACGGGACCGGCAAGGAGCTGGTGGCCCGGGCCATCCACCAACTCTCCGCACGCGCCGAGGGCCGGTTTGTCGAAGTCAACTGTGCGGCCATCCCTTCCGAGCTGATCGAGTCCGAGCTATTCGGGCACATCAAGGGATCGTTCACCGGTGCGATATCCGATCGGGGGGGCAGGTTCGAGCAGGCCGATGACGGCACCCTGTTTCTGGACGAAGTTGGTGACATGTCCATGGCCGCGCAGGCCAAGGTGCTGCGCGCCTTGGAGGAGGGTGTCGTCACGCGGGTCGGTGGTGCGAAGCCGATTCGGGTGGACGTGCGGGTAGTAGCCGCGACCAACAAGGATCTCGCGAGCGAGATCGAGACCGGTCGCTTCCGCGAGGACCTGTTCTACCGGCTGAATGTTGTGCCCATCCATGTCCCTCCGCTCCGCGAGCGTCGCGAGGACATTCCGATGTTGATCCAGTTTTTTGTGGATCAGGTCAGAAGGGCCGACCGCGCGCCGCCGAAAAGACTCACTCCGGAAGCCCTGAACCGGCTAGAAGGCCTGGAGTGGCCGGGAAACGTGCGTGAGTTGCGCAACACGGTCGAGCGGCTGCTCATCCTGACGCTGGGCGATCAGGTCCGAGCCGAGGACGTGGAGCTTCTGGTGGGGCGTCCAGCCGGGGCGAGCGGCTTGGGGGGAGGGCTGCTGACGACCGAGACTTTCGGGCAGTTCAAGGAAGAGGCCGAACGCGCATTCATTCTACAGAAGCTGCGGGAGAACGAATGGAACGTGTCGGAGACCGCGCGGAAGATCGAGATGCCGCGCTCGAACCTCTACAAGAAGATCGAGCGCTTCGGGCTCGTTCGGGAGGACTAGCAGGTCGCGGCTACTGGTCAGCCCGCCGGTCGGCGCGCCAGATCCCAGCTCCATTAGGTAGTCGGTAGAGGGCCTGCATGGCCTTGTAGTCGCGGGCCGAGAGCGTGGGCGCAGTGTTGGTCGGAAACATCACGTCGCGGGGCTCGTCCGAGTGGGGCAGGCCGAGCGCATGACCCATCTCGTGCGCGGCGGTGAGCTCGATCTGCCGCGCCGGAAGCTCGGTGCCGCTCCCAGGGCTGGTCAACGCGAGCCGGAAGGACGTCACCTGCAGCGTCGCCTTTCCGGCCTCCTGGACCCACCGTGTCCCGGCCTGACCGAGTTGGTTCCCAGGCGGCGTGGACATCCATTCCACCGCGAAGTCCGACGGCGTTCCGCGATCCCGCTCCTCGATCTGGATCGGGAAGGGATGTCCGTTCCACGCCAGGATCCCTCGAACGGCCGCGTCGCGCGCCTCGCGGCCACGGGCTGGGTTCCCGGCCGGGATGGGAACCTGCACCTTGATCAGCGTCGTGCCCTCACTCCACCGCAGAGCGCGTGCCATCCCGTCCGTCCAGTCGAGGCCCCGGCATAGGTAGGCTGCGTCGCGACAGGCCACGCGTTCCTCCAGGGTCACGACTGGCGCGCCCAGCGTCGCCTGCACCGTGGGCGACGTAGCGCACGCCCCGTCGCGGCACGTCGTCGGCACCTCGGCAGTCTGCCCTGCGGCCCCGCCGTCCATAGCCCTTCTGGCGACCGAGGCGAGCCCGGCGATCACGACCAGCCCCGCGAGGAGGCTCAGAGGGTTCTGGCGCGCCATGGGACCTCTGCGGAGTGCGGAGGGTGCTCCAGCTTAGAAGGTAGAACGCTTCGGGTGGGGCCGGAAGCGCTCGGTTCGTAGACTTGCTCTCCCGTTTCCGGCCCCGCCAACTTGCGTCAGGCACCCCAACCGAGGCCCCGATGTCTCAGGACTTCAAGAACTTCATCGCCGGTGAGTGGGTCGAGCCCATGACCGGTGCCTACCTCGAGAACCGAAACCCGGCTCGCACCGATGATGTGATCGGTCATTTTCCGCGCTCCGGCCGCGAGGACGTTGACCGCGCGGTTCGTTCCGCGTTGCGAGGCTTCGAGATCTGGAGCGAAACGCCGGCGCCGGTGCGCGGCGACATACTCCGCCGGGCCGGCGATCTGCTGTCGAAGAACAAGGAGGAGCTCGCGCGCGCCGCCACTCGGGAGATGGGCAAGATCCTGGTGGAGACGCGAGGGGACATGCAGGAGGGGATCGACACCGCGTACTACTCTGCCGCGGAGTGCCGACGGCAACACGGCGCGACCGTGCCCTCCGAGCTGCGAGACAAGTGGGCGATGACGTTCCGGCGGCCAATCGGGGTCTGTGGCGTGATCACACCCTTCAACTTTCCGATGGCGATCCCGACCTGGAAGATCTTCCCGGCGCTCGCTTGTGGGAACAGCGTGGTGTTCAAGCCGGCGGAGGACGTCCCGCACACCGGAACGCTCCTCGTCGAGACCCTGCTGGAGGCGGGGTTGCCGCCTGACGTGGTCAACCTCGTGCACGGGGAGGGCGAGGAAGTGGGCGCGGCCCTGGTGGAGCATCCGGGCGTGCCGGTCGTTTCATTTACCGGGTCGACCGTCACAGGCGCGCTAATCGGTGAGGCCTGCGGCCGCTCGCATAAGCGACTATCGCTCGAGATGGGGGGAAAGAACGCTCAGATCGTGATGGCGGATGCGGATCTCGAGCTCGCGTTGGAGGGTGTGCTCTGGGGTGCGTTCGGCACCACTGGTCAGCGTTGCACCGCCACCAGCCGACTGCTCCTTCATCGAGACATCGAACGGGACTTCATGGAAAGCCTGCAGGGTCGTACCCGGCGTCTCAAGTTGGGCGACGGACTCGAGGAAGCGACCGACGTCGGGCCGTTGATCAACGCACGCGCCGTGGAGAAGGTGATCGGATACGTTGATGTTGGTCGTGAGGAGGGCGCCATCGTCGAGGGCGGAGCGCAGCCGCGGGGGAACGAGTTCGACGGCGGCTTCTTCTTCCTACCGACCATCGTCCACGGGGTGAGACCGGGATGCCGCGTGGCCACGGAGGAGATCTTCGGCCCTGTCCTGTCGGTCATGACCTTCGCGGACTTCGACGAGGCAGTGCGCATCAACAACGAGGTGCGGTTTGGGTTGTCCAGTTCGGTTTATACCAGTGATCTTGAGATCGCCTTCCGTGCCCTGAGTGAACTGGACAATGGCATCACTTACATCAACGCTCCCACCATCGGTGCTGAAGCACACCTTCCGTTCGGGGGTACCAAGCAGACCGGGAACGGGCACCGGGAGGGTGGCTGGCAGGTGTACGACTTCTTCTCGGAGACCAGGGTGGGCTATGTGGACTTCTCTGGACGGCTGCAGCGAGCCCAGATCGACACCCAGCAGCTCTGAGCGGGGCCGCGCCCCGCGCCCTTGGTTCGACAGGAGCAGCTTGTGAGCGAGGAGCCCAGAACCGCGGCCCCCGAAGGGGTCGAAGGTGCCCCGCGGACGGGGTCATCCCGGCCGGACGTGCTCACGACCGCCTGGGAGTGGACCAGGTCGGTCGCGGTCGCGTTCATCCTCTTCCTCGTGATCCGTACTTTCGGGGTTGAGGCGTTCAAGATTCCCACCTCTTCGATGGAGAACACCCTCTTGGTCGGTGACTTCCTACTCGTCAACAAGGCGATGTTCGGAACCGAGGTGCCCGGCCTGAGCCTGCGTCTGCCCGGGCTTCGAGAGCCTCGCCGAGGGGACGTGATCGTGTTCAGCCCGCCACACGAGCCCGAGAAGAGCTACGTGAAGCGTCTGGTGGGCGTGCCCGGAGACACCCTATGGATGCGCGACAAGGTTCTGCACCGGAATGGGCCGCCGGTGGCCGAGCCCTACGCACGGTATATGGATCAGTCCGGTGACGCCGTGCACCCGGGGATGGAGTGGCAGTCGTACCACCTTATCGCCAGTACCCGACGTGGCTACCATCCATCGAGGGACAACTGGGGCCCGCTCGTGGTGCCGGACCGCAGCTACTTCGTGCTCGGGGACGATCGCGACAACAGTGAGGACTCGCGCTACTGGGGCTTCGTGGATCGCGAGTCGATCCGGGGCCGCCCCTGGATGGTCTACTATTCGTTCGATCGAGGTCATGACGCTTCGGTCGCCTGGGCCCGCGCGGTGCGCTGGGATCGCCTCGGACATCCGATCGACTGATCGTGTTCAGGACCACGTTGTGCGGTGTCCTGTCGCTGCGCGTCCCCGACGCCCCGTGCGTGGGTGGTGGCGCATCGGCGCATCGCCCCCGATCATGGACTCCACAGCGGTGAAGCTCCGTTTGCTCACCGACACCACTCTTCTCGCCCGGTGCGGTTGCAGTCTCGCTCGCAGACAAACCAAACCTCTTTCCTGCCGATGACGTTTACTTCCCGCCGAGGGGCCTTCAATGAAGGTTCCCTGGATCAGTACCTGAAAGAGATCAGCGCGTACCCGCTGATCGACCGGGCGGAGGAAGTGAGGCTCGCGCAAAAGATCCGCGATGGCGACGCGGAAGCGCTCGATAAACTCGTACGATCGAATCTCCGCTTCGTCGTCTCGGTCGCGAAGAAATATCAAAATCAAGGAGTTCCGCTCTCCGATCTGATCAACGAGGGCAACCTGGGGCTGATTCGCGCGGCCCATAAGTTCGACGAGACCAAGGGAATCAAGTTCATCAGCTACGCGGTCTGGTGGATCCGCCAGGCCATTCTACAGGCGCTTGCGGAGCAGAGCCGGATCGTGCGGGTTCCGCTGAACCGCGCGGGTGCACTCCACCGGATCGGGCGCCGAAGTTCGACCTTGCTTCAGGAGCTGGGGCGTGAGCCGACCGTGGAAGAGATCGCCACCGATCTGGAGATCTCGGAGGAGGAGGTCGCCCGCACGCTCGCCATTAGCCAGTCTCACCTTTCGTTGGATGCGCCGATCACCCCGGGTGAGGACAACAGGCTTCTCGATTACCTGCCGGACCAATACTCGCCGGGGCCCGAAGACGAGGCGTACGAGCACGCGCTCAAGAATACCATCGAGGAGGCCCTTGGAACGCTGAAGGAGCGAGAGGCCAAGATCCTCCGCCTCTACTTCGGGCTGGACGACCACGAGCCCATGACGCTCGAGGAAATCGGCTCGCTGCTCGGCATCACCCGCGAGCGGGTGCGCCAGATCAAAGAGAAGGCCCTGCTGCGACTCCGGCACGCCTCCCGCGCCAGGTTTCTCGAGACGTTCATCCACTAGCAGGTCGCAGAAGAAGGGGAGCGAACCTCCCCGAACGCCGTTCTACCCCGTTGACACTGTGTACGTCCCCGGATATGATTCAAAGCTCTATTGCCCAACGCTTTCTGACCGTGCATGAAGACCCACACGCCCAAGGCCAAAGAGATCGAGCGTCGGTGGTGGATCGTGGATGCCGCGGACAGGCCGCTCGGGCGTCTTGCCACTCAGATCGCACACGTCCTCCGTGGCAAGCACAAGCCGATCTTTACTCCGCATCTGGACACGGGTGACCACGTCGTGGTCATCAATGCCTCGCAGGTCAAGCTGACCGGACGAAAGGCCGACCAGAAGCAGTACTTTCGCCACTCCGGCTACATGGGCGGCGAGCGCTTCATTCCCTTCCGCCGCATGCTTGCCACCCATCCGGAGCGAGTGATCGAGATTGCGGTCAAGGGCATGATGCCCAAAAACGCGCTCGGGAAGAACATGGTCAGGAAACTCAAGGTCTACGCGGGTGCGGACCATCCGCACCAGGGTCAGAAGCCCGCACCCCTCGAGATCTGACGCCATGGTTCAGGAGAAGCAGGTTCAAACGGTTGGCCGTCGCAAGACATCGGTGGTCCGTGTGCTGCTGCGGCCGGGCGACGGTGGGTGGTCGATCAATGGCCGATCGCTGAGGGAGTACTTTCCTCGTCCGAGCCTCCAGATCCGGATCGAGGAGCCGCTCAAAGTGCTCGAGGCCGAAGGTCGATTCGATGTTTCTGTGCGGGCCGCTGGAGGCGGTTTGACGGGTCAAGCCGATGCGCTGCGCATGGGACTTGCCAGGGCGCTCGTCGCCTTCGACGAGGATCATCGTCGCCCCCTTCGGGAGAGGGGGATGCTCACGCGGGATCCGCGGAAGGTGGAGAGGAAGAAGCCCGGCCGTCCGAAGGCCAGAAAGCGCTTCCAATTCTCGAAGCGGTGATCTCACCGCTTCGGCGGGTGGATCTCACCACTTCGGCGGATCGAGGCTGGTTGGGTTGAAGGCCTGAGGGAGCGTTACACGGCGTGAGTTCGCCGCCGTCCAACACTGAAGGGGCGTACATCGGCCCCACGCGGACGAGAGGCCAAGGAATGCAGCAGGTGCAGCTCAATCAAATGCTTGAGGCCGGTGTCCACTTCGGGCACCAGACCCGCCGTTGGAATCCGAAGATGCGCAAGTACATCTTCACGGAGAAGAACGGCATCCACATCATCGACCTCCGCAAGACGCTGGACCGGCTCCAGGTCGCCCAGCAGGCAGTGCGCGGAGTCGTGCTGCGGGGTGAGCGCATCCTCTTTGTCTGCACCAAGCGGCAGCTCCGGCCGATCGTCGAGCAGGAAGCCCAGCGCTGTGGGGCGTTCTTCGTCACAGAGCGGTGGCTCGGCGGGATGCTCACGAATTTCCAGACGATCCGGAGGCAGATTCGCCGGCTCAAGGAGCTCGAGCGGGGCCAGGAAGAGAACGCTTTCGAGTTCTATACGAAGAAGGAGCGCCTGATGCTCGATCGTGAGCGGTTGAAGCTCGATAAGTACTTTTCCGGCGTGAAGGACATGGGGCGCCTGCCAGGCGCGGTCTACGTGGTGGACGCTCGGCGTGAGATCATCGCTGTGAAGGAGGCTCACCGCTTGGGGATCCCGGTGCTCGCGATCGCAGACACGAATGCCGATCCAGATCTGATCGACTATCCGATACCCGGCAACGACGACGCGATCCGCTCTGTGAGCCTGATCTCCGCGGCCATCGCCGACTCGATCGAGGTGGCGCAACGTGAGGTGCCCGAGGATGATCGGCGGAGGGTCGAGGAGCTCGAGGCTACGACCTACTCCACCGAGACCGGGGAGAAGACGACCGAGGGTGGTGGGGAGGATCGTCCTGCCAAGCGGCGCCCCCGGCGCAAGCGTCGGCCGCGCCCCGAAGTAATCGCTCAACACCTGAAGACGGGTGAGGGCGAGGACGAAGAGCAGGAGCAGACGGAGGAGGAATAGGCGGCTCCGCTTCGAGCCGCGAAGTTTCCCGAGGCTCGGGAACTGGGGGGCGGGAGCCGGAGGGCGACTGGAGGGTCGCTTTACTGGTTACCGCCTCTTTTCTTTACGAGAGCGACAGCACACGATGAAGGGAGTCGATAGCACGATGACGGACATTTCCGCGAAGGACGTGAAAGCGCTCCGCGATCGCACCGGGGCGGGAATGATGGACTGCAAGAACGCGCTCCAGGACTCCGGGGGCGACATGGAGAAGGCGATCGACATCCTCCGCACCAAGGGTGCGGCCAAGGCAGCCAAGCGAGCAGAGCGCAAGGCTGCGGAAGGGACGATCGGGGCGTACCTGCACCACAACGGCAAGGTGGCCGTCATTGTGGAGTTGAACAGTGAGACGGACTTCGTGGCTAAGAACCCGGAATTCCAGCAGCTGGCTCGGGACCTCGCCATGCATATCGCGTCCGCGGCTCCGGTGGCAGTGAGCCCCGATGATATTCCGGCGGCCGACGTCGAGCGCGAGCGCGCCGTGTACGCAGCCCAAGTCGCGGAGGAGGGCAAGCCGGAAAACATCCGTGCGAAGATCGTGGAAGGGAAACTCCAGAAGTGGTTCAAGGAGAGCAGCCTACTGGAACAACAGTTCGTGAAGGATCCGGAACGCACCATCCGCGAGCTCGTGGAAGCCGTTTCGGCGAAGACGGGTGAGAAAGTGTCGGTCGCGCGCTTCGCGCGCTTCCAGGTCGGTGGAGCCTAGGAGGCGTGAGCAATGTCGGCTGACCACAGGTACGGTCGCGTCCTGCTCAAGATCTCGGGCGAGGCGCTCGCTGGCGATCGTGGCTTCGGCATCGAGCCTTCTGTCGTAGACCGAATCACCGACGAGATCCGCTCGGTCTACGAGATGGGTGTATCGCTCGGCGTCGTGATTGGCGGTGGCAACATCGTTCGTGGATCGTTGGCCAGCCGGCAGGGAATGGACCGCGTCCAAGCCGACTACATGGGCATGCTCGCCACGGTGATCAACGCTCTGGCGGTCCAGGATCTGCTTGAAGCCAAGGGTGTGGACACGCGGGTGATGACTGCGATCCGCATGGAGGAGATCGCGGAGCCCTATATCAGGAGGCGCGCGCTGCGCCACATCGAGAAGGGCAGGGTCGTGCTGTTCGCGGGAGGTACCGGAAACCCGTATTTCTCGACGGATACCGCGGCAGTGCTGCGTGCCATCGAAATCGATGCCGAGGTGGTCATCAAGGCCACCAAGGTGCAGGGGGTGTTCACGGCCGACCCTGCCACGGATCCCACCGCGGAGTTCATACCCTCAATCACTTTCCACGAGGTGATGACCCGTGAACTCGCAGTGATGGATGCCGCCGCGGTGTCACTGTGCAAGGAGAACCGACTTCCGATTATCGTGCTGAATCTGGAGGATCGAGGCGCGGTGACATCGGCGATCCGTGGCGAGCGGGTCGGCACGCTGGTGTCGTAGCGCCCTGACGGGGGTGTAGATTCGTTCGTGCCGCGCCCTACCTCGCAGCCGTTCCCAGCTTGGCAAGGACCGTCATCATGCCGTCGATCAAGCAGGCTGAATCCAAGATGGAAAATGCCATCGAGGCACTACGCCGCGAATTCTCCACCGTGCGCACCGGCAAGGCTACTCCCGCCTTGCTCGACACTGTCCGGGTACTCGCGTACGGCTCGAAGATGCCGATCAACCAGCTCGCTTCGGTTGCCACGCCTGAGCCTTCACTGTTGGTAGTGCAGCCCTTCGATCGCTCCCTGATCGGCGACATCGAGCGCGGAATCCTGACCGCGGACCTGGGGCTGAATCCCGCGAATGACGGTTCTGTGATCCGGATCCCGATCCCACCGCTGAACGAGGAGCGTCGCAAGGAGTACGTGAAGCTCCTGCACAAGATGGCCGAGGACGGCCGGATATCGATCCGGCACGCGCGCCAGGAAGCGCGCGACGATCTGAAGCGGCGCATGAAGAATCACGAGATCCCCGAGGACGTGGGACATCGCCAGATGGACGAGGCACAGAGATTGACCGATCAGTGTATCGCCAGGGTCGACGAGCTACTCAAGCACAAAGAAGAGGAAGTGATGCAGGTCTGAGGGCCTGCACGCTTGAGACGCTCCCTTAGCCATGGTGACCGACCTTCTGCCGGAGATCCGACTGCACGGCGACGTACCGCGCCACGTCGCCATCATCATGGACGGCAACGGTCGGTGGGCGCGCTCGAAGGGGCTTCCGCGGCAGGCGGGCCACCGTGAGGGAATGAAGGCTGTGCGCGAGGTGATCGAGGGCGCGGTCGATGCAGGGATCGAGATCCTGACCCTCTTCGCGTTTTCGACGGAGAACTGGCAACGGCCGCGGCTCGAAATCATGGCGCTCATGAGCCTGTTGGAGGTGTACGCCCGGCAGGAGCGCGACGAATTGATCCGGCGAGGCGTCGAAGTGCATGTGCTCGGGGAGCTCGACCGCATCGATGGGGCCGCTCGCAGGGCGGTTGACGGCATTGTGAACGGGACCCGTGGGGGGTCCCGCTTGCGGGTCAATCTGATGATCTCCTACGGCGGCCGCGAGGAGATCGTCCGTGCGGCTCGCGTGTTGGCCGAGCGCGTGGCCTGCGGCGAGATGCGACCCGAGGAGATCGACGCTCTGACCTTCGGCGCTGAGCTGTTCACCGCGGAGCTGCCTGACCCGGATCTCCTCGTGCGCACGTCCGGCGAGTATCGGTTGAGCAATTTCCTCCTGTGGCAGCTTGCCTACACGGAGCTTCACATTACTCCGGTGCTGTGGCCCGACTTCACCCGGACGGACCTGTACCTGGCGGTGCGCAAGTACCAGCGACGAGAGCGTAGGTTCGGCCGCGTTCGTGCGGGCTGAGGGCGCGAGGCGAATCGGTGCGCCGCGAGCTCGGACAACGGCTACTGGTTGCTGCAGCCGGGATTCCCGCGGTCCTACTTGTGCTCTACGCGGGCGGATGGGTATTCGGGGCGGTGCTTGCCGCCGTGGCGGCGATCGCCAGCGGTGAGTTGTTCAGGCTTGCCGCAGCCGGAGGCGTTCGGCCCTATCATGCTCTCGGCATGGCAGCTTCCGGCGTGATCGTCCTGGTCGCCGCGTCGTTCTCGACCCTCTCCCGAGCGGCACCGGTGATGCTCGCCGTGCTCGTCGCCCTCGTGCTTGTCACGCTCGCTGCATCGGTCTGGCTGCGCTGGCCCGCCGGCTCGCCCCTAGGGTCCGTTGCCGTCACCGTGTTGGGGGCGATCTACGTCGGCTGTACCCTCGCGTTCGCGGTGTTTCTGCGAGACGTCGCTGCCCGCGCTCCGGAGCGGGCGAGCCTCGGTGCCGGGGTCGGTTTCGTGCTGCTCCCCCTGGTCGCGATCTGGGTCGGTGACAGCGCGGCCTACTTCGCCGGACGGGCATGGGGTCGTGCGAAACTCTTTCCTTCGGCGAGTCCGGGGAAGACCGTGGTGGGCGGGATCGCCGGGTTGATCGGGTCGGCGGTCGCGGGGGGTGCGGTTTCCGCCGTGGCGCTCGCCGAGTTACCCACCCTCCGGGTGTCGATCCCGATGGGGATCGTGATCGGCGCGGTGCTCGGCCTCACCGCGCCACTCGGTGACGTCGCCGTGTCGGTGCTCAAGCGCGAGGCCGGCGTGAAGGACTCGGGCCGTCTGCTGCCTGGGCACGGTGGTATTCTCGACCGTGTCGACTCGCTTCTGTTCGCGTTTCCCGTGGCGTATGGATTGCTCGTCCTGGCGGGGGTGATCGGGTGAGCGTCCGATGAGCGAGACGACGAAGGCGCCTGTCCGCGTGGCGGTCCTCGGTTCGACCGGCTCTATCGGACGCAGCACGCTGGAGGTGATTCGCCGCCATCCAGGGCGTTTCCAGGTCGTCGCTCTCGCCGCTCACTGTGCGCTGGCCGAGGTGACGGAGCAAGTCTCCGCATTCAGTCCGCGCCGCGTCGTCGTTGCCGACGAAAGTGCGCTCGGCGCGACGGGCGACCTACCACCAGCGCGCTGGGAGTCCGGGTGGGAGGCGCTCCTCTCCGTCGCCTGCGACCCGGACGTGGACGTGGTCGTCAATGCGCTTGTCGGCGCGGCAGGCCTCGAACCGACGCTTGCAGCGCTTCGCTCAGGCAAGCGTCTGGCTCTGGCCAACAAGGAGTCTCTGGTGGCTGGAGGGCCACTTGTCCTCGAGGCTTCGCTCGCAGGTGGCGGGGCGCTCGTGCCGATCGACAGCGAGCACTCGGCCATCCTCCAATGTCTGTCCGGAGCCGACCGTGGATGCGTGGCTCGCGTCGTGTTGACCGCTTCCGGAGGCCCGTTCCGCGGATGGAACCCGGACGCGCTCGAGGGCGTACGTCCTTCGGACGCGCTCCGTCATCCGACGTGGGAGATGGGCGCGAAGATCACGGTGGACTCGGCGACTCTGGCGAACAAGGCGCTCGAGGTGATCGAGGCTCACTTCCTGTACAGCCTCTCCTACGCGGCGATCGACGTCGTCGTCCATCCACAGTCCTTCATTCACTCGTTCGTCGAGTTCGTGGACGGGTCTGTGCTCGCCCAGATGGGATTTCCAAACATGGAATTGCCGATCTTGTACGCGCTCAGCCATCCCACGCGCGTAGAGGATGCACATCTGCGCACCTTCGATCCGGTTCGCACACCGACTCTCACGTTCGAGGCCGTGGACCGCGATCTGTTCCCGCTCTTCGGGCTGGGGGTGGCGGCCGGACAGGCCGGTGGGACTGCTCCAGCGGTCTTCAACGCTGCCAACGAGGTGGCCGTCGAGGCGTTCCTGAAGGAGCGAATCGGGTTCCTCGAGATCCGCTCCGTGGTGGAGGCGGCCCTCGACGAGCACCGGTCGCGTCCCGTCCGCGAAGTTGCGGACGTGCTCGAGGCCGACCGCTCTGCGCGCGCTTCGGCGCGCCGGGTCGTTGGGCGGATCGCAGGACGTGCTTCCACGGGAGCCGGCGCGTGACCGTCCTCGCCACGATTGTTGTCCTGGGCGTGCTGATTCTGGTGCACGAGCTGGGACATTTCCTGGCTGCGAAATCGGTCGGCGTCGAGGTGCAGCGCTTCTCGATCGGGCTCGGTCCGCGGGTCTTTGGCTTCCGACGGGGCGAGACCGAGTACGTGCTTTCGCTCGTTCCGCTCGGAGGCTACGTGAAGATGGGCGGGATGGGCGATGAGGTTATGGAGAAGCTCGAGGGCGGTGCTGGCGAGGGGGGGCGGGCTCCATCGGTCCGCGACTTCGACGCCAAGCCGCTATGGGCCCGCGCTTTCGTGATCTCTGCGGGCGTGATCATGAACATGTTGTTCGCGTTTGCCGTGTACACCGCAGTGATCGGGGTCTGGGGCGTACCCGAGCCGAGCAGCACGCGGATTGGTCTGGTGCGAGGGGTCACGCTTCCAGCCGGTACGGAGGCGCTTGAGACGCTACCGATCGGCGGCGCCGTCGTACGCGTCGGCGATCGTGTCGTCGAGACCTGGGGGGACGTGACCGAAGCGCTCTCCGTGTTACCGGCGGGTCCAACTGAGATCGTAACGCGTGATCCGGATGCCTCCGTCCTTGTGGATCTCCCGGCCGACGAACGTGCCCGGTCCGCGCTGGTCGGTTCTCTGCGGGTCTGGCTGGACGCGAGCCTGGGCGCGGTGGAGCCTGCTTCGCCCGCAGATCGCGGCGACCTTCGGGCGGGTGACCGAGTCTTGGCTGTCGACGGTGAACCGGTGGCCAGCTGGGACGAATTCGTGGAGCTGATCCAGGCCAGGCCTGACCAGCGCGTCGAGTTGACGCTCCAGCGCGAGAATGGACGGCTGGTCCGGGCGGTGACCCCAGAGGCACGACAGGAGACCGATCCGGTGACCGGGGAGCAGCGCACGGTCGGTAGGATCGGGGTCTACTTCGCGATGGGGGAGCTTTCCTATCAGGAGGTCGGTCTTGTGGACGCTGTCCGTATCGGTGCGCGGGAAACGGTCTCCACCACAGCCCTAATCCTCGGCTTCCTCCGTCAACTCTTCACCGGAGACATCTCTCCGCGGTCGCTCGGGAGTATCGTTACCATCGGCGAGGCGTCCGGTCAGGCCGCTGCGGCGGGGTTCGAGATGTTTCTCAACTTCATCGCGCTCTTCAGCATCAACCTCGCGGTTCTCAACCTACTGCCCATCCCGGTGCTGGACGGCGGGCACCTCCTCTTCCTCCTGATCGAGGCAGTGCGTGGGCGTGCGCTCACGGTCGAGCAGCGGCTGCGGTGGTCGAACGTGGGGTTCGTGATCGTCATGGGCATCATGATCTGGGCGCTCTCGAACGACTTCCTCAGACTCTTCGATCTCTAGGGACCGTTCGAAGCTCTGACGCCCGAGCGTCTCCGCGACGATCGTCGTCTAGAGGAAGCTGAGTTGCTCCGGCCCGCAACGTCGGCGGAGTGCTTCGACGTCCAGCCAGGGGCCGGGTGCGTCCTGCCGGGCCACGTCCAACCACCCGCGCCATCCCCGCTGGCGTAAGGCGCTTTCCACCACGTCCCGGGCGAGTGCCGGGTGGTTGCACTCCACGGAAAGGTGTGCGAGCAGAACACCCGCCAACCGGGGATGGAGCAGCTCGGTCGCGAATCGAGCCGCCGCGTGATTGGAGAGGTGCCCGTGGCTCGAGGATATGCGCGCTTTCACCGACCACGGATACGGCCCGACGCGGAGCATCAGCTCGTCGTGGTTGGCCTCGAGCATCAGGAAGTCGCACCTGGACAGTGCGTGGCGAACGCCCGCGGTGGGTCTGCCCAGATCGGTCGCGATCCCGAGCCGTGTTCCATTGGCCAGGTCCACGAGGGCGATCCCCACCGGATCGGCTGCATCATGAGCCGTGAGAAAAGGCTCGACGCGGAGGTTCCCGAGACAAAAGGGTCGTGCGACCCTGTATGGGTGTGTGGGCTCGTCGCCGCGGAACAAGCCACTACAGGCGGCGAGGGTTCGCTCGGTGAGGTGCACGGGCGTGCCGTGTCGCCGCGCGAACACACCGACCCCTCGGGTGTGATCACCGTGATCGTGGGTGATTACGATCGCGTCGATCGTGGCCGGGTCCACACCCGCGGAGCCCAGCCTCTGCTCGAGGTTCCTCGCGCTGAAGCCCGCATCCACGAGGACTCGGGTCCCTTCGGCCTCCACCAGGACCGCGTTTCCCGAGCTTCCGCTTCCTAAGCAGCAGAGCCTCATCGCTGGCGACGACCCTCCCCCGGTGGGGTCTCCGGCCTCGACCACTCCGTCCCGAATCCCGCCACCGTCGGAGTCTGTCCAGCTCGTGACCGCTCGGCGATGCGGGTTAGCACCCGACGCATTCCGTCGGTCAGCTCGACACCCCGGCGGCGCATCGCGAGTTCGGCGGTAGCCAGGAAGCGATCCAGCCGGTATTCGACCAGTTCGACTCCCTCGCCCCAGGAGAAGGGTGGTACATACGCAGGAGGGACCTTCCCGCCGAAGATGTTGCTGGCAGCGCCGATCACGGTGCCCGTGTTCAGCAGCGTGCCGATTCCAGTCTTGACGTGATCACCCAGGAAGGCGCCGCACTTGAGCAGTCCGGTGTCGACCTCGCCGTCGGCGAGCCGAAGCCGGATCGACCCGTACGTGTTCTTGAGATCGCTGTTGGTCGTGCCGGCGCCCAGATTCACCCACCGGCCGAGCACCGCATGACCCAGGTGTCCATCGTGGGCCTTATTCGAGTAGCCCAGGATCACCGAGTCGGAAACCTCGCCGCGTACTTTGCAGGCGGGCCCGATCGACGAGCTGCCGACCTGGCCTCCAAGCACGGTCGAGCCGGGTCCGAGGTACAAGGGTCCGGTGATACGGGCCGGAGCCTCCACGCGCGCGTCATGGTCGAGCCATATGGGACCCGCCCGTGTGTCCAGAACGGCCCCGGGCTCGATCACGGCCCGTTCGCTGAGGAGCACGCGGTGGTCGCCGATCAGGTGGACGTCGGTGAGCTGGAAAGCGTCGTTGCCCGGATGGCCGTGATCGATGTCGGCGGCGGTCCGGGCCGCGTTCTTCGCCATCAGCTCCCAAGGACGTCCCAGAATCTCGCCGCGCAGTTTGAGCCGATCGCCGCTGTCTGCTTGAGGGTGGGCGAGGCGATCGGGGCCCGGCGCGGGAGCGCCAGCGGGTACGAGCCAACCGGCCACCCGGCCGTCCAGGTACAACGTCGTGGGCCCGGTTGGCGGCGGACCTCCCAGGGGCTCGAGCACCGCACGCGCAGACAGGAAGAGCCGATCGTGGTCAGGGTCGCCGGCCCCATCGAGCTGCGGCGGGGACCCCGGCTCGTCGAACCCAGCGAGGTGCGGGGCTCCAAGATAACCCGAGACGGCGCACCCGAGAGCCCGCTCGGCGCGCTCGCGTAGCGAGAGGGTGCCGTAGAGCATCTCTCCTACCGGGCGGGTTTCGACGAACGGCGTCCACGCTAGCGCCTCGTGATCGTGAAACAGGAAGAGCTTCACGCAGCCTACCCGGGCGTGTGTCGTAGGTGTTCTGGGAGTTGGTCCAGAAGGCGCTTGAGGTCCGGCGCCAGGTCCCGCCTCATGACCAACGTGGTGCCCGCCGTCTTCACAGCCACGACGTCGTCGAGCCCCCAGACGACCAGGGTGCCGTCCTCGGCGTAGACCACGTTGTCGGAGCCGTCTACGACTTGGCCGGTGCCCACGACTACATTCTCTCCCTCGGCCGCCCCACGGGCTCGCGCCAGTCCCTCCCAGCTGCCTACGTCGTCCCATCGGAAGGGGGCCACGATCGCTGCGATCCGAGACGAACGCTCGAGCACCGCTTCGTCCACCGTCGCCGCTTCGGCTTCGCCGAAAAAGGCACTCGGATTCCCCGCCTCCAGGTGCCGGAGCGCGCCCGCGATGCCCGAGGCATGGCGGGCGAGCTCTTCCAGGAAGACATCGGCACGCCACGCGAAGATACCACTGTTCCAGAGGTAGCCTTGGCCGATCAGCTGTTCGGCTCTGTCGCGGTCCGGTTTCTCGTGGAAGGAGGTCACGCGGAAGGCGGGGACGTCGCCGACTGCCTCGAGCCCTTCCCCCGGCTTGATGTATCCGTAGGCTGTCTCCGGGCGGGTCGGTTCGATTCCGATGGTGACCAGCGCACGCTCGCGATCGGCGAGGGCTGCCGCTGCCAACGCGCCTTTCACGAAGGCGTCGGTGGTTTGGATCGCGTGATCGGCGTGGAGGGAGAGGAGCACGGCCTCGGGATCCGCGCGGGCCGCTTGCCAGGCGGCCCATGCGAGAGCCGGCCCGGTCCCACGCGCCTGCGGCTCTATCCAGAAGGCGTCGGCTGTGAGGTCCGGGAGAACGGAGCGGATCGCCGTCACCAAGCGCTCGCCGGCGAGGATCCGCATTCTGGAGTCGGAGGTCAGCGCCCGGGCTCGATCGACCGTATCGGCGACGAGGGGCCTAGGACCGGCGAGAGGGAGCAGCTGCTTGGGGCGCGTTGGAGTGCTCACCGGCCAAAAGCGGGATCCGATGCCGCCGGCCAGAACGGTAACCCAGAGGTGGGGGTCAGCTCTGGTCGAGGATCTCGTCGATGCGGGCAAGCAGCTTCTTCGGGCTGAAGGGCTTCGTCACGAAGTCGTGGGCGCCCAGATCGAACGCCTCGTCCCGATCGGCGTCTTGCCCCTTGGCGGTGAGAATGACGACCGGTACTTCCCGCCGATGTTCAAGCCCCCGCATGCGGTCGAGTACCTCGAGCCCAGTGGCTCCCGGCATCATGAGGTCCAAGAGCACGAGAGCGTATCCGCCCCCGCCTTCAAGATGCTCGAGCGCCGTCGTGCCGTCGGGGACGGAGTCCACCTCGAACGAGGCGGCCTCGAGCAGGATGGTCAGAACCCGACGGATATGAGGCTCGTCGTCCGCCACCAGGATCCGTCCGCGAACGGACCCATTGGAAGCCGGTTCGACCATAGTCGTGCGTGCTCCTCCCCCGACCGTTCCGAGGGCGCGGAACCTACCCGGCCGGTGGGGTAAAGTCAAGAAATCACGAGCTTTCCGGGATCGTGCTTGGCCCGGGACCGCACGGCGTTACCAAGTTTCCGGCGCGCTTCGGAAGCATACTTTTTTTTGGGTTCCATGCCCGCACTCTCCCCGTCGATCGGCCCAACTTGCATGGTGCGTGCCCGACGCCTCGCTGGGCTCCTGATCGTACCCGTTCTTGCGGCGTGCAGCGAGGATCCGTTCACGATCAACTGGACCGCTTCGCCGGACACGGCGGAAGTGTATTCCCTGGTCCGGCCCGAGCTCGACCTCTTCTCTGCCTTCAGTTTCGTTCAGCGCACTCCGGTGCGCATCGAGAGATCGGGAGCCACGGACCGGTGGGACGTGGCGGTCGACACGCGGGAGGGAGGGCTCGTGCTGCTTCCCCCCGGTGCGCTGGGAATCTCGTCACGAGCCCGGGTGACGGAACTCGCGGGTCTTGCGTTTGCCGACGTCCTGGAGGCTCCCCTGGACACGTTGCTCTACACGGCCTCCGAGCCCGTGCAGCTGCGCCTCCACAGCACCTACGTCGTGCGTACGGGCGCACGCGGCCAGTCGTTTGGAACGGCCTGCTCGTTCTACGCCAAGCTCGAGCCGCTCGTGATCGACGTCCCGTCCGGCCTCGTCCGGTTCGTTTTCGACGCCAGCCCGTCGTGCAACGACCGTGGCCTGGTGCCGCCGGGCGGAAGCTGACCAGTCCGTTTCCGGATGCTCGACCTCCGCGCCGTCCGGGGTGACCCGGAGCGGGTGAAGTCGGAGCTCGCCCGTCGAGGTGAGGACTTCGGCGAGCTCATCGACGAGCTACTCGCACATGACGAGCGCCGTCGCACGGCCGTGACCGAAGCCGACGCACTCAAAGGGGTCCGCAACGAAGTCTCGCGCGAGATCGGGGAGCGGAAGAGGCGCGGCGACAACTCCTCCGAAGCCGTCGCCCGGATGCGGGAGGTGGGAGCTCGCATCGCAGATCTGGACGCAGTGGTGGCGGCTGCCGACGAGCGCATCCGCGAGGTGCTTCTCGTCGTTCCCAACCTGCCGCTCGCCGAGGTGCCCGACGGCGGAGAGGAGGCGCATCGGGTCGAGAAGACATGGGGCCAGCCCGGGAGCCCCTCCTTCACCCCGCGCCCGCACTGGGAGATCGGCGAAGCGCTCGGGATCCTGGATCTGCCTCGCGGCGCGCGCATCTCGGGCTCCGGATTCCCGGTGCTACGCGGAGCGGGCGCTCGGCTCCAGCGTGGCCTGATCGACTTCTTCCTGGATGTGCACACCACCGAGCATGGTTACGAAGAGATGCGCGTGCCCTACCTGGTCACGTCGGAAACGATGACCGGCACAGGGCAGCTTCCCAAGTTCGCCGATGAGGCGTACCACGTGGAGCGTTACGACCTTTGGCTGATCCCGACCGCCGAGGTGCCGGTTACCAACCTGCACCGTGACGAGTTGCTGACGCCGGATCGGCTGCCGATGCGCTACGCGGCGTACTCGCCTTGCTTTCGGAGCGAGGCCGGAGCGGCGGGCAAGGACACACGCGGGCTCTTACGCGTCCACCAATTCGACAAGGTGGAACTGGTCCGCTACGAGCGTCCCGAGAAGAGCCTAGCGGCTCTCGAGGAGCTGACGCGGCATGCCGAGGTCCTGCTCGAGCGGCTCGGGCTCCCCTACCGCCGCGTGCTCCTGGCCGCCGGCGACTTCGGTTTCCATGCGGCGATGACGTTCGACCTGGAGGCGTGGGCGCCCGGGGTCGGAAAGTGGCTCGAAGTCTCGAGTTGCTCCACCTTCACCGGCTACCAGGCCCGCCGCGCGAATCTGCGGTTCCGGCCCGCGCACGGTGAGAAGCCGGAGTTCGTGCATACGCTGAACGGATCGGCGCTCGCGCTCCCACGCGTGGTGGCGGCCTTGCTGGAAACCTACCAGGAGGAGGACGGCTCCGTGGTGCTGCCCGAGGTGCTTCGCCGCTACGTCGGGTTCGAGCGTATCGGGCCGCCCGCCTGACCGACGGGCCTACCCCGCGCTCGAGCTAGGATGCTTCGTCTCATCAAGTGGCCTGTGGCCCTTGCCACGGCGTTCGTGCTGCTGCTCGGGTGGTACGTCATCTACACCCAGCAGATCGTGCGCGCGCTGCAGGCGAACGCGGAAACGCTCACCGAGATCTACGGGGAAGTGCAGGAGGGCCTCACCAGCACGGTTCCCGGGGACGAGGTGCAGGCTCTCTCACGCCTGCAGGAGATCATCATCGCCTCGGGGGTTCCGATGGTGTTGACCGGCCCCGGGGATACCGTCTACGCAGCCCGCAATCTCCCGTTCGACGTCGACCTCGACGCGCGCGAAGGTCAGGAACGGGTACGAGCGTATGTGCGCCGTCTGGACATCCGGCATCCGCCGATCGGTGACCCGGAGCTCTTCCATCTCCACTACGGCGACACGCCCGTGGTGCTGCGCCTTCGCTGGATTCCCTTGCTCCAGGTCGCTGGGCTGCTGCTCACGGTCGTGGTGGGCTTCACCATGATCCGCTATCAACGGCGCGTGGAGGGAGAGCGCGCCTGGACTGCGATGGCGCGCGAGCTGGCGCATCAACTGGGAACGCCGATCAGCTCGCTCCAGGGTTGGCTCGAGCTGCTGCGTCTCCCACGGGAGGAGCAGCCCGCGGAGCTGTTGGAAGGCGAGATCGCGGGTGGGATCGAGGAGGACCTGCTCCGTCTGGAGCGGATCAGCCACCGCTTCGAGCTGATCGGGCGTGACACCGAGCTCGAGACCACCTCGCTCAAGTCCGTGGTCGAGGATCTGGAGCGCTACCTTCAGAGCCGGCTCCCCAGGTTCGGGCCAGGCGTGCAGCTGAGCGTAGAGATCCCTCCCGACCTGCCTCCGGTCAAGGGGAACGAGGTACTGCTCACCTGGGCCCTCGAGAACGTCGTCAAGAACGCTCTCGATGCGCTCGCCGGCCGTGGCGGCCGGATCACGATCCGCGCACGCTTGTCGTTCGAGTCGGAATGGATCGAGTTGAGCATCGAAGACGACGGCCCCGGTGTCCAGCTCGAGGTGCGCGACCGGATCTTCGAACCCGGTGTCACCACCAAGAGCGGGGGATGGGGGGTCGGATTGGCGCTTTCGAGGCGCATCGTCGAGGGCGTGCATCGTGGCCGCATCGAGATGTTGGACACTCCGGGCGGAGGCGCGACCTTTCAGATGCGACTCCCTGCTGCCGAACTCGCCTGATTCCGCCCCAGGATCCCCTGAACCACGCCTCCGACTACGGCTACCTAGCCTCGCTCAATCCCGAGCAGAGGGAGGCGGTCGAGCACTTCGAGGGACCTTTGCTGGTGCTGGCGGGTGCCGGCTCCGGCAAGACTCGCGTGCTGACCACTCGAATCGGCCATTTGGTCCGAGAGCACGGCGTTTCTCCCGGGCGGATCCTCGCGGTCACGTTCACCAACAAGGCCGCCGGCGAGATGCGGGAGCGCATTCGCCGTCTGCTCGGGACCGAGCCGGCCGGCCTCTGGATGGGGACCTTCCACGCCGTCGGTGCGCGCCTGCTGCGGCGCCATGCACACCTACTGGGCTGGACCAACACGTTCACGATATTCGACGCTGAACAGAGCCTTCGCCTCATCAAGAAGACGCAGGAAGCGCTGGAATTGGACCCCAAGAAGTGGAATCCCGCGGCCGTGCGCGCTCACATCAGCGCGGCGAAGAATCGCCTTCTGTCACCACAGCAGGTCGTCGACGAAGACGCCGAGAGCTTTGATTTGTTCGTGCGCAACGTGGCTCGCGTCTATCCGGCCTATCAAGCCTCGCTCAAGGAGCAGAACGCATTCGATTTCGACGACCTGTTGGTCAAGCCTGTGGAGTTGTTCCAGGCGTTCCCCGACGTGTTCGACCAATACCGGGCTCGCTTCACATTCGTGCTGGTGGACGAATACCAGGACACGAATCATGCCCAGTTCCACTTCCTCGAGCTGATCGCGAGAGAACACGGAAACCTGATGGTGGTCGGCGACGACGATCAGTCTATCTACCGGTTCAGGGGCGCCGACGTCCACAACATTCTCGACTTCGAGCGGGCGTTCCCCGGCGCACGCGTGGTGAGGCTGGAGCAGAATTACCGCTCTACGTCCGCGATCCTGGGCGCGGCCAACGCAGTGATCTGTGAGAACGTGCACAGGAAGGGGAAGACGCTTCGCACGGACCGGGGGGTGGGCGACCCGCTATGCTTGATCGAGACGTTCGATGAAACCGATGAGGCCCGCTGGATCGTGGAGGAGGTGCGCGCCCGCTACGAGGGAGGGCCGGCCCTCCACAACTACCGCGACTTCGCCGTTCTGTATCGGACCAACGCACAGGCCCGCGCTCTGGAGGACGCGTTTCGTCGCGCGAGCGTCCCGTATCAGATCGTGGGCGGCGTCCGCTTCTATGAGCGGCGCGAAATCCAGCACGTGATGGCCTACCTTCGCCTAATCTCGAATCAACGGGACGGCGGCGCGTTCGATCGGGTCGTGAACTATCCGAGGCGCGGAGTCGGCGACGCAACGCTCGAGCGCCTGGCCGCGTTCTCGGCGGCGGAAGGGTTGCCGCTGCTCGAGGCCGCCGCTCGCGCCGACGAGGCCGGAGACATCCCGGCCGGAGGGGCGCGGGGGCTCCGGACCTTCGCCGGGCTCATCCAGCGCTTCTCGGCGCGGGCGGCGAGCGCAAGAATCGGCACCTTGATCCAGGAGTTGGTCGAGGAGCTCGAGCTGCTGTGGGCGTTGCGCGATGAGGGTCGGGAGGGAGAGGACAGAGCCGACAACGTCAAGGAATTGATCGCGGGCGCACTCGAGTTCGACGTCGAGGTCGCGAGGCAGGACAGCGAGGAAGGCGAGTTGGACGGGTTCAGGGAGTTGGATCTCTTTCTTCAACAGGTGGCCCTGGTGGCCGATATCGACCGACACGACCCGGACTTCGACGCGGTCACCCTCATGACCCTGCACAACGCGAAGGGTCTCGAGTTTCCGATGGTGTTCATCACCGGCCTCGAGGACGGGCTCTTCCCCCTCTCGCGCTCCTACGACGAGCCCGAGGAGATGGAAGAGGAGCGTCGGCTCTTCTATGTCGGTATCACCCGGGCCCAAGAGAGGCTGTACCTTACCCACGCCCGCCAGCGCCGACGCGCAGGCGAGTTCATGTACGGGCGGCTCTCTCCGTTCGTCGAAGCCATCCCTCCCTCGCTGCTCGAGCAGCGCAAGTCATCGCGGCTCATGAACGAGGCGTTCACCACACCCCATCGCGGGTCCCGGAATCGCATGCTTGGGGGGAAGAACGAGCACGACGCGACCAGCTTCGTCCCGGACGAAGATTTCGAGCACGGTTACGATCAGGACGCTCCCCGCCTAGTCGAGGGAGAGCGCGTGGTTCACGCGACCTTCGGTTCGGGACGGGTGGTTGAGGTGAGCGGCTTCGGTCCCGACGTGCGCGTTACAGTGGAGTTCGAGGACGTGGGACGGAAGAAGCTGGTCGCCCGCTACGCCGACCTCAGAAAGGACTACTTCTGACGAGTTCGGACCGCCGGCGCCGGGTCCGACCCAGAATGTGGTGCGGTCGGGCGGTCTCCGATGAACGGCAGGTCCAGCGCGGGCGCGTGCAACTCACCCTGTCCGAGAGCTCCGGGTGGAACCGCCGTGTCGACATTCTGGAGTTGCGGCCAGTAGGCCAGGCTCTGCTTCGGGAAAGGGAAGTAGTCGTCGGCCATTTCGTGTAGTACGTGCGGATTGCTCGCGGCCCCGTCCGCGAGGGCCATGCGACGTACTTTCTTGGCGAGTCGGAGGTTGAGATCTCCGACCGGATCGAGCCCGGCGGGGGACGACGTGCTTCGGTTCACGAGGTAATCCACTACATAGTCGAACGAGAAGGCCCGGTATCGGTTTACTTCGGTGTCGGGCAGGTCCCAGCGTGAGCGTTGGAGCACCCGTTCGAAAACCTGTTTCCAGCGGTCATCCCCCTGAAAGCGGATCATCCCACGGAAGATCCTCCGGTTGGTGCGGAAGCTGAACAGCGTACGTGAGAGCACTTGATCAAACAGCTCATCGGCTTCCGAATGGTCATGGTTCGTCACCAGGCGACGTGCCTTTCCCAGAAACTCCTCGCCCACGTGCACGTCCATACGGTGCTCCCAGTAGGCGTGCCCCATCGCCTGTGTGCTGCTGGTGAGGAGGAGTTGCCGTGGGACGAACAGGTTGTGGGCGATGGTATCCGCCGCGAGATGGGCGAGGTAGCCGTAGCCGACCGCCGAGAGAGGTTCGTTTTCGGCGCTGGCCAGGATCTCCTCGCCCACGTGCCAGTGATGGCAGTGCCGCCCCTCGGGCACGTACTTCTTTGCGAAAGAGATGTCGGCGGCGACCGAGCCGTACAGGAAGTGGGTAGGCCACTGCTCGAGCAGAGTCCGTAGCGCCGGCGGCAGGAGCCAGAGTGCGGCCAGCACGGACTCGCCTAGCGCGACATGGGTGCCCGGACCCCAGGCGTACAGGGCGTCTGGAGCCAGGATCAGCCAGCCCAGCGCGATCAGGACAGCTTGGAGCATCTGGGCGCGGCTGTGGTCAGACTCCACCGGGGCGATGCCCGACCCCGCTGGCGTCACCGCTCCCGCTCGCCTGCGCCTCGCCCGGGGCTGCACCGGGTCGAGACTCGGATCCCGCGTGCCCGGTCGCAACGCTCCCTGTGTCCGCCATCTGGGGCTGGCGCTCCGGAGTCGGCGGCCCGACTTCGTCCTCGGGCATTCGGTCAAGAGGCTCGAGCGCCGAAGCCTCGTCCGATGGCTCGTCGTCGGCCTTGCCGTCGCGGAGGGAGCGCGCACCGGCGCGGACGCCACGCACTGCCGCGGCGGATCCCAAGAGGATGTCTTCCGCCTCGGACTGCACCACCTCCATCAGAGCGTTGAACTCCTCTACCCGCTGCTCCATTCGGTCGGAGGCACCTTGAAGCCGCTCCGTGAGCGAGCGTATCGAGTCGCTCACCTTCTGGACGTCGGTGCGGAGCGCGCTCGTGATGAATTCGACGTTGGCGGCCACGTCTCGCCCGCGGTCGAAGACGGGGTCGAGCCGCCGCTCGAGCCGGCCCGCGAGGTCCCGCACGGTTCCATGGATGCCGCGCAGCTGGACGAGGAGTCCGACCAATGCGGCCAGAATCAGCACGAAGACGGTCGCGAGCGCCACGTCCGCGACCGCGGCCGCGGTGCCGAGGGCGTCGCGTGCCTGGACCATGATCAACGTGTCGACCGCCTGCTGCGCGCCCGGATGCCTGGAGAACATAGGGTCAGTGTACACGAGTGTGGCGCCGGGGAGCCACCCGTGCGGGCGTCCGCACGGGCTCGGCACGCAACGTGCTAGTTAGTCCGCCGGCCCCTTCTTGCCCGCCCGGCCCACTCCCGGAGGATGATGATGAGCGAGTTGCTGCATCCGGATACGGCCGGATATGTTCGAGCTTCCGGAGGCCGGCGGCCCGCCTCGCGCCCTGCCAGGCCCGGTTCCGCTCGCCCCTCCACCGATCAGATGCCGGCATTCATCGTCGAAGGTGGCCACGTCCTGACAGGCCGCGTCCGCCCGGCCGGCAACAAGAACGCGGCACTCCCCTGCATCACGGCCTGTCTGCTTTCATCCGAGCCGGTCAGCCTCGGAAACGTCCCCTGTATACGCGACGTCCTGGATCTGCTCGAGATCATGGAGTCGCTCGGCGCGGAGGTAGAATGGACGGGCTCGAACCGGGTACGGATCGATGCAGCGGGAGTGAGCGTCGGTGACGTAGACCGCGCGTTGGCCTGCAAGATCCGGGCCTCGCTGCTCTTGGCGGGGCCGCTGCTCGCGCGCTTCGGTGAGGTGAACCTGCCCCCTCCGGGCGGGGACGTCATCGGGCGGCGCCGTATGGACACGCACTTCCTAGCGTTCGAGGCGCTGGGGGGTCGTGTGCGGCTGGACGGTGGCTTCCACATCAAGGCCGAGCGGCTGACGGGAACCGACGTGTTCCTGGACGAGCCCTCCGTAACCGGAACCGAGAACGCGATCATGGTCGCGGTCATGGCCGAGGGCGGTACCCTGCTGCGAAACTCGGCGTCCGAGCCTCACGTCCAGGATCTGTGTCACCTGCTGAATGCGATGGGTGGTCAGATCGAGGGCATCGGCACGAACACGCTCACGATCGAGGGCGTGCGCGAGCTGCACGGAACGGACTTCGACATCGGCGCCGACCACATCGAGGCCGGCTCGTTCATCGGTTTGGCTGCGGTGACCGGGAGTACGATCACGATCGAGGACGCGCCGCTCCAGCACCTGGACGCCACTCTGATCGGGTTCCAGCGGCTCGGTGTGGAGTGCCGGTCGGAGGGGCCGAACCTGGTGGTGCACGGGGAAGGCGAGCACTCGATCCGTCAAGATGCTTTCGGGGCGGTGTCGAAAATCGACGACGGTCCTTGGCCAGCGTTCCCTGCGGATCTCACGTCGATCACGGTTGTGACGGCGACCCAGTGTCAGGGAACGGTCCTGATCCACGAGAAGATGTTCGAGTCGCGCATGTTCTTTACCGACAAGCTGGTGGCGATGGGGGCCAGAATCATCCTGTGCGATCCTCACCGAGCGGTGGTCGTGGGGCCCGCCCCCCTGCACGGTGAAACCCTCGAGAGCCCCGACATCCGGGCGGGGATGGCCCTCCTGATTGCCGCGCTCGGGGCCAGGGGAACGAGCCGGATCCAGAACATCCGACAGATCGAGCGCGGGTACGAGCAAATTGACGAGCGACTGCGCGCCCTCGGCGCACGGATCGAGCGGCAGGACTGACTCCGGGAGGCGACGATGGACAAGACAGAAGGGACGCGAGAGTCGGACGCGGAGTCCTCGCGGGACGAGAGCATGGAGCAGCCGGGGAAGGGAACGCGCGAAAAGGTTTCCGATGGAATCCGGCAGGGGTTGGGCGTGCTCTCCGCCTTCAAGGACGCTTTGGAAGAGACGATTCAGGAGGCCCGCGATCGGGGCGACCTGTCCCCAGAGCGCGCCAAGGAGGCGCTCCGCTCGGCGATGACTCGGGCCCAGGAGGCGGCGGGCGAGGCCAGGGAACGGTTCGATTTCGTGCCGCGGGCCGACTTCGACGAGCTGCGCGAGCGCGTGGAGGAGTGTCGGGTACGGTTGGAGAACCTCGAGCGGCGCGTGTCCCGGGGGCCGGGCACGGGGACGGTCGGGGAGGACGGCCCCTAGCCAAGGAGGATCGGCAAATGCTACGAATGTCGAATGTGACGCACGAACGGCCCTGAGTCGCCGCTCCATGGGGCGACGGCTTGAACGGGCTGCGCCCCCGATCTATACTTAGGCCTGTTCGGGCCGCTCCCCGTCCGGGGGCGGCCGTTTTTTGGGAGTGGGGGAGCGGTTCGCCCCCGCTTTTTTATTCGCCGTGGGCCGGGTTCGCCGGGTCCGCGGAGGGAGACCGGGTCTTGTCCCGACCGGTGCCGGAGGTGGATCGGGAGCTGGAGTCGCGGATCGGGGAGCTTGGGTATGAGCTCGTCGACGTGAGTTGGGCCGGGAGCGCCCGGAGGCCGCTAATGCGGATCCGGATCGACCGGCCCGCCGGCCAATCCGGCGAGGGGATTACGGTTGACGACTGCGCTCGGGTGAGCCGGGCGTTGGAGGGTTGGCTGGACGCGATGGAGGCCATGCCTGAGCGCTACGTGCTCGAGGTTTCCTCGCCCGGAGTGGATCGGCCGCTGCGACGACCGCGGGACTTCGAGCGGTTCGTCGGTCAGCGAGTCGCGGTGAAGGGGCCGGCCCCGCTTGCGGGGCGTGCTACGCGTCTCGAAGGGGAGCTACTTGGGCTCGCCGGGGGCGGAACCGGGAAGGAGCGGGTATGCCTGCGGCTTCCCGACGGGGAAGAGGTCGAGATCCCCAGGAACGAGATCACGGGGGCGCACCTGCTCTTTGAGTGGTAGTCGGAGCGACAGGGGCGCCGGGCTGGAGACGGAGGCAACGATGAACGCCGGACAGATGGTCGCCGCGCTGCGTGACGTAGCATCGACCAAGAGCCTGAGCCGTGACGAGGTCAACGACCTCCTAAGGGACGGGATCCTGGCCGGCCTCGCGCGCATCCATGGGCCGAACGTCCTGGCCGAGATCAAGATCGACGAGACCACGGGCGACGTTGAGATCACCGTGCTTCGTAGGGTGGTGGAAGCGGTCGAGGACCCCTCGTCCGAGATCTCACTCGAGGAAGCCCGCTGGGACGACGACTCGTTCGAGATCGGGGACGTGATGGAGGTACCGGTCGACTTCGGTCAGTTCGGTCGGAATGCCGTAATGGCCGTGAAACAGCGCATTGTGCAGCGGGTGCGTGAGGGCGAGCGTCAACGGATCCGTGAAGAATTCGCAGATCGTGTGGGCGAGCTGCTTTCGGGCGAGGTGCAGCAGATCGAGCGCGGCAAGGTGGTCGTCATGCTGAATCGCTCACGGGATGCGGAAGCGATCATTCCCTGGAAGGAACAGAATCCTCGGGAGCGCTTTCGCCAGGGCGATCCGATCCGGGCAGTGCTCAAGAAGGTGGAGGAGACTCCAAAGGGCCCGCGTCTGATCCTGTCCCGGGCGGATCCGCTGTTCGTAGCTGCCCTGTTCAAGCTCGAGGTGCCCGAGATTTACCAGGGGATCGTCGAGATCCGAGAAATTGCGCGTGAGGTGGGTGGTCGCACCAAGATCGCGGTTTCGAGCCGGGACGACTCGATCGATCCGGTAGGTGCATGCGTCGGGCTCAAGGGATCGCGCGTGCAGGCCGTGGTTTCCGAACTGGGCGGCGAGCGCATCGATATCGTGCCCTGGCACCCCGATACGGAAGTCTTTGCCCGGCGTGCGCTCGCGCCCGCTCGGGTTTCCAAGGTGATCAGTAACCCCGAACGCCAGGTGATCACCGCGATCGTGGATGAGGATCAACTCTCACTCGCGATTGGGAGGAACGGCCAGAACGTGCGACTCGCATCGCAGCTGATCGGTTGGCAGATCGACCTCTATGGTTCCCGCGAGTGGCTGGAGAAAGGGGCGGATCTGTCGCTTTTCGGAGGACGGGACGAGGACCAGCTCGAGATGGCGGACTTCCCGCTAGGCGAACTGGATCTGGCCGAATCGACCCTGGCGGCCCTAAAAGGCGCCGGATACAATACGTTCCTGGACATCATCGACCTGGAGCGCGACGACTTCCTGCGCACCGAGGGCCTGTCGGAGCAGGAGGCCGATCGGCTCCTGACCATCATCGACGAGTTGACCGTCGTCGAGGGGGATGCGCAGACCGAAGGAGGGCTCCAAGCCGCGACGGAGGACCAAACGGCCGAGGCTTCCCCCGAGGAGGCTTCGGCCGAATCATTGGAGGGCCTGCAGCCGGAGATGCGGACCACCGGTGGAGAGGAACAGCAAGAGGGCTGACGCTCTCGAGCTACTCGGGCTGGCGCAGCGCGCCCGAGCGGTCGAGCGCGGTCTGGATGCTACACGGCGGGCGCTACGCGACGGTCGGGCCCGCCTGGTTCTGATTGCGGGGGATGCGTCCGCTACGCAGCTGAAGAAGATCACGGGTCTCCTGGAGCATCGACCCGTCCCGCGACGTTGGGTCGCCGGCCGCGTGGCCCTGGGCGCGGCGGTGGGCGCTCCGCCGCTCTCGGCTGTCGCGGTGACGCGGCGTGAGTTTGCCGAGCGCATGCTCCGGCAACTTCCTGAAAAGGGCGGGAGCGACGGGATCGCGAGCGATGTGGCCGGGAGCGAGCTAGCAAAGGATAGCGGGACATAATGCGGGTACTCGAGCTAGCCAAGGACCTCAAGGTCGAAACGGAGGCGCTCCTCCAGCTCCTACGGGAGATGGGGATCGCGGTGCGAGGCGTGTCGGCGCAGGTGAGCGAGGCCGACATCGCGCGCGTGATCGCGCGCATGGAGCGCGGGCGGCGTGCGGGCGCCAAGGATGCTGGCGAGGCCATGCAGGCTGCCGTCGAGGACGCGAGCTCGGGCACCAAGCGACGGCGCCGTCGGCGGGTCGCCGCCGACGAGCCCGAGCCGGCTGCAGAGCCCGAGCCGGCTGCAGAGCCCGAGCCGGCTGCAGAGCCCGAGCCGGTCGAGGCGGAGTCCGCGCTCGTTCCCGCCGTGGAAACCGAGGAGGTTCCTCCCGCCAAAGCACCCCAGCCGCGCGCACGGAAGCGACGCGCGCCGGCACCCGAGGCCGAGGACCCCCGTAGCCAGGGGACGGACAACTCATCCCCGTCGAGTACCGCGGCGGAGGAGTTCGAGGTCGAGATCCAACCCGGCCCGCGTCAGGAGGCCCGATCCGACCTCGGTGCCAAGGCAGCGACCGAACGCGACCCGGAGGCAGCGAAGCCGGAGGCCGTGCCGGAATCCACCCTCGAGATACCCGGATTGGAGTTTGCGCCGCTCGGGATCGACGAAGCCGACCCTCTCGCGAGGCGTGCCGCGGTCGGGGACGCTGGGCGCCGCTTCCGCAAGCCTACGCCGGCCGCGAGCGCGGGCCCGGGAGGGACCGTGCGGATTCAGGCGGAGGGGTACACCCCCGATGGCCGGAAGAAGGGACCGAAGGACAAGAAGAAGGGAAAGAAGCGTCAGCGGGTCGACCAGGGCGCGGTCGCGGAGAATATCTCGCGCGTCATGGCTGAGATTAAAGGAGGGAGCAAGAAGCGGCGTCGGAAGGGGTCAGGCCAAACTCGAGAGGAGCTCGAGTTGGAAGAGATTGAGGCTCAGGAGGAAGCCGAACGAGAGGCCAAGACGGTGCGGGTGAACGAATTCCTCACCGTTGCAGAGTTGGCCGAACTGATCGACGTGTCCTCTACGGAGATCATCGGATCTGCGTTCAAGAACCTGGGGCTGATGGTGACCATCAACCAGCGCCTCGACTTCGATCAGATCGAGATGCTGCTCGACGAGTTCGGCTTCCGCGCGGTGCGCGAGGACGAGTACGTCGGCAGCTCACCTGAAGAGGTGGAAGAGGAAGAGAGCCCGGATAGCCTGCAACCTCGTCCGCCGGTCGTTACGGTCATGGGCCACGTCGACCACGGAAAGACGATGCTCCTCGATCGCATCCGTAAGACGAATGTGGTGGCGGGGGAGGCCGGAGGCATTACCCAGCATATCGGCGCCTACCATGTGCGACTCGAGGAGGGGAGGTCCGTCACTTTCCTGGATACGCCAGGCCATGCGGCCTTCACGGCCATGCGTGCGCGGGGTGCGGACGCCACAGACATCGTAATCCTGCTTGTCGCCGCGGACGACTCCGTGATGCCTCAGACGATCGAGGCGATCAGCCACGCCCGCAACGCGGGCGTACCAATGATCGTTGCTATCAACAAGGTTGATCTGCCTACGGCTAGACCCGATAAAGTTCGCCAGGAGCTACTACAGCACGACGTGCAGGTCGAGGAGTTCGGGGGCCAGATGATGTCCGCGGAAATCTCCGCGAAGACGGGCAAGGGCATCGACGACTTGCTCGAGAAGGTTCTGTTCCAGGCTGAGGTGCTCGAACTCAAAGCCAATCCCGACCGCGAGGCACAGGGTGCCGTCGTCGAGGCGGAGCTGGACGTTGGTAAGGGTCCGGTGGTCACAGTACTCGTGCAGCGCGGCACGCTCGAGGTGGGGGACGACTTCCTGGTCGGGCTGCGCGCTGGCCGCGTGCGCGCGCTGTTGGACGAGCGTGGCAACCAGGTTCTGAAGGCTGGCCCAGGGATCCCGGTGCAGGTGCTCGGTGCCTCCGGCGTCCCCCAGGCCGGTGACACGTTCCAGGTGATGGTGCCGGAAAAGGCAGCCGAAATCGCGATAACCCGGCGGCGTCTTGAGCGCGAGAAGCAGATGCGCGTCAAGGAGCGCGGCATGAAGCTGGGTGACTTCTCGCGCCTGGTTGCCAAGGGTGAGGCCGCCGGAGTGCTGCCTCTGATCATCAAGGGAGACGTGGACGGCTCGGTGCAGGCCGTAGCGGATGCCCTCGAGCAGCTCGGTACGACGGAGGTTGGGGTCGACATCATTCATCGGGCGGTCGGAGCCATCAATGAATCGGATGTGCTGCTCGCCGAGACGTCCGGAGCGATCATCATGGGCTTCGGTGTGCGCCCGGATGCGAAGTCCCGCCAACTCGCCGATCGCGACGGCGTTGAGATCAAGCTCTATGAGGTGATCTACAATGCCGTGGACGACGTGCGTGCCGCCCTCGAGGGAATGCTGTCGCCGGAGCAGAAGGAGACGATTCTGGGGAGCGCCGAGGTGCGTGAGACCTTCCGCATCAAGGGCCTGGGGACAATCGCCGGGTGCTACGTGAGTGAGGGAGTGATCGAGAGGAAGACCAAGGCCCGAGTGATCCGAGACGGGATGGTTGTCTACGACGGCGACCTGGGCTCGCTCAAGCGCTTCAAGGACGACGTGAAGGAGGTTCGCGAGGGCTTCGAGTGCGGAATCGGAATCGCGAACTTCAACGACGTAAAGGTGGGCGATGTGATCGAGGCGTATCACGTGGAGGCGGTGGCGCGGACGCTGGCCGGGGCGGCGTCCGGGCGGTAGCTCTGGAGCTGGCCCGCCATCAGGGGCCGGGGACGACGCTCTGCGGGGGCGCTCCGCTCGAATGCTCCGCATTCGATCCCCCTAGAGCGTCGTCCCCGACCCCCTGAAAGCTAGCGAATGTCAACCCCCGGGATTGCCCGGTGGCCAGCGAATCGCGCGAACGGCTACCCGTTTCTTCGGGGAACCCAGGTTCGCCGGCATGCACGTCAACTCTCCCTGGGAGGCGAGCATGGTTGTGGGGATGATGCGGTGGGATCTGGCGCTTCCCGGGGTGGCCTCTCTCAAGGACAAGCGAATGGTGGTGCGTTCGCTGAAGGACCGGATCCGGCACCGTTTCCGGGTATCGGTCGCGGAGACCGCTCAGCAGGATCAGAGGGCTCGCGCGCAGATCGCCGTCGCCTTGGTCGCGACCGACGGCCGGCACGCAGAGGAGGTGCTGGACAAGGTGGATCGATTCGTCGCGCAGGAGGCCCGCGCGCTGGTTCTCGATCGCCTGCGGGAGCTCTACTGACGCGGGTAGTGCGGGGTGGCAGGAACCTCGCACACGCGCGGCGGGTCTCCGGACTCGATTCCTCGTCTCCTGCGGACAGTGCCATGGCCAACCGACGGATCGAGCGGCTCAACGAGCAGCTCCGCAGGGAGATCTCGGACGTTCTGCGCCGGGACGTTCGGGACCCCCGCGTGGGGACGCCGACCGTGACCCGAGTCGGGGTGACCTCCGACCTCTCGATGGCGCGCGCCTTCGTTCGGATCGGGGGTGCCGAAGCGGAGCGCCAGGCCGCCCTCGAGGGGCTCGAGGCGGCGGCGGCCTTCGTGCGCAGAGAGATCGGGGGACGGCTTCGCATGCGGCGCGTGCCGGAGCTGCGCTTCGAGATCGATCGCACGTTCGAGCACGCTTCCCGGATCGAGGAGCTTCTGCGCCAGGTGACGCCCTCGCCGGAGGACACGGACCGAGATGCGGCGGAAGGGTCCGACGGACTGTCCAGCCGCGAAGTGGGCGATCCCGCAGAGCCCCGCGACGCGACCCGCCGCCGGAGTCGGGAGTAATGGACCTACCACCTTCCGGCGGCCTCTTGCTCGTGGACAAGCCTGCCGGCCCTACCTCGCACGACGTGGTCGCCGCAGCCAGGCGCGCACTGGGCACGCGACGGGTGGGTCATACGGGAACGCTCGATCCGTTCGCGACGGGCCTGTTGGTTCTCTGCGTCGGCCGTGCTACACGCCTCGTGGAGTTCGTGACCGGTCTGCCCAAGCGCTATCTGGCGACCGTCCGGCTGGGGGAGCGCACTACCACCGACGATCTCGACGGCGAGGTGGAGGCCGCCTCCGACGCATGGCGCGCGCTGGGTCGCGCCGGCGTGGAGAGCGCGCTGGCCTCCTTCCGAGGCCCGATGCGGCAAGTTCCCCCACGCTACTCGGCCAAGAAGGTGGCCGGCGAAGCGGCACATTACCGAGCGCGGCGGGGGGAAAACGTTGCGCTGGCGCCGGTTGCGGTCGAGGTGCTCTCGCTCGAGCTGGTGCGGTGGGAGCCGCCCGAGATCGACCTGGACGTGCGCTGTTCGGCTGGGACTTACGTTCGTGCGCTTGCGCGGGATCTGGGGGAGACGCTCGGAACCGGGGCCCACTTGGTTGCCTTGCGACGCACCGAAGTGGGGTCCCTTCGTGCGGAAGCTGCGCTCGATCCAGAGCGGCTCGGCGAACCTGATGTTGTCCGCGACGCGTGGATTGCCCCGCTCGCGGCGCTCGTTCACCTGCCGCGCATCCAGGTCGGTCCCGAGGACGCGTCTCGACTCGCGCTCGGCCAGTCCGTCCTGCTCCCGTCCGAGGCCCCGGTGCCGGTCCCGGCACTCGGGACGCCGCTCGCCGTGGCATGGGGAGAAGAGCTGGTGGCGGTTGCCGAGCGCGCCGGTGACCAGCTCCAGCCACGTAAGGTGTTCACTGAACGCGGGCCAACCGAGTGACGGAGGCGGGCACGGCGTTCGACCCGGCGCTTCCGCCGGGCATCCCCCGCGAGCGCGGCACCGTGGTGACCGTGGGCACCTTCGACGGCGTGCACCGGGGACACTGGGCAGTGCTCCAGGAGATCCGACGACGAGCCCTCGCCACTGGGCGGCGCAGCGTGCTTCTCACCTTCCACCCACACCCGCTCAGGATCGTCCGACCGGGGCAGGCTCCGCCGCTCCTGACCACACCGATCGAGAAGAAGGAGATCCTTGCCGAGAGCGGGCTCGACTACGCCGTCTTCCTCGCCTTCACGCCCGCTCTTTCGCGCTACGAACCACGACGTTTCGTCCTCGAGGTTCTGGTGGAGCGGCTGGGCGTCGAAGAACTCGTGATCGGACACGACCACGGATTCGGGCGCGGTCGCTCGGGGGACGCGGAGACGCTCAAGCAGATCGGCTCCGAGTTCGGCTTCGCGGTTGATGTCGTTCCGCCGGTCATCCAGAATGGTGGTCCGATCTCGTCGAGCGCGATCCGCGGCGCCCTCCTGGCGGGGGATCCGCAGCTGGCGGCGCTCGGGCTCGGGCGTCCCTACTCGCTTCGCGGTCTGGTCGTGCGCGGAGAAGGGAGGGGCCGGCAGCTCGGCTTCCCGACCGCCAACCTCGTGGTGGCGTCGAGTGAGAAGCTCATCCCTGCGACCGGTATCTACGCGGTTTCGGGCGTCACTCGGTCCGGGTCCTTCGACGGTGCGCTGCACCTGGGACCTCGCCCCACGTTTCGCGGCTCGTCGCCCACCATCGAGCTGCACCTGCTCGACTTCGACGGGGATCTATACGGAGAGGTGATCCGCGTCGACTTCATGAAGCGGCTGCGCGACGTGCGGCCGTTCGACGGCGCCGGCGCGCTTGTCGCACAGATGCGAGAGGATGTGGGGGAGGCGAGGAGCGTGCTGGCTGGGGCGCGGGCCAACCAGCCGTGACGCGGCAGGGTCGCACCGGGCATCGATGGCAGGGGTTTACCGGCCCTCTGGCCAGGCTTAACTTTACAGGCTCATATCGGGTGTACCCGGCGGTTCGATCGAAGGGCTCGCCGGGGCATGGGGCTCGGGCACGCTTCCCTTGCAGCGCAGACTCCTGCGGAGGCAACCAGGATGCCGATCGACAAGGATTCCGTCATCAAGAAGCATCAGTTGCACGATCAGGACCGCGGTAGCGCTCCCGTTCAGATCGCGCTGCTCACGGCGCGCATCGAGGACTTGAAGGGCCACTTCGACCAACACAAGCACGACCATCACAGCCGCCGCGGACTGCTCAAGATGGTGGGTAGGCGCAGGCGGCTCCTCGAGTACCTCAGGACGACCGATATCGACCGATACCGCGAGCTGATCGCGGACCTCGGGCTACGGCACTAGAGTGTCCAGAATCGGAGCTCCACTAGCATTCGAGGCCCGGTGCCTCCGCTCCAGGGTCGTCCCTCCGCCTCGCCGTAGCGCTGCTACGACTCGTTGTCGTTCCTGCCTGGGGCGGCGCAGCGGGTCTCTCGGTGCGCAGCGGAGCTCTGAATCGGAACACTAGGATCCCTGGAGTCGGCAGTGGCCCGTGACGGCCGTCGCCGATTCGCTTTTCCCGCCTGGAGAAGCTCCCCCTTCTTCGGCCGGCGGCGCAGTGGGTGGTCGACGCGGCGCACTTGGCAGGTAACCACGAAGACCATGGCTGCGGGGAGCGGCCGGGGCGATCGGCGCCCCATTCGACGAGAGCGGAAGACCAGACGATGACCAAGCGGATCGAACGTCAGTTTGCCGGGCGGACCCTCAGGCTCGAGATCGGCCACATGGCCAAGCTCGCAGCGGGCTCTTGCCTGGTGCAGTATGGAGACACGGTGATCCTGTGTGCGGCGACCGTGCAGGACAATCCTACCCACCTGCCCTTCTTCCCGCTCACGATCGAGTATCGGGAAAAGAGCTACGCCGCCGGCAAGATTCCTGGCGGCTTCTTCAAACGTGAGGGTCAACCGGGTGAAAAGGAGATCCTCGCCGCACGCCTGACCGATCGGCCCCTCCGCCCGCTTTTCCCCGAAGGGTTCATGCACGAGACCCAGGTCGCCTGTTTCATCATCTCGGCTGATCAGGAGAACGACGCCGACGTACTCGCCCTCATGGGTGCGTCCGTGGCGCTCAACATGTCGAAGGTCCCGTTCAACACGCCGGTCGCGTCGGTGCGTGTCGGACGCATTCGCGGCAACTGGATTCTCAATCCAACGTTTCAGCAGCTCGAGTACTCGGATCTCGATATCGTCGTCGCCGGAAGCGAGGACGCCATCCTGATGGTCGAGGGGGGAGCGGTAGAGGTTGCCGAAACGGAGGTCCTGGAGGCTCTCAAGGTCGCGCACGACGGCATCCGCGAGTTGATCGGGATCCAGAACGAGCTGCTCGAGGGCCATACGGTTCCCGACATGCCGTGGACTCCGATCAAGCCCGACGAGGAGCTGGCAAGGCGGGTCGAGGCGCTCGCCGAGAGCCGGGTGGCGGAGGCTATGGAGCTGCCCGACAAGCTTGAGCGACAGCAGGCCATGGCTGCTGTTCGTGAGGACGTCATGAACACGCTGCTCCAGGAGGAAGAGAACTGGCGTGAGCACGAAGGTCAGGTCGGGACCCTGCTCCGCTCGATCGAGAAGAAGAGCATGCGCCGTACGATTCTGGAGAAGGGTGAGCGGGCCGACGGTCGCAGCGTCGATCAGGTTCGGCCGATCAGCTGCGAAATCGGCGTGTTGCCGCGCACGCATGGCTCCGCGCTGTTCACTCGCGGGCAGACCCAGGCGCTGGCGGTTTCCACGTTGGGAACCTCGCGGGACGAGCAGCGCATCGACTCGATCGATTCGGTGGAGGAGGTGACCAAGTCCTTCATGCTCCACTACAACTTCCCGCCCTTCGCGACCGGCGAGGCCAAGCCATTCCGCGGCGCCAGCCGGCGGGAGAAAGGGCACGGCGCACTGGCCGAGCGCGCGATCCAGCCGCTGCTGCCTCCGTACGAAGAGTTCCCTTATACCATCCGTGTGGTTTCCGACATCCTCGAGTCGAACGGCTCCTCTTCGATGGCTTCGGTGTGCGGTGCTTCGTTGTCGCTCATGGATGCGGGCGTGCCTTTGCGCGCGGCCTGCGCGGGCGTCGCCATGGGATTGATCAAGGAGGGGGATCGGGTCGCGGTGCTCACTGACATCCTCGGCCTCGAGGATGCGTTGGGTGACATGGACTTCAAGGTTGCCGGCACGCGCAAGGGCGTGACCTCCATCCAGATGGATATCAAGATCGAGGGGCTCACGTTCGAGATCCTCGAAGAGGCGCTGCAACGCGCCAACCGAGGTCGCATGCACATCCTCGACGTAATGGATCAGACCATGGCGCAACCGCGTACCGAGTTGTCGCGATGGGCGCCCCGAATCACCACGATCCAGATCAACCCCGAGAAGATCGGCGAGATCATCGGCCCCAAGGGAAAGACGATCCGAGGCATCCAAGACGAATCCGGTGCCAAGATCGAGATCGACGACGCCGGTCTGGTCAAGATCGCCGCGGTGAGCATGGAGGCGAGCAATCGAGCCCGCGAGATGGTCGAGGCGATTGTTCAGGAGCCCGAGGTGGGCCGCATCTACGAGGGGCCGGTCAAGAACACTACCACCTTTGGCGCATTCATCGAGATCCAGCCGGGGACCGAGGGGCTCTGCCACATCTCCGAGCTGGCGGAGGGCCGGGTCGAGAAGACGGAAGACGTACTCAGCAAAGGCGACATCACCAAGGTGAAGCTGCTCTCGATCGACGAGAAGGGACGACTGCGCCTGTCTCGCAAAGCCGCACTCGCCGAGCTGGCACAGACGGGTGGCGAGTCGGGAGTGCCCGAGCCCGCAGGTGCCGCAACGAACTCCGACTAGATGGACCCGGCTGACCCCGGTCGTATGTGACATGAGCCTGCGTTTGCGCTCGGGGGGATACGGACAGCCCGTGTTCGTATCCCCCCGAGGCGATTCGCCCCTACGCAGTGATGTGCTCGACAACGGCGTGCAGCTGTTGTCGGAGGAGATCCCAGGGGTCCGGTCTGCTTCGGTCGGTGTGTGGGTACGCCAGGGTGCCGCGCACGAGTCGACGCTCGAGATGGGCGCGAGCCACCTGCTTGAGCACCTGGTCTTCAAGGGCACGGATCGTCGCACGGCTCGCGACCTGGCGCTCGCGCTCGAGGGATTGGGAGGTTCGCTGGACGCATACACCAGCCGTGAGAACACCTCCTTCCAGGCCCGCGTGCTTGACGAGCACGTTTCCGAAGCACTTGACGTACTGGCCGACCTAACACTCGCCCCCCTACTGCGTTCTGAGGACCTGGATCTCGAGCGTGAGGTCGTGCTCGAAGAGATCTCGACCGTGGAGGACACGCCGGACGATCTCGTGTTCGAGCTGCACGGAGAGCGGCTCTGGGCGGGACACCCCTACGGCCACTCCATCCTCGGAACCCGCGAGACCGTGGCCGGGATGGCGGCTGCCACCCTTCGGCGGATCCACAGCGAGCGCTACGTCGGCCGGAACCTGGTGGTGGCGGCGGCCGGCAACGTGCAGCACGGCCCGTTTCTGGAGGCCGTGGGACGCCTGTTCGGCGGGGTCGCAGGGGGCGAGCGAAACTGCAGGGTCGCCGATCCCCCTCGGGCGGCGCGCGGGGACGAGCGCGTGCGCCGGGGGGGGGCTCAGAGCCATCTGGTCTTCGGGACCGATACGCCGCCTCACGCGCATCCGAGCCGATACGCGCTGGTCCTGATTTCGTCAGCGCTGGGTGGAGGGATGAGCTCACGGCTGTTCCAGCGGATCCGCGAGGAGCTTGCGCTTGCCTATACGGTTTTTTCGTTCCAGTCCTTCTACGCGCTCGCGGGCCTCACGGGTGTCTACGTCGGAACGCGACCGTCGTGGGAGGAGCGTGCGGTGGACGCGGTGCGGGAGGAGTTGGAACGGGTTTCCCGGGAGGGGCTTCCGGAGGAGGAGCTGGAGCAGACCAAGCGGCAGGTGAAGGGACAGATCATGCTGTCCCTCGAATCTACCGGGGCCCGACTCTATCGTCTGGCTGGGTTCGCGCTCTACGAGGAACCGTACCTCGATCTGGACGAACTGCTTGCGCGGATCGACGCCGTGACCATGGACGAGGTGGCCGCCGCGGCGGCCACCTATTACGACCCGGACCGGCAGTTGCTCCTCCGGCTCGGTCCCGAGTCGGAGTGACCTGAGCAGACCATGCGGATCGGCGTTCCGAAGGAGGTCGAGCGCGAGGAATATCGGGTGGCGATCACTCCTGCAGGAGTGGAGGTTCTAACCGAGGCGGGCCACCAGGTCATGGTCGAAAGCGGCGCAGGGGTGGCGAGCGGGTTCCCGGACGACGAGCCCACCTACGCGGGAGTGGCCGAGGCGTTCGGGCTCGACTGCTCGCCCGTGGACCGGTTCCTGGGCGGGTCCGCGCTCGCGTGACTCGGCCTCTTGATCACGCGGAGACGGTGGTCCGCTTCCGGCGGCTCTCTACGAATCTCGACCTGCCGCTTCCGGCCCGCGCCACTCCGCATGCTGCGGGCTACGACGTGCGTACAGCAACGGACGTCGAAATCGCTCCCGGACAGATCGCGCTCGTGCCCACCGGACTCGTGATGGAGCTACCCGAGGGGATCGAGTGCCAAGTCCGGCCCCGCTCCGGGCTCGCGCTGAGACACTGGCTCACCTTGCCCAACAGCCCCGGCACCATCGATCCCGACTACCGCGGTGAGCTCTGCATCATCGTTCAGAACCTGGGCTCCGTGGCGGTCCGGTTGGGGCGTGGGGAGCGCATCGCTCAGCTCGTGTTCGCCCGCTTCGAGGCGCCGCGCGTCGAGGAGGCCGCCGATGTGCGCGCCACCGCGCGCGGGAAGGGTGGGTTCGGCAGCACGGGACGCGGCTGACCCGTCTGACAGCGCGGACAGGGTGTACCGGTCTTTCGGCTTGGCGTCCAGGCGGGAGCATCGCTTGCCGACCCCCGGGGCTGCGGACCCTGCCGTTCCGGCAGCCCGGGTAGGGTCCCACGCAGGGCCCGTCGCTCCAACCCATTGCGGGATCATTCCTTGCAGGTTCTGCGACATCCGTTTAGCTTCGTGCGCTCCCCGGGGGCCGCCGGCCTCCGGGCCACGCTCACGCTCGGCCCGGAACGGTATTTGTCGTCAGGCTGGATGGCCCGAGGACGGCTGATCCCCGTCAACGACATCGCCGTCGACCTCGGCACGGCGAACACCCTCGTCTACGTGAAGGGTGAAGGGATCGTCCTCAACGAGCCTTCTGTGGTCGCGGTCGAGCGCGGCTCGCGACGCATCATGGGGATCGGTCTCGAGGCCAAGCGCATGCTTGGCCGCACGCCGGAGGGAATGGAAGCCGTCCGTCCGCTCAAGGATGGCGTGATCGCGGACGTGGACGTGACGGAGATGATGCTCCGGCACTTCCTCAAGCAAGTCACGGCCAAACGCGTGTTCCGGATCAAGCCTAGAGTCGTGATCGGGGTGCCGTCCGGGATCACCGAACTCGAGCGTCGTGCGGTACGATCCTCCGCGATGGCCGCGGGGGCGAAGGCCGTTTACATGGTTGCCGAACCGATGGCTGCGGCGATCGGTGTCGGACTTCCTGTGGAAACGCCGACCGGCAACATGGTGATCGACATCGGGGGTGGAACCACCGAGATCGCCGTCATCGCGCTCTCGGGAATCGTGTCCAATACGTCGATCCGAGTAGGCGGTGACGAATTGGATACCTCGATCGTCACCTTCTTGCGCAAGAACTACAATCTCCTGATCGGCGAGCCCACCGCCGAGGCCATCAAGATCCAGATAGGCTCGGCGTTCGACGCGGGTGAGGAGCGGGAGATGGAGGTCAAGGGCCGTGACCTCGTCTCGGGGATTCCCAAGACCGTAACCGTGCACTCGCAGGAAATACGCGAGTGCATTCAGGAGCCGATCCAGGCGATCGTCGAAGCGGTACGTAGGGCGCTCGAGATCACGCCACCGGAGTTGTCCTCGGACATCGTAGATCGTGGGATCGTCATGACCGGAGGGGGTGCGCTGATCCGGGGGCTCGATCGGCTGCTCCAGCACGAGACCAACCTCCCGATCCACGTGGACGAGGAGCCTCTGACCTGCGTGGTCAGGGGGGCCGGACGGATCCTGGACGATATGGTGAAGTACCGCAACGTCATGACGACATGAGGCGCTCAAATCGGCCTGAGGCTTCGTCAGGCTCCGTGCGCCGACCTGTGACGTACCATCCAGGTACGCCCCGGTCGTCGTACTTGCCTCCCTCGCCTCACGCTGATTTGAGCGCCTCCAACGAGGGCGTGGCTGCCCCGACGAGCAGTTAAGCGATGCCGGTTTACACGAACGAAACGGTCGACGCCGACGGTCGCCGCCATGCGGTGGCGACGGTTCTGTTCGTGGTCGGTGCTCTGGTGATGACGTATATCCCCAGCTCGGGACAACAGCAGGTCGCCGCCTTCCTGCGAAGTACGGTGCTCCGCCCGTTCGTTGCCACGCAGGAGGCGATCACCGACGCGCGCATGCGAGCCACCGAGGCCGACCTGCTCCGGCATCGCGTCGATTCGATGGTCGCGGCCATGGCGGCGCAGGGTCCGCTGGCGGAGGAGAACCGGAGGCTGCGCGCCCTCCTCGACCTGGGGGACAAGCTGGGCCCGACGTTCCGCTCGGCGACCCTGGTCCGGCCCGGTTTGACGGGCTCGGAGAGCACTTTCCTGGTCGACGCGGGCACGACGGCCGGAATCGGTCAGAACGCTCCCGTCATCAGCGCACTCGGTCTCGTCGGAGTGATTCGTGACGTGCGTGCGGACCACGCGATCGGCATGGACTGGACCCACCCCGACTTCCGAGCCGGTGCGATGACCGCCGACGGGACAACGTACGGCGTGGTCGAGAGCAGGCGCGGGCGGTTCCGCGAGGAGGATCGGCTGGTGCTGAACGGGACTGCCTTCCACACCCAGCTCGAGAACGGGACGGTAGTGGTCACCAGTGGACGGGGCGGCGTATTTCCCAGGGGCGTGCCGATCGGGTTGGTCAACGGGCTGGCCGAGGCGGAGGGGGGCTGGCGGAAGAGCTACTGGTTGACGCCGCTAGTGGAGCCGGGCACGGCGACCCACGTGCTGGTCGCGTTGGGTACGTCGGAGGGTGGACCGATAGACCTCACTCCCGTATTCCCAGCCGATTCCGTGCGCACCGAGCAGGAGCTCGTCCTTGTGGAACTGGCTCTTGGCGACAGCGTTCGCGTCCTTTCCGACAGCCTGGCTGCGATTCGCCTGCGACTCGGCGACAAGCGTCGCGAGGCGGCGCCCGCGAGGCCCGCGGAAGAGCAGCACAGCGGAATCGGCCGGCGGTGATTCCGCCGCCCACCCCCCGGAAGTTGCAGGCGCTGCAGCGGAGTCGGTGCGCTCTCGCGCCGATCGGGGAGAGGGGCCGAATGGGCGGCCGGCCGACACCGGCGTGCCCACGCGCTCCGTGTCGGTCGATCCCGGAGGGACCCCTTCTGTGGCAGATACGATCGAACGTTCGCCCGACCCGGGCGGAACCGGTGACAAGGGGGGAGCGATCGAACGGTGAGAGGATCGTGGCGGGTGTGGGCCACCGTGCTCGCGCTGGCTTTCTTGCACTTCCTCCTACACCTGGGCATCGGCCTCGCCGAGGTTGCCCCGGATCTCCTCACGATCGCGCTCCTGCTGACGGCCCGTGAGGTGGGTATGGGGACCGCGGCGGGCATCGGATTCGTGTCAGGGCTGTTGTTGGACGCGTTGAGCCTGCTTGCGTTCGGTGCCAACACGATCGCCATGACCCTATTGGGAGCCGCGGGGGCCAGAACGCGCGATTGGTTCGTGGGCGACTCCTTCTTCTTCGTGGTGTCCTACCTCTTTCTCGGGAAGTGGGCCAAGGATCTCTTACATTGGGTCGCGGTAGGAGAGGGCGTCCGCGAGCCGTTCGTGCGGGCGATCGTGATCGGATCCACGCTGGATGCCGTCTACGCGGCCGCCGTGGGCGTCCTGGTCGTCACCATCACGGGAGTCTGGTGGGAATCGCTTCGATGAAGAGGGAACATCCGCTGGCACGTCGCCGCCGGGCCCTCGGTGCCCTTGTCGGGCTGGCCCTGATGTTCTCCGGGCTGACGACCGCCTTCTTCCGGGTCCAGGTCTTGGCCTCGAGCACATACAAGCTCCAAGCCGAGGAGAACCGGCTGCGCCGGTTGGACGTGCCCGCACCGCGCGGAACCATCCTCGACCGGGCCGGCCGCATCATCGCCGACAACGTACCCGGCTATGCGGTGACGATCCTGCCCGCCTCACGCGACTCGGTGATGGCTACGGTGACGCGGCTCCGGAAGCACGTTTCCCTGACCGACCTTCAGGTGTCCCGACTTGAGGCGACCCTGCGGCGCTACCCCCGTCAACCGCTCGTGGTCACGGCGGACGCAGGGTTGGACGCTGCCACCGCGCTGATGGAGCGGCGCACAGAGTTCCCGAACGTATACGTCGAGATGCGACCTCAGCGTCGCTATGTGGACGGGCCGGCCGTCTCTCACGTCCTCGGCTACATCGGCGAGATCACGTCCGAGGAGTTGGAAGCCCCCGCCTTTCCGGTCGACGACTATGAGCAAGGGATGATCGTCGGAAAGACAGGAATCGAGCGTGAGTACGAGAGCATCCTCCAGGGCGAAACGGGTGTGCGCTTTGTCGAAGTGGACGCACGCGGACGTATCGTCGGCGACTTCGCAGGCTCCACCTCGCGGCCGAGCGTGCCTGGCCGTGAAGTCAGGCTCTCCGTGGACCTGGAGCTCCAGAGGTGGATCCATGAGATATTCCCGAAGGACAAGATGGGCGCGGTCGTCGCTATCGACCCGACCGACGGAAGTGTCCTCGCGCTGTACTCGGCACCCACCTTCGACCCCAACGGGTTCGTCGGCGGGATCGATCCGGACATGTGGCAGCATCTCAACTCCGATCCGGCGAAGCCTCTCTACAACCGTGCCGTTCTTGGCCTGTATGCGCCGGCCTCCACCTGGAAGCTTGCCACGGCAGCGATCGGCCTCGAGTTGGGACTCATCGACTCGAGTTCGGAGATGGCCCTCCCGTGCCGTGGGGGGATGAGCTACGGGAACCGGTTCTGGCGTTGCTGGAGACCCGACGGGCACGGTGCGCTCGACCTCGCCGGCGCCATTCAGCACTCGTGTGACGTCTACTTCTACCAACTGGGAATCAAGATCGGCTTGGAGCGTCTGCTTCGGGAAGCGACCGACGTCGGATTCAGTCGCAGATGCGGGATCGATCTACCAGAGGAGAAGGAGGGGGTCTTTCCGGCTGACGGAGGGTTCTGGGAGA
Organism: Longimicrobiales bacterium; assembly: GCA_965237965.1. Classification (GTDB taxonomy): domain Bacteria; phylum Gemmatimonadota; class Gemmatimonadetes; order Longimicrobiales; family Gaopeijiaceae; genus UBA2988. The sequence continues at coordinate 193,436 of CBDEGT010000001.1, forward strand.
CCCGCTTCGGCTACACCCCCAGCGAGGGCGAGGTACTCTCGCTCGCGATCGGTCAGGGGCCCAACTCTCAGACGCCGCTCAAGATGGCGCAGTTCTACACCGCCCTCGCGCGTGACGGATCGGCCCCAGCGCCCAGTTTGTTCGACGGCCGTGAGGACGTCCCCGAGGGCTGGTCTCTCGACGTGAGCGACGACGGATTGGCTGCGCTCCGCCAAGGGCTCCGTCAGGTGACTGGCGTGGGTGGCACGGCTCACATGGCATCGCTGCAGCACTGGGATCTGATTGGCAAGACCGGCACGGGGCAGAACCCGCTGTCGCTGCAGGGGCTCGCGGAGGACCACGCCTGGTTCGCGGCGATCGCCGGCCCGCCCGGTCACGATCCCGAGATCGTGGTGGTGGTGTTGGTCGAGTACGGTGGCGGCGGATCGGCGGTCGCAGCGCCGATCGCTGCCAAGGCCGCCGACTTCTATCTGCGTCAGAAGTACGGAATGCCGGTCGACACTATCCAGACCCTGCGCGAGCACTTGATGGTGGGGCGGTACTTCACTCCTCCGAGTGCGGCGCCTCCGGCGACGCCGTAGCGGATGCTTCAGTTTCTCGAGCGGTGGGCGGTGGACGGACGCTTCGTGCTGGGCGTGTTCCTGCTTTCGCTCTTTGGAATCGCGATGGTCTACTCGGCCGGGGCCTTGAACACGCCCGATCCGGTAGTAGCCGAGGCGTGGCAACAACAGGCGATCCACTTCGTTCTCGCTCTCGTCGCGTTCACACTGGTGGCGCGGATTCCCCTCCGGTGGTGGGAGTGGGTCGCGATTCCAGGCTACGTGTTCGCGCTCGTGCTTCTGGCGGCGACGCTGGTGATCGGGACCGGCGCCGGCACCGCCGAGAGCACCCGGAGCTGGCTCGATCTCGGATTCGTCCGTTTCCAGCCCTCCGAACTCGGCAAGATGGCCGCGGTGCTGGCGCTTGCGCGGCTGCTGTCGGTGAAGGACGAGCCGCCCACGGGGCTGCGCGACCTTCTGGCACCGGGCGCGATCGTTGCGGTCCCGCTCGGGCTGGTCATGCTCCAGGGGGATCTGGGCTCTGGTATGGCGTTCATAGGGCTCCTCTTCGCGATGCTGTACTGGGCGGGTACGCCGCCGTTCCTTCTGCTGCTCGTCGCGAGTCCGGTGCTCGGGCTCATCCTCTCGTTCGATACGCGTATCTGGTCCGCGTACATCATCATCCTGTTGCTGGTACTCTATCTCTACCGCTACAGACTCTTTCTCTACGAGTCTGCCGCGGTGATCATGGTAAACGTAGCCGCTGGCGCAATCGCGTCTCCGCTCTGGAACTCGTTGAGGCCGTACCAGCAAAATCGCCTGCTCGTCTTCCTCGACCCGACCGTGGATCCGCGCGGAGCCGGTTACAATCTGATGCAGTCCAAGGTGGCCATCGGGAGCGGTGGGCTGACCGGGAAAGGATACCTGCTCGGCACCCAGAAGCGGTTCGACTTCCTGCCCGAGCAGCACACCGATTTCATCTTCAGCGTGGTCGGCGAGGAGCTCGGTTTCCTCGGCATCGCACTCGCCTTGCTGTTGTTCGCGTATGTCCTTTACCGGCTGGTGTGTATGGCGGAGGAGGCGAACGATCCCTTTGCCGGCCTGGTCGTGTTCGGTATCTTCGGCGTCTGGCTGGTCCACATCTTCGTCAACACCGGGATGACCGTGGGTCTCGTGCCGATCACGGGCATCCCGCTTCCATTCGTGAGCTACGGTGGCACCTTCCTCCTCACCTCCTGGTTGGCGGTGGGGATGGTGGCGCGCCTCGCACACGAGGAATAGCGGGCGGGTTGCTCGACCCGCCGCTCCCGGGAGGCCGATGGCCTGGTTCCGGAAAGAGAAGAAGCCGCTCCGTTCGGCGGAGCGGCGTGACGTTGCCCCTGACGTTTTCGTCAAGTGTAAGGGCTGCGGCGGGATCCTCTATAGGGAAAAACTCGCCCAAAATCTGGAAGTTTGCCCAACCTGTGGGTTTCACTTCCGGATCGACGCCGATGCGTACATAGAACTGCTCGTGGATGAGGGCAGCTTCGATGAGTTGGACGTGCACCTGCGCGCGGCCGATCCCCTCGAGTTCATGGACCTGAAGCCGTATCGCGAGCGTGTTCAAGCCGCAGAGCGGACGGGTCAGGACGAGGCGGTGATCACAGGCACGGGGGCTTTGAACGGTATGCCCCTGGCACTCGCCGTGATGGACTTCCGGTACATCGCCGGATCGATGGGATCGGTCGTAGGTGAGAAGCTCGCCCGCTGTGGGCGCGTCGCGCTCGAGCGCCGGATCCCGCTGGTCGTGGTGAGCGCGTCGGGTGGGGCGCGCATGCAAGAAGGGATCTACTCGCTCATGCAGATGGCGAAGACCTCTGTGGTTCTGGCGCGGCTGCACGAGGCGGGCGTCCCGTTCGTCTCCATCCTTACCGACCCCACCACCGGGGGAGTAACCGCCTCGTACGCGATGCTGGGTGACGTCCAGCTGGCCGAGCCCGGCGCGCTGATCGGGTTCGCAGGGCCACGCGTGATCGAGGAGACGATAAAACAGGAGCTGCCCGACGGGTTCCAGCGAGCGGAGTTCCTTCTACGCCACGGGATGGTGGACCGGGTAGTGGACCGCCGCGAGCTCAAGGCCGAACTCGCATTGCTGCTCAGGCACATGGGCAACCTCTGGGGGAGTCCAGCCTGACCTCCCCCAGTCTCGCGGGCGACACGGGACTGGTTCCAGAGCGGCTCGACCGCCCTTTCACCGATCCGCTGGTGTCGCGGCTCTTCCCGGCGCTTGCGACCAACGCTCCCTGGGGGCTAGAGCGAATCGGCGAGGCGCTGGCGGAGCTCGGCGATCCGCATCTCTCGTATCCTACCCTGCACGTCGGAGGCACCAACGGGAAGGGTTCGGTCGCGGCGATTCTGGCCTCCGTGCTGTCGGAGGCAGGCCGTCGGGTCGGACTCTACACGTCGCCACACCTGTGCTCGTTTCGTGAACGCATCCTGGTCGGGGGCGCTCCGGTGGGCGAGGACCGACTGCAGGCGTACGCAGACGAGTTGCGCCCTGTGGTAACCCGCCACGGACTCACGTTCTTCGAGGCGGCGACCGCGCTCGGGTTCCTCGCCTTCGCTCGGGAGTGCGTGGACCTGGCCGTCATCGAGGTCGGCCTCGGGGGCAGATTGGATGCGACCAACGTCATACGCCCCCTTGCGGCTGGGGTGACCAACGTTGCGCTGGACCATGCCGAGTACCTGGGCGACTCGCTGGCCGGGATCGCGGCCGAGAAGGTGGAGATCGCGAAGCCCGGCGTGCCGCTTCTCACCGCCGAAACCGATAGCCGGGTGTTGGAGGTGTTCGCTGGCGTGTGCGCCGAACGCGAGGCTCCGCTCGTCACTCTAGACCACGGTCGCGTAGGGGGAATCGTACTCGCTCCCGATCACACTTCGTTCGAGCTGGAGACCGGGACGTGGGGGGCCCTGAGCCTCACGACACCGCTCACGGGATGGCACCAGGCGACCAACGCCGCGTTCGCGGTTGCTATGCTCGAGCACCTCCCGGGGGAGCTCGAGCCTGGAGCCGAGGCCGTGCGCCGGGGCGTCGCGGCCGTGCGCTGGCCGGGGCGCGGTCAGATCGAACGAGACGAGCGCGGAAGCTGGCTCTTCGACGTGGCCCACAATCCCGCGGGGGTGGACTCGCTCACCGCCGTGCTCGATCGGATCGCGTTGCCGTCTCCCAGGGTCGCGTTGCTGGGCGTGCTCGGCGACAAAGAGTGGCGGGCGATGCTGCCGCCGATCTGCAGGCGCGTGGAGCGCGCCGTTCTCACGCAGCCGCCGTCCGCGCCGCTCGAGCGGCGATGGGATCCGAACGGGGTCGCTGGGGCCCTACGCCCGCTGCTGGATCCGGGGTTCGACCTCGAGGTTGTCGCAGACTTCGCGCCGGCCCTCGAGGTGGCACGCGAGGCTGCTGACCAAGGCACCGTCGTGGTCACCGGATCCGTGCACACGGTGGGCGACGCGCTGCGACTCCTGGAACTCTGCCGGTTTCCCGAATAGCGGGCGGCTGAAGGCGGCACGTGGTCCCCCACCGGGCCGGTCTCGTTCCGTCGCGTGTATCTCCGGTTCCGTCCGGTTGCGACGTGAGGGGCGCGCAGCCGTTGTCCAATCCCCTGCGCGTGGTAGATTCCGGCCCCAATGACGAGGGAATTCCAGCGCTTGCCCGGGTTCCGGGACTTTCCGCCCCGGGAGCTCGCGGTTCGAGCGCACGTGTTCGAAGCCTGGCGCCGGGTCTCCCGGCGCTACGGCTTTATGGAGTACGACGGCCCGCCCCTGGAGCCCCTCGATCTCTACGTGGAAAAAAGCGGTCAGGAGATCGTCGGCCAGCTCTACAGCTTCCGAGACAAGGGGGACCGGGAGATCTCGCTGCGTCCGGAGATGACTCCGTCGCTGGCTCGCATTCTGGCCGAGCGGAGCCGGGCGCTGGCCAAGCCCATCCGGTGGTTCTGCATTCCGCAGCTGTTCCGCTACGAGCGACAGCAACGCGGACGGCTACGGGAGCACTTCCAGTGGAACGTCGACGTGGTCGGCGAGGACGGAGTGGCTGCCGATGTCGAGGTACTCGCGGTGGCGATCGACGGGCTGCGCGAACTCGGGCTGACCGAAGCCGACGTTCGGGCGCGGGTATCCGATCGGCGGCTACTGGCCGCGCTGCTGAACGCGGTCGGGGTGGTACCGGACCGGGTGGCCGAAACCTTCCGGGTGATCGACAAGCTGGAGAGCGAACCCCCTGAGCGGGGCCGTCGACGGCTGGTCGAGGAGGCCGGGATCGCCCCGGCGCGGGCCGCACAGCTGGTCGATCTGCTCGAAGGTGGCCTCGGGGAGGTCGAAGCCCACTTCGGGACACGGGACGACGTGGCGGTCGAGCTGGCCCGGCTCCGGGCTTACCTCGGTATGCTCGAGGCGATGGATCTGGGTGGGTACGTCGAGGTCGACCTCAGAATCGTGCGCGGGCTCGCCTACTACACAGGCATCGTGTTCGAGCTGTTCGACCGCAAGGGTGAGCTGCGCGCGATCTGTGGGGGCGGTCGGTACGATCGGCTGCTCGAGCTCGTCGGTGGCGAACCGCTGCCCGCGGTCGGCTTCGGGATGGGTGACGTGGTGCTCACCGAGTTGCTCCGGGAGCGCGCCCGACTCCCTGACACCTCTCGTTCTGTGGACTACTTCGTCGTTATGGTCGGTGACGATCAGCGCTCGCGCGCTCTCGCTCTCGCTCACGCGTTGCGCGATCGGGGACGCTCGGTCCTGTACACGCTGCGCGGCCAACCGGTGGGGAAACAGTTCAAGGCCGCGGCGAATGAAGGCGCGCGCGCGGTGGTCGTGCTCGGTCCAGCGGAGGCGGAGCGCGGCGTCGCGGTGGTTCGGGACATGGCGTCGGGACAGGAGCGTGATGTGCGGCTAGAAGAGCTGATGAGCGATGGCTGAGGAGAAGAAGCTGACTCCGCGTGCAGAGGACTTCGCGGCCTGGTACAACGAAGTCGTGCTGCGAGGAGAGCTCGCTGATTACTCTCCGGTCAGAGGCAGCATGGTGATCCGCCCGTGGGGTTACGGAATCTGGGAGAACATGCAGGCCGCGCTCGACCGTCGCTTCAAGGACACCGGCCACGAGAACGCATACTTCCCACTCCTCATCCCGATGAGTTTCATCGAGAAGGAGAAGGAACACGTGGCCGGGTTCAAGCCCGAGCTGGCCGTGGTGACTCACGCGGGTGGCAAGAAGCTGGAGGAGCCGCTGGTCGTGCGGCCCACGTCCGAGACGATCATCTACGCGATGTACGCCAAGTGGGTACAGAGCTACCGGGACTTACCCCTGCTCCTGAATCAGTGGGCGAACGTGATGCGCTGGGAGATGCGCACCCGGCTCTTCCTCAGGACCGCGGAATTCCTGTGGCAGGAGGGACACACGGCGCACGCCACCGCCGAGGAGGCCGAGGAGGAAACCCGTATGATCCTCGGGCTCTACCGGGAGGTCATGGAACGTTGGGTCGCGATGCCGGTGCTCACCGGACTCAAGACCGACTCGGAGAGATTCGCCGGGGCGGTGCGGACGTACAGCCTCGAGGCGTTGATGCAGGACAACCGGGCGCTCCAGGCAGGCACTTCGCACTTCCTGGGCCAGAATTTCTCGAAGCAGTTCGACCTCAAGTTCCAGAGTGTAGACGGCAGGGAGGAATACGCGTGGAACACCTCATGGGGTGTCTCCACACGGATGGTCGGCGGCATGGTGATGACCCACGGAGACGACGACGGGATCGTAGTGCCCCCCCGGCTCGCCCCTGCACAGGTGGTCATCGTTCCGATCGCGAAGGGCGGAGACGCCAAGGCCGCCGCCATCCACCACAAAGCGGACGAGTTGCGCGGGATGCTCGTCGATCAGCAGGTCCGCGCACGCGTCGATCACCGTGATCACCTAAGCCCGGGCGCAAAGTTCTACGAGTGGGAGCGGAAGGGCGTGCCGTACCGCATGGAGCTCGGTCCCAAGGATCTGGAGAAGGAGCAAGTCGTGCTGGTGCGACGTGTACCGCCCGGCGAAGGGAATCGTAAGGAGTTCCTGCCGCAGGCCCACGCGGTCACCATGCTGCCCGAGCGACTGGAGGTGTTCCAGCATGAGCTGCTGCAGGTCGCTGTCCGGCGCCGCGAGGAGAACTCCCATCGCGGTGTGTCGGAATGGGGCGAGATGAAGGAGATCCTCGAGACCAAGGGCGGCTTTGTCTACACCGGCTGGAGTGGCGATCCGGCTGTCGAGCAGCGGGCCAGGGAGGAGATGAAGGCGACCATCCGTGTGATTCCGGACGAGGAGTTCAGGTCGCCCGCGGCGCCCACCCGCTGCATCGGAGGCGGTGGACCGTCCCGAATGGAGGTGGTTTGGGCGCGGGCGTATTGACCGCTCCTTTCCCCCGGGTGGAGGGCGAGCTCCGTGCTGGCGCGTTCGGCCTTGCGGAGCTGGCAGAGCGCTACGGCACGCCTCTCTACGTGTACGATCTGGAGCACGTGGAGGCGCGCTTCCGCGCGTTCGACCGTGCGTTCGCGGACGTCGACACTCTGATCGCCTACTCCGTCAAGGCGAACGGAAACCTCGCCATCCTCTATCGGCTCGGTCGGCTGGGTGCGGGTGCGGACATCGTGAGCCTGGGGGAACTCCATCGTGCCCAGCGGGCCGGGATTCCGCCCGACAGGATCGTGTTCGCGGGCGTCGGCAAGACCAAAGCCGAGATGCGCGCGGCGCTCGGGGCTGGAATCCACGCGTTCAACGTCGAGAGTCGAGGCGAGCTCGAGCGGCTGGACGCGGTTGCCGCGGCCATGGGTATGGTCGCTCCGTTCGCGGTGCGCGTGAATCCGGATATCGCGTCGCCCTCTCCCCACGAGTACACCCGCACCGGCCACGCCGAGAGCAAGTTCGGCGTGCCGGTCGAGGAGACCTACGAGCTCTATCGGTGGGCGCGTGGTCGGCCGCACCTGCGCTCGCGTGGACTCGACGTCCACATTGGCTCCCAGATCCTCGATCCACGCCCTTTCCAGGAGGCGCTCGCGCGGGTCGTTGCCATGGTGCCTACCCTGCGTGAGGCGGGTGACGAGCTCGAGTTCGTGGACATCGGCGGCGGGTACGGCGTGCCGTACGACGAGGAGGCCCGCTTCCTCCTTGAGGAACTAGCCGATGCAGTGATCCCGCTGATCCGATCGGTCGGCCTGCGGCTGGTGCTCGAGCCTGGTCGCTTCATCGTCGGAGAGTCCGGCGTTCTGCTCACGCGCGTCGAGTATTTGAAACGAGTAGACGGCAAGCAGTTCGTGATCGTGGACGGTGGGATGAGCGAGCTGATCCGACCCAGCCATTACGGTGGCTATCATGCGATCGAGCCGGTCGTGATGTCGGTCTCGCGGCCCATCGACGTGGTCGACGTGGTCGGGCCGATTTGTGAGAGTGGCGACTTCCTGGCGCGCGCGCGACGACTCGAGCTGCCCGAGCCGGGGGAGCTGCTCGCCGTCCGAACGGCTGGAGCGTATGGCTTCACGATGGCGTCCAACTACAACGCGCGCAGGCGACCGGCCGAGGCCCTCGTGGAGGGCGACCAGGTACATCTCGTGCGGACGCGGGAGACCCTCGAGGACCTGGTGCGTGGTGAGTCGATTCCGTGGGAGGTGTCCGGCACCGGGGGGACGGTGCTCGGGGGTGCCGGCGGGGCCGCCTGATGCACGAGCACGACCGGCTCCTGATCCTCGACTTCGGGTCGCAGTTCACGCAACTGATCGCGCGGCGGGTGCGCGAGGAGCGCGTGTACTGTGAGATCCACCCCCCCGATCGCTCGATCGAGTGGATCCGTTCGTGGAAGCCGAACGGGATCGTCCTCTCGGGGGGGCCCGCCTCCGTGTACGATGGGGACGTCCCCACTGCCGATCCCACACTCCTTGAGCTCGGCATCCCGATCCTAGGGATCTGTTACGGGATGCATTTGATCGCCCACCTGGAGGGCGCCTCCGTCGTTCATGGAAAGCGCGAGTATGGACGCGCTGAGCTGACCGTCAACGAACCTGGCGGATTGTTCGACGGCTTCGACTCCTCCGAGCGGACGGTCGTATGGTGCTCGCACGGAGACCACGTGGATGCCCCACCCCCGGGGTATCAGGTCTTGGCGTCGACCGAGACGCTCAGAGTCGCGGCGTTCGCCGATCCCGCGCGAGGGCTCTACGGGGTGCAGTTCCACCCTGAGGTCGCGCACACCGTGCGGGGCGACGAGGTGATCTCGAACTTCGTGTTCGGCGTGTGCGGCTGCCGTCCTACCTGGACCGCCAGTGCATTCATCGACGACACGGTCGAGGCAGTGCGCGAGCAGGTGGGGGAGGGGGGACAAGTGATCTGCGGGCTTTCCGGGGGGGTGGACTCCTCGGTCGCCGCGTCGCTCGTGCACCGCGCGATCGGCGATCGGCTCACGTGCGTGTTCGTGGACAACGGCCTCCTGCGCGAGTACGAGCGCGACAGCGTCGAGCGCACCTTTCGTAGGCACATGCACATCAAGCTGGTCGTGGTTGACGCGGCGGACCGTTTCCTCTCGGCCCTCGTGGGGGTCAGCGACCCCGAGCACAAGCGCAAGCGGATCGGATCCACCTTCATCGAGGTGTTCGCGGATGCCGTTCGTGACGAGGGTTCGAATGCGCGCTTCCTTGTGCAAGGCACTCTCTATCCGGACGTGATCGAATCGGTGTCCCCCAAAGGTGGACCCTCGGCCACGATCAAGACGCACCACAACGTAGGGGGACTGCCCCGGGACATGCCCTTCGAGCTGATCGAGCCGCTACGTGAGCTCTTCAAGGACGAGGTCCGTCAGGTAGGCCGGGAGCTGGGGCTGCCCGAGGAGTTCGTGGGCCGGCACCCGTTTCCCGGTCCGGGCCTCGCCATTCGGGTGTTGGGCGACGTAACCCGATTCCGACTCGACGTGCTGCGCCACGCCGACACGATCTACCTCGAGGAGATCCGCTCGGCGGGGCTCTACGACGAGATATGGCAGGCCTTTGCCGTGCTCCTTCCGGTGCAGTCGGTGGGAGTGATGGGTGATTTCCGTACGTACGAAAATGTCGTTGCGCTGCGCGCGGTCACGTCGCGAGACGGAATGACCGCGGACTGGTACCCGTTCCCACCCGACGTGTTGGGCCGGATGAGCACCCGAATCATCAACGAGGTGAAGGGCGTGAACCGGGTGACGTACGACATCAGCTCGAAGCCCCCCGCGACGATCGAGTGGGAGTAGAGAGGCGTGGCCCGGCTCGTCGAGCTCCCCCCCCACCCCGGCCTCGACCAGTACGAGGCGGTCGGTAGCCTGACCGCGCTGGTGCGCGAACTGCGCGCAGAGGCCGCGTTTCTCGCTCCTCGGCTCCGTGGTCGCACCGTCTGGATGGTGAACTCGACCGAGCACGGTGGTGGAGTAGCGGAGATGCTTCCCGCAGAGGTCACCCTCCTGCGTGAGCTCGGCGTGGCTACCGAATGGGTCGTGATAGAATCCGCCGACCCGGCGTTCTTTCAGGTCACCAAGTGCGTCCACAACCTACTGCACGGGACGGAGGCACCTCGACCGGGGGACGTGGAGCGGGGGCTGTTCGAGCGGATCGCGAGGGACAACGCGCTCTCGCTTCGCGGTCGGATGCGGGCCGGCGACATCTTGGTGGTGCACGACCCCCAACCCATGCCGCTGGCCGCTCAGCTGCAAGAGGTGGGTGTCGAGGTGCGCGCGATCTGGCGGTGCCACCTCGGCTTCGACAGGCCGACCGAAGCTGGACACGCGGCATGGGATTTCCTGGCTCCCTATCACGCGGCGTACGAGCGCGCCGTCTTCTCCGCGCCGGAGTACGTGCCGGACTACTTCGCTGACCGCGCACTCGTGATCCATCCGGCCCTCGATCCGCTCTCGGAGAAGAACCGCTCGCTCTCGCTCCACCAGGTCGTGCGCACGCTCGTGAACGCGGGTCTCGCCCGGGTGCCCGGTCCTCTGCTCACGCCGGACTATGCTCGTGGCGCCACCCGTCTGCGCACGGATGGACGGTTCACGCCCGCCAAGGAGGACGAGGACATCGGGCTCCTCGTTCGTCCCATAGTCGCCCAGGTGTCGCGTTGGGATCGGCTCAAAGGTTGGGCGCAGTTGCTCGAGGCGTTCGCGCAGCTGAAGAACAGGTCGGCGGGCAGCGGTGCGCGGACGGACGACCGGCATCGTCGACAGCTCGAGCTGGTGCGCCTGGTGCTTGCAGGTCCAGACCCGGAGGGAGTGGAGGACGATCCCGAAGGGCGAGAGGTGCTCGATGATCTGGTGGCCCGCTACCTGCATCTACCCGAAGCCGTTCAGCGTGATGTGGCGCTGCTCGCCCTTCCGATGGAAGACCCGAGTCAGAACGCGCTCATGGTGAACGCGCTCCAGAGCGCAGCCTCGATGGTCGTGCAGAATTCGCTGCGGGAAGGATTCGGTCTGACGGTCACGGAGGCGATGTGGAAGCGAGTCGCGGTCCTGTCCAATCGCCGGGCTTGCGGCCCGCGTCACCAGATCCGTCACGGCGAGGACGGGTGTTTGATTGGGGACCCCGAGAACGTGGACGAGCTCGCCGATGCATTGGACGCGATGCTGGCGGCTCCGGGCCGGCGTGAGGTGTGGGGCCGCAATGCCCAGCGTAGGGTGCACGAGCGTTTCCTGATCTTCACGGCACTACGGAGCTGGCTCCGCCTGCTGGCCGAGGTCGCCGATGGCACGGGGCGACCCGAGTAGCGCTCGCATCGGAGGGCCGCCACGTGGGCGGCTGGGCCTCGATCTCGATCAACATGTACAGCGGCTGAGAGGAGAGTGACGACGTGAAGGGGATGGCGTTCACGGTGCTATTGGCCAGTGTGGCCCTGGCTACCCCCTCGGCCGCTCAGGTGGCGTGGGACGCTCCGATGCTGCTCGCGCCGGGCTCGCCGGGTGGGCTCGGGATCCTGCTGGTCGAACCTCCCGGCTCGGGCCTCTCCGGGGGATCGAACGCTGGGGTCGGTGTGCTGGGCATGTGGCGTCGCTCCCCGGTTCCGGTGGGAATCGGCGTGCGCATCGGGCTGGCCGAGGACGCCTTCGACGACGTGGCCGTCCTCGCCGGCCTGGACCTGTCCGGCACCCTCTTCACGCCCACCGAAGAGTTGCCCGTCGGGTTCATCTGGCTGCTCGGGGCCGGCATCAGCGTTGGCGACGAGGTCCTGCTGTCATTTCCGGTGGGGATCTCGGCGGGCGGCGACCTGGAGACCGACGGCGTGCTATTCCGTCCGTACGCCACTCCGCGGGTGTCGCTCGACGTGTGGTCGGGCGAGGGCGATCACGTCGACCTGGCGGTGGCCTTGGACCTGGGGCTTGACGTCGGGTTCGACCCCGGCTGGCTGATCCGGTTCGCGGCCTCGTTCGGCGACCGCCAGGCAATCGCGGTGGGTCTCGCCTTTCCGGGCGTGAGCTTCTGACGGGCGGTCGGCTCGGGGGCACGCTGGCCTCTTGCCTCCGGGGGGTAACGAACCGCGTGTTACCGCAGTATCCTGTCCTGCAGATCATCCACTATCGACGGAGGGAGGTATGAGGTCACCGAGAACTGCCGGCTGGACTGGGCTCGCATTGATCACCCTGGTGACGACCGTGGCGTGCGGGGGTGAAGAGGCCGCGGAGGACGCCGGCGGCGGATCGGAGGCGGCGCTGGCCGCTGTCGCCGCCAACCCGTGTGACGCGACCCTGACGACGCGGCCCCTGGCCGAACTCACGGCCGGCCCGCACGACACGATCCTCGCCCGTGTCCTGTCGGGCACGGTCGACTTCAAGACCCAGACGTTCGACTGCCAGAGGCTGGTGCTCTCTACCGGGCCCGACGGCGAGTTCGGGCCGTTGGTCGGCCTGTTTCCCGTGGAGAGGACCCTCGGGCTCGGGCGCTCGGACTTCGCGACCGCGCGGCCCGCGGTCAGCGTCTATAACTGGGGAGCCGCCGGCGGGAGCTATTCCGCCGTCTACGGGCCGCTTGGGATCGAGGAGGGCGCGCATTGCCTGTGGCTCCAGAATCCGATCGGAGTCGCAGGCGGCTGGCGAGCCGCCATGGTGGCGGGCTCGCTGTGCGGTGAGGGCGGAGCGGAGCCCGCCGACGCGGCCTACCAGCTCGCGGTCTTCGAGCGAACGTACCCCGACGCGACCGCCGTGGACTATCCAGCCACGGCCCGCTGGGAGTGGAACCTGAACACGGAGCAGCAGATCGTCGGCCTGGGGTGCGGCGAGGCGGCCTGGTGTGCGGTCACCGCGTCGGGAGGCGCCCCGCGCACTGAGCCCATGCCCCCTCCCCTCCGCGGAGCCGACATCGCGGCGCGTCTCGCGATACCCGGCTGGTCCGACGCCCAGCACCTCGCGGTGCACGACTCAACAGCCGGCGTCGCGCGCCCGGGGCCCTGGGGGACCGTGCTCTCCCATCCGGCGCTCCACGAGGACGCTCCCGCGTGGAGCGAGGGCATCCTGGCTGCCGCCATCGTCATCGAGGACTCGGGCCCCGCGTTCGACCACTTCGCGGAGCGCTTCTATCTCCAACCGGGGAACGGAAGCGGTCGCGGTGACATGATTCTCCGGTTCCCGGGCGCCAGCCCCAACGAGGCCTGGTTCCAGCAGGGGCCCGAGCGGCGCCGGCTGTCCGAGGGTCGCGTCACCTACACGCCGGCCCTCACGGAACCGACGAGGGGCGCCGTGCGCTGGCGCTGGCGCGAGGGGGATCCGGAGTTCTGGATCTTCTGCAGGGGCGGGAGCTGCGCCGTCGAGGGGTGAGGGGAGCCTTCATTCGACGTAGCACACCAAGCATTTGAGGTAGGCCGTCTGGGGGCAGGTGGGGGATATCGGGTGGTCCCTCGCCTGCCCGCGGCTCTCCAGGATCCGGATCCGGCGGCGGGTCGTGGCTTCCACCTCGCCCAGGACCCCTCCGAACATCTCCCGCGTCACACGTTCGGTGCACGAACACGTAACCAGTACGCCTTCCGGCGCCAGGCACCGGACCGCGAGCTCGTTGAGCCCTCGATACCCTCGCAGGGCACCCGCCACACCGCGGCTGGAGTGGGCAAAGCGCGGCAGGTCGAGCACGATCAGGTCGAAGAGGTCGCTCTCCGCGGCCCGCCGCTCGAGCCACCCGAATCCGTCCGATACCTCGAAGCTGACGCGGCCGTCGTCGAGCCCACGACCGGAGCCGGTTCATCCGGGACCGAGCCACGCAGGAGACCGTCGCGCGCTTCGAGCCCTTCTTCGTCGAGCACGCCCTTCTGGGTGCGCAGCAGCACGCGTGCGGGACCGAGTCGCCCCTCCAGCAGGTCCAGAATGAGCTCGCGCCGACGTGCCAGCGCCAGGGAGGTGAGTTGGACGGAGAGGAGGTCGCGGTATCGATCGACGACCAGGCCCGAGAGGCCGTCCCCCTCCGAGAAGACCATCCGGCAGGCGCCCTCGGGGTCCGTCAGCCCAAGCGCCTCTCGAAGCGCGACGGCCGCGTCGAGACGCGCGGCCAGGAACGCCTCGTCGATGCGCTCGGTCGGGTCCCAGGCGTACAAGCGCACCCTGATCTGGCTTCGCGAGTTGAAGAGCCCACGCGCGACGAACGATCGGTCGTGCGCGAGCACGTCGACCTCGTCGCCATCGGCGGGATCCCCCTCCAGGAGCGCGACGGCGCCGGAGAAGATCCACGGGTGGCGGCGGAGAGCCGGGCGCTCTCGCCCCTGCTCGAGGACCACCGCCGGAAGCGCGCTCAAGCGCCGGGCAAAGGGCTCTCGGGTACGGTGTCCGGGGCTGGCGGGGGACGCATGCGCTCGTCGACCTCCTCCCAGAGCTCGATCATATAACGAGGGTCGTTGCCGTGAGTCTCGACGAATGCCAGCAGCTGCTCCGCACTGACTCCGCCCGCCCCGAGCACGCGCGCCCGCGCGTCCGCGGGTAGGACCCCGTCGCGGTAGCCCATCGCCGCACGCCTGAGTTCCACCCAGGTGGAGACGAATGTCTCCCGGTCGATCACTCCCGCGGGCTGTGCGTCCCCACCACATCCATGGAGGAGCGTCGCCGCGAGGAGCGACGCGAGCAGCGTCCTCACGCCTCCAGCTGCCGGTTCGCCGCGTGCCAGAGCAGCCAACAGAGGCCGGCGAAGATCACCGTGCCGATCAGTTCGGACGAATACGGGAACAAGTGCGACCACTCCTCGCCGATGATCCACCGGTCCGCGGCCCCCGGATCGCCGGTTGCCCGCGTGACCGCGTAGATCACGCCGCCGATGAGCACCCCGACCAGCGCGGCACCCGCGATCAGGCCCGACGCGAACAGAACCCCCTGCTCCCGCTTGTCTCCGGCCAGGGAGCCCTTTGCAGCACTCGGGTGGTTGGGAACGGCCGGTGCCTCGCCCGCGCCGCCGGCGTCGGGCACGGTTTCCCCCTCCCATCGGCGGGTGAGCGCGAGGCGCATGAGCCCGCCGATCAGAATGGGCGTGGTGAGCGAGACGGGCAGGTAGAGTCCGACCGCGAACGCCAACGCCGGCAGCTTGAGGACGAACTCGACCACGGCCGCGATCAGCATGCCGATGACGACGAATCC
Source organism: Longimicrobiales bacterium (assembly GCA_965237965.1). Lineage (GTDB taxonomy): Bacteria > Gemmatimonadota > Gemmatimonadetes > Longimicrobiales > Gaopeijiaceae > UBA2988. The sequence goes on from CBDEGT010000001.1 coordinate 208,575, forward strand.
CCATGGTAGCGAGCCTTCGAGCACACCGTCGATCACCAGGCTCATCAGGGTGGCTTGCGGGGCGGGGAGTCCATCCGCCGTACCGATTCCGTAGGACTCGTTGAGCACGATCAGCACCGACCCCATCACCGCCGCGGACGCGATCACACCGATCATTTCACCCCATTGCTGGAGCCGGGGCGTGGCGCCGACGAGGAAGCCGGTCTTCAAGTCCTGCGAGGTGTCGCCCGCGATCGCGGCCGAGATGCACACCACGGCGCCCACCGCCAGCACGGCGACCTTCGAGGCGAGTGAGCCGTCGTTGAGCCCGAGACCGACCCAGATCAGGGACGTCAGAATGAGCGCCGCGATCGTCATGCCGGAGACCGGGTTCGACGACGATCCGATCAGGCCGACGATTCGGCTCGAGACCGTGACGAAGAAGAAGCTGAAGACGACGATGAGGACGGCCCCGAGCAGGTTGACCGGAATGCCGGGGAACAGCCATATCGCGACCGAGATCAAGGCCGAGAGGACCGCCACCAGCTTGAACGAGATGTCCTTCTGGGTGCGCGGGATCGCCGCGGTGCCGGCCGCCCCGATGTTGGCGAAGCCGAGCCGGAAGCTCTCCAGAATGGTGGGCAGGCTCTTGATCAGGGTCACGATCCCGGCGAAGCCGACCGCGCCGGCGCCGACGTACCTGATGTAGCTGTTCCAGATGTCGCCCGATGCCATGGCGTTCATGGGCGCTGTGGCGGGATAAACCGTACGCGTTCCACCCCAGATGTCGATCGCCGGAATCAGGATGAGCCACGCGAGTGCACCGCCCCCGAACATGATCGCCGCGATCCGCGGTCCGATGATGAAGCCCACACCCAGCAACTCGGGGGTAAAGTCGCCTCCCAGCTGCGCCTTGCGGGGCAGATTCATCGCGGGCGACTCGTTCCAGAGAGCGAGGCCGCGCCCGTTCGCCAGCGCCTGATAGGCCGCGCCGATCCCGAGTCCCTGAAAGAGCAGTGCCGCTTTGCTGCCGCCGACCTGGCCCGCGACCTGCACCTCGGCGCACGCGGTTCCCTCCGGGAAGGGGAGGGCCCCGTGCTCACGGCTGATCAGGTAGCTGCGGAGGGGGATCATGAACAGCACGCCGAGCAGCCCTCCGAACAGCGCGATCACACCGACCTCAAGTACGCTCACCACGATTGTGGGATCCTCGCGCTGCCAGATGAAGAGCGCGGGTAGCGTGAAGATCACCCCTGCGGCGAGGGATTCTCCCGAGGAGGCCACCGTCTGCACCATGTTGGTCTCGAGGATCGTGCCCCTGCGCAGCACACGGAACACCGCGACCGCCATGACCGCGGCGGGAATCGAGGCACTTACCGTCAGCCCGACCCTGAGGCCGAGATACGCGTTGGCCGCTCCGAACACGATCGCGAGCACGAACCCGGTCGCCACCGCCTTGAGGGTGAACTCGTCGACCGACTGCGCCGCGGGGACGTAGGGGGGATATTGGTCCCCGGGGATCCGCTCGTAGGCTTCGGGGGGTAGCCCTTTGCGTCCGACGTCGTGCTCGACCGTGGCCATAAGCCTCCCGGGTCTGGGGGAAGTGCCGCTCGGACCGCGCTCGGTTGCGGAAAGTCCCGGGCCGCACTCGGCCTGTCAACGTGCCGGAGAGAGCATGAGCAGATCGCGATGCGCGGGGTGGACCGCAACGGCCCTCCTGACGGCTTGGGGTCTTTCAGCGTGCTCTACCAACCCTGCGACCGGCGAACGCGAGTTCTCATTCATCGGTGAGGGCCGTGAAGTCCAGATGGGGCGGGAGGCGGATCCGCAGATCGCCGCCTCGATGGGCCTCTACTCCGACGAGGCGGTCCAGCGCTACGTCGATTCCGTCGGACAGCGCCTGGCGGCGGTCTCAGAGCGACCCTGGCTCCCCTGGACCTTTCGCGTGATCGACGACCCGACCGTCAATGCCTTTGCGGTGCCTGGGGGCTTCATCTACGTCACGCGTGGAATCCTGACCCACCTGAATTCGGAGGCCGAGCTCGCGGGGGTGCTCGGACACGAGATCGGGCACGTAACGGCGCGTCATTCGGTCGGTCAGATGAGCAGGGCCCAGCTGGCGCAGGTGGGACTCGGGCTCGGAATGATCTTCGTGCCCGAGCTGCGGCCGTTCGGCGACCTCGCCGGTGCGGGGCTGCAGATGCTCTTTCTCAGCTATGGACGCGACGACGAGAACCAAGCAGACGAGTTGGGCGTGCGCTACATGCGGCGTACCGGCTACGAACCGACCGAGCTCGCCGAAGTCATGCGCATGCTCGATCGCACAGGACAGGCGCAGGAGGGGAGCGGACGCATTCCCGAATGGCTCTCGACCCACCCCAACCCCGCAAACCGGGTGGAGAACATTCTCGCCGAAGTCCGCGATACGCAGGTGGAGGCGGAGGGATCGCGTGAGTCGGTCGTGGGCCGGGACGAATTCCTCCGTCGACTCGATGGCATGGTCTTCGGCTTGAACCCGCGGGAGGGGTACTTCGAAGGAACGACCTTCATGCAGCCGGATCTGCGCTTCCGATTCGAGTTTCCGGCTGGGTGGCAGGCTGTCAACCAGAAGCAGGCGGTGCAGGGGATGAGCCCCGATCAGGACGCGAGCATCATGATCTCGCTCGACGAGGGAGAGCCCGAGGGTGCCATGCGGCGCTTCGCGTCCGACCCGGACGTCCGCAGCTACGCCACACGCCAGCGAACCATCAACGGACTGCCCGCGACGACGTCCGAGTTCGCGGCCGCCACCGAACAGGGAATCCTTCGCGGGTTGGTTGCGTTCTTCGCCTACGAAGGCAGCACGTATCGGGTGCTCGGGTACACACCGGAGGCCCGATGGGCCACGTACACACGCACGATCTCGAACGCTCTCGAGAGCTTCGCTCAGCTGACGGACCCGGCTGCTCTCGCCGCAGAGCCGTGGCGGGTCGACGTGGTCGAAGCCCCATCTGCAATGAGCCTGTCTCTCTTTCTGCAACGGTACCCCTCCAGCGCGGGGCCGGAGGTCGTGGCCCTGATCAACCATCTCGAGGGGGACGGGCAGCTGAGCGCCGGTTCTCTCTACAAGCGCATCGTCGGCGGACGCTGAGCTCGGGCCACGCGTCGATCGAGGCGCGCCGTAGCCTCCTACAGATCGTTGGGTCGCACGAGCCGTTCTGACAGGGCCCGCGCCACCGCCGGACCCGGAGTCGCACGAAATCGCCCGACGTGCGGAGTCTGGCGCGAAAGTTGACCCTTGATACGGTCGGCTCCGTCCAGCCTGCCACGCGGGCAGGGGACGGGATCTCTTCCCCTTCGGGCGGGACACCATGCTGAGTGCCGAACGTCTGACCACGAAGGCCGCCGAGGCCATCCAGGCAGCCTCGTCCGAGTCGCGTCGTCGCGGGCACCCCGAAATCGCCGGTGCCCACCTGCTCGATGCATTACTCCAGCAGGAAGAGGGGATCGTGGTGCCGGTGCTCCGGAAGCTGGGGTTGCAGATCCCGGCGATCCGGCAACGCACGGAGCAGGCGCTCGGCCGTTATGCGCGGGTCGAAGGTGGCCTGGAGCCGCGCGTTTCCCGCGACCTGAGCAGGGCGCTCGACGAGGCGGAGTCGCAGGCGCGTTCGCTGGGCGATGAATTCGTCTCGACGGAACACCTGCTACTCGGCCTTGCTGGTAAGAAGGACGATGCCGGACAGGTGCTCCGCGACGCGGGTGCCACGCCGGAAGCGGTACGCCAGGCGCTCGAGTCGGTCCGGGGCAGCCATCGCGTCACCGATCAGAGTCCCGAGGAGAAGTACCGCGCTCTGGAGCGCTACAGCCGCGACCTGACCGCGCTCGCGCGGCTCGGCAAGCTGGATCCGGTGATCGGACGGGACGAGGAGATCCGGAGGGTGATCAAGGTCCTGGCCCGGCGCACGAAGAACAACCCGGTATTGATCGGCGAGCCGGGCGTGGGCAAGACCGCGATCGTGGAGAGCCTCGCACAACGGATGGTGGCCGGCGACATCCCGAGCTCGCTTGCGGACAAGAAGCTTCTGCAGCTCGACATATCCTCGATGCTCGCGGGCGCCAAATACCGTGGCGAGTTCGAGGAGCGCATGAAGGCGGTGATCAAGGAGATCACGGATGCCGAGGGGCGGTTCGTGATCTTCATCGACGAGATGCACACGATCGTCGGTGCCGGCGCTGCCGAGGGCGCAGTGGACGCGGGCAACATGCTCAAGCCGCCACTGGCGCGTGGCGAGCTGCGCGTCGTCGGAGCGACGACCCTGGACGAGTATCGCAAGCACATCGAGAAGGATCCTGCTCTGGAGCGACGCTTCCAGCCGGTGCTTGTGGGTCCACCGTCCGTAGAGGACACGATCGCGATCCTACGTGGGCTCAAGGAGCGCTATGAGGTCCACCACGGCGTGCGCATCACCGACGACGCACTGATCGCAGCGGCCAGGCTCTCCGACCGCTACATCGGCGGGCGATTCCTTCCTGACAAGGCGATTCGACCTCATGGACGAGGCCGCGGCCCGGCTGCGCATCGAGATCGACTCGATGCCGCAGGAGATCGACGAGGTGGAGCGGCGCGTTACCCAGCTCGAGATCGAAAAGCAGGCGCTCGCCAAGGAGAAAGACAGGTCGGCCGTGGAGAGACGCGACGCGATCGAGGCGGAGCTGTCCGAGCTACGCGAGAAGAGCAGCGGCATGAAGGCGCGCTGGCAGGCGGAGAAGGCGCAGATCCAGAAGATCCAGACGCTCAAGGAGCGCTCGGACGAGCTCAGGATCGAGGTCGAGCGGGCCACGCGAATGGGAAACCTCCAGCGCGCGGCCGAGATCCAGTACGGCGAGCTCCCGCGGATCCAGCAGGAAACGGCCGACGCCGAACGGGGGTTGGGCGAGCTACAGGTGGAGGGGAAGTTTCTCAAGGAGGAGGTGGACGCAGACGACATCGCGTTCGTGGTGGCGGAGTGGACGGGCATTCCGGTCAGCCGGATGGTCGAGAGCGAACGGGAGCGGATCGCCCACCTCGAGCGGCTGCTCGCGGCACGAGTGGTCGGACAGGACGAGGCGGTGACCGCGGTTGCGAACGCCGTGCGGCGTGCACGCGCGGGGCTTCAGGACCCCGATCGTCCCATCGGGTCGTTCATTTTTCTCGGACCTACGGGAGTAGGAAAGACGGAGACGGCGCGGGCTTTGGCCGAGTTCCTGTTCGACGACGAGCGCGCGATGGTGCGCATCGACATGTCGGAGTACATGGAGAAGCACGCGGTTGCGAGGCTGATTGGCGCCCCACCCGGCTACGTCGGGTTCGAGGAGGGTGGGCAGCTCACGGAGGCGGTGCGACGACGCCCCCACACCGTCGTGCTCTTCGACGAGATCGAGAAGGCGCACCACGACGTCTTCAACGTTCTGCTCCAGATTCTCGAAGACGGAAGGCTCACCGACTCGCAGGGTCGGACCGTGGACTTCCGCAACACCGTCATCATCATGACCTCGAACATCGGGAGCCACACGATCCTCGAGCGGGCTTCCGCCCTCGAGAGCGACGAGCAACTCAAGCGGCTGGAGGACGACGTCCTGCGCGAGCTCCAGCACCATTTCCGTCCCGAGTTCCTCAACCGAGTGGACGACGTGATCGTCTTCCGTCCGCTGTCGCTCGACCTGATCAAGAGGATCGTCGACCTGCAGCTTCGCCGCGTCGAGAAGCTCACCGCGGAGGTCGGCTTCCGCCTCCTGGCGAGCGAAGCCGCCAAGGACTTCCTGGCGCGCGAGGGGTACGATCCGGCGTTCGGGGCCCGGCCGCTCAAGCGCGCCATCCAGCGGCATCTCCAAGACCCCTTGGCCCTCCGGCTGCTCGAGGACGACGTCCCCGATGGCAGCCTGGTGCGGGCAGATCTGGCCGCCGGAGGCGGGGAGCTGACCTTCGAGGTGACGGACCAGGCGGTCGCCGCCGAGCGTGGTTCGGTCCGGGTGCGGCCGGGGCCCGACGGGATCGAGCCGATACGCCGCTCGTGACACGCCAACGACACTAGGGATCGTTGACGGTCATGTGGCATACGCTACAAGTTGGGTCGAAGTCGCCGGGCCATGCCCATGCCGACTTCTATCCGCAGCTACGGAGGGCCCGATGATTCGAGCGGGGACGTTAGCGCGCGCCGCAGCCGCTTGCTGCCTCCTTCTTCTCGCGGCCTGCGTGACCCGCACCGTGGAGGCCGCGTCCGAGATGGCCGGGATGGGGCCGATGCTCTCGGTAGAGCGGTTCCTCCAGGCGGCCAATGTGCGCGATTTCCAAGCCATGCGGCGGTTGTTCGGCATGTATGACGGACCCATCCGGGGGGATCGCCTCGAGCTGGAGATTCGCATGGCTGCGATCGCCGACGTGCTGCGCCACGAGGACTACGCGATCGCGAGTGAGCAGATGGAGCCCGGCCGAGAGTACCCCACCACGCGGGTGCTCGTGACCCTCACCCAGGGGGGACGTCAGATCGCCGGTGTGCCCTTCCTGGTCGTGCGGACAGAGGGCGGTGGCTGGCTCGTCCAGCAGGTGGATCTCGAGTACCTGATGCGGGGTTGAGGGGGGCGCCCTCGCCGCTCAACTACGTTCGACCAGCTCCACGAGCACGCGACCCGTGCCACCCGGGTGCAGGAACGCGACCCGGTGTCCACGTGCACCGGGTCGCGGGACGCGGTCGATCAGCCCGAAGCCTGCGGCGACCAGGCGGCGCAATTCCCGCTCGATGTCGCTGGTGCGATAGGCGACATGGTGCAGGGCGGTTCCGTGTCGGGAGAGAAAGCGCCCAACGGGTGTATCAGGAGCGAGCGGTTCGAGGAGTTCGAGTGAGCCTACGAACGCAACGCGGACCCCCTGCTGCTGAAGGGTCTCAGGCGGGGAACTCGTAGCTCCTGAAATGGCTTCATGCAGCGGGATCGCCTCGGCCAAAGAGGTGACGGCGATCGCGATGTGATCCAGATCGAGACCAGTCATAGATGCTTAAAGGAGAACGCGATGGCCGTTGACGGCAAGATTCTAGAGATCACCGATCTCAACTTCGGCGATGAAGTACACGATCAGGACGGACTCTCCATGGTGGACTTCTGGGCCGCCTGGTGCGGTCCCTGTAGGATCATCGCTCCCATCGTGGAGAAGCTCGCCGAGGACTACGCGGAACAGGGTCTTCGTGTCGGAAAGCTGGACGTGGATTCGAACCCAGAGACCGCGAGCCGCTTCGGCGTGCGGTCGATCCCGACCGTTCTGTTCTTCAAGAATGGCGAGATGGTCGACAAGGTGGTCGGAGCGGTGCCGCGGAACCAGCTGGAGGAGAGGATCAAGCAGCACCTTGCCGCCTGACGCGTTGCCCACGCTCGCGCGGACGGCCCGGAGGACCACCTCCGGGCCGCTGTCGTTTTGGGGCCTCGCGGGGCCTCCGTTCGCCAACCATCTTGCGAAGGCTTTCTATCCTCCGCTCTCCTCGCGCTCCGAGTCGAATCTGGGCACGCTCTATCTGGTAGCCACTCCGATCGGCAACCTCGAGGACGTGACCCGTCGGGCCGTGCGTCTGCTCGGCGAGGTGGACCGCGTGCTGGCGGAGGACACGCGTCGCACCCGGGTGCTGCTGAGCCATCTGGGAATCAGGCCACCGGTGGTTTCGCTGCACGAACACAACGAACGCCGGCGCACTGCGCAGGTGCTGGCGTGGCTAGCCGGGGGCGAGCGGCTCGCGCTGGTGTCGGACGCGGGCACCCCGCTGGTGAGCGATCCCGGGGCGCGCCTGGTGCAGGCGGCGGCGGCCGGGCACGAGGTGGTGCCCTTGCCCGGGCCTTCCGCCGTGCTCGCCGCCCTGATCGCTTCCGGTCTGCCCACGGACCGCTTCACTTTCCTGGGCTTCCCCGCGCGCAAGGGATCTGAGCGCGGCCGCCTGCTTGATCGTGTCGCCGGGTCGGAGGAAGTGGTCGTGCTCTTCGAGTCCCCCGAGCGGCTAGCCGCGCTGCTCGATGACCTGGCTTCGGTCTGCGGCGGGGAACGTCGGGTCGCAGTGGCCCGCGAGCTCACGAAGGTGCACGAAGAGGTCTTTCGTGGAACCCTGTCGGAGGGCCTCCGCTACTACGGGGAGCGTCCACCGCGGGGTGAAGTGACCGTCGTGGTGGACGCGGCGGCCACGCCTCCGGAGGCGGACGCCGTGGATCGGGCGGCGGCGCTCGCGCTCGCACGGGCACTGATGGACGAGGGGCTCCGACCGAGCGAGGCCTCCCGCGAGGTGGCCCGCCGTCTGGGCATACCTCGGAACCATGCGTACCGGATCGTCCAGGCGTTGGACACGGCGTGAGCGCGTGCTGCCAACCGGACCACGCGCGGAGGGCCGCCGCTGAGGGAGACGGTTGTCGATGATCCTGATGTTGACCGCGGTGGCGGCGCTGGCGATGGCGGGGGGGGCGGAGCGCCCGTTTGCTCGGGCCGACACTACCCTGACCATCGCGCGGCTACGGTACGAGGGTGGCGGCGATTGGTACGCGAACCCGTCCTCGCTCCCGAACCTGCTCGCCGCCATCCGTGACCGGACTGGGCTCGCGGTGGCCGGTCGCGAGGCGACCGTCGGGCTGCTGGATCCGGCTCTGAGCGGGTATCCATACCTCTATATGACCGGACACGGGAACGTCTCCTGGTCGCCGGCGGAAAGGCAGGCTCTGCGCGCCCATCTACTCGCCGGTGGATTCCTCCACGCGGACGACAACTACGGAATGGACGACTCGTTCCGGCGCGAGATCCGGCAGGTGTTTCCTGAGAAGGAGTTGGTGGAGCTGCCGCCCGACCACCCAGTGTTCCATGCCTTCTACGACTTCCCGCAAGGTGTCCCGAAGATCCACGAGCACGACGGCGAGCTCCCGCAGGCGCTCGGGATCTTCCACGACGGTCGCCTGGTCCTGCTCTATACGTACGAGACCGACCTGGGCGACGGTTGGGAAGATCCGAGCGTGCATCGGGATCCGGCTGAGAAGCGGGAAGAGGCGCTGCGGATGGGCGTGAACATCTTTGTGCACGCGCTCCGGGAGGGAGTGCGATGAGCGAGAGCAGCGCACCGTGAGTCCCCCTCGCGCCGAGCCGCAAAACGTGCCCAGCGCGGTGGCCCGTGTACGCGCCCACCTGCGCAGGCGGGCCGCGCTCGCGGCGGTGCTCTGGATCGCCTCCAGCGTGGGGCTCGCGCTGGCCGCAGCCTGGTGGCTCGCCGGGCCGGAGGGATGGCGGCAGGGCAGCCCCGTTCCGTTGGTCCTGGATATGAGTGTGCTGGTGATCGTCGCGGGGCTGGTCGGCTGGCTCAGGCGAGGTGAGAGGAGTTGGTTGGCGGAGAACCGCGTGGCGCGCTCGATGGAGGGCGCAGCGGGGCTGGGCGCAGGAGCTGTAGAAGGCGCGCTCCAACTCGCGCGCGGCGTGCCGCGCGGAGTTTCGGGAAGCCTCGCCGTCCTTGCCGAGCGGTCGGTCGCGGGGCGCCTGGAGCTTCCGTCCGAGCGCCTGTCGGGCGGGCTCGGGGTGCGTGCGCGGGGGTGGGTACGTCGCGCGGCGGTCGCGGCCGCTCTCCTCGCTCCCGTCGTCACGCTGCTCGCGTTGGCCGCACCGGCCCGCTCGCTGAACGCATGGGCGGGCCTCGGTCGTCCGCTGCGCACCCTCGCCCGGGCGAGGGTGCCCGCGCTCGAGATCTCGCCCGGCGATGCCGAGGTTCTGCGCGGTTCTGAGGTGAGCGTGATCGTGCGGGCTCCGGGTCGCACGGAGGTGACGCTTCGCTGGAGGCGGGAAGGCGACGTGGCTCGGTCGGAGACGGTCCCGGCCGAGAGGGGAGAGGCCCGCTTCCGTCTTCCGGCCGTGTCGGCGGCCGTCGCGTACTCGGCCACCACGCCCGACGGTGCCGCGAGCGAAACCTATCACATCTTGCCCGTGGATCCGCTGCTCGTGAGCGAGGTCAGCATCGAGCTGGCGTTCCCGCCCCACACCAACCGCGCGCCAGAAGCGTATCAGCGCGAGGTGCCGCCCTTGGTGGTGCCCGTCGGTACCCGAATCGCGATCGCGGGGCTGACGACGCGTCCGCTGAGCGAGGCCGCGCTCGAGCGCGAGGAGGATGGCCTGCTCGTGCCGATCGACGCCGAGGGGACGAGTTTCGCGGCGACCTGGTCGCCTCGTGTAGGGGGACGCTACGCCTGGCGTTTCCGGGACACCGACGGCGGGGACGCCGAGCTGCTCCCGACCCCCATCGATCTGACCGTGGTGCCGGACTCTGCGCCGGCGATCCGCTTCGCCTTCCCTGCCGTGGACATGGTGCTGCCCACGACCCTTCAGCAGCCCCTGGTGGTCGAGGTACGCGACGACTATGGCCTCTCCGCAATGGAGATCGTGGCGTATCGCGTGAACTCGGCGGGTGAGCGCTCGGCTCCGGTGCTCCGGCGCACCGAGCTTGTCGGCACGCGCGCCGCGCTGGCACGTCCGATCATGGACCTGCGCGACTGGGGACTACAGCCGGGCGACACCGTGCGCTACTTCGCACGTGCGCTCGACAACGCACCCAGCCCCTCCGCTACGCAGACGCGTGAGTATGTGCTACGGATGCCCGAACTGTCGGAGTTGCGTCGGAATGCCCAGGAGGAGATGGAGGAAATGGCGGTCCGACTGCAGCAGCTTGTGGAGCGGGTACGGCGCGCGGGTGAGGAGTCGCGCGATCTCGAGCGCGAGGCCGCTGCACGTGCCGATCCGTCGTCCCGTTCCGCTACGCTGCCGGGTGGAAGGCCCGAGCCCAATCCGGCCGGGTTCGAACAGCGTGAGCAGCTTCGTCAGGCGCTCGAGCAGCAGCAGGCCATGTCGGAGGAGGCACAAGCGGCGCGTGAGGAGCTAGAGGCTATCGCCGAAGCGCTTCGTGAGGCGGGCGCGGCCGACGCCGGTTTGCAGCGTGAACTGGAGGAGCTCCAGCGGTTGCTTGCCGAGGCCGCGTCCACGGAGTTGCGCGAGCGACTGGACCAACTGGCTTCGGGGCTCGAGCCCACCGACGCACGCGATGCACGCCGTACACTGGAGCAGCTCGCCCAAGAGCAGGAGCGCTTCCGTGAGCTGCTTCAGGAATCGCTCGAGCAGCTCAGGCGCGCAGCGGTCGAACAGGACTTCCGGGCGACCGCCGCGGAGGCGCGCGAGCTCGGCCAGCAGGAGAGAGCACTCGCTGCGGCGATGCGTGAAGGTAGTGATCGGGAGCTGCGTGCCGAGCAGCAGCGCGACCTTCTCGCCGGGACGAACGAGCTTCAAGAGCGCCTCGATGAGCTGGCGCGGCGCCTCTCCGAGCTCGAGGAGGAGCGGGCCCGTGCCGCGGTGCAGGCTGCGCAGCGGGAGACCAGCGAGGGCGCGCGTGCGATGGACGAAGCTCAGCAGCTGATGCAGCAGGAGACCCGGACTCCACGCCAGGGCGCACAACCCGACCCCGAGGCCGCAGACCGTGCCGAGCAGGCCGGCCAGGCGCTCGAACGGGCAGCCAACGAGCTTGAGCAGGCACAGGACCAGATCTCGAGCAAGCGGTTCCAGGCGGTGCAGCGCGCGCTCGAGGAGGCGGCCGAGGACGCGCTCTCACTGGCGCGCGGGCAGGCCGACATCCGCCGTGAGATGCGTGACGCCGGGCCCACACGACTGGCGGGGCTGCGTGGTGACGAGGCCGCCGTGCTCCAGGGGCTGCGCAATCTGGCGGCGAACCTGGAGGCGCAGGCTGGAGGGCAGGCGCCCGCGCTGCGCGCGGCGGGCGAGGACATCGGTCGTGCCATGCTGGCGATCGAGCGCACGCTGACGGTCCTGGAAGAGCGCCGTTCCTCGCTGCCCAGCCCCGAGAGTGCTGCCCAGAGTGCGATCGAGGCGCTCAACCAGGTGGCCCTGACGGCCATCGCGGTGGGAGAGCAGTCCGGTGGTCAGCAGGGCGGATCGCGGAGCATCACCGACCGGTTGGATGAGCTCGCGGAGCAGCAGGGAGAGCTCAACAACCGTGCCCGACAGCTCCTTCCGATGCAGCTCGGCGCTCAGGCCTTGGGTCAGCAGGCGGAAGAGCTGTCCATGGGACAGGAGGACGTGGCGAGCGAGCTCGATGCGCTCGCGCAGCAGCCCGGAGCCGAGGGCCAGGCATTGGGAAGCCTCGAGGCCCTGGCACAGGAGGCTCGACGACTCGCGGAGCAGCTGGCCGGTGGGCGCCTCGACCCGGAGACGCGCGAACGGCAGGAGCGTCTCTTCCACCGACTCCTGGACGCGGGGCGCACGCTCGAGAGCGAGGACCTATCCGACGAACGGCAGTCCAGAACGCCTCCCGAGCTCGAGAGGGGTGAAGTGCTTCCGCTCGGCCCCGAGGCGCTCGGCGTCCTCAGGTACGGCCTGCCCTCGGCGGAGCAGCTACAGCAGCTCAGCCCCACGGAGCGCGAGCTGGTCCTGCGCTACTTCGACCGTCTGAACCGGTTGAGCGTTGAAGCGCCCGACGAAGAACCCGGTCCCGCTGCGTCGGCGGGGGCGAGTCAGGGAACCGGAGGTCCCCCGTGAGCGCGAGGCGCGGCAGCGTGGGGACAGTGGCCCTGGGGCTGGCGGTGGGCTCGGCATTCTTCTTGGTGGCCCTGCCCGTCGCGGCGCAGGTCCCCGCTGCGGAGAGGGGGGTGATTCGCGAGGCCGGCGTGTTGGAGGCGCGGGGACGGCTGGACGACGCGGAGGCCGCGCTCGAACGGTTCCTCGCCTCGGAGCCCGGATCGGCCGCGGCGCTGTTCGCGCTCGACCGCGTCCTGCGCGCGCAGGACCGGTGGCTCGACGTACTCCCGGCGCTTGACCGCCTGCTTGCGGTGGAGCCGGACGCACCCGGTGTGCGCAACCTCAAGTTGCGCGTGCTCGCCGGGGCGGACTCGACCGAGGCGCTCGTACGGGAGACCGAGGCCTGGATCCGGCTGGCGCCGACGGACACCGACCGCTACCGGGAGGCTGCCTCCTTCTGGGAGCGGGCATTCGGGATCAAGAGCGCGCTCGAGCTTCTCCGCCGGGGTCGCGAGCGCAACGGTGACGAGGCTGCCCTCGCGGCGGAGATCGGCGATCTGCTGCTGCGCGCCGGACAGCCGGTGTCCGCGGCGGCCGAGTGGGCGCTTGCCGCGGATGGATCTGCGGAGGGCGCAGATGTCGTGCTCCGGAAGCTCCGAGGGGGTTCGGCTGGAGTCCAGACGGAGGTCGTCGACTCGATCGTGGCGGCGCTCTCGGTAGGATCCGGTGCGCAGCGGATGGTCGTCGTGCGGCTCGCGCTTCTCAGCGGCCGCAGCGCGGAGGCGCTCGTGCTCGCGCGGAAGAGCGCTCCCGAGCTGGACACGAGCTCGCGAAGGACCTTCCTCGAGGAGCTCGTTCACCGAGCGGACGACGTCCGCGCCCTCCAGGTGAGCCTCTGGGCCCTCACCGCGTTGAGAGGCTCGGTGAGCGACGGCACCGAGGCGCGCATCCTGGATCAACGCATCGCCGATCTCGCGCTCGCCGCCGGCGACACGGCTGCCGCGCTCAGCGCAGGTGAACGGCTCGCACGCGGGTTGCCCCAAGGGTCTGCCGCCCGGAGGCGTCTGCTCGCCGACCGGATCAGGGTCGAGGCGCCGACTGCTGTTCCGGCCGACCTGCTTGCGCGTCTCACCGAGTTCCGACGTGAGTTCCCTGAGGCGCCCGAGCTGGACGGGCTGTCCGCGACCGTCGCCGTCACGCTCCAGCGGCGGGGTGAGTCCGCGGCTGCGGAGGAGGCATTGGCGGGCGTGGGCGGTCCGCGGAGCGCGCTGGAGCGGGCGTATCTCCTGCTTGAACGCGGCGAGCTGGGCGGTGCCCGGGAGGCGTTCATGCTCGCTGTCTCAGGGCTCACGGCGATCAGCGCGACCGAGACGATCCAACTGGCCTCGCTGCTCGGTCGGCTCAGCAGTGCGGGTGCACGGGTAGTCGCGGATGCGGCGGTTACGGCGCACCACGGAGATGAGCCCGCGGCGGCGCGAGCACTTGAGCGCGCGGTGGCCGGCTTGCCCGCGTCGGATCGGCCCGCCGTGCTCGCTCAGGCCGCGCGGGTTGCCGACCTCGGTGCGGTGTCGCAGGACGCGGCCCGGATCCGTGGGCTGTTGGTCGAGGGGTACCCAGACGCGGTCGAGTCGGGCGAGGCGGCGTTGGCGCTCGCGCGCTGGCACGCCCGCACCCGGGAGGGCGTCCCGACCGCAGTGCGGCTCCTCGAGGAGCTGATCCTGCGTGACGCGGGAAGCGCAGTTGTACCGGCGGCGCGCCGAGAGCTCGAGCGGTTGCAGGGGGAGACGTGAGCAGTCGAGCCCCCGTCGTGGCGTTGTGCGTTCTGCTCGCAGGGGCGGCAACCGCGCCCGCGAGCGCCCAGCATCTGCTGCTTCCCATGGATCACGAACAGGTCAACCACCTGAGGGCGTACGGGATGACCTTCCGCGGGCTCCAGCAAGGGGCCCAGGGCGAGTGGCTGCTCAACTACCGCGGCGGGTCCTTTCTCCTTCCGGACACCGATGCCCTCCGACGCGAGGCGGCGCTCCTCGGAGTCACCGCGTTTCCCATCGGAGCTGCGGACGTGGCCGCCATCCGGGGGGAGATCGCGGGCGCGAACATGGAGGCGGTACCGCTGGAACGAGCACCCCGGATCGCGGTCTACACCCCACCCAACGCCACGCCGTGGGACGACGCGGTCACCATGGCGCTCGAGTACGCGGGCATTGAGTACGAGCGGATCTGGGACCGCGAGGTGATCGAGGGAAGGCTCTCCAACTACGAGTGGCTACACCTGCACCACGAAGATTTCACGGGGCAGTACTCGAAGTTCTACATCACGTATGCCGGCGCGTCCTGGTTACAGGAGGAGGTGGCGCGCAACAAGGAGATGGCTGAGGAGCTCGGGTTCGGCTCGGTTCCCGAGCTGAAGAAGGCGGTAGCCCAGGAAATCCGGGAGTACGTCGAGGGCGGTGGGTTCCTGTTCGCGATGTGCTCGGCCACCGAGACGCTCGAGTTGGCGCTCGCCGCATACAACGTGGACATCGCCGTCGCCTACTCCGATGGAACGCCGCCCGACCCCGACGCGTCCGCGCACATGGACTGGGATGCCGCGATGGGGTTCCAGAACGCCCAGGTGCAGATCGCACAGTCCGTGAACTCCTTCAGCGACATTGACGGTCACCAGGTGAATACGGCGTGGCGTCAAGAATTGGGCGTATACACGCTGTTCGACTTTTCCGCCAAGTTCGATCCTGTGCCGGCGATGCTCACGCAGAACCACGAGTCGGTACTTCCCGACTTCTATGGGCTGACCACGTCCTTCCGCGTGGATCGAGTCAGGCCGGGGACCGTCGTGCTCGCGCGCGACGGCGAGTTCGCCAAGTACGTGCACGGGACAGTGGGTGCGGGAACGTTCACGTACTTCGGGGGGCACGATCCAGAGGATCCCGAGCATCAGATTGGCGACGCGCCCACCGACCTGAACCTGCACCCGCACTCGCCCGGCTATCGCCTGATCCTCAACAACGTCCTCTTCCCGGCTGCGAAGAAGAAGACGCTGAAGACGTGAGCCCGCGGTCGTGACATCCCATCCCCGGGGACGCCGGCCCAGGTCGAACCAGAGGCGCCCCGGCCCAGGGCGCGCCGATACGGGTTCCGATTCAAGCACGTGGCGCGAGGACGCCCGCCACAGAGCCGGAGCGACCCTGCCCGCGGTCGCGCTGGCAGGGCTGGACGGTGTGGACGGAGCCGGCCCCGCTGTCCCGATCGGCCTCGCCGCGGACGGTTCTCCCCTCCGGCTCGCTCCCGACGCATCCGCGCGAATCCGTAGCGAGGTCGAACGCGCGGGCGGCCGCGAGGTCTGCTTCCTCGCTCTGGTGGGTGCGGACCGCACGCTGATCGATCCGCGCCCGGTCGCTCGAGGCAACCACGAGGCAGTGGTGGCCGCCGCGCGTGACGCGCCCGAGGGAGCGGTCATGATCCACAACCATCCGTCCGGCATCCTCGAGCCCTCGCAGGCAGACCTCGCGATCGCCGCCCGTGTCTGGGAGGAGGGCCTGGGTACGGCTCTGGTCGACAACGACGCGAGCCGGCTGTACGTAGTGGTCGAGCCCCCGGAACCCAGAGTGATCAGCCCACTCGAACCGGATGAGCTCGAGGGGCTGATCGGTCCCATGGGCGCGCTCACAGAGCTGCACCCGTTCTATGAGGATCGGCCGGGCCAGCGCCGGATGCTCCGCCTCGTAGCGGAGGGGTACAACGTGGGCGGTGTCACGATCGCCGAGGCCGGCACGGGCACGGGCAAGTCGCTGGCATATCTGCTGCCGGCCGCTGCCTGGGCACTCCTGAACGGGGAACGCACCGTCGTATCGACCGCCACCATCAATCTCCAAGAGCAACTCGTCGGCAAGGACCTCCCCCTCGTTCGGTCGCTCGTCGGCGACCTGTTCGGCGACGAGCTGACCTGGGCGTTGGTCAAAGGGCGCGGCAACTACATCTCGATCCGCCGCGCGCGACTGGCGGCCGCGGAAGCGTCCTCTCTGTTCGAGCGCGAGCGCGAGAACGAATTAGAGGCGCTGCTCGACTGGGTAGGGAAGACCGAGGACGGGTCGCTCACCGATCTTTCCAGCCCGCCTTCGGAGGAGGTGTGGGAGGAGGTCCGGAGCGATCCCGACGTCTGTCTGCGTGCGCAGTGTCCCCATTTCCAACGCTGCTTCTTCCAACGCGCGCGGCGACGCGCTGCGTCCGCCGATCTGCTGGTCGTCAACCACCACCTCTTGTTCACCGATCTTGCGGTTCGTCGAGCCACGCAGAACTGGTCACAGGCCGCCGTGCTACCTCCGTACCGGCGATTGGTTCTCGACGAGGCGCACAACGTAGAGGACGCAGCAACGTCACACCTCGGAGTGGAGATCACCCGGAGAGGGCTGCTCCGCACCCTGTCGCGGCTCGAGCGGAACGGACACGGCGTGCTCCCGGCTCTGGCCGCCGAGCTCGCCGGCGTGGACGAGGAGCGCACGCTGAGGTCTCGCATCGCCGAGCGGACAATGCCCGCCCTGGAGGACGCGCAGCGCGCTGCGGTCCGCCTCATGGACATGCTGCGTGACCGGGTCAGGCTGACCGAGGCCGAACCCACGCGGCTGGGCGCCTCGGGTGTCGGCGAGCCTGCCGCCGATCCGGACGTCGCGGATGCCCTCGAGGGCGTCACCGCGGAGTTCAGCCGTCTCTCGCGCGAGCTCCAGGAAGTGCGCGAACGCATCGAACTGGACGAGGCGCGCGCCCAGCGCCTGGAGGGGCGGCTGCTGGACCTGAAAAGCGTCGAGCGCCGCATGGCGGCGGCAGCCCACGCCCTCCGGCTGGTCCTCGCGCCCGGTCCCGAGGATGAATCCGCTTGGGTGAGGTGGATGGAGACACGCGGAACAGGACGCCGCAAAACCCTGGTCCTCGCGGCGGCCCCGATCGACCTCGGTGCGGTGCTACGCGACGCGCTGTTCGGCCGGCACGATACGGTCACCCTCGCGTCGGCAACCTTGTCCACGCGTGGTCGGTTCGACTTCCTGCGCGGGCGCCTCGGGATCGACACCGGGGGGATCGAGCTCATGGAGCGCGCTCTTCCCGTGGTCGAGGAGGTGATCCCCTCGCCGTTCGACTTCCCCGGCCGGACGCTGCTCGTGGTACCGACCGACCTGCCCGACGCGGGCGAGGCAGAGGCATTCGAACCCCTCCAGGAGGCCACCGCCAGGGTCGTCCAGGATGCGGCCCGCTTGAGCAGCGGCGGTCTGTTCGTGCTCTTCACGTCGCACCGCGCGTTGCGCCGCGTGGCAGAGCTTCTGCGCGGGCGGGGGGTGGATGGCCGTTGGCCCCTGTTCGTGCACGGGGAGGATGACCGCAACCGGCTGCTTGCCCGGTTCGTCGAGTCGGGCTCCGGGGTGCTACTCGGCACGACCTCCTTCTGGGAAGGTGTAGACGTACCCGGAGAGCCGCTGCGCGGACTGGTGATCCAGAAGCTGCCCTTCCGGGTCCCTACCGAGCCGATCGTCGCGGCGCGACTCGAGACCATCGAGGAACGCGGCGGCGACCCGTTCCACGACTATCAGCTTCCGCTCGCGGCGCTTCGGCTCAAGCAGGGGTTCGGTCGCCTGATCCGCTCCCGGGCCGATCGAGGCGCGGTGCTCCTGTTGGACGACCGCATCGTCCGCCGCCGCTACGGGCGCTATCTGCTCGAGTCCCTGCCGGCCGCTCCGCTGGTCGCCGGACCTTGGGACGAGATCTCGCGAACGGTCGCGGCGTTCTACGAACGGCAGCCTCAGTGACCGGGCTGTCCCCGGCCCGCAGCACGCGCCACGGTTGCCTGGTCCCGGCCCCGGCTTACATTCGGGCCGCTTACGGCTATCCCTTATGCTCGATGTGCTCGATATCCTCGATCCTCGCAAGGCGCGTCTAATCTGACATGGAACGCATCTTCGGTTTCCTCGTCGGCATGCTTTGGATCGTGTTCGCGGTGGTGGCGTTCAGAAACTCGGCTGCCGGTTGGAGCGCCGACGCCAGCGACCTCGGATTCTGGTGGGGTGTCGTCGGCGTATTCCTGGCGATCGCGGCCGGTGGTGCGCTCGTCGGCACTTGGCTGCACACCCGACCGCACCACGATTGACGCCGCAGGAGGAGCGGCCCTCCAAGATCCTTTGCGTTGGCCGCAACTACGCCGCGCACGCCGCCGAGCTCGGTAGCGACGTACCCAAAGAGCCTCTCATCTTCCTCAAGATTCCGTCCTCGGTGATCGGAGACGGAGACCCGATCGTAATCCCTCCCTGGGCGGGCCGGATCGAGCACGAGGGCGAGATTGCGGTGGTAATCGGACGTCGCGCGAGGAACGTGTCCCCCGGCGACGCCTGGGCGCACGTCGCCGGGATCATGCCCCTCAACGACGTGACCGCCCGCGAGCTCCAGAGGAGGGACGGACAGTGGGCTCGGGCAAAGGGGTTCGACACGTTCTGCCCGGTGGGAGACCCGGTGCCACCCAAGGGCCGCGACCCGAGCAGTCTCGAAGTGATCACGCGCGTCAACGGCGAGGTGCGCCAGCATGGGTTCGCCTCGGACATGGCGTTTCCGATCGCCTACCTGATCTCCTGGTGCTCGACCTTCGCGACGCTGGAAGAGGGCGACGTGCTGACTACGGGGACGCCCGAGGGTGTCGGTCCTCTGATTCCGGGGGACGTGGTCGAGGTCGAGATCCCGGGCGTGGGGATGGTGCGCAATCCGGTTGTCGGCGGAACCGACGCCGGTCCCGAGCCGCGCTCGGGCGCGTAGTGGGGGAAGCGCGCACCGACCAGATGGACAGGAACGGCCCTTCAGGGGCGGGTTAGAAGAAACGATGGTAATCCCCACCTCGCGCCCCGCCCCGCGTCCTCCTCTGCGCCCCGGTGTTCCTTTCACGGAGCGCATCCGCACTCGCGACGTGGGCTCCCTCTCCCTGGCGATCGGCCTTTCGGCCCTCTTCCATGTTGTGGTGCTGCTGCTTCTCCTTCCAACTCTCAGCACGCCGGGTCGGCTGCCGGTGAACGCCCCCCAGTGGCTGGCCGCGCTCACCCGACCGATCGCTGGCCAGAGACTGATCGTGCTCGAACCTCCGGTGCCTCCCGATGCGCCTGCCTCCTCGCAACGGGTGGTGAGCGTTCCGGACCTTCCGAGCGTGGTCCGAGCGGAGCCGGACCTTCCTCCCCCCGCTCCGGTCGAGGCCCCACCGATGGTCGGGGTTACGGAGCCACCGGAAGGTGCGCTGCCGGGTCCGGCGGAAGCTCCCGGGACCGATCGTGGGACGGTGGCGCCCCAGCCCCGCACGGCCGCGGAGCGGCTCCGCCCCGGTGAGAAGGATCCCCGGCTCTGGTTCCTTCTTCCCGACGAGATCGTCGGCCTCTCACCCGAGCAGCGCGCCCAGCTCGAGCTCGATTTGGCAATCGGACTGCTCGGGGACTCGATGGCTGCCATGGCCGACGCCTCACGTCGCGCCACGGACTGGACCTACACGGACGCGCAGGGCCGGCGCTGGGGGTTCTCCCCGGGCCAGCTCCACCTCGGTGACATCACCATCCCACTCCCGTTCGGATTCTCGGCTCCTCCCAACAGCCTCGCCGCTCGGCGCGGGCGTGAGGACGCCGAGATCGGATTCCAGGCCGGGCGGCAGGAGGCATCCCAGGTCCTCCGCGACCGGGCGGCAGAGATCCGGCGGCGCAGGGACGCCGAGCGCGCCCGCGGTGATACCACGTCGGCGGGAGAGCGCTGACCGGCGAGCGCGGGCCTCCCGGAGGAATCGCTTTCTCAGCCCGAAACAACGGTATACGTGGGCCTTGGCGTATTTCAGCCATCTTCGGGGGGCTCGGCGCTGGGGGCGGTCAGAATCCCGGCCAATGACAGTCGGTTGAGCGACTGATCGAGGTCGCCGGGTAGTAGGTGGGCGTAGTGGTCCCGGACCGTCTCCTCGGTGTCCCCCAGGATCAGCGCGACCTTCATCAACTGGACGTCTTCCTGGGTCAGCCAGGACGCCAGCGTGTGCCGGAGCGCGTGAGCCGTGACCCCTTCGTGATCCGGTCCACCGGGCCCTGGTCACGGAGCAGCCGAGGTGATCGCCCACCTCGCCGGACGCGAGAGGGCGCTCGAGCCCTTCGGCACCGACCCCATCACTGCCCGCACGCCGTAGCGGATCCGATCGTGGAACACATCGTTGATCTGCGTCAACGCTACCGATGGGGATCACGCAAGATCCGCAAACTCACAGCCGAAAAGTTCGGCTCGGCACCAGCTCGCAGGACGATCGATCGTATTTTCGAGCGTCACGATCTGATCACGAAGAAGCGTAGGCGTTCCGGCAAACCGGGTCACCCAGGGAAGCCGCTCACCCCCATGGACGAGCCCAACGCGGTCTGGACGGTCGACTTCAAAGGCCAGTTCAAGATGCTCAACGGCCGCTACTGCTATCCCCTCACCATCCAGGACGGCTTCAGCCGATTCCTGCTCGAGTGCAGAGGGCTGTATTCCACGTCGATCGAGCTCGCCAAGCCTGTCTTCATCAAGGTTTTCCGCGAGTTCGGCCTACCCGCCGTCATCCGCTCCGACAACGGGACACCCTTCGCTTCCATCGGCCTCGCTCGCCTCACACGCCTCAGCGCCTGGTGGATCCGTCTCGGCATCCGTCCTGAGACCATCGAGCCTGGAAAGCCACAGCAGAACGGCCGGCACGAACGCATGCACAGAACTCTCAAGCGCGAAGCCACTCGGCCGCCCAAGGCCAACCTCCGCGCCCAGCAACGCCACTTCAACGACTTCCGCCGCACCTTCAACCACATCCGCCCCCACGAGGCGCTCCACGATGCCACGCCCGACTCAGCCTACCGATCGGCTCTTAGAGCTTACCCCGAGACCCTCCCTCCTCTCGAGTACCCCGAACACTTCGAGGTCCGTAAAGTCTCTACAAATGGAGGCATCCGATGGCACTCGCGTTGGATCAACATCAGCTCGGCCCTGGGCAACGAGTTCGTCGGCCTCGAACCCATCGGTCCCGCGCTGTGGCAGGTCTACTTCGGACCCACTACCCTCGGGTGGTTTGACGAAGAACTCTTCGTCATTTTCGACACCCACGGCAACACAGGACGTAACCCAATCTGTTAACCATCAGTGGCACCATTGTGTTAACCATCAGGTGCGCTGTTCACGCGGTATGGACTACTCACTCCACGCCCGCGGCCGCCGGCATTCGGCGTGCTCCTCTATCGGGGCAGACCCTCTTCGACGTACGAGTCCACGATGGACTGGAGGTGACCCGAAATCTCATCGAGTCGTCTCTGGAGTTTGCGGTCCTCTGTGTGATTGGCTTCGAAGCAGACGAAACCAATCAGCTCTTCCAGGTCGTCGAGAGTCAGCCGTACCGAGACCTCCGCAGCACCCATAGTCCCGTCGTCGAGGAGGCGAAGCAACTCAGGCTCCACTAAAGTGTGCTCATCGATCAAGTCTCGCTGTGCAACGCTGACTTTCACCGGCACGCGCTCGCCGACTCGGATCGGTATTCGCTTCTCTCCGCCAATTCTCGGCAAGCCGCTTCGATACACGATCACTCCAAGACAGGAAGTAGGGTCGGGGATATGAAGAGACGCAGGGAACGGGCCTGACCCGGAACTCTCGTGAGATGGCCTGCCGATTCCAGGCGTAGAATCATGTCGTGCACCGTTGGCGGTGTCGCCCCGAAGTGGCGCTGTAGATCCGCCTCAGCCGGTGGCCGGCCGTTTATCACTGTGTACGCGTGGATGAACGCGAGGTATTGACCTTGCCGCGCAGTGAAGCTCGCTTCGGTCATCGCCTTGATCGATTTTTTTCCGTCGCCTTCAACCGCATCCGCGGACCTCGCTCTCCACGAGTCGATAGGCTCAGCACTGTTCCAGCTGGCGTAGTGCTGTATCGAGCCAATGGTTCATTCCATCGCCATAGGATCGCCTGCGTCGACCTCGCCTCGGCCAAACGAGGGCGGCTACCCTAAGAGCCTGTCGGCCCCGTTCAACCCGTGGGCACTGTCGTCCAAATGAGGGTCGGAGGTTCCCGCCGGCGAGATACCGACGAACCGACCTCATCGCATTCTGAGATGACTAGCGCCTCGGGGAAAGGTAACCGATTGGCGTGGATCACTGGGCTGTCTCCCCATCCTTCGGAAACGCCGTCAGATGAAGCGCCTACTCCGTCGGCGACCAAGCCCAGTCGTCTGACGTCGGCTCCAGCTCTTTTGCTTCGGCCGGCGCTTTCCTCATGGGTGCAGATGGCTGCCAAGAGGTGAGGTCCTGCACTACGTCCTCATAAAACTCGGCAAGCAGCGCCATGTATCCGTCCACGAAGCCCGGCTTGCGGGATGTAGGCTTGCGACCGTGGGGCATCGCCACACGGCGCTTGATTACGAACCGATACGGCTCCGCCCTCTCCCCACCGAGAAGGACGCCTCGTTCCCCGCGGACGGAGTCGAGGGTGGCGGAGGTAGGTACTCGCGCGTTCTTCGCATACGCCTCGACAACCACCTCCCCATCCGCATCGGCGAGTTGGCTGACAATCCATCCGATACGGCTGGTCGACGATGTCTCCCTCTCTCAGGTAACTGGCCATGCCGTTGTGATGATAGTCGGCACCGAGATCCAACCAGACCGGGCCCTTGGGCTTGGTTTTCCGCGGCGGAGTGGCCTTGTTCGTTACAGTAACCATCCCCACATAATATAGGGGATGGAGGCGGATATCAATGGATGTTGTGAGCA
Organism: Longimicrobiales bacterium; assembly: GCA_965237965.1. Lineage (GTDB taxonomy): Bacteria > Gemmatimonadota > Gemmatimonadetes > Longimicrobiales > Gaopeijiaceae > UBA2988. Next base: position 231,849 of record CBDEGT010000001.1, read on the forward strand.
GAGTGCGTTGCTAGTCTATGCTCGTAACTTACTGTTATCACAATCATTTATGGACTTAACTGGACGATACTGCACACCGGTCCAGATAATCTGCCCATTCCTGGGTCGTGCGTGGCTGCCCGAGCACCCGGCACGCTCTCCTCTCCGATGCCCCGAGCTGCTGACGTACACGCACCGCACAACGTCGTCGGCGCTCGGGGCTCAGAAGTTTCCCTCGGCCGCTTCCTCCAGGATCAGCTTGTCCAGTGTCAAGTCCGCCACTGCTCGCTTCAGGCGCCCGTTCTCGCGCTCGAGCTCCTTCAGGCGCCGTGCCTGGCTCACCTTCATCCCGCCGTACTCCCGCCTCCACCCGTAGTACGTCTGCTCGGTGATGCCGAGCTCCCGGCTCATCAGCTTCACGGATTTGCCGCGGGCCAGACCCACCTCTGCCTCCCGCAGTGCAGTGATGACGCGCGCCTCTCTCCCACCCCGAGCCGCTGACGTGCATGCACCACACACCTCCGTCGGCGCTCGGGGCTCAGAAGTTTCCCTTGGCCGCTTCCTCCAGGATCAGCTTGTCCACCGTCAGGTTCGCCACCGCCCGCTTCAGGTGTGCGTTCTCTCGCTCCAGTTCCTTGAACTTGCGCGCCTGATCCACCCCCATTCCCCCAAATTCCTTCCGCCACCGGTAGTACGTCTGCTCGCTGATCCCGAGCTCACGGCTCACCATCGCTGCCGTCTTCCCCCTCGCCAGCCCAACTTCAGCCTCTCTCAGTGCCGTAATGATCTGCTCCGGCGTGTGCCGTCTCCTCCCCATTGCTGACCTCCCTGTAGCTGCGACCAGATGCCCGATCCTAACATCCGCACTGGTCTCGTTTCAGGGGGTCACGTCATGAGCGCTCGGTCGTAAAGCCTTAGGCCGGAAGGGGGGGCTAGAGCAGCCTCATAGCCCATTAGGCACTTTCGGGCGCAGTTTCATCTCTGCATCAATGGCGACCTCCCCCGGCTCACCAGGTGCCAAATGGCGCGACGGATAGAGGACTCCCCCAAAGCATTCGCGGTCTTGCGTCCACGCTCGTACAGCTCAGAGACGCCCGTGGCGTGACTCGGCGAGAGCCTCTCGCGAACGGATTGCGGCCACCAACCCATCCGATACGGTTCCCGCCAAGGTGGGGTCGATAGGAGCACCTATTACGATGACTCTCTGTCCAACCGACACATCGTCTACGTTCCCCAACGACACCGTCCGTAAATCAAATCCGGCAACCCGCACTATGGCAAAATCCTTAGCCCAGTCGACTTCGATTACGCCTTCGACGTCAAGCTCCTCTCCATTCTGGAACCGTACAATGGCTGACGTCGCTCCCTCGATTACATGGGCAGCGGTGACGATCGTGCCGTCACCGGACGTGACAAAGCCACTCCCGTGTCCCTGTCCCCGGCCATCCGGGCCGAACGTCTCGATGATCACCGTGGCCGCGAGGGCTCCTTCTATGGCTGACTGGGCCAGCACCGGTTGACTAAGAGCAGCCAGCAAGATTGGAACACAAAGCCACATACTTTTCCGACAGGACTGTAATGACGTAGTCATGTGTGTATTTGTGACCTCCTCGATGTCTCTGGTACTGCTCCCAGGGTATGCAGAAAGCCGGTCGGCCGGTTCATCGAACGTAGGCGTCACTTCCGAGTTGGAACGTGGCCTCTCTCCCTCCAACAGTAAAGCCGCTCTCGAAGAAACCGTCAACGATTATTTCCGTCGGTGGCAGGGAGTCCTGCCGAGCGCCCCGCCTCGGAGAAGCGGCGGATGATGGAGGCGATGGGCTCCACGGTCCGAATTCCCGACACTGACCTGCCCCCAAAGAGCGGTACCACATCCTATGTTAGTCCCAGCACCTGTGGAGGGCCGTGAAGGACGGGCATCCTCAGGAACCAGGGCGACGGCTTAATCGCCTCAGGAGCCGGGGGAAAGCCGCCGCAGGCGCTGTGGGGTCGGACGGTATTGTACTCGCGCCTCCATTGCTCGACCAGCACGGCCGCCTCCGCCAACGAGCAGAAGATCTCCCCGTTCAACAGCTCGTCCCTGAGCTTGCCGTTGAAGCTCTCGTTGTAGCCGTTCTCCCACGGGCTGCCCGGCTCGATAAAGAGCGTCTCGACGCCCACGCGCCCCAACCACCGCCGCACGAGCTTCGCGGTGAACTCCGGTCCGGTGTCCGACCTCAGATGCTCGGGAGGCCCGTGTCGGACGAACAGATCGGCCAGCACCTCGAGCACGTCGTGCGAGCGGATCTTGCGAGCCACCTCCCTCGTGTGCTCGTCCAGCACTGTCAGCAGCTTCAGCGCACGCCCGTCGTGCGTCCTCGAGGCCACGAAGTCGTACGACCAGACGTGGCCCCGATACAGCGGCCTCAGCCGGATGCACGATCCGTCGTTGAGCCACAGCCGACCTCGCTTCGGCTGCCGCTCCGGCACCTTCAGCCCCTCCTGCCTCCAGATCCGCTCCACCCGCTTGTGCTTCACCCCCCAGCCCTCGATGCGGAGCATGTCCGTGACGCGTCGGTAGCCGTAGCGGCCGAATCGACTCGCGAGTCGCACGATATCACCTCGGAGCGCCCCCTCGTCACTCGCCACTTTCCTCGCCCGGCTCTGGGTCGTGCGTGGCTGCCCGAGCACCCGGCACGCTGTCCTCTCCGACGCCCCGAGCTGCTGACGTACACGCACGTCTCGTCCGGCAGCGGACCCGTCAAACGCAGCCCCGCGAACCGCCGCACCGACTCGATCTCGTACAGCATGTCCTCCATCCCCGGGTCGCTCAGGTTGTAGAACAGCTGCACGCAGTGAATCCTCAGCATCGCCGCCAACGGGTACGGCTGCCGCCCCCGCCCCGCCTTCGGATACAACGGCCGAATCCGCGCCTCCAGACGCTCCCACGGAATCAGCGCCTCCATCCGCTCCAGAAACAGCTCCCGCCGCGTCCGCCGCTTCTTCCCCTCGTACTCCACATCCGCGAACGTCACCTGCTCCATCGTCCGCCTCCCCGATCGTCCCGCTCAGCCCTTGAACTCCCGCCCCGTAAATCTAATGTCCCAGGGACCGACTTATTCAGAGTATTCCTAGCTTTCCAATCCTTTTACCGTCGCCACAGAGCCGAACTGACTCTCGGTCGGCTCAGCGCAGCAGAACCACGCTTCAGTCAGATGCGGCGGTCTAGCACTTCGACGGCTGTATCGGGATTGGTCTACGGTCGGCTGGCCGAAAACGGTCGAAAGGGTAAGCTCCTTGATCCGGTTGAAGGTCGTCGCCGGGTCTTCACCGGAGCTGGTCGCTTCTTCAGCGACTCGCGCGACCTCCCGTTGTAGCGTGTCCACACGGGGATCCGGATGCTGCCACGTGTACACGAAGTCCTCCTGAACCAGGCTCCCCACGTGAGGTTGGATCTGCGGAATGTCAAGGAGCCATGAGCCTGGAGGCAGAAGGAGCCTGATGGAGTACTGTACAGGATCGAGGTGATAGACCAAATCGTGGTCCTGCACGAACTCGAGCAGTTCCAAATACCCCGACAGCGTTGTCCAAGGCGTGAAAGGCAGCAGCGAGGGGCGAAGCGCTACGTCGGCGGCTCGAGTAATCTCCAGGGCAGCGCCCACGTCACCGCGGGTGTGACCCTTGTCGAGATACCGGAGAATACGGTTGTCCACACTCTCCACAGCGGACAGAACGAAGACGCACCCCAGCGCTGCGAGCTCCATGACCGCGTCACGATGCTGGATCAGGTGCTCGATCTTAGCCGTGAAGTCGAAGCTCAGCTCTGGGTGGCGGTTACGCATCTCCCGAACAATCCCGAGTGAGTGCTTCACACCGTTCAGGAAATCTGGGTCACCAAAGTTGATGTGCTGTGCACCCATGTGCACAAGGTTGTCGATATCTGCCAGCACGACCTCCCGCTGAACTATTCGAAGCCTCCCCTCATAGACAGCGGGGATCGGGCAGTGGCGGCACCGGTGAGCACAACCGCGGCTCGCTTCGACATGTCCCACAAGCCGGAGCTCTCCCTCGGAGGTCCTCAGGCGGGCATACTTCTCCAGGGGAGGTAGTAAATGTCGCGCTGGTGGGAGAAACTGTTGTCGAGACAGGTTGGGCGGACCGCGCAGCTCCGCGAGAGAGACGCCTCCGGGGCGGGGCGGCCCATTTTTCGCCAAGCGGTCGACGTGCTGAGTGAGCGGCGTCTCAAATTCACCGCCGATCACGCTGTCGGCTACGCCGTCGAGGAGGTAGTCCTCGTTAAGAGAAGCGTAGAGCCCGAAGTAGCAGATGTGGCACTGCGGATTCAGCCTCCGGACCAGCTCACCGGCTTTGACGCCGAGTCGGATCGCCGTGTGCATGGGAGTCGAGATCCCCACAAAGTCGGCTCGGCGGACCTTGCCCTCGTCGAGAACCTCCACGGCGAGGTCCAGGCATTCCACCTGATGGCGGCCTCCAGCGAGTAAGTGGGCGCCAGCGGACGCCACTCCGAACGGCTGATGGCCGAGCTCATAACAGGAGATGAGGAGCACGTTCATTGCCGAGGATGCCTCATGGTGGTACACAATGACCCGCTTCGATCGTCAGATTTACGTAGGCGTCCGACGTAGGGGGACGCCCGGTTAGCTGTCGCCTGCCGGTCCCGCGGTCCGAGGCGACCTCAGAACCGCCCGTTAGAACCAATGAGTCCTAGCGGTCAGCGGTCATTTCGGATGCTTCAACAGCGGGGATGTTAATCAAGAATAATGCTTCCTCTCAGCAATGTACCTTCTAGAACTGACGATGGGCAGGGGAAGGTGCTCGGGATCGACCCGCTGTCTGGCGGGCGCCGGGTCTCCAACTCTTGTCTATCCTGAGGGAGGCCGTAGGTGAAAGAGTTTGCGGACTCGCGTCTTGCCTTGGGCGCTGGGGAACTCTGGGATCTCGGTACACGCGCGGCGTTCCTGAACGCGGTCGGCGACGGCTCGCTGCCCGAGGATGCGTTCAGCCGCTGGCTCGTGCAGGACTACCTGTTCGTGAGAGGCTTTGCCGCCTTCCTGTCCCTGACGGTCGCGAAGACGCCCAGGCCGGGACAGAGCGCCTTGATCGCGGGCCTCTCGGCCCTCGACGTGGAGCTCGATTGGTTCGAGGCGCATGCCCAGGCCAGGTCCCTCGATTTGGGCGCCGATCTCCACCCAGCGTGTCAGCGCTACGTCGACTTTCTGATCACCGCGGGCTACTCCGAGCCGTTCCAGGTGCTGTTGGCACTCCTCTACGGCGTCGAGGTGGCCTATACGGTCGCGTGGGGTCGTCTCGAGGTCCGGGGGCCGTACGCCGAGTTTATCGCCCGGTGGACCCATGAAGAGTTCCAAGCCTACGTGCGCGTCCTGTCGAGGCTCGTGGACGAGCATCCCCATCCCCGTCAGCAAGCGATGTTCAACGAGGTGATGCGCCATGAGCGGGATTTTTGGCGCATGACTTGGGAAGGCTGAACCGATCATGGCGACCGAACCGCTCCACAAGACCTTATGGCAGGGCAACCAGGCACTAGCCGAAGAATGTTTGGCCCATCCGTTCGTCCGCGGCTTGGGAGACGGTACCTTGGATCACGAGGTCTTCAAGCACTATCTGGCTCAGGACGCTTTCTTCCTGCAGGCCTTTTTCAGCGCCTACGCCTTGGGCGCCGTTCGAGCAGTGGAGAGATGGGAGGTCGTGCAGAGGCTCCATGGGCTCATGCGCGGCGTACTCGATGAGCTGAAGCTCCACGAAGGCTACGCTGAGAGTCTTGCAATCGATTTGGGCAACGTCCGACCCCATACGGCCACCCGCGCTTATACCGATTTCTTGCTTCGGACCGCGTGGACGGCCGAGGTCGGTCAGATTATGGCGGCGATGACCCCCTGCATGCGCCTCTATGCATACTTAGGACAGGAGTTGGCCCGAGAGGATCACTCCCAGAACCCCTATCGGGAGTGGATCGAGACCTACTCGAGCGATCAGTTCGAGGCGCTGGCAGTCGAGCTCGAGTCGCTGCTCGACGAGCTGGCCGAGGGCACGCACAGCGTCTCTCTGGCCTACCGTTACGCGATGCGCTGTGAGCTCGCCTTCTTCTCCGCCTCGCTCGACGAGGGGAGGTGAACGGTAACTCCGCCGGATCGGCGAAATGTCTACGCTGGCGCGTCAGACGCGTTTTCGCCGCGTAGGGCATGTCTGGCCGGTCCGTAGGCTCACCACGTAGATCGTTCACGCAGGCGAACAAGCTCGAGTGGCGTTGCCTTTCTCCTGGTTGCTGTAGCTGCGGTCTTGGGCCTCACTGGTTGCGCGGCACCCGTGGGCCGGAAACGGTAGCCACCACTCTGAACGAGTCGCCAGGACCTTTACCTAGCCAGAGGCCAGCTGTCCAAGACGGAAGTCCCCATGGATACCTTCAACCTCTTCTCCGTCCTCATCAGCCTGTCCGCCGCCCTAGCGTGGGTGAATCACCGCTACGTGCGTCTACCCGCCACCATCGGCGTGATGCTGACCGCCATGATCTTCTCCCTCGGCCTGGTGGCCCTCCAGGGGCTGGGTCTTGGTGCCTCCACGATCCTGAGAGGTGTGCTTGAGGACGTCGATTTCTCCGCGACGCTCCTCCACGGAATGCTAGGCGCGTTGCTCTTCGCAGGCGCCCTACACCTGAATCTGAATGATCTCCGAGACAAGAAATGGCCCATCTCGGTTCTTGCGACTGTGGGCGTTGTCCTATCGACAGTCATTGTCGGAGGGGGTGCCATTTTCCTGTTTCGGGCGCTCGGCCTCGAAGTGTCGCCAGTGTATGGATTCCTCTTCGGCGCCCTTATCTCTCCAACCGATCCCATAGCTGTCGGAGCCATCCTTCGTAAAGCCGGCGTATCCGCACCGCTCCAGGTCAAGATCGCCGGAGAGTCGCTTTTCAACGACGGCGTGGGAGTGGTCCTCTTCATCCTCATCCTTGAGATCGCTACGGGCGGGACGGGCGATGGCGCAGCCGTATCTGAGGCGGCCGGATCTGTCATAGAGAGTGGACTCGGAGAAATCTTCAGGCTCGTGGCTGTCGAGATTCTTGGCGGCATCCTCTTCGGCGTAGCGATGGGATGGCTGGTCTACCAGATGTTGATCCGCATCGACAACTACCAGGTTGAAATCATGTTGACCCTGGCGATCGTCACGGGCGGGTATTCACTGGCTCACGCACTTCATGTCTCAGGGCCTTTAGCGATGGTCGTTTCGGGACTTCTCATCGGAAACCACGGCCGCAGCTTTGCCATGACTCCCGAAGTCGTGGAGCATCTGGATTCGTTCTGGGAGCTAACGGACGAGATCCTCAACGCCGTCCTTTTCGTCATGATCGGCCTGGAGCTTCTGCTTCTGGACTTTCACCCACGCATGCTGGTCGCCGGGCTTGCTGCCGTGCCCCTGGTTCTCCTCGCTCGGTTCGTGAGCGTGGGGCTCCCGGTCACGGCCCTCCGGTCCTTCGTGCAGTTCAGCCCTCACGCTGTGAAGATCCTCACATGGTCTGGACTTCGCGGCGGGATATCCGTCGCACTAGCCTTGTCACTTCCCGCTGGACCAACCCGCGATGTGCTCGTCGTGGTGACGTATGTGATAGTGGTATTCTCCATCGTTGTGCAGGGGATGACGGTAGGGCCCGTGGCACGCAGGCTGTCCGTGACGTAGTCCACGCCAGCTAGCCTGCCCTACTCTCTCTGGCCACTGGCGCGCTCAGTGGGTGGCGAGTTTGTGCCGGACTTCGAACGCTAATGACGAACTACTGATCCGGTCACGGCGCTGACGATTGCATCCCGTTTGCATCCCGCAAACCGGTTTATAGACGATTTAATATCGGCTCTAAACGGCTAACTCAGCCGGTGAAATCGCGGAAGTATGCGAATTCAGCCGGAATGGGGCCTCTGGGCGAAGGCTTTGTAACCAGGAGGTCGCCGGTTCGATTCCGGCTGGCTCCACTGACGTAAGCGAAGCGCCGTAAGGGCGAGCGTCGCGAGCCTTGATCGCAAGGTGAAGCTGATTGCCGTGCGCCCGCTGGACAATTCCAATCCAGAGGCACGACCTGATGAAGATCATTCTAAACGTCCTTGGTGTCCTGCTTGTGCTGATCGGAGGCGTGTGGGTTCTGCAGGGCATTGGGTTGTTGCCGGGCAGCTTCATGAGTGGGCAGATGAAGTGGGCCGTTTATGGCGGCATCGCCGTGATCGGAGGTGTAGTGCTGCTGTTTCTTGCGCGTCGTAGGCGGACTCCAGCGTAGGGCAACTGGGGCCGATCATACCCAGGCTCCGATGCAGTACAGCAACCCCCAGCCGAGCAGTAACAGACCCAGCCCACGTGCTTCGCGACCGTGTCCATGCGGTGGCCTCCGACCACACGCCCAAACCGTAACGCGCGCGCGAAACCACGGGGTAGGTGATCGAGGGCGAGAGAGACTGCCTGCCTGCTGGCCGTGATCCTCCGCTCACCCCCCTGTATAGGGGCTTTCTCGCGGTTCGCTGTCCTGCCCTGCATCTTGATCGGGTGAACCGCCCAGATCCCACCACCCGCCTGAACGCGACCCTGTCAGGCCGCTATCGCGTCGAGCGCCAGCTCGGTGAGGGCGGGATGGCGACGGTCTACCGCAATCTTTGGCAGGTGCTGGGCATCTGTGCAGCTATTGCCCTGGCGTCAACGGTTCAGGGCCAAGAAGTCCCTGCGAACGTGTCAGCAGTTGAGGAAGCTGCTCAGGCATTCTTCGACGCGGCTCACTCTTTCGACTTCGAGGCAATGCGGGCCGGGGCCACCTCCGATTTCGAGATGCTCTACAACGGTCGCCGCATGACGCTGGACGATTTCATCGGGATGTTTCGCGGTATGGAAGAATCCCGTGATGGAAGAGCCCTTCCGACCTACAAAGCAGTGGGACTCAACACTGAGGTCGTGGGTGAGAGGGAGCAGGAGTATTACCGGAACCTGAGCGCCCCGGCCGAGCTGGTGGCACTCAACTAAACAAGTCTCCGGAGAAGCCGGGGTGATTCAAGGCAGCCTACTTGACCTGGCTGTCACCAAACGGCAGATGGTTTGAGTCGATGATCCTTGTTCGCTCGGGGCAGCGGTGGTTGGTGGACCGTGCCTTCACAATGCGGACTGCTGATCCGAGCCCCTAAGCCGCGAACACGATGACATCCGATCCCGTCACCCGCCTGAACGCGGCTCTCGAGGGCCGCTACCGTATCACCCAATGACGAATAGATTCTTATTTCTATCTCTGGTCTTCGCGCCTGTCTGTAGCCTGTCCGGCTGTTTTCCTCCTCCGCCGGACGAAGCCGAGCCGGTCGTCGTTGTACACGGTCTTGGCCGCACCCCCGCTTCGATGGCGGTCCTTGAGTACCGGCTCAAGACGGCGGGATTTCGCGTTGTCAGTTTCGGGTATCCATCAACATCTGAGCCGATTGAGGAGCTAATCGAGCGCCTAGCTGCCGAGGTCACTCGGTGCTGTGACACACGACGCCAGTCCGTGCACTTCGTGACCCACTCTATGGGTGGCGTCTTGGTGCGGAGCTACCTTGACCAGGAGTCGGGTGAACACCGCGGGCGGGTCGTGATGCTGAGCCCGCCCAGCCGGGGCAGTGAACTCATCGACGCCTTTGGGGACTCGCCGCTACTGCGGATCGTCCTTGGTCCGTCCGGAGCGGCGCTCGGTACAGACTCCGCTGCCGTTGCCAATCGACTCGGACCGGTGCTCTTTGATCTTGGCATCATGACCGGCGACCGGAGCTTGAATCCATTCGCCTCGTGGCTGATCCCTGGCCCGGATGACGGCAAGGTGAGTGTGGACCGTGCGAGGGCCGATGGCGCAGCGGGCTTTCTCGTGCTGCCTGCAACGCACACGTTCATCATGAATCGCGAGGATGTGGCGGAGGAGACGATCCACTTCCTCCGCAACGGGCGGTTCAGTGACGCTTCCCGGTAGGGCGTGACCTAGTTCGGTTGGGTTACACGTGTCTTGAGATTCTTGTGCCTCTCCCGGCACTGCTTTTCGGGCAATGACCTACATCGGTATGCGATCTCAGCTCCGCGGGTGCGCGAAGGGGCGAGTGCGCCCATTGTGCGACCCATCTTTGTCGTGCAGCGCCAGCTCGGCGCCTCACACATGGTCCCTCTCTCTGGACACGACGATGCCCACGAGCACCGTTTCGTCGCTTCTCCGGGCCGCGTTCGTTCTCTCGTCCAGGGCCTGCCTCACGATCCTGCCGATCCTCGCTGGATGCGCGGAAGCTCCGGCTCCGATCGCCGTAGTGGAGGCGTCCATATCGGAGGTCCAAGACGCCATCCTGAGCGGCTCGACGACCTGCCGCATTGTCGTTCAGGCGCACCTCGATCGTATCGAGGTCTACGACGGGCGTATCAACGCCATCACGGTGGTGAACCCGAACGCGCTGGCCCTGGCCGATTCGGTGGACAGGGCGGTAGCCGCCGGCGAGGACCTCGGTGCCCTCTTCTGTGTGCCGATGCTCGTCAAAGACAACTTCGACACGCACGACATGATCACCACCGGGGGATCGATCGCGCTCGTGGAAAGCGTCCCGCCCGACGACGCCTTCATGGTGCGCCGGATTCGTGAGGAAGGCGCGATCGTCATCGCGAAGACGAACATGGCGGAATGGGCGTTCAGCCCACGGCAGACGGTCAGCTCATCCTTCGACACCACTCGCAACGCGTACGCGCTCGACCGCGTCCCAGCTGGCTCGAGCGGAGGCACAGCTTCGGGAGTGGCGGCCAGCTTGGGGGTGATCGGACTTGGGAGCGACACCGGCAACTCGATCCGCGGTCCCTCATCTCACCTCGCGCTCGTCGGCATCCGCTCGACGATCGGACTCACGAGCAGAGACGGCGTCATTCCGCTGCAGTTCGATCGCGACATCGCCGGACCCATGGGGCAGACCGTCGAAGACGTGGCTCGGGTCTTCAACGTGGTCGCCGGATACGATCCAGCCGATCCGTACACCGAGGACGGCAGAGGCCGGAAAGAAGACGACTACACATTGTTCTTGGACCCGAATGGACTCCGGGGCATGCGGCTTGGCGTGCTCAGGGCGCTCGTGGACACCGAGGACGCTGATACCACGGTCATCCGTGTGTTCGAGGAGGCCGTGGCGGACCTCAGGCGGCTGGGAGCGGAGGTCGTGGATTTCGACTTCGACCTCGCGGCTGCACAGCGTCCGAACATGGGCTGCAACCGGTTCCGATACGACATGAGACAGTACCTGGCGTCATTCGGTGAAGACGCTCCGATCCGGGACGTGGCCGAGGTGCTTGAGACGGGCCGATACTCCAGCTACATCGAAGACAACCTGCGGAGGCGGGTGGAAAGCCCGCTCGACGTGCATCCGGCGGACCGGGATCCTCCATGCCCTGATTACTTTGAGCACGAGGGCCGTCAGGCGTTCAAGGCGGACCTCACCGCTGCGATGGACGAGGCCGGCCTCCAGGCGATTCTCTATCCAACGTGGACCAACCCGCCCGCCCCCATCGACCGCGCCAGAGAAGAGTACAGGGGAGACAACAGCCAGCGCGTGGCTCCGGCGACGGGCCTGCCGGCCATCACGGTCCCGATGGGCTATACCTATGCCGACTACCCAGCGGGGCTCCAGATTCTCGGGCGTGCCTACTCCGAAGGGCTGCTCTTCCGGCTCGCGTATGCGTACGAGCAGGGGACCCACCACCGACATCCGCCGGTCGGCTTTCCGGAGCTTCGGTAGGCCCACGCTCTCCCATAATGCCTATCATAGGCTCAGGGAGCCTCAGCTGTTCCCGACGCTTCCGGGGTGGCCCTGAGCGTCTGGGTATTCCTAACCGTGAGGTAGGGTCATGACCGATCCTGTCACCCGCCTGAACGCGGCCCTGGAGGGCCGCTACCGGGTAGAGCGCGTCTGATGGACGAGGCACTTCTCCAGCGCCTCCTGCAGACCTTGGGGCTCGAGCTCGAGGAGAACGCAAGGACGTTCGAGACCGACCTCCTCACGCTCGAGCGCGAGCCGCCCGAGGGGGAGCGGGAAGAGCTGTTGATGTCCCTGGTTCAATCGGCGCACAGCCTCAAGGGGGCGGCCCGCTCCGCTGGACTCGGTTGGCTCGCGTCCGTCTGCTACAACATGCAGTCGGTCTTCCATGCGGTGCACGAGGGCAGGCGGACCCTGGAGCCCGGAGACTTCGAGGTGCTCTTCGCTGCGCGGGAGGCCCTGGCGAAGGTCGCCGTCCGGCTTCGGGATGGGCAGAATGCCGAGTACTTGGTCACGCCGGAGCTCTCGCGCGCCCTAGAGGACCTGCAGGAGGGAAGCGGCTTTCGACGGAACGGTTGAGATCGAGGCCAAGGAACCACATTAGCCTCGCTGGGCGGACTCATCGCTCTCGCCGCGGCGATGCGTTATAGTGGAGGCCGGACCTGTCCCCTACGACCGAAGAGATCCCGATGTCCAGACCTCACGTTGTCCTGCTGTTCACGGCGGTGTTGGTGCTAGGTGGTTGTACACGCGTGGACACATACGAGACGGCGGTCAAGATGAACGCCGTCACCGGAGCCGTGTCCGAGAGCACCTACGGACAGGGCCTTTACCACGCCGTCCTGCGGAGCTGGACTGTGTTCGATCTTCGCGAGCTCCAGTACCCGAGCGGCGATGCTTCAGACGTTCTCGACGTGCTGACGGCCGACCAGCTGCGGATCAATGTGGACGCAGCTTTCCGGTGGCGCCTCGATCCCACGCGCGTTCGCGACCTTTACGTCCAGATCGGTGAGCCGAGGGAGGTGGAGGCGCTCGTGTACAACACATTCCGCAGCGCCGTCCGCGACGCGGTCGCTGAGGTGACTGCAACGGGCATACTGAGTGAGCAGCGCGCAGGGCTCGCGCCACGTATCCGGGAGTTGATGGAGAGCCAGCTCACTCAGCGGGGGGTCGTGATGACGGACTTCTTCCTACGAGGTATCGAGCCTCCGGAGGCGATCCGGATTGCGGTGGAAGCGAAGCTGGCGCGCGAGCAGCAGGTTGCTGCAGAGGAGTATCAAACGGCCATCGTGACAGAGCAGGCGAACCAGCGTCGTGCGGAGGCCGAAGGCATCCGGGACGCCCAGAGGGTCATCGCCGAGTCTCTCGTCGGAGCGACTGGGCGAGCCTACTTGGCCTACGAGGGTCTCCAGGCGCTCAAGGCCGCCGCAGAGGGTGAAAACAACCTCATCATCTCACCGTCCGAGGGCGGAATCCCCCTGATGAGACCGATTCCGTGATCGCTCAACCCTCTCGCAGCGCAGGGGTCATTAGCGCAGGGGTCATTGTGCAAAGCCCTGCAACGGCTTGCTCGGCTGCCTCGTCGCCCCCTCGCAGACGGGACCCACGGTAGGGGAGGTGTGATGGGACTCCAGCGGTAACTTGGGCGTGAGAGCCGCCAGGTCGCCGCGTTCCAACGGCACTTCCCGACATCGTCTGCGTCCAGGAAAAGCCCTCATGCACGGTTTCAAAGGAGGGGCGGCCGTGGGCCTGGCAGCTGCCTTCATGCTGCTCACGGCTCCGAAGGCGTCAGCGCAGGACGGCGGCGCCGGCCCCCGCTGACCGGTGCGCCGAGACGTCGTCCGCATGTGTGCTTCGCGCAGGGCTTCGGACGTCGCCGGTTGGGTTATCAGCCGGGGCGGACGAGCTGGCTCCGAGGGAGCTTCACTCTCTCAGCAGTCACCCAGCCTTGCAGAGCCAGGTGCGCGACCTAAGGGGCATCCCGTGGGTGGTGGCGGGGGCTGCGCTACTTGTTGGCGGAGCCTTGGTAGACGGTGACGTAGGGACGCTGCTCATGGTCGGCGGCGTAGCCTCCACCGCATACGGTCTCTTCATCTACTTCTGACGATCCCCCAGGGTAGCAATGTGTTTTCATCGCCGGCCCCGACTCCCGCCAAGCGGCGAATGCGGCGCTCGATCCCGTTACAGAGTCGAGCGCCAGCTCATTGAGGTTGGGATGGCGACGGTCTACTTGGCCGACGACCTGAAGCACGATCGGAAGGTCGAGCTCAACCATCTGCCTCTGTTCGAGGAGCGAGCGTCCTGAGGATGGCTCAGCGGGTGGGAAGACCCGCCGGCTGATCGTCTGGGCCTGGTGCATCCCGGTGGGGTTGGTGGCAGCCTTGTTCGTAATGATCTGGGAGGCGGCCGTGCTTCCTCCGATCGTCGCGCACCCGTCAGCTAGGGTCTACCTGGTCACGGCGGTTGTCGTGTGGGTTCTCGCCGCGGCGCTGTACACGCGCTCGAGGGGGGCGGGTGGGCGGGTCCTCCGCCTGGCCGGATCGACGCTGCTAGCCGTGTCGACGGGTGGCATGATCAGTGCCGGCGTGCTGGCTGTCACGACGCTGCCTTCGGTTGGGATCTGGTCATACCATGCGCGGTGGAAGGCGTACTACGCAGCGAGTCGGGTTGATCTCCGCGACCTCGCCGAGGCTCAGGAGGTGAGCATCGAGCAGCGCGGCGTGTACGGTAGTAGCGTCGAGGAGCTGGAGTTTTACTCATCGGACGGGGTCGATCTCGAGCTATTCGGAACGCCCGACGGTTGGACCGCGAGGACCACCCACCCGGGGCTCGCCGGATTCGGCTATCCGAACGCGGCGTGCGTGGTGTTCGGCGGACAGATCGGCGTGAAGGTTGTTCACCGGCTTCCGGACGGCCGGGTCCCGTTACGGGAGGGGGAGCCCCTGTGCGACTTCGGAGAGTACGTGCCGGAGGCACGCGACCCGTGATACGGCGGAAGGGCTAGTGTGGCGCATTGTCACCCGCCTGAACGTTGCCCTCGAAGGCCGCTACCGCGTCGAGCGCCAGCGCCTCCGCACGCCGTTGGACGACAGGAACCACATGGCAGACCCTGCAGTCTCGAGTCGTGCGCCGGTATGGTTCCTCGAGCCGTCGTTGGGGCGCTGGAACCGTGCCCGAAACTGATGCCACCACCCGAGAAACAGGAGAGACCCCATGAGCGAGCGCTTCATCACCGCGGCCGAGGTTACACGCGAGAGGTTCCGCGGTATGGGGACGCTGGGAATGATCAGTCAGGCCACGGGCAGCGATGCGGTCCTCTTCGGGGACCTGGTGTTCGAGCCCGGCGACGGGTTCAACTTCCATTACCATCCGAATCAGGACGAGGCACTCTACTTGATCGATGGCTCCCTCGAGGCCTGGATCGGTGAAGAGAAGCGAACGCTGTTGGCTGGAGACACCATGTGGCTTCCGAAGGGAACCGTTCACGTCGTGTTTCAACCGCGATCAGACTGCGGCGAAGATGTTCGTGATTCTCACGCCGGTCATTGCGGACGCAGAACTCGGTTTTGAACTGGTCGATGTGAGCGAAGAGGCGCCCTGGAAGGACCTCGCCTGAGGAACCGCTCTTCCGCTCGGCGTTCGTCGCCCTTCCGTGAGGTCCGGTCGTGGAACTACTCACGTCTCGTGGGCTGCGACGTCCGAGGCGATGTCGTCCTCGTTCAGAACTTCTTCGAGGAGCTGAAGCGGCTGGTGCCGAATTAGGCTTTGCGGAGTCCCCCCTTTGCGGGAATCATGCTCCAGCGGGTAGCTAGACATACCCATCTTCGTCGTGATGCCCCCTCGCCCCCGCCCCGACCCTCCGATCGTGAAGGCCGCTGCTTTGGTCCTCGTCGGCGTGGCCGTTGCCGTCGGAGTCTGGGTCGGCTCGTTTGGCGCGCAGGCGCGAGCCAGCGGGCCCGACACCGAGAGCCCCTCCGAGCCGGTGTTTCTCCCCGCTGCCGATACCATCGTGCCGACGCCGGGCGCGGCGTACGGCGCCACGGTCTTCGAGCAGCGCTGCGCCGGCTGCCACACGATCGGCGGTGGCGACCGCGAAGGCCCCGACCTAGCTCAGGCGGCCCTCCGGCGGAATCCGGTCTGGGTTCAGGCCATGATCGCGGCTCCGGATTCGATGTTCCGCACGGACAGCTTGGCCCAGTGGGTGCTGCGTGTGCACGACATCGCGACCGAGGACGCTACTGAGGAGAACCCGGACCTCCGGGCGGTGGCGGCATTCTTCGCCCGGTTCGCTCCCGCGCCCTAGTGTGGCGACCGGAGCGCAACCTTCGAGCATGATGACCGATGACGGCCAGCGTTTCCTCATGATCAAGCCACGATCTTTGGACGAGGGGCGAGAGGTAGTAGCTGTAATGGACTTCTTCGAGGAGCTGAAGCGGCTGGTGCCGGACTAGGCGCTGCGGAGTCCCCCCTTTTGCGGGAATCATGCTCCGGCGGAGTAGCTAGGTAGAAAGGTAGTTGCGTGCTTCTAACCTGAATCTGAGAGAGGACACCATGCACAAGAACGCCGAAATCGTTCGCCGCGGCTACCAGGCCTTCAACGCAGCCGACATGGAGACCCTGACCGAACTCTTCGACGAGAACTCCTCTTGGCACACGCCGGGGCGAGGCTCAATCGCTGGCGACCGCAATGGCCGTCAAGCAGTCTTTGCCCAATTCGGCCGCTATGGAGGGGAGACGGGAGGCACGTTCAAGGCCGAGTTGCGACACGTGCTTGCAGACGATGATGGCCGCGTGGTCGGCATTCATCACAGATCCCTTTCGGCCGCAGCCGTACCCTCACCTTCCTGTGACCTTCGCCCAGGAAGTCGCTCTGCTCGAGCACCTGTCGGATCGCCCCCACCAAGGCTTCGCCGATGACGAACTCCCTCTCCGGCTCCGGCCAGATGGGGAGGGTCGGCGACTCAATGCCCCCGGGGAGGAGGGCGACCTCCTGCAGGATCACGTAATTCCATTCGGTATCGCCTTCGATCAGCTTCCGAGCTTGGCCCTCCAGATGACCCTTTAGAGTTCCTGTACCCGCCATCGTCGGAACGATGATGGGCCCGAGCGGATCCGCGGCCGCGATGCCCGCGACGATGTCGCCCAGGTTGTTGGAGAAAAGCTGGCTGTTTCCAGCGAACAGGACGTGGAGGACCTCACGCTCATACGAAGCTTGAGCCATCGCCGGTCGGGGGACCGCCATGCCCCCCAGAAGGAGGGCGCCTATCAGAGCTCTCCTGCCTCCAACTGTGCAACCGATGCGCTCCATCATCAGACCACCTCTCGTGTGGAATTTTGAAGACCAGCAAACGCCGCCTACTCGCGACGAGGGTGCGTGTCCTCCCGCAACCCCGAGGATCTCCAATCGTGCGGAAAGTACTCCGATTATGTCGCATGCGACAAGGACGGTCCCGGCGAACGTGGACGCTGTGCTCCTCGAAACCGCGGACATTCAACGGGCGGCGCCTCTCACCCGAACCGGTATGCGAACCCGAGTCCGCTCCCACTCCAAAACGATGTTTGCTGAATCGTTTGCCGCCTGCTCGGATCGGATGGTGAACTGCTCCACGTGCTCGTCAATAGACTCGCTCACTACGAGTCCGCGTCCAACCTCCTTTGCCCGCACGTCGGCGATGTACTCGTTCTTGAACTGGCCTTCGTCGCGTGTGCGCCCGCCCTGACTCGTGGACGCGTTGACGACCACTACCCACTCTCTCGTACTTGGCACGGTATAGATCGAGTACTTACCAGGATCGACAGCAACTCCGGCTATCTCCGCAGCGAAGGGAAGGTGGATGGTCGTCGGTTCGTTGGCACCCGTTCGCCAGAGCATGTCGTACGGCACCAAGCCCCCGAAGATCGCCCGGCCCCGCGCGATTGGACGAGAGTAGCAGATCTTGGCCTCCGTGTGCCCAACGTGGACCGAGGCGGAGTCATAGGGACTCGGTCGTTGCGTCAGCTGCTCGCCGCTCGCCCGTGGTTCACACTTGAGCGGGACCTCCTGCGCTTGTGCACCGGCACTCGATAACGCGAGAGCTGACAGCGCCACGAGACGCACTCCAATTCCTACGCTCATTCGGTACCTCCTTGATTCCACAGATACCTGTCACTCGAACGCGTGTCCGAAACTACCGCCTCCTATTGAGGCGATTCCAGATGCGTGCCCTCCGAACCCCCCCAATAGCCCGGCAGGGAGATCCTGGGCGAAGGTGATGGATATGGGATCGCTGACGGTGCTCGACACCGGGGTCGCCCTGAGCAGTAGGTCATTCCTCCCGCAGGGTAGGGTCATGACCGATCCCGTCACCCGCCTGAACGCCGCCCTCCAGGGCCGCTACCGCATCGAGCGCCAGCTCGGTGAGGGCGGGATGGCCACGGTCTACCTGGCTCCCCCCTGAAAGCGATCCCCGACGACACTCGTCCGGCAGTGACGGACGGAAACAGGGGAAGACCCTTATTTTTTGACAAATAGAGGAATCCCCCCCATATATGGTGGGCATGGGTAATCCCCTACTTCGATCTGGGGACCCCATCGATAGGCGCTTCAGATTATTATAGTCCTGCGTGGCCTTCGATTCTCTTGGAACGGGGGTGTGTCGGGATGAGGTCTCTCCTTGTTGGGGCGGTGGTAGCGGGTGTATGGCTGGTCGTCTTAAGGGGCCTGTATCCAGACGTCTTGCCGCCCCCGTCCGGGCTCGAGCCCGTTCCTCTCCACGCCGCGGCCCTCGGCGACCCATCTGAAGGAGCGTTTGCTCTCGCGCCTGCGACCCTGACGGAGGTTGTGCGGCAGTACTGTGTCGTCTGTCATAACGACCAGCTGCTGAGCGGGAATTTGTCGCTCCAAAGCTTTGACGTGGAAAGGGCGGCGGAGCGGGCCGAAACAGCGGAGCGGATGATCCGAAAGCTGCGCGTCGGAATGATGCCGCCTCCTGGGATGCCTCGCCCGGCCGGTGATACCCTCGTCACACTGGTGGAGACCCTGGAGTCGGTGATCGATGGAGCGGCGCGGACCGTCCCCGAGCTGGGCGGGCGCCGGTTTCAGCGGCTCAGCAAGCCCGAGTACGAGCGCGTGATCCGCGACCTTCTGGCGCTGGATGTGGACGCGGACAAGTGGCTTCCCTCCGATCTCCGGTCGGGCGCCTTCGACAATCAGGCGGCTGCCCAGCCGTTGTCGCCAACACTCCTCGATTCGTTTCTGAGGGGGGCGACCGAGGTGAGTCGGCTGGCGGTGGGAAGCCCTGAAGCCGCGTCGGTCACGGTCAAGCACGTGAACGACGCCAGGGTGTCGCAGCACGCCTGGGACCGGCTCGAAGGCGCACCGTTCGGTTCTCGGGGGGGCATGGTGGTGACCCACGACTTCCCGGCGGATGGGGAGTACATTTTCGAGTTGCAGATCAGCGGTGGGAGAGGGAACCAGACGTCCATCGAGGATGTGGATATCTCGATCGACGGTCAGCCGGTCGCGCTCATCAAGCTCGAGCACAATGGCGCAACCGAGGTGCCGGTCCGGACGGAGCCGATCTTCGTGCGCGGCGGTCAGCGTCGGTTGTCCGCGGCCTTCGTCAAGGTCATCGACGGTCCGTACGAGGACCGTTTCCGTCCGACCGCGTGGTCATCCGCGGGAACTGCCGGAAGGACGTACGGCACAACGGGGTTGACGCATCTCGCCGAGCTGTGGATTACCGGGCCGGAGAACGCCACCGGAATGTCCGAGACCGAGAGTCGGCGGAAGATCTTCACCTGCCGGCCGACGTCGGTCGCCGAAGCACGCCCCTGTGCCGAGTCGATCCTCGCGCGGCTTGCGACCCAGGCGTTTCGGCGACCCGTGTCCGCGGAGGACGTGGCGGAGCTGATGGACATCTACGACGAGGATGCATCTTCGGATGGATTCGAGATCGGTGTTCGGACCGGCCTACAGGCGATCCTCACGTCGCCCGACTTCTTGTTCCGCCTGGAGCGCGAGCCGGCGGAATCGCGCCCGGGTGAGGCCTATCGTCTGAGCGATCTGGACCTGGCGACGCGGCTTTCATTCTTCCTCTGGTCCTCCGCGCCTGACCAGCAACTCCTCGACGTCGCTGCGAGCGGGCGGCTTTCCGACCCGGTGGTCCTGGAGCAGCAGGTCCGCCGGATGCTGGAAGATCCGCGGTCCGAGGCCCTCGCCAGTCGGTTCCTGCATCAGTGGCTGCGGCTGCCGGACGTAGGTAGGATCCCGCCGGAGCCTTACTATTTTCCGGATTTCTCGCAGCAGCTCGCCGACGCGATGGTGCGGGAGACCGAGCTGCTCTTCCAGTACCTGGTCCAGGAGGACCGGAGCCCGCTCGAGCTGTTCAACGCCGACTATACGTTCCTCAACGAACGCCTGGCGACGCACTATGAGATCGAAGGCGTTTCCGGGGACGAGTTCCGTCGGGTGCAGTACCCGAACGACCGGCGTCATGGGATTCTGGGCCACGGCAGCATCCTCCAGCTCACGTCCGTGTCAGGTCGGACGTCTCCAGTGAAGCGTGGGAAGTGGGTGATGGAGGTGCTGATGGGCATGCCACCGCCTCCCCCCCCGCCGAACGTGCCGGCCTTCGAGGCGAGCCCGGACGCGGCCGGGAATCGCATCTTGACCACCCGCGAGCGGATGGAGATCCACCGGGCCGCCGTCCTGTGCAACTCCTGCCACCGCTTCATAGACCCCCTCGGCCTCGCGCTCGACAACTTCGACGTCACCGGTCGGTGGCGAGTCCGCGAGAACATGATGCCGCTCGATACGCGCAGTACCATGTATGACGGCACCCCGCTCAACGGGCCCGCCGATCTGGTCGCGGCCCTCTTGAAGCGTCCGGTCCCGCTGGTGAGGAACTTCACCGTGCAGCTCTTGTCGTATGCGATCGGTCGTCCGCTGGAGTACTACGACCAGCCGACGGTGCGTGCCATCGCGCGTGCCGCGGAGGCGAACGAATACCGGGTCTCTTCTTTCATCCTCGGAGTCATAGAGAGCGAAACCTTTCGGGCGAAACAAACGCAGTCCACCGCAAACTGAGGGGAGTGGAATCATGAATTTCATCACTGGAAAGCACCTAACGCGTCGCACTTTCCTCCGGGGCGCCGGAGCTTCGGTGGCGCTTCCCTTCTTGGACTCCATGGTGCCCGCCGGTCGAGTCTGGCGCGACCCGGCGCAGGCGTTCACCCGGCTCATCTGTCTCGAGGAGGACCTGGGTCACGCCGGGGGTAACGCGTGGGGAGACGCGCAGTACCTCTTCGGGCCAGCGAAGATCGGCCGGGACTTCGAGCTGGTGCAGACGAGCCAGCTGAAGCCGCTCGAGGCGTACCGCGAGTACATGACCATTGTGAGCAACACCGACAGCCGGATGGGTGAGCCCTACCGGCCCGAGGAGATCGCTGCTCACAGCAAAGAAACCGCGCTCTTCCTTACCCAGGCCCATCCGCTCCTCAAGTCGGGCGAAGTCTTCCTGGGGAAGTCCCTCGACCAGATCCACGCGGACCGCTTTGGACAAGACACGCCGCTCCCCTCGCTCGAGCTCACCACCGGAGAGGACAGCCCCGGCGGCGGGTGCGAGTACGACTATCACTGCGCGTATAGCACGGCGTTGTCGTGGGCGTCTCCCACCCAGCCGCTTCCGGCCATGTCGGAGCCGAGGGCGGCGTTCGAGCAGCTCTTCGGCGCCGGTGACTCGCCTGCCGATCGGGCCCGCCGCCTCCGTACCAACCAGAGCGTTCTCGACTACGTCGCGACCAACCTGGCCCGTCTGAAGAGGGAGCTAGGGGCGACAGACCGTCGGGCGCTGGATGGATTCACGACCGACATCCGTGAGCTGGAGCGGAGGATCGACCTGGTCGAGGGGCAGAACAGAAACGGGGAGGAGCGGCAGCTGCCGCAGGCGCCTTCCGGGATTCCGGATTCATGGGTGGAGCACCTGGAGCTGATGTTCGATCTTCAAGTGCTCGCGCTGCAGTCCGACATCACGCGGGTGAGCACGCTCAAGTTCACAGGGCGCACGCTCTCCAGCAGCTTCCCGGAGAGCGGGGTGAGCAAGGATTGGCACAACGCTTCACACCACGGAAACTTGGCCCAGAACATCATGGACTTCAACACCATCAATACCTGGCGGATGGGGCAGATGACGTACCTCCTGGAGAGAATGAGGAACACGATGGAGGCTGGCGCTTCTCTGCTGGACAAGAGCGTGGTCCTGTGGGGCTCGTCCATGGGCGACCCGAACGTGCACAACCACCTCAAGTGCCCCCTCCTCCTGATGGGGCACGGGAACGGCGCGCTGGAGGGCAACCTCCACCTGAGGGCTCCGGATGGCACGCCGATGGCGAACGTCTTCTTGAGCCTGATGCAGGGCATCGGCCACGACGATCTTCACAGTTTTGGCGACAGCACGGTTGAGTTCCCATTGACCCTCCCCAGAGGGTCGATGGTCAGCGCCGATGGGGGCGCATGATTACGCCCCGAGGGACGGGCCCGATCGTCATGCTCGCGGTGGCGCTGCTGCTCGGCGCGACGCCTGCGGACGACGCCGCGCTGTTGGACGCAGCCCGTAGGGGTGATGTCGCGGCCGTCCGGTCAGCGCTGAGCGACGGCGCCGATCTGAACGCTGCCGAGGGCGACGGCCTGACCGCGCTGCACATCGCGGCTGAGCAGGGCAACTCGCAGATCGCGCGGCTCCTGATCGATGCGCGGGCGAACGTCGAGGCGAAGACCCGGCTCGGCGAGTACACGCCGCTGCACCTGGCTGCCGAGGGTGCTCACGTCTCCGTGGTGCGCGTGCTCCTCGAGGCGGGGGCCGACGTGCGGGCAATCACGACGAACACCGGGGTGACGCCTCTGCACCTGGCGGCGAAAGCTCTGAACGGCGTAGGCGCGGTTCGAGAGCTGCTCCAGCATGGTGCGCCGGTGAACGTGCCGGAAGCGTCGGCTGGCCAGACGCCCTTGATGTTTGCGGCGTCCTACGGGCGCGTGGCCGCAGTCCGTGAGCTCCTGAGCGGCGGAGCGGATCCCGCGAGCCGGACCGAGGTGGTCGATGTGCTGCGCAGGGTGGCCGTAGACAGAGCTGCCAAGGAGCGCCTCAAGGAGGCGCTCGTGGAGATCCGGCAGAGCTCTCCGGACACCGACCGAGAGCTGACGACTGCCGAGCAGCACGCCGCCATCGAGGCCCAACGCGAGTTCCTCGCCCCGGAGGGAGAGATCGCCAAGCTACTCGAAAACTTCCACAAGAACGATCTGTTGATCTACGGGCCTTATTGGATTGCGCAGTCCTGTTTAGGCGATGACGGTTGCCCCGCGAGCATGAAGAGCCCGGTTATCATTGGTCGGCCCCCGAGATGGGAGACTCTCGTAGGGAAAACCGGTGGCATGACTGCGCTGTTGCACGCGGCGCGAGACGGGCATATCGAAGCAGCGGAAGCTCTCCTCGATGGTGGTGCCGACATCGACCAGGTCAGCGGCGACGGGAGCAGTCCCCTCGTGCTCGCCTCGCTGAACGGCCAGTTCGATCTCGCGATGGTGCTGATCGAACGTGGCGCCGACGTCGACCTGGTGGCCCAGACCGACGGGGCTTCACCCCTCTTCGCCGTGCTGCAGACCCGGTGGTCGAACTATACCTCCCATCCGCAGCCTCTGGCGCACGAGAAGCAGCAGACGGACCACTTGCAGGTGCTGAATGCCCTCCTGGACGCTGGCGCCGACCCGAACGTGCGCCTCTCCACGCATCCCTGGTATTGGGAGTATCGCGGGGAGCGCACCGCGATGGGGATCGAGCTTGCGGGGGCTACGCCCTTCTGGCGTGCCGCGTTCGCGCAGGACGTCGCCGCGATGAGGGCGCTCGCCGCCTACGGCGCTGATCCGCACATTCCTACCCTGTGGCCGGCGCATGGCATCAGAGACCTCCGCATGCAGGACGGGCGATTTGACGACGATTCGGGCATACCCAGGGCCGAGGGTGCACCCAACATGTATCCCATCCATTCTGCGGCGGGAGGTGGGATCTTTGGATACGTACCCAAGTCGGTCAACCGGGTGCCGCATAATCTCCTCAACGCGGTGAAATACCTGGTCGAGGAGCATGGGGTGGATGTGAACCTCCCCGACTCCTGGGGCTATACGGCGCTGCACTACGCGGCGGCTGGAGCGGACAATGACCTCGTCGAGTATCTAGTGTCGAAGGGAGGCGACGTGAACATTCTCACGGTTCTCGGCCAGTCGCCGGTCGACCTTGCCGGGCTTGGCCAGAGCGGATACAGAGTGCGACCGGCTTATCCGGAGACGGTCAAGCTGCTGCAGAGCTTCGGGTCCCAGGCCCGGTGTCCCAGCGTGCATTTCCGCAGCAACGGAAACTACTGTCAGTACTCCGGCCTGGAGCCGTTCCCAACCGCCCCGGCTGCGGAAACAACAGGAGCAACTGGGGGAAAAGCGGCTCCGCCGGCGCTCTGAGGTTGCGATAGCGTCAACACGAGTACTCCCGGGCACGAGCCCGAGATAGGCCATGAGCTGTCCGGGTCGCTCGAAGCGACGCCGGTCTCCGATCTCGGTAACCAGACCAGGCGAAGGAAGCGCGCCGCGCGACTGCCCACCCTGCTGGCCGTGATCCTTCGCTAGTCTCGGTGTAGCGGGACTAGCTCGCGGTTTACCGCCCCGACCGGCATCTTGGGCCGGTGAACCACCCGGATCCCGTCACCCGAAGCACACGAAGCCCTGGCGGTGCCACTGGCACCTCCGGGGTCGCCCTGGCCATCGGGGTTCAAGGGTAAGTTGCACTCCTGATTCTGCTCGCCGTGATTCCGGCTGCAGTCAGGCTCTGAGCCCCTCCGGGATCAGCATGCGAATCCTCGCCTGGCTCGTCTACATCCCGCTCCAGATCCTCTTCATCCCGCTCACGCTCGTGGGATTCGGGATAGTCGCGTACAAGCAGTTGGTGGTCTCCAAGAGGCTCGGCGCCTCCTCGACGGGCATCGAGGTCCTGAACGGCCGCTGGACGATGCACGTGTTCGGCGTTCGGGACGACGAGCCCACGGCGCGCATGGCCGAAGTGATCCCCAACACGTCGCTGCTCGGGCTCTGGCTCTTCCTTCTCCCTCTCTGGGTGAAGTACAGGCTCAGCGGAACACACTTTGCTTATCCGCGGATCCCCCCGGAGGGCGACGAGGCCATGATGGACATCGTCGTCGCCCGAACGCTCTACGTCGACCGGATCCTGGCGCGTGTGCTGCCCGGTATGGAGCAATTCGTCCTGCTGGGCGCCGGCTACGACTCGCGGGCGTACGGCGAGCTGAAGCGTGAGGGACTCGCCTTCCTAGAGCTCGATCAAGCGGGGACCCAGCGACTGAAGATCGACACGCTCGAGAAGGCCGGCATCGACACGAGCCACGTGTCGTTCGTGACCGTGGATTTCAGTCGCGAAGACGCTTTCGACGAGCTCGTAGCGTCAGGCTACGACCCGACCAAGAAGACCGTCTTCCTCTGGGAAGGCGTCACGCTCTATCTGGACGATGGTGTCCCGCTGACAGTTGAAGGTGGTGGCTCCGGAGAGTCTCCTTGTTAGCCTGCGTTTCTCATTTCGGCAACCGGTTCATGGTCGTCGAGGTGGGCCCTGAGCATCCAGAGCTGGTCGTAGCCGATGATCCTCCGGTAGCTCTTCTCGGTCTCCACGAACGAGGCCGCAGCCCACCTCAGCGCCATCGCTCCGTTCTTCCAGTTGGTCACCCTGCGGGTCTTCCGTCTTACGCCCGAGTGGGTGCTGTCGATCAGGTTGGTCGAGCCCAGGCACTTCCTCAGCCGCGGCGGGAGGCCGAGCCGGTTGATGGTGAACATCTCGCTGAGGCCTTCGCGTAGGCTGGCCGAGGCCGAGGGGTGGTCGCGCTCGAGCCATCGGGCGAGCTGCTCGAGCTTCTGCTCGCCCTGCTTCGCGTCCAGCTTCATCGCCGCCCGGAACGCCGCCTTCACCTGAGGATGCTGATCCTTCGGCAGATGACCCAGCACGTTGCGGAGCTTGTGGTTGCGGCAGCGCTGGATGGGGTGACGTTGGCCGAACACCTTCTCGATCGCCTTCCTGAGCGCTTTCGAGCCATCGATCACGAACAGCCGCCGCCTGCCCGGGTCCAGGCCGCGCTCGACCAGATCCTCTAGGAGCGCGCTGGTCACCTCGGCGTTCTCACTCGCTCCTTCCCTCACGCCCAGCACGTGCTTCTTTCCGTCTGAGTCCACGCCTACCGCAGCAAGCACGTGGTGCGAGCCCATCCGGATCCCGTCCAGGTAGATCACCAGGAGGTCCCACGCATCCAGCCGGCGCTCCATCAGCTCCTTCAGCACGCGCTCCGAGGCCTCGACCGTCTCACGGCTCACCGCCGACTTGCTCACCCCGACCGTGTCGGCCATCTCACCGATCACACGGCCGTACTTCCGCGTGCTCACCCCCGCCATCAGGACCTCGAGCATCCGATCCGCCACGGCGCCCGGTCTCCGCATCGCTGCGTACGCCGGCACCTCGACCTCGCCACCCTCCCCGGCGCCCCGGCGCCTGAGCCGTGGCCGCTCCACACGCACCTTCCGGTCCGACAGGTAAACCACACCACCCTGCCGGCCATACCACGCCGTGTCGTCTTCCGCTCGTGACCGACCTGCCTGCTTCACGCCTGCCACACCCTCGGCGCTCATCTCCAGCACCGCTTCGATCGTCGCTCGTCCCATCACCTGGATGACTTCGTCGATCGCGACCTCCGTCTGCTCCACGAGCTCAAGCATCGGAAGCAGAAACTGCCCCTCCCGCTTCAGGAACTCCCTGATCGCGCGCTTGTCCGCCCGATCCCTTACCTCGTACGTTCTCTTCATCGTGGTGGCTCCGTGTTGGGGTTTTTGCCTACCCGAGCCTATCGGCCCGGAACCCCCGGAGCCACCACTTTTCTTTCCCCCCTATCAGGAACCTTCAACTACGGTTGGGACAGCTTCATCTGGACGAGGAGGACGTACGCCGGACCCTACGGGAGATTCGGGAGCACTCCGCGCCCGGCAGCGTCGCCGTCCTCGACGTCTACGCGGAGCGGATGATCAGGTACGCCCAGAGGAGCTACAACCGGAAGGCGCTCGAGTACACGAACGAAACCATGTCCTTCGGGCTGCCCTTCGCGACGGACTTCGAGAACGTGCTCCAGAGCTTCATAGAGGGCGAAGGCCTGCGCGTTGGGGAGGCCTTCTTCCTCGGCAGGGACAACAAGAGGGGACCCTACGGCGTGGTGGCCGAGCTCCGGGTCTAGGTGGACGACTCCGCCAGATCGACACGTACCGGCCTGGCAGACAGTAGATAGCGTCGGCCCCGAAGCCCCCCCGCAGGAGTCCCGTTCCAGGCGAGTTGCTTTGGAGTAGACCTTGTTCGGCTGTTAGCTGAGTGCCATCGGGAACGTTCAGTGAGCGTTTTCGAGGGGAGTGGCTGCTGGGCTCTGTGTGTACGACTAAGGTCGCGCTCAAGGTTCTGAAGCCGGAGCTGGCAGCAGTGGTCGGTGCAGAGCGTTTCCTCGCGGAGATCGAGACCACGGCGAATCTCCAGCACCCGCATATCCTGCCGCTGCTCCTCCGCTGCGCGCACGATCTCCACGTGCTCGCGCGTGTGCACGCGGAGCAGCTCATCCTCGTAGCCCTCGTGCGGCTCCACGGCCTCGACTCGGCCGTGCAGAGCCGGCAGGTCCTTGCCCAGGGGGCCCGCAGACGCCCCTAGTGCTCGGGATGGCCCCACCCGGTGTCGTGCAGCGACGACGCCGGGTGCATCAGGAAAGCGGTGGGGCGGTCCGGCCCCTCCGCCGTCACTGCGTCCGCGCTGCAGCCTCCAACGCGCGAACTGTCCGCCCCAGCTCCGCGAACGGCACCACCCGGCCGTGGAGCGGCGCAATCCGATTGACTCTCAGGCCAAGGGCCCGAACCTGTTCCAGGAGGTTGGTCGCGAATGGGGATTCGGCCGCACCGGGCGTGAAGGCGTCAGCTTCGATCAGGATGCGTTCCCGAGGGAGGTAGGCTATCAGCATGCCCTCGGCGTGGAGGTCTTCCTTCAGCCGATGGATCACGAGCGTCCGATCCCCCTCGGTCATCTCGTAAGGGCCGTCACCCGTGACGGTCTCGATCTGGAGTGGCTGCGGATTCCTCGCCAGGTGGTCCTGCATCACCGTGTGCGGTCGCGCCACGACGTCCTCGAAGTAGGGCCGGTGGACCTCGTGGGTGATTACGGTCAGCCCCTCGGCCACCGCCGCCCGGATCCCACCCGAGTGGTCGATGTGGAAGTGCGTGTTGATGACGTAGCGGAGCGGCTTGTTGGGCAGCAGCTCGCGCGCTTTTGCGATGGTGGCAAGCGCACGCTCGTCGTTCTGAGCCGCCTCGACGAGAACGCCGTACGACGGAAACTCGATCAGTGTGCTGTTATAGCCCGGTCCAATGTACCAGACGCCCTCCGCCAACCGCTGCACATTCAGCTCGAGCGGCTGGGGCACCGGATCGGGGGCCGACGCGACGTCAGCCGGCGCGGCCAGATCCTGGATCTCCGCGTTCACCTGGTTCGTAACCGAGAAATCGCCGTTCTTGTACTCCCCCAGCGTCTGGGAGATGGAGCCGGGCAGCATGAGCTCCCCGGACTGCCGCCAGTCGCCGAACGTGGTCGCGATGACTACGTCGCCCCAGTTCGAATTGTAGCCCGTCGACTCGATTCGCGTCGGGAGGTCAGTGGCGCCGTCCACGTGCAGCGTGAGGCGGGGACCGCCGGCCGGCGTGATATCCACGGCGTGGCCGCCCGGCTCCTCGCGAAGCTCCCCGAGGGTCGCCGCCCCTTCGGTCAGTGCGGCCTGCAAGAGCGGGAGCGGATGGTGATAGAACTCGGCGTGACGGTCCTGTCCCACCCTCGCGGGCAGCCGGCGCGCGCCGCCGTTGGCCGCTACGTCGAAGGCGACCGTTCCGTCAACGGCCTGGGTCAGGGGCTGGCGCTCAGTCTTTCTGCCGGCAAGAAAGTGACCGGTGCGCACCTGCTCGACGCGCCATTGTTGTTCGGAAAGGTCTACCTCCCGTTTGTAGTTGTGGAGCTCGTAGACCGGAAGGTCAGCTCCTGGGGAGTGGTGCTGTCCTAGGCGATAGGTCTGCCCTGTTCCCTCAAGCACGAGGGTATTGGCGGCCAGGACGGCCTCGGCTCCTCCCACTGCGTCCGCGGCGTCTCCGATCACGCTCTCGGACGTGGGAGCGCAGCCCTGGAGTAGGACGGCCGAGATCAGGGCAAGGCTCAGGTAGTGGTTCATGGCTGGGCTCCTCTGTCGTGGAACCGGGAGTGGCGGTTCTCAGGCGAGAGCTGACGCTACCGGTCACCGGAGGGGCCGGCAAGGAGCCGCAGGAGGGGGCTGCTCAGGTAACCGATCGGCAAGACTGTTTGCCGCGGCCGGGGAAGCGCCTGATAGTCATGAGATCGGGTGTCGCTTGAGGTTCCTCCTGGGCTTGCCATCCCGTCTCTCCTCCCCCACATCTCCCATGAGAAGGGGTTAAAGTCAAGGCCGACTTGGCGGCCGGTTGCCGAAGGCGACCAACCGTCCGCGAATCTCCCATACGCACTCGTGTTGGCCGGTAAACTTGGGCCGGTGCAGCTTGGGGTCCTACCGATCGAGGCGCTGCAAACTGTAGCACGGACTCGAGGTCCCGAGATGTGGGACGCAGTCGCCTGCGACCGGGCGGTTAGGTTGTCGATCGGCAACGGACGCCGGAGTGCTTCCTCCTCGGCGTTGTTGAAGTTGGTCGTTAGGCAACCTTCGGTTTGCGTAGCGGCTGATAGGGCTGACCGCTCAGCCACAATCGATGCAGTAGCACGGCCAGCTTCCTGGCCACCGCAACCGCTGCCTTCTTCTTGGCTTTGGGTGTCGCTCCACCTCGACGCCAGTAGGCAAGGCCCCAGTTCCTGAGGTCACTCTCGGGTCCGAAGGGGCCAAGGATGTAGTGGGCGGCTTGGATCAGGAGCGAGCGGAGCAAGGAATCTCCGCTCTTCGTGATGCGGAGCTCTGGCGCGGATTCTCCGGAATCGGCATGGCGGCGCGTGAGTCCGATGTAGGCACCGACCGAACGGCTGTCACGGAAACGGACGGGGTCATCAATGACGAGGCGGTAGGTGAGCGCTGTCGTAGGGCCGACGCCGACGATTTCGCGTAGCAGGGCGGTCTCGGGATAGCGCTTTTCGCAGAGCCCCTGGATCTGCTTGTCGAAGAAACGGATTTGTCGTGACAGCTGGGTAATGCTCTCGAGCACGGGCTGAAGCGCCGGCTGGAGCGACTCGGGGATGTGCTCGACGGCCTTACGTGCGAAGCCATCGGTCGAACACCGCGGGATTCGGCCACCCAGTGTTTTGACGGCACCGCGGACGTGATTGATGAGCGCGGTGCGGGCCCGCACCACGGTCGCGCGCGTCCGGACGAGCCCGAGGTGGACCTGGGTTTCCTCCGCGCGGTGCTGGATCGGATGGAGGAGCTTGGGATCCAGGCGACCGAGGCGTGCCAAGCTTTCGGCGTCGATGCGGTCCGTTTTCCGTTCGTTCCTGTAGATGAGTGAGACCATGCGAGCATTTGCGACGATCACCTCGTGACCGCATTTTGCGAGCAGCCGGCTCATCCAGGGCGAATGCGTTCCGACCTCGATCACGACGCGGCGAGGCGACTTCTGGAAATGGGTTCGGAACGCTTGTGGGCTCGTCCGCACGCGACCTTCCTCTTCGATCTCACCGGCCTCATCGACCGTGCAGAACGTGCTAAAGCGATCGCTTACGTCGACACCGGTCACCTGCTTGGGGGTAGTGTCCATTTGGCCAGTCTCCCACGGTCGATTGGGGCCATTGAGCCCGTTTGCGTTCTGGAGCGCTTGAAGTCTTGCGACTCCGTGGCCGGGAGGCTGGCCATCCCCCCCTTCTCATCCCAAACTGTAGCCGCCTCCCTATAGATAATAGATCGCTGCATGGCCTAGGACTCCGTTCTCCCTGGGAGTCAGCATGAGCGATGTGCCTGACCGCCTGAACGCGGCTCTCGAAGGCCGCTACCGCATCGAGCGCCAGCTCGGCGAGGGCGGGATGGCCACGGTCTACCTGGCCGAGGCGAGCCAATAGTCGCCCCGGCCTCTCAGGGTGGTAGGGGGGGGTCCTCGTGGGCGCGTTGCGTTCTGGCTCGGTAGGTTGGGGGTCGGACACCTATTGACCCAAGCTCCTGAAGGTTCGACGGGGGGCCATATGAAAGACTCAACGGTGATCTGATTCTCGAATGGATCGGTCAGAGCGGACGCAAGTACCGCCGGCTCCGTCGCTTGGAGGCGTTCTGAGCCGGACGCCTCACAGGGCGGTTTCACCATACGTACCGCGAGTTCTCGGAGAAGCGTGTGCGGCGATAGGAAAACCAGGGGTTCTAGAGCTCGTAGACCACGCGAGCAGGAGGAATGATATGAGGACCTGGACGACGGCGCGGCCCTTCCGCAGCGGCGGTCTTTTGGCACCGGTTGTTCTGCTCACTCTGACCGCGCTCACAGCATGTGGACCCTCCGGGAACGGACCGACCATCGACGACGACGACATCGCGGGCGTCGTGACGATGGCGGGGGAGCCGGAGGCCGGCGTCTGGGTGATCGCAGAGACGGCCGACCTTCCCACCCGGTTCGCCAGGATCGTGGTGACCGATGACCAGGGCCAATATCTGATCCCCGACCTGCCCGACGCGACCTACGATTTATGGGTGCGAGGTTATGGTCTGGTGGATTCCGAGAAGCTCAGAGCCTCGCCCGGTACGGTCCTCGACCTGACTGCGGTTCTGGCGCCCGGCGCACGGGTAGCTGCGGAGTTCTATCCCGCGGGCTACTGGCTGTCGCTGCTCCAGGTCCCCGAGGAGCACGAGTTTCCGGGCACCGGGGAGGCAGGAAACGGAATCTCGCCGAGCATCCGGAACCAGGCCCAGCTCGTGAGACTCCTGAAGTCGGGGAACTGCACGGCCTGCCATCAGCTCGGCTCAATCGGCACCCGGAACATCCCGGAGGCGCTGGGCCACTTCGAGTTGTCGTCGGCCGCGTGGGACCGTCGGGTCAAATCGGGTCAGGCCGGGGCGGGAATGAGCGCGGGCCTCGACCGGTTGGGCCGGCAGGCGACGCTCGAGATGTTTGCCGACTGGACCGACCGGATTGCGGCGGGTGAGACCCCACCCGCACCTCCTCGGCCGACCGGTGTGGAGCGCAACGTCGTCATCACGCTGTGGGACTGGGCGGATCCGAAGGCGTACCTCCACGACGAGGTCTCGACAGACCGGCGGAACCCCACAGTCAACGCGAACGGACCCATCTTCGGGGCGCTGGAGGCCAGCGCGGACTACGTTCCCGTCCTGGATCCGATGAGCCACACCGCGAGCAGGGTCCCCCTGACCGTTCGCGACCCGAGCACGCGGCCCGCATCGGCTCCGATTATGCCTGAGCCCTCGCCCTACTGGGGCGACGAGCCGATCTGGACGAGCAAGAACAACGTGCACAATCCCATGCTCGACGATCGGGGACGGGTCTGGCTCACGTCTACGGTGCGTCCCCCGGAGAACCCTGCCTTCTGCCGCGCGGGCTCGGCTCATCCGTCAGCGAAGGCCTTCCCGACGGATCGGGCTCGGCGCCATCTGGCGCTCTACGACCCGGAGACCGAGGAGCTCACGCATATCAGCACGTGTTTCAGCACGCACCACCTGATGTTCGCCGAGGACGAGAACAACACACTCTGGACGAGCGGCGGCGGACAGGTCGTGGGCTGGCTGAACACGAGGATGTTCGACGAGACGGGTGACGAGGAGGCTTCACAGGGCTGGACCGCACTCATACTCGATACCAATGGTAACGGCGTTCAGGACGACTACGTGGAGCCCGACCAAGCGGTCGATCCTTCCAAGGACAAGAGGATCACGGTTGGCTTCTACTCGGTGGCGCCCGCCCCCGATGGTGCGGTTTGGGCAACGTCGCTGGGATATCCGGGTGCGGTGGTTCGGTTGGATCCGGGGTCGAACCCGCCGGAAACGGCGCTCGCCGAGCTTTACGAGCTGCCGCTGGACCCATCGGGCGCACCAGTCGGAGGATTTTCGCCGCGCGGTGGAGACGTCGACCGGAACGGGGTGATGTGGGTTGCGCTCGCAAGTGGGCACATGGCCAGCTTCGACCGCAGCAGGTGCACCGGACCGCTCAACGGACCGGCGGCCACGGGCCAGCACTGTCCCGAGGGCTGGACCTTCTATCGCGAGCCGTTGCCTCAGATTCAGGGCGTGACATCAGCAGGAAGCGCTGAGGCGAGCTACTACACCTGGGTCGATCAGTTCAACACGTTGGGTCTCGGCGAGAATGTGCCGATCAACACCGGCAACGCTTCGGAAGCGCTGCTGGCCCTCGTGGATGGAGACTGGGTCGTTATGCGGGTGCCCTATCCGCTCGGCTTCTATACAAAGTGGATGGACGGCCGCATCGATGATCCGGAAGCGGGCTGGAAGGGAAGGGGCATCTGGGCGACCGTGAGCACGCGAGCACCGTTCCACATGGAGGGTGGCAAGGGCACGACCAGCAAGGTCCTGAAGTTCCAGCTTCGTCCTGACCCGCTTGCAAGGTGAGCCGCACGCGCAACCGATCCGACAGCTCTTGACTGATCCCGTCACCCGCCTGAACGCGGCCCTCGAAGGCCGCTACCGCATCGAGCGCCAGATCGGCGAGGGCGGGATGGCGACAGTCTACCTCGCGGACGACCTCAAGCACGAGCGGAAGGTCGCGCTCAAGGTCCTCAAGCCTGAACTCGCTGCTGTCGTCGGGGCCGAGCGGTTCCCCGAGTCAAGACTGCGCCAGTGTGCGTTTGACGATACCCACGATTCTGGTCTGGACCATATCTGCGGTGAGTTCCTCGACCCTAAGACGAGTGGGTTCATGAGTCGGAAACGTGCCCTCACTTGATGCCTCCTCATCCTCGAAAACCAGCTTGCCGTCAGTAGTTGACCACATCAACCGAAGCCTTCCCTCGGGTGGCTCACGCTGGCGCTGTGTATCTATAGCTTTGGCTCGAAAGCGGAGTTCCAGGCGCGGACTCACATAAGCGCCCTCGAGGGTCTGTGTCACGTCGACCTGATGGCCAGCAGCTCTTAGTCTTTCGGCCAAATCCTCGAACACGGGCTCAGCGATCGCCCTCATCGCCTTCGTAGCACGATCCCGCGCCCCATCTTCCCCCGCCTCTCTTTCCTTAAGCGCTTCCGACTCCGAGCGTTTTCGCTGCTCGTAATCCGCCATGAGATCATCCAACTCATCGCCCACGGCCATCCTCTACTATGTCGGGAGACAACGAAGCCTCGACACGGGGAGAGGAACATGCACCTTCCCTATGCCCACGAAAAGCTCTTTACGGCTGGCACGGGTTACGACGGAAGTCTTGCCACCGAGCTGAAAAACGTTCCGTTACCAGACCTCTGCCAACTGGGAGGCTGGAAGACCAGCCGCACGGTGTTGGAGCGCTATCGGCGGCCGGATCCTGACACCCGCTGGCAAGCCTCTCAGGGCGTTGTAGAATGCTGCCGCCAACGTTTGTGCTGGTGCCCCTGAAAGCCCCCCTTAGTCCGGTAGTTCCGCCATCTGGCGCGATCCCGCGAATGTGTTGTAGATCCACCCGAAGAGTGCCCCTGCGATCGCACCGTCCACGAGCGCATAAAGCGTCACCAGGATCACTGAACCGAAGCCTCCCGGACCCCGGTATCCCGGGAAGATAGAGGCGCCCAGTTGTAGCCAGGCGATGCCATAGGAACTCCGGATCAGGTTGAGGAGGCTGACTAGGAAGAAGGACCCGCCCCACAGGATGGCGGCAGTCAACGCGAGGCCCTTCGTGTTCAACGACATAGCAGCTCCCAGGTTGGGGATGACGACTCGACCATAGGTTCGGCACTCACGGAGGACAATCCAGAGACGATTCTCAAAGAGCAGGCTCCCGAACCCCCCCCATGGCCCAGTACTGTTCCAGTTGCTGTAGGTGATGGACATATCCCTCTGTCCCCACAGTGGTGGCGATACGAATATCTACGACCGTAGTCATGGCCCATAGCGCACAACCTCAGCTTTCGCAGCGCCGGTCGTTACGGCATCGCCGGACCATGGCAAAACGATTCTACAGAATAGGACCCCCGAAGACCCCCCTCGGGAGCTGTACAGCTCCCGAGGCATCAGATGGAGCAGCCTCTATTCCGGCTGGCGGGAGAGCGCAGCTGTAGCAGGGTCCCGCCTTGCTGCGCTCCAGGCCCCGGCCTAAGATCGCCGATGGCACCCTCGCGTCGATGGGGGCGGGCCCGAACGCTGGATTCCTTGCTTCTTCACCTCGGCAGGCACCCACTCAGGGGAGGGACGCGCCTTGAGGAAGCGCGACGACCTGCGCTGCGTCCGGATCAGTGCACTCAGCGATCCGGCGACCCTACTCGATGTGAACTGACCAGCCACTGCCCACTTGCGGTTCGACCACACGTGTCGGAAGTCTAACCCGGCGCTGTATGCCGAGGAGTGGAGCGTTTCGTCGAGCGGGGTCCCCGCCACGTCCCGATGGACGGTGGTCAGCAGGCCGCCGAACATCGTTTGCGCGCCCCGTAGCTTGCGGCGAGCGCGGACCGCGAGATTATAGGGTCCCCCGAAGCCCCGCTCCATAGGCGGCCAGGTTCCAGGTAGCAGACACGGGGGAGATACGAGTCTTGCCGGGTCCGGCTCCCCACTGTAATATAACCGGTGGTGGAACCATCACAGATTTATACGGAAAGAACCTTCCGGCTCACCACTCAGGCATCTTCTCAGTAATAAGGAGACACGATGAGCACCTCTTCTGTCCGGGCTGGCTGGGCAGTACTTGTCGTCATGACCCTGGGGGCTGTCCAACCCGTCGCGGGCCAGGTCTCCATGAGGCTCCATGCCGGCGCGGCGTTGCCCGCCGCTGGCTTTGGGGACTTCTACGAGCCTGGAGTCGCTCTCCGTTTCGACGTGGCCTACCCGATTCGCGACCGACTGGACCTGGTCGCGGACCTGGGGATGGACTACGTGAATGGCCGAACTGGCACCTACGTCCCCGACACGCATCTCTGGAGCTTCCAGGTGGGGCTCGAAACCGACCTCCTCGCCGCCGGTACCGTCCAGCTGCGGCCCTATTTGAGCGCGGGCGCGGTGAGTTTCCGGACTAAAGAGTTCCAGCTCGAGGACCAGCCGCCTCCGCCCGACAGATCCACCATGTCGTACTTTGATCGCAAGCACTACCCGGGCTATCTCGAGCAGGTGTCGCAGATGTACGTCACCGCGAAGGGAGGTCTTCGCCTAGGCATCGATGACGGCCAGGGCGTGATATGGTGGTTGAGCGGTGAGTACAGCTGGACTCCGGTGGCTGAATCGGAGGTGGAGACCATCCGGGCGATTCCACTCGGAAGCGAGCTGAGCCCGTTCGGCTCGGCCACGAATCTGATCGTCACGCTCGGAATCAGCGTTCGGCGCTGAATGGGCACTCTTGTTTCCCTCATCCAAAGTCCACAGTCCTGAATCTGGAGGTCCCATGGTACCGAGACTAAGTGCGCTTTTGGCCTCCTTCCTGCTGCTCGTGCCGAACGTTGGCGCCCAGCAGGTGACGGGAAGGGTAACCAATCAGGCGACTGGCGAGCCTTTGGCGGCGGTGCAGGTGTTCATCGCCGGGTCGGGCATCGGCGCGCTCAGCCAGCAGAACGGTCGCTACCTGCTCCTGAACGTGCCCGCGGGCACGCACACCCTCACCGCCGAGCGCATCGGATACCGCTCGGTGTCGCAGCAGGTTGCGGTGGCCGCCGCCGCGACGGTCGTCCAGGACTTTGCGCTTAGCGAGGAGGCCCTCGGACTCGACGAGATCGTCGTCACCGGGACCCCCGGCGGCACCCAGCGCCGTGCCATTGGGAACTCCGTTGTGTCGGTGGACGCGAGCGAAGTCAGCCGGGCCGTGGCGGTCGCCACCGTGCAGGATCTGCTTTCCGGCCGGAGCCCCGGCCTACAGTACGGTCGCGTCAGTGGCACCGTCGGAGCCGGCGCGCGCATCCACGTGAGGGGCTGGGCAAGCTTCAACCTGGGCACGAATCCGCTCATCTTCGTGGACGGCGTCCGCGTCAACAACTCCAGCGCCGGGCCCCTCAGAAACCGCGCGCGAGCTTCCAACGTCCTCGACGACTTCAATCCCGGGGACATCGAGAGCGTCGAGATCATCAAGGGACCGGCGGCCGCAACGCTGTACGGCACCGAAGCCTCGGCGGGTGTGATCCAGATCATCACGAAGCGCGGGGTGGAGGGCGCCCCCAGCTTCACGATGTCGGTGCGCCAGGGTGCCAACTATGTGAAGAACCCGGCCGACCGGTTGGGTCCCAAATGGTCCTGCACCGACAAGTTCAAGCCCCCGTGCGACGAGAACGGGACCCTGATGGGGTACAACCCGTACGTGGAGGCAAACCGGCTGGTCCACGAGGGCGCCTTCCCCTGGGATCAGGACAACCTCTACGCCGCCGGGCGCTCGCAGAGCTACAATGTGGACGTCCGGGGCGGTACCCAGACGGTCCGCTATTTCCTCTCCGCCAACTACGACGACGACGTGGGCAGCCTCTCGTACAACTGGGACAAGGCCTTCCGCACGCGGGCCAACATCGGGGCCGTCTTTTCGGAGAGCGTTTCGTTCGACGCGAGCCTGGGCTATGTGGACGGCGAGACGAGGTACAACATGCCCCAGGTGAGGGAAGGCAGTGAGTGGAATGATATGGCCTGGGGCACCGGGTACTGCTTGCCCCGCATCAGCGGGGACGAGTGTCCGCTCTTGGGCTTCCAGGAACGCCTCCCGTCCGACATCGCCCTGATCGACACGAGACGCGCATACAGCCGGTTCACGGGAAGCGGCACGCTAAACTTCACCCCGAATGAGTGGCTCACGTCCCGGTTCATTCTCGGCTTCGACAAGACTTGGGACAGGAATTCCAGGCTCTCTCCGCTGGATACCGAGCCGCCCAACGCCTACGTCCAGACTGTGGCGGGGACGGTCGAGCTGGAGAAGCCGACCATCGAAAACGTGAGCGTGGATTGGTCCGCCACCGCTTCCATCGGCTTGAACGAGCGCTTGGGCACGAAGACCTCGGTGGGCCTGCAGTACTACCGCAAACAGTTTGAGATGTTCGGGAATGTCGGAAGCGGTTTCCCCTCTCCGTTGTCGACCACCGTCAATCAGACCCCGCCCTCGAATGCCGTGATCAACTACGATTACCAAGAGAACAAGTCAGTGGGCGTCTATGTCCAGGAGGAGGTCAGCTGGAACGACCGCCTCTTCGTGACGGGCGCGATCCGCTTCGACGACAACTCGGCGTTCGGATCCGAGTTCGACTTCGAGAAGTACCCGAAGGTCTCCGCAACGTGGGTGCTCTCCGAGGAGAGCTTCTGGAACATCGATCTGGTCAACGCGCTGCGCCTGCGGGGAGCGTGGGGCAAGGCGGGCCGTCAGCCGGACACCTTCGCCAGGACGTTCCAGTACGACGTGGGTCCGGGAGTGGGCGGGAAGGCGGCCCTGATTCCCAGCGGCCCCGGAAATCCGCTGGTGGGTCCGGAGACGAGCACGGAGCTGGAGCTCGGCTTCGATGTCGCGCTGTTCGAGGATCGGATCTCAGCCGAGTTCAGCTGGTTCACGAAGAAGACCGAGGGCGCGCTGCTGGGTATCCCACTCGCGCCGAGCCTCGGATTCCCGGGCGAAACACAGAGAAACATTGGCCAGATCGACAACTGGGGCTGGGAGTTGAGCGTGAGGAGCCGGATCTACGAGAGCCAGGATTTCACCTTCGCCCTCGCTCTCACCGGCGAGCACGTGGACAACGAGATCAAGGATCTCGGTGAGTTCCCGGGTGAGAATAGGAGAGGTACGAGTATTGTCAAGATCGGGTTCCCGTACCCGAACTACACTCAACGCGGTTTCCAGGTGGACGCCCGGTACGATCCCAACGGCAGAGTAGCTGACACCTGGGGGAGGAAGCTCTCCGCCGACTGTGATGTTGGCGTTCCCCTAGGCCCCACCGACCAGCACGGCTGGGTGCAGGGAGGGGAGATCGTTCCCTGCGAGGAGATCACTGGCAACAAAATCTTCGTGGGTCGGGCCTTCACTCCGTACAAGTTTTCGGTCGCCCCGAGGATCGGCCTGTTCAACAATGCCGTTGAGATACACGCCCTAGTGGACGGTGCGTACGGCAGGTGGATATTGAACGTCTTTCGTTCGGCCAATCAGTTCAAGAATAGCTACGGCGCTCGGTGTGATTGTGATCCCTTCTTCTCGGCTGAGCATGCAGAGCTCAGAATCTCCGAGCAGAAGTGGTACGACGCGAGCTTCTGGAAGCTGCGGGAGGTCGGGTTCCTGTACAACTTCCCTGAAACCCTGGCCAGTCGGGTCGGGGCGGAGCGCGTTGCGCTTTCATTTTCTGCGCGTGAAATCGCGACGCTGTGGGTGGCCCAGGCATACGTCACGGGTGGGGTCAAGGTATTGGATCCCGAGTTCGACTCATTTGAGACCCGCGACAACAACTCAAACGGCGCGACGCCGCCGCTTTCGAACATTAACTTGACGCTGCGCGTCAACTTCTAAGAGCACCGGTGGAGGCCGGCGGCGTGAGCCTGCCTTCAGGGCTCCTCGCCGCCGGCCTGCCGAGGTTTCTTCGCCTATGAATCCGATTTCAACGTGAACTGGGAAGAGAAGATATGAGCAACTTCATGAGCAACTCGGTGAGCCGCGAGCCACTCAAGCGGCGGGGCAGGCGGGCCTCTGCCGCTGTGACGATCGGGCTTTCGCTCGGAGTCTTGACTGGCTGCGACAACCTGCTGGAGGTCGATTTACCTGCCCGGCTCACGGATGCCGCGCTGGAGGATCCGGAGGG
This sequence comes from Longimicrobiales bacterium, assembly GCA_965237965.1. Classification (GTDB taxonomy): domain Bacteria; phylum Gemmatimonadota; class Gemmatimonadetes; order Longimicrobiales; family Gaopeijiaceae; genus UBA2988. Next base: position 271,562 of record CBDEGT010000001.1, read on the forward strand.
GGCCGAGACCCTGTTGAACTCCGCCATCACCCACTTCGAGGATTCGTATAACACTCAGACGTGGCACCTGTTCGGCCATACGGAAGGCGGCGAGATTCTGACTCCCGCCGGTGGCGGCACATTGACCTGGTATCACGCCTACACCCCCCGAGATTTCGAACTTACGACGGTATCCCGGAGCTTCGCTTTCAATATCCATGACAAGCTGGAGAACGAGTGGACGGTCGAGCAGGTCCCCGATCGGGCCCAGTTCATGGCCATGAGTTCCATCTATGCCGGTGCCGTTGTTGGCTGGATGGGCTCGTTGCTTTGTGAGATCACCTTCGATGCCGGCGAGCTCCTGACGCCGGACGAGACCCTGGCCGAGGCCAATCGATGGCTCGACCAGGCGCTCACCGAGATCGCTGCTGCGGGCGGCGACTTCGCGATGCCGTATGGCATCGCTTCCAGCGCACGGACGATGGCATACGGACTGAAGGCGCAGGCGCTGTGGATGAAGGGGGACGAGCAGGGAGCCCTGAGCGCCGCCGCACAGGTCCCCAAGGGGTTCTATGCCTACGTCACCCGGGAGGGCGGGCCGACTCGCAGGAATCGCGCGTACAATGATGGCTCCAAGGCGCGACAGCTCGAGTTGTTCGGCGTCGTCGACTTCTGGACCGGGAACCCGAATCCGGTGACCGGGCAGCCCTGGCCGGACGTCATCCCCTTCACCGGATACCGGAACCTCGGGATCCTTCCGGACGGCCGGGCCGTCCGTGAAGACGGGCTCCCGATCCGCACCGAAGGCCCCTACCGCACGCCGATCGAGGACACTGCGGTTCGGGACATGAGGGTGGAGCACGGAGTGGGACCCGTCGTAGGCCTCCCCGGGGACACGTACTTCCCCCTCAGGTACACGTCGGAAAGCGACGACATCCCGTTCGTGAACTGGAGGGAGATGTGGCTGATCAGAGCCGAGCTCGAAGGCGGCCAGAACGCGATCGACCTGGTCAACGAGATTCGTGAGGAGGACGACCTGCCGTTGGTCACGTATGCCGATCCGTCGAACCAGGAACAGATCCGCTACATGATCATCGAGGAAAGGCGCAGGGTCTTCTACCTCGAGGCGCGGTTTTTCTTCACCAAGATCAAGAACACGGACCTCCTCTGGTTTCCCAGGAACTCGGGGAGGACCCGGAGGGGGGGGCAGACCTACGGGGGCGCCGTCCGGTTCCTGATGCCCGACAACGAATACGAGCTCAACCCCAACCTGACGCTCAACGATCGGGCCACCGGCTGCGCCCCGGCCGAGAAGCCGGTGGGCTTCTAGTGAGTCCACGACCCCAAGGGCCGATCGAGGGGCGGTCACCGGGCCAAGCATGAAGGCTGACAAGTACGGCATCCAGCTTGACACTTACATATGTAGACAAATATCGGTTACCTTACCGGGCTGAGCTGGGCATCATCTCCGTCAAGAGGAAAGAAGATGAAAATACTCGCTCTGGGTGTGCTGTTCGCGGGTATGGGGCTGGTAGTCGCCAACCCCGGAGACACCCTGCCGTCCCCAGCAGCCGGAGCGGTCTACGCCGCGGCGGCCGCGCCCGAGGGCGCGGCGGAGCGCTTGGACAACGAGGCCCCGACCGACGTGGTCCAGCGTTACTGCGTGGTGTGCCACAACGATCAGCTAATGACCGGGAACCTGTCGCTCCAGGCCTTCGACGTCGAAAGAGCAAGCGATGAGGCGGAAACCGCGGAGCGCATGATCCGCAAGCTGCGCGCGGGGTTGATGCCGCCTCCCGGCGTACCCCGCCCCGGCGGCGACACGCTTCGGACGCTGGCGGAGACGCTGGAGTCGACCGTGGACGAGGCGGCCCGGGCCGCTCCCAAGCTGGGCGAGCGTCGGTTCCAGCGGGTCAATCGGGCCGAGTACGGGCGCCTCGTGCACGAATTGCTGGCGCTTGAGGTCGACGCGTCGAAGTGGCTTCCCGTAGACCTTCTCATGGGCAGCTTCGACAACCAGTCGGCCGCCCAGCCGTTCTCGGCGACCCTCCTGCAGGCGTTCGTGACAGCCGGCAGCGAGGTCGCCCGGATGGCGGTCGGCGTCCCGGAGGCCGTGTCCGTCACGACGAAGTTACTCCAGCAGGTTCGGGCCTCGCAGCACGCCTGGACTCGGCTCGAGGGCGCGCCGTACGGGACGCGGGGAGGCATGGTCGTCACGGTCACGTTCCCGGCGGACGGAGAGTACGTCTTCGAGATCTTTACCGGCCAGGGAGTCAGTAACACGGTCGCGATCGAGGACATAGACATCTCCGTCGACGGCGAGCCGCTCGCATTCGCCATGCTCGAGCACAACGCGACGCAGGTGACGGGGCGTAGCATCGAAGGGGCGGCCACGCCTGCTGTCACGACCGATCCGTTGTTCGTGCGCGCGGGACAGCACACGGTTTCGGTGGCGTTTGTCAACCGCATCGTCGGCCCGTACGAGGATCGGTTCCAGGTTCCCGAGTACTCGGCTGTCGGACTCGTGACGGACCGAAACGCCGCCGCCGTCGGCGGCCGCGGCGGCGTGGTGTCGCATTTCGGAGGCACGGGGCTGACGCATGTGTCGGAGCTCTGGATCACGGGCCCTTCCAACGTGTCCGGAGTGTCCGAGTCGCCGAGCCGCGCGCAGGTCTTCACGTGCCAGCCGAACTCTCCCGCTGAGGAGCGTCCCTGCGCCGAATCGATCCTCAGCAGGCTCATGAGACAGGCCTATCGGCGGCCTGTAACGGCCGAGGATGTGGCAGGCCTGATGGCCCTCTACGACGAGGCGGCGGCAAAGGACGGCGGCTTCGAGATGGGAGTGCGTACGGGGCTACAGGCGATCCTCACCTCACCCCATTTCCTGTTCCGGATGGAAGAGCTGGCCGACGCCCGCCCGGGTGAGCTCTATCGGCTGAGCGACCTCGACCTCGCGTCTCGGCTTTCCTTCTTCCTATGGACTTCGGCGCCGGATGCGGGGCTCATCGAGCTCGCCCTGAGCGGCCGGCTGTCCGATCCCACCGTTCTCGAGCGTCAAGTCGAGCGCATGCTCGAAGATCCGAGGTCCGAGGCGCTGGCCACCCGCTTCGCTCATCAGTGGCTACAGCTGCAAAACATAACCAATCTCTGGCCACAGGCCTATTTCTACCCGGACTTCACCGAGCAGCTCGCTATGGACATGGTCCGGGAGACCGAGCTGCTCTTCCAGCACCTGGTGCAGGAAGAAAGGGGCCTGCTCGAGCTTTTCTCAGCCGACTACACGTTCCTCAACGAGCGCCTGGCCCGGCACTACGACATCCCGGGCGTCTTCGGTGATGAGTTCCGGCGCGTGCAGTACCCTGCAGATGTCAGCCGCAAGGGAGTCCTGAGCCACGCCAGCGTGTTGAAGCTGACCTCGATGGCGGACCGTACCTCGCCGGTGCTCCGTGGCAAGTGGGTCATGACGCAGATCATGGGGACGCCGCCACCCCCGCCTCCGCCGAACGTGCCGCCGTTCGAAGCGAGCCCGGATGGCGCCAACGGCCGGCGTCTGACCACCCGCGAGCGGATGGAGATACACCGCTCGGCCGTGCTGTGCAACTCGTGCCATCGCTTAATGGATCCCATCGGCCTGGCGCTCGACAACTTCGACGCGACCGGCAAGTGGCGGATCCGCGAGAACATGGCGCCGCTTGACACGCGTGGCGATTTCTACGACGGCACGCCGATCAGTAACCCAATCGAACTCGCTAACGTCTTGCTGAAGCGGCCGATTCCGCTCGTGCGCAACTTCACGGAGAACCTGCTGGCGTACGCGCTCGGCCGCGGCCTTGAGTACTACGACCAGCCGACCGTTCGAGCGATCGGGCGGGCGGCGGAACCGGATTACAGGTTTTCCTCTCTCATCATGGGGGTCGTGAAGAGCGATCCGTTCCAGATGAGACAAGCCCCAACAACCGCGAACTGAGAAGGGGGTGGGACCATGAATTTCATCACTGGAAATCACCTGTCTCGCCGCACCTTCCTCCGTGGTGCGGGGGCTTCAGTCGCGCTGCCCTTCCTGGACTCGATGGTGCCGGCCGGGCGAGCCTGGCGCGACCCGGCGGAGCAGTTCACGCGCTTCATCGGAATCGAGGAAGCCCATGGCTGCGCCGGGGTCACCAAGTGGGGCTGGTCGCAGAATCTGTTCGCTCCGGCGAAGCTGGGCCGCGACTTCGAGCTCGGTGCGCGAAGCCAGCTGAAGGCGCTCGAGCCATACCGGGACTACCTGACGATCGTCAGCGGGACCGACTGCGTGATGGGGAGCGCGTTCTCGCCTGAGGAGACCGGCGGTGGTCATGATCGCAGCTCTTCGGTGTTCCTGACGCAGGCGCATCCGCTGCGGAAGTGGGGCTCGTACTTCCTCGGGAAGTCGCTTGACCAGGTCCACGCGGACAAGTTCGGACAGGATACCGCGCTGCCCTCGCTGGAGCTCACCGTCGTGTGGGAGAACGGCGCTACGTGCGAGTACAGCTACCATTGCGCGTACCGGTCGACGATCTCCTGGGCTTCGCCCACCGAGCCGCTTCAGGGCATCGCAGATCCGAGGGTGGCGTTCGATCAGCTCTTCGGCGCCGGTGACTCGCCCGCGGACCGTGCGGCCCGGGTGCAGTCGAACCAGAGTGTGCTCGACTGGATCGTGACCGAGTTGGCGGGGCTGAAGAGGAAGCTGGCGCCAGTAGACCTCGTGGCCCTGGACCAGTACACGACCTACATCCGCGAAATTGAGCGGAGGATCCAGCTCGTCGAGGCGCAGAACCGCAGCGGCGAAGAGCGGGACCTGCCGGCACTGGTGGCTCCGGCCGGCATTCCGGGCCGGTGGGACGATCACATGGATCTGATGTTCGACCTGCAGGTGCTTGCGCTGCAGGGAGATCTCACGCGGGTGATCACCCTGAAGACCGGCCTGGACAACTCGAACATAAGCCACCCCGAGAGCGGCACGGACAAGGGGTGGCACCCCGCGTCGCACCACTCGGACAAGGCCTCGGACATCTTGGACTTCAACCTGATCAACACGTACCGCCTGGGTAAGATCACGTACCTGTTAGAGAAGCTGAAGAACACCATGGAGGGTGGTTCCTCACTGCTCGATAAGACGGCGATCGTCTACGGGTCAGCGATGGGGGATGCGAACGTGCACGGCAACCTTAATTGCCCACTCCTGCTGCTGGGCAAGGCGAACGGCGCGCTAGAGGGCAATCTCCACCTGCAGGCTCCGAAGGAAACGCCGATGGCGAACGTTTTCGTGGACCTGATGCAGCGGATGGGACACGACATCGACCATTTCGGGGACAGCACCGGTGCGTTCTATCTGGACTATCCCAAGGGGCCGGTGGCGATCTCGGGGGAGGGAGCATGAAGACGCCGCGGAGGGGGGGGATTCACTTGACCGCTGCAGTGCTGACGGTCGTGCTGCTGACGGGTGCCGTCTCGTCGAACGACCAGGAGCTCCTGAACGCGACGAAGCAGGGTGACGTGGCGGCTGTCCGGTCGCTCCTCGAGGAGGGCGCCGATCCGAACGCGGCGCAGGGAGATGGCCTGACGGCCCTGCACGTGGCGGCGCAGGAGGGGAATGTCGAGATCGCCGAGATCCTGCTGGGTGCGGGAGCGCGAGTCGCAGCGGTGACGCGTATCGGCAGCTTCACGCCGCTGCACCTTGCAGTAGAGGGGGGGCATATCGCGGTCGCGCAGGCGCTGCTCGCGGCCGGGGCCGATCCGGCTGCCGTGGCGATGCCGACCGGGGCGACGCCGCTCCACCTCGCCGCCAATGCGCCGAACGGCGAGGGCGCGATCAGGGCGCTGCTGGAGAAGGGAGCGCCCATCGACGCGCAGGAGGCCTCGCTGGGACAGACGGCGCTGTTGATCGCTGCCGCCGCCGGCCGGGTGGCAGCGGTTCGCGAGCTCCTGAGCCGGGGCGCGGATCCGGGGAGCCGCACCCCGGTCATCGACGTGGTCCAGAGAATGGTGATCGATGGGGCGGCGAAGGAGCGGCTCGAGAAGGCGATCGAGGAGGTCCGGAATCGTTCGGCGGACGGGTGGGATCGGCCGTTGACCATGGAGGAGAAGAAGCAGGCGATCGAGATCCAGCGCCAGTTCTTGAGCTCGAGGGAAGAGATCGAGGCGTGGATCGGAGTGTCGCTCGACGACATCGACGTGGACGCTGTGTCGGGGCAGATGAGAGAGTGGCGCGAGAGCGGACTCGAGTTCATGTTTCGTCCCCACTGGGAGATAAAGGTAGGATTCACAGGCGGGATGACGGCCCTGCTGCACGCCGCCCGGGACGGCCACATCGAGGTGGCTGAGGCGCTCCTGGACGGCGGCGCCGACATCAACCAGGTCGCGGGCGACGGTACCAGCCCCCTTCAGTTAGCCGCGATGAACGGTCAGTACGATGTTGCGATGATGATGATCGAGCGCGGGGCGGATCCGAATCGCGCCTCCCACACCGACGGGATCGCGCCACTCTTCGCCGTGGTACAGAACCAATGGTCGAACTTCACCGGCTATCCGCAGCCGCGGGCGCAGGACCGCGAGGAGACCGAGTATCTCGAGTTGATGAAGGCTCTCCTCGAGGCCGGCGCCGACCCGAACAAGCAGATCACCCGACACCCTTGGTTCTGGGAGCACGCCAACAACAACCGTGGCAGCCAGGACATCAACGGCGCTACCGCATTCTTGCGTGCTGCAATGGCGCTGGACATTGAGGCGATGAAGCTGCTGGTGGCGTACGGAGCCGACCCGAATATCCCGACCATTTGGGATGAGATTGGCATGAGAGGTTCGCGGGAGGAGGATGGTCGCAACCCCGACGACTCGGGGTTGCCACCGATCCCTGAGGGAACCCCCAACTACTACCCGATCCACGCCGCGGCAGGGGGTGGGTGGCTGGGGCCGGTAGCGGTCGACGTAAACAGGGTGCCCAACAATTACCTCAACGCGGTAAAGTATCTGGTCGATGAGCTCGGTGCTGATGCCAATGCTCGCCATTCGTGGGGTTACTCTCCCCTTCACTATGCGGCGACGAGGGGCGACATCGAGATGATCGACTACCTGCTGTCAAAAGGCGCGGAGTTGAATGCTCTCAGCCGACTTGGCCAGACGCCGGTCGATTTGGCTCGCGGAGGGGGTTCGGGCCTCCATCTTCGGACCGAACGGCCGGACGTAGTGCAGTACATGGTGGACCTCGGCGCCGAGTTCAACTGCCTGGCTACCCAAATGCGAAGGGGGGGGGCTTGGTGCGATGCGTCGGGAGTGCCTGTGTGGGAGGACCTCGTCCTCTTCCCCGAGGAGCCGACTCCGCCGAGGAGGACCGCTGCGAGCGCCAGGCAGCAGCAGTAGGGGGAGTCGGGTCGGCGTAGTGGGGCCGGGAGCGCGTTCCGTAGTCACGGAACGCGCTTTCTCGTGTAGCGTCACAGCAATAGCGTGCATATTATAGGGGACCCTGCAGTAGATTAGGGTGCATGGGACTGCCAAGTCGTGTTACGCGACTGCGCCGTGGAGATCGTACGAAGATCGAGAGCCTCATCCGACGCCGGACGACCCCCCGAAGGGTCGTGTCGCGGGCCCGTATCGTTCTCGCATCGGCCGATGGACGGTCTGGGAATGAGATCTGTGAGCTCGTCGGCGTCTCCCGACCCAAGGTGACACGCTGGCTCGACCGCTATGAGGAAGCCGGGTTCGAGGGGCTCCTCGAAGACCAGCCGCGCTCCGGCCGACCCAAGGAGGTCAGTCCGGAACTCCAAGCGATGATCGTGCGCAAGACGCTGGACGAGGCTCCGCCCGACGAAGGGACGCACTGGACTGGACACGCGCATCATGGGCAAGGCGATGGGCGTCAGTCAGAGCACCATGTGGCGCATCTGGCAAAGCCACGGGCTCCAGCCTCATCGGATCGATTGCTTCAAACTCTCGACCGACTCGCAATTCGTGGAGAAGCTGCGCGACGTCGTGGGGCTCTATCTCGATCCTCCCGAGCGGGCCGTGGTCTTTTCTTTCGATGAGAAGAGCCAGATCTAAGCTCTCGACCGCACCCAGCCGGGGTTGCCCCTCAAGAAGGGCCGGGCAGGCACGCAGACCTTCGATTACAAGCGCCACGGCAGTACGACGCTATTCGCTTCCCTTGATGTAGCCACGGGCGAGGTCCTCCATGATTGCATGCCCCGCCATCGACATCAGGAATTTCTCTGCGCTTCCTCCGCAAGATCCGAACGCAGCGTTGCGAGAGGGCTCGACATCCATGTCATCCTCGACAACTACGCCACGCACAATGACCCCGTGATCAAGGCGTGGCTCGCCAGGCATCCCCGGGTCCAATTCCGCTTCATTCCGACCTCTGCATCCTGGCTTAACCTCGTGGAGCGCTTCTTCAGCGAGCTCACGACTCGGCAGCTCAAGCGACTCGCCGTGAACAGTGTCGATGAGCTGATCGACGCCATTCCGACACGGCACTACAGCGCTCTTTGCTGCGCTCGACGTCGCTTCCGGACAGGTCCTCGTCCAGTGCAGGCGCAGGCATCGCCATCAAGAGTTCCTCGATTTCCTGAAGCATATCGACGCCAGCGTTCCCTCTGAGCTCGACGTCCACCTCGTCGTCGACAACTACAGCACCCACAAGCGCGCCAAGATCAAGCGCTGGCTCGCTGCGAGACCCCGCTATTACCTCCACTTCACCCCAACCTATTCGTCCTGGCTTAACCAGATCGAAATCTGGTTCAACATCATCACACAGAAAGCCATTCTCCGCGGTTCCTTGAAATCCGTTCCAGACTCGTCGCGAAGATTCAACACTTCACAGACCACTACAATCCGAACGCGCGGCCCTTTGCCTGGACCGCTACAGCCGACTCGATTCTCCAGAAGATCCAGCGGCTATGTCAGTTAATCTCTGGGACAGCACACTAGGAGCCGGCGACCCGCATGAGAAGCGAGATCGGCCCCGGGCTGGCCGCCGGACCACGCGACGACAGGGACCCGCCCTGCGTACCCCGGGTATGACTGTTTCATCGGGCGAGTACTTTGGAGGGAACAGGCATGACAGCAGCCTCACTTTACCGGGGTGCTCTCGTTTCGTCCCTGCTGGCGGTAACTGGGCTTGCCGGGCAGGACAAGGGCTCCATGGTCGGTGTCGTCGTCGACGACCTCAGCGGCGAAGCAGTGGTCGACGCCGAAGTGATGGTGATCGACTCCGAGTTCCGCGGCCGGACCGACGAGGACGGCCTGTTCATCTTTCCGGATCTTCCGGTCGGAGCGGTCACCCTACGCGTCCAGCACCCCGGCTACACTACGATTGTGGAACAGGTCGAGGTTCTGCCCGACCGTCTGACCAACCACGACGTCCGTCTGCCACCCATGGCGGCTGTGCTACGGGAGCTGCTCGTCACCGGCCGCCGCCGCGCGCCTGGTCGAGGCGCCTCGGTCACCGACCTCAGGCCGGAGGAGGGTGCGGGACGCACGGCCGCCGATCTGCTGTCGGCGAGCGTACCGGGCCTGGCGATGTCGCTGGACCGGGGACTTGCCGGCCGCGGCACCGAGGTGAATATTCGCGGAACGGGATCGTTCACCCAGTCCGGCATACCGCTGATCTACCTGGATGGGATGCGCATCGGCGACCACGTGACGGCGGACCAGCTGAACGGGGTGAACACGCTGAGCGTCTTGAGACAGATACCGGCCAGCGAGGTCGCCGGCATCCGCATTCTGCGCGGTCCGGCGGCGGCGGCGGCTTTGTATCCCAGCGGTGCCGATGGCGTGATCATCATCGAGACCGTAAGGGGACGCTAGCGCGAGGCGACAGGGTCGTCCTGAGGCGCAAGGCCCGTGGGGTCGCACGCGGCTAGTGTGAGCAGCAGCATTATGCCGACTTCCGGATTATCCCGACTCCTCGGTGTAAGGTGTTTTCCTGGGCCAGCTGACCCGTTCTGCTATCGGCATAATCCGGAAGGTTTGAATCTCCTTCTCCGACCCGTAACCGGAGTAAGGAGGTCTCATGATCCATCCGACACGCGTCCGCATGATCGGGCCGCTGAAAACCGACGTCGCTGGACGGCCGGTTCCACCCCTCAGGAAGCGGGCACGACGGAATACGTACCCACTCATCCGGCCAGTATTCAAGATCTGGATGGTCTTGGCGGAGCAGTGTGAGCTCCAGGTCAATCCGGCTGGCCACCGTTATCCCCGCTTGAACCTGACCTTTTCGAGAAGCCCATCCCGGGCTGCACCTCGATGACCTCATCGGGCTGGAGCGTCCGCTCGTTATCGTCCTTGTCGATAAGGATCGCCTCCAGCGATGCGTCCCATCCGCCGAAAGCGATCACCTCCTCGGTCGTGATCGTGTCCTTGTCCCACTCCTTGATCTCACTCTCGATGTCGAGGAAATACTTGGGCCCCTGCTCCTTGGCGGCCAATCGTCTCCGCAACCCAACCATTGCTTTCCCCAAACATCATCGTGCGAATCAACCAGAGCGTCCGCCAGAGGGTCCGAGCGGTCATGCGTCGCCTTCGCCCACTGGTCAATGAGTTCAGCCGTGAGCTGCGCCAACTCAGAGGAGTCTCGGACGATGTAGCTGCGGGACTGATTGGGCATGCCGGAGGGGGCCTTGTACGCCGGAGAAAGCGGGCCGAGGGTAAAGCCCATCGTGCTGCGATGCGCTGCCGTGCTGCGATGCGCTGCCTCAAGCGCTGGCTCGCGACTGTGGTTGACCGAGAAACGGGAGGGATGGGATTCGAACCCACGAAGGCTTGCGTGCCTGCGTCCTACGATCGCAGGTTCGTGTGCGGACGGGTACGCCCGGGCATGATAGGCACGACGCACCTCGTCACCCATCCCCGCACAGGCCAGTGACTGCCTCGACACCGATCGCGCCACGGCGCGAGCCACCAGCGCTTCAATGACCGGAACGTACTCGCAACCGTCTGTCTACCACTTCGGACGCGGCCGCGCTGACGGCACTGCGACCATGAAGAATGCGCTCGGCGGCAAGGGCGCCGGGCTGGCCGAGATGACCAACCTCGGCATCCCCGTCCCGCCCGGGTTCACGATCGCCACCGGCCTCTGCATCGCCTACATCGAGACCGGCCAGTTTCCACCCTGGCTGCGCACCCAGGTCGAAGCGGACATCCAGCGCCTGGAGGCGGACACGAATCGTGGCTTCGGCGGTCAGGAGCGGCCCCTGCTGGTAGCCGTGCGTTCGGGCGCGCCCGTGTCGATGCCGGGCATGATGGACACCATCCTCAACCTTGGCCTCAACGACACAACGGTCGAGGGGCTCGCGACCGAGACCGGCAACGCATCGTTTGCCTGGGACTCCTACCGCCGCTTCGTGCAGATGTACAGCACGGTGGTGCTGGGACTGCCCAAGAGCTTTTTCGAGCAGACGCTCGAGGCGGCGAAGCGAAAAGCGGGCCTGAAGCGCGAGATCGACCTCCCGGTCCCCGACCTGCAGGCGCTGGTCGATCAGTTCAAGGAACATGGGCGCTCAGCGGGCGGACGCCCCTTCCCCGATGACCCCATGGAGCAGCTGTGGGGTGCGATCGCCGCAGTCTTCGAGAGCTGGAACACCCGCCGCGCCGTCGACTACCGCAAGCTCCACGACATTCCTGACACCATGGGCACCGCGGTCAACGTGGTGACCATGGTGTTCGGCAACCTCGGCGAAGACTCGGGTACCGGGGTGGCCTTCACGCGCAATCCGTCCACGGGCGAGAACCGCGTCTACGGCGAATACCTCCTGAACGCGCAGGGCGAGGACGTGGTGTCGGGAACTCGACACGTGGAGTCGATCACGACCCTGAAGGACGCGATGCCCACCGCCTGGGCCGAGCTCGAGCGGATTGCGCGCCTGCTGGAGCGTCATTTCCGCGACATGCAGGACATGGAGTTCACGATCGAACGCGGCACCTTGTACATGCTGCAGACGCGCAGGGGCCAGCGGTCAGGCCACGCTGCGGTGCGCATCGCCTGCGAAATGGTGGACGAGGGGACGATCAGCCGCGAAGAGGCCGTGGCGCGGATTCCGCCCAACGACCTCAACCAGCTGCTGCACCCGACCATCGATCCACAGGGCGAGGTCGATCTCCTGACCACCGGATTGCCGGCGTCGCCGGGCGCGGCCTCCGGCGCGGTGGTCTTCGACCCCGACCGGGCCGAACAACTCGCCCGCAAGGGAGACGCGGTGATTCTCGTCCGCCGCGAGACCAGCCCCGAGGATTTCCACGGCATGCTGGCCTCGCGGGGGATCCTCACCGCCCGGGGCGGCATGACGAGCCATGCCGCGGTCGTGGCGCGCGGCCTAGGCAAGCCGTGTGTCGCAAGCGCGCAGGGGCTCGACGTGGATGAACAGGGCGGACGATTCACAGTGGACGGACGGGCGGTCATGGAAGGCGAGTGCATCACCATCGACGGCGGATCGGGCCGTGTGTTCGCCGGAGAGGTGACGCTTCAGGCCCCCACCCTTTCGGGCGACTTCGATCGGCTGATGGAGTGGGTCGATCAGGTGCGCCACCTGGGGGTGCGGGTAAACGCCGACACTCCGGCCGACGCAACCCGGGGCCGCGACTTCGGTGCCGAGGGCATCGGCCTTTGCCGGACCGAGCACATGTTCTTCGAGGGCGAGCGGCTCACGGCCATGCGGGAGATGATCCTGGCCCAGGGCGTCGAGGGACGGGAACGCGCTCTGGCGAAGCTGCTCCCCATGCAGCGCAGCGACTTCGAGTCGATCTTCCGCGCCATGGAGGGATTCCCGGTCACCATCCGCCTGCTCGACCCGCCCCTGCACGAGTTCCTTCCCCGGCACCCGCAAGAGATCGAAGCCATGGCCCAGGCCATGGACAAGCCCATGGACGAGGTTGAACGCATCGTCCGCGATCTGCAGGAGACCAACCCGATGCTCGGCCTGCGGGGCTGCCGCCTGGGTATTGTCCATCCCGAGATCAGCCGGATGCAGGCCCGGGCGATCTTCGAGGCCGCCACCGCGGTGGCGTTGCGGCAGGGGCGGGTCCAGCCGGAGGTCATGATTCCGTTGACCGCGACCGTGGTCGAGTTCCGCAAGCAAGCGCTCGTCATTCGGGCCGTTGCGGAAGAGGTTTTCAGTGAGAAGAAGATCACCGTCCCCTACCTCCTCGGCACCATGATCGAGGTGCCTCGCGCGGCCCTCACTGCCGACGAGCTCGCACGCGAGGTCCAGTTCTTCTCGTTCGGCACCAACGATCTCACGCAAACCACCTGGGGTCTGAGCCGCGACGACGCCGGCCGGTTCCTCCCCTACTACCTGGAGCACGGTATCATCGAGGACGATCCCTTCCAAGTGCTGGACCAGGCGGGCGTGGGCAAGCTGATCGAGATGGGCTGCCGGCTGGGACGCGAGACGCGGGCAGACCTCAAGGTGGGCATCTGCGGAGAGCATGCGGGCGAGCCGAAGTCGGTCGCGTTCTGCGACCGCCTCGGCATGAACTATGTCAGCTGCTCACCGTACCGCGTGCCCATCGCACGGCTCGCCGCGGCGCAATCGGCCCTGGCTGCGCGCGGCACGATGGACCGGACGCGCGCCACGGTTTGAGCGCAGGCGCTTCTCATAGAACGGCAGATCCGGCGTACCGAAGTGCCTATCGTGTAAGCGATGAGAGTCCAGTACTCGGGGTAGGTTCAGAAGGCGTGTAAAAAGCGAGGCGACGTACCTTTCCGTTGAGAGTTCAACCAACGGATCCCGGGTTAGCGCCCGGGGGAAAGGAGCGTCGCCTCGTGAGAAAGAATACGGCAGGGGTGGGGGTTGAGTCCACGGTTAGGTGGGAGGAGGGTACAAACCAGGTAAATGGGTAACATATCTCGCCGGCAACATGGGTGACACTCCTTCTAGATTGTACGACCTACCCTCACGTTGGGAGGTGGGTCGATGCCTTGGATGGAGACGGCACCCGTGGAACAGCGCATCCAGTTCATAGCTGCGACTGCTTCTTGGCCACAGGGCCTCTACCTAAAGCGTTCGAACTGAAACGGGCCTGGATATCGTACCACGAAGATTACACGCATCCTGCTCCCCCCCGGCTACTCGGCCGTGGCGAGCATCACACCGATGTAGCTGTCCTTGTCCTCATCCTGGAAGAGGACATGCCGCTTCGCCATCTCCGGCTTCTCGATCCCCCACTGTTTCCGCATCACGTGCGATGGCATCTTGGACACGATGAAGGAATCAAGTTTCACCGTGGGGTCGCCTAGCCGCTGCTCGATGTCTTTCACGGTCTCGTGAAAGCTAATTTTGGGGTCGCTGGGAGGCACGTTCCGGATGCCATGTGGGTCCACGAACGCGACGCGCTGGCGCTCACCGGTGAGCTGCCAGGATGAAATCGGGGTGGAAGTTCCCCTCCTCGAAGAACCCGACGCCTCGGCCGAGAAACGCCGCATGGCGCTCCGTGAGCCACGTCTGATTCGGCGCTCCGGCGTCGTCGCCCCCCGCGACCCTCATCGACGCCGCGGCCGTCCTTGCCCCTCGTTGGGCGTGAGCAGGATGATGCGGTTCAGCTCACGCGTGCGGTCGTGTGTTTCGAGGAAGCGCCGGTACAAGCCGAGCTCCGAGATCGGAGTGTCCACGACTCGCCGATCGCCTTTAACAGCCCTTGGGAAACCTTGTAAGCGCCGTCGTACTCTGCGACTTCTTCCCCCATAAGGAAGACCGTGTCGTCGCGCTCCAACTCTTCCCGTAGCGCCGCGCTACAAGCCTCACGAAAGGTCATCTGGGTCACGATCAGGATTCCTGGTCGGGTGCGCCCGGCGCTTCCTCGCGGCCGTCGAGGAACAAGCGGCCGTCCTCGTTGATTGTTGAATACACGTGCTGGTACAAGTCTGCGGGATCAGGTGGGGGAGCAGCTTCCGCATAGTCCGCCGCTTCATCCACCTCAGCTCGCACCTCAGCGTCCATCGTCTCCAGCGCCTCATCGTCCGTCACCCCGGCTGCAAGGAGGCGCTTCTTCAGGATGCTGATTGGATCGTCCCGCTCTATCCGCCGGGCCACCTCCAGCTTGCTACGGTAGGTTCCTGAGATCGGGTCGGACATGGAGTGTCCCTTGAATCGATACGTACGGATGTCGACGAACTGGGGACCACTGCCGTGCCGCACCTCCTCGACTAGCTGGGAGAACAGCGCATAGACTTCGAGCACGTCTTGGCCGTTCACGACGTGTGAGGGGATTCCGTAGGAAACAGCGCGATCTTTAACCTCCGTGGCGGAGACCCGGCGGAAGGCGGTGCCCATGCCGTACTCGTTGTTCTCCACGGCGTAGATGACAGGGAGCTTCCACACGGCCGCCATGTTGAGCGACTCGTGGAACGAGCCCTGGTTCACGGCCGCGTCGCCGAGGAAGCAGAGCGAAACCCTGTCTTCGCCTCTGTATGTTATTGCGAATGCGAATCCTGTAGCGATCGGAATTTGCTCGCCCACGATGCCATTCCCACCCATGAACGCTTTACCCGCGTCGAAGAGGTGCATCGAGCCGCCACGACCACCTGAGCAGCCGTCAACGCGCCCGTACAGCTCGGCCATGACAGCCTTAGGACTGATCCCCTTAGCTAGAGCTTGGGTGTGCTCGCGGTAGGAGCTGATGACGTAATCATCCTTACGCAGGGCGGCGATAGGGCCGGCAGCGGTGGCCTCCTGTCCAATGTGGAGGTGGCAAAAGCCGCCGATCTTACCGATGGCGTATGCCTCCTCGACTTTCTCCTCGAATCGACGGAAGAAGAGCATGTTCCGTATGAGACGGAGCGCCAGATCCCGTGCTACTCCGTTCAAGTTGTCCCCACTTGTGTCTTGGGTGGGTGAGGAGCCACGTGCTTCCTCGCGACGCTGTGGGTCTCCAGTGATCGTGGCCCTCACCACCGGAAAGCCCCCGCGTCCCGGCGGTGCTCCGGTTGCACCGCGACTCCGGGCTGCTCATGGTGGATTGAGCGCATCAGCAGTCCCAACTCGGATGCCGTCTCGCCTAACCGTTTCCAATCGGTGATTTTGTCCAAGTTAGGCTCCTTAGCTACGGGAGGTGCTGGGGTGGGCGAGTGCAGGTGCCGACCAGACTCATGATCTCCGCGGCACCTCAGCCCAAGTTTTCGGCGGTTTCAAGACAGAGGCGATGATATGTGACCGCCGGCCGGACACGCAAGGGCTGTCAGTCAGAGGAGGACAGGATTGGGGAGTGAATCACCCCGGCTTCTCCGGAGACTTGTTTAGTTGAGTGCCACCAGCTCGGCCGGGGCGCTCAGGTTCCGGTAATACTCCTGCTCCCTCTCCACTGGGGGAACGTACCCAATGGGTTCGAGCAGACGGTGGTGATTGAACCACCAGACCCACTCGAGCGTGGCGAACTCGACGTCTTCCAGGTTACGCCAGGGCCCGTTCCGTCGGATCATCTCCGTCTTGAACAGGCCGATGATCGATTCGGCCAACGCGTTGTCGTAGGAATCTCCTTTGCTTCCCACGGACGGCTCGATGCCTGCCTCGATCGGCCGTTCGGTATAGCGTATGGACAGGTACTGCCCTAGCCTATTCAGTTCCGCGTAATATAGTTTCAGTCAAGCGAAGAGGTCTGCTTGTTTCCAGAACGCCACGATCAGGGATGGCCGGCGCCGGATTCGTCAGAGGCTGCGCCGAGCCTCTGCGCTGAGCTGCCAGGCATCGAGCGGACAGAAGTTGGGGAGCTCGTGATTTTTCCAATGGCCCCACAGTATTCGACCGGGTTCAGCTCCGGGGCATAGGCCGGGAGCCACTCCAGTGTGATGCGACCGTCTTGGGCTGCGATAAAGTCGCGCACGAAGGCGCTGCGATGAGCGCTCAGGCGGTCCCAGATGATCAGGAGCTTGCCGGGGATGTGTCGCATAAGGTGCTCCAGGAACTCCACGACCCGTTCCTTGTTGATCGCGTTCGGATAGAGCCGGAAATAGAAGACCACGTGATCCCGGCGATCACCGAGAAGCGGTGCCAGTTGAAGTTGAACTCCAGCACCGGGGTCTGGCCGCGCGGGGCCCAGGTGCGGCACCGATGGGGGCGCTCGCTCAGCCCGCTCTCGTCGATAAAGACGATGGTTTGCCCTTGGCGGGCAGCGTCTTTTTTTACCTCCGGCCAGGTCACCTTCTTCCAGTGCGCGATCGCCTTCTCGTTGCGTTCGCGCGCCTTGCCCACCGGCTGCTGGCAGCTCCACCCGAGCCGGCGCAGCATGCGCCACACGTGCCCAGGGTGGTAACGCACACCGCACTCCTGTTCGATGAGCGCCGCGACCCGCTCCGTCGTCCAGAGGCTCGTACTGTATCCCTGCGCCTCGGGTCCGCGCTTGAGGCCGCGCTCGATCTGGCGCAGCTGCGCCGCAGTGAGCTTGGGCTTTCGCCCGGCCCGGCCCGGATGCTTGAGTCCCGCACGTCCGTGCCGCTCAAGCTCCTTGGCCCACCGCAGGACCGACTGCCGGTGCACCCCCAATTGCCGCGCGACCTCGGCCTTGGAGATCCCGCGCTTCAAGAGTTGCGCGCCCTTCAGGCGACGTGCCTCCATCGCCTCAAAATCCCTTTTCATGCCGGCTGGATGTCCCATGACCCAAGATACTGCTCCAGTCGACCTGCTGCAACTATATTATGCGATCCTCAATAGTAGTACACATCGATCCAGTTCGCTCCGCGCTGCAGGGAGGCTCGGGTCCGGCCGTCAATGGGTTCGGTCGGTGACACCTACGACAACGCGCTGTGCGAGAGTTTCTTCGCGACGCTCGAGTGCGAGCCGCTCGATCGACAGCGCTTCCGGAATCAGGCAGAGGCCAAGATGGCGGTCTTCGACTTCATCGAGGGCTGGTACAATCCACGGCGGCGGCCTTCGGCGCTCGGCTATTTGTCGCCGGTCGCCTTCGAGCGCCGGCATGGAGGAGCTGCGTGAGCCGAATTTCGGGATGGGCTGGAGGCCGCGTCGCGGCAAGATCTCTCGTTATACGGGCTCTGGCTGCGTCGCGCCGTTCCCGCCCGCGCAAACTCCAGCGTCGGCATCGCACCACGGCCCCTCTACCCGGCGCCGCGCGCCTTCGGCGCTTCGGCTCCCCCGACAGAGGAGGGACCCATCACCATTAACCTCGAGAAGACACACTCCCAGCTTGGCTTGAGAGCCAAGCCCAAAGCTGTCCGTCCGGAGGGGTCAACTCCAGAACTCCAGAGAAGCTGGTGGCACTCAACTAAACAAGTCTCCGGAGAAGCCGGGGGCGGTTCAGTCCTCGTCGAGCTCTCGATCAGACGCCAGCCTTCGACCCCGCCGAGCCCGACCCCGTCCCGGATTTCGACCAGTCCCTGCCCGACGACCTCGACCCCTGAGTTCTCGGTCGGTGGTCAGATTCCCCCGCCCTCGCCCTCAGCGCACATCCACACATCCCGGCGGCGCATTCGGGATTCCTGACCTTTTCAGCCGACCTCGCCTTTCGCAGCCCCGCCCGGCCTTCGCCCGCCGCCCTCGAAACCCGCCGTCCCTCACCGCCCCACCTCGCCTCCTGCCACGGGAGCCCCTTTGGATGCCCTATCCGTACCCATCCGTTGCCGGCGCCCCCGCCCACCCGGGGCGGCGGGGCGGTTGCAGCGATCTCTGCTTCGCGGTCGCCGGCGCGCCGTGCGGCTCGCATACGGTCCGCTTCACGCTCTTTCACGGCGGCTGAGCCTCCGAGGCGCGGGCCCGGGATGATCGGCGGCCGCGGGGGCATTCCGCCGCGGCGGCCGTCTCGCGTCACCCCCCTTTCCTCCGCGCGATGGAGGAACGTAGGATCACCTGTCGGTCCATCTCCCCTCGAGTCCCGCACAACAGAGAGGCGAGCGGCATGGCGGTCAGAGCCACCGAGGTACAGGACGAGCTTCCGGAGGGTGTGAAGACCGCTCCCGCTGAGGGCCCGGAGAAGCCGCCCGAGGAGGGGAGCCTCATCAACCTCCTCGGTGGGCCCGTGGTGTTCCTCGCTACCGTGCTGCTCCCCATCGGGGGCGCCCCGCAGGAGATCCGTGGCGCGGTCGGTCTCCTCCTCTGGATGTCCTGGTGGTGGATCGCGCGCCCCGTGCACCTAGCGGTCACCGCGCTGCTGCCGATAGCCGTCACCGCGATGTTCGGCCTGGCTCCTATGGAGCGAGTGCTCACGTCCTACGCGGCGGACACGATCATCCTGCTGCTGGGCGCGAACATCCTGACCAGCGTCTGGTCGCTGTGGGGGCTGGACCGCCGCATCGCGCTCGTCTCTCTCCTCGGCGTGGGTACCAACACGACCCGGCAAATCCTGGTGTGGTTCCTGGTCAGCGCCGGGCTGAGCGCTATCCTGCCTAACACGATTGTCGCGGCCAGCATGATCCCGATCGTGGTCGCGATGCTCCGCTACATCGGCATCGAGGACCTGTGGAACAGCCGCCTCGGCACGGCGCTCGTGCTCGCCGTCGCCTGGGGGAGCAGCGCAGGCGGCGCCGGCAGCCCGTTGGGCGGGGCGCCCAACCTCATCACGGTGAACCTCATCCAGGACCTGGTCACCGGGCGGGAGTTCCTCTTCCTCACCTGGGTGACGCGGCTGTTTCCGCTGACGGTGATGATCATCCTGGTGATGTTCTTGTTCATGCGCTTCGCGCTCAAGCCAGAGACGGCGGATATCCCGGGTACCAAGGATTTCTTCCGCGGGGAGCTGCGCACGCTCGGCCCGATGAAGAGGCAGGAGAAGTGGGGGGCTCGCCCTGTTCCTGGTGGCGACCTTCCTCGCCTTCGGACGTCCCCTGTTCGCGGCCGCGATCCCCGGCCTAACGCCGGCGTTCGCGTTTATCACCATTGGGCTGGTCACGTTCGCCGTGCGCCCGGCAGGCCGCCCGCTCATGACCTGGCGCGTACGCGCAGCAGAACATGATGTGGGGGCTGTTCTACCTGTTCGCGGGGGGGATCGCGCTGGGGCGGATCCTGGCCGACTCCGGGGCGGCGGAGTTCGTGGCTGACCAGCTGGTGCCGTACGCGGGGGGCGGCGGGTTCCTCGCGGTGCTGGTGTTCTCGGTGCTCACCATGCTGCTCACCCAGGTCACCAGCAACACGGCCGCGGTGGCGATCGTCGTGCCGATCACGATCAGCACCTTCCAGAGCCTGGACATGAACCCTATCCCCTTCGTATACATCGTGACGGTGGTGGGGAACTGCGGCTTTGTGCTCCCCTCCTCCGCCGGTGGCCCGGCGGTGGCGGCCGGATACGGCATCAACCTGAAGACGATGTTCATCAAGGGGCTGCAGGCCTCGCTGCTCGTGTTGGCGTTGATGGTGGTGTTCGGCTACCTGCTGGCGATGTGGTGGCCGGCCTTCGGGGAGGCCTGACCGCAGGCCAGGGAGGCCCTTCCGCCGCGACCCCGTGAGGGTCCGCCGTGCTGCCCGCCGCGGACGATGCGGCCCGCTGAGGGATCCCCCTCGCGGGGTTGCACATGCTGGGGGGGCTCGCCGACCGGCTCGGGGTTGCAGGGAGGAACGAGCACGTGCTCGCGGCGGAGGGAGCCGCCCCGGACGGGCGGCTCCCTGACGAAACGGTTGGCTCCGCCGCCCCGGCTATCCCCCGTCGAGCGGGCAGCGGACATGGTGGCGCTCGCAGAGCGCCCGCAGGTCCTTCAGGGTAGCGGGTTCGAGCCGGATCCCCACGCGGCGGTTCTCCAGCGCCTTGCGGTGCTCCGGCTCGCCCGGAACGAGGATCTCCTCGAAGCCGGGGCGCAGCCGGCAGGCCTTGATCCTGTCGATGGTCGCGTCGATCCGCTCCTTAAACGTCTCGAGGTCCATGAAGGCCTCGATGTCGAGCAGGCAGAAGAAGTGCCCGACGTCCTGCTTGCGGTCCATCTGCTTGTACATCGAACCCACCGCGCTTCCCCACCGCCGCGCCGGACAGCACGCCGGACAGCGCCTCCACCATAAACGCCAGCGCGTATCCCTTGTGTCCGGCGAGCGTTAGTACGGCGCCGGCGAGCGCGGCCCTCCGCGTCGGTGGTGGGCATGCCATCGGCGTCGATCGCCCAGTCCGGGGGGATGGACTCCCCCCGCCGCGCCGCCGCGATGATGTTGCCGCGGGCCACCACCGAGGTGGCCAGGTCAATCTTGACCGGGAACCCCTTGCCGGTGGGGAAGGAGGCCCCGATCGGGTTGGTGCCGAAGAAGGGTTCGCTGGCGCCGAAGGGTGGCATGGCCGGCTCGGCGTTGGTGGTCGCGATGAGGACCGTCCCGCGCTCGGCGGCTTGGTTGCAGTAATACCCCAGCGCCCCGAAGTGTTGAGAGTTGCGGATGGTGGCGGAGGCGACCCCCAGCTCCTTCGTCACCGAGTAGAGCCGCTCTAGCACCTTGCTGGCCTGCACCTGGCCGATGCCCGAGCCGGCGTCTGCTACTAGCACCGTCGGACGCCGCTGCTCGATGGCGAGCTCCGCCAGCGGATCGATCAGCCCTTTGCGGATGCGGCGAAGGTAGATGTCCAGCCTGGAGACCCCGTGCGTGGAGGTCCCCTGGATGTCCGCCTCGACGAGGGAGTCCGCAAGAATGCGGGCGTCCCCCGGGGGGACGCCCGCAGCCTCGGCCAGCTCCGCGACCAGCGTGCGGACAACCGCCGGGTCGTGCCGTGTCGCAACCGCCGCGTCAGGCACTGCGGTAGAGCTTGGTGAGGACAAACTCGCGGTGCCCGAGTGCCTCGGCGGCCGTGAAGCGGCCGTTGGCGGTACGGATCGCGAGATCGAGCAGCCGCTCCCCGGCCTCCTCGTGCGTCATCGTCCCCTGGAGGGATGGCGGACACGTCCAGGTCGATGTGCTCGCTCATCGTTTCGCAGGTGATTGGGTTGGCCGAGAGCTTGATGACCGGCACGATGGGGTTGCCGATCACATTCCCCTGGCCGGTGGGGAAGAGGTGGATCACAGCGCCGGATGCAGCCCACAGCGTCACCGCCTCGGCCGCGGCCGACGACGTGTCCATGAACCAGTTGCCCTTTCCGGAGGGCGCTTCCGCCGGCTCGAGGCAGCCCACGAACTTGGTCTTCTTGCCGAGCTTCTCGATGTTGCCGAAGGCCTTCTCCTC
This sequence comes from Longimicrobiales bacterium, assembly GCA_965237965.1. Lineage (GTDB taxonomy): Bacteria > Gemmatimonadota > Gemmatimonadetes > Longimicrobiales > Gaopeijiaceae > UBA2988. The sequence continues at coordinate 293,624 of CBDEGT010000001.1, forward strand.
GATGGTCGTCAGCCCGCCGCGGATGTTACCCTTGGTCGGCTGCGACTCGGAGAGGTCATCGGTCTTCTCACGCAGGATGAAGTCGTTGTAGGCGTTGTATATCTCCAATGAAGCGCTTGGCCACCTTCGGATTGGCGGCCATCGCCTCCACGACGTGCTCGCCGCCGGTGAGCTCCGAGGTCTCGCCGAACGACGCGGTCGCGCCCATCGGGATGATGCGGTCGATGACATTGCCGACGGTCGGGCAGGAGCCGAGCCCGGTCGTCGTGTCCGACTCGCCGCACTTCACCGAGACGTAGAGGTCCTTGACTGTACACTTCTCGCGCTGCAGCTCGGAGGCCCAGTGCACGTACTCCTTGGCCTGTCTCGAGGCGGCGGCGATCGTCTGCAGGTCGCCGTGCCGCTCGATCGAGAAGCCAGTCACCGGCTTGCCCGTCTTGGCGATCCCCTGGACGATCCGGTCCCGTCCACCCCGGCTCGATGCCGATGACCACGACGGCCGCCACGTTGGGGTTCGAGCCAGTCCCGATCATGGTGCGGAAGAAGAGCTCCAGGTCTGGGCCGAATTGGAGCCGTCCGTACGCGTGCGGGATCGCGATCGTGCCCCTGATGTTGTTCGCCACCGCCTCGCAGGCGGCGTTGGAGATGTCGTCTACTGGCAGGATGACGACATGGTTACGGACGCCCACGCGTCCGTTCTCACGGCAGTAGCCGAGAAAGCTTGGGGGTGCCATCTCACCACCTCTTCGTCTTGACGTTGTGAACGTGCACGTGGTCGCCCTTGTTGATCGCCGCGACCACCTTGCCTATGTCCTGCCCGTACTTGCTGATGGTGTCCCCGACCCTGAAGGCGCGCAGGGCGATCTTGTGGCCCAGCGGGATATTCCCGAGAGCCTTCACCTCGACCGATTCGCGCGTGTCGAGCGTGAGCCCGGTGACCTGGCTGCCGGCCTCGATGTCGACCACCGCCACTCCGACATCATCCTTCTGATGATGGATCAGGAAGTGAAGCGGGCGGGCGGCTTTTCCGGCTGCCGCCTTCCTGGCGCCCGCGGCCTTCTCCCCCGAGGACTTGAAAGCAACCGCTTTGCTGGGCATGGCAGATCCGTGGAAGAGGTACGCGCGGCCCCGGCGAATCCGGCCGTAGAACGGGAACACAATACAGTCGGGTGGGCACCCTGACCAGTCCGCCCGACGAGGCGCTTGCCTTGCGTGCTCGGATCATCCTGGCCTGTGAGAGCGGAGCATCCAACACGGAAGTCGCCCAATCGCTCGGGGTCTATCGGCAGACCGTCACGAAGTGGCGGACCAGGTGTCTGAAGAAAGGGATCTATGGCTTACTCGATGAGCCGCGCCCGGGTGTTCCGCGCACGATCAGCGACGCGGACGTTGAGCGCGTGATCACGCTCACGCTGGAGGATAAGCCTGACGACGCCACGCACTAGACGTGGCCCGTGATCCAGTCCAGGATGGAGCCGCGTCTCTTGCGCCGGGCGACTCGCTCCTCGGGCGTGCCGCCCGCGCCGAACAGCATGTCGCGAAAGCGGCCCGGGGACCGCGGATCATCGGCAGCGCTCGGTGGGCCCAGATGATCATGTTCGTGAAAACACACGAGAAGCCGTACGCGCAGCCACCGACCTCGTCCACGCTCTCAATGCAGAGCTGCATCGACGGGATTGGCATGTGCCGTCCGTAGCGCGCGGCGTACATCTGATGCAGGGAGCTCCCGACGTACAAGTCGGAGTTCTCGGTCTGGTCGGATGAGCCTTGGTGAGGAAGACCCCGCTGGAGCGGAAGTGGTCACCGCCGATCTCGTCCGGATCGTACGGCTCGGCCATGTGCACGTCGCTGTAGCTGATGATCGTCAGGTAGTCGCGGAAGGGCACGAGGGGCGACATCGCCGTGGGTGAGAGGTCGACGTTCTTCCCCGTCGCGGCCGGCGCGACCACAATGTGCTGCGTGCGGCCCCAGGGGCTCGCTCCCGCGCCCGTGCACGCTCTCAATCGCGACCAGCCGGATCGGGTCGCTCGGGGCCGAGACGTGGCCGGCCGACGCCCATGGCATCCAGGAAGGGGAGGGCGACGCTCGCGCCCATGCCCCACAGGAAGGTGCGGGCAGGGAATCTGCCCGCCGGTGATGAAGTGCATCTGTGCGCCTCTCGCAGCCCCCGCCCGGCCTTCGCCCGCCGCCGTCACAACCGGCCATCCCTCACCGCCCCCACCTCGCCTCCTGAAAGCCCCTTTGGATGCCCCACTCGTTGTCCGTATCCACACGCGATGCGCTGAGTGGACGCTACGGGGCGGCGACCCGCTCAATCACGCGCTCCACGCGCGCCCCCACCTCCCGGGCGTGCAGGACGGGCCACTCGTTCTCCGACACCGAGAGCTGCGCGACCGGGTCCAGCGTCTCGATCACTGTCGGGCCGTCGGGCTCGGCGGCGCGCACAACGACGTTGCACGGGAGCAGCAGCGCGATGTCCGGCTCGAGCCCCAACGCCTGGTACGCGAGACCGGGCGCGCAGGTGCCGAGGATCTCTTTAGGGAAGCTCTGCACAGGCGGCGATCGGATACTGGATGATCTGGCGCCGGCTGAGAGGTGAGCGTCTGGTGGTCGAGAAAGGCCTTCTCCTGTCCGGTTTCCCCCTCGGCTCGGTGGCCGAGCGGTTCCGGAGCGGGCTATTCACCGCTGCAGGGTGCACGTTGCTCCCCGCGGAATGAGTCGGTGACGGATCAGGTAGAGATTCGACAGAGCAAAGAGGGCGTAGGCGCGGCTCGCGTTCTTGGCCAGGCCTCGGTATCGAACCTTGGTGAACCCCCACAGCCGCCTGATGACATGGTAGGGGTGCTCTCCACGGGCGCGCACCCGCGACCGGCTAACGATTGATCGCTTTCCAGCGGTGAGCGGTCGGGTCGGACTGGGCCGCCGATTCACCCGGTACCGGACGCCTCGCTCCTCGAAGCTCTGGCGATCGCGCTCGCTCCAATACGCCTGATCGCCGTAGAGCTCGCGCTCCTCGCCATGCAGCAGGTGCGCAAGCTGCTTGATGTCGGCCTGGGCCGCGTCGGTCACCACCACGTTGTGCACCAACCCCTTCTTTTCCGTTCCGACGTGCAGCTTAAGCCCGAAGTGCCAGGCCTTTCCCTTCTTCGTCTGCCGCATCTAGGGATCGCGCTTGCCTGCCCGGTTCTTCGTCGAGCTCGGGGCCGCTATGATCGTCGCGTCCACGATCGTCCCGGACTTCAGGAGCAGATTCTTCTCCTCCAGCAGAGACCCGACCTCGCTGAAAGTCGCTTCCGTCAGGCGGTGCTTCTCGAGCAGCCGGCGGAACCGCAGGATCGTCGTCTCGCCCGGCATCGTGTGCTCGCCCAGCTCCACCCCCACGAAGCGCCGAATCGACTCGCTATCGTAGATCGCGTCTTCGGCCCCGGGGTCCGACAGGTCGAACCACTGCTGGACGAAGTAGATTCGGAGCATCTTCTCCAGCCCAAGCGGCTGGCGCCCCTTGCCCGCCTTCGGAATAGTGCGGCTCGATCAAGGCCTTCAGCCGCGCCCAGGGGATCACCGCGTCCATCTCCGCCAGAAAGCGTTCACGGCGCGTTACCTTGCCCTTCGTGCTCCACGTCAGCCCCGCGAACGTTCTCTGCCTCGCCATGAACCCCCCTCGGCACGAGTGCGATTGCAGCGACCTGCCTCAAGATACGGGTCACGCAATAACACCCTGTGCAGAGTTTCCTTAGCGGGTGAAACTCGACGTCGAGCTTGTTCTTGAGCGTCGCCGCGACATCGATCTCGGTGGCATGCCGAACCCTTCCCCCTGGCGGGCCGCGCGCACCTGGCGATCGGCGTCCTCGAAGGACGCCCGGACGGTGGTGGCGAGCGCATTAGGCGGAGTCGCCGGTGGGGTCATTTCCGACCTTCTTCGGTCAGCGCTCAGCGCTTCGGCCGATACACGATCAGGCGCTCGCTCCGCGTCGCCGGATAGATGGAGCCGTCGGCACCGACGCCGACCTGGTGCGACGGGCCCGGCACTCGGCCGAGCATCTTCCCCGTCTTCATGTCGAAGTGCACCACGTTGCACTCCTCGGCGAGCGGGACGCCCTTGGGGTGGACGCTCGCCCACATCTCGCCCCTGCTGTCGAACGTGATGTTGTAGAACTGGCCGCCGTACTTGCGCATGCCGAGCAGCTTGCCCGACAGGTCGAACCAGTGGACGCGGCCGTTCTCGCGGTCCGCCACGTAGATGTTGCCGTCCGGGCCGACCGCGATGCCGTGCGCGTTGTTGAACTGGCCCGGCCCGGCCCCACGGCCGTTGCCGAACTCCGCCACCTTCCTCCCCTGGGCGTCGTACTCGACCACGCGCCCGTTGCAGTAGCCGTCGGCGACGAAGACGTGACCGTCACCCCGGGGCGAGAACGCGACGTCGCTGATGCTGCAGAAGCCGCCCTGCCGGCCCTCGGGGACGCCGCCGACCTCGATCTCGAGCAGCTTCTCGCCCATGGGCGAGAACTTGTAGATCTTCGACGTGTTGGCATCTGTGGTCCACACGTTGCCGGCCGCGTCGAGCCGGATCCCGTGGGGGCCCACGAACATCCCCCTGCCCCACGAGCGCAGCAGCTGGCCGTTCCGGTCCAGAACCACGACCGGATCCGCACTCTCGTCCGTCGGACGATGGATCACGTAGATGTTGCCCTGCGGATCCGCCTGGACGGCCGAGATGCCCTCTAGCTTCACGTTCGGGCGGAGCTCGACGAGCTCGATGTCGAGCAGCGGGACCTGGGCGACGAGAGCGCGCAGGCTGTCCGAGTCGGACAGGTCCTGCTGGGGCCGCTGCGCGGAGGTGGGCAGGGGCGCGAGGGCGAGCAGGGTGAGGACCGCAACGAAGGGGCGCATATCGGGAATCCTCTCCAGGGTTGACACGGGGAGCGGCGCCGGAAGAAGATCGGGACGGCCCTGAAGCTTAGGAGAGCGCGGCCCGGCCGGCTAGGACCAAGCCGGCTAGGGCCGCATATTTCCCGGTCCGTCCCATCCACCCACCGAGACCGAGCCATGCGCAGCTCCTCCCTTTGGGCGGTCCGTATCCTAATGCCGTTGCTTCTCTTCGGAGCACCGAGCGGCCTCGCGGCCCAGACCCAGGGAGGCCAGCATGGGGCGGTCCGGGCCGGCCCCCCGGCGGTTCCCGCGGTCGAGGTGACCGACGCCCCGTTGATCGACGGGGTCCTGGACGACGGCGCCTGGAGCTCGCTCCAGGTCCTCTCGCCAGTGCATCTCCCGCGACGGCGAGCCGGCCACGCTGCGGACCGACGTGCGTGTCGGCTACGACGCCTCCGCGCTCTCCCGGTGGACTCCCGTCATCCGTTCCGTGGACCTGATCGAGGAGCCTTCGACCAGCGCCGTAATCACCTGCTCCTGCTTCTCCCGCTTGAGCACGTTTGCCATGGGACCCTGGAAGTCCCCTGGGTTGTCCCAGTGCAGGACACCCTGGACGCTGACGATGGGGACGAGCATGGGTTGGGCAGCCGCGTCAGCGTCGGATCCGGCCGCGAGATGGGGTGGCGGTGCTCCGGGAGATCGAGGAGACGAAGCAACGGCTCGGTGTGCCAGAGGACGTCCGGGTCGTCAGCTGCTTACCTTAATGTCTGCCCGGGTCGTACCTGTCGCCATCTGAGCTCCTCCTTCTCACGCCAATGAGTGTTGGAGCTTCACAGGTGCGACCGTTGCCGTTTCACGGCAAGCGGTCCTCCTTGTGCCCGAGCAGAGCGGCAGCTTCGGCGAGCACGAGTACGGAGGGGTGAGCAGGGCGGATACGGCGAGGGCGGGCTCGGAGGTACGGGCTACCCCGGGAGTCGATCGGGACTGGCCGCAACATGCCCTACCAGCCGGAGGCCGGATACGGAGCGAGCGGGTACGGCGGCTCGTACCCGTTCGACTTGGGCGGCAGCAGCGGCTACGGCGCGCGCATCGAGTGGGAGCGCTCGGTCTTCGCGCCGGAGCGCGGCGGCACCGTCCACGGGCACAGCCAAACTACGGACCCCCGGTGGCGTTCGAGGGGCAAGGCCAATCCGGCTACCAGCGCTGGAGATCCCAGCCGGTCCGTACGGCCGGGGTCGCCACGGATACGGGCAGTACGGTCCAGGACAGCACGGTTCGGAGAGGTACGGCCGGGCCAATACGACCGGGACCCTACGCGTGTGATAAGCCCGCGGAGAAACCGAATGATCGTCGCGTCGCTTCGAGACAACGGGCAGCCGGCCAGCGGCGGCTGCCCCGCTTCTTTTCAACCGCTCGGGGCGAGCGTCGGCGGCTGCCTGAACAACCCGATGAGGAGCGCCTTGCCGAGCACGTGCCCCTGCACGGCCTCCATCAGCTTCCTGCGCGTCTCGAACGCGTCGCCGGTCGCGGGCATGTCGAGCGTGATGTCGAGCGCGAGGAGCTCGAACATGTAGTGGTGATGCGCGCCGGACGCCGGCGCGCCCGGCCCGCGGTACATCGGACCGGTGGCGCTGATCTGGTAGCTCCCGTCCGCGAGCTTCGCCCCCTCGGGCATCCCTTCGGCCAGCGACCACGCCGTGGCCGGTATATTCCAGACGAGCCAGTGCACCTGATCTTCGGTGGTCCGGTTTCGGGCCACGTTCATGTCGTGCATACGGAGGAGGAACGACTGCGTACCCTCGGGTGCGCCGTTCCACATCAACGCGGGCGAGACGCCCTTGCCGGGCTCGACGCCCTGGGCTGCTTGCGTATGCCGCACCGGGATGTAGCCGCCGTCTCTGAACGACCCACTGTTGAGTAGGAAGGCCCTGTTCTCCGGCGGCCGCCCTCCCTGGAACTCCTGGCCCGAGGCCGGGGCCGTTAGCAACCAAGCAATGGTCACGACGGAGAAAAGCGAGGAAAATCTGACGAGTTCCATGTGACTCTCCTGGGTCGACGGTGGATGGGGGGAGGGCTGCTCGGATGATCTCGATGGGCGGGGCGGGCGCTGTCCGCACGGTCGGAAGAATACGGACCCCGGCCGAGTTTGGCCAGTGATCGACCGGGCGGGTGGTGGGCTACCCCGTCCCGGTGCAAATTCGCCCTCCGCACCCGGACGATCTCGCCGTGGAGCTGCTCGTCCCGCTGCATATGCTTTGAGCGGCGGCTCGGCTCCCTCTCGCAGGCCTTGCGTTCGAAATAGTCGACGGAGCAATCGGCAGCTCGGCGCAGATCGGACTCGTATTCCCCGGTGCCGATCGATGAACACACCAGTTTACTTACTTTTGCTCTGTACCCCAATTCGACGAGGCAGTTTAGGAAGGGTAGGTTGACTTCTCAACGGAGGTTCGTCGAATGGAAACGCATCGACGTGGTTCGGACGGTCGCCGCTTCTTCACGGCCGAGTTCAAGCAGGAACAGATCGCGCGGGTTGTCCGGCAGGAGGTAACGCTCGCGGAGCTGGCCCGGGAACTAGCGGTGAATCCTTCGGTGGTGCGCCGATGGCACCGTCTGATTACGAGCGATAGTTCGGCAGCGGTTAAGGCCAACCAGGAAGTCGTGCCGGTCAGTGAGCTACGGGCCGCGCAGCAGCGCATTCGGGAGCTCGAGCGGGCGCTGGGGAAGAAGACCATGGAGGTCGAAATTCTCCAGGCTGCACGGGATGAGGTAAAAAAACGACCCCGCTACTACGGCATGTCAAGGAAGTGACGGGGCTCAAGATCGCCCCGATCTGTCGGACCCTGGGAGTCAGCCGCGCCTGCGCCTATCGGGAGAGCGTGGGTCGCCCAGCTCGGTATGCTCGGGCGATCGCGTTGTCACGGCTCAGATCCGAGCCGTGATCCGCACCCGGTCCTCCTATGGGGCGCGGCGCGTCCGCTCACTCGTCAATCGGTCGTTCGAGACGTCGTACAACCTGAAGCGCATCCGGCGTGTCATGGCCATCAACGGCTGGACGCTGCCTCGGTCCACGAGGCGACGTACCGGCCGTGCACACCGCGGGCGGGTCCAGCGTGCCGTGTCGAATGAGCGCTGGTGCAGCGACGTGCTCGAGGTCGCATGCTGGAACGGCGAGATCGTCCAGGTCGGGTTCGCCCTGGATTGCCACGACCGGGAGGCGCTGGCCTACGTCGCGGTACCGAGGGACTTCTTGGGCACCGACGTTCAGTGGCTCATACGGAAGGCGGTCGCCGCGCGGTTCGGCCCCGGTGGGCGCCCAGACGTGCCGATTCAATGGCTCAGTGTGCTCGATCGTGTCTGGCGTCGGGTCCATCGATCGAGGGCCGCGTTCAGGCGGGTGACGGGATCGGGGTGGTCCACCCGTCCAAATTGGGGATCAGGGCGGCAAACCGCGAGTGAATGTCCCTCTGGCCATCGCCGGGGGACCGGAGGCTAGCGACCGGAAACCTTAGCCGTCACCTCCCACCCCTCATGTGCTCCCCGATGACGGCGACCCACCTCTTGTGCAGGTCCTTCAGCCGTTCGTCGCCGCCGAAGACCTCTGTTGTCGCATGCCCTAGCTTCCCGATCAGCTCCGCGTCGTAGCAAGTCTTCTCGATGCCAAGCCCGTACCTGGCCGCGAGTTCGAGCGCCCTGATGCGATCCCCTGGGCTCACTGACACCCTGCTCTCGATCTCGACATCGCCCGTCTGGCCCTTACGGGGAGCGTGAAGTTTGCCATCGCACTCAGGGCAACGCGCGTGGCGCAGGACCTCCAAGAGCGGCACGCGGGTCTTCCTCACCGCCTCACCGTCGCAGATATCCTTGAGCAGCGGGATGCCGCCCTCAAGCACGCCAGCAAGTGACCGCAGGATCTCTGAGCGCGGGCGACCGGCTCCCAGCTGGGGGCCTCCACCCGCACCCGGCAGCAGGGCCCCGCCGTGTGGCTGGGGGACCAAAGGTTTCCCCGATGATTTCCCGTTACTCCTCCGGCTCATCATGTCAGCGTTCCCTTTCTTTCCGCCGTTTCCACGCACCCAACAGGCCCACTCTCACGGTTGTCTTTTACGCGGCTAGTGCCCCAGCAGGGCTGCGGTCCGTGCCCCCAAGACCTCCCGGTGCTTCTCAGGCGGTACTCAACGACCTCGGCGCGGTAATGGTTCCGCTGCACGTGCCCGTAGATACGGTCCACGAGCTGCGCACCGCCGTGCCCCATCTCCTTTTGTACGGTGAATCTCTCGACCGGCACATAGTCCCATTCGTCCTTCGTTCCGGGCTCGAGGATCCGCTGGACGGTCTCGAGCCGGGTGGAGCAATACGTGTGACGAAAGCGACGGGTACGCACCTCGCCGAGGTCCATCCCTGCCAGCTTGCCAATCGTGTCGAGGCTCTTTCGGAGGTCGCCGATCATCCCGCTCGTGGTGGAAGGGAAGAGAAGCCCTTCGGTGAGCGGGGACCGCCCCCGAAGAACCACTGCTGCAAGATGTCCCGAAGCTGGGGCCAGAGCGGAACGTCGCTTTGACTCGTCTGCGTCTTGAGCCCGCGATGCGCGTTGGGTCGGAAACGCACCAGCCCGCGGTCGAAGCTCACGTCGTCCACGTCGAGTCCAAGGACCTCGGAGGAGCGTCCCCCGGTTAGCAGGAACGTGGCGATGATGGCGTGCAGACCGGGCGTAGCGTTGGCAGCCCGCCGCGATTTCAGGGTAGCGGGATCCCGGTCGCCCTCGGCCTAGGAACAGCGACGACCTCGAGCCGCCCCTAGGGAAGCTCTGCACAGGGAGCCACCGAACGGGTCGGGGTCGATGGCTGCTGAAAATGGCCGCGAAGACGACTGAAGAACAATCCGCCGGTGAGCGTCTTGCCCTTCCGAACTGCGCGGGAGCAGCGCTGATCACGGATTTCCGCGGTTACAGGGCGCACGTCGCCCCTGGCGGCATGAGTCGGTGACGGACCAGGTAGAGGTTTGAGCATGCGAATAGCGCGTGAGCTCTACTCGTGTTCTTAGCGAGTCCTCGATATCGAACCTTGGTGAAGCCCCATAAGTTCTAGATCACGTGGAACGCATGCTCACCTCTGGCACGGACCCGCGACCGGCTACGGTTGATCGCCTTCCAGCGATCGGTCAGTTGCCGGTAGACGTGGCCTCGCCGATTCACGCGGTACCGAACGTGGCGTTCCTCGAAGCTCTGCCGGTCTGCCTCGCTCCAGTACGCCTGGTCTTCATACAGCGCGCGCTCTTCGCCGTGAAGCAGCTTGGGCAATTGCTTGATGTCGGCCTGCGCCGCATCCGTCGTCGTCAGACTGCCCGAGTGCAATGGCGTCGCCGAGCGCTACATCAGGACCGTTGAAGGAAGAGTGCCTCTACCTCCACGGCTTCGAGAGCCTGGAGGAAGCCAGGATGGTGATCGGCGAGTTCATTGAGCGTTACAACCGCGGTTGGCTCATCGAGCGGCACGGCCCAAGACCCCGGCCGAGGTCCGCGAGCAGCTCACCCGCATGGTGGCCTGACTAAGCGGCCCGCTTGTCCAAGAAACCGGGTCCGGTTCAGGGTGAGCTTGAAACGGCCCACCCCGGCCTGGTGAGTCCACGGCTGTAGGCATGATGGATTGAGCGCAACATGTATAGCGATCTCCCGGCATCACGTGAGCGTCCCGAACACCTTGACGATGCGCCCGCGGATCACGGATTCAGCCAGAAGCTCGCCTTGATCAGGAATACGTTGTCCGGGCGCTGACGGAAGATGTCGCGGGCGTCCGACCCGAGTCGGAACTGCCCGGCCCGCGTCCCGGATCCGACCTCGAACGCGTTGAGGTTATTCAGACGCTGCTGCTGCCAGACGACGTACAGCGTCGATCCGGGCCGCCACTCCCAGCGATACACTGCGCTGGCACGCAGCGACCGATAGCTGAAGTCACGGTCACCCACGGTGAACGCCGTCGCCGGACCCACGCCGTCGGGATCGACGCGGAAGCCTTTTCCGTCGTCCGTGGGCACCGACGTTCCGGCATCTCGCCCGTACCGTGTGAAGCGGAAGCTCCGGGGCGCGGCGAGCTCCTTGAGCCGCTGGTAGTCCCCGGTCGAGACGAACGGCTGGGCGAACAGCTCGAAGCTCATCTCCGGGTTCAACACGAGGTTGAGCCGGACGTCGAGCGACAGTGTCCGCTGACGCAGGTCCGCGAACACTACCCTGCGTCCGAAGGTCGCGCGCGCGAGCGGGTCTGCGACCGACGTGACGTACTGCGCCGTGACGCGATTCCCCGTGAAGGTCGGACCGACACTGACGTCGAACATCTCGCTCACGGTGAGCGCCAGGCTTCCTCCGAACTCGCGCTGCCACGCGCCCGAGCGGTCCCCCGTCAGGTTCACGAATCCACGGCCTACTAGGTCCCGGCGGTTATCCATCCGATAGCTCAATGAGGCGGAATAGCCGGCGGGGTCTCGCATGACCGGCCCACCCCGAGTGAGGACGGTGTTGAGCCGCGAGGGGAGGTAGGCGAGGCTTCCCGAGATTCTGGAGAAGTTCAGCAGCTGGGCGTCCCCGGCCACGCCAATCTCGCTGTCTACCAGATCGCCGCCGTAGTTCCACGCCCAGCGCTGGCTCGCTCGCACACTCCAGTTCTGGAATCGTCGACTGGGCCGGAACTGCACGTAGCTGATGTTGAACTCGGAACCGATCCGGTCGGCGATCGTCTGGAACCCGACGTCATTGACTTCGTACCCGGGGCTGACCGCAGACGCTATCGCGTCAAAACGCGCCTGTCCGGTCTGCTTCCGGAACGCGAGCCGAGTCGAATATCCGAAGAGGGAGGTCGCCGTCGAGTCGAGTTCCAGATAGTCCGCGTCCGGCCGGTGGAAGTAGCGCGACGACCTGCGCTGCGTCCGGATCAGTGCACTCAGCGATCCGGCGACCCTACTCGATGTGAACTGACCAGCCACTGCCCACTTGCGGTTCGACCACTCGTGTCGGAAGTCCAACCCGGCGCTGTATGCCGAGGAGTGGAGCGTTTCGTCGAGCGGGGTCCCCGCCACGTCCCGATGGACGGTGGTCAGCAGGCCGCCGAACATCGTTTGCGCGCCCCGTAGCTCGCGGCGAGCGCGGACCGCGAGATAGTTGGTGAGCGGCTCGACGTCCTGCTCGTGCTCGGCACCGTCGATACCGACCCACGACGCCTCCTCGGCCGCGGTGACTGCGTTGAGGAGGCCCAACGACCAGCCGTTGGCCGTCTTTCCCGTCAGCTTCGCCGCACCGAAAATGGTCGTCTCCTGCGGGACGGAATGATAGACGGCATCCACCGGCAGCCCTCCCTGCGGCGGAGGGCCGATGCGGCGCGTGTAGAGGATCTGCGTGCGATCGTCCTCACCGAACCGAAAGTTGTCCGCACCCTCGACGAAGAAGGGCCGCTGCTCGGCGAAGCGGGTTTCGTACGCCGTCAGGTTGATCACGGCCGGATCGAGTTCCACCTGTCCGAAGTCCGGGTTGGCCGTGGCGTTCAGGATGAAGTTCGGCGTGAGCAGGTACTTCACGTCGATTCCACCGTAACCGAAGTAGTCGGCGCTGCTGCGGAACGGGTCGCCGAACGTGACCCGATCGCTCTGTGGCGCACCAATGTAGTCGGCGCGCGCGCTCAGATAGGGCAGCAGCTCGAGTTTGCGCCCAGAGCGAACGCCGCGGATCCCGATCAGATGGCCGAAGCGGGGCACCGATCCGACCTCGGTAGAGGGGGTGTAGACCCATAGGGCGTCCGACTGCCCCGCCCGGTCCTTACGTTCGATCTGGAGCCCCCAGACCTGCTCCTCCGCACGACCGAAGCGGAGCTGGCTGAATGGGATCCGGATCTCGACGAACCAGCCCTCGTCGGTGATCGTGGTTTTCCCCTCCCAGACCGGATTCCAAGAGGCATCTCCGCCCGACAAGCCTCCCGGTCCGCCTCCCTCCTCCGCGATCAGGATTTTGTCCGCCTTGGCACCGGAGGGATTCATCACCACCTTGTAGGAGGTCTGGTGGTCGTGATAGGTGTCGAAGTGCATCAAGAGAACATCGCTTTCCGGGAAGGCGAGGTCGCGTCGATACAGCCGGGTGGGCACGTCCTGCCCCCGCTCATCCCACAGCCAGCCGCCGATGTAGATCGCCTCGTCGTCGTAAAGGAAGCGTACCTCGGTTGGCCGCGTCGCTGGCGCACCTTCGTCCGGCGTCATCTGCCAGAACTCCGTCACGAGTGAGGCAGACATCCAGACGGGTTCGTCCAGCCGGCCGTCGACATCGATGCTCTCCGTGATCCGTACCGCCCGTGCGACGGGAGCCTCGTCGTGCGGAACGGAAACCGCCCGATCGGGGCCCGGTGCACTTTCGTCGGGATCCGATCCCGGACCGGCAGGCGCGGGATGCTCCTGCCCAGCCGCGGCGGTTCCCAGCAAAAGGAGGGCGGCCGCGATGCCCGGCCCAGGGAAACGATGGCGTAGACGAGGCAAAGGAATTCGACGAAGCGACACCAGGACGCTCACTCCTTGCTCACCGAGCGAACCTCACGCTGGAATGTGGCCGCGGCGCAGTAGAGGAATCCGGAAAGTGGACCGCGGCCGTATGATCACGCAGTCCGCTCTACATGGTAGTCCGGGGCGATGAACTGCGCCACGCCCCGTCTTGCCGCTAACTCATCTTCCTAACATATCATATCAACTTAATCCCAGCGGCTGGGCCCACCTCCCCGTCTGAGCCCGCGTGTGGCACGGATGGGGCACAGAGGTAGTGGCCTGCTAGCCCCGGACCACGAAGAGTCGCCCGGATCCTCTCAAGGGTTCCCCGCGGCACCCGAGGCCTCGAATGATCGGGCGGAGCGGCGTAACGGGGATCACCGGCGTCACGTTAGGGCTCGCTCAACCTTCCTCGGCCGTGAATGGCTTCTCTAAGGAAGCTCTGAGCAAGGCCCTTCTGGGGGCGGTGCGAGACGGAGGGAGCCGGTTTCAGCGGTCTTGGGGGCGATGACGGGCTGAAAACGCGCCCAACCGGCATGTTCTGGCCGATGATCCCCTCGTTGCGCCCCGCGTGGGAAAGAGCGAAGGCTTGGCGGAGGGCGGTTGTCGATGGCCCCTGTCCTCTCTCATTGCGAACTATCAGATGATGCTCGTATCAGATCACGCGCGTAGATGCTTCCAGTGATCCTCGGGGAAGTCCTCGGCCCGATCATAGACAGGCCCGAAGTCCCCCTGCCAGCCGCGCGCAGGGGGACCGTGGGCGTGATTCATCACATGGCCGATTAGCCGCATCCTCTCCATGAGGTGCTCGGCGATATCCTTCTTGCGACTTGTCATCAGTAGTAGACAAGCCCAGCGACAGTAGTCCAGCCGCTCAGGTTGGCCGGCTTATTGCCGGTACTTTTGCAGCCCTTGTCACTACCAGTACTACTTGTGTTCTTTGTCACGCAAACTTTAATAGACCCTCTGTTGCTGTTGCGGGCGCGGGCCTTGAACACCACGTCCCAGGCCTCGATCTCTCCAGAGAAGCTGCCGCTGTAGGATGTGCCCGATCCCGAACGCTTGCCGGAACAGTCGCCCCGGCTTGTATCCCCGAGGTACACAAAACCGTTAGCGGGCCAGTGCTTCCACTTCATCGGACACGCTGTCCATTTTTGATCCACAACCCGAGCGGTAATTTCAACGCCGTTTGCGTCGGCCCCACCCCCTTGCGCGGCCCACGTCACTGTCACCCGACTGTCGCTTGGGTAATTTACTTCAGCGTCGGGAGCGGTTGGATTGTTGCATAACGCGCCAGCAGCATTGCAATCATATCGCCTGTTATTGCTCCCATTCCAGTCTGCGGTCGTGTATGCCCGGATCTTGGCCATCTGGGTGCCCATGTAGACCAAGAGCTCTGGGCCATCTAGCCTTGCGCAACCCGTAGCGTGTACGGCTGAGTGCCAACGTCGGCGAGAGGTAAACGGGTCTGTGCTCACCGTCAAGTCTCCGACCGGAAGCTCGAGTGGAACTTTCGGCTTTTCGAACGCCTCCTCCACACCGTACCAGTACTCGAACTTCGCAGCGCCATCGTTGGGTATGTAGGTCTCGGCACCTTGGTCCTGAACGCAAGTGGCTTTCAACTCTAGGTTAAGTTCCAAGGCCGCGAACATGTTGCTGAGCTTCCAATCCTGTTTGGTCGCGATCGACCGGAAGGACGTCCATGGAGAGAAGTCGCTGATGTCCTTGATCAGCATGACCCGGGGCTCGGTGGGGTACAGGACGAGAAGGTGCTCGAACGTCTCCCACGCTAGGTGATAGTTCTTTCGGATGGTCTCAGGTCCGCCGCTCATTCACTCTTTGCCTCCCTCGCTACTGAAGCCCACGCCAAAACGACTTCTACTGCGGCCGCGGTCTCTGCCTGACCGGCTGCGAGCACCTGCCCCTCGCGGTCCACTGCAACAAGGAAGGGAGTTGAATCGTATCCAAGCGCATTCCCCAGGAAAGCTGCACCGGTCTCGTCAATCGGACTAACCGGAAAGTCTATCCCGTAGGCGCTTCGGAAAAGAGGGGCATCCACCTCCGAAAAGCTCCCTAGCAGGCCGCCGACGACGGACATGTGCCCATCGCGGGCCACTTCGTTGAGGGCGAGGATTGCCGAGGCGATACCTCGGCAATCCTCGCCCTGGAATACCAGAACAATTGTCGGCTTGACCCTTTGCGCACCAACCTCGTGTCCTAGTAGTTGGATCTCGTGCACCGACTCCAACGCCGACCTCCAAGTCTGCTCACGGTGTGCGACCACTCCGAGCAAGACTATCCCGAAGGCTAGCGACGTCACGCTGGTTCCGGCCCGGAGGAACCCCTTCCGCTCCGACCACATGCGACCTGCGGCGCCTCAACTCCAGGCCCAAACCTGCCAGCTGCAGCACTGAGGCCCCACATTCCCACACAGGTACACACATACATACCCGCAGGTGTCACGCGGCTGGTACTCACACTCTTGGTCCGCTGAGCCGCCACACCTCGTCATCCGCGTCGAATCCGGCGCGGAGGCCGCGGGCGCATCGGGCGGGGGGGGGGGGAACGGCCCCGCCTTCGTCGCCCGCAGCGACGTGGCGGCCTACCGGCAAATGGCTGCCGAGGCGGCGGGGGCGGCCCGCCGGGCGCGCGAGGAGGCCGAGGCGGGCATCCTCGAGGCGAGCGGGCGGGCGGAAGCGGAGATCGAAGCGTTCCGCGCCGAGTATCCGGGACGGCTCCGGTTCGAGTACCGGCTGGACGACAAGGCGAAGGATCGTCCGTTCCTCATCGAGGCAATGTGGCACGACGGGCGGTTCACCTACGGCCGCTCGCGCGCCCAGGAGTCGCCGGCGCTCTACGAGCTCAGGGACGGCGAACCGAGCCTGGTCGCGTTCGATCTGACCGAGGACGGCCTCTACATCGCACGCCACGTGCTGGGCGACGGGTGGCTCCAGGTCGGCGACAAGCGGGTCCACTGGCGGTTCACGCCCGCGGAAGCGCTCCGATGAGCCGCTGGAAGCAGTGGGTGAAGCAGCCCAAGGGCGCGCTGCCGGGCGGCATCGTCACGAAGGCCGGGATCGTGCTGATCGCCGTGCTCGGCGGCGGCATGCTGTTCTCGTCGTCGCTCACCGGTCCCGAGGAAGACGCAACTGCTGCCGGAGCTCCCCTGGAGGCGCGGGCCGTGGACGATCGCGTGGGCCGCGCGTTCGAGGGCCGCCTGCGCGCGGAGGCCGAGCGTCAGACCCAACAGGCGGCGGCCAACGAGGCCCGCGCCGAGCAGGAACGCCGACAGGCCGCGGCCGTCCGGGATGCGGCCCCAGCCGACACGGAGACCGGAGCGGGAGGTGGGGCGTCGGGCGGCGGCCAGGCCGAGTACGAGCTTCGCGAGGCGCTTCGGCTCGAGGAGATCGAGCGGCGGACGCGCTCGCTCCGCTCGCTTCCCGTGGCGCGGTCGTACAGGGACCCGAACCAGACCCGGGACGGCGCCGCACTGGCCGCCACGGGCGGGGCCGGTGCGTCCGGGCCGGCGGACTTCCTGGACGGCACCCTCGACGCGGCGCTCGCGTCGTTCGAGCGGTCCGTCGCCACCCTTGAATCCGAGATGGAGGCCGGGCTGGCGGGCGAGCTCTTGCCCGGCTCGGCGGGAGCGTCATCGCAAGGCACTCGCCGCACGGCGGAGCCGGGCCTCACGGTCCGGCCGGAGGATCCGCCGGGCTGGGAGCGGATCCACGAGGGCTCGTTCCTCGAGGCCGTGCTGCTCACGCAGCTCTCGGGCGACTTCCCCGGCCCCGTGCTCGCCATGGTGTCGGTGCCGCTGTATTCGGCCGACCGGCAGCGGGTGCTGATTCCGCGCGGCGCGCGCGTCGTCGGCACGGCCCGGGCCGTCCAGGACCGGAACCAGAGCCGCCTCGCGGTCGCGTTCCACCGGCTGCTGCTGCCCGGCGGCAGTTGGATCGACCTCGAGTTCGCGGGGCTCGACCAGGCGGGCGAGGGCGCGCTGCGGGACCAGGTGAGCCGCCACTACTTCTCGACGTTCGCCGCCGCCGCCGCCGTCGGCGCGGTGAGCGGCCTCACGCTGGCCGGAGCCTCGCCCTACGGACTCCGGGCGGGCGTCGGCCAGGGACTCGGCCAGAGCGCCACCTCCGTCCTCGACCGGTTCCTGAACCGGATGCCCGCCATCACGATCCGCGCCGGCCACCGGCTCCGGATCTGGCTCACCTCCGACGTCCTGGTCCCGAGGCCCGGGACCACGCCGATCAACTGACCCAAGGAGAACACCCTCATGCGCTACCGCACCCTCGCCCTCTTCATTCCGCTTCTACTGCTCGCCAGCCCCGCTCCCGCGAGCGCCCAATTCGACTTCGGCGGCGTGATCCAGCGCGCCCAGATGATCGCCAACCAGATCACCCAGATCGCGAATCAGGTCCGCCAGGTGCGGGCGATGACCCGCCAACTCACGGAGCTCGAGAACCAGCTCGACCACATGGAGCGCGCCGCGGGCGGTGAGATCGACGCGCTGCTCGCGCCGTTCTCCGATCTTGCGGCCGGACCCGTGGGCCTGGTGAGCAACGGACTCACGTGGGGATCCGACTTCAGCGGCGCGGCCCGCGAGACGGTCGATGCCGTCCGGGATCTGGGCGGCGGCCGCTCGCTGACCGGACTGTGGCGCAGCGCGCAAGGCACGGCCGACCGGGTGGGCGAGGCAGACGTCCTCGCGCTGTTCCGCGACCATCCGCCCGAGGCCGCGACGCGCGCGGTCGAGAGCTACCGCCAGTCCCGGGAGGCGGCCGACCGGCAGCGCGTGCTCGACTACGCGACGCTCGACGCGGCGGCCGCGCTCGCCGAGGTGATCGAGAGCTCGCAGGGCTCGTTCGCCGGCCTCGCCGCAACGGCAACCTGTCGAAAGCGTCCTCAAGTCATTGTGGTTATTACATCATCGGCTCGGGGTATCTGCATTGTGCCCCCAGAGTTGCCCCATAATCGTACCCGCATCCAGCGGCCGCCAGCAGCGTCCATAGCCATCCTCCCGGCCCCTCTGCTGCCAGCAGCTCGGGGACGAGGATTCGTCACGCCTCCGCTACACCACCGCATGCCGGGGCGTGACTTGCTCGGCGATCTCACGACCCGCCTCGATCTCCGCTCGGCGAAGCTCCCAGGTCTTCTGCAGATTCAGCCACAGTT
The DNA here is from genome assembly GCA_965237965.1 of Longimicrobiales bacterium. Taxonomy (GTDB): domain Bacteria; phylum Gemmatimonadota; class Gemmatimonadetes; order Longimicrobiales; family Gaopeijiaceae; genus UBA2988. Next base: position 312,181 of record CBDEGT010000001.1, read on the forward strand.
GCGGAGTCATCCCGAAATACCTGGCCAGCCGCAACGCCGTATCGGCGCTCACGCCGCGCTGGCCGTTGAGAATCATCGTCACCCGGTTGACCGGCACGCCCAAGGCTTTCGACAGCGCGTTGGCCGACAGCCCGAGCTCGTCGAGTTGCTCGCGCAGGACTTCACCCGGATGCACCGGCCTCATGCCGTTCTTCGCGTTCATGTCGTGCCCCTTAGTGATAATCCACGATCTCGACATCGCTCGGCCCGTCGTCGGTCCAACGGAAGCAGATACGCCACTGCGCGTTGATCCGAACGCTGTGCCGGCCGGCGCGGCTGCCCCGCAGTGCTTCCAGCCGGTTGCTCGGCAGTGCGGCCAAGTCGCCGAGCGTCTCCGCGCTGTCCAGCAGCGTCAGTCGGCGCACCGCCTGATCGGAGAAACCGTGAAACGCCGCGACCCGCCGCCCCTCGAAGAAACATCTCGTTCTCCGGTCCTTGAAGCTTCGTATCATCCGATCCGAATGTACGCTCCTGTTACGGCTTCCGTAAAGGGTGGTCGCCACGTGACCGCAATGCCGCGCACTCGGCAAGCAACGGTCTGTACAACCTAGGGCTGTCATCCATCGGTGAGTCGGTGGATATCGACGATGTGAAGAATCGCGCGTTTTCGATCCTAGCCGGCATCACGTTCCCCATAGGATAGCGACCGAGTTCGATTGGCTGCTTTCCACGTCGGCAAATCCGATGTGCGGACCCTGCAACCTGTCACGCAGATGCCGGATCTCAATGGGGAATGCGGCTTGCTAGGAGGTCTGTTTGGGTGCGCGGATTCACAAAGTAAGTGCAACAAACCTTCTAACCGGTCCCTCTAGACGGGACGAGGCGAGCTGGCGACCTCAGGACCTTCCTTGTCGACCAAGATCAGGGAGGGATTCGCTACACCCCATCACTCTTGGGAGCGCGGCACTTCCGAGAACACCAACGGCCTCATCAGGCAGTACATGCCCAAGAGAACCAGCATGGCTCGGCTCTCTCAGGCCCACTGTGACACGGTCGCCGCAAAGCTCAACCAACGCCCTAGGAAGCGCCTCGACTTCCGCACCCCGAACGAGTGCCTATGACTCACACCGCGCCTAAGCCGTGTTGCACTTCAAAGTTGATCCCGAGTGGCACCCCCCTCGAACGCGATTCGCCAACGCTCCTGAGGATCGTCAAAGTGCATGTCGGTGGCAGAAAAGGCCGTTGGATCAAGCGGCCCACCGGTCCACTCGATCGAGTCTCTGTGCTCCGGATGTCCGGGGTCAGCTAGGGAAGCTCTGAGCAAGGCCCTTCTGGGGGCGGTGCGAGACGGAGGGAGCCGGTTTCAGCGGTCTTGGGGGCGATGACGGGCTGAAAACGCGCCCAACCGGCATGTTCTGGCCGATGATCCCCTCGTTGCGCCCCGCGTGGGCGGATGTTTCCCGCGCCGGCCGCTCACGCCGTCGAATAGCGGCCCGCCACAAGCAGGTTCGCGAAGCCCAGGAGCAGCGCGATCCGTTCCATGTTCTTGGCCAGCCCGCGGTAGCGAACCTTCCGGTAACCGAAGCGGCGCTTCACATACAGGAACGGGTGCTCCACCTTTGCCCGCACCGAGGCCTTGTCCCGCTCGCGCAGCCACCGCGCCCCGCCCTGCTCCAGGAGCCGCCGCCGCCCCGGTCTCATCGCCACATGCCACTGCACCGGACGGCCTCCCGTGTCCACCCACTTCTCGATCCCCCGGTAGCCCGCGTCCGCCCACACCTCCTCCTCGCCGCCGTGAAGCAACGCCCCCGCCTCCCGAAGATCGTGCGTGTTCGCCGGCGTCGCCCGCACGCCATGCACCAGTCCCGTCTCCGCGTCCACCCCGATGTGCGCCTTCATCCCGAAGTGCCACTCGTTGCCCTTCCTCGTCTGATGCATCTCCGGATCCCGCGCCCCCTCCCGGTTCTTCGTCGATGACGGCGCCGCGATGATGCTCGCGTCCACGATCGTCCCCGCCCGCACCCGGTAGCCCCGCTCCGCCAGGTGCGCGTTGATCTCCTCGAACAAACCACGCCCCAGCCTGTGCCGCTCCAGCAGGTGCCGAAAGTTCAGAATCGTCGTCTCGTCCGGCAGCGGACCCGTCAAACGCAGCCCCGCGAACCGCCGCACCGACTCGATCTCGTACAGCATGTCCTCCATCCCCGGGTCGCTCAGGTTGTAGAACAGCTGCACGCAGTGAATCCTCAGCATCGCCGCCAACGGGTACGGCTGCCGCCCCCGCCCCGCCTTCGGATACAACGGCCGAATCCGCGCCTCCAGACGCTCCCACGGAATCAGCGCCTCCATCCGCTCCAGAAACAGCTCCCGCCGCGTCCGCCGCTTCTTCCCCTCGTACTCCACATCCGCGAACGTCACCTGCTCCATCGTCCGCCTCCCCGATCGTCCCGCTCAGCCCTTGAACTCCCGCCCCGTAAATCTAATGTCCCAGGGACCGACTTATTCAGAGTATTCCTAGGGCAGCCAGCAAATTCGCGTAACCGTGGGACCCGCCGCTGTCCTCGGGAGGACAGGCCCCGGCGCCTCCGACACATTCGGGGCCAGTCCTCGGGCCGCCGGCCTGCTCAAAGCCTTCAAAGATCAGCGCGTGGTCCCAGTTGTCGCCGAAGTCGTAGGTGTAGTGCATCGGCGGTAGGTCGCCCGCCGTAAAGTCGAGCGGAAACTCCATCCAGCCAGCGGCGACTGAGAGATCATTGGGCACGTCCGTATCTGGGATTCCGAGCAGCATTGCGGTGCCCGAACCGGGATCGAGGACACGGAATCTATGGAGGTGGCAGTCGAGCCATCCCATCGCGTCCTGGATCGCGACGTGGAGATCCCAGAAGGAATAGGTCGCGGGAACCTGGATTCGTCGCCAAACGAGCGGGTTGGTCCCGGCCAGGACCACGAGGTATTGGAGCATCAGACCCGGAGGAACCGGCCCGCCCCTAGGTTGATCCTGCGTCGACATCATCACCCTGCTTGGAGCTTAATTAGGTGCAATCTAACCGTTTGAGTTCAGCGGACGCCGGAGGTGGTCCGCTGCAACGAAGGGTTAGCCGACACTCCGGTTCAGCCTACCCTGATCCTTTACACAATGGCCTACACTGATGGTTGACAGGTTCCTATCAACCAAGGGTTCTGAACCTAGGAGAGCCCGATGCAATGGAACCAGTCGACTATGTACGAACAGAGAGTACGCTTCATCCTCGAAGTACAGCAAGGCACGTTCAGTTTCGCCGAATCCTGTAGACGCTACGGCATCAGCAGGACCGCGGGATACACGTGGTGGAATCGCTTTCTCGCGGAGGGAATCGAGGGACTCCATGACCGATCGCATCGCCCCCGTCACTGCCCGCACGCCACAGCGGACTCGTTCGTAGAACACATCGTTGATCTGCGTCAGCGCTATCTTTCCAATCCCTGTCTTCTGTGTTCCCCTCTTACTCTCCGGTCTGCCATGCGCCCGTATCTGCTGCTCATACTCGTCGCTGCCTTCGGGCCGCCGTCCCTGGAGGCGCAGGGTCCCGACACGTTCCCTTTATCCGTCGGTGGCCATCTTCTCTTCGCAGGACCGGTGGGGGAGTTCGACGAGAACGTCGACTTCGGCTTTGGCCTGGGTGCGCACGGGCGTCTCCCCTTGGATGGATGGTGTCCCGCTGACAGTTGAAGGTGGTGGCTCCGGAGAGTCTCCTTGTTAGCCTGCGTTTCTCATTTCGGCAACCGGTTCATGGTCGTCGAGGTGGGCCCTGAGCATCCAGAGCTGGTCGTAGCCGATGATCCTCCGGTAGCTCTTCTCGGTCTCCACGAACGAGGCCGCAGCCCAGCGCAAGGCCATCGCTCCGTTCTTCCAGTTGGTCACCCTGCGGGTCTTCCGTCTTACGCCCGAGTGGGTGCTGTCGATCAGGTTGGTCGAGCCCAGGCACTTCCTCAGCCGCGGCGGGAGGCCGAGCCGGTTGATGGTGAACATCTCGCTGAGGCCTTCGCGTAGGCTGGCCGAGGCCGAGGGGTGGTCGCGCTCGAGCCATCGGGCGAGCTGCTCGAGCTTCTGCTCGCCCTGCTTCGCGTCCAGCTTCATCGCCGCCCGGAACGCCGCCTTCACCTGAGGATGCTGATCCTTCGGCAGATGACCCAGCACGTTGCGGAGCTTGTGGTTGCGGCAGCGCTGGATGGGGTGACGTTGGCCGAACACCTTCTCGATCGCCTTCCTGAGCGCTTTCGAGCCATCGATCACGAACAGCCGCCGCCTGCCCGGGTCCAGGCCGCGCTCGACCAGATCCTCTAGGAGCGCGCTGGTCACCTCGGCGTTCTCACTCGCTCCTTCCCTCACGCCCAGCACGTGCTTCTTTCCGTCTGAGTCCACGCCTACCGCAGCAAGCACGTGGTGCGAGCCCATCTGGATCCCGTCCAGGTAGATCACCAGGAGGTCCCACGCATCCAGCCGGCGCTCCATCAGCTCCTTCAGCACGCGCTCCGAGGCCTCGACCGTCTCACGGCTCACCACCGACTTGCTCACCCCGACCGTGTCGGCCATCTCACCGATCACACGGCCGTACTTCCGCGTGCTCACCCCCGCCATCAGGACCTCGAGCATCCGATCCGCCACGGCGCCCGGTCTCCGCATCGCTGCGTACGCCGGCACCTCGACCTCGCCACCCTCCCCGGCGCCCCGGCGCCTGAGCCGTGGCCGCTCCACACGCACCTTCCGGTCCGACAGGTAAACCACACCACCCTGCCGGCCATACCACGCCGTGTCGTCTTCCGCTCGTGACCGACCTGCCTGCTTCACGCCTGCCACACCCTCGGCGCTCATCTCCAGCACCGCTTCGATCGTCGCTCGTCCCATCACCTGGATGACTTCGTCGATCGCGACCTCCGTCTGCTCCACGAGCTCAAGCATCGGAAGCAGAAACTGCCCCTCCCGCTTCAGGAACTCCCTGATCGCGCGCTTGTCCGCCCGATCCCTTACCTCGTACGTTCTCTTCATCGTGGTGGCTCCGTGTTGGGGTTTTTGCCTACCCGAGCCTATCGGCCCGGGACCCCCGGAGCCACCACTTTTCTTTCCCCCCTATCAGGAACCTTCAACTACGGTTGGGACAGCTTCCTTGGATGACAACGAGACCCTCAGCCTCCGGCTCGATCTCGGGTTCATCAACTATGGGAATGAAACGATCCGTATCTGTATCACCCAGCCTTGCCGGGTTACCGGAGATCTGACCACCGAGAACAACATCTTGCTTCTCGGCATCGGACCGGAGGTTGGGGTCCGCTCCGGCGCGGTGCGGCTGTACGCCAACGCATCGATCGGGCTCGCCTACTTTGCTACGACCTCATCTGTTGAGGGAGAAAACGACTTCGGGGATCCCTTTGCGTCATCGACCAACTTCGACGATGTCACCTTCGCGTGGACGGTGGGGCCGGGTGCACAGCTCAGGGTCTGGACGGGCGAGAGGGCGTCCGTCTCGTTCGACCTGTTGGTAGTGTCCTAATTTGAATCCGCTGCTACGTGAACACGCTGCGGGCCAGGTAGACGATGGCGGCGAAAGGCACTGCGGTCAGCGCAGCGGTACAGAACTCTACCAAATACGACTTGGCCCCGGACCCCGTCTTGTCAGCCACAGCCACGAGACGCGTCGAGTCCACGAGAGTGATGTAAACACAGAACGTGAGCGGCCACGCCAGAGCGCTGGCGATCAGCAAGCCCACCCACGTGTCATTCATCGCCCCGATCAGCACTCCCGCAATCACATTGGGTGCCGGAATCATTCGTTGCCCCTCGCTTCTTGGTACTCGCTCACGATAGCCGCCCTGACCGCCTTGTCAGGTGAATCCACCGGCCCCTGTCGCAGCACCGCGTAGAAACGACGACGGTCCGACCCAGGAACCGGATCGGACCATGCATAGGCAATGGAAGCGTCTGAGTGGTCTATCTGGAACTCGTACACGGGGCCTTCCCAGATCACTTCGCCCTGCGCCATCTCCTTGACCCCGTGGACACGCTGGAATCGCGCAGGAGCCCCGTGAAGGCCTTCTACCGTGTTCTGGTAGGCTTCTAGGTCAGGCTCCTTCATCGGGTTCCCGTCGATGAGACGAGGACTCTCTGGTGAGCTTGCTCTTGTAGAGATTCAGGTTGAACTGGATTGCCTCCATCAACACGTCAAAGTCGTCGGCACTCATGGGCGTTGGCACCCGGAGTGTCGCGGTTCCAGCATCCAGTAGGATCGGCAGGTCAAACGGCCTAACGGTCTCTTGGGCAAACCCGACATCCGGCATGCGGCCCCCTTCCCAGTCATCTTGAGATCGTAGAGAGGGTTGCTCCTCTCCCTCGTCGGGGGCCAAATCACCCTCCGACTTGCCCTCAAATATATCGCCGCCAAGGATTCTTGCAAACTCCAGCGTAGAGCGAAAGTCGTCAATGAAGGACGTGATAGCCTTCGGGTTAAAGGCCCACTTGACCTCTAGGTCATATCGCATCGAGTCTTCGGATGGAAGCTTCCCGTTGGCTCCCCACTCCCCCCACACCTTAGCATAGATGGCTGGCTTGAGAGCCGCTCGCCGAATGACGCTATCTCGCTCGGAGGTTCCTGGCTCACGTAGAACGATTGTGCGGCCATCATCGGACAACCTGAACTGGCGGCCCGCGCCCGCACCCTTTCCCTCCAGAAGCCCGAAATGCATCAGGGCCGCTAGGGTTCTTAGGCCAGAGCTACTTTTGGCACCGAATCCCCAGTGACCCATTGTTACGCTCTTGGGTGCCCAGTTGAAGTGTTCCTGCGTGTAGAACGTCTTGGTACGAGCTACTGCTGCTTCAAGGTCGCACGTGGGATGCTCTGGGCTCCGGTTCCGGCTGGCCTTCGTCTCCTGCGTCTTGCCGTCAGACATACCAATCCCCCTCCCCACTCGTGCCGAGAACGATGAACACGCTGATTAATCTTAATCGCTGTGGCCGAGTGGCGCAAGGGAGTTAATCTCCGATAAGCCTTGACCCGACAGATAGGGGTGGCGTATATTGGGGGATATGAGAAACGCGAACCGTTGGAAGGTGGCCCTCTGGCTGGTGCCGAAAGAGGACCCTACACCCTTCGGGGAGCCGCTTGCCCGGCTCGGGTTCGATTCCCCCACCTTCCGCTGGTTCGCGTCTAGCTATGTTACCCTGATCGGCCCCAGAGGTTCTTGACGATGCCCAACGTACTGAAGAAGGAGAAGCAGCAGGCCGTGATCGGTGCCCTAGTGGAAGGTGCCTCGGTTCGGTCGGTCGAGCGTATGACGGGCGTCCACAGGGACACCATCATCCGTCTGATGCAGCGTGTCGGGGCTGGATGCGAGGCGCTGATGGACTCCGAGTTCTACGATCTCCGGTGCCAGCGTGTTCAGGTCGATGAGCTGTGGGGATTCGTTCAGAAGAAACAGCGGCACGTCCTCCCAGATGACGATCCGACTCGGGTTGGTGACTTATGGACGTTCGTCGCGATTGATGCTGACTCAAAGCTCGTTCCGGCCTTTCGGGTGGGCAAGCGTGACCGCCAGACGGCGCAGGCTTTCATGCACGATCTCGCTGGTCGTCTCTCTGGCCGAGTGCAGGTGTCAGCGGATGCACTCCGTCACTACGTGGATGCTTCCCTTATCGCGTTCGGCCCGCGAGTGGACTTCGGCCAAATCGTAAAGTCATACGAAGCCGCGCCGATCGGTCCAGGTAGGTACTCGCCCCCGAGAGTTGTGGCGACCGAGAGACGGGTCGTGCACGGCAACCCGGACCCCGACCATATCTCAACCAGCTACGTCGAGCGGTTGAACCTCACAACTCGCATGCAGGTGCGTAGGCTCACCCGGCTCACCAACGCGTTCAGCAAGAGGCCCGAGAACCTGAGGGCGGCGATCGCGCTACATTTCGGTCACTACAACTTCGTGCGAAGGCACCAGACGCTGACACGGCGACGGGAGGGGCTGCATACGACGCCAGCGATGGCCGCGGGGGTGACCGACTGTCCGTGGACGCTCCCTGCCCTCATGGACGCCGCCCTGTCAAATTAGGACACTACCGACCTGTTCACTCGATACCACGGGAACGGCGAGGCACGCTACCTTCGCAAGGGAGATATCCAGGACCAGCCCGACGGAAACGTCGTCCTGGATCCCCAACAGAGCGAGACGAATTTCTGGACAGTGGGACTCGGCGTATCTGTGGGATTTCGTACGGACGAGTAGGACCAGATCAGCACCGCCGAGAAGCAGCTGACCTGTTGCTAGTCCATGCCCTCGAGACTAGGCGAATAAGCCTGCGCTCGCGGGCGCTCGTGCTAGCTCAGTTGGGACGAGGCCGGAGATGGATGATCTGTAAAAGGCTTCGATGTACTCATCCATGCTGCAGAGTCTTGCGAAATGTGCATTAACTGTCTGTTTGATTTCCGTCGCGGCGATGGGGTCGGCAACTACATTAGGATCTCTAATGAGAAAGACCCTTCAGGCGATGTTCTTTGTCGCCCAAAAGGGCTACTACCGTGCGAGTACGGTGAACGCGCTGAAGCATCCCCCCGTACGCCCCCGATGCCTGGTACGGCATCGGGGAGGGTTGGATGTGCACGCCCATCCACCCTCCGTCGGGAGGTCGCTCCGGTCCAGCAATCCCGTGCGGGAAGGCCATGGGTCACCTGGGACGGGCGCGTCCCGGACTTGGCGGCTTGGGCTGTGGCCCGAGCCATCGGGGGTACCCCGGCCTTGCTCGGTGATGCCCGGCTGCCAGACGGCCGGCCGGTCGGCGAACGGGTGATCCGCCGCCTCGAAGCGGCGCTCAAACCGCCTTCCCGCGTAGGGATTGATGGATCGGGAGCGACCCCTTGGAGGGCGGGGGCCAGCGTGTGAAAACACGCAAGGCCCCGTGCCCAAACCAGGCCCTCGGACTGGGGGGTCCGCTCCCATAAGCGCTAACTTGTTTGCATTGCCATGGTGTTGTATAGTGAGGGCATGAGCAGAACCGTGACAGAGGCGCCGACAAGTGAGGACTGGGACCTGCTAGTATCGTTCTTCCCGAGCAACTGGCAGGTCCGGGTGACTACGTGCTGGCCGACCGGGCCTACTCGAACGCGGCCGGGATCCAGCATGTGGCGATGGCCGGCGGTCACGTAACGGTGCGGGTGAACACCGGGACGCTGCCGCTGGAGACCGCGGACGGTCAGCCGTTCGAGTTGCTGACAGCCGTGGAATCCCTCGAGCGGCCTGGACCGGTCGGCGCATGGGCGGTGCGCACGGCGGCCAAGGCCGGCCCCCCGGTCGCAGGCCGAATCTGCGCCGTGCGCAAGACCGACGAAGCGATCGCGGCCGCGCACGCCAAGATCCGCAAGACAGCCCAGCGCAAGCAAAGCCAGGTCCGGCCGCAAACCCTGCATTTTGCCCGCTACGTCATCGTCTTCACGACCTACCCCCCGGAGGAGTTCTCGCCAGCCGACGTTCTGGAATGGTACCGCCTACGCTGGCAGGTCGAGCTGGTCTTCAAGCGCTTCAAGTCCCTGGCCCGCCTCGGACATCTGCCGAAGTATGATGACGAAAGCGCGCAGGCCTGGCTGTACGGCAAACTGCTCGTGGCACTGCTGGTCGAGAAAGTCGTGCGCCACGCCGTGGCTATTTCCCCCTGGGGATACGACGTCGCGACAACGTCAGCCCCGCAGCCCTTGGCGTGACTTCAAGTTCGCACTCCACCAAGTCGCACGGGCCATCGAACCGGAGTTCTCTCTCGAAAAGATGATCCGCGAGTGGAGCAAGATCTCGGCTTCCCTGGCCGAACCTCCAAGGCAGAGACTCAACCAGGTGGACCGCCACTTCCCGATAAACTACACAAGTTAGCGCTTATGGGGGTCGCTCCCGTCCCGGTCAGTGCTGCCCGTGCGGCGCTGACCGACTTGGCTGCGAAGGCGCAAGACGTGGCCGTGTCGTGGCTTACTCCGTAGCACGCGTGCGCATCGCCGGAGGGCCAAAGTGTGAATCGACCCCCCACGTCGAATTCACGTTCCGGTCCGGCGTAGAGACTCACGGGCCGGTCATCGGAAACGCGCCCCGGAGAGGCGCCCAGTTTGCCGGGTCCTGCTCCAGTAGATCAGCCCGCGACCGGCCAGCTGGCGAGTCGCTCTCTCCTTGCCTCAAGACGGAATCCCGGAGCCGGCCGGTCCGGTCGCAGGCTTCCATGAACGCCGGGACCGGGTCGGCCGTCGCCGGCCTCGGAGAGCGGCCAAGACGTAGCGGACGCACGGGGTTCGGATCGCTCTCCGCCTGCCGAACGAACGTCTTGGGTCCCACGCCCGTGTGCCGGAGAAA
>CBDEGT010000001.1:327500-903096 GCA_965237965.1 Longimicrobiales bacterium
TCCCTCTGGGATCGTCCAGTACTGGAACGAGGCCGCTACTCGTCTTTACGGTTGGACGGCTGAAGAGGTCATGGACCGTCCTCTCTTCGAGTTCTTCGGTATGGAGGGCAGCCTCGACGTCATGCCGGGCGGCACCGGATCAGGCGAGCTTCGCCTGCGCCGAAAGGACGGATCCGAATTTCCAACCTACATCACCAACAGCTTGATCCACGATGCGGCAGGTCAGGTCGTGGCCTCGGTCAGCATCTCCACCGATCTGACCGAGCGCAAAGACCTCGAGACACAACTTCTGCAGAGCAGCAGGCTCGAGGCGGTCGGGCGCCTGGCGGGAGGCATCGCCCACGACTTCAACAACATGCTCACGACGATCCTCGGTTTCTCCCAACTTGCCCTGGACGAGCTCTCGGGTCACCCGGAAGTCGTGGGCTACATAGGCGAGACCTGAATCACCCCGGCTTCTCCGGAGACTTGTTTAGTTGAGTGCCACCAGCTCGGCCGGGGCGCTCAGGTTCCGGTAATACTCCTGCTCCCTCTCCACTGGGGGAACGTACCCAATGGGTTCGAGCAGACGGTGGTGATTGAACCACCAGACCCACTCGAGCGTGGCGAATTCGACGTCTTCCAGGTTACGCCAGGGCCCGTTCCGTCGGATCATCTCCGTCTTGAACAGGCCGATGATCGATTCGGCCAACGCGTTGTCGTAGGAATCTCCTTTGCTTCCCACGGACGGCTCGATGCCCGCGTCAGCCAGCCGCTCCGTATACCGTATAGAGAGGTATTGCCCAGGTTCAAGGGGTCGTCGCAACAGCACCGTGTTGAAGGGGGTTTTTGCGCCCCCGATTCCACTGGACAATAGATTGGCGAGGGCGACGGGGTCCAGACAGAGGGGGTTCTTGATCTCTCCAATTCCGAGGGAGTCAGAAGCGACCGAAGGTCGTGGAAGGCAGGAGATACCGGAGCTGTTGAGAACTCAGCGCAAGGTGGAGGTCCGGTTCAGCGATGTAAGAGATCTTCCAGGGTTTCCGCCGGGGTTTTCCAACCGAGGGTCTTGCGGGGGCGGCTGTTAAGAGCGGCCGCGACGGCGGCGAGATCGTCAGCGGTATGTTTGCTGAGGTCAGTGCCTTTGGGGAAGTACTGTCTCAACAAGCCGTTGGTGTTTTCGTTCGTGCCGCGCTGCCACGGGCTCTGTGGGTCGCAGAAGTAGACGGCCAGCCCAGTGTCGATGCGAAGCTGTGCGTGCTGAGCCATCTCTGCTCCCTGGTCCCACGTCAGAGACCGGCGGAGTTGCTCGGGCAGGGTCGTGATCGACGAAGCGATCGCGTCCCGGACGGCTTCGGCGCCGTGCCCAGCCAACGCTGGCCCGTTCTTGGTCCTGGGCTCGTCGTGTCTGTGGAGGCGAGGGAGGTGGAGGAGCATGGTGAACCGGGAGGTTCGCTCGACCAGCGTTCCGATCGCCGAGCTGCTTAACCCCAGGATTAGGTCGCCTTCCCAGTGCCCAGGAACGGCGCGGTCGTCCGCCTCGGCCGGTCGCTCGCTGATCATGATCTCGGGGCGAACGAACGTCTTACCCCGTCTGCGGGCGCGAGCTCGAGGCACCCGTAGCGCGCGTCCCGTCCGAAGGCACGCCGTCAGCTCCCGACGCAGCGCACCGCGTCCCCGAACGTAGAGCGCCTGGTAAATGGCTTCGTGCGATATCCGCATGGACTCATCATCGGGGAAGTCGACCCGTAGCCTGTTGGCGATCTGCTCAGGACTCCACGAGGCCGCCCACCGCCGGTCTTGTCGGCGACCACGGCGACGCCCGACCCAGCGTACATTTGGGCCCGGCACGGCCGCCCCGTCTGGAGCCGCGATCAGGCCTCCGAGGCGATCCTGCACATACTGCCTCAGTTCGCCGTTCGCAGCGAGTTTGGCAACTTTCGGACGCTTCGCTCGCCGATCGGCATGCCATTGGGCGGTCGTGGCTCGATACTCGAGGTTTCCACTTCGCGTTGCTGCGTTCCGCCGCAGTTCTCGCGAGATCGTCGACGATGAGCGGCGCAACTGCCGGGCGATCTCACGTACGCCACAACCGCGGGCTTGAAGAACCGCAATCTCTTCTCGCTCGACGAACGATAGGTAGCGCCCCGACAGAGGACGAAGACTGAAAGGTGGCATGCCACCACATTGGCGAAACCAGCGCGCCCCAACAGCGGGAGACACGCCGGCTGCCACCGCCGACTCCTCGCTCGACAGCCCTCGAGCAACTTCTTCCCAAAACCTCTGCCGATGCTCCCGGCGCCCCAACGGGGGACGACCGGGTGAACCCATCGGCGGACGCAAAGCTCGATCCGACCGTCGGCGCTTGCTTGCCGCCATCGCAACTCCTCCTCTTTCCTGAGGTGTTGCGACGACCTCTTGAATTCACCGACGACCTCACGGTCGGCCAGCGAGCGCTTCGACCATTCCTCGAATTCCGCCGTCCATCCCGCCCGCAGCCGCCGAATCGAAGACTTCGACAACGGGGCCCCCTCGCCCAGCAGGCCCCGCATCGCCAGCTCGAAGTCTCCCTCCGCCAGCCCGTGCAGATACAGCTCCGGAAGCAGAGCACCCAGCTCCTTCGTCCGTCGTGCGAACAACGGCAACACCCGACTCTCGAACCGCTCCTCGACGCCCCGAACCCGAGGGCGTCGGAGCATGATCGTGCCCGAGCTCATCGCCAACCGCCTCGGCTTGCCATATCCGTTGCGGTAGCCCTCGGCCGAGTCCACCGTACTCCTGCGCTCTGACTTCTCCCGGCCTAACAACTCCGTGACTTCCTCCTCCATGATCTGTTGGATGAACTCCTGCGCCTTCTCCCTAACCATCCCCTCGAGCGTCTCCCACATCGGCCTGCTGGACGCACCCTGGGGTCCCGCGATATCCTCTCTCATGAGGCGACGTTCCTTTCCCCGGGCTGTCACCCGGGCTCGCTGGTTTAAATCTCAGCGGAAAGGTACGTCGCCTCTCTTTTTACACACCTTTTGATCCTACCTCAAACGCTACATACCTATAGCCCACATCGGATAACGTGACGTAACGCGGCGAAAGACCCCGATTTCCGTCTTGAAAACCGGCGGGTGTAAGCCCACGTGGGTTCGAATCCCACCCCCTCCGCTCGTTGTCGGCCCGTTGCGATCCACCCGCCGAGTAAGGTTAAGAGAGGCCCCATCTCAGACAGCCAGCCCCAAAGCTCCTCGAGGGCTGAACGTTCCATGGGCTCGAGGTGAACGACCCAGCAGCGTTGGTCCCGGTGGAAAAGGAAGTTGTTGAACACCCACGCCAGTTCGACATGGTTGGACCTGCCAATCTCGAGAGGATTCGTCGCGATCCGCTCACCTCTCGTAACGGTGCTGCCCACGCCCAGGCCGGCCAAGAGGGAGATATGCTCGTACAAGAAGACCCATCCCTCACCTTCCGGCGCGTCCGTGCTCAAGAGAAGACGGACAGCGTCTCCGGGGAACCCGTCGGTGGCCGTGTCGACTGAGACGATCAGGCCATCGCTGACTGCGTGGATCGCGGTGCCCTGGGCCGACACGAGGTCGATGCCGGAGTGCCCCAATTCCACTAAGTCGCGAGAGCTTCGTACAACCCCGAACGGGTTCACGATGGCCCCTTCAAGGAGGGCTGCGACGGGCACGGGAAGGGCGAGATCGACCGGCGGCAGTCCCGCCATGTCGTTCACGTCGGGACCGGTGGGGTCGCTTGATGGCAAACCGTCACCCCCACCACAGGACCCGAGAAACAGCACGGTCGCCGCAGCGAGCGCGAGTTGGCGCTCCATGTTCAAGCCGAAGGTTCTACTTCCACCGGGGCGACGGTCGGTTCCTACGGTCCCCTCGTCCATTCCGGTCCACTCCTGGCGTGTCCTGGCTTCGGCAGCCGCGACTCGTCATCAGCAGACTGATCTATCGCCGTCGCGGTGCCTGAACCTCCTGCGTCGCCTTGAGCCCCGTCATTCCTCCCACAGGGTAGGGTCATGACTGATCCCGTCACCCGCCGGGCGAAGCCTAAGAGTTGCCGAAGATGTGCAGCTCAAGAGCCGCTCCCCTCAGTATACGGTGGCCTAGGTCGACGACGGAGCACGGAGCCTGTTGCCCCCCGTTGGGGGTCACCGGAAACCCCAACCTAGTGAGAGCGTATGTTTGCCACTTCGAAGAGCTGGGGATTCGTCGTTGCGGGATTCATAGTGTTTGCGCTCACGGCCGGCGTCCACCTCGGACTCCCCAAGCTGGACGACAGCCAGCCGTCGATCACGACTGGCTTCCAACACGCCTGTGGGCTGGACGCGCAGGGGCGCGCTCTCTGCTGGGGCTCCAATGTAGAGGGCGAGCTGGGCGACGTGTTAGCGGCGGCCCAAAATTGCACAGATGTGGCGGCCGAAAATTGCGCACTTGGCGACTTCGTGGCTGCGAAGCGCCGGGCATGACACGACAGGGCCGAGCGACCTCGTAGCCGATCGTTCACGTTGGCGTCTCCTCGAGAGCGGTGGGGGCGCGATGATCGGATGGGAGAAGCGAGTGTTGCTGAGGCATTATCTCGAGCAAGGCCTAACGAAGGCCGCGGTAGCTGAGCAGCTAGGCGTGAGTCGGCGCACGGTTCACTACTGGATCGAGACGGGGCAGCTGGACCGGGACATAAGCGAGGAGACGACGCGGTACGGGCCTCGACCACCGGTGCCGACGAAGCTGGACGCGTACAAGGGCATTGTACTGAGCCGGTTGGCCGAGTACCCGGAGCTCACGGCGGTCCGGCTCTTCGAAGAGATCAAGGCAGCCGGCTACTCAGGCGGCTACACGCAGGTGAAGGAGTACGTGCGGCGGGTCAGGCCCCGGCCACCCGAGGAGCCCTTGGTACGCTTCGAGACTGCGCCGGGCCATCAGGGCCAGGTAGACTTCGCGGACTTCCGGCTACCGTGGGGCAAGCGCTACGCGCTTCTCGTGGTCCTGGGCTACTCGCGCCAGCTGTGGCTGCGGTACTTCACTCGCAAGACGATGGCTCATGTCTTTGAGGGCCTGGAGGCCGCATTCGCCTCGTTCGGTGGCGTACCGTCCGAGCTACTGTTCGATCAGATGAAGGCGGTCATCATTGATGATGAGCGCGACGCAGGTGGCCGGGTCACTGAGAACGCCGAGTTCCTGCGCTTCGCGTATCACTGGGACTTCCGGGTCCGAGCGTGTCGGCCGTATCGGGCGAAGACCAAGGGCAAGGTCGAGCGACCGGTGAGTTACGTGCGCTCGAGCTTCTTCTACGGCCGCACGTTCACATCCGACTCTGATCTCAACGCTCAGGCCCAGCACTGGCTCGATACGGTGGCTAATGTGCGCAACCACGGCACACTCAAGGAGCGACCGGTCGACCGCCTCGAGCGGGAGCTGAGCGACCTGAAGCCGCTCGCTCTACGTCCATACCGCTCCTACGTGCTGCCGCCCATGGTGAAGAAGCAGCCAGCGCAGACTCAGGTGAACAAGGTGCCACGCATCGACGTTCAGCGTCGACCGCTCGAGACGTATGCTCAGGTCGTGGGAGGCGCCGATGGTGTCCCGCTGACAGTTGAAGGTGGTGGCTCCGGAGAGTCTCCTTGTTAGCCTGCCTTTCTCATTTCGGCAACCGGTTCATGGTCGTCGAGGTGGGCCCTGAGCATCCAGAGCTGGTCGTAGCCGATGATCCTCCGGTAGCTCTTCTCGGTCTCCACGAACGAGGCCGCAGCCCAGCGCAAGGCCATCGCTCCGTTCTTCCAGTTGGTCACCCTGCGGGTCTTCCGTCTTACGCCCGAGTGGGTGCTGTCGATCAGGTTGGTCGAGCCCAGGCACTTCCTCAGCCGCGGCGGGAGGCCGAGCCGGTTGATCGTGAACATCTCGCTGAGGCCTTCGCGTAGGCTGGCCGAGGCCGAGGGGTGGTCGCGCTCGAGCCATCGGGCGAGCTGCTCGAGCTTCTGCTCGCCCTGCTTCGCGTCCAGCTTCATCGCCGCCCGGAACGCCGCCTTCACCTGAGGATGCTGATCCTTCGGCAGATGACCCAGCACGTTGCGGAGCTTGTGGTTGCGGCAGCGCTGGATGGGGTGACGTTGGCCGAACACCTTCTCGATCGCCTTCCTGAGCGCTTTCGAGCCATCGATCACGAACAGCCGCCGCCTGCCCGGGTCCAGGCCGCGCTCGACCAGATCCTCTAGGAGCGCGCTGGTCACCTCGGCGTTCTCACTCGCTCCTTCCCTCACGCCCAGCACGTGCTTCTTTCCGTCTGAGTCCACGCCTACCGCAGCAAGCACGTGGTGCGAGCCCATCTGGATCCCGTCCAGGTAGATCACCAGGAGGTCCCACGCATCCAGCCGGCGCTCCATCAGCTCCTTCAGCACGCGCTCCGAGGCCTCGACCGTCTCACGGCTCACCACCGACTTGCTCACCCCGACCGTGTCGGCCATCTCACCGATCACACGGCCGTACTTCCGCGTGCTCACCCCCGCCATCAGGACCTCGAGCATCCGATCCGCCACGGCGCCCGGTCTCCGCATCGCTGCGTACGCCGGCACCTCGACCTCGCCACCCTCCCCGGCGCCCCGGCGCCTGAGCCGTGGCCGCTCCACACGCACCTTCCGGTCCGACAGGTAAACCACACCACCCTGCCGGCCATACCACGCCGTGTCGTCTTCCGCTCGTGACCGACCTGCCTGCTTCACGCCTGCCACACCCTCGGCGCTCATCTCCAGCACCGCTTCGATCGTCGCTCGTCCCATCACCTGGATGACTTCGTCGATCGCGACCTCCGTCTGCTCCACGAGCTCAAGCATCGGAAGCAGAAACTGCCCCTCCCGCTTCAGGAACTCCCTGATCGCGCGCTTGTCCGCCCGATCCCTTACCTCGTACGTTCTCTTCATCGTGGTGGCTCCGTGTTGGGGTTTTTGCCTACCCGAGCCTATCGGCCCGGGACCCCCGGAGCCACCACTTTTCTTTCTCCCCTATCAGGAACCTTCAACTACGGTTGGGACAGCTTCGAGGCGCCCGGTGAAGGCCGCTGTGCGCTCGCGTCGTGACCGGATCCGGGGCCAGCTCGCTGACCTCAAGATGCCCGGTGCGCTCGAGTTGCTCCACGACGTGCTCGCGGGTGTCGACGGCGGAGGCGTCACGGCATCGGAAGCCATCGAACAACTGCTCGGGGCTCAGATCACGCTGCGCAACAACCGAAGACTCCAGGCCGCGATGCGTTCGTCTCGGCTCCCTGCCATCAAGCTGCTCGCCGACTTCGACTTCAGCTTCCAGCCCTCCATCAAGCGCGAGCAGATCGACTCCCTGCACGAGCTCGGCTTCTTGGAGCACAAGGAGAACGTGATCTTCCTCGGCCCACCCGGTGTCGGTAAGACCCATCTCGCGATCAGCCTCGCCATCGAGGCCGCCCAGAGCGGGCGCAGGGTCTACTACGGCACGCTCGCCGACCTCATCACCTCGCTCGAGGAGGCCAAGGCCGCCGGCAAGTTCGGGCACCGCCTCAAGACGCTGACCTACCCCGCGCTCCTCGTCGTCGACGAGATCGGCTACCTGCCTGTCTCTCAGACCGGCGCCATGCTCTTCTTCCAGCTCATCAACCGCCGCTACGAGCGAGCATCGACCGTGCTGACTTCGAACAAGGGCTTCGAGGAGTGGGGCCAAGTCTTCGGCGACGAGGTCATGGCTGCCGCGCTGATCGACCGGCTCCTGCACCACTGTCACATCGTTAACATCCGGGGCAACAGCTACCGGATGCGCCATCACACCGAGCTCTCCAGGTCCCTCCACTCCGCTCCTTCGGAGCCGAACTCTTCACTCCATCGGCCTAGGAGATCAAGAACATAAGGAGCAGAAGACGACCTAGAGGCTCGTCACCTCCGTCGGGTGTAACCTTTTCACCCGCCACGAATGAGCAATTTTCGTCCGGCGTTGACAGCGACGGGACCAGCGACACTACGCGTGCGATCGCGATGCCGGTTGCTACCGACCAGACCTTTGCTTTTATCGCGGCCGGACACCTGCGTACGTGCGCACTCACCGGGCAAGGCCGTCTGTACTGTTGGGGGTCCAACACGACAGGTGCGATTGGCGACGGCACTCGGGAGCACAGGAGCACGCCCACCGCCGTGGCTAGCTCGACTAACTTCCGGTCAGTTTCGGTTGGCGCTCGCCACACATGTGCGCTGACGCGCTCGGGTGAGGTTCAGTGCTGGGGATCGAACGGTTTCGGAGAGCTCGGCGACGGAGCCCGCAACAGCCGCGAGCAGCCGGCCAGAGTGGCCGAATCGCGCACGTTCACCTTAGTCAGCGCGGGCCTGCGCCCTCACCGCAAACGGAGAGGCGTATTGTTGGGGTTCCGACGACTTCGGTGAGATCGGTAACCTTCATCGATCTACTGCAGTGACCGAGCCGACCCGCGCAGGTGGGCCGCGCAGTCTTTACGCGCAGCTAACCGTGGGGCCGAACCGCAGCTGCGGTCTTACCAGGGAAGGTCGCGCGTACTGCTGGGGAAACAACGACAACGGCGTGCTCGGCAACGGGAATAACAGCATGCGGACGGTTCCAACCGAAGTCGTTGGGGGACTGCAATTCATGACGATCTCGATCGGCTTCAACCACACGTGCGGCCTGACCCGTGCAGGCGAGGCATACTGCTGGGGCACCAATACATACGGCCAGCTCGGGGATGGGACCTCGATGGCTCGCATGGTGCCGACTAGGGTCATCGGCGAGCGGACGTTTCGGTCGATATCTGCTGGCGGGCTCCGTACCTGCGCCGTTGCAGCCGATGGCGAAGCGTACTGCTGGGGTCAGAGGTTCGGCACCCAACTGGGTGACGCTCCGGCGGATGCTGCAACGACAACCCCCGCTCTGGTTGCTGGGGTTACGTTCCGCGTGCAGACAGGATAGTCAGCGCTTGACCCGTTCCTTAAGCGGCATACCGGTCCCTCCGCAAGATGTGTCTCTGAGTATCTACGAGCGTAAATATACCCTCCCGAAACTCCGTGCGCTCAGCACGTAGCTCCCACATAATGAGGGTGCTCAATCTGCTCTGAGTAGCTGGTCATTCATCCAGCAGGGTAGGGTCATGACCGATCCCATCACTCGCCTGAACGCGGCCCTCTTAGGCTGCTACCGCATCGAGCGCCAGCTCGGTGAGGGCGGGATGGCGACCGTCTACCTGGCCGACGACCTCAAGCACGAGCGCAAGGTCGCGCTGAAGGTATTGAAGCCGGAACTAGCAGCCGTTGTAGGGGCCGAGCGGTTCCTGGTGAGATCAAGACGACGGCCAACCTGCAGCATCCCCACATCCTGCCGCTGTTCGATTCGGGGCAAGCGGACTCGTTCTTGTGCTACGTCATGACACGGCGCGTCTTGGACTAGGAGACAAATGATGATAACGAGAATGAAGGAAGAAGGAGCGGCGGTAAGCCGTTGGCCACCTCAGCTGGTCATCCCCCTCATGTTGACCGCTGTCCTGCTAGGATGCGGTGGTGGCCAAGGCCCAGGTTCGATGGATGGTTCCGCATCTGTAATCAGGGTGACCGTACAGAACGACGACTTTAGGGATGCCGTTATCTACGCCAATTGGCAGGGAAGCACTCGCAGACGGATGGGAATGGCGACGGGAAAGGCTTCCAACACATTCTCCACACAATGGCAAGCTAGCGTCGTGCAGTTGGAGGCCCATTTTATCGCAGGCGGAACTGTGCTTTCCGAGCCGATACAGGTCTGGGAAGGGGATCGCCTCGAAATTGTGCTCACGAACGAGGTGCCCGAGATCGTGCTTGTGGACAAGACTTCTCGGTGAGCCTCCCTCCACCCGTAGCTCTCGAAGGCCGCTACCGCATCGAGCGCCAGCTCGCCTCGGAAGGGCCGTGTGTGGAGGCCGGCGAACGCATAGCAGGGACACGGTAGATTCGCCACTTCGTCTAACCATCGGCCCTTCGCTGGCGCGCCCCACCTGGGGCGCGAGGCCGATGATGTAGACCGCAGACTGGCTGGACGGGGTGAGCCGCCGGGACATGTAAGGAGACCTCATGCGCGCAGACCCGGCCGGGCTAGTCCCACCCTCTGCAAGGCCGCGTGTGGGATTGTCCGCCGATCGGTCCCGTCGTGTCCTGGCCTCGCCCGCGCCCCGACTTTACTCTCTCGGGGGGTTGTCCACCTGCCCCCTCCCTCCCCGCCGCGTCTCGGACTCGCTCGGAGTCTTCATGAGAAAGCTCGCCCTCCCCTTCTGCTTCGCGGCGCTCTACACATTGCTGGGCCACTCCGCGCTAGCCGGGCAGGAAAGCGGGAGGGCACCGATGAACGAGGGGCCCGTGCTCCGGATCGATGGGCCGCCGGCGCCCGTCTCGCCAGAGGTGATCAACCGGGACGATCAGGGCAGCGCGACCGTGCGAGCCATCCGGCTGAGCGAGCCGCTCCGCCTAGACGGTCGCCTGGACGAATCGGTGTACGGGACGGTTCGGCCTATCACCGGCTTCTTCCAGATCGTGCCCGACGAGCGCGAGCCGGCCACCGAAGAGACAGACGTGTGGATCACATTCGACGCAGACAACGTGTACGTCTCGGCGCGTTTGTGGGAATCAGCGCCGGAGAGCGAATGGGTTGCCAACGAGATGCGCCGTGATACGAGGCAGCTCCGGAACAACGATACGTTCACCGTCTTCTTCGATACCTATTACGACCGTCGCAACGGCGTTTTCTTCTACACCAACCCTTTGGGAGCCCGGTTCGACGCTCAGGTCATGAACGAAGGGAGCTACAACGTCGACTGGAACCCCATTTGGGACGTCAGAACGGGACGATTCGACGGTGGCTGGACGGTGGAGATGCAGTTTCCGTTCAGGTCACTGCGTTATCGCCCTGGGAATCCACAGGTTTGGGGCATCCAGCTCAGGCGGGCGATTCGACGGAAGAACGAGTGGGCCCACCTGACGCAGATACCGCAGTCGGCGATTTCGGGTACTACCAACCCCGGTGGTGCCATCGGGCGCGCTTCTGCCGCCGGGACGCTGGTCGGGCTCGAGGTGCCGGAAGCGGGCCGCGGCCTCGAGATGAAGCCGTATGTGATCTCCGGCCTCGAAACCGACCGTGTCGCGACGCCAGCCGTCTCGAACGACGCTCACGCCGACGTCGGCTTGGATCTGAAGCTCGGCATTAGTGAGAATCTCACCGCCGACTTCACGCTGAACACGGACTTCGCTCAGGTCGAGGTCGACGAGCAGCAGGTCAACTTGACGCGGTTCGAGCTTTCTTTCCCCGAGAAGCGGGAATTCTTTCTGGAGGGTCGTGGGATCTTCGAGTTCGCTTCCCGCGCATCTTCTTCCGGGATCAGGAGCAGCAACGTGCCCGATCTCTTCTTCAGCCGGCGAATCGGTCTCCACTCGGGTAAGCTGGTGCCGATCATGGCCGGGGGGCGAGTCACCGGGAAGGTCGGCGCCTTCGACCTCGGCGCGCTGAATATGCAGACTGGAGCGCACGATGCGCTGGGTTTGGAATCCACGAACTTCACTGTGCTTCGGCTCCGGCGTGACCTCTTCCGGCGGAGCGGCATAGGCGTGCTCTTCACTCGACGCTCCGAGTCCTTGGCCGCCCCAGGCTCGAGCCTGACCTACGGCGTGGACGGGTCGTTCTCGTTCATGCAGGATCTCAACGTTTCCGGCTACTTCGCCGAGACCAATACTCCGGGCGTTACCGGGAACGAGCAAAGCTATCAGGGAACCTTCAGCTACAGCGGCAACCTCTGGGGGGCCGCGCTCGGACATCTCCGAGTCGGTGCCGCCTTCAATCCCGAGATCGGCTTTCTGCGTCGGCGAGGCTTCCGAGAGACCGTCGCCTCGGCGCAGTTCAGCCCGCGGCCCCAGTCCATCGACGCCATCCGACGCATCGTCATCGCGGGTTCGGTGGAGTACCTGGAGGACGACGAGCGGCGGTACGTGGAGAGCCGCCAGAGCCAGGCATCCTTCCAACTCGAGTTGGAGAGCAGTGATATCATCGACCTGTCATTTACCGATACCTATGAGTTTCTCGAGTCGCGTTTCCGGATCGCGGATGACGTTTTGTTGCCCGCTGGCCGGTACTCGTTCCGATACGTGAACGTCGGGCTTGGCTTGGGACTGCAGCGCTGGTACTCGGGGCGCCTTTCCTGGGAGCACGGCAGTTTCTACAGCGGTGACAAGACGACGATGGGACTCGGTAGCGGCCGGATCAATGTGACCGACCGGCTCTCGCTCGAGCCTACGCTCTCGTTCAACTGGGTCAATCTCCCGGAAGGTTCGTTCCGAAGCGACCTGGCGGTCACGCGCGTGAACTACGCCTTTTCGCCGCGCATGTTCTTGGGCGGCCTGGTCCAATACAACTCGGGGAACGACAGCTTCATCACGAATTTCCGCTTGCGCTGGGAGTACATGCCCGGTAGCGAGCTCTTCGTCGTCTATACGGAAGCCCGCGACACGGACGTGCTCGACCGCTTCTCGGTGTTGGAGAATCGCGGCCTCACGATCAAGGTCAACTATCTGCTGCGCCTGTAGCGTACCCGCTTACGCGGTGCGCGGCGCGACTTTGGTGTGCCGTTGGTGTGTCAAAACCGCAGAAGTAGTTCAGGCGGGACCCTGAGGTCCCTGGTCGGTGGCGATGCCTTACCAGCCTGAAGTGCCCTTATCTCCCTTGATCGGCCCCACGATATCAGCGGTCACCCAGCCACCGTAGAAGTCTCCGGGTTGACCTTGCGCACGTTCTCCATCGACCGAACAGTCGATACGGGTCGGGTAGAACGCGATGTGGTCTCGGATCGCCTCGTATCCGGGCCAAGCCTTCCCGTAACTCCAAGCCACGCGCTCGATGATTCGGTCGGGCAGTACCAGCGACCAATAGGTGGCCCTCCCCTTCCACTCACACCAGGATTCCCCACTCTCAGGATGAAGTACCTTCGTTTCGATGTCGTCCGGAGGTAGATAAAAGGTTGGTGCGCTGCCTGTTTCGAGCACGCGGAGGCTCTCTCTCGTGTCGCCGATGATCACGTCGCCGGTCTTCACGATGACATGGCGACTGTCCGGTGCGACTCGTGGGGGCCTGGGGAAGTCCCAGACCGACTCCTGGGCCGCTCCGGGCTGCTGAGCAAATGGAGGACGGTCGGCTCCACGGTATCGCCACTTGGCGCGCGCCAGGAGTGCCCATTCAGGGGCTCCACTCATGCGCGCCTACTGCCTGGTCCACCGACCGCCTCGTGGCACAGCTCAGGCCGAGCTTTTAAGCCGTCCGTGGAGATCATGGGCTTGTTGGTTCGTGGACGCGGATTCAGGCCTTCAGGCTCTAAAGCGGCTTGCGAAGCGTCAAGGACACGCCCTCGTCCTCGCCACCACGAGGAGGACGGGCTGAAACTGGGAACCTGGGTTAACGTCCAGCGTGCCGAGTACCGGAAAGGTAAAGCTCGCCCTTGCGTACATCGCGCGCCTGGAGGATTATCCCGACCGTCGAGACGTTCAACAATGCGACGATCCGGGGGGGGGGGGGGGGGGGAGCTTTGGGATCCGCGGAGATCCTCGACGGGCTAGGCGACATGTCGACTGGCCCAACCTCCACTCGGGATAACCGAGAGACGAGTCCAACGGAGGGCCCGGTGCCGGAGTAGTCGATCGGCACCGCCCTCCTCTCGTTTGCGCCTCGCTGCGGGTGCATGGTCGCAGTCCTCATCTTGGGTTTCCGAAGAGCCGCATTCTCGAACGAGGCGGGCATTGGCTCCGCCGCGATTGCGCACTCGGCCGTACGGACGGAGGAGCCGGTGACACAAGGTTTCGTCGCGATGCTGGAACCGTTCATCGACACGGTCGTCATCTGCACTATCACCGGACTGGTGATCACGTTGACTGTCTACGATCCTGCGCTCCTGACCGACGGCGCAATCAATGGCGTCGAGCTGACCTCCAGTGCCTTCGCAAGTGTCCTACCTTGGTTCCCGTACGTGCTCGCGGTCGTCGTGATGCTGTTTGCGTACTCCACCATGATTGCGTGGTCGTACTACGGCCTCGAAGGCTTCATCTACATCTTCGGACCGAAGCGATGGGCGAAGGTCACGTTCAATTCCATCTTCTGCCTGTTCGTGATCCTCGGCTGCACGACCCAGCTCGATACCGTCCTCGATTTCTCGGATGCGATGATCTTCGCGATGGCACTCGCAAATGTGCTCGGCCTCTACCTACTGAGTCCCGTTGTCAAGCGCGAGCTTGATCGCTACTGGGCCCAGACGCGCTCCAGCGCGTGACCGGGACATAATCGACTGAAGAGAGCGGCCCAGGCTTGTCGATGAGCTTGGCCAGCGCGTAGCCCGTCCAGGGTACGGCGCCGGCTTGATCGGGAGCCAGACTACGGGAACGAGGGCTGGGAGCCCTTTCAGGATTCCCTTGAGATCCGCCACCGGGTCACTCATCCCAAGTCAATAACGGATCCTCGCCACACACCGTGAAACCATGAAGAGGACGGGGGGGCGGGCGTCCTCTCGTCGGGGATCCACGGGAGCACCATCCGCAGGACCGACGAATTCACGCTTGTCATCGCCCCACGCGGTGGTTTCCTGCTGCCGGCCGACGCCTCCCTCGACGCGCTCCCGAGGCCTCTGGTCGATCCGGGCCGCATGCTGCTCGCGACCGACATTCTCTTCCGCGACGTGACCACGCGGCCGTTCGCCACCGGACAGTCCACGCGATCCGTCGGGTTCACCGCCGAGACCCTGACGATCCTCGACGGACGCCCCCAGGAAGTGGCGTTTCGCTTCGACGAGCCTGTGGACTCGCAACGATGGCGGTGGCTCGTCTGGAAGGACGGCCTGTACGTACCGTTCGAGCTGCCCTCGGTCGGCGGGGAGGCGGTGATCGCGCCCTATTTCTTTTCCCTGCGTTAACACCGAGAAAATTTCCCCAAGAAATTTCCGGACGGTGTGGTCAGTGGTCGTGCCACGTCCTAGCCGGGTGCCCCAGCACCACTCCCTCTAAGACCGCGGGTGCGCCTCGCGCACACCCCCCCTATCATGGCAAGGCACAGAGCGCCTGGTCATTCCTGATCGTGAGGTAGGGTCATGACCGATCCCACCACCCGCCTGAACGCGGCCCTGTCAGGCCGCTACCGCATCGAGCGCCAGCTCGGCGAGGGCGGGATGGCGACGGTCTACCTGGCCGATGATCTCCGGCATGAGCGGAAGGTCGCGCTCAAGGTTCTGAAGCCGGAGCTGGCTGCGGTCAGTGAGGCACACCTATGTGCTGACATAAAGTCTGGCAGGATCTCAGAAAGGGGGTTTTCGGGAATGGCACGCGTCACGCCACGAATGCTGCTTATCTTGGTCCTTGTCTCCCTTGTCGGTGGATGCGCACGCCGGGTCACGAGGGCGCTTCTCCCGCCATCCGACCTTGCCACGCTCGACCAGCGGTCTCCCTTTTTGAAGGCACATCTGTCTGACGGGCGCCTCTACGTGTTTTCGCAGTGGCAGACCGATCCGTCGGGTGCCTCGATCCTGGGGTCCGGAGTTCTACTCGACGCAAGTCGAAACGAAATCGATTCTGGTGAGTTCCGGTTGCTGGCCGATTCGGTCGTACTCTTCGAGACGAACGTGGAAGAGATATCCGGCCCAGGGACGGCTCTGACCGTGATGGTAGGGTGACCGCGGCCGTTGCCGGCATTTGCGCCGCGAGTCCCAAGACCTGTTTCGGATCGTGCCCGACCTTCTACGTACCGACTGAGGATGGGCAGATGTCGCTGCAAGCGGAAGCCTCCTCGTCCAGCATCGCGCCGGGCCTCGAGGCGACGGATGTGGATATGCTCCTCCACACTCAGCCGAGGGAACGCTCCTACACGATTCGCGTCACCAATGAGGCGCTGGAAACGCACGTCATCCGACATGCCGACATCCTCGCGGTGCGCCGTCCCGCGGGTGGGCGCGTCTACGTAAGCTCGGAAGGGAACTTTCAGGAGGTGATCGAATCGATACGGCCTACGAGGTGCGCTTCATCGGAAGGAAGCTGCCTGGTGAACGTACTTCAAGCTGACGGCCATGAACGAGCGAGCCTCGCGGACTCCTCGAACCTGGCGACACGAGAGACGATCGATGTGACGTTTGAGGGTGTGCAGCAACAAGATGTCGGTTTGGTCGTAACGTCCCGTCAGACGCTTATGACTACGTTTCTGATATATCAGGCCTTGGCTTACATGGGGAACGACGCGGGCCGCTTTCTGGCGAGGCTTGAGACCGGAGGAGAGACAGCTCGTAAGCTAGCCGGCGGTATGGGAAGAGCTCTCGGTGTGATCGAAGTGCTCGTGCCTGATGAGGACGGTGAGTGGATTGTGGCGGGGACCGTGGGAGAAACGGGACCCATCGCGGTGGACACCCGCATGGTGCAGCTTCCCCGTTCATCTGGCTCACAGTTCAGGGTGCGGCTACGTCTGACGCAGGGCATGTGGCGGTTGGACCATGTCGCCTTGGTCACACTGGGGGACCAGGTCGCCCCAGAGCGGATTGTTCCAGTCCATGTTTCGAGTGACGGAGTAGAACGCCCCGATGCCCTGGAGGCCTTGCTCGATGAGACCAAAACCCTCGTCACCTTTCCGGGAGAGGCATACGAGATCTCTTATGAACTGCCGGAAAGCCCTCTCGAATATGAGCTCTTTATGGAAGCGCGGGGATACTACCTCGAGTGGATGCGGCGGGAATGGCTTACCGAAGAGAACCCTATGCGCGCGGCGCAGCTCGCCCTGGATCCTGCGGGCGCCCTACGGGCCCTAGCCCCAGTCTTCAAGAACGCGGAAGCCGATATCGAACGCCTCTTCTGGAACAGTCGCTATGCCCCCTAGCCTTGGGCGCCTCACGGTGATCGTCGCAATCGCCATTGGAACGGCGTGTGCCTCTCACACTGCCCCTAGCGGGTTCCTACCTAACACTGCCTTTGTGCAGTCAGATCCATATGGCGGCTGGATCGACCTGTCCTACCGCGGACCCAATGGCCTCACCCGCGTGATGGGCGAGCTGATCGCGGTCACGGGGGACACAGTATGGATCAAAGATGCCTCCGGTGGTACGGTCTTTCCGACGAGCGAGGTCGCAGACGGACGGCTGACGTGGTACGACTCGAAGGCGGGCCAGGTCGGCGCGATAGCGGCGGTCGGTGTCCTTTCCACCGTTTCGAATGGCCTTCTCCTGGTCTTCACAGCGCCGTTATGGATCATCGTGGGAAGTACCGCCGCGGCCGTTCAGAGTCGGATTCCAATGGAGGAGGCCCCCCCGGTCCGCTGGTCCGAGCTCTCTGCGTTTGCCCGTTTCCCGCAGGGAATGCCATCAGGTGTGGAGCTGAGTGAGCTGAGCAGCAAGCCGGGTTCCTTCCCTACAGCCGACGGGGGACGCCGTTAGGGATCCTTTGGCGATCACCACTACATGTTCCAGGTACATGTCGAGATCAACATCCCGACGGGTGTAGAGCGCCTGATCCCTCCTTCTGTCGCACCGGGCTGGCCATCCCCCCCTTCTCATCCCAAACTGTAGCCGCCCCCAATAGATCGCTGCATGGGCCAGGCCTCCGTCTTCCCAAGCAGTCAGCATGAACGGTATACCTGAACGCCTGAACGGGATTGTTTACTCCATCATGCGCGAAAGGAGCGTGGCTATGATCACTCCGGATGATCAGGAAAGACGACGGGAATGCGGAGCGATAAGGAATCGAGCGCTGGGGACGCTCGCGACTATGGTCCTCGCGATTACGGCGAGCACGCACATGGGCGCGTCCGCTCAAGAGCAGATCCCGGGTTTCACCCCGGAGAGCTCCGGCGCACAAGCCCGGTACGAGGGGCAATTCCTCGGGGCTGTGGACCCCGACAGGATCATCGATCACCACGAGTTCATGGCGAGAGGTCCTGCGGAGGATGCGACACCGGGTGGACTGCGGCGCGTCCGATATATCCAGTCGGAGCTGGAGTCGTACGGCTTGGAACCCGAGATCGTGACGCTCTACCCGTACATGGCCGACTCGCGCGCCGTGCGCGTGTCGGTGGAGATGATCGCTCCCACGAGGGTGTCGCTGCCCGTCAAGGAGGATCCCCAACCCTGGCACGAGCGTTTCGACGAGGTGTCAGTCGGATTCAACGAGGGGACTCCACCCGCTGACATCACGGCTGAGGTCGTGTACGCGAACTACGGCCTCGCAGAGGACTACCGAGTCCTGAAGGAGCGCGGCGTCAGCGTCGAGGGCAAGATCGTGCTCGTGCGGTCGGGTGGGGGTCAACGCGGTGAGAAGCCGTACCAAGCCCACCTCAACGGCGCCGCGGGAATGATCCTATACAACGACCCGGGTGATGACGGCTACGTACGGGGAACGGTGTACCCGGACGGCCCTTGGCGGGGGCCACAGTGCATCGAACGGGGCACGCTCTATCGCTGGTCCGTCTATGCCGGGGATCCTCTTACGCCCGGCTGGCCAGCGACGAAGCACGCCCCCCGGATTCCGGTGAAGGAATCCAACATGGGCAAGATTCCTCCCACGACGTCGCTCGGCTATGGAGCCGCGCAACAGATCTTCGAAAAACTGACCGGACCGGCTGCGCCCGATGAATGGCAGGGCGGGTTTCCGTTCGAATACCGCCTGGGCGGTCCTGGATCACCCACGGTGCACCTCCAGATCGACATCGAGTACGCGCCACGTCCGTCCGAGACGGTGGTCGTACGGATCCCCGGCAGTGAACATCCCGACGAGATGGTCGGGATCGGATCACACTGGGACACTTGGGCATATGGGGCCGCCGATAATACGGCAGGCGTGACAATGCTCCTCGAAGTGGCCCGCGGCCTCGGGACGCTCGTCGATCGTGGCTGGCGGCCGAAGCGGACCCTGCTCGTGGCGTTCTTCGGGGCGGAGGACAGGGGAATAACGGGCTCTACGGAGTTCGCCGAACAGTTGGGAGTAGGTGTGGACAGGATCGTGGCCTTCATCAATCCGGCCCACATGGGCGGCTCGACGTTCCGAGCGTCGACCGTGCCGTCACTGGACGAATTCCTCCTCGACGCAGCCCGGCGAGTCGAATGGGGTGGTACCGGGCGCACGATCTATCAGAGCTGGTCCGGAGACGCTGGACAGCCCAGCGTGGGGCGAGGAGCGGGTAGCGACGCGTTGGTCTGGCTGTATCATTTCGGCGCTCCCACGATGTCTATCGGCGCGTCGAGCGAGGGTCGCCGGAATCACTCCCCCTGCGACGACTTCCGCAGTCAGAGAATGTTTGACGATCCGGGTCTCGTCCATCAGGCCTCCATGGCGAGATTGAACGGTCTCATGGCCATCCGACTTGCCGGTGCCGATCTCCTTCCATTCCGCTACAGTGGCTATGCCGAGGAGGTGGCCGAATATCTCCGTGAGCTCGAGGAGGTCCAGAGGACCGACCTGGGCCGCGTCGTCATCGACTTGGACCGCCACATCGAACAGGCTGCGGAGTGGGCGGAAGCTGCTCGCGCGTTCGAGGCTGCGGCAACCAGGCTCCTGGCGAGCAACGGGGGCTCCTCTAGCTTCGGCCGGCTGAATGATGCGCTCATGAAGGTAGAGCGCTCGCTTCTCGTCCGCCGTGGGCTTCCGGGTCGCTTCTGGTATAGGCATCAGATCTACGGCAAAGAGCTGCACAACGCCTTTGCGAACGTGATGCTGCCTGGGGTCCGTGACGCGCTGTTCCTGGAGGAAGACTTCGACGAGGCCGAACGATATGCATCGGATCTTCTCGATAGCCTTCGTGAAGCGACGACGATCTTCCGAGAGGCTATCCGGACCCCTGCCACAACCTTGCGATGAGTCCGGCGTTATGGTTTCACGGTGTGTGGGTTAGCGCGATCCAAGTGTGTTGATGGTGTCATACTGGTCGGCACTCTACAGTTAGTGCGCCCTGCGCCGTCCGCTCGACGTTTGGACGCTCACGCAGGCAGCCCGACTCCTCGGGGAGCCGTAGCACCGCCTGATCTACTTGTGCGAGAAGGGTGTCGTTGTTCCACAGAGACTCATGCGCGCGATTCGCACCATGCTGCTGGACACGAGCCTCGGAGCGCCGCGAGACGCCCAGCTCGAAACCGTCAGCTTCGCATCGCTACTTTGCCGGCGCGACCACGCCTTCCGATCCCATCGTGAGCGGCGCGTCCCCCGCGGGCGCGCCGTTGCTCGCCAGCAAGTAAGCGACCAAGGCGAGGTAGGTCTCCTCGCCGAGCGAGCCCGGCCGTGCAAGCGGCATGTTTTTGCACACGAAGTCGAGCAGGCCACGCACGGGCCGCCCACCCCACATCGCGGCGAAGTATTCATCTGCTAGCGGAGGGCCCTCGTCGCTCTCGCTCAGATCCGCCATGTGGCATTCCGCGCAGTTGTCCTGGAATGCCTGCGCTCCCGTCTCGGCCTGAGCGGTCGTGTAGGAGGCCGGTGGGGTCTGGCCGGCCGCGCCGGAGGGGAGCGCCGCGAGAAGGGCAGCGCACTGAACTGCGGCGGCGAGCAGAAGCTGACGCGGTGCGCACATCGGCGAGGGCTCTTGGGAGTGGAAGAGAAAGAAAGGACATTCTGGAGATAGATCGCAACACGCGCGAGATCAACCACTCGAAGGAGGAGAGCAGGGCTATGACGTGACCCCCTGAAACGAGACCAGTGCGGATGTTAGGATCGGGCATCTGGTCGCAGCTACAGGGAGGTCAGCAATGGGGAGGAGACGGCACACGCCGGAGCAGATCATTACGGCACTGAGAGAGGCTGAAGTTGGGCTGGCGAGGGGGAAGACGGCAGCGATGGTGAGCCGTGAGCTCGGGATCAGCGAGCAGACGTACTACCGGTGGCGGAAGGAATTTGGGGGGAATGGGGGTGGATCAGGCGCGCAAGTTCAAGGAACTGGAGCGAGAGAACGCACACCTGAAGCGGGCGGTGGCGAACCTGACGGTGGACAAGCTGATCCTGGAGGAAGCGGCCAAGGGAAACTTCTGAGCCCCGAGCGCCGACGGAGGTGTGTGGTGCATGCACGTCAGCGGCTCGGGGTGGGAGAGAGGCGCGCGTGCCGGGTGCTGGGCCAGCCACGGACGACGCAACGCCGGATCAGGAAGGTGCGTTCCGACGAGGCAGCGCTCCTAGAAGACGTGGTGCGGCTGGCGAGCCGTTTCGGTCGCTACGGATACCGGCAGGTGACGAACCTGCTGCGCATCGAGGGTTGGTCCGTGAACCACAAGCGGGTGGAGCGGATCTGGCGTCGAGAGGGCCTGAAAGTGCCCAAACGCCAACCCAAGCGGGGTCGCTTGTGGCTGAACGACGGCTCCTGTATCCGGCTCAGGCCGCTGCACGATAACCATGTCTGGTCGTATGACTTCGTGAGCACACGGACCGCGGACGGACGAGCCCTGAAGCTGCTCACAGTGCTCGACGAGTACACGAGACAATGTCTGGCGATCAAGGTAGGACGGAGGACTCGAGCGCATGACGTACTCGAGGTGCTGGTAGATCTCTTCGTTCGTCACGGTCCACCCCAGCATCTACGTTCGGACAACGGTCCGGAGTTCACGGCCCAGCTCGTGCGGCGGTGGCTCGCCAGGCTAGGTGTGCAGACGCTCTACATCGAGCCCGGTAGTCCGTGGGAGAACGGTTACAACGAGAGCTTCAACGGCAAGCTAAGGGACGAATTCCTGAACGGCGAGATATTCTACACGCTGCCTGAGGCGGTCGTCCTCGTAGAACAGTGGAGAAGACTGTACAATACCGTCCGACCCCACAGCGCCTGCGGCGGTCGTCCCCCGGCCCCGGAGACGATCAAACCTTCGCCTTGGTTCCTCAGGATGCCTCAGCTCCAGGAGCCGCCGGTGGCTCTGGGTCTAACATAGGAAGTGGTACCGCCACTGGGGGCACGTCAGCTAGGCTGGGGTCTCTCTCAGCTCCGGGCCCGCTTCTCCTTGCTTTCTCCGATGCGGCCTCTCAGTTTCTCGCTCATCACTCCAAAACCCGGAGGTACTCTATGCGCGAGCTGATCCTCCTCATGGCTGGACTCGCGGTCCTGGCGCCCCCTCCCCTTTCCGCCCAGGCCGACGACGCCCGTTCGCTCAACCTCAGGGAGTGGCCCGTGGAGTGGGAGGGCCTCACCCGGGATCCGTACGTAGCTCGGGACGGCAACGTCTGGTTCGTCGCGCAGCGGGGGAACTACGTCGCCAACTTCGATCCGGCCACGGAGAGCTTCAGGCGCTACGAGATCGAGGAGGGAACTGTACCGCACAACGTGATCGTGGACCGCGATGGGTTCGCCTGGTACTCTGGCCTCGGAAACGGCCGGATTGGGCGAATCGATCCCACCACTGGCGAGGTCAAGGTTCACCAGACGGGCTCTTCCCGTGTGCACACGCTCAAGTTCGATGGTAGGGGCAACATCTGGTTCACGACAGGCGGGGGGCACAACCAGATCGGCCGACTTCAGATGAGCACCGGCAAGGTCGACCTGGTGACGCCGATCGTGGGGATGAACACGCGACCTTATGGCATCGACGTGGACGCGGAGGGCCGGGCATGGGCCAGTCTGTTCGACACCAATGTGGTGGCGTTCGTCGATCACACGCTCGCAGTGAGACTCTACCGCGCCAAGGACGAGGGTTCCCGTCCTCGCCGCAATGCCGTGACGCCCGACGGCATGGTATGGTACGTGGACCACTCGCGCGGCTATCTAGCTCGGATCGATCCGGTTACGGGAGACGTGAGGGAATGGCTTGCCCCGGACGGCGAACAGTCTCGGCCGTATGCCGTCACCGCAGACGACCAGGGTCGTGTCTGGTTCTCTGAGACGGGCGAACAGAAGCGAATCGTTGGCTTCAATCCCAGCACGGAAAGCTTCTTCGCGGTCATCCCCGTCAGCGGTAACGTCAGGAACATGATGTTCCATAAGGAAACCGGCATGTTGTGGTTCGGCACGGACACGAACAACATTGGTCGCATCCTGACCCGGAACGCTACGTTCTGACCGAGAGGAGGGATCCTCCGCACGGCGGATCCAGGGAGCCAGCGCCCGGCTCGCGGGCGCTGGCTCCCTTTTCTTGCTTCAAGCCAGGGGGGAGCGCCGACGCCTGGCCGGTGGACGGCGAGAGGTTGCGTCGCCGAGCGCAGCAGCCGACCGTCGGCCCTGCGCCGTAGCCCGGAGGAGGGTGTTGAGACCCCCTCGACCTACCTGTCAAAACCTAACGCGCGCCCGTGAGAATCAGACAACAGTTCGGACAGACTCCAAAAGCAGCCTCAGTTCTGAGACTTATCTGAGACTTTTCGCCTTTAACCCCCCGGTGGGCACCTGGGGGATGAGTCTATAATTGACTGTGTTAAGTCATTTATAGGAATGGGCGCTGACGGATTCGAACCGCCGACCTCCTGCTTCTAAGGCCCTTCGCCGTGCGCCTAGCGCTTAGTCCCCCCATTATGACGAGGCTCGCGAGGTACTGAGCAGCAGGTCATTCCTCCCACTGGGTAGGGGTCATGACCGATCCCGTCACCCGCCTGAACGCTGCCCTTCAGGGCCGGTACCGCATCGAGCGCTTCTTGGCCGAGATCAAGACGACCGCCAACCTGCAGCACCCGCACATCCTACCTCTATTCGATTCCGGCCAGGCGGACTCGTTTTTGTTTTACGTGATGCCCTACGTCGAGGGAGATAGCCTGCGGGACCGTCTGGACAGGCTTCCAGTACCGATGCCACGTCCGTTACGTCTGGCAGCTGCGCTCCTGATCGCCTCAGTGGCTATCGCGTGTCAAGGCGACGACCCCACCGAAACTACCGACCCTCCCGTGGCAACGACCGTTACACTCTCAGCCACGACGCTAGGCTTCTCGTCCCTCGAAGACACGCAGCAGCTGACTGCGACAGTCAGGGACCCAAACGGGACTATCATGAACGGCGCGTCAGTTGAGTGGGTTTCGTCTGCGCCGACTGTTGTGAGCGTCTCCTCAACGGGCCTCGTCACGGCTGTGGCTGACGGTTCGACTGAGATCAGTGCGTCCACCGGGGCTGCGTCAGCCGTCGCCTCGGCTACCGTCTCGCAAGTTGTCGAGACGATTACGATATCACCGCGTTTTGGAAACGTGATCCCGGTTGGCGGCAGCGTTCGACTTACAGCCGCGGCGAGAGATGCAGGGGGGAGCCCTATCGTAGACAGCGAGTTTGAATGGAGTTCGTCTGAAAGCTCCCGCAT
This sequence comes from Longimicrobiales bacterium, assembly GCA_965237965.1. Lineage (GTDB taxonomy): Bacteria > Gemmatimonadota > Gemmatimonadetes > Longimicrobiales > Gaopeijiaceae > UBA2988. Next base: position 351,693 of record CBDEGT010000001.1, read on the forward strand.
TGCCGTCGACCAAACCGGACTCACCCAGGGTATCGCGGATGGTACTGCGGAGGTTTCTGCGGCCTTCCGCGGGATGACCGGATCTGTACTGGTGGCTGTCGGTGATCCTCTCGCGCTCGAAGCGTGCCGCCTAAGCGGGTCGGAACAGGAAGCGTTCCCGATAGACCTCGATTACTTCATGCGACCCGTCGGGACCCTCCGGGCCGTCGTGCTCTACATCGACTTTGATCAAGCAGTCGGCACGGGGGATGTCGACGGTCTTTTCGATGCCATGATGCCACGCGCCGCTGAATGGTTCCATGAGGATTCAGACGGACATGCCACTCTGGACGCCGTGTCTTCTGGCCAGTGGTCGCGGATGCCCAAAGCCCTGACGGAGTACTACGAAGACGACATATTCTTGTATTGGGAGTATGTGAAAGACGCTGTTCTGGCTTCGGACTCATTCGTTGATTTCCAGGACGTGGCCTTCGTCTATTTCGTCGCGGCTCCCGCGTCAGATATCGTTGGCTCACCCGGGTTTCAGTTACGCGTCGGGTCCGGTGTTACCGTCGACGGAACCGAAGTCCGGCTAGGCGCCATGCTGGGGACGGAGATCTGGTCGAACGAGCACCGATTCAACTTCATCGTTCATGAAACCGGACACTCGTTTGGGCTTCCCGACTTGGCCTTGTACGACACCCCCGACTGGCTGGAAGCGCACGGTCTAGTCGGTGCCTGGGATTGTATGAGCAGCAATATCGTCGGGCCCTGCGGTCATTTTGTGACCTGGCATAAATGGAAGATCGGTTGGTTGGCCGATGAAGAAGTCGACTGTATGGGCCTAGGAGAGTTTGTGATCGATCTCCACACCTTTGACCATCCGGGTGGAATCAAGACAGTCGTTGTTCCCACGAGTGCAGGTACTGCATATGTGATCGAAGCGCGCCGAAGGACGGGGTTCGATGCCCCACATTGTGAGGAGGGCGTTCTCATCTACACGGTCGATGCGAATGTGAGAAGTGGCTCGGGGCCAATCAGGGTCAAGCGGGCTCGGGAGGACACGGAAGAATTGCATATCTGCGGTCCTAGTCACCGCGCGCCATTCAGTCCGTTGGAGGGAGGTGTGGCCACGTTTCAAGATGCGGCGGCGGGCCTGACGGTGGAGGTTCTCCGTGAGAAACTAGTCGGATTCGAGGTGCGGGTGCGTCGGGAAAGCTTGGATTGAGATGGAGCTGTTCGCGCTGGGGCCGCCCCGGACGATCAGCGCTTCGAGCACGGCCGCCCCTAGTCGTAGGAGTCCAGAAACGCGTGCCGCTGGTCAGGCGTACCCAGAGCGATGAGTGTGCAGCCCTGCCGGAGGGTGCATGACGCGGGCGGATTCGCCTCGACACGTCCGTCTTCCATCAGGGCGATCACGTTCAAACCCGTATGGGCACCGATGCCCGCGTCCGCGAGAGTCTTCCCGACGAGGGTAGAGGGCAGTGAGATGTGGAAGAGGTCCACGCCCTCGCCGAGCATGATCAGCTCGCGTTTCTGAACGATCGAGAGCACCGCCTCGACGCCCAGTGAAGCGTAGCTCAGCACGAAATCCGAGCCCGCTCGCAGGATGGCCTCCTTATTTCGGTCATGAGTGACTCGGGTCAGGATGCGCACCTCGGGATTCAAGCGCCGGCAGTACACAGTCAGGTACACGTTCATCGCGTCGTCATGGGTGGTCAGCAGGATCGATGGCGCCTCTCGTACGCCCGCCGCCTCGAGGACAGCGCGATCCGCGGCGTCACCAACGAAGATCTGATCGGGGATCCCGGCGATCTTGTGCGTCACGTTCCTGTTCTTCTCTACGACGTTTACCGGCACCTTTCGCCGCTTGAGCGCTCCTGCCGCGGACCGTCCGACTTTGCCTCCTCCGATCACGAGCACGGCACTGGGGTTGGCGTCGTAGATCACCAGAACCTCGTCCAGCTCCTGGATCTGCTCCGCTGTCCCGATCACGACCGGCACGCACGTGGGCTGAAGCCGGTATTCGGGGGTCGCATGGTGGAGCACGCCGCGTTCCCATACACCTACGATCGTCACACCGATGGCTTCTCGCAGGTTCGTCTCCCGCACCGTGCGCCCTTGAAATGGCGTCTGGTGAACGGGGAACTCGGCCAGGAGAAAGTTGTGGAACTTGCCGATAACAGTGGCTCTGGCGCTGCCGGCGCTCACCCGTCCGGCCAGATGCTCGCCGAGGCGCTGCTTCAAGGGCAGCACGTGGGTCGCGCCGCTCAGCTCGAGAATGTCGATCGAGTCGTCGAACTCAGCGATCGCGGCGATGGGCACGGAAGCGCTCAACTCACGAACGGTGAGCACGACGTTGCTGTTCTCGGTATCGCTGGAGTTTGCCAACACGAGGCTCGCGTGTTCGACGCGTGCCGCCGCAAAAGTGCTCAGGGCGTCGATCTCTCCCGAGACGACCAGCCGACCCTCGTCGTGCATCTGGCTGGCGACAGTGGGATCGGGCGCCACCAGGTAGGCAGGGATACCGGAAAGGCGAAGTCGTTCCGTAAGGCCCCGGGCGATCGGATCATCGGCACAGACGATCACGTGGCCGGACAGATCGGCTGGAACGGTGCGCAGCGCCTTGAGTCTTCGATAGCTCTGCTGCTCCAGCCACGGCGCATAGACCAGGCGGATGAAGAGGAACGGAAGGATGATGAGCAACAATACGATGCCGGAGATCAACACCAGACTGCTGAAGGCACGCCCCAGATCGGTCGTGAACGTGATGTCCCCGAACCCCAGCGTGCTCATCACGGTGAGGGCCCAGTAGATCCCGGTGAACCACGAGTGGGCCTGGCCCTCACGGGCCATGAGCGCGTGGAAGATCCAACCGTAGATCAGGATCAGGGAGAACAGAGCGACGATGTACGTCACGAACGGAGCGTATCGGCGCCTGAGTCTGCCCAGGGAGGTCAGGGAAGCGAAGTACGATACGATAGTCTTCACGTCGTTGGCGGGTGTGCGCGGCGATCAGTAGCCAATATGGGGTCCGCTACGTGTGCGGGACACTCGTGATTCCGGTCTCGCTCAGAACCGAAACAGCCGTGTGAACTTGATCGCGAGAGAGCGGTTGAGCACTCCCGCGAGATCGGGCTTGCCCGGGGCGCCCTCCAGGCCGCTCGTGTCCCGGGCGTCTGTGTAGACCACGTAGAGGATCGTTCCCGGCTGCAGCTCCCAACGCCACCGGACGTTGGTCTCCACGGTCTTGCTGCCTGAGTTGTATTGCAGCAGGGCGCTGACGAAGTTGCGGGGCGTGAGGGTGAGCGTGGGTCGCGCTCCGATGAGTGTGACCCGGAAGCTGTCGTCCTCCAACGTGACCCAGTCCAGGGAGACGCGAGGCTCCAGGCTGAATCGCGGGCCGAACTCCAACCGCCCGTTGTACCCCAGTCGTGTGCGGCGTCCGGTGTAGAAGCCCCCGTGGCTGGCGTTCACGTTGCCGCTCACCCAACGGTGGGAGCCCGCCTCGAAGCTCGCCGACACCTCGTGGAACCGGTAGCGGCCCGTCGGCACGAGCCGGCCGCCCGCTACGGGAAAGGGCTCAGCAAGAAACTCGAAATTCCGGGAATAGTCCGCGGACAGCACGTCACCGCTCTGGAACTCGACCCTAAGGCTGGCCCTTTCCTGCTGGGACTCAGCACGTCGGCCTCGGTCACGTAGTGGTCTAGCCCGGCCTCCAGGCTCACCCGCCTCACTGTCGGCACGGTCTCGGGCCGCCGGCTCAAGCGTCCCTGGACGAATGAGCGCAGGAAGCCGCTTCGTCGGAGCAGCCCGACCCCCGGATCGAACCGGTCGTCCACCTTGAGCCGCTCCAGGCGCAGACCGTACCGGTCGGCGTCGTACTGCATCCGGGCCAGGTAGCTCACTCCGTCGGACACCTCCGCCGGGCCCTGGGTCCGGGCGTAGTAGCCCGTGAGCCAGAGGCCCTGCAGAGGGGAGAGATTGGCGTCCGCACCCCAGGCCAGGTTGGAGCCTTCGCCGTCCCGGGACCGTCGACGATAGGTCGCCAGAGTGCCGACGCTGCTCCGTTCGAAGACGTCCGACTTGACGCGGGCCACGGTGAAGTTGGCTCCCACCGCGCCGACGCCCTCCTCTTCGCCGGTCTGGATGTTCAGCGCGCCCATGGACACGGGACCCGCGCGGCCCATCAGCCGGCCCCCGCCCTCGATCGGGACCGGCCCCTCGGAAGCGAAGCCGATCCGGCGGCTATAGAAGAGAATCGGGGTAGGGTCGGGGCCACCCTGATTTGGACCGCCCCCGCCCGGAGCGCCCACGAAGTCGAACACTCCCTGACCCTCGAGGAAGAAGTCCCGCTTCTCCGGAAATAGCAGGCTGAAGCGGCTGAGGTTCACCTGCTGCTCGTCGATCTCGACCTGCGCGAAGTCCGTGTTGTACGTGAGATCCAGCGTCATGCTGTTCGTAATCCCGTGGCTCGCGTCTACGCCCACGTCGGCGTCCAGGTCGCGCGAGACACCGGCGGGCCTGTCGGTGATGAGAGTCGAGATGACGTACGGTCGGAACTCCAGGTTCTGAGAGCCATCGGGAGCTTCCAAACCAACGAGGGTCGCGGCCGAGGCCAGCCGGAAGACCCCGTTCCCGGCGAACGAGCGAGGAACCGGTGACAGGAGGCTGAACTCGTTCTTGGACCGCACCACCCGGTGCACGTTGATCCCCCATACCTGCTCGCGCCCCGGCGCGTAGCGGAGCGATTCGAACGGGATTGCCATCTCCGCAGTCCATCCTTCTTCGATCCGCTGGCTCCGCACGTCCCAGACCGTGTTCCAGTCGAAGTTGTTGGTGTTCTCGTCCAGGATGAGTCCGTCCCGCACGCCGCCCAGCGGGTTGGTCTGGAAGAAGAACGCTGTGCGCCGGTCCAGGAACGTGTCGAGGGCGATGATCACGTTGTCGTTCAGCCAGATGTTCCGGTTGTCCCGGCGCATTTCGTTGGCCACGATCTGATCCGGTCTGCTGTCCAGAGCACGGATCGCTACGTAGATGTTCCGGTCGTCGTACAACACCCAGACCTCGGTGTCTTCGGTGGCCGGAGAGCCATTGTCCGGATCCTGCTGGATGAACCCCGACGCTGGTTGGAACCTCTCGTAGACCGGCTCGTCCAAGGCGCCATCTAACCGCAGGGGCTCCTCCAGGCGCACGGCACGGATCGTGATCTCACCGTCGTCGCTCCGGACGGCCGTGACGGGGGGTTTGGGGAGAGCGACGCGATCGGCTGTCCCGGACGGTACCGGAGGTTCCTCCTGTGCATTCGCGGGGTAGGCGGTCACCAGGGCCGCCAACAGGTATTGGACTCCCGCGAAGCTCCGGACCTGCGCGCCTACGCTCATCTTGGGATGATGCCCTCCCAGGTGCCGCTCGCCCACGTACCTGAAGGAACCTTAGCCTTCGGATGACCTTGTAGACGCTTTCCACCATTTCGATCCCCGGGGACTCGGAGGGAGTCCAGGAGGCGGGTCAGGCTCCCGCTCGTGACGGCAGGCGGCTTCCGTACAGCTCGGACGCGGCCACGGCAGAAGTGCTCTAAGGCCGTACCAGTGCAAGCGTTCGGCTACGGGCAGTTACGGGGGGATACGGGAGAAAACAAGGCCCGATAGGGCTTGAAAACCGGCGGGCGCAAGCCCACGTGGGTTCGAATCCCACCCCCTCCGCTCAGAATGATGCCGTAGCCGTCGCCTTACGAGTCCTCTCCGGGGTCCAGCACCTTCTCGTCGTAGTAGTCGAGTTTGTGGAGCGGCATGACGACGCCGGACAGAATGTTCAGCAGGTGCGCTTCGATCCGCTTGTAGTATCGGGCACCGAGCACCATCGATGTCGTCGTCGCTGCATCGTAAGTGCTCCTCGCGACCGTCGCGATGAGCTCGTCGCAGCGCCGGTTGACTTTGCGCCCCTTCTTGATCAGCCCGATCGCCCTCTTGCCGTCGGAGGCGGCGAACACCTCACTCACCGCTCCGAACGTCGCCTCCGCCGCGCTTCGAATCCCGCGTAACTCGACGCCGTTGCGGTCATCCGGGATGGCTGCGCCACCCTCGTGGAGGATCTCGGCAACGTTCGTTCCGTAGTCGCCGAGCCTCTCCACGTCCTTGACGAGGCTCATCAACAGAAGACAGTACGGGACGTGGGAGGGGTCCCTGTTAAGAGTCAGGTGCGCGATCACCTCTTTGCGGATCTCCCGTTCGAGCTTGTTGATCTGCACGTCACGTTTCGAGAGCTCGGTAGGGTGGTTCCCTCCCTCCGTCTCCTTGAAGAAGATGCGCCCGGCGTCGAGCGTCAGGTCGTACGACAGCGCCAACATCTCGCTGAAGTCGCGGCCCATACGCGCGAGCGTGTCCTTGGAGCGAAACAGATTGAACAGTTTCTTGATCATAATGCCTTCCCTATCCCAGCGTCTCGTTAAGAATAGCGAATACAACGGGAATGGCGTAGAAGAGGCCGACGACGTAAACGATGGCCCAAGCCTTCGACTCCACGGCCACGTCAGCGAGCTTGCGCGCGAGACGCAACGGGATTCGTCGAATCGGCGGGAAAGGATAGATCAGCAGCGTGCCCGAGAGATTGAACAGGAGGTGGACCAAGGCGATGCTGAGACCGGCCGCCGCGTTGACATCCGTCGCGGCTAGGGCGGCGAGAAGCGCGGTGACGGTGGTCCCGATGTTCGCTCCCAGAGTGACCGGAAACGCCTGCTCGAGCTTGAGCACGCCCGCGCCCGCGAGCGGCACGAGCAGGGACGTAGTGATCGAGCTCGACTGCACCATGACCGTGGCGACGGCCCCTACGATGATCGCGAACAGAGCATGCCGAGCCAGTGCGCGGGAGACCAGCGACTCCATGCGACTCTGCATCGACGAACGCATGACCGCCACGATCGCCAGCAAGGTGGCAAAGATGAGTGCTCCACTCAGCAGGATGTAGAAGACCGCCGCCAACCGCTCGGTCGGGAGCAGCGCGTGGAGTGCCGCCTCGATCGGTATGCCCCCCGCCTTGATCGCGCCTTTGATGGGGCTTTCGTAGTTGCCGCCGCCGACGCCCGAGAACAGGTCGGTCAACGCGACGGCAGACCGCTGTAGGTACCCCGTTGCCATCTCCAGGGGAAGGAGGACGAGGACCGCCAGATAGTTGAAGAAATCGTGAACCGTGGCCACGCTGAACGCCCGGCGGAACTCCTCCTTGCGGCCCATGTGGGCGAGCGAGGCGATCGTGTTCGTCACTGTGGTGCCGATATTGGCGCCCATGATCAACGGTACCGCGTTGGCCACCGGAATCGGGTTCTCGGGCGCGGCGACCAGCCCCACGATCATGGCGGTCGTGACCGAGGAGCTTTGAACGAGCGTAGTGGCGAGAACGCCGATCATGAGGCTGACGAACGGGTTCTCCGTTGCCGCGAAGAACGAGTCCAGCACGCCCTCGCCGAGGGCGCGGAAACCGGCGCCCAGGCCGTTGACCGCGACGAGGAAGACGTACAGGAGCGCGATCACGACCACCGCTCGGAACAGCGGGTGCTCCCTCCACGGCGTCGGACTTCCGATGAGGGGCAAGCGCGTCGACGACACTTGCGGCCGGTGTTTCGCGTCAATCGGCGCGGGCATGCGAGAACATCCCACGCGCCGACGATCGAGCGCAAGATCAGGCTACGCTGTACCCTGGTTCCGATCACCCTGCCGGATCACATCAGCTGCCGACTTGCCAGGAGCTTCCGTGTCCGACGTTTTGGGCCTCCGTCCCCCCGCCTCATCGTCCCACGCGCGTCGGGCCACGTACCGGGTCGTGTTCGAGCACGATTCGGCATGGGGACGAGCCTTCGACGTCGCTCTCATCGCAGCGATCCTGGGCAGCGTGCTCGTGGTCATGCTGGAGAGCATCACAGCGGTTCGCCTCCAGCACGGCCCTCTCCTCAGGGGGCTCGAGTGGGGGTTCACGGTGGAGTACTTGATACGGTTGTGGTGCGTATCGCGTCCCCTCGGATACGCACGCAGCTTCTTCGGCGTCGTGGATCTTCTGGCGATCCTCCCCACCTATATATCGCTGTTGATCCCCGGGGGGCAGGTGCTCACCGTGGTTCGGGTTCTCCGTGTGCTGCGGATCTTCCGCATCCTGAAGTTGGCCCACTATGTCGGCGAAGCCCGCGTGCTTACACGGGCCCTCAAGGCCAGCCGGTACAAGATCACCGTGTTCATCTTCACGGTACTCGCGGTCGTCGTCATCGTGGGCTCCCTGATGTACCTCGTGGAGGGGCCGGCGTCGGGTTTCACGAGCATTCCGTTCGGCGCCTACTGGGGCGTCGTGACGCTGACCACGGTGGGGTTCGGGGACGTGACTCCGCAGACTCCGCTCGGCCAGGCGTTGGCTGCCGTCGTCATGATCCTCGGGTACGGCATTCTCGCGGTGCCGACCGGGATCGTTACGGTGGAGCTGGCCAAAATCAGCCGTGAGGACACGACCGGGCAGCAGTGCGACGCGTGCGGTCGCCGGGGACACGACGCCGACGCGCACCACTGCAAGTGGTGTGGTTCGTCCCTTGGCGAAGGGAGGGGAAAGGAGTGAGCCTGGCAGTTGCACGCGCGTGAACATCATCCGCTACAACGCGGAGGGTGAGTTCGTCTCTGAGTTCGGATCGGTCGGGAGCGGCCCCGGACAGTTCGACTTGATCCACGGAGTAACCGTGGACCGCGACTATCGTATCTACGTGGCCGACCGCAACAACAACCGGATCCAGGTCTTCACGGAGGACGGCGAGTACATCGAGGAATGGCCCGACATCTCCGATCCAGTCACCATCTTCATCGACGAGAGCGACGGAGTCTGGGTCGTCTCCGCGGTACTGAACCGGATTCTCAAGTACAACACCGACGGCGTGCTCCAGAACTACTTCGGTGCGTACGGTGGGACCCGAGGTGGCTTCCCCGGGGGCCTCGCCCGTCCCCATCATATGACGGTCGATCCGGCAGGAAATGTCTACGCCGCGAGCTACGACGGTCCCTGGCTGAACAAGTTTACGCCCCGGCCGGGGGCCGATCCGAGCCGGCTCGTCGGCCAGCCGTTGTTCATCGAGGATCAGTAGCTGCGCACCGGCTGCCGTCGCGTGTCGCGATGGCCGTAGCTTTCCCGGGGGCGTCACGGGCGTTTACGCCCGTGACGCCCCCGGTGTATTCTGCGTTCCAGGACAAGCACTTATGTGATCCGCAGGGCCAGGCCGTGCCGTGTCCCGCTGATGCGGGCGCTGGGGCGGGCTTCGACCGGCTGGCAGGGAACGGGCCATCACCCTCACCTTGTGCCCCGCGCTAGGCGCCCTTCGCGATTTCCGCCCTTCAGACTCGACCCGCTTCGACCGGAAGCCCAATTCGGGAGCACGCACTATGAAACTCAAACGCATTGGCATGGCCCTCGTTCTCGCGGCATTTCTTACGGGATGCTCGGGCGGGGACCAGGCGGCCTCCATGAGCGGTTCCATGGCGGTGGGCGGTGACGGCCGGAACGGTGAGTACATCCCCGCGGCGGACTGGTGGAAGCTGGCCCCCAACCACGACGACACCTGGGGCTGGGGTGACATGGGCAGCGTGTCCGCGATCGATCCGGACCGGGTGTTTGGGGTCACCTGGGGCGACAAGAACGACGCGGGCGAGCTCCGGACGCCCACCTCGAACATGGTGGCGGTGGCCAACCGGAACGGCGAGATCATCGAAGTCTGGACCCAGTGGGACTCGATCCTCGAAACGCCGCATGCGGTGTACGTCGATCCCTACGACCCGGCGATGCCCGTCTGGGTGGTGGAGCGGGGCGCCCGCGGCCCCTTCATGCAGGTGCTCAAGTTCAGCAACGACGGTGAGGAGCTGCTGCTCCGCATCGGCGACACGCCGATCCCGGAGAGTCGTGACGAAGCCCAATCGAGGACGCCCGGCCCCTACCAGTACGGCCAGCCCGCGGTGCTCGCCTTCTACCCGGACGGCGACTTCCTGCTGGGGGACGGCTACTGGAACTGCCGGGTGGTCCGCTACAACGCCCAGGGAGAGTATCTCTCTGAGTTCGGCTCGTGCGGCGACGGCCCCGGCGAGTTCAGCACCGTGCACGGGCTCGGCATCGATCGGGACGGCCGCATCTATGTGGCCGACCGCGCCAACAACCGCATGCAGGTCTTCGAGGAGGACGGGACCCACGTCGCCGTGTGGCCCGACATCGCGAGCCCGGCCTGCGTGTGGGTGGATGAGAACAACACGGTCTGGGTGTGCGGGCGCACGACCAACCGCATGCTCCAGTACGACACGGAGGGCCACCTGCTATCCCACTGGGGCACCTACGGCGGAACGTCGGGCGGCTTCGACGGCGGTAGCGGTGGCTTCCATCGTCCCCACGGGATGTCCGTGGACCGGGAGGGGAACTTCTACATGGCCAATTGGGACGCCGGGACGGTGGGCAAGCACACGCCCAAGCCCGGCGCGGATCCGTCCAAGCTGGTGGGACGGCTGATGCGGCCACAAAACTAGCGTTCTGAAGTCACCAGCCCCGGATGGCGCCTCGGGGCGGCAGCGTGCTGCCGCTCTCGAGGCGTCGTTCGCGTGATCGGGGGAAGCCATGAGTCCGGCGGTTGTTTCGGTGGTCGCGCTGGTGATCGCGATCGTGCTCTCGATCGTGACTCGCGTCAACGTCGGGCTGATCGCGATCGCGTTCGCCTGGCTGGTCGCCGTGTACGTAGCCGACCTGGGGGCGGCAGCCGTGGTCGGTGGCTTCCCGAGTTCGCTGTTTCTCACGCTGGCAGGCGTGACGCTCTTGTTCGCGGCGGCCGAGGTCAACGGCACGCTGGAGCGTCTGGCGCACTCGGCGGCCCGGCTGGCGCGGGGCGACGCGCGCCTGATGCCGCTCCTGTTCTTCGGCATCGCGAGTCTGGTCTCGTCGGTCGGACCGGGCGCCATCTCGAGCGTGGCCCTGATCGTGCCGCTCGCGATGGTGATGGGCCACCGGGCGGGAGTGCCGCCGTTCCTTACGGCCCTCATGGTCGCCAACGGCGCCAACGCGGGGAACCTCTCGCCCATTAGCTCGGTCGGGATCATCGCCAACAACGCGATGGGGAGCGCGGGGCTGGAGGGTCACGAGGGGAAGGTCTGGTTCGCCAACTTTGCCGCCCATGTCATCGTGGGAGTGGCCGCCTACCTGCTCCTGGGCGGATACAAGCTCGCGGGGTCGACCTCGACGGTGCCCGATGTCGAAGCGGAGCGTCTGGACGGGAAGCAGCGCCTGACCGTCGCCGTGGTCGCAGCCTGGATCGTCGGTGTGCTGCTCTTCAAGATAAGCCTGGGACCCAGCGCGTTCGCTGCCGCGGTGATCCTGATCGGGGCGGGTGCGGTCGACGACGCGGTCGCGATCAGGCGGATGCCGTGGTCGGTGATTCTCATGGTCTGCGGCGTTACCGTGCTGATCTCGCTGCTCAACCTCACCGGTGGGATGGAGCTGTTCACCGGGCTGCTCGCGACCGTCGCGTCGCCCGGCACCGTGAATGCCTCGGTCGCGTTCGTGACCGGCACCATCTCGACCTACAGCAGCACCTCAGGCGTGGTCTTGCCAGCCTTCCTTCCTACGGTGCCGGGTCTGGTCGAGCAGGTCGGGGGCGGCGACCCACTCGCGGTGGCGCTCAGCATCAACGTGGGATCGTCGCTCGTGGACGTATCGCCTCTGTCCACGCTCGGGGCACTCTGCCTGGCCGCCCTGCCGGCGAGCGGATCCGCGCCAAAGCTCTTCCGACAGCTCTTCATCTGGGGGCTGTCGATGGCCGTGGTGGGCGCGATTCTCTGTCAGCTCTTCGCGGGCGTGCTGGCGGGCGGCTAGAGGACTAGTCGGCCCCCGAGGCATCGACCGCGGCGCGCGCCCCGATGAAGCCGATCCTCGAGTGGGTGCCGTCGCAGAACGGCTTGTTCGTCGATCCGCCGCACCGACATAGCGAATAGCCGCCGGGCTTGGGAGGCTGGACCGGATTTCCCAGGTGATCGAAGAGGGGAACGTCGCCCTCCACCCGGTAGGGTCCATTCTCCCGGATCGTGATCTTCGGTTCGCTCACGTCACCTCGCTGGTTGCGGAATTGCGATGAGGCAGACCCCGGTGGGCGCGGCGTGGTTCCGAAATGCTAGATTAGGCTTCTCGTCTCGCTAGATGGTGGTTTCCCATGCAGGAGGATGGTCGGACGTGAGCCTTTGGAGCCGGAAGCGGACCGTTCCGGTGATGGTGGGGGGGGTGACCGTCGGCGGTGAGGCGCCGGTGGTGGTCCAGTCCATGACCAATACGGATACCGCCGACGCACGGGCCACCGCCGACCAGACGGCCGAGCTGGCGGCGGCCGGGAGCGAGCTGGTGCGGGTCACGGTCAACACCGACGCCGCCGCACGGGCGGTGCCCGAAGTGGTCGCCCGCCTGCGCGACCGTGGGGTGGACGTGCCGATCGTCGGCGACTTCCACTACAACGGGCACCTGCTGCTCACGCGCCATCCCGATTGCGCCCGTGCGCTCGCCAAGTATCGGATCAACCCTGGCAACGTCGGTACCAAGCGCCGCGACGCCAACTTCCAGGCGATCGTGCACGTGGCGCTCGAGCACGGAAAGCCGGTGCGCATCGGGGTCAACTGGGGCTCGCTCGATCAACGCCTACTCACCGATCTGATGGACGAGAACTCACGGCGCGCGGAGCCGATGGATGCGCGTGAGGTGCTGCTCCAGGCCATGGTCGAATCGGCTGTGCGCTCCGCCGCCCTCGCCGAGGAGACCGGTTTGGGACACGACCACATCATCCTTTCCGCAAAGGTGTCGTCGGTTCCGGACCTCGTCGGCGTGTACCGCATGCTCGCCGAGCGGAGTGACCTTCCGTTGCACCTCGGTCTCACCGAGGCGGGGATGGGAACGAAGGGGATCGTCGCGACTGCAGCGGCCCTCGCGCCCCTCCTGATGGACGGGATCGGCGACACGATCCGCGTCTCGCTCACGCCCCGCCCGGGCGGCGACCGCACCGAGGAGGTAAGGGTCGCGCAGCAGGTGCTGCAGAGCCTCGGCATTCGCCACTTCGAACCCCAGGTGACGTCCTGTCCCGGCTGCGGACGCACCACGAGCACGTTCTTTCAGGAGATGGCGGAGGACATCACCGGCTACATCCGGGAGAAGATGCCCGAGTGGCGCTCGCTCTATCCCGGTGTGGAGGAGCTCGACGTCGCGGTGATGGGGTGCGTCGTGAACGGGCCCGGCGAAAGCCGGCACGCCAACCTCGGCATCTCCCTTCCGGGCACCTTCGAGGAGCCCAAGGCCCCCGTGTACGTGGACGGCGAGCACGTTACTACGCTGAAGGGCGAGGGGCTGGTCGAGGGGTTCAAGCGCATCCTGGACGACTACGTGGAGAAGCGGTACGGCGGGAAGCGGGTTGAGGAGGAGGTGAGGGCAGGGGACTGACCCGAACGCCGGTCTCACCGGTGCTCCGACCGGCATTCACGGAGACCGACGGGCAGGGTTGGGGAGGAGCTGGGACGGCCTCGCCTCGCATGGACCCGCCCCAGCGGGGTTCGCAGGTTGGTGCTTGCCGCGCCCGAAATACGCCCGTGGATCACGGACGTCAGCGGGCTACCGAACGCCGTCCCCTACGGCAGGCGAAAGGTTTGTGACCTTCCCCCGTCGTACCCTTTTCCCGGTCACCCTTGGCCTCGCCATCGCCCTGTCTGGGGGCGGCGCCTGGTGGCGTATACGCCGGAGCGCACCGGCCGAAGGCCTGGTGCGGGCCGCGGAGCTGGAGGGCGACGTAGACGTCGACCTTTCCGCGGCCGTTGACTCGGCCTTCTCCACCGACATCCCGGAGCCGGTACGGGGAGCCGTCGTCGTGCGCGACACGCTCTGGCTCTCCGTCAGCGCCGCGGGACGGGCGGAGGCGGGGCTCCGCGTCACCCTTCAGGCGCAGGTCGCAGGCGTGGTGGAAGGGGTTACGGTGCGCGAGAACAACGCGGTCTCCACGGGTGCTCCCCTTCTTCAGATCGACGCCACCGAGTACGCGCTGCGCGTGGCTGCGGCGGAGAGCGATCTACGGCGTGCCGGCGCTGAATACCAAGAGCTGGTGCTGTTCGACGACCGGATCCGGGACCCGGAGGTCAAGGCGCGGCGCGACCGGATCGCGCGCGCGCGATCCGGACTCGATCAGGCCGAGGTGGCGCTCCGCGAGGCGTGGCTGGAGCTGGGCCGGAGCCGTGTCCGGGCGCCCTTCGGGGGCCGGATCGCCGACCTGGAGGTGGTTCCCGGCCAGCACGTGACGGTGGGCACCGACCTGATGACGGTCGTGGACGTGGATCCGATCAAGGTCGAGGTGCACGTGCTCGAGACCGAGATTGGAAAGCTCGGCGAGGGCAGGCGCGCAAGCGTGCGCTTCGCGGCGTTCCCGGGCGAGGTGTTCGACGGTCGGATCGAGACCGTGAACCCGGTCGTCGATCCCGAGCGACGGACCGGCCGCGTAACCGTGGTGCTGCCCAACCCGGGCAGCCGGTTCAAGCCGGGTATGTACGTCGAGGTGTCTTTGGTGGCGACCTCGTTCCCGGACCGCCTGCTGGTCCCCCGGGCGGCGATCCTCGAGCGCGGTGAGGGCCGACCGCGCACGATGCTCTTCGTTCACGAGGATGGACGCGCGAAGTGGCGCTACGTGAACACCGGTCACCAGAACGAACGGCTGGTCGAGATCGTTTCCTCTGAAGAAGGGAGCGTCGACCCCGGCGAGGTCGTGCTCGTCGACGGCCACCACTTTCTTGCGCACGAAACACCAGTGCGATTGGTCGACGACGTCGCGGCAGAGGGCGGGAGACCGGGCGGATGACGCGCGTCGCGGTATCCGCCTTGCTCGCGCTCGGCGCTCTGGTCGCGCTCGGGCGAGCGGGGTCGGCGCGCGCGCAGCAGCCCGACACACTCGTCTTGACGCTGGATCGGGCCAACGCGATCGCGCGCCGCAACAACCCAGCCTATCGAAGTGCCGTCCGGCAGCTCGAGCTGAACGGCCCCGAAACGCGTGCCGCGTGGACGTCGGGCGTCTTCCCCAGCCTGAGGATCGATCTCCTCGAGACCATCTACAGCGGAAACCTCCAGAAGCGCGCCACGGACCCCTTCGGAAATCCGGTCGCGAACCCCGACGCGGAATACGTCTACTTCTCGAACACCCGACAGGGGATCGGCCTGTACTGGCAACTGCGCGGACCGTCCGCGTGGAACCGCCTGGAGCGGATCGGCGTCGAGAACCGGGGCCGTGAGCTGAATGAGGAGCTGGCGGGCGAGGGTCTGCGGCGGGACGTCGTCCTGAGCTTCTTCGATGCGCTCGAGCAGGAGAAGTTGCTCGCCGCGCAGCAGGATCTCGCGGCCGCAATCCATTTGGACCTGGCGGCGGCGCAGCACCTGTTCGAGCTGGCGCTCAGGAGTCGCGTGGACGTCCTCCAAGCCGAGCTCATGATCGAGCAGCAGGACCTCGCGGTCCGACGGCAGCGGGGGCTGCGCGATCAGGCTCGGCTCACCCTCGCGACCCTGCTCGGGCGGACCGACCTGCCGCCGGTGCGCCCGGCTGCTCTACCACCAGCACTCTTCGATCCCGCGGAGCTCGACGGTGACGCACTGGTGGCCCGGGCGACCGACCGAAGCTCGTCGGTCAGGCGGGCCGAGGACGCCCTCCGGGTCGCCGATCTCGGCGTGCGCGACAGCCGTGCGGCCTACTGGCCCACGCTGAACGCGAGCCTCTCGCTGGGCCGACTGGTCCAGGCACCCAGCACCGAGGGCCTGTTCAAGCTGGGGGGATTTGGGGACGAGGTGTACGCCAGCTTCAGCCTCGGCATCTCCCTCCCTTTCTTCAACGACATCTTCGGGAACCAGCTGGCGGTTTCCCGCGCCGAGGTCGCCCGGGGGCACCGGCGGAACGAGCTGAGCCAGGCGCGCCTGGAGGCCGAGCGCGCGACCCGATCCGCGCTGCTCCTCCTGCGTGATCGCTGGGACGAGCTGCGCATCGCGGAGCGCTCTCTCGCGATCGCGTCGGAAGCGCTCGAGCTGGCACGTGAAGAGTATCGGCTCGGTGGGTGCACCTTCGAGCAACTCCAGCGGTCCGTGAGTGAGGAAACGAACGTGCGCCGCCAACTGATCCAGGCGCGCTACGGATTCGTGGACGCGGTGGTCGAACTCGAGGCAGTAGTGGGCGGTCCTGTGCGCTGATGGAGCGCTGAGCACGCGCTGACCGATGTCCCTTCCGCGCTTCGCGACGAAGCGGCCGGTAGCGATCGCCATGCTGTTTCTCGCGATCGTGCTTCTCGGGGCGATCTCTCTCTCCCGCCTGCCGATCGACCTGCTCCCCGACATCAGTTACCCGAGACTCGTCGTCTATACGTCCTATCCGGACGTCGCCCCGGCCGAGGTGGAGCGTCTCGTCACCGAGCGCATCGAGGCGGACGCGGCGGCGGTGCCGGGCGTCGAACAGATCACCTCGGTATCGCGCAAGGGGGTGAGCTTGGTGACCCTGCGCTTCGCGTGGGGCACCGACATGGACTTCGCGCTCCTGAATACGCGCGAGCGGATGGACGATCTCCGTGGCCTGCTGCCGGAGACAGCATCGCGTCCACGGCTGCTGCGCGTGGATCCCGAGTCCGATCCGGTGATGGTGCTGTCGGTCACGGGGCCGACTGACCTGTGGGAGACCAAGGAGTTGGCGGAAGCGGTGGTCCGCCGCCGGCTCGAGCAGCTCGACGGAGTGGCGCGGGCAGCCGTGACCGGCGGGCTCGACCGCGAGATCGAGGTCCGGGTGGACCCGGAGCTGCTCCGCGCCTACGGGATCACGCCCGCAGACGTCGCCCAGGCTCTGGCCAGCGCGAACGTGAGTGCCCCGGGAGGCACCATCCTCCAGGGGCGCTACCGGTACCCGCTGCGCACGGTGGGTGAGTTCCGAACGGTGCAGGAGATCCCCGCCGTCGTGGTCGGGCGCCCGTCGTCTGCGCGCGCGGGAGAGGCCGGCGCGGGCCTGATCCGACTGCGAAACATCGCTACGGTCGCGGACGGCTACGCCGAGCGCCAAGCGATGATTCGGCTCGACGGCGAGGAGGCGGTAGGCCTGCTGCTCTTCAAGGAGTCGGGCGCGAACACGGTCGCGGTGGCCGAGGGTGTCGAGGAGGTGATCGAGCAGCTCCGCCGCGAGTACCCTGCGGTGCGGATCGACGTGGCGTCGAGTCAGGCGGGATTCATCTCGGCCGCGATCGGCAACCTGGCGCAGGAGGTGCTCGTCGGCGGCCTCCTGGCCTTCCTGGTTCTCTTCTTCTTCCTGCGCGACCCGCGCTACCCGATGGTCGTGTCGGCGGCCATCCCCGTGTCCGTGCTCGCCACCTTCGTGCTGCTCGAAGTCTCGGGGGTCTCCCTCAACATCATGAGCCTGTGCGGTCTCGCACTCGGCGTCGGCATGCTGGTGGACAACTCGATCGTCGTCCTCGAGAACATCTTCCGGCACCGCGAGCTGGGGAAGGATGCGCTGGAGGCGGCATCGGTGGGCGCAGAGGAGGTGACCGGCGCCATCACCGCGTCCACGCTGACGACGATCGGCGTGTTCACCCCGGTCGTGTACGTGGATGGGGTGGCCGGCGAGCTGTTCCGCGACCTCTCCTTTGCGATCGCGTTCTCGCTCCTGGCCTCGCTGCTGGTCGCGCTCACGCTGCTTCCCGCGTGGGCAGGCCGGTTCGATGTGCGAGCTCGGGCAACGGCCCCCAGGGGCGCGTCGGACGCCACGCGCGTCGCGCGGGTGGTTCCGACGCTGCGCGCGCCCACTTCCGCGCTGCTCGGGTTCTGGGGGCGTAGGATGGGCGGCTTGTTGCGCCGAGTCTGGACCCCGTTGCTGGACACCTTCGACCGCGGCTTCGCCCGGTTCGCGCACTCTTACCACGGGGCGTTGACGTGGGGGCTGGATCGTCCCTGGCGGACGCTCGGCGGGTCGGCGTGCGCACTCGTGCTGAGCCTGGGGTTGGGATGGAACCTGCGGCGCGACCTGCTGCCCGACGTCGATCAAGCGGAGTTCGACGTCCGCATCGAGCTCGCCGAGGGGGTCGACTTGACCGCCACGGCGGACGCGGCGACCACGGTCGAGGACTTGCTTCTGGCGGATCCGGGAGTCGACGTGGTCTTCACCCGCATCGGCCGCGACGTGCGCGCGTACGGTGACGGAGAGGCACGCTCCGAGCTGAACAGCGCGTTCCTCCAGGTGCGCGTGGTGGACGGCGAGGCGACCGCCGACGTGCTCGAGCGCGTGCGGCGGGTCGCGGACCGTTTGCCGGATGCGGTCCTCACCATCCAGGCGGGTCGCGCGACCACGCTGGGTAGGATCCTGGGGGGGAGGAGGCCGACGTGGCGGTTCGCGTTCGGAACGAGAGCCTGGACACCGCCCACGCGCGCGCGGGGGCGGTGTCCGCGCGGCTGGCGCGGCTCCCTCGTCTGGGCAACGTCCGGGTCGGTACCGAGCGGGGGACCCCCGAGCTGCGGGTGGAGATCCTGCGCGAGCAGGTCGCGGCGTACGGTATCGAACCGACCGAGATCGCCGCGGTGGTAGAGCGGGCGATGCGGGGGCAGCGCGCGACCGAGTACGTGGAGTTCGACCGCAGGATCGGCGTCGTGGTCCGCTATCCGGACGAGCTCCGCTACTCGCGCGCCACGCTCGAGACGCTCCCGGTGGGGGACACTCCCCTTCGGGAGCTGGTCCGCGTCGAGGAGGTGCTCGGTCCGGCCGAGGTACGCCGCGAGGACCAGGGGCGGCTGGTCACCGTGTACGCAGACGTCGTTCAGGGCGGGCTCGACGCGGCGATCGTCGCGGTCGAGGACGCCGTGCGCGACCTGCCCCTCGGACGCGACGTCCGCATCGAGGTCGGAGGGGAGAACGAGGAGATGCGGCGCTCCTTCCAGGGCCTCCTGATCGCGTTCCTGCTCGCCAGCCTGCTGGTCTACATGGTGCTGGCCGCCCAGTTCGAGTCGTTCGCCCACCCATTCACGATTCTGATGGCGGTGCCGCTCTCGCTCGTCGGCGCAGTGGTCGCGTTGTTCGCGACCGGGCAGGGGGTGAACACGATGAGCCTGATCGGGCTCGTGATTCTGGTCGGCATCGTGGACAACGACGCGATCGTGAAGGTGGACTTCATCAACCAAGCTCGCGCGGCTGGTATGGGTATCCGCGAAGCGATCCTGGAGGCGGGGCGCAAGCGCCTGCGCCCGATCGTGATGACCACCGTGACCACGGCGCTCGGGCTGCTGCCGATGGCGCTGGGGTTCGGCAGAGGGGGGGACCTGCAGCGGCCGCTGGCGATCGTCGTGATCGGCGGCCTGAGCGTCGCCACGCTGCTCACGCTGGTCGTGATACCGGTCGTCTATCTGTTGATCGAACGGGCGCGAGCGGTCTCGTGATCCGGCTCTCGATTCGGCGACCCGTGGCGGTCACGATGGCGTACGCCGCAGTCGCGGCGTTGGGAGCGTTCGCCTGGCGGAACATTCCGATCGAGCTGATCCCGGAGCGATCCCTCCCTCGCCTCAGCGTGAGCGGGTCGTGGCGGGGGGCGTCCCCGGAGACGGTGGAGGCGTTCCTAACCTCGCCCCTCGAGGCGGTCATCCAGCAGGTGAAAGGGGTGGAGCGGGTCACCTCCGCCTCGAACGAGGGAGCGATGACCGTACAGGTCGAGTTCGAGCGCGATGTAGACATGGACTTCGCCCGCCTCGAGCTGTCCGAGCGAATCGCGACCCTTCAGGACGACCTCCCTGTCGGCGTCGGCACGGTGCGGGTCGATCCCTACATCCCAGAGGCGCTCCTGGAGCAGCAGAAGCCATTCCTGACCTACACGCTGACCGGTCCCTACACGCTCGAAGCCTTGCGCGCGCACCTGGACGACGTGACGCAGCCGGCCGTCACGGAGATCGAGGGTGTGGGGCTCGTACGCGTGCGCGGTGGACGCCGCCGCATGCTCGATGTCCGTCTGGATCCCCAAGCTTCACGTGCTCTGGGGCTGTCCCCGATCCTCCTGCGGCAGCGCATCGCCGCGCTCGACCTGGTGCGGGAGGCCGGCGTGGTGCGCGAGGACGCGCGCGAGTGGACGGTGACCATCGCCAACCGCCCCTCGTCCGCGGGGGACGTTCTCGATGCCGTCGTTGCGAGGCTCGAGGGTCGGCTGGTGCGTGTGCGGGACGTGGCGGTGGTCAGCGACACGTACGAGGAGGCGACCTCGTACAACCGGATCGACGGCCGCCCCGCGGCCACCTTCGAGGTGATCAAGGAGATCGGCACGTGATTATGCCTTTGACGCACGGGACGTCTACATATGGTATGCCCCGAATCAAGCCGAACACACCACTACATCTTGTGGTTAGGTATAATCCGAGACTTCGGAAAAAACAATACGAAAAAGCGCAACGGGCTATACCTCTAGCTCTGTCTGTGACTTGCGGAAGCGTTTGACGACTTGCATAGACGGCGGACAGTCTGCCTTTGCGCCGTCTATGATCTCGTTAGCGGTCACGATTTGAACCTTCGCGTATTCCTTCGGAGGCATGTTAGTGATCGGTTGGTAGACGAACCGGCCCGCCTTGTCAGCCGCCGTTTCCATTCCCAGCGTCGGGTCGCAGTCCAGCACCAATACGCCCATGTGCGCCTCCTCGTTCTTCATGGTGCCGCGTAGCTCCCGCACATGAGCGGGGGCGCGTTGCTTGCCGGTCTTCAGAGAGAAGACCATGCGACCCCAGGTATCGTTGCCGTCTTTGTCGGTCCCCGTGTGGAACGTCATGTCGCCATCGATCCCGTGGTCCCCGGACTTCTTGGGATTCGGCAACCCCCCCAGCCTACGCACTAGCCATTCCTGTTTCTCGAACGGGTTTAGCCGATTGTATTCCGCCATCGTGTCGGGATTGCCTTCCAGCACATCGTACTGTCCCTGAGATTCATGAACGCCGATCTCTGCTAAGCGGTCCCTGATCTCGTCCACTGCATCCCCGCTGATGTCCACTCCGATCCACTGGCGACCCAGATTGTGGGCCGAATGGATTGTAGTGCCACAACCACAAAAGGGATCGAGAATCAGGGCATTATCATCACTTGACGCGCTGATGATGCGCTGCAAAAGCCGCAACGGCTTCTCGGTAACGAAACCCCTACTATTGCCCGCGTGACCAAGTGCCGTGATGTCGGCCCAAACGTCGGGTAAGTGCTTCGCACGGTATACGCCATCCGCACGATGATCCAAAAACATCACTACTCGTGGTTTCCCTCGGCTTGTCCACCTGATTCGCCCTTCTCTATCCAGGCGTTCTATGCTGCTGTCTGTGTAGTCACCACGCGGCAAATCATAGTAGTACCTTCCGTCCTCTGTTCTATTATATCCTTCAAGTTCCGCCTCGGTCAGCTTACGTCGAGGGGCCAAGCCATCCGAAACCGCCATATAGTCTTCACCGTACGAATATCTGAGGATGACATCGTGTTTGCGTCGAAAATCGCGCGCCGGTGGTCTCCCAGGGCCGTCATAAGACCAAATGATCTCATTGCGAAAGTTCTTCCGCCCGAATACGCCGTCCATGATGATCTTGAGGTAGTGGCTGGCGGTCGGGTCACAATGAAAGTAGATCGAGCCGGTAGGCTTGAGGATGTCGCGCAACCGCAGTAGCCGCTGCGTCATGTACATAAGATAATTCAGAAGCTTGCGGTCGTCGGCATTGCCGCCCTCCAGTATCTGCACCCACGCCCGCATGAACTCCTTGAATGCGTCCGGCAGGTCCCAGTCGTCTAGCTCAGAACGGAAGTCCAGCACAAGTTGCCGAGTGCTGTCCGTGAAGTCCCACATATCGTGGAACGCCTTCTGCTGTGCAGTCACCCCGCCATGATTGAAGATCATGGAGTAGGTGCGGTTCGAGTTAAACGGCGGGTCGAGGTAGATCAGGTCAACCTTGATCCCCTCCGCCTTCAGTTGCTCCGCGACAACCTTACAATCAGCCCTATAGAGGCGGTTCGCCATGCACCCATGCTAACCACTTGCGTCAAAAAGTGCACAATCACCAATTAATCGGACAATTTCGGGCAACGCCCGACCACTACATGTAGTGGTGTTTTGGGCTGCTATATCGGGTACCGCATGTGGTATGCCCGGGCGTCAACGATATAATCACCGATCGGCACCAACACGGTCGCGGTGGCCGACCGGGTGAAGGCTCGGATGGCGCGGCTCGAGCCGCTCGCCCCCTACGGTTCGAGCTACATCCTGCTCGACGACGAGAGCCGGAAGATCCGACGCCAGTTCTCGGATCTGCGCTCGAGGGCGGGGGCCGCGACGATCGTGATCTTCCTGGTCCTGCTCGGCTTCCTACGCTCGTTCGCGTCGGCGACGGTCGTGTTCTCGACCATCGCCTTCAGCGTGCTGATCACCCTCAACCTCGTCTACTTCGGCGGGTTCTCGCTCAACCTGCTGACCCTGATGGGGCTGGCGATGGGGTTCGGGTTGCTGGTCGACAACTGCATCGTCGTCCTCGAAAACGTCTACCGGCGCCGGCACGCGGGCGACGACTCCCGGCAGGCTGCCGAGAAGGGCTCGGCCGAGGTGGTCGTTCCCCTTCTCGCGTCCACCGCCACCAACCTGATCGTGTTCGTGCCCTTCGTCTACCTGCAGGGCGAGATGCGACTCTACTACGTGCCGCTGGCGATCGTGGTCGGGCTGTCCCAGGTCGCGTCGCTGCTCGTGGGCTTCAGCTTCATCCCGGCGGTGTCCGCGCGGCTGCTCTGGCGGAGGGGGCGGCGGGCGGCGTCGCCGGCGCTCGCGACCCCGTCCGGGGCCGCGACCGTGCACACGCCTACACCTGAGTTCGAGCCGCTCCCGCTGTATGCGCGCTTCTACGCGGGGGTGATCGGCCGGACGCTCCGCCACCCGTGGGTGACGGTCTCGATCACGGCGGTCATGTTCGCCGTCTCTGCGTGGCTCTTCGACCGATACGTCACGAGGGGGGTGCGTTGGGGGGGGGTGGGCCATGGAGGGGGAGACCTACATCGACGTGCGGGTCAGCCTCCCGCGTGGTTCCAGTCTGGAGCGTACCGACGAGCTGGTCACATACCTCGAAGGCAAGATCGCCGCGATTCCCGAGGTGCAGCACTACACGTCTCAGGTGTCCACCACCAGGGCCAACGTCCGGGTCACCTTTCCCGACTCCCTCGAGGGGACGTACAGTGCCCGTGTCCATCAAGGATGAGATGATGGCATACAGCTACGGCTTCACCGGCGCCGACGTGCGCGTGTACGGCAACGGAGCGGCGTTTTCCCAGTCCTTCTACGGCGGCGGAGGGGGAGCGCCGAACTACGCTGTTCAGGTCCTGGGCTACAACTACGGGAGGGTTCGCGAGATCGCCGAAGAGTTCGCGGGCCGGCTCTCGAGGATGACGCGTATCCACGAGGTGGACACGAACGCCTCCGACCGCTTCGCTCGCGACCGCGCCGTCGAGTACGCCGTGCGGATCGACCGCGAAGCGCTTGCCCGCCACGACATGAGCGTCCAGGACCTGGTGCTCAGGCTCCAAGCCGCTGTGGGCGGCAGCTCGGGCCAGGCCACGATGAAGCTCGGCGGCGAGGAGGTGCAGTACCAGGTGAAACTGGAGGGCGCGGGCGAGGCCGACGTGCTCACCCTGCTCGAGACTCTGATCGAGCTTCCCGGCGGCCGCCAGGTGCGGGTGGGGGACGTCGTGACGGTGGCGTCGCGCGACGTGCTCGCCCGCATCCTGCGCGAGAACCAGCAGTACCAGCGGACGGTGGCGTACGAGTTCCGCGGTCCCCTACGGCTCGGGGACGCGGTGCTGGAGGCGATGCTTGACCGCACCGAGGTGCCGCCCGGCTACACCGTGAAGCGAGCGGAGGGGTTCCGGTCCCTGAGCCGGGAGGACCGCCGCCAGATCTACTTGGTCCTGTCCGTCTCGCTACTGCTCGTCTACATGGTGACCGCGGCGCTGTTCGAGTCACTTCGCCTGCCTCTGTGCGTGCTTCTCGCCGTGCCCATGGGCTTGATCGGCACCTTCCTCATGTTCTTCTACACCAACGCCACGTTCACCCGCGAGGCGTACATTGGGGTGATCATGGCAGGCGGCGTCGTGGTCAACAACGCGATCCTGCTGGTGGCCCGTATCAACCGGGTGCGTGCGGGTCCAGGGGTCTCGCTCGACGACGCGGTGCTGCGAGGGACGCTCCAACGGGTGCGTCCGATCCTGATGACCGGCGCCACGACCATCATGGGTTTGCTCCCCCTCGTGTTGTTCAGCGGGTCCGAGGCCAGCATCTGGGACGCGCTCGCCTTCACGCTGATCGGGGGGCTGCTCTCCTCCACCCTGCTCGTGCTGACGGTGACGCCGGCGCTCTACGTGTTGTTCGAGCGGGGTCGTGAGTCTCCCTGTCGTCCGGGCGGATTTGCCCTAGGTTCCTCGGGCTAGGGCGGTGCTCCGCCGCCCCGACGCGACCCGATCCACCAGGACGATGGGCGATCCATCCACCCGACCTCCCAGGCCCCGCGGCGGCCGGTCCTCCTCTGCGGGCGGGCCGCCCTCCCGGAAGCACGCCGGAACCGAGGGCGAGGGGTCAGTCGGCCGCGCCCCGCGCGACTTCATCCGGACGATCATGGACCGGCATGTGTCCGAACGGCGGTATCCGGAGATCGTCACGCGCTTCCCACCCGAGCCCAACGGGTTCCTCCACATCGGACACGTCAAGTCGATCGTCCTCAACTTCGGCATTTCTGCCGAGTACCGGGGGCGTTGCCACCTGCGTTTCGACGACACCAACCCCGAGACCGAGAACGAAGCGTTCGTCCGCGCCATACAGGAGGACGTGCGCTGGCTGGGTTACGACTGGGGCGGCGACCTGTTCTTCGCCGCTGACTACTTCGAGCGCATGTACGGGGTCGCCGAGGACCTGATCCGGAAGGGCCTGGCGTACGTGGACAGCTCGACCGAGGACGAAATCCGCGAAGCGCGCGGATCGGTCATCGAGCCGGGGCGTCCGACCGCCTTCCGGGACCGCACCGTGGAGGAGAACCTCGATCTGTTCCGGCGTATGCGCGCGGCCGAGTTCAGCGACGGAGCGCACGTGCTGCGAGCGAAGGTCGACCTCTCCTCCCCGAACATGATCATGCGCGATCCGGTGCTCTACCGGATCCGTCATGCGCACCACTACCGAACCGGAGACGACTGGTGCATCTACCCCCTCTACGACTACGCGCACTGCCTGGAGGACGCGTTCGAGGGGATTACCCATTCGATCTGCACCCTGGAGTTCGAGAACAATCGAGAAATCTACGACTGGATCCTCGATGAAGCGGGCTTTACCGAGCCGCGCACCCATCAGTACGAGTTCGCGCGCTTGAACCTCGAGTACTCGGTTCTCTCCAAGCGCAAGCTGATCCGCTTGGTACAGGAGCAGCACGTGTCGGGGTGGGACGATCCGCGAATGCCGACTGTGGCGGGGCTCCGGCGCCGCGGCGTTCCGGCCGCCGCGCTCCGCACCTTTTGCGAGATGATCGGAGTCACCAAGACTGAAACCCGCGTGGATGTGGGCAAGCTCGACTACGCGATCCGAGAGGAGCTGAACACGGTAGCCCCTCGGGTGATGGGGGTGCTCCGTCCGCTGCGCATGGTGGTCACCAACTGGCCAGAGGACCGAGTAGAGTGGCTGGACGCGCCTTCATTCCCGCCCGACGTCGGTAAGGAGGGCTCCCGCGCGCTGCCGTTCGCGCGCGAACTGTTGATCGAGCAGGACGACTTCCGCATAGAGCCGATCAAGGGCTACCGGCGACTCGCCCCGGACAGCGAGGTCCGCCTGCGGCACGGCTACGTGGTGCGCCATACGGGGCACGAAGTCGATGCGGCCACCGGGGAGGTGACGCTGGTACGGGTCGAGTACGATGTGGAAAGCCGCGGCGGAGATGCGCGGGGCCGGGATGTGGCAGGCACCATTCACTGGGTGAGCGCTGCCCACGCGCAGCCGACCGAAGTGCGGCTGTACGACCGGCTCTTCGTAGTCGGGAACCCGGATGAGGTGCCGGACGGACTGGACTTCACGATGCACCTGAATCCGGAGTCCCTGGTCGTTCTCGCCGGCGCCCGGGTGGAGCCCAGCGTCTCGCAGTCGCCCGAAGGCACACGGTGGCAGCTCGAGCGCACCGGATACTTTTGGGCGGATCCTGTGGACTCCTCCCCTGAGCGACTGGTGCTCAACCGGATCGTGAGCTTGCGGAGCGGCTGGGCGCGGAGCGAGCGGGCTGCGGACGAGGCGGCTCCACGTTCTGCAGGGCGGGGGAGGTCCCCTGAGTCGTCGACCACGTCAGCGCAATCCGTCCGTTCCGCTCCGGAGCGTTCGCAAGCCGTGACAAGCCGCGGGCGCGCGGGACGCGCCGCGGGCCGGCTGGCGGACCCCGAGCTGGCCGAGCGCATGGTGCGCTACCGGGCGCAACTGGCGTTGGGCGAGGAGGAGGCCGATCTGTTGACAGGGGACCGCGCCGTCTCGGACTTCTTCGACGCTGCCGTGTCCGCGCACCCCGAGGCCGGGAGCGTAGCGGCCTGGGTGATCAACGAGCTGCCGCGGGAGGCGAGAGGACGTCCGCTCGCTGAGCTTCCTTTCGGACCGGTGGAGCTGGGCCGGCTCGTGGCGCTCGTGGACCGTGGGAATCTGTCCCGGATCGCTGCCAAAGAGGTGCTGTCCGAGCTCGCCGAAAAAGGGGGAGACCCGGAGGCGATCGTAGACCGGCGCGAGCTGCGGCAGGTAGGAGACCGCGATGCGCTCCATCCCCACGTGGCAAGAGTGCTGGAGGCATGGCCGGACAAGGTCGAGGAGTATCGTGCGGGAAAGAAGGGGCTGGTTGGGTTCTTCGTGGGCGAGGTGATGCGCGCGAGCGGGGGTGCCGCCGACCCGCGAGTGGTGCGTGGGCTGCTGGAGGAACGGCTCGGATGACCATGCGCGTGCGCTTCGCTCCCTCGCCCACCGGCTACCTGCACGTGGGCGGAGCCCGCACGGCGCTCTTCAACTGGCTACTCGCGCGCAGACAAGGTGGCCGCCTCCTGTTGCGCGTGGAGGACACCGACCGGCAGCGCTCGAGCGAGAGCCATACCCGGGCGATCCTGACCGGCCTGTCCTGGCTCGGGCTCGACTGGGACGAAGGTCCGATCTTTCAGAGCGACGGAATCGAGCGCCACCGGTCCGAGGCGCTTCGGCTGCTCACAGAGGGGAGGGCCTACCGTGACTTCACGACTCCCGAGCGGCTCGAGGCTGAGGCCGAGCGATGCGGCACGCCCGACCTACGCAGGCTGCCGCGCGCGCTCGCGGATGCGCTGGGGGATCTGGAGTCGGATCGCCGCGCGGCGGCGGGAGACTCGTTTGCCGTCCGCTTCCGGGTTCCGGACGGGGAGACGGCATGGGACGACCTGTTGCACGGCGAGCTCCGCTTCGCCAATGCGGACATCGAGGATTTCGTGGTCCTGCGAAGCGACGGCACCCCCACGTACAACATGGCCGTGGCTTCGGACGACGCCGACGACCGGATCACTCATGTGATCCGGGGCGACGACCACATCTCCAACACGCCCAAACAGATCATGCTGTACCGGGCGCTCGGCTACCCGGTACCGGAATTCGGGCACGTGCCCATGATCCTCGGCCCTGACGGCCGGCGGCTGTCCAAGCGCCACGGCGCGACCGCGGTGCAGGAGTACCAGGAGCACGGGATCCTCCCCGAGGCGCTCCTAAACTTCCTGGCCCTGCTCGGATGGAATCCGGGGGACGAGCGCGAGGTGATGACGCGGGCGGAGCTGGTCGAGGCCTTCTCGCTGGAACGAGTGCAGAAGAAGAGCGCGGTGTTCGACAACGAGAAGCTGACATGGTTGAACGGGCAGCACCTCGCCCGACGCGCGACCGCCGATCTGGTCCCGCTCGCCGCTGAGCGCCTCCGGGCCCGGGGCCGTGGACCGACCACGTGGGCGGGGCGGGAGGCTTGGTTTTCCACGCTGATCGACCTGCTCAAAGTGCGCGCGCGCACGGTCGACGAGCTCGCCGAGATGGCCGAGCCCTATGTGGAAGAGGGCGCGATCGTGTACGCGCCCGATGCGGTCGCACAGCACTGGGCCAAGGAGCCGGCCTCGGTCCTGGAGCGCCTGGAGCAGCTCAGGGCACGGCTGGTCGGACTCCCCTGGGAAGCCGCCGGGTTGGAGCAGGCGATCCGCGCGTTGGCCGAGGAGCTGGGGGTGGGTGCCGGCAAGCTCATCCATCCCCTGCGCGTTGCGGTGATCGGACGACAGCATAGCCCGGGCATCTTCGAGGTGCTTGTGCTGCTCGGGAGAGAGCGCTCCCTTGCGCGAGTCGAAGGAGCCCTTCAGCACATTCGCGCACTCCTGAGTTCCGTTTCTTGACACCATTTCGCGGGCGGCATATGGTCCTCTCGTGTTCCCCGACAGGCCTTGATCGCCCCGGTCCCCCCGGAGTCCAGGATGCCAGCTGCTCTCACCGACATCGAGCATAAGATCCTGGATTTCATGGTCGACTATCTCAGGTCGAACACGTACCAGCCCTCGATTCGCGAGATCGGTGAGCGGTTCGGTATCAAGAGCACCAAGACCGTTTCGGAGCACCTGCAGGCGCTGGCGGACAAAGGCTTCCTCGAGCGCGATCCCTCACGGTCGAGGGGCGTGCGGATCCTGGGGATGAACCTGAACCCGGACGCGGTGTCTCTGCCCTGTTTCCATGAGCTTCCCGACGATCGGGGCTCCCGCCCGGACCGCGCCGAGAGCTTCCTCACCCTGGACCGCAAGCTCGTTCCCACGCGCGGATCGTTCGTGGTGCGGGCCAGGGGCGACGGTCTGTCCGTGCTGGGCGTGAGCGAGGGCGACTACCTGTTGGTCGAGCCCACCACGATCGACCAGGCGGAGGACGGGGCGGTGCTCGTCGTGCGCGACGCCGAGGGGTCGAGCTACCGGCGGATCTCGCGCAACGGGCGGGGGGTCCACATCCAAGATCTGCGCGCGGGACACGATCCTATGCTGGTCGATGACCCTGGCACCGTCCAGCTGGTCGGGCGGGTGAGCGCGCTGATTCACCGCATGGACGGTGGTGGTCCCGAAGTGAGCCTGACCACCCACTGACGAAGGCGGCCCTCCCCCCTTCCGTTCATCCTGCGGGTGACTCCGGCCCGCATCGCATCCCATTGGACTCCTCACCCCCCGAGGCTGGCGATGGCCTTTGGATGGCGCGCGCCATCGAGCAGGCGCTCGCCGCCGGGTCGGTGGGCGAAGTCCCGGTGGGCGCCGTGGTCGTACGTCGGGGCGCGCTGATCGCCGAGGCCCACAACCTCACTTCGACCGTCCCCGACCCGACCGCGCACGCCGAGGTCGTAGCACTCCGCCGTGCGGCGCTCCGTCTCGGTGACTGGCGGCTGATGGAGACCACGCTCTACGTGACCCTGGAGCCGTGCGCGATGTGCGCGGGCGCACTGGTGTTGGCCCGGGTACCGCGCGTCGTGTACGCCGCGGCCGACCCAAAGGCTGGGATGGTGGAATCCCTCGGAAACCTGCTCCAGGATTCGCACCTGAATCACCGTTGCCGCGTAACCACAGGGGTTGGTGCGGAGCGCTCCGCTGAGCTCCTGCGGGCGTTCTTTCTGGAGCGACGGGCGTGAGCCGGCTCATCTCCCTGGGGGCGCTCGCCTCCCTGGCGCTGGCCGCAGGGTGCACGGTCGTGGGGTATCCGGGCGGAGAGCCAGGGTCGACAGCGCCGGTCGGCACGACGCCGCCCGAAATCGACCCCAGCGCGCGCGCGCCTGCGCCGGACACGCCCGACCCCGAACCAGGAGGCACCGGACGGGCGCCGCGACGCTTCGACGAGGTGCGCGGGCTTTGGGTCGTGCGCTTCTCGCTCGCCACGCCGGAGTCGGTGCGCGCCGCGGTCGAGAGCGCCGCGGGCGCGGGGTTCAACACCCTTCTCGTGCAGGTACGCGGTCGGGGGGACGCCGTCCACCCGACCGCGATCGAGCCGAGGCTCGAGGCGCTCGCGGGTGCCCCCCAGGGATTCGACCCGCTGGCGCTCGTCCTCGAGGAGGCGCACGCCCGGGGCATGGCCGTGCACGCCTGGGTGAACGTGAACGTGGTGACGGATCTTCGACGGGTACCCGACGATCCCCGTCACTTGGCGCGCGCGCACCCCGAGGCCCTGATGGTGCCGCGCGAGCTGGCCGGCGAGCTGTCGAGCCGGAGCCCGTTCGATCCCCGCTACGTCGAGCGGCTGATGGATTGGGCCCGGGCGCACGGGGACCGGGTCGAGGGCCTCTACGCCGCACCCTGGAGCGCAGCCGTGCGCGAGCGCGTGGAGGCGGTCGCCGTGGACCTGGTCGAGCGCTACGACCTGGACGGGATTCACCTCGACTACATTCGCTATCCCGGACCCGACTTCGACTACTCCGCTGGCTCGATCGCCGCGTTCCGGGACTGGGCCGCCCCGCGAGTGAGTCCCGAGCAGCGCCGTGCGCACGACCGCGCGGCCGCGCTCGAGCCGGTCGCGTGGCCCGACCGGGAGCCGCAGCTGTGGGCAGAGTTTCGCCGTGAGCAGGTCACGCGCACGATTGAGCGCGTCAACTTCGCGGTGAAGACGCGACGCCCCTGGATCATGGTCTCGGCGGCCGTGCTTCCCGACACGATCGAGGCCCGCCGCGACCGGTTCCAGGACTGGCCCGAGTGGGCGCGGGCGGGACTACTGGACGCGGTGGCCCCGATGGCGTACGCGCCGGACGATGTGCGCTTCCGCGTACAGATGGCTCAGGCAGTGGCCGCCGCTCCGCAGGTCGACGTGTGGGCGGGGATCGGATCGTACCTGACCGGCCTCGAAGGGACGCTCCGGAAGATCGCGATCGCACGCGACCTCGGGACCGAGGGTGTGGTGCTCTTCTCCTACGACTGGGTGGTGAGTCCCGAGGGTGGCGGGGGACCGCGCTTCCTCGAGCAGGTCGGCCGTTTTCTGATGAGGTGCACCACGCCTGGCGCGGTGCGCCTGTCCCGTTGCTGATAGGCGCGTTGACACATTCCTGACCCCGCGCCAGTTTCCGGCCGCCTTGAACAGGTCGCGCGACCTGTCGACTCCGGCCCGGCGAACATGGCGCAGACCCGCACCCCCCTCATGGATGAGCGCGCGGTGCGGCGTGCGGTTTCCCGGATGGCCCGCGAGATCGTCGAGCGGACGGGTGGATCGGAGCAGCTGGTCCTGATGGGAATCCACCGGCGTGGGGACGAGGTCGCGGGCCTGCTCTGCGACGAGATCCAGAAGGCCGAGGGCACCCCGCCTGCGATCGGCTCACTCGACATCACCCTCTACCGCGACGATCTGGCCGCGATCGGCCCTCGCCCGGTCATAGGCGAGTCGCGCCTCCCGCCCGAGGGGATCGACGGGCAGATCGTCGTGATCGTGGATGACGTGCTTTACACCGGGCGCACGGTGCGCGCGGCTCTCGACGAGCTGATGGACTGGGGGCGTCCGGCGCGCATCTATCTGTGCGTGCTCGCAGATCGAGGTCCCGAGGGGCGCGAACTCCCCATCCAGCCGGACATCGTGGGACGCACGGTAGAGGTCAGTGGCGGGAAGCAGGTCGAGGTGTTGGTGCCAGAGCTCGACGGCCGGCTGGGGGTCGAGATCGTCGAGCTTGACCTCCCGTCGTCGGGACCGACTGGATCGGCGGAGGGCGCTTGAACCGGCTGGTCTCCGACCTTGGCAAGGATCTGATCGGGCTCGAGTCGCTTACCGCCGAGCAGATTCGTACCATTCTCGACACCGCCGAGCCGTTCAAGGAGATCAGCGAACGGCGCATCAAGAAGGTCCCGGTGCTGCGCGGGAAGACGATCGTCAACCTGTTCTTCGAGCCCTCCACCCGGACGCGCATCTCGTTCGAGTTCGCCGAGAAACGGCTGTCCGCCGATACGGTCAACATCACCACGGTGGGCTCATCCGTGGTAAAGGGCGAGACCCTCGTCGACACCGCGCGCAACCTCGAGGCGATGCGGATCGACATGGTGGTGATGCGGCACGGTTCGTCCGGAGCCGCGCGCTTCCTCGCCGAGCGCATCCCGTCGAACGTCATCAACGGTGGCGATGGGTGGCACGAGCATCCGACCCAGGGGCTCCTGGACCTGCTCACCATCCGCGACCAGCTCGGCAGGATCGAAGGCGCCCGGGTGTGCATCGTCGGCGACATCCTCCACTCGCGCGTCGCCCGTTCCAATATCTACGGGCTGGTGAAGCTGGGGGCCGAAGTCGGGGTCTGCGGCCCACCCACGCTGCTTCCGGTGGGGATCGAAGGTCTGGGAGCCCGCGTGTTCCGGCGTATCGAGGAGGCGATCGAGTGGGCCGACGTACTGAACGTTCTGCGCCTCCAGCTCGAGCGCATGCAGAGCGGGTTCGTGCCGAGCCTGCGTGAGTACAACCGCGTCTACGGCGTCTCCACCCCTCGACTCGAGCGCGCGCCCAGAGACCTCCTCGTCCTCCATCCCGGTCCGATGAATCGCGGTGTGGAGATCGACAGCGACGTGGCGGACGGACCTCACTCGGTGATCCTGAACCAGGTGACCAACGGCGTAGCGGTGCGCATGGCGGTGCTCTACCTCCTAGCCGGAGGCGTTCCCGAGAAGGCCGAGTCGGCCAAAGGCGGGGTCGAGCCGTGAGCCGGCGGGGCGACCGACGACGGCCGCTGCTTCTCAAGGGCGGGCGGGTGGTCGACCCTTCCCAGGGCCTCGACGACGTGCGCGATGTCCTCCTCGACGATGGCAAGGTGGAGGGGCTCGGCCGCGGCCTTGGGGTGCCCGATGGCGCACGGGTGATCGAGTGCGCGGATCGGGTCGTAACGCCGGGTCTGATCGACCTGCACGTGCATCTCCGTGAGCCCGGGGGTGAGCACAAGGAAACCATCCTGACCGGAGCCCGTGCTGCCGCGGCGGGGGGGTTCACCGCGCTGTGCGCGATGCCCAATACGGATCCTCCGGTGGACGATCCAGCGTCGGTCGGGTTCGTGCTCGCCGCGGGGCAGCGTGCTGGTGCTGCGCGGGTCCATCCACTGGGATGTATCTCGGTCGGGCAGAAGGGCGAGCGGCTGGCCGAGGTGGGCGAGATGGTCGAAGCCGGGGCTGTCGGAATCACCGATGACGGACACCCGGTCATGGACTCGGGCCTGATGCGACTCGCGCTCGAGTATGCACGCATCTTTGATGTCCCGGTCGCTGACCATCCCGAGGACCTTGGGCTGTCGCGTGACGGAGTGATGAACGAGGCGCTGGTCGCCACTCGGCTCGGACTGCGCGGCAAACCGAACGCGAGTGAGGACGTTCACATCGTGCGCGACCTCCTCGTGGCCGAGCTTACCGGAGGCCACATCCATCTGCAGCATGTCTCGACGCGGCTGGGGGTGGACGCGATCCGGCGCGCCAAGGAACGCGGCGTGCGCGTCACCGCCGAGGCCACACCGCACCACCTCCTGCTCACGGACGAAGCGGTCGAGGGCTACCGCACCGAAGCCAAGATGAACCCACCACTAAGGAGTCGGGCAGACGTTGAGGCGGTGCTCGCTGGCTTCCAGGATGGCACCCTCGACGTGCTCGCCACCGACCACGCCCCGCACCACTACGACGAGAAGGAGCAGGCGTTCGATGACGCACCCAACGGGATCGTCGGGCTCGAGACGGCGCTGGGGCTCGTCCACACGCACCTGTTAGGGAAGGGGCTGATCGACCTCTCCACCCTGATCGACCGCATGAGCGTCGCCCCGGCCCGAGCCTTCGGGCTCCCGGGCGGAAGCCTGAGGCCCGGAACTGCAGCCGACGTGACCGTGATGGATCCAGCGGTTCACTGGACGGTGGACTCGCGACAGTTCCTGTCAAAGAGCCGGAACACCCCGTTCGAGGGGTGGGAGCTGACCGGGCGAGCGACGCTGACCGCGGTGGGCGGCCGTGTGGTCTGGGAGGCGGACGGGCAGGGCTGATCTCGTCGGATGGTCCCCCC
The DNA here is from genome assembly GCA_965237965.1 of Longimicrobiales bacterium. Lineage (GTDB taxonomy): Bacteria > Gemmatimonadota > Gemmatimonadetes > Longimicrobiales > Gaopeijiaceae > UBA2988. The sequence continues at coordinate 385,739 of CBDEGT010000001.1, forward strand.
GGACAAGCAGAGAGGCCCGGGACCGCGTCGCGGTCCCGGGCCTCTTCACGATCCTGGCGGCGCCGGTCAGTTCCCGGCGGCGAGACCGTTCACGTGTCTGGCGAGTTGTCCCTTGAGCCGGGCCGCCTTGTTCGGGTGGACCAGCCGCTTGTGCGCGGCGAGATCCAGCATGGCGACGGCCTCGCGCATGCGAGCCTCTGCCTGCTCGCGTTGTGTAGCCTCGCGGACCCGCTTGAGGGCGGTGCGCAGGCGCGAGCGTTTGCCGCGGTTCTTCTCCCGGGCGAGACCTCCCAGGGCCATGCGCTTCTTCGCGCTCTTGATATTCGGCATTTCTCGTGTTCCTGATCGTTGCGGATGCGAACGTGAAAGGATACCGGCATCCCCCCATGCGAACAATGGGAGGGAGTGACCCCTGGGTTTCCCGGGCCGCCCGGCGGCGATGCTCCGGTGGCCCCACCCCGGTGCCCGCAGATAGCTTCTGGATCACATGGAATACGCGATCTTCGCCCCCATCCTGCTGATGTCCATCGTGATCCACGAGGTGGCCCACGCGTGGCAGGCGCGCAGGGAGGGGGACCACACCGCAGAGCGGCTCGGCCGGATCACCCTGAATCCGATCCCCCACCTGGATCCCATCGGATCGGTGCTGCTTCCGCTCATCCTGATCTTCGCGCAGTCGAGCGTGTTCTTCGGTTGGGCCAAGCCCGTCCCGATCGACCCACAAAACTTCCGCCAGCCCAGAGCCGGAGACATTCGGGTCTCGATGGCAGGGATCGTCTCCAATCTGGGGCTCGCCGTTGTTTTCACCCTGCTGGGAGCGGCTCTGGTCGCGGTCGGCAGGGGGCCCCTGACGGACCTGCTGTTGTTCGTTTGTCGCCTCGCGATCATGGTCAACCTCGTGCTCGCGTTCTTCAACCTGATTCCGATCCCGCCGCTCGATGGCTCGCACGTCGTCTATCAGCTGCTCCCGGCTTCGCTGGCCGAGCGGTATCGCGTCGTGGGCCGATACGGGTTCCTGCTGATCCTGGCAATGGTCTTCATCTTTCCGGCTGCGCTCCAACTCCTCCTCACCCCGGTGTTCGTCCTGACCGACGCCGCCCTGTGGTTCATGTACCTGTGGACGTGACGCTCGCGAACAGCCCGTTCATCGCGCGCGAGGGCTTCCTCGTGGTGGAGCTGGAGCGCTTTCAGGGCCCACTGGACCTGCTGCTCCACCTGATTCGTCAACAGGATCTCGATATCTTCGAGATTCCGATCGCCCGGATCACCGACCAGTTCCTCACGGCGATCCAGGGGATCGAGGCCGACCAGCTCGAGAGTGCGGGGGAGTTCCTCGAGATGGCGGCCACTCTCATCCGTATCAAGGCGCAGATGCTCCTCCCGCGCCACGAGGGTGAGGAGGACCAGGATCCGCGGGCCGAGCTCGTTCGGCGGCTGCTCGAATACGAGCAGATACGGGAGATCGCGAGCCGGCTCCAAAGTGCCGAGGCCGAGCGGGCACGGCGTTTCGGCAAGGGATTCGTGCCTCCTCGCCCGCGGCCGGCACCCACCGACACGCCGCTCGAGAGCACCTGGGACGAAGTTCTCGAGGCCGCGCTCCGCATCGAGCTGCCGGAGACGATCGACAGACGCCACCGGATCCCCGGCCGAACGGTCGGGTTGGAGGACAAGGTCTCGCTGATCGCACGGGCCCTGGCTGAGCAGACCCGCATCGAGTTCAGCCGCCTGCTCCGTGGGTTCGAGGACCGGACACACGGTGTGATGACGCTTCTCGCGGGGCTCGAGATGTCGCGCCGCCGCGAGCTGTTCCTACGCCAGGTCTCTCATTTCAGCGAGCTCTGGCTGTATCGCCGCGGCGAGGAGGATGAGGTGCCGTCCGTCGAGGGTGCGGTGGCGGCATCGGAGGAGCCGGAGGCGCCGCCTGGAATCCGCCGTCGCCCGCCATGGATGAAGCCTGAAGAGCCCGAGCCCGCAGACGAGCTGGCCGAGTTCGACCACGACGGGGACGGGTCCGATACGCGTGCCGGAGCCGACAGCGCGGAGGGAGGAACACCGTGAAGGTCACGCAGATCGTGGAAGCAGTTCTCTTTGCCAGCGACGCGCCGCTCAAGGCGGACGAGATCGCTCGCGCCGACGAGTCGCTCGACGAGGACGTCGTCGAGCAGGCGATCCGCGCGCTCCAGGCCGAGTACGGCGAGGGGCGCGCCTTCCAGGTCGTCGAGTTGGCCGAAGGATTCCAGCTGCTCACCCGCGGCGAGTTCGCCCCCTACCTCGAGCGTTTCGATACGGTGCCTCGGCCGTCTCGGCTGTCGGGACCGGCGCTCGAGACGCTGGCCATCATCGCCTATCGCCAGCCGATCGGCAGGATCGAGATCGAGTACGTGCGTGGAGTTGCGTGCGGTGGGGTGATCCGTACCGTCCAGGACCGGGGGCTGATCGACGTGATCGGACGTGCCCAGGGGCTCGGCCGACCGCTTCTCTACGGTACCACTCAACGCTTCCTCGACCACTTCGGCTTCCGTTCGATCGAGGATCTGCCCCGGCCGGAGGAGCTGCCCGTGGTGCTGCGCGAGAGGATCCCGTTGGGGCCCGATGAGGACGAGCCGTCCGCGGCCGAGGGGGTCTCCCGCGCGGACGTGGCGGGTACGCAGCCGGCAGCCGCCGGTGCGGCGCGCCAGCCCGATCTCGGGGAGGAGCGCGACGACGGCTAGCGGTGCCCACGTGCGCATCCAGAAGCTGCTCTCGCGGGCGGGCGTAGCCTCACGGCGCGCCGCCGAGACACTCATGCGGGAGGGTCGCGTGCACGTGAACGGCCACCCCGTGACCACGCTCGGCACGCGGGTGGACCCCGACCGCGACGCAGTCGAGGTAGACGGTCGGAGGGTGTCGATCCAAGCCACGCGCTGGATCATCCTCCACAAGCCGGCCGGCGCCCTCACCACGCGCGCGGATCCACGCGGTAGGCGGACGGTCTACGACTTGCTTCCTCCAGAGCACGCGGCTCTCCGCTACGTCGGGCGGCTCGACCTCGACACGGAAGGTCTCCTCCTGCTCACGAACGACGGCGAGCTCGCCCACCGCCTCCTCCACCCCTCGTCCGCGATCGAGCGCGAGTACCGGGCCGAGGTGCGGGGCCTTCCGTCCGACGACACCCTGCGCGCGTTGACCCGGGGCGTCGAGCTCGATGATGGGCCGGCGCGTGCGTTGCGCGCGCGCGTACTGGAGGAGCAGCCGGAGGGGGGCGTGCTCGCGCTCGTGCTGGCCGAGGGGCGCAAGCGCGAGGTACGTCGCATGCTAGAGGCCGTCGGCTATCCCCTTCGATGGCTCCGCAGGGTGCGTTTCGGGCCGGTCCGGCTCGGGGAATTGCCTCGCGGCGCCTGGCGCGACCTCGCTCCCGCCGAGGTAGAGGCGCTGCGGAACGCGATCGGGCCGGGCGAGCGCTAGCAGGTGCGCTCCCCTACCAACCCTCGTCGCCCACGAGGGGAACGAAGCGGCACCCCAGCAACGTTTCGGTGTGCCAGGTCTGCCCCTCGCGGATGACCACGACCAGCTCCTGGAGCTCGGCGTCACCCACTGGGATCACCATCGCACCGCCGTCCGGCGTGAGCTGCTCCTTGAGTGCGCCCGGCACGGCGGGCGCGCCTGCCGTCACCAGAATCCGATCGAAGGGCGCGCGCTCGGGCCAGCCCAGCGATCCGTCCCCTACCCGGTAGCGCACGTTGTCGATGCCGAGCTCGTCGAGGATCTCGCGCGCGGATGTCTGGAGGTCGGCGATCCGCTCGATGGTGAACACCTCGGCGCAGAGCCGAGCGAGCAACGTGGTCTGATAGCCGCTCCCGGTGCCGATTTCGAGTACGCGATCCTCGGGGCGCACGCGAAGCGCCTCGGTCATGAATCCGACGATGTAGGGCTGAGAGATGGTCTGCCCGAGCTCGAGCGGGAGCGCCCGATCCGCGTACGCGTGGGGACGCTCCGCGGGTGGCACGAACCGATGTCGTGGGAGGCTCGCCATGGCATCCAGCACGCGCTCATCGCGGAGTCCGCGGCGGCGGAGATCTTCCTCCACCATGCGCCGGCGCTTGCGATCGTAGGGCTGTGGCATCGGCTCCCCCGGGGTCGGGCGTCGAGAGGGGGGTACCCGAGCAGTGCCGGAGGTGCCGGCAGCCCCCTCCGCCTTATCTTGATGCCCATGTCCCGGCCCCGCCCTGCCCAACCTGACCGTCCTCGAACACCCCCAAGGAGCTTCGAGACCCCTCTCGAACGCACGACGGGCAAGCGAATTCGCCGGATATCCGCTTCATGTGTCTCGTAGCCGCACCGGAGGGGGTCAAGGCGATGCTCGAGGCGCATCCGGCCGTGCCGGTATACGCGGTAGCGCTCGACCGTGAGCTCGACGAAGACGGGTCCATCCGTCCGGGGTTGGGGGACACAGGCGACCGGCTGTTCGGCACGCGTTGAGCGGCGCAACATCGACGAGCGTGCATGCCTTCGCGGCAGCCCGAGCTGGGAATGGAACTTGCTCCATTGATCGCAAGACTCGGATGCCCTTCCAGGCACTGCCGGGTTACTCAGATCCAGCGTACGAAAGGAGTCCTGGATGCTCACCCACGACCAGTTGTTGGAGCTCTATCGGGAACTGGCGGACACCCCGGCACTCTCGGTCTACATCGATGGCAACCAGCACGATCCAGCGGAGCGGAGGAAATGGCGGCTTCAGCTCGAGCACGGGTTGTCCGAGGCCGCGAGCGACCTGGACGACGATGAGCGCGTGGCGTTCCAGTCCGCGGAACGCCTGGTGCTCGATCCGCTCAAGGACTTCGACGCGTTCCTGCCCGACAAGGCGTACGTCGCCTTCGCGACCGCCGAAGATCTCCGGTACGGGCAGACTGTGAGCGTGAGCATGCCCCAGCTGGTCCGCTGGGGGCGCGGGATCGCGGTTGCACCCTATGTGCGAGGACTAAAGCAAGAGCGAGCGGTGGTGGTCGCGCTTCTCGACAGCAAGAGAGCGCGCGTCTTCGTGTACCGGGATGGTGCGGTCCGGGAAACGGACGATCTACGGGCGGACACCTTCGTGGGCGATCTCACCGACGTAGGTCAGAGCAAACGGGGCGCGGTCACGTCCGGGACCCGGGGGGAGACCTCGACCGACGCCGGCCAACGCTATCAGGAGGTGGCGGCGCGGCGCATGGCGAAGGACCTGGCGGGCGTGGTTGCCCAGCGAGCCGGCGACCACGGGTTCGTCGTGGTGGGCGGCACGACCGAGATGGAGAAATGGTTGAGGGATGCTCCCCAGGTTCAAGGGGTCGTCGCAACAGCACCGTGTTGAAGGGGGTTTTTGCGCCCCCGATTCCACTGGACAATAGATTGGCGAGGGCGACGGGGTCCAGACAGAGGGGGTTCTTGATCTCTCCAATTCCGAGGGAGTCAGAAGCGACCGAAGGTCGTGGAAGGCAGGAGATACCGGAGCTGTTGAGAACTCAGCGCAAGGTGGAGGTCCGGTTCAGCGATGTAAGAGATCTTCCAGGGTTTCCGCCGGGGTTTTCCAACCGAGGGTCTTGCGGGGGCGGCTGTTAAGAGCGGCCGCGACGGCGGCGAGATCGTCAGCGGTATGTTTGCTGAGGTCAGTGCCTTTGGGGAAGTACTGTCTCAACAAGCCGTTGGTGTTTTCGTTCGTGCCGCGCTGCCACGGGCTCTGTGGGTCGCAGAAGTAGACGGCCAGCCCAGTGTCGATGCGAAGCTGTGCGTGCTGATCCATCTCTGCTCCCTGGTCCCACGTCAGAGACCGGCGGAGTTGCTCGGGCAGGGTCGTGATCGACGAAGCGATCGCGTCCCGGACGGCTTCGGCGCCGTGCCCAGCCAACGCTGGCCCGTTCTTGGTCCTGGGCTCGTCGTGTCTGTGGAGGCGAGGGAGGTGGAGGAGCATGGTGAACCGGGAGGTTCGCTCGACCAGCGTTCCGATCGCCGAGCTGCTTAACCCCAGGATTAGGTCGCCTTCCCAGTGCCCAGGAACGGCGCGGTCGTCCGCCTCGGCCGGTCGCTCGCTGATCATGATCTCGGGGCGAACGAACGTCTTACCCCGTCTGCGGGCGCGAGCTCGAGGCACCCGTAGCGCGCGTCCCGTCCGAAGGCACGCCGTCAGCTCCCGACGCAGCGCACCGCGTCCCTGAACGTAGAGCGCCTGGTAAATGGCTTCGTGCGATATCCGCATGTTGGCGATCTGCTCAGGACTCCACGAGGCCGCCCACCGCCGGTCTTGTCGGCGACCACGGCGACGCCCGACCCAGCGTACATTTGGGCCCGGCACGGCCGCCCCGTCTGGAGCCGCGATCAGGCCTCCGAGGCGATCCTGCACATACTGCCTCAGTTCGCCGTTCGCAGCGAGTTTGGCAACTTTCGGACGCTTCGCTCGCCGATCGGCATGCCATTGGGCGGTCGTGGCTCGATACTCGAGGTTTCCACTTCGCGTTGCTGCGTTCCGCCGCAGTTCTCGCGAGATCGTCGACGATGAGCGGCGCAACTGCCGAGCGATCTCACGTACGCCACAACCGCGGGCTTGAAGAACCGCAATCTCTTCTCGCTCGACGAACGATAGGTAGCGCCCCGACAGAGGACGAAGACTGAAAGGTGGCATGCCACCACATTGGCGAAACCAGCGCGCCCCAACAGCGGGAGACACGCCGGCTGCCACCGCCGACTCCTCGCTCGACAGCCCTCGAGCAACTTCTTCCCAAAACCTCTGCCGATGCTCCCGGCGCCCCAACGGGGGACGACCGGGTGAACCCATCGGCGGACGTAGTGCACGATCCGCTCTTCGGTGCCTGCTTGCCCCCATCGCAACTCCTCCTCTTTCCTGAGGTGTTGCGACGACCTCTTGAATTCGAGCGCGAGATCGCTCCGTAGGGAGCTCGAAACGCGCCAGCCCACGATCCTGCGTGCGAAGGCATCGATCACGAAGGCCACGTACACGAAGCCACGCCAGGTGGCCACGTACGTCAGGTCCGAAACCCAGAGCTGGTTAGGGCGCTCCGCCGCGAAGTCCCGGTCTATCAGGTCGAGTGGACGCTCTGCTCCATCGCCAGACCTGGTGGTCGTCGTGAATGCACGGCCCCGGACTACGCCTTCCAGACCCATCTCCTTCATCAGCCGCTCCACCATGCAGCGGGCGACCGAGAACCCTTCTCGCTTCAACTGCTTCCAGACCTTCTTGGCACCGTAGACCGAGATATTCTTCTCCCACACCCGAACAATCTCCGGGCGCAGCGCCCGATCACGATGGGCACGAGGCGGAACTCGCCTGGGGTCGGCCTCACGGGCCTTGTGCTCGTAGTAGGTGGACGGAGCGATCGGCACAACCGTACAAATCGACTCGACTCCGTACTCCCCACGGTGGTCATCGATGAACGTCACCATCACTTCGCTCGGCGGTCGAGCTCCGCCTGTGCGAAATATGCGGATGCCTTGCGCAGGATCTCGTTCGCTCGCCGGAGCTCCCGGTTCTCGCGCTCGAGTTCCTTCAGTCGCTGCCGCTCTTCCGTCGTCAGCCCCGGTCGCCGGCCCTTATCCCGCTCCGCCTGTCGTACCCAACTCCGAAGCGTCTCCGGCGTACATCCGATTTTCCCAGCGATCGAGCTGATCGCCGCCCACTGCGACTCGTACTCCGCCTCGTGCTCGAACACCATCCGCACCGCCCGCTCCCGTACCTCCAGGGAGTACTTCCTCACCTTGGTCATGACCCCATCCTCTCAAGAGGTGGAGTCTCCGGCAATCCCGGGGCGATTCACCGTGCGTTACGCGCGGGAGTTGAGGGACGACCCGGACGCGATCGGGCGTATCCTGGTCGCCACCCCCACGAGCTCCCAGGTGCCGTTGGCCCAGCTCGCCCAGATCCGCTTCGCCGGCGGTCCCCCAATGATCAAGAGCGAGAACGCGCTCCTGAACAGCCTGGTCTACGTGGACATTCGCGGACGGGACATCGGGAGCTATGTCGACGAGGCACGCACACTGCTGGACCAGCGTCTGGAGATGCCTACTGGGTATCGGCTGGAGTGGTCGGGACAGTTTGAGGCCATGGAGCGGGCCAACCGCACCCTCCGCGTCGTGGTTCCCATCACGCTCGCGATCATCTTCCTTCTTCTCTACATCAACTTCCGTAGCGTGATCGAGAGTCTGATTGTCATGCTCTCGGTGCCTTTCGCCCTGGTAGGGAGCGTCTGGCTCCTTTGGGTGCTGGGCTACAACCTGTCGGTAGCCGTCTGGGTCGGCCTGATCGCACTGGCCGGTGTGGCGGCGGAGATCGCGGTGGTGCTGCTCGTCTACCTAGACGAGGCGTACCACCGGCACGAGCGGGAGGGGCGACTACGGAGCCGGGCCGAGCTACTCGAGGCGGTCCGCCAGGGTGCCGGCGAACGGGTGCGGCCGGTGCTCATGACCGCCACAGCGGTCATCGCCGGGCTCCTCCCGATCCTGTGGGGCGGCGGCACCGGTGCCACGGTGATGAAGCGCATCGCCTCGCCGATGATCGGCGGGATGGTCTCCGCCACCGTGCTCAGCCTGCTGGTGGTCCCCGCGTTGTACTCGCTCTGGCGGGAGTGGGAGCTGCGGGAGGTGTGGGCGCGCGACCGGGACCTGTCAGAGCGCCCACGCAACCCTATGCGTTTGTAATCGGTGCACATTCCTCATGAGGGGGGGCCCAGCGAGCCAGCTCTGGACGGCACCAGCTTAGCGCTCCGCATAGGAAAGGCATCGGCAAGCGTACTGCACGGGAAGGTTAGTTGGTCCGATTACGTTCCCCGGGGGTGTACTCACGGGACCCAGGGGGACACATGTTCGTTCTTCGACGAGCGAAAGCCAGCCCGAAGGAATTCATCTCATACTGGCGAGCAGGCTACGACCAGTCGAAGGACAAGCTGTACTATGACAACATCAAGAAGCCGCTTACTCCAGCGAGCGTACGTGCGCTCTACTGGTGGCTCCGACACGTGCTTGCCGAAGCCCCCCTATGCTACCACATGGAGATCCTACGCGGAGATGATGGATATATATCCCTCCGTCTCCACGTGGCCGCTGGCATGAGTGTGTACGGAGTAGTTACAGCACCGTCCTAGCCGCCTCAATCCCTCCCGCGACAGAGCAAGTGTGGAATTCCCATGGTTCAGTGGACAGCTGGAGTCTAGAATCCTAGACCCACGGAGGAGGCGTCATGAGCCATCGGATTTACACGCCCGAGTTCAAGGATGAGGCGGTGCGGCAGGTGGTGGAACGCGGCTACACGGTGAAGGAAGTAGCAGAGCGGTTGGGGATCTCGGAGGCGAGTCTTTATAACTGGCGCAAGGCGGTGGTGCCGAGCAGGGATGATGGACGCGCCGAGGAGCTGCTGGAGGCGAAGCGAGAGAACCTGACGCTCAGGGCTGAGCTGCGGCGCACGCAGGAGGAGCGCGACATCTTAAAAAAGGCCGCCGCGTACTTTGCCAGGGGGCCCGAGTAAAGTACGCGTTCATTCACGCCCATCGTGTGCAATTCAAGGTGAGAACGATGTGCCGGGTGCTGCGGGTGGCGCCGAGCGGCTTCTACGCCTGGATCCACGCACCGATGAGCGCAAGGGCCAAGGAAGATCGTCGGCTACTGAAACTGATCCGTGCTTCGCATGCGGCGAGCGGAGGCATTGCTCCAACCCCCGATACCTGGTCCAGGGCGACTAACGTAAAGGCGAGGTAATTTGGGCCCTGCAGACGCCCTACGGAGAGGGGGAGAGGAGCCCGATGCGGAAGACGAGATTCAGCGAGGAGCAGATTGCGATGGCGCTGCGCCAGGGGGAGGTCGGTACACCTGTGGCGGAGATCATCCGGAAGCTGGGGATCAGCGAGCAGACGTACTACCGGTGGAGGAAGAGGTACGGTGGTCTGGGTGCGTCGGAGCTCCGGGAACTTAAGGTGATCCGGGAGGAGAACCGGCGGCTGAAGACGCTGGTCGCGGATTTGTCATTGGACAAGACGATCCTGCAGGAAGCACTCAGAAAAAAATGGTGAGCCCGAGGCAACGAAGAGCGGGGGTCCGGTGGGCGCGGGAGGCCTACCGGCTCCCCGAGCGTCGGGCGTGCAGGGCGATGGGTGTCTCCCGCTCCACGGTGCGCTACGAGAGCGTGCGACCTTTGAGAGAGCCGCTGAGGGCTCGCCTGAAGGAACTAGGGCCTGTTAACACTAAAGGCCCATTTGTATTATATTGGGGCTATGAAAATCACAGAGTCCCAATATCGTCGGATAGAGGCTTGCTTTCCACGTCAGCGCGGCAATGTGAGCTTCTCCAATCTCGAAGTGCTTAACGCGATCCTGTATGTGGCCGAGCACGGCTGCAAGTGGCGCGGGTTGCCTGCGCGCTTCGGTAACTGGCATACGATCTACACCCGAATGAATCGCTGGGCCAGGGCAGGTGTGCTGGATCGTGTCTTTGCGGCCCTGCAGGACGAGCAGATCATCCGGATCAAGATCGAAGCGCTGTCGCTCGACAGTACGATCGTCAAAGTGCACCCTGATGGCACCGGCGCGCTAAAAAAAACGGCCCGCAGGCCATCGGGAAGTCGCGTGGAGGCTGGACCACCAAGATTCATATGGTTGCCGCAGATGCTCGAACCGCGATAACCTTCTCGCTATCGCCAGGCCACAACCACGACGCACCCGAAGGACGCGAACTGCTACGCATGTTGAAGCCGGTACACTCCACTGTGTCGATGATCATGGACCGGGCCTACGAGGGGGCCGAAACACGGCAATTGGTGTTGGAGCTGGGGTTTACGCCGGTCGTGCCACCCAAACAGGGCCGTGTTAGCCCGTGGCAGTACGATCGAATCATGTATCGCCGTCGCAACGAAATAGAGCGGTTATTTCGGCGACTCAAAGGCTTCAGAAGAATCTTCTCCCGCTTTGACAAGCTCGACGTGATGTTCACGGCCTTCATCCACTTTGCGCTCATCGTCGAGGCTCTCAGATAGTGTTAACAGGCCCTAATAGCTGATCCAGTCAGGGCGCTGACGATTGCATCCCGTTTGCATCCCGCAAAACGGTTATAGACGGTTAAATATCGGTCCGAACCGGCTAAGTCAGCCGGTGAAATGGCGGAAGTATGCGAATTCAGCCGGAATGGGGGCCTAGGGCGAAGACCTTACAAGCAGGAGGTCGGCGGTTCGAATCCGTCAGCGCCCACTGATAAAAGATCATGCTATGCAATCACTTAGATGCCTGCAGGGCCTCGTCATTCCTGAGGTTATGGCCCCGTGAGTTACAGAATTAAGTCACAGGATCGACGACGTTCAGAGCCAATTTCATACAAACTGTCCGATTCTCGCGGGTGCGTGCTACGTTCTAGGTCGGTAGGTCGGGGAAGGGGAAGGCGACCTCATCCCCTCTCCTCCGACCTCCCGGGGGGGCGTCGTCATCGAGGGATCCGTCAGTGGGTCAGGAGCCTATAGACCCGCACTCCGATGAACGCGTCAGATGTCTCGAGGTTCCGGCCAGCGCTCATCTCGAGCGCCGTGCGTCGATGGAGCTCAACGAAGAGGGCCGCCAGGAGAGTCGAGTCAAGCGACCCGTCCTCGAGGTGTCCGGACCACCCCAAACCTGCACCGCCCGAGATGAAAGGGACGGCCATGCCGGGGAAAAGGCTAACGGTCCAGCTCTCATCACCGGCGAAGTAAGGGCTCAGCCAGTCCAGCGAGCTTGAAAGGAAAAACCCGTCCGCGATGGTAAGATCGGCCATCGTGGAAAGCGTGATATTGGGATCACCTGAGGTCACCTCTGCCGCGCCAGTTGGGACGGTCACTGTCCCTTTTCCGCCTACTTGAACTCTTCCTCCAGCGCTACGAAACACGGTGGTCTTCATGCTGAACATCAGATCCTCTAAGCCGTGATAGCGTTCCCCTCCTCGCTTTACTACGTAGGAGCCGGGTGTAGCCTGGAGCTCCACAGGTCCGACTCCGTACCGCAGAACCATTCGCCCAATCCGAAACGTCTCGTCCGTAGGAGTATTGGCGTAAGACATTCCAGCTTGGAGCTGAAGCGTCCCAGGGGAAACCACATCGGATGGGAAGAGAGCTAGGCGAGCCGGCGTGGAAGGGTCTTGCGCACCTGCGGGCGCACCCAGGCAGGTGGCAAGAAGCACCGCAGCGGAAACCAAAGACATCCGTGTCGATTGTCCGGCGGGTATCTTCATTCAGATCCATGCCCCCTGGCCCCGTCTCGCTCTATCGCTGACGGAATGGGTTACGAGCTCGGCGTTAACGTCCTCCGACTCATCGCAAGGTCAGCTCAGGGCTGAGTCTATTTCGGTGGCTCGCCGAAGATGCATCGGCGACCTACCGGGGACACCACAAGGGACCCAACCCCATGAACGTGGACGAGGCAAAGCACTTCTACGCGCGGCAATATGGATGGCTGGGCGATCTTGAGGGTGATCTGCTACACGAGAGTCATCGGCAGAACGCCCGTCTGGTTCGAGAGCTACTCGGCCGTCCTCCGGGACGTCTACTCGAGCTCGGAGCCGGCAGAGGAGAGAACGCTGTCGCAGCCGCGGAAATCGGCTTCTCCGTCACCGCGATCGAGATCGTGCCGAGCGTGGTCAGACGTGCACACGGCTTAGTTGAGCAGCACGGCATCAACAACGTCACGATCGTCGAGGGAGACTTCTACACGGTTGACATTGAAGGGCCCTTTGACGCGGTCACCTACTGGGACGGCTTCGGTGATTGCTGTGTACCCCGTTTCGTGAGGCAGTTCGGGTTAGCACTTGGGACCCACCATGAGCTTGGCGGAGCGGTAGTGCTGGGGTGACTGATAGCCGAGCGCCGAATGAGGCGCGACGGCATTGTAGTCGGCGAACCAGGCGGGTAGCTGGTCGAGCACCGCGGCCGACGACGAGAGATCCGCGCCGGCGAAATAGTCGCGGCGCATGGTGTTCACGAACGCCTCCGACATGCCGTTGGACTCCGGGCTGGAAGCCGGTGTCGTGATGGGCACGAGATTCAGCCACTCGGCCGTGATGATCGTGTCGAGCGCGGTATAGACGCTGCCGTTGTCGCTGAGCCACTGAATCGGCTGGTTTGGACGCTCACCGGAGCCGAATCGTGCAGCAACCGCCCGCTGCATGAGCCGCTGAACATCAGTGCCCAAGAAATCCCGGGGTACCGCGACGTGGGCCAACACCTTCCGGTCGTGACAGTCCAGAGCGAAGCCGACTTGGACGATCTCGCCGTTCCAGCATGCGATCTCGAGCACGTCGCTACACCAACGCTCATTGGACACGGCACGCTGGACCCGTCCACGGTGCGCACGGCCAGTACGACGCCTCGTAGATCGAGGCAGCGTCCAGCCGTTGATGGCCATGACGCGCTGGATCCGCTTCAGGTTATACGATGTCTCGAACGACCGGTTGACGAGCGCCCGGACGCGCCGCGCCCCGTAGGAGGACCGGGTGCGGATCACGGTTCGGATCTGAGCCGTCACCACCCGGTCCTGTGCCCGGGCATACCGTTCCGGGCGCCCTACGCTGTCCCGATAGGCGCAGGCTCGGCTGATCCCCAGGGTCCCACAGATCGGGGCCATCTTGAGCCCCGTCACTTCTTTGACACGGAGAATCTCGACCTCCATGGTCTTCTTCCCCAGCGCCCGCTCGAGCTCACGAATGCGCTGCTGCGCGGCCCGTAGCTCGCTGACGGGCACGACCTCTTGGTTCGAGGCGACCGCGGCCGAGCTCCCCTTCGTGCTCAGATGCTGCCACCGCCGCACAACGGACGGCGAGACCGCCAGCTCCCGCGCTAGCTCAGAAAGCGTTAGCTCCTGGCGATCGACCCGAGCGATCTGCTCCTGCTTGAACTGCGTGGTAAAGAAGCGACGACCGTCTGAACCACGTCGGTGTGTTTCCATTCGACGAACCTCCGTTGAGAAGTCAAACTACCCTTCCCAAACTGCCTCGTCGAATTGGGGTACACAGCATGTTGGCAGGGATTCAGACCAGCGACATCTACTCACCCGTGTTGCCCGTTGGCTGGATCCCCTCGGGATCGCGGTGATCGAGATTGGCACTCCCTGGTATTGGGCGGGCGTCACCGGACCCGGTCCGGCAGTCGAAGGCATCGAACGGAACTACAACTTTGACCCGGTCGGGTGCCGGATGCTCGACACTTGGTGGCCGGTGGGGCGACCTGAGGAGTCGGCTACACAGTCCGTACGATGCTACTCACCAGCAGATCTAGTCTTGTTGCTAGAGGGAACAGGGCTCCGACTTCGCGACGCTCGTCCTGGAGGCCGCTGGAACCGGGACCCTCACGTGTACACGCCAGAGGTGCCACTAGAACGAGCACAGTTCTGGACAGCGATTCTCGAGACGGAAACCGCGTAACGGCGGCGGAGCACCTCAGCATCCCGTTAGCCACCTGGCAGCGCGAATCCAAGAACGGTGCCGAGGAACGGGACAACGAGCCGAGCGATGCGATCACAGTCCCGATCTATGGTGGTAGCAACCTCGTCGTTCTGAACGGATCTTCGATGTTTTCAGGGCCATCCTCGTCCTCGATAGCACGTTGCTCGTCGATGGTCGTCAACGCAGCGAGCCATAGCTCACCCAGGGTCCTCCCGGAATCCACCTCCAACGTCTGACGATCTCCGAACTCGGAGTTCAGGATACGGCTGGCGGCGTGCTGCGGGTTCGGTTCCAGGGTCAGCGGGTTGTCGAATTTGAAGGGTTTCAGCGCTCGATCAGTGAAGACGGTGCCCCGGGGAGAGACCAACGCTACAACAATGGGGATCGCGCGGCATTCCTGATCCCCCTACAACAGCGGCGTGACCCCGAGGAAGTGATCGAGCTGGTCTTCCGTGAAGACCGCGAGCCCATACACCGCACTCACGCGCTCGAGGTGATCGACTAGGCTGAAGTCGGGGTCAATGGCGAACACGCCCCGGTACGCTTCGTCGGCCTCATCGGTCAGGGCGAGCGAATAGTAACTCCCGGCGAGCATCTCCTTCACGAGGAGCCGCTGCTCCACGTCCAGGTCGGTCCGCGTATCCGCCTCCTGCAGGACCCGCAGGGCGTCGCGGAAGAGCGCGTCGCGGTAGAGCTGGAAGGCTTCGCCGAGCTTGGCGCGGGTGTCGGCGACGGCACCGACCGAGTCGACACGCTGGAGCATGCGCGCACGAAGGTCGCCGAGGTCGGGGGGCAGGACTGCCACCATGCTGTCGACGAGCGCGCGACCGCGCTCTGCGTCCTCGGTCTCGACGTGGGCGCCGTATACCATTAGGAGCGCGCGGGAGACCGCGGGATCGGCGAGCGCGCGGTGGTCGCGCGGGTTCGCGAGAAGTGAGAGTAGCTCGAAGCGCGCTCCGGCCAGGTCGTCGGTCTCGAGCCGGACCCGAGCCAGCGTACCCTGGAAGGGGACGAACAGGTGGGCGTCCATAGTGTTGCCGACCGCGTCGACGAGTTGCAAGGCGCCCTCGTAGTCCCCGAGCGCGGCGACGACCATGAAGCTGACCACGAGCAGGCGGTGGGGCGCGGCGCTCGGGTCGGGAGATGTGAGCGGCTCGAGCAGCTCCATGGCGCGAGTCGACCCGCCGGTCTCGACGTGCGCACGCGCGAGTCGTTCGACAAAGGCCGGGTCGGTGGACACAGCGGGCAACGCCGAGAGAATCGCTTCGCCCATCTGCGACACCTGGTTCAAATCGCCGAGTTCCCAAGCGTCGTCGAATACGCGCTGCCGTAGCGCGTTAACCCGCTCGGCGGGGGCGTCGTTCGGAGCAACCCGTAACGCCTCGTTCGCGTGCGCCATGGCGGCGTCGAACTGCCCGAGCTCCTGGCGCGCGTCGGAAAGCCGCCACGCGTGCTCGAATGCGCGCCCGGCCGGCGGGGCTGCGCCGACCCCCTCCTGCCAGTCGAGCACGTCGGTCCAGTCCCCGGCCTCGTGCGCGGCGACCAACCCGGTCCAGTTGAGCGACCGTAAGGTCGCGTCGGTGGCCTCGGCCTCCAGAGCCTCGACCGCGGCGAGCGCCTCGCGCGCACGTGCACGCGCGCCGTCCCAGTCGCCTGCCTCGAACGCAGCGCCCACGCTGAGGTGGAGAACCGGCGCGGCGGGCGACGGCGGGCCGGCGCTTCCGGTGAGCGTGCGTGCGCGCACCCGGTAGAAGCGGTACGCGGAATCCTCCACGCGCGCGCTGGGCCCCTCCACCTGGCCGGCGCGCGACCAGGGACCCTCGGCCTCCGCGGAGCCTTCAAGCTGATAACCGGTGACGAACGATCCGGGCACGTCGCTCCAAGTGAGCTGTGCGGCCTCGGGCTCCCAGCGCGCCGCGAGGGTGACGACCCCGGGCACGTCCACACCCCAGCGCAGCGTGACGGTGTTGGCGCGACCCAGGTCGGTGGCGTAGACGTTTCCGTCCAAGTCCACCGTGAGGTGGTCGCCGTCCTCGAGCCCACGATGGCCCCCCATGCGCGCCAGCAGTCGGCCCATGCCGGGGTTGAGCACGGCGACGCGGCCGGATTCACGCCGGAGCAGGTAGACGTTGCCGGCAACGTCCGCAGCCATGGCGCTCACGCCACCCGACGTCCAGCTGACGTCGAAGGGC
Source organism: Longimicrobiales bacterium (assembly GCA_965237965.1). Taxonomy (GTDB): domain Bacteria; phylum Gemmatimonadota; class Gemmatimonadetes; order Longimicrobiales; family Gaopeijiaceae; genus UBA2988. The sequence goes on from CBDEGT010000001.1 coordinate 402,337, forward strand.
TGGAACGCTCCTCCCGCGATCGGGAACTCGCCGGCCATGAGCCCATCCTCGTCCCACGCAAACAGGCGCCCGTCGGTGGAGATCGTCACACCCTCGACTCTGCGCAGGGGGAACGTGCCGAGCAGGGTGGCCAGATCGGCGCTGAACACGGCAATCCGGTCGTTGTCGTGGTCAGCCACCGCGATCCGACCGTCCGCAAACAGCGCCACGCCACGGGGGCTCCGGAGCCGACGCGAGTCGGAGTAGTTGTCGCCGAAGGTGCCGAGGTACGCGTCGGCGCGGAGATCGAAGACGTGGAAGCGGTTTTCCCGCGGCTCCGTGACCACCAGCAGGGTGTCGTTCATCGTGGCGTGCCCGGTACGTTCGACGATCTGGCTGAACCGTATGGGGCGCCGCACCGGGAACCGGCTCTGGCTGTCGCGTTACGCTGCCGAACACGCCCTGCCCTTCCCGCATGCGTGTCTCGATCACGCGCAGATTTCGACCCTCGCGATCCGCGATCGCGAACCAGCTCGTCCCGCCCTGCCGTGGCGCGGTCGCGAGAACACCGGGGTCGAGGCCCGATTCGACGCGCTGGAAGAGGACAGGATAGTCCATCACGGGCGCGGCCTCGCGGTCTGCTTCGATCACCAGCTGCACGCGCTCGACTTTCTTTCCGTCTCCGTCGAGCATGATGAGCTGGTCGCCGCCGGCGAGCGCTGCGTCCTCGAGCCGCTGGAACGACCCACGTCCCGACCCCGACCCGCCGTAGAGACGGTCGTCGGAGCCGACCGCAGCCTCGCCCAGTCCGTCGATCGCCCATAGCACGCCGGAGTTGCGATCCGCCGCGACCACCGTGCCGGTGGGGGTCGTCACCACGGCGGTGGGCTCGCGCAGGTTGCCGGCACGGACCGGGACGATCTCTGTCTCGGCGGGCGCGTCCACTGTGCCGATCGCCTCGGTCAACTCGGCGTAGCGGATCAGGGCGCCGGGCAGGTCCCGGTCGGCTACCCAGACGTGACCTGAGGGGCTCACCCCAACCGCGCGGGGATCGCCGATCGACTCGCTGAACGCGTAATCGTGCACGAACGTACCGTCGCGGCTGAACACCTGCACACCCTTCCGACCTTTGTCCAACACGTACACGAGCCCGGTCGGTCCGAGCGCGAGGTCCACGGGGTCGTCGAGCTGTCCGGGGTCGCCTCCCGAGGTGCCGATCCGGTAGACGACGTCGCCGGCCGGGTCGAAGACGAAGACGCTCTTCTGGTCGGGGTCGAGGACGTACGCGCGGCCCTCGGCGTCGATCACGATGCCGGCCGTGCGGCGAAGGACGCCCGCGCCATAGGTCCGGACGAAGGCACCGGTGCCGTCCAGCACCACCACGGTGCCGCGCTCGTCGGCGATGTGCAGTAGGTCGGGCGCGGCCCAGGCGAGCGAGCGCGGCCGATCGAGCGCGCCGGGACCGGACGTGGGAGGTCGAAGGATCCCTCGGCCAGGAAGCTGGCCTTGGCGACCGGCTGCGCACGCGCTGGGGGTGCCAACGGTCCGGCGACGGCCAGCCCGAGCAAGAACGCCGCGCCGCTTGCGGCGGCCCTCATGGCTCCCGAGGCGGCAGCGTCACGCGGCCGAGCGAGCGCCACTCGAACGGATCGACCCGGAACTCGCTCGCGTGAACTCCCACGCGTTCGGTATCGGCGCCAGTCGGTCGGATCTCGAGCCGGTGCACGACTCGCGCGGTAACGGGGTAGCCCGCGAGCGGCGTGCGCCCGACCTGCCGGCCGTCCACGAACACGGTTCCGGCGGGCTCCGAGACGACGTCGATCGAGCCGAACGGGGTGACCTCGGCCGCCACGTTGAGCACCTGGCCGGGCTCAACCGGGAAAGTCTGCTGGTAGACAGCGAGACGGTGCTGCGAGAGCTCGGGGATCCCGACCAGCGTGATCGTGTGGGTGCGGCCCTCGGCGAGCGAGACCCCGCGCAGGGGAGGCGCGCCCACGGTGTCGCCGTCGATCACGACGCGCACGAACGGCTGCGCGGCCGCGGGCGAGACCGTGAGGTTGAGCGTGCCCGCGCCGGTGCGGCGCGCGGACGTGGCAACCGTCGTCGCGGCCGATCCAGATTGTGCGGGTACCGGTACCGGCGCCTGTACCGCTCGCTCCGCAACGCGGAACACGACGCTGTCGGCGATCACGGGGAGGCCCGTCGCGCTCGTCATCGTCGAATCGACGTGCACCACGTAGCGCTCCCCTGCCGTCAGCGGTGCGGACGGCTCGACCCGCACCTCGCGGTTGACATCGGTGAACAGGAGCGTGGCCTGGACCGCCTCTCCCTCGGCGGTCGTGAGGCGCAGGGCCCCGGCCGCGCTCGACGGCTCGATCGGCTCGGTGAAGCGCACCGGCACGGGGCCGCCGGGGGGCGCATCGTCCGCCAAGAACCCGGCCACCGGCTCGAGGCGCGCACGCGCAGCACCCACAGGCACCGACTGTGTGCGGATCGCGAGCGTAGCGCCTGTCCCCCGGCCGTCGATACCGCGCACAGGATCGCCGCCGCTGCCCATGAGCGCGTCGTTCACCACGACCGTGTAGTCGGCGCCGAACGAGAGCGGGCCACTCGGATCGATTAAGACCGAGCTCCCGTCCGGACCGAGCGCGACCGAAGCAGGTACGGGCGCGCCCGCAGCATCGAGTAGGCGCACGTTCTGGCTGGTAGCTGTCGTCGGATCCAAGGCCGCACTGAAGTGCACGGTGATGGCGGCGCCCACCTCGAGCCCCCCCTCCACGACCGGGTAGCTCGCTCGCGTGACGGTCGCGGCGCCCCGATCCCGGAAGTTGAGCGCGACCAGCCCGGCTACCACGACGAGCACGACGGGCACTGCCCACACCAGACGCTGGAGCCCGCCACCTCCGGCGATCGCGGCGGAAGCAGCCGACTCGGACCTCGCTGAAGCGGCGGCCGGGGCCGGCGGGTGGCCGGCGGGGCGTGCGGCCGGCTCGGCCCCAGGCTCCAGCAGGGTGACCGCGTAGAGCCGGATGGGGTTCGTGATCCCCTTGAGCTCTTTCTCGCCGAGCGCTTCGGTGCGGAAGACGGGACGCTGCCGGATCTGGGTCTGAACGGCCTCGCTCGCCACCACCTGGCCGGGCGCGGCGCTGTTCTGGAGGCGCGAAGCGAGGTTCACCCCGTCGCCGTAAAACATCGCAGTGCACGCCGAGTGCGGTGAGCTGCCAGTACAGGGCGTAGCCTGTAGCGTGACCTGGTCCGTGCCCGTGAGTCATAGGCCTTGACGACGGCGAGGGTTGGATCGCCGATCAACGGATAGGTTACAGCGTGACCCTGTGAGGCCTCGATGTCCTTCGACCACGCCTCATGATCAGCTACGCCGTCGACGCTGATCCCGATCACCTTACAGCCTCTCGCAGCGAACTCTTCTTGGAGGGCCGCGACAGCACCGAGCTCTGTCGTGCAAACTGGCGTAAAATCCTTCGGGTGCGAAAACAAAAAGTGCCCAGCCGGTGCCGATCCAGTCATGGAAGGCGATTCTGCCCTGCGTGGTCTCGGCCGTAAAATCTGGCGCTGTGTCGTTGATGCGGAGTGACATGGGTCCTTCTCAGGAGTAGGAAGGTTTGGGGTGCGCGGGACCCAACGGTCCGTTGGGCGGAGGATGCACACCTACATGCGCTCCCCGGATCCCAACGCAGAGCGAGGGCCCAAAATCCGGCTCAGTCGGCTTCAGGTGTAGCTCCGTCATGATACTCACAGGTAACGGCTGGGTTGAACGGCTCAAACATACCGTTCGGATTATCACGATAAAGCCAGACATGCAGGTCATGGTGGGGCTCAAACATGTGTGCCTCGTCCACTGAATCGCCCCGGGATTGCCGGAGACTCCACCTCTTGAGAGGATGGGGTCATGACCAAGGTGAGGAAGTACTCCCTGGAGGTACGGGAGCGGGCGGTGCGGATGGTGTTCGAGCACGAGGCGGAGTACGAGTCGCAGTGGGCGGCGATCAGCTCGATCGCTGGGAAAATCGGATGTACGCCGGAGACGCTTCGGAGTTGGGTACGACAGGCGGAGCGGGATAAGGGCCGGCGACCGGGGCTGACGACGGAAGAGCGGCAGCGACTGAAGGAACTCGAGCGCGAGAACCGGGAGCTCCGGCGAGCGAACGAGATCCTGCGCAAGGCATCCGCATATTTCGCACAGGCGGAGCTCGACCGCCGAGCGAAGTGATGGTGACGTTCATCGATGACCACCGTGGGGAGTACGGAGTCGAGTCGATTTGTACGGTTGTGCCGATCGCTCCGTCCACCTACTACGAGCACAAGGCCCGTGAGGCCGACCCCAGGCGAGTTCCGCCTCGTGCCCATCGTGATCGGGCGCTGCGCCCGGAGATTGTTCGGGTGTGGGAGAAGAATATCTCGGTCTACGGTGCCAAGAAGGTCTGGAAGCAGTTGAAGCGAGAAGGGTTCTCGGTCGCCCGCTGCATGGTGGAGCGGCTGATGAAGGAGATGGGTCTGGAAGGCGTAGTCCGGGGCCGTGCATTCACGACGACCACCAGGTCTGGCGATGGAGCAGAGCGTCCACTCGACCTGATAGACCGGGACTTCGCGGCGGAGCGCCCTAACCAGCTCTGGGTTTCGGACCTGACGTACGTGGCCACCTGGCGTGGCTTCGTGTACGTGGCCTTCGTGATCGATGCCTTCGCACGCAGGATCGTGGGCTGGCGCGTTTCGAGCTCCCTACGGAGCGATCTCGCGCTCTACGCGCTCGAGCAAGCGATCTGCGAGCGCCAGGATGAGCGTGCAGACGGACTCATTCATCACAGCGACCGCGGCGGGCAACCCAGGTTCAAGGGGTCGTCGCAACAGCACCGTGTTGAAGGGGGTTTTTGCGCCCCCGATTCCACTGGACAATAGATTGGCGAGGGCGACGGGGTCCAGACAGAGGGGGTTCTTGATCTCTCCAATTCCGAGGGAGTCAGAAGCGACCGAAGGTCGTGGAAGGCAGGAGATACCGGAGCTGTTGAGAACTCAGCGCAAGGTGGAGGTCCGGTTCAGCGATGTAAGAGATCTTCCAGGGTTTCCGCCGGGGTTTTCCAACCGAGGGTCTTGCGGGGGCGGCTGTTAAGAGCGGCCGCGACGGCGGCGAGATCGTCAGCGGTATGTTTGCTGAGGTCAGTGCCTTTGGGGAAGTACTGTCTCAACAAGCCGTTGGTGTTTTCGTTCGTGCCGCGCTGCCACGGGCTCTGTGGGTCGCAGAAGTAGACGGCCAGCCCAGTGTCGATGCGAAGCTGTGCGTGCTGAGCCATCTCTGCTCCCTGGTCCCACGTCAGAGACCGGCGGAGTTGCTCGGGCAGGGTCGTGATCGACGAAGCGATCGCGTCCCGGACGGCTTCGGCGCCGTGCCCAGCCAACGCTGGCCCGTTCTTGGTCCTGGGCTCGTCGTGTCTGTGGAGGCGAGGGAGGTGGAGGAGCATGGTGAACCGGGAGGTTCGCTCGACCAGCGTTCCGATCGCCGAGCTGCTTAACCCCAGGATTAGGTCGCCTTCCCAGTGCCCAGGAACGGCGCGGTCGTCCGCCTCGGCCGGTCGCTCGCTGATCATGATCTCGGGGCGAACGAACGTCTTACCCCGTCTGCGGGCGCGAGCTCGAGGCACCCGTAGCGCGCGTCCCGTCCGAAGGCACGCCGTCAGCTCCCGACGCAGCGCACCGCGTCCCCGAACGTAGAGCGCCTGGTAAATGGCTTCGTGCGATATCCGCATGGACTCATCATCGGGGAAGTCGACCGTAGCCTGTTGGCGATCTGCTCAGGACTCCACGAGGCCGCCCACCGCCGGTCTTGTCGGCGACCACGGCGACGCCCGACCCAGCGTACATTTGGGCCCGGCACGGCCGCCCCGTCTGGAGCCGCGATCAGGCCTCCGAGGCGATCCTGCACATACTGCCTCAGTTCGCCGTTCGCAGCGAGTTTGGCAACTTTCGGACGCTTCGCTCGCCGATCGGCATGCCATTGGGCGGTCGTGGCTCGATACTCGAGGTTTCCACTTCGCGTTGCTGCGTTCCGCCGCAGTTCTCGCGAGATCGTCGACGATGAGCGGCGCAACTGCCGGGCGATCTCACGTACGCCACAACCGCGGGCTTGAAGAACCGCAATCTCTTCTCGCTCGACGAACGATAGGTAGCGCCCCGACAGAGGACGAAGACTGAAAGGTGGCATGCCACCACATTGGCGAAACCAGCGCGCCCCAACAGCGGGAGACACGCCGGCTGCCACCGCCGACTCCTCGCTCGACAGCCCTCGAGCAACTTCTTCCCAAAACCTCTGCCGATGCTCCCGGCGCCCCAACGGGGGACGACCGGGTGAACCCATCGGCGGACGCAAAGCTCGATCCGACCGTCGGCGCTTGCTTGCCGCCATCGCAACTCCTCCTCTTTCCTGAGGTGTTGCGACGACCTCTTGAATTCACCCTATACCCAAGGGCCTGGACGGTCGCATCATGGTCGAGTCGTCGCTCGAGTTGGACGTGACGGCGTCCGAGGTGCGCGAGGCCGTCGGAGAATCCGCCTCGGAGTTGACCAAGAGCTGGCAGCTCGAGCAGGTGAGGTCGCTGTTCGACAAGGCCCGAGCCGGGCTACGTGGCGCCACAGGGTACCGCGCTGCGGGGAAGGCATTGGAGGAGATGCGGGTGGACACGCTGCTGCTGTCTCGAAACCGGACGCGACACGATCCCGTGGATACCGAACGGCTGATCGGGCTCGCCTTCTCGGGTCGTTCGCACGTCGAGGAGGTGTCTGGTGAAGCGGGCGATCTGCTCGACCTCGAGGCCGAAGGGATCGCGGCGCGCCTGCGCTTCCGGGTGGACGGGGCGTAGCAGGTCGCTAAAAAGGGGGAGCGTACAACCCTCGAACCGTACGTCTACTTGGTGGTGGACGCAGGGGAGCGGCGCAGCAGTCAGCCTCATGAAAGTGAGCACGACGGGCTGATCCGTTGCGGCGGGCTGACCTGGCCGGAGCGGCACCTTATCTTTCGCGTGACGGGCCCGTAGCTCAGCCGGTCAGAGCAGCGGACTCATAATCCGACGGTCCCAGGTTCGAGTCCTGGCGGGCCCACTTGCATAAGGCCATGTATTACCCAATATTTCTGGGTGGTTCATGGCTTTTTTCGTTTACTGTATAGAACAGTAACACTGGAAACAGTAACAAGTGCTTCAGCGTACACACGCCAGGAAGGGTTAGGGAAGCTCTGAGCAAGGCCCTTCTGGGGGCGGTGCGAGACGGAGGGAGCCGGTTTCAGCGGTCTTGGGGGCGATGACGGGCTGAAAACGCGCCCAACCGGCATGTTCTGGCCGATGATCCCCTCGTTGCGCCCCGCGTGGGCGGATGTTTCCCGCGCCGGCCGCTCACGCCGTCGAATAGCGGCCCGCCACAAGCAGGTTCGCGAAGCCCAGGAGCAGCGCGATCCGTTCCATGTTCTTGGCCAGCCCGCGGTAGCGAACCTTCCGGTAACCGAAGCGGCGCTTCACATACAGGAACGGGTGCTCCACCTTTGCCCGCACCGAGGCCTTGTCCCGCTCGCGCAGCCACCGCGCCCCGCCCTGCTCCAGGAGCCGCCGCCGCCCCGGTCTCATCGCCACATGCCACTGCACCGGACGGCCTCCCGTGTCCACCCACTTCTCGATCCCCCGGTAGCCCGCGTCCGCCCACACCTCCTCCTCGCCGCCGTGAAGCAACGCCCCCGCCTCCCGAAGATCGTGCGTGTTCGCCGGCGTCGCCCGCACGCCATGCACCAGTCCCGTCTCCGCGTCCACCCCGATGTGCGCCTTCATCCCGAAGTGCCACTCGTTGCCCTTCCTCGTCTGATGCATCTCCGGATCCCGCGCCCCCTCCCGGTTCTTCGTCGATGACGGCGCCGCGATGATGCTCGCGTCCACGATCGTCCCCGCCCGCACCCGGTAGCCCCGCTCCGCCAGGTGCGCGTTGATCTCCTCGAACAAACCACGCCCCAGCCTGTGCCGCTCCAGCAGGTGCCGAAAGTTCAGAATCGTCGTCTCGTCCGGCAGCGGACCCGTCAAACGCAGCCCCGCGAACCGCCGCACCGACTCGATCTCGTACAGCATGTCCTCCATCCCCGGGTCGCTCAGGTTGTAGAACAGCTGCACGCAGTGAATCCTCAGCATCGCCGCCAACGGGTACGGCTGCCGCCCCCGCCCCGCCTTCGGATACAACGGCCGAATCCGCGCCTCCAGACGCTCCCACGGAATCAGCGCCTCCATCCGCTCCAGAAACAGCTCCCGCCGCGTCCGCCGCTTCTTCCCCTCGTACTCCACATCCGCGAACGTCACCTGCTCCATCGTCCGCCTCCCCGATCGTCCCGCTCAGCCCTTGAACTCCCGCCCCGTAAATCTAATGTCCCAGGGACCGACTTATTCAGAGTATTCCTAGGAGTGCCCCGGGTCAGTCATGGACGCGCCGTCTCACCGTTCACCGTTCCCAGCTGTCAGGGAATGGCTGGTAGAGGTCGGCCGGATAGACCTGTCGCGGGAACATCGCCGACGGTTCGGATTGATCGGCCTCCCGCCGCCCGAAACGCCCGGAAGGTTGTTCGGTCGACGCTCGCCGACACTGACAACCGGCCGCCCGTATGTCGATGGCTTCCCAGATCTCATCCACACGGATGCCGAAATCCAGGCTTCCAACCGGGACACGTACAATGTCACCATCCCCACCCACCACAGGGGCGACAATACTCGCATAGTTCACGGCGATGACCCAACCGTCGTGATCGAAGACCGGACTGCCGCTCGTTCCTCCTGTGGTATCGAAGTTGTACTGAACCTCCACGAATTGGGACCCTCCCGAATCGACCGCCCGGAGCGCACTGACCGCTCCGTCCTTGAATGTGGGGGTAACTATGCCACTGACCACCTCATCATCAATACCCGTGAACTCCAGCGATCCGGGGAAGCCCAACGTGCCTACGGGCTGTCCGATGCTGATGTCGTTGACCATCTCCCGGGGCAGGAGGTTCAGCCCAACAGGCATTTCCCCGTCGATGTACAAGAGTCCTATGTCCGAGGACGTGAGCGTTTCACTATCGTAGTCGGGATGGAACCAACTGTCGTCGAGGGTCTCGGAGATCTCGAAGGTTCCGCTTTCACCCACGACGGTGCCTGATCGCACGACAACGGGCTCCGGGTTCATCGCGCCCAGCTCCTCCAGAAAAGCAAGGCTCTCTTGCAGCCTCTCAATAACGTGGGCATTCGTCCAGATCGCATCCGAGTAGTGTGCTGCGAATCCAGTGCCCACCACGCGATACACTGTTCTCTCCAAGGCCGGGTGGAAAAACCGAACCCCGACCGCGTACACGGCTTCGTCCACGCGCGATTCCGTGATGACGTCCGACCAGTCCAGGGTCTCGCCTTGTGGGCCTTGTGGCCCCTCGGGGCCCGTAGCTCCATCGGTTCCATCAGCCCCTGGAAGACCCTGCGGCCCCGCTGGCCCCACAGGCCCCTCGCAGCCGACAGCCAAGATGAGCAGGGCGGTCAGTACAACGGTCAGTGGGCGCATCTTATACTCTTTGCAGTTGATGCAGATTCGCATTGAGCGGGCAACCCGACTCAGCGGGGTCCCCACAGACAATGGTTTCCGGGGGGAAGTCTGGGGGTTCGATGGACGCCGAACAAGGCCACACTTCCGGCGAGGAGAAGAGGATGACCAAAGCCGACCTCGTTGAACAGGCCGCCGATGCGGCCGGACCGCGAGCCACCAAGAGGGACTGCGGGCTGGTGGTCGACGCCTTCCTCGACGCTGTGAAAGACGCGCTGGCGCGCGGCGACCACATCGAGCTCCGGGGCTTCGGCACCTTCAAGCTGCGGCACCGCAAGGCCCGCACGGGCCGCAACCTCAAGATCGGAGAGCCGGTCGAGGTTCCGCCCCGCGATGTGCCGGTCTTCGGACCCTTGAGGCACCTCCTCCGCCGGGTGGACCGAGGCCACGGCTCGTCCGTCACGGGGGAGCCCTTGGAGGCCGTCGGCAAGCCGTAGCCCGCCCGCCACGACCGCGTCGCTGGCCGCGGGTGGAAGCGCTGGCTCATGCCCCTTAAGGTGCGTAAGCCAGCCTACCCTTTGGGGCCACGCTTCGCGGGTCCCCGGCAGGGGCTGGCGAGGGACTCCGCCCCTTCGATCCCCCCTTGAGGCCCGCACTCGGGCGGAGGTCACGGGCGGCTGGCTCGCCCGTTCTTGTGTCCTGGCGGCGCGACCTGATGGCCGGTCGCCCGCACTGGGACCGCCGCCACACGCGTGTCGCCGGTCGGTCGGGGTGGAACTTCCCAATCAGCGTCAGTCGGCGCGGTGAATTGACCTCGCCAGTTTGGCGGGGTAGTCCTCGCGCTTCCCCGTATCGCCAGTCTGAATGACGAAGTCACGCCGGTCGTGATACAGGCGCGCTCGGTTCAGCACGTAGTCCTGCCCGTCGTCGAGGTTGACCGTGTCCCAGTGAGTCATGAGCCAGTACTTGTAGTCGCCGATGAACAGATAGGTGTTCGGCCTGCCGAAGAAAGTGCCGGCGACGCCCTCCCCGGCCCGGAAGCGGGCAACAACCAGCTCAACCAACTCATGCTGGCCGTCCTTGCGGCTGAGGACGTATTAGTGGGGCCACGTGTCCCGGTAGGTGACGGCTTCCCGCCACGGCGCGCGGTCGATCAACTCAGTGATCTTCAGGTTTTCCAGAATTCTCACCGTCCTTCCGCTCAGCAAAGCGAGCCTCGCCGGCCTTGCCGCACTGGGACAGCCCTTCTGGTGCCCAGCCGTCCTAATCCGGTTTCTCCGTGCTGGCGGAAACGAGTCGGTGGCGCAGCTTCTTCAGGATACGGGTTCGGCGCGTCTCGTAGAAGTCCAGGAAACCCGTGAGTTCGGTTGGAACGTCGCCCAGATCGTGCAGGTCGCAGTGATTCCGCCGCCTTTCTTCCTCGGAGTACTGTGCGAGTAACCAGTCGGCAGGCGGCTTGGCACCCTTGCTCGTATTCGTCGATCCTTCGAGGAGCTGAAGGTTGGCTAGGCGGTTCATCCGATCGCGATACTCGGGGATCTTTTCCTCGTGGACGCCGGCCTTCTTCAGGCGCGCCGGGGTCATCAGCGCGCGCGGGAAGACATGGTCGATGTGGAAGCGGTTCGTGGCTACGTCGACGAAATCGTACAGGAGGAACAGGAGGCTGTAGGCCCTTCCATCGTACGCGGCGTCGGCCAAGTCCTGGAGTTCCTCGCCGTCGAAGGTCAGGCTCTTGCGGAGCGCATGCATCGCCGCCTCGATCGCGCGAGCCGGGAAGCCGTCATGGCAGGAACTCTCCCGGATCCCCTTGCGGATCGCCACCAGCAGGTTATCGGCGGCGCTGCTCCAGATCCCGTGTTTGAGCAGCGAGCGAATCAACCAGTCACGAATCGCCTCGCGGTCCTTGGCGCCTAACGACGACTGACGGTGATGGAGGAAGTAGGCGATCGGCAACAGGGCGTTTGCCGATGTCAGGCTCTGTCCAGAGTAGCCGAACGAGGATGCGAGCTCCACCGTTTCTGTGATCGTGCTTCTGATGCGATCCCATTGATCCTGCAGGGTGCCGATCTTCGATCTTCTGAAGTTCTCGACCTTGAATCGGATGCTCTTGCTGTCGCCGAGCATCAGGCAGGCCTTGAGCACGAAGTCGTGGTTGAATGAGAAGCCCCTGCCGATGTTGTTGATCTCGTCAACTAGAGCGTGGATCTCCTGCCGCGCGTCGACCTTATCCCATTGGGCCACCGCCATGCTGAGGAGCATGTCCGAGTAGGAGAGCGGGGTGCCGCCGCTGTTGGTACGAACGAAGATGTTGAGAACCCGTTCCGGGTTCTGGTTCGCCTCTTCGTAGGCCGAGACGATGCCGTCGCTGTGAACGACGCGGTGAAGCTGGTTGAGCGTCTTCTGAGGCTCGCGTGTATCCGCGAGCCGTAGGTCATGGACGACGTCGATCAGGTCCGCGGCATCCTCAACGTCGAGGATGCCTCCCACGCGGTACCAGTGTTCGTGGGCGTTCCGGCGGTTCCGGTCTCCGGCCTCCTTCTCCGGGAGAAGGCTGAACTTGTACGAGAGTTCCTCTTCGTCCTCCATCCGGGGCGCGAGGAGATCGAGGTAGAGCCGTCGTTCCGGAAAGGCGTGTGGGTTGTTCCACCACAGGCGGGGAAGTTTCCATCTACCGCTGCCGTGGAGCCCGACATTCAGCGCCGTGAGGCGTTGTTGTCCGTCGAGCACCGCCTTCAAGCCGGGCACGGTGGCAGGCGCACCGTGGACGGGATTGTGGGGCTTCCGTTGATCGTAGTTCGTGATGAACTGGTAGAAGCTGTAATTCTTGGCAGTTTCAGGATCGACTCGCCAGAACAGGAAGGATCCGATCGGATAGCCGCGCATGAGGCTGTCGAAGAGCCGCTCGATCTGCTGCGGCTGCCACACCAACTCCCGTTGAATGGCCGGAAGCAGGTAACGGTTGTTGTGAATGTGGTCGATCGCCTCCTTGATCGTGATCGGCGTCTGAAATGCCATGGTTCCGCCCTCCTAAGGGTTTAGGGGCAAGACGTGTGTGAACGTTGTGGGCAGGTCCCATTCGCTGCCGTAGGAGGAGTCGCGCGGCAGTTGTGTCGCTTCTCAACCCACCTCTGAGCGCGATCCGAAGTTGCCGGAAATGTCGCGGGCATAGAAATCCGCGCCGCCGTTCTACCGGAACGTGGCATTCGGAATCCTCGCACAACCCACGCCACACCTAGACCAGCTGCATAAACGATCAGCCCAAAGATTACCCAACCAAACGCTGTATAGCTGGCAGCAGTGGGGTCCTCATTCAACCACACCAACCACACAAGGGGAACGCCCCCGAGCACGCCCAATAGAATCCACAATCTCTGCCAGCCGTTCATACCGCCGTTCTCCTTGTCCATCCCCCCCTTCCACGGGCCTCAACGGACTCCGCGTAAGGGGGATCGGGGGAGCTAGAGCACTCCGGCTCGCTCGGAGCCTCCAAGGGCCCCGCCTCGCTCGCTCCAGGGCCTCCCGTGTCCTAAAAAAAACTCTCCGGGAAAAATCCCAGAGAAGGCGTATCCGACAGAACCGTACAACCCTCGCGGTCCTTCCACAGGTGCGCCCCAGCGTTTGCCCCCCTATCCCCTCCAGGGCCTCACGCACGGCCTCGGGGTCCAACCCCGGCTCAAGAGTAGCCCTCGTTCACCCGCAGGTACTCCAGGATGAACAGGTCCAGGTCCTCGGACAAGGCCTGCATGATGAAGCCCGCAGCACCGCCGTGTTGGCCTAAGGTCTTGCCCCTCTCCCACGTAGTGGCCCCTCGCTCCAGTCCGCTCAGGTAGTAGTCGTAGGCCAGCTTCGCGAAGCTCCTGGCCCGTGAGCGGCGCGGCGAGAGCTAGACTCGCCAAAGCGAGCCGGTAGCCCGGATTCCGGCTCATGCCTGCCTCCGTTGCCGGGCCTGCGGCTTGCCTCCAGGGGCCATCCTCTCCCGTTAGAGAGACGTGGAGCACCCGTTACGCGAACTTTTACCGACCGCTGGTGGCGCGGCTGCGTCGGTCAGGAAGCGGCTGAGAAGTGGGCTTGACACCTAGAGCCCAGTTCACTCTTCTGCACAACATGAAGACCTCACCGTGGCTGATCGTGACCGTCGCGGCCGTCCTCGCTGGATGCGGTGACCTGGGAAGTCCCGTTGCGCCGTTCCCGATATACCCGCAAGTCGCAGGCATATACACCGGCCCCGCGACGATCACCGCCCACACAACGGGGTTGACACTCACAGGGTTCGGGCGGGCCATTGTCTTTCAGTCCCGCAACGAGGTTACGATCCACAGATCGCTTACGTTCGGGGGGGTGGAATCTGTGCGGCCAGCCGCCACTGGAACGATCAACGAAACCGGGTTCTTTACGCTCATCGCGAGCGGGGCCGTGCCTGGTCCTCCCACAGTGTCGGGCCAATGTGGGATCCTCACGCTCACCAGCCAATCCCTCCACTTCGCGGGACACACCCTTACCTTTCAGGAGGGCCACCAGACCACGTTTTGCGGGCCCGTGGCCCTGGTAGCCACCCTTACCCGCTAGTAACCAGCTCAGGCTGCATCACGAGCCCCCTAGCTCGCATCCTAATACCGCCTTGCGCGCCTCCAGAAGCCCCACGACCTCTTCCAGCGTCCACATTGTGGTCGGCTTACTCCTGCGGCCATAGCCGGGGTCGTGTGGATGCCGCCACGGGCCTTCGTAAGCGTCTGATGCTTCCGGTGGAAGTCGTAGTCCCCGTTCCGGGCTCGGGACAGTGATAGCGCGACGTACGCACAGGTACAAGCGGGAGTCTTCTGGAGCCGGCGACGGTGACGGTGCGGCGATCAGGCATCGGGACACACCGGAGGAAGGGGGGCGGAGCCCCCGACTGCGCGCTCCGGCGAAGCGTGGTTTTTCGGGGGATCGAAGGGCGGTCGTGGTCAATGACCGCATCGATGACCCTGCCAAAGCCGACGTTGAGTACTACGTCGGCCTTGAGCATCTCGACTCTGAGTCACTCGCCATCCGTCGATGGGGAGCACCCTCTGACGTAGGTGCAACCAAACTGCGATTTCGGGCTGGTGACATCATCTTCGGTCGGCGGCGGGTGTCAGTAGATGCCCGAGTGCCTCGGTAGTTGATTCTGAAGTCCGCAGCAACGAGGCAATCCGCCGCTGCTCGTCCAGCGGCGGCAGGGCAAACTCTTCCCGCCTATCAGGCGTTTACCGATGACCCCGGCTTCGCCAAGGTCGCGACGGCGACGGAAATTCTCCGGAAAGACGGCAACCTTTCGATCCCACGCTACGGCGCGGCCCTGCGGCGGCGTCCCGAGGAAGTTGCGGCCCCAGGGGTCGTGCTGCCACGCCTCGCGGTTCCACTTCTTGATCGAATACGGCGGATTGGCGAGGACCACGTCGAAGGTCCGCAAGTGGTCGCGGTCGACGAATGCTGGCTGGCCCAACGTGTTGCCCGCGACGATTTCGAAGTCTTCCACGCCGTGCAGGACCAAGTTCATCCGGGCAATGGTGGCCGTGATGTGGATCAACTCCTGGCCGTATAGCCCCAGCGTGCGCGCGTCACCGCCTCGGCGTTTCACCTCGGCCAGCGACGAGATGAGCATGCCGGCCGTGCCGGCCGTTGGATCGTAGATGCGATCACCCGGTTGCGGCTCAAGCATCTGCGTCATGAGATGGACCACGGTGCGGTTGGTGTAAAATTCCTGCGCGGTGTGGCCGCTGTCGTCGGCGAACTGCTTGATGAGGTACTCGTAGCCGTTGCCCAGCTCGTCCTCTGGGACCTTGGCCAAGCTCAAGGTGTGCTGTGAAAAGTGCTCGATGAGATTCTTCAGCGTCTCGTCGGGCATCTGCGCCTTGTCTGTCCACGAGGCATTCCCGAAGACGCCGTTCAGGCGCTCCGGGTTGGCCGCCTCAATGGCGCGGAAGGCCTTAAGCAGTGCCCGGCCCACGTCGCGAGACGCACTGCGGACGTCGGACCAGTGTGCGCCGTCGGGGATCGCGAAGCGGTCATCGGCAGTGGCCCGAGCGTTACCCGTCTCGTCGCGCGCGCGTTGGTACTCCTCGTCCCACACGTCCGACAGGCGCTTGAAGAAGAGCAACGGGAAGACGTACTGCTTGTAGTCGCCGGCATCGATCAGGCCCCGCAAGAGCTTCGCGGCGCCCCAGAGGTAGGACTCAAGGTCCTGCTGGCTCATGTGTTCAGCGGACGTACTCATGCGAGCCAGCCTCCGTCGGTCATGACCTCCCGCAGGCGGTCCTCGGCCCCTCGGCATTCAGAGAGCGCCTGCTTGAAGGCCGCGATCGCCTCTGGCAACGGTGGGATCTCCTCCCCGATAGGCGGCAGCACGTAGCGCGAGATGTTGAGCGTCCAATCTTCAGCCGTGATCTCACGCAGGCTGACAACTTTGGCGCGATCCGCTACCGCCGGACGGCCAAAGTGCGCATCGACCCCCGACGTCGTTTCCGCGCTTCAGTACGGCTCCAAGTCGGAGCGCAGGCTAAATGTCCAACCCGCCTTCGGCGAACTGAACCTCTGCCCGGCGCTGCCGCCGTGCTCGGACGACGGCGGGCAAGCCGAAGTGTCTCCACGGTTGGTCGCGCCAACCGGCCGCAACGATTCCACAGCGGGCATTACGGCGGCGCAGGCAATCGGGTTTCAGAGCGCGGCCTGGTTTCCGCGCCGAGGGCGGCGATCATACCTTGCGTGGCGGCTGCCGTCACCGCCCAGGGGATGAGCGACTGGTCGCCGCTCGCTGGCCCGCACGTTGCGGGTTTCCGTGGAGCCAGATGTGTTATCGTGTTACGATAACCTCTGGCCGGGGGGTATCCCCCGGACCCCCGAACGACATCCGCGCCCCACAAGGAGGCCGCCCGACATGGTCCGTCCCCGGAAGCCCGAGGCCGAACGCCGGGGCCGCACGATCGGCGTGCGCGTCACGACTGCGGAGGCTGCGGTGATCGCCGATCGGGCCGCGGAGGCCCGGCTGACAAAGGGCGGCTACCTGCGCCGGAGGGGGCTGGGGCAGCCGGGCGAGGCAGACGACATGCAGGATTTCACCGACGCCATTCGGACGATCGGGCCGACCTTCCGGCAGTTGCAGGACATGGATCCGTTTCGCATCGACCAGTACCCTTCTCAGGTTCCCACTGGACTAGCCGGGGTCTATAGCCTCAGCGAAGCGGATCGACCCCTCTACGTGGGGCGAACACGCAACCTGCGCAACCGCCTGAGCGCTCACCGCAGCTCCTCCGTTAGGCGAGCGACGCTTGCGGTCAAGATGGCTCGGCTTCACTCCCACCTACCCGCGAACTACAAGCGAAACCGTAGTGCAGTTTGCCTGCACGAGCACAATCCTCGTTTCCGAGCGGAATTCGACAAGGCGAGGGAGCGCATTAGCGCCCTGCAAGTCCGCTATGTGCGCGAGCACGACGATGTACGCCAAGCCCTGCTGGAGATCTACGCGGCAATCCGGTTGGACACCATGCGCTACAACAGTTTCAGGACGAGTTGAAACAGGAATGACATCCGACCGAGCCCGTCGCTTTCCAGGACCGGAGACGGGGCGACCTTCGGCCGGAAGCGCGATTGGTGGAGGTTTTGGCCGAGGCGGGCAAGCTGCCCGCGTGTAGTCGCGCTGGTGCGGATCTTCACCCACACGGCGCATCCGGCGCTCATGACGCGCGCCGTGCCGTTGGGGGGGGCACAGGGGGCACAGCCCCCCGCCAGCCCCTGCCGGGGACGCACGGAGTGTGGCCACGGGGGGTAGGCTGGCTCCCCGGCCAAAGCGGCGTCCAACACGCGCGTCGGCGGCAGCCATGGACGGGCCGACTCAACGCGCCGCATCGGCCTCTTCCGTGTACTCGCGCACCCGAAGGATTCCGTCTTGAGCGTCTCTCACAAACAGGGCCGCCCAAGCGCGTCTATCTGGGCTCCCCTTGATCCGGGTGCCGCGCCCGGCAGAGGTTCCGAGCATGGATGCGGCACACCCGTCCGATCCATCGAGCCCCGAGCAACGGTATCCTCGGCGGCTGGCCTTCGCTCCGTCATTCAACCGCCCTCCGGTTGGTCCGAAATGTTCTTGGGGTCCACCGCTGTCGGAACTTCATCTTCGGGCTCCGGGTCGCCGCCTGGATCGGTCGGCAAGCTGTCAGATGCATCGCGCGTCATCCGCGCCAGACTGGCCAAGGCTGACAGGTACAGGAGCAGTGTGACGAATGCAAGATACCCGGTGGCTGGGTGTCGCGATTGGCACCCCGGGAGAATCTTGCACAGCAACTCGCGCATTCCCCCAAGTGGACTCGCAGGAAGAACGACAAAGGTCACTGTGAACGCTGCTCCGAAGATTACAACGAGAGTCCACAGCATCCGTGCGTGATCAGCGGCGATGAGGCGCGTGTTGAGAGCGAGAAGCGACAGAAAGAACAGCGAATTGACCAACAGACGAGGGGACCCGGCGGGGATCGTTACGTGGAATGCCTGGGCGGACGCGAAGACGATGGTCAGAATCACGAGCAGCCCGTAGAGATCGACCGCCGAGCGGGACGAGTACAAAAGTCGCTTCAGCGCAATGGCACCGTGCCTGTTGAGAGCGCCGAGCATCAACACAGCCAGCACCAACGTGAAGAGCGGTGGCGCCAGCCAGATGTCGGATTCCCCGAGTCGCAGCCCTCCGAGTAATCCTACAGCGAACAGCCAGGCGAGTAGCATCCTCATGCGACCGGTAACGCTCTCAGGCATCGCGGATGAGATTCGCCGCGCCAGCGAACGTAATTCTGCTACCCCCCGCTTCACCGAGTCACTTTGCTTGCCAGCGTCCATGGGCAGAGTGCTCCCTGTTATGGCATCCGCTTGGGGCCGAACTCCAGTGCCGCGTCCGCGAGCAGAGCTTTCCAACCGTCGTCCAGCCTTTGCTGAACCAGCCGATCTCGCTCCGCGGAGAGTTTTGCCAGCGACAGCATCCGCTTCGCAAGGGTCTGGAATTGGGCGAGGTTGATCGCCATTGGGTTCCAGCCGTACAGCGCTGTCTTCAGGATGTTGGCGGATGCGAGCAGTCCATGGGTGAGGGCGAGCATCTGCTCTTGCTTCAATTTCGCCGGGAGTCCGGCCTTCCCGGGGCCCTGGCCGGCGGCGAAGGCTCGCGCGCCTTGGTAGGCCGACAGGATGACCTCGGCGATTGCGGGCGAGATCTTTGTGGTCATGAAGTGCCGGAGGTCGTAGCCATTGGCGTACATGTACCGCGCGACGTCTCTGACAGACACCGTGTCACCCCCTTCCCGCAGGGCGAATCCGGACTTCGCGCTGATGAACTGGAACGACGCCATGAAGGGTGGAGGGAGTCCTTGCGGGGTGAAGACGTCCGAGAATCCGTGGACGACCACCTTGACGAGCGCTTCGAGGGGGTTGGACGAACCCTCATGACCGGGCACGTCGATGACACGCCACCGACCCGACTTGTCGATGAATGTGCAAGTGCCGGAGATGATGTCGCCTACCCCGAACACGAGGCCGAGGAGAGGATCGTGGCCGAGTGAGGCGAGGCGGTGGACGTTCGGGGTGAGTCCGAGCTTCGGGCTGACAACGTCGTAAGGCACCTTGGCCCACCCTTCCGCAGCGGTGGTGAGCTTGGCGATGCACTGTTGCAACGCGTTGCGCTCGATGTCGTCTCGGCCCGCCATCGGAGCCAGCTTCTTCGACTGTTCCTTCATCCATGCCGTCAGCGGGCTCCCGCGCTGGGGCTTTCCCTTGAAACTCCCGCCGGGCGTGGCGACGAGGAGGTAGTCGGTAAACGCGCCAACTATCACCGCCAGCGCGACGACGGCGAAGTCCCAGCGATCCCACGGCGCGGGGCCGAAGTCGGCGTCGAACCGGCGTCGGGTCTCGGCGGCGCGATGCGGGGGCAGAAGCTGCGCGAGGGGATCAGGAGTCACTTCGATCCCGTGATCGGCAATGTATTGCTCTACATTGTGGATGTACGAATCCCAGTCCTCGCCCAGGTCTGGCGGTGGGAGAATGGCGGGCGGATGGGGCGACGGTTGGGGCGCGGCCCTCGTCCCGGAAGGGAAAGGCCGGTGA
Organism: Longimicrobiales bacterium; assembly: GCA_965237965.1. GTDB lineage: Bacteria > Gemmatimonadota > Gemmatimonadetes > Longimicrobiales > Gaopeijiaceae > UBA2988. Next base: position 421,951 of record CBDEGT010000001.1, read on the forward strand.
TGCTCCGGCGCATTTTGTTCGATTTGCTGCTGGCCGTCGCGGCACACCTGGTCGGAGGGGTGCGGCAGGCCGGCCTCGTCTCGGAGTCGCGCGATCTTCCGTTCCAGATGTGACAGTGCGTCGCGCTGCCGGTCGGATTCCGATTCCAAGGCGTTGAGATGGTCTTCCAGCGATTGCAGGGTAAGATACAGCGCGTCCAGTTGGAACCGATGAACGAGAGCTGCCCGTTTAGCTTGCTCCCGGGTAGTCTCGTTCAACGGTCCGCGTGACCGGCCGCTTCCTGCCAGTCTCGCTCGAAGCCGCTCGCTTGCTCGCCAAGCTTGGTAAGCGCGCCAGCCGACCGGGACAACAGGGTCGCTTCCCACGAAAGCCTGTCGATGGCGTCGCGATTCCTTTCCGTCTCGCTGGCCAGAGCCGCGATGCGCTTGCCAAAGTGCGACATGTCCTCACCGAGGTTGATGATGGCTCCCTGGTGGATGCGCAGGACCTCGTACAGCATCAGCTCCCGGAGCGATGCCCGGTTGCGCTCGGACCCACCCAGAACCCATCGCACGCCCTTGTACGCGGTTCCGCCCACGATGATGGCCACGCCGATGCCACTGACCATGGCGGACAGACCCAGCACGCCACCCAGTCCGAGGGCCGCGAGTCCCGAAGCGATGCCGGCGGCGCTGAGGCCGGTGACGCTGCCGCTGAGGTAGACCGCGGCGACCGGCACGCTGACCGATGTTGCTCGTGCCGCCAAATCCTTCGCTGCGGCCGCAATTTGGGAGTCCGACAATTCGCCGCGTAGGATCTTCTCGTCCTGCTCGCAAGCGTGCTCGATGAACCGGACCTTTTCGTCATCCAAGTCGAGCATTTCGGCCAGCTGGCGGACCCCGCGCTGCTCACGGGCAGCACCCTTGGAGGTGGCGCGGCACATCCGAATGGCGTCCTTCATCAGTGCACACTTCAGGGCTAGTTGCGTGTCCGTTCCTGCCGCAGGGCCGTGTTCCAGCATGCGATCAATCTGTTTCCGGGCGTCCAGGCTGTGCGGGTTCTCGAGGTGCCCGCGAACAGCTTTGCGCACGTCGACCCTGCACCGCCGCTGCGTCATCAGCAACTGGATCTCGCACATTTCCCTTTCGTCGATCCGCTTGTCGTCGGTGTGCACGAGCCAGACCAGCACGCTCAGGTAGCACTTCATGCCCTCCTCCGGGAGCCCTTCGACGATGACCTTTTCTGGAGGCGTCTCTGTCCCGGCCTCGTCCTTGCCTGTAACCCGGCGGACGACTCCGGGGATTCTCCCGGCGGACCTGGTGACGGCACCCACCCCTGCTTGAACCGTGCGAACCCCACGTTTCCCGATCTCTGCCGCTAAACTCATGATCTCCCCGATTGTCCGGCTTCCGCCGAGCCGAGGACGATCCGGGCGCGCTCCACGCACCCCTGCGGGGTTGTCCGGGCTCGAACCCATCTTTCGAACTCCTTGCGGTCCCCGGGCCGCAACTGGGGTCCTTCGCGTATGCTAGGCATGCACAAAAGATAATACATGCCTCACCGTATGACCCTGTTGTTCAGGGGCATTAACTACACTCTTCGGGAGGTGGAGGAAGTCGGCTTCCGGGACCTTCGGCGAAGAGGCGGTGCGCGGGCGGGAGTCCCGCCAATCAGGTACGGTTTTCCCGCTTTCGCGGTACGGTCCAGCAGGGTCCAGTACAACGGCAGGAAACGCAGATCGTGCAGTCCTGTAAGACTTTAGACGATTTCCTGCCGGGATTCTGACTACCTACAATCCGCTGGGCGAGCACGCCCGCCGCAGCGGAGCGCGGGCGTCCTTCGGGATCGAAGGGGCGGAGCCCCTCGCCAGCCCCTTTGTGGGTACAAAGGGTATGCTGGCTCTTGACCCTTAAGGGGTCATGAGCCAGCCGTGGATCGGCCTCGGATCGGGCCTCAACGGATCGCCCCTCGGCGGCTGGGAACCGGCCTACGCCTGTCGACGCTCGCCAACCAGGTAGCCCGCCCACTGCTCCATCAGGACGCGGCGGCGCTCGAACAGGTCCGAGCGGGCGTAGGCCGCCTCAACCTTGTTCCGGACCACATGAGCCAGCGCCGCCTCCATAACCGCGTGCGGCGCGTCGGTGCGCTCCGCCGCCCAATCGCGGAAGCTGGACCGGAATCCGTGCGGCACGGTCGCGATCTCGAGCGCCTTGAGCAGCCCGGCGAACTCGAAACTCGACAGCACCAGCCCCCGCGCGGACGGGAACACCCACTCCGAACGAGGCGCGTGCGCCTTCGCCTCGGCCAGGATCTCCCTCGCCCGCGCCGACAGCGGCACCCGGTGCTCCCGCCGGCTCTTCATCCGCTCCGCCGGGATCGTCCACGCTCCGCCCTCCAGGTCGACCTCCTCCCAGCGAGCCCCACGCACCTCGCCCGACCGGCAGGCCGTCAGCACCAGAAACTCGAAGCCCAGCTGCACCGTCACCCTTGCCTCGGATCGCTGGATCGCGTCAATCGCCCCGGCCACTTCCCCGTAGGGCAGCGCCTTGTAGTGCTTCTGGACGCGCGGAGGCCTCGGCAGCGCGGCGCCGATCGCATCGCCCGCGGGGTTGTCCACGCGGTAGCCCTGCGCGATCGCCCACCGCATCACCGTCGAAATCCGCTGACGGACCCGCTTGGCCGTCTGGTGCTTCCCGTTCCAGACCGGAAGCAGCACCCCCATGACGTCGGCGGACGCGATCCGGTCCACCCGCTTCCCCCCGATCCCGGGAAACGCATAGGTGCGCAGCGTCGCCATCCACTGGCCCGCGTGCCTGTCGGTCCAGGTCGGACGGTGCATGGCGAAGACCTTGGCCGCCGCCCGCTCGAACGTCGGCACTGAACTGTGCCGCTTCGTCCTCGGATCGCCGCCCGCGCGGGCCACCTTGCGGTTGGCCAGCGCCGTGTCCCGCGCCTCGGCCAGCGTCACGAGGCGGACCGAACCGAGCCCCAACTCCCTGCGCTTGCCGTGAATGAACAGCCGCTGGACCCACTGCTTGTAGCCGGACGGCTTGACCCGTAGCACGAGGCCGTGCTCGTCCCAATACAGCCCCGGTTCCCGGACGCTCCGCACGAAGGCGGCAGTGAGTTTCTTGCCGTGTCTGCCTATCTGGTCACCCTTTTGCGATCACCCTGTGGATCACCCTTTAGGTCTTGGAATATAGCGGCCTTCGTGAGATGGCAATATAAGATAAGTAGATCCCCTACAACAACTTCACTTGTCTTATGGGACTTCCTGGAACCTAGATGGACAGTGCGTAGAAGGAGTACCAGGCGTTCGCGACCGTCGGCCAGGACGATCCCGCTGGCGACGAGAAGGCGTTCGCGCTCACCCGGCAGTGCCGCTGCGTCCCGATCGTCGCCACGCAGTCGATCTCCTCGCTCCGCTCGGTGCTCCCCGGAGGCGAGGCCTGGCGCACGCTCCTCCAGACGCTCCGCACCCGGATCTTCCTGTCCTTGAGCGACGAGTCGTCGGCCCGGATCGCGTCCGAGATGTGCGGGAGCGTCCTGAAGACACAGCCCTCCTACACGTTCACCGAGACCACGGGCAGGCCCGAGTTCTCGCTCTTGTCCGGGCGAGCCGGAGGGGGCCGCGGCACGATCGGCGCGAGCAAGTCGTTCCGGCAGCAGAGGGAGCCCGTGTTCACGCCGCGCGAGTTCGCGCTGTTGGCCAACTACCAGGCGATCTGTCTGCCCTACGACGGCACGAAGTCGCTCCCTGCCCGGCGCGTCTACCTGAAACCCCACTACCTGCCGAGGGACGTGGGCTACTGGCGGCTCCGCGAGGAGGGACGGATTCCCCGAACGGTGCGCGCGCGGACTCGCCGACATCGGCGTCTACGGCGCCGTCTCGTACCGCGATCTGGCCGAGGCCCGCTTCGGCGGCCACCCCTACACCACCCGGCGGGCCGTGAACGCCTGGGTACGGGAAGGGCTCGTCACCGAGACCACGGCCACCGGACCCGGGGGCAACCCGTTCAAGGTCCTGACGCTCACCCGCAGCGGCGTGGCCGAAGCTCGGAAGCGGGCCGCCGAACGGGGGATGGATCCCGGACAGGAAATCCGGTTCGCACGCACCCGGCCTGCGCAAGCCGCGCACGACACCGCCGTCTACCGCGCCTGCATGAAGGAGAAGCAGCGCCTGCTCGACCGGGGCGCCACCGTGCGGCGCATCCGGCTCGACACCGAACTCAAGAGCGCCGTCGCGCGCGGGAGCGAGGCGGCGCGGCTGAAGGACGGCAAGCGGGCCGCCGATGCCGAACGGCACCGCACCGCCGGCGAACTCGGACTCCCGGTCGACGACGAAGGGCACGTGCTCTACCCGGACGCCCAGATCGAGTACACCGACGCCGACGGCCGCACCGGACGCGTCAACATCGAGGTCGCGTCCGGTAACTACCGCGAAGGGGCCATCAAGGCGAAAGCGGCGGCCGGGTTCGCGCTCCACGCCAACGGACCGGCCGCGGCGCGGCTGCTGCGCACGCTCGGCCTGGGCGGCGGCGACGACCGCTCCTCGCTGCGGGGACCCGCCGACCGCGATCCGGCCGCAGTCGAACTCTGACTACGGGAGAAGCCCGCCATGCAACCCTGGAAAATCAGCGCCGGCCTCACCGCCGCCATCGCCGGTTCGGCCATCCTTCTCGCCGGGCCGCGCCTCGAATACCTCGCGCCGTATTGGCCGCTCCTCCTCGCCGAACACGGCGTCTTGCTCGCCCTGCACCTGGCGCTCGCACTCGCAACCGTCGCGGCACCCATCTACGCCATCGCACGCGCCGCCGGGCTCGCCGACCTCGGCCGGCGCGTCGATCTCGCCGAGCGCTCCGTTCGGCGCGGCGAGGGGGACCCGGCCCTCAGCGATGCGCTTCGTAGAGACGCCGAGGGTGACTGGGAGTGAACGCGGAGATCCGGTCGGTCGCGCACGCTCGGGAGGACGCACGCCCATGACCGGCCGCGCTTCCGTCGAGACCTTGCCCGACACCTGGCGGATACAAGCCAAGACGCTCCGCCGGTACGGGGGCAAAACGCCGGCCGTGGCCCTCGAAGCGTGCGCAGCACAGCTCGAGGCCACGCTCAGGGAGAGGGACGAGACCACCCTATCGCTGACCGACGCCGCCAGGGAGAGCGGCTACTCCGCGGACCATCTCGGCCACCTCGTGCGCGACGGCAGGATCCCCAACGCCGGAAGACCCGGCGCGCCCAGGATCGCCCTGAGCCACCTGCCCCGTAAGACCAACCCGCGTATGGCCGAGAAGGCTCCTCTGCGCGAAGTTTCCACCGCGCAGATCGTGCAGTCCGTCATCGAGCGAGGTATCGGATGATGGCTAGCACGAAACGAAGTCGGCGCGGCTACAGCGCCGGCGAATGGGGCCGGAACCGGGTACGGGTCTTCCCCGATCCCAAGACCGGCTTGCTCCAGATCGAGTGGCGCGACGACGGGCGCAGTGGCGGTACCACTTCCTATGTTAGACCCAGAGCCACTTCGACGGCTCGTTCCGATCCTGGCGTCCCTCGCGGTTGTTCCAATCAGGAAAAAACCGACTCACACTCCTCGACATCTCGCCCAATGTAGCTCGCTGCACCTGACGCGTCCGTGCTTCCCACCGCCGGATCATCACGCCATCTCGACTAGGGCGAAGAGTGCAACCGAATCAGACGCATGTATGACGCTTGCCCTAGAGGCAGGCGTACCACCCGGAGCTCCGACTTTCCTGAGCAGACTGAGCCAAGAACTGAGCTGCCTGAGGTAGGCTCCCGGATGGGGCCGTGACATCCACCTCCAAGGGCTCGCTGCTTGCGGGTATGGACCCTAAGAGATCCACCAGGAGATAGCGTGAGGTTCTAAGTTGTTGATATTCAAGACTACGGGGCGTGGCGCAGTTCGGTAGCGCGCCTGCTTTGGGAGCAGGAGGTCCCCGGTTCAAATCCGGGCGCCCCGATTGAACTTACGGGAACTTACGGACCGATGTCCGCGAATTGATGTCCGCGAATTGCCCTCAGGAGCGAGCCCTCCGGCGGTGCTCCAGAGCGTTCCTGAGCTGCCCCTCGTCAGCCCGCTGTTAGCGGCGGCCCAAAATTGCACAGATGTGGCGGCCGAAAATTGCGCACTTGGCGACTTCGTGGCTGCGAAGCGCCGGGCATGACACGACAGGGCCGAGCGACCTCGTAGCCGATCGTTCACGTTGGCGTCTCCTCGAGAGCGGTGGGGGCGCGATGATCGGATGGGAGAAGCGAGTGTTGCTGAGGCATTATCTCGAGCAAGGCCTAACGAAGGCCGCGGTAGCTGAGCAGCTAGGCGTGAGTCGGCGCACGGTTCACTACTGGATCGAGACGGGGCAGCTGGACCGGGACATAAGCGAGGAGACGACGCGGTACGGGCCTCGACCACCGGTGCCGACGAAGCTGGACGCGTACAAGGGCATTGTACTGAGCCGGTTGGCCGAGTACCCGGAGCTCACGGCGGTCCGGCTCTTCGAAGAGATCAAGGCAGCCGGCTACTCAGGCGGCTACACGCAGGTGAAGGAGTACGTGCGGCGGGTCAGGCCCCGGCCACCCGAGGAGCCCTTGGTACGCTTCGAGACTGCGCCGGGCCATCAGGGCCAGGTAGACTTCGCGGACTTCCGGCTACCGTGGGGCAAGCGCTACGCGCTTCTCGTGGTCCTGGGCTACTCGCGCCAGCTGTGGCTGCGGTACTTCACTCGCAAGACGATGGCTCATGTCTTTGAGGGCCTGGAGGCCGCATTCGCCTCGTTCGGTGGCGTACCGTCCGAGCTACTGTTCGATCAGATGAAGGCGGTCATCATTGATGATGAGCGCGACGCAGGTGGCCGGGTCACTGAGAACGCCGAGTTCCTGCGCTTCGCGTATCCCCAGTCCGAGGGCCTGGTTTGGGCACGGGGCCTTGCGTGTTTTCACACGCTGGCCCCCGCCCTCCAAGGGGTCGCTCCCGTTCCAAATGATCCCTGGCGGGAAGGCGATCGGGCAAGCCCAGGAAGCAGCCAGCCTTCGGCGTCTAGGTCTTCTTCGCTGGCTCGACGATGAGTCGTCCGCGCCCGCGTCGGAGCGCGCACGGCTCGTGGTCGAGCCAGCGGGCGCTGCTGGCGTGGCGGCGCTACTCGCGGGTCGGATCCCGTTGGAGTCCGGTGAGCGGGTGGTGGCGCTGCTCAGCGGCGGGAATGTAGGCGTGGACCACATCACGGAGTGGCTAGCGGGGTAGGGGGGCGTCTGGAGGCACTGCGATCGACTACGACTTCCCAAGAGGAGGGCGAAGATGACGGGAGGCAAGCTGGGACTCTCCACAAGCGTTGCCGGCCTGATGCTAATGGGCTCAGTCTTGGCACCGTCTTCACCAGCGTCCGCCCAGATCCGACTGATCCCACAGGTGGGGCTCTATGTTCCGCAAAACGACCTCGGCCGCGTCGACGGTGGTTCGGAGGCTGTCGACGTCGCCAAGAAGGAGAGTACGCTGGGTTACGGTGCCTCGCTCGAGCTCGGGGCCTCGGGCATGCTCGGACTCCGTATCGGCGGCGTCTACGGGAGCCAGTCAGACGTAGCGGTCAGCGGGGTCGGATGCTCGGGCTGCGCTGCGAGGAGCACCGTCATCGCGCTCACCGGAGCCCTCGTTCTACGCCCGCTGCCCAGCCTGCCTCTCCTGCAGCCATACGTGCTCGGAGGAGCTGGCGTCAGACGGTACGACTTCGACCTGGAGGGTGCGCAACTCCAAGATCTCGAGGACGTCCTGAACCAGGACAAGCTGACCTGGCACTTGGGAGTCGGCAGTGAGATCGACCTGGGCCTCTTGCGCCTGATCGCCGAGGTCTCGGACTACTTCGGGGAGTTCGATTTGGGGACCGACGGCGGAGCGCAGGCGGGCGAGAAGCAGCACGACTTCTTCGTCACCGTGGGCCTCATCATCGGATAGCACCCAGTGGGTCGCCGCGCCTCCTCAAGGCTGCCGCGACCCCACCAAGTTACTGACCTGCTAGAACTTGGAGCCTCGGAGCCAGGTGTCGGAGCGTGCCCACGCATCGTCGAGCTCCAAGCGGACCTGCGCAGCCTCGGCCGTCCGTCCTTGCATGTCCAGGGCCTGAGCCAGCCCAAACAGGCTCCAACCGTTCCTCGGGTGGTCCACCATCTCGTCCCGGTAGACCTGCTCTGCCTCTGCAAACCGTCCGGCCTCCAGGAGCGCCGCGCCGAGCCAGTGCCGGGCCGAGAACGGAAGGGTTTCCGGCTCGGCGTAGGGCATCTCGTCCTCGGTCACGTCCGCGGCCTCGAAGGCCGCGGTCGCCTCCCCGGTACGGCCCGCCATGAGGTGCGTTTCGCCCGTCAGGATGCCGCTCAGGGCGCCCAGGAGCCTCGCGGTGTTCCCCCCGGCATCAGCCACAGCGCGGTCGACCTCGCCCAGGTAGTAGGTGGCGCTGTCGGCCGACCCGACCTTCAAGTGCGCGTACCCGCGAGCGAAGTTGAGCTGACCCTGCGACGACGCCGAAGTGGTCTGGACGTCCAGCTCGAGCACCTCGTCGAAGCGCCCGAAGCGCACGAGCGTGGTGCCTCGGAACTGAGGCGCGTTGCTGTTCACCTTTGCGTAGTCCTTGGCGGCCTGGATCGCGATCGCGCCCTGTCCGTCGTACGACGCCGCGAAGAGCATCATGTGGAGGTTGTGCGTCGGGTAGATTGCAAACGCGTCGCCTTCCTCCGACCTCAGGTCGGTGTGCCACGCCTGGATGTTGGCACGCACAGCGTCACCCCACCTGCCGATTCGGTTGTAAGTGTGCGACAGCATGTGGTTGACGTGGCTGGCGCCCGGGATTTCGTTGCCCAGGAAGTCGGCGCAGGCCTCGGCCTTCTCCGGCTGGGAGGTGGCTTCGGTCCCGTGGATGTAGAGGTGGCACGCGCCGGGGTACCGAATGTCCAGGATGAGCACCGCTCCGAGTGTCTGGTGGATCTTCTGTACGAAGGGGTCGTCGAGGCGGTACGTGCCGCGCGACCGATTGAGCAGCATCAACGATTCGGCGTAGATCGTCCCAACCATCAGATTGGTCGGGTACTCCTGGTAGACCTCGTCGAGGGCATCCGAGTACACGCTGTCGAGGCGCACCCGGGTCTCGGGGCCTGGCGACGCGTCGTACCGGAGGGCCATCGCGTCGATCAGGGCCCGGTGTACGGGGGTCTCACGATCTCTGAGGGCCAACGCCCGTTGTGCGGCGACATAAGCTCTCCACCACGAGACCGAGATCCGGTCCATCCTCGATTGGAGTTGTAGAGGCTGACGATGTGGCATTTCCGGACATGGCCGTTACGGCGATGAAGGAGTTGACCACCATCAACTACGTGGGATACGGGACGGCGACGCTGTTGCTGACGCTTGCGCGACCTGACCGGCTGCTGTCGCTGAACAGCGCGTCCACGAAGGGGTTTGGAGCGCTCTCAGGAAAGAGCCCTTCGACCCTCGGGAAGCCCGAGAACTATCGCCAGCTGCTTCAATGGCTTTACGAGCAACTTTGTATGGCGGTGCGCCGCCGACGGACGAAGATTTGGCGCCAATCTGGCAGTTCCGCGCCGCTCTCGTTGACGCGTTCGTTTACGAATGGACCTAGCAACCTGGTGGGTGTGTGATGCGTTCCTGCGGGAACGTCCTTCAGTCGGTCGTTACCCCAGGCCGAGTCACCTTGGCGAGTTCGTTGACATCGATGAATTCACCCGCGCCGTGGTCAGCCGAAGCCATGGACTCCCGGAGGCGCCGGGCGTTCGTCTTGCGGAGCGAGCATACCTGGTGCGAAACCATGGGCGCGGACGAGGCGTGAACTTCTCTCTCCTTGCTCCGTTGTTCGCGCCGAACGGGTGCACCTTATCTGTGAACTACGGACCCGGTCCCTCGCGTGATTATCTACTTAATTAACTTGATTAATCAGCGGATGGGCGCTGGCGTTGGGGGGATGCTCAGGGCATCCTTAAGTGTATTTGCATCGATGGTCTTCCCCATGGCACTCCAGTGAAATGAGGCTCCCAGATGTGGTTGTATCCCGTGACGGACGTCGCTCGGTCCTTGTCAAACGGTTCGAGGACGAGCCTTACTCAGCTCAGAACCGGGACGGGGTCCATCTTGATGCGTTAGTCCAGCTTCGACCGAGGGAAGAGCCATGCTTCGCGCAGTTCTTCATTACCGGGACCTTCCGCGCCCTGTGGAACGTGCCGGGACAGACCCTACGGTGGGATTCAAAGTTCGACGACGCACTTCATGAGATTTTGATGATGGCTCTGGGCGCATTCCTCGACGAGAACGAAGTACCGCCTTCTCCGACCGGCTCCGAGTACACTCTCCTAGTGCCCGTCACTAGCGATCTCTTCTCCGTATTCGAAACATCGCCAGCGGATGACGAGTTGCTGTCCACGTACACCAAGGGTCGGGTCTATTGGTCTTGGAAGTACAAACTCGAACAGGCTTCGTTCTACCGTTGGGAAGCTCAACGGCTGGGGGTCCACGTCGACGACCTCCACCACGCCGCCTACCCGAACGTCAACTCACTTTTCGAGCGAGACGAAGAGGACTCGTACCGCCCCCTTCCGGTACTCGTGGGGTATTACGAAGACAAGATCAAGGGCTCTACGGACGACGAGCTTTCAGCAAAACGCTACGATGTAGCTGTCTCGTTCGCCGGCGAGCAGCGCCAGTTTGTTGAGAAATTCGCCACCTCACTAGAGAAGGAGGGAGCGACGGTTTTCTACGACAGGTTTGTCGATCTTTGGGGGAAAGATCTCACGGTGGAGCTTGAGAGAGTCTACAGGAGCGGTGCGCGGTACGTCGTGATCTTCGTCTCCAAGGAGTATGTGAAGAAGGCCTGGCCCAACGAAGAGCGCCAGCACGCCCTGGCAGGACGAATCGAGCGGATGGACGACAGCGTCCTTCCCGCACGGTTTGACCCCATCGAGCTTCCAGGTCTTCCCCCCTCGGTCGGCTATATCGACATCGGTGATAGCACTCCGCAGGAGCTGGCGAGGCTCGTGCTCAACAAACTAGCCGACGAGTGTGCCTGACGGGCCGAGCGACTTCGGCAGTGACCGAGTTCGGGGACCTACTGTGTCATGACCAGTTGGTCAGTGGGGCGGCCGCGGGAGACCATTTGAAGACTTCTAGGAAAAAGGCGAAGGTCTCGGGATCATGCCAGTCCACGACAGCTCGGGCATACTCGTCGGCGTCGTCGTACGACCGCTCTAAATCTTCGACCGCAAAATGGAAGGCTTACTGGCAGACTGCAAAGTCCCCTGCGTCGTAGTCGACTTCACGTAGGAGTTTCTTTCAACCGGATACGACGCGCGCGGCCCGGCGACGAAACGTCGCGACCCGGGAAGCGTTAGTAGCCTCGCAGCCACCGTCCCAGCCGAGGAGTCGATGAGTGCCAGTTCCTGACTTTCAGAGCCTGATGCTGCCGGTGCTAGGAGCGTTGGCGGACGGCAAGGATACTTCCGTCGGTGAGGTACGCGAACGCATGGCTGCCGCCGAATGCCTCACGGAACAGGACTTGCACGAGATGCTTCCGAGTGGACGGCAACTCGTGTTCGTGAATCGTGTGGCCTGGGCGCTCACATACCTCCTGCGAGCGGCCTTGGTGGAACGGGTACGGCGCGGGGTTTACCGGGTCGCGGATGAGGGCGCACGTCTTCTGGCCGAGCCACCGAGCCGCTTGGACATAAGGTACCTCCGGCGTTTTCCTGCATTCGTCGAGTGGAAGAAGGAGCTGGACGAAGTACCGGATGAGCCCTCCGGTACGCCGGAAGAAGCGTTGGAGGTTGCCGACCGAGAGCTAACCGAGGCGCTGGAGGCTGAGGTGCTGGACCGCCTTCGCAAGGCTACGCCGTCCTTCTTGGAGCAGGCAGTCGTGGGCCTCCTGATCGCCATGGGATATGGCGGAGGCGATGCCGCGATGGGTCGCGTGACTGGACGGACGGGTGACGGGGGGATCGATGGCACCATCAAGGAAGACAAGCTCGGCCTCGACGAGGTCTACGTCCAAGCCAAGAAGTACGCCAGCGGAAGCACCGTGAGCGCTGGTGAGCTGAGGAACTTTGTCGGCGCGCTGGTGGGAGCGCACGCGCAGAAAGGCGTGTTCGTTACGACCGCAGACTTCACTACCTCCGCCAAGAAGTTCGCGGCCCAGAGCCCGAAGCGCATTGTGCTTATCAACGGCGAAGAGCTCGCCCGCCTCATGGTACGGCACGATGTCGGTGTGCGTGTGCGAGACCCGCACCGGCCCCCGATCCGGATCAAGGGAATTGACGAGGATTTCTTCGACCAGGGGTGAGCCAGCCAACCCTCGCCGATCCGAACTGTGCCGCGACTGCCACTTGCCGATACGATTGGCAGTGAGTGAGAACATGATTCCATGACGTCGCCGGGAAACTGCGCCTCCTCGGTCACTGCTGCGGCCGAATAGGGCATCGGGACGCATCAGGGGAAGGGGGGCGGAGCCCCCGACTGCGCGCTCCGCCGGAGCGCGGGTTTCCGGGGGATCGAAGGGAGGGCGAAGCGCCCCCGTCGCCAGCCCCAATGTACGTATATTGGGTAGGCTGGCTCATGACAGGTAACCGGTCATGAGCCAGCGTCTCAGCGGATCGGTTCGGCCTCCGGGTCTCGACGCTTGCCAGCGAGATACGCGGCCCAAGCCTGCATGACCTCGCGCCTCCGGTCCAGCAGGTCCGAACGGGCGTAGGCGGCCTCGGCCTGACTGCGGACCTTGTGTGCAAGCGCCGCCTCCGCCACTTCGCGCGCCACGCCCGTCTCCGAGCACCAGTCGCGGAACGAGGACCTCATCCCGTGGGGCGTTCCTGTGATGCCGAGACGCCGGAGCGACTTGCTGAACATCGAGGCGTGGATCCTTCCTCCCTTCGCGCCCCGGAACACGATCCCGCCGCCGCCGTGGAGCTTCCGGGCTTCCTCGAGGATCTCCAAGGCGCGCCCCGACAGGGGAACCCGGTGCTCGCGCTTCGCCTTCATGCGGTCGACAGGAATGGTCCAGACATCGTGCTCGACCTCGTCCCACGCCGCGCCCCGGACCTCGTTCGAGCGTGTCGCGGTCAGGACCATGAACTCGAGCGTCAGCCGGACACCGGCATGGGACTCCGAGTCGCGGACCTTGGCCAGAGCCGCCGCCACCTCGCCGTGCGGGAGCGCCTTGTGATGCCGGATGGCGTTACCGTTGCGCGGCAGCGCGGCGGCGATGGCGTCCCCCGCCGGGTTGTCCGGCCGGTAGCCCTTCGCGACGGCCCACTTCATCACCGCGCCGATCCGCTGGTGCACGGCCCTCGCGGTCGCTGGCTTGCGGGCGATGGCTGTCGCCGAAGCGAGGCCCCCGAGGACGAGCGTCGCCGGCCTCAGCATCGCAGTGACGACCTTCCCGTAGGGCTGCATGGTAGGAAATAGCCTTATCATCCAGCCAAGGCCATTAACATACATAACTGACTTGTTTATATTGACTTATAGCGAGGCATGAGGATATTTCCTGTCCCGTACGGCTCCGCGCCATCCCCTTGCATCCGCCAATCTGTGGTGGATATATTGGCGGGTATGACACTCCCCCAACGACCCCCGCAACGCAAGCCGCGCGGCCAGCATCCCGACAACGCCCTGACGCCCGCCTTCGTCCGCAACGTGAGCCAGGCAGGACGCTATTGTGACGGCCAGGGCCTCTATCTCGATGTACGGCCCTCGGGGAGCCGGGGCTGGGTGCAGCGCCTCACGATCCGCGGCCGCCGAACCGAGCTCGGGCTCGGCGGATTCCCCCTGGTCTCGCTGAAGGAAGCCAGAGAGAAGGCGTTCGCGAACCGGAAGCTGGCCCGCGACGATGGCGACCCCCTGGCCGAGAAGCGGCGGGCCGAGTCGATGCCCACCTTCGCGGAGGCGACGGGGCAGGTCTGGAAGCAGCTGCGGCCGGGCTGGCGTTCCCCCCAGCATGCGCAGCTCTGGCTGGGCAGCCTGGAGCGCCACGCCTTCCCCCGCATCGGTGAGATGCCGGTGTCGGAGGTCACGAGCGCCGACATGCTGGAGATCCTCGCGCCCATCTGGCACGAGAAGGCGGCCACCGCCCGGAAGTTGCGCCAGCGCATCCGCGCGGTCATGGAGTGGGCCGTGGCGATGGATCTCAGGCCCGCCAACCCATGCGACCGGATCGGTCCTGTCCTCGGAGCGCAGGGGGGGCTTGTTCGGCACATGCGGGCGTTGCCGCACGGTGAGGTGGCGTCGGCGATCGAGACGGTGAGGGCGTCGAACGCGCGGCCGGTCGTGAGGCTGGCCTTCGAGTTCCTAGTGCTGACGGCGGTACGCTCCGGCGAGGTGCGTGGGGCGGCGTGGACGGAGATCGACCGGGACGCGGGCGTGTGGACCATCCCGGCGCTACGCACGAAGGGGAACCGCGAGCACCGGGTCCCACTGTGCTGTCGCGCTCTGGAGATCCTCGAGGAGACGCGGATGCTCGGTCGCGGCAGCCCGCTCGTGTTTCCGGGCGTGCGCGGAAAGCCATTCGCGAGCACGGCGCTGTCGGAACTGCTCGGGGAGTTGAAGATCGCGGCCGTGCCGCACGGCTTTCGTTCGAGCTTTCGCGACTGGGCGGCCGAGGAAACAGATCATCCTCGGGAGGTGGCCGAGGCGGCGCTGGCGCACAAGGTCCGCAACCAGATCGAGGCGGCGTACCGGCGTTCGGACCTGTTCGAGCGCCGGCGCCGGCTCATGGACGACTGGGCGGCCTACCTAGCCGGCGAGAGCAGAGACCCAGAGGCCGGATCGATCCGTTGATCCGCTGCGCTTGTAGCGGTGCTGGTGTGCTGGAGCACCGCCGGCGAGGGCCGAGTATCAGGTGAATACCATCACAGAACAGCCAGGCACTTCCAATGGCAGCGATTCTCGGCTACGACCATCGGCCATCACGGCCCCAAGACAGCCCGCCGTTCCGGGTGAAGTGCCGACGGACACCCAGATCCCATGAGCACGCTCGTCTTCTGGGATGTCAAACACGGACATGCGACGACCGTGACCTCTCGAAACGGACGGGTCTTCGTGGTGGACCTCGGCCAGGGGTCCTACGCTGCCGGCGGGACGTTCAGCCCCTTAGCGGCTCTATATCGACACGGAATTCGGAGGATCGACCACGTAATCGTTTCACACCCACATCGCGACCACATCGACGACATCCTCACACTCGCGTGGTTCGACATCGGCGTGATGACCCGTCCGGCGCATCTCACGTATGCGGACGTAATGATCGGGGTCAGAGACGCCGACCGCCCGAAGTTTGAGCGGTATTGGCAGCTTCACCAGCACTTCGTGGCACCGGTAAGCACGTGGGATGATGCGACGCTAGCGTCCAGCTTTGGCGGGCTCACCGCCCAGACCTTTCGCCCCTGGTCGTGCGCTCGATCGAATCTGAACAACCACAGCATCGTGACGGTATTCGAGGAAGCTGGCATCAAGGTGGTCGTGCCCGGTGACAATGAAAGTTGCTCTTTCGATGAACTCCTCAAGCTACCAGCTTTTCGAAGTGCCGTAGCGAACGCCGACGTGCTGCTGGCCCCCCACCACGGCCGCCTCGCGGGAACGCACGCTGAGTTTCTCAAGTTGGTGTGCCCTCGGTTATGCGTGGTTTCCGATGGGCGCGCTACCGAAACGAACGCTGTAAGCGTCTATTCCGCTGCGGCGAGGGGCGCCTATGTTCACCGTCGCTCCGATGGCCATTCGGTGAGATACTGTCTGAGCACGAGAGCGGACGGGACGGTCACGATCAGCTTCGGTAACGGGGTTACCGGGCCATTCCTCTACGTGGAGATCGCCTAGCCGTGGCTGAGAAAAGCATCAAGGCGCGGTACGTTTGGCTTCTCCGTGCGTTCGTCGCGTTGAACACTCTGGTCGGCTTCGTCGCCTTCTCAGGAAGCGACGTCGTCCGGGCCGTGGAACTCTCTCAGTGGGTTGATCTGATCGAGCCCAAGCTGCTGTTGAGCCTCGCACTTCCGTTTGCGACGCTCATTCTCGATGGCATCGTCACGTCAGATTTCAAAGAAGTGCTTGTGTGCTGGCGTCTGAAGAACACACTGCCCGGACACCGGGCGTTCAGCGTTCACGCGAAAGCCGATCCACGCGTTGACATGAAGGCGCTTGAAGACAAGCACGGACCGTTACCGGATAAGGCGTCGGAGCAGAACGAGCTTTGGTACAAGCTCTCCAAGGGTACGGCCGACAAGGCTTCGGTGGACCAGGCGCACTACAACTGGTTACTAAGCCGTGACCTCACGAACCTGAGCTTTGCACTCACGCTCATCAGCGCGGGCCTTGGCTTGGCTCTTGAGGTCGGATTCCTGCCGTGGGTCATCCTGGTTGCGGCGCAAGCCCTGCTCTACATAGTTCTTAGCCGGGTGGCCGCGAGTAGGGGAGTACGGTTCGTCACGACCGTACTCGCCGAAGCGTCCGCGTCTGCCGACTAACCGAGAAGGTCCGCCGTGATCGGACCGACAGACCACGCCCGTCTCGTCTGATCATAGAACGTGTCCGCGTTCACCCGGCGGGCGAAGTTCTCATGCGTCACGTACAGCTCCATTGGCGAGGACGAGGCGTCCACGACCATGCAGTTCGCCTGATTGTTGGTGATCTTCTGTAGCCCGCGGCGGTTCCACGCATCGTAGGCAAGGTGCTCGTGCGGAGCGTTCCCGAAGAAGGTCAGCGTTGGTGTCAGCATGTCGAGGAACCTGTAAGACCGTCCCGACTTGCGGCCGTGGTGCGGCGCAATGAACAGGTCGATATCCGTGACGTCTTCCGCGTGTTTTTCGAGTATGTGATCCCAAGTCAGATCATGTGAGTCGCCGCCGAAAACAATGCGGCTTCCTCCTGTACTATACAGCAAGACATAGGATGCGTCGTGGTAGTCGCCCGAGCTATCATTGGCTCGGTCGACGAGGGTCTGCGTTGGGGAAAGGACGTGGAGCCCGTCGCCCCCGCCGCTGCCGTCTTCGTTCCGGTTGTAGTACTGTCCGGTCACACCCGACAGCAGAGTTAGACGCTTGGGGTCGGTCGTCGGGCTCGTGTCGCGCAGGTGCTTGTAGAAATTCCAGTCCTCTTCCCGGTACCGAGGGCTATCCCACGGGCGGGCCATCTCCTTGTTGTTGTCCGTATCCCAAAAGTTGATGGGGCAGAATTCCCCGAACAACGCCTTGATTCCGTCCATGTGGTCCATGTCAGGGTGCGTCTGGACGTAGCGAAAGACGGAGGAGATCCCGTGGTCGCTCATGTAAGAAATCGGGTTCACCGGGTACTTCTTCTGCTGGAAGTTGCCCGCGACTCCACGCTCAGCCTTGGCCATAAGCATGAGGCCCCGATCCTCTACGACATCGACGATCTGGGCGTTGCATTCGTCGATCACGCTCACGCGCCCCGAGTTGTGCTGGATGAGCGAGCAGTCGCCTTCTCGGACATTGAGGAAATGAAGTGTGGCCAACTTCGCCTCGCTGGTAGCAGGGGTCGCCAAGAGCACGACCTCGAAAGGGAACCAAACGCATCGATATCCGTACATGGACCGAAGGTTCCACCTGACACCGCGACTTAGGAGCTACAGAGAAACCGATGGCAAGAAGGCGCATCACTGTAACGCAGGAATCCGATACAGGTCGGAATGAGCGGTTCCACGACAACAACACGGGCGGCGATATGACCCGCGGTCAGTTCGTTCGACAGATCGAGCAAGGATCCTACCCGAACTATTACGTCCGCGACATCAATGGCGTGAAGACGCCGGTGTCCAAGCCGGACGGCAAGGAAGGCAACAATCTGGGCTGAACCCGCTACACGGGTCCCGATGTCTGGAGAACGCTAGGGGACACGGCAGCTTGCGAGAACGCCTTCCGCACACGGTTTGCCGGGCCGTGTGGGCGGTCAAGGCGCCGTGCAACGAGTCGGTTGCCAACCCCCAGGCCGGCCCGCGAGGGCGGAGATCCCCTAGCTGAGAAGCGCCGCGCCGAGTCGAGCCCACCACCTTCGCAGCAACCGCCGAGCCGGTATCGCAATAGCTGCGACTCAGTTGGCGGATCTCCAAGGACCCAGAGGTCTGGCCGAGCAGCCTGGAGCGCTACACCTTCCCGGGTATTGGAAAGGTGCCGGTGTCGGAGGTCACGAGCGCCGACGTGCTAGAGATCCTCACTCTCATCTGGCACGTGAAGGCGGCCACAGCCCGGTGTGTGCACCAGCGTATCCGCACAGTGTTGGAACGGGCTGTGGCGATGGAGTTCAGGACCGATCACCCGTGCGCCCGGATCGTGCCGGTCCTCGGACCGCAAGAGGCCGTGGTGCGGCACATGCGGGCCTTACCGCATCGTAAGGTGACATCGGCCCGTGAGACGGTGCGGACAACGACGGCGCCGCCAGCCGTCCGGCTGGCGTTCGAGTTCCTGGTGCTGACGGTGGCGCGATGCGGCGAAGTGCGGTGGGCCGGTTTGGCCGAGATCGATCGGGGGGCGGGCGTGTGGACGGTTGCCGCCACGCGGATGAAGGCGAAGCGCAAGCACCGGGTGCCGCTGTGTGCCTGAGCCATAGAGATCCTCGAGGAGCCGCGGACCCTCGGCGACCGCAGTCCGCTGGTGTTCACCAGCGGGGGCGGGAAGCTGCTCGCCGACAGGCGGCTACGCCAGCTGCTCCAAGAGGAAGCGATCGCGGCCGTGCCGCACGGGTTCCGCTCCAGTTTCCGCGACTGGGCGGCCTACCTGGCGGGCGAGAGTCGAGAACCGTAGGCCGCTACGCGAGCGCCGGCCGACTCCACTGCCGGGAACCACTAGCGGCTCGGACCATGATCCCGCTCTCGCCCACGGTGGCGCATCAGCTCCAGCGCCCGTGTAACGTCTCGGCGAGCGTCCTGTAGTCCCGGGCCAAGTATGTCGCTTGCCCGCTTAGCTGCGCGACCTGCCGCTCCAAGGCTTCGACCTGCCGCCGCAAGGTCTCGACCTGCGCGGCGTGCTGCTGCTGCGCCTGCTCGTACTGCGCGGACAACGTCCGCAAGGCCTTCGTCAACTGCTGTTCTAACGCGGTCATAGAGCTCCTTCACTCGTTCGACAGCTTCACGGCCGGCCGAGTGCCCACCGTCAAGGGCGGATACGCCAGCGAGCCGGCCGGCAGCACCACGAACCGCTCCCCCTCGATCTCCCGGAGCGCGATCCCCCAGGTGGCCGCCTCGAGCCGCGCCAGGGTCTGGCGGGCCTCCTCGATGCCCAGGTCGAGGGCGGCGGCCGTCTCGATCCGAGCCTGGATCCGCGTCGACAGCCAGTGCATCGTCGCCCAGCTCCCGCCGCAGATGCCGAGCCAGAGGCTCAGGCCGACCACCAGGGGCCGGAGCCAGGCCTTGAGCAGCAGCGCGCGCATCCGCCCGGTCGCCACCGCCGTATCGGCTTCGATGGTATGCAGCACGTTCCTCGCAACGCGCCGCGAGTTCGCGCCGAGCCGCTCGAGCTCGCTCGCGGTCAACTCCTCGATCGCCTGGCGTTCGCTCTCCAGCCGTCTCCGCAATCGCTCGGTCAAGTCGTTCGCGTTTGAAGTCATGTGCGTATAATGCGGCATAGACATAATGAGTCTATTGCATTGCATGGAGGGATTGTCATCTAGTACGGTTCTTCGGCTAAGTAGCCACGCCCGGACGTATACGGCAATCCGGTGCGACGGCAGCGGCCATTCCTGACCCTTGACCCGCCCGAGCGGACCGGCGAGGGTCAGCATTCGTTAGCAACCGGTCCTTTCTCGGGCTCCGGGGCATCACAGAGCCCGCAAAATCAGAGGGAGAGCTCATGGAACAGCCTGGCACGTCGCCGGGAGCGGTGAGCGGCGAACCGACCCTTCAGCGCACCATCGGGTTGTGGCAGATGACGCTCTACGGGGCGGGCAGCATGCTTGGTGCCGGGATCTACGGCTTGCTGGGACAAGTTGCTGCCGAGATGGGCTCCGCAATCTGGCTGGCCTTTGCGCTGTCCATGGTCGCGGCGGGGCTGACGGGGCTGTCCTATGCCTCGCTCGGATCGCGCTACCCGCGCGCAGGCGGTGCCGCTTTCATCACCCACCGGGCCTATCGCCGCACCCTGCTGACTCATGTGGTAGGCCTCAGCGTGGCCTGCTCGGGCTTCACTTCGATCGCCGCCGGCGCACGCGTCGTGGGTGAGAATCTGCAGGCCCTGCCCGCTCTCCAGGGCCTGCCGACTGGCATGTTGGCGTTCATATATCTTGTCTTCGTGGGCGCCCTCGTGTACCGCGGTATCCGGGAATCCATGTGGGCCAATGTCGTCTTCACGTTGGTGGAGGTAGCGGGCCTGCTGTTCGTGATCGCGGTGTGCCTGCGTTTCTGGGGTTCGGCGAACCTGCTTGAGTTCCCATCCCTTCCGGAGACAGAGGCGGGCCTTCCCCTCGTATTCCTGGTGCAGGGAGTCGTGCTCACCTTCTACTCCTTCCTCGGATTTGAAGACGCGATCAACGTCGCCGAGGAACTGAAGAATCCGCAGCGCAACATGCCGCTCGCTCTGGTGTCGGCCCTGGTGCTGACCGTCCTCATCTACATGGGCGTGGCGATCAGCGCAGCCTCGGTGGTGCCGTGGCAGGAATTGGCGGAGGCCAATGCGCCGCTGGTCGAAGTCGTGGCGCGCGCGGCACCCTGGTTCCCGGCCTGGATGTTCATTGCGATTACCATCTTCGCGGTGGCGAATACCGGGCTGATCAACTATGTTACCGCATCACGCCTCCTGTATGGTATGGCGCGGGACGGCCAGCTGCCGCGAGTTCTCGGAAAGGTTCATCCGGCGCGCCGCACACCCCATGTGGCTGTGGCGCTCATCTTCGTGCTGATCGTGCTCCTGATCCTGTCGGGGGACATTTCGCAGCTGGCTTCGGCTACGGTGCTCCTCCTCCTCTTGGTGTTCTCGGTCGTAAACAGTGCGCTTGTCATCCTGAAGCTCAGACCTGATGAACCCGAGGGCGCCTTCGAGCTGCCGATCACCGTGCCCGCGCTCGGCGCGGTCGTCTGCTTCGCGATGTTCGCGGCCCGGGTCGGGGCTGGCGACTGGCGCGCGCCGGTGATCGCGGGCGTCCTGCTCGTGGGTGTCCTCGCGGTCCATCTCGTGCTCCGTCCACAGCTCTCCAAGAGTGGCGAATAGCGTGCGTGTTGGTAGTGCGATGAGGTGTTCGGCGGCGGTCGGACTCGTCCGAGGGACATTCTGGGGGTAGGGGGCCTGCTTCGTCTCAGGCCTTGATACCGCCGTATGCAAAGCGTGGCGCGGGCCGACCACGGCCCCTCGTTCCGCACACGCTGTCCTGCGAAGGGTTCGGCGCACGGCCGCACGGGCGGTCGGTTTAGCGGCTAGGCCGGCCCGGCCAGTGAACCCGAAGCCTCGGGTCCCGCGGGTACCTCGATCTGGCGGTCGCCATCGCCGTCCGTGACGAGCCACCCCCCGGGAGCCCTGAGTCGTAGAGCGAACCGAGCTTCACCGACCCGACTGCGCAGGGTCGTTGATTCGGCTCGTCCCTCGAATCCGAGGCCGGGACGCCGGCAAGGCGCGGGCGACAGGGCGAAGCGCCGCGGGAGGGGCCGAAGGTTGGCGAGCGGGGAGGGAGGGCGCCACTGCTGAGCTCTCGCTGGCCCGCCTTATCGGGGTCTTCTCGGAGATTCCCGCGGGAGCGCGCCGGGGATCAGGCCCGCGGCCTGAAGTTCCTCGATGAAGCCGAACATCTCCCGCTCCTCGATCCGGTCGGGATAGAGGATCCCGTCGAGATGGTCGCATTCATGCTGGATGATGCGCGCGTGAAACCCCTCCGCCTTTCCCTCGACCTCCCGGCCGTCGGCATCCAGCCCCCGGTAGTGGATCCGCTCGTATCGCGGAACCAGGCCGCGCATCCCCGGAAGGCTGAGGCAACCCTCCCACTCTGAACGCACGGCTTGGCCCGCAGGCGCGATCTCGGGATTCATGAGGACGGTCCGGGGGACGGGAGCGGCGTCCGGATAGCGGGGGTTCTCGTCGACCCCGAAGACGATGATGCACAGCGGCACATCGATCTGAGGTGCGGCGAGCCCTACTCCGTCGCAGGTGTTCATGGTCTCGAGCATATCCTCGACCAGGGCCGGGAGCGTGTCATCGTCGAGCCGCTCTACCTCGTTCGCCCTGTGCCTGAGCTGCGGATGGCCCATCCGCAGGACTTCGCGTAGCGCCATGGACCGTACGCCTCCTGTGCCCCGCTAGGGTCGCGTGGATTCCCGTTCAGAAAAGCGGTAAAGTGTTTGAACCCTTCTTCAGGCGGCTGGAAGACGTCCGGGAGTCTTTCCAGAGGCTGCACCCGATCCGGCTGGACACCATGCATGCACGGCCCATTACGCAAGACGACGAACTGCTGTTGTACGTCGAGGCGCGTCGACTGGCGCGGGTCATGACCCCGAAGAAAAACTAGTGGAGGGGGGATCATCCACGCAACGTGATCTATTGCTCGGAGATCTATGAGACCCGGTGACGCTGCCGGGTTTTGTTGGTGGGGAGGTTAGGTTTGGGCCGGTAAGAGCGTCCGAGAGGTCGAGCAGGCGGATAACCAAGAGCTCCTGGGCATTGACCCAGATGGCTGGG
The DNA here is from genome assembly GCA_965237965.1 of Longimicrobiales bacterium. Classification (GTDB taxonomy): domain Bacteria; phylum Gemmatimonadota; class Gemmatimonadetes; order Longimicrobiales; family Gaopeijiaceae; genus UBA2988. The sequence goes on from CBDEGT010000001.1 coordinate 444,574, forward strand.
GGAGGTTTGCGAAGATCACGCACTGGTATAACAGATATAGCCACGCGTCGGCGCTGGTCCTAGCCTCGCTCAATCTGCTCGACCGCCCCAACACGCTAGTGGTGGGAGCGGAATTCGACGGCGAAAAGATCGATGCTTACCGGAGAGGAACTCGGGCTGCGAAGCAGCGCTGCAGAGTGCCTCCGCGATGTCATCGCCGTCTGTGGGCAACACGTTCAGAATGCACAGGATGACAGTGTCGCTTTGTGATCATCCGGACGACGATGCTCGGGGCAGACTACGCGGGGTTTGCCGGTGGCCAGCGCGTCGGCCGGTTGGTCTTCTGCGTCGGGCGGTCGGGCATCGGGTGCTCGGGCGCGTGGCGATCCGGGGCTACGCGTCCGTTGACGTCTACGAAGTGCGCTCGACAGCCGATTCGGAACGGTGGACCAAATGGGGGGTCGAGCAACGTCACTGAATATACAAATCATTGATATAAAGTGATTTAGGTTACTTCCAGAGGCAGTCCGCAGGGAAGAAAAGCTAGCTCGCCTTGTCTTCCGGAGTATTTCTCCTCCACTCCACGTCCGGACCAAAGTCCAATTCGGTTACGATGGGTTCTTGGTCAGGATTTATACGATTCCAGTGCTCTGCGTCGAACGTGAGTTGCACAGCGTCTCCGACCATCTGTTCACGGCGGTTCTGCAGGCTTGGGAACATCCGATCTCGCGGGGCTTCATCCATGTCCACCCAGAGATGGGTTTGCTCGCCATCTTTCATGGTTGGCCAGGCGTGGTTTGCGCGGTAGGGTCTCCCGGTCACCTTATCAACACGAGTCTCCTGCCGCGCGGCCAATGAGAATTGCTTTGCGAGCCGGTCAATGGGGTCGATCGGATCCGGCAGCTTCATCCCCATCCTGACGGCAAATCTCGCCACGTCGCGCATGTCTACTTCTTTCTCGCCTGTCTGGTTTCGGTATGCGCGAAGTAGGCGCTGTTTTTCCTGGTTCCTACCCATCGTTTCATGGCTCCATGTTACGCGCCCAGCGGGGCCACATCGCCCCAGCCGTCCACCATCGCGCCGGGTGTGACAACAGATCGTATCTTCACTAGGTGGTGATGAAATCGATCGTAAAGACCGGTATGGTGACGTAGTTGTCCCGCGACCAAGCCTGGGTGGACCCCAATGGTCTTCGCGAATCCAAGGATGTCACGCTCTGGAAAAATCGGAGCCTTTCTGGCAATGAACTGACGCAAGAGGTCCGACGGTACGCAGAAATCTGACGCTGCCTGGTTGGCCACCCGCTCTTCATCCCCCACGTCCGGTCCAGTCCCGGCGCGCTCACCTTCCAACTCAGAATCAACCTTTGCCTGCTCGCGTCCATGGCCACGGCGCACATGCTCTAGCTCGTGACGAAGCACAAACCAGAAGTTGTCGATTCGGTCGTAACGCATGGACATCCCCACAACCGGCGATCTTGCATCCAGCCAGAAACACACGCCGTCGATCTTTGCTGACTCCAGGGTCTCAGCCACGACGAACCGGACGCCGCAGTCCGATAGGATGCGGGGCACGTGGCGCGCCTCCTCAGCCGAAAGAAGGAGCATGTGCAGTTTCTTGATCGCCCTCTGCAGAGCGATGTCAGAATACCTCTTCACAAGCATGGTGCTAGCCATCATCCGGACTCGTCGCAGCCAGGCAATCTGAGGCCCGGTTACGTCCTCCCCAACGTTCGTCTTCTTCGACGCATGTGGAAGGACGGGAATGTCGTCGGGCGATTCGGTATCGAAGAAGGCGGCTACGGCCTTCTCGACGGCCTTCGCGTCCCTCACGTTGTCGAGATTCAGCCACCCACGGCGCGCCATCTCGCCAACCGGCAACTTGCTGTAAAGGTGGGCACGTCGGGCGCGCTCGGGGTCCGGCCGAGTCTCGATCTTCGCTCTCGCCAGATCATATGATTTTTGCAGCTCCAGGAAGGACTCCGGCGTCACGCCGAAAAGCTCAGCGAAGGCGATAGCCTTTGGTGCATCAATGGGCTGTCTGTCCGTCGCGAGACGAGCAATCATTGATGGGCTGACTCCGAGCACGGTAGCCAAGATCTCCTGTGTCCAGCCCTTGTGGGTCAGCAGTGAGCGAAGAAGCTGGCCTGGTGTCCGAATTTCCGTCCTTTCATCAATCATAGCTTTAGCTTATCCCATTCTTCGAATTTTTGCAATCTCGTTCTCCGGACTTGCCGATGCTTGAGCATCAAGGGACAAGGGTGTTCCGGTGAACTCAGTCTTGCCACGTCGGTAAGCGTTGGGTCACGCCGTAGCATCCACCTCCTGGGCTGGCGTACGGCGTGCGCGCACAATGGTGGCCGAGCTCCCGACGACCTGTCGCCCGGGCAGGTGCCATGGTCAATGGGGTGAAGACCGGAGACGCGACCCACGGCGTCGAGATTACCGGTCGGATCGAGGGCCGCCACTGACTTCACGGCCGGGGAAGTGGCGCTGCTGGCCGCAATGATCGCCGACCCCCTGGCGATCAACCGCGATGCCCTGTCCAAGGGTTCTGCCGGCGCATCGGCTGGCTCAAGCACGACCGCGCGGCCTGAAGGATATTGATGGTCGCGGTGACGATGCTGACCGACCGCCACCCCACGGCGCGACCGAACGTTTACGATCCACGGACCTCTCATAAGGTCGGATGGATTCCCGTTCAGAAAGCGGGACTAAATGAGGGAATTACCTCTGAGCGACAAGCGGTAAGTCTATTGTGGTCAGTTAGTTATAGAGTTTCAGTAGTCGTCAGCGCCATGATGACGGGCGAGCGCGTGGGCGTCGGGCACGATCCGAGCCGGGGCGCCGCGTACGTCGAGGGCTGGATCGCCGCGCTCGAGGAGGACCCGCGCGAGATCCGGCGCGCAGCGGCCGACGCGCAGAGGATCTCGGACTTCGTGCTCGTTCGGCACATCGAGCGGGAAGCCGCGCGCGAGCCCGTGGCCGCGTCCCGCGCGCCCGGACCTCAGCGGACCCAAGTACCCGTTCCGCCGCTTCCCGTGCCCGAACGCAGCTCCGGGCCGAGCCGCTGAGCAACCGATGAGAGGCAGGGAGATGTTCGACCGCACGGTCGAGGAGGACCCCCGTTCCGCCGCGCCACCCAGCCGCGAGAAGCATCGAATGCGGAACGGCCATCGTCGAGAATACGCCGCGAGCCGGGACGGCGGGTCCATCTCCTTCCCCGAACGGTGCGCCCGCGGACTTGCCGACATCGGCGTCTACGGCGCCGTCTCCTACCGCGACCTCGCCGAGGCCCGCTTCGGGGGACATCCCCACACCACGCGGCGGGCCGTGAACGCCTGGATCCGAGAGGGTCTCGTCACCGAGCCCCGGGCCACCGGACCCAAGGGCAATCCCTTCAAGGTCCTCTCCCTCACCCGCAAGGGCGTGGCCAAGGCCCGGAAACTCGCCGCCGAACGCGGGATGGATCCCGCACAGCAGATCCGGATCGCACGCACCAAGCCCGCCGAGGCCGCGCACGACACCGCCGTCTACCGCGCCTGCTGGAAGGAACGGCAGCGCCTCCGGGCCGAGGGCGCCACCGTGCGGCGCATCCGCCTCGACGCCGAACTCAAGAGCGCCGTCGCGCGCGGGAGCGAGGCCGCCCGGCTCAAGAACGGCAAGCGGGCCGCCGATGCCGAACGGCACAGGATCGCCCAAGAGCTCGGCCTCCCCCTCGACGACGAGGGCCGCGTGCTCCACCCGGACGCGCAGATCGAGTACACGGACGCCGAAGGCCGGACCGGACGCGTCAACATCGAGGCCGTCTCCGGCAACTACCGCGAAGGGGCCGTCCGGGCCAAGGCCGCCGCCGGGTTCGCGCTCCACGCCAACGGGCCGGCGGCCGGGAAACTCCTCGGCAAGCTCAGACTGGGCGGCGACGGCGGCTCCTGGCTCCGGGGACCCGCCGACCGCGACCCGGCCGCCGTCGAACTCTGACGACCCGGAGGACTTCAGCCCATGCAACCCTGGAAGATCAGCGCGGGACTCACCGCCGCAATCGCCGGGACCGCCTTCTACTCGGCGACGCCCGCCTCGAATACCTGTCGCCGTTCTGGCCGGTCATCCTCACCGACCACGGCCTCTTGCTCTCCCTACACCTCGCGTTCGCGCTCGCGACCGTCGCGGCCGCCATCTACGCCGTCGCGCGCGCCACCGGGCTCGCCGACCTCGGACGGCGCGTCGATCTCGCCGAACGGTCCGTCCGGCGCGGCGAGGGGGATACGGACCTCACCGAAGCGCTCCGCAGGGACGCCGAAGGCGACTGGGACTGAACGCGCATGAGAGAGCGAACCTCCGTCGAGACACTGCCCGCCAACTGGCGCAGGCACGCCAAGGCGCTCCGGCGCTACGGGGGCGAGACCCCGGCCACCGCGCTCGAAAGCTGCGCCGCCGAACTCGAAGCCACGCTCGTCGAAAGGGACGAGACCACCTTCTCGCTCGTCGAGGCGGCCACGGAGAGCGGATACTCCGCCGACCATCTCGGCCGCCTGGTCCGCGACGGCAGGATCCCCAACGCCGGACGGCCCGGCGCGCCCAGGATCGCACGCACGCACCTGCCCCGGAAGGCCCATGCGCCGGCCGAGCCGCGACTGGCGGAGAAGCCACGCCGACGCGACGTTTCAAACGCGCAGATCGTGCAGTCCATCATCGAAAAAGGAATCGAATGATGGCACGCACGAAACGAGTCCGGCGCAGCTACGGCGCCGGCGAATGGGGCCGGAACCGGGTGAGGGTCTTTCCCGATCCCAAGACCGGCTTGTACCAGATCGAGTGGCGCGACAACGGGCGCAGGCTCACGCGGTCGCTGAAGCATCGCGACTGGAGGCAGGCGAAGACGCAGGCGGACGAGTTCGCTGCGGGATTCGCCGGGCCGGAGCTGAACGGCAAGAAGAACGCCGAGCCCGAGCCGCTCACCCTGGAGACGCTTTTTGACATCTACGGTGAAGAGGTGACGCCCACCAAGGGCGAGAGGAGCCGGCGGTGCGACGTGGTCGCGTCCGCGATGTTCGCCGATTTCTTCGGACGGGACCGGGACCCGGCCACGCTCTCCCAGCGGGACTGGGACCGGTTCATCCGGGCGCGGCGCGCGGGAAGGATTGGCATCTCGGGCAAGCCCGTGTCCAACCGGACGATCGAATACGACCTGACGTTCCTGATGGCGGTCCTCAACTGGGCCGCGAGGTCGAAAGACGAGCGGGGCTTCCCAATGCTGGACAGGAACCCGTTCAAGGGCCTCAGGAAGCCCAGGGAGAAGAACCCCAACCGGGTCGTGCTCACCGAAGAAGAGTACCAAGCGCTGTTGAAGGTGTCCCGGGAGGTGGACTGGCGGTTCCGCGTCGCCCTCGTGCTCGCGCACGAGACCGGACACCGTATCGGTGCCATCCGCAAGCTCCGGTGGTCCGACATCGACTTCGAGGACGAAGCGTTGCGGTGGCGCGCGAAGCACGAGAAGACGGGCTACGAGCACACCACGCCCGCGACCGACGAGGCTTTGGCCGCTTTGCAGGAGGCGCGAGCGTTGAGCGCCGGGACCGGCGACGGACCGGTGCTGCTCGCGCCGACGGATGCCTCGCGGTGCGTGGGCCGGTCGCTGGTGGGGTACTGGTGGAAGAAGGCCCAGAAGCTCGCGGCGCTGGAACCGAAGCGCGGCCGCGGCTGGCACTCGCTGAGGCGGAAGTTCGCGTCCGACCTCATGAACGTGCCGCTCAAGGTGCTCTGCGAGCTGGGCGGCTGGAAGGAGGCCCAGACCATCCTCCGTTGCTATCAACAAGCCGACGAAGGACAACTCAGGACGGCTCTGGAGAGCCGCCGCCGCGAGGTTGGTGCCCGATGATCCAAACGGCGGGAACCAAACAGCGGGAACCGGATCGCCGAATCCGGTAAGTCACACGGTCACAACAGGATAAAAGACCGTTGACAAATGCATTGGCAACAACCTCAACCAGATCGCCCGCTGGGCGAACGCCAACAAGGCGGCGGCCGAGGCCGTGGAGGTCGTCGCCCACCTGATCGCCATCGAGCGGGCGCTAATGGCGCTGGCCTGCGTCCGGAGCCCCGGTCCCGATGCTCACTAAGTTTCTGACTCGCGGGACTGGTTCGGCTCGTGCAGCGGCCGACTACCTGCTCGGAGCGCGGGACGCGGTGGGGCACCCACGCGCGGGCGTCGAGGTGCTGCGGGGGGATCCCCATCAGGTGGCCGCGGTGGCCGACACGCTTCCCTTCGAGCACAAGTACACCTCGGGGGTTCACTCCAAGACCTGTGCAGCTTTCGATGGCCGTTGACACTGATCGTCGTCGAGGTCCGCGATGAACGGCGGTCTATCCCCGCCCACACGGGGGAGCCGTGGGCCGAAGCCCGCGGTTTTACACCACGAAAAGGTCTATCCCCGCCCACGCGGGGGAGCCTACCTCTCGGCCGAAGAAGCCGTCGAGATCGGGGGTCTATCCCCGCCCACGTGGGGGAGCCTGGCGACACCTATGCGAAGCGGCGGTGTCTGGGGGTCTATCCCCGCCCACGCGGGGGAGCCACAACCCTCCGGTCTCGTCATGGATCAGGCTCAGGTCTATCCCCGCCCACGCGGGGGAGCCTTCTCGATCCGCGTCCTCATTGCCTCCATGTTCGGTCTATCCCCGCCCACGCGGGGGAGCCCAGATAGCAGACGTTGCCCGCATCCTCAAGGAGAGGTCTATCCCCGCCCACGCGGGGGAGCCGGCCTCCATGAGACACACGCCTGCGCTTGGGTGGGTCTATCTTCTGGATGCAAGCATGCGACGGTCAGTGCGGTCCGTGGAACGTAACATGGGTCAAGGTGGTGAAGGGTGCCGCGCCACCGCCTCCGATCCCCGTTCCGGAGGTCACAATAAGCCAATACGGATGGCAGCCCGTCGACGACATGATCCGCCAAATCGTAGACATGGCAGTCTGAACGGTCGAACACAAGCTCCCACATTGAGTGGCGCCTCAAAAAAGGACAAGGGGCTTGGGAAAGCGTTCGGGTGCCTCACACTTGGTTGGTGACACTACTGCCGGACGATTACTTCGCAGAGGCGCGGGAGTTGGAAACCGGGGGCCGACAGAGCGAGTGGACCTCGCGGAAGTACTTCCGGGTGAAACCGACCGCTGCCGACATCCGGAACAACGGCAGCGTGCCGGGCGCGCCACGCAACGTGATCGTCCGCAACCAAGGCGAGGGACGGTGGCGCCTGGCATGGGACCCGCCGACAGACGTCGGCGGGTGGGCCATCACCAAGTACTACTACGGCGACACCGGGCCACGGCGCCAATGCGGCGACAGAAGCTGGCCCTTCCGGCAGTTCAGCCCGGACGACCAGCCGCCGTCGGCACTACCGGGCGGATGGGAAGGACGTCAGTACGCCCTGGACGTCCGCATCTATATCAACAGCGCAACCGAGACGCTGTCCATCAGCGCGGTGAAAGGGGCGTGCGTCGCGGCGCAGTAGGAAGACACAAACCCTGACGGGGAAGGCCGGAACGCCGGCCTCCCCGATCGTTGATGCCAACGGCATCGACAAGGAACGCACCAGCGCCTTCAAGAGGCAGGCGCCAAGGGCCGAAGAACTCACGAGATACGGGAAGCCGAGGACCACGTTCGTCGTGCGTAGATGCTTCCAGTGATCCTCGGGGAAGTCGTAGAACGCCACCATCCGCTCCCAGTCGTCCTCGAGTACGTCCACCGCCTTCGGATACCACGGCCTGTAGCGCCTGGCGAACACTTCGCGGGCCTTCACAGCCTCGGACCGGCTCGGTGCGTAGACCACGGCCCTGAGAAGATCCTTCGCCTCGCTCTGCTCCCGCTGCGGCAGCCGGTCCAGCACGTTCCTCATCTTGTGGTTCCAGCACCGTTGCTCGCCCGCCTCAGGCCATACCTGCCGTACTGCGCCCCAGATCGCCGCGTTACCGTCCGCCATCAGAAGCCGGGGCGCCTCGATGCCGCGTGCCTTCAGATCCCGCAACACCTCCGACCAGGACTCGACCGACTCTCGGTAGCCCGATCTCAGGGCCAACACTTCCTTCGTCCCGTCTCGCATCGCGCCCAGAACCACCAGCAGTGCTGCCTTGTCCCGCTCGAGCCCCGCCTTCATGTAGATCCCGTCCGCCCAGACGTAGACGACCTCACGGTCGGCCAGCGAGCGCTTCGACCATTCCTCGAATTCCGCCGTCCATCCCGCCCGCAGCCGCCGAATCGAAGACTTCGACAACGGGGCCCCCTCGCCCAGCAGGCCCCGCATCGCCAGCTCGAAGTCTCCCTCCGCCAGCCCGTGCAGATACAGCTCCGGAAGCAGAGCGCCCAGCTCCTTCGTCCGTCGTGCGAACAACGGCAACACCCGACTCTCGAACCGCTCCTCGACGCCCCGAACCCGAGGGCGTCGGAGCATGATCGTGCCCGAGCTCATCGCCAACCGCCTCGGCTTGCCATATCCGTTGCGGTAGCCCTCGGCCGAGTCCACCGTACTCCTGCGCTCTGACTTCTCCCGGCCTAACAACTCCGTGACTTCCTCCTCCATGATCTGTTGGATGAACTCCTGCGCCTTCTCCCTAACCATCCCCTCGAGCGTCTCCCACATCGGCCTGCTGGACGCACCCTGGGGTCCCGCGATATCCTCTCTCATGAGGCGACGTTCCTTTCCCCGGGCTGTCACCCGGGCTCGCTGGTTTAAATCTCAGCGGAAAGGTACGTCGCCTCTCTTTTTACACACCTTTTGATCCTACCTCCCATACGCTCACGCACGAAATGGGCCCTACAACCCTCCGACCACGGACGGGCTTTCAATGGTTTAGGTGTCGGGGCAGTTGCGGGGAGGCCGCCGTCGATCAGTACGTGGCCGCCGTGCCAAGCCGTGGCTCAGAAGATCGATCATTATGGAGTCGGCCAGATCTGGCCGACTCCAGGCCTTGTGGGGAGAGACACCGACGCGATCGTCTCAAGGTTGGCGCAACGTTCGTGGCGGTCACCGCCACCTTCTTTGGCTGGCTGGCGGTGCGGGTATGTGCCGAGGGGTCCGATAGGGTGCGCGCCCATGTGTCGAGATAAATGGCCGTCTTGTTCGACGCTCTCTGCCCACACAACACACTGACCTACGGGAGGCGCTCACGGTCGTAAATAGACAGGATTGCGCCTTGTCGTGGACACATCCGTGAAAACCATCGCCTACCTCCGTGTTTCCACGTGGTCGCAAGACGGCACCTGGCTCAGCCACGAACCCAGGAGGCCAAATGTGCCTGCGGCAGAGTGACTTCAGTCTCTCGCGACCGCGAACAGACTCTTCACCGCGACGACCAAGACCGCGCCCCCCAGGAAGAGCACGAGGTTCGCGATGATCCGGGTCATCCCCTCCCCGATGTAGGGGATCGCTCCGACAGCGCTGGTCGCTACGATCAGCGCGATCGCCGCTAAGAGGAAGGTCTGACTCTCCTTGTCGCTGATATTCAAGAATCCAACGACCAGGCCGAGCACGGCGAGTACCCAGCCAAACCACGCTTGTTCAAAGCCTAAGCCTCCGGCCACCGCGATCACCAGTCCAACGAGAAAAGCGTACTTCCCCACGAGTGCCATTGTTCCTCCTTGCTAGGAAACGGCAGTGCGGATACATAAAACTGTCCCGGGTTTGAGGTCGGGTCAATAGGTGTGTAAACGTTTCAGGCGGCTGCTTTGCGCTGATGATCTGAGACGGGCTTTCCGTCCCTGAACTTCCTTTCTTCAAACACGTCCTTGAGCAGGTGTGGAGCGTCAAGCCTTCTGAAGCGTTTCTCGGCCACCGTCAGGAGCTTCCAGATGAGGGCGGCAGCACTGTCGACGCGCTTAAATCGTTTTGCTGCCGACGTGCGGAGCCGTACCGAAGCGAACGGGCTTTTCGCCACATTCGTCGTCCGTAGATGCTTCCAGTGGGCTGCGGGGAAGTCGTAGAACGTGACCATGCGGTCCCAGTCATCCTCGAGCACCGTCACAGCTTTCGGGTACCACGGCCCATAACGCTTGCCGAACGCCTGACGAGCTTTGAGCGCCGCGGCCCGTGTCGAGGCGTACACGACTGTGCGCAGCAGTTCCTTGGTCCCTGACTGCTCGCGCTGCGGCAGCCGATCCAGGACGTTCCTCATCTTGTGATTCCAGCACCGCTGCTCGCCGGCCTCAGGCCACATCGTCCTCGCCGCGCCCCAGATCGCCGCGTTACCGTCGGCCAGCAGTAGCTTCGGCGCTGCGAGGCCTCGAGCCTTGAGACCCCGAAAGACCTCCGCCCACGAGTCCGTTGACTCCCGGTAGCCTGATGTGACGGCCAGAACCTCTTTCGTCCCGTCGCGCATGGCTCCCAGCACCACCAGCAGCGCCACTTTGTCTCGCTCCAGGCCCGCCTTCACGTAGATCCCGTCCGCCCATACGTAGACGACCTCACGGTCCGCCAAGGACCGCTTCGCCCACATCTCGAACTCACTCGACCACACGGCCCTGAGCCTGCGGATCGAAGCCTTCGACAGCGGCGCCCCCTCACCGAGTAGGCCCCTGAGCGCCAGCTCGAAATCCCCCGCGGCCAACCCGTGTTAGGTACAGCTCCGGTATCAACTCCCCTACCTCCTTCGTCCGTCTCGCAAACAGCGGCAACACCCGACTCTCGAAGCGTTCCTCCAGACCCCGTACCCGGGGGCGTCGCACCGTGATCGTGCCCGAACTCATCGACAGCCGCCGCGCCTTGCCGTACCCGTTGCGGTAGCCAGGCGCCGCATCCACGGCTGCCTTCCGCTCTGACTTCTCACGGCCGAGGAGCTCGCTGACTTCCTCCTCCAAGATCTGTTGGATGAACTCCTGGGCCTTCTCACGGACCACTCCCTCCGGGCCTCCCACAGCGGCATGGTGGACTCGGTCTCGGGTCCCGCGATATCCTTCCTCATGAGGCGACGTTCCTTTCCCCCGGGTGGCAACCCGGGACTCGCTGCTTAATGGTCAGCGGAAAGGTACGTCGCCTCTCTTTTTACACACCCTTTGATCCTAGCTCGTCGCCGATCTGGTCGATGACAACCCGGCAAGTGAGGGGCCGGGTCAGTGCGGCGCTCAGGATCCTGCTCATAAGAGCAATCGCGACTACGTAGACATCATCGTGGTCCTCCCGTCTCAAGAGATCTCTGCGTGAAGGCTGTCGAGCGCCGAAGAAGCGCGCGGTGGATCAACGGCTCCCTGCGGCCTCCGGTTCTAGAGTCTCGCCGGCCAAGTAGGTCGCCCAGTCGGTGGCTTCGGCGAAGCTCGGTACGCCCTGCCTACGACGCTTCTCGGCAGGGAACCGGGGTCCAGTTCGGACCCCGGGCGGCCGCCGCGTTCCTCTCGCTTCCGGACCATCTGTTCCACTCCATCCGCCGGGCCCGGCCCCCCCTTCGTACGGGAGCTGTCCAGCGCGCCCGCATGGCGGCTGCGCAGCTGCTTCCGGAGGGGTCGCAGTTCCTGGTGGGATAACGGCCCGAGGTTCACCCGGGGGAACTCCCTCCCCATGCCCGGCGTAATCCAGCCGTCGGCTCCGGCGCCCACAGCCGGGGCCGTTGCTTTGAGAGCCTCGATGCCAAACCTCATCCGCTCCTCCCGCACGACCTCATTGGATCACTGGCGCTTTGGGTTGCCGGCGCTGCTGTCGCGCGCCTTCCCACCGTCCTCCACGTACTCGCGAGCGAGCCGGCTGTGAGGGTTGTCGTGAACCGAGTGTGGACCCCGAGCTCGACCCGCACGCTGGACGCTTCGTGACGCTGGAGTTGCCCACGCGGCTCGACCCGCGCGCCATCGAGCCGTTCCTCTACAGCGAGTGGGTCGCGAGGGGCTGGTTCCACGTTCCCGCCTCCAGCGTGCTCGACGCTGGCCGCGACCCGTACGTGATCGTGATCCCGCCTCCGAACGTGACCGCCGTGCTCCACATGGGGCACGGGCTCAACAACACCATCCAGGACGTGCTCATTCGCTGGCGGCGTATGCAGGGGCGCGCAGCGGAGTGGCTGCCGGGCACGGATCACGCGGGGATCGCCACGCAGAACGTGGTCGAACGTCTGATCGCGAAGGAGGGCAGAACGCGTGACGACGTCGGACGCGAAGCCTTCGTCGAGCGCGTCTGGGAGTTCGTTCACGAGACCGGCGGGAGCATCCTCGAGCAGCTCAAGGCGATCGGCTGCTCCTGTGACTGGGAGCGCACGGCGTTTACCCTGGATCCCGGTCTCAGCCGCGCCGTGCGGGAGGTGTTCGTTCGCCTTCACGAGCAGGGGCTCATCTATCGCGGCGAGTACATTATCAACTGGTGCCCGCGCTGCCTGACGGCGCTGTCCAACGAGGAGGCCGAGCCCGAGGAAGTCGAGGGGCGGCTCTGGAGTATCCGCTATCCGCTACTCGAGTCTGCTTGGGGCGCAGCGGCTCAGGCGGCGGCGAGCGGAGGGACCGCGCTGGCGCAACTCCCCTCGGGCGGGTGGTCGCTGACCGTGTCGACGACCCGGCCTGAAACCATGCTCGGCGACACTGGCGTCGCCGTTCATCCCGAGGACGAACGCTACCGGTCGCTGATCGGCGCCGAGGTGAACCTGCCGCTGACCGGCCGCACGATTCCGGTGGTGGGCGATCCGTTCGTCGATCCGGAGTTCGGCTCCGGGATGGTGAAGGTGACGCCCGCGCACGACCCCCTCGACTTCGAGATTGCTGGGCGCGCCGGCCTGCCCCTGCTCGTGGTGATGACCGCCGAGGCCCGTATGAACGATGCGGTGCCCGAGCCCTTCCGCGGACTCGATCGATTCGAAGCGCGCAAAGCCGTGTTGGACGCGCTCGACCGCGAGGGGCTGATGGCCGGAGCCGAGGCGCACACGCACTCGGTGCCCCACTGCTATCGGTGTGAGACCGTGGTCGAGCCGCGGCTCTCCAAGCAGTGGTTCGTGCGCATGAAGCCGCTGGCCGAGCCCGCGCTCGCGGTCTCACGCGAGGGCACCGTGACGTTCACGCCCGAGCGTTGGAAGAAGGTCTACGAGCACTGGCTGGAGAACATCCGGGACTGGTGCATCTCCCGGCAGCTCTGGTGGGGTCACCGCATACCCGTCTGGTACTGTCTGGGGTGCGAGGAGACGATCGTCGCGCGCGAGGATCCGAACGCCTGCCCGAAGTGCGGATCGGAGCAACTCGAGCAGGATCCCGACGTGCTGGACACCTGGTTCAGCTCCTGGCTCTGGCCGTTCTCCACCTTAGGATGGCCCGAACGTACCGACGACCTGAAGGCATTCTATCCGGGACACACGTTGGTGACCGCTCCCGAAATCCTGTTCTTCTGGGTCGCGCGAATGATCATGTCCGGACTGCACTTCCTCGGCGAAGTGCCGTTCACCCAGGTGTTCCTGACCGGTACCGTGCGTGACACCCAGGGTCGCAAGATGTCGAAGTCTCTGGGCAACGGGATCGACCCGCTCGACGTGGTGGAGCGCTTCGGCGCGGACGCGATGCGCTTTACGGTGGTGAGCGCATGTGCGGTCGGCACCGATATCCACCTCGACCACAACGACGTCGAAGGCTCGTTCGCGCCGGGACGTAACTTCGCCAACAAGCTCTGGAACGCCGGCCGCTTTGTCCTGACGTCGCTCGGCGAAGACCCGATTCGACCACTCGGAGATGTCAGTCCGGAGCTCGAGGATCGCTGGATCCTGTCCCGCCTCCAGGGCGCTGCCGCATCAACCACCGACGAGCTCGAGCGTTTCCGGCTCCACGAAGTCGCCGATCTGTTGTACCACTTCTTCTGGGGGGACGTCGCCGATTGGTACGTGGAGCTGGTCAAACCACGCCTCAAGGGCGAAGCGGGGGAGGAGAGCCGGCAGGCAGCTCGCACCACGCTGGTCGTGGTGTTCGACGGCGTGTGCCGGTTGCTCCATCCGATCGTGCCCTTTGTGACCGAGGCGCTTTGGCGCGAGCTACCCTGGCCGGAAGGGGTGGGCCGGCCGGAAGCGCTGATCGTCGCGCCCTGGCCGGTTCCGGACCCGGCGTTCCGTGATTCCCGGGCCGAGGCGAGCATGGCGGCCTTCCAGGAGCTGGTCGAGAAGGTGCGAAGCCTGCGCAAGGAGTACGGCATCGGAGAGGGGCAGGGGATCCCTCTCGTGCTCTGGGGCGACGGCGATCTGAAGACGACGGTCGAGGCGCAACGGGGCGCGCTCGCGCGGCTTGCGAAGGTGGACGATGTGCGCTGGGAGCGGGCGAGCGCTGGAACGGTCGGCGCCCACGCGGTGCTTCAAAGCGGCGGGACAGAGCTGTTCCTTCCGCTGGCAGGTGTGATCGACGTAGCGCGCGAACAGGAGCGGCTGCAAGCGGAGATCGGGCGGCTGGACGGGCAACTCGCGAAGGCACGGGGGCGGCTGGCGAACGAGCAATTCGTCACCAGAGCCCGGACCGATGTGGTCGCGAAGGAGCGCGCCCGCGCCCTCGGCATGGAGGAGCAGCTCACCAAGCTCCGCGAGAAGCTGGCGCTTCTCGTGGGCCGCCCTTGAACACGCGCGGGGCTCGCGCCGTCGGGTTGCTGGGGCTGACGGCGTTGGCCTGTGCCCGGCTGGGGACCCCCGCCGGCGGGCCCCAGGACCAGAGGCCGCCCGTGGTGATCCAGGCTGAACCCGCGCCTCGGGCGATCGTGGCGGACCCATCCACTCGGGTGCGCTTCCGGTTCAGCGAGCGGATCAGCGAGCGGCCCGCCCGGGGGACGCTGGACGACGCCGTCGTGGTATCGCCCGCCACCGGTGCCGTACGTGTCGATCACGGACGCGAGACGCTCGACGTGGCGGTCGAGGGCGGATTCCGCCCCGGTCTCGTCTACCGCGTGACGGTGCTGCCGGTGATCGAGGACTTGTTCGGGAACGAGATGACCGACCCCTTCGAGCTGGTGTTCTCGACCGGTGCCGAACTCACCGAGAACGCCATCGCCGGGCAGGTGCTCGACCGTATCAACGGCGAACCGGTGCCGGACGCTGTAGTCCTGCTGCACCCGACCGCTCCGGTCCCCGACACCCTCGTCCACCTCGCCCGGAGTGACGACGAGGGGCTCTTCTTCTTCCGTTACGTCCCTGAGGGTCGGTACAGCATGGTCGCGTTCCAGGACCGCAATCGTGACCTCGTCACCGATCCGTCCGAGCCGAACGGGCGCCGCGGCGTGCTGATCACTCCCGAGGACACCTTGATCGTTGACGTCGCGGTGCTCGAGCCGGATACGTCCGCTGCCGAGTTGTTGCGAGTGGAGGTCGAGGATTCGACCACGCTCCGTCTGATCTTCAGCGACTATCTCGATCCGGAGAGCGAGGGCCGAGTCTCTGCGGGGCTCGTCGAACCGGACGGCGGAGCGGCGCCGGCGGTGACCCGAATGCTACATCCCGTCGCGTGGGACGCATTACGCGATTCGATCGCGGCGGCGGCCGACAGCGCGGCTCCGGCCGACGCGCCAGCGAGCCGCGTCCCCGGTCCGGGCCAGACCGTGAGCGTCCCTGGTCAGGAGCGCGGTGGGCTTCCAGCAGGGGTTCCGCTTCCCCGTCGGGAGTTGATCGCGGTCCTGGCCGGCCCGCTCGAGATCGATCGGACGTACGAGGTGACCACGACGACCGTGGTGAACATCAACGGCGTCCTGCTCGGAGGTGGGCAGGCCTCCGTGATGCGTCGGCCGGCGCCGATTCCCGCGGTCGATTCGACCGTCGTGTCGGACGAGGAGCCCGGGACCGGCGTGCTGCCCCCCGACACGATCTCCCTTGCCCCCGACACAGTTACCCTACCACCGGACCTGCCTCCCCCGTCCCCGGACACGGTCGTTGCACCCCCTGACAGCGTCGGGACGCCGCGTGGGTAGACCCGGCCGACCGGTGGCCTTCCTGGACCGGGATGGCACGGTGATCCACGATCCGCACTACCTGGCCGATCCTGAGCGGGTTGAACTCATCCCGGGGGCGGCCGGCGCGATCCGGCGCCTGCGCGAGGCCGGACTGGCCGTCGTGCTCGTTACGAATCAGTCCGGGATCGCGCGCGGACTCTATACGGAGGCGGAGTACCACGCGGTCGCCGCGCGCGTCATCTACGTTCTCGGCGATGCCGGCGCGGCCGTGGACGCGACGTACTACTGTCCCCACCACCCCGATGTCGACGGGGCCTGCGATTGCCGGAAGCCCGCCACGGGTCTCTACCGAAGGGCCGCGCGGGAGCACGACCTCGACCTGGGCGACTCGTACTGCGTGGGCGACAAGCTGACCGACGTGCTGCCTGCGCGCTCCATGGGGGGTCAGGGGATCCTGGTGCGTACCGGCTTTGGGGCTGCCGGGGAGGCCTCGCTGCCGTCCGGCTTTCTGGCTGCGGACGACCTCGCCGCCGCGGTGGAGCTGATTCTGCGCGATCGGCGGCTGCGGGCCGTCAACCGCGGATGGGCCGCGCCATAGTCGGCGGGCTCCCGTTGACCGTCGGATCGGCTTTCGGATACCTTCCGGAACCAGCGAAAATGAGGAACGATCGGGTTTCCTTCGGGTAGCGAATAACAGTCCGAACCTACTTTCGAGCATTCGCCCTTCGGCGCCTGCCCCAGCGGGCCGGAGTCGCCCAGGGCCGGAGCAAAGATCAGATGCAGATAATCCTGACGCCCACCGCCGTGAGCAAGGTGAACGAGTTCATGACGGAACAGGGCACCGCCCAGGACGCGGGGCTCCGCGTCGCCGTCCTTCCCGGAGGCTGCTCCGGGTTCCAGTACGGACTGAACATCGAAGACTCGCCCGAAGGTGACGACGAGGTGCTCGACATCGCCGGCGTTAAGGTGTTCGTCGATCCGTTCAGCGCCCAATACCTGCAGGGCATCGAGATCGACTATGTGTCGACCATGATGGGATCGGGGTTCTCGTTCCGTAACCCGAACGCCAGCGGCGGCTGCGGGTGCGGTAGCTCCTTCACCGTCTGACTTCGGCGGGGCCGGCGCCCCCCTCGAGCACACCAGGTCGATGAGCCGAGTCCTCGAAATCCTTCCCACCCCGCTCGACTACTCCGCTCTGCCCAGGGAGGAGCTCGAAGAGCGCATTCTTGCGCGCAAGCGGGACCTGAACGCCGTCATCCTGGGTCATAACTATCAGCGGGTCGAGATCCAGGGCGTGAGTGATTTCCTGGGCGACTCCCTGGGGCTGTCGCAGGAGGCGGCCGGCACCGACGCGGACGTGATCGTCTTCTGTGGCGTGCACTTCATGGCCGAGACGGCCAAGGTGCTCTCGCCCGAGAAGCGCGTCCTGATGCCCGACCCCAGGGCCGGCTGCCCGATGGCGGATTTCGTGACGGGCGACGCCCTCCGTCGTCTCAAGGCAGAACACCCCGGTGCGGCGGTGGTCGCCTACGTGAATTCGACCGCGGAGGTGAAGGCGGAATCCGATGTCTGCTGCACGTCGTCAAACGCGGTGCAGGTCGTCGAGTCGATCCCGAGCGATCAGCCCATCATCTTCGTGCCCGACCGCAACCTCGCCCGCTACATGGTGGAGCGCACGGGTCGGGACAACGTGATCGCCTGGGACGGCTACTGCTACGTGCACGACGACATGGTGCTGGTCGAGCTCGACGGTGCCCGCAAGGCCCATCCGAGCGCCAAAGTCGTGGTGCACCCGGAAGCGCGGAAGGATCTCCTCGACCGGGCCGACTTCGTCACCTCCACGTCCGGAATGGTCAGGCTGGCCGAGGAGTACGACGAGCTGATCATCGGCACCGAACGCGGATTGGTCGACGGTCTTGCCCAGGTGCACCCGGAGAAGACCTTCGTTCCGCTTTCCGGCGCCGCCATCTGCGGCAACATGAAGCTCAACACGCTGGCCAAGCTGGCGTGGAGTCTGGAGCACGGGCGGCATGAGGTCGTGCTGGACGAAGCCGTGCGAGTGCGAGCGGAGCGGGCGCTCCGTCGCATGCTCGAGTTGTCCGGCGGTTGGCGTGCCCCGACGGAGGACGAGCGGCGGCTCGAGGAGGCCGGTCTCGGAAAGTCCGGCTGCGGGTGCGCCTGACGACCCACCGGACGCCGGCGTGAGGGTCCATGCCTTTTTGGGCGGACCCTTCGGGCAGAACGGCTACCTGGCGGTCTGCGAGGAGACGAACGAGGCGGTCGTGGTGGACCCCGGGGGTGGCGCTCCCGGCATGGTGGAGCATTTGCGCCGAGCCGCGATCGAGCCCGCGGCCATCCTGCTAACGCACGCGCACCTCGACCACATTGAAGGCATCGCCGACGTCCGTGCGGCCTTCCCGACGGTCCCGATCTACCTGCACCCGGCCGACCGACCGCTCTATGATGCCGTGCCCCGTCAGGCTGCGGCGTTCGGTCTGCCTCCGTTCGAGGTCCCGCCCTGCGATCACGCTTTGGCGGCCGGACAGCGCTTTGCGTTCGGGCCGTGCTCGTTCGAGGTCCGACATACCCCGGGCCATTCACCCGGGCACGTCATCCTGTACGCCGCGGACACCGGGTTGGCTCTGGTCGGCGACGTAGTCTTCGCGGGCTCCATCGGGCGCACGGACTTGCCCGGAGGCGACTTCCGCACGCTGATCGAGTCGATCCGGCGCGAGGTGCTCACCCTGCCGCCGGACACGCGGCTCCTTTCTGGGCACGGGCCCGAGACCACGGTAGCATGGGAGGCGCGTCACAATCCGTTCCTGATCCCACACTACGGCGGCGAACTCGCGTGAACGCCGCCGTCTTCGCGTCGGGTACGGGGTCCAACTTCCAGGCCTTGCTCGACCGTGAGGTAGAGGGAGCGCGCTGGCGCACGCGCCTGCTCGTCGTGGACCGCAAGGAGATCGGCGCGATTCGACGCGCTGAACGCGCGGGTGTCGCAGTGTGCCACATGCCCGTGTCCGGACGCGACCCCGCCGAGCTCGGTGCAGCGACCCTCGCCGTGCTCCGTGCGGCGGAGGTCGAGGTGATCTTCCTGGCCGGCTATCTCCGGCTCGTTCCGAACGTCGTCGTCACTGCCTTCCGCCGTCGGATCGTGAATGTCCACCCTGCGCTCCTGCCGGGGTTCGGAGGGAAGGGGATGTGGGGTCGAGCGGTTCACGAGGCCGTGCTCCGTTCGGGTGCTCGTCTGACGGGAGTGACGGTACACTTCGTGGACGAGCGTTACGACCAGGGTTCGATTCTGGCGCAGTGGCCCGTTCCCGTCCGTGCAGAGGATGATCCCGATACGCTGGCGGCGCGCGTGCTCCGGATCGAGCACCTGCTCTATCCGCTCGCAGCACAGCATCTCTGCCGTGCCCTTGCGGCCGGGGAGGAGCCGGCCCCTCTTGCGGCCCCCGGCGATGCTTTTTCGCTGAACGAGGGGGAGTCCTCGTCCCTCGTCCAACTTTTTCAGGGAGCGTTCAGGACTCGATGACCATGACGCGCCGGGCTCTCCTCAGTGTGTCGGACAAGACGGGGATCGTGGAGCTGGGGAGGGCGCTGGTCGAGCGCGGCTGGGAGCTGCTCTCGACGGGTGGGACCGCGAGGACCCTGCGCGAGGCAGGACTCCGGGTGACCGACGTGACCGAGGTCACCGGGCACGCCGAGATGATGGAAGGGCGCGTCAAGACGCTCCATCCCGCCGTCCACGCTGGGCTGCTCGCACGGCGCGATCGGCCCGACGACCTGGCCGCGTTGGAGGAGCATGGCTATCGCACGATCGATCTGGTCGCGGTCAACCTGTACCCCTTTCGCGAGACAGTCGCCCAAGGAGGGGTGACTGTCTCGAAAGCCATGGACAAGGTGGACATCGGTGGGCCGACGATGATCCGCGCTGCCGCCAAGAGCCACCGTGACGTCTGGGTGGTCGTGGAACCGACGGACTATCCGCGGGTGGTGACCGCGCTGGATTCGGCCGCGTCAACGGGCGGCGACGGGGACTCCCTCCGACGCGAGTTGGCGGCCAAGGTCTTCCGTCACATCAGCGGCTACGACGCCGCCATTGCGGACTACCTCGAGGAGCAGGACAGCGCGCGTGGACCTGACGAGAAGGGGGCCGATCATCTCGGCGAGTGCTTCCGGGCGTCGCTCCGACGCAAGCAGGCTCTCCGCTACGGTGAGAACCCCGACCAGGTGGCCGCCTTCTACTCGTACCCGGGCGAGCCCGTCGGTCTGGCGGGCCTCGAGCAGCTCCAGGGGAAGGAGCTGTCGTACAACAATTACCTCGATCTCGACGGGGCTCTTCTCTGTCTCGCGCCGTTCGCGTTCTCGACCCGTCCCGCGGTGTGCATCGTCAAGCACACGACGCCGTGCGGCCTGGCGGTGGCCGACACCCTGCTCGGCGCGTACCGGAGCGCGCTAGCGACCGATCCGATGAGCGCGTTCGGCTCGGTGATTGCAGTGAATCGACGCGTGGACCCTGAGACCGCGGAGGCCCTGAGCGAGCTGTTCGTGGAGTGCATCGTGGCTCCGGGCTTCGACGACGGCGCGCGCGCCGCGCTCCAACGCAAGAAAAACCTCCGACTGCTCACCTATCCAGGCGACCCGGAGCCGTTTCTCGCCGAGCACGGATGCCGGCCCCTCCGGCTCTCCTATAGGAGCGTATACGGAGGCCTGCTCGTGCAGTCGTCGCCCACGCCGCCCTTCTACGGTAGAGAGGACGCCGCGTGGAAGGTGGTCACCCGTCGTGCACCGGAAGCCGCTGAGCTGGACGACCTACGCTTCGCCGGGGCCGCCGTCTTCGGGGTCAAGTCGAACGCGATCGTGCTCGCGCACCAGGGGGCCACGCTGGGGATCGGCGCCGGCCAGATGAGCCGCGTCGACTCTTCGAGGCTGGCTGTGCAGAAGGCCGCTGATGCCGGGCTCTCGCTCCAGGGAGCAGTCCTCGCTTCGGATGCGTTCTTTCCCTTCCGGGATGGTGTTGATGCGGCGGCCGCGGCCGGGGTGCGAGCGATCGTCCAGCCGGGTGGATCCGTGCGGGACGAAGAGGTGGTCGGAGCCGCCGACGAGCACGGAGTCACGATGGTATTCACCGGGCGGCGGCTTTTCCGGCACTGATCGGTGCGGCTCCAGGCTCTTTCCAAGCCCCAGCTTCTCGCCGAGGTCGCGCGGACCAACCACATCGTGCCGCCTCGGAGCCGGTAGGGGCAATTGACCGCAACGTGATTCACCATCTCGAAATCAAGACCCGGACCAAGGGTCTTCACGAAATCACGGAGAAGGTGCAGGAGGTCGTGGCCGCGAGCGAGTTCGACGAGGGTTTGTGCACGGTCATGATCCGGCACACCTCGGCCAGCCTGACCATCCAAGAGAACGCCGACCCGTCGGCGCGACGGGACCTCGAGGATTGGCTGGAACGCCACGTTCCCGAGGCCGATCCCCACTTCACCCACACGCTGGAAGGTGCCGACGACATGCCGTCCCACATCCGCGCGGCGCTCACCGCGACCACGCCGTCGATCCCCTTCCAGCAAAGCAGGCTCGCGCTGGGTAGCTGGCAGGGGATCTACCTTTGGGAGCACCGCAGGCGCGGGTCCGTACGGCGTCTGGTCGTGCACGTCGGCTGTTGATGCTCGAGTGCGCGCCGGAGGGCTCGACCAGGGCGTCGCCCCTCTCCTTCTCGACGGCGTGGTCAAGGCGGTGATCGTCGCGAGCCTCACGGTAGCCGCCTGGCGCGGTGTGGGCGGGCTCCTGGCGCTCGCGACTCGAGCCGAGCGATCGGCCCGCGGGGATGATAAGTTGCCGCCATGAGGGCCCCGAACCACGTCCAGCTGTTGGATACGACCCTGCGGGACGGCGAGCAGACCCGTCACGTCTCGTTCTCGACGTCGGAGAAGGTGAGCATCGCCGAGGCGTTACTCGATTCATTGCATGTCGATCGGATCGAGGTAGCGTCGGCCGCCGTTTCCGAGGGCGAGAAGGAGGCTGTGGTGAGGATCACGGAATGGGCGGCATCCAAGGGCTACGCCGACCGGGTGGAGGTCCTCGGGTTCGTGGACGGCCGGCGCAGTGCCGCTTGGATCGCGTCCACCGGCGCGCGCGTGATGAACCTGCTGACAAAAGGAAGCGAGCGGCACTGCCGCACCCAACTCAGGCGCGCGCTGTCGGAGCATCTGGACGACATCCGGAGCACCGTCGCAAACGCGCTGGACGCAGGGCTGCGGGTGAACGTGTATCTGGAGGACTGGTCGGGCGGGTACCGCGACAGCCCCGACTACGTGTACGCGCTCGTCGAGGGGTTGCAGGGGATCGGCTTGGCGCATGTCATGCTGCCCGACACGTTGGGCATCATGACGCCGGAGGACGTGTACACGGCCATCTCGGACATGATGTCTCGCTTCCCCGAACAGACCTTTGATTTCCATCCCCACGACGACTACGGCCTCGCCACCGCCAACGCGATGGCGGCCGTGCGCGCAGGCGTACGCACGATCCACTGCACCGTCAATTGCCTGGGTGAGCGCGCGGGTAACGTCTCACTTGCGGAGGTCGAGGTCGTACTGCGCGACAAGCTGGGCATGACGCTGTCGATCGACGAGGCCCGTATCATCGATCTCAGTGAGATGGTCGAGAGCTTCTCGGGCAAGTGGGTGGCGGACAACACACCGGTGATTGGCGCTGATGTCTTCACGCAGACCAGCGGCATCCATGCTGACGGGGACCGCAAGGGCGATCTGTACCAGACACTACTGAGCCCGGAGCGCTTCGGCCGCAAGCGCACCTATGCCCTCGGAAAGATGAGCGGCAAGGCATCACTGGAGACCAACCTGGAGACGCTGGGAATCCACCTTACCGCTGAGGAGCGCGCGAAGGTGCTCGAGCGAATCGTGAAGCTGGGCGATTCCAAGGCGAGCATCACGCTAGAGGATCTGCCGTTCATCATCGCCGATGTGCTGGAAACCAAGGACTACGAGCAGATCGAGCTCCTCAGCTGCTCGGTCACGAGTGGGCTCGACCATGAGTCGACGGTGAGTCTCGAGACCAGGGTGAACGGCGAAACCCTCTCCGCGTCCGGATCGGGTAACGGCGGGTTCGATGCGTTCATCGACGCCATACGCAAGGTGCTCCCTGCCTCGCTAGACTTCCCCGATCTGATCGACTATGAGCTGCGGATTCCCAAGGGAGGTAGCCCGAGCGCGCTCACCGAGGTGCTCATCACCTGGGAGGATGGCGGGCGTACGTTCAGGACGCGGGGAGTTCATGCCAACCAGGTTTTCGCGGGCATTGCCGCGACGTTGCGGATGCTGAACATCAGGCTCCACCAGGACGCCGAGAAGTGGGAGGAAGTCGCGCGTTCGTGATGGTGAGCGTGCAGTAGACCCGCCGGACGCTCCTGACTGTGTGCTGCGTCCACGTACGCCGAACTCAGACACTCAGAAAGGAGCTTCACCAGTGCAAGACTTTGTGACCAGGGAATGCGATGTGCTCCACCCCCTCCAAAACCACGTGCGCCTAGCGCATAACCCTCCTTCTATGGGGCAGGGGGTCAAGCGACACGTCCCCATTACGCCGTCCGCCCATGGGTTGGGCCGCCGACGTCCACGCGACTTGGATCGCCTGGTCGACGTTCAGGGTGGGGAGGGGCTCGCTCGTCAGGTTCCGATCGCGGTCCGGAAGACTCTTACAGCCGTGACGTTCTCCACCAGGAGGCGGGAACCATCCTTCTATCTGGGACTCTGTGGCCCATTGCTTCGTTCGGCTCTCCAGGGGGGCATAGCCTATGATGAGGGACTCGGGCTTGTAGACCCAGCCCATGGGGGCTATGGATGCTCTCCCCTCTAACCGGTTTGCCTCCGGTTCGTCGGACCCGGCATCGTGAGCCGCACCATTCACGCTGTGCGCGTCGACTCCGGGCCTGGTTACGTCATCGCTTCCAGCTTCTTCGGGTCGTACCTCTTTTCGGTGCGCCATAGCGCCAGCACGATCGAGGCGATCTGCCGCGCGATGGTGAGCTTGGCCAGGTTCGGCTTTGTGTCGCCCTCCAGAAGCCGCTGGTAGTGACGGTACAGGGGCTCGTCGGCACCGCGCATGATCACCGTGGTTGCCGCACCCTTGAAGATCCGTTTCAGCGTGCGGTTGAAGTTCCGGTTCAGACCCCGCGTTTGCAGCAAGGGGGCCTTCACCCACTGCCCGGTCTGGGTCCGCACCCAGTCCGACGAGCTCCGCATCACCACCCCAAGGCCACAGTACGCCCAGAAGTTGCTCCGGCTCGCGAACCGGTACGGCGTCACCACCACCGGCAACAGCTCCGCGGTGCGGATCGGACCCATGCCCGGGCACGTCTTGAGCAGCCGCCACTCGCGATGCTTGCACGCCTCCGCCAGCAGAGCCTTCTCGGCCTTCGCTTTCAAGGCTACAAGCGCGTCGAGCTCGTGGTACAGAAGCCGGGCCATTGGCCGTGCCACCTCGGGCAGCTCCTGAACCCACTGTTCGCGATCGGTCTTCGAGTAGACCTTCGAACCCGCTCCGTATCCGATCCCTCTCGAGCGCAGCAAGCTCTTCAGCCGGTTCTTCACCCGAACGACGTCGCCCACGACGAATCCATAGGCCTTCGCCAAATGACCCAGCCGCAGGAACTGATGCCGGCTCTTGTAGACCTTGGTCTCGATCGCTCCGATCCGCATCTGCTCCGCCAGCCAGAACGCATCCACCTTGTCGTTCTTCGGACCCCGCCGCCTCGTGCCCATCCCGGTCACGACGAGCTCCTGCACGTGCGGCTCGAGCACCTCGTAGAGCCACCCTGCCAGCGTTCCCTCCTCCAGGCACAGGTGTCGGTTGGGCGGGATCTGGTGGAGCACCTCGATCAGCGCCCGCGCGTTCGTCTCCACTACGTGCGAGCCCAGCCGCTTTCCGCTCGGACCCACGACCGCCAGCGTGCAGCTTGACTGGTGCGTGTCCAGCCCTACATACCTCTCCATCGGCGTTGTCCTCCTTGGTGACTGGGGTCTTGGCTCGTGCTAACGAAAGCGCACCCACTCCCGGAGGAGAACGCCGATCTTTCCTCGTCTTCTCTTCAGACCGATCCCGCGTGGACGCCACGCCCCCATAATGCCTATGATGGCGAGGCTCACGAGGTACTGAAAAGCTGGTCATTCCTGACCGTGAGGTAGGACCATGACCGATCTCGTCACCCGCCTGAACGCGGTCCTAGAAGGCCGCTACCGCGTCGAGCACCAGCTCGGTGAGGGCGGGATGGCGACGGTCTATCTGCACCATGCGTGAACTGGATCCTCAACCGACATGGCGCGAGTCCGCCGAGCTTCTCTTGGAGCGGATCCCGGGCGTCGTCTCGGCCACGATCGAGGGTTCGCACGATTGGGTGACGGCGGTACGGATCTGGTACGAGCCCACGTGGCCGGTCCAGCAGGTGATGGCCGCCGTGGACGAGTGCCTCATCAAGGAGGGGGCTCGTCTCGCCGTTACGCGTTTCGACGCGGTGGTCACGAAGCCCGATCGACGAGCCGCTCGACGACCACGTCTGGAGCGCACCCCGGCCACGCTTGCGGTACCGACCACCTCAGCCACCTCGCCCCGCTCGGCCGACGCCCTGGACACGTACTTGCGGTTGGTGGGGCACAGGAAAGAGGAGGTCGAACCCGGCGTCATGGGGGTGCAGGTCTGGATCGAATGGCAGGGAAGGACGTTCAGCGGAGCCGCCATAGGACCGCGGGCTCTCGCTGGTGCGCTACGCACCTCGGCTCTCGCGACGCTCCGGGCGCTGCACTCGTGCCTTCAGGTGTTATACCAAAGGCACAGCCAGCCCGGGCTCGTTCTCGAGACCGTCGTCCGGATTACGGTGTAGAAGACGCCCGTCGTGGTGGCCGTCCTCACCGCGGCGGAAAAGGCGCGTCCCCGCCTATTGACGGCCGCGTGGCCCGACCAAGGTGATCCAGGCCTGTCCGTGATCATGGCCACGCTGCACGCGACCTCCCGAATGGTGACACGGTGGCTGAACGAGCCGAAGTCGGTCGATGTCGACCACGCGACCGCTCCACCTCACTCACAACGCATACCAATCGGCACGCCCGAGCATCGGCTGATCCTTGCCGACGTCGCGGTGAATAACAGCCCGTCCGGGAATCTCGACGTCGGCGTGCGACTCGACGGCTTCGGGGAATCAGTGGATCGGCATCGGAGTGGTCGCGCCGACGAAGCTGCGCAGCTGACACTCGGGGCCTCGGCAACGCTCGAAGCAGTTCATGAGCTCCTCAGGGTCGGAGGCTTGAGCGAGCGTCACACGGGAGAGCTGCGACACGCGGGCGCGTACCGTCTGAGGACGGGCGAATACGACATCGTCGTCATTCTCGCCGAGGCTTCTGTGGAAGGCGGCAGTCTGCAGCTGGCGGGTGCAGCGTCGGCCGACAGCGGGCTGGAGCGGGCAGCGATCGCGGCCACGCTCCAGGCGACGAACCCACTCGTCGCCGATCGTATGGGGAGCGTAGAAACCCCCGATCGGCACCGACAAGACGCGTGATAGAGACCGGACCGCACTGGACCCCGGACGGCGAGTACGTGTCGTTCACCTCATTTCGCGGGGATGGTGTGACCGGTGCCCTCTGGCGTAAGCGCGCTGACGGCACAGGATCGGCTGAACTGGTCTTGGTCACCCGCCTGAACGTTGCCCTCGAAGGTCGCTACCGCATCGAGCGCCAGCTCGGTGAGGGCGGGATGGCGCCCGTTTACCTCCTGATCCCGCAGGGACGTTCACTGGAAGCGCCGTAGCGGTGAGTCAGATCCCGTTTGCCGGAGCGCCGACACTCCCACCGAGGTGCTAGGCTACGACGATGAGAGCAAGATCGATTGAAGGTCGCGAGATCGAGCTGAACCAAGAAACGCTGGATGGTTTGAGGCTGCTACTCCGAGGGCCAATGACTATGCCAGGCGAAGTCGGCTACGGATGGTGTCCCGCTGACAGTTGAAGGTGGTGGCTCCGGAGAGTCTCCTTGTTAGCCTGCCTTTCTCATTTCGGCAACCGGTTCATGGTCGTCGAGGTGGGCCCTGAGCATCCAGAGCTGGTCGTAGCCGATGATCCTCCGGTAGCTCTTCTCGGTCTCCACGAACGAGGCCGCAGCCCACCTCAGCGCCATCGCTCCGTTCTTCCAGTTGGTCACCTGCGGGTCTTCCGTCTTACGCCCGAGTGGGTGCTGTCGATCAGGTTGGTCGAGCCCAGGCACTTCCTCAGCCGCGGCGGGAGGCCGAGCCGGTTGATGGTGAACATCTCGCTGAGGCCTTCGCGTAGGCTGGCCGAGGCCGAGGGGTGGTCGCGCTCGAGCCATCGGGCGAGCTGCTCGAGCTTCTGCTCGCCCTGCTTCGCGTCCAGCTTCATCGCCGCCCGGAACGCCGCCTTCACCTGAGGATGCTGATCCTTCGGCAGATGACCCAGCACGTTGCGGAGCTTGTGGTTGCGGCAGCGCTGGATGGGGTGACGTTGGCCGAACACCTTCTCGATCGCCTTCCTGAGCGCTTTCGAGCCATCGATCACGAACAGCCGCCGCCTGCCCGGGTCCAGGCCGCGCTCGACCAGATCCTCTAGGAGCGCGCTGGTCACCTCGGCGTTCTCACTCGCTCCTTCCCTCACGCCCAGCACGTGCTTCTTTCCGTCTGAGTCCACGCCTACCGCAGCAAGCACGTGGTGCGAGCCCATCTGGATCCCGTCCAGGTAGATCACCAGGAGGTCCCACGCATCCAGCCGGCGCTCCATCAGCTCCTTCAGCACGCGCTCCGAGGCCTCGACCGTCTCACGGCTCACCACCGACTTGCTCACCCCGACCGTGTCGGCCATCTCACCGATCACACGGCCGTACTTCCGCGTGCTCACCCCCGCCATCAGGACCTCGAGCATCCGATCCGCCACGGCGCCCGGTCTCCGCATCGCTGCGTACGCCGGCACCTCGACCTCGCCACCTTCCCCGGCGCCTAAGCCGTGGCCGCTCCACACGCACCTTCCGGTCCGACAGGTAAACCACACCACCCTGCCGGCCATACCACGCCGTGTCGTCTTCCGCTCGTGACCGACCTGCCTGCTTCACGCCTGCCACACCCTCGGCGCTCATCTCCAGCACCGCTTCGATCGTCGCTCGTCCCATCACCTGGATGACTTCGTCGATCGCGACCTCCGTCTGCTCCACGAGCTCAAGCATCGGAAGCAGAAACTGCCCCTCCCGCTTCAGGAACTCCCTGATCGCGCGCTTGTCCGCCCGATCCCTTACCTCGTACGTTCTCTTCATCGTGGTGGCTCCGTGTTGGGGTTTTTGCCTACCCGAGCCTATCGGCCCGGGACCCCCGGAGCCACCACTTTTCTTTCCCCCCTATCAGGAACCTTCAACTACGGTTGGGACAGCTTCTACACCGGGCGCTCACGGCTGGAGACGACGTGCGCAGCGGCAGTTTCGGAACCTGCGAAAGCTTCCGGCGATTCAACGGTCGGTAGGGACTCTCGTCGTCCGGTAGGACGAAATCATTAGGCGAGTTTAGGCTGTGCTGTAGGTCGGGGGACACGCCGTCGTGCGGAAGACGGAGGCAAGAAAACACGCTGACTGGCCAGCAAGGTCATGGAGCGCCAGAACACTGCGACCTTTCTGTGAGGCTGTTTAGGCGGGCGATCTGGTTCAGGGCCAGGTGCGCACCCGGCTAACCGACCGGCGCACCAGATCCGACAGCGTTAACCCTGCGGAGCGCGCCTTGGCGTGCCACTCGGCACACTCCGCCTCGCTGGCGCGGATCTTCACCCACACGTCGAGTCCAGCGCCCATGATGTGCCGTTGCCGTTGGGGGGGTCAGAGGGGGCACAGCCCCCCGCCAGGCCCCTGCCGGGGACCCGCGAAGCGTGGCCCCAAAGGGTAGGCTGGCTCTCAGTACGAAAGGCGCACCGAGCCCCGTGAGCGGACGCGCTCGAAGCTGCGCCCAGAGCCCCGCTTGAAGCAGCGGTCGGGGGCTGTCAGCGCTCGCCCGCCAGATAGGCCGCCCAATCGTCCATGAGCCGGCGCCGGCGCTCGATTAGATCCGTGCGCCGATAGGCCGCCTCGGCGGAGTGCCGGTGGCACGAATTACGGCAAGGAATCGTCTAAATTCAATCAGGACTGCACGATCTGCCGCACTTGCCGTTGGCCGATATCTGAATTTACAGTACTGAAATGGCGGGGAAATCGCCACAAATGGCGGGACTCCAGGCAAATGCCTAGTTCGGTATCAGCTTCCCGACCTGAGCTTCCAACCCTCGCTCAAGCGGGAGCGGATCGCCGCTATCGCGGCTCTGAGCGGCCGGTCACGGGGTTTCCCGATTGATGCCCGGGGATGAATACTAGCCGTTCCCAGAGAACTGGAATGGGGAGACGATCCGGCCATGAAGGAAGCTTGCCCCCCGACTCCCGCACGTGAACAGCTGCGGAGCTCGGGCCGGATCCGGAGAACGAGAGGGCGCTAACCGGAGAACTCCTTTCTCGTAACGGACGAAACCCCCGACTGACTCGCAGTCGAGGGCTTCGAAGCCGTCGCGGAGTGGCTGAGGCTCCCGAGGCCGTGTCATGGCGACCGCTCGAGACGCCACGCAAGATCAAGCTGCAGCTTGCTAGACTGGGCTTCCAGTCCCCCTCCCTCCTCGGGGCGCTAGGGATCGCTGTTCCCGGACGGCGCACGTTGCGATGCTCGTGCATTCACTGGCAGGCCTCAGCGGTCACCGCTCGGCACCGGACATTGCGTGACTTCTGGTTTTGGAAACGCGAGCAAGTGTAGCATCGGTCCAAATGCACAGAAATCGTCATTTTTGCAGCGGCCGCGAGAGGGCCGGCCGTGAAGACTCTGCACCGGACTCTTCAACCCGGCAGGAACGACCTGCAGCTGCTGGGTCCGTCCTCGAGGCCGGCGGCCGCTGCCCCAGATCGGCACCGGTTTCGGGTGGCCTGGAGCACGCCAGACACGAGATCGGCCAGTTCATCGATCGCTACAACCCACGGGTGGCTCCTCGAGCGGCATGGATACAGGACCCCGGTCCAGGTCCGCGAGCAGCTCACCCGTAAGGCGGCATGATTGAGCCGCCCTCTTGTCCAGGAAATCGGGACCGGCTCACCCGGTCGCTTCTGCTACTTATGTTCCTCCATTGGTGCCCTCCGCGATGAGGTAGGACATGACCGGGAACTGGAGCACCTATCACGGTCGGATGGCCGAAAGTGGAGAATACAAGTGACCGACACAGGCAACGATGAACATCCGGTCGGCCTCGAAACCCGCAACATTTTTCTCGATGTGGAAGTCTTTCGATCCAATGGCCACGACCTCAGTACGACAATCATGAAGATTCTTGGCAAATACCTAGCAGACGAGATCTTCGTGTTGCACACCACGGACGTGACCCTGCGCGAAGTCAGCAGCCAGATCCGTGCCATGGAGAGCGATCTGACGAACCGCGCTAACAAGGTCGCCCAAGACTTGACCCGTTGGAACAACCGGTATCGCTCCGCCCATCATCGCCTACCGGTCCCTGATCCGCTCAGCGAACCGGCCCAACCCAGCAGCGCCTATCACGACTTCGAGTGGATACTGCGTCACGATTGGAACGCGCGCGAGCATAGCGCTGCCAACCTCCCGATCGGACCGGTGCTTGATCAGTATTTTAGTCGCCAGGCGCCCTTCGACAAAAAGGGCAGCAAGGAATTTCCTGACGCCATTGTCCTCCTCGCACTCCAAGAGTGGTGCACCAGCACGCAGGAGAGCATCTATGTCGTCTGCAGGGACAAGGCGGTACAGCGTGCCGCGGAAGAACACGACCATCTCATTGCGATCGACAGTCTCGACCGCCTCTTTGCTCTCGTTACAGCGGCTCAAGATCACAATGTCGCTGAAACTATCTCGGCCGCCTTCGACAATCCGCCACTCCTGAATGAGCTACAAGACACTCTATCGAAGAATATCGGCTGGGTCGGCGGCCTTTACGACGGTGACAAATATGACGCTGACGTCGTCGCCATGGAACTCGTCGAAATCGAAGAAATCGCAAACCTCACCGTCTTGCGTGTCGACCAAGATCAGGTCTCCTGTCTCGCCCGCGTTAAATTGCTCGTCTCCGCAGAGATTGACTATGAGGATGTGTCAAGTGCCATCTGGGACAAAGAAGACGGGTGCTTTTTTGGTGCGGAATCCGTCGTCACCGAGATCCGGGACAGCATCACCACTAGGATTTTTGTCTAACTGGAGCGGGACGGCGAGGACTTCACGCTCTCATCGGCCCAATTCAGCGCTCAGGAGCTGACCGTCACGGACTACTTCGAGGACGGCTATTTCTACACGTGACCGGGCTCGGCCCCCGGTGCCCAGAGCACCGCGTCCAGACGGTCCGGAGTCTCAATGAGCGGATGGACGGGTGGATCCGGCGCAAGCTGCGCTGTGTGCGGCTGAAACAACGGAAACGGAGCCGGTCGGTGACTGCGTTCCTTATTCCTTGTCCGCCTGGGGTCCCGCATTGGCGGGCGTGCAAGCTGCGCGGGAGCGGTCGTGGCTGGTGGCGCTTGGCCGGGAGCCCGACTCCAGCTACGCCGGCCATCGCCCGGCATGAGGCTGGCGCTGTCCTCTTCCCCTGGTGCCAAGACATCCTCTAGGGTCACGGCGGCGGCGTCATCGACCGACCCCCCATCCTCGCGCCGAGTTCCTTCGGCGCCGCGACCGGCAGCCCGGTCCTCTCTGAGGTCTCCAGCGCCGCGAGGACCGGGGAGCCTCCATCCGGACTGCACGATCTACCGACCTTGCCACTACATGATATCTGATTTCACAGTACTGAAATGGCGGGAAAACCGCACTAGACGGCGGGAATGTGGGCCGTGCCCTTGCAGTTCGTCGTCCACGACGGTGTGTCGATGATTGCACTGGAATCCGCCGAGATGGCGCGGACGAGGGCGAACCGGGAGCGCCGGGTGCCGGTGAGCGGCCGGCCTCGATGCGGGAGCCATACGCCTAGTCATCCTTTGAACCGGTGTGAGCGCAATGCCCGCACATTCCGGTATCATGGTACACATCCTGTTCGCCGTATGGGATGCGCATACCGCACCGTGCGCACTTAATATCCTCGTGGAAGGCCTTGCTTTCCCAGCCATCCCGCGCCTCCATCCACTCGTCCTTCGTCTTCATTGGGACATGACTCTGTTGAGGTGTATGAGGGGCAAGTCCCCTCAATGCGTGGGTGGCTCCATGCCGCCCCCGACCGTCCCCGTGACCTGGACCTGAACCTGCAGAGCAACGAACATACCAATAAATGGAAAAGACAAGCCCATCTACACTGGCGATCGGCGAGCTCTGGGTCTCTTCCTCGTTACTATTGATAAGATACATTATCGATAGTGGGCCTTCCCTGGAGTTGCCTTGGTATTCCATCTATCCACGATGGCCCCGTCGCATGAGGTGCTCAAATGCGCTAATGAGCCGTTCCTTGGCCTTATCCGGATCCTCGGCTTGAATGAACTCGATAGCGTGGAACCCATCGCCTCCCTTTCGGTTCTGCGGGGGCTCAAGGGCCTCAATCAACACCGCCTCCATCGCAACCACGACATCTCGTATGCCGTATGTATTGGGGATCTGACCGAGTGTCCCGTTCTCCTCGACTGGTCGAACTCCAAACCACGAGAACCGATTCCAGCGAGTCTTAAGACGATCGCGGGTATGTGCAGAGAGGCGCGTCCCCAGAGTTGATTCCGTAGCTCGACCTACGTACACGATATCCCGGAAATCGTGCAGAAGGTAAATCCCTGTCTGTTCGGTCATATTGACGAACGCCGCGCCTGGTTGCTCGGAACCGAGGATCGCCGGCTTGCCGGTCCAGTTTACAAGATCGCGTTCCCAAAACATCCCCAATGCCATGATGGGACTTACTCGTTCGGTTTCAGGATAGGGATCATCTACGCCACCGTTCAAGTCGCCAGCCCCACGGAGCCGCCAAATAGCTGGCGCGACCTTTTCAAAGACATCCTTCTTCTCGGCCAGAACTGTATAGACGGTGTTGGACGGCGTGGCACCAAAATTCTTACGCAAATCTTGGGAGACGATGCGTTGCGCAATCTCCGCGTAGTGGAGGGCGGCCCCCTCATCGCTGAGGACCTTCTCGATTGCGGCTTGCCATATCATCTCTCTCGGGCTCATCCGGCTAGCTCTCCTTCTTGGCTCGTCGTGCTACAGGTCGGCACCGTGCGAACGAGCTACCGTGTGTCGCATTCGCAACGCGCCATTGTAACCGCCGTTGTTCAGGCCGAGCAATCTTGGCCGTTCCCGCGCTATCGGCGGCGATGAGGACCTGGGATTCTAGCGCGGAATTCTCGCAGGGCTGGCGCTGGATCGGGGCTGGGGCTTTGTCGAGGAACCACGGTGGAGAGTTGGCGAGCGGTCGTGTATGTGGGGGACCAAGGGAGAGAGAGCCGCTCGTCTAGCGAGATCCGACGGCTCACTGGCCGACAGCGCAGGACCTTCGATGCCCATCGACACCGGGCCTCGATCCCACAGGGAACGGACCCTCTGCTGACGAGACACGTGACCGAAGGATGTAATTCACGGCAAGTAGTACTAGGACTAGCTGTGCCGATCATAAGATGTTGTTATACAACATGTTGTCGTTCGAAACAGTGGTCTCTGTATCACTTCAGATATACAAATATGAGGGAGAAGTCGTCGGACCGAGTGGGATGGCTGCGGACGAAGTTCGGGGCAAGGAAGGCGGAGAGACAAGTCGGACCGGGCGATCTCCCACTCCCCACGGAGCCGTATCCAGCGCAGATCAGCTTTGGGATAGGAGACGGTCGCGCGGCGGGATGAAACATGCCACGACTTGATAGGGGTCTACCCCGTGACTGTATCTCTCGATGTGCGCCAAGATGTCTGGCCGTCGATCACGCACGGCAGCAAACACTGCCAAGGGGAACCCTGGCCCAACACGATGGGGTTCGTCGTCGGCAAGTTGTCTTGCAACCTCGGCGACGCCGTCCTTGACCCATTGCTTTATTGGCCGCTACCTCGATCGTTGACGCATCTCTCGTGCTCTCCAAGTAGCACGGTCGCAGCCCACAAGTAGTCCCGCAAGGCCCGGAGAGTGTCGAAGCTCCCTGGCTTTCCTGTTGCAGGATTCGGAGTACACCGGAGTCAGAATCGGTACCGCGGCGAGGCGCCCTACCGGCGCAAGGACCTGTTTGGGCGGAGGCACTGACCCATGAGCGACTGGGCCTCGTATCTCGCCGGTGAGCGTCGAGACGCGGAGGTCGGGCACAAGCGGGTAGAGCGGATCTG
The DNA here is from genome assembly GCA_965237965.1 of Longimicrobiales bacterium. Lineage (GTDB taxonomy): Bacteria > Gemmatimonadota > Gemmatimonadetes > Longimicrobiales > Gaopeijiaceae > UBA2988. Next base: position 478,767 of record CBDEGT010000001.1, read on the forward strand.
GAGGCAGGAGGGGCTGAAGGTGCCGGAGCGGCAGCCGAAGCGAGGTCGGCTGTGGCTCAACGACGGATCGTGCATCCGGCTGAGGCCGCTGTATCGGGGCCACGTCTGGTCGTACGACTTCGTGGCCTCGAGGACGCACGACGGGCGTGCGCTGAAGCTGCTGACAGTGCTGGACGAGCACACGAGGGAGTGCCTGGCGATCGTGGTGGCTCGCAAGATCCGCTCGCACGACGTGCTCGAGGTGCTGGCCGATCTGTTCGTCCGACACGGGTGTCAGAAGCGACGGCCTGACGTCGTCAGAGCGCGAGGAGTTGAGGGGCCTACGCCGTGAGAACAAGCGGCTGCGCATTGAGCGGGAAATTCTAAAAAAAGCCGCGGCCTGGTTCGCTCAGGAGACCGACTCCTGAGGAGAACCTTGATCACGGTCGGTCGAAGTGCGTTCTATCTGGGGCAGTTCATACACACACCTAAACCCGCCGTGCTCACCACCCCTTCGGAGACATCTTGGTGGTAATGGACCCCGGCCGCTTGTTGTAGGGAACCCCGCTTCCTCGGCCGAGTATAATGATCCCATTCTTCGCCCGTTCTGAAGATCGCAAGAGGCGGTCTCAGAGGGGCCTTTTCTTGTTTAAGGAAGGTGGAATCGGCAATGACAGATTGGCCTTACGGCGAGGCCGTCCGGCTTCGTTGCCCAGAGTGCGAGCGCTTGGTTCGCATGGTGCCAGTGGCGGGGCTTAGATCGCGGAACGTGGATATGGAATGCGAAGGCCCTGATGGTTGCGGGTGGCACACACGGGCCACACTCGACCGGCCGCTTGAAGAATACCAAGTGATCTAGGCGGATGGTCTGTTACATTCAAACTGACCCATCACGCTCCGATTCCCCCATGCTCATGCCACGTGTCTGGCTGCCCCGAACCACCGGGACGGCTTAACTCTCCGGTGCCGTGCCCCGAGGTTCGTCGCCCACAAGACGACGCCGCACGTGTCAGGAGGCTTGTTCGGTCAAGACAACCGGAACCTGTCAGCCAGGTGCCGAAGCAACTTTCCCAGCATCAGTCTTTGCCTGGCCCGTAGGGCCCGAGAAACCGTTCGCTGGACCCCACAGTCAAGGGGTGGGTTGCCGGCTACCCCGTCGAGGGTCTGTGCTAGCGTGACCATCTACGAACTCATCAACGCAGACAACGTCCGCGCGCGAGGAATTGCTGCATTTGTAGACGCCGGAGATATGCAAGCTGCTGCCGAAGCCTCAAGAAAGGAAGCGCCGATCACGATCATCAACGAACTGCTCTTGCAGTCGAATATCCCAATTACCATTAGCATCCGCGATAATGAGCGTGTAATGGCAAGCAAGAATGGCGGGCCGGAACCGGTACCAGTTCGAGACGTTCGCGGGGAAGCTCCGCAAGGTCCGCAAAGAGCTCGGCTACGGCCTCAACGTGGACTTTCGTGGGGAGTACCGCGCCAGCGAGGGCCTGCTCTTCCTCGGCTACGGGATCACCGACCGGGTCGCATTCGAGCTCGAGGCGGCGGTGATCACGGCCCGGCAGGACAAGGCGGCCGACGACCCTTCGAACATGCCCGCGCGCGTCGAGGAATCAGGGCTGGGCGATGTGGAGAGCCAGCTTCGCGTCCTGTTGGCGCAGGAGACCGAGGATCGCCCCGGTGTCTTCTCGTACTTCGAGACGGTCTTCCCGCTGCAGCGAACGCGCAGGCTGATCGGCACCAAGGATTGGGAGTTCGTTCTGGGGGGCGGCATCGTTCGGGGGTTCGCGTGGGGAACGATCACGGTGCGGCTAGCGACCGAGTACGACCGCGAGGAGAATACGATGGCCTTCGGCGAGTATGCGCTCGAGTACCTGAAGCGCGTCTCTCCCCGGCTCCGGCTCTTCGCGGCCGTGGAGGGGAGCGAGGACGAGGTCGAGCTGATCACCGAGGCCCAGGTATTTCTCCGTCCCAACATCTTCCTCAAGCTCAACAATGCGTTCGGCGCTACCTCCAAGGCCACGGGCTGGGCTCCGGAGGTGGGGGTGATGTTCTCCTTTCAATAGTGCAGGCGGATTAAAGGATCCATCACCAAGTGGCCGACAGCCGCAGGTGACCGCCGTCGAACGGCTCTCGCGCGAAATGATCCAGATCCCAACGGAGGCCGGCGGTGACCTCGAAACCCGACCCGAAACGGTAGCCACCCTCCATCGTCAGCCGTTGATTCAGCGCAGTGAGCCAGGGCGCCCGGGAGCCCGCGTCCTGGTCCAGCAGCGCGTAGCTCAGGCGGCCGGTCCATCCCACCTCGAGCTGCCGGGCGAGCACTGTGCGGGCGAAGAGCTCGCGGTCGCGGTGCTCGATGGGAGCGCCGTCGGTCGGAGTTCGCCACTCGGGTCGCCGCACCCGAGCCAGCTCCGCCTCTAGCGTCCACGCCCGGTCCAGACGGCCCCGAGCGCGCGCACCCATCGTCATGGTCTGTTCCCGAAGCGTGAAGCCGAGCCCGCTCGCCGGCGCCCGCCGCTCGGTGTCCGCTCTCGCCCAGGTGCCGTACAGCACGACCGCCACCCGCTCGAGCGGTGTGACCTGAAACAGTGCTCCCACGAACATCACCCGTTCGAGCTGGCTGAACGGCGCCTGACCGGTCGCCGGGAAGGTCACGCGCACCTCGGTTCGGCGGCTCGACCCTGCCCGCAACTCCGCCCGCCATCGTGACGCCGCCGCTCTAAGGGTCGTACGCGCCGCGAGAGGAAGCGCCGCGTAGTCGAAGTGGGCATCCACCTCGTCCGCCCTCACCCCCAGGCCCTGGAAGATCGCGTCGTTGAACGCGTCGAGTGCGGCCACGCGGGCCTCCAGCTCCCAGTGGCGGCCTTCTCCGTCTCCCCAGGAGCGCGCGAGCGCCAGCTCCACGTCGGCGGACGGCTTGAAGAAGTGGACGCCGAGCCCCACGCGCACCGTCCACGGCGTCCCGAGCACGTCGCGCCAGCCAATCCCGATCCACGGGTAGTCGCGCCGTGCGGTGAGCGATCGCTCTCTGCGGTAGCGCGCAACCAGGTCCACCGGGCCGGAGATATGGGCCTCCTGGTGCCAGTCCACGATGGTCAGGATGTGCGGATGGCTGATCGAGGCCCCGGCGACGCGGAGGCCGCTCGCCACCTCGGTCCAGCGCGCGTCCTCGCCGGCCGTGAAGAGGCCCGAGCGTAGATCCAGCTCGTACTCGTGGTCCATGCGGGAATTGAAGCGCTGGAAGGTCCCCTCCTCGGCGAGACGGCCGAAGTAGGCACCGTCGCGGTCGAGCAGGGAGAGCCAGATCTGGTCCGCCCAGGCCGCGAGCGTGGCGAGAGACGTCGACTCGGGCTTTCCCGCCGGCGGAGCCGCGGATCGCTCCTCGCCTGTCTGAGCGCGGAGCGACGACACGGCGACGAAGGAAACCGCCAGAATGGCGGCCAGCGCCCCCGCCGCCTCCGAGCGACGGGTGCCCGAAGCACGTGCGTCCCTGGCGTCCCTGGTGGCCACGCTCAACCTTTCCGGCGTCGTGCGTATCGATTCACGCCTGCGTCCCTCCGCACTCACCGTGCTCGCGGCCCTCGCCCTGGTCGGTTGCGATGGCTCTGGCGGCCGCGGTCCCTCGTCCGACGGGCCGGTTGGCGGCGGCCCCGCGCGTTCCGATCTCACCTACGTGACGGTGACTCACGGAACCTCGGCCGACCCTTTCTGGTCGGTGGTCGCCAACGGGGCTGCGGCAGCCGCCCGTGACCTGGGCTGTGCGGGTCTCGTACCAGGCACCCAACAGCTTCGACATGGTCGCGATGAGCCAGATCATCGACGCAGCCGTGGTCTCCCATCCGGAAGGGCTCGTGGTCTCGGTTCCCGACGCCGACGCTCTGGGGCCTGCCATCCGCGCTGCCGTAGAGGCCGGGGTCCCGGTCATCACGATCAACTCGGGTGAAGATGCGTTCGCGGCCCTGGGCGCGCTGGCCCACGTGGGTCAGCCGGAGTCCGAGGCCGGGTTCCAGGCGGGCGAGCAACTCGCCGCGGCCGGGGCACGCCGGGTGCTGTGCGTGAACCACGAGGTGGGGAACGTCGCACTCGACCAGAGGTGCGACGGGCTCCGAGCTGCGATGGTCGCGGCCGGCGGCACCACCTCCATGCTGGCGGTCGACCTCGCCGACCCCGAGGACACGCGCCAGCGCGTGGCCGGAGCGCTGACCGCGGATCCGGCCATCGACGGGGTGCTGACGCTCGGGACCACGGGGGCGGGGCCGGCCCTCGCCGCTTCGCACGAGCTGGGGCGCGAGCGGGACGTCCACCTGGGCACGTTCGACCTCTCGCCGTCGGTGCTGGAGGCGGTCCGGGACGGCCAGATCCTCTTCGCCATCGATCAGCAGCAATACCTGCAGGGCTACCTCCCGATCGTGCTGCTCACCCTCTACCTCGAGACCGGCACCATCCCCGGCGACGGCCGCCCGATTGCGACCGGCCCACGCTTCGTGACCGCCGCCACCGCGGAGCGGGCGATCGAGCTTTCACGACGGGGTCTCCGCTGAGCGCGCCGCTGGAGCGGATCCTGGCCCGGCCGGAGACCGCCGCCGCTGCGGGTGCCCTTCTGATCTGGGTCGCCTTCGCCGCACTCGCTGGTCCCGCCTTCCTCGGTCCCGAGGGAACGGCCTCGTATCTGAACGCGGCGGCGCCGCTGGGCATCCTGGCGGTGGGGGTCGCGCTCCTGATGATCGGGGGGGAGTTCGACCTCTCGGTCGGCTCCACCGTGGGGGCGGCAGGAATGGCGATCATGCTCCTCACTACCGTGTTCGGGTGGTCCGTGTGGCCGGCGCTCGCCGCGGCCGCCCTTCTCTCCGTCGCGATCGGCCTGATCCCCTGAAACGAGACCAGGTGCAATGTTAGGATCGACCTGGTCTGAAGCTTTTCAGCGAGGAGGTCAGGATGGGAAGGAAGCGACCCACTCCGGAGCAGATCATCACTGCACTGCGGGAGGCAGAGGTCGGTCTGGCCCGCGGCAAATCCGTGAAGCTGATCAGCCGGGAGCTCGGCATCACCGAGCAGACGTACTACCGGTGGAGGCGGGAGTACGGCGGGATGAAGGTGAGCCAGGCACGGCGCCTGAAGGAGCGTGAGCGCGAGAACGGGCGCCTGAAGCGAGCAGTGGCGGACTTGACACTGGACAAGCTGATCCTGGAGGAAGCGGCCGAGGGAAACTTCTGAGCCCCGAGCGCCGACGACGTTGTGCGGTGCGTGTACGTCAGCAGCTCGGGGCGTCGGAGAGGAGAGCGTGCCGGGTGCTCGGGCAGCCACGCACGACCCAGGAATGGGCAGACTATCTGGACCGGTGTGCAGTATCGTCCAGTTAAGTCCATAAATGACTGTGATAACAGTAAGTTACGAGCATAGACTAGCAACGCACTCTGCTCACAACATCCATTGATATCCGCCTCCATCCCCTATATTATGCGGGGATGGTTACTGTAACGAACGCGGCCACTCCGCCCCGGAAAACCAAGCCCAAGGGCCGCCATCCAGACAAGGCCCTGTCGGCCGCCTTCGTGCGCACTGCCCCGCCTGGAAGACACGCGGACGGCAACGGTTTGTACCTCTTCGTCCAGCCGAGCGGAACCCGGAGCTGGATCCAGCGCCTGGTCATCCGGGGTCGGCGCCGCGAGCTCGGGCTCGGCAGCATCGCGCTGGTCTCCCTCGCCGAGGCCCGGGAAAAGGCGCTGGCCAACCGCAAGCTGGCTCGCGAGGGCGGCGACCCGCTTGCCGAGAAGCGTCGTAGGCAGGGCGTACCGAGCTTCGCCGAAGCCACCGCGCGTGTGGTAGAACAGAAGCAATCCGGCTGGCGAAGTCGGGCGCACGGCCGCGGGTGGATCTTGACCTTCGAGCGGTACGCCTTCCCGCGCATCGGGAAGATGCCGGTCTCGGAGGTCACTAGCGCCGACGTGCTGGAGATCCTCGCGCCCATCTGGCACACGAAGGCGGACACCGCCCGGCGGTTGCGGCAGCGCATCCGCGCGGTGTTGGAGTGGGCGGTGGCGATGGAGTTCCGGATCGACAACCCCTGTGACCGGATCGACCCGGTCCTGGGTCCACAGCGTGACGTCGTGCAGCACATGCGGGCGCTGCCGCATCGAGAGGTGGCCGCGGCCATCCAGACCGCGCGGGCATCAACGGTGCCGCTGGCCGTCCGGCTGGCGTTCGAGTTCCTGGTGCTGACGGCGGCACGATGGGGTGAGGTGCGGTGGGCCGAGTGGACAGAAGCCGACAGGTTCACATCTACTTGGGGTAATTGAACTTACGGGCATACCGGACCGGATTCCCGCCGATTGATTCCCGCTGATTGGTCTCAGGCGCGAACTCTGCGACGGCTCTCCAGAGCCTTCCTGAGCTGTGCCTCATCGGCCCGCTGGTAGCAGTGCAGCACCGTCTTGGCCTCCTTCCAACCGCCGAGTTCGCAGAGCACCTTGAGCGGCTGGTCCATGAGGTCGGAGGCGAACTTCCGCCTTAGGGAGTGCCAGCCGCGGCCACGCTTGGATTCCAGCCCTGCGAGCGCTACGGCCTTCTCCCACCAGCGCTGCGTCCAGGAACAGCTCACGCACTTCGACGGGTCCTGCGGCGAGGGCAGCACGGGCGCGTCCCCGATACCGGGATTCCTCTTTCGCGCCTCCTCCAAGGCGGCGAGCGCCTCGGCGGTCACCGGCGTCCGGTGCTCGTAGCCCGACTTGTCGTGCTCTGCGCGCCAGCGCACCACTCCGCATTCAAGGTCGATGTCCGACCATCGAAGCTGACGGATGGCGCCGATGCGGTGTCCTGTCTCGTGTGCGAGGACCAGAGCAACGTGAAAGCGCCAGTCCATCTCCAGAGACACGTGGAGCAGGACCCGGTATTCTTCCTCGGTAAGCATCACCCGTGTCGGGTTCTTCTCCGTGGGCGTCTTCAGGCCCTTGAGCGGGTTCGAGCCGAGGAGCAGTTCGCCCCGCTCGTCCCTCGACTTCACGGCCCAGTTGAGGACCGCGAGCAGGAACTTCAAGTCGCGTTCGATCATCCGGTCGGACACGGGTTTGCCGCTCGGGCCAACCCTGCCCGCCCGCCGCTCCCGGATGAACCGGTCCCAGTCGCGCTGGGAGAGCGTAGCGGGCTTCCGGTCCCTGCCGAAGCACCCGAGGAACATCCTCATCGCGGCCCTGTCGTGCAGCCGCGACCGCCCACGCTTGGTGGGCGTCACCTCTTCACCGTAGATGTCAAAAAGCGTCTCCAGGGTGAGCGGCTCGGGCTCGGCGTCCGCCTTGCCCTCAATCTCCGGCCCGGCGAAGCCAGCGGCGAACTCGTCCGCCTGCCGCTTCGCCCGTCTCCAGTCGCGGTGCTTCAGCGACCTTGTGAGCCTGCGCCCGTTCTCGCGCCACTCGATCTGGAACAGGCCGGTCTTGGGATCGGGAAAGACCCGTACCCGGTTCCGGCCCCATTCGCCGGCGCCGTAGGAGCGCCGGATAGGTTTCGTGCGTGCCATCATTCGATTCCTCTCTCGATGATGGACTGCACGATCTGCGCGTTGGAAACTTGGCGCGGACGAAGCTCGTTGACCAGTCGCGGCTCGGCTGGTGCCTTCCGTGGCAGGTGCCTGCGGGCGATCCTGGGCGCGCCGGGTCTTCCGGTGTTGGGGATCTTGCCGTCGCGCACGAGGCGGCCGAGATGGTCCGCGGAGTAGCCGCTTTTCCTGGCTGCCTCCGTCAGCGAGAGGGTGGTCTCGTCCCGCTCCCGGAGCGTGGTCTCGAGCTCGGCCGCGCAGCTTTCGAGCGCGACGGCCGGCGTCTCGCCCCCGTACCGGCGGAGCGCCTTGGCCTGCGTCCGCCAGGTCGCGGGCAGGGTCTCGACGGACGCGCCGCGAGGTGTGCGCGCACGGTTGGGTCGATCTCGTCGGTCCGCCGCCCGCCCGGTCTCCGCGTTCATTCCCAGTCGCCCTCGGCGTCTCTGCGGAGCGCGTCGGTGAGGGCCGGGTCCCCCTCGCCGCGCCGAACGGAGCGCTCGGCGAGATCGACGCGCCGGCCGAGGTCGGCGAGCCCGGCGGCGCGTGCGACGGTGTAGATGGGTGCCGCGACGGTTGCGAGTGCGAGCGCCAGGTGCAGGGCGAGCAAGACGCCGTGTTCGGCGAGGATGAGCGGCCAATACGGCACGAGGTATTCGAGGCGCGGCCCGGCGAGCAGCACGGCAGACCCCGCGATGGCGGCGGTGAGGCCGGCGCTGATTTTCCAGGGTTGCATGGCGGGCTTCTCCCGTAGTCAGAGTTCGACTGCGGCCAGATCGCGGTGGGCGGGTCCCCGCAGCGAGGAGCGGTCGTCGCCGCCGCCAAGGCCGAGCGTGCGCAGCAGCCGCGCCGCCGCCGGTCCGTTGGCGTGTAGCGCGAACCCGGCCGCCGCTTTCGCCTTGATGGCCCCTTCGCGGTAGTTGCCGGACGCGACCTCGATGTTGACGCGTCCGGTTCGCCCGCCGGCATCGGTGTACTCGATCTGGGCGTCCGGGTAGAGCACGTGCCCTTCGTCGTCGACCGGGAGTCCGAGTTCTCCGGCGGTGCGGTGCCGTTCGGCATCGGCGGCCCGCTTGCCGTCCTTCAGCCGCGCCGCCTCGCTCCCGCGCGCGACGGCGCTCTTGAGTTCGGTGTAGAGCCGGATGCGCCGCACTGCTGCGCCCCGGTCGAGCAGGCGCTGCTTCTCCTTCATGCAGGCGCGGTAGACGGCGGTGTCGTGCGCGGCCTCGGCAGGCCGGGTGCGTGCGAACCGGATTTCCTGTCCGGGATCCATCCCCCGTTCGGCGGCCAGCTTCCGGGCCTCGGCCACGCCGCTGCGGGTGAGCGTCAGGACCTTGAACGGGTTGCCCCCGGGTCCGGTGGCCCGGGTCTCTTGGACGAGCCCGTCCCGTACCCAGGCGTTCACGGCCCGCCGGGTGGTGTAGGGATGGCCCCCGAAGCGAGCCTCGGCGAGGTCGCGGTACGGGACGGCGCCGTAGACGCCGATGTCGGCGAGCCCGCGCGCGCACCGTTCGGGGAAGGAGATGGACCCGCGGTCCCGGCTCGCGGCGTATTCTCGGCGGTGGCCGTCCCGCATGCGGTAGATAGCGCGGCTTTGTGGCGCGGCGGGCCGCGGGTCCGGTTCGACCGTGCGGTCGAACATCTCCTGGCTCCTCACCGACCGTCAGCGGCGCGGCCCGAAGGTCCGCTCCGGCACGGGGAGCGGCGGCACGGGATGGACGATCTGCCCAGGCGCGGGCGCGCGGGTCGCGGCCACGGCCACGGGTTCCCGCGCGGCCTCGCGCTCGCGGTGCCGCGAGAGCACGAAGTCGGAGATCTTCTGCGCGTCGGCGGCGGCGCGGCGGATCTCCCGGGGGTCCTCCTCGAGTGCGGCGATCCAGCCCTCGACGTACGCGGCGCCCCGGCTCGGGTCATGGCCGACGCCCACGCGCTCGCCGGTCATCATGGCACTGATCTCCGCGCGGAGCTCCTCCTTCGCATAGGCCGGCGACCCGAACCCGTCGTTCATCCCTTGGGTGAGCGTCTCGCGGTTCATGCGCTCCGGGTGGCCGGTGCTGTGCCCCAGCTCGTGGAGCGCCGTCTGGTAGTAGTGGTTGGCCGAGGGGAACTGCATCCGCTCGGGGAGCACGATCTCGTCGCGGTTCAGGTTGTAGAACGCCCGGTCTCCCGCCACGTGACGGACGGGGACCCCGCTGTCCTCGAGGACGCGTTCGGCCTGCTGGTGCACCTTCCAGAGCGGCTCGGCAGTGGGTGTGGGCCGGGCCGGGAGCCCGTCGGCCTGCTCGGCGTTGAAGACGGTGTACTGCCGGACGACGGGCGTGGGCAGGCGCTCGTGGCGGTAAACGCGCTTGCCTTCGTTGTCCCTCTTGGGCCGCCCGCGCTCGTCGTTGACGGCGATCTTCCGGTGGTCCTGGAACGAGAGGATGCGGGTGCCCTGCTCGCCCTTGCGCACCTGTCCGCCTTGGACCTGAGTCTGGCGATAGGTGCCCCAGCGCACGTCGCCGTAGCCGCGCTCCTGCTGGACGGCGGCAAGGTGCAGGCTGTTCCCGCCCGAGTAGGAGCGTCCGGTATCGACGTTCGCGGGAAGCACGCGCTCGCCCGGCCCCCATGGCTTCTGCCAGGGCGCGGTGCCCTGGCGGATCTGCTCGATGATCCCCTCGGCGAACTGGCGGTGGTATTCGTCGTGTTTCATAGCTCTTCCTCCTCGGGGCCGTGCGGATCCTCTCCGGCGTCGCGGATCTCGTCCTCGCTCCCGACCTGCTCGGGGAAGAGGCCGTACTGCTCGGCCAGCGAGGCCGGCACCTCGAGGGTCTCGCCGCCGTCGCGCGCGAGCTCCCGGTCGAAGTCATCGAGCGTCTCGACGCGAACGATGTTCTCGTCGCCTTTCATGGGTTCACCTCCTTGGTGTGTGGGTGCTGTTCTTGCGGGGCTTCGTCGGCCCCGCTCCAGATCGGTTCGGCGAGCCAGCGGCCCTTGGCCGCGTCGTAGCCGCGCACTTCGAGCGCCTCCTCGACGAACCGCCTGCCCCGCTGCCGGGTCGTGTGCAGCACAAGTGCGATCCCGTCCACGACGCCCCGGCAGGTGACCTCCCAGGGAAGCGCGCCTTCGGCCTGCATGGCGCAGCTCGCCAGGCGCGAGAGCGCGGAGCGGGCGTTGTTCGCGTGGATGGTGGTCAGCGAGCCGCCGTGGCCGGTGTTGAGCGCCTGGAGCAGATCGGCGGCCTCGCCGCCCCTGACCTCGCCGACGACGATGTGGTCGGGCCGGTGGCGCAGCGCGTGCCGCACCAGGTCGCGGATCGAGACGGGGGTCTCGGTGCCGACAGCCCCGGCCTCGAAGCGCAGGCAGTTGGCGCGCTCGATCCTGAGTTCGAGCGTGTCCTCGATGGCGACGATCCGCTCGTCTTCGGGCAGCAACTCGATCAGCGCGTTCAAGAGCGTCGTCTTGCCCGAGCCCGTGCCTCCGGAGACCAGGATGTTCCTGCGGGCCAAGAGGGCCGACCGGGCGGCCCCGAGGACCGTCTCCGGCAGCGAGCCCATGCGCACCAGGTCTTGAGCCGAGAACGCGCGGCCCCCGAACCGGCGTATGGTGATGGCGACCTCGGGACTCGCGGGCGGCGTGCAGATGGCGACCCTGGAGCCGTCCTCGAGACGGGCATCGAGGATGGGTCTGGCGGCGGGATCGAGGCCGAGCGGCCGGGCGATGTGGATCGCGGCGCGGTGGAGCCAGGCGGCGGTGAGTCCCGGCGCCTCGTGGGGCTCGAGTCGGCCGCCTCGCTCGATCCAGACGTTGCCGGGTCCGTTGATCATGATCTCGGAGACCTCCGGGTCCTCAAGCAGCGTCTCCAGGCCCGGAAGGAACGGCTTCAGGTGGCCGATTCCGCTTGCGCGCTTCATATCCGTCCCTCCTCGCGGAGCCGCCAGTAGCCCACGTCCCTCGGCAGGTAGTGGGGTTTCAGGTAGACGCGCCGGGCAGGGAGCGACTTCGTGCCGTCGTAGGGCAGACAGATCGCCTGGTAGTTGGCCAACAGCGCGAACTCGCGCGGCGTGAACACGGGCTCCCTCTGCTGCCGGAACGACTTGCTCGCGCCGATCGTGCCGCGGCCCCCTCCGGCTCGCCCGGACAAGAGCGAGAACTCGGGCCTGCCCGTGGTCTCGGTGAACGTGTAGGAGGGCTGCGTCTTCATGACGCTCCCGCACATCTCGGACGCGATCCGGGCCGACGACTCGTCGCTCAAGGACAGGAAGATCCGGGTGCGGAGCGTCTGGAGGAGCGTGCGCCAGGCCTCGCCTCCGGGGAGCACCGAGCGGAGCGAGGAGATCGACTGCGTGGCGACGATCGGGACGCAGCGGCACTGCCGGGTGAGCGCGAACGCCTTCTCGTCGCCCGAGGGATCGTCCTGGCCGACGGTCGCGAACGCCTGGTACTCGTCGCAGATGAACACGGCGGGCCGGAGGTAGCGGCCGGGCCGGCGGGCGAGCTCTGCGGGCCGCCGGAGCAGCGCCTGCATCCAGGCGTTCTTGAGCAGGACGCCGATGGCGCGGGCGAGCGCGGGGTTCGCGCCCGCGGGCATGTTCAGCGCGAGGACCTTGCCGCCCTCGATCAGCTCGCTGAGCGGCGGCAGCCGGCGCCGGAGGCCCGGCACGGGCCGGACGGCCTCGGCGTCCTCGTCCGGCGCACCGTCACCTATATGTATAGATAGGGACTCTCCCGATTCCGGAGGCGGCGGACAGAACACGCCGGCGACCTGCGGCTGGTCGAAGAGCGAGAGGAACACGCTGATGCCCTCGACGATCGACGTGCGGAGCTTGGCGTCGAGCGCCGTCCAGTCATGCAGATACCACCGCTCGATGGCCTCGACCTGCTCACGGAACTCGCTGCCCGCTCCGCCCCCGCTCTCCTCCGTCTCGTATGCGACCTTGAGTTCCTTGAGCCGGTCCCGGAGTGCGGGGTCGAGCTGGCAAGCCGCCTTGTCCGTGCCGGGCACCGGCTCCCAGCCCCATTCCCCGAGGGGTTCCTTGTGAGCGGCGAGATCCTTGGTCGCGATGACGGCCCGCACCGGGCAGAGCCGGTCGGCCAGCTCGCGGGCCTCGCCGATCTTCCGGCCGAACAGTTCCGCATCCACCGTGCAGCGGTAGATGTCCTGCAGCGTGACCCAGCCCCCCGGCAAGAGCCGGTACAGTTCGATGATCCAGCATCCGCTTTCGGATTCGGATCTGTTGTGATCATTGAACTTACGAGATTTACCGGTCGGATTCCCGCTGTTTGATTCCCGCCAATTGGGCTCAGGTCCGAACTCTCCGGCGGTTTGCGAGCGCCGCCCTGAGTTGTCCCTCGTCCGCCCGCTGATAACACTGGAGGACGGTCTTGGCCGTCTTCCATCCGCCGAGTTCGCAGAGGACCTTGAGGGGCTGGTCCATGAGATCGGAGGCGAACTTCCGCCTCAGCGAGTGCCAGCCACGACCGCGTTTCGGCTCCAGACCTGCGAGCCCTTCGGCCCTCTTCCACCAACCGCGGGAGATCCAGGAGCCCACACTCACCGAAGGGTCCCTCGACGAGGGCAGCACCGGAGCGCTGCCGGTCACGGGGTTCCGCCCCCGCGCCGACTCCAAGGCTGCGATTGCTTCAGCGGTCACCGGCGTCCGGTGCTCGTAGCCGGTCTTCTCGTGCTCGCTGCGCCACCGGATGGTTTCGCGTGCCAAGTCGATGTCGGACCACCGGAGCTTGCGGATGGCTCCGATGCGGTGTCCGGTCTCGTGCGCGAGCACGAGCGCGAGATGGAACCGCCAATCCACCTCTTGGGACACCTTCAGAAGCGCTTGATACTCGTGTTCGGAAAGAACGACCCGGGTGGGGTTCTTCTCCATGGGCATCTTCAGGCCCCTGAGCGGGTTCGACTCAAGGAGCAGGCGACCCCGCTCGTCCCTCGACCTCGAGGCCCAGTTGAGGACCGAGATCAGGAACCTCAGGTCGTATTCGACCATCCGATCCGACACGGCCCGCCCGCTGGGGCCTACGCTTCCCGCCCTGCGCGCCCGGATGAACCGGTCCCAGTCGCGCTGCGACAAGGTCGCCGGGTCGCGGCTCCTTCCCAGGAACCCAAGGAACATCTTCGCCGCGGTCCTGTCGTGCTGCCGCGAACTCAGGCCCTTGGTGGGCGTCACCTCTTCACCGTAGATGTCAAAAAGCGTCTCCAGGGTGAGCGGCTCGGGCTCGGCGTTCTTCTTGCCGTTCAGCTCCGGTCCGGCGAATCCCGCAGCGAACTCGTCCGCCTGCGTCTTCGCCTGCCTCCAGTCGCGGTGTTGCAGCGACCTTGTGAGCCTGCGCCCGTTCTCTCGCCACTCGATCTGGTACAAGCCGGTCTTGGGATCGGGGAACACCCTCACCCGGTTCCGGCCCCATTCGCCGGCGCTGTAGCCGCGCCGGACTCGTTTCGTGCGTGCCATCATTCGATTCCTTTTTCGATGATGGACTGCACGATCTGCGCGTTTGAAACGTCGCGACGGCGGGGCTTCTCCGCCAGTCGCGGCTCGGCCGGCGCATGGGCCTTCCGTGGCAGGTGCGTGCGTGCGATCCTCGGTGCGCCGGGGCGTCCGGCGTTGGGGATCCGGCCGTCGCGGACCAGGCGGCCGAGATGGTCGGCGGAGTATCCGCTCTCCGTGGCCGCCTCGACGAGCGAGAAGGTGGTCTCGTCCCTTTCGACGAGCGTGGCTTCGAGTTCGGCGGCGCAGCTCTCGAGCGCGGTGGCCGGAGTCTCGCCCCCGTAGCGCCGGAGCGCCTTGGCGTGCCTGCGCCAGTTGGCGGGCAGTGTCTCGACGGACGTTCGCTCACTCATGCGCGTTCAGTCCCAGTCGCCTTCGGCGTCCCTGCGGAGCGCTTCGGTGAGGCCCGTATCCCCCTCGCCGCGCCGGACGGACCGTTCGGCGAGATCGACGCGGCGCCCGAGGTCGGCGAGCCCGGTAGCGCGGGCGACGGCGTAGATGGCGGCCGCGACGGTCGCGAGCGCGAGGGCCATGTGGAGGGAGAGCAGGACGCCGTAATCGGCGAGGATGACCGGCCAGAACGGCGACAGGTATTCGAGGCGCGGCCCGGCGAGGATCATGGCCGAACCGGCGATTGCGGCGGTAAGTCCCGCGCTGATCTTCCAGGGTTGCATGGGCTAAAAGTCCTCCGGGTCGTCAGAGTTCGACGGCGGCCGGGTCGCGGTCGGCGGGTCCGCGCAGCCAGGAGCCGCCGTCGCCGCCCAGGCCGAGCTTGCCGAGGAGTTTCCCGGCGGCCGGCCCGTTGGCGTGGAGCGCGAACCCGGCGGCGGCCTTGGCCCGGACGGCCCCTTCGCGGTAGTTGCCGGAGACGGCCTCGATGTTGACGCGTCCGGTCCGGCCTTCGGCGTCCGTGTACTCGATCTGCGCGTCCGGGTGGAGCACGCGGCCCTCGTCGTCGAGGGGGAGGCCGAGCTCTTGGGCGATCCTGTGCCGTTCGGCATCGGCGGCCCGCTTGCCGTTCTTGAGCCGGGCGGCCTCGCTCGCTCGCGCGACGGCGCTCTTGAGTTCGGTGTCGAGCCGGACGCGCTTGACGGTGGCGCCCTGTTCCACGAGGCGCCGCCGTTCCTTCCAACAGGCGCGGTAGACGGCGGTGTCGTGCGCGGCCTCGGCGGGCCTGGTGCGTGCGATCCGGATCTGCTGTGCGGGATCCATCCCGCGTTCGGCGGCGAGTTTCCGGGCCTTGGCCACGCCCTTGCGGATGAGGGAGAGGACCTTGAAGGGATTGCCCTTGGGTCCGGTGGCCCGGGTCTCGGTGACGAGACCCTCTCGGATCCAGGCGTTCACGGCCCGCTTGGTGGTGTGGGGGTGTCCCCCGAAGCGGGCCTCGGCGAGGTCGCGGTAGGAGACGGCGCCGTAGACGCCGATGTCGGCAAGTCCGCGGGCGCACCGTTCGGGGAAGGAGATGGACCCGCCGTCCCGGCCCGCGGCGTATTCTCGACGATGGCCGTTCCGCATGCGATGCTTCTCGCGGCTGGGTGGCGCGGCGGAACGGGGGTCCTCCTCGACCGTGCGGTCGAACATCTCCCTGCCTCTCATCGGTTGCTCAGCGGCTCGGCCCGGAGCTGCGCTCGGGCACGGGGAGCGGGGGCACGGGTACTTGGGTCCGCTGGGGTCCAGGCGCGCGGGACGCGGCCACTGCCACGGGCTCGCGCGCGGCTTCCCGCTCGATGTGCCGAACGAGCACGAAGTCCGAGATCCTCTGCGCGTCGGCGGCGGCGCGCCGGATCTCGCGCGGGTCCTCCTCGAGCGCGGCGATCCAGCCCTCGACGTACGCGGCGCCCCGGCTCGGATCGTGCCCGACGCCCACGCGCTCGCCCGTCATCATCGCGCTGATCTCGGCCCTCAGTTCCTCCTTCGCGTAGTCGGGCGAGCCGAACCCGGTCTTGATCCCCTCGACGAGCGTCTCGCGGTTCATCCGCTCCGGATGGCCGGTGCTGTGGCCCAGCTCGTGGAGCGCGGTCTGGTAGTAGTGGTTGGCGGAGGGGAACTGTCCCCGTTCGGGGAGCACGACCTCGTCGCGGTTCATGTGGTAGTAGGCGCGGTCGCCCGCGACGTGGCGTATCGGAACCCCGCCGTCTTCGAGGACCCGTTCGGCCTCCTGGTGGGTCTTCCAGAGCGGCTCGGGCGTCGGGGTCGACCTTGCGGGCAGCCCGTCGGCCTGCTCGGCGTTGAACACGGTGTACTGGCGGACGAAGGGCGCCTTGAGTCGCTCGTAGCGGTAGACGCGCTTGCCCTCGGCGTCCCTCCTGGGCCGTCCGCGCTCGTCGGTGACTTGGGTCCGCTTGTGATCCTGAAAAGAGAGGATGCGGGTGCCGGTCTCGCCCTTCCGGACCTGTCCGCCGCGGGCCTGGATCTGGCGGTAGGTGCCCCAGCGCACGTCACCGTAGCCGCGCTCCTGCTGGACGGCGGCGAGGTGCAGGCTGTTGCCGCCGCGATAGGAGCGGTCGGTGTCCACGTTCGCGGGGAGCACCCGCTCGCCCGGCGCCCACGGCTTCTGCCAGGGGGCGGTGCCCTGCCGGATCTGCTCGATGACCCGGTCGGCGAACTTGCGGTGATATTCGTCGTGCTTCATCGGTCCACCTCCTGCCCGTGCGGATCGGCGCCGGCGCCCACGATCTCTTCCTCGCTCCCGACCTCCTCGGGGAAGAGGCCGTACTGCTCGGCCAGGTAGGCCGGGACCTCGAGGGTCTCGCCGCCGTCGCGCGCGAGTTCCCGGTCGAAGTCCTCGAACGTCTCGACGCGGATGGTGCTGTCGTTGCCCGTCATGCGTTCACCTCCTTCGGTGTGTGGGTCTGTTCTTGTTCCCGGAGCTTCGGAGCCCGGCTCGATATCGGTTCGGTGACCCAGCGGCCGGTGGCCGCGTCGTAGCCCTGGACCTGGATGGCCTCCTCGACGAACCGCCTGCCTCGTTGCCGGGTGATGTGGAGCACGAGCGAGATCCCGTCCACGACGCCCCGGCAGGTGACCTCCCAGGGGAGCGCGCCCTCGGCCTGCATGGCGCAGCTCGCGAGGCGCGAGAGCGCGGAGCGGGCGTTGTTCGCGTGCACGGTGGTGAGCGAGCCGCCGTGGCCGGTGTTGAGCGCCTGGAGCAGATCGGCGGCCTCGGCGCCCCTGACCTCGCCGACGACGATGTGGTCGGGCCGGTGGCGGAGCGCGTGGCGGACCAGGTCGCGAATCGATACGGGTGCTTCCGAGCCGATGGCTCCTGCCTCGAAACGGACGCAGTTCGCGCGGTCGATCCTGAGTTCGAGCGTGTCCTCGATCGCGACGATCCGCTCGTCCT
This sequence comes from Longimicrobiales bacterium, assembly GCA_965237965.1. GTDB lineage: Bacteria > Gemmatimonadota > Gemmatimonadetes > Longimicrobiales > Gaopeijiaceae > UBA2988. The sequence continues at coordinate 496,102 of CBDEGT010000001.1, forward strand.
CGGGCAGCAGTTCGATCAGCGCGTTCAGCAGCGTGGTCTTCCCCGAGCCGGTCCCCCCGGAGACGAGGATGTTCCTGCGGGCCGCAAGCGTGGTGCGGGCGGACCGGAGGACCGCCTCCGGCAGCGAGCCCATGCGCACCAAGTCCTCGGGCGAGAACGCCCGGCCCCCGAACCGGCGGATGGTGATGGCGACCTCGGGCGCCGCGGGCGGGGTGCAGATGGCGACCCGGGATCCGTCGCCGAGCCGCGCGTCCAGGATCGGCCTCGCGGCGGGATCGAGCCCGAGCGGCCGGGCGATGTGGATCGCCGCGCGGTGGAGCCATTGGGCCGTGAGGGCCGGCGCGTCGTGGGGCTCCAGTCTCCCGGCTCGCTCGACCCAGACGTTGCCGGGTCCGTTGATCATGATCTCGGAGACCTCCGGGTCATCGAGCAGGGCTCCAAGGCCCGGGAGGAACGGAGTGAGGTGCCCGATCCCGCTCGCGCGCTTCATATCCGTCCCTCCTCGCGGAGCCGCCAGTAGCCGGTCTCCTTCGGCAGGTAGTGGGGCTTGAGGTAGACGCGCCGTGCGGGGAGCGACACGAGCCCGTCATACGGCAGGCAGATCGCCTGGTAGTTCGCGAGCAGCGAGAACTCGCGCGGCGTGAACACGGGCTCCCTCGATTGGCGGAACGACTTGCTCGCGCCGATCGTGCCGCGTCCGCCTCCGGCGCGTCCGGACAGAAGCGAGAACTCGGGCCGGCCCGTGTTCTCGGTGAACGTGTAGGAGGGCTGCGTCTTCATGACGGTGCCGCACATCTCGGACGCGACCCGCGCCGACGCCTCGTCGGACAGCGAGAGGAAGATCCGGGTGCGGAGCGTCTGGACGAGCGTGCGCCACGCCTCGCCCGAGGGCAGCACGGAGCGGAGCGAGGAGATCGACTGCGTGGCGACGATCGGTATGCAGCGGCACTGGCGCGTGAGCGCGAACGCCTTCTCGTCGCCCGAAGGGTCGTCCTGCCCGACGGTGGCGAACGCCTGGTATTCGTCGCAGATGAACACGGCGGGCCGCAGGTAGCGTTCGGGCCGGCGCGCGGCCTCGGCGGGCCGCCGGAGCAGCGCCTGCATCCAGGCGTTCTTGAGCAGCACGCCGATGGCGCGGGCGAGCGCGGGGTTCGCGCCAGCGGGCATGTTGAGCGCGAGGACCTTGCCGTCTTCGATCAGATCGGCGAGCGGCGGCAGTCGGCGCCGGAGCCCCGGCACGGGATAGCCAGCGCCTTCGGTGTCGTCGCTCTCGTCCGGCGTAGCTTCAGCCGGCGGCTCCTCCTCAGCCGGTGGCGGCGGGCAGAACACGCCGGCGACCTGCGGCTCGTCGAACAGCGAGAGGAAGACGCTGATGCCCTCGACGATCGAGGTGCGGAGCTTGGCGTCGAGCACCGTCCAGTCGTGCACGTACCACCGCTCGATGGCCTCGACCTGCTGCCTGAACTCGCCGCCCGCGCCTCCCCCGGCCGCTTCCACCTTGCATGCGACTTCGTGCTTCGCGAGCTGCGCCCGAAGCTCCGCGTCCATCCGGCAGCGCACCTGTTCAGTTCCGGGCACCGGCGCCCAGTCCCACTTCTTGAGCGCCTCCGCATGGGCGATCATGTCGTCGCTGGAGATGACGGCGTCCACCGGAGAGATCCTGTCGGCCATCTCGCGGGCCTCGCCGATCTTCCCCGCGAACAACTCCGCGTCCACGGTGCAGCGGTAGATGTCCCGGAGCGTGACCCAGCCCCCCGGCAGGAGCCGGTGCAGCTCCACGATCCAGCGCACGAGGTTCGTGTACGCCTGTTGCCAGAACGGTTCCCGGCTCTTGCCGAAGAGCTGGTTGATGAGCGACGCGACGCCGTAGGCCAGCGAGTAGGAATCGAGCAGCGGATCGTCGAGCGGGTTCCACTGCCAGGAGCCGTCGAGCCCGATCTCGAGGTAGTCGTCCCCGCGGCCGGCGTCCTCGAGGATGCCACGGACCTGGTGGCAGAAATCGCCCTTGACCTCAAGGACGAGCGCGCCCGCGCGGCGGCCGGGATCGTCGGCCCGCCAGGAGAGGAGCTGTTGGGCGAACGGATACATGCAGGCGGTCGTCTTGCCGGTGCCGACGGCCCCGACGATGAGGATGCCGGTGTAGAGCCCCTTCTCGGGGATCACGAGCCACGACGGCCGCTCGCTCTCGCGCGGCACGGTCGGATGATGCAGTTCGCCGATCACGAGCGTGGGCGCCTCGTCGCCGGGCGAGGTGGGCCAGGCGGGCAGCTTCCCGCGGGCGCCGCGCCGGGTACGCGGCTCGAGCCAGACCCTCGAGACCGAGAGGCAGACGCTGCCGGCGAGCAGCAAGGCGACGGCGGGCGCCGCGTAGTACCAGACGTGGATCATCGTGTGTAGGCCCGGATCGTGGTAGGCGATCAGGTCCAGCACGGGGTTCCCGCCGATGCCCGGAAACGGCGCCAGGAACGCGCGGACCGTGGCCGCCGTCAAGGCCACCCCGATGATGACCAGCGTCCAGGGCCTCATCGGTCCGACACCCTTCCCGGAGGGACTGCTGGCTGGGAGCGACCCCGCAGCGGAGGGGACGATGGGGATGCCCATCGCCATCCTCCCCGATGCCGATCGAGGCATGCCGAGATGGGGGGTCGCTCCCAGCCACGGCCAAGGAGCGCGGATCGGCATCCGCGCTTCGCTGGCCGTGGCGCAACCGCAAGAGCGCCAGCGACATATGGAACCGGAGGCGTGTCCATCGCAGGCGCGATTTCGTGTCCGACCACCCGCGAAGTGCCATGTACACTCGTGGACCGGCATCGGCACCCGCTTCCGGCGGTCAAAACAGACCCCCCGAAAGCCGGGTCGAACGCCACACCGTGAAGCCGTCGATCATCGCTTCCGAGGGCGCGGTCGGGAGCGCGGCCCTGAGCTCGGCGAGCCGGGCCAGGCAGCCCCGGAGGCTGCCGTGCTCTTCGATCACGCTCTCGTCCCTGCCGCGGATGGCCTGTTCGATCCGTTCGATCTCGCGGCGGATCCGACGGCCGGTCGCGGACGCCTGCGAGCGGCTGGGGGGCCGGGTCGGGTCGGTCCAGTTGCCGAGGACCTTCTCCGCCCGCTCGAACTCGCTGTCGGTGCGAACGACGGCGGCGGCCTCGACCGGCCGGCCCCGCTCCCTGAGCTCTTCCCAGAGTTCCCGGTGGGCGCGGCCCCAGGAGTGGAAGCCCGTGGCGGTCTCGTGGCCCGGATCGGCGTAGACGAACACCGCGCCCCCCACGTCGAGGGCGACGGGCAGCTTGAGGGGGAAGTAGCGCCGGGTCTCGCCCGCGGCGCCCCGGTACACGCGCACGGGCAGGGTCCGGCGGTCGATGCCCAGCGCCTCGAACGCGCCGACCTTCTCGGGCTCGGTCGGGAGCCACGCCTGGCCGGTGTGGCCTGTCACGTAGTCGAGGGAGAGCAGACGGCGCATCAGCACCTCGGGGGACGCGATCCGGCGGTGGCGGATGTCCTCGACTCCGAGCGCGCGATAGATGGCGCGCGCCGAGATCCGGCAGACCCTCCGGCCTTCAAGCGTGTCCTCGGCCCCCAGTCTCCGGTCCAGGATGTCCCGGACGAAGTGGCGCGCCGTGTGGCGGTGGATCCCGAGCCAGTCGCAGATCTGATCTCGGGTGAACACGCCGCTGTGCAGGCACGCGAGCGCGATCCACTCGGCCTTGCGGTCCGTCCAGCCGAACGCTTCGAGCGCCTTCTCCCGGCCCTTGAGATGTGCGATCATGGCTCCTGCCCGGTCACGAGCGCCTGGTCGGCTTGCAGGTAGGTGACGAGGATGCCCATCGGGTTGTGGATGACGAGCTCGGGAGGGATGGACCTGAGGAACTCGAACCGGAGCGTGAGCGACCAGCGCTCGCGCCGGATCTCCTGTCCGTCCCTCAAGTGCACGAGGTCGAAGTCGGCCGTCGCGCCGTGGGGCGGTTCGGGAGAGGGATGGATGCGGAGCACGACCTGCTCGACCTGGAGCTCGGTGTCGGCGGTGCCGGCCGCCACGCTTGCGACCTCCGCGCCGTCCCTCTGGAACGCGGCGTTCGCGAGTTCGGTCGACAGGAACCGAAGGCTCCGGGTCCACTGCTCCTCGACGGTCGCGCGGCGGCGCGAGTGGAAGTCGCCGACGAACCGGTGGAGGAAGTACTTGGTCGTGGGATCGAGCGGATCGGCCTGGGCGGTTGCGGCCTCGTAGGCGAGCGCCTCGGCGCGGCCGACCTCGTCTACGCGGACCACGATGGGACGCGGCGGCTCGGCGCCCGTGATCCGCAGCAGGACCAGGACGCCGAGGACGCAGCTTGCGGCGAGCAGGATCAGGATCGTCCGCAGCTTCCTGTTCGCTTGGACCGCCTCGCCCCAGATCTCGGCGTACTCGCGGCCCGCATCACGGTCTCGTTTCATTGGCGGCATCTCCTCAGGATTTCAGACGGGTGGCTTGGCGGGGGCCGCGGCGCGGCTGGCTCCCTGCATGGCGAGCGCGACGAACCCGGACCCGGCGGAGCCGGAGCCGGACACGAGCATCGAGGCGAGTTCGCCGACCTTGAGTCCGGCCATGAGGCCGCACACGACGAGCGGGAGCAGCACAACGGCCCAGAGCCAGAGCTCGGCCGGGTCGGCCGTGCCCGTGCCCATGAGCGCATCGGCGTAGGTCGTGATGTAGCCCAATCCGACGCCCATGAAGACGCGGAGCACGGCGCCGGCCACGACGCCGTAGAGCGTGTAGACCATGAGGGACCGGAACCATCCCCAGAACAGGAACGCGAGCGGCTCGAACAAGAGGAAGGCGATGAACACGGGTCCGAGCAGGATCACGATGGCGATCGCGACCTGCGCCCATATGACCTGCGCATAGGTGATGCAGAAGAGCGCCAGCAGGCAGAACACGAGCGAGGCGCCCATCACCAGCGTCACGAACGAGGAGAAGATCACGCTCACGCCCGCCGTCATGATCGACAGCAGGTTCCCGCCCGACCACGCGCCGCCCAGATGCGCGGCGTACGCTTGCACGAGCGCCGTCATCTCGGTGTAGCCGGCCGACACCACGTCGGAGATGAACAGGTTCTGGAGCCAGATCCCCCCTCCCGCCACCATGGCCGGGAACGTGAGTCCCACTCCGGGGATCGGGACGATGTAGTAGTGGAGCAGCGTGCGGGGGATCGCGATCCCGATCACGAGCCGAATGACCTGCCACGGCTCGAAGGTGCCGCTGAACGCGATCTTGAGACCCGTCCAGGCGACCATCACGGCGGCGAGCCCGCCCCAGAGCTGGAGCCCGAGCGTATGCACGTCGGGCGCGGCGGCGCCGACGACGGTATCGAGCACCACGTCCAGGAAGCTCTTGAAGTCCTGGAGCTGGTCGTTGGGGATCTGCGCCGGAACGTTCGGGTCGATGGACTGCGGAGGGAGTTGCATTGCGAACGCTCCCCTCGCCTAGCGGCCCGTGTAGAACGACGGGATCCGGAACAGCAGCCCATCCCGGAGCGCGTCCCGATTGCGGGACGCGGCGGTGCGCATCGTCTCGGCAAAAGCGTTCGCGCGGATCCGGCTCTCGCGCCACTCGGCAAGGTGCTCGAGCCGTGCGAGTTCGGCCTGCCGCAGGCGGCTCGCCTGCTCGACCGCCTGGTGGGCCATCACCTGGCCGAGCGCCGCGTTGATCCGGCCCTGGCTCAGAGAGGCCGCCACACCGGCCTGCTGGAGCGCCGTGTTCGAGAGATTGCCGTTCGCGGCGAGGCCGGCGAACGAGCCTTGCGAGCTCTCGATCACCTCGGCGAGCGCGGCCGCCGCGTCGAGCGTCGCGTAGTCGAGCACGCGCTGCCGGTCGGCCGCCTCCCGGGACTGGCGGTAGGCCTCCAGCGCGCGCGTCGCGGCCTCGGGCGGATGGTCGCGGAACAGCGCGAGGATGTCGGCCTCGCCCACCCGGTCGGCCGTGCTTTGCGCGCTGCGCCACAGTCCGGTGAGCGAGCGGCCACCGCCCAGATCCCGGACGGCATCGACCGTCTCGCGGGCCGCGCCGCTGAAGTCGGATCCCCACGCAAGTCCGTTCCTCACGAGGCCCACGGGTTCGGCCGCAAGATCGGAGAACGGCGCGAGCAGCGCGTCGACCTCGCCGCGCGCGGCGCGCCTCATGTGGTCGAGCTGGTTCTCGAGCTCCGTGAGCTGGCGGGTCATCGCCCGCACCTGGCGGACCTGGTTCCGGATCTGGGTGATCTGGTTGGCGATCATCTGGGCGCGCTGGATCACGCCGCCGAGGCCGAGGCCGAACTGCGCGCTCGCCGGCGTGGTGCTCACGAGCAGTAGAAGCGGAATGAAGAGGGCGGTGGCGAGTGTGCGGTAGCGCATGACGGTGTTCTCCTTGGGGTCAGTGGATCGGCGTTGTCCCGGGCTTCGGGACCAGGACATCGGAGGTGAGCCAGATGCGCAGGCGGTGGCCGGCGCGGATCGTGATGGCGGGCATCCGGTTCAGGAACCGGTCGAGGACCGAGGTGGCGCTCTGGCCGAGTCCCTGCCCGACGCCGGCCTGGAGTCCGTAGGGCGAGGCTCCGGCCAGCGTGAGGCCGCTCAGCGCGCCGACGGCGCCGGCGGCCGCGAACGTCGAGAGGTAGTGGCGGCTCACCTGGTCCCGTAGCGCGCCCTCGCCCGCCTGGTCGAGCCCCGCGAACTCGAGGTCGATCCAGCTGCCGTCGGGCAGCAGCAGCCGGTGGAACGCGACGGCGAGCCGGCTCTGGTTCCGGTCCTGGACGGCTCGGGCCGTGCCGACGACGCGCGCGCCGCGCGGAATCAGCACCCGCTGGCGGTCGGCCGAGTGGAACGGCACCGACACGATGGCGAGCACCGGGCCGGGGAACTCGCCCGAGAGCTGCGTCAGCAGCACGGCCTCGAGGAACGAGCCCTCGTGGATCCGCTCCCAGCCCGGCGGATCCTCCGGCCGGACGGTGAGGCCCGGCTCCGCCGTGCCGGGCGCGCGAGGAACGTTCGGGCGTGCAACTCCCGGCGAGCCGGGGAGAAGTTGCCCGGCCTCGAACCCGGCCTCGATCTCGCCTTCGAGCGCGGCGACGGACCGCTCGAACGACGCGAGCGCCGCTTCGAGCGCGACCTCGGGGAACTCCGATTCAAGGTCGGATCCATCGCCCGCTTCCCCGCCGCTGGCCTCGTTCGGATCCCGGTACGACCGTGCAACCGGCAGCGAGCGGAGCGAGCGCGTCCTGCGTTCGATCTCCTCGAGCCGAAGCGCCTCGCGAAGCTCGTACTCGGCCGGGCCGACGCCCGTCGCCCCACCTCCCGGTCCGGTTTCCGTGTCGGCCCGGGCCGCATCCTGGGCGGCCGCGGCCTGTCGGCGTTCCTGCTCGGCGCGGGCCTCGTTGGCCGCCGCCTGTTGGGTCTGACGCTCGGCCTCCGCGCGGAGGCGGCCCTCGAACGCCCGGCCCACGCGGTCGTCCACCGCCCGCGCCTCCGGCGCCGCTCCGGCAGCGGTTGCGTCTTCCTCGGGACCGGTGAGCGACGACGAGAACAGCATGCCGCCGACGAGCACGGCGATCAGGACGATCCCGGCCTTCGTGACGATGCCGCCCGGCAGCGCGCCTTTCGGCTCCTTCACCCACTGCTTCCAGCGGCTCATCGGAGCGCTTGCGCGGGCGTGAACCGCCAGCCGACCCGCTTGTCGCCGACCTGGAGCCACCCGTCGCCCAGCACGTGGCGTGCGATGTAGAGGCCGTCCTCGGTCAGATCGAACGCGACCAGGCTCGGTTCGCCGTCCCTGAGCTCGTAGAGCGCCGGCGACTCCTGGGCGCGCGAGCGGACGTAGGTGAACCGCCCGTCGTGCCACATCGCCTCGACGAGGAACGGACGATCTTTCGCCTTGTCGTCCAGCCGGTACTCGAACGCGATCCGTCCCGGATAGGAGGCGCGGAACGCTTCGATCTCCGCTGCCGCCCGCGCGCGCGCCTCGAGGATGCCCGCCTCGGCCTCCTCGCGCGCCCGACGGGCCGCTGCCGCCGCCTCGGCAGCCATTTGTCGGTAGGCCGCCACGTCGCTGCGGGCGACGAAGGCGGGGACGTTCCCGCCGCCCCCCGATGCGCCCGCAGCCTCCGCGCCGGATTCGACGCGGATGACGAGATGCGGGGGCTCCTCACCGTGCTCCGAGACCAGGAACGAGTAGATGCGGCCCGACTCGCAGACGAGGGCGACATTCGTCGCCGCGTCCTCGGCCAGGGGCTTGAGGAACGCGACGTTCGCCGCGCCGGTCAGGTGCCAGTACTCCGAGTCGCCGACCACGAAGTCGAGGATCCGCTCGCCGGCCGGCAGCACGATCACCGTCGTGTGGCGCACCCGCGCGCGCAGCCGGTGGATCCGGTCCTCGCCGTCCTCGGCGACCGGCACGCGGAGCAAGACGGCGTCCTTCTCCTGCGCGGCGGCTCCGGCGGGAAGCGCCGTCACGAGAAGCGTCAGTACGATGGGTATGGTGGGTAGCCTCATGGTGTCACTTCCTCTCGGGCTTGGGGGTGGGGTGGGCTCCTCCCGCCAGCACCTCGAGCGCGCGTACCAGGCCGTGTTTCGCGACGGCCTCGGCGCGCTTCTCGGCGTCGAGCGGCGAGGAGGTGTAGAGCCAGTAGCTCGCGGCGTCGACTTCGAGGCGGAGCACGGCCGCCTCGTCCGGCCGGCGGAGATAGAGTTCGCGCTTCGGCGCGAGTTCGCGGACCCGGGCCAGCTCCGACTCGTTCAGCCGGAAGAGCGCCCCGGCCTCGTCCGGCAACTCGGGGTTCGCCAGGAACAGCTTCGTCGGGATCGACTCGAGGAGCGCGGAGGCGCCCGCCGTTCCCGTCACGTCCACGGCGGACTGGGTCGCGAGCACGAGCGCCGCGTTCTTCTTGCGCCACGTCTTCGCCGCCTCGGCCAGGTAGGCGAGCACCGCAGGGTCGGCCAGGTAGCGCCACGCCTCGTCCACGACCATCAGCTTGAGCCGGGCCGCTTCCGACGCATCCTCGATCTCGAGGCGCATCCGTTCGAGCAGGTACGACAGCGCGCCCTCGCATAGATCCGCATGCTCGGCCGCGCCCGCCAGATCGATCACCTGCCAGTCGCCAAACTCGAGGTCCGCCGCACCTGCCGGCGGGTTGTCGAAGTACCGGCCCCAGGCTCCATCTCCGGTCCAGCGGCTGAGCGCCGGCCACATCGCCGAGGGGAGCGAGCCGGTGAGCACGCCGAGCGTGCGCCGCTCCGGCCCGAGCGCGTAGAGGTCCTCGATGCGGGCGCGGAGCTCGCTCGTGTCCGCGCCGCCCGCCTCGTAGCCGCCCAGCTTCAGCAGCCGGAGCACCCAGCCGGTCAGGAACTGGAAGGTGCGCGTGCCTGAGGGCAGCGCGAACGGCTGAAGCCTGAGCCCGGACTCCGAGTCGCCGGGCGTGAGCTCGAGGTAGGAGCCTCCGACGAAGCGGGTCAGCCAGCGGTAGGAGCCGCCCAGGTCCAGGATCAGCACGCGGGGGCCGTACTTGAGCGCCTCGACCAGAAGAAAATTCAAGGCGAAACTCTTGCCGGAGCCCGTCGCGCCGAGGATCAGCGTGTGGCCCACGTCGCCCGCGAACAGATCGTAGTGATACGCGGTGCGCCACGGGGTCTCGAGGACCGCGAGCGCCTCGCGGCCGAGGTGCCGGCTCCGGGCCGAGCCCCCGGGCGGCCCGAACACCGGCGCGAGGCACGCGGCGAGCCCGGCCGAGACGAACACCGTTCGCACCTGCCGCCCCGGCGGCTGGGCCGGGAGCCGCGCGAACCAGACGGGCAGCTGGCCGTAGCCCTCCCGGACCGCCTTCGCGTCGTGCGCCGCGAAGAGCCGCCGCACGTCGCCGTCCAGGCGCTCGATCTCGCCCAAGTCGCCGTGGAGCGCCACCGTCAGCGCGGCCTCGCCGTAGCCCACGCCGTCCGCCTCGAGTTCCACGAGCGCGCCGCCCAGCCGGTCCGACTCGACCGCTGCGGCCGAATCGACCATCGCGGCCGCCGTGCCCTCGGTCTCCTGCACGTGCGCCATCATCGAGTAGCGGCGCGAGAAGTAGTGGCGCTGCGCGCGCCGGATCCGGCGCCGCGCCGCCTCGACCGTCCACGGTCGCCACTCGAGGGAGACCGTGAGCGTGGCATCGAGACAGTACAGGTCGCGCAGCAGGTTCGCGTGCGCCTGGCCCGGCGGCGACAGGAGCGAGTACAGGATCACCGGCTCGCCGTCGAGCGTCAGATGCGAACGCTCCGCTTCCAGTTCCGACACCGCGAGCCGCCAGTTCATGCCGCTGCCCGTCGCCCCGTCCCACGCCGTGCCCGGCCTGTTCGTCAGTTCGGAAAGCAGCCGGGATGCTTCCGCGGCTCCCAGCATCTCGACCGGTGTGTGTTCGGCGACGAGTGAGCGGCCCGCCTCGATCATCGCCCGGAACCGGCCCGCCGCGGCCTCGATCTCCGAGGCGAGGTACGTCGGCGCGCTCTTGCCGCGGCGGCGCTTCCACAACCCGGTGAGCCGGGCGACGGGTCCCGACCGGGAACCATCGGCCACCGGACGGAGACCGGGATCGTGCGACCAGACGACGTAGGCATCGAGCCGCTGCACCCGCCGGGCTAGAAATAAGCAGCGCTCCCGCTTCGAGACCGACGCGATGTCCGAGCCGCCGTGCTCCTCCGGGCGAACGGCGGGCTCCGGGCGGCGGAGCAGATAGAAGTGGAAGCGCGTACCCGGGCCGAGCCCCGACAGCAGGCGTTGCCAGAGGCCCAGCACGCGGTCGATCTGCTCCGGCGTGCGCCCGTCCACCGCGGCGGGCCGCAGCCGGCCCGCCGCGATCAGCTCGCCCGAACGGGTCAGGCAGGTGCGGCCGTCGTCGAGCCAGCCCCAGTAGGGCAGCTCCTCGGCCAGCGAGCCCGCCGCCTCGTAGGCCCGAAGCTCCTCCGCGACCCTCACCTGCCGACCGCCCGGATCTTCAAGTGCCAGGGCTCGTCCGCCCACTTGCCCGGATCGAAACGCGCCGGGTGGCGGGCGGCCGCGCGGAGCACCGCGAGCATGGCCGGATCCTTCCGGCCCGCGAGCCAGCCCGCACCGTAGCAGACGGCGAACACCAGGCCGCCCGCGACCAGCGACGCCGTCGCGTTCCACACGGCGAGCGCGAGCGTCGCGCCCAAGAGGAACAGCCGCCGCTCCACGCCCAGCACCGTCAGCGGACGATTGAGCGCGGCGTAGCCCGCCCAGCGCCTGAGGCCACGCATCAGAACAGCCAGGCCAGGAAGTTGGCCGCGCCCATCGCCATCCCGAGCCCGAAGATGATCCCGGCCAGCGTGCGCTTGCTCCCGCCCTCGCCGAACGCGAACATCAGCCCGCCCACCACGATCGCGATCAGCGACAGCCCCCTCGCGATCGGACCCGTGAACTGCGCCTGAAGCTCGTTCACCGCTTCCACCCACGGACTCGTGCCCTGGGCCAACAGCCGGGCGGGCACGAGCATCCACAGCGCGGCCCACGCAGCCGTCCGCACCGTCGTCAACAACGTTCTCATTCTCTTGTCCTCCATCTCGGGGTCAGTGGGCGGCACTCTCGGCGCCGCCCCGGCTCTCCGCGATCTGCTCGCGGATCCACTCCTCCACCTCCGACTCGATCCAGCCCACGGTCCGCCTTCCCAGCACAATCGCCCGGGGGAAGCGTCCCCCAACCCGCCACCGGTAGATCGTGGTCCGCGACAGACCCGTGCGGGCCTGCACCTCCGACAGGCGGAGAATCCGGGTCGGCGCGTTCGTTCTCTGTTCCATGGGCTGCTCGGTCGTCGCTCTGCTCCTGTTCGTCTTCCTCGCTCGCGGCGAGGGCTTCCGGTATCGAGGACGACGGGGCGGATCGCGCGTGCCGCCCGTCTTCCCGTCGTACTCGGACACGAACGCCAGAATCCGGTCCGCCGTTCTCAGCGTCAGCGAACGACCGCGCTCGATCCGGCGCACCAGACTCGGGTCGCCCAACGCCATCCTGCCGAACCTCGTCGGGCTCAGGCTCGAGCGTCCGAGGAACGCCCTCACCCGCGCGATCTGAACTGCTGCTCCAGCGTCATCATGCCCCGAACGCTGAAGACCTCTGCGCAAGGGCGTCAACCTGTAGCAAACTGCCTACAGTCCCGGGACGTTCGGGGTCGTTCCGGACGGCGCCGAAGCCGCTGGATCGCGCCGCCAATGGCTTGGGCAACGCCCCCATCGGGGCTCCGGGGAGCCTCCCTTCACGGGTGCGGCGGAAGGTCGATCCAGATGGGGGTGGGAAGGGGAAGTCACCGGCGTGGAACTGTTCACGCCGGAGGTGCACGATTCCGAGTGCCGATCCACGGTGCGTCCGTCGCGTCCCGTCCAGCCGAAGGACCCGAGCGCCTGGTCACGGCCCGGGAGATGGCCGATCATCCCTCCTCCTCCGCGACCGGCGCCCCGTCGGTCTGGAGACGGGTGATGAGAATGACCGCCGGGTCCTCCCTCTTGGGGGGCAGTGGACGGCACCGTCCGCGACACTCCGGCTCGCCTCGATCCGCTCGCGGATCCACTCGTCCACCTCAGCCTCGATCCAGCCCACGGCGCGCGCACCCAGCGAGACCGGCCGGGGGAAGCGCCCCTGCTCCACCCGCACATAGATCGTGCTCCGCGACTGGCCCGTGCGGGCCTGCACCTCAGGCAGCCGCAGGAAGCGGGTCGGCGCCTTGGTACTCCGTTCGATCGGTTGTTCGGTCGTCGCTCTGCTTCTCCACGTTCTCCTCGTCCGTGACGCGGCCGTCCGGTGTCGAGGGCGGCGGGGCGGGTCCCGCGCGCCGCCCGAGTCCCCGTCGTACTCGGCCATGAAGGCCAGAACCCGGTCCGCGGTCTTGAGCGACAGCGAGCGGCCGCCATCGATCTGGCGCACCAGGTTCGGGTCGCCCAGCGCCATCCTGCCGAACGTCGTCGGCCTCAGGCCCGTGCGCCGCAGGAACGCGCTCAACCGCGAAGCGAACTGCTGCTCCAGCGTCCGCATGGCCGCAACGACGAAGACCCGTTTGCGAGGACATCAACCCGTAGGAAGTGTCTCAAGTGCTGGCTCTGCGTAGAGATATTCAGACGTACGAACGGCCCGTCCGGTGGCTCCGCCGGCGCGGTCGCGCACACCCCCGGAGCCCTCGGCGGAGGTCCTGTCGAGGGCATGGAGTGCGGGCGACGGGCAGCGGGCCGGGCCGGTTGCTCCGGGGAGGACGGCGCTGTGTTGGTGGGTGGGGTTCCGGCGCGGGGAGAGAAGCCGTGAAGAGCCTGGCCGAGCACATCATGGAGTGCGCCGAGGACGTGCGGCTCTACATCGGCTGCGCGCCGTTTTTCGGGGACGGCGGGATCGCGGGACCGGAGGTCATGGTTGGCTTCGCCGCGCGGTCCGCGGGGCGAACCCCGGGCCGTCCGGCCTGTCATGGAGGCGCGCCCCGCTGTAGGCTCGAGCAGGCGGGACCGAGCAGGATCGGTGCGCGTCAGGGTTGCTACGCGCCCCCCGGCGCACACGAGCTGCGGAGCGCACGTCGGGGGGCCATCCCTTCCGAGGTGGTCAGTGCGTGATCACGGCCCGGTAGTTCCCTGTGTCCCTCAGCCCGTAGCCCTCTCCCGTGACCTGCTGGACGCGGACCCGGTACAGAGGAAGCTGGCCGCGGTCCGGCACCTCGAACTGCACGAGGGGACCCGCCATGAGCGAGCCCGCCACGACGATCTGATGCCGCCCGGCCGCCGTGGATTGGTACAACTCGAGACCGGGAGCCCGCACGGTTTCGATGCCGGGGCCTTCCAGCTCCAGCAGCACGCCGATGTCGCGATTGGCGACGAGCCCGGTTACTTCCACGGTCAGGAAGCCCGGATCCTGCTCGACGGCGGCCGGCCCGACCGCATCGCCGGCACACGACCAGGTCGTGGCGGCGAGCAGCATGGCGAGCACGTATCCTGCCATGCCCGCCCGGCGGCGCCTGCCGCGTCCCCCCGGTGAGCGTCCGCGGCACCCGGAATCGCGCCGTTTGGGGCGCCTGGAGCTCCCCCGCCGTCCGACCGCGCCGGCGGCGAGCAGGGCGGCGCCCGAGACGGGACCGGGATCCGTGGGCACGCTTCCGCAACTCGCTTCACCCTGTCGGCAGCGCTCGATCCAGGAGAGCAGGTCGCCGAGGTCGTAGCGACCGTTTCCGTTGCCCAGAAGGTCGAGAGCGTCCAGCCGGTCCTCGCTCAGCGTGCGCTCGCCGAACAACCCTTGGGCGGCCTCGTCCGGGGTCACGCCGGCCACCAGCGCCAGCGCGTCGTCCGCCGCGTCCCCGTCCCCGTTCGCCGCGGCGCTCGCGCTCGCGGAGGCCGCGTTGACGGTCGCCGACAGCGAGTGCGACAGCGCTCGGCCGTCCTCTGTGCAGATCGCCCCGGTCGCGGCGCAGTCGGTCGTCTCCGGCAGCGTGATGGTCACCGTGGCGCTCGTGGAAGCCGGCTCGACCGTGATCTCCCACGCGAGGTTGCTGCCCTGCGTCCGCCGGCTCGCATTCTTCACGCTCCCGCCGGTCACGCTGAACGCGTCGTCGCGCAGCGTCTTGTAGCTGAAGTCGGAGGCGAGTTCCTCGCTGAAGCTCAGCCCGAACGTGAACGTCTCTCCCGTGTGCGAGGCCGGCATGTCGTCGCCGAAGGTCGCCGTCAGCGGCTCCGGCACCGCCGCCGCCCCCGCCACGGTGTGCGACGGGCTGTTGCTCAGCGGCCTCGGGTCGTCCCCGCCCGTGCAGATGGCGCCGGCCGCGCCGCAGTCGGTCGTCTCCGGCAGCGTGATGGCCACCGTGTCGCTGCTCGAAGCCGGCTCGACCGTGATCGCCCACTCCTGGTTCGACGGCGGCGCGGTGCGGCTCGCGGTCGTGACGCTCCCGCCCGTGACCTCGAACGCGTCGTCGCGCAGCGTCTCATAGCTGATCTCGACCTCCTCGCTGAACGCCAGCCCGAACGTGAACGCCTGTCCCGTGTGCTCGGATGGCACGTCGCCGAAGGTCGCCGTCAGCGGCTCGGGCGTCGCCCCGGGCCCCTCCACCACCGCCGAGATATCCGCCGAGAGCATCCGGCCGTCTTCGGTGCAGATCGCGCCCGCCGCCGCGCAGTCCGTCGTCTCCGGCAGCACCAACGTCACCGCCTCCTCCGAGAACGAAGCGACCGTGATCTCCCACGCCATCGTGCTCGGCGGATTGAGCTGCCGCGCCCCCGTCACCTCGCCGTTGGTCACCGCGAAAGCATGGTCGCGCAGCGTCTCCGCGCTCACCACGACCTCCTCGCTGAAATGCACCTCGAAGGTGAACGGGCTGTTGTGGTTCCGCGGGACGTTCTGGAACGTCCCGGTCATCGCCGGCCTCCGATCCACAATCCGCACCAGAATGGTCGAGCCGGAGCGCAAGACCAGACCGGAGTTATTCCAGGCGCGAAAGTTGCGGTTGCCATCGTAGCTGTCCGCCTCGGCCAACCCGAACAGCGTGTTGCCGATATACAGGTCCAGCGGCGCGGCGTCGGCCTGCGTCAGCGTGCCGCTCAGATTCAGCTCCAGCTCCCCGGAATCACTGTTCGTCACATGCTCCACCGTGTAGGGGGTGCCGCCGAAGGAGAAGCCGGTCTCGGGCAGAATACCGATCTGAGAGTCACCACCTGATCCGTCGTCATATCCGGCCCAACTGTTGTGGAAGTTGTATCCCACGGTCATCGTTTCGGAGAACAGCTCCGTGCCGGTGTTCTGCGGCGGCCGCGGCGGCTGCACCCCTTCGTCGCCGTCGTCGACGATCGTGCCGGTCGCCTCCCCGTCGGCGATCAGCGCGCCTTCGGGGTCGCTCAGGACGAGCGTGAACGTCTCCCCGTCCTCCTCCACCGCGTCGTTGATGATCGGCACGGAGACGGTCTTGGTCGTCTCAAACGCCTCGAACTTCACCCGCCCGCTCGTCGCCCTGTAGTCCTCGCCCGCCCTGGCCGTGCCGTCCGCCGTCGCGTAGTCCACCCACGCCGGCGGCCGCTGCGCCGGCGCGAGCGTCACCACGAAGTCCATCGTCCCTTCGCCCTCGGTCACCTCGGCGTCCGCGACCGACAGCTTGGAGTTGCCGGTCGTTGGTGCCCGGCTGACCTCCACCGGGTAGTCGGTGAAGTCAAACGCGAGCCCTCCGATGTTGGTCTGCACCGGGTTCGTGGCCGGCCGGGCATAGCCCAACGTCACCTGCTGCTCCTGGGGCCTCAGCTCCCGCACCAGCCTCAGCTGCAGATACTCGGCGTTGATCTGCGTCTTCGTCACCGCCACAAATTGGCCTTCCACCTCCACCGAAAAGGCGCTCGCCGGCGGTGCCAAGGGGTTGTCCGGATCGGGCCCGTCCGGTCTCAGGATCTTGTCGTATTTCAGCGTCACGCGGTCGAGAGTCCCCCTCGAGCCGTGCGGCGCGATCAAGGCCCAAAGCAGACTCGGCGGCCGGCCCCTGGCCAAATAGTCCAACCTGTAGTTCACTTGGTGTTCTTCGTCCGCCGAAGTCACCGTCACGTCGATCCAATAGCGGCCTTCGGAGGGATTAAAGTCGATCGACCACCGCCCACCCCCGAGAGACTGCACCATCAACTCGGCGTAATGCCTCACCTCCCCCTCCAGATGCGGCGGCGTCTCCAGATGCGACAGCCGACCCTCGAAGATCCTCACCGTCGCGCGGGGGTGGGTCGTGCGGACCGTCAGGAACGAAGAGGAGTTTATCCCCACCACGAAGCTGTAGGAGGTCCGGTCGCTCGAAAAGGCCGGCTCCAGCACAATCTCATCGCCGCGGTCATTGCCTTCCTTCTTATTGACGACGATCTCGCTCAGCGTCGCGTCGGTGGCACCGGGGGGAGTGCCGGGTAGGCCCCTGACTGCGATGAGCAAAGCATTGTCACTGCTTGACCAGTCCTGATTAGGAGCACTTTTCCATAAGTACCCGTTGCCGATACTCCAGCCGGCTTCGCCCGTCTGGCTGTCGAACGTTGTAGCCGTGTAACTGAGGGCCGAGCCGACCGCAACCCCCTCGTTGACCACGACCCAGTAGGTCGTTTGCGGATCCAGTATGGTGCCCTCGCGCACCGTAAACGTGTTTGACCCGTTTGCGCCGCGGAAGGTGGCCGGGTCCATCAAGTCGGCCACCAGGCCGCCCGGTTTCCCTCCGTCGTCGGCACGGAGTTTGACGGAATTGTCCGGCGGGTTAGACGGAGCGGAGAATACGAGGATCTGGATCTCGGAAATCTCGTATCCGGCACCGTTGGCGCCCGTCGTGAAGCTCTGTGCTTGGATGTTTGCGACCCCAGCACTGAGAACCCCAAAGCCCGTGTTCGACACGAGCGTCGTCACCGTCTGCGCCTGGGCCGGCGCTGCGCCGAGGGTGGAGAACGCAAGCAGGATCAGACCCATCAGGGCCGGTCCGGCGCAACCGGGCCCGAGATGGCGCAGCCCCGACATGCCGCCCCGCGAAGCGCACGCCAGAAGCCCACGATGAAGACGGTCCGCCCCCCGCGCGGGGAGGGGAAGCGCCACGATAGCGGCGGGGCCATTCGTGCAGCCTCGTGCAGCCCGCTCCGATCCCGAATGTCCCATCTGCCGTGTCGTTTCGAACCCCATTGCTGTTCCTCTCCCTTGTCGTCTCGGACGACCTCCGCAACGCGGGGCCGGTGTCCCGTGCGGCCGGACGACCGCACGGCGCTCTTGCTCGCTCTCGCCGTGAAGGCCTGTCCCTTGCCACTTGGTGCCGCGACGCCGTTTTTGCTCCCGATAACTGTAGTTATCGGGAGCTATCGCCGCAAGAAATTGTGACCGGCGGGCCGTCCGGCCTCTTCGGGGCTCACTTGCGCTTCTGAAGCAGCGCCAGCTGCGCGGCGCCGTTGCGCTTCGCGAGGAGCCGCTCGCCGTAGAGCTGCACCATCGAGGCGCTCTTCCAGCGGCCAGCCTGCATGATGGCGGGGATCCCGATCCCCGATGCGACCATGTCCTGAGCGGCCCCCACCCGGGGGCTGTGCCCGGAGATCCGGCGCACCATCTCGGCGGGGAGCCCGGCGCGTTCGGCCATCGCCCGGTAGATGCGCGGCACCTGGCTCTCATCGAGGCTCTCGCCCACGGTGCCGTCTTTGTGGAGCGAACGGAAGAGTGGCCCGGCGGCGATCCCGCTCGCGCACAGCCACTCCCGCACCAGCTTCACGGTGTCGAAGTGCAGGTACAGCATCGAGCCGCCGCCCTCCGGATCGCTCTTCGCGCGGCGTACGAGGAGCGAGGCCGATCCTCCCCTATCTATCGTCACATCAGCTACTTGCAGCGCGACCAGCTCCGAGCGGCGGAGCATGGCGTCGTAGGCGACGGCGAGCATCGCACGGTTCCGCACGTCGATGGTCCGGTCGCCGCCGGCCGACGTCAGGCGTCGGCGGAGCTTCCAGGTCAGACCCTGCACCTGCGTCTGGCGGGCCCCCCTCCGCCGGAGCATGCGCTGTAGGGCCCGCTGCACCGCGGCGCGCTCGAGCGGGCTCCGTTCCCCGGCCGCCTTGTGCATGGCGGCGATGCTGAATACGTAGCGGCGCACGGTGGCCGGGGCGCGGACGCCCGCCATCGCATCGACGTACGCCGCCACCGTGGCCGCGCGCGCGGGGAGCGGAGAGAGTCCCCGCTCCGCGCACCATGCCGCGAACCCTTCCAGGTCCGCTCGGAGGGCCCGGACGGTGTTCTCGCTGAGGGCGCCGCCGGCGTCCTGCAGGCACGCAGCGAGCCGTTCTCCGATTTGTGACCGCCTTGTGGTGGGACCTGTAGGGCCGGACACGACTACTGAGGGTGTCCTAAGTTTAGTTGGAATTTGAAGTGACCTCCGACCTCGGGTAAGGTGGGTGTGAGGAACACAACACCGAACCATGAGAGGAAGGAGGCCACCAATGGAGAGAGTGCCACAGCTTGTACGTCGAGGCAAGAAGGACCGAAGGATGGGTGCGCCGAGTGAACTGGACTGGGAAGCGATCGAGGCGCTGAGGACCGAGATGCGGGTGGAATTGATCCAGGAATTGATACCGCTTGGGATGGCGGAGGTGGGGCGGGTGCTGGACGAAGAGGTCGAGCGGTTGGCGGGTCCGAGGCACGCCCGCAAGGGAGAAGGAGAAGTGATCTACCGGCATGGGAGCAACCCGGGCTCGGTACGCCTGGGCGGGCAGCGTCATCCGGTCCGGGTCCCTCGGGTGCGAGGTTTGGAGGGAGAGGCGCGTCTGGAGTCGTACGAGCGCTTGCACTGGGCGGCGGGCGAGGTGGACGAGGGGTTGTTCCGCAAGGTCCTGCTTGGGATCTCGTGTCGTGACTACGAGGCCGCGGTGGAGGCAGTGCCGGGGGCGATCGGGCTGTCGAAGTCGACGGTGTCGCGGGAGTTCAAGAAGGCGACCGCCAGGCAGCTGAAGGCGTTTCAGGAACGTGAGCTTACGGAGCTCGACGTCGTGGCGCTCTTCTTGGACGGCAAGACGTTTGCCAATGACGAAATCGTCGTCGCGTTAGCCGTGACGATGGGGGGAGACAAGGTGTTTGCGGGATTCGTGCAGACGGAAACGGAGAACGCCCGGGTGATCACGAGCTTTCTGCGCTCCCTGAAGGATCGGGGCCTCGATCTGTCGGCCGGAGCGCTGGTCGTGATCGATGGCGCCAAGGGGCTGAAGTCGGCAGTGACGACGGTGTTCCGGGGCCAGATGCTTATCCAGCGCTGCCAATGGCACAAGCGAGAGAATGTGGTCTCGTACCTGCCACGCACCGAGCAGAAGACCTGGCGTGGACGTCTGCAGCGAGCCTACGAGCGGCCCACCTACGAGGAGGCGAAGCGGGACCTGAAAGCGATGCGGGCTGAGCTGGACGAGCTCAACCAGTCGGCGGTTGCGAGCCTGGACGAAGGGTTCGAGGAGACGTTGACCCTGCATCGACTCGGCGTGTTCCCGCTGGTTGGCCGTTCGCTGAAGACGACCAACGTTCTCGAATCCGTGAACGCTCAAGCCGAACAACGCTGTGGGAGAGTCGACCGATGGAGAAACTCGAACCATAAGCAGCGCTGGCTCGCCGCCGCGCTCATCGACATCGAGCCTCGGCTCAGGAGGCTACTCGGCTATCGCCACCTCCCGTCGCTCCGTGCCGCGATTCAGAAGGAACTCGGGATCATCCATCCCGATAGCCAGACTCATGCCGCAGCCTGAGCGTCCGGAGGTCACTCGAGTTTCAACTAGCTTTGGGATTGACTCCGACTACTGGGCCGAAATCGGCATAAGTGACTCCTCTACAACGATATACGTCAAAACGTTTTACTCCCGATAACTACAGTTATCGGGAGTAAAACGGGAAGCTAACCGATTGTTAGTAAGCTTATTGTGACTTACGGGCGAGTCTCATGGCCCGTTCGTGACTGTCCCCCGGAAACGCGCTATCCTCCACTCCGCTGCGGAGCCCGGCCGGCTCCGCCTCACCCCGCAGCGGGAGTGGAACATTGAGCGATGGAGAGCTTGCGGGGCACGGGAGCAGGCCTTCCGACAACCGCATCTCGCGGCTGAGCGCGGCGATCCTGCGCATCAGCCAGAGCCTCGACCTGGCCACGGTGCTTGAGGAGGTCGTCGACAGCGCCCGCGCGCTCACGAGCGCCCGTCAGAGCATGATCACGACCGTCGACGACCGGGGACGGGTGCAGGACGTCGTCACCTCCGGCATGACGCCGGACGAGCGCCGGAATCTGATGGACTGGCCCGACGGGCCTTGGCTCTTCGAGCACCTGAGGGACCTTCCGGCGCCGCTCCGGGTGGCGGACCTCCCCGGCTACCTTCGCTCGCTCGGCCTCTCGAACCCTTCGAGCTCGAAGACGCTGCAGGGGACCCCGATGCACCACCGGCGCGAGCATCTGGGGAACTTTTTCCTGGGCGACAAGGAGAACGGCGAGGCGTTCACCGCCGAGGACGAGGAGATCCTGCTGCTCTTCGCCTCGCAGGCGGGGACGGCGATCGCGAACGCGAGGACGCACCGCGACGTCGAGCGGGCGCGGGCCGACCTCGAGGCTCTGGTCGAGACCTCGCCGGTCGGGGTCGGGGTCTTCGACGCTGCCACCGGTCGCCCGGTCCTGTTCAACCGCGAGGCGCGGCGGATCGCCGAGGGGCTCCGCACCCCGGGCCGCCCGACCGAGCACCTTTTCGAGGTGTTGACGTGCAGGCACGCCGACGGGCGGGAGCACTCCCTCGAGGAGTTTCCCCTCGCGTGGCACCTCGAGGGCGCCACGACGATGCGCGCCGAGGAGGTCGTCCTATCGGTGCCCGACGGGCGGAGCGTCCGGACGCTCCTGAACGTCACCCCGATCCGCTCGGAGGAGGGGGAACTCGTGTCGGTCGTCACCACCGTTCAGGACCTGGCGCCGCTCGACGACCTCGAGCGGCAGCGGGCGGAGTTTCTCGGGATGGTGAGCCACGAGCTCCGCGCGCCGCTCACCTCGATCAAGGGCTCGACGGCGACCGTGCTCGGTGCCTCCCCCGTCCCGCCCCAGGCCGAGCTGCTCCAGTTCTTCCGCATCATCGACGGGCAGGCGGACCACATGAGGGGCCTCATCGCGAACCTCCTCGACGCCGGGAGCATCGAGGCGGGCACGCTCACCATCGCGCCCGAGCCCTCCAGCGTCGCCGCGCTCGTGGATCGGGCCCGGACCACCTTTCTGAGCGGGGGCGGACGGCACGCCGTCGTCATCGACCTCCCGCCGGACCTCCCGCGGGTGATGGCCGACCGCGAGCGCATCGTCCAGGTGCTCAACAACCTCTTCTCGAACGCGGCCCGGCACTCGCCACCCCCGTCGGCGATCCGCGTCGAGGCGGCCTATCGGCGGACGAACCTGTTCGAGCGCCGGCGTCAGCTCATGGACGCCTGGGCAGCCTACCTAGCCAGCGAGCCTCAAGACTAGGAGGTCCGCCCGATCCGGCGATGCGCTACGCTCTCCATCGGCGTGTCCGGCTACGTCCCGCATGGGGTATTGAGGCCAGGAGCAACCCTAGGAGCGAGCTCCCTCCCGACGTCCCCCGAACCTCCTCAGTGCGGCGACGGCTACTCACGCCTCCCAGTTGGTGGCCCCACCACGAGGCCAGCGGGCCGTGTGAGCATATGATCTCCACTACTTGCCAATAGCTTGGCTGATATGACCTGCCCCCAAGAGCGGTACCACATCCTGCGGTTGCCGCGAGTGCAAGCCCGCACAGGGCTGTCGCGGAGCACGATCTACCTGCGGGTGGCCGACGGGAGCTGCCCGTAGCCCATGGCGCTCGGGCCGTCGGCTGGATCGAGTCGGAGGTGGATGCGTGGATCCGACAGCAGATCGCGACGAGCCGCAGCAGCGCGGCGTGATCTGAGACGACATTCATCTGAGAGTTCGTCATGAGAGTGGACAGGGGTCATCACCACCCTCCGCCAAGCTTCGCTCCTTCGGCCAGGTCGAGCTTTCAATCCATATCAGGGGTTGGGCGTTGCGACACGGTGAGTATTGCAGGAGCGATTCGAATAGCTTTGCGTTAAAGTGCAACGTCCCGGAACCTGCGCGATGACGGATTTGATGAAGCACCTAAACGGGGATTTGGACCGCCGCTCCAGGCGAGACTGATCAGGGTGCGGTGAGACACCGGCCGGCAGCTTGCCCGTGACCTCGATCACTTCTGCCGCACTTCCTTACTCCCGTCACTCCCTCATGACACCACTTCCGAGGCAACAGCTACCGGATGCGCCATCATACCGAGCTCTCCAAAGTGCTCCACTCACCTCCTGCGGAGTCGAGCTCTTCACCCCCTCGCAAGAGGAGGAGAACATCAAAGGAGACGACGACGACTTAGAGGCCCGTCACCTCCCCCCGATGTGTGACATTTTCAACCGGCGTTGACAATGCGACCCGAATTCCCTCCATTTGATGCCGTTTTCCCGCCATTTCAGCCCGGACGAAACAGATGTGGTCCAATGGCAGGAGCGGCAGATCGTGCAGCCCTGGTTGAACTTAGAAGATTCCTTGCTGGAATCACATCATCCGTACCACGCCTGTGCAGCGTGCGGTCTTTCGAGCGGCGCCTGGAGGGCATGGGCGGGCCATCGGACGCCCTACGATGATCGCGTTCCGAATTGCGGAAAGGAACGCTCGTTCCAGTCTGCGAGCGCCACAGCGAGGTGCGCAGCAGTCGCAGCGACGTCCGCAAAAAGGCTTCCCTTTGGGCCCTAATGCGTGGATCCGTCTAAGTGCAATGCACACACTTACGCTCAGTCTTCTCCAAGTGCGCAAGCACTGCGCGCGCGAGTTCTCTTGATGTCACCGTTAGAACACGTCCTCCGTCAAGCCCGCGCAAGTCCTCGTTCGCGTGACTACAGTCACGTTCGTGGATCGTGGCCGTCGGCCCGTCGTTGAACACTATACTCACTCCCGATGGGTACATTAGCGCCTGAGTGAGTGCCGCTCCTTCACCAGCCTCCATCTCCCTCGCCAGTCCGGCCATCATTCCTGCATCTACCGCGCTAGGAGTAAGTCCAAAGTCTAACGATTTCGGATTCACCTCGACCTGCATATGGTTTAGGTGTTGCATCAACGTACCAACCCCATTGGCAGTGAGACTAGGATCACCGCGCTGCATACTCAATACTTGCGGCAACGTCTTTGCCTTCGTGAAGAAGTCATTCTCGGCGGTCTCAGTACGATGTACTAGCCAGTTTCTTAGATAACGCAAGTCTCCCATCAAGTCGGCATTGATGTGGTTAGGTTTTTCGACGCTCAACGCCGTGGCGATCGTAGGACGGGCGACTTCTTCCCAAATCTGATATGTAAACACAACGAACGCCTTAGCATACAACCGCTCGAAATCACCAGCTTCAGTGAAGGCTTCGACAACACTATTTACTGGTACCCGAGCTAGGACTGAGTCGACTCTTCCATCGGGGCGATAAGTGTTGATGGTAAACGGTTCACCCTGCGCGGCAATATGATTGATGTGATTACGCATTGCATTCTGACTACCCAAGATGGCCGCAAACCAAACAAACATCATCTGGCAGTCAGAGGAGAATTGCTGCATTGTGTTCTGGACTTCGGCGCTTGCCTCATCGCTAATCTTCGGTACGCCTATACATCTCAGTGTAAGCGTTCCACCGGGCCAACCTAGTTGGAGCAATGTAGTAGTCAATTCCTCCACATCCAGTCTAGACTCCCCCATCTGCTCAATCGTAGTCTCGCTCTCCCGGATCCGCGTGTGCAGCTTGGCGAAATCCAGTGCCGAGTTGGGAATAGTCATTTGCAACGCTCCAAATCTCGGTAAGGAACGTAGCTGACCAGGTGTGTCGCTCTCGATTAGTTTCTCGATCGTCCTGTGGCCTCCTGGCAGTTCACTACTCTTCAGAATCGACAAAAACAATCCACAGAAGTCGTCGAACGTCTCAAAGTCCACGCCTTTCTGAAACCTGACCACGGTCTTCTGCTCAATGTCATTACCAGCTTTATTCACGGTGCCTTTTGGGTCGATGTCCGTGCCTTGGTCGAGTATCTCCATGTAGTTGCTCTCCAATTCTGCCTTGGTCCTTTCAAATGATGCGCGGAGGCCGACGGGGCGGGCCTGACGGCAATACCCAACCTTTACTGGAGGACCCGCGCCGACCGACGGCTATGGTCAGCATGGCTGAGGGCGCACGAATCAGTTGGTTGGATCGCTCGGGATTTCAGCCGAACGAAGCAGTGGTCGGACTTTCGGCCGGAATTCGAGGGACTCCTCGAGATCATCGACGGTGCTGGCCGCCCGCTCAACGTGGTCGCCACCGGGTTGGAGAAGGCAAGATGCGTTCCGTAATTGGTGCACTCAGGTCGGTGGACGCCCGCTGCTCGTTCGTTACTTCCCGACCGATCGTGGCACCTCTCCAATTTACGGCCGACCCGCCAACGCCAAGGGCAGTGCGGGTTCGAGCCGGGATCGCCGCCTTCCGTGCCCTTGCTTCTGACTCTCCTCTGGTCGCCGAGCACATAGGGCTGGGTCAGCTTCACTAGGGATACGGATCCCCGACCACGGACGTAGCGACGGCGTCGGCGACCTCGTGCGGTGTCATCGGTGTGAAGCCAGACTCCAACCTGCCCCGCGTACAGTTGATGGCGTCGATAAGCGCGCAGACCCACGTCCCGTAGTTGTCAAGATCAGCCCTGAGCTTGAGGCCGCTCTTGTCTGCGTGCCGCACCCCCGTCTCGTGGTTGGCCAGCTTCTTGAAGTCACGGATGTTCTTCTTCGACGTCCCGAGATCAGCTGCGAGTTCGTCCCATGAACGACCCTCCCCGGTCACGAGCCACTCGAGTCCTCGATACACGTACACCAGCGCCTCGTGCGGATGGGAGAGCGCGAGGTGTGCGTCATCCGCCGCCCGTCGAAGCAAGGAATGGCCAACAAGGGCATGCAGCCAGTCATGGAACTTCGATGCCACAGCCTCGTCCGGCTCGGCCTTTCTAGGTGTCGGGTGATTCAAATGCGTTGCCCAAGTCACATCAGGGCCGACGTCCGTGAACAGGATGCGTCCCATCGCCGTTGCTTCGTAGAGGCCAAGACCCGCTAGCACCAGTGTGGACGTCACTCGACGAATCATGAAGTGGCTGTCGGCGGCCTCCCTCTCGTCAGAAGTTGCCACTTCATCCCCATATCGAACCAAGTAGCAGCGGGTGCCGCCCGTCGAGATGTGCCAATGCGCGTCCGTGTCCGTCTCTTGGTAGGCGAACGTCAGGTTCGGCACCTGAAAGCCCCTCAGATTCGAGAGCCTGAATACGTTCGCAACGGCGTTCATCGACTTACCTACCACCAGTCAAACGGCACTGTCCTGCACACTTTTGGCACACATTCACCCCCCGACGACCAAGGGGCCGACACCCGCCCATGGCGTAAGTGCCGACCCCCCTTAGCCTTCCACCAGTACCCCGCCAGGGCCACGGGTGCCGGCGTTGAACGAAGGTGGGGAAGAACCTGCGTGGGAACGTAGGTAACTGAATATGTGCCGCGTCTGCTCATCAGTTCCACACAAGACGGGGCTCCTTTCCCGACCGTGTGGAACCGGCAGAATACCTTGGGATTGCCGTGTCGATCCCTCACGCAGACTTTTCAGCAGCCTGCTAGGAACGCTCTTCTCACGGAGCCACGCTCCGCACGAGCAGAACAAGCAACGTGACGCCATCATTGTCACCGAATGCCAAAATGACTCAAGAAGCCGCAGACTTCAAAGAAAAGCTCGCGCGCCTGTTGGCCGCTGTTCTGGCCACCTGTCGATTCACTCTCTCTCAAGAGAGCCACTCTGCAAACGAGTTCCGAACACTCTACAACAGCGACCCTCGGCGTTTTCCTGACGGACTATGGGCGAGTATCAATAGCACTACGGCCGACCGGTTCTTCGGGCTCCTGAAGGACGAACTCGCTACGGCGGGCGTCGAGTGGGAGAACGCCGGATCCAATCCCACGCTGCTTACCCTCGATTTTGCTACCACTGAACCCATGGGCCTCCTTCAGAGCATCCTGAGGGGCGGGGCGATTCTTGGCCCCGAAAAGGCTACCGACATCGTACACGGCTGGCTACACGGCGGCCGTTTGGCCTATGTCAGGAACTACGTTCTCCTAGGCGTGGAACTTCCTGCCGACGTGCCGGACCCGTACTGTCTTGGCCACGGAGCGAGCATCCGAAGTCACGAACCGCGTCCTCGGGTGGCAGCGCTAAGTCGCTTGGGCCAAGAAAACTACGCTCTAGAAGTTCCGGAGTCCACCAAAGCCTGCCTCGTGCAACTGGAGTGCAAGGGAAGGACCGCCATAAGCGTCAAGGGGAAGGAGGACGCGCACGACCACGAATTTCTGAACCTCCTAAAGGGCGAAGTACTTCTCAGCGTTCTGAGTCTGGAGACCAATAGCTTCATCGGCGAAAGCTATACATGGATAGACCACCGCGACTTGGCGGCGTTCATACCTCGGATGCCACGCCTAGCGATCACCAACGCCGAGTGGCGCTGGCGACCCCCGCTATCGCACGCTCATCTGCGGAGTACTAAGAGAAGCTGGCAAGGTGTGTTCCGCGATGTAGATCTAGACTCAGTCCCCTCCTCGTTCTACTTCGACTCGTTGCCCCGCGAAATCAAGAAGTCCTTTGTTGCCACCCGCCGCTGGCGTAGGGCAGCGGGCGGACACGAAGTACTCCTTGAAGACAAGTTCATCGAGCTTCGAGTAGTCCTGGACGTGTTGCTTATAGCAGATCGTGAACGGTCGTCGGCCAAGCGCGTGGCCAAACGGGCTGAAGCATGGCTCGGAAAGAAGGGAGTAGACGGCAAGTCCACTTACGAGTGCGTAATGTCTCTGTACAAAGCTGCATCTGAAGTCCTGCACACTGGTACTTTCCAGGGTGACAGGAGACTCGCGAGAGAGTACTCGACGGCTCTTAAGATAACCAGGAAAATGTTGCGCAAAGGTCTAAGACATGGATTCAGAGACTAGTGCCCAGGATATCGAAAAGCGTCGAACGGACATTGCAGGCAGCGACACCGGACTTGATGGACCGACAGCCAAAGCAGGCTCAAGGCATGGAATGCACCCATCCGGCACTGGGAGCAGCCACTGCTGTCACCCGCCGACGGTACTACGGTACTATAGTCGTCGCGCGCGACGAGATGGAGGATTCCGAGGGCGCCAACCTCGTGACCGACCCCGTGGACGTGGCGGGCAATGTCATCGTCGTCGAGCTCGAGACCGGCCATTTCGTCGTGCTAGCACACCTCCGGCACGCCACCCTGGCGGGTCAGCGAAGGCGGCCAGGTTCAGCAGGGCGATCCGCTGGCCCTGGTCGGAAACTCCGGTAGCACGACCCTGCCCCCTTCATCTCCAGGTGCAGACCCGCGCGGATCTCTGGGCTCCCGACAACCGCTCAGTGCCCTTCGGATTCGAGCCCGACGGCCGCCCGCAACGATCGCGTCGGGACGGCTTTCTAAACCTGGCCACACGACACCTCTCAGCCAACTCAAGGCCTTTGGTGTGAACAACTTCCCTGTCACCGACAGACCCGATCGGCATCGCGGAGGGGTGGCAAGTGCAAAGCCCATGCCACCTCCCGATCGGGGGTCGCTCCCGTTCCATCAGTCCCTGCGGGAAGGCAGGCAGGTCGCCGAACGACGGCTCTCGGCCCCCACGTAGGCCGGCCAGTATTGACCTGCACTGCTTCCGAGCAGTTGTTCGTCATGGTCCGATGCTCCGGCCACCGACCTAGCGGGAAGCACATCCGTTCGGACACCGGATCAACGTCGGTTAAAGACTCGACCAATGCGCGACCGAGACATGGAAATCAGTCCCGGATATCGCGTCGCGGAAACGTATCGGGATAAGTCTCACACATCGTGGTTAGCCCGTTTTTGTCAAGGAAACCCGCTTCGACTGGAAGACTCTTGATCAGCGCGTCAAACGACCGTCGGAGCCGTTGGCGTTTCCCGGCGATCTTGTCACTGACGTAGCGGCGGGACTCATAGGCCAAGAAGTCACAGCCTTCGAAAGGTCGGTACCATTTCCCACTCTCCCTGTCTTGCTTTGGCCTGATCGTCAGTGGCGAGGACTCACGCATCTTGTCGACAAGTTCCACAATTGCGCCTTGACCCCTGTCTCCCTTCTCTAACACATGACAAACGCTCGCATTGGGATATCGTGTCTGCTGCCAATTCTCGATTGCAGCCGTACACAACAGTGCTGTGTAGGAATAGGTGCCATTCCAGTAATCTCGGTCTAGATGATATATTTCGTTCACTGCGGTATAGTGATCAGGAACAATCCTAATCACTTGTCCAAACATGACTGTTCTCCGCAATATCTCGATCAGGTCTATTAAGAAGAGTCTCCGCCTTTCCTCCTCTCCTATCCAAGACATGAAGTCGCCTTTGAAATGGGCGAAATCAACCATGTGAAAATGACTGACACCGAACAGACCAAGAGTGCGATTCCAGGCACACTCAAATTCTCTCCACTGCATTTCTGTCGAGACAATACCTGCCACGACTAGAGGTTGATCCGTGACCTGTTCATGCGAGGAAGCGTCGTAGAATGCTATTAGTTTCATTTGACCTGACCTGCCCCCAAGAGCGGTACCACATCCTATGTCAGTCCCAGCACCTGTGGAGGGCCGTGAAGGACGGGCATCCTCAGGAACCAGGGCGCCGGCTTAATCGCCTCAGGGGCCGGGGGAAAGCCGCCGCAGGCGCTGTGGGGTCGGACGGTATTGTACTCGCGCCTCCATTGCTCGACCAGCACGGCCGCCTGCGCCAACGAGCAGAAGATCTCCCCGTTCAACAGCTCGTCCCTGAGCTTGCCGTTGAAGCTCTCGTTGTAGCCGTTCTCCCACGGGCTGCCCGGCTCGATAAAGAGCGTCTCGACGCCCACGCGCCCCAACCACCGCCGCACGAGTTTCGCGGTGAACTCCGGTCCGTTGTCCGACCTCAGATACTCGGGAGGCCCGTGTCGGACGAACAGATCGGCCAGCACCTCGAGCACGTCGTGGGCTCGGATCTTGCGAGCCACCACGATCGCCAGGCACTCCCTCGTGTGCTCGTCCAGCACTGTCAGCAGCTTCAGCGCACGCCCGTCGTGCGTCCTCGAGGCCACGAAGTCGTACGACCAGACGTGGCCCCGATACAGCGGCCTCAGCCGGATGCACGATCCGTCGTTGAGCCACAGCCGACCTCGCTTCGGCTGCCGCTGCGGGACCTTCAGCCCCTCCTGCCTCCAGATCCGCTCCACCCG
Source organism: Longimicrobiales bacterium (assembly GCA_965237965.1). Classification (GTDB taxonomy): domain Bacteria; phylum Gemmatimonadota; class Gemmatimonadetes; order Longimicrobiales; family Gaopeijiaceae; genus UBA2988. Next base: position 525,883 of record CBDEGT010000001.1, read on the forward strand.
CTTGTGGTTCACCCCCCAGCCCTCGATGCGGAGCATGTCCGTGACGCGTCGGTAGCCGTAGCGGCCGAATCGACTCGAGGAGGAGCTGACCCTGCTCGTCCCTCGACTTCGCGGCCCAGTTGAGGACCGCGAGCAGGAACCTCAAGTCCCGTTCGATCGTTCGATCGGACACCGGCTTACCGCTCGGCCCCACCCTGCCGGATCGCCGGTCTCGGATGAATCGATCCCAGTCCCTCTGGGACAGCGTGGCGGGATCTCGATCCTTGCCGAAGAACTTGAGGAACATCTTTATCGCGGCCCCGTCGTACCTCCCGGACCGCTCACGCTTGGTGGGGGTTACCTCTTCACCGTAGATGTCAAAAAGCGTCTTCAGGGTGAGTGGCTTGGGCTCGGCCTCTGCCGTGTCCTGGGGCTCCGGCGTCTCGCGAGGAACGGTGCGACTGTGGAGGGGCTCGCGAAGCGCACGGGGCGCACGCCCGACTTCATCGAGCGGGCGCTCTCGTGGGACGCTGGAAGGGTGAGCCGCTGGCCGGTGGGAAGCTTCGGCGACCTCGCGCCTAGGGGCGCTCAGATGTCCCCAAGGCTTGACCTTCGCCGGTGAAGGTCAAGCCCGATGAGCAAGATCCATCGCCGCAGACCCCTCGGATAAAGATTCGCGCTCGGTGCCCTCGATGCGGCTGAGCGTCTCCGTCAAATCGGCTCCCGTGAAGCGGTCCAGCAAATGGTGTACGACCAGCTCCGAATCCTCGGGGCGACCCAGAGGACCACGAGCCAATTGACCAATGCGAATGGCCAGGTTGAACGGCAAATGTCCCGGAGCCATCACCCGGTCGAGAAGGCGATGGCCCTGATCCCGGTTCGAGATGCCCGCCAGTCATACCCGATGGAGTGGACGCCCCCACCCGGCGGCATCGCGATGTGCCAAGATGGTACTGAGCGTTAGTCGACCATCTGAGGGAGGAGGCATCCAATGGAGGAGGTTCGCATCATCGGGATTGATCTGGCAAAGCGCAGCTTTCAGGTACACGGGGCGAAGACGGACGGGTCGGTGGCGTACCGCAGGAAGCTGAGCCGAGGGAAGCTGCTGAGTTTTTTCGCCTCGCAGCCGCCCTGCTCGGTGGCGATGGAGGCGTGTGCCAGCGCCCATTACTGGGGCCGGGAGATCGCGGCGCTCGGTCACGCAGTGAGGCTGGTTCCACCGATCTACGTGAAGCCCTTCGTCAAGAGGCAGAAGAACGACGCGGCGGACGCCGAGGCGATCACCGAAGCTGCACAGCGACCGACCATGCACTTCGTGGCGGTCAAGACCGAGGCGCAGCAGGCGCAGGGGATGCTCTTTCGCACCCGTGACCTGCTGGTGCGCCAGCGCACGCAGACGATCAACGCGCTTCGGGGTCACCTGGCCGAGTACGGCGTTGTCGCCCCGCAGGGCAGGGCCCGGATCAGGCAACTGGCCGGGGTGCTCGAAGACGGGGACTGTGGGCTGCCGGAGGCGGTCGTCGAGCTGGGCAGGCTATTGCTCGAGCGGATCGACGAGCTCGATGAGAAGATCGACGGACTGGACCGCGAGATCCGGGCGAGCGCGCGGGAGGGCGAAGAGACGGCGCGGCTGATGACGATCCCGGGAATCGGACCGATCACCGCGATGGCACTGCAGGCCTTCGCACCGCCGATGGAGAGCTTCCGGCGCGGGCGCGACTTCTCGGCGTGGCTCGGCCTTGTGCCGCGACAGCACACCACCGGCGGCAAGCCGAGGCTGGGCAGGATATCGAAGATGGGCCAGCGCGATCTCAGACGGCTCTTGATCATGGGAGCCATGGCGGTCGTCCAAAACGCGATTCGACGCGGCGAGATCACGGATCCGTGGCTGGCCAGGATGGTGGCACGCAAGCCGAAGATGCTGGTCGCGGTGGCCCTCGCCAACAGGACGGGGCGGAGGGTCTGGGCGCTGGCCAAGAGAAAGGAGGACTATCGGGTTCGCAATGCCGCCTGACCGGGCGGTGAAAGGCGAAGAAGCTGCCGGGAGATGTGGGCAGCAAGGACGCAAGAACGGGTAAGGGCAAACGGTCGGCAAGACGGGATCGGAAAAACCAGGAAATGGCGGAGGGCCTGCGAGCCCGCATTCCCGATTTGGATCCGATCTTACGAACACCATACGGGCCCGCGGCCAACGAGGGCTGCATCAAGAGGCCGGACATACGACAGTACCTGACCAGGCTGCCACGGACTCGGTTCTGAAGCCGGACTTGCCCACCGGGGGGCGTCCACATACGCCATTTGATGCCGTTTTCTCGCCCTTTAAGCACGGCAGCATCAGGTATGGTAGGACGGCAAGTGCGGCAGATCGTGCAGTCCTGGTTGAACTTAGGAGATTCCTTGCCGTGATTCACATCCGCTGTACCGCCTTGTATGATAAGCGTGAGGTCGCTGGTTCAACTCCACCCCTGGCACTCTTTCTCCCACGAGCTTCCAAGCCTCGCCGCACCGCTCCGATATCGAGGGACCTCACGGACGATCGGTCGATAGGTGATTCAACCGAGCGCCCGCTCCGGGGTGCGAGCTCGGCCATTTCCGCGCTTAGGCGAGACGGGCGTCGCTGTACGACAACCGCCCGGATCCGGAGTGTAGCAAGTAGGGCCCGCAGGGACCAATTCGTCCGCCGGGCGTGAAAGTTCGGACCCGCGAACACGACCCGTTCCCTTCGCTTCGGGTCGATCCGCCCGGGGCCCGTAACCGGACGCCCGTCGGTGAACCAGCCGTGAACTACAGTTTCGTACAGTTCGGACTTGATGTCATAGGGAACCTTGGTAACGGAGCAGTGAGCGGCTGGCTCATGAGGTTGGATGTCGGCGTGGCGCCCCGCCGTCGCGCCGCCGACAGCGGCGGATGGGGCTGTCGGTCTGGCCTCCGGGCCCTAGCCCTCAACCAGGCCGGGGTCGAGTCAAGACGCTCTTGTCCAAGATTCTCTTCGAAGCGTAGTAGCTGCTAATCGTGTCGTTGATCGAGTCCACGGTCACGGCATTCACGAGATCAGCGTTCTCCATGACACCGCTGAAAGATTCATCGTGACGCACGGTTTCCACTTGAATAGCCTTGGACACCATGCCGATCAAGACGGTATGCGACAACGCGCGATTTTCGCTATTCATCGTGCCCTTCCGAACCACTATGGGTCCTCCGCTGTTGCCCGCGAAGACCGATCCGTCAACGAGAAACTGCCGGTGTTCTGGGTCGCTATCCAGGTAGCCTTGCAGCTGAGCGATCGTCCCGGCGCGAACGACCGGGTAATTCTTGTTGCCGCCTTCAATCATGCCGACGGGAAACCCGATCATCGACACAGGCGTGGACTCCCAGAAGCCCATTCTCTTGATTTGTCCCCTGGTCGCGGTGACTTCCCGGTCAACGCTGGAAATCACCAACGCTCCAAACGCATCTGCCGCAGCCTCGTTGGGAACGGGTTCGACATCGCTGTCCAGCCCGAAGGGAGTGACGGCCACGTCCGCCTCCGGGTGAATTGTCCACTTGGATGCGCGGATCGTATAGACTCGCGTGCCAGCGTTCGTGTCCATCCGGACCGCGACTACTGGGGTGTCGTGTACGCAATGCTTGCAGGTCACGATCCACATCGTCGCCCAGTAGTAGACTGCTCCCGTCTTTGGATCCGGATCGGACTTGCCCTCCGCGAACTCGATCGGCGTGTGCGTATAGATGAAGCCCGTCCCTCTGACATCGAAGTCTACGAGCCGCCCATCATGGTAGAGCTGACCGCTCGGGCGGGATGGCGAATCCGGCAGCGTGCCGATTGCGACAACCGATTGCCTGATCTCGTGCAAGGGATCCTCGGGCGTTCGACTAGCGGCTCCTCTATTGGTCATCTGTCGACTCGGTTTGCCGAGCGGAGGCATGCGGTTCGGTGCCGGCGACCGGCTCCAATCGTCCTTTGAACCACGTCGCAAGTTCTTCGTAATCCAAATCTCCCCGGGCCACAGCGGTCACGACGTCTGCCAGGACGAGATCCTCCTCCGCCAATCGATACCCGCTTCTGACCGCCAGCAATTCCACCAAGTAAACAGCCGTGCGCTTGTTGCCGTCCACGAACCCGTGATTGGAAACGATGCCGTGGACCAAAGCCGCCGCTTTCTGGTCGATGCGCGGATGGTATCCGTGATAGGGACGGGCGATCGCAGATTCGATGGCCGAACGGTTGAGGATTCCCGGGGCGCCGCCATCTAGCAGCGCTTCGTCGTGAGCGCGGATTGCGTCGGCCCAGGTGAGTTGGTAGTGGCCTTCAGCGATTGGCTAGGACCTTCATGGCCGTCCGTCTGCGGACCGAGACCTCTTTGATGATAGCCTCAGACTGCTTCGAAACAGGGCGCGTCGCATGACGAGATGTGCTGTGATCCGTATCGGAGCGGCCCTTGTCAGGTCCGCCGGTCACGGGGCCGCGAGACTCCGGCCCCGTATTCTCTTTGGTCATGGCTTCCTCCTTGGCTGATGTTCTACGCTAGTCTCTTCTTCTAGCGCAGACAACTTCACGGTGGGGCCGTCGCCGACTACGAAGGCTTGAGCTAGGGGCTTGCGTGGTCGACCCGCCTGTGCCGGAGAGGTGCAGGGTTGAGACGAACGTTGCCGGCGCCTCGGGAGGGATGTCGACCGCCTTGATCTCGCGGCCGGCCGGCGCCTTGGCGCGGTCTGGACCATCTCCAAGACTCGCCGCCGGGTCACGCGCCGAGCAAACCCGCCTCTGGTGTTTCGCTCATGACCGGACGAGTAGCTTCGTGAGCCTCTTCAACGGCGGCCGGCATCGTGACCGTAAGCTGGGGGACAGAGACTCCGGACCACGTAGAAGCAGACCCAGATTCCTTCCATTTGAGGCCGTTTTCCGGCTGTTTCGGTACGGTGGAACCAGATATGGTCTAACGGCAAGAACGGCAGATCGTGCAGTCCCCGTTGAACTTATACGATTCCTTGCCGTGAATCACGCCATCCGTACTCCGCTGATCCAGCGGATTACTGATGGTCTAAATCACGGCAAGGAATCATCTAAGTTGAACCAGGACTGCACGATCTGCCGCACTTGCCGTCCTACCCTACCTGATGCTGCCGTGCTTAAAGGGCGGGGAAACGGCATCAAATGGCGGGAATGACTGGCGGGCATCTCGAACCGGGACCGGGGCCATCGCCTTCTCGACCGGGTGATGGACGTGGTGGAATACCGGGTGGAGAAGCACGGCGAAGTGCTCGGAGATCGACTCCGGTCTCTCGTGGCCCATCAGAGTGGCTAGAGTGACCGTCGCGCCCCTTCAAGCCGACAGTCTTTGGCACAGTTCTGCTATTGACCCTGCAACTACGCGGCGAGACGGTTGCTACGTAGGCACCTGCGCCACATGCGGAATGAGCCCATGAGCGAGAACATCACCGCACACGGCCTGAAGAAGAAAGCCTTCCTCGCAGCTTTCCGGGCAACTGGAAACGTGCGCCTAGCGTGCGAGGCGGCTGAGGTTGGACGAAGCACTCATTACCGGTGGCTAGCGGACGCGGCCTACGAGGAAGCCTTCGAGCTGGCGAAGGAGGACGCGGCTGACATCCTCGAGGCGGAGGCCACGAGACGAGCCGTAGAGGGGGTCGAGGAGCCGACAGGCTGGTACAAAGGCGTGCCTGGTGGATACATCCGGAAGTACTCCGATACGCTGCTGATCTTCCTGTTGAAGGGGCTTAGGCCGGAGGTGTACCGGGAGCGTATGGAGGTCCGCGGTCTCCTAGCAAAGCTCGATCTGAATCTTCTGCCGAATCATCTCATCCAGCGTATCGCGAACGGCGAGCACATCGAGGCTGTCCTCGCGTCCGGCGCAAGCGACGCTGGCATCACGCCCGGCGAGCTCGTGCGTGGCGCGTTGGCGCCGGGGCCGCCACCGGAGGATCTTTCGCAGGGCTGAGGCGGGTGGACGAGAAGACCCTAGCGTTACGAAGGGGCCAACCCCCCAGGGGGGGGTAGGTTCACGGGCGGTTCTTCAGTGGACCCGAGAGCCCACCCGCCTCGACTTTTCAGATCGAAGCGCCCAAAAATATTTTGAAAAATTTCCCGACACGACCCCGGGTAAACCCCACCCGCGGAAGGTTGAAGTATACCCGACGTGCTGAGATCGGGGGTCAGCACGGCCAAACCCTGTTTGAGGCTGACCGGTAGCTTGGAGGCTCGCGCTCGGCTCGCTTGGAGTCCATCTTAGACGCGAAACAAGATCGCGAGACGTTAAGTACAACTCCGAACTGAGAAGACTTCGTGCCGGACCCAATGATAATCATGACCGTCACGTGCTAGTCTACAGCAATGCGTTGACGGTTCTCGGCAAGTCGCTCGATTCCAGGGAGGCCGCGCTGAGGAGCATGCAGCTATGGCTGAGCTACAAGTGCCGGGTCCACGCCGAGGAGTTCGTCTTCTCCGACGATTTGTCCCGCTCCTTCTCCGAGGGCAAGCGAGTCGAAGCCTGGTCCACTTCGGCCCATTCGGACGACCACCCTCGAATCAACTCAATTCGTTTTTCTCATCCCGACGGTGAGGTCGCCGGCCGTCAGTGGGTGACGGAGGTCGGCGTTCGACAGGAGGCTCCGGAGGGGTCGGCTGAAGTAACCGTCCTCCTCCAGACAAACGACATTAGCGCGCGAGTGGGGTCTGAAGCGGTGGTGGCAACGCGGCCGGGCGTTGTCGATCAGGTTCTCAGAAACTGTACGGTAGTGGGTGACGGACGGACCGGTACCTCAAGGAATCTAGAGGATAGGGATATGGAGGAGCTGGTGCGCCTTGTCGAAAGTCCCGCGCGTCGACACCCGATCGTCCTCGTGAGTTTGGACAAATTTTCTGAGCGCCCCCTCGTTGATACGCATCGGCTTGCGTCCCAACTCGTCGGTCTCGCCGAGGTTTTCCTCATCGCGAATAAGTTCGCGAACTTCCGATTCACGCAGGCTCTGGGACAGGCACGATCCGCGTGGGGCGGTGCCATCAATCTCATTTTCCCGCCACACAATCAGTTCATCCCCACTCGGCTCCTACGCCCAGACGCGATCGCGCGGTTAGCGGAGGAGGGTGATCCCATTCAGCATCTTCTTGGGCTGGTCGCTCACGCCACTAACCTTCCGATGTCGTGGCGGCATATCTCACCCGAGACGGTGCGACAGGCCCGTCTGGAACGCCGCCTCGCGCTTCTGAAGGCTGCCAGAAAGCCGGATGAAGAGTCGCAAGAGGTTCTCGCCCTATATGAGGAGGAGCTTCAGGAGGAGCATAAGAAGACTGGGGCTCTTGAGGATACTGTATTGGACCGAGAGGCACAGATCCAGCAGCTTCATTCGGATGTTCGACGACTTCGGTATCAGCTTTCCCAGAAGGCAGGCCCGGCGGAGGTTGCCTTCGAACCAGAGCCGCGATATTTCGGCAACCTTGCGGAGGTAGCGGCGACCGTTGAAGAGGAAATGTCGGACCGAATTGTGCTTACTAATCGCGCCGGTCGCTCAATCAAGGAGTCGCCATATCGCGATGCCGCGAACGCATATAGGGCGTTTGAGCTTCTGCATGCCCAGTTCTTCTCGATGTGCATGGGAGAGTCCGGGCGGGAGGAGGTCGATCAGGCGCTCCTAGACGCGGGTATGGAATACTCGCCGAGCATGAGTGAATCGACTATGGGCCGCTATGTTGGGTACGATGCCAAATACAAAGGGCGGTCGGCCGACTTCAATAAACACATCAAGATCGGGTCTACTCGCGATCCCACCCGGTGCTTCCGGATCCATTTCGAGTGGGATGCGGCAGACGCTCGGATCGTCGTCCATCACGCGGGTAAGCACCTCACCACCACACAATCCTAGCCCCTCGCACAATGACGACCCTCGATCACCTCCAGCCTAACGCTGAGCTTCGCGGAATCCTTCCGGACTGCGCGGTCACGGTCGTCAACGTCCAGTGGTTCGGTTCAGAGGCGCTCGAACTCACCTACAAGGACCCGGCGGGCAAAGTCGCCAATGTGCTCCTCTACCGTCATGACGAGCCTCGCCTTGAGCTCCTCGAGGCCGGACGACCGTGGAGCTTCGACGGCGACGGCGAGCTCTTCCGGCTCGTCTCCGAGGCGCACCGCATCCGTCTGGCGCACCTCTTCGACCCGGTTTTGGCGGTTCACACGTCGCTCGTGGACCCACTCCCGCACCAGATCACTGCGGTCTACGAGGCCATGCTGCCCCGCCAGCCTCTCCGGTTCTTGCTCGCCGACGACCCCGGAGCTGGCAAAACCATCATGGCAGGGCTCTTCATCAAGGAGCTGATCGCTCGGGGGGACCTACACCGATGCTTGATCGTCTGCCCTGGAAGTCTCGCTGAGCAGTGGCAGGACGAGCTTTACCGGCGGTTCCAACTCCCCTTCGACATCCTCACGAACGACAAGCTCGAGGCCGCGCGAACCGGCAACTGGTTCCTCGAGAACAACCTCGTGATAGCCCGCCTCGACAAGCTCTCTCGCAACGAGGACGTGCAGGAGAAGCTCAAGGCTGAGGGCTGTGGCTGGGACAGGTCAAGTACACGAAGCGATACCGGCTGGGTCAGCTCCTCTCGACGCTGACGCGCCACTTCCTCCTGATGACAGCCACGCCGCACAACGGGAAGGAGGAGGATTTTCAGCTCTTCATGGCCCTCCTCGACGGTGATCGCTTCGAGGGCCGGTTCCGCGACGGCGTGCACCAGGCCGACGTCGCCGACCTGATGCGGCGCATGGTTAAGGAAAAGCTGCTCAAGTTCGACGGCACACCGCTCTTCCCTGAGCGCATCGCGCACATCGTTCCCTATAAGCTCTCCGAGCCGGAGGCCCGCCTCTACAAGGAAGTCACGGACTACGTCCGCGAGGAGTTCAACCGAGCCGAAGCGCTTCAGAATGACAAGCGCGCCGGGACCGTCGGCTTCGCGCTCATGATCCTGCAGCGCAGGCTCGCCTCCTCCTCGGAGGCCATCTACCATTCGCTCCGGCGCCGCAAGGAACGCCTCGAGAGCCGTCTCCGTGAGCTCAAACTCCTCCATCGCAGCGCCGTTTCGAACGCGATCACGGCGAACTTCCCACTGCTCGACGTAGAAGACGTGGAGGACCTCGAGGACGCTCCGGAGAGTGAGATCGAAGCCGCCGAAGCCGAAATCTTCGACCAAGCGACTGCGGCACAGACCATCGACGAGCTCAAGGCTGAGATCGCCACACTCAAGCGACTCGAAGGCCTCGCCCAGACAGTCCGCCGCGCCGGTGAGGACCGCAAGTGGAAGGAGCTCGCCAGCTTGCTCTCCGAGATTTTCACGCCCGCAGCTCTCGCGGGACGGGTCGGCGAAAGTGAGCTCACATACGGCGGGCACGAGATCCCGAAGCCGACCCCATCCGCCAAGCAAAAACTGGTCGTTTTCACGGAGCATAAGGACACCCTCTTCTACCTCCAGAATCGGACCCAGACTATCCTCGGGCGCCAGGAAGCGGTGGTGGTCATCCACGGTAGCATGGGGCGCGAGGAGCGGTTGAGGACCCAAGAGGCGTTCAAGCACGACCCCGACGTCCAAGTCCTCATCGCAACCGACGCCGCCGGTGAGGGCATCAACCTCCAGCGCGCCCACCTCATGGTGAACTACGACCTGCCGTGGAACCCGAACCGGCTTGAGCAGCGCTTCGGGCGCATCCACCGCATCGGGCAAACCGAGGTCTGCCATCTCTGGAATCTCGTTGCCGAGGAAACGCGGGAAGGGGACGTCTACCGCAAACTTCTTGAGAAGCTCGAGGCGGCGCGCAAGGCCCTCGGCGGCCAGGTTTTCGACGTCCTCGGCAAAGTCCACTTTGAGGGCAACCCGCTGCGCGAACTGCTCATCGAAGCCATCCGCTACGGAGAGCGGCCCGAGGTGCGCGCTCGACTCACTCAGGCTGTAGAAGGTGCCTTCGACAGGTCCCAGATCCAAGACCTGATCGAGGAGAAGGCTCTCACTCAGGACTCCATGGACGTAGGACCGAGGCGAACCTATGGAGCTTCCGGGTTGGCGTGTCTGTTGGGCTTGGGAGTGAAGGTCCTTAGGAATCGGTGAGGCGTGAGCTGCGCCGCCTCATCTGAAGCCCCGCCGACGCGACGTTTCAAACGCGCAGATCGTGCAGTCCATCATCGAAAAAGGAATCGAATGATGGCACGCACGAAACGAGTCCGGCGCAGCTATGGCGCCGGCGAATGGGGCCGGAACCGGGTGAGGGTCTTTCCCGATCCCAAGACCGGCTTGTTCCAGATCGAGTGGCGCGAGAACGGGCGCAGGGAGCCCCTGGCATAGGGTCGTACGGGGCCCATTTGTTTAGCCAGCTCGGGGCCGACACCGAAGAAAAAGATGTCGTTCCGAGTGTCGAGATCCATGCCTACCCGACAGCTGTAGACGCTGCAAAACCGGAGCGCCTCACTCCCGTAGTTGATGAAGCCCAGGCTGGCCCGAACGCTGAGCAGTCCGGTCGAATCCAACTCATAACGTCCGCCCAGCTCCACGCCCCACCCCTCATCGACAATCAGCCCGAAGTCTCCCGTGGGCTGTGCCCCGACAAACGCAACATCCAAGAATCCACGAGGCGCGCGGGACGTTTGGGCTTCTACGGCTGCCACGGGTGCGAGAATCATGACAAAGCCGGCCATCAACGCAAAACGCATCTCTACCTCCTCTGTCACCTGTTTGTCGATTCCTTGCGGAACTCTCCGCCGCGCCTGGAATTCAGAGGGGCAAAACCGGTGCCAGGAAAAGAGGATGACTTTCCCCGGGGTCCGAATCCCCCCAAGAGCCGCCCAACGAAAGGGATTCTCACCCACCGCTGGGGGGCATAACCACGAATTCCGGAAACGGCGGCTGCCGCCGGAAACGGAGGAACGTCCTCTCCGTAGGACAGTCTTGCTAGAAGTGGGGCACAGCGGGCGATGTCGGCCCCTAGGTTGTCGGAACCAGTGGATTCTCGCCGTTGAGCGGAGCGCAATAGGACCAAAGTCCAATTACGGATTGAAAGGAGAACCCATAGAATGAAGACGATCATCCATCATATGCCCCTCCGAACGCTGCGCAGCAGCGGAGCATTAACGCAGAGTCCTAGCCTTCAGACCAAGGTTGCATGCACCGGTGAAAAAAGCTTAGTGAAAAAAGGGCTTGACTCTGAACAGCGCACCTGATGGTTGACACAATGGTGCCAGCTGATGGTTAACAGATTGGGTTACGTCCTGTATTACCGTGGGTGTCGAAAATGACGAAGAACTCTTAATCAGTAGGTTCGGGGTTCGAGTCCCTGGCGGGGCACTGCAGTAAGTGAAGTAAGGGCAGGTACTTGGAGCCATGGCAGAGAGGGTCCGGGAGCACGAGGCACTTTGGGGGAAGAGTCCGGAGCCTCTAGGGCCTACTCGCTCGTGGATGGGCGTACCCGGAGTGCAGCCGATTTACACTCCAGTTCAGGCGCATAGGTCCTCGATGTACCGAACAACCTGAACGCTCTGTTCTAGGTACTCCTCGACGCGTTTCACGGAAATACCGGTGTTCTTGCCATGGGCGATGAGGTGGCGATTAGCCATCAACGAGTCGATGGCGTTCTTTCGACGCCCGTCCTCCTCGTCCAGATACTGCTCCAGCGCATGGCCCCACTCGGGGTCAAAGAACTGGAGAGTCGAAATGAACCTCTCCGCCTTCGGATTAGTTATCCGCTCGAGCATCTTCTGAGCGAACCGAGCCACCTGGGGCTGTGCACGAGTCCTAGCATGGCTCGACAGGACCTCGCGCAAGGCGTTCTCTAGAAATCCGGCGGCTCGTACACAGAGATACCGTCCCCAGTGGCCGAGTAACTCAAGATCATCGTGGAGGTCGTCGCTCTTATCGATCAACCCCTCTAATACCTGTAACTGCCGCGACAGGTCTTGGCTCCTCACTAGGTCGCTCCAAAGGCTTCCGTGGCGCGCGTGAGACGACGCTCGACAAGTGCCTCGTCGGCCGTCGAGCGGAGGGCCGCATCCAAGTAGTTGGGGTCTTCAATGAACGACTGGAATGCCTCAGAAACTGCAGTCGGCTCCGGTCGCGTGCCTGAAAGGAGCCGCCGGGCAAGGCCGACCGTCACAGAGTCGAAGACTGCCGCGTTGAAGTTACGCTCAGGACGGAATGCGCGTGGACCGACCGCCTCGTCGAGCAGTGCGATTGTGCCGGTGAAACTGTTTTTGAACTCGGTGCGTCGAGCCTCGTCAGGATTCCGGTTTCTCTTGGCGAAGCCGCTCAAGAATTCTGCCATCGGCCGAGCGTAGTCTTGAGCAGGGTAGAGAAACGCGAGGAAGCGGAGAATCATTTCTTGGTCCTTGAGGCGCCTACTATTTCCTCCAAAGAGGTTTCGCCACTGCTCTGTCTCGTTGAGCTCTTTGAGGAGATCAATAAGGTCACCGTGATAGATTGCCGAGCGGATCTCTTGAGGGGTGAGCTTCCGGCCGCCACTGTTGAGTCGCTCGTAAACGTGGTAGATGCTGGTGTCGTCACCTGGCGGTGACTCTTGCTTTACGACGGTCGCGTGAAGCACTGCGTCGTCGAGCTCCCGTCGGTCACGCTCGTCAAGCTGATCGTAGGTCACGCCCTCGAACCGCTCCTGCACTCCGCGAAGACGAAAGACTCTGCGGGAAGGGCTGTCGGCGCGTGGGTTGAAGTAGCCATCGTAGAAGAACTGGAGCGAACGCATCCGTTGCTGTCCATCGATGACGAGCATGTCTCCGGTATCTGGGTCCTTGGCGAGAAAGACTCCTGGGACAGGCAATCCCAGCAGCAGGCTCTCAATGAATCGCGAAGCGTCCTTCAGTGTCCAAACGAAGCTGCGCTGAAACTCCGGTATCGTGATGCCGTCAGTTTCGAGGCGGTGCACCACGCCACGTACGTCGAAGTCAATTCCGTAGCTGGTGATGTCATACCGGAGTTGGACGACTAAGTCATCCTCCCCATCGATATCCTCGACGACGGCGTCGTCGCCCTGCGGCTCGGCCTCTGTGTTACCCTCATCGTCAACGGTGGTGGGATCTCCTTCGATAGGGGACATGATCTTCCTCTCAGTGGCTATTCGGCGTCTTCGCTCATCACGATGCCAGCCCGGACCCGAGGCTGCAAGGCGAGGGGTTCGCAGCTCGAAGGCCAACGTCGGAAGCAGCGATCGCTTGTCAGTTAAATCTTCTTGGGATGGTGTCCCGCTGACAGTTGAAGGTGGTGGCTCCGGAGAGTCTCCTTGTTAGCCTGCCTTTCTCATTTCGGCAACCGGTTCATGGTCGTCGAGGTGGGCCCTGAGCATCCAGAGCTGGTCGTAGCCGATGATCCTCCGGTAGCTCTTCTCGGTCTCCACGAACGAGGCCGCAGCCCAGCGCAAGGCCATCGCTCCGTTCTTCCAGTTGGTCACCCTGCGGGTCTTCTGTCTTACGCCCGAGTGGGTGCTGTCGATCAGGTTGGTCGAGCCCAGGCACTTCCTCAGCCGCGGCGGGAGGCCGAGCCGGTTGATCGTGAACATCTCTCGCTGAGGCCTTCGCGTAGGCTGGCCGAGGCCGAGGGGTGGTCGCGCTCGAGCCATCGGGCGAGCTGCTCGAGCTTCTGCTCGCCCTGCTTCGCGTCCAGCTTCATCGCCGCCCGGAACACCGCCTTCACCTGAGGATGCTGATCCTTCGGCAGATGACCCAGCACGTTGCGGAGCTTGTGGTTGCGGCAGCGCTGGATGGGGTGACGTTGGCCGAACACCTTCTCGATCGCCTTCCTGAGCGCTTTCGAGCCATCGATCACGAACAGCCGCCGCCTGCCCGGGTCCAGGCCGCGCTCGACCAGATCCTCTAGGAGCGCGCTGGTCACCTCGGCGTTCTCACTCGCTCCTTCCCTCACGCCCAGCACGTGCTTCTTTCCGTCTGAGTCCACGCCTACCGCAGCAAGCACGTGGTGCGAGCCCATCTGGATCCCGTCCAGGTAGATCACCAGGAGGTCCCACGCATCCAGCCGGCGCTCCATCAGCTCCTTCAGCACGCGCTCCGAGGCCTCGACCGTCTCACGGCTCACCGCCGACTTGCTCACCCCGACCGTGTCGGCCATCTCACCGATCACACGGCCGTACTTCCGCGTGCTCACCCCCGCCATCAGGACCTCGAGCATCCGATCCGCCACGGCGCCCGGTCTCGGCGCTCATCTCCAGAACCGCTTCGATTCGTCGCTCGTCCCATCACCTGGATGACTTCGTCGATCGCGACCTCCGTCTGCTCCACGAGCTCAAGCATCGGAAGCAGAAACTGCCCCTCCCGCTTCAGGAACTCCCTGATCGCGCACTTGTCCGCCCGATCCCTTACCTCGTACGTTCTCTTCATCGTGGTGGCTCCGTGTTTGGGTTTTTGCCTACCCGAGCCTATCGGCCCGGGACCCCCGGAGCCACCACTTTTCTTTCCCCCCTATCAGGAACCTTCAACTACGGTTGGGACAGCTTCCCTTCTTGAACGGAATATTGTGGTTGACGAAGAGAAAACGCATTGATTCGGATTGAGCCTCTTCTATCTTTCGCAATAAGATACTAGTGCTCGGCGTTGCGTGGACGCCAACCCACTCGGCACGCTGATGCCATGCCGCCGCGTCACTAACCACAGGCCCCATGACCGTGTTCGTACCCTCATCGATTTTGAATACCTTACCATGCGAGAATGACCTAGCCCCCTGAAACGAGACCAGGTCCAGTGTTAGAAACTGGGCGGGTCGAGACCGGGAGGAGGTCGAGATGGCAGCACGGAAGAACTACACGGCAGCGCAGATCATCAACGGGCTACGGCGGGTGGAAGTGGGGCTCGCCAACGGGAAGTCGATGAAAGAGGTGATCCGGGATCTAGGGGTGAGCGAGCAGACGTACTACCGGTGGCGGAGGGAGTACGGGGGGATGAAGACGAGTCAGGCGAAGCGTCTGAAGGAGTGGGGTCGGCAAGTCGGCCACGCGTCACAGAGAGAAGTAGAGCAGCCGGATTTCGCGCGCGTCTCCACGATAGGAGGAAGTAACATGAGAACTGTTCCCCGTCCCCCATACGCACGGCGGTAAACCCGTGGGAAATCCTTTCACATCAGGAAGGCTGCAGAGGAAACCGTCTCCGCCATCACCCGAGCAGGCCAGATTCCAGGATCTCCTGCGCGAGCTGTTCCAGTTCGACTGCGCGGACCTGGATTTCGGCATCTATCGGATCATGAACCGCAAGCGAGAGGTCGTCGACCGGTACATCCGTCGGGAGTTACCGGGCGTCATAGAGGAAGCCGTGGCGCGAGGATCCCTCCACACGGATACGGAGCGCGCACGTGGCTTCGAGGAAGCACGGGAACAGGTAATCGAGGCCTTCGGGGCAGACGTGATCGCTCCGGGCGGGGAACTCCTCAAGTACCAAGAGACTCCGCTGGGGAAGAAGTACACCCTTTGGCGCGAGCGGGCCCGGCACTCGGAATTGGCCGGGGATGTGCGGCGTGATATCTATAACCACCTCTATTCCTTTTTCAGTCGGTACTACCAGGATGGCGACTTCGTTCCGAAGCGGCGTTACTCCTGGGAGCACCCCTACGTCGTCCCCTACAACGGCGAGGAAGTCCACTTCCACTGGGCGAATCGCGACCAGTACTACGTGAAGGCGGCGGAGTACTTCAGAGATTACAGGTACCGGACTCGCTCCGGGGTCTCGATCCGGTTCTCCCTGCGCTCAGCAAACGTCGAACAGAACGACGTGAAGGGACAGAGACGCTTCTTCTTTCCGATGCCGTCAGAAGCAACCTGGGACGAAGAGCGCCGCACCCTGGATCTGCCTTTCGACTATCGTCTGCTCACGCCCGCCGAGGCGAAGGAGCTCGGCAGGAACAACCAGCAGGAAGCTATAATCGAGCGCGCGGAAGCGTCCGTTCCGGAGGTGCTAGCCGCTGTGCCGGAGGCGGCCAAGGCACTGCTTGATCCACGGGAAGGTGACGGTGGCGACGACGATGCTCCAACTCAATTCACGTATCACGCCCGCCGATTTGCCCGCAGGAGAACCTCGGACTTCTTCATTCACCGCGATCTCGAGGGATTCCTTGCCCGCGAACTCGAATACTACCTCCGGTCGGAGGTCCTGAGCCTCAGCTCGCTCGCGGCGGGTGGCGAGGCGCGGGCCGATGCGTGGCTCGACAAGATGCGCGTCATCCGCGAGGTCGGCCGGAATGTCATCGAGTTCCTCGCGCAGATCGAGGGCTTCCAGAAGATGCTCTGGGAGAAGCGGAAGTTCGTCGTGGACGCTAACTACTGTGTGGCGGTAGGACTGCTTCCTGAGGAGCTTATTGCCCGCGTGTTGGAGTGCGACGCACAGTGGGAAGAGTGGCGCGCCTTGGGATGCGTCAGTGACGACGACACCCTGTTCGTCAGCGGCGATGATCCGGCCGCCCGGAGCGACTTCCTGAAGCGCAGCCCTGGGATCCTTCTCGACACCGGGCACTTTGAATCGAGCTTCGTCGCTGAGCTGCTCGCCGCGCTCGACGACATTGATGAGAAGACGGACGGCCTGGCGATCAGGAGCGAGAACTGGCAGGCCCTGAACCTGCTTGAGGAGCGGTATCGCCAAGGGTTGTCGTGCGTGTATATCGATCCGCCGTACAACACCGCCGCGTCGGCCATTCTCTATAAGAATGACTACAAGGACTCCTCCTGGCTGTCTCTGATGGCGGACCGGCTCTCCTTGTCCCGGAAGCTGCTGGAACCGTCGGGTATCCTGAGTTGCGCCATTGACGACGAAGAGGTGTCGCGGCTGCGGATCGTCATGCAGGATCTGCTTCCGAGGGAGATCGGCACCGTCGTCGTCCGATCCAACCCGGCCGGACGGAAGTCGCGCGGGCAGCTATCACCGAGCCACGAATTCGCGTTGTTCTTCGGGAACGAGGGCGCTGTGCCGGGCTCACTCCGGAAAACCGGCCCTGAGCTCGCACGCTACCGATTCGAAGACGAAATCGGGCGCTACGACTGGAACAATCTGATACGACACGGATCGAACGACCGGAGAGAAGACCGGCCTAAGCTCTTCTTCCCGATCTATGTTAGCAAGGATGATCAAGTCCGCGTTCCCGAACTCCGATGGATAGCCGATGAGCGCCGCTACGACGTGCTTGAGGATCTCAGGGACGACGAAGTCGAAGTCTTGCCCATCAGAAGTGACGGTGACGATGCAATCGAAAAGAATTGGCACCACGGTCCAGAGAGGATCAGGGGGAATCCGGAACAGTACCGCGTCCGACGGGATGGTGGTTCGATAAACATCGATTTCATGATCCGAATGGACATGGCCGCGATTCCTAAGACGTGGTGGGGAGACGCTCGATACGCTTCGGCCAACCGCGGCGCGAGGACTACCAAAGACCTCTTCGGACGCAAGTCCTTTGACTACCCCAAGGCCATCGGGTTGGTCGAGGACCGTCCTCGACTACTTCGCCGGCTCCGGCACCACCGGCCACGCGGTTATCAACCTCAACCGGGAGGACGGTGGCCGCCGCAAGTTCATTTTGGTCGAGATGGGTGACCATTTCGACACGGTGCTTCTGCCTCGCCTCAAGAAGGTGGCGTTCTCGCCGGAGTGGAAGAACGGCATCGCCAAGCGGGAGGCGACCAGGGAGGAGGCAGAACGTGGCCCGCGCATCATCAAGTACTTCCGCATGGAGAGCTACGAGGACGCGCTGGGCAACATCGAGTTCGAGCAGGAGGACGAGAGCCTGTTCGGCCTCGAAGACTACATGCTGCGTTACATGCTCCGGTGGGAGACGAAGGGAAGCGCGACTCTACTGAACGTCGCGGCGCTGGACCGTCCCTTCGACTACAAGTTGCGGCTCAACCGCGGCGGGGAGGCAGAGGTGGAGGTCGACCTGCCGGAGACCTTCGGCTACCTGCTCGGCCTCGCCGTGAAAACACGCCGCGTCTACGACGACGATGGCCGCCGGTATCTGGTCTACACGGGGCGTACTCGGGACGGGCGCAACGCGGTCGTTATCTGGAGGAACACCGAGGGGTGGGCGCTTGAGGACCGCGAACGGGACCGGGACTTTGTGGCGGCCAACGACATGACGTCGGGCGCGGACGAGATCTGGATGAACGGCGACTCCATGGTCAAGGACGCTCGCACGCTTGACGCTCTCTTCAAGCAGCGGATGTTCGCGTCGGCAGGCGGCTGATGGCCCGAGGGAAACGAGCAAGACGCTCCCCGATGGCTTCACCGAGGACTCTGTATCAACTCGAATCGCAACTCATGCTGCTCGGTTGGGCGAACCGGCAGTTCGGGTTCGAATCCAACCAGCAGCTCTTCGATGCGCTGCGGGAGGGGCGCGAAGGGTACGACTCGGACGGCCGCAGCCATGTGGCGCGCATGCTCGGGAGCCGGGACCAGTGTGCGGTGCCCCCGGGTGACCTAGCCCGCTACGACGACAACGTGCGCCGCCACCTAGCGGCCATTAACGCGGGGAGGCGCGAGCCGATCACCTTGCGGTACTTCCAGCAGCTCGCCGCACTCTACGCGGAACTCTTCCTGGATCGGCGCGCCACGGCCTCCGAGGCGCTTGCGCACGAGATCGACAGGTACGTGCGACAACGGGTCCATTCCCTGCACAGCTCCTACCCGATCCGCGGAATCACCCCGGACGATCTGAACAAGCTCGCGTTCTGGATGGCGACCGGCAGCGGCAAGACGCTGATCATGCACCTCAACTACCTGCAGTTCCTGCACTACAGCGGAAGCGAGCGCCTGGACAACATCATCCTGATCACGCCCAACGAGGGGTTGAGCGCCCAGCACATGCAGGAGATGTCAGCGTCCGGCATCCCGTCGGCCCGTTTCGGCGAGGCCGGACTGGTTGCGGGCCACCCCCGGACCGTGCGCGTGACCGAGATCACCAAGCTGGTCGAGAAGCGCAAGGGGAAGGGGACGGGGGTCAGCATCGAAGTGGACGCGCTCGGCGACCGCAATCTCGTATTCGTGGACGAAGGCCACCGGGGGGCGAGCGGGGAAGCCTGGCGTGCGGTGCGAGACGCAGTGGCCGCGCACGGCTTCACCTTCGAATACAGCGCCACGTTCGGGCAGGCTCTGGCGGCGGCCCGGGACAACAAGCTCACACTCGACTACGGCAAGTCCATCGTCTTCGACTACTCCTACCGCTACTTCCACCGGGACGGATTCGGCAAGGACTTTCGCGTCCTCAACGTGTCGGGAGACGATCCGCCCCCAGAGCTTACGGACCTGCTCCTCCTCGGCAACCTGCTGTCGTTCTACGAACAGCTCCGCGCCTACTGCGACAACGCCTCCGACCTGCGCGCCTACAATCTGGAGCAGCCGCTGTGGGTGTTCGTGGGGGGAAGCGTCAACGCGGTCTACAAGCGACGCGGGCGTGACACGAGTGACGTGCTCACCGTGCAGCTCTTTCTCCACCGAGTGTTGAGCGAGCCGGGCTGGGCAGTGGACGCAATCGGAAAGCTGCTGCGGGGCAATTCCGGACTGTACGCGGCTTGGAACCTGGATCTGTTCGCGGGGCGCTTCGACGACCTGGCGAAGTCGGGGCAATCCCCCGAGCAGATCTATGCGGACATGCTGCGCACCGTTTGCCACGCCGACGGTCCCGGCGGCCTTCGCCTGTGCGACATCCGGGGAGCGCCCGGCGAGTTGGGCCTGAAGGCCGTCGGATCGGACCACTACTTTGGCCTCACCTACATCGGGGACACCGCGAGGTTCAAGAAACTCGTGCAGAGCGGAGACGAGGGGATCATCCTGGAAGGGGATGCTGTGGGTGGCTCGATGTTCGACCGGGTCAACGAGACCGGCGCCACGGTCAACGTGCTAATCGGCGCCAAGAAGTTCGTGGAGGGCTGGAATTCGTGGCGCGTCTCGAACATGGGCCTGATGAACGTGGGGAGGGCGGAGGGCTCGGAGATCATCCAGCTCTTCGGGCGCGGCGTGCGGCTCAAGGGCAGTGGGATGTCGCTCAAGCGCAGCACGCACCTGGAGGGCCCGCATCCGAACAATGTCGGCCTCCTGGAAACCCTCAACATCTTCGCCGTTCGCGCCGACTACATGAAGAAGTTTCGCGAGTACCTCGAGCGGGAGGGGCTGGAAGCGCAGGATCCAGTGACCTTGCGGGTTCCGATGCGGGCCAACGAAGACTTCCTGGGGAGAGGGCTGGTGGTCCCTGCTCTTCCCGACGGAAGCAACTTCGAGGCGGACGCCAACTTCGCGCTCGAAGCAAGCGCCGTGGTGCAAGTACGAATCGACCGCGCTACGCGAGTGTCCTCTTGGGAAAGCGGGGCTAGCGGACAGCAGACGACCGAGGGCTCTGCCGGGTACGAGCGGCCGGCCGGGGAGCTGCCGCTGGGCCTGGTGGACTGGGAGGAGGCATACCTTGATCTGATGGAACATCGCCACGTCAAAGGCATGCGGCCCCTGGCTGTCCCCCGGGCGGACACGCTGAGATCGCTCGTCGAAGACGCGGCTGTGACTGTCTCGACCGACGAGCATGTGTTCACGCCCCGGAACTGGCACGACCGCGAAGATCTTCAGGCGATCGTCCATACCGTGCTCCGGCGCTGTGCGGATAAGTGCTGGCAAAGCGAGCGCCAGAGTTGGGAGGGCGAGCGCATGGATTACCGCAAGGTGGACGATTCCGACCCGAACCTGCTGCTCAACGTCGACCCTGCTGCGGCGGGGACAGGGGACGTCCGACAGGAGTCCCATTACATAGTGAGTGTCCCGCGCCCGGAAGCAGGGTTGCGCGACCAGATCGTGGAGCTCATCGCGCAGCAGGGAAAGCTCTACGAGCAGGAGCTCGGTGCGCTGGCTCGCATTCATTTCGACCGCCACCTGTATCAGCCGCTGCTCATCAAGAGCTCGAACCCGGCGGTGACCATCTCGCCCCCGCCACTCAACGAGAGCGAAACACGTTTCGTGTGCAACCTGCGCACCTTCTGGAAGGATCGCGCAAGCGTTCTCCATGCCGACTCGGAGCTCTTCCTGCTACGCAACCACGGGCGCGGCCGAGGTGTGGGCTTCTCTCTGGAAGGAACCGGTTTCTATCCGGATTTCATCCTGTGGATGATCTCCGGCGACCGGCAGCGCGTAGTTTTCGTCGAGCCGCACGGAATGCTGCACGCGAAGGCCTACGAGGAGGACGAGAAGGCCAGGCTCCACGAGCGGCTGCCGAAACTGGCGGATGGAATCGCTCGCCGGAGTGGACTCCATGGCAAGGTGAGTCTCGATTCGTTCATCGTGTCGGCCACGGACTACCATGACCTCCGGCCAAAGTACGGTGAAGGGTCATGGACACGAGAGGACTTCGCGACCAGGCACATTCTCTTCCCGGACGAGAGTGGAGGGTATATCGAGCGGCTGCTTGCAGGGGAGTAGTTTTTGGGGGCAGCGACGGAAGGCCAAGGCCAGCCACTGCCCACGGCCGTGGCGCATCTGGCTCCAGCTCGCGCCTCAGCCGCCTGGTGCGGCGGGGCACATACGGTTGCATACGGCCTAGCCACAGGAAAGAGGGAGAGATACCCAACAAGGAGCCTGCCAAAAGCTGAAGCCGAACAGTGCAACAAGGGGGGAGCGCGGGGGAGCTCCCGTCCGCTGACATATCTGGCCTAAGTCCTTCTGCTGGCGGGACAACAAATGCTGCCACAGCGGGGGTCAAGCCTTGACTACCCCATGTCGAAGCCTATTGAATGACTCGTCTTTTGGTACCACGGGGTCCCGCGATATCCTCTCTCATGAGGCGACGTTCCTTTCCCCGGGCTGTCACCCGGGCTCGCTGGTTTAAATCTCAGCGCAAAGGTACGTCGCCTCTCTTTTTACACACCCTTTGATCCTAGCTCGACGGCATTCCGCCCTCGGCCAAATGTCTCCCTTCAACTACGAAAGGAGGTACGCCCCCGCAGCTTGAATCTCTAGTCCATAACTGTCCACTGCGCGGGGCCAACTCCACTGAGTGCGCATGGTGTGGCTTTCCTCTCTCTCGCTTTAGAGGCGCGCTAGGATCTCGGCCTGCTTGACTGAGGGTTCTTCACCGGTAAGGACACCCGCCGCAATCTGGAGCCTTCCTTAGAGGTGAGCCGCGTGAGGAACCAGCCCCGCTCAAGGTTCCGGCCTCCGCAAAGATAACAGGAAGGAGGCCCGCTAGCGGCATCGAGGACGATACCCAGTTGCTGGGAGGGGACTCGTGCCGATTGGCTGTGCAAGCGCGCGTGGAGGCGACCCGGATTCCCGCCACTTGATGCGATTTCCCCGGCATTTCAGTACATTCTAATCAGACTCGGTCCAACGGCAAGAACGGCAGATCGTGCAGTCCTAGTTTAACTTAGACGATTTCTTGCCGTGATTCGGGGCTTTGGGAGTCTGCGCTACCAGCGGGCCGACGAAGGGCAACTCCGGAAGGCCCTAGATCACCGCCGCAGAGTTCGCGCCTGAGCCCAATCAGCGGGAATCAAACGGCGGGAATCCAGTCCGAAATGCCCGTAAGTTTAATTACCCCAAGCAGATGCAAACCTGTCTACTTCTGCCGCCTCGACCTTGTTCTAGACTACAATGTGCCAGGGTTGCTGAGAGGAAGATGGGAAGACTTGACTCTTCGAAGACTCGAGTGGCTCCAGTGTTCGACAGACTCTTCAACTGTGATCCGACGGGAACTGTCTGGCTTGACCGTCTGATCCGTCTTGGCTCGAGGGGGAGCGAGGTCGACTTACCCAGCCCAGTGTTCCCAGGATCGGCCGCGACCATCCGGATCGCGAACACACTGCTCGTCGTAGTACCTCCTTCGAGGCCAGCGTGTCTGTCGGATGTCCGCATCTTCGCGGTGAACTGACCTGCCCCCAAGAGCGGTACCACATCCTATGTTAGGAAGCTGTCCCAACCGTAGTTGAAGGTTCCTGATAGGGGGGAAAGAAAAGTGGTGGCTCCGGGGGTCCCGGGCCGATAGGCTCGGGTAGGCAAAAACCCCAACACGGAGCCACCACGATGAAGAGAACGTACGAGGTAAGGGATCGGGCGGACAAGCGCGCGATCAGGGAGTTCCTGAAGCGGGAGGGGCAGTTTCTGCTTCCGATGCTTGAGCTCGTGGAGCAGACGGAGGTCGCGATCGACGAAGTCATCCAGGTGATGGGACGAGCGACGATCGAAGCGGTGCTGGAGATGAGCGCCGAGGGTGTGGCAGGCGTGAAGCAGGCAGGTCGGTCACGAGCGGAAGACGACACGGCGTGGTATGGCCGGCAGGGTGGTGTGGTTTACCTGTCGGACCGGAAGGTGCGTGTGGAGCGGCCACGGCTTAGGCGCCGGGGAAGGTGGCGAGGTCGAGGTGCCGGCGTACGCAGCGATGCGGAGACCGGGCGCCGTGGCGGATCGGATGCTCGAGGTCCTGATGGCGGGGGTGAGCACGCGGAAGTACGGCCGTGTGATCGGTGAGATGGCCGACACGGTCGGGGTGAGCAAGTCGGTGGTGAGCCGTGAGACGGTCGAGGCCTCGGAGCGCGTGCTGAAGGAGCTGATGGAGCGCCGGCTGGATGCGTGGGACCTCCTGGTGATCTACCTGGACGGGATCCAGATGGGCTCGCACCACGTGCTTGCTGCGGTAGGCGTGGACTCAGACGGAAAGAAGCACGTGCTGGGCGTGAGGGAAGGAGCGAGTGAGAACGCCGAGGTGACCAGCGCGCTCCTAGAGGATCTGGTCGAGCGCGGCCTGGACCCGGGCAGGCGGCGGCTGTTCGTGATCGATGGCTCGAAAGCGCTCAGGAAGGCGATCGAGAAGGTGTTCGGCCAACGTCACCCCATCCAGCGCTGCCGCAACCACAAGCTCCGCAACGTGCTGGGTCATCTGCCGAAGGATCAGCATCCTCAGGTGAAGGCGGCGTTCCGGGCGGCGATGAAGCTGGACGCGAAGCAGGGCGAGCAGAAGCTCGAGCAGCTCGCCCGATGGCTCGAGCGCGACCACCCCTCGGCCTCGGCCAGCCTACGCGAAGGCCTCAGCGAGATGTTCACCATCAACCGGCTCGGCCTCCCGCCGCGGCTGAGGAAGTGCCTGGGCTCGACCAACCTGATCGACAGCACCCACTCGGGCGTAAGACGGAAGACCCGCAGGGTGACCAACTGGAAGAACGGAGCGATGGCGCTGAGGTGGGCTGCGGCCTCGTTCGTGGAGACCGAGAAGAGCTACCGGAGGATCATCGGCTACGACCAGCTCTGGATGCTCAGGGCCCACCTCGACGACCATGAACCGGTTGCCGAAATGAGAAAGGCAGGCTAACAAGGAGACTCTCCGGAGCCACCACCTTCAACTGTCAGCGGGACACCATCTGTAGGATCTCCATGGGGTGCTACGGGGGGTCTCCGCGGCCTGCTCTCTAAGATCCTCTGTGGGGGCTGAGGTCAGGGCCAGTTCAGTGCCGCAACCCACTGGACTGCCTCGCCTGCTTGCCGGAGCATGAGGAAGCTTTCGCCGTCAAGCGTTAGATCGTACTGACGGTGATTGATGGCGCTCCGAAACCCGGTGATGGGGTCGGACATGACCTGCCTGGCGGTGAGGAATGAATCACTCCGGCTTCTCCGGAGACTTGTTTAGTTGAGTGCCACCAGCTCGGCCGGGGCGTTGTCGCCGCAGTGGCCGACGTCGCTCATGCTCAGCGTGATGTGGTGGTCCTTCAGGAACTGCTGGTACTCGTAGGAGCTGAACTGCCTCCCGCGGTCCGAGTGTAGGATGACCGGCTCGCGTTTAGGGCGCTGCCAGCAGGCCATGAGAACCGCCCGGAGGACCAGCTGGCGATCCTGCGCGGTCGACATCGACCAGCCGACCACCTTGCCCCCGTACAGGTCGACCACCACACACAGGTAGAGCCAGCCCTCGGCCGTAGAGATGTAGGTGATATCGGTCACCCACTTGGTGTTGGGCTCCGTGGCGGTGAAGTCCCGCTCGAGATGGTTTCGGACGAACGCCGGCCGGATTCCGCTACGCTTGCGGCGCCACCGTCGGCGCTGGGGGATGCCATACAGCCCGTTCCGGGCCATCAGCCGGGCGATGCGGTTGGGACTGGCGGTCTCGCCCTCATCGGTCAAGACCTCGTGCATCCGGGGCATGCCCATCACGTCGTCGCTGGCTGCATGGTGCTCACGGATGCGCCTGAGCAGACGGCGGTTGTCGATCTCCCTCGGGCTCATGGACCGATGGGCCCAGCCGTAGAACCCGCTGGTCGACACCCTCAGGCATCGGCACATCAGATGAACAGGGTAGACGCTGCGGCAGCGTTGAATCGTCTGATACTTCACTTCGATTCCCTGACGAAGAACGTTGCCGCATCGCGCAAAAAATCCCTCTCCCGCTTCACTTCGACAACTCGCGCTTCAGAGCCAGGACTTCCTGATCTCGCGGTACGCCCGAACCCGGAAACGCCTTGCCGCCCGCCTCGAGCTCACGCCGCCATCGAAACAACTGACCAGCCCCAACCCCGATATCCCGCGCCACCTGGCTCACGCTCGCGTTCGGCTCGCGGGTCAGGTTGACGGCCTCGCGCTTGAACTCTTCGCTGAATTTCCTTCTTCGCTTTGCCATGACACTCCTCCTGGCCCAAAGTGAGCCTTCTTCGAAGTGTCCGCACTAGCGGGGTAGAACCCAATCGACCGAGCGGCCTCGAGGTCGTACCAACGGTCGGGCCGGATCTCGACTAACCCTGCCCCTGCGAGAATCCCTGGAACGAACTTAGCTCCGTGCCGTTGCACACCCTGCAAGAAGGACTGCAACGCGGCACCGGAGTACTCACCCATATAGCTTGTCAAAGTACCCCCCCTTTCACCGTCATGTCGGGCTGGCGGCAGCCGGTGCCACATTCCCAGTCGTTGCTCTTTATAGGTATTCAACATGCTGGACGATGACAACGTCCGAACTGCCTCCGCGCATAGCGTCCATGACGCCTATACCCCAACGATTATGGCTTGAGGGACCTAGGGAAGGTCTGAACAACCCCATTTTGGGAGGAACGCGATCGGTTGCGGTTCGAAGATCCGGTTACGAAGGCCTATCGGAGCGATGAAGTGTTGGCTGGCGCGCCGGATAAACGGTCCGAACCGTCAGGAAGTCGCTTCGATGTGTCCGGCTCCCGCCCTCGCGCGGCCCATGGGCGCATGGGCCCCGCGTTATCCGGTCGCGTAGCGGCCAGCGATGAGCAGATTCGAGAACCCGAGCAGCAACGCGATGCGCTGCGTGTTCTTCGCCAGTCCCCGGTAGCGCACCTTACCGTACCCGAAGCGCCGCTTCACATACAAGAACGGATGCTCCACCTTCGCCCGCACCGATGCCTTGCGCTTCTCGGCCGCCGCCTCGGCGCCGTCCCGATCGAGCAGGCGACGCTTGCCCGGCTTCATCGCCACCTGCCAGGCGACGCCGCAACCCCTGTTCTCCGGGCGCTTGTCCACACCCTGGTAGCCCGCGTCGCCCCATGCCTCCGTCTCGTCACCATGCAGCAGCACGCACGCCTGCGTCACGTCCGCCGCGTTGGCGGCCGTCGTCGCCAAGCTGTGCGCCAGACCCGATTCGGCGTCCACCCCGATATGCGCCTTCATCCCGAAGTACCACTGGTTTCCCTTCTTCGTCTGGTGCATCTCCGGATCCCGTTCTCCCCTGCGGTTCTTCGTCGACGACGGCGCGTCAATGATGCTCGCATCCACGATCGTCCCCGTCTTCAACCGATGCCCGAGAGACGCCAGATGCACATTGATCTCCTCGAACAACCCCATCCCCAAGCCCTGCGTCTCCAGCAGGTGGCGGAAGTTCAGGATCGTCGTCTCGTCCGGCAAAGGACCGCTCAGGCGCAGACCCGCAAAGCGGCGCACCGACTCCACCTCGTAGAGCAGATCCTCCATGCCCGGATCGCTCAAGTTGTAGAACAGCTGCACACAATGAACCCGCAGCATCACCCCAAGCGGATAGGGGCGGCGGCCACGGCCAGCCTTCGCATAGAACGGCTCGATCCGATCCTCCAGCTGTTGCCAGGGAATCAGCCCCTCCATCTTCTCCAGGAAGATCTCCCGGCGCGTCCGCCGCTTCTTCGAATCGTACTCCAGTTCCGCAAAAGTCATCTGAAGCTCCATGGCCCGCTCACAGCTCCCCGGTCGTTTCATACCACGAAACTACACCCGTCTTGTTCAGAGCTTCCCTAGGGAAGCTCTGAGCAAGGCCCTTCTGGGGGCGGTGCGAGACGGAGGGAGCCGGTTTCAGCGGTCTTGGGGGCGATGACGGGCTGAAAACGCGCCCAACCGGCATGTTCTGGCCGATGATCCCCTCGTTGCGCCCCGCGTGGGCGGATGTTTCCCGCGCCGGCCGCTCACGCCGTCGAATAGCGGCCCGCCACAAGCAGGTTCGCGAAGCCTAGGAGCAGCGCGATCCGTTCCATGTTCTTGGCCAGCCCGCGGTAGCGAACCTTCCGGTAACCGAAGCGGCGCTTCACATACAGGAACGGGTGCTCCACCTTTGCCCGCACCGAGGCCTTGTCCCGCTCGCGCAGCCACCGAGCCCCGCCCTGCTCCAGGAGCCGCCGCCGCCCCGGTCTCATCGCCACATGCCACTGCACCGGACGGCCTCCCGTGTCCACCCACTTCTCGATCCCCCGGTAGCCCGCGTCCGCCCACACCTCCTCCTCGCCGCCGTGAAGCAACGCCCCCGCCTCCCGAAGATCGTGCGTGTTCGCCGGCGTCGCCCGCACGCCATGCACCAGTCCCGTCTCCGCGTCCACCCCGATGTGCGCCTTCATCCCGAAGTGCCACTCGTTGCCCTTCCTCGTCTGATGCATCTCCGGATCCCGCGCCCCCTCCCGGTTCTTCGTCGATGACGGCGCCGCGATGATGCTCGCGTCCACGATCGTCCCCGCCCGCACCCGGTAGCCCCGCTCCGCCAGGTGCGCGTTGATCTCCTCGAACAAACCACGCCCCAGCCTGTGCCGCTCCAGCAGGTGCCGAAAGTTCAGAATCGTCGTCTCGTCCGGCAGCGGACCCGTCAAACGCAGCCCCGCGAACCGCCGCACCGACTCGATCTCGTACAGCATGTCCTCCATCCCCGGGTCGCTCAGGTTGTAGAACAGCTGCACGCAGTGAATCCTCAGCATCGCCGCCAACGGGTACGGCTGCCGCCCCCGCCCCGCCTTCGGATACAACGGCCGAATCCGCGCCTCCAGACGCTCCCACGGAATCAGCGCCTCCATCCGCTCCAGAAACAGCTCCCGCCGCGTCCGCCGCTTCTTCCCCTCGTACTCCACATCCGCGAACGTCACCTGCTCCATCGTCCGCCTCCCCGATCGTCCCGCTCAGCCCTTGAACTCCCGCCCCGTAAATCTAATGTCCCAGGGACCGACTTATTCAGAGTATTCCTAGACATCCTCACGCCCGTCCGAATCTGGGACTGGCTCGGCCTCGCTCAGCAGCGCCTTGGCCCGAACCAGGTCGCTTCGACGGACGAGCAGCCGGGCCTGCCCGGTGAAGGACAAGCCGGCATAGGCTCCGCCGGCATCATCGGCCAAGAGAATCGCATCGACGCCGGCAGCCGCGAGCGTTTCACGAGCGAACTCGGCTTCGTACCGAGACGCGAATACGGCGGCCACTACAGTCTCATCGGTCATGGGTCTGGGTCTCAGATGCGCTGGTGATCGGACCGCCAGCTCTGGACCGCCTGCTTAATCACCTTGCGGTCGGCGATCCCCTCGTCGAGTACCCGCCTGGCGAGCAGGGGAAGCTCGGCGTCGGATGCGAAGCGAAGCCCCACGAGTTGCTCCGTCGTGTGGCTGTCGATGCGGCCCCTCAGGTCGTCCGGGTGGAGGCGCTCCATCCTAAGGCGTTCTTCCAGCCGAATCACGCGATCCTGCACGCCGAGCGGGAAGGCCCGCGCGTAGAATCCGACCAGGGTTACGCCCACTGCGAAAAGGAACAGGGAGAGACTCTCCAGGGAGAAGCCCGTCACGGTCAGGAACCCGAAGTACAGCGTGGGCAGCATGAGCAAAGCGGTGCACCAGAGGTGGTATCCCGGGACGAGCTTCCCGTGGTTGGCGTAGTCTTGGGCTGGCTGGCTCATCACGACACCTGTTGGGTTGAGCGGCGGGGCGAAGAAAGGAGAGTTGGCAATATGCGCTTCGCCGGGGTTGGCGAAAGCTGCGAGACGCCGACCCACGGCCTAGATTCATCACAGGTACCGCGTTTGGCCCCGAAGGATCGGAGAGGACGCAATGAAACGCCTGTTACTACTCTCTGTCCTCGCCCTTCACCCGACTCCTCTTGTGGGCCAGTGGCTGGCGCCCTTCAACTCCCTCCATTGCGTCGAGGTAGGCGGGGCCATGGCGGCGTGGGAGGGGTTCGGGAACGTCACCACGAGTGAGTCGGAGGAACGGAACAGCTACGTGATCGGGTCCGTTGATCTCACGCGTGGGACCGCGCAGCTCACCGGGGACAAAGGCTCGAAAACGGTCCGGGCCGTCCCCCTCGAGGAGAGCATGACCTTCATCGAGATGCCGTTCTCGGGTGACCAGGCGTTCACGACGGTCTTCTATCCCACCCAGGAGCAGGACTTCTACTTCTTCGTCCGCTCCCGCCATACGACCCCTGGGGCACCCGTCGTCATCCAGTCCCACGGGTTCTGCCGGGTCCTCAGCTAGTCGGCGGCGGGCGCTCCCGCCCGAAGAATCTCTGCCCTCGCAATCTAGCGGCCAGGACCCTCGCGTTCCGCGAGCTCGATGATTCGGCTCACGTCTTCCTGTAGCATGAAGCGCTGATTCTCGAGCTGGCGGGCCGCCCTGGCGACCCGGCTCACGTAGTCTCCCTGATTCACATACCTTTCCGCGATGGAGGGCCGTGGGTCGCCCGAGGCCCGCCGGTCGTCTTCCGTAGCCGCAAAGGGGATGAACGAACCGGTGAGCCCACAATGCTCCCCGTCCGCGAAGCCTGCCCGCCGGAGATTCCAACCCATGTACGTCCCCACCGGAACCTCCAGGGCCGTCGAGCGGATGCCGGCGATGTCGTTGCCATCGGCATCCACCTTGGGGACGAGGACCGTGTAGTCCGCCCCGGGGACATGGACCACGGGCAGGCTGCGGAAGTCGAGCAGGGTGACATGGTTGATCAGACCGCTATAGGTGACGTCCGGAATGGCGGGGAATCCCTGCGTCGCCCGGGGCAAGGCGGGGACCAGGGTGCCGTCGCTCACCCGGGGGTGCCGGCTCGGTGGCGGCTCCACGCTCTCGTTCGCCCAGGCATCCAGGGCCAGAAGCAGGGCTCGCAGACTGGGACGGTAGGGGTTGGTATTGCTGAGCTGCTGGCAGATGCCGGTGCTCGGGACGGTCGCCGGAATGTGCTGGGTGCTCGAGAAGAGGTAGAAGCGGACGTTGTCCGGCAGGGTGAGATCGTTCCCGTACGAGTCGGTGTGGATCAGCGAGGCGGCCGCTCCCCAATACTCGTTGGCGCTATCCGTATGGAAGACCTTCGGGCAGGTGTCGGTCTCCAGGCAGCGTCGCAAGAGGCCGTCGGTTCGCCCGCTGATCGGGTCGGTGAACACCCCGTAGGTGAACGGGAATTGGGTGTTGCGGGTGTGGTGGTTCTGGTGCTGCCACGAAATCGGGCCAGGAGTGGCGAAACGATCGTTGAGGATCATCCCGCGGGCCCCAGCAACAAAGACGTTCAACCCCTCGAACACGATCCGACCAGCCAAGTCTTCGTTGAAGCCCAGGCGGAGGAAATCCTTCAAGTACCGACCGCTCTGGGACTGGCCGAAGGCCAGGGCCGCGTTGATGTCTCGACCCAGGGAATTGGCGTCGGAATCGTCGTACCGAAGAAACGACACCACATCTCGCGTAGCCGCGAGACCGAGCCCCATGACAATCGGGTCCTTCGCTGTGTACGTGAACTCGTAGATCGCGCCTCCGTCGAAGGCGGCCAGGAACGTACCAATCCGGTTGATTCTGATCTGCTGCGCGTTCACGAAGGACCACTCGCTCACCGGGATCGGAGTCCGGGAATCGGTCTCTCGCTGGCGCACCGTGAGGCTCGCCAGCGCCTGGTCGGTGCTCGCGGCCGTGTGGCTCAAGGTGGCCGTCGTCGTGGTGAGATCCGGGAGGGCGTTGAAGATGAACTCGTCCAGGTGTGGCCCGGTGATCGAGCTGCCGTCCGGGTTCGTGGCAACCGGGAATCGGGCCGTCAACCGGTTGTTTCCGGGCGTGACACTCCCTGACTCCCAGCCGGACCAGACGATCGTGTAGCCCTGGCGCATCAAGAACCCGTCACCGGCGTCGGCCGCCGTGGTGGGATCGTTCGTATTCGGGCTGTTGTTGAAACGGCGGAGGGCCGGCTTTCCGCCCCGATTGGGGACTCCGTAGAGGAGCCTCCCGTTGCCCGAGGCCGCATCCACCGGCCTGAGGATGTAGATGTCGGTCTCATACTCGACCTTGCCGCGGTCGTCGCGGGGCGCGAGATCGATATCGGTGATGAGCGCGTTGCGGCGGTCGGTCGGATCGACCTCGCCGAAGGCGACTCCGACCAGCTTCTCATACTGGCCGACGTCCCCGAAGACCCGCCCCTCGAAGGTGGGCGACTCGGCCCGCGTGATCTCGATCCGTGTGACCTGGGCGTCGAGCCCGCAGGGGAGCACCATGATCGCGATCGAGGCCCAGAGGACACCCCGGCTCGCCATGGCGTCCTCGCGTCGCGTCCCCTTGGTGACGGAATCGCTCTCAGCTGGGGTTCTCATCTTTGCCGCCTGGATTCGACGTTGATGTGAGGCCAGTTTTGCGAATGTAGGCATGACTCCGCTGAACGGACAGCGATCTCGAATACCCGGCCTCCGTCGAGCCAGAGCGCCGTGGACTAAGGCGTTCTTACGCCTCCTTCTCATCACGCTCGCCTACACCCTGCCGATGATGTTGGCGGTAGGCTGTCGGCGGCCATGTGACTTCAAGACCCTGCTCGAGGCAGCGCTGGTGGACGGCGTCGACGTCGTCCACCCAGATGATGGGCTCAGATCAGAGATTTGCCACGGCTCTTTCCTGAGTTCACGGACGAGTAGGTATTTGCACCGTGTAGCAAAGCGCTGTGCCTTCGAGTGCCACGGTGCCATCCTCCCGGCTAACCGTTGTTCTGAGCTTTGTGATCGGCTTGTCGACGCGCACCTCGAGTACCTCGACCGTCCCGGTGATCGCTTCACCCGGCCGCACGGGTGCTCTGAAGCTCCAGTCCACGTGCAGAAAGACGGTGCCCGGACCTGGGAGATCCTCGGCAACCACGGCATTCAAAATTGCGCTCGTGATCCCGCCCTGGACGATTATCCCACCGAATGTCGTCTCACGAGCAAGATCTTCGTCATAGTGCAGCGGATTCCGGTCTCCCGAGATCGCGGTAAAGAGTTCGATGTCCCGGGCCGACACCCGGCGCGTCCGCTCGGCTCTGTCCCCAATCTTCGGAATCCCTGAAGGCCACACTTCATTCGCCGTCGGCATCGCAACCTCACATCAGTCCCGGCTGTTGGCTGCCTCGGATACGTAGCGGGCCACAGCCCGGATCTGTTCTTGCGTCAGATTTCCTCGCTGGGACGGCATGATGCCCACGCCGTCGGTAACAGCTGAGACGACGGCCTGTACGTCCGGCATGAGCTCGTCCAGATTCGGTCCGACGCTACCCGTGGCGCCCGCTTCAGCGAGGGTGTGACATAGTGCGCAACTCGGCTCGGCCAGCTCCGTAAAGACCGCGCGTCCGAGGTCTTGTAGCGGTTCTTCCGCCTCAACGCTCGCGGCGTTGGTCGTGCCCACCATGGCACAGGCCGAAGCCACGACTCCGAACGACACGGACACGATCAGGAACCCGGCCGTGGGAGATGGCGGAAACATACGCCTTCGGATCGACGAGCGCGGCACCAACCGATCGTTGAGCACGAAGCCTTTTAGGTCAGTGTGATCGTCACTGCATGGTCACGCCAGCTCGTGTTCCCATAGCCTCGATGGTTCTCGACGCGCTCGGCCGGCTGCGTATTTCCAGCGTCATCTGTGGCGCGGCTAGCGATGGTATGCGTACCGGCCTCGAGGGTTACCGGAAGGGCAAACTGCCGCCACGCGTAGGGGCCGAGATCCGGTCCAAACAAAGGCGCTTCCCGCCAACTCCGGCCGCCATCCATGGAGACGTCCACGCGGCGGACGGGCCGGGTCCCTCCGAACGCGACTCCATCGATGATGACCGCCCTATTCGCTTGGAGGATGTCGTCGCCACCAGGGTGGTTGATCCATGACTTGACCCTCATCTCCCACATGCTCGGCTGGCTCGGGTTACCGTCCTCACCAATGGGACGAAAACGATACCCGGTTCGCATGATTGCTGCATCGCTCTCTTTAGCGGTCAACGCCAACCGCTTGACGTACTTCACCTGGTTGATTCCAAAATATCCCGGCACCACCAGGCGCAGCGGACCGCCATGTGCTAAGGGAAGAGGCTCGCCATTCATTTCCCATGCCAAAAGAGCATCCTCCATTCCCTTCGCGATGGGAATGGAGCGCTCCACAACCACCTGGCTGCGATCGAGACCTTCTGGAAGCGCCTCACCGCCCGTCCCCGTAACAAACCTTGCGCCTTGTTCCGCGCCACCAAGTGCCTCGACCACGGCTCTCACCGGCACCCCACTCCAGATCACGCAGCCTGCGGCGCCGACGCCCCACTGCGAGCCACTGGTATCATGTGGAAAGAACGCCCGACCGTTTCCGGAACACTGAAGGACCGTCGCAACCGTTTCGATTCCGAGGTGCTCGAGCTCACGGATGCTCAGGCCACGTGGATTTCTGACCCCCTCCACGGCCAGCTCCCAGCCATCACGATCCTCTACATAAGAGGCATCCGGTGTGGGCAGGTTGTTTCTGACGAAGAGCCGTTCATAGGGAACGACACCGCTGGTGCCGAAGGCCTCGCGCTTGGTCTCGAAGGTCAGCGGGGAATGTTGAATGAAGCTGTTGGGATCCTTGCCCTCCGGTAGCTGGGTGACCTGCGGCGCCGAAGCAGCATCGGTCTCGTGAGCGCCCCATGCGCCCCTGGGGAAACGCACCGCGG
This sequence comes from Longimicrobiales bacterium, assembly GCA_965237965.1. GTDB lineage: Bacteria > Gemmatimonadota > Gemmatimonadetes > Longimicrobiales > Gaopeijiaceae > UBA2988. The sequence continues at coordinate 559,981 of CBDEGT010000001.1, forward strand.
CGAGACCTCCAGCCGCCATGATCGTCCCCGACAGGAATGAACGCCGGCTAGTCAGTCGCTCGCGATGAGCAGGCCCCGCGGCGCCGCGGTCCCCTCGGTTCTCGTCATCGCGCATGTGTGCCACCTCCAGAAATGAACGGTCCATGGGAGTGCGACAACAATGGGAGCTCAGCGCAGTACTTCGCGCCTACGGGCGGCGATTCTCGGAACGTCAGAGGGGGATGCCACGTCTTAGATCATGATGCCACCTCGCCGTCCCTCTCGCTACCATCATCAGACCTGCGCTGCTCTGCAGCGAGGCGTCGGAGCGTGACCGCTCGGGAGCAAGAATTCTACTTCTTCGTCCGTTCCCGCCATATGAGCCCGGGGGCGCCTGTCGTCGTCCAATCTCACGGTTCTTACGGGTCCTCAATGGGTCGCAGGGGGCGCTCGTGCTCGCGGTGCCCGCGACGCCCGCCACAGTCAGGCCAACAAAAACGGGGGGTTCGGGTGTCCCCTCTTGGTTCAGCCCAGGCCGCAGTCGCGTTACGTTAAAAGTTTGAGCCTGTGCCCTGGCCCTGCAGAGCACAATCCGGGGGGTCTCCCCGGTCCGGTCACCCGCTTCAGAGGATTGGTCTTTGCGCCCGACGTCCACGCCCGGTGCGCCCTTCAGGCCCGGTATGTCCGGATTCGCCTTGCTGGGCGCCCTTCTGCTGGTCCTCGGCTCGGTGGTGCCGGCAGAGGCGCAGGCGGAAGGCTCCTCGGCGCAGGAGGCCCCCACCGAGTCGGTGCAGGACGCCCCTGCCGAGTCGGTGGGGGCCACCGCCGCGCCGCTCGCGGCGGTGGCCCCCCGCGTAGGTAGGATCGACATCGACGGGCGCATCGAGGAGACTGCCTGGGAGGCGGCCCCGCTGATCAACGGCTTCGTACAGAGTGAGCCCATCGAGGGGGACCCGGCCACACGCGACACGGAGGTGCGGGTCCTGCTGGACGAGGACGCGATTTACGTCGCGGCCAGGATGTATGACGACCCCGACTACGTCGTCCGCGTACTCAACCGACGCGACGAGCTGGGCGGGTTCTTTGATTGGGTCGGCGTTTCGTTCGACCCCGACCTCACCCGCAGAAACGCCTACCACTTCCGCGTCAACGCCGCGGGCGTCCAGACCGACATCTACGTGACCGACGACTCACGTCAGGACATCGCCTGGAACGCGGTTTGGGAATCCTCCGTCCAGCACGACTCGCTCGGGTGGAGCGTGGAATACCGAATCCCGCTCTCCCAGCTGCGTTACGACGCGGGCGAAGGCGCTCGGACCTGGGGCTTCAACGTCCACCGACGGTTGGTCGCGAGCAGCGAGCTCACCCACTTCTCGCTCCAGAGCCGGCGCCGAGGCGGCGGGGGCGGAGGAGGGTTCGGTGGAGGCGGATTTGGCGGAGGCGGCAGAGGCGGCGGGCGCGGCGGCTTCTTCGTGGTGAGCGAGTTCGGGACGATCGAGAACGTGGTGGTGCCGTCCGCGAGCTCGCGGATCGAGCTGCGGCCGTACGTGCTCAGCAGCCTCCACCGTGGCCCGGCGGAGCCGGGCGACCCGTTCTTCGACGGCAGCAAGACCGGAGGCCGGGTGGGTTCCGATGTACGCGTCGGACTCAGCTCCTCGTTCACCCTCGACGCCACGGTCAACCCGGACTTCGGGCAGGTCGAGGCCGATCCCGCGGTGATCAACCTGAGTGCGTTCGAAACCCGCTTCGACGAACGCCGGCCGTTCTTCGTCGAGGACGCCCAGGTCTTCGACTTCAGGCTCTCGGGGGGGGGGCAGAACCAGCTCTTCTACAGCCGTCGAATCGGACGCGCCCCGACCGGAGACGATCCCGACGGTTCGGACTTCTCCGAGGTTCCCGACGCAGCCACCATCCTTGGCGCTGCGAAGCTCACTGGGCGCACCGCCAACGGCCTCCGGGTGGGAGCGCTGGCGGCCGTCACGCGGGCCGAGGATGGGAGCGCGTATTTCGTCGACGACGGTCGCAGCCAAAGCTTCCGCGCCGAGCCGCGCGCGGAGTACGGCGTGCTGAGCGCGCAGCAGGACTGGAACGGCGGCGCCTCGCAGGTGAGCGGGATCGTAACGGCTCTGCACCGGGCGCTTCCCGCGACGGGCGAGTTCGACGATCTCCCCGAGCAAGCCTATAGCGCCGGGGTCCGTTTCGAGCACCAGTGGAGCGATCGCACCTGGCGGCTCTCGGGCCACTTTGCCGGAAGCCACACCCGGGGCACGCCAGAGGCGTTGATCGGAGTGCAGCGGGCCAGCAACCACTATTTTCAGCGTCCCGACGCCACCCGGTCGCGGGTCGACTCGGCCGCGACCTCGCTCACCGGAGCGGATTGGCGGCTCCAGTTCGACCGTCAGAACACGGCCTGGACCGGAGGGATCTGGCTGGCCGAGGTCACCGACGGGTTCGAGGTCAACGACTTCGGCTTCAGCCGAAACCGCGAGCGGATCGACACGGGTTTTCGGGTCGGCTATCTCCAGATCCAGCCCGGGCGCGTGTTGCGCGACTACAGCGTGAACTTCTTCACCTTCGCGAACTTCAGTCACGAAGCGTTCGACGACGTGGGATCCTGGGATTCGTGGAGGCGGAAGTACACGAACGGGTTCTTCAACCTTTCAAGCAGGTTCACGCTCCTTAACTATCATGGCGGAAACCTGGACTTTTCCTGGCAGCCGGATTCATATAGCCACGACGCGACTCGGGGTGGCCCCACCATGCTTCAGCCGGGTTCGGTGGGCGCGCGCTTTGGCGTCAACTTCGACCGGCGGCGGCCGTACAGCGGCAGGCTGAACGTCAACGTTTCCCGGCGCGCTCGAGGCGGCGGGAGTGAATTCTCGATCGGTGGAAACGTGGGCATGCGACCCGCTCCGCCCCTCCAGCTCGAGATCGAGCCGCGCTTCAGCGTGGAGTCGGACGGGAGTCAGTACGTTACGTCCACTAGCACACTTCCCTATGCGGCCACGTACGGGCGTCGGTACTTGTTCGGAGAGCTCGAGCGGAAGACGCTATCCCTGGAGACCCGGGTGAACTACGCGTTCTCGCCGACGCTCAGCCTGCAGGTCTATGCGCAGGGGCTGCTCTCCTCGGGGGATTACGTCGGCTACAAGCAGCTCGCGCGTCCTGGCACCTATGATTTCACCACGTTCCAGGAGGGGCAGGCGGTCACTGTGGGTGGCTCGATCACATGCTCCGGAGGAACGATCTGCCGCGACGCTGATGGGGACCAGCACGTGGACCTCAACACCGACGGCACGCCGGACTTCAGGTTCGGCGACCGCGACTTCAACGCCCGCTCCCTGATCGGCAACGCCGTGCTGCGGTGGGAGTACCGGCCCGGCTCCACGGTCTTCTTCGTGTGGCAGCGTCAGCAGGACGCTCGGGCATCAATCGGGGACTTCGACTTCGGTCGCGACCTGAGCGCGCTCTGGGGCCTACCCGCCAACAACCGGTTCATCGTCAAGGTGAACTACTGGCTGGGCTTCTAGCCGGAACCGAAGCGGCTTTCCTCTAGAAGTGGACTGCGGCCGCGTGCGCTCCTCCAACCCGCTTGCCTCCTGCGGGCGCGCCGGCTCGGTCGTGGCCGGGCTGCTCCTCTTGGCCGCTCCGTCGGCTGCCCAGCAGGGGAGCGGCACCGCCGATGCTGTCGTGACCCCCTCCAGCTCCAGGCCGGCCACCCGGGCCGGCACGAAGGTCGGGGAGATCCGCGTCGACGGCCGGATCGACGAGTCTGCGTGGCGATCGGCGCCGGTCACGTCAGGGTTCGTGCAGAGAGAGCCGGACGAGGGCATGCCCGCGGGCCGCGACACCGAGGTCCGTGTGCTCTTCGACGACGACGCCATGTATGTGGCCGCGCACATGTGGGAGCACCCGGACTCGATCACGAAGGTGCTCGTCCGGCGCGACGAGCGGGGCTCGTTCATGGATTGGTTCGGTATTTCGATCGACCCCAATCTCGATCGCCCAACCGGATATCAGTTCAAGATCAGCGCGGGCGGGTCGCAGCAAGATCTCTACATCTCGGACGACACGCGGGAGGATATGGCCTGGAACGCCGTGTGGGAGTCGGCGGTTTCCTCCGACTCCCTGGGATGGCACCTCGAAGTTCGCATTCCCCTGTCCCAGATTCGCTACGAGTCCACGAACGAGCCTCAGACGTGGGGGCTCAACTTCGTTCGGCGGCGGGCCATCGTCGTCGAGCGAAGTTCGTTCGCCCTGGACAGCCGTCGCATCAACGGGACGGTCAGCCAGTACGGTACCTTGGAAGGGGTGCGCGTCCCGGGAAGGGTGCGCCGCGTCGAGGCGCGCCCCTACTTGCTGTCGAGTCTTCACAACGGTCCGACCGCTACGGATGATCCGTTCTTCGATGGCAACGACGTGGGCGCCCGGATCGGGTCGGACTTCCGCGTCGGGCTCGGCAGCTCGTTCACGCTCGACGCCGCGATCAACCCGGACTTCGGCCAGGTGGACGCCGACCCCGCGGTGATCAACCTAAGCGCGTTCGAGACCCGCTTCCAGGAGCGCCAACCTTTCTTCGTCGAGGACGCGCAGGTCTTCGACTTCGGCCTCTCCGGTGGCCAGAACGAGCTCTACTACAGCCGGCGCATCGGCCGTGCCCCCCACGGGGACGGGCCTTCGGACGCCGTTTTCACCGACGCTCCCGACGCCGCGACCATCGTGGGCGCGGCCAAGCTGACCGGACGCACGGGCAGCGGACTCTCGCTCGGTGGCCTCGTTGCGGTGACCCAGGCGGAGAGCGGACGGGCGTTCTTCGACACCGACTCGAGTCTTCAGGAGTTCCGCGCGGAGCCGCGCACCGAGTACGGTGTGGTCAGCGCACGCCAGGACTTCCGGGACGGCCAGTCGCAGGTGGGATTGATCGCGACGGCGCTGCACCGAGACCTGCCGTCCGACGGCACATTCGAGAATCTCCCCGACCAAGCCTACAGCGCGGGCGTCCGCTTCGACCATCAGTGGGGGGACCGTGGTTGGAAGCTGGCCGGCTTCCTCGCCGGCAGCCACGTGATGGGTAGTCCCGAGGCGATGGTCTCGCTCCAACGCTCGAGCGTCCACTACTTCCAGCGCCCCGACGGCACGCGTGCCCGGGTGGATTCGACCGCGACCTCGCTTTCGGGTGCGGAGTGGCGGCTCCAGTTGGACCGCCAGAACACCGATCATTGGACGGGCTCAATCTGGACCGCGGGTGTGACGAAGGGCTTCGACGTGAACGATCTCGGTTTCAGCACCACACGCGAGCGGATCGATGGCGGTGCTCGACTCGGCTATCGCGAGCTTCGCCCGGGCCGGATCCTGCGCGACTACAACCTCAGGCTCAACACCGTTTACAACTTCAGCTGGGAAGCGCTCGCCGCCGCCGGCGGCTGGAACTCGTGGCGCCGCGCGTACACCAACGGAAATTTCTCGTTCAACGCCAACGCCACCTTCCTCAGCTACCGTCGCGCGAACCTCAACCTCTCGTTCCGGCCCGATACGTACAGCCGGTCCGCTACGCGCGGTGGGCCGGTGATGATCGAGCCGGGCGGCCTGAACGCATGCGTGGGATTCAGCACCGACAACCGGCAGCCGACCAGCGTGCGCGCCTCCTTCGACTACAGCTTCGCATCCCGCGGAAGCGGTGACGACTTTTCGTTGTCTGCGAATGTCACGCTGCGGCCTTCGCCCAACGTCCGGATCAACCTCGAGCCCGAGTTCAGCGTACGTAGGGAGGCGGCTCAGTACGTGACATCGACGAGCGCGGTGGCGTACGAGCCCACCTTCGGGCGCCGCTACCTATTTGGCGACCTCCAGCGGAAGTCGTTCGGCTTCGAGGTGCGCGCCGACTACACGCTTTCGCCCGCCCTCTCCTTCCAGCTCTACGCGCAGCCCCTGCTCTCCTCGGGCGATTACACCGCGTACAAGCAGCTGGCGCGGCCATCCTCGTTCGACTTCGTGTCCCTGACGCAGGGGACGGCAGCCGGCGTGAATGGTATCGTGACCTGCACGGGGGGAAGCATTTGCCGCGACGCCGCGGGTGACCAACACGTGGATTTCGACGGCGACGGTGCGGCCGACTACCAGTTCGGCGACCGCGACTTCAACGTCCGCTCGCTCGTCGGCAATGCCGTGCTGCGCTGGGAGTACAGACCGGGATCGGTGATTTTTCTGGTCTGGCAGCGGCAGCAGGAGGACGAGGTCGGGATCGGCGACTTCGACCTCTCCCGCGACCTCCGCGCGCTCTGGGTCAGCCCCGCCCACAATCGCTTCATCGTCAAGGTGAACTACTGGCTGGGGCTGTAACTACGGGCGAGGCAATTGCCCGCTCTCGCTGGTAAACAGCCGCTCACGAGACCATATTGAGCCATCCGGCCGGAGCAAGCCGGCCACTGATTTTGCGGTCAACCAAGACGGATTTTCCGATGAGTACCACCACGAGGACCTGGAAGGACCAGCTCGGCTCCCGTATCCCCACCGCGATGGCCGAGGAGATCGACCAGTACGACAACCAGATACAGCTCCGTAAGCAGGGCAAGATCGAGGAAAGGGTATTCGCTGAGCTGCGGCTGCGTCGGGGCGCGTACGGACAGCGCTACGACAACGGCCACCGCTACGACGGCACCAAGACCCAGGACATAGCGTTCCCACGGCGTGGGCTGACGAAAGGTCCCGATACCGAGTTCGATGCCCCGGGGATGCAGCGCATCAAGATCCCGTTCGGGAAGATGAGCGCGGATCAGCTCGAGGTGCTTTCCGATTGCGCCGAGGAATACTCGAACTCGATCCTGCACGTCACCACGCGACAGGATATTCAGATCCACTTCGTGGACATCGAAGACACGCCGGACATGCACCGGCGGCTAGGGTCGGTGGGGATCACGACGCGCGAGGCCTGCGGCAACTCGGTCCGCAACGTGACGGGCTGCCCGCTTGCTGGGATCTGCCGGACTGAACTCTTCGACATCTCGCCCTATGCACGGGCCGAGTTCCTGTTCCTTCTCGGACATCCCGACGTCCAGGACTTCGGGCGCAAGTTCAAGATCGCCTACTCCGGGTGCGCCGGTGAGGGCTGCGGCCGTGCCATGTTGCACGACCTGGGCTTCATCGCTGCCAGTCGCGTGGTGGACGGCAAGGAGGAGTCGGGCTTTCGGGTGGTGGTGGGTGGGGGACTGGGTCCCGTCCCGCATGTCGCCAAGGAGCTCTACGACTTCATGCCGGTGTCGCGAATGCTGCCGGTCTCACAAGCCATCTCGAGGGTGTACGCCCGCCTTGGTGAGAAGCGCAACCGTGCCAAAGCGCGCATCAAGTTCTTAGTCGCGAAGCTAGGGATCGACGAGTTCCGCCAGCTGGTAGACGCGGAACTGGCGGCGCTCGAGCCCGACCCGCGCTGGCAGGAGTGGGTGGACGAGGGGGAGCGCGCCGTCCAGGAGTGGAAGCCGACGCCCGCGACGAGCAACGGGGCTCGGCCCACAACGGGATTCGACGAGTGGTCGCAGACCAACGTTTACGAGCAGCGCCAGCCCGGATTCGTTGCGGCGACCATCAACCTGCCCCTTGGGGATATCACCTCCCGGCAAGCGCGCCGCCTCGCGGACATCATGCGTAAGTACACGAACGAAGCGTTGCGTACCACAGTCGATCAGAATCTGCTATTGCGCTGGGTCCATGAGCAGGACCTGGTGAGCCTCTACAACGAGCTCCACGAGGCCAAGCTCGTGCTGTCCGGCGCCGGCACGATCACCGACGTCACCAGCTGCCCGGGCACGGACACCTGCAAGCTCGGGATCGCCAGCTCGCGCGGGTTTAGTGCGGAGCTACGTGACCGGCTCGAGGTCCGCAACCTCCACTTGGACAGTACGCTGAGGCACGTAAACATCAAAGTAAGCGGCTGCAACAACTCCTGCGGTCAACACCACGTCGCAGACATCGGCTTCTACGGCTCCAGCCGTAACTGCGGTGCCTACAAGGTGCCGCACTTCCTTCTCGTGCTCGGGGGTACGCTCGAGGACAACGCCGGTAACTACGGGCTCGCGATCGGTGCGGTGCCCTCTAAACGGGCACCCGAGTCCGTGGACCGGCTGCTCGACCTCTACTCGGCCGAGCGGGATCAGGACGAGGGTTTCCGGTCCTGGGTGATGCGAGTGGGCAAGAAGGCGATCAAGGAGAAGCTCTCCGACCTCATGACCGTCCCTCCGTACGAGGAAGACCAGAGTTTCTACGTCGATTGGCACGATTGCCGCGAGTACTCGATCGGCGACATCGGGGTGGGGGAGTGCGCGGGCGAGGTTGTCAGCCTCACTCAGTTCAGCCTGGCGAGCGCGGAGAGCAAGGCGTTCGACGCGTCGATCACGGTGGACGACCCGGCGGCCACGGCCGAGCAGCTCCAGGAGGCTTCGCTTCAGGCGTACACGGCGATGGTGCTGGCGGCGCACGGCCTGCTCAAGACACACGACCCAGACGCCAAGGGTGATCCTGACGCGGTTTTCGACGAGTTCAACAGGCAGTTCGTCGATACGGGGAAGTTCTTCGAGCGCTATATCGGCAACCAGGAATGGCCGTACTTCCAGGCTGCCCACGAGGCGAAGGGAACGTCGCGCGATCGGGACGAGGCACGCCGGAGGGTCGAGGAGGCGCAGCTGTTCATCGAGGCCTCGCACGCATGCTACGCTCGGCTGCTCCAGGCCCAATCGGCACCGGGCGGCAGTCCGGTGGTGAGCGCCACACTGGGGAATGGCGCTTGAGCGTCGCCATCGTGGAGGGACTTCAGCGGGTTTGCGTGAAGATCTATGCCGAAGATCCGGCATTGGACGATCAGGTGTTCGTGCCGATCTTCCACGACTGGATCCGTGACCAGGTGTTCGACGACCTGGTGCTGTTCGACGTCGCGGACTACGCCCACGTGCCAGAGAGCCCCGGTATCGTTCTCGTGACTCACGAGGCGCACTTCGCGCTCGACCGATCCGACGGCCGGTTCGGGCTAATGGTGCAGCGGCGCGTGCCGGGTGACGGTGACGCGACCGCGACCCTCGCGCGCACCATCCGTCATGGGCTGCAGGTGGCGGACCGTCTCATGCACGATCCACGGGTCGCTGGCAAGCTCGTCTTCGATACGTCGGCCATCCGAGTCGAGGCGAACGACCGACTGCGTGCGCCGAACACTGAAGCCGGATACGAGGAGCTCGTGCCCGTCGTGCGCGCGGCGGTCGCTCAGGTACTCGAGGGCGTGGACGCGCAGGTGAGCCGGGTGTCCAACGATCCGCGTGACCGGCTCGCGGCGGAGGTGCGGATCGCCGCTGCGAGTGGGGCGTCCTGACATGCGCGGCTCGGAGCTGGACGAGATCGACTTCAAGCTATTGACGCTGCTTCAGGAGGACGGCCGGACGTCGCAGCACGATCTGGCCGAGTCCGTCGGGCTGTCCTCGCCTGCGACGGGCGAACGACTACGCAAGCTCGAGGAGCGCGGAATCATCCGTGGATTCACCGCCGTCCTCGATCACAAGCTGCTGGGGCACGACGTGACCGCGTTCATCTCGGTGGGCATCGACGGTTCGCGCTACTATCCCGATTTTGTGAGGGAGGCGCAGGGGCATCCCGAGATACAGGAGTGCCACGCGGTTACCGGCCAGGGGTCGCACCTGCTCAAGGTGCGCACCCGCGACACCTCCGCTCTGGAACGGCTGCTCGCCGAGATCCAGTCGTGGCCGGGTATAAACTGGACCACGACCAGCATCGTGCTGTCGGCCCTCAAGGAGACCATGCAGGTCTCGCTGAGCGGGACCGAGCTCGAGGAATAGAAACCGGTGAACCAGAGAGCGGGTCGCTCGATCTGGAACCGGATGCGTGGCGCAGCGAGGTTCGACCTTTCGGTCTACGAGGACGTCGAGCACGATACGAGCGCCACGACGCAGGCCGCCGCCGTAGTGGCGATGACCGCGGTCGCACAAGCGATCGGAGCCTCGGGTAGCGGCCCGACGCCCATCGTCGGGGCTGCGGTCGGAGCTTTGATCGGCTGGCTCGTTTGGGCCGGCGTCACTTATCTGATCGGCGCCAAGCTTTTCGGGGGCACCGCGACCTGGGGAGAGCTGCTCCGGACGCTGGGCTTCGCGCAGTCGCCCAACGTGCTCGCAGTCTTCGCGATACTTCCAGTCGTGGGCTGGTTGGTGGACGCTGTTCTGTTCTTTTGGGTCCTGTGTGCCGGGATCGTAGCGATCCGGCAGGCGCTCGATTTCGGCACGGGCCGGGCGGTGCTTACGGCCCTGTTGGGCGTGGTCGTTTTCGGGATCTTCCAGCTGGTGTTCTGACGCCGTACCCGGAGCGTTGCGTCCGCTTCGGTGTAGCGAATGAGAACAGCTGGGGCGCTCCGGATCGCTTCTACCAGGCTCGGCACCCATGTCCACCTCGGCGCCGCTTCCTTTCCGGGTTCTTCGCGAGCCTCCGGAGGCAAGGGAGCCGAGGTGGCCGCTCACGTTCGTGATCGCGGCGTTGCTCGCGCTGGGGCTCGTCCCGCTCGCGGTGGGCCGTCGGGGTCGCCGAGGTCGAGCGGGAAATCGACCAAGTGCTGGAGCCCGCTCGTCAGCATGCGCTCGATCTCGCGCTCGTCCACGCGCGCCAGATTGCCCGGTTCCAGAGCTACCTGATGACCGGGGACGAGCGATCCCTCGCGCGTTATCAGGAAGCTCGTGCGAGCGAGCGGGCGTCCCTACGACGCACTCGTCGCTCTGGCTGACCAGCTGGAGCTGGACGCCCGCAACAGGCTGGCTTCGCTATACGCGGTCTCTTCGTCCTGGCACGTGCTGCACGCGCCTGCGCTCGCATCACCGGATGCCCGCCTGTCGTTCATCACGGACCTGACCCAGGAGCGGCAACGGAACGAGCAGTTGCTCGAAGCCTCCCGCGCCCTCACCGACGCGATTCTGGAAAGCTCACTGCAGGGTCGGGCGAGGATGGAGCGCGCGCGACAGATCCAGCTCTGGCTGACCGTGATGCTGGTGGTCGTGGCGCTGGCAGCCACCGCGCTCGTGGCCGGGATCGGGAAGCGCCTGCGTAGTTTGGTGGCCGAGGCCCGTGACCAGCGCGTCCGCGCGGTACGGGCGCGCAGACAGGTAGACGCGGTGCTCGAGGCCACAGGCGACGGCGTCCTGGTGCTGGACCGATGGGGTCGCTGCACGTCCCTCAACCGCGCGGGCGCTCGGCTGCTCGGATACGGAGAAAGCGAGCTGCAAGGGCACGACGCGCACGACGCGCTGCACGGGGGAGGCTCGGAAGACGCACATCCACCCGAGTCGTGTCCGATCCTGCGGGCGGTTTCCGAAGGCGTGACGGTTCGCGAAACGCAAGACGTCTTCTGTCGTGCCGACGGTTCGTCGATTCCGGTGCAGTGGACCGTCGGTCCCCTCGAGGGCGATCTGCGCGTCAAAGGCGCGGTTCTGACGTTTACGGACATGAGCGAGATCAGAGCCGCGCAGGAGGCGTTACAGCAGGCCGTACGCGTGCGCGACGAGGTCGTGGCGGTCGTGTCGCACGACCTCCGCAATCCCCTGGGCACGATCGCGGCGGCCACCGGCGTGGTGCTCGAACTGGATCTCCGTCCCGAGCAGCGTAGCGAACACCTCAGGATCGTCCTGCGTGCCGACCGAGCGCATGACCCGGCTGATCGAGGACTTGCTGGACATCGCGCGGATCGAGGGTGGTGGACTGAGCGTGAAGCCGGAGGACGTTCTGCCGGACGAGCTCGTGGCGGACGCGATGGATCTGCTTCGGGCTCAGGCGATAGAGCGCGGGCTCACCCTCTCCGAGCGCATCGAGCCCGACCTTCCGCGGGTTCGTGCCGACCGAGACCGGGTGTTGCAGGTGTTCTCCAACCTGGTTGGAAACGCTCTCAAATTCACTCGTGAGGGAGGCGTAGGAATCTCCGTCGCGCGAGGCGTTGATGACGAGGACGAAGTGGAGTTCGCGGTGACCGACAGCGGTCCGGGGATCGACCCAGAGGGACTGGAACATGCCTTCGACCGCTTCTGGCAGCTGAGCCGGGCGGATCGTCGCGGTGCCGGACTCGGTCTGGCGATCGCGCGCGGGATCGTCGCCGCCCACGGTGGTCGGATATGGGTTGAGAGCCGGCTCGGCGAGGGCGCGACCTTCAAGTTCACGCTGCCGTCCGCGCGCCCGAGCGTGGGGGCTGCCCCGCTCGAGGGTGTACGTCGGCCCGCTGGAGAGTCGCGGACTAGCGTGCCGGTTCGGTGAGCGTCGCCGTCTGCGGAGAAGGATCCGGGGACGGCGGTGGCACCCGGTGCTCGGCGGCGTATCGGCGGTAGGTCGCCACCTCGTTCGCGCGCCGTTCGGCGCTCCACCCGAGCGCGTCGCCCATCACCTCGGCGGCGGCGGTGGCGGCCGGCTCGCCCTGGCCAGGCGCGAACAGCAGGAGCGCACCGCGCCGGTCCATGAAGTCGATCAGCGTGCTCGCCATTTCCTGCTCGACGGCGAGGAGCGCTTCCCCCCGCACAGCCGGGACGTCCGGGTGGAGCGGCCGGAGCCAGCCGGGGTCGCGCTCGCCGAGCGCGAGCAGGTCCTCGAGCTGACGTCCGTATAGCCACGTGAGTCGCGTGGCGGTCGCCGGAGCGACGCGGCGGGCGGTCAAGGCACGAATTCGGGCGTCACGCTGTGCGTCGGGGTCGCGTCCCGCCGCCTGGCCGCCCGGCAGGCGAACCTCGCCCGTGCGGTCGGGCCCGGGTGGGTTCTCGTCGAGCTGCCGCGCGATCGCGGCCACCGTCCGGTGCGCCATCGGCCGATAGGTGGTCAGCTTTCCCCCGGCGATGGTCACGAGCCCCGGCGTGTCAGACCAGACGGCGTCGGTGCGCGAGGTGTCGCGGGTGGACTTCCCGGGCTGAAGGATCAACGGGCGGATCCCGGCCCACGCCGCCTTGACGTCTTCGACGCCCAGGCCCGCAGAGGGGAAACAGTCCTGGACCATCGCCAGCAGCTCCTCGACCTCGGCACGCGTCGCGCGCGGAGCTTCGAGCGGTCCGAGGTATTCCTCGTCGCTGGTCCCTACGTAGACGTGATCGAGCCGCCGCATGGCGAGACCGCGTCTTCCCCCCGAGGCCTTGAGGAAGCAAGCGCCCGAGATGGGGAGGGCCGACGCGTCCAGCAACAGATGGATCCCCTTGCTCAGGACCAGCGGGTGGGCGGACGTGAGCTCGGCTGCGGCCAGCGTATGCGCCGCCCACGGACCGGTCGCGTTCACGACCACCCGCGCCTGCACGGTGTGCGCGTCCCCGGTGAGCGCGTCGGTGACCTCGGCGCCGACCACCCGACCGCGCGAGATGAGCAGACGCGCCGTTGCGTGGTTGGCCACGTGCGCGCCATGCTGTGCTGCGGAGAGCGCGTTCTCCATGGTGAAGCGTGCGTCGTCGGTGATGTACTCGAGGTAGAGCACTCCTCCCTTGAGTGGATCGCGCAGTCCGGGCAGGCGCTTGCGAACCTCGGCCGGCCCGAGGTTCCGGTGCCGCTCCGCAGCCGTGGCCGAGGCCATGCGATCGAACAGCGCCAGACCGGCGCGGATCAGCCAGAACCGATCGCTACCGAATACGGGGTAGAGAAACGGGATTGGATGGACCAGATGCGGGGCGATGTTTCTGAGCACCTTGCGCTCGCGGGCCGACTCCCGCACCAGCAGGAACTGGCCGTACTCCAGGTAGCGAACGCCGCCGTGGATGATCTTCGAGGATCGGCTCGAAGTACCGGACCCGAAGTCCTCTCTTTCCACGAGGCCGACCTTCCAACCCCGCAGCGCTGCGTCACGCGCGATCCCGGCACCGGTGATGCCTCCACCCACGACGAGCACGTCGAGCCGGGCCCTGGCCATCTCGTCGAGGGCGGTCGCTCGGCCATCGGGGGAGAACGGATGTGGGGTCGCGGTCACGACGCTCCCACTCTCCACGCCGTCAGGCGCTCCACCTGATCCGTGGTGAAGCGCGTGACCCCGGCGGCGCGCAGCCGATCCGCCTCGCCCGGGTCGTTCACGGTCCAGACCGCCAGCGTGACTCCCCGCTCACGCGCGATGCGTGCCAGATGGGGTTGCTCGAGGACGATGCGGCGGTCGAGATCCAGCAGCGCACGCCCGTCGGCGGCGGCTCGCTCGAGTCCTTCCGCGAAGCGCTCGGAGGCTTCCACGACGTAGCCGATCTCGGCATCCGGATCGTGATCCGCGACGTAGCGCAGAGCCTCCCAGTCGAGCGAGATGAACACGTGTCGCGGCACGTCCGCAGCACGCACTACCTTCATGATAGCTGCGAGGTCTGCGGGCTCGCGGTACCCCTTGATCTCCGTATAGACGCCTGCGTGGCCTCGCACGCGCGCGAGGGCCTCTGCGAGTGAGGGGACCCGTTCACCAGCGAACTCCGGGCCGAACCATCGCCCGGCGTCCAGCGTTCGGAGCTCGGCCAGAGTGTGCCTGCGGACCAGGCCGGCGCCGTCCGTCGTGCGCGGGAGATCCTCGTCGTGAATGAGCACCGGCGTGCCGCACGCGGCCACGTGCACGTCCCACTCGACGGCGTCTGCTCCGGCCGAGATCGCACGCTCGATGGCGATCAGGGTGTTCTCGGGCGCGCGGGCGCTGTAGCCGCGGTGCGCGATGATCTCGATGCCGCGCGCCGTCACCGCACTACCCACGGGGGGGTCCGCTCAGGGCCGGACGTCGCTCGGCGGCCTCGGCGGTCCATCGGTCGCGGGCAGGGAGGGCGTCTGGCGGTCGCCTTGCCCTCGGGGGCGACCCAGCTCCCGATGGAACTCCGCCGCGTCCGAAAGCTGGGCGAGGCTGGCCTCCATCGCCTCGACCTGCTGCTCCAGCGACGCCATGCGGCGCTCGAGCAGCTCCACATCGGTGCTCCGCGACTCGAGGAAGCTTCTCAGCGACTCCTGGAACGGTTTCAGAACGAAGCGAGCCGTCAGGCCGATCACCGGAACCAGGATGATCGAGATCCCCATGACGATCGCCACGATGGCCGTAAGGTCGATGGGATACACTTCCATGGGAGTCTACACGTCTCCCCGACGTCGGCCCCAAGGGGTACGCCGGGACTCGTCCTTTGTAGGTACGTCGACCCAGAACCGGCTTCCTTCCCCGTCCGTCCTCGAGACCACACCCGCGCGGCCGCCCATGCGTTCCATCCCGCTGCGGACGATGGCGAGCCCGATGCCCGTGCCGGGGCGGGCTGCGCTCTCACTTAACCGCTCGAACACCCGAAAGATTCGTTCCTCCTGCCCCGGCGGCACACCGATTCCGTTGTCCTCGACCCACAAGCGCACGAAGCCATCGTTCTCCTCGGCACGGATACGCACCTCGGGCGGCCGTCCCACGGGCACGAACTTGATCGCGTTCGAGATCAGATTCGCTACCGCCTGAACGAGTGTCGGCGCCTGGCCACGCACGGTGGGCAGGGTCCCCACCACGACCACGTCGGCCCCGACCTCCTCGACGTCCACGCGCACTTGCTCCTGCGCCGCGGCCACGGTTTTGGAAAGGTCCACGTGCTGCATCTCGTGTTCCTCGAAAGTCAGGCGACTGTACTCGAGCAGATCCCCTATCAGGATCTCCGCTTGCTTTCCCGAGGCGATGATGCGCTGGACGAAGTCGCGCGCCTCCGTCGGCAGCCGCTCGCCGAAGGTCTGAATGAGGGCGTGCGCGAACCCCTGCATGGTGCGAAGGGGGGCGCGCAGGTCGTGCGACACGGAGTACGCGAAGGACTCGAGCTGCTGGTTCGCTTGTTTCAGCTGCTCCACCAGACTGCGCGACTGTCGATCGCTCTCGCGCAGTGCAGTCGTAGGCGTCTTCGGCCGCGACGCCGCGCGCGAACGCCTCTACCGCAGCGACGGATACGTCGGTACCACGCCAAGTGCTCGCCGTCGCATCGGTCCGCGGATCGCTCCACTCCGGCAGGGCCTGCAGCGATTCGAGAGCCGCCAGCAGGCTCCCGATGATCCGTCGTGAGATACCGGTCGGGTCCGCCCCCCGCGGTACTCCCACTCGCCACGCGGCCCGGAACTCTCCGGTTGCGGGCTGCACCAGCCGCACGTCGAGCCAGACGGAATCGCCGAGCAGTGGGGTCATCGTGCCGGTGAGCAGCATTTCGACTCCGGGCGAGGTGCCCACCTCGGGCGCTCCGGGCGGACGGGTCAGACCGCGGCGCTCTCGCTCCGCGGCCTCGGCGAAGCGGCGCCGCTCGACGAACTGCACATCGGCTCGGCGGAGCAGCCCGGCGCTCACCAGCTCCTGGACGACCAGGGCCGGAGAACCGGCCCTGGTGCCGAGCTGCCAGCGTTCCTCGCCCGTCGAGATGCTCCCCACGGCGATGCGCGGGGCGTCGGCGAGCGGCGCGATTCGTGGGCGGAAGAGGGTCGCCCACTCGGCGCCGGAAGCCGTGGTCGCGATGGGGGGTGCGGGCGGACCTCCCGAAGCGCAGGCCGCGAACGCGGGAAACAGAACAAGCGCAAGAACCGACGAGCGCCGCATCGAAAGCATCCGAGGGAAGGGAAGGTGTCGACTTCCCAACCTACCCGGCGCTCACGGCTCCGACCAGCAGCGTCAGGAGGGAGAGAACCGCGCCGGGCCGAACGACACGATTCGCGGATCGGGTACGCCGTCCAGCGACTGCACCACCAGCTCGGCGGTGATCGGTGTGAGCAGGATGCCGTTGCGATAGTGGCCGGTGGCGTGGACCAGTCCAGCGAGGTCTGGATCGGGTCCGAGCACGGGAAGTCCGTCCGGCGTTCCGGGGCGGAATCCGTCCCAGGCCTCGAGCTCGACGGATTCGGCGAGCGCCGGCAGCGCGACGGAGGCGGCTGCGCGGAGCGTCGCCCGTGCCTCCGGGGTCGTGCCCCGCGTGAAGCCGACCTCTTCCGAGGTGGCGCCGACCCAGACGACGGCACGCCTCCCCTTCTCCCTGGGGATGAGGTAGCAGGCTTCAGTTCCGATCACCGAGCGGGGGATCCCGGTTCCCTCGCGCATTTCGAGGGCGAGCATCTGTCCCTTGACCGGTCGCACGGGCAGGGCACGGGGGAGACCGGTCAATCGGCCGCTCCAGGCGCCCGCGGCCAGGATCACCGCGTCTGCGGCGAGCTCCTCCCCGGACTCCGTTCGCACTCCCCCCACACGGCCACTCCGCGTCAGCAGCGCACCCACGGGGGCCTTCTCCCGTATCACGCAACCGGCGCGGACGGCTGCGGTGCGGAGGGCACTCGCGAGGACGCGGTTGTCCACGTTTCCCTCCTGCGCCAGCAGGAGGGCGCCCTGCGCGGGGCGGAGGCCAGGTTCACGTCGCGCGAGCTCGGGGCCGTCGAGCCAGTGGGCCTCGATTCCCGCGCCTGCGAGCCACGCGGTGCGGGTGTTGAGGCGCTCGGCTTCCGGTCCGTCCAGTGCCAACAGAAGCTTGCCGTCCAGGCGGAGCTCGACGTCGACCCCGCTGTCGTCGCGGAGCCGGGCTGCGAACGCGGGCCAGCGGGCCAGGCTGTCCAGCCCGAGACGGAGGAAGGCCCCCGGTCCGGGAGCCTCGGTCACGGGCGAGAGCATGCCGCCGGCAGCGCGCGTTGCCCCTTCGCCGGTGTTCTCCCGCTCCAGCAGGGCGACGCTCCGCCCGGACTCGGCGATGGCCCGCGCGGCTGCGAGGCCGATGCCCCCTCCACCCACGACGATCACGTCCCACCCGCGCATCGCTACTCACCCCCTTTGCGTTCGCACGGCGGTCGCTGGAGATTCCGGCCCGTCCGGCTCCGGTGGTCCACCCCCGTCGGGATTCGTGCCACGCCACACGCCCCTCCATGGCCGACGACCAACCCTACCGATTCAGACGACGTGTCGACGTCCGCTTCAAGGACATCGATATCGGCGGGCACGCCCATCACTCTCACGCGCTGGTATACTTCGAGGAGGTGCGGGCCGCCTACTGGCGCGAGGTGGTCGGCAGAACGGGCATCGGCGATGTCGACTACATTCTCGCCGAGGCGACCGTGCGCTGGCACCAGCGCGTGCTCTGGCCCGCTCGCCTCGACGTCTCGCTGCGCGTGCCCCTCCTCGGGCGAAAGCACTTCGTCATGGAGTACCTGGTAGCCTCGCCCGCGGGGGAGCGCCTGGTGAGCGGGAGCACCGTACAGGTCATGTACGACTACGGGGCCGAAAGCAGCAAGCGGGTCCCGGACGACATGCGCGCGGCGATCGCGGCACACGACGGGCCCTTCGGCCGGGGCGGACGGTGGGTAGGAGCTGCCGCACCGGGATCCCGGATCCCTGGGGAGGACCGGTAAGGGGAGCGCGCGCCGGGTCCGGATTCTCCGTTTGACCCTGTCTACCCCGGCGCATACATTTCCCTGTTCCTGCGGACCCCCAGGGGTCCGCAGGGTGTAGATCCGCTTCGAGGCGCAGCCCAATGGGGCTGTTTTTTGCGACGGCAAAAGGTGAACCCCAGGGAGACCATTCTCATGTTTGGACGGCTGACTCGAATCCTCGCCCTTGCGGTGGCCGCCATCCTCATCGTGACGCCCGCCGAGGCCCAGGGACGCTTCAAGGTTCTGGTCCCGGACCTGTACGCCCTCGAAGGGGCGGACCGCGGTTTCGGAGAGGACATCGCCGAGGAGCTCCGTGATCTCCTGGAAGGGCTGCCCACCCACCAGCCCATCGACCGCGACGAGATCGAGGATCAACTCGACGAGTTCGACATGAGAATGAGGGACCTGGACTGCCTGAGGACGCGGCAGCTGGCGACGCAGATCGAGGCCCAGATTGCCCTCTGCGCGCAGTTCAGCGGAAGGAAGGAGAGCGCGGAGATCACGGGAATCCAGTTCTGGGACATGACGGTCAGCGAGGCGCTCGACGTCGATCCGATCACGGTCACCGGTAGGGACAGCGACAAGGTCGCGGCCCAGCAGATCTTCGAGGCGTTCGACCGGATGGTGCAACTCGCGCGCGCGCAGCAGTTCTGCGCCGAGTACGCGCTCAGTCAGCAGTGGGACAACGCGCTCCGCAACTGCGAGCAGGCCCTCGATCTCAATCCGGCCGCGATCGCTACCCGAGCGCGCAAGGCCCGCATCCACTACGAGCAGGCTCAGGAAGAAAGCAACGAGGCGGCGAAGCAAGAGTATCTCCGCCAGTCTCTCGAGTCGCTGGGGGCGGTGCTGGACGGGAACGAGTTCCACGAGGAGGCGCTCCAGCTCGCGGGTGTCGTCTCCATCCAGATGAACAATGAGGAGCAAGGGCGTCTGTATTTCGGGCGCTACCTGGAGGTGAACCCGGGGGCCGACCAGATCCGCCTCAACATCGCCTATGACATGAGCCAGGCGGGCGACCCCGAGGGCGCCATGGCGCTGATCCAGCAGGGGCTCGACGGCGCCCCCGAGAACGCCGACCTCCTCACCTACTATGCGACCTACGCGTTCGCCGCCGCGAACAAGCGGGCGGGCGAGACCCAGACCGACGCGGAGATGTCGCCCCAGGCGAAGTCGCTCTACCGCGAGACGATCGCCACGCTCAACAAGATCGCCGCGATCCAGGGTGCCGAGACGCCGCTAGCGACTTGGCGCACGGTGATCGCATCGCACCTGCAGCTCGGTGAGAACGCCGAGGCCGAGGCAGTGGCGCGCCGGACCCTCGAGTCCACCGCGGACGACACCTTCGTTCTCTCGTTCCTTGCCGACGCGCTTCAGCGGCAGGGGCGCATCGACGAGGCGGTCGCCACGCTGACGCGGGTCGAGGGGCTCGCGCCCGAGACGCCGAACCTGCAGATAAAGCAGGCCAACTGGCTGATGCTGGACGGCCGCTTGAACGACGCGATCGTGTATCTCCGCAAGGCGGTCGAGCTGGAGCAGGCGTCCACCGACGAGGTCGCACTGATGATCTTCGGTGACGCCGTCAACAAGGGGGTTCGCGCGGAGAACTGGACGTATGCCCTGCGGGGCTTGTTGGCCGCGAAGCAGTTCCGGGTGACCTCTGCGAACCGCGCGCAGTTCGACTTCTGGCATGGCTGGACGATCTACCATCAGGCGATGGAGGCCCAGCAGCCACAGGACCTCGCGAGCGCCCAGCGCGCCATGCCTATGTTCGAGCAGGCGCGTGACCTGTTCAATGCCGGACGGCCGTTCGCGCGGCAGAGCGGGATGAACCTCCAGCAGATCCTGGATGCCGTGAACCAGTACATCGAGATCCAGACGGTCATCATCCGACGCTTCGGCTGATCCCGGGCAGGTCTCCCACCGGCTTCGGACGGGCGCCGCGGGCAACCGCGGCGCCCGTTTCGTTTTCCCCCCTCAGTTTGCGGCCGTCCTCACCCTTCGGTTTTCATTCGGAATCCGTCGCTTTCGGATTCGAGCTTGATCCGCGAACAGGCTGATCTGGCTGACAGTTAGACGGCTCGAAGGGCTCCGGGTCGTCCCCGGGTTTCCGCAAAAAATCTTTCTTGACCTGTCCCCCCGCGCGGGCGTATCTTGCCCCATCATTCACCATTTTTCCCCACCATAGCCCACTAAGAGCCACTTGGCCGGTTTTCTCGGGGCCTTCGAGCATCAACTGGACGAGAAGGGCCGGGTGGCCCTTCCGGCCGCCTTCCGCCGTGAGGTGGAGGGGGAGCCGCTCGTCCTCATGCACGGCTGGGACGACCCCCATCTCACCCTCTTTCCCGCGCCGGTATGGCGGCAGCTCCTCGATCGATTGATGGAGGTGCGCCGGACCGACGTGAGCGCCGCGAACGCGGTGCGGCGTCTTCTGGCCCGGGCGAGCGACGTCGTGCCCGACAAGCAGGGCCGGATCCTGGTCCCGGCTCCGCTCCTTGAGGCGGGGGGGCTCACCGGCGCGGTAGTGCTGCACGGCAATATCGACCGGGTCGAGCTGTGGAGCCCCGAGCGCTTCCGCTCGACGGTCGAAATCGTTCCCGAAGCGGATCGGGAGGCGCTGGCCCGCTTCAAGAACCGGCTGATGCTGTGAGCCGCCGACTCGTGGACATGCCATGGACCCTCGATCCCTCGACGCTCCCTATCACGAGCCCGTCCTGGGTGGGGCGGTCATGGACATCCTTCGCATCCACCCCGGCGGTTTCTACCTGGACGGGACCGTCGGTGGCGGTGGGCACGCTCGTCTCATCCTGGAGCGTTGTCCCGCTTGTCGCCTCCTGGCGGTGGACCGCGACGCGGAGGCACTGGCCCACGCCCGGAGTGTCCTCGAGCCCTACGGGGACCGGGTTCGTTTCCTGCAGGTCGGTTTCGACCGCGCCGTGGAGGACCTCGAGGTGAGGGACCGTGGCCTGGATGGTGCACTCCTGGACCTCGGGGTGAGCTCGCGTCAACTCGATGCCGAGAAGCGCGGCTTCACGTATCGCCGGGGAGCGCCGCTCGACATGCGGATGAATCCGGACGAGGACGCAGCCAGCGCAGCGGACCTGCTCGCTCACGAGGGAGAGCGGGAGCTGGCTCGGGTCTTCGTCGAACTGGGGGAAGAGCCGCGCGGGCGGAAGCTGGCACGGGAAGTAGTGCGCCGGCGCGCGTCGGGGTCCTTCGAGACCAGCGACGACCTGGTGGCCGCTCTCGCGGCGACGATGGGTCGCGCACCGACCCATCGGGAGAAGGCGCGGGTGTTCCAGGCTCTCCGGATCCGTGTGAATCGCGAGCTCGAGGCGCTCGAGTCCGGGTTGCCGGTGCTACGGGACGCTCTCCGACCGGAAGGAGTCCTGGCGGTGATCGGCTACCATTCCCTCGAGGATCGGATCGTCAAGCACGCCTTCCGTGAGTGGAGCCGGGTCTGCGTCTGTCCACCCGACTTCCCCGTGTGCCGCTGCCGAGGCCACGCGCTCGGCGAGACCCTGACCCGACGGCCGATCATGCCCGGGCCGGACGAGATCGCTCGTAACCCGCGTGCGCGCAGCGCCCGCCTGCGGGCTTGGAGGAAGGCCGCATGAAACGCGGGGCGCCCACTCTACGCGTCGCCGCGGGTGCCGCCGCGTTGCTGCTCTCGCTCGGATCAGTCGTCTGGCGTCAGTCCCGCGCCCTCGAAACCCTGGCGGAGCTCGATCGCGAGCGCGACCGCCGCACGCTTCTTCTCGCAGAGCGGGCCGAGCTCGATCGACGTATCCAGAAGCTCGAGAGCCGCGGCAGGGTGATTCCGGACGCCGAGCGTCGGTTGGGGCTGCGGATCCCTCAGGCCGCCGAGATCGTCATCCTTCCGGGCGTCGGAACGTGAAGCGAGCGGAACGGAAGGAGCGCGCTCTGGCTTTCCGCCGACGTGTCCTGCTTGCGGGTTGGCTTGCAGCGGCTGGAGCGGTGCTTGGCCGAGCCGTCCAGCTTCAGATACTCGAGGGTGCTTCGTGGCGCGAGGCTGCGGAGCAGCAGCACCAACGGAGCAGCGAGGTGCCTGCCGCGCGCGGCACCATCGTCGACCGCGACGGCGTCGCGCTCGCGCTCACTCGCGAACGCGTGAGAGTGTCCCTGGCTCCGAGAGAACTCTCGGATCGCGACGGCGCGGTCCTCCTGCTCCAGCAGGCGCTGGATTTGTCGCCGCGCGACGCGCGGCGCCTTGCCGACCCCGCACGACGCTGGTCGGTGGTGCCGGGCCGCTATGCGCCCGTCGTCCGCGAGGTGTTGGCGGGGGTGAGGGGAGTGTACCTCGAGCGCGAGCTGGCGCGGTTTTACCCGCAGGGTGAGCTCGCTCGCGGGGTGCTCGGTGCGGTCCTCGATGGCGTAGGCCAGGGAGGGATCGAACAGCGCTTCGAGGGCATCCTGCGCGGCCGTCCGGGTCGGGAGATCGCCGGGCGCGACCACGCCGGGCGTGAGATCCCCGGGGAAGTGGTCCCGGTCGATGAGCCGATTCCCGGCGGTAAGGTCAGACTCACGCTGGACCTGGACTTGCAGGAGATCGGTCACGAGGCCCTGGCCGACGCGATTGCCTCGACAGGCGCGCGGGGTGGCGACCTCCTGGTCACGGATCCGTACACCGGTGAGGTGCTGGCGCTCGTGTCCATGCGCGACGGCAAGAGCGCGGCGCTCTCCGCGATCAACGCGCCCTTCGAGCCGGGCTCGACGCTCAAGCCTTTTACCATCGCAGGGCTGCTCGCGCGTGACCTGGCGAGGCTCGACGACAGCGTGGAGACAGCCAAGGGATCCTGGAGGGTCGAGGGCCGCACGGTGAGCGACGTGCACGCCCACCCCGACATGACCCTGGGGGAGGCGCTCAGGGTTTCGTCGAACGTGGGCGTCGCCCGGGCCGCCCAAGCGTTCACCCCCGGCGCCCAGTACGAGACCCTTCGCGATTTCGGGTTCGGCCTGCCGACCGGCATCGAGCTGCCGGGTGAGGTCGGGGGCACGCTCCGCCGGCCGGACCAATGGTCGCGCCAGTCCCCCGTCTCGCTGGCGATCGGGTACGAGATCGGGGTGACTCCGCTCCAGATGGCGCTCGCGTACGGCGCACTCGCGAACGGGGGTGTACTGATGGAGCCTCGGCTGGTTGCGGAGGTGCGCAACGCAGACGGCGAGATCATCGAGCGCCGCGAGCCGCAGCAGGTGCGGCGCGTGGTTCCGGGCCACGTTACCAGCGAGGTTGCAGCAGTACTCGAGGAGGTGGTCGAGGGCGGGACCGCGACCGCCGCGCGCCTTGGAAGCTTCCGAGTGGCCGGAAAGACGGGGACGTCTCGCGCCCACATCGACGGTGGGTATCGGGCGGGTCGGTACTACTCCTCGTTTGTCGGATTCTTCCCGGCGGACGCTCCCCAGCTGGTCGTGTTCGTCAAGTTGGACTCGCCGAAGGGCGCGTACTACGGCGGCGCCACGGCGGCGCCGGTGACCCGGGCGATGATGGAGGGTGCGTTGGCGGCGCGGCAGACGCCGCTCGACCGGACCGCCCTGGTACGCTCCCTGCGCAGGACAGCGGCTCCTGCGTCCCCTGTGATGGATCCGACGCCGCACAGCCCGGACGTGCCGCGGAACGAGCAGGCGGTACCGATGCGCCTGGCCAGCGTGGCCTTGGATGCGGCCCCACGCTCGACTCCGCTGCGAGGGCCGGTCCCGATGCGGCCAGCACCGAGTACGTTGCCGCAGGCGGGTCTCACCATGCCCGACCTGACGGGTCTTACGCCACGCGCAGCGGCGCGCCGACTGCATGCGCTCGGTTTCCGCGTGAGCTGGAGGGGTAGCGGAGTCGTGCGTGGGACGGTCCCTGCCGCGGGATCACGCCTGGGGGCGGGAGACACCGTCGCTCTCCATGGGGCGGTCCCTCGATGAGCGGGTCGCACCTCTCCGAGATCGCCGCGGTCCTCCGATCCGCCGGTCTGCTGGTGGTGGCCCGGGGCTCCGAAGATCCGCGCATCACGGGCGTCAGTCAGGACTCGCGCTCCGTGCGCCCGGGAGACTTGTTCTTGGCATGGCGCGGCGTCCACACGGACGCACACGCGTTCGTGCCCGACGCGGTGGCAGCCGGCGCCGTCGCCGCCGTGGTGGAACGGCCGGTGGCGGAGGTCGACGTCCCCCAGTTGGTGGTGCGCAACGGTCGCCTGGCCGGTGCGCTCGCTGCCAATCACGTGCTCGGCGATCCCTCGGCAGAGCTGTTCCTCGTCGCGATCACCGGCACCAACGGCAAGACCACGACCACGTTGCTCACCCGCCACCTGCTGGCGGGCGTGGCGCCGTCGGCGGCACTCGGCACGTTGGGGTTGGTCGATTCAGAGGGGAAAGTACGGCCCGGGACGGAAGGGCTGACGACCCCGGGACCGGTGCAGCTCGTCGACGCCCTACGCTCCCTCGCCGACGAAGGTGTTACGTCGGTCGCCATGGAGGCGTCCTCGCACGCGCTCGCGCAGCACCGGCTCGACTCGCTTCGCTTCGACGTCGCCGTCTTCACGAACCTCACGCAGGATCACCTCGATTTCCACCGTGACTTAGAGGAATACTTCCGCGCCAAGGCCCGCCTGGTCGAGCTGCTCGAGTCGGACGGCACCCTCGTGCTCAACCGGGACGATCGTAGCTGGGACCGGATCGGGTGGCCCGGCCGCACTCTCACCTTTGCCCTTGGCCGGGACGCGGACGTGCGCGCGCGCGAGGTTCACTTGGGCGCTGGCGGGTCACGTTTCCGACTGGAGACCGCTGCCGGAGCCGCCGCCGTCGAGCTTCCGCTACTCGGCCGCTTCAATGTCGAGAACGCGCTGGCTGCTGCAGCCGCCGCGATGGTCGGCGGGCTGTCGGTGACCGACGTAGCCGCGAGGCTGGCCGGCGCCCCCCAGGTGCCTGGCCGGCTCGAACGCGTGACTGCCGATCCGGTTCCCGTGCTGATCGACTTCGCGCACACGCCCGACGCGATGGGCGGCGTGCTTGCCACGCTTCGGCCGCTCGTGAGCGGTCGGCTGATCGTGGTGTTCGGGGCGGGCGGCGATCGCGATCGCACCAAGCGCCTGCCCATGGCTCAGGCCGTTGCGCGCGTCTGTGACGTCGCGATCCTCACCTCAGACAACCCACGTACCGAGGACCCTGACCGCATCCTGGACGATCTGGAGCCCGGCCTGCGCGGGGTCACCCATGAGCGGATCGCCGATCGGCGCACGGCGATCGCGCGTGCCCTCGAGATCGCTCGTCCCGGGGACCTCGTGCTGCTGGCCGGGAAGGGTCACGAGCGTTACCAGCTGGTCGGAAGCGAGCGGCGCCCTTTCGACGAGCGCACGGTCGTGCGCGAGCTGCTCGCGGGGGCGGCGTGAGCCCGACCACGGCGTTCACGTGGACCGATGCCCAGGTGCGACGCGCCCTCGGCATGCCCGAGGGCGAAGCGAGCAGCACCGTCACCTTCGGGGGTGTGTCCACGGACAGCCGCAAGGTCAGGCCCGGCGACCTGTACGTTGCGCTCGTTGGAACCCGCTTCGACGGCCACGATTTCGTCGAGGCCGCGCTCGCGGCGGGTGCGAGCGGCGCCGTCATCTCCCGCTCCTCCGCAGTTACCGACGTTCCCGTCTACCCGGTGGATGACACGCTCGTCGCGCTCGGTCGTCTGGCCGGCCACCGCCGGGCGGCCCTCGACGTTCCGGTGGTTGGCATCACCGGATCGTCCGGTAAGACGTCGACCAAGGACCTGACGCGCGGCGCCCTGGGCGCTGCGCTCGCGGTGCACGCAACCGCCGGGAACCTGAACAACCGCATCGGAGTGCCGCTCACGCTGCTGGCCACTCCGGACGCAGTCGACGTGGTGGTGGTCGAGATGGGCACGAACGAGCCGGGCGAGATCCGGATGCTGACGGAGATCGCACGCCCGACCATCGGGATGCTCACTACCGTGGGTGAGAGTCATCTGGAGAGGCTCGGCTCTCCCGAGGGTGTGCTGGAGGAGAAGCTGGACCTGGTGCGCGGGCTGCCCGCAGAGGGGACGGCAGTCGTCGGCGACACCCCGCCAGCGTTACCGCAGCGCGCGCGTGCACTGCACGCCCGTACGCGCGTCGCAGGCTGGACGGAGCGGGCCGATCCCGACCTGCGCCCGGTCGGTGTCCAGGTGGATGCGCGCGGCTCCCACCGCTTTGCGTGGCGCGGCGCGCCCGTCGCGTTGACCGCACCCGGGCGCCACATCGCTCAGAATGCCCTGCTGGCACTCGCCGTGTCCGAGTTGCTCGGGGTGGAGCCTGCGGCGGCGGCCGCAGGCGTGTCAGCGGTCGAGCCTGGCTGGATGCGCGGTCAGGTGGAGCGAGCAGGTCCGGTCACGTTGCTACTCGATTGCTACAACGCCAACCCGCAGAGCACGCGCGCTGCGCTCGATCTGCTCGAGCTGCAGCAGGGCGGGAGCAGGGTCGCCGTGTTGGGCTCCATGCTGGAGCTGGGCGGCTTCGCCGACTCGCTGCATCAAGACGTGCTGCGGTACGCCCTCGATCGCGATGTCGACGTCGTGTTCGCGACCGGCCGTTTCGCGTGCGCCGCGCGCACGCTCGACAGCTCCTCCGGCGGGCAGGGCGCTCGTCCCCTGCTCGAGATCGCGGACGACCCGATCGCCTCCTACCCGCGACTGCGCGGGCTCCTGAAGGGCGACGTCGTGGTGCTGCTCAAGGCCTCCCGCGGGGTCGCACTCGAGGGGCTTCTCCCTCTTATCCGGGCCGACTTCAGAGACGCGGACCGACACGGGCCAACGGGCGAGGAGCACTGATGCTGTACCACCTCCTTCCCGGCTACGCGGACGTGCACATCGTCTTCAACCTGTTCCGCTACCAGACCTTCCGGGCTGCCGGAGCGGTCGTGACCGCCCTGCTCGTGTCCTTCCTGGTCGGTCCCGCCATCATCCGCTGGCTCAACCGTCTGCGCTTCGGGCAAGTCGTCCGGGCCGAAGGCCCGCTGACGCACCTCGACAAGGCAGGTACGCCCACCATGGGCGGAGTTCTGATCATTCTCTCCGCTGGGGTCTCGACTCTGCTGTGGGCGGAGCTCACCAACTGGTACACCGTGCTCTGCCTGCTCGCGCTGATTTGGCTCGGGCTGATCGGCTTCCTGGACGACTACCTGAAGGTCATCCGTGGGAAGACCGAGGGCCTGGTAGCCCGGTACAAGCTCCTCGGGCAGTTCGGATTCGGGGCAGGCATTGGACTCTTCCTCCTGCTCCACCCGATCTCGCCCTATCGGTCCACGTGGACCGGAGTGCCGTTCTTCTCCGACTACATGCTCGCTTTTTGGGGGCCCGCGTATGTCGCGTTCGTCGCCGTCGTGCTGGCAGGGACCTCGAACGCGGTGAATCTGAGCGACGGGCTGGACGGGCTGGCCAGCGGGTTGATTGCGATCGCGGCTGCGACCTTCGCGATCTTCGCTTACGTGACCGGACGGATCGACACGTCGGCCTACCTGGGTCTGTTCTATCTGCCCGGTGCAGGAGAGATGGCCGTCTTCGGAGTCGCGCTCTCGGGCGCCGCTCTCGGTTTTCTGTGGTTCAATTCGCACCCCGCCGAGGTGTTCATGGGCGACACCGGGTCGCT
Source organism: Longimicrobiales bacterium (assembly GCA_965237965.1). GTDB lineage: Bacteria > Gemmatimonadota > Gemmatimonadetes > Longimicrobiales > Gaopeijiaceae > UBA2988. The sequence continues at coordinate 587,943 of CBDEGT010000001.1, forward strand.
CTCGATGGGGGCTGCGATCGGGGTGATGGCGATTCTGCTCAAAGCCGAGTTCCTGCTCGTGATCGTCGGCGGAGTCTTCGTGATGGAGGCGGTCTCGGTGATCCTGCAGACCGGCTACTTCCGGTACACCGCACACACCACGGGAACCGGGCGCCGGATCTTCAGGATGTCCCCCCTGCATCACCACTTCGAGAAGATCGGGTGGCCCGAGACCAAGGTCGTGATCCGGTTCTGGATCGTCGGGATCCTGTTCGCGATGCTCGCGATGAGCACGCTCAAGATCCGGTGACACGGAGCGGTCAGGAGGAGAGGCGGTGGAGAAGGGGAGGTGCAGGGAAGTGGAATCGCGGTGAGGCGCGGCCATAACGCCGCGCACGAGCGGAGCGGAGCGAGTGAACGCGGTAGCAATCATCGGCGTGGGGGCCAGCGGTGTAGCCGCGGCGCTGCTGGCCCTCGCCAAAGGAGCTGAGGTCTATGTCTCGGACGTGCGAACTGATGCCGTTGCTGCAGCCAGTGCAGATCGAATCCGCGCAATGGGAGCGGACGTCGAACTGGGAAGACACGACCTGGAGCGAATCGATCGATCAGGCACCGTGGTGGTCAGTCCGGGAGTTCCTCCGGACGCTCCGGTGCTCCGGGCGCTCCGCGAGCGGGGCATCCGCTGGATCAGCGAGCCCGAGTTCGCCTTTCGGTTCTTCGCGGGTCCACTGATCGCGGTGACCGGCACCAACGGGAAGAGTACGACTGCGGCGCTGACCGCTCACCTTCTGCACGAGGCGGGCGTGGACGTCGCTCTGGGGGGAAACCTCGGCACGGGAATCGCTCCCGCGGCGTCCGAGCTGGCCCTGCGTCAGCGCACTCCGGCGTGGTACGTCCTGGAGATGAGCTCCTTCCAGCTCGCGGACATCGATCGCTTTTGTCCGGATATCGGGGTGATGACCAACCTCGCGCCCGACCATCTCGATCGGTACCCGGGTGTCGCCGAGTACTACGCAGACAAGGCGCGCCTGTTCGAGAACGCAAACGCCGACAGCCGATGGGTGCTGAACGGGGATGATCCAGACGTGCTCGCGCTCGCCGACGAGGCTCCCGGTCGGCGCTACCTGTTCAGCCTGGAGCGTGCCGACACGGCGGGACGGATCGAGGATGGCGCGCTCGTGCTCGACATGGGCGAGGGTGGGGAGCGTCTGCTACCTCGTGCCGAGCTGCCCCTGCTAGGGGATCACAATTCGGCAAATGCGCTTGCGGCAGGGCTCGCCGCACGGCTCTCCGGGGTGTCCCACCGCGCCGTGACGCGAGGACTACACACGGCACATCCATTGCCGCATCGACTCGAGCCCGTGGCCGACAACGATGGCGTGCTCTGGGTGAATGACTCCAAGGCGACGAACGTCGCGGCAGCGCTCAACGCCGTGAGGAGTTTCACTGGCCGGCCGGTCGTGATGCTGTTGGGCGGTAAGGACAAGGGCGAGGACTTTGCGCCGCTCGCGGATGCTCTGGTGAGGCACGCCCGCGTCGCGGTTGTGTTCGGCGCGTCCGGCGGACGGGTCGCCGCCGCGCTTACCGATCGCGGCGTGCCTGTGCGGCGCGTCTCCCCCGGCGCTCCGTTCGACGCGGTGGTTGCGGTCGCGCGCGAGCACGCTCGGTCGGGAGACGTGGTGCTGCTGGCACCGGCCTGCTCGAGCTTCGACATGTTCGCCTCCTACGAGGAGCGCGGGAGACGCTTCGCCGCCCTCGCTCGGCGAGAGGTCGACTGATGCGGCGCCTGGACGTCGCGCCGGCCGGCCCGTTCACGCTGCCGGACGTCGGGATCGGCCGCGGCTGGGAGGGAGCGGTGCTGCTCGCGGCCACCCTGGTGCTGCTCTCCTTCGGCCTGGTGACGCTCTACTCCGCCAGCGCTTTCCTGGCGCAGCGTCAGGGGCTGCCCGACTGGCACTACGCGGTCCGCCAGGCTGCGGGGGCCGCGCTCGGGCTCACGATCCTGTGGACATGCGCCCGCGTGCCCTATCAGCTGTGGCGCCACGCCGCCTGGCCGCTGCTGCTGGCGGTGGCGGCCCTGCTGATCGCGGTGGTCCTGCCGAGCACGGTGGCGATCGCCCCCGAAATCAACGGAGCGCGTCGCTGGCTCGTGTTCGGAGGAGTAGCGCTCCAGCCTTCCGAGCTCGCCAAGCTGGCGATCGTGGTGTGGACGGCGGCCTTGGCTGTGCGCAAGACCGAGCAGCTGTCCAGCCTGTCACGCGGTCTGCTCCCATTTCTGCTCGCTTGGGCCGTGCTGATCGCGCCCATCCTCGTGGAGCCCAACCTTTCGACCGCGTTCGTGGTCGCTCTGCTGGGGGGCGTCGTGCTGTTCGCGGCCGGCGCCCGCATCGGGCACTTCATCTTCCTGGGCTTGCTCGCACTTCCGTTTCTGTGGGTCCAACTCCAGGTCTCTTTCCGTGCGAATCGACTCGCCGCGTTTCTGGACTCCGCGTCGGATCCCGCGGGCGCCGGGTTCCAGGTACATCAGTCGCTGGTCGCGATCGGATCCGGTGGGTTGGCCGGCGCCGGATTCGGGGAAGGGCGGCAGAAGTTCGGGTTTCTCCCGGAGGCCCACAACGACTTCATCTTCGCGATGGTCGGCGAGGAGTGGGGGCTGCTGGGGGTCTCGTTCTTGCTCCTCCTCTACGGCTCGCTGGTGGTCGTCGGGATCCGTGTCGCACGGCGCGCCCCCGACGAATTCGGGCAGCTGCTCGCGATCGGACTCACGGCCGTGGTCGGCGTGCAGGCGCTGCTCCACATGGCGGTGGGACTGGGCCTGGTGCCACCCACCGGCATCGCGCTGCCGTTGATCTCGTACGGACGCTCCAACCAACTGGTCACCCTGGCCGCAGTCGGGATGCTGATGGCGGTGGCGCGCGCAACCGATCCGGACGTGAAGCCGGCCGAGAGCGTGCGCGGTGCGGGCACGCGTGCCGGAGCAGGCGCGAGGAGGCGACGTGCATGAGGACCTGGTCGATGAAGAACCCCGTGTCGTGGCGCTCTTCTCGGGTGGAGGCACCGGAGGACACCTCTACCCGTCGTTGTCGTTGGCGCGAGCGCTGGTCGCGCTCCGGCCGGACGTGCGTCCCTTCTTCGTCGGTGCCGAAGGTGGGCTCGAGGCGCGGGTGTTTCCGGAGCGTGGCGTCGAGCACGCGCTCCTTCCGGTGCGCGGATTCGCGCGGGGCGCGCTCCTTTCCAACTGGCGCTTCGTGCCCTCCCTCGCTCAGTCGGTGGTCCAGGTGATCGGCCTCTTCCGCCGGCTCCGCCCGGCTCTCGCCATCGTGACCGGAGGCTATGCGAGCGGTCCTTCGGGGTTGGTCGCCGCGCTGCGCGGGGTGCCCTTGGTGATCCAGGAGCAGAACAGCGTACCCGGCGTTACGACCCGCTTGTGTGCGCGTGTCGCACACCAGATCCACCTGGCGTTTCCCGAGGCCTCCGGTCTGCTCCCGGCCAAGTCGCGGGTGCGCTCCATCGTGAGCGGCAACCCGATCGAGCCACCTGTGGCGCTCGACCGGACCGAGGCCCGCGCCTCGTTCGGGCTCTCGCCCGAGGGGCTGGTCGTCCTGGTGGTCGGCGGCAGCCAAGGGGCCGCTGCGTTGAACGCGGCCGTCCTCGATGCGGTGCGGCGCCGCCACGCCGATGGGGCGTGGGGTGAGCTGGGCGCGACCCCGGCGATCGAGCTGCTGTGGGCGACCGGCACGGCCCACATCGGCGGGGTTCGAGCCGCTCTCACCGAGATGGGCGCGCCCGCGTGGGTGCGCGCCGTGGACTACATCTACGACATGCCGCGCGCGCTCGCGTCCGCCGACCTGGCGGTGAGCCGAGCGGGTGCGATGGCGACGGCGGAGTTCCTCGCCTGGGGCCTCCCGGCCGTGCTGGTTCCGCTCCCGACGGCTGCCGCCAACCATCAGGAGCACAACGCGGCGGCGCTTGCTGCGGCCGGGGTCGCACTACATCTGCCCGAGACCGAGCTCTCGGGAGAGCGCCTGTGGTCGGTGATCGAAGCCCTGGCGGCCAACCCTGAACGGCTCGAGGCGATCGGCAGGGCCGCGCGCGAGCGTGGACGTCCAGACTCCGCGCGCCGGATTGCCGTCGCTCTCGCTGAACTGCTACCCGCGCCCGGCGCCGGACGAGGCGCCGCCGGACCCGAAGCCACGCCATGAGCGTGCTCGATGTGGTCTCGCTTGCGCGCACGGCGCCGGTTCATTTCCTCGGAATCGGCGGTGCCGGCATGTGCGCGCTCGCGGAACTGGTGGCGCGCATGGGTGGGCGCGTGAGCGGCTGCGATCTCAAGCAAAGTCCGGCTGTGCGGCGGCTGGAAGCACTTGGGGCAGATGTCGCGACCGGCCACTCTGCCGATCACGTGGACGACGCAGCAGCCCTCGTGATCACCGCCGCGATTCCCGAGGATCATCCCGAGGTCGTGCGTGCCCGCGAGCTCGGCGTGCCCGTGGTCAAGCGAGCCGCCGCGGTCGGTGCGATCGCTAACCAGGGAAGGGTGGTGGCCGTGGCCGGGACACACGGGAAGACCACCACTACGGCGATGGCGGCGGAGGTGCTGGCGGCGGCCGGGATGAACCCGACCGCGCTGGTGGGAGGTACGGTCGCGGGTTGGGACGGAAATCTCCGCTACGGTGGAGGAGACCTCTACGTGGTGGAGGCCGACGAGTACGATCGTTCGTTCCACACCCTCGAGCCGGACGTCGCTGTGGTCACCAACGTAGAGGCCGACCACCTCGACGTGTACGGAGATCTCGCGGGCGTGGAGGATGGCTTCCGGATCTTCCTGGGCAGCCTCCGGCCCGGTGGGAGGGTCGCAGTGTGCGCCGACGACAATGGTGCGGCGCGACTGCTCGCTGGCGTGGGCACGGGGGGCTACAGCTATGGGCTTTCGGCTGGGTCGAAGCTGCGTGCGATCGACGTGCGGTCGAGCCACGCTGGTACCAGCTGCCGGGTGATGGAGGACGGCGCGGACGCCGGCCCGCTCGCGCTGGGCGTGCCTGGGCTGCACAACCTGCGCAATGCGCTCGGTGCTGCCGCGGCCGCACGGTATCTGGGTGCCGAGTGGAGCGCGATCGGCGATGGTCTTGCTGCGTATCGCGGGGTGGCTCGTCGCTTCCAGGGGCTGGGAGAGGCAGGTGGTGTCGTCGTCGTCGATGACTACGCGCACCATCCGACCGAAATCAGGGCCACCCTCTCTGCGTTGCGGACGATTCACGCCGAGCGCCGACTCGTCGCCGTCTTCCAGCCGCACCTCTACTCACGCACGCGCGACTTCCATCGCGAGTTCGGGGCGGCGCTGGCGGAAGCCGACGTGGTCTGGGTCACGGACGTCTTTCCCGCGCGCGAGCGGCCGATCCCGGGTATCACCGGCGAGCTGATCGTAACCGCCGCGCGCGACGCCGGTGCGGAGCAGGTGCAGTATCAGCGCGAGTTCGCCGGGTTGACGGGGGCGGTCGCGGGATCTCTCCGCCCGGGCGACGTAGTGGTCACGCTGGGAGCCGGATCGATCGAGGAGGTCGGGCCGGCCGTGCTCACCCGGCTGCGGGAGTCGGCCGCGATGCGGGAACATCGTGCGTAGGCCGGGGCGGTTCGTCGGATGGCTCAGTGCGGCCATGCTGGTCGGCTGGGGGCTCTCCCTGGCCGCCCCGCACGTTCCGCGCACGCTCGCCGAACTCGAGTGGTTCCGGGTGCGAGAGCTCCGTGTCGAGGGGATACGCTACATCACCGCGGATGAGGTCGAGCGCATCGCCGCGGTGCCGATCGAGGCCAACATCTGGGACGATCCCTCGCCGATCGAGGCGCGCGTGAGGGCTCATCCTCTGGTCGGCGAGGCTTCGGTGGTCCGACGAATCCCTGGCACGCTCGTCGTGCGCATCGAGGAGCGCGAGCCCGTCGCGCTCTTGCCGACCCCAGCTCTCGAGCCGGTCGATCGTGACGGCCGTCGATTGCCGCTCGACCCAGCGCGGCTGGGCCTCGATTTGCCCCTGATCCAGCCCCGCAGGAGTCATCCCGGCGCGGCCACCGCGGCGGCGCTTGCCCCCGCGACGCGTGAGATCGCGCGCTTGGCCGAGGTCGATCCCACCCTCTGGGCGAACCTATCCGTCGTGACCACTGACGGGGCCCATGACGTCGAGCTCGAGCTTGCGGATCCCGCGGTTCGGCTGCTGACTCGGATCCCGCTCACACCCGTGCGCCTCCGCGAGGCGCTGGCAGTTCTGTCGGACGCAACCGGCCGGACGGACGAGCCTCCGGCCACACTCGACCTGCGCTTTGCCGACCAGGTGGTGGTCCGGCGAGGAGAAGCCAACTGAAGATGCGCGCGAATCTGATCGCCGGCTTGGATATCGGCACGACCAAGACCTACGCCGTCATCGGCGAGGTCGTGGGCGAGCCTCCGCGGCAGCCCATGCTCAAGATCCGCGGCGTCGGGCAAGCCCGAACGACCGGCGTGCGGGGCGACCTGGTGACGAACATCGAGGCCACGTCCGAGACCATCAAGCAGGCTCTGCGAGAGGCGGAGTTGATGGCGGGTCTGACCGTGGACCGGGTGTTCGCGGGCATCGCGGGCGACCACATCCACGCACGCCATTCGATGGGAGTCGTGGCGGTCGCGGGCGACGAGGTCACGACAGGTGACGTGGCACGAGTTCACGTGGTCGCGCAGGCCGTGGCGCTCCCTCCGGACCGCGAGCTATTGCACGCGATCCCTACCGACTACCGCGTCGACCATCAGAGCGGGATCAAGCACCCGTTGGGCATGGCCGCTACGCGACTGGAGACCGAGGTCTACCTGATCACCAGCTCCCGGACGGCCGCGGTCAACATACGCAAGGCGGTCGCGAGGTCCGGGTATGGGGTGCAGGAATTGGTGCTCGAGCCGCTGGCTTCCGCACGCGCCGTCCTGACCGAGGACGAGAAGGAGATCGGCGCTGCGACGGTCGAAATGGGTGGTGCCACCACCGAGGTAGCGGTCTACCACCACGGCCAGATCCAGCACGTGGCGGTCGTCGCGATGGGTAGTGACGTCGTGACCGCCGACCTGGTGAAGGGCCTGGGCGTCCCGTGGGGCGAGGCGCAAAAGGCGAAGGAGTTCTACGCCACGGCGGTCGCCGGGATGGTCGATCCCGAGGAGACCGTCGAGATGCCCGGTCCGGCTCCGAGGCAGCTCCGCCACGTCGCCCGCGAGTTGATCGCTCATATCGCCGAGCAGCGGCTGGACGAGATCCTCGGACTGGTGCGGGAGGACCTCCACCACGAGGAGCTCCTCGAGCGACTCGGTGCCGGGATCGTCCTGACCGGCGGCGGGGCCGCCATGCCGGGCATGGTGGAGCTGGCGCAGCAACTGTTTCCGGCACCGGTGCGGCTGGGAGTGCCATCCGAGGGGCTCACGGGTCTGGCCGACTCGGTGGGGCGCCCGCGCTTCGCAACCGCGGTCGGGCTGGCCCTGTACGGGTTGGAGCGGTTCGCGGAGACGGGGGAGGGAGCGTCGACGGTCGGATCCGGAGTGCTCACCAAGGTAGGATCGTGGCTCAAGGAGTTCTTTTGACCGCTGCCCAGGCAGCCTGGAGACGACAATGATGATCTTCGAGTTCGACGACAGACCGGTGCAGAGCGCCAGCATGAAGGTGGTCGGCGTGGGCGGGGGTGGCGGTAACGCCGTGAACCGCATGATCGACGAGGACCTGGAGGGTGTCGAGTTCATCTCGCTCAACACCGACTCGCAGGCGCTCAAGAGCTCACGCGCCCAGGTTACGCTTCAGATCGGGAAGAAGCTGACACGTGGGCTGGGCGCCGGCGCACGTCCCGAGATCGGTCGGCAGGCGGTGGCCGAGAGCGCGGAAGAGGTGCGCCGCGCTCTCGAGGGCGCCGATCTGGTCTTCGTCGCCGCCGGCATGGGCGGCGGTACCGGAACCGGTGCGGCCCCGATGGTCGCGGAGATCGCACGCGAGCTGGGCGCGCTCACGATCGGAGTCGTCACCCGCCCCTTCTCGTTTGAGGGGAAGAAGCGCGATCACCAGGCGAACCAGGGGCTCGCCGAGCTGCGCCGATGCGTCGATACCCTGATCATCGTGCCGAACGACCGGATCCTCGCGGTCGTGCCCAAGGGCACGACCTTCAAGAACGCGCTCAAGAAGGCCGACGAAGTCCTCCTCCACGCCACCCAGGGGATCAGCGATCTGATCCGCGTAAGCGGCGAGGTGAACGTCGACTTCGCCGACGTACGGACCATCATGGCGTGCCGCGGTCCTGCGCTCATGGGCTCCGGCTTCGGGGAGGGAGAGAATCGTGCCCAGGAGGCCGCGCAGGAGGCGATTAGCTCGCCTTTGCTCGACAAAGTCGCGATCAGGGGTGCCCAGGGAGTGCTCCTGAACATCACGGGCGGAATGGACCTGGCTATTGACGAAGTGACCCAGATCTCGACAATCATTCAAGACGAGGCCGGGGAGGACGCCGAGATCATCTTCGGGGCGGTGCACGACCCCAGCCTGGAGGGGAAGGTCCGGGTAACGGTGATCGCGACCGGCTTTCCTGACGGAGTAGAGGACGAAAACGTCATCCGCCCCGACTTCCGGCGAGCGTCCCGGCAGCATCAGAAGACTGCGACCCGCTCCCGGTCGCAGGTCCGGTCGATGCCGCAGCCGGCGAGGAAGGTGGCGGTGGGTGGTGGATCGGGCATCCTGCCGCTGGGCCCGTTTGCCGGGCGGCCGGAGCGGGTGATCACGCGTGAGGAGGTCGGCGAGCTCGACATACCGACCTTCATTCGTCGTCAGATGGACTGAGGTTTACGGAGTTTCTCGACCTGTCGCTGGTGGCGGAGCGGAACGGCCACGTGCCGACCCACGCCCGCCACGTCGCCGGCCCGAGCCCGGCTCGCCTGAACCTGGTGCTGGAACGGATGCTGCTCGTCCCTCGACAGCCAGTGCGCGCGCTGCTCGGCCTCGGTGGGGTCGCCGGGCTCGGGTTCGCGTTCCTCACGCCTGCTCCGGAGCGCGACGTGGGTAGGCTCGCGCCCGTGTACGCGGTGGCGGCCGAGCGCGTGGAGGTGCGCCAGCTCGGGGCCGGGCACACACTCGGGGAGGTATTGGCGACGTTCACGGGGCCCAACGAGCAGCACAACCTGCTGCTCGCGTTCCAGGAATTCGCGAGCCCCCGCCGGATGCGTGTGGGCACCGAGATCAGTCTGCGCTACCGGGCGGACGATGAATGGCTGCGCGGCGTGGATGTCGTGCTGAACCCCGACTCGACGGTGCGGCTCACGCGCGACGAGATCGGATGGTCGTCGTCGATGGTACGGACCCCGACGTGGACCGACACGCTTTATGCGGTCGGTCAAATTGAGGACGTGCTCTGGAACGCGGTGGTCGATAGCCGAGCGCTCGAGGGGGTACCGGTCAGGGACCGAGCGCTGCTGATTCACCATCTCGACCAAGTGTTTCAGTGGCAGATCGACTTCTCGCGCCAGATCCGGCGTGGCGACCGCTACCGCTTCGCGTTCGAGAGAGAGGTACGGCCGGATGGAAGCATGCGCTCCGGCCGTTTGATCGCGGCCGAGCTCGTGAACGCAGGCAACTACCTACACGCGCTGTGGTTCGATCCCGATGGTGACGGCAGGGGCGGCTACTACGACATCGAAGGCGAGTCGACACGGCGGGCCTTCCTCCTCAAGCCGCTCGAGTTCCGGCGCATCTCGTCACGCTACACCAACTCCCGCTTCCACCCGATCCTCAAGACATGGCGAGCGCATCGCGGTGTCGACTACGCGGCTTCCACCGGCACCGAGATCATGGCGACCGCCGACGGGGTGGTGACCAGGCGGGGGCCGCGCGGTCCGCTGGGGAACGCGGTAGAGGTCCGCCATGCCAACGGTTTCGTCACCCGCTACGGGCACATGAGCAGATTCAACTCCGCCGTGCGCGTGGGGACGCGCGTCCGGCAGGGCGAGGTGATCGGCTACGTTGGAGCTACCGGGCTCGCCACCGCCCCCCACCTCCACTATGAGCTCTGGAGGCACGGTCGACCCGTCGACCCGCTGGGCATCGATCTGCCGCCGGGCGATCCCGTGCCGCCGGATCAGCGCCCGCGGTGGGAGGTGGAGCGTGCGGTACGGTTGGCGCTGCTCGAGCGCATGCCGTCGCACCGCCTTGCCGGCGTCTCCAACCGTGCCGCGCCGACTCCGACCGGCCCCGCACCGGGTACCCCCCGGGGGGACGGGCAGGACGAGTGACGGCAGTGGGGTCGCCCGATGCTCTAGGGGCCCGCGCTCGCGGGCCCTTTCTCTTTTCGGGTATATCTTCCGCTGGTGAAGCTGCTCCTCTTCCTGGTTCCCGCGGCGGCCGCGGTGGCGTTCGCGGTGTGGACCTACGGCCGACGGGAGCTGCCGGTCGCCGGTCGCTGGATGCCGGCCACGCTGCGTGCGGCGGCTCTCGTGCTCGTGCTCTTGCTGCTCGTCGATCCGTATCTTCCGGCGGTCGGGACCGGGCCCGAGCTCTGGGTGCTGGTGGATGGCTCGGCGAGCATGGCGATCGGGTCGCCCGGGGGTACCCCCTGGGACAGCGCCCGCACACGCGCAGATCTGCTGCGTGCCGACGGCGCGCGGGTTCTCCGGTTCGGTGAGCTGCCCGCGGCGCTTCCTGCGGACAGCGCCCTCCTTCTTCCTCCCGCAGACCCGCATTCTCGCTTGGTGCCGGCGCTCGAGCGCGCGGCCGAAGCGGGGGCCCGCGATCTGGTCGTGATCTCTGACTTCCGCGTCGAGGACCCGGTGGCCGCCGGCGCCGCGCTGGCCCGACTGGGTATGGGCGCGCGCTTCGTCGGGGTCGGCGGTGAGGTCAGGAATGCGGGCATCGCAGGGCTCGCGCTTCCCGCCGATCTTGAGAGCGGGGAGCCCGTGCGTGGGGAGCTGACGGTGTTCTCGAGCGGGGCGGACGCAGGCGACACGATCGCGCTCGAGATCCGCGAGGAAGGCCGCCTGGTGTGGAGCGGACGCGCGCCCGCCCCAGCGCCGGGGCGCGTCGAGCGGATCGGCTTCGTGCTTCCACCTTCGATCCCGGATCCCACCACCGGCGGAGAGGTTCGCTACGAGGCCCGCCTGGGCCTGGTCGGGGACAGCTTCGCCGCCGACGACGAGGCGGTCGCGTACGGCGTCGTGGATCCTCGCGAGGGTGTGCTGTTCGCCGTTTCGCTCGCGCCCGACTGGGAGCTGCGGCACCTGATCCCCCTGTTTGCGCGGGTGACAGGACTTCCGACGCGAGGCTTCCTGCGGTTCGGTGGCCGCTTCTTATCGACCGAACCCGGGACCGGTTCGCTGAGCGAGCAGGAGGTCGCGGACCGCGTTGGAGACGCACGCCTGTTGATTCTCCACGGCCTCGGCGCGGGGGCTCCGGACTGGGCGCGAACCGCGGCCGCGCGCGCACCCCGGGTGCTGGTATTCGCGCGCGACGCCGAGGGGGCGGCGGCGGTGGGGATCGCGACGGGCGGTCCTCGAGCAGGCGAGTGGTACCTCGATGCCGAGCCCCCCCCGTCTCCGCTGGCGGGGGAGCTGTCCGGGCCGGCCTACGCGGCACTCCCGCCGCTGCTCGAGCTTCTCCCGGTCGCCCTCACCGAGCCTGGCTCCGGGCCGCTCGAAGCGCGCCTACAGGGGTCGGGTCCGGCCCGATCGACGCTGTTGCTCCGTGAGCGGGCCGGGGGCCGTGCGGCCGTTGCGCTCGCCTCCGGTTGGTGGCGCTGGGCACTGCGGCCGGGTGCCGACGAGGAGGCGTACGCCCGGGTGTGGTCCGCGGTCGCAGGTTGGCTGCTGCGGGGGGACGCGGCGCCTCCGGCCCGTGTTCGCCCCGTGACGCGGGTGGTGGAAGGGGGCACACCGATCGCATGGACGAGTGGGGGCGTGGTGCCGATCCGGGTGACCGTGTTCGGAGGTGACCGCGTGGTCACGGACACGACGCTTGCCGAGCCGGTCGCAAGCCTCCGGACCCCGCCGCTCACGCCCGGGAGTTATCGCTACCTCACCCGGGCCGGTCCGGACAGCGCGACCGGGCGCTTCGACGTGCGCGGTACTTCTTCAGAGCTTCGCCATGCTCGAATGGAGCTCCCCGACCCGATCGCGGTTTCCGCCGATGCAGACTCCGAGTCCGCGGGGCGGGCGCTCCGAGCGCATCCTGCCCCGTGGCTGATCCTGGTCGCGCTTCTGTGCGCAGAGTGGGTGACGCGGCGACGCAAGGGGCTGAGATAGCTTCGCCCATGCACCCGGACCGGACGGATCGATGAACCGGCTGTTCCGCACCCGCACGGAGGCGAAGAAGTCACTGTGGCGCCGTGCGGTCGATCTCGGCTTGACCGATGTGCGCGTTCTCGCGAGCGGGATGGACCACGAGACGCTGGAAACCCTCGAGGAGCGGCTGCTGGCCGCGGACTTCGGGGTCCAGGCGACGCTGCGGCTGGTGGATGCGGTCGAGACACGCGCTCGCAAGGGCGAGGTGCGCGGCCCGAAAGGCCTCCGTAGCGCGCTCCGCGACGAGCTGGGACGCATCCTGGCTCCTGCTCGCGACGCAGGCCTGCGCATGGCCGATGCCGGTCCTACTGTCTGGCTCGTGGTCGGGGTGAACGGCGTAGGCAAGACCACGACCATCGCCAAACTGGCTCAAAAGCTGCACAGGGACGGGAAGTCCGTGCTGGTGGCGGCCGCCGACACGTACCGGGCGGGGGCCGTGGCACAGCTGGCCGTTTGGGCCGAGCGCGTGGACGCACATTTTGTGGGCGGGAAAGACGGGTGCGATCCGGCAGCGGTCGCGTTCGACGCGATCGATGCCGCCGAGTCCAGGGGGACCGACGTGGCGCTCGTCGACACCGCGGGGCGGCTTCATACGAATCGCAATCTGATGGAGGAGCTCAGGAAGGTGGATCGTGTGATCGCGCGCCGGCTCGAGGGGGCTCCCCACGAGACGCTGATCGTGCTCGACGCCACCGTGGGCCAGAACGCTCTCGATCAGGTCAGCGCCTTCAGTAAGGCCGTCGGGTTGACGGGAATACTGCTTGCCAAGTTCGACAGCACAGCCCGAGGCGGCATCGTCATCGCGCTCCAGGAGGAGATGGAACTGCCGGTGAAGTTCGTGGGCACCGGTGAAGGGGTCGACGACCTGGAGCCGTTCGACCCGGACGGGTTCGTAGCCGGCGTCTTCGAGGAGCGGTGAGGGCTACGTCCACCCCCCGCGGCGTGTGAGCTTCTCACTCGTGGATCGACCGGTCCAGTTCCTCAAGGGCGTGGGTCCCCGCCGGGCGGAGGCACTCGGCCGACTGGGGATCGCCACCGCGTACGATCTGCTACACCACGTGCCCAGGCGTTACGACGACGCCTCCACCGTGTCGCCGATTGCCCGTCTGGACGTAGGAATGGAGGCCACGGTCGTCGGCCAGGTGCGTTCGCGCGGCACCATCCCGACCCGCTCGGGGCTACGCGTCTTCCAGGCGGTACTGCAGGACGACAGCGGGATGATCACCTGCTCATGGCCGGGTCAGCCCTGGCTCGATCGCAAGATCAACGACGGCGACCTGCTTCTCGTCACCGGGCCGGTGCGCTTCTTCCACGGTCGCCAGCTTCAGCCGCGGGAGTTCACCACCCTTGCGCGCGCGGCTGAGGCGGCCGACGCGGATGCTCGAGGGACCATCTTCGTCAGCTATCCTGCCTCCGAGGACGTGCCCCAGTGGACCCTGCGGCGTCTGTTCGAGCAGAACCTGTCCGCGCTGCTTCCACTCGCCGAGGAGGACGAGTACCTGAGCTCCACGGAGCGCGCGGGCCTCGAGCTGCCGACCTTGCCCGAGGCGCTCAGATGGCTGCACCGGCCGGAGACCCTCGAGCAGGCCGAGCGCGGTCGTAGGCGTCTCGCCTACGACGAACTGTTCTTCCTCCAACTCGTGCAGGCGCGGGTACGATGGGAGCAGGGCCTGGCCCGCCCTGGCATCCCGCACGAGCGGACCAATGCGCTCATCCGGCCACTCCTCGAGGGATTACCCTTCGAGCTCACCGAAGCCCAGGCGCGCGTGCTTCGTGAGATCTTCGGGGATATGACCTCGCCCCACCGCATGAGCCGACTTCTCCAGGGCGACGTCGGTTCGGGCAAGACGATCGTGGCGCTGATCGCCATGCTGCTCGCGGTCGAGGGTGGCTGGCAGGCGGCGCTGATGGTGCCGACCGAGCTGCTCGCTGAGCAGCACGCGGGTCGTATTCGAGAGCTACTCGCTCCGCTGGGCGTGCGCACCGCGCTTCTCACCGGGAGCATGGGTACCGCCGAACGGCGCGAGAGCCTCGCCGGCCTGGCCGCCGGGGACATCCCGATCGCGATCGGGACCCATGCCCTCATCCAGAACGACGTGCAATTCCACCGGCTCGGGCTCGCGGTGGTGGACGAGCAGCACCGCTTCGGCGTTCGTCAGCGGATGGCGCTCGGCGAGCACGCCAGTAATCCCGACGTGCTGGTGATGTCTGCAACGCCAATCCCACGCTCGATGGCGCTCGCGCTTTATGGCGATCTCGACCTGAGCCTGCTCGACGAGCTGCCTCCAGGACGGCGAGCCGTGCAGACGCGACTCTACACGCCGGCGAGGCGCGAGGATGTGCACAGGCGAGTCGAGGAGCAGGTTGCTGCGGGCCGGCAGGCCTATGTGGTGTTCCCGCTGGTGGACGAATCCGAGAAGGTGGATCTGCTATCGGCGACGCGCGAGCACGAGCGCCTTGCCCGCGAAGTGTTTCCCCACCGTCGTGTGGGCCTCGTACACGGTCGTCTGCGTGCGGTGGAGAAGGAGAGCGTGATGCGCGCGTTCCTCTCCCGCGAGATCGATGTGCTGGTTGCGACCTCGGTGATCGAGGTCGGGATCGACGTTGCGAACGCTACCGTGATGGTGATCGAGCACGCCGAACGCTTCGGGCTTTCGCAGCTGCATCAGCTGCGAGGGCGCGTCGGCCGCGGTGGAGACGAGAGCTGGTGTCTCCTGATTGCCGAGGGAGGCGACGACACGATCGAGCGGCTCAAGATCTTTCGCAACACCAGTGACGGGTTTGCGATCGCGCGTGCGGACCTGCGGATCCGCGGCCAAGGCGACCTGTTCGGCGAGCAGCAGCACGGGACCCGACCGGTGCTGCGCTACGCAGATCTGATGATGGACGAGAGCCTGTTGGTGGAGGCGCAGCGCCGCGCCCGAGCGTTGGTGGACGACGATCCCCGACTGGAGCGGCCGGCAAGCGCGCGTGTGCGGGACGTACTGGAGCGGCGCTACGCCGATCGGCTCCGACTGTTCGGGGTCGCCTAATGCGCCCGCACTGGACGTCTTTCGCGACGGCCCCGGGGTCCTACGCGGCGTTGTCCTCCATCTGCCCAACCCTATCTTCCCGGCCATGACGAAGCCGACGGTGGAAGTGGGTGGTCTGGGTGCTCACGTGGGAGAGGAAGTGACCGTGACCGGCTGGGTTGGGTCCACCCGAGTCCACGGCAAGGTCGCGTTCCTGGATGTGCGGGACGGGACCGGAGTAGTGCAGGGGGTGGTCGTGAAGAAGCAGGTACCCGAATTGGTCTGGGAGACGCACGGCGTGCTCACCCAGGAAAGCTCTGTCATTGTCACTGGGGTCGTACGCGCGGAGCCCCGCGCCCCCGGTGGCCATGAGCTCGGCGTGACCGCTCTCGAGGTGATCGGCCTCGCGGACGAGTACCCGATTCAGCCCAAGGAGCACGGCGTTGACTTCCTCCTCGACCACCGTCACCTGTGGCTTCGGTCGAGCCTGCAATGGGCGGGACTGAGGGTACGCTCGGAGATCGAGCAGGCGATTCACGACTTTTTCTATCGACGGGGGTTCGTGCGTATCGACAGCCCGATCCTCACCGGATCGATCGGTGAGCACGCGGGCACCCTCTTCGAGACCGACTATTTCGGAGAGAAGGCATACCTGGCGCAGACCGGACAGCTCTATGGCGAGGCAGCTGCGGCTGCGTTCGGGAAGATCTACACGTTCGGCCCCACGTTCAGGGCGGAGAAGTCCAAGACCCGTCGGCACCTTACCGAGTTCTGGATGGTCGAGCCCGAAGTGGCGTTCATGGACTCGGACGCCAGCATGCGGCTCCAGGAAGAGTTCATCTGCTACCTGGTAGAGCGCGCGCTCGAGCGCTGCGTGAAGGAGCTCGAGGTACTGGAGCGCGACACCGCCAAGCTCGAGGGCGTGCGGTCCCCGTTCCACCGAATCGCCTACACGGACGCGGTGGCAAAGCTCCAGGCGATGGGGCACGACATCGAGTGGGGGAGCGACCTGGGTGCGCCCGACGAGACTGCGCTCACCGAGGGGTTGGACCAACCGCTCTTCGTTTTCAACTACCCGAAGCAGGCGAAGGCCTTCTACATGAAGGAAAACCCGGACGACGCGCGCACCGTCCTCTGCGACGACTGCCTCGCGCCCGAGGGATACGGTGAGATCATCGGGGGAAGCCAGCGCGAAGACGACCTGGAGCGCCTGCGCGCACGAATCCGCGAGCAAGGGCTTCCGGAAGAAGTGTACGATTGGTACCTCGATCTGAGACGCTTCGGCACCTTCCCGCACTCCGGCTTCGGCCTCGGCGTGGAGCGGACGGTGGGTTGGATTACCGGACGGCCCCACGTTCGCGAGTTGATTCCGTTCCCGAGGATGATGAATCGCCTCAAGCCGTAGCTTACGGACTCCTCAGCGTCCCTCCTTCTTCACCTCGTTCCACAGTTCGTCCAGCGCCGACAGTCCCGCCTCCCCGAGCACGATCCCGCGCTCACGCGCCCGCAGCTCCAGCCGTTCGAAGCGCTCTCGGAACTTCCGATTCGCGGCGGCGAGCGCGTTGGTCGGGTGGTGGCCGGTGAGACGCACCAGGTTGACCACGGAGAAGAGGAGGTCGCCCAGCTCCTCCCCGAGCGCGTCCCCATGCTCAGGCGCTCCACGTTTCCCGTCTCGGTCCGGGCCCATCCGGTCGGCTTTGGCGTCCAGCTCCGCTCTGACTTCATCGAGCTCCTCGAGGACCTTCTCGAGCGCCCCTGCGTAGTCGGACCAGTCGAAGCCCACACCGGCGACACGCTCCTGGATTCGATGGGCTCGGGTCAACGGGTCCAGACCCTGGGTGAGACCCGAGAGCACGCCGCCTCTTCGCGTTTCGCCCTCCCGCGCCGCTCTTCCATCGGATTCGCGTGGGGTCCCGGGCCGAGGCCCGGCAGTGTGCGAGCTCCGCTCGCGCGCCTTGAGAGCCTCCCAGCTCTCCTGCTCCCCTCCCCCGAACAGGTGAGGGTGTCGGCGCACCATCTTCGCCACCAGTCGTTCGGTCACCGAGGCTGCGCTCATGGTACCGGCCTCCTCTGCGACCACGATCTGGAACGCGAGATTCAGCAGCAGATCACCGAGCTCGCCCTCCAGCGCGTCGGCATCCCCGTCGTGGATCGCGTCCACGACCTCGTGCGTTTCCTCGAGCAAGTGAGGAACCAGCGTCACCGCGGTTTGCTCGGCGTCCCACGGGCAGTGCGCCCGGAGCGTTCGAACCAACGCGAGCGCGCGGTCCAGGGTGCCGGCGGTGTGGGGGACCTCCAGAGGGGTCGAAGGTGGCGGCTTCGGCGGGGGCGGGACGGGAGGGTCGTTGCTCATCGAAGGGATCGGGTGGATTCCTCGGGTGCCGCGCGGGGGCGGGTTCGGCCTTTGCCGGTCGGCAACGTTCTCCCATCTTTCGCGGCCATGTCAACGGATCGGACGGTGACCCCGGACCGGCGCACACGGGCCTGGATCGAGGTTCGGGCCGCCGCTGTACGGCGCAACTACCGCCGCGTCCGGTCGGCCGCGGGTGGGGTGGGTGTGATTCCAATGGTCAAGGCGGACGGCTACGGCCTTGGCGCGGACGGCATGGTGGCCGCACTCGATCCGGAAGGCCCCTTGGCCTGGGGCGTCGCCGCGGTAGAGGAAGGGAGGCGGCTGCGCGCCCTGGGTGTCGAGCGTCCCATCCTGGTCTTCGCGCCCCTTCCCCCCGACTCGTATGTCGACGCGGTGGAGGCCGGGCTGGCGCCCTGCATCTCGAGCCTCGACGCGCTCCGCCGTCTCGACGAAGCGGTCGCGCGCGCAGGTCCTGCGAGCTTCCACGTCGAGGTCGACACGGGGATGGGTCGCGCCGGTTTCGACTGGCGGCAGGCCGGCGAGTGGGGTCCGGTCGTGGCGGCGCGACACCGGCGAGAGATGCCGTGGTCCGGATGCTACACGCACCTGCACTCCGCCGACGAGGACCCGGGCACCGTCGAGGCGCAGTGGCAAAGGCTCGTGGGGGTGCTCTCGGGATTGGCCCACCCGCGCTCCGATTTCCTCGTGCACGTCCAGAACAGCGCGGGCACGCTACACGCCGGACGCTTGGTCGCGGCAGATTACAGCATCGACGCTGTTCGCCCCGGGGTCTTTCTGTATGGCGGTTCCGCCGGACCTGGCCTTCCCGAGCCGGATCCAGTCGCGAGCGTGCGCGCCCGCGTCGTGCACGTGCGGGACGCGTCTCCCGGTACCACGCTGGGCTACGGCGCCACCTACGCCGCGCGCGGTTGGGAGCGCTGGGCGACGCTTGCGATCGGCTACAGCGACGGGCTGCCCCGCGCCCTGGGCAATCGGGGGGCGGCCCTGCTCCGGGGGCGCCGGACGCCCGTCATCGGCCGGGTCTCGATGGACATGACGGTCGTAAACATTTCGGACGTGGACGGGGTAGAGCCAGGAGACGTTGCCACCCTGATCGGCGAGGTCGGAAGCGAGCGAATCACGGTCGACGAGGTGGCCGAGCAGGCCGGCACGATCTCCTACGAAGTCCTCACCGGCTTCACGGCGCGGCTTCCCAGGATCTGGATCGATGATGGCGGGCCGTGATGCGCTGCTGGAAAGGGCGCGGGGAGCGCGTGAGCGAGCCTACGCGCCGTACTCGGAGTTCCGCGTGGGCGCGGCGCTCGAGGCGGAGGACGGATCGGTCCACATCGGGTGCAACGTGGAGAACGCCTCGTACCCGCTTGCTCTCTGCGCCGAGAGGAGCGCGCTGAGCGCGGCCGTCGTGGCGGGACAGCGCCGGTTCCGATTGCTCGCGCTGGCGTCCAGTGGGGTCGACCCGGTGCCGCCGTGCGGCGGTTGTCTGCAGGCGCTGGCGGAGTTCGCACCGGACCTCCGGGTCGTTTCGGAAGGAGTTGGTGGCTCGCGGGTTGAGTGGTCGGTGGCCGACCTGATGCCGGAGCCGTTCGTGTCCCGAGGGCTGCGTCCGGGTCGAACGACCTGAGCGCCCGTTTCGCGATGTCGCGGGTCGTCCCGGAGGCACTCCGGCCGCCCGCTCGACCCGGAAGGCGACCGTTTGAGAAAAGACGATGCCGCGGCTCGTGCCGTTGATGGCAGCCGCTGCCCTCGCCGGCTGTAGCGATGACCTGCCCACCGCGCCGGACGATTCCTTCGTCCCGGTGAGCCCGGTGACGCTCGAGGTGCGCCTGCCCTGGTCGGAGTTCGCTTCGAACTTGAGGGTCTTCGGGGGCTTCGGTCGGCCCCACGAGCTGCGCGCTGCCGTGATCGCGAATCAGTTCGAGGGGGCGATGGACGCCCACACCCTGATTCGCCTCGAAGAGTACCCGACCAGTGTGACAGTCGTGGACTCGCTGGGCACCTCGCGGCTCGACACGGACCTCACGCTGCTCGATGCGACCCTCTACCTCGTCTTCGACACGACGTCCAACACCAACGGTGACAGGACCGTCCAACTGAGGGTGGCGCGTATCACGGAGGGCTGGGACGCCGAGACCGCGACGTGGGAGGTCGCACGGGACTCGGGCGGTGTGCGGACGGCATGGTCGGAGCCAGGCGGCGGAGCGATCTCTCCTCTCAGCCCCGGGATATGGATTCCCGCGGTAGGGGATACGGCCCTCGTAGCGGTGAGCGCTGCGGCCGTCGCGATGCTGGGCGACACGACGCTGCCCGAGCGGGGGCTCAGGATTTCCTTGGAGACCCCGGGCGAACGACTGGAGATCCTCTCCGCCCACCTACTGCTCAACGTCGTGCCGAGCGTGAATCAGGACACACTCATCAACCGGGCCGTGAATGCGGTCGAGCGGACGTTCATCTACGCGCCGGCGGCGCCGTCGCCCGCTGCGACGACGATCCGGGTCGGGGGCACGCCGGCCTGGCGCTCCACGCTCGATCTCAGGCTGCCGGAGACCGTTTCGGGCAACGCGGCTGCTTGCGCGCACATAACCTGTCCCCTCCGGCTCACCCCAGGTCGGATCAACCACGCGGGGATCCTGCTCACCACCCGAACAAGTGAGGACGGCTTCGCGCCCAGCAGGCCGACGTCGATCGAGGCACGCGGAGTTATCGCCCCCGAGGTGCTTCCCAAGAGCCCGATCAGCAGCGCGCTCTATCTGGACTCGCTCGGTCAGGCGGCCGGGACCGTCGTGCCAGAGTCCGCCTTCCAGCCGGGCGGCGCGCGGTCCACCGAGGTGCCCATCACACCGCTAGTGCGCTCGTTGCTCGCCGGCGTCGACACGAGCGGCGTCCCCCCGCCCGGCACGCTGGCGCTGATGCAGCTACTCGAGCCCGCCTCGATCTCCTACGCGTCTTTCGTGGGCCCGGGTCAGGCCGGAGAACCGATCCTGCGGCTGTTGCTTACGGTCTCGGAAACTGTGGGGCTTCCGTGACGCGAGTTCCGGGGTCCCGCGCGCTCCTTGGAGTCTTGCTCGCCCTGGCCTTTCCGGCCGCCGGCCAATCGGTGCTGGCCTGCGGGCGGACTGGGAATACCCATGGATCCGGTCGACGGTCGCGGCCGAGCACTCGGATCGGTTGGAACTGGGCTGTTCGGGACCGGCGTCGTTCCCGGAGATCCGGTGGGAGCGGCGGACCTGAGTGTGCCGACGCTCACGGTGTCCCATGCAGAGCGCGTGGCTCGAGGTGGCGCGGGGTGGGGCGGCTTCCACGAACCGGGGAACCCGCTTTCCCGCGCTCGGCGTCTCGTTCCCCGTGAGGGATTGGGGGGTGCTCACCCTCACCTACGGGGGCGTGCTCGATCAGCGGTGGACGCTCGAGCGGCAGGGGAGCGTCGAGCTCGGAGGTGGCGAGCAGGCAACCTTCACCGACGCATTCGTCTCCGACGGTGGCGTATTCCGCAGTCCGCCTCGGATTCGGGCGCCGGATCTCCCCCCGGCTGGCGGTAGGCGCAGCGGTGGGGGCCCTCACCGGAAACCTGACGCGAAGCTTCGTTCGTTCGTTCGAGTCGCCCGGAGTGGGCGTTGGCGTCGCACCGTTCGAGACCGGAGGGCGCTGGCGCTACTCGGGACCCACGGCCAGTGTCGGCGTCATGGCGGAGGTCGGAGAGCTGCTTCGCGCCACCGGCACCATCACCTGGTCCGGAACGCTCGACGCCGTGCCGATCGAGGAGACGGTCGCCGCGACCGGCAGCTACGACATGCCGATGGAGATACGCGCCGCGGTGAGCGGTGCCTTGGCGCCCCAGCTCGACGCGGTGCTGAGCCTCGCCTGGGCCGACTGGGCCGGTGCCGCCGATGATCTGCTGGGGGGCGGCTCGGCCGGCGGTGTCCTCGCTCTGGGTGCGGGGATCGAGTGGGAGGCTCCCACGCTCTTCGGGAGGGGCCTGCCGGTGCGACTCGGTTGGCGGCGCGCCGAACTCCCGTTCCGGCCTGGAAGCGAGGAGGGAAGCCAGGAGGGAAGCCAGGACACGGTGGAGTCCTCGTATGCGCTGGGGCTCGGGTTCATGATGTCGGCGTTCGAGGGAATTCCGCTCGCGAGCATCGACGTCGCTGTCGAGCGGGGGAGCCGTTCGGGGGGTGCCGTTAGCGAGGACTTCTGGCGCAGCACCGTGAGCCTTCGAATCGCGGGGTTCTGACAGGTCGGTTCCGCCATGCGGGTCTACTTCCACACCTTCGGCTGCAAGACCAACCAGTACGACACCGAGCGCATGCGCCAGGAGAGCGAGGCGCATGGGGCCACAGCGGTCGCGGACTGGCGGATCGCCGACGTGTGCGTCGTAAACACCTGCACCGTGACCAACCAGGCGGACGCGGAGGCGCGTCGATTCGTGCGGCGTGTGCACCGTGACAATCCGACCGCAAGAATCGTGGTGGCCGGCTGCTCGGCCGCGTTACGCGCCGCGGACTACAGGGTGCAGGAGGGGGTGGTGGCGGTCGTGCCTGGCCCCGATCCGTCCGCGGTGGCGGGGTTCGTGACCGAGGCGGCACGACCTCCCATCGCGCTGCCCGCGGTTGGACCTCTCGTCAGGCTGGAAATGCGCTCACCGCTCGACCGGATCGACAGCGAGCCCGTGGGCGCCGAACTGCTGCGTGAGCGTGCTGGGGCGACCCGCGGATGGCTCAAGATCCAGGACGGCTGCGATCGCCGCTGTTCATTCTGCGCCACGCGATTGGCTCGGGGATCGAGCCGGTCGCGGCTTCCCGGAGAGGTGGTGCGTGAGGCGCGATTGCTTGCTCGTACCCACCCCGAGCTCGTGCTCACGGGGATCCACATCGGCCACTACGGGCAGGACCTCGAGGCGCCGATCGCACTCTCGACCCTGGTTGCGCTCCTCCTGGACGAGGTGCCCGGTGCGCGGTTCCGGCTGGGGAGCGTGGAGGCGACCGAGGTGGATGACCTGCTCATCGATCTCATGGCTACCTCCGGCGGTCGCCTCGCGCCCCACCTCCACATGCCTCTGCAGAGCGGCGCCGATCCGGTGCTCCGACGCATGCGGCGGTGGCACACGCGTGACGGGTACAGGGCGCGTGCGCTCGCGATCGCGGAACGTGTGCCTGTGCTCGGCCTGGGCGCAGACGTGATTACGGGCTTTCCCGGGGAGAAGGACTGCGATCACGAGCGTACCGGTGCGCTGATCGACGAGCTTCCGTACACCTACCTCCACGTCTTCCCTTTCTCACCGCGGGACGGGACCGCCGCCGCTGAGCTACACGCACGCGAGCCCGTCCCCCAGCGGATCGCGGGCCGGCGCGCACGCGAGCTCCGTGATCTCGGCGTGGCCAAGGCAGCGGCGTACCGCGCCGGGCGCGCCGGCGGACCGGCCGAGGTCACCCTAGAGGCGCGTGGCACGGCCGCACTGACCGAGGACTACCTGAGGGTGCGCGTCGTGAACGCATCCCCCGAGGGGTACGGGCGGCTGCATCGCGGCACGCTCCGGTGGGGTGGAGGCGATCTCTACATTGACGTGGCCCGGCCTTTGGCCCGGAATTGATGGAGCTTTCCCGGCCGGCCGACCCGCACACGAACCGGATGTCCGCCAAGAAGCGCGCATACGTCGAAACCTACGGGTGCCAGATGAACATCAGCGACGGCGAGCTGATGGAGGGCATCCTTGCCGCCCACGGGTACGAGATCACCGAAGCCCCCGAGCAGGCGGACGTCGTGCTCGTGAACACGTGCGCCATTCGCGAGCACGCAGAACGGCGCGTCCTGGGTCGGGTCTCGCAGCTCGCCGTGCTCAAGAAGGATCGGCCGGGCCTCGTGATCGCGGTTACGGGCTGCATGGCGCAGCGCATGGGCGAACGTCTGCTCACTGGCGCGCCCTACGTGGATCTGGTGATGGGCCCCGACGGGTATCGGACATTGCCCCAAGCTCTCGCCCGCATCGAGCAGGCGAAGGAACCCCTCCCCGCTCGCCCCTCATGGGCTACGCGTAAGCGGCGGGTACAGCTGGCGGTCGTAGACTTCGATATCGAGGAGGGCTACGAGGGGCTCGCGCCCCATCGCGGCTCGGAGGTCACCGCCTGGGTGACCGTGCAGCGGGGCTGCGACCACCGTTGCACCTTCTGCATCGTGCCGTACGTGCGTGGCCCGGAGAAGAACCGGCGTCCTGAGGAGGTGCTCGCGGAGGTGACCGCGGTCGCGGCGCGCGGCATCACCGAGGTGACCCTGCTCGGCCAGACCGTCAACTCGTATCGCCATCAGGGGTGGGATTTCCCCCGTCTGCTCCGCGAGGTCGCCGGCGTTCCCGGAATTAGGCGTGTACGCTTCACGTCACCCCATCCGAACGACGTCACGCCCGAGTTGGTGGAGGTAATGGCGGGGGAGGGGGCCGTGTGCGAGCAGCTGCATCTCCCGGTTCAGTCCGGGAGCGACGCAGTCCTCCGACGAATGCTCCGGCGGTACACGGCCGCGGCATACCTCGAAAAAGTCGAGATGGTGCGGGACCGGATCCCGGACATTGCGCTCTCCACAGACGTGATCGTCGGGTTTCCCGGTGAGAGTGACGCGGACTTCGAGGCTACTCTGGAGCTGCTTCGCGTGGTTCGGTTCGACGACGCCTTCACCTATCGGTACTCACCGCGCGAGGGCACGCCGGCGACCCGCTTGCCGCGTGCGTCGTTCGTCTCCGAGAGCGTTGCGCGCGCGCGCCTCGGGCGCTTGATCGAGGTGTCCCGCGCTGTCCAGGGCGAGATCAACCGCTCCGAAGTGGGTCGGATCGAAGAAGTACTGATCGAGCGCAGCGCCAAGGAGCCCGGTCAGGTGCTGGGTCGGACGCGGCGCAACAAGGTGGTTGCGTTCGACGGCGATCCGTCCTTGATCGGGAGCTACCGCTCGGTGCTCCTGGATCGGACCAGCGGCGCCACCTTCGGCGGTCGGCTGGCGGAGGAGCCGGTACGGGCGGCAAGCGCGTGAGCCGATTTGCCAGCGCCGCGGGCGTTCTGGCAGTCCTCGGGCTTTCGATGGCGTTTGCGGTGTTGAACGGAGGGCAGCGGGTCACCCTTCGCCTCGGGCTCACCACCTTCTATCGCGTCCCGCTCACCGCCATCGCGTTCGGCGCCCTCATCATGGGGATGCTCGTCATGCTTTTTGCCGGCGTCCATTCCGACCTCAAGGTCAGGCGGATCCTGCGGGAGCGACTGGCCGAGGAAGACCGCGAGGAGAGGGCACGCATCCTCGTCGATCGCAGTCAGCGCGACCTGTTCGAGGGGGAGCATGGATGAGCCGATGATCGCGCCAGCCGTGGAGGCGCGACCGCCCTGATCCCGGCATGATCCGCCGCGCTCCGCCAGTCGCGCTTCTGGCCCTGGGCCACGCCGCCGGTGCCCTTCCGATTCACCTGGGCGCTCCCTTTCCCGCCGCCCTCCTCCTTCCCGCCGCCCTCCTCCTTCCCATTGCGCTCTGGCGGCGCCCCGTAGTGCAGCTCGGCCTGCTCGCTGCCGCCCTGGCCGGGGCTCTCGCCGCGGAGGCGCACGTGCGAGCCGACCGCTGGGACTGCCGGCGGCGTCTTCCCGACGGCGCAGAGGTGAGGGCGCTCGGGCGTCTGCCGGGGCCCGCCGCGGACGGTCGCGCCGTCCTCTCGATGCAGACCCTGGAGGCCGGGACCGGCGTCCGAGCTCGCCTTGGAGCGGGCTGCAGCGGTGAGATCGCGCTCGCGCTTCCCGGGGACCAAGCCGACCCGCCCCCGGGGTCCCTGCTCGAGGTGGAGGGCCGCTGGCGCGCATCCCCCTCAGCCCGATCGGCCGCCTGGGCGGGGGTGCTCCGCGTTGATCGGTGGCGCGCGGCGAGCGATCGCGACACGGGTGGCTTCGCCCGCCTCCGGACGGTACTCGGGGGCCGCGCCGCGGAGCGCCTTCAGCGGACCTTCGGCGTGCGCGGCCCGCTCGCGAATGCGCTCGTGCTCGCCCGGCGCGAGGGGATGGACCGTGAGCTGCGCGAGGCGTTCGCGCGCTCGGGGATCGCACACCTACTCTCGATCTCGGGCTTCCACGTGGGCGTCGTCGCAGGGGTCTTGTTCGCGCTGCTCCGGCTCGGCCGAATCGGAGCGGGCGGCGCGCGGCTCGTGGCGGCGGCCGGAGTCTGGGGCTACGTGCTGCTGATCGGCGCGCCCGATCCTGCGGTGCGCGCGGCGCTGCTGCTCACCCTGTTCGCGGCCGCCCGCCGCGCGGGACGCCCGCTGGCCGCCGAGGGGGCGCTCGCGGCCGCGTTCCTGGGGATGGCGAGCCTCGACCCCGGTGCTACGGGGCGCGCCGGCTTCCAGCTCTCGTTCGCGGGTGCCACGGGCCTGGTCCGGCTCGGCCCGCCTGCGGACGGTTTCCTCCGGCGGGTCGCGCGCCGCGGCTGCCGGGAGGTCTCCGCGGGGCGCTCGCCGCGGGCGTCGGGGCGACCGTCGCGACGCTGCCGATCGTCGCCTGGCACTTCGAACGGGTCTCGCTCGTCGGCGTGCCGGCGACGCTCGTCGCGGGTCCGCTGGTCGCATTAGTCATCCCGGGGCTGCTCCTGGTGCTCCTGCTCGGTCCCCTCTCGGAGGGGATCGCCGCGTTCATCGGAGGGGGAACCGACCTGCTGCTCGCAGCCCTCGTCCAGGTCGTCGCATGGTCCGCGCAGCCCGAGTGGGCCGCCGTAGCGGTGAGCCGCGGGTGGGTGCTCGCAGGAGGCTTCGGCTGGGCGGTGGCCGCAACCGCGTTGAGCCACGCCACCGGTCTCGCCCGCGGAACCCGCTGGATCGTGCTCGCTGCCGGCTCCGCCGTCGCTGCGCTTCTCGCTCCGGCGTGGTCCGCGGTTGCCGATCGGGGTACCGTCGCGATCGAGGTGCTCGACGTGGGTCAAGGCGACGCCATCCTGATCCGATCACCGGCTCGCCGCTGGGTTCTGGTGGACGCGGGACCCCGCTCGAACGACTGGGACGCCGGGGCCCGGGTGGTCCTTCCGGCGCTCAGGCGTCGGGGGGTGGACCGCCTCGAAGCGCTCGTGCTCACGCATCCGCATCTGGACCACGTCGGTGGCGCCGCAGCCGTCCTACGCGATGTCCCGGTCGGGGTGGTGCTCGACCCGGGACAACCGTTCGGGACCACCGGCTTCGTCGATGCGCTCGAGGCGGCGCAGCGAGTGGGGTCGCCGTGGACTGCGACCGAACGGGGCGCCGCTCTCGACGTGGACGGAATGGCGCTGGAAGTGCTTCACCCGGGCGGCGAGCCCGTGGATCCGACGGTCGATCCCAACGATGTCTCGGTCGTGCTGCTCCTCCGCTACGGCGCGTTCACCGCCCTCCTCATGGGAGACGCTCCGCGCGCGGTGGAGGAAGCTCTCGTAGCGGATGGCGGGCCTGTGGACGTTCTCAAGGTGGGCCACCACGGGAGCGAGACGAGCTCTTCGAGCGCGTTTCTCGCGCAGGCGCGCCCGGCCGTCGCGCTGATCTCGGTCGGGCGCGGGAACCGGTTCGGCCACCCACACCGCTCCGCGCTCGGCCGGCTGGAGGCCGCGGGGGCTCGCGTGCACCGCACCGACCGTGAGGGAGTCCTGGCCGTGCGGGCACGGGGAGACGGCACCTGGACCCTGACCTCCGAGCGCGCACCCGATTGACCGGGGAGGCGCCTGCGAGGATAATCCCCGCGTGCTGAGCGCGTCCACGGGCCCGCGGCTGCGGGCGTGTTGGAACGGTCGCGGGCGGCGCCCGAGCCACTCACGGAGCATCGCGAGGAGAGATGACCGAGACCAGCGTCGTGACGCTGTCCCGCCATATCGTGGAGGAGGAGCGCAGGCACCCCGAGGCAACGGGGGCGTTCAGCAACATCCTCCACGACATCGCGCTCGCGGCGAAGATCATCAGCCGCGAGGTGAACAAGGCCGGGTTGGTCGACATTCTGGGGGGGGTCGGTACCACCAACGTCCACGGCGAGCGGCAACAGAAGCTCGACGTGTTCGCCGACGAGGTCATCTACAAGGCGATGGATCACACCGGAAACCTGTGTTGCATGGCTTCCGAAGAGCATCCCGAGGTGGTGCCGATCCCGGACCGGTTCCCCCGGGGGAAGTACGTCTTGCTCTACGATCCCCTGGACGGCTCAAGCAACATCGACTTCAACGTCTCGATCGGGACCATTTTCTCGATCCACCGCAAGCTGTCGGAGGGCATCGATGGCACGCTGGAGGACTGCCTCCAGCCGGGCCGCCGCCAACTGGCCGCGGGATACGTCGTGTACGGCTCCTCGACCATGCTCGTGTACACCAGCGGGGCTGGGGTCCACGGCTTCACCCTCGACCCCGGGATCGGCGAGTTCCTGCTCAGCCATCCCGAGATCCGGATTCCGCAGAGGCCCGTGCGCACGTACTCCGTCAACGAGTCGTACTACCCGCGCTGGTCGGCCGGCCAGCGCCAGCTCGTGAATGCGTTCAAAGGGGAGGGGAGCCTGAGCTCCCGCTACATCGGCTCGCTGGTCGCGGACGTTCACCGCACGCTGCTCGCAGGGGGGATCTTCATGTACCCGGCGGACGACAGGAGCCCCCGCGGCAAGCTCCGACTGCTCTACGAGGCGGCCCCGTTGGCCATGATCTGCCGGGCGGCGGGCGGTGGAGCGATCGACGGTCATCGGGAGATCCTCGACCTGGTGCCCGACGAGCTCCACGAGCGGACCCCTCTCTACATCGGCTCCCTTGACTTAGTCGAGCGCGCCAGAACCATGCTCACCTCCGATTCAGAATTCTGAGAAGCCTTCAGAATTCCACGGGACTTCCAGAGCCACCAGCACCGCACCGGGGGGAGAAAAGCCCGGAAACTAGGCCTTTTCAAAGGTGGCACGCGGCCTGCACTCAGCCCCCCCGGTTCAGTACGTCCATGACCCGAAGAATTTCCGTAGGTCTGTTCCACCTTTGGCGGATAGAAAACACATGTTGAAGCGATCCAAGTTCCTCACGTTGGCGGCCGCGCCACCACCACGACTGCCTCGGGTGCGTTCACCTTCGCGGGCGTGGCGGCGGGGTCCTACACGGTGACCATCAGCGGCTTCTCGAGCGGTGTCGCCTTCCCGAGCACCACCCAGGCCGCCGTGGTCACGGCGGGGGGAACGGCTACGGTGAGCTTCGCCGGTAGCGAGATCAAGAACTCCATCATCGCGGTGACGGTGGCCGGGTCGACCGGTCCGCTTGCCAGCGTCAACGTCAGCATCAGCGGGGCCGGCACCGGCACCAAGGTGACCGATGCGACGGGCGTCGTGTCCTTCACCGGGCTGGCCGCAGGCTCTTATACGGTAACCATCAGCGGCACGCCGGCCGGGCAGATGTGCTCGGTGACCTCGCAGTCCACTTCGGTGCCGGCGGGTGAGACCCGTAGCCTGAGCTTCACCTGCGTGTCTTCGATGACGGCCAGCATCACGGGTCGCATGTTCCTGGACGAGAACGACAAGAACAACCTCGACGACGGGACGTTGCTCGAGGACAACCTCGCGGCGGCCAACGTGGTGATCCAGCTCGAGGGTCCGACGATTGGCGTGACGCAGACGACCCAGACTGACGCCAACGGGGACTTCTCGTTTACCGAGCTGAGTGACGGTCAGTACAACGTCAGGATCGACTCGGACGACACCGACATCCCGGACAACGTGGAGTTCGGACTCGCCAGCGAGACGGTCGGTCCGATCATACTGGCTGCCGGTGGGACCGCCGCGGCCAACTTCCCCTTCGACATCATCGGCCAGACCCTGAACGTGTTTGTGTTCGTGGGCACGGACGATGACGAGCCAGGCATCGGGCCAGTCGAGGGCACGACCATCGACCTGTATCCTACAGCAGAGGATGTGACTGCATCGACCAACCTGCTTGCCAGCGAGGTCACGGACGAGACCGGCGCCGCGACGTTCGAGTTCGACCGCGCCGACGACACGAGTCCGCAGGGCGGTACGGACAACATCGTGTTCGCGGACTTCATTTCCGTGCCGGGACCCCTCGATCTGGGTGCCGACACCGAGGACCCGATGGAGGTCGCCTACGATCCCCGCTCCGAAGTGGCGATGGCTCCCGACACCTTCGATGTGCTCAACCGCAAGGTGACGATGGCGATCGACGTGCTCGGCGCGACGGGCTCGATGGACGCGCTCGAGGGCTGGCGTGTGATCATGTTCCGCAACGATACGGTCGCACCGTTCGATGCCGACGAGGTCACGGACGAGGACGGGCGCGTCATTTTCGAGCGCACCGTTGCTGCGGCGAACCTGCCGGACACGTTCTTCTTCCGCTTGGCGACTGCTCAAGCGGCGGCGGGAACGCACTCGTTCAGCGCCGATAACGAGGCCGGAATGGGTGTCGAGGCCGGTAGGTGGCTAATGCTCGAGCATGACGGTCTTTACGGCGTCGGAGACACGACTGTGGTGGGTGACGTCGCGGTGACGTTCGACGACGTCGACATCGTGGTTCGCATACACCATGAAAACGACGACACGGTCGGCCTGACCGGCGGCGACAACTTCGGCGGGTCGACGCTGGTCGAAGCCACGTTGACCTACGTCGACGACGATGGCGACGAGGTGGAGACAATGCTCACTCCGGCCGCTGGTGCTGGCGGTGAGGTGACCTTCCTGAACATCCCGACCAACAGCGATCCGTACACGCTGGCCCTCGAGTCCCAGCACGACAGTCTCATTGTGCTGGGTGAGGACGAGTTCACACTTGGTTCGGGTACGCTCGGCGATCTGAGCAGTGGCTCGATCGAGACGACCATCTGCGTCGTTGGGGCCACCGACGACGAGGACGAGTGCAGCGTGGCCGGGCTCAAGTGGACCAACGGGCCCGTCCGCGGCAACATCACGGACGTGTCTGGTACCGTCTTCGCGGAGGACGTGCCGGTCCGTGTGTCCGCTTACCCGGGTACGATCGAGCCCAACCCGCTCGACACGATCGTGACGGTGAACGCCGCCGGCGCGTACAAGGCGGTCGCCACCGAGGGCATGTACATCGTCGAGGTGATGGACTTGATTGACGGCGATGGCGACACGATCTGGACCTTCGAGGGCCAGCGGGTCGATACGGTTGACGTCGAGGGCAGAAACGCCATCGCGGACACCGACTACATCGCGATCCGCGCTGACACCGAGATTCGCGGTGTGGTCGTGAACGATCGCGACAACGACAACAACACGGTGGACGCCGGTGAGGCGCTCGAGGGCGTCATGATGCGGTTGTACCGTGACAACAGCGGCACGCCGACCGTAGACACCGATTCGCTGGTGGCAGAGATGGAAACCGACGCGAACGGTGGCTACATCTTCGACGGGCTGCGCGAAGGCATTTACATCGTCAAGGCGGTCCAGCCGAGCAATGCGATCGTGCTGACCGGGTTGGTCGGCGGCACGCCGGTCGACACGCAGATCGTCAATACCACGGCGATACCGCCGACGAGTGACGCTGCTGACCAGGACGGCCGGAGCCGGGTCGGTAACTTGATCCCGAGACCCGGACTACCGCGGTTCGACTACGACCTCAGCGTGACCGAGGACCCAGATCCGTCGCACTTCACGTACCTGCTCTCTACAGGTATCGCGCAGGGTACGGTGAAGGACGGGGCCGGCGATGGGGTCGGAGGTGTGACGGTGACCATCCGTCGATGCCAGACCTCAGCCGGGTCTACGAACCCACCGTCGTCTGGTAGTTGTGCCGCCACCTACGATTCGAGCTTCGGTGCGGCGAGCGCCATCACGAACGAAGCCGGTGGCTTCACGTTCTCGAATCTCCGCGAGGGTGTGTACGAAGTGAGGCCGACGGGCTTCCCGGCCGGCTTCACCGACGCGAATCCGGATTCTCGCTTGTACCTGATCGATACTCCGGCGGATACCGAGACCGGTAACTTCACAGTGGTGCCGTAAGCACTAGGCATCGAGCTAGAAGAAGCCTGCCCCCGTCCGGCGTTCCAGCTGGGCGGGGGCGGGTTTGTTTCTCGGGGAGGAAGGCGCTGGCGAAGCCCGCGCGAGTGACCGCGTTGGGCTCGGGCTAACGCTAGGCTGGCGATTGTGCTGTGTGTGGAGCGAGTGGGTGGCCAGGTTGCCATCCGGCAGATTATGTCCTACATCTGTGGCCATATTCCCATGGATCGCTGCCTGGCTGGGACTCCGCCAGAAGCCGGGCGACCCTTCCTGGTGATGCTGTACATACGATGGGATGCACGACAGTCTTGCGCAGCGAGGTTGGGTCAATAGGTGTGTAAACGTATCAGGCGGCATTCTTCCGCTGTTGGGTTGAGACGGGCTTTCCGTCTTCGAACTTCCTTCCTTCAAACACGTCCTTGAGGAGGTGAGGAGCGTCGAGCCTTCGGAAGCGCTTCTCGGCCACCAAGAGCAACTTCCAGATCAGCGCCGTAGCGCTCTCGACCCGCTTGAATCGCTTCGCCGCCGTCGTCCTGAGCCGTACCGCAGCGAACGGGCTCTCGACCACGTTCGTCGTGCGTAGATGCTTCCAGTGATCCTCGGGGAAGTCGTGGAACGCCACCATCCGCTCCCAGTCGTCCTCGAGTACGTCCACCGCCTTCGGATACCACGGCCTGTAGCGCCTGGCGAACACTTCGCGGGCCTTCACAGCCTCGGACCGGCTCGGTGCGTAGACCACGGCCCTGAGAAGATCCTTCGCCTCGCTCTGCTCCCGCTGCGGCAGCCGGTCCAGCACGTTCCTCATCTTGTGGTTCCAGCACCGTTGCTCGCCCGCCTCAGGCCATACCTGCCGTACTGCGCCCCAGATCGCCGCGTTACCGTCCGCCATCAGAAGCCGGGGCGCCTCGATGCCGCGTGCCTTCAGATCCCGCAACACCTCCGACCAGGACTCGACCGACTCTCGGTAGCCCGATCTCAGGGCCAACACTTCCTTCGTCCCGTCTCGCATCGCGCCCAGAACCACCAGCAGTGCTGCCTTGTCCCGCTCGAGCCCCGCCTTCACGTAGATCCCGTCCGCCCAGACGTAGACGACCTCACGGTCGGCCAGCGAGCGCTTCGACCATTCCTCGAATTCCGCCGTCCATCCCGCCCGCAGCCGCCGAATCGAAGACTTCGACAACGGGGCCCCCTCGCCCAGCAGGCCCCGCATCGCCAGCTCGAAGTCTCCCTCCGCCAGCCCGTGCAGATACAGCTCCGGAAGCAGAGCACCCAGCTCCTTCGTCCGTCGTGCGAACAACGGCAACACCCGACTCTCGAACCGCTCCTCGACGCCCCGAACCCGAGGGCGTCGGAGCATGATCGTGCCCGAGCTCATCGCCAACCGCCTCGGCTTGCCATATCCGTTGCGGTAGCCCTCGGCCGAGTCCACCGTACTCCTGCGCTCTGACTTCTCCCGG
The DNA here is from genome assembly GCA_965237965.1 of Longimicrobiales bacterium. Taxonomy (GTDB): domain Bacteria; phylum Gemmatimonadota; class Gemmatimonadetes; order Longimicrobiales; family Gaopeijiaceae; genus UBA2988. The sequence continues at coordinate 621,011 of CBDEGT010000001.1, forward strand.
CCTAACAACTCCGTGACTTCCTCCTCCATGATCTGTTGGATGAACTCCTGCGCCTTCTCCCTAACCATCCCCTCGAGCGTCTCCCACATCGGCCTCCTGGACGCACCCTGGGGTCCCGCGATATCCTCTCTCATGAGGCGACGTTCCTTTCCCCGGGCTGTCACCCGGGCTCGCTGGTTTAAATCTCAGCGGAAAGGTACGTCGCCTCTCTTTTTACACACCTTTTGATCCTACCTCTGCGCAGCGTGGAAGAGCGTCTGATTCTGCAGGGCATCCGGTCGGCATGATCCTGGCCTTGAAGGCTTGTTCGACACGGGTCCGTTTCATGTAGCATGCTTGTGGGCAGGTCTGTTCCACTTTTAGCGGATGAAAGACACATGCTGAGACGATCCAAGTTTCTGACGATGGCTGCGGTGTTGCTGCTGCCGCTCGCTGCTTGTGACCAGGGGGACACCTCGGGTCTGAGCGACACCGGCACGATCATGGGGACGGTCACGATCGACGGTTCCGGGGTCCCGGGAATGACCGTGGCCCTCTCCGGCGGCATGATCACGACCACCGGCCCGGGGGGTGCCTTCAGATGGTGTCCCGCTGACAGTTGAAGGTGGTGGCTCCGGAGAGTCTCCTTGTTAGCCTGCCTTTCTCATTTCGGCAACCGGTTCATGGTCGTCGAGGTGGGCCCTGAGCATCCAGAGCTGGTCGTAGCCGATGATCCTCCGGTAGCTCTTCTCGGTCTCCACGAACGAGGCCGCAGCCCACCTCAGCGCCATCGCTCCGTTCTTCCAGTTGGTCACCCTGCGGGTCTTCCGTCTTACGCCCGAGTGGGTGCTGTCGATCAGGTTGGTCGAGCCCAGGCACTTCCTCAGCCGCGGCGGGAGGCCGAGCCGGTTGATGGTGAACATCTCGCTGAGGCCTTCGCGTAGGCTGGCCGAGGCCGAGGGGTGGTCGCGCTCGAGCCATCGGGCGAGCTGCTCGAGCTTCTGCTCGCCCTGCTTCGCGTCCAGCTTCATCGCCGCCCGGAACGCCGCCTTCACCTGAGGATGCTGATCCTTCGGCAGATGACCCAGCACGTTGCGGAGCTTGTGGTTGCGGCAGCGCTGGATGGGGTGACGTTGGCCGAACACCTTCTCGATCGCCTTCCTGAGCGCTTTCGAGCCATCGATCACGAACAGCCGCCGCCTGCCCGGGTCCAGGCCGCGCTCGACCAGATCCTCTAGGAGCGCGCTGGTCACCTCGGCGTTCTCACTCGCTCCTTCCCTCACGCCCAGCACGTGCTTCTTTCCGTCTGAGTCCACGCCTACCGCAGCAAGCACGTGGTGCGAGCCCATCTGGATCCCGTCCAGGTAGATCACCAGGAGGTCCCACGCATCCAGCCGGCGCTCCATCAGCTCCTTCAGCACGCGCTCCGAGGCCTCGACCGTCTCACGGCTCACCACCGACTTGCTCACCCCGACCGTGTCGGCCATCTCACCGATCACACGGCCGTACTTCCGCGTGCTCACCCCCGCCATCAGGACCTCGAGCATCCGATCCGCCACGGCGCCCGGTCTCCGCATCGCTGCGTACGCCGGCACCTCGACCTCGCCACCCTCCCCGGCGCCCCGGCGCCTGAGCCGTGGCCGCTCCACACGCACCTTCCGGTCCGACAGGTAAACCACACCACCCTGCCGGCCATACCACGCCGTGTCGTCTTCCGCTCGTGACCGACCTGCCTGTTTCACGCCTGCCACACCCTCGGCGCTCATCTCCAGCACCGCTTCGATCGTCGCTCGTCCCATCACCTGGATGACTTCGTCGATCGCGACCTCCGTCTGCTCCACGAGCTCAAGCATCGGAAGCAGAAACTGCCCCTCCCGCTTCAGGAACTCCCTGATCGCGCGCTTGTCCGCCCGATCCCTTACCTCGTACGTTCTCTTCATCGTGGTGGCTCCGTGTTGGGGTTTTTGCCTACCCGAGCCTATCGGCCCGGGACCCCCGGAGCCACCACTTTTCTTTCCCCCCTATCAGGAACCTTCAACTACGGTTGGGACAGCTTCTGCCTTCACCTTCACGAACATCACAGCCGGGTCACACATGGTGACGATCGGCGGATACGAGAGCGGGATCGCCTTCGAGAGCACCACGCGGGCGGCCGCCGTGACCGCCGGTGGTACGGCCTCGGTGTTGTTTGCGGGTAGCGCCATGACCAACTCGATCATCGCTGTGACGGTGGCAGGTTCGACCGGACCGCTAGAGAGCGTCACGGTCAGCATCGACGGCAGGGGCAACCAGGTCACCGACGCTACGGGCCTGGCCATGTTCGACGGGCTGGCAGCGGGGAGCTACACTGTGTCGATCAGCGGGACCCCTGCAGAGGAGGTCTGCGCGGTGACGTCGCGTCGCAGGATGTCTCGGTGCCTGCGGGTGAGTCCCGCAGCTCGAGTTTCGCCTGCCAATCCGCGATGCCTGGGAACATCACCGGTCGTCTGTTCCTGGACGAGAACGACAAGAACAACATCGACGATGGGGCGATGCTCGAGGACAACCTGGCGGCGGCCGGTGTCGTGATTAAGCTCGAGGGCACGCTGGTGGGGGAGACACAGACGACAGAAACGGACGCGGACGGCAACTTCTCGTTCAGCGAGCTGGAGGCCGGTAAGTTCAACGTCACGATCGACTCGGACGATGACGACATCCCCGAGAACGTCGCCTTCGGGCTTGTTTCCGAAACCCTCGGGCCGATCACGCTGGCCGCAGGTGGGACCGCGACAGCTAGCTTCCCGTTCGACATCATAACCCAGACACTGAACGTGTACGTGTTCGTGGGGACGGATGACGATCCTGGTGTCGGCCCGGTCGAAGGTGCGGTCATCGATCTGTACCCCACGGCCGCAGATCTGACGAGTGCGACCAACCGATTCGACCGAGTTACAACAGACGAGACCGGCGCCGCGACGTTCGAGTTCGATCGCGCCGACGACTCGAGTCCGCAGGGCGGCACGGACAACATCGTGTTCGCAGACTTTATTTCCGTGCCGGGCCCCCTCGATCTGGACGTCGACAGCGAGGACCCGATGGAGGTCGCCTACAACTCTCGCTTTGAAGTGACGAGCGCTTCCGACACGTTCGACGTGCTCAACCGCAAGGTGACGATGGCGATCGACGTGCTCGGCTCGACGGGTTCTATGGAGGAACTCGAGGGTTGGCGGGTGAACATGTTCAGGAACGACACGACGCCCCCGTTTAATGCAAAGGCCACCACGGATGAGGACGGTCGCGTCATTTTCGAGCGCACCGTCGCTGCCGCGAACCTGCCGGACACCTTCTTCTACCGACTGGCGACCTCTCAGGCGGCGGCAGGAACTCACAGCTTCAGCGCCGATAACGTGCCTGAGATGAGCGACGAGGCCGGCCGCTGGCTGATGTATGTGCACGAGGGTCTGGCCTCGGTCTATGATACCACCGACCTCGGCGATATCGAAGTAACGTTTGAAGACACCGACATTCTGGTTCGCGTGCGCCACGAGAATGACGACACGGTCGGACTCACCAGCGGGGACATTTTCGCCGGGACGACGCTCATCGATGCGACGTTGACCTACGTCGACGCCGACGGCGACGATGTGGAAGCCACGCTGACGCCAGCCGCTGGTGGTGGTGGTGAGGTGACCTTCCTGAACATCCCGACCAACAGTGGTCCCTACACACTCTCGTTCGAGTCCAACCACGACAGTCTCGTGGCTGTGACGCCCGACGAGATGACGATCGACGATAGCAACATGATCGGCGATCTGATCGGCGGTGCGATCGAGGCAACCGTATGTGCCGTCGGCGACACCACCGACGAGGATGAGTGCAGCGCGTTGGCGATCAAGTGGACCAACGGCCTCATCCGCGGCAACATCACGGATGTTACTGGGACCGTCTTCGCCGAGGACGTGCCGGTGCGTGTGATGTCCTATTCGGGCACGATCCAGCCGAACCCGATCGACACGATCGTTACGGCGAACGCCGTCGGCGTATACAAGGCGGTCGCGACCGAGGGCATGTACATCATCGAGGTCATGGACCTGATCAACGGCGACGGCGACACGATCTGGGTCTTCGAGGGCCAGCGGGTCGATACGGTTGACGTCGAGGGTAGGGACGCCGTGGTGGACACCGACTTCACGGGCATTCGCGCTGACACCGAGATCCACGGTGTGGTCGTGAACGACCGTGACGATGATAACAACACGGTCGACGCCGGTGAGGCGCTCGAGGGCGTCATGATACAACTGTACCGAGACAACAGCGGCACGCCGACCGTCGACGCTGATTCGCTGATGGCAGAGACGGAAACCGACGCGAACGGGGGCTACATCTTCGACGGGCTGCGCGAGGGCACGTACGTCATCAGGGCGATCCAGCCGAGCAATGCGATCGTGCTGACCGGGTTCGTCGGGGGCTCGCCGGTCGACACGCAGATCGTCAACACGACGGCGATACCGCCGACGAGTGACGCTGCTGACCAGAACGGCCGGAGCCGGGTCGGTAACCTGAGCCCGAGGCCCGGACTACCGCGGTTCGACTACGACCTCAGCGTGACCGAGGACCCAGATCCGTCGCACTTCACGTACCTGTTCTCTACAGGTATCGCGCAGGGTACGGTGAAGGATGGGGCCGGCGATGGCGTCGGAGGCGTGACGGTGACCATCCGTCGGTGCCAGACATCGGCAGGGTCGACGAACCGACCGGCGTCCGGAAGCTGCGGCGCCACATATGATTCAAGCTTCGGTGCGGCGAGCGCCATCACGAACGAAGCCGGTGGCTTCACGTTCTCGAATCTCCGCGAGGGCGTGTACGAGGTGCGGCCGTCGGCCTTCCCGGCTGGCTTCACGGATTCGAATCCGGATTCTCGGCTGTACCTGATCGATACTCCGGCCGATACCGAGACCGGTATCTTCACAGTGGTGCCGTAAGCACTAGGCATCGAGCTAAAAGAAACCCGCCCCCGTCCGGCGTTCCAGCCGGGCGGGGGCGGGTTTCTTTCTGTGGGAATCGGTGCTGCCGGGGTCGAGTTGCTCTTGGGGATCGATGCTTCTGGGGCGTACGTGGCCTCCTCCCTCGGGCGCGCTTTGCTGGGATCGCTGTCGCGATCGATGGCCCTCAGGAGGGACTTCCTGCGCCCGCCCTTACATGTCAATCGCCCTGAGCGAGAGGGCGGACTTCCTTGTCGAAGGCGGCGACCAGGTTGGCGCGCTCGCCCTCGGGAAGGAAGGCGTTGGCAAAGGCCGCGCGGGTGACCGCGCGGAGTTCCAGCCACCCGAAGCCCAGATGGTGGTGGGCTTTCCTGAGCTCTTCGGTCAGGGTGGTCCCGGAGATCAGCCGGTTGTCCGTGTTGAGCGTGATGACCAGGCCGTTGTCCAGATAGCGCCGGACGGGGTGAGCCCCGTACGAGGGTACGGCGCTGGTCTGCACGTTTGACGTGATGCAGACCTCGAGCGGGATACCGGCCTCCCGGACCTGAGCCTCCAGCGCGGGGTCTTCGTGCAGGCGGGTGCCGTGCCCGATGCGCTGCGCGCCGCAGTCGTGGAGCGCCTGCGCGATCGACTCCGGGCCAGCTGCCTCGCCCGCGTGCACCGTGATCCCCAGGCCGGCCTCGGCCGCCAGGGCGAACGCCGTGCGGTGGTCCGCGGCGGGATGGCCGTGCTCGGGTCCCGCCAGGTCGAAGCCGACGACGCCGCGCCCGCGGTAGACAGCGGCGAGCTCGGCGAGCCGGTACGACGTCTCGGGGGTGAGGTGGCGGAGCGCGCACACGATCACGGTGCCCCGCACGCCGAGGCCAGTCTCGGCTCGCGCGAGGCCGCGCAGCGGCGCCTCGACGGCTTCCTCGAGGGACAGCCCCTCGCGGGTGTTGAGGATCGGCGAGTAGCGCACCTCGAGATATCGGCTGCCCTCGCTGGCCGCATCCACCGCCAGCTCGTAGGCGATCCGCTCCAGCGCCGACGCGTCCTGCATCACCGAGAGGACGAGGTCGAAGCCCGCGAGGTAGCGCTCGAGGGTGCCGGCGTCGCGCGCCACCAGCAGCCGCTCCAACTCGATGGGGTCGGCGGTCGGGAGCGGGACCGGGCGGGCGCGTGCCAACTCGATCAGGGTCGTAGTGCGGACGCTCCCATCCAGGTGGACGTGGAGCTCGGCCTTGGGGAGCGCGCGGAGTCGCTCGCGGGTCACCTCCATGATGACCTGGGCCCCGCAGCCGTATCGTGGGACGGCGTATGCGGCGCCGGACACGGCGCCTGGCGTACGGTAGGGGTAGGGTGAGCCTTCAGCACCCCGGCGCGACGTTGCCGGGTGCGTAGCCCCGCTCGACGTCGACCAGGGGAGCCGTATAGTTCCCCGAGAAGCACGCGTTGCAGAAGGGTCCGTTCTCGGCGACCGCCTCTTCCATCCCTTCCAGGCTCAGGTAGCCGAGCGAGTCCACGCTCAGGACATCACGGATCTGGTCCACCGATAGCTGCGCCCCGATCAGCTCCTCGCGCCGGGGCATGTCGATTCCGTAGAAGCACGGGAAACGGACGGGCGGGCTGGCGATCCGGAAGTGCACTTCTTGCGCTCCGAACTCACGAATGAACCGAACCAGGCTCCGACTAGTGGTCCCGCGCACGAGCGAGTCGTCCACCACCACGACTCGCTTGCCTTCCACCACCTCGCGGACCGGGTTGTATTTCATGCGCGCCCCGAAATCGCGATCCACCTGCTCGGGCTTGATGAAGGTGCGGCCCACGTAGTGGTTGCGGAGCAGCCCGAGCTCGTAGGGTATGCCGCTCTCCTCGGCGAAGCCGAGGGCCGCCGAGTTCGCGCTGTCGGGTACAGCCACGACCGCATCCGCGACGGCCGGGTGCTCGCGCGCGAGCTGGCGGCCGAACGCCCGGCGGGCGCGGTCGACGCTCACCCCCCAGAGCCGCGAGTCGGGGCGAGCGAAGTAGACGAGCTCGAAGATGCAGGGCGCGGGCTGCTCGACCGGCGGGAGGGGGCGGAGCGACTCGACTTGGCCGTCGCGCAGCTTGAGGATTTCGCCCGGTTCGAGGTCGCGGACGTACTCGGCACCCATGATGTCGAACGCGCAGGTCTCGCTCGCGAGCACGTACCCTCCCCCCCTGCGTCCGAGCAGAAGGGGCCGGAATCCCCGTGGATCGCGTACCGCATAAAGGGTGTCGCCCACCGCGATGACCAGGGAAAAGGCCCCTTCGAGGTGGGTGAGCGCGTCGTCGATCTGGGCATCTACGCTGTCGTGGCGCGAACGGGCTACGAGGTGAACGATCACTTCAGAGTCGCTCGTGGTCTGAAAGATCGCGCCCTCCTCGACCAGTCGCGTTCGGAGCTCGATCGCGTTGGTGAGGTTCCCGTTGTGCGCGATCACGAGGTCGCCCTCGGAGTAGCGCACGGCGAAGGGCTGGGCGTTCAGGAGACGCGTTCCCCCCGCGGTCGAGTAGCGCACGTGGCCGACGGCCGCAGGGCCCACGAGTTGGCGCAGCCGGGCGGCATCGAAGACGTCTGCGACCAGCCCCAGCCCCTTGTGCACTCGGGCCCCCGCTGGGGAGATCGCCACGATGCCGGCGGCCTCCTGGCCGCGGTGCTGGAGGGCGTAGAGTCCGAGGAAGGCCAACTCGGCCGCGTTCTCGATCCCGCTGACGCCCACGACCCCGCACTCCTCGTGAGGACGGTCATCGAGGTCGACGGAGGCGATGTTCTCGAGATGTGCGGTCATGGAGCCGGGGAGCTGAGGTGACTCAGGCGGGGGTGACGTCGGTCGGTATGTCCATGCGCGCCGGGATTGCCCCGAAGAAGGCGTCCGCGAGATCGCGGACCGGGACGTCTACCCCCGACGTTCCGACGCGGATCCGGAACCGCCCGCCGTGCGCTCCGACACCGCCCACCTCGGTGCAGGGGACGCCGTGGCGCTCGGCCGTCGCCCGTACCCGATCGATCTTGCCTTCGGCGCACGAGACGACTACCCGGCCCTGGCTCTCACCGAACAAGAGCGGAATCGGCAGGAGCGGATCGGACAGCTCGACGTCGATCCCAACCGGATCCTGGCCGTCCGACACAGCGGCCTCGACGAGTGCGCACGCGAGTCCGCCCTCCGCGCAGTCGTGGGCGGAGCTCAACAGGTCGGCACCGATCATCGCCAGCACCGCCTGCTGGAGGCCGCGCTCGGCCATCAGGTCGAGCTCGGGTGGCTCGCCAGCCACGAGGACATGGAAGACGTAAAGGTATTCCGATCCGCCCAGCTCTCCTCGGTTGACCCCGAGCAGGAGGATGCGGTCGCCGGGGTCGCGGAAGGCGTGCCGGCACACTCGCTCGACGTCTTCGACCACGCCGACCATCCCGATCACGGGGGTGGGATAGATCGCGGCGCCCTCGGTCTCGTTGTAGAGTGAGACGTTGCCTCCGGTCACCGGCGTTTCGAACGCCGCGCACGCCTCGGCCATTCCCAGTACAGCCTCCCGGAGCTGGTGGTAGATGGGCGGCTTGAGTGGGCTTCCGAAGTTCAGGTTGTTCGTGACCGCGATCGGTACGGCGCCCACGCACACCAGGTTGCGGGCGGCCTCCGCGGCCGCGATCGCGGCTCCTCGGCGGGGGTGCAGGTAGCAGTATCGTCCGTTGCAGTCGGTCGTGGCCGCGATACCGCGCTGGGTGCCCGGGATGCGCACCACCCCGGCGTCACCTCCGGGCCGCACGATGCTGTTCGCCCGCACGGTGGTGTCGTACTGCCAGTAGATCCAGCGCTTCGACGCGATGTTGGGCGAACCCACCAGGTCGAGTAGCCGGTCACTCAGATTGCTCCCGGGCGCCAAGGCGGCGAACTCGGACAGGTCGCGCGCGCGGAGCCGCCGGATCTCCTCCGACTCCGTGCCTTCACGCTCGTAGGTGGGGCAGCCATGGGTGAGGGGCAGGGCGGGGACGTCGGCCACCACGGAGCCCTCCTCCAGCACGCGGAACCTGCCGTCGTCAGTCACCTGGCCGATCACGGCTGCTTCCAGCTCCCACTTCTCGAGGATGCGGTGGACCTCGTCCTCCCGTCCCCGCTCCGCCACCACCAACATTCGCTCCTGCGACTCGGAGAGCAGGATCTCGTACGGGGTCATCCCGGGCTCCCGCACCGGGACGAGGGCCAAGTCGATCTCCACTCCGCTGCCGGCGCGCCCGGCCATCTCGGACGCGCTCGACGTGAGGCCGGCGGCGCCCATGTCCTGGATTCCGGTGATCGTGCCGCTCGCGATCAGCTCCAGGCTCGCCTCGAGCAGCAGCTTCTCGGTGAACGGATCGCCGACCTGGACTTGTGGGCGCCTGGCCTCCGTCTCCTCGGAGAGCTCTTCGCTCGCGAACGTGGCTCCGTGGATGCCGTCGCGGCCGGTGCGGGCGCCCACCGCCATCAGCGTGTTCCCTACCCCCCTCGCCTCGCCCTTGATGAGCCGGTCCCGCCGGAGCAGGCCGATCGCCATCGCGTTGACCAGGGGATTCCCGCGGTACCCGCGGTCGAAGTAGACCTCCCCGCCCAGGTTCGGGATGCCGACGCAGTTGCCGTAGTCCCCGATCCCTTTGACCACCCCATCGAACAGGTATCGGACGCGCGCGTCGTCGAGGTCGCCGAAGCGGAGCGAGTTGAGAGTCGCGATCGGCCGAGCTCCCATGGTGAAGATGTCGCGCAGGATCCCGCCCACCCCGGTCGCGGCGCCCTGGTAGGGCTCGACCGCAGACGGGTGATTGTGCGACTCGATCTTGAACGCGACCGCCCAACCCTCGCCGACGTCGATCACGCCGGCGTTCTCGCCCGGACCCTGGATCACCCAGGGAGCTTGGGTGGGAAGAAGGCGCAGGAGGGGCTTGGAGTTCTTGTAGCCACAGTGCTCGGACCACATCGCGCTGAACACGCCCAGTTCGGTGAAGGTGGGCGTGCGGCCGAGCACCTCCACGATGCGCTGATACTCGTCCGCCGCGAGCCCGTGCTCGCTCACCAGACCGGCGGTGATTTCCGGATCGTCCGAGCGGGTCGGGGGCCCGCGCCCGTCGGGCGGAAAGGCGCCAACCGTGGTCGGTGCGTAGGCGCCCTCGCTCACCGGACGCCCCGACGGTCCAGGATGACCGTCGGGATCAACGCACGCCCGCGGTGCTCAAGTGACGCGCGAGACTCTGGAAGATCCCACGGCCGTCGACCGATCCGAGGACCGCCTCCATGGCGCGGTCGGGATGTGGCATTAGCCCCATCACGTTGCCCTCATCGCTCGCGATGCCTGCGATACTCCGGGCCGATCCGTTCGGGTTGCCCTCGTAGGTCACGTCGCCATCCGCATCTACGTAGCGGAACAGCACGCGTTCCTCCGCTTCGAGTCGGTCCAGGGTGGCGGGATCGGCCTCGTAATTGCCCTCGCCGTGTGCAACCGGCATGCGGACGACCTGGCCGGCCTCATAGAACGAGGTCCACATCGTGTTCGGGTTTTCGACCCGGAGGTGCTGGTCGAAGGCATGAAACCGAAGCGTGCGGTTGCGGATCAGGGCACCGGGCAGGAGCCCAGCTTCACAGGCGATCTGGAAGCCGTTGCAGATCGCGAGTACCGGACCGCCCGCGCGCGCGAAGGCGATCACGTCCTCCATGGCTGGGCTGAACCGCCCGATCGCTCCAGCGCGCAGGTAATCGCCGTACGAGAAGCCACCGGGGAGGATGACCGCGTCTGCGTCCTTCAGACCGTGCTCTCGGTGCCAGAGGTAGCTCGGCTCTGCGCCCGAGAGCTCGGCGGCGTGATAGCAGTCCTGGTCGCAGTTGGAGCCGGGAAAGCTGACCACCACCACCCTCACGTATCGCTCCGTGCAGCAGGCATCTGCAATTCGAGAATCGCGATCTCGAAGTCCTCTGTGACGGGGTTGGCGAGAAGCTTGCGGCACATCTCTTCGGCGCGGGCCAGTGCGGCGCTCTCGGACGTGGCCTCCAGCTCGAGCGAGATCGCCTTGCCGACCCGCACGTCGTGGACTTCCGCGTAGCCGAGCGCGTGCAGTGCGTGGAGGATGGCGTTGCCGGGCGGGTCCAGGAGCCCCGCGCGGGGGACCACGCGGATTTCGACCTGATATGGCTTCAACGCGACTCCTCCGATCGTTTGTGGGGGGCATCCTGCCGCAGGACTCGGCTGGGTGCGACCTCGCCGTAGTCCAGAGCGCGCAACTCGGCTCCGGCCTCGTCTTCTTCCTCGTCGTCCTCGTCCAGGAGGGGATCGCGCTCTGGCAGTCGGTCGAGCAGGCCGAGCACGAACGAACGGGTCACGCCTGTGACCGCGTACGCGAAGAGGAACGGAAAGAAGAAGTGGCTCGGTGCAAATACCGCCGCCAGGAGGCAGGCCACCATCACGACCGTCGTGAGTAGCCCGCGGGGGGTGCGGAAGCCGATGCGAGGGACCACCGGATATGGGATATGGCTGAGCATCAGCACCCCGAGGAAGACCATCGACATTCCCATCAACTGGGGCCATGGAAGGTCACCCAGATACTGCTGGAAGAACGCCGTGCGGCTGAACGGATAGTACGTGGCCAGGATCAGCCCGGCGGTTGGGGTTGGGAGCCCGATGAAATGACTCTTGGCGCGGCCAGCCTGTTCGACGTTGAAGCGGGCCAGCCGGACCACCACGGCTGTGATGTAGACGAAGCAAAGGGTCCAGCTCCACGCTCCTTCTGCGAAGTACAGCTGGTACATGATCAAGGCGGGAGCCACGCCAAAGGACACGGCATCGACCAGCGAGTCTAGCTCGGCGCCGAACGCCGATCCTGTTCGCGTGAAGCGGGCCACGCGTCCGTCGAGAAGGTCGAGGAGGCCTGCCCAGACGATGTACCAGGCTGCCCACGCGAACTCACCGCGCGTGGCAGCCACGATGGCGAAGACGCCGAAGAAGAGGTTGCCGAGCGTGAACGCCGAGGGCAGGATGATGATGCCGCGTTGCAGCGGCACCTGGGCCAGCAGCCCACGGCGGTCTTCCGGAGTCCGGGTGGGACGGGGGAACGGTCTCATCGGCCCTCGGGAAAGGGGAGCTCCGCAGGTGTCCACTCATCGAGCTCGGCACCGGTCAGGCGGCGAAAGATTTCCAGGTAGCGGGAGGTGGCCGCCTCCACGACGCCGTCGGACAACTCGGGAGGTGGAGGCCGCTTGTCCCAGCCGGGCAAGTCGTTCAGCCAGTCGCGGATCGGCTGCTTGTCGAGCGATGGCTGGCGGCGGCCGGGCGTATAGCTCTCCTCGGGCCAGAAGCGCGACGAGTCCGGCGTCATGACCTCGTCGATCAGGAGGAGCCGGCCGTCGCGGTCGGTCCCGAACTCGAACTTGGTGTCGGCCAGGATGATGCCCCGGTGTTCGCACGTGGCCCTGCCTTCCTCGTAGATCGCGAGCGACAGCTCCCGGAGAATCTGCGCGGTGACTTCGCCGACTCGCGCGATCACGTCCGCGAATCGGATGTTCTCGTCGTGAAGCCCCTGTTCAGCCTTTGTCGCCGGGGAAAACAGCGGTGTGGACAGCGCGTCGCTCTCACGCAGACCCGCAGGCATCGGTTCCCCCGCGAGGGTGCCCGATTCGCGGTACTCCTTCCACGCCGAGCCTGAGAGGTAGCCGCGCACGACCCACTCGATCGGGAGCGGTCGGGTGCGCCGGACCAGCATCGCGCGCCGCGCCCAGTGCGGGAGGCTCGCCGCGAGCTCGGGGTGAAGCGTCACGATGCGATCGGGGTCCACCTCAAGCAGGTGATGGTCCAAGCCGGGGAGCCGGTCGAGCCACCACGCGGTGAGTAGGGTCAGCACCTCCCCCTTTCGCGGCACGGGCCGGCTCATCACCACGTCGAAGGCGCTGACCCGGTCGGAGGCCACCATCAGGAGCCGGTCCGGCCCCAGCTCGTAAACGTCGCGCACCTTGCCCCGGTGAAGCAGGGGAAGGGGAAGGGCGCTCTCGCGCACTTCACGATCGTCCCTTTCGACCTTCACGTTCGCGGATGGGGCCGAACCGGGCCTCACACCCGCACCTCGGGTGCACTCAGGCGCTCACGTGCGCCCTGCAGATGCCTCGCCAGCACCGGCTCGACCCAAGTCTCCAGGAAGCGATCCACCTGCTCTCGGGCGCGGCCGACGAAACGATCCGGGTCGACCAACTCCGTGAGCTCGTCGGCAGAGAGCTGGAAGCTCGAGTCGGCGGCGATCCGCTCGAGGAGGTCGGAGGCTGCCCCCTCCTCCTTCATGCGGCGCGCAGCGTCCAGTGAATGCCGCCGCATGCCCTCGTGGAGCGTTTGCCGGTTGCCGCCCCGCCGGACCGCGTGCATCAGGACCGCCTCGGTGGCCAGGAAGGGGAGGTGTTCCTCGAGGTTGCGGCGGATCACCGCTAGGTTCACGTGGAGCCCGGAGGCCACGTTCTCCACCAGCGTCATACACCCGTCCAACGTCAGGTATTGGTCTGGGATGGAGAGGCGCCGGTTGGCCGAGTCGTCGAGCGTACGTTCCAGCCACTGCGTGGCGGCGGTGTGCGCCGGATCCTGGGCCAGCACGATCACGTGGCGGGCGAGCGCGCAGATGCGCTCTGCGCGCATCGGGTTCCGCTTGTACGGCATCGCGGACGACCCGACCTGCTCCTCCTCGAAGGGCTCCTCGACCTCCCGGAGGTGCGCGAGCAGTCGCAGGTCATGACCCAGTTTGGAGGCGGAGACGGCGACCCCGGCGAGAGTGGCCGCGAGCGCCGCGTCCACCTTGCGCGGTGAGGTCTGTCCGGCGACGCCGTAGCTCTCCTTGAACCCCATGCGCCCGGTCACCAACTCGTCCAGCTGTTCGACCTTTGCGTGTTCGCCCTGGAACAGCTCCAGAAAGGAGGCCTGCGTGCCGGTCGTGCCGCGGACGCCACGGAAGCGCAGTGTGTCGAGGCGGAAGCCGATCTCCTCGAGGTCGAGGAGGAAATCCTGGATCCAGACCGTCGCCCTCTTTCCGACGGTGGTGGCCTGGGCGGGCTGAAAATGAGTCCAGCCCAGGGTGGCAACGTCCCGGTGCGCCCGCGCGAAGTCGGCCAACGCGGCGACGCAGCGTACCAACCGATCGTGCACCAGCTCTAGCCCGGCGCGGTGCAGGATCAGGTCGGTGTTGTCGACGATGAACGCGCTGGTGGCTCCCAGATGAAGAAGGCCACGAGCGGCGGGTGCGTCGGCGCCATAAAGGTGGACGTGCGCCATGACGTCGTGACGGAAGCGCCGCTCGTACTCGGCAGCCCTTTCCGGATCGATCGTGCGGTCGAGCGCGGCGCGCATCTGGGCCAGCGCCTCGTCGGGAATCGGCAGCCCGAGCTCGTGCTGCGACTCGGCGAGGGCCAGCCAGAGGCTGCGCCACGTGCTGAAACGCCGGGCCTGCGAGAACACCGCTTGCATCTCGTGTGAGGCGTAGCGCTCGGTGAGCGGATGGACGTAGTGCGGGCCGACGTCCATGGGCTCGGCTTCACGGTGTTCACCCACGCCAGTAAAAGCTCACCGACTGGAGCCCTCCGCCTCGCTCGAAGTAGATCTGGATTCCGCCGCGGCCGCGTAGCTGCCGAAACACTTCCGCGGCCTGCTCGGCGGTGGCGACACGCATGTTGTTGACCTGCAGGATCACGTCGCCCACGCGGAATCCAAGCTGCCCTTCGAGCTCGGGGGAGATGCCGACCACGAGTGCGCCCTGCTCGCTCCGCACGCCGCGCTCGGCCTGCACCTCCGGGGTGACGGTGATCAGCTCGAGGTCCTCGAGGATCCGGATCCGCTCCGCACGCACCGAGGGGAGCGCCTCGGCCCTCAGCCGGACCGGGCCGTCGCCCTCGGCCACGAGCGTGATCTCGTCACCGGCCCGGAGGTCCAGGAGCACGTTCTGAAAGTCCAGGGGCGCGGCCAGAGGACGCCCGCCCGCCTCCAGCAGCCGGGAACCCGCGCGCAGCCCGGCGCCCGCCGCAGGCGATCCGGCCGCGACCCTACCGATCCGAACGCCCCGGCTTCGCCCGAAGGCGTCGGCCTCGATCGGCTCCACCTCGAACCCGACCCATGCCCGGCGGACCTCGCCGTACTTGAGGAGATCGTCCGCCGCGCGCAGGGCCCGGTCAATGGGGATTGCGAAGCCCAGCCCCTCGCTTCCCCCGCTGCGTGAGAAGATCGAGCTGTTCACGCCGATCACCTCGCCCAGCACGTTGACGAGGGGTCCGCCGGAGTTGCCGGGGTTGATCGACGCATCCGTCTGAATCATTCCCAGATAGAATCCCTGGTCGTTCGAGGTCGGGATGATATGGCGACCGGTCGCGCTCACCACGCCCGTCGTGACGGTCGGCTCGCTGTTCGAGAACAGGTTGCCGAAGGGATTACCGATCGCCACCACCCACTCGCCGATCAGGAGACCTTCGGACGTACCCAAGGACGCGGCGGGGAGGTTCTCGCCGGCCACGCGCAGCACGGCTACGTCGGTGATCGGATCGGTCCCGACCAGCTCGGCCTCCAGATCGCGACCGTCCGGCAGGGTCACCATGATGCGATCGGCTCCTCGTACGACGTGCTCATTGGTCAGGACTACCCCATCCACAGAAATCACGAACCCCGAGCCCAGGCTGGCGCTCCGCCGGCTCGCGCGGGGCGGGAGGAAGAAGCTCTCCCACAGACTGGCCGGACGGAGTTCGCGGGTCTGGATCACGTTTACCGTGACCACTGCGGGCGCGACTCGGGTGGCCGCCTCCACGATCGCGGTGCGCCGGGATGCGTCGGCTGCGGCACCGGCTGCGCGGCGAGCTTCCTGGAGCTCTTGGACGATCGTTACGCTCGCGCCCGGATCCAGCCTCCCGTCCGCGGCCGGAAACGAGTCCGGATCGGGCTCCCCGCCATCCGGAGCCGGGGTACAGGCCGCGAGCACGCCCACGACAAGCGCTGCAGCGGCGCTGATGGGGCCAGAGGAGCCCCGGGCTCGTCTGGAGGGACGGTGGGTCACAACTCCTTCCCCAGCTTCTTCCAGTCGGCCAAAAAAGCGCTCAGACCGGAGTCGGTGAGCGGGTGCTTGAGCAGTTGCTGCAGCACCGTGGGCGGCATCGTCGCGCAGTCGGCGCCCAGCAGCAGTGACTGCACCACGTGCTGCGGGTGCCGGATGGAGGCGGCCAGAATCTCCGTCGCAAACCCGTAATTGTCGTACACCTGGCGGATCTGTGAGATCAGCTCCATACCGTCGCCCGAGATGTCGTCGATCCTTCCGACGAAGGGGGAGACGAAGCTGGCTCCCGCCTTTGCGGCCAGGTGCGCTTGGGTGACCGAGAAGCAGAGGGTGACGTTCACCCGGATCCCCTCGGAGCGCAGCGCCCGACACGCCCGAAGCCCGTCCTCGGTGAGCGGTACCTTGACCACGATGTGTTCGTGGATCTTCGCCAGCCGCTTCCCCTCGGTGACCATAGTATCCCGATCGACCGCGACCACCTCAGCGGAGACCGGCCCGTCCACGGCCTCACAGATTTCGAGGAAGATCTCCCGCGGGTCGCCTTGTCCCGCAGCCTTCATCATCAGGGACGGGTTCGTGGTGATCCCGTCGATGAGGTTCGCATCGGCCGCGCGCCGTATCTCACCGAGATCGGCCGTGTCCAGGAAGATCTTCATCGCGCTCCTCGAACCTCCTTCAGGTCGTGGCCAGGGCTTGGTCGGGATACTCTACTGCCGCGAGCACGAGCCCGCGCGCCGGGGCCGGGGGAGACGTCGCGCGCTCCCGGGTCGGACCCAACTCGAGCAACGCGCCGAGATCGTCGAACGGCCGCGCCTCCAGCGCGATCGTGACCATAGTACCGACCAGATACCGCACCATGTGGTGCAGGTATCTGTCGGCCGTGATCGTGAAGGTGGAGCCGAGCGTCGCCCCGTCCCCCTCCCACGGCTCCCAACGGGTCGCACTCACAGCGCAGCGTGTACCCCGTTCCGGCTGCCCCGCCTTGGCGAATGCCGCGAAGGAGTGCTCACCTACGATCTGGCCCGCGGCGCGGTCGAGTAGCTCGGGCCGCACCGGACGGCGGAGGCTCCAGCACCAGCGCCGAACGAAGGGGGAGTGCGCCTCTTCGGCCAACCCCAAGCGGTAGACGTAGGTGCGTGCGACCGCGTCGTAACGAGGATGGAAACCCGGCGCGACCGCTCGCACCTCGCGTGCCCAGACGTCCTCGGGCAGAACTGCGTTGAGGGCCTTACGGAAGGCGGCCGGCGTCCAACGGGCGGGCACCGTGACCGCGGCCACCTGGCCGGTTGCGTGGACACCGCGGTCCGTACGGCCCGAGCCCATCACGGTGCGGCGTGACCCGGTGAGCCGCTCGACCGCGGCTTCGATCTCCCCCTGGACCGTGCGCTCCTTGCGCTGCGCTTGCCAGCCGAAGAAGGCACCGCCGTCGTAGTGGAGGGTGAGGGCGAAGCGGGTCTCCTCCCCGGAGGTCACGCGGGAAACGTACTGGGGGGGAGGGGCGTGTCAAGCGGAGCCGAGACGTGTGCGGGGTCGCGTGCAGCGCACCTTCAGACACCGATTTGCCGGCCTCGGCGCGGCGGCGTACCCTAGCCACAATGAGCCAGGCCGAAGCAGCCGCGCCGTCCATCCATTTTCCCACGCTCCTGGGAAAGGTCACCGACGGAGAGGACCTGAGCACGCAGGAGGCCGAGCGGGCCTTCGATCTCTTCATGGATGGGAGCGCGACGCCCGTGCAAATGGCGGCCCTGCTCGTCGGGCTGCGCGGGAAAGGGCTCGCTCCAGCCGAGGTCGCGGGCGGCGTGCGTGCGCTGCGCCGTGCGATGGTGCGGGTCCCGGCGCGCGATCCGGACGCCCTCGTAGATACTGCGGGAACCGGTGGTGGTGACGTCACCACGTTCAACATCTCGACTGCCGCGGCGCTGGTGGCGGCTGGGGCGGGGGTTCGGATCGCGAAGCACGGCAACCGCTCCTTCACCTCACGGTGTGGGAGCGCGGATGTGCTCGAGCAGCTCGGGGTCGCGATCGAGCTGACGCCCGATCGCATGGGGGAGATCCTCGAAGAGCTTGGGATCGTGTTCATGTTCGCCCCTCTGCTCCACCCGGCCATGCGCCACGTCGGTCCGGTCCGCAAGGAGCTCGGGATCACCACCGTGATGAACGTGCTGGGGCCGCTGACCAACCCCGCGGGCGTGCGTCGTCAGGTCATCGGCGTCGCGGACCCCCGCCTCGTAGGCTTGCTCGTGCGCGCGCTCCAGGCGCTCGGGCACACGCGTGGGTTGGTGGTGCACGGGTCGCCGGGGATGGACGAGATTTCCCCGACCGGCGTTACCCGCGTCGCCGAGCTCCGCGACGGCGAGGTGCTCGAGCGTGAAATCACCCCCGAAGCGGTGGGAGTCGACCCCCAACCGCTGGAAGGTATTGCTGGCGGCAGCGCCGCGGACAACGCTGAAGTGATCCGAGAGGTCCTTTCGGGCAAGCGGCGCGATGCGGCCTGCACCGCGACCCTGCTCAACGCGGCCGCGGCCATCTACGTCGGTGACGCCGCGCACAGCCTGGAACGCGGCGTCCGGATGGCCGCCGATGCGATCGCCTCGGGCGCGGCATTGCAGAAGCTCGAGGGGTTGAAGGCAGCAAGCGCGCGGGGGAGCTGACGCGGTCCCCGGGGTACCGGTGCCGGTCGCGCGTACGGTCTCGGGCTAGCGTTCGGCAGGGCGCGAGAGGTCAGTGCACGGTGTCGGTACGGTCGTCCGTTCCTGCGCTACGCGAGTGGCGGGGGGCGCGCGTGGCCGACCTCGCCTCGACCACCCGGATCTCGGCCGAGCGCCGGGTAAGCCTGCCCACGGCGAAGGTGGTTCGCGCGGAGCTGGTCGTGCGTGGACCAGGAGCCGGCGCCATCCGGGTCGAAACACGCGTCACTACCAGATCCCCTCCCGTCACCATCCCGGTGGTCCTCATGTTGCCGGCTCCTACCGATTAAGGTCGTTCGGTCTCAGTATTTCCGGATGACGCCTACCACCACGCCCTGCACCCGCACGTCGCGTGCATCCACCAAGATCGGCGTCATGCCCGCATTCGCGGGCTGAAGTCGGATCCGGTTGCCGGGCTCGCGGTAGAGCTTCTTTACCGTGGCGGCCTCGCCACCCACGAGCGCGACCACCATCTGCCCGTTCTCAGCCGACTCCTGCGAGCTCAGCACGATGTAGTCCCCATCGCGGATCTGCTCGTCGATCATCGAGTCGCCCTGCACCTTGAGGGCGTAGTTGTCCCGGCCCCGCCGGATCATGTCGGGTGGGACCACGAGCGTCTCGCTTTGGGAGATGGCCTCGATCGGGAGGCCGGCCGCGACCGCTCCGAGGAGGGGGAGCTCGACCGCCGGAGAGCCTTCCTCGGCCTTCACCAGCTCGATCGAGCGGCTCTCGTTGTAGGACTTCCTTATGTATCCTTTGCGCTCCAGATTCGACAGGTGCTCGTGCACCGTCGCGAGCGAGGAGTAACCGAAGTGGTGCGCGATCTCCTCGAAGCTGGGAGCGTATCCTCGCTCGGCGATGAAGCTGTCGACGTGATCGAGGATCTCCTTCTGCCGCTTCGTCAGGGGCATCCGACCGCCTCCGTCCTGGGTTGCGTGCCGCCCGGCTCCCCGGGGCGTGACCCGAACAGGTACCGAAAAAGGATACCCGAACGTTGACCGAAGCGCAAGGATCCCGCCCGGCGTCGAGTGTCGGTGCGGACGTACTCGAGCGGATCGTGGCCACGAAACGGGACGAGGTCGCCGCCCTGCGTGGGCAGGCGCTGGCCCTGCGCCAGGCCTGCGCGGACGCGCCGCCCGTCCGGAGTTTCGGGGCGGCCCTGCGGCGGCAGGGTGAGGTCTCGCTGATCGCCGAGGTGAAGCGCCGCTCGCCGGGTGCCGGCCCGATCCGGCCCGAGCTGGACGCGTCTCGGCTCGCGCGCGGCTACCAGGATGCGGGTGCCAGCGCGGTGAGCGTGCTTACCGACGGTCCATGGTTCGGGGGTACCCTGGCCGACTTGACCGTAGCCCGCGCGGCGATCGGCCTGCCCGTGCTCCGGAAGGACTTCACGTTGGTCGAGGAGCAGGTCCTCGAGGCCCGCGCGGCCGGCGCCGACGCCGTCCTCCTGATCGTCAGAATTCTGGACGACGCACGGTTGCGCGGCCTGCGCGAGCTGGCGGAGTCGCTCGGCATGTCCGCGCTGGTGGAAGCACACGGGCGCGCCGAGCTGGAGCGCGCGCTCGGCTCGGGTGCGAGAGTGCTCGGGATCAACAACCGGGACCTCACCACTTTCCGTACGACCGTCGAGACCACGTTCGCCATGCTTCACCTGGTCCCCGCCGACGCCGTCGTCGTGTCGGAGAGCGGGATTCGCACTGCAGACGACGTGGATCGACTCGGTCGCAGGGGCGTTCACGCAGTGCTGGTCGGGGAGGCGCTTCTTCGCGACCCTGATCCGGCCGCGGCTGCCCGCGCGCTGTCGAGGCGGCCCCGCCGGGAGCGCGTGCTTGCCTGAGGTGCGGGGTGATACGAGGCCCGAGGTACGGGTGAAGGTATGCGGCCTGGTGCGGCTGGAGGACGCCCGCCATGCGGCCGCGGCCGGCGCGGACTTCCTGGGCGCGATCCTCACGGCTGGCTTCTCCCGGTCGGTGGCTGCGGCGACCGCCGTGGCGTTCACGAGCCCGGAAGGTCCGCCGCTGGTTGCGGTGCTGGTGAACGAACCGGTCGATGCGGCGATTGCCGTCGCTGGCGCTTCGGGCGCCTCGGTTCTGCAGCTCCACGGGGATGAGCCGCCCGAGGCGCTCGACGCGCTGAGGTCGGCCGGCTCATGGTCGCTCTGGAAGGCGCTCCGGCCGCGCTCGGTCGACGACCTGCGGGAGGGCGTCGACCTGTATGCGGAGCACGCCGACGCCCTTCTTCTCGACGGCTGGCACCCGAGCGCTCGCGGCGGGCAGGGCGTGCGCGTTTCTTGGGACGTCGTAGAGGCGGCGAGTGCGGAGCTACCGGAGGGCACTCTACTGATCCTGGCGGGGGGTCTCACGCCCGACAACGTGGACGAGGCCGTGAGCCGGCTCCTGCCGGACATCGTGGACGTGAGCTCGGGCGTGGAGGCCGCGGTGGGGCGCAAGGATCCGCTGCGGGTCGAGCGCTTCATTCGAGCCGCTCGTGGCTCCGGGGCCGCAGCTGGGAGGGAGGTGAAGTGAGCTCGACAGCGCCGGTCGACGCCCGGGGTCGCTTCGGTCGCTTCGGTGGCCGGTACGTGCCCGAAACGCTGATCGCCGCGCTCGATCAGCTGGAGCGAGCATACCAGGAGGCGCGCGCAGACCCGGCCTTCCAGCGCGAGCTCGACGCCCTGCTCGCGGACTTCGTCGGCCGGCCGACTCCGCTCTATCGCGCGCGGCGGCTCGAGGCAGAGGCGGGTGGGCCGCCCGTCTACCTCAAGCGTGAGGACCTGAACCATACGGGTGCCCACAAGATCAACAACACGTTGGGCCAGGCGCTCCTCGCCCGCCGGATGGGGAAGCGCCGCATCATCGCCGAGACGGGTGCGGGGCAGCACGGTGTGGCGACTGCGACGGCCTGTGCCCTCTTCGATCTCGAGTGCGTGGTGTACATGGGGGAGGAGGACGCAGAGCGGCAGGCGCTCAACGTCTACCGGATGGAGCTTCTGGGCGCCGAGGTACGGCCGGTCGGGTCCGGTACGCGCACCCTCAAGGACGCCACCAACGAAGCGATCCGCGACTGGGTCACCAACGTCCTTGGCACACACTACATCATCGGCTCGGTGGTTGGCCCCGACCCGTTCCCACGCATCGTGCGGGACTTCCAGTCGGTGATCGGGATCGAGGCGCGCGCCCAGATGCTGGATGTCGTAGGCCGGCTTCCCGCCGCGGTGCTCGCGTGCGTTGGCGGCGGCTCGAACGCCATGGGCGTGTTTCACGCGTTTGTGCCCGACGAGGGGGTCGAACTGGTGGGGGTGGAAGCGGCGGGCGAAGGGCTCGGCAGCGGTCGGCATTCGGCGTCTCTCGCGGCCGGAACTCCGGGTGTGCTGCACGGCGCGCTGAGTTATCTTCTCCAGGATGCGGATGGGCAGGTGGCGCCGGCCCACTCGGTCTCGGCCGGGCTCGACTATCCCGGTGTGGGTCCGGAGCACTCTTGGCTCAAGGACACGGGACGGGCCCGCTACGTTTCCGTCGCCGATGGCGAGGCGCTCGAAGCCTTTCATCGACTCTCCCGCCTCGAGGGGATCATATCGGCGCTTGAATCGGCGCATGCGGTGGCGCATTTGCTTCGGGTGGCCCCAGACTACCGGGATCGGGGTCCGCTGCTCCTCTGCTTGAGCGGGCGCGGGGACAAAGACGTGGCCCACGTGGCTCGTACGGAGGGCAGGAGCGCCTTGTTGGAGCGACCGACCGAGAAACCGCTGGAGAAACCCTAGAACCGATGCCTCCTCCCACTCCCGAATCCGGTTCCGGCTCGTTCCGGGAGTCCGGTGCGGGCACGTCGACCCCGTCCGCGGATGGCGAGATCGGTAGCTGGTCGGACGCCGCGACGCTCCCCGTCGTCGAGGTCAAGGAGCTGTTCGTCACCCTCTCCAAGGCGATCCGTGCGGTCCAGCTCTACGACGAGAACAATCCCGTCTATCAGCGCTTCGTGCAGAGCCTGCGGGACGCGCTCAAGGATCTGTGGGCCGACGTCGATCGCCTGACGGTGGCGGTCGAGGAGGAGCGCTTCACGCTCTCCGGCGAGGAAGTCTACCGAGCCGAGAATCGATCCGATTCGCTCGCCTTCCTCTTCTTCAAGGACGGAATCCGGGAGATCACGTTCCTTCCCGGCGTCGAGCAAGACGAGCTCACCACCTTCCTCGGAGTGATCCAGCGGGCGCGCAAGGGGCGGGGTGAGGGTGACGACCTGCTTACGATCCTCTGGGAAGCCGACTTGGTCAACTTCAAGTACCAGTTCATCGACCTGTTGGCCGAAGGGGTGGAGATTCCCGTTCCCGGAGAAGGTGGCACGGCCGAGCAGCTCCAGGGCGTCATCCAGGAGGAGACCGCCGAGGCTGAGGCCGAGCCGGGGGAGACCGGAAGCGAGGCCCCGGAGCGTCCCGAGGGGGCGGTCAATCGGGACGACTTCAACCCGACCTTGTACTCGCTCGATCCGCGCGAGATGGATAGCCTGCGCCGGGAAGTCGAGCTCGAGCTGGCGCGCGATCTGCGTGGCGACGTTCTGTCCGCGCTGCTGGACCGTCTCGAGGAGCCGGACAATCCCGATCGGCAGAGTGAGATTCTGGCGATCCTGCGCACGCTCCTCCCGAACTTCCTGTCCCGCGGCGCGATCCTGCCGGCCGCGCACGTGCTCGAGGAGCTGCGTGCGTTGGAGGACCGCGAGGGGTTGTTCGACCCCCAACGCAAGCAAGAGTCCGAACATATTCTTGACCGGCTGAGCTCGGCGCAGACGATTGACGAATTGGTCCGCGCGCTGGAGGACGGCTCCATCAGTGCGGGCCCGGCCGAGCTGTCCGCGCTTCTTCTCCACCTGCGCCCGAGCGCTCTCGGTCCGCTTCTGCGGGCCAGCGAGCTCACGCAGATTCGGGAGCTGCAGCCGATCCTGCGCGAAGCCGTCCACGGCATCGCGGAAAAGAACCCGAAGGCGGTTGCCGAGCTGCTAGGCGACGAGGATCCGGTCGTGCTGGCGGGCGCGGCTCGTCTCGCGGGTAGGCTCAAGGCGGCAGAGGCGGCTCCCACGCTTGCCTCGCTGATGACCCATCCCGGCGCCGACGTACGGTTGGCGGCGGTGGAGGCCGCGGTCGAGCTCAGGGCATCGACAGCCGCGAGCGCGCTGCAAGTGTTGCTGACGGATCCGGAGAGGGAGGTTCGCATCGCGGCCGCGCGCGGCCTCGGCCGGCTCCGCTACCGTCCCGCAGCCCCCGGCTTCCGCGACGTCGTGACCGGGAAGGAGATCCGCGCCGCAGACATCTCAGAGAAGATCGCGTTCTTCGAGAGTTACGGTGAGTTGGCGGGAGATGCCGCGCTCGAGCTGATGGACAAACTCCTCAACGGCAAGGGATTCCTGGGGCGCAAGGAGCCCGCCGAGATCCGCGCCTGCGCCGCCCTCGCGCTCGGCAAGATCGGCAGCGACGAAGCACATCGGTCGCTGCAGGCGGCGAGTGGGGAGGAGGACGCCGTGGTGCGAAGCGCGGTGAATCGCGCCCTTCGTGGCGAAGAGTCGCCTCCGTGACCGATTCGACCACCACCGCCGGACTCCAGGATCTCGGGCGCCGGCTGCTGACGTCGTTCTACGGTGCGCTCCGGGCGCTCAAGCTCTACCCGGTGGAGAACGAGGCCGTGCAGCAGGCGCTGAACGAGTTGCACGACTTGATGAGCGTCCTCCTGCGGAACGAGGGAAGTGTCGAGCTGAGGGTCGTGGGTGACTTCTTCTTTCTGAACGAGACTCGTCTCCGCCTCGACTTCTCCAACTTTTCCATGTTCGGTAGCTTCGCCCAGTCCCTCTCCGAGCACGGGATCGGCGCGGTCGACGTGCTCAACGGGCTGTCACGCGAGGAATGGGCGCCCTTCCTCTCGCTGCTGCTTCGGAAGGGTGGGGGGGAGGACGCGTACGAAGCGTTCGTTGCCCGTCTCTCGTCTACCCCTGTGCACCATATCGATGTACGTCCCGAGAAGGACGTGCACCAGCCGGAGCTTGCGGAGGAGGAAGCGATGGCCGCGGCCAAGCGGACGTACGCCCAGTCCGTGAAGGTCGCCAAGGACGTGCTGGGCGACATGCGTATGGGCCGCGCCGTCAACGCGCGCAAGGTGAAGCGGGCGGTGCAGAACATCGTGGATCAGGTGCTCGCCAACGAGCCCTCGATCATAACGATGACCACGCTCAAGGAGTTCGACGAGTACACGTTCACGCACTGCGTGAACGTTTGCATCTTCAGCATGGTGATCGGGCAGCGGCTCGGGCTGGAGAAACTCCAGCTGTACGACCTCGGGCTGGGCGCACTACTGCACGACATCGGCAAGATGCGGCTCGACACGGACGTCCTCAACAAAGCCGGTGGACTCACCGACGCAGAGTGGGCGCTGCTCAAAGAGCACCCGACGGAGGGGTTGCTGATTCTCTTCCAGATGGCCGGCTTCAACGACGTGCCGTATCGACAGATGCTCATGGCGTACGAGCACCACATGAAGGTGGATGTCACCGGCTATCCGGCAAATCGACGCGAGCGTGACCCCACGCTCTTCTCTCGGATCGTGGCCGTGGCGGATGGATTCGACGCGGGGACATCGATCCGGAGCTACCAGTACAATCCGGGGCCACCCGACGAGGTGCTCAAGGAGATGCGCGACAACCCGCGGCGCGGCTTCGACCCGCTGTTGGTGAAGGCACTGATCACTGCGACCGGAGTCTTTCCTATCGGTACGCTGGTCGTTCTAGACACGTACGAGCTGGCGGTCGTGTGCGGCGTGCATCGCGAACCGGAACGGCTCCATCTCCCCATCGTGAAGGTAATCTCGGATGCGATGGGTGCGCCGCTGCCCGACCCGCGGACGGTCGACCTCGCCCAGACCGACGACGGTGGGAAGCCACTCAGCCAAATCCTCAAGACGACGGATCCGCAGAAGTACGGGATTCGTGTCTCCGACTACCTTACCTGAACTTGGACGCATTCCGGTGAGCGCGTCCGCTGTGACCGCGGCCGGACCGTCCGCGATCGCCCGCCGGTTCAGCGAGCGGGCTTCCGAAGGGCGCGCCGCGCTGGTCCCTTACCTGACGGCCGGATTCCCCAAGCCGTCCACCACCGTGCCCATGCTCGAGGCTGCGGCCGACGCGGGCGCTGACGTGATCGAGTTGGGCATCCCGTTCAGCGACCCCCTGGCCGACGGTCCGACGATTCAGCGCTCTTCGTTCCTGGCGCTCCAGCGGGGAACGACCGTGGACGGCGTGCTGGAGGCGCTCCGAACGTTCCGCGACCGCCGCGATACGCCGGTCGTGCTCTTCACGTACCTGAATCCCGTCCTGCGGCGCGGGCTCGACCGCTTTTGCAGGGAGGCCGTGGCCGCAGGCGCGCAGGGGCTGTTGCTCACGGACCTGCCCGTCGGGACCGATCCCGAGGTGGAAGATACGGTCCGCGCTGCCGGCCTCGACCTGATTCGGCTGCTTGCCCCGACCACGCCGCCGGAGCGGGTCTCCTTGGTCGCGGACGGTGGCTCAGGATTCCTCTACTACATCTCACGTACCGGGGTAACGGGAGCGCGGAGCGAGCTGCGAGCGGAGTTGGCCGCAGAGCTGGTTGCGCTGCGCAGGCTGGTATCGTTGCCGATTGCGGTCGGGTTCGGCATTTCGACACCTGATCAAGCCCGCGAGGTCGCGACGGTGGCCGACGGGGTGGTCGTCGGTTCGGCGCTCGTCTCACAGCTGGATCGCGAGGGGATAAGAGGAGCCTCAGCTTTTCTGCGCTCGCTCCGTGAGGGCATGGATCGAGCCACCCGCTGAGCTCGGTCCACGGGCAGGGCAGCTCAGCCCCTGAGCCGCTCTTCCAGTCGCGGATCGGGCGTCACGAACAGGGTCTTCGCCCGCTCGACCAACACCTGTCCGGGGGGCGCCTTGCGCCCCTTCCGTACGTATTTCCTCCGCGTCCAGTCGACCGGCACGCTCCCCGACGTGCGCGCCTTCGAATGGAGCGCGGCCAGGCATGCGGCCTCGGAGAGGTCCCGCGCCGGCGGGTTGCCGTCCCCTCGCCAGCGCAGCACCACATGTGCACCCGCCGCGTGGCGGGCGTGCATCCAAATGTCGCCCGGCCCCGAGTGGTGGAAAGTGAGGTCGTCGTTGTGTCGCGCGCCGCGTCCTACACGGATCTCGAGGCCGCCCGAGCTCCGGTATACCGAGTAGGGCCGTGGGGGCGCCATCGGTCCGACCGCGGCTTCCCTTTCGGGCAACTCCGCCCGGATCTCGCGCTCGAGGGCCCGCCCATCCTGGGTGCGCTCGACCAGCGCGTCGAGACGGTGCGCCTCGCGCTCGGCAGCCGTGATCAGCCCGGGCAGGCGGGTGCGGGCGCGTCCTGCGCGGGCGGCGCGCTCGTAGTACGCCGCCGCGTTGTCCTGGGGCGACCGCTTCGGATCGAGCTTCACCTCCACCGGGACTCCCTCGAAATCGAGGAGCCTGGCCCGGTCGGCGCCCCGTTCGAGGTCTGTGAGGCGGGCCAGCAGGAGGTCCCCTACTGTGCGGAGCTGATGCGGCTCGGGCGCGTCGGCCAGCTCCCGGCGAAGCGCGTCGACGCGTGCCCAGGCTCGTACGACACGCTCGCGAAGCGCGTCCAGAAGCGCATGGGGAACGTCGGGCGGCTCCGGGGCGGCCACCCGCGTGCACGCGTCGAGGAGCGAGGGAGTGGGCTCCGCCTCCGTCTCGGCGAGCGGCAGTGGATAGGGTTGGAGGCTGCCCCCGGCTCGCCCGAGGGAGGGCTGCCCTCCGGAGGAGCCCAGCGCCACACGTGCGATCTCCTCCCAGCGCCGATGGCCCTCGTCAAGCGCCTCGCCGGCCATCGGCCCGGAAGCGTGAACGGCGGCTCCCAGCAGCGCGTCGGTGTTGAGCGGAGACGTCCATGCGACCCCCGCGAGGAGGGCCTGCCGACGCTCCTCGGGCTTCACCCGGAGCAGCAGCTCGCGCCAGCGCTCGAGGGTCAACGCCCCGTCCACTCCGGCACGGCGGGAAGGGGTGGGTGGAATCCAGACATGGCCGGTGCGCAGCGCGCGCTCCCCGGTGCGCTCGACCAGAATGTGTCGCACCACCTTGTCCGGCCCTTCGGTCACGACGGCCGTCCATCGGTTGGCGATCCACTCGACGATCACATCTGCGAGCGGGGGCGAGCCTCGGACGCGCGCGAACGAGAGAATCAGGACGCGGTCGTCCCTCAGGGCCCGCACGCGGCGCACGCGGGCCGGGAGGGGTCGGTCCTCGCTCTCCGGCTCGATCGCCTCGCTCCAGGCGACCGAGGCCGCGCCCGGGTTCAGGCCGAAGCGCAGCGTTCCCGCACGGAAGAGCAGCGCGAGAGACCGGCGGCGCCGGTCGAGCCGGACCGCGCGCAGCCGTGCGCCGTGGAGCCGGGCCTCCAGCTCGCGCGCCAGCCCGGCGATGAGAACCGCGTCGAGGACGAGCGCCATGGCGGAGTATAGCGTCGCACCGCCCGGAGAAGCGCCGCGCCCGCTCGGCCCGCGCGCCTCCCATCGGCACGGCCACCGGGTCTGTGCATGGAACCGCCCCCTTTGACGCGGGTTTCCAGCGGCCCGTAAGCTTGGCCACCGCGTTCGGGGACAGGCTCGCCGACGCGGACCGACGCCTCCGACCCCCGATCCACGTGTCCACCGAGAGCGTAACCCCCAGAGGCCGGCCCTCCGTTCGCCGCTTCGTCGAGATGAAGCGAGCCGGCGACCGAATCGTGATGCTCACCGCATACGACGCGCTCTTCGCCCGGCTGCTCGCGGACGAAGGAGTCGATCTGATTCTGGTCGGCGACTCGGTTGGGCAGGTCCTCCTCGGTTACGAGACCACCCTCCCGGTCACGCTCGAACAGATGATCCACCACGCCGCCGCCGTCCGGCGCGGGGCGCCACAGTCGTTCATCGTCGTGGACCTGCCATTCCTCTCCTATCAGGTCTCGGTGGCCGAGAGCATCCGGAACGCCGGACGCGTGCTCAAGGAGACGGGCGTGCAGGGGGTGAAGCTCGAGGGCGGGGACGGCCGTACTTGCGAAACGGTCGAGGCGGTGGTGAACGCGGGTATTCCCGTGATGGGCCACCTGGGACTCCGACCGCAGTCCATCCACACGCTCGGTGGGTACCGGGTGCAGGCTCGTGAGGTGGAGGAGGCGCGTCTGCTGGTGGAGCAGGCGCGGGCGCTCGAGGCGGCCGGTGCGTTCTCCATCGTGCTCGAGCTGGTTCCAGCTGGGGTGGCGGAGGAGGTGACGCGCTCGGTCGGGATCCCGACGATCGGGATCGGGGCCGGTGCAGGCTGCGACGGCCAGGTGCTCGTGCTCTACGATGCGCTCGGCTTGAACGAGGGTTTCCAGCCCCGTTTCCTCAAGCGTTTCGCTGACCTAGAGGATGCTGTGCGCATGGGGATCCGGGCGTACGCGCGCGAGGTGCGTGCAGGGACGTATCCCGGACCCGAGCACACGTTCGGTGACGAGTAGTGAGGAGCGCTGCTTCCTCCTCTGAGTCGCTGGCGTGATCGTAGCGCGCTCGCGCGCCGAGCTGGCGCGGGGACGGACAGCGTTGCGCGGGCCCGAACGGCGGTTGGGCCTCGTGCCCACCATGGGCTACCTGCACGAGGGGCACCTGACGCTCGTCGATCTGGCGCGCGAACGCGCGGACGCGGTCGCGGTGTCCGTGTTCGTGAACCCGTTACAGTTCGGACCGGGCGAGGACCCCTCGACCTATCCGCGTGATCCCGAACGTGACCTGGCCCTGTTGAACGGGCGAGGTGTCGACCTTGTCTTCATGCCGGGCGTTGAGGACGTCTATCCGGTGGGCCAGCCAACGATCACGGCGGATCCCGGTCGGATGGCGCATCGGTTGTGCGGGGCGTTCCGTCCCGGTCATTTCCGTGGCGTGCTCACCGTAGTGGCCAAGCTGTTCGGCCTGATTCGACCCGACCTGGCCGTATTCGGCCGCAAGGATTTTCAGCAGCTGGTCCTGATCGAGCGCACGGTCCGGGACCTCGAGTTGGGCGTGGAGATCGTTCCGGCTCCCACTGTGCGCGAGGCCGATGGGCTCGCGATGAGCTCGCGCAACAGTCTCCTGGGTGCCGACGAGCGGCAGGCGGCCGCTGCGCTACCGCGCGCACTCGCGGATGCGACCACACTCTTCCGCGGCGGCGAGCGGAGCGCAGGGGCGCTCGTGGACGCGGTGCACGCCACTCTTCGGGAGAATCCCCTTCTCGGGTTGCAGTACGCGGAGGTCGTGGATCCCACGACGCTGGATCCAGTCGATCCGGTTCCGGTTGGCTCGGTGATCGCCCTGGCGGTGTTGTGCGGCGGAGTCCGACTCATCGACAACGTCCCGCTGGAGTCTCATTGACCCATCCGCTGGTGGAGCGAGCCGCCCGTGGCCAGTTGCCAGGATGGGCGGAGCCCGGCGAGAAGCGGCGCCGTCACATCGAACGAGTGGCCGGTCTGCTCGAGGACTGGGCGGTCGCGGTCGGCCTGCCGGCCGAGGAGCGCACCAAATGGGTGGCGGCGGGCTATCTTCATGACGCGCTCAAGGAGAAGTCCGAGGCCGAATTGCGCGAGTTGCTCGCCAGCGAGGACCGGGTACTGCCGGAGCCGCTTCTACACGGGCCCGCTGTTGCCGAGCAGCTGAGGCGGGAGGGCGTGGACGACGAGGAGCTGCTCCTTGCGCTGGCGTACCACACGCTCGGCCACCCCGATCTCGGCAGGACCGGGTGTGCCCTCTACGCCGCGGACTTTCTCGAGCCGGGGCGCGATCTTGAGAACGAATGGCGCGCGTCACTGAGGGCGCGCATGCCGGGAGAAATCGCCGACGTGGTGAAGGAGATCGTGTCCGCCCGGATCGTGCACCTTCTGGAGCGTGGTCGTCCGGTTCGCTGGGAGACCGTCGGCTTCTGGAATCGCATGGCGGAGGGGCAGCCGTGGGCGGGCGCGTCCGAGTTCTGATTCTGGTCGCGGTGCTGATCGGGCTCGGCGTGCTCGCCGGTTCCGCGCTCTCCCAGTGGTGGGAGGTGCCGGTCACGAGCGCCGTAGTCGAGACTGTTCGGGCCGTGACCAAGCCGCAGGGGAGAGTGCGCGTAGAGGTGCTGAACGCCGGCGGCCGTCCGAATCTGGCTCGCACGGCCACGGACGTGCTCCGCGAGGTGGGTTTCGACGTGGTCTATTTCGGAAACGCCGACAGGTTCGATCAGGACTCTTCGGTCGTGCTGGATCGGGTCGGTGGGCTGGATCGGGTCGGCGGGCTGGAGCGCGCCCGCGCGGTAGCCGACGCGCTCGGCGTCCGCACCGTGCGCAGCGAGCCGGACCCGAACCTCTACGTCGACGTATCCGTATTGCTCGGGGAGGCATGGACGCCGCCCGCGAAGCCCGTGCCGCCCGCCCCCCCGCCTGAACGCCCCTGGTGGGATCCGCGGCGGTACCTGCCCCCTCCTGGGCAGCGGGCCCCGGCTGGCGAGCATCCCCCGGGCGCGATGGCGGATCCGACCGGAGGTGAGGAGCCATAATGGCGAAGAGGCGGAAGCGCGAACGCGTCTACGGCAAGCCGGACCAGAGCCCTACCGGTCGGGAGGGCTCTGGTCCGGCGGGTGGGGAGGGGGCACGTCCCGTGGGAGAGGAGCGGGCTCCCCGCGGGACCCAGGCCGCGGGCTCGGTGTGGGAGGGAATCAAATCCCTGCTGCTCGCGTTCGTTCTTTTCATCGTCCTCCGCTCTTTCGTGATCCAGAACTTTGTGATCACCTCCGGCTCGATGGAGGAGACGCTGCTGGTCGGCGACTTCCTAATGGTCAATCGGCTGGCCCTCGGTGGCCGGATCCCGTTCACGACCGCTCGGGTTCCGGGCTATTCGAAGCCCCGGCGCTTCGACGTGATCGTGTTCGATCCACCGCACGAGGACGACCTCAAGCTGGTCAAGCGGCTGATCGGAATGCCGGGGGATACGCTCCGAATGGAGGACCGGGTGCTGTTCGTGAACGGAAAGGCTGTCGACGAGCCCTGGGTTCGGCACACGGACGTGGGGGACGAGCTTCACCCCTGGATGGAATGGCAGCAGCGCTACGTAGCGCCGGGTGTCGAACCGGGGAAGTACAACCCGACGCGCGACAACTGGGGGCCGCTCGTGATCCCCGAGGACCGGTACTTCATGCTGGGCGACAACCGCGAGACCAGCCTCGACTCGCGCTACTGGGGGCTGCTCGAGCGCTGGCGGCTCGAAGGACGCTCGGTGTTCATCTACTTCAGCTACAACAAGGGGTCGTTCCGCCCGTTCCCGTGGGTTCGGGAGGTCAGGTGGGGACGGATCGGCGAGACGATCGAGTAGGGCGCTGAAATAGGAGCGCCCTCCACACCGTCGGCCCTACGCCGAGTGACGTTATGCGGACTCGTCCACCACCACCGGCAGTCCCCGATCGCCGAGAGCGCGTGCCCGCAGCTGGCCGCAGGCCGCATCGATGTCGCGGCCTCGCGGCTCGCGCACCGCGCAGCTCACACCGCGATCGGTGAGCACCTTCCGGAATGCCTGGATCCGCCTGGATTGGCTCGCCTCCCAACTCTGGTACGGGATGGGGTTGAACGGGATCAGGTTCACGAATGCCTGCAGGCTCGCGGCGATCGCCGCCAGACCTGCGGCCAGGACGGGATCGTCGTTGACGTCCCGGATCATCGTGTACTCGAAGGTGATCCGCCTGCCGCCCGCCGCGTCGAACGCTCGGAGCGCGTCCATCAGCTCCGGGATCGGATGTCGCCTCTCCAGGGGAATCAACTTCTTGCGCAGGTCGCTGTCCGGGGCGTGCAGCGATACCGCCAGTCCGAACTGCTCGGGACGCCGCGCAAGCTCGAGGATGCCCGGCACGACCCCCACGGTAGAGACCGTGATGCGTCGCGCCCCTACCCCGTAACCCTGGTTCAGAATGGTGAGCGACGGCATCAGCCCCTCCCGATTGGAGAGGGGCTCCCCCATCCCCATGTAGACGATGTTGGAGATCGGCGGGTAGCCCTCTTCCGCGGCCCAGCGACGCGTGGCCCGGTACTGCGCGACGATCTCCCCCGCGGTGAGTTGACGGGCGAAGCCGCTCCAGCCGGTCGCGCAGAACGTACATCCCATGGCGCAGCCTGCCTGCGAGGAGATGCAGAGGGTCAGACGTTCCTCCGCCGGAATGAGGACGGACTCGATCAACTCTCCGTCCGCCAGCTTCCAGAGATGCTTCGCTGTGCCGTCCGCCGACTTGCTGACCCGCTCGAGCTCTGGCTCGGCGAGGGCGAAGGCGTGTTCCATCTCGCCCCGCAGTTGGCGCGAGAGGTTGGTCATCTCGGCGATCGTGCGTGCCTCCCCCCCGTAGACCCAGCGCGTGACCTGATCCACTCGATACGGTGGTTGGTGGCGTGCCCTCATGAAGTCGCTCACCTCCGCCCGCAGTTCTGCAGGGGTGAGGGAAAGCAGGTCGGCTCGCGGATCGCTCATGGCTCCTGCTACCCCTGCCTCGGGCGGGTGGAGCCGGATCGACCTCGACAGTTATGATTCCGCCGCGCCCTACCCATGGATCCCAGCCGGAGTCGTCCATCATCGCAGTCCAATTCGCGCGCCGGTCACATTGAGCCGCGCCCTTTCCGCGGGGCTCACGTGGGGTGCGTCGTGGGGGCCCGCCGTGGCCTGGGCGGCCGTCCTCTTCTCCCTGAGCTCCACCCAAGACGTTCCCGGTGCGAGCTGGATAGACCGGATTCCGGCTGAGGACAAGCTCGTTCACGTGGGTCTGTACGCGGTCCTGGGCGGGTTGCTGGCAAGAGGCAGGCGGCATCACTCGCGTAGGCTTCGGCGGAACCCCTCGGGCCGGGCGTCCATCGGCGAGGGGGATCCATGGCTCCACGCTGCCCTGATCCTGGTCGGTGCGCTCTACGGTGCTTCCGACGAGTGGCATCAGTCGTTCGTCGCCGGCCGCGATGCCACGCTGCTCGACTGGGTCGCGGACCTGTGTGGGGTCACGCTGGGGTATTGGGTGCATTCCGTCCGGACGACCCCGCCATTACCGAAGACCACCACCCCTACGCCGGAGCCCCGTTGACCGAGGTCGATCGTACCGCGCTGCGCACGTGCATGGCCGGGACCCCCCGGCCCGACCACGTCGGATCTTCCCAGCAGGTGGTCGGCTGGGTGCATCGGCGCCGCAACCTCGGAGGAGTCTACTTCCTCGACCTACGCGACCGGAGCGGTCTGCTCCAGCTGTCGTTCGGCCCTGATTGGACCGACGCGGCCAGCCTGGAGGCGGTCCGGAGCATCGGGCCCGAGAGCGTGATCTCGGCCGAGGGGCGCGTGGAGCTCCGGCCAGAGCCCAACCCCGAGCTCGCCACCGGCGCAGTGGAACTGCGTGTGCGCACCCTCAAAGTCCTCAACCCGGCGGTCACCCCCGCCATTCCGGTTTACCGGGCTCCCGAGGAGGAGGCGCCGTCCGAGGATCTGCGTCTCCGGCATCGGATGCTGGATCTCAGGCGTCCCGAACTTCAACGCACGCTCGACCTCAGGCACCGGCTCGTGCTCGAGACCCGCAACTACATGAGCAGGCAGGGGTTCCTCGAGATCGAGACGCCGATTCTCACCAAGCCGACGCCGGAGGGAGCGCGCGACTACCTGGTTCCGAGCCGGGTGCACCCGGGCGAGTTCTACGCGCTACCCCAGAGCCCGCAGCTCTACAAGCAGATCTTGATGGTGGCCGGGTTCGATCGGTACTTCCAGATCGCGCGCTGCTTCCGGGACGAGGATCTTCGCGCCGATCGACAGCCGGAGTTTACCCAGATCGACCTCGAGGCATCCTTCGTCGCGGCGGACGACATCTTCCGCTGGATGGAAGGGCTCATGGAGGCCCTCGCGGTCGTGGCTGGCGCCGAAGCTCCGCACCCGTTTCCGCGTTTCACGTGGGCCGAGGCGATGGAGCGCTACGGCAGCGATTGCCCGGACCTGCGCTGGTCGCTTGCGATCCGCGACTGGACACGCGAGCTCGCTTCGGCCGACTCCCCCATTCTCCGCGCCGCGGTTGCGGCGGGGGGGCGGGTGCGTGGCCTCGCGCTGGAGGGCGGGGGACGGCTCTCCCGCAGGGAAATCGAGGCGATCGAGGCGCACGCGAAGGCGTCCGGGGCCCCGGGGCTGCTTTGGCTCAAGCGAAGCGAAGAGGGTCTCTCCGGACCGATGGCTAGATTCGTGACCGAGGACCAGGCGGAGTCCTTGGGCCTCGGGGTAGGAGACCTGGTGCTGGCGGCTGCGGGTCCCGATCGGGTCACATCTCCCGCCCTTTCTGCCGCCCGCACCGCCGCGCTCACCGCGCTGCGGGTTCCCTACGAGCGAGAGCACGCCTGGCTCTGGATCCTGGACTTCCCGCTGTTCGAGGAAGAGGAGGGAAGGCTGGCCCCCGGGCACCATCCGTTCGTCCTTCCGCATCCCGACGACCTCGCCGGACTGGACGACGAGCCGGCGCGGGTGCGGGGCCTGGCGTACGACCTGGTGTACAACGGAGCGGAGCTCGGTTCCGGGAGCCTTCGGATCCACGACGCCGCGCTGCAGGAACGAGTCTTCCGCATGCTCGGGCTGGGCGAGGAGGACATAGAACGTAAGTTTGGACATCTGCTACGCGCCCTGCGCGCGGGCGCCCCGCCGCACGGGGGGATCGCCTTGGGGATGGACCGGCTCGTAAGGATGTTCACGGATGCACCGAGTCTCCGTGAAGTGGTGGCGTTTCCCAAGACTACCGCAGCCCGCGCCCTGTTCGAGGGCGCGCCGAGCGCGGTACGGAACGACGAGCTGACGGAGCTGGGGCTACGGCTCGCCGGGTCCGAGGAGTAGAGCAGCCTATGGCGAACGGACCCGGCACGATCGCGGAGCACCGCCTGGATGCGGAGGGGGCGGATGCTCTCATGCTCGCCGGCGTCAACGACGTGCACATCCAGCAGCTGGTCCGGATCTTCGGGATCCGCGTGGTGCTGCGCGGAGACCACGTCGTGCTGTCCGGCGAGCTCGACGCGGTGGAGCGATCCGTGCCCGTGGTCCAGCACTTGATCGAGCTGGCGCGGCTGCGCGCTCCGTTCGACGCCAACGACATTGCGCGCCTCGCAGAGAACGTGGACACAGGCGGACTCGAGTCTGTGGTGCTGCCGAGCGAAGACATCCGGATCGCGCTGCCCGGCTCGCGCAAGGTGATCTCGCCCAAGTCCGAAGGCCAGCGACGATACCTGGACGCGATCACGCAGAACGACGTCGTGATCGGGATCGGACCCGCCGGAACTGGCAAGACGTACCTCGCGGTCGCAGCGGCGGTGGAGGCGCTCTACAAGAAGCGCGTGAAGCGGATCATCCTCGCTCGTCCCGCGGTGGAGGCGGGCGAAAACCTCGGCTTCCTTCCGGGCGATCTTCAGGAGAAGGTCGATCCGTACCTGAGACCGCTCTACGACGCGCTCGAAGACATGATGCCGATCGAGCGAGTGCGGCGAGCCATCGAGGATCGCACCATCGAGATCGCACCGCTGGCGTACATGCGTGGGCGAACGCTCTCGGATGCGTTCGTGATCCTGGACGAGGCTCAGAACGCGACCACGGCGCAGATGAAGATGTTTCTGACCCGTCTCGGGCTGAATTCTCGTGTCGTGATCACCGGTGACAAGACCCAGATCGATCTGCCCCGCCGGCAGGATTCGGGTCTGCTCCAGGTGGAGCGGATCTTGTCCGACATCGAGGGCATCTCGATCCTGTACCTGGACTCCATGGACGTCATTCGACATCGGCTCGTGAAGGACATCATTCGGGCGTACACCGAGGCGGTCAGCGAAACGGAGGACGAGTGAGTAGCTCCACGCTGCACGACGGTCGCGCGTTCCAGGGGCGCCGGTGAGCTCGGACCGGTCGCGTAGCCTTCTTCTACGGTCCCTGCTTCCCCCTCCGCGGCGAACGGGTCCAGCCATGAAGGTGCACCACGGCGCGCGCATCCTCCTTCTGCTCGCGGTGGCTGCTTTGGTCACTGCGCTGTTCCCACCCCTCGAGCGCATGGAGGTCGAGCGCTACCGGCCCGGAGACGTCGCCGAGGTGGACGTCTTCGCACAGGTCCCGTTCGAGGTTCCCAAGACTCTCGCGGAGTTGGAGCGCGACCGCTCCGAGGCGCGCTCTGCTGTGCCGCCGACGTTCGACTATGTCCCGCTCGCGGCCGACACCATGGCGGCTCGCCTCACCGACTTCTTCTCTCAGGCCGATAGCGCGCGTCTCACGCGTGACACTGCATCTCTTCACGAGGTGCTGAGG
This sequence comes from Longimicrobiales bacterium, assembly GCA_965237965.1. Lineage (GTDB taxonomy): Bacteria > Gemmatimonadota > Gemmatimonadetes > Longimicrobiales > Gaopeijiaceae > UBA2988. The sequence continues at coordinate 657,969 of CBDEGT010000001.1, forward strand.
GCGAAGTCGATCGCGGTGCAGCCCGCCCAGGTAGCCCTGTTGGCCGAAGACGGGGTATTCGACCTGGTGCGGCGCTTGGCGCTTCGCGCTGCGCGAGAGATTCTCCCCGGCGGCGTGGCGGACAATTCAGACCTGCAGAGCGTCACGACCGACAACATCACCGTACGCCAGGTGACCGAAGCGAGTGGCCGCCCCGCAGGTGTCACCGCGGGCGAGCGGTCGGTATCGATGGACGGCGTGCTATCCTCGCGCGCTTTCTTCGAGCGCGCGGTGGGCCTACTGCCCGGCACCGCCACGCCCGACGTGCAGGAGATCCTGCGACTCATCCTGATTCAGCACATCGAGTACACGTACCGGTTGAACGTCGCTGCCACTGAGTTGGACCGCGACGCCGCAGCTCGTTCCGTAGCCGTGAGCAAGGAGGACGTGCTCCAGGGGCAGTCTCTGGTGCGGGCCGGCGATCCGATCACGCCCGAGCGCTTGGAGCGCCTGACCGCGTACGAGGACGAGCTGCGCATTCGCAGCCTCCTCGAGGACGGCGGGGTCCAGTGGCTGCCCGTGCTCGGGGCGGCGCTGCTCAACGTTCTGATCCTGCTGGTGTTTGCGCTGCTGGTCTTCTTCTTCCGCCCCGAGCACTACGCGAACTTCCGCTGGGTGTCCCTGCTCGCGATCCTCGCGATGGCCTACTTCGTAATCGCCAAGCTGATCGCCGCCAACGATCTCCCGACCGAGCTGCTGCCGATCGCATTCGTCGGCCTCGTGGTGGCGGTCCTGTGGGATGGCCGGATGGCGCTGGTCATGGTGATGGTGCTTTCGGTGCTGACCGCGGCGCAGGACGCCTTCGAGGGCTTTCCCATACTGGCGACCACCCTCGTGGGTGGATCGGCCGCGGCGCTGTCGGTTCGGGCTGTGCGCCGGCGCGCCCAGACCTGGATCTTCGTCGCCATTATCGCTGCGTCCTACGGGGCGGTGTTGACGGCGTTCTGGCTGCTTGGCGAGCGCGAGCCGAGTGGGTTCATGGTCGCGCTCGGCGCGGCGGCGGGAAATGCCATCCTCTCCTCGGTTCTGGCAATGGGCTTCGTGCCCGTGTTCGAGCTGTTCACCGGGATCACGACCGACCAGACGCTACTCGAGTGGGCCGATCCCAACCGGTCGCTGCTCAAGCGGCTGTCGATGGAGGCCCCCGGGACTTATGCGCACACCATCAACGTTGCGAACCTGGCCGAGTCGGCCTGCAACGTCATAGGGGCCAACGGGTTGCTCTGCCGGGTGGGGGTCTACTACCACGACGTGGGCAAGATGGTGCGGTCCTTCTATTTCGTGGAGAACCAGCCGGACCGAATGAATCCGCACGACCGGCTGAAACCCGACGTCTCCGCGGCCATCGTCAAGGAGCATGTCATCGAGGGGCTCAAGCTCGCGCGCGAGGCCAAGGTGCCCGAGGTCGTCGCGGCGTTCATCCCCGAGCATCACGGCACGCAACGCATCGGGTTCTTCTGGGAGAAGGCACGAGAGGAGTACGGCGAGGACGCCCTCGACCCGGACGACTACAGCTACCCGGGTCCCAAGCCGCAGTCCAAGGAAACCACGATCGCGATGCTCGCGGACTCGGTCGAGTCCGCGACCCGCGCGCTCCAGGATCCCACGCCCGAGCGGATCCGGGAGCTGATGGGGTCGATCGTAGCGTCCAAGATTCGGGACGGTCAGCTCGACGAGTCGCCGCTCACGATGCGCGAGATCACCCAGGTCGAGGAACAGTTCGTGAAGGTGCTCGCTAGCGTATACCACCAGCGCATCGACTACCCGCAGACCCGCCACCTGACCGAAGCCACAGTGAACGGAGACGCGGTACGTACAAGCGAAACCGCTGGGCCCACGGCCGAGCGCGAGCCCGAGAGCGGTGACGTGGCGGCCGCCCCGATTGGGAGATCGCCCGGCCGCGGGTCTTCCGACCTCTGACTGTCGGCTCGACGGTGCTCGAGATAGCCGTCGACGCCGGCCGCTTCACCGAGGCCCCGGTCGGGCTGCTCGAACGCGCCGTGCGGCATACACTGGGTGCGGAGGCGGTCGAACGGGGCGAGGTCTCTGTGGCGCTCCTGGACGACGCGGACATCCGTGAGCTCAACCGCAAACACCTCGATCGCGACGCGCCGACCGACGTCCTCTCCTTCTCCCTTCACCGCGTCGGCGAGGCGGTGCTCGGTGACATCTATGTCGGGGCCGAGCAGGCGAGGCGGCAGGCGCGCGAGGAGGGAGTTGCGGAGACGGAGGAGTTGGTGCGGCTCGTTGTCCACGGTACCCTCCACGTCCTGGGCTGGGACCATCCTGAAGATCCAGAAGCGCGCGTCACGTCGCCCATGTGGCGACTGCAGGAAGCCTTGGTCGCTGAGGTGGTGGGGTAACGTAGGCTCCGCTTGCGGGGTTCCAACCGGCCCGGGGATCTTTCGCCACGCCCCTTTCGGTGAGTTCGTCCACCGCGCTACCCGGAGATGCGATGTCCACCCCCGCGCCTGAGCTCGGCCCGCCCCGCCTGCACGAGCGCGTGCGTGGGGTGGTCGCTGCCGGGGACCTGGCCGCTCTCCCCGGATTGCTGGCCGGTCTGCACCCCAGCGATGTAGCGGACGTGCTCGCCTCCCTCGAGGGTAGCGAACGGGTCGCGCTCGTGCGCGTGCTACCGGTCGAGCTCGCCTCCGAGGCGCTGGCCGAGATGGAGGAGGCCGAGGCCCGCGCGGAGCTGCTCGCGGCGCTCGCTCCGGAGAAGGGTGCCGAGCTTCTCCGGGAGCTCGACGATGACGACGCGACCGACCTGATCGCCGAGCTCGAGCCGCAGGAACAGGCGAGCATCCTGGCTCGCATGCCGGTCGAGGATGCCGGCGATATCCGGGATCTCCTCCGCTTCGAGGAGGAGACGGCCGGCAGCTTGATGACCACCTCGCTGGTCGTGATCCGCGCGGACCTGACCGCGGAGCAGGCGATCGCCGAGGTTCGGCGCCAGGGCCGGGAGGTGGACGCGTTCTTCAGCGTGTTCGTCGTGGACCAGGATCGGAAGCTGCAAGGGACGGTGCCACTCGACCAGCTCGTAATGGCTGATCCGTCCGCGCCCGTCGCCGAGCTGGTCCATGCGCTCGACGCGACCGTCCTCCCCGATGTGGACCAGGAGGAGGTGGGTCGGCTGATGTCGCACTACAACCTGGTCAGCATAGCGGTCGTCGACGCGACCGGTGTCTTGATGGGCCGGATCACCTTCGACGACGTGATCGACGTGCTCGAGGCCGAGCAGACCGAGGACTTGCTCCTGCTGGCCGGTGTGTATGAAGACGAGGAGATCCGTGCGGATTGGCGCGAGGCCGTTCGCGCTCGGCTCCCATGGCTGTCGATCAACCTGATCACGGCATCGATCGCCGCGTCGGTGGTGCTCGCGTACGGCCGAGCCATCGAGTCGCTTTGGTTCCTGGCCGTTATCATGCCGATCGTCGCCGGTATGGGGGGCAATTCGGGTACCCAATCGCTGGCCGTCACCGTGCGCCGCATCGCGCTGTCGCGGGGCTCCCTCGGGCGCCGTACGAACGCGGTGGCCAAGGAGGCCGTCGTGGGCCTGGTCAACGGTCTCGCGCTCGGCCTGCTGGCCTTTGCAGTCAGCTGGATCGCGGTCGTGGCCGCACCCGACGTCAGCCCGCGGTTGCCGTGGGTCGTGCTGCTGTCACTCTGGGGGAACATCCTGATTGCGGCATCCATGGGCGCTCTGATCCCAACTCTCCTGCACCGGATGGGTGCCGACCCGGCGGTCGCCTCCTCGGTGTTCCTCAGCGCGTTCACGGACATGTGCGGCTTCCTCCTTCTGCTCGGCCTGGCGTCGGCCGTGCTGCTCTGACCGATGGCGACCGAGTCGACGGATTGGGCGAAGGCGACGCCGCGTCCCCCACCGGACACGTCGTTCGGCGCGCCGTCGCCTGCGTCTACGCCGCCCCCGGACTCACGGGTTGGCCGGCCGGGCGGTCCGGCCGCGCGCCGGATTCGGCGCGCGAGCAGGATCGGACGCACGCTCAGCGTGCTCTCGGGTCTTCTCCCGTTCGTGATCGCTTTTCTGCGTGACCGCCGTCGCTGGGTGCTCTTCGGTGCGCCCACTCAGCGTTCACTGGAGGATCACCGGCATCGCGCAGACCGCCTGAGCGCGAAGGTCGCGTCGCTCGGACCGACGTTCATCAAGCTCACGCAGCTGCTCTCGGCTCGGGCGGACATCATCCCGGAGCCTTACCTGTCGGCGATCGGCCGCCTCCAGGACCAGGTCCCGGCGGATCCGCCCGAGGATATCATCCTCGTGATCGAGCGGGAGTTGGGCACTTCGGTCGATTCTGCGTTTCAGGAGTTCGACCGTGATCCGGTCGCGGCCGCCAGCCTGGGCCAGGTGCATCGCGCGCGCGTTGATGGGCGCGAGGTGGTCGTCAAGGTGCTCCGACCCGAGGTGGAGCACCTGGTCGCGCTCGACCTCGACGTCTCCTTCCGATTCTTGTTCTGGCTGAACGTGCTCTTCCCCAACCACCACGTTCGGGCGCTCACGGGTGTGGTGCGGGAGTTCTCCCACAAGGTCGCCCAGGAAATGGATTTCCGGATGGAAGCGGAGCACCTCGCTCACTTCCGGGAGACCTTCCGAGCCGAGCGACGCGTGCGAGTGCCCCACGTGCTCGATCGCTTCACACGAAGGCGCGTGCTGGTGATGGAGCGGGTGTCAGGCACGAAGGTCGACCGACTGCACGAACTGATCGGGTCCGGCCGACTTTCGTTCACCCGCATGATGGAGACGCTGACGGGCGTCTACCTCCGCATGATGATGGTGGACGGATTCCTGCACGCCGATCCGCACCCGGGTAACATCCTGGTGCAGGAGGACGGAACCATCGTGCTGCTCGATTGGGGAATGGTCGAGCAGGTGCCGCGCTGGACGCGTGACCACATCCTCGGTATCGCGCTGGCCGTCGGTCGCGAGGACCTCGACGGCATGATCAGCGGGATGTACCACCTCGGCATGATCAGTCCCGAGGTGTCCCGTGGCGAGATCCGGGAGGCGGCCACCGAGATCATGAGGGTGCTCGATCGGTTCCGAACCACGAACCGAGGTAGGATCCAGGAAGTGGTGATGCGGATCTTCGACACGTTCTATACGTGGCCGCTGATCCTTCCCCAGGAACTGGTCTACTTCTTTCGCGCCGCTGCGCTGATCGAGGGCATCGGCTTCCGTTACGACCCCAACTTCGACGGTCTCACGTTCATGCGTGGCGTCGTGCGTCAGCACAGAGCCGAGCTGATGCGGACGACCGGGCGCGAACCGGTCGCGGTAGCCCGTAACGTTCTGGAAGAGGCGCAGTCGACGCTGCGCTCGCTGCGCGACCTTGTCACCCGCGCCGAGCGTGAGGAGCTGAGGGTGCGCATGCACCCGCGCGACCTGGCACTGCATGAGCGCTTCCTGCACCTTCAGGCCCGGCGCGTGCTTCTCTCGATCTTCGCGACCGCTACGGCCCTCATCAGCTCGATCCTTTACCTCGCGCTCGGTAACGAGTGGCTGCTGGTCGCGGGGCTGGTGCTTTCACTGATTCTCTTCGTGCTCGTCTTCTTCATCCCGGCACACCTTCTGGAGAACCCACTTCGCCACGCCCGGGGGGTCCGTCCCCAGGCTCGGGATCGATAGGCGTTGTCCGCGAGCCCCCCGGAATCGGTTCCCGCACCTCTACAGCCCCTGCTCGCCTCCTTCCGCAAGGGCAGGCGCTCGGCCCTGGCGCGTGCGATCAGCCTGGTCGAGGATGAGCGGGCCGGCTTTGAGGACTTCCTGCACGCGACAATGCGCGTGGGTCCGCGTGCGCGCCGCTTGGGACTCACCGGCCCGCCCGGCGCCGGCAAGTCGACCCTGATCGCCGCGCTCGCCCGTGCATACCGAGAGGCCGGCGATCGGATCGGCGTTGTCGCGGTCGATCCTACGTCGCCGTTCTCCGGCGGAGCGCTTCTCGGCGATCGTATCCGTATGAGCGAGATCGCCACCGACGTGGGGCTGTTCATCCGCTCGATGGCGACCCGTGGGTCACTGGGCGGCCTCGCCACGACCACGCGCGAGGTGGCGGATCTGATGGACGGGTTCGGATTCGAGCGGGTGCTGGTCGAGACCGTCGGAGTCGGTCAGACGGAGCTGGAGATCACGGGGGCGGCCGATACGGTCGTGGTCGTGCTCGTTCCCGAATCCGGAGACGCGATCCAGGCGATGAAAGCGGGGCTCATGGAAATCGCGGATGTGTTCGTGGTGAACAAAGCCGACCGCCCGGGGGCGGACCGGCTGATCAAGGAGATCCGCACGGCGTTGCACCTGCGAACGGGCGAGGCGATGCGCCGTGTCCCGGCCCACCATGGTGGTCGCGGGGGCGGCGGACCCACGGATCGCGTCGGCCGCCGGAGACCGGCGGAGGGTGACCTTTCGGCGGATTCGGGAGGCGCAGCGGTGCCCGGCCATGCGGGGTCGGGCTGGGAGGTGCCCGTGATCCGCACGGTCGCGCACACGGGGGACGGGACGAGCGAGCTGATCGAGGCCGTGGCAGCCCACAGCACCTGGCTGGACGTGAGCGGCGACCTCGAGCTGCGGCGGCGGGCGCGTTCCGAGCGACGCGTGCGCGAGGTGGTCGAGCGCGCCCTGCGGCGGCGGACCTGGAGGGACCCGGCTGTGCAGGGCCGTCTCGCGAGCGGCCTGGACCGAGTGACACGCGGGGAGGAAACCCCTTACTCGGTGGGGCGCGCGATCATCGAGCAGGTGCTGGACGGGAGGGAGGCTTGAAGGAAGAACGAGTGTACGTAACCGACAATCCGAACGCTGGCCGGGCCCTGTGAGTCGGTTACCGGTTCGCGTTGGGGGGGAGCTGCTGAGACTTTCCTGCTTTGCATGTGTAGCACGCGTGGCCCGAGCCTCCGCCGACCGCTCCCGGAGACGTCATGTCCACCATCGAGCGTGACCTCACTCCGCGCCGCGCGCTGGCCGAAGAGATCGCGCGTCGTGAGGTCGAGCTCTCCCATCTCCGAGCGCGGCTGGACGACTGGGCGGAGAAGAACGAGGCCGTGGGGGACCGGAGCGACGCGTTCACCAGCGCCTCGGGCCGGCCGGTCAAGCCGGTCTACACTCCGCTCGATCGGGTGGACGCCGATCCCTACCTCGAGGGGCTCGGGCTGCCGGGCGAGCACCCGTTCACGCGTGGACCCTACGGCACGATGTACCGTACGCGGCTCTGGACGAAACGCCAGTTTGCGGGCTTCGCCACCGCCGAGGAAACCAACGCGCGGTACAAGTATCTGCTCGCCCATGGCCAGACCGGGCTCTCGGTCGCGTTCGACTTCCCGACGTTGATGGGCTACGACTCCGACCACCCCCGCTCGTTGGGCGAGGTTGGCGTGTGCGGGGTCGCGATCTCGTCGCTGGCTGACATGGAGACCTTGTTCGAAGGGATCCCGCTCGACCAGGTCTCGGTGTCGATGACGATCAACGGTCCGGCTGCCATCGTGTTCGCGTTCTATGTGGCGGCCGCCGAGAAGCAGGGGGTCGATCCGAAGGGCGTTCGCGGCACGGTTCAAAACGACATCCTGAAGGAGTACCAGGCCCAGCACGCTTGGGTGTATCCCCCCGAGCCGGCACTCCGCCTGATCGTGGACATGTTCGAGTGGGCGAGCGAACACGCGCCCAAGTACAACCCGATCTCGATCTCCGGCTACCACATTCGCGAGGCGGGAGCCACGGCCGGTCAGGAGCTCGCCTTCACGCTCAAGAATGGCTTCGAGTACGTAGAACGGGGTATCGCGCGCGGCCTCGACGTGGACCGATTCGCTCCGCGCCTTTCGTTCTTCTTCGACGTCCACAACGACTTCTTCGAAGAAATCGCGAAATTCCGAGCTGCGCGGCGCATCTGGGCGCGCCACATGCGCGAGCGCTATGGCGCCATGAACCCGGAGGCTTGCCGACTTCGCACGCACGCGCAGACTGCGGGGGTGAGCCTGACGGCGCAGCAGCCCGAGAACAACATCGCCCGCGTCGCTTACCAGGCGATGGCGGCTGTGCTCGGCGGCACGCAATCGCTGCACACGAATTCGATGGACGAGACGCTCGCACTCCCCACCGAGAAAGCCGTCCGGATCGCGCTCCGCACCCAACAGATCCTCGCGTATGAGACGGGCGTCCCGAACACCATCGATCCGCTCGCGGGCTCGTACTACGTCGAGACGCTCACCGACGAGCTCGAGGCCGAGGCCGAAGAGATCTTCCGTCAGGTAGACGAAATCGGCGGGGTCGTGCCCGGCATCGAGACCGGGTGGTTCCAGCAGAAGATTGCCGAGTCAGCGCTTGGTCAGCAGCGCGAGGTCGAGGCGAGCGCACGGGTGATCGTCGGCGTCAACGAATTCATCGAGGGATCGGGAAAGGTCGAGATCGACGTGCTCAGGATCGACCCGGAAGTCGAGAGTCGCCAGCGAGCCCGCATGGCGCGGTTGCGGTCGACCCGAGATGCCGGTCGCGTCGAGCGCGCGCTCGCAGAGCTAGAAGGCGCGGCGGGAGGTTCTGGAAACCTGGTTCCCTACCTGCTCGAGTGCGCCCGTGCGTATTGCACGCTGTACGAGATCCGCCACGCCATGGAGCGCGTATTCGGCGGCTACAAAGAACCGATCTTCTTTTGAGCGCCCAGGCTTTTCCCATGACCGAAGACCAGAGGAAGATCCGCGTGCTCATGGCCAAGCCCGGCCTCGATGGGCACGACCGGGGCGCCAAGGTCATCGCCGCTTCGTTTCGTGACGCTGGCTTCGAGGTGATCTACACGGGGTTGCACCAGACCCCGGAGATGATCGTGAACGCGGCGATCGAGGAGGATGTGAACGTCGTGGCGCTATCGGTGCTCTCGGGTGCGCATATGACCCTGTTCCCGCGCGTTCGCGAGCTGCTCGACGCCGATGGCGCGGATCACGTGCTGCTGACCGGCGGCGGCATCATTCCCGATGAGGATATGGCGGCCCTGCGCGTGCGTGGCGTGGGCCGATTGTTCGGGCCCGGTACGCCCACCGGCGAGGCGGTCGCGTACATCCGCTCGTGGTTCGAGGAGACGCGGCCGGGCCTAGTGTGACCTTGCGCTCAGCGAGATGAGCGGTCCTTCGAACGAGCAATCCAGAGAGCCGGGGGCTCCCCCCGAACGGCCGGCTACGCGTATGCGCGCACTCGCCGCCGAGCTGGTCGTCTTGCGTCAGCGCCTTCGTCTGGGCGGTGGCAGTGATCGTGCCGAGAAGCAGCACGCGCAGGGGAAGCTCACCGCGCGCGAACGGCTGACGCGACTGCTGGACCGGGGCGAGCCGTGGGTGGAGGTCGGGCTGCTGGTCGCTCACGACCAGTACGAGGGCCAGGCGCCCGCTGCGGGTGTTGTGACCGGAGTCGGACGGGTGCACGGGCGCGAGATCGTCGTGGTCGCCAACGACGCAACCGTGAAGGCCGGTTCGTGGTGGCCCGAAACGATCCGGAAGATGCTTCGTGCCCAGGAGATCGCCATGCGGTGCCGGGTGCCGATCGTCTACCTGGTGGACTCGGCGGGCGTGAACCTTCCATACCAGGGCGGCGTGTTTCCGGGGCAGTACGGAGCCGCGCGCATCTTCTATTACAGCTCGGTCATGCGGCGCTATCTCCACGTGCCACAGCTGGCGGCCGTGATGGGACCCTGCATCGCAGGGGGGGCGTATCTGCCCGCCCTCTCGGACGTGATCGTGATGGTCGAAGGCACGAGCTTCATGGGGCTGGGCGGTCCCAACCTGGTGAAGGGTGCCACCGGACAGAGCGTTGCAAGCGAGGAGCTAGGCGGGGCACGCGTCCACACGTCGTTGTCTGGCGTTGCGCACTACCAGGCGGTCGACGACGACGCCGCGCTCGCGAGGCTTCGCGAACTCGTGCGCGAACTTCCGTGGGATTCGAAGGGGGGCTCTCCCGGGCGCTCGGCCACCCCGTCCGGGCGCGATCCCACGGAACTCTACGAGCTCCTGCCCGACGACCATCGCCAGCCTTACGACTCCCACGCGCTGATCGATACGATTCTCGACAGGGGGTCCCTGGACGAATTCCAGCCGGACCACGCTGCTGAGATGATTTGCGCCACGGGGCGCGTAGAGGGAATCGCGGTGGGGGTGATCGCCAATCGCCGCAGTGTGGTCGCGGACGCCCGCCTCGGCCCTCCCCGTTTCGGCGGAATCGTCTACACGGAGAGCGCCCGCAAGACGGCGTACTTTATCGAGCTGATGAACCGCCACCGGACCCCGCTCCTCTTTCTGCAGGACGTGAGCGGCTTCATGGTCGGCCCGGAGGCCGAGCACTCGGGCATCATCCGAGCGGGTGCCGAGCTCGTCGAGGCCATGGCGACCGCGACGGTGCCCAAGCTGGTGCTGACCGTGAATCACGCCTCGGGTGCCGGCTACTACGCGATGGCCGGTCAGGGGTTCGACCCCGACTTCGTCCTGTCGCTGCCAACCGGACGAATGGGAGTGATGGAGGGCGAGAGCGCGGTGATGGCTCTGTTCGGCGCTCAGCTCCGGGACGTCGAAGCCGACGGAGGCGAAGCAGGAGCGGACCTCCAGGCACGCATGGACGAGGTGCGCGCGGAGTACGAGCGTCAGCTCGACGCGCGCTATGCCGGCGCTCGCGGCTGGGTGGATGACATCGTGCTCCCCGAGGAGGTGCGGCCGGTTCTCCAGTTGCTCCTCAGGGCGGCGGCGCAGAATCCGGGGCCGCATCTGGGCCCCTTCCAGCTCGCTCGGGCCGCGCGCGCCTCCACCGAAGCATGACTCGCATGCGTGAGCGTCCCGTCCGGATCGCTTCGGGGCAGGGCTTTTGGGGGGATGATATCGAGGCACCCGTTCGGCAGCTCGAGGGCGGCCCGATCGACTACCTCGTGCTGGACTACCTGGCCGAAGTGACCATGTCCATCCTGCAGGAGCAGCGTGCGCGTGATCCCGCGGCTGGGTACGCGCGCGACTTCGTCGCACTGATGGAACGCATCTTCGGCGCCTGCGTGGAACGTGGCGTGCGTGTGGTCACGAATGCGGGAGGTGTGAACCCGCGAGCCTGCGCAGAAGCGCTCGTGGCGGCTGGCCGGCGGATGGGCTTGGAAGGACGGGCGCGCGTCGCTCTCGTGACCGGTGACGATCTGATGGGCCGGCTGGACGAACTGCTGGAGTCCGGGCACCCGCTCACGCACCTGGAGACCGGCGCGCCGCTTGCTACGGTGCGAGAGCGCGTGCAAAGCGCAAATGCGTATCTCGGCGCTCGTCCCATCGTGAGTGCACTCGGATCGGACCCTACCGTCGTGGTGACGGGCCGGTGCGTTGATGCGGCGCTCACGTACGGTCCGCTCGTCCACGAGCTGGGATGGCTCTGGGACGACGTCGACCGATTGGCCGCCGGCGTGGTCGCGGGCCACGTCATCGAATGCGGTGCGCAGGCCTCCGGCGGGAACTGCCTCGCCGAGTGGTGGACGATTCCGAATCTCGCCAGCGTCGGGTTTCCGATCGTGGAGGTGCAGGAAGACGGCGACTTCGTCGTGACCAAGCACGCGGGGAGTGGTGGACGCGTGGATCGCCGTACCGTGACCGAGCAGATCGTCTACGAGATCGACGATCCGGAGCGTTACATGGCCCCGGACGTGGTCGCGGACTTCACCACCGTCCGACTGATCGAGGAAGGCCCCGACCGCGTGCGTGTACACGGCGTGCGGGGCCGCCCCCGGACCGACACGCTGAAGGTGAGCATCGCGTACTCGTGGGGCTGGAAGGCGACCGGAACCCTCACGTACGCGTGGCCGGACGCGGCCGCGAAGGCCCGCGCCGCCGTCGTGGTTCTGCGCGAACGCCTCGACCGTCTGGGCCTCCACTTTGACGCCTTCCGCGCCGAGCTGGTGGGTTGGGACTCGACGCACGGTCACCTCGCGGGCGAACCGCCCGCCGACCTTCCCGAAGTACAGCTACGGGTGGGGGTGCGTGCCGGCGCCCGAGAGCCCGTCGAGCGCTTCAGCCGCGAGGTCGCCCCGCTCGTCTTGACGGGCCCGCCGTCGGTCACGGGTTACTTCGACCGGCCGCGAGCCCGGGAGGTCATCGCCTACTGGCCGGCGCTGATCCGGCGCGACGCGATCGAGCCGGGACTCGCGGTCGAGGCGATCGACGTCTAGCAGATCGCTGAAGAAGGGGAGTACACCCCACAACCGAGTTAGACATGAGCTTGAGGTTCGAGGGTTCTGGGTGGCACGGTCCCTTGTCCGTCGTTAGCGCTCCTCGACGTAGCTTTGGCTATGCCTTCGTCACGCTGCCTGGGACGAGGGGCCGTGGCACCCACAACGCGGTGCGCTCCCCTTTTTCAGCGACCTGCTGATGGCCATGATCGCGCTGGTGCATCTGGCGCACGCTCGCTCGGGTGACAAGGGCGATACGGTCAACGTGGGCGTGATCGCGTATGATCCGGAACACTACGAGCTGCTGCGGGAGGGGCTCACGGCCGAGCGGGTAAAGTCGCATTTCGGACCCATGCTGCGTGGGGAGGGTGGCACGGTCCCTTGTCCGTCGTTAGCGCTCCTCGACGTAGCTTTGGCTATGCCTTCGTCACGCTGCCTGGGACGAGGGGCCGTGGCACCCACAACGCGGTGCGCTCCCCTTTTTCAGCGACCTGCTGATGGCCATGATCGCGCTGGTGCATCTGGCGCACGCACGCTCGGGTGACAAGGGCGATACGGTCAACGTGGGCGTGATCGCGTATGATCCGGAACACTACGAGCTGCTGCGGGAGGGGCTCACGGCCGAGCGGGTAAAGTCGCATTTCGGACCCATGCTGCGTGGGGAGGTCGTGCGCTACGAGATCCCCAACTTGTACGCCCTCAACTTCCTCCTGCACGGCGCTCTGGATGGAGGGGGGACGGTTTCGCTGATGAACGACGCACAGGGCAAGGTGATGAGCACGGCGTTGTTGCGCCTCGAGCTCGAGGTTCCGGGTACGGTCGCGGAGGCCGCGCGTGCGCGAGGGCGACTGCCTGGTGCCGAGTACGGTGGAGATCGTTCGTGAACGCCCATGCGACACCGGACGCGCTGGTGCGATACGAGGTCGCCGACCGCATCGCCACACTCACCCTCGACCGGGCTGCGAAGCGGAACGCGCTCAACGGGGCGTTGATCGAGGCCCTTGTCGAGGCTCTCGGCCGCACTGCGTCCGATCCGGCGATTCACGTCGTCGCGATCCGCGGCGCCGGCCCGGACTTCTGCGCGGGAGCCGATCTCGAGGAGCTCGAGCGCACGAGTCGCCTGGGCAAGGCAGAGAACCTGGTCGACGCCCGCCGGCTCGCCGCCGTCTTCCGCGAGATGCGCCGCCATCCCCGACCGGTCGTAGCGGTCGTGACGGGTCGGGCGCTCGGGGGCGGCGCCGGCCTCGCCACGGCGTGCGACCTGATTCTGGCCCACGAGCGGGCCGAGATCGGATACCCCGAGGTGCACCTCGGCATCGTTCCTGCCTTGGTGATGACCCTTCTCCGCCGTAAAGTGCCGGAGGCCGTCGCGTTCGATCTCGTCGTGCGCGGAGAGCGAATCGGGGCTCTCGAGGCGGAGCGGATCGGACTCGCGCGAGCGTTCCCGGCCGACGGCTTCGAGGACGCCGTCGCTCTCTATCTGGCGGCGCTCGCCGCTCGGCCACCCTCGACCGTGGCCCTCACCAAGTCACTTCTATACGAGCTCGGCGAGCTCGGTTTCGACGACGGACTCGAACGGGCGGCCGAGGTCAACGTGGAGGCGCGCATGAGCGAGGCCTGCCGCGAGGGTGTGCATCGATTCCTCGAGGCGTCGCGCGCGCGCAGGGGACCCCGTGCCTAAGGAGCGATCCTTGGGTGCGCCCGGAAGATGCTGACGGACAGATCGCGCGACCGGTCCGGCCGCCACCTGGAGTGGCGCGTGCGTCTGTTCGGGGCCGGGGCGGTCCTGGCGGTGGTCGGGATGTTCACCGAGCAGGGGTGGTTGATCGATCTGGCGATCGTGGTTCTGCTGGCGGGCTTCGCTCTCCGGTTCGTGATCGGTGAGCCCGACGCCTCCGATGACCCGGAGCGAGGGGATACGGACTCGTGAGGCCGCTCACCGGCGGCGCTCCGGTCATCCACGCTTGCGGAGCCGCCCCCCGCAGCCCATAGTAAACCATATGGTTTATCAACGCCGTTCCCGGCTGGACCGTGTCTTCGCCGGGCTCGCCGATCCCACGCGTCGGGCGATCCTCACCCGGCTGGCGAGCGGCGACAAGACGATCAGCGAGCTGGCCGCGCGCTTCGACATGTCCCTGCCCGCGGTCTCCAAACACGTGCGCGTGCTCGAGCGCGCCGGGCTCGCGCGCGTGCACCGCGATGGACGTTCGCGGCGCACGGTCCTGGTGGCCGCCCCGCTTCGCGAGGCGCGGAACTGGATCGAGCGATACCGACGCTTCTGGGAATCTCAGTTCGACCAGCTCGCCGCCTATCTGGAGGGGAGTACGTCCGCCGGGGCGAGCCCCACTGCCGGTTCGCAGTTGGACCCCGACGCAGAGGAGACCGCATCGTGCCTGGAAGACCCGAGGGAGAAGCGCTCGAGGTCCGACGAACCTTCCAAGCGCCCGCGCAGCGGGTCTTCGCGGCCTGGACGTCCCCGGAAGAGCTGAAACGCTGGTCGGGGCCCGGGCCCATCACCACCCCTTTCGCGGAGGTCGACCTACGCGTGGGCGGATGCTACTGCATCCACATGCGCGAACCCGACGGTGCCGAGCACAGGGTGTTCGGTGTCTACCGCGAGGTCGATCCGCCGCGCCGGCTCGTGTACACCTGGTCCTGGGAGGGCGACTCCGAGTCGGTCGATTCGCTCGTCACGGTCGAGTTCCACGAGCGCGGCAATGCCACCGAGGTCGTGTTGCGTCACGAGGGGTTCCCCACGAAGGAGAGGCGCGACCGCCACGAGTCGGGCTGGTCGGGCTGCCTGGACAAGCTGGAAACCGTTCTGTCCCCGGACCGCTGAAGCGGACCACCGAACCGTCACCTCGATCGGAGATCGTATCATGGCACAGACCGCAGCGCCTCAGTCCCGTACCGCGGCGCCCACCCCGAAGCAGCAGTTCGCCGAAGTGTACGCGAAGGAACACGTAACCACCCTCAACGTGCTCAGGGCGTTTCCCGCCGACAAAGCGTCCTATCAACCGCACCAACGGTCGGACACGGCGCTCAAGCTCGCCTGGAGGTTCGTGATGGAGAACAACGTGGCGCTCGCGGCGCTCAAGGGGCCGGTCAACGTCACGGGAACGATGCCCCCGCCGCCGCCCATGTTTGGCGAGGTGATCGCCGCGTACGAGGCCAGCGCGAAGGCGCTGATGCAGACCCTCCCAGGCACCCCGGACGCGCGGCTGGGCGAGACCATCCAATTCCCGATTGGCCCCGGACAGATGGGCGACGTCCCGGTGGGGGAGTTCCTCTGGTTCATGCTGATGGACTCGATCCACCACCGTGGCCAACTCTCGGTGTACGTCCGATGCGCGGGCGGTAAGGTGCCGTCGATCTACGGGCTCTCGGCCGACGAGCCCTGGATGTAGGTCCAAGCGCACGTCGGGCACCGGGCGGCGCAGCGTGCCATCGCGCCGCCCGGACCTGTCGGCCATGGTGGCAGGGTGGACCCGGTCGACATCCTCCACCGCCACTTCGCGTATCCGGCCTTCCGCCCGGGCCAGGAGGAGCTGGTGCGCGCGGTGCTGGCGGGCAGGGATGCGCTGGGGATCCTGCCCACCGGTGGCGGCAAGAGCGTCTGCTACCAGGTTCCGGCGCTGCTCCTCCCGGGACTGACCCTGTGCGTGAGCCCGCTCGTCTCGCTCATGTCCGATCAGGTCGATCGAGCGCGCCGCGCCGGCATCGCCGCAGAACGCCTGACCGCCGAGCGGACCCCGGCTGAGCGCGAGCGGGTGCTCGCGTCGATGCGGGCAGGACAGCTCCGACTGCTGTTGGTCTCCCCGGAACGACTCGCCATCCCGCGCTTCCGGGCGCTTCTGGGACGGACGAAGATCGGCCTGCTGGCCATCGACGAGGCGCACTGGGTGGATTCAAGTGGTCGTCGCAACACCTCGAGAGGGAGGAGTTGCGATGGGGGCAAGCAGGCACCGAAGAGCGGATCGTGCACTACGTCCGCCGATGCGTTCACCCGGTCGTCCGCCGATGGGGCGCCGGGAGCACCGGCAGCGTTTCTGGGAGGGAATCGCTCGCGGATTGTCGAGCGAGGAGGCGGCAATTGTGGTCGGCCTGTCTCCCGCTGTCGGAACACGCTGGTTCCGCGAGTATGGTGGAATGCCATCCTTTACTCTGCGTCCCCTTTCTCGGCGCTATTTGTCGTTTGTCGAGCGCGAAGAGATCGCCCTCCTTCACGCTGGTGGTCGCGGAGTGCGCGAGATCGCCCGGCAGTTGAACCGGTCACCATCGACGATCTCGCGAGAACTGCGGCGGAACGCGGCAACCCGAAGCGGCTATCTGGAGTACCGAGCCACGACCGCCCAATGGCACGCTGATGGGCGAGCGAGGCGCCCGAAAGTCGCCAAGCTTGCTGCGAACGGCGAGCTGAGGCGGTATGTACAGGATCGTCTTGGAGGCGTGATCGCGGCCCCTGAGGGCGCGGCTGTGGCGGGCCCAGAAGTGCGTTGGATCGGACGGCGTCACGGTCGCCGGCAAGAGCGGCGGTGGGCGGCCTCGTGGAGTCCGGCACAGATCGCGAACCGGCTGCGTGTCGACTTCCCGGATGATGAGTCAATGCGAATATCGCACGAGGCCATTTACCAGGCGCTCTATGTTCAGGGACGCGGTGCGCTGCGTCGGGAACTTACGGCGTGCCTTCGGAGCGGGCGTGCGCTCCGTGTGCCGAGAGCTCGCACCCGCGGACGGGGCAAGAAGTTCGTTCGCCCGGAGATCCTGATCAGCGAACGTCCCGTGGAGGCAGATGACCGGGCCGTTCCCGGGCACTGGGAAGGCGACTTGATCCTCGGACTGGGAAGTTCCGCGATCGGAACGCTGGTCGAGCGGACCTCCCGGTTCACGATGCTGCTCCACCTCCCCTGGGTCGCAGCGCGCTTGGTTGTTCCGTTGGGGGGACGAGAAGATGCACTTGAAGCACGTTGGAGAGGCAGGTTGCCCTGGCCGACATAGGTGGGAGATCGTGGCCGAGATCCACCTCAAGGATACATACGGATGGAAGCCGGGCGACGTGGTCCAGATCGAGTTTGTGGGATGACCAGCCGACGCCCCTGGGGTGGCCAATACGTACGGGCCTCTCTCTGTGTGACGCGTCACGGGGGAAGTTTGGTGTGCCACTGGTGTGCCAAAGCCGCAGAACTAGGGAATACGGGGGAGAACAGAAGCGAACTCACGAATCTCGTAACGCCAAACTGAATAGATCTATACGGAACACGGGGCAACACTGGTCAACACGGCGAATGACCCCGATTTCCGTCTTGAAAACCGGCGGGTGTAAGCCCACGTGGGTTCGAATCCCACCCCCTCCGCTCTTATTCCGGCCAGGTAAACCCGTCGATAACGCCTATATCGAGGCCTTCAATGGCCGGCTGCGCGACGAGTGCCTCAACCAGTACTGGTTCCTGAACCTTGCCGATGCGCGCAGAATCATCGAACGCTGGAGAATAAGCTACAACACGGATCGGCCCCATCGGGCCCTGAACCGACTCACTCCCCAGCAGTACGCAGAAGAACTAGAGCAGCAGAATCTGAACCGACTGTCAGCTTAAGAACGGACCTAAAGAGGGGCTACCCGCCCCCTAGAAGGCCGCTACCGCATCGAGCGCCAGCTCGGTGAGGGCGGGATGGCCACGGTCTACCTCGCTGGCGGAAAACTGGCGACCTAAACGGTGGTAGCGGCCTGGTAACTGGTCAGAGAATCTTTGCAGCAATAATGGAATAGGCACCCTCCTCCCCCGCACGGGAGGTCGTGACGACGATTTGATACCGTATGACCACTCCCGATGAGTTGTTGATAGTAACAGGATCACAAGCCTCTCCATTGACGTATGCGCCGCTCTCTGTATAAGCGAGCAGAAACTGGCAAGCTGAAAGTGTTCCATCATCGTCTTCAGCTACTTCGAAGCGGACAATGGCTCCAGCTGGTATATCCACAACATACAGGTCGTAGAAGTACGTTCCCCCTGCTTCAGCACCGGGGAACGCCTTTTCTGAGGTGTGCAGGTCTGTCGGGTCGATCGACGTACACAGACTCGCACGAAGATCGCCACGTTGCCGAAGGTCTAGAATGAGAGGGTTCTCGAGACCGCAGGATGCGATCGGTGGGGCCGCGGTGGCGGTAAAGGTGATAAAGCCCGGAAATCCTGAGACCATCGCGGTCATCTCGTTCTCACGAAACTCGGCCCCCAACGTCCAGCTCCCCACGGACGCAACACCGTCCACGTCGGTGGAAGCGGTTGTTCCGGTCGCACTTCCCCCACCACCTGTTATCGTGAATTCGATTGTAAGTCCAGGCACGCCGTTCCCGAACTCATCGATCACCCAAATCGTGGGTGGGACGGGGACAGCGGAGCCTGGCGAAGTGTATTGAGCCTGCCCGTCGATAATCACGAACGCCGGAGGGCCGGCAACGACGGTGACGGGATCGCTGGTTCCTGACAGTCCACTCCCGTCCCGAGCAGTAACGACGTGCGAAGTCCCGGCTATGGGACTGGGAAGGAACAAGACAGATGCGGAGCCTGAAGCGTCAGTAGCCGAAGTTGATTGCTCTAGGAGACCGCCAGAACCGGTACTGCTCCACGTTACGACCCTTCCCGATGTGGGCACGGGCGAGCCAGCGGCGTTGGCTAACTGGGCGCTGATGGTCACAGCGGCTCCCGCAGCTACGTTGGTCGCGCTGGCCGTGACGATGTAGCGTGTTGCATCGGAATCCGCGGAGGGACCAGTGGAATCGGATCCAGAGCAAGCCCACAGTGGGGCCATCCAAATGACGGCAGGCCACTGACGTAGAAGTCGGCCACGTATGTGCCTTGTCCTGGTGGCGTCCGGGCGTGTGCACGACTTGCCGGGCATAAGGTGCCAATCCGGTGGAGGGGTTAGGAACTGATGTTACGGATAGGGCATCGGTGCGCGCATCCCTTTGGGCGTTCCGGGCTCCTGATCGAGCGAGGGGGAGGGCTGGGGACTGCCTTCCCCCTCTTTTCGTGGGCGGGGGTGGCCGCTCTCTTGCTCCTCGTGAGGAGAAGTGCCACGCCGAGTGATGTTTACGCCGCCGCTCGTCCCTCGCTGGGGAAGGAGGTGGTGCACCGCGTCGGCCTCACTCACTGCAGAACCATGTGCGTCCAGCGCATGGCGTCCCTATGATGGCGATGCTCACGAGGTACTGAGTGTCTGGTCATTCCTCCCGTAGGATAGGTCATGACCGATCCCGTCACTCCGTGGCTTGCGGAGGAAACCTTTCCCGTTACGCGGCAAGAAGGGAGAGTGTTCGTAGAAGTTTGAAACAAGACTTTGGTGGAGATTCTGCGGCGTTGAATCGCCTAGCCGCCAGCGCCACGACCCATTGCATGACCGGTTGCGCGATAGGGGAGGTGCTGGGGCTCGTCATTGCCACAGCAGCTGGATGGGGAACCGGGGCTTCCATCTTGCTCGCCGTGATCCTTGCCTTCTTCTTCGGCTACTCCCTCACGATGCTGCCGCTCCTGAGAGGCGGAATGACGTTTGCGACCGCATCTGGCCTCGCATTGGCAGCCGACACGGCGTCAATCACTGTCATGGAGATCGTTGACAACGTGATCATGGTTTACATTCCCGGTGCAATGGAGTCAGGGCTCAGCTCGTGGCTGTTCTGGGGGTCGTTGGCTCTGGCGCTGGGGGTAGCATGGATCGCAGCCTTTCCCGTGAACCGGTGGCTCATCGCACGAGGGACGGGCCATGCGAAGCTCTACTCGCACCACGGCCATTGACGAAAGGGTCCCGTTGATGAAGCCTCCGGCTCCCCAACCAGCTCGTAGGCCGACTTAGCTCGCCCTGCCCAAGGCCAATGATGGCTCGCTCAAAGCGTCTGGTCATTCCTGACCGTGAGGTAGGGTCATGACCGATCCCGTCACCCGCCTGAACGCGGCTCTCGAAGGACGAGAGACATGAGGCGACTGACTGACTTCCTGATTGCTGCCGCGCTCACATTCACGATGGCGGCGTCGATCGACGCTCAGCTCACCGGGACGGTCATCGTTCTGAACAAGTCCGCCTCGACCGCAAGCTTCATCGACGTGGCCGAGGGTCGGATCGTGGCGACCTCTTCGACGGGAGCAGGGCCGCACGAGCTGGTCGTGTCCTCGGACGGGCGCATCGCCGTGGGCACCGACTACGGCGGTGGCGACGCGACGCTCAGCGTCTTCGACGTGGCTTCGGCCGAGCGCATCGGTGTGATCGAGCTGGGCAGCTACACGCGCCCCCACGGGATCGCCTTCCTTCCCAGGGATGAGCTGGTGGCGGTCACCTCGGAGTCGACGGGCAACGTCGTCATCGTGCGGATTGCCGACGGGGAGATCGTGTCCGCGATCTCGACCGAGGCGAACGGCTCGCATATGCTCGGCGTCACCGCCGACGGCCAGACGATCTGGACGGGGGACATGTCCTCCAACACGGTCACCGAGCTGAGCCGGAGGACGGGCACCAAGGTCCGTTCCTTCTCCGCGCCGCAGACCCCCGAAGCGGTCAACGTCAGCCCGGACGGCTCGCGTGTCTTCGCCGGAAGCAACGACACGGGGCGCGTAACCGCTTGGACGACTGCCGACGGCAGACCCACGACCGTGGCGGACGGCTTCGGATGGCCCTACCGCGTCTTCCTGACCCCGGACGTTCGGCAAATCATCATCCCGGACATGCGCAATCAGAACCTGCGCTTCTTCGACGGCACGAGCTACGAGGAGCTCGGGCGGATCGACTTCGCCGCGGAGGGACCACAAGGCCTCACACTGCATCCGGACGGCCGCCACCTTTTCCTCTCGCTGTCTTCCGCGGATCGGATCGCGATCTTCGACATCGAGCGTCGGGAGGTCGTCGGCTACCTACCTGCGGGGAACGGGCCGGACGGGATCGGCTACTCGCCAGTGCGGGTGGCACGGTGAACGGCGACGGTTCGGACGGAGCCCGGCTGGTCGGTGCCGAAGAGGGCTCACCTCCTATGCCACCATCCTCGTCCAGAACTTCTTCGAGGCGTTGAAGGCTCAGGCTGACTGATGGTCCCCATCACCGGCCTGAATGCAGCCCTCGAGGGCTACCGCAGCCGGGACGGATAGACGATCGGCCACGTTCGCAGACCGGGGTCCACTACACGCGTACGGATTCGGTGATCGCCCGGTAGACTGTTGTGGTTTCATACGTTCCGCGAAGCGACGAATCTCGCTCTCCTCATGCATCTGGGCCAAAATGTGCCTCCGTAAGGTCGTCGGGACGACACTGTTCGCGCTGCTTGCCGGCTCGGTTCCAGGCGTCGGCGCTCAGACCACGCCCGGACATGTTTCCAACGGACTCCGCATCTTCGTAACCGGTCACAGCTTCCACGTCTTCGTGGCACCCATGCTGGCAGAGCTGGTGTTAGCGGCTGGCATCGAGGGGCACGAGCAGGTAGGGCTACAAAGCCTCGGTGGATCCACAGTGATGCGGCATTGGGACGTTCCCGATAGCGTCAACACTGCGAAGGCAGCGTTGATGAGCGGAGGCGTGGATGTCTTCACGATGAGCCCCGTCGTGTCGGTCCCAGACGAAGGAATCGCGAGGTTTCTTGCGCTAGGGCTGGAGCGCAATCCTTAGGTTGCGCCTTCTTATCCAGGCCTCTTGGATTCCGGGTGAGCAGTCCCTGCCGGTCGCCCAGCCGGAACGAGACCGGTGGCTCGCCGACAACAGCCTTAGGGACAGCACACCCGTCGAAGCGCTCTGGCCAGCAATCAACGACTTCCGCTCCCGCATCGAGGCGCAGGTCGATCAGCTCAACCGAGAGCACGGGAAGAACGCAGTAACAATCGTACCTGTGGGAAATGCAGTCCTGAGGCTTCGGGAGATCGTCGAGACGGGGAGCTTCCCGGGCATCTCGAGGCAGTCGCAGCTATTCCGCGACGCGACCGGCCACGGCCTGGGTCACGTCAGAGCCTTGACCGCATACTGCAACTTTGCTGCGATCTACGGCATGAATCCGTTGGGCCTCGACCTGGATTTGCCCAACGTAACGCCCGAGCAGCACGCGATCCTCCAGCTGCTGGCTTGGGATACCGTCTCCAAATACCCGTACTCCGGAATCATCGGTCAACGACGGTAGCCCGAGGCGCTTCTGCTCGCGGATTGCCGACCTGACCGGCATCTTGGGCGGGTGAACCACCCGGATCCCGTCACCCGCCTGAACGCAGCCCTCTCTGGCCGCTACCGCATCGAGCGCCAGCTCGGTGAGGGCGGGATGGCGACGGTCTAGTGGGTTCACACCCAGTCAATCTCGGGTTGCGCTTTCTGCTTGAGGTCGCGGCACTCGTCTCACTAGGAGCCTGGGGTTGGCGGACGAGCGATGGATGGAGAGGTTGGGTCAATAGGTGTGTAAACGTATCAGGCGGCATTCTTCCGCTGTTGGGTTGAGACGGGCTTTCCGTCTTCGAACTTCCTTCCTTCAAACACGTCCTTGAGGAGGTGAGGAGCGTCGAGCCTTCGGAAGCGCTTCTCGGCCACCAAGAGCAACTTCCAGATCAGCGCCGTAGCGCTCTCGACCCGCTTGAATCGCTTCGCCGCCGTCGTCCTGAGCCGTACCGCAGCGAACGGGCTCTCGACCACGTTCGTCGTGCGTAGATGCTTCCAGTGATCCTCGGGGAAGTCGTAGAACGCCACCATCCGCTCCCAGTCGTCCTCGAGTACGTCCACCGCCTTCGGATACCACGGCCTGTAGCGCCTGGCGAACACTTCGCGGGCCTTCACAGCCTCGGACCGGCTCGGTGCGTAGACCACGGCCCTGAGAAGATCCTTCGCCTCGCTCTGCTCCCGCTGCGGCAGCCGGTCCAGCACGTTCCTCATCTTGTGGTTCCAGCACCGTTGCTCGCCCGCCTCAGGCCATACCTGCCGTACTGCGCCCCAGATCGCCGCGTTACCGTCCGCCATCAGAAGCCGGGGCGCCTCGATGCCGCGTGCCTTCAGATCCCGCAACACCTCCGA
Organism: Longimicrobiales bacterium; assembly: GCA_965237965.1. Lineage (GTDB taxonomy): Bacteria > Gemmatimonadota > Gemmatimonadetes > Longimicrobiales > Gaopeijiaceae > UBA2988. The sequence goes on from CBDEGT010000001.1 coordinate 681,194, forward strand.
CCAGGACTCGACCGACTCTCGGTAGCCCGATCTCAGGGCCAACACTTCCTTCGTCCCGTCTCGCATCGCGCCCAGAACCACCAGCAGTGCTGCCTTGTCCCGCTCGAGCCCCGCCTTCACGTAGATCCCGTCCGCCCAGACGTAGACCCCAGGTTCAAGGGGTCGTCGCAACAGCACCGTGTTGAAGGGGGTTTTTGCGCCCCCGATTCCACTGGACAATAGATTGGCGAGGGCGACGGGGTCCAGACAGAGGGGGTTCTTGATCTCTCCAATTCCGAGGGAGTCAGAAGCGACCGAAGGTCGTGGAAGGCAGGAGATACCGGAGCTGTTGAGAACTCAGCGCAAGGTGGAGGTCCGGTTCAGCGATGTAAGAGATCTTCCAGGGTTTCCGCCGGGGTTTTCCAACCGAGGGTCTTGCGGGGGCGGCTGTTAAGAGCGGCCGCGACGGCGGCGAGATCGTCAGCGGTATGTTTGCTGAGGTCAGTGCCTTTGGGGAAGTACTGTCTCAACAAGCCGTTGGTGTTTTCGTTCGTGCCGCGCTGCCACGGGCTCTGTGGGTCGCAGAAGTAGACGGCCAGCCCAGTGTCGATGCGAAGCTGTGCGTGCTGAGCCATCTCTGCTCCCTGGTCCCACGTCAGAGACCGGCGGAGTTGCTCGGGCAGGGTCGTGATCGACGAAGCGATCGCGTCCCGGACGGCTTCGGCGCCGTGCCCAGCCAACGCTGGCCCGTTCTTGGTCCTGGGCTCGTCGTGTCTGTGGAGGCGAGGGAGGTGGAGGAGCATGGTGAACCGGGAGGTTCGCTCGACCAGCGTTCCGATCGCCGAGCTGCTTAACCCCAGGATTAGGTCGCCTTCCCAGTGCCCAGGAACGGCGCGGTCGTCCGCCTCGGCCGGTCGCTCGCTGATCATGATCTCGGGGCGAACGAACGTCTTACCCCGTCTGCGGGCGCGAGCTCGAGGCACCCGTAGCGCGCGTCCCGTCCGAAGGCACGCCGTCAGCTCCCGACGCAGCGCACCGCGTCCCCGAACGTAGAGCGCCTGGTAAATGGCTTCGTGCGATATCCGCATGGACTCATCATCGGGGAAGTCGACCCGTAGCCTGTTGGCGATCTGCTCAGGACTCCACGAGGCCGCCCACCGCCGGTCTTGTCGGCGACCACGGCGACGCCCGACCCAGCGTACATTTGGGCCCGGCACGGCCGCCCCGTCTGGAGCCGCGATCAGGCCTCCGAGGCGATCCTGCACATACTGCCTCAGTTCGCCGTTCGCAGCGAGTTTGGCAACTTTCGGACGCTTCGCTCGCCGATCGGCATGCCATTGGGCGGTCGTGGCTCGATACTCGAGGTTTCCACTTCGCGTTGCTGCGTTCCGCCGCAGTTCTCGCGAGATCGTCGACGATGAGCGGCGCAACTGCCGGGCGATCTCACGTACGCCACAACCGCGGGCTTGAAGAACCGCAATCTCTTCTCGCTCGACGAACGATAGGTAGCGCCCCGACAGAGGACGAAGACTGAAAGGTGGCATGCCACCACATTGGCGAAACCAGCGCGCCCCAACAGCGGAGACACGCCGGCTGCCACCGCCGACTCCTCGCTCGACAGCCCTCGAGCAACTTCTTCCCAAAACCTCTGCCGATGCTCCCGGCGCCCCAACGGGGGACGACCGGGTGAACCCATCGGCGGACGCAAAGCTCGATCCGACCGTCGGCGCTTGCTTGCCGCCATCGCAACTCCTCCTCTTTCCTGAGGTGTTGCGACGACCTCTTGAATTCACCCCTTCTCCCTAACCATCCCCTCGAGCGTCTCCCACATCGGCCTGCTGACGCACCCTGGGGTCCCGCGATATCCTCTCTCATGAGGCGACGTTCCTTTCCCCGGGCTGTCACCCGGGCTCGCTGGTTTAAATCTCAGCGGAAAGGTACGTCGCCTCTCTTTTTACACACCTTTTGATCCTACCTCCGCCTGAACGACGCGCGGTTCTAGGCCTGAGTAACTCGGAGTGTGCTAGTCACGAGGATGGGAGAGTGAGGACCAGTCATGGTCGGTACACGGCGTTGAAGGCACGCCGCCAGGTCATGTGGACGGGAGGATGCTGTGAGGCGCAAGGTGAGGCGAGGATCGCCCTGGCGCCGCTGGACTATCGGCGCGCGGTCGTGTGGTGGGCGCACACGGATTAAGGGGGCGGGGGGCATGCCTGGGCGGTGCCTCGCCACCGCGGTCTGAAGGACTGGGTGGCGCGGGAGGCCGTAGCCGCAGTAGGCTTGTGAAGGACACCTCCGCTCCCGCCACGGACGTGTAATGCCTGACCTCTCGTACTACCGCGTCCTCCCGTACCGCCGGCTGGTCAAGCCCGTCACCGAGCAGGGAGAGACCTACTTCCTCGCCTGGATCGAGCAGATCCCCGACGTGAAAGCGGACGGGGCCACCCGCGAGGAAGCACTCATCAACCTCGGCGAGGCGTTCGACGACTACGTTACCGCCATGCTCGAATGGGGTGACCCGATTCCAGAGCCGAGGACCTGGCCCGAGAACATGGAGGGCGTTTCTGCGAGGCGGCCGTGGTGGATCCTTCCCTGGCGCCGTCGACCGCTGGACGACGCGCCGGTATCGGCGAAGTGCATCCCGCTCGAAGGCCCGGACGTGGCTCCGTGGACTCGTCTGGAGGGGGGCGAGGAGACGGCAGGTGCCGCGGAACCGGCCGGCGATCGGTAGCCACATTCAGCCAGTGCGGTGTTCAAACGCGAGCGGCCCGTCCTTGTCCGGGGCGGGCCGCCCCGGGTTCTCCGGAGACTTGGTTAGTTGAGTGCCGCCAGCTCGGCTCGGGCATTCAGGGGAACGATAGTACTCCTGCTAGAGCCCGAATGGAGGAGGAGGAAGGGGTGAGCGGAGAGATCATTGCTGTCTTGGGCGTGGGAGCTGCCCTAGCTGGGCTGCTCCTCACGAGTTTTCGCGCCTTGCGTCAAGATATCCAGGAGCAGATCGGCGCCTTGCGCGAAGAGGTAGCCCAGCTCCGCGGCGATATCGCCGAGATTCGCGGCGATATCGCGAGCCTGCGCGAGCGCATGGCGCACCTGGAGGGACTCCTGGAGGGACTCAGGGAGGCCATCTCCGGACGGGTAGGCGGCCCATGAGCGGCATCGACACGGCGCGGCGCTCGTGGACAAGTCTTGTGCCGAGGTTGGGTCAATAGGTGTGTAAACGTATCAGGCGGCATTCTTCCGCTGTTGGGTTGAGACGGGCTTTCCGTCTTCGAACTTCCTTCCTTCAAACACGTCCTTGAGGAGGTGAGGAGCGTCGAGCCTTCGGAACCGCTTCTCGGCCACCAAGAGCGACTTCCAGATCAGCGCCGTAGCGCTCTCGACCCGCTTGAATCGCTTCGCCGCCGTCGTCCTGAGCCGTACCGCAGCGAACGGGCTCTCGACCACGTTCGTCGTGCGTAGATGCTTCCAGTGATCCTCGGGGAAGTCGTGGAACGCCACCATCCGCTCCCAGTCGTCCTCGAGTACGTCCACCGGCTTCGGATACCACGGCCTGTAGCGCCTGGCGAACACTTCGCGGGCCTTCACAGCCTCGGACCGGCTCGGTGCGTAGACACGGCCCTGAGAAGATCCTTCGCCTCGCTCTGCTCCCGCTGCGGGCAGCCGGGTCCAGCACGTTCCTCATCTTGTGGTTCCAGCACCGTTGCTCGCCCGCCTCAGGCCATACCTGCCGTACTGCGCCCCAGATCGCCGCGTTACCGTCCGCCATCAGAAGCCGGGGCGCCTCGATGCCGCGTGCCTTCAGATCCCGCAACACCTCCGACCAGGACTCGACCGACTCTCGGTAGCCCGATCTCAGGGCCAACACTTCCTTCGTCCCGTCTCGCATCGCGCCCAGAACCACCAGCAGTGCTGCCTTGTCCCGCTCGAAGCCCCGCCTTCACGTAGATCCCGTCCCCCAGACGTAGACGACCTCACGGTCGGCCAGCGAGCGCTTCGACCATTCCTCGAATTCCGCCGTCCATCCCGCCCGCAGCCGCCGAATCGAAGACTTCGACAACGGGGCCCCCTCGCCTAGCAGGCCCCGCATCGCCAGCTCGAAGGTCTCCCTCCGCCAGCCCGTGCAGATACAGCTCCGGAAGCAGAGCACCCAGCTCCTTCGTCCGTCGTGCGAACAACGGCAACACCCGACTCTCGAACCGCTCCTCGACACCCCGAACCCGAGGGCGTCGGAGCATGATCGTGCCCGAGCTCATCGCCAACCGCCTCGGCTTGCCATATCCGTTGCGGTAGCCCTCGGCCGAGTCCACCGTACTCCTGCGCTCTGACTTCTCCCCGGCCTAACAACTCCGTGACTTCCTCCTCCATGATCTGTTGGATGAACTCCTGCGCCTTCTCCCTAACCATCCCCTCGAGCGTCTCCCCACCATCGGCCTGCTGGACGCACCCTGGGGTCCCGCGATATCCTCTCTCATGAGGCGACGTTCCTTTCCCCGGGCTGTCACCCGGGCTCGCTGGTTTAAATCTCAGCGGAAAGGTACGTCGCCTCTCTTTTTACACACCTTTTGATCCTACCTCTGCCACGCCGGTCCAGGCGCAACTGTCCTTCGACAACTACTGCGTTATGGGCTCCTTCCAAGTCTGTGCGAGCGTGCGCGTCTTTTCCGATGGCAACACCCTCCGCATGCGCGTTTGGAACCTCGAAAGAATGCTCGGGGGCACCCACACGATGACCGCAATCGGTCTCTACCATTCGGGAACGCCCTGGTACGGGAACGTCCTCAGCTACTCGGTCACCCACGACGGAAACGACATCACCTCATACTGGGACCCAAAGGGAGCAAATCAGATCAACAATCTCGCCGGGGTTAAGTTGGAGCTGAAGGACGGATCCCAGGGCAACTCCGGCATCATCGGCTGTGTCGACCCGGGCGGCAGCCTACAGAAGTGGGCCACCTGCAACTCGTTCGACGGTCAGCCCTACGTCGAATTCACGTTCAACCTGGACACAAACTTCGCGCTGGCGGACACAGAGTTGCGCTGGCACTCCCAGCAGATCGGGCCGGACGCTGAACTTTCGCTCAAGTGTGACACCGGAGGTGCGGGGGACTATCCGCCCTGCGTCCCCATGGAGGTCGTCCCCGAGCCGATCACATCGCTCCTCCTTGGATCCGGGCTGGCTGGGATCGGCGCGGCCGCGAGGAGGCGGCGGCGCCGCGCGGGTTTCCGAGTTGGAAGTGGCTGAAAGAGGCGACTGAGCCGGGACTACTGGTTCAGCCCGCTTGAACGACGAAGGGGCTCCTCCGGCAAGCCGGAGGAGCCCTCTTCTTCAGCATCACAGGCTCAGCCGGTGGGGCCCTACGCTACGTTCCACGAGTGCGCGTAGACGGCGACCTGGTCGTCCCGAAGATGGACCGCCATTTCGGCGTCAGCCAGCGCGAGCATGAGTGCGGTTGCCGTGGAACGCAGGAGCCTTTGCACCGGTCCTCCCTCTGCCTGGCCTCGACTGGCCGGAGGGAGTGGGCGAGCGCGTCGTGTCGAATGGGGTGTTCGTCGGCAACTACACGATGGCCACGCCTGGAAACCCGAGCCTGGACGTCTACTGCGTGGACTTCCTCAATTCGGTGCACTTGGGCGCACCTCCGTGGAATGCCTACTTCTCCCCCCTCAGTGATGGAGGGAGCCTGGAATACACGCGCCACCAAGAAGACGGCCGCCCCCTCTATCAGAGGGCGGCTTGGCTTTCCACTCAGTTCGCACAGCACAACAAGGGAGAGTGGGGGCGTGATCCACGCTGCACTCTGGATCATAATGGGGCAGGCCAGTGGCGCGCCCGATCCCCTCCCCGCCCGGCTGCTTGACCTTGCCGCTTGGGAGACGACCAACAAGGGCACGGGGGCCGCCGCCAACTCGGTCGTGTGGTGGATTCAAGAGGCGGACGATAAGTACCAATCGCAGGCTCCCTACGCGCAGTTCACAGTGATCACGGATGTGAACGCGGTCGGCAACGCAACGGGTGGCAAGCAGGAGTACATCACCCAAGTCGTTCCCGAGCCCGCGACGATCCTGTTGCTCGGCAGCGGGTTGGCGGGGGTGGTCGGCGCGGCGCGCAGGCGGCGCCGGCGGAGGGATAGCCTGGAAGGCGTGTTGGACGAGGTGGCCTGATTCCCGCTCCGGCGGTCGCCTCGAGTCAAGCCAAAAGGAAGTCCGAAGACCCACAGCGCGTCGAGTACCGGCGTCTCGCCGACCCGATCTATTTCGCCTGCGCGCTCTTGCTCGTAGTCCCCTTCGTCGATCTCGCGACGAACGTCTGGCCGATCCGGATCGGCGACCTCGCCTGGAGGTACGGAGCGTCCGGCCTCCTGTCCGGATTCCTGCTGACACCCCTGCTCGCGCTGTGCATCGGGATCGCTGCGGCCGCCGCCTTCGCGCACCGCAGGGCGCTCAAGGTGTTCGGGATCCTCTCGGCTCTTGGCGCGGCCGCGCTCTGCGGCATTATGATTCTATTCGCGCTGGACGTGATCCAGTACCGGGCCCAGGTCCCACCCGAGGCTCGCCCCAACTTCCAGATCGGCGCGATCCGGGCCTGGGGGAAACATCTGGCCATAGCGGCGGCCCTGGCCTGGCTCGCCGTGGGGGCGCTGCGCACGGCACGATCATCGTCCTAGGGGGCCGGGAGGTGAATGCGGCGAACTAGCCATCCTCACGGCGAGCGCCGTCGGCGATGTCGGACCCCTCCTCCAGAAGCCCTTCACACCTGACGAACTCGCGACCCTGGTCCGCCGGGTGCACGAGGAAGCGGCGGGGCAGGGGTAACGGTCCCCCTGACGGAGGAGGGTTGGTGCCGCGTCGCGGGCTCGCGGATGCGCGTGAGAGCCCTGGCCCGGGTGGCCGTGGAGCACCTCTTGCTACCCCTCGCGGGAGGCGCCCTGCGCCGGCAGGCCCGCCTCCGTCGAGCTGCGATCCTGAGTTATCACAACGTGGCTCCGGACGGCTCGGAGCCCGCTGGCGACACGTCTCTCCACCTCCCGCTCCGCTCTTTCCTGGACCAGGTCGAGCGCCTCACGCGGAGCCACAGTGTGGTGGGACTCGACGAGCTGCTCGAGGGCGGCGCGACCGCCGAGGACAAGCCTCTCGCCGCGATCACGTTCGACGACGCCTACCGCGGCGCCCTCGAGCTCGCCGTGCCCGCCCTCGCAGAGCGTGGTGTGCCCACCACGATCTTCGTCGTCCCCGGACTGCTGGGAGCCCGAGCCTTCTGGTGGGACGCCCTCGCCTCCCCGGATGGAGCGGGGCTCGACCCCAGTGTGCGCGCCGGTGTGTTGGGGTCGGGACAGGGGCGCGCGCAGGCGGAGGCCTCGCCCTCCGAGCATCTTAGGCCCGATCAGGGTCCGGCCGACCTCGACATGCTGACTCGGATTGCACAGCTCCCCGGTGTCGAGCTCGCGGCCCATACCTGGAGCCATCCGAACCTGACGACGCTTTCGGACGAAGACCTCGAAGTCGAGCTGGACCGTCCGCGGGCTTGGTTGAAAGCCACCTTCCCGGACCACTCCCGGCCGGATCACTTCGCGTTCCCCTATGGTATCTGGGACCGAAGGGTGGCCGAAGCCGCGCGGGCCGTGGGCTACCGCCACCTCTACCGCGTCGAGGGCGGCGTCGCTCCGACCGGGCAGCCGGAACCGGTCGCGTTGCCCCGCATCAACGTTCCGGCTGACCTGTCCGGAGCTGGGTTCGAGCTGCGAGTGGCGGGGCTGATCGGGAGCGCCTGAGGACCGTTCAGCCCAACCGGTACCGAAGCCGGATGGGCGCCGACGGGGGTGACCGGTCCACAGCGCTCTGGCATCTTCCCCCATGGTCGACCTTTCCCAGCCTCCGCCCCACCGCCCAGCGCACTCCACCCGTGCCGGCTACGTCGCGCTCATCGGACAGCCGAACGTCGGGAAGTCCACCCTCCTCAACGCTCTGGTAGGGGAAAAACTCTCGATCGTCACGCCCATGGCGCAGACCACGTGGCGGCGTGTCACCGGTATCCACACGACCGCGGACGTGCAGATGATCGTCCTCGACACCCCGGGCCTGCTCGAGCCAAAGAACCTCCTGCAGGGCGCGATGATCGAGGAGGCCCGGCACGCCCTGCGGGACGCCGACGTCGTGCTCGTGATGGTCGACGCCACGCGTCCGATCGACGACGGCGCCCTGGCCACGATGACGAGCGCACTCGCGCTGGCGAACGCGCCACGAATCGCGGCAGTGAACAAGGTCGACGAAGCGCCGGAAGCTGCCGTGGACGAGCGCCTCCGCTGGTGCGAACAGGCATTGGGCGCACGCGCGCTCCCCATCTCGGCGCTTCGGGGCACCGGAGTGGAAGAGCTTCGGTCCGCGATCGCATCAGCGCTCCCCGCGGCTCCGTTCCTCTACCCGGAGGACGAAATCGCCTCAGAGCCCGTTCGCTTCTTCGTCACGGAGTTGATCCGTGAGACCGTGTTCGAACGCTATCGCGAGGAGATCCCCTACTCGACGTTCTGCCAGGTCGAGGAATTCCGCGAACAGCAGGAACCCGTGTACATCGGGGTCACGGTCTTCGTCGAACGCGACTCTCAGAAGGCGATCCTCGTGGGCAAGAAGGGTGCGGGCGTCCGCGAGCTGGGTCGCGCGGCGCGCTCGAAGATCGAGCACTTTATCGGTCGGCCCGTGTACCTCGACTTGTGGGTCAAGACCTTGGAGGGGTGGCGGCGGAAGCGTGGCGAACTCGGCCGACTCGGCTTCCACGTGCCGGACGATCTATGAGCGGCCCTCCCCTCCGATCGTTGCTCCCCGCTCTCTGCGTGCTTGCACTCGCGGCGGGTCCGGTGGAAGCTCAAGGCGATGCACCCGAGGGTGGCATCTTCCTGCTCCTGCCGGTCGGGGCCAAGGCGATCGCGCTTGGCCGAGCCATGACCGCCCAGGGCGGAGCCGAGTCCGTGTTCTGGAACCCGGCGGGCTTGGGCGAGCTCTCCGAGGCGCGGCTCCTCCTCTATCGTGGCGATTACGTGGCCGGCAACGGCACGGCGGCGTCCGGCCTGCTCAGCCGCACGGGGCTAGGAACCATCGGCGTGACCTACCAGCTGCTCGACGTCGGAGTGCAGGACCTCACCGACGAACAGGGCAACGTCCTGGGGACGATCTCGGTCCGGAACCACCTGGGCGTAGTCTCCGTAGCCACCCGCGTGTGGGAACGCCTGAACCTCGGCTTCAACTTCAAGATCGTTCAGTTCCGCCAGTCGTGTCGCGGCCAGTGTCTCGACGCTGGAGTCACGGCCACGACCTACGCGGTGGATGCCGGGCTGCAGATCACCCAGTTGGCGGGGCTCCCTCTGCGGATCGGAGCGATGGTGGCGCACGCGGGACCGCGATTCCAGGTGCGGAACGAGGAGCAGGCCGATCCGCTGCCCACGCGCATGCGCGTGTCGGCGGACTACGAGGTGCTCGGACAGCTCCTCGAGGTCGGGGGCGTCGAGCTGCACGTCATCGCCGAGGCCGAGGACCGCTGGCGCGATCCGGGTTCTCCGGCGTTCTACCTGGGCACGGAGTTCGGCGCAGCGGTCGAGGAGGCCTTCCTCATGGTCCGCGCCGGATACGTGAAGGGCAACGGCGAACAGCTGGACGGCGCTGCCGTCGGAGTCGGTCTCCGCTACGATCGCTTCGACCTCGGCGTCGCCAAGTCGCTCGTCTCGAACATCACGCAGGAGACGGAGCCCGTGCACGTCACCTTCGCACTCGTCTTCTGACGACGGTTCCGACGTGAGGGCGCTGTGGGTGTCCGCCTTCCTCCTGCTGCCTGCCGCGAGCGGAGGTCAGTCGCTGGAACCGGCGCGGCAGGGGGGAGAGTCAGTTCCGACCGCCCAACCCGGTCCACGGCCGGCCTGGAGTGTTCCGCGGCTCGCGCCTCGCCTCAGGACCGACTCCCCGGGCGTGGTCAGCGTCGCCTCGCTGCTTCTGCCCGGTACCGGGCAGCTGCTGCTCGGTCAGAGGCGCTGGCCGCTCTACACCGCCCTCGAGGCCGTCGCTTGGCTGATCCATCTGGACAGCGGCCGGAAGGGACGCCGCCTGCGCGAAGAGTATCGCGACCTGGCCTGGCTCGCGGCCCGCGCGACCTCCTCCGAGACCCGGCGAGACGGCGAGTGGGAGTACTACGAGCGGCTCGAGCATTGGACCAGCTCCGGCCGCTGGGACGTGGACCCCGGTCAGTCGGGCGTCCAGCCGGAATCCGACCCCGCGACGTTCAACGGCTCGGTCTGGGTGCTCGCCCTCGATCTTTATCTGCCGGAGGGAGCGGGCGAGGGAACGGCGGGTTACGCACAAGCGGTCGAGTACTACGAGCAGCGCGCGTATCCTCCGGAGCTGCTCTGGGACTGGGCCGGCAAGGAGGACAGCCTGGACCGCTACGGAGACTTGATCGACCGCAGCGACGAGGCCCTCCGTAGAGCCACGGTGGTGCTCGGCGCCGTCGTAGCGAACCATCTCCTGTCGGCGGCCGACGCCTTCGTCTCGGCCCGGCTGGCCGCCCCTCCCCCGGTGTCGGTGACGGCGGGGCTCCGACCCGGTCCGGCTGGTCCGGCGGTGGAGTGGCGCCTCGAGTTCATGCCATGATCGCGCGCGACCGGCTCCCCGCGGCCCCGGCGATCCTGAGGGCCGTCCGCGAGTCGGCGCGAGGCCCGCTCAAACCGAAGGAGCTCGCAAACGCGCTGAACGTACCGAGCGCGGTGTACGGCGACTTCAAGGCCGCGCTCGCCGAGCTGGAGGCCGAGGGCCAGATCTATCGGGTCAAGGGTGGCCGCTACGCAGCACCCGAGAAGATCAACCTCGCTGTGGGCCGACTCTCGCTGATCCGCTCTGGGGACGGCTTCGTCGTTCCTACCGAGGGGAAGCAACAGGACGTCTACGTCCCGTTCGGGGATCTTGCATCGGCCATGGACGGCGACGAGGTGGTCGCGCGGATCGAACGCCGGCCGCGGGGGCGCAACCCCGTCGGCCGTATCATCAAAGTGCTCGAACGCGCTCACCCCAAGGTCGTCGGCACCTATCGCCGCACGCTCAGCTTCGGATACGTGGTGCCGAAGGAGGCCGTGCTCCCTCGTGACGTGCTCATCCCGCAGGGCGACGAGCGCGACGCACGGAACGGGGACGTCGTGGTCGTGCGCATGGTCTCGTTCGGGGACCGCAAGCTGAATCCGGTCGGTGAGGTGGAGGAGGTGCTCGGCCCGATCACGGATCCAGGCGTGGACATCCTCGCCCTCGTGCACGGCTACGGGCTCGCCCCCGAATTTCCCGAAGGGATCCGTCTCGCCGCCGAGGAGGTGGCGCGGTCGATCCGTCCAGCGACGGACCCCGAGCGAATCGACCGGCGCGATCTGCTCGTGTTCACCATCGACCCGGCAGACGCGAAGGATCACGATGACGCGCTCTCGATCGTCGCGCTCGGAGGCGACCGCTGGGAGATCGGCGTTCACATCGCGGACGTTTCCGCCTTCGTCGAACCGGGCAGCCCGGTGGACTTGGAGGCACGTGAGAGGGGCACCAGCGTGTACCTGGTGGACCGAGTCATTCCCATGCTGCCCCACGCGCTTTCCTCGGACGTCTGCTCATTGCGCGCAGAAGAGGACCGCGCAGCGGTTTCGTTGTTCGCGACGCTCGACCTCGACGGACGCGTGGAGAGCACGCGCTTCGAGCGAACCTTGATTCGCAGCCGCGGCAAGCTCGCGTATGAGGAAGTCCAGGAGGTGCTGGACGGCACACGGTCGATCGCGCCCGAGACCGACACGGCCATCCGGACCCTGGCGACCCTGGCGGCGGCGCTGCGCGGACACCGGAAGGGGCGCGGCTCCCTCGACTTCGACCTTCCCGAAGCGAAGGTGATCCTGGGATCGTCAGGTGAGCCGGTGGACATCCAGCGGGTCACGCGGCTGGACAGCCACCGTCTGGTCGAAGATTTCATGCTGCTCGCGAACGAGATCGTTGCCACAGAGGCGGTGCGCCGGCGGCTACCCGTTCTATACCGGGTGCACGAATCACCCAGCGCCCAGAAGCTCGAGACGCTGCGCGAATTCCTGCACTCCATGGGACAGACCCTGCCCAAGCGGGCGATCAAGCCTACGGATCTCGAGCAGGTCCTCGGGCGCGTACGTGGGCAACCCGAGGAGAACCTCGTCAACACCGTGGTGCTCCGCTCCATAAAGCGAGCGCGCTACGCCGTTGAGAACCTGGGCCACTTCGGCCTTGCCCTTGACGACTACTGCCACTTCACGTCGCCGATCCGCCGCTATCCTGACTTGGTGACGCACCGCGTGGTGGTGTGCGCGCTCGTCCAAGACCAGCCCGTGCCGGCGTCGTGGGGCGGGGAGGAGCTGGATGCAGTTGCCGAGCACTCGAGCGCCCGGGAGCAGGCGGCGGCCGAGGCGGAGCGCGACTCCATCGAGCTCAAGAAGATCGAGTTCATGGAGCGGCACCTCGGCGATCACTTCACCGGCACCGTCTCCGGGGTGGTCGCGTTCGGCTTCTTCGTTCTGCTCGACGACTACTTCGTGGAGGGTCTGGTCCACGTGAACGCTCTGAACGACGACTATTACGAGTTCCGCGAGGAGGAGTACTCCCTGGTAGGGGACCACCGTGGCCGTAGGTTTCGGCTGGGAGACAGAGTACGGGTGCAGGTCGCTCGAGTGGACAAGGAAGAGCTGAAGATCGACTTCCTCCTCGGTGAGGTTCTCCCCCCCGCCCCGCGCCGGGAGACCTGAGCCACCATGCGTTGGGTCGGTAGACTGACCCAACGCCAGCCACTACCGTCGTTTGACGGCGCCCGGTCCGTGGGTTTACGATGCCGATTCCCCTGTCCCACCCCTACCCTAGGACGTATGTCGTCGGAGCGGTCCATCGTCTACTACGGTCCCGGTCGCCCGGCACCTTCCCCCGCTGTGAGCGCTTTTGCGCGGGATTGGGGGCTGCAAGTCGAACTGGCCGGCTCCACGGCTGACGTCAGCGCGGTGCTCAACCGGACGTTCCCGGCCTGCCTCGTGCTGGACGGGCGCTCTCAGCCGGACGCCGTTCTGGATCTTTGCCGAGCGATGAAGGGAGACGCCTTCACCTCAATCGTTCCGGTCGCCATACAGGTCGCCGGGAAGGGGAAGGAACTCTCGGCCGACGCGCTCGAGGCGGGCGCGGATGAAGTGATGACCGAGGCCATTTCCGAACGTGAGGCCCGACTCCGTCTGGAGCTCATGCTGCGGCGAGCGGAGCGCGACGTCAGCGTGCATCCGACCACGCGGCTCCCCGGTACGGTCCAAATCGAGCGGGATCTGATGGAGCGCATGGCCCGCGATGAGATGTTCGGCGTGTGCTACGCCGACCTCGATCACTTCAAGGAATTCAACGACAGGTACGGCTACAACAGCGGCGACCGCGTGATCCTGCTGCTGTCGAAGATGCTACGCGACCTGGTCCGTGGGCTCGCACCCGGTGGTTTCGTGGGACACATCGGGGGCGATGATTTTATCTTCAATGTGCCCGTCACACACCTGGAGCACACCTGCGACGAGGTGGTGCAGCTGTTCGACGAGTTGATCCCGTACCAATACACGGAAGAGGATCGCAAGACAGGCTACTTCCTCGGCAAGGATCGCCGCGGTAGCATCCACAGGATTCCCTTGATGACCCTCTCCATCGGGATCGTGACCAACCAGTTTCTGGGCTTCTCGCACACCGCGCAGATCAGCGAACTGGCTGCCGAGATGAAGACGTTCGCCAAGTCGCTCCCGGGCTCCGTCTACGTGGTCGACCGCCGGCACGCAGCGCCGTCCGATGAGCCGCGCGATGCTTCTCCGGCCAGTGAGGCCGCGACCACGCCTGCGGAGCCCGCCGTTACGCAGTCTCCGTCCACCTGACGCCTTCAGGCCCATGATCCGAACCGTCCAGTGCTCGTCCTGCTCCACGTCGTTCCCAGTGGACCCCCGGAAGGTCCCCGACGACGGCGTCTACGCCCGCTGCAGCGCATGTGAAGCCGTCTTCTTCGTCGAGGGCGGAGTCACCGAGGAGCCGGTGGCGGCGGTCACAACGCCCGCGGACGACGGCGGGACCACGACCGCCGCGCCGCAGCGCGACGTGGAGGAGGCGGGAATCGACAAGCCCTCCCTCGCCGAGCCCGACGTCGACAAACCGTCCTTCGACGAGGCCGACTTCGACAAGCCGTCCTTCGACGAGCCCGACTTCGACAAGCCGTCCTTCGATGAGCCCGCGCCCGAAGAGCCTGCGCCCGAAGAGCCTGCCTTCCCGAAGCCGGATTTCGACAAGCCCGACTTCGCAGCAGATGACATGAGCGCCACCGGGTCCGCTCCGGAAGCCGGGTCCACGACCGTAGACCAGCCGGACGACTGGGTCTTCGAGACCGAGCCCGAGATCGATCCGTCCACGCTGCAGGTCCAGCCGCTCGATTCGATCGAGGACGACGTAGCCGCGCCTCCCCCGCCGGAGCTGCCGGCCCCGGCCTCACGGACGTCTCCACCCCCCGCGCCGGAGCCGGTTGCGCCTCCGCCTCCGCCGCCGGCGCCCATCCCGACCCCCGAGCCACCGCAGGTGCAACCGGCAGCCGCCGCCCCGACGCCCGCCCAGGCGTTCACCTTCGGTAAGCGCGACCCGCACGAGAAAGCGTCTCGGCTCGCTCGGGTGCTCGTGTCGGACATCATTACATACAACCCCGAGCGACATCAGCGCGCGCTCGACAGCGGCACGCTCAAGGCCGACTTCGAGGACGAGATCCAAAAATCCTGGGGAGAGTACGTGGACCAGGTCGGGAAGGACCTGGCCGAAAGTACCGGCTACTTCAACGACGCTCTGAACGAGATTCTGGCACGGGGACAGCAGGTTTTCTGAACCTCGCACGACCGCACGCATCGTCACCGGCAGGCGCGGTGGCGCACGGTGGCCTGCGGCGCGGCGCTGTTGTTGACCCCACACAGGGTCGTCATATTCGGCGTACGTGGTCGTCCGCGGGGACGGCCATTTTTTTCTTGGAGGATGCCAGATGACGGGTGAACAGCTGGACCGACTCTCGCGGCTCGCCGACAGGGTGGACGAGCTTCGGGGGTACCTTTGACATCGATAGCCGCCGCAAGCACCTCGCGGATCTGGAGGAGCGGATGGCCGGCCAGGGGTTCTGGGATCGGCCGGAAAAAGCCCGCGAAGCGATCCAGGAGGCGAACCGCCTGAAGGGCTGGTTGGAACCCTGGACCGAGCTCTCCCTCAAAACGATCGACCTTCGCGAGCTCGCCGACCTGCTCGAAGAAGAACCGGATCCGGACCTGGAAGGGGACTGGGGAACCGAGCTCCGGCGACTGGAACAGGGCCTAGAGGACCTAGAACTCCGCACCATGATGCAAGGGGAGGAGGACGTTCGCGACGCGCTCGTGACGATCCAGCCGGGCGCCGGGGGAACCGAATCGCAGGACTGGGCAGAGATGCTGGTGCGCATGTACACCCGCTGGGCCGAGCGACGGGAGTACAAGGTGAACGTCCTCGATCTACAGGCCGGCGAGGAGGCCGGCATCAAGGGAGCCACCCTCGAGATCCGGGGCAACCACGCCTACGGCTACCTCAAAGCCGAAAAGGGTGTGCACAGGCTGGTTCGGATCTCCCCCTTCGACGCTCAGGCCCGGCGTCACACGTCGTTTGCCAGCGTGTTCGTTTATCCATTGGTCGAGGACGACATCGAGGTGGACGTCGACGAGAAGGACCTGCGCATCGACACGTACCGGTCCTCCGGGGCGGGAGGCCAGCACGTCAACAAGACCGACTCCGCGGTCCGCATCACGCACCTTCCGACCGGGATCGTCACCGCCTGTCAGCAGGAGCGCTCACAGCACAAGAACAAAGCGACCGCAATGAAAATGCTGCGGGCAGCGCTCTACGAGCACGCGCTCGCAGAGAAGAAGAGGGAGAACGAAGCTCTCGAGTCTACCAAGACCGATATCGCTTGGGGTCACCAGATCCGGTCCTACGTCTTTCAGCCCTACACGATGGTCAACGACCACAGAACCGAGCTGAAGCTCAGCGACGTGCAAGGCGTGATGGACGGAAACCTGGACCCCTTCATCGAGGCCTTCCTCAAGAAGTTCGGCGCGAGCACGGCCGCGTGACCGAACCGCTCAACCAGGTCCTGCGCGACCGGCGGGAGAAGCTCGACGAGCTGCTCCGCCGCGGGATACGGCCCTACGAGTACCGCTTCGACCGCAGCCACAGCTCGCAGACCGCGATCGATGCATTCATGGAAGCCGAGCGCAACGGCGGCCTCGACGCCGATGGCAACGGGCCGCCGGTCCGGGTAGGAGGCCGCGTGGTCGCGTGGCGGGGGCACGGAAAGACCGCATTCGCGCACCTCGAAGACGGGGCCGGACGGATCCAGATCTATTTGCGCAAGGACGTGCTCGGGGACGAGCACTTCGACGCCCTCCACCTGGTGGACCTCGGTGACTGGCTCGGGGTGCGCGGCCTCCTGTTCCGCACGAGGACCGGAGAGGTCACTCTGCGCGTGGAGGAGTGGACGCTACTCTCCAAGTCGCTCCGCCCACTCCCCATCGGCAAGACCGAGGTGGACCCCGAGAGCGGGGACCACGTGCACCACTCTGCTTTCGCGGACACCGAGTCGCGTTACCGTCAGCGGTACGCAGACCTCGCCGCCCATGCGGAGGTGCGCGACGTCTTTCGTACCCGCGCCCGCACGATCGCCGAGATGCGCTCGTTCCTCGACAGCGAAGGCTACTTGGAGGTCGAGACACCCGCCCTACAGCCGCTCTACGGCGGGGCGGCGGCGCGCCCCTTCACCACCCACCACCATGCGCTCGACCGGAGGATGTACCTCCGGATCGCCGACGAGCTCTACCTGAAGCGTTTGATCATCGGCGGTTTCGAGCGCGTCTACGAGATCACGCACGACTTCCGGAACGAAGGAGTGGATCGGCTCCACAATCCCGAGTTCACGATGCTCGAATTCTACCAGGCGTTCGCGGACTACCACGACATGCTCGAGATGGTGGAACGGCTCTTCGAGCATGTGGTCCGGGGCGCCACGGGCGGAACGGAGCTGAGCTACCGGGGCGAGCCAATCTCCTTCGAGCGACCCCTCGCGCGCATCAGGTTCATGCCAGCTCTCGGCGAGACGCTGGGGGCGGACCCGGCGGACATGACCGAAGCGGAGCTGCGCAAGCGTGCCAACGCGCTTCACGTTCCTGACCTGGACGGAGCGGGACGCGGGAAGCTGCTCGACAAGCTCTTCGGCGCCCTGGTGGAGCCCAGCCTCTTCCAGCCGACGTTCGTGATGGACCACCCGATCGAGCTGTCGCCACTGGCGAAGCCGCATCGCACCGAGGCGGGCGTCGTGGAACGCTTCGAGCTGTACGCCACCGGCACCGAGCTGGCGAACGCGTTCAGCGAGCTGAACGACCCGCTCGAGCAGCGCGAGCGCTTCGAGGCGCAGCGCGCGCTCGGGGCGGCCGGCGACGAGGAGGCCCACGTGGTGGACGAAGACTACCTGCGCGCTCTGGAGTACGGCATGCCTCCCACCGGCGGCGTGGGCGTCGGAGTGGATCGTCTGGTCATGCTGCTCACCGACCAGCCCTCGATCCGCGACGTGATCCTGTTCCCGGTGCTCAGGGAGGGGGAGTAGAAGCACGGAGCGGCCGAGTGCCCGGGCTCCTCAAATTGGATGCAGGGGTAGGAGGGCAAGTGAGGCACCCGAGACGTACTTGCGAGTACGTCGCAGGGTGACGAAGCGAAGCACGACGACCCCCTGCGCCAATTTCAGGAGCCCGCTCTGAAGGGTCTCGACTGGTACATCGCTCGGCGCTACTTGGCCTCCCGCAAGCGCGGCCGGCTTCTCTCGCTCATCACGTGGATCGCGCTCTCCGGAGTGACGGTCGGCGTGACCGCGCTGATCGTCGTGATCGGCGTGATGACCGGGATGCAGCGGGACCTGCGCGCCAAGATCCTGGGCTCGACCCCGCACATCCTCGTGCTCGAGCAGGGAAGCGCGCTGCGCATGAGCAACTGGAGTGACCTCCTCGACACCACCCGCACGGTGCCGGGCGTGGTCGCGGCTTCCCCCTTCATCCTCACCCAGGTGACGATCCGCCGAGCCGAGTACGCGCAGTCCGCAGACCTCTATGGGGTCGCCGTCGAGGCACTGGACGGGGCGGTGACCGAGATGGAAGGTCAGATCCGCGCCGGGGTGCACAGCCTCGTCCCCCCTGCCTCGGGGCTGCCCCCGGTGCTGATGGGCAGCGGCCTGGCGGGACGCCTCCAGATCTTCGAGGGCGACACTCTACTAGTGGTCGCCATGGAGAACCTGCGCCCGGATCTGTTCGGCGGACTCAGCCCCACCCTCCGTCAGTTCGAAGTGACCGGGATGTTCACGACCGGCATGTACGAGTACGACAGCAAGAACCTCTACACGACGATCGAGGCCGCGCAGGATCTGCTCGGGCTTCCCGACACGGTCGTATCCGGGCTGGGCGTGCGAACGACCGATCCCGACCGCGCGACGGCAGTCGGAGAGGAGCTCCAGAACCGGCTCGGCTTTCCCTACTTCGTCGAGAGCTGGATCACGACCAACCGTGCTCTCTTCAGCGCTCTCAAGCTCGAGAAGCTCGCGATGGGGCTGATCCTGTTTCTCATCGTCCTGGTGGCCGCCTTCAACATCGTGAGCACCCTGGTCATGGTGGTCTCCGACCGCACCCGCGAGATCGGGATCCTGAAGGCGATGGGGATGACCAGCAGCGGGATCTTGCGGGTCTTCGTGCTTCAAGGAGCCTGGATCGGTCTGATCGGCACCGGACTGGGAGCCACCTTCGGCGTGGCGCTGTGCTGGCTGCTCGACCGCTACGAGATCATCCAGATTCCCCCCGACGTGTACTTCGTCGACCGCCTGCCTGTCTCGCTCGATCCGCTCGACGTGCTGCTCATCGTCGGAGCCAGCGTGGTGGTGGCGTTCGCCGCCACCGTCTATCCGGCACTCCAGGCGGCCCGACTGCAACCCGTCGAAGCAATCCGCCACGAGTAGGGCACGCGTGTCCGAACCCGTACCCCACCCGCTCGCGCCACCCCCGCCGGTGGGCGCAGTGCTGCCCGCGCCGCTCGCTGCCGTCGGGCTGCACAAGAGCTACCGGTCGGGGGACGGCGGCGAGGTGCGGGTACTGGAAGGCGTGGACGTGCGTGTGGAGACCGGGGAGGCGATCGCGGTGATCGGTGCCTCGGGAGCAGGGAAGTCCACGCTGCTCCATCTGCTGGGTGCCCTCGACCTCCCCACCTCCGGTGAGGTGCTGGTCGGGGGTCGAGCGGTGTCCAGTCTCGACGAGCAAAGCCTCGCCCGCGTCCGCAACCGCCAGATCGGGTTCGTCTTCCAGTTCCATCACCTGCTGCGGGAGTTCACCGCGCTGGAGAACGTGCTGATTCCGGCGTTGATCGGCGGCCACGAGATACCCGAAGCCGAGGAGCGCTCCCGACAACTACTGTCCACGGTCAGGATGGATCATCGGCTCGGTCACAAGCCATGGCAGCTCTCAGGTGGAGAGCAGCAGCGGGTCGCGGTGGCCCGGGCGCTCGTGAACGAGCCCCTCGTGCTGCTCGCCGACGAGCCTTCAGGCAACCTGGACCACCAAACGAGCGAGCGTCTGCACGATCTGTTGTTCGATCTCCGCCGCGACCGCGAGCTCGCCATGGTGCTGGTCACCCACAACCTGGAGCTGGCCGAGCGGGCCGATCGCGTCCTCCGTCTCGAGAATGGGCGGCTCCATCCACAGGCTGGCGGGTAGGCGCCCGGGAACCACCTCCCGGGGGGACGGAAGGCACGATGGTCTGTGACAGCTGTGGCCAGGGTGAGGCAGTCGTTCACCTCACGCAGATCGTGAACAACCAGATGACCACCAGTCATCTGTGCGAGCAGTGCGCCGCCGCGAAAGGCCTCGAGACCGCCGAGGGTCCCCCCAACTTCCCGCTCACCGACTTCCTCGCCCAGATGGGCGACGTCGCCGAGCAGAGTCCGGCGACCGACGCCACCTGTGGCTTCTGTGGTCTCACCTTCACCGCGTTCCGGGAAACCGGTCGGCTCGGCTGCCCCCATTGCTACGCCACGTTCGAGGGTCACCTGCGAGGCCTGCTCCGACGCATCCACGGAGGCACGCAGCACGTGGGGAAGGTGTACCTCCCTTCGGACCCGACCGCGTCCGAGCGAGCCAAGCGCCTCGATGGTCTGCGGCGGCGCTTGCAGCGAGCGGTCGAATCCGAGGACTTCGAGAGGGCCGCGGAGATCCGCGACCTGATCCGGGCGCTGGAGCCGACTTGAGCCGGGAATCCGAGGAACGTTCGCAACGATGAAGGCAAGGGATCCGATGGAGGACCTGACCGCTGTCCCGGACTCGGGACTGGGCTGGCTGGACGCCAGCGGCGACCACGCCGACATCGTGCTTTCCACGCGCGTACGCCTCGCGCGAAACCTTCAGGGACACGCGTTCGGACCGCGAGCACGAGTGAACGACCGTGAGGCGGTGCTCGACCAGGTGCGTGCCGCCAAGACCCGGATCGTGCCTCTGAGCGGGTCGACCGTGGTGAACCTGCCCGCGCTGGACAGTCGCTCCTGCCGTATCCTGCTCGAGCGGCGCTTGATTTCGCGCGAGCTGATGGGCGACGCGTCCGGCCCGCCCCGGGGCACGGCGGTGGTTCTGTCCGGCCGACACCCACTTTCGGTGATGGTGAACGAGGAGGACCATCTCCGCCTGCAGAGCCTGGTGGCCGGGCTGCGGCTGCAGGAAGCGTGGAGCCTGGTGGACCGGCTGGACGAGGACCTGGGAGGGCAGGTCCCCTACGCCTTCCACCACGAATTCGGCTTCCTCACGAGCTGCCCGACCAACGTCGGCACCGGCGTGCGCGCAAGCGTGCTGATGCACCTGCCCGGCCTGGTCCTGACCAAGGAGATCGGGAAGGTACTCCAGGGGATCACCCAGGTGGGGCTCACCTTCCGGGGGCTCTACGGAGAGGGCAGCGAGGTGGTGGGAAACTTCTTCCAGGTGTCCAACCAGACCACCCTGGGGAAGAGCGAGGAGGATCTGGTGGACCAGCTGGACCGGATCGTCCGCCAGGTAATCGAGTACGAGACGCGGGCGCGGCAGGTCCTCTTGCGGGACGCCCAGGCGGTGACCGAGGACAAGATCTGGCGAGCATACGGATTACTCTGCTACGCCCGGACCCTTTCGTTCGAGGAGTTGATGAACCTGCTCTCGGGGGTGCGGCTGGGCGCCAGCCTGAAACTCCTCCCTGGGCTCCGTGTATACACGCTCAACAAATTGATGATATTCACGCAGCCCGCTCACCTCGAGCAGGCCGCGGGTAGAGATCTCCCTCCCCAAGAGAGCGACGCCCACCGCGCGGCCTACGTGCGACGCGTGCTTGCGACCGAAGGTATCGTCGAGCCGGATCACTCACCGGGCGACGCGCCCGGTGAGGACCACACCGGATGAGCCACCGCGGCGAGCCACCTGGGACGAGCAGATGAACTACAACTTCACAGACCGGGTGCGAAAGGTCCTGGCGATGGCTCGCGAGGAGGCGATCCGCCTCCAACACGACTACGTCGGCACCGAGCACATCCTGCTCGGGCTCATCCGTGAAGGCGAAGGGGTGGCAGCCGCGGTTCTCACGAACCTGAACGTCGATCTCGACCAGATCCACGAGCGGGTCGAGGAGTCCGTCCGCAAGGGCAAGGCGACCATCGCCCTGGGCGAGCTCCCGTATACCTCGCGAGCCAAGAAGGTGCTCGAGTTCGCGATGGCCGAGGCGCGCGACTTCAACCACTCCTACGTCGGCACCGAGCATCTCCTGCTCGGCCTGCTCCGCGAGGAGAAGGGCATCGCCGCGCAGGTGCTCAATTCCCTCGGCGTGACCCTCGAGGAGGCGCGAGCCGAGACGCTCAAGGTTCTCGGCTCGGATGTGAACCCGTCGGAGCCGGCAGGGATCGGGGGCGGCCAGCCGCAGCAGCCCGGCCAGAAGGGCGAGAAGAAGTCCAAGACGCCCGCCCTGGACCACTTCTGCCGCGATCTGACCGAGCTCGCCCGCCAGAGCAAGTTGGATCCGACCATCGGCCGAGCCTCGGAGATCGAGCGCGTCGTCGAGATCCTCTGCCGTCGCAAGAAGAACAACCCGGTATTGATCGGCGAGCCCGGGGTCGGCAAGACCGCCATCGTCGAGGGGCTCGCCCAGCTCATCTCCAGGGGCGAAGTGACCGACTCGCTGAAGGACCACCGGGTGCTGGCCCTGGACATGGCCGCGGTGATCGCGGGCACCAAGTATCGAGGTCAGTTCGAGGAGCGCCTCAAGGCGGTGATGAACGAGATTCAGCAGAATCAAAACGTGATCCTGTTCATCGATGAGCTGCACACGCTGGTCGGAGCAGGCGCGGCCGAGGGTGCCATCGACGCCTCCAACATGCTCAAGCCTGCGCTCGCGCGCGGCGAGCTCCAGTGCATCGGCGCGTCGACGCTCAACGAGTATCGCAAGTACATCGAGAAGGACGGAGCTCTCGAGCGTCGCTTCCAGCCCGTAATCGTAGACCCGCCGTCGCCGGACCAGACGGTGGACATTCTCAAAGGGCTGCGCACACACTACGAGGATCACCACCGGGTCGTCATACCGGACGGCTCTCTCGAGCAGGCGGCACGCCTGTCCGATCGCTACATCACCGACCGCTTCCTTCCGGACAAGGCGATCGACGTGATCGACGAGGCCGGAGCTCGGGCGCGCATCGCCAGCCAGGTTCCGCCCCCTGAGGTCGAGCAGCTCAAGGAGACGCTTGCCGGAATCAACGAGCGCAAAGAGGAGGCGATCAGGGATCAGGACTTCGAGCGTGCGGCCGAGCTGCGCGACCAGGAGCGCGACCTGCTCAACCAGATAAAGGAGAAACAGGAGGCCTGGGAGGAGGATCGCAAGCGGCACCGTCCCGAGATTTCGCAGGAAGATGTGGCCTTCATCGTGAGCCGCTGGACCGGGATTCCGGTCACGCGCATCCGACAGGCCGAGACGGAGCGCTTGGTTCACATGGAGGAGGAGCTCCACACGAGGATCGTAGGGCAGCACGATGCGATCGGCGCGATATGCCGTGCCATCCGGCGGAGTCGTGCGGGCCTCAAGGACCCGAAGCGACCGATCGGCTCCTTCATCTTCTCCGGCCCCACCGGTGTCGGGAAGACGGAGTTGGCCCGGGCTCTCGCTGAGTTCTTGTTCGCGGACCGAGAAGCCCTGATCCGGGTCGACATGAGCGAGTACATGGAGAAGTTCTCCGTATCGCGGCTGATCGGCGCGCCCCCGGGCTACGTGGGCTACGAGGACTCAGGCGCTCTGACCAAGGCTGTGCGTCGCCGTCCCTACTCGGTCGTGCTCCTCGACGAGATCGAGAAGGCACACCCGGATGTGTTCAACATCCTCTTGCAGGTGCTCGACGAGGGGCACCTGACGGACAACTACGGCCGGGTGATCGACTTCAAGAACACGGTGCTGATCATGACCTCGAACCTGGGCGCCCGCGACATTACCAAGGGCGGGGGCCTCGGCTTCCACCGGGCAGATCCCAAGTCCAGCTACGAGGTGATGCGCGACAAGGTGCGGGAGGAAATCGAGCGGGCGTTCAATCCCGAGTTCCTGAATCGGGTAGACGATACGATCGTCTTCCATCCGCTCACGAGGGAGCAGATCGGTGAGATCGTCCATATTCTTCTCAAAGAAGTGCGCGGAAGGCTGTCCGAGGAGCAGATGACCCTCAAGCTCACACCCGACGCGATCGAGTTCCTGACCGAGAAGGGATACGACGAGAAATTCGGCGCTCGTCCGCTCAGGCGCGCGATACAGCGGTACCTCGAGGATCCTCTGTCGGAGAAGATCCTGATCGCGGAGTTCAGTGCTGGGGACGAGATCGAGGTGGGCGTAGTGGAGGACGGCGAGGGCCTTTCTCTCCGCGCCGGCTCCCACACCAAGACGTGATCCGGACCGGCCGGGCCCGGACAACCGAGAAGGTCGCCGCTCTCCTGACGGCGACCTTCTTCGCCGTTCTGACGCCGACTCCGGGCACGGCTCAGGACGCTCCGCAGCGTGCTCCCCGGGTCGTCGTTGACTCCGTCGAGGTGGTCGGCAACTCCCGCAACTCGGTCTCGATCATACGCGCCTACTTCGGCATCCAGCCGGGCGCGACGGTCTCTTTCCGCGAGATCCAGCGCGGCACGAAGGCGCTCATGGCATCCGGACAGTTCTCGGATGTCTCCGTGCGCGCGGTCGACTCCGAGTCCGGAGGCGATCGCGCGGTTTTGGTCATCGACCTCCAAGAGCACCCTCAGGTTCGCAACGTCGTCTTCGAGGGCTTGCGCAACGCGAGCCAGAGCGACACCCGCGATACGACTGGCCTCCGTCCGAACGAGCCGTACTCTCCCCAGGAGGTCGTCGCGGCGGAGACGTTCGTCCGCTCGCAGCTCTCGAAGAAAGGCATCCCCTTCGCGCGCATCGAGGAGCGACTTGATCCGGTAGCGGGTGCCGTGAACGTGGTGGACGTGGTGATCGAAGTCGCCGAGGGCAACCGCGTCACCGTCACCGACATCGTGGTTCGCGGGAACGACAATGTGCCGAGCGGAGAGATCGTCGATGCCATGGCGATCAAACCCGAGGGATTCTTCTGGTTCAAGCCGGGCACCTTCGACCCGGACCGATTCGAGGAAGATCTCGAGGCCGCGATTCCGGACGTCTTCTACGCACGCGGTTTCCTCGACTTCCGGGTGGTCCAGGATACGATCGTGGTGGACCAGGAGACCGGGAAGGCGCGCCTCGAGCTGGTCATGGAAGAAGGGCCCCAGTACCGCATCGGCACCTTCACGATCGAGGGCAACCAACAAGTCCCGGATACGGTGCTCGAGAGCTACTTCGCTCCCGAACGGGGCGGCCTGCTGGCAGGGCTGGGGATCGGCGGCGGCGGTGGCCAGCTGGTGGGCCAGATCTTCGATCAGGTCGCGTTCGAGGACGCCGCCGACGAAGTGCGCAATCTGTACGCGAATCAGGGCTTCCTGTACGCTCAGGTAGCGCCTCAGCTCCGGCGCAATCCGGCGGTGCAGGGACAAGCTCCCACGGTGGACGTGACCCTGCAGGTCCGCGAAGGGCTGCCGGCGTACGTTCGCAGGGTGGCGGTGGTCGGGAACGACTACACGTACGACTGGGTCGTACGCGAACGCCTGTTCCTGCTCCCCGGCGACCGCTACAGCCAGGCTCTCGTGCTCCAGAGTTATCAGAGCATCGGCTCGCTCGGATTCTTCGAGACGCCCCTTCCCCCGCCCGATATCCAGCCCGACCCCGAGACCGGCGACGTGGACATCATCTTCCGCGTCCAGGAGCGCCAGACCGGAACCGTCAACTTCGGAACTTCGGTGGGCGGAGGGGTCGGACTGACGGGCTTCGTCGGGTATGAACAACCGAACCTCTTCGGACAGGCCAAGTCCGGTCGGCTGCGATGGGACTTCGGGAGCTACCTGACTAACCTCGAGGTCAGCTTCTCCGATCCGGCGCTCTTCCAGAGCCGGGTCAGCGGCTCCATCAGCCTGTTCAACTCGCGCGACCGCTTCTTCCAGTTCGCGACGGGCCGCCGTAGGCGGCTTGGCGCGACGTTCAACTTCGGGTTCCCGGTGCCAGGGACCACGCGCACGCGCGTGTTCACCGGCTACTCCATCACGCGTACGAAGTACGAGCTTTTCACCGACGTCGACGATACGTCGCTTTTCGGGCTCCCGCCGGGGATCCAGAGCACGCTGTTGGTGGGGGTCACGCGCAACACCTTGAACCATCCGCTCTTCCCGAGCGCGGGCTCCCGCCTGAGCTGGAACGCCGAGTTGAACGGCGGGATCCTGGGCGGGGACGCAAGCTTTACCAAGCACACCCTCGAAGGGAGCTGGTGGGTGCCCATCGCTCAGCTGGGCGGAGGCACGCAGGGGGCCGGAGGGCCCCAGCTGGCTTTCGGCCTTTCGGTCAAGACCGGTTCCGTATTCGGTGACGCCAGCCGCTTTCCGTTCGACCGTTTCTTCATGGGAGGGGTACAGTTCGGGCAGTCACTCAGGGGCTATGACGAGACGGCAATCACGCCCTTCGGGTTCTTCGAGGAGCGTGCGACCGGCATCCGGGAAGGCGAGCGGGTCGGCGATGCCTTCCTCTCACTCACTGCAGAGTATGCCCTACGCCTCAGCAGCGTCGTCTCGGTCTCGGCGTTCATGGACGCGGGGAATGTCTGGTTCGACCCGCGCGAGATCGACCCGGGCCAGCTCTACCGCGGTGCCGGCTTCGGCGCGCAGCTGATGACGCCGTTCGGACCCATCGGGATCGACTACGCGTACGGATTCGACAAGGCGGAGCCGGGCTGGCAGTTCCACTTCAAGATGGGTCCCGGGATGTAGTGGCCACGATCCAATATTGGAGTATCGACATGATGCGTACGCTGTTCGTAACGGCTGCCCTGCTTCTGGCGCTCGGAGCACCCCGGAGCGTGGACGCCCAGCTGAAGGTTGCCTTCATCAACTCGCAGAACATCCTGGCCGAGACACCGGGGGCAGCGGAAGCACAAGCTCAGTTCGATCAAGACATGCAGGGGTACCGCAACGAGGTGCAGCAGATGGCCAGCGAGCTCGAGGCCCTGGTGCAGCAATACGAGCAGCAGCAGGCCATGCTCTCACCCTCGGCGAAGCAGCAGCGCGAGGCCGACATCCGCACGAAGCAAGAGGCCTATCAGCAGCGGCTCGCGGCGATCGACGAGCGGGCGGGCCAGCGCCAACAGGAGCTCGTCCAACCCGTCATGGACAAGATCAACCAGATGATCGAGCAGATCCGGGCCGAAGGCAGCTACGCACTCATCCTGGATGTGGCGGCGGGGGGGGTGGTCGCCGCGGACCCCGCTCTCGATCTCACTCAGGAAGTGATCCGCCGACTCCAAGCCGCCGAGACGGCGGGCCGCTGACGGTCCGTCGGCCGATTGATTGGCCGCCGACTCCCGCCGCACCCCTTCGGCATCGGGCACCCCTCGTGTTCGGGGCAGTCCTTCCGGTCGGCCCCGGCTTCCCGTTTCTCCGTCCACTGAACGGACGATGAGCGATCCGGCCTCGGCGACCTCCACGCCACTCACGCTCGGCGAAATCGCCACGCTGGTCGCCGGCGAGCTCACCGGAGATCCCTCGCTGACCGTGCGCGGCGTGGCCACGCTGGCCGACGCAGACCCCGACGAGATCGCCTTGCTGGCAGCCCCGAGGTATCGGGACCAGGTGGCCGACTGCCGCGCCGGCGCTCTCCTCGTTTCCGCCGATCTCGAGGGAGGGCTGGCCGACTCCCGACCGCGCGTAGTGGTCGCCGACCCCCACGCGGCGCTGATCCCGCTCCTCGCTCGATTCCGTCCGTCGACCCCCCCATGTCCGGGAGTGCACCCGACCGCGGTGCTCGGCCGCGGCGTCACGGTCGGTAGCGACGTGCAGGTCGGGCCGTACGCGGTCGTGGGGGGCGGATCGACGATCGGAGACCGGGTGCGGATCGGGGCTCACGCCGTGGTGGGTGCAGCCTGCCGGATCGGGGCGGACACGGTTCTCCATCCGCACGTCACGCTCTACGACGGTGTGGTGCTCGGTGCCCGTGTGATCCTGCACGCCGGCAGCCGGATCGGCAGCGATGGGTTCGGATACGCCTTCACGGAATTCGTCCACCGCAAGATCCCCCAGGTGGGCGGATGCGTGATCGAGGACGACGTGGAGATTGGAGCCAACAGCTGCGTAGACCGGGGGTCGATCGGAGGCACCGTGATCGGGCGAGGCAGCAAGCTCGATAACCTGGTGCAGGTCGGCCACAACGTGCGCATCGGTCCGCACTGCATCCTCACCGGCCAGGCGGGCGTCGCCGGCTCCACGACACTCGCTGCGGGCGTGCAGATGGGCGGCCAGTCGGGCGCCATTGGCCACCTCGTGATCGGGGAGGGTGCGAAGGTCGGCGCCAAGTCCACGGTATTCAAGGATGTACCCGCGGGCAGCACCGTCATGGGTACGCCCGCTTCGGATCACGGCCCCATGCGACGCGCATGGGCACTCATCCCGCGGCTCCCGGAGCTCTTCCGCCGCTTGCGGGTGTTGGAGCGGGGGGAAACCGGGGGGGCCCGAAGACCCGGGTCTGCGAGAGCAACGGGGGAGCCCGGGGGAGCGAGCGGGGGTCCCGACGGGGGGGACGACCGCGGTTAGGCCGTCGGCCGCCCCGGGGTTACATTTGGCCCGGTCCGCCCGTGGGGCGGGCCTTCTACGTGTATCCGAGCCGCATCCGCGATGAGAGAGCCGAGGCAGCGCACCCTGGCCGGGGCGGTCACGCTGGATGGCGCAGGCGTCCACTCGGGTCAGCCAGCGACCCTCACGCTGAAGCCGAGCGATGCGGGCGCCGGAATCCGGTTTCTCCGCGTCGACCTCCCGGGAAGACCCGAGATCCCGGCCGACCTCGATCACGTGGTGAGCACCGAGCTCGGAACTCGCCTGGGTTCTGGCGACGTTACCGTGCAGACCGTCGAACATGTGCTGGCGGCGCTCGCCGGACAGGCCGTCGATAACGCGGTGCTCGAACTTTCCGGCCCGGAGCCACCCATCCGGGACGGCAGCTTCAAGGACTTCGTGGATGCGATCATCGGTGTCGGTGTGGTGGAGCAGGATCAGCCCGCCCGCGTCCTCCGGATCTCAGACCCCGTCTCCGTCCGCTGCAAGAGCGGCGCCTCGTATGTAGTCGCGCCTTCCGACGATCTCCGTCTCTCTGCCACGATCCAGTTCACCCATCCCGTGATCGGGCGCCAATTCGGCTCCTTCGAGATCACACCCGACGCATTCGCGAACGAGCTCGCCGCCGCACGTACCTTCGGCTTCCGGGCGGATGCGGAGGCGCTGCTCGCGCGCGGCCTCGCCCAGGGCGCGTCACTCGCCAACACGGTGGTTCTCGACGATGCCGGAGTGCTCAACGACGGCCTCCGCTTCCCGGACGAGTTCGTACGGCACAAGGCAGGTGACGTTGTGGGTGATCTCGCGCTATTGGGAGCACGCCTCCACGGTCACGTGGTAGCCGAGCGGCCGAGCCACCAGGGCAACGTGGCGCTCGCGCGAGCGCTCGCGGAGCGCACCCGGAGCGCCAACGGCATTCCCATCGCCGACGCCGCCAAGCTCATGCAGTACCTTCCGCATCGGTATCCGATGTTGCTCGTCGATCGAATCGTCGAGTTCGAGCCGGGCAGGCGCATCGTGGGAATCAAGAATGTCACGATCAACGAGCCGTTCTTCCAAGGACATTACCCGAATCATCCGGTGATGCCCGGCGTCCTTCAGATCGAGGCGATGGCGCAGGTAGGCGGGCTGATGCTCATGCTCGGGCGCGAGGAAACGCGTGGGAAGGTCGTCTACTTCATGACCCTCGACAAAGCGAAGTGGCGCAAACCCGTGACGCCAGGTGATCAGCTCGTGTTCGAGGTCGAAGTGCTGCAGCTGAAGCGTCATACCTGCCGTATGCGCGGGACCGGAACCGTGGACGGTCACCTGGTGGTGGAGGCGGAGATGATGGCCCGGATCGTGGACGCATGAGCGAGACGACGGTAGGCACCAAGGTGCGGGCTGAAACCCGCGTCCACTCGACCGCCCTGGTCGACCCCGACGCCGACCTCGGTCTGGGCGTTGTGGTCGGGCCGTACTCCATCGTCGGTCCGCGCGTCACGGTGGACGCCGGCACGACGATCGGCTCGCATGTCCTGATCGAGCGTGATACCGCCGTGGGAAAGGACTGCGGGATCTCCCAGGGGGCCGTGCTCGGGACGGATCCGCAGGACATGAAGTTCAAAGGAGAGCGCACCACTCTGGCGGTGGGCGACCGCACGGTGGTGCGGGAGTATGCCACGCTCAACCGCGGCACGGCCGCATCCGGACGTACCACGGTCGGGAGCGACTGCTTGCTGATGGCCTACACCCACGTGGCCCACGACTGCGAGCTCGGCAATCAGGTCATCCTGTCCAACGCCGTGAACATGGCTGGACACGTGGTAATCGAGGACTGGGTGACCGTGGGCGGGCTCACGGCGATCCATCAGTTCGTGCGCATCGGGGCGCATGCGTTCGTCGGCGGGGCGTCGCGCCTCGCCCAGGACGTCCCGCCCTACGTGCGCGTGGCGGGCAGCCCGGCCAAGCTGTACGGGTTGAACTCCGTGGGGCTCGACCGCCGCGGCCTCTCCGACGAGGTGCGGCACGCGCTCAAGAGCGTATACCGGTTGCTCTTCCAGTCGGGGCTGAACGTCTCCCAGGGGCTGGCGCGCGCCGAGGCCGAGGTCGAGCCGCTTCCCGAGGTGCTCCACCTGCTCGCGTTCATCCGCGACAGCGAGCGGGGCATCACAACCGCATGACCTCTGCCCGAGGCCGCCGGTCCGCCCCCGGCGTACTGGGCAAGCTCGGGTCGGGCGCGTGATCACTAGCCGGCCGGTGCGCATTGGCGTGGTAGGGGTGGGCAGCCTGGGTTTCCATCACGCGCGCATCCTGGCCGAACTGCCGGGGGTCGCGATGGCCGGGGTCCACGACGCTCGCCCGGAGCGGGCCACCGAAACCGCGGCACGCCTCGGCGTCCCCGATCGGACCACCCTCGATGGCCTGCTCGATGTATCCGATGCGGTGGTGGTGGCGGTTCCGACGTCGGCGCACGAGTCCACCGCGGTCGCCGCGCTCGAGCGGGGACGCGCGGTGCTGGTCGAGAAGCCGATCGCGCCGACCCTGGACGCAGCGGATCGGATCCTCGCGGCGGCGCGCACCTCCAACGCGGTGCTCCAGGTCGGTCACATCGAGCGCTTCAACGCAGCGGTCACCGCGGCCGCGCCGTACCTCGACGTCCCACTCTTCGTCGAGTCCCATCGCTTGGCGCCCTTCTCGCCGCGCAGCACCGATGTCGCGGTGGCGCTCGATCTGATGATCCACGACGTCGACCTGGTGCAGAGCCTGGTGAGCGCCCCCGTCCGCGAGATCGCGGCGGTGGGAGTTCCCGTGCTGACGACGACCGCCGACATCGCCAACGCTCGGCTGGTGTTCGAGTCCGGCACCGTCGCCAACCTGACCGCGAGTCGGATCTCGGTGGACCGAATGCGGAAGCTCCGCATCTTCCAGCGCTCCGGATACCTGAGCCTCAACCTGGCCGACGGTACGGGGGAGTTCCTGCGCCTGCGCGGTGGGCTTCCGGCCTTCGAGGGAGTGCCGACGGAACAGTGGACGGAGGCTACCCCCGACCTGGCAGCGCTCGTCGAGCGCATTCCGATCGTCGGCGACAAGACCGAACCTCTCTGGCGGGAGCTCGAGAGCTTTCGCGACGCCGTGCTGGGCTTGGCGCCTCCGGCGGTTTCCGGCGAGGAGGGCAGGGCCGCGCTGGAGCTCATCTTGGCGATCCAGGACCGCATACAGCGGAGCGCCGAGGATTCGAGGATACCCGCCGGCGCGAGCGCGCCCACCCCGCGGTCCCCGGATCGCTGATCCCTCAGGCGTCAAACATGTGGTCGGCTACCGCCGATGAGCCCACCGTCTACCCCGACCGTCCTCCTGCTCGCCGGTGAGCCGTCGGGGGATCGCCACGCCGCCGGCGTGGCGCGCGCGCTTCGCCGTCGCATCCCAGGCGTACGCCTGGTCGGTCTCGGTGGCCCCTGCATGGCCGGGGAGCGAGTCGAGTTGATGGAGGGGCTCGATCGGCTCGCCGTGATGGGCTTCGTGGAGGTCCTCGCGCACCTCCGCTTCTTCCGGGAGTTGGAGCGCCGGGTGCGTGCCCGGCTCGACACCGGAGACGTCGATCTCGTGATCCCGATCGACTACCCGGGCTTCAACATGCGGGTCGCCCGTTACGCCCACCGCAGCGGCGTGCCGGTGCTCTACTACATCGCCCCGCAGGTGTGGGCCTGGAAGCCCCGGCGCGCGCGACGCCTCGCTCACGACGCGGACCGGGTCGCCGTAGTGCTCCCCTTCGAGCCGGAGCGGCTCGCCGCCGCGGGCGCGCGGGTCACCTTCGTCGGGCACCCCCTGCTCGAGGAGGAGCAGCCGGTCACCGAACGCGAGCCGTTCGCCCGTCGGATCGGGGTGGACCCAGCACGACCACTGCTCGCGCTATTGCCGGGGTCCCGGCGCCAGGAGCTCGACCGTCACGTCGGTCCGTTCATCGCCGCCGCCCGGCGGGTGGCCGAAACGAGGCCGGAGGTACAGCCCGTGCTCGCACGCGCACCGGCTCTCCCCCGCGCCACGCTGACGGGCCTCGACGTACCGGTAACGGACGACACGTGGGCCCTGCTCCACCACGCCGACGCCGCACTGGTCAAGTCGGGCACGGGCACGCTGGAGGCGGCGCTGGCGGGAACCCCCTTCGTGATGGCTTACAAGACGCACCCGGTCACTTGGGCGCTGGCGCGGATGCTCGTGCGCTTGCCCCACGTCGCGCTCGCGAACCTGGTAGCAGGGGAACGGGTCGTGCCCGAGCTACTTCAGGGAGCGGCCGAACCCCGGCGACTGGCCACGGCACTTCTACCGCTGCTGGACCGCTCCGGGCCCGAGCGCACGCGCGTGCAAGCCGGCCTCGCTCGCGTACGCGCGGCGCTCGGAACGCCGGGCGCATCCGAACGGGTGGCGGACCTGGCGATCGAGATGCTCGGGGGGAGGGATGGGGCGTGAGCGAGGCACGGTTCTGGGCAGCGGGACTGCTGGGGCACGGACTGATCGGCGGCCTGTTCGCGACCGTGCGCTTCCGGCTCGAGGGAGAGGAGGGCGTCCTCGGCTTTCGCCAGGAGGGGACCCCGGTGATCTTCGTGTTCTGGCACGGCCAGCTGCTCCCCTTGGTGCACCGGCACCGCGAAACGGGGCTGGTGGTCCTGGTGAGCGAGCACACCGACGGCGAGTACATCACCCGCGTGATCGAGCGCTGCGGCTTCGGAACCATTCGGGGGTCGAGCACCCGAGGTGGGATCCGTGGGCTCAAGGGGCTGATCCGGGCGGCACGCGCAGGCCACGACGTGGCCCTTACCGTAGACGGGCCGCGCGGTCCGGCGCGGTCCTTCAAGCCGGGCGCGCTGCTCGCTGCTCAGGCCACCGGGTTGCCGGTCGTGCCCGTCGCGGTGGGCGCCAGCTCCGCGTGGCACTTCGACTCGTGGGACCGGTTCATGGTACCTCGGCCGCTCTCGATCGTCCGCATCGCGTACGGGGAGCCCCGACGGATCGGGCGCGGGACGGAACGCGAGGTGATCGCGCGGGACCTGGAGCGCGAGTTGAACGAGCTCACGGACCGCTGCGCAGTACCGTTGGCAAACGGCCGACGGCCGGGTCGGGAGCACGTGCGTTGAATCGGTCGGTCGAGGCGGCCGCCCGCCGCCTGTGGAGTGGCGAGACAGGATCCGCGGGACGGGTGTTCGCGGTCGCAGCGCTCCCGCTCGAGCTCGTCTTCCGCGCCGCCGTGGCCACTCGCAGCGCCGCCTACGAGCACGGACTGTTCACGACGCGGGACGCTCCGGTCCCCGTGATCTCGGTCGGCAACCTCACCGTGGGCGGAACCGGCAAGACCCCGCTGGTCGGCTGGGTGGTTCGCACCCTCACGCGGGCCGGTCACCAACCCGCGGTGGCGCTGCGCGGCCACGGCCGCGACGAGGCACTGCTTCACACCAGCTGGGGCGGGCGGGGCCGCGTCATGGTCGATCCCGATCGGCTGCGGGCCGTTTTCGCTGCCGCCCGCCGCGGGGGCGGACGTGGTCGTCCTGGACGACGGCTTCCAGCACAGGCGCCTAACGCGCGCGCTGGAGCTGGTGCTGGTGGCGGCCGAGCAGCCTTTCCCGGGCCCCCTGCTTCCACGTGGACCGTACCGCGAGCCCGCGAGTGCCCTCGCGAGGGCGGACTGGGTGCTCGTGACCCGGCGCACCGCGTCGGCAAGCGACGCCGAGCGTCTGGAGGCCGCCGTGCGACGAACGGCACCCGGGGTCCGGATCGCGCGCGTGCGACTCGTGCCGAGCGGCTGGCAGGACGTGTTTGGGAGGTCGGCCGAACGACCGCGCGGCGACCTGCTCGCCGTGGCCGGCGTGGCGGTCCCGCATGCCTTTGCCGACCTGGTACGCGACGAGACCGGCGCGACCGTGGAGCTCCTCGACTTCCCGGACCACCACGAGTACACGCCGGCCGACGTCGAGCGGATCCGTCGAGTCGCGGCCGGTCGGCCGATCGCGATCACCGAGAAGGACGCGGTCAAGCTCCCGGAGCTGGGGGGCTCGCTCCCCGACGTGCGCGTGCTGGTGTTGGCGGTCGAGATCGAGACCGGCGGGGAGCCGCTCATGGCTGCGGTGTGCGGCGCGGCCGAACACTTGCGCCAGCGGAGCCCCGCCACCATCCGCCGGCGAACGGAGCAGAGGCGATGACCGAGTTGAAGGCCGACGTGGTCGTGCTCGGCTCCGGGATCGCGGGGCTCTCCTTCGCGCTCAAGATGGCTGAGGAGGGCGACGTCCTGCTGCTCACCAAGAAGGAGCGCGCCGACTCGAACACCAATTACGCGAGGGGCGGGATCGCGGCCGTGCTCGGAACCGACGACGAGGCCGAGCTCCACGTGCGGGACACGCTCGTCGCTGGCGCGGGCCTCTGCCACCGATGGGCAGTCGAGACGCTGGTGCGCGAGGGACCGGAGCGGGTGCGTGAGCTGGTGGAGTGGGGAACAGCCTTCGATCTCGCAGCCGGCGGAAAGCTCGCCCTCGGGCGTGAGGGAGGCCATTCGAGAAGGCGGATTGCACACGCGGGTGACCGCACGGGCAGAGCGATCGAGACCGCCCTGCTCGACGCGGTGGCCGCGCAGCCGCGGATCCGCGTGCTCGAGGACCATCTCGGGCTCGATCTCCTGCTCGCCGAGAGCCCGGGGACGGACCACCCGGTCTGCTGTGGTGTGGTGGCCCTCGACCACAGGCGCGAGCGACTGGTGCGTGCCCAAGCGCGCGCCACGCTTCTGGCGTCGGGGGGCTGCGGTCAGGTCTACCGACACACGACCAACCCCTCGATCGCCACTGGGGACGGGATCGCGATGGCGTACCGGGCCGGCGCGCGCATGGCGAACATGGAGTTCATCCAGTTCCACCCGACCGCCCTCCACCCGAGCGAGGATCCCGCCTTCCTGATCTCGGAGGCGCTGCGCGGCGAGGGCGCGGTCTTACGTCGGATCGACGGTGAGCCATTCATGGAGCGGCATCACCCGCTCGCGTCGCTCGCTCCGCGTGACGTAGTCGCCCGCGCTATCGACCGCGAGCTGAAGGAAACCGGGGACGCCCACGTTCTGCTCGACGTGTCGGCCATCCCGAAAGCAGACCTCGAAGGGCGTTTCGCCGACACGGTGGCAGGCTGTCGTGCGCGCGGCGTGGATCCCCTCGCGCACGGGATACCCGTCGTGCCCGCGGCACACTACGTATGCGGCGGGGTTCTGACGGACGGCGACGGAGCCACCTCGCTTCCGGGTCTCTACGCGGCCGGCGAGGTGGCGTGCACCGGCGTCCACGGCGCAAACCGGCTCGCATCCAATTCGCTCCTGGAGGCCGTCGTCTTCAGCCACCGGGCAGCCCAGGCACTCCGACGGAGCCTCGTCCAGACCCCTCTCCCCGTCGGCGACGCATGGGTGGCGGGCGCCGGCACCGAACCGGGACCCGGCCGGGATACGCCTGCGCCCGAGGAGGAGGCGCTCGACGCCGATCGCACACGCGTCCGTGACCTCATGTGGGAGCGGGTGGGCATCGTGCGCAGCGACGACCGCTTGCGGAGGGCCGAGGAGGAACTCGCCGAGCTGCGGTCAGGCCACGAGGATCGCTGGCGGCAGACCCGCTGGACCGCTCCGTCCGCAGAGCTCCGCAATCTGCTCGAAACCGCCACACTGATCGTGCGCTCTGCCCGTCTGCGGCAGGAAAGCCGCGGGCTCCACCACACCGTGGACCACCCCTGGCGCGACAACGAGCGGTTCCTTCGCAACACCGTCGTGCGGATCGGCTGACCTTGAAGGTCACGCTCGTTGCGGTAGGCCGGGTGCGGGGCTCGCTCGCGGAGGCCGTCCGGGACTACGAGCTCCGCGCAGCGCGCTACTGGAAGCTCCAGGCGATCGAGGTCGACGCCGGCGGGGGAGGGGGCGAAGCCGACGCCGCGCTCCGCGCGGAGCAGGCTCGCATCCTGGCTCGGATACCGGAGCGCGCCGAACTGGTGGCCCTGACCCGCGCGGGCGAACCGGTCGCGTCGCGCGCATTCGCATCCCTCTTGCATGAGCACGCGCTGCATGGTCGAGACGTCGCGTTCGTGATCGGGGGGGCGTTCGGGTTGGGCGAGGGGATCCTCGACCGGGCGCGGCGACTCAGCCTGTCGCCGATGACCCTCCCGCACGAGCTGGCGCGGCTGGTCCTGGCCGAGCAACTCTACCGCGCCGGCACGCTCCACCGCGGCGAACCCTATCACAAGGGATCCTGATGGCCCTCAACCTCGAGATCCTGGTCGGGCGGCCGTGGAGCGGCCTGGGGCGCGCGTACGCCGACGGCACCCCGGACGGGCTGCGATGGTTTGCGGCCGACTGGCGCGAAGCGGACACCTGGCGCGAGCGAGCGCGGAGCGTGGCAGAGCGCTTCGACGAGGCCGCCCGGGCTCGCGCCGTGGCCGCCCTCCACGCCCCCACCGAGGCGACCCGGGAGAAGCTCGCCCGGGTCGCCGCAGGCCACGGGTTCCTGGTGACCACTGGGCAACAGCCGGGGCTGTTCGCGGGCCCGTGCTACACCCTGTACAAGGCGCTCACCGCGGTGGCCCTGGCACGCTGGCTCGAAGAGCTGCTGGAGGCCCCGGTCGTCCCGGTGTTCTGGGTGGCGTCGGACGACCACGACTGGGCGGAGGCGGACCACGTGGATCTCTTGGGCGTGGACAACGAGCTCCACCGGATCCGGCTTGCGCCTCCCCCCGGCGCAGGGGACCTCCCCCTCCACCGCCTGACGCTCGGGAACGACGTCGAAGCCGCCTTGGATAAGGTGGCACAACTCCTTCCATCTACAGACCTTACGGCCGCTCACGTCAACCTGCTCCGGCGCGCCTGGCCGGCCGGAACCACTCTCGACGCCGGGGTCCGCCACACCCTCGCTGCACTGCTCGGTGAACAGGGGCTCGCGTTCGTGGGCGCCGCCGACCCTGCACTCAAGCAGGCCTCGGTCCCGCTGCTGGAGGCCGCGGCCCGAAAAGCTGAGAGAGACGAGCGCGGCCTTACGCGACGTGCCTCCGAGCTGGAAGCGAGCGGCTGGCGTCCCCAAGTCCCGATCCTGGCCGACGGCGTGAACCTGTTCGTCGAGGGCCCGGCCGGCCGGGAGCGACTTTACCGACAGGACGGAGCGTTCCGTCTTCGCCACAGTGGCACCCGGCTCACGCCGGAGGACTTGGTGGCGCGCCTCCGAGAGCAGCCCGACACCGTCAGCCCGAACGTTCTCCTCCGCCCGGTGGTCGAGGCCGCCGTGCTGCCCACGCTCGGCTACGTGGCCGGGCCCGGCGAGACCGCCTATCTGGCCCAGCTCGCTCCCTTGTTCGAGAGCCATGGAGTGGACCAACCCCTCGTCTTCCCCCGCTTTTCGGTCACGCTCATCGAGGGCAAGATCGCGAGAGTGCTCGAGAAGTTCTCGCTGGAGCCGGCTGCGCTGGCCCGCCCCGTCCACGAGCTCGCGGGAGACCTGGCTCGGGGGGACGTGCCGGAGGGAGTAGCGCGCGCGCTGAGAGAGCTGCGAGCCGCACTCGAGCGAGGCAGCTCCGAGTTGATCGAGGCCGCACGACCCGTGGACCCCACCCTCGAGGGCCCGATCCAGCACACGCGCAGCGTAGCGCTGGACGCGCTGGGCGATACCGAGCGGAAGATCCTCCAGGCGATAAAGCGGCAGGGTGAGACAGGGATCCAGCAGCTGGAGAAGGCAGCTCGGCACTTGTACCCGGGCGGCGCCCCGCAGGAGCGGGTGCTGAGCCCGTTCTATTACCTGGCCCGTTACGGCACCGAGCTGCTGGACGGCCTACTCGACCGTTTCGCCCGAAGCATGCCCGCGCGCATTCCCGCCGACTCCTTGGCGCCCCCCCCGGGCCCGCGGTAAACTTGGCCCATGCTCTGGCAGCTGATCTTCGTGCTGGTCCTGCTCATCCCCCTTCTCGCGATTGTGCTGGACTCCCAGCTGGGCCGGGCTCTGGCCGCGCGCCTGGAGCGACGCGAGTTCGGCGCGGCCGGGGACCTGCTGGCCGATCGATTGGCCTCCCTCGAGGGCGAGGTGGAGCGGCTCACCGCGGAGGTGAGGAGGCTCGACGAGGAGGGGCAGTTCCTCCACCAGCTGCTCGAGTCACGGGAGCAGCGACCCGCCCTGCGCGAAGGTGAGCGAACCGACTGAGCTTGACCCCGTCCCGGGTCGGGGTCATGGCGCCCGCGCGGCCTGGCTGGTCGGCGCGGGCATCTTTTTCAGCCGAATCGCCGGCCTCGTTCGCGAGATGGTGTTTTCGTTCTACTTCGGCAACTCCGCGGTTGCCGACGCGTGGGGGGCGGCCCTCCGCACCCCCAACGTCATCCAGAACCTGCTCGGGGAAGGAACCCTCTCCGCCTCCTTCGTCCCGGTCTATGCGCGCTTCCTCGAAGAGCGTCGCGAGGAGGACGCGGGTCGCTTCGCGGGAGCCGTCCTCGGCATCCTCGGCGTCGTGGCGTTCGGCGCAGCTCTGCTCGGGGTCCTGGTCGCCCCCCTCCTGATCCATCTCTTCTACCCTCTCTGGTCACCCGACAAGCAGCAGCTCACGATACTGCTCGTCCGAATCCTGTTTCCGATGACCGCCGTGCTGGCCGTGTCGGCCTGGGCGCTGGGCATCCTGAACAGTCACCGCCGTTTCTTCGTGAGCTACGTCGCGCCGGTACTGTGGAACCTGGCGATGATCTCCGTGCTGCTCGCGTTCGGCACCGGGCTGGCGTGGGAGGCCCAAGGCCGAGACGCAGACCTGATGGTGGCGCTCGCGGTAGGAGCGCTCGCGGGCAGCGCGCTCCAACTCGCCATCATGCTGCCGTGGACGCTGCCGGTGCTCCGCCATTTCAGGCTGTCGCTCAGCCGCAGAGTGACCGGTGTCGGGGAGGCTATTCGGAGCTTCGTGCCCGTCGTGACGGCCCGCGGTGTCGTCAACCTTTCAGGTCTGCTCGACTTCATTCTCGCGGGACTCCTGGTGGAGGGGGCCGTCTCCATGCTCCGCTACGCACAGACCCTGTACGTGCTTCCCATCTCGCTCTTCGGGATGTCGATCGCCGCTTCGGAACTCCCCGAGCTGTCTCGCGGGAGAGGGGACGATGTGGACGGGGCGAGAGAAAGGGTGCGGCGCGCACTCGAGCGCATCGCGTTCCTGCTGATTCCCACGACCTTCGCCTACCTGACGCTCGGAGACGTCTTCGTAGCCGGCTTGCTCGAGCGCGGCGACTTCGGACGCGTCGATACCGCAGCCGTGTATGTGGTGCTGGCCGCTTATGCGCTGGGCATCACCGCCTCGTCCGGCTCCCGAGTTCTTTCCTCGACGTTCTACGCGCTCCGCGACACCCGGACGCCGGCGCGCATCGCGTATCTTCGCGTCGCCGTTTCCGCGGGGCTCGGGGTGGCGCTCATGTTCCCGCTCGACCGGCTCGGCTTCGGCGGACTCAGGCTGGGCGCAACCGGCCTGGCGCTCGGCGCGAGCGTGGGGGCGTGGACCGAAAACTTCCTGCTGCACCGGCGACTGGAAGCGGTCCTCGGACCCCACCGACCTGCGGCGGGGCGCACGTGGCGTATCGCCGCCGCCGGGCTCGTCGCGATGCTGCTCGGGGTCACCGCGAAGACGGTCCTGGGATCCGCCGTGCCTGCCCGATCCGGTCTTCTGCCCGGCCTTCTGCACCCGGAGTCCACGTTCGTTTGGCCGCTCGCAGCCGCGGGAACGGCGCTTGTGTTCGGGGTATCATATTTTGCGGTCGCGTCCGCCCTCGGGGTGGGCGTCCCGCTCTCCAGAATCCTTCGGAAGTAGGCCGCCAGCGGCGTGCGGGGCCCCCGGGAGTGGGGCCCTTTCTCACATGAAGGCACCCACGCTCCACGACCAGATCGAGGCGCTGCCGACCCGGGCCGGGGTCTACCTGTTCCGCTCCACGGACGGGGAGACCCTCTACGTCGGGAAGGCCAAGTCGCTGCGTGCGCGGGTGCGCAGCTATTTCCGAGCGGACGCCGGGGTCGGGGTGAAGACGGAGGAGCTGGTACGTCGTGTCGGCTCGCTAGAAACGATCGTGGTGGGCACGGAGGCGGAGGCGCTGATCCTCGAAGCCAACCTGATCAAGGAGCACCGGCCGCGCTTCAACGTCCAGCTGCGCGACGACAAACGTTATCCCTACATCAAAGTGACGGTTCAGGAGCGCTTCCCGCGGGTGTGGGTGACCCGCCGTGTAGTGAATGACGGTGCGCGCTACTTCGGACCCTACACCCGGGTCGGCAGCATGCGCCGGGCGCTCGAGGTCGTGAAGCGCCTCTACACGGTCCGCTCCTGCCGCTACGATCTACCCGACGAGGCGCCCGCGCGTCCCTGTCTCGACTACCACATCGGTCGCTGCCAGGCGCCGTGTGTGGGGCTCCAGAGCCAGGCCGAGTACCGCGTGATGGTCGACGAGATCCTGCGCGTGCTGG
This sequence comes from Longimicrobiales bacterium, assembly GCA_965237965.1. Classification (GTDB taxonomy): domain Bacteria; phylum Gemmatimonadota; class Gemmatimonadetes; order Longimicrobiales; family Gaopeijiaceae; genus UBA2988. Next base: position 721,935 of record CBDEGT010000001.1, read on the forward strand.
AGGGCGAAACCGAGGCCGTGCGTGCCGAAGTCGACGGTCGGATGCGCGATGCAGCCGATCGGCTCGACTTCGAGCGTGCGGCTCAGCTCAGAGACGTCGTCGAAGGGCTGGACGGGCTGGCCCGCGAGCAACGCGTTCAGAAGGTGGGGGGCGGAGACCACGACGTAATCGGATTCGCGCGTGACGGCACGCTCGCGACTGCAGTGGCACTCAAGGTCCGGGGCGGCCGGCTCCTGGGGCGTGACACCGTCCGCTTCCACGACATCATCGAGGATGCCGACACGGCCCTGCTCGCGAGCTTCGCAGCGCAGTACTACCTCGGACGTGGCGAACTGGGGATGCGCGAGCTCCCCCGCGAGATACTCTTTCCGTCCGACTTCGAGGACAGAGCTCTGCTGGGGGAGGCCCTCACCGCGAGGGTCGGCAAGCGCGTCGTCATCCGAGTGCCCAGACGGGGCGAGAAGCGGCGCCTCGTCGAGCTGGCCGATCAGAACGCGCGCCACGCGCTCGAGGATCGGGTGACGGTGCTCTCCGACGCCGAGCGTGCCGACGAGGCGCTCTACGAGCTTCAGGACCGCCTCGACCTCAAGGTCGTGCCGCGACTGATGGTCTGCTTCGACGTTTCCCACACGCACGGCACAGATACGGTGGCAAGCGCCGTCGTGTTCGAGAACGCGGAGCCACGCAGGTCCGACTATCGCAACATGCGCATCCGAGGTGACTGGGGAAACGACGACTTCCGAAGCATGGCCGAGGTGGTGGGTCGGTGGTTCCGCCGTCGCACCCGCGAGGAGAAGCCGCTCCCTGATCTGGTGCTGATCGACGGCGGTAAGGGGCAACTCTCGGCCGCGAGCGAGGTCCTCCGGACTCTCGGGATCAGCAACGTGGCCGTGGCGGCACTCGCCAAGCGGGAAGAAGAGGTATTCATGCCAGGTCTCTCCGATCCGATCCGCCTGGACCGCAGGGAGCGCGCGCTACAACTCCTCCAGAGAATTCGCAACGAGGCCCACCGATTCGCGATCCGGTACAACCGCAAGCTCCGCAGCCGACGCACCATCCGGAGCGACATCGGAGACATCCCCGGGGTCGGCCCCAGCCGGCAGCGGGCGTTGCTCAGCCGTTTCGGATCGGTGAAGGCGCTCCGCGAGGCCAGCGCGGAGGAAATCGCCCGCGTGCCAGGGTTCTCGCGCATTCTGGCGAGCCGGATCCTCACCTACCTAGGGCGCTGAGCGCGTGAGCGTGCGGGTCAGGTTCGCGCCCAGCCCCACAGGGCGACTCCATCTGGGGAACGCTCGCATCGCGACCTTCAACTGGCTCTTCGCGCGCCGCCATGGGGGCCACTTCGTCGTCCGGATCGAGGATACCGACCCCGGGCGCACGGCCTCAGGGGCCGAGGCTGCGATCCTGGACGACCTCCGCTGGCTGGGGCTCGACTGGGACGAGGGACCCGACATGGGCGGACCCCATCCGCCCTACCGCCAGAGCGAGCGGGCCCCCCTCCACCGCGCCGCGGTCCAGCAGCTGGTCGCTCGCGGTCGGGCATACCCGTGCTGGTGCTCTCCGGAGGCGCTGGCCCGCTACCGGACCACTACGACTCATGGGGAAGTGCTGCACTATCCGGGGACGTGCCGCGAGCTTTCACCCGACCGCCGCCGAGAGCTCGCAGAATCGGGTCACCCCTCGGTCGTCCGCCTTCGTCTGACCGGGGCCGACGTCGTGAGCGTGGACGACGCGGTTCGGGGAACCGTCACGTTTCCGATCACCGACCTGGACGACTTCGTGCTGATGCGAGCTGACGGGCGCGCCACCTACAACCTCGCTGTCGTGGTGGACGACATCGGCATGGCCATCACGCACGTGATCCGCGGGGCCGGGCACCTATCGAATACGCACAAGCAGGCGCTCCTGTTCGACGCCCTGGAAAGGGGGCGCCCCGCCTTCGCGCACCTGCCGACCGTGCTCGGCCCGGATGGAGCCCCCCTTTCGAAGCGCCGGGGAGCCGAATCGCTCGAGGACCTTCGCCGCGAGGGGTACAACCCCGCAGCCGTCCTCAACTATCTTTCGCTCCTGGGGTGGTCGTCCCCCGACGGCCGCGACGTCCTCACCTCGGACGAGTTGGTCGAGCGGATTTCTCTCGAACGGGTCGGAGCCGCCGACACGGTGCTCGACCCCGAGAAACTGCGGTGGATGTCGGGCCAGCACATCGCCGCGATGCCGCTGGACGCGCTGGTGGCAGCCCTGCGCCCCTGGCTCGAGGACGCGGGCGTTCCGGACACCGCGGGGCCGGAGACCGTCGCGGCGCTCCGCTCCCGACTCCAGCGCTACGGCGAGATCGAAGAGCACCTGCGGCTGATCCATCCCTCGAAGGCGGCGCTCGAGGCCACCCTGGCGGAGCTGCGCAAGGACCCCGCTGCCTCAGCGGTGCTGGCCTCGGTGCGTGCCTGCCTCGCGGCCGAGGAGATCTGGGAGGCGGGGCCGCTCGGCGATGCCGTGAGGGCGGCCGGCAAGGAGGCCGGCGCGTCCGGACCTCGGCTCTTCCACCCCGTGCGCCGCGCGCTCACCGCTACGACCAGCGGGCCCGACCTGGGGCTGGTGCTCGCCGCGCTGGGACGCACCGAGGTGCTCGCGCGCCTCGATGCCGTGCTCCGGTAGCGGAGAAATGGGATCATGACATGGCAGCCGCGAGGTTTGACGAGAACCCGCCGGATTGGCTAGCTTTTCAAGCTCCACGCTGTAATCGCGGCGGGGCCCGGACGTATCGTGACCGACCCCCGAAATGTTCAGGAACCTGAAGGAGGATTTCCGGATGAGATTCCGTCTCGGATTCATGCTGGCCAGCGTGCTGGCCGTCACGGCCGCTGGCTGCGCCTCCGCAGGTGGGGGTGGCGCCGGTCCCGACGGCATGCGGCCGCGCGAGACCGCGGAGACGCGCGATGCAGAGCGAGCCCTCAACCTCGCCTTGGTGACGGGCCCCGAAGAGGCTGCGCCCCAGTACGAGACCGCGCTCAGCGCCGCGAACGCGGCGATCGCGGCTGACTCCACCAATCCGCTCGCCTATAAGCTCGCGGGCCAGGCGCTGCTCGGCCTGAATCGCGCGATGGAGGCGGACGTGATGCTCGACACGGCGGAAGAGCTCCGTCCGGCCTACCACGGCGAGGAGACCGAAGCCATTCGCGAGGCCGCATGGATCGACCAGTACCAGCGCGCCCAGCCCATGCTTGACGCCGTCGACTATCTGGGCGCCGCGGAGATCCTCGAGGGCGCCCATGCGATCTATAGCGACCGACCCGAGATCATGATCGTGTTGGGGCAGATCTACGTGCAAGAGAGCCAGCCGGACCGGGCAGTCACGCTTCTCAAGCAGGCGGATTCGCTGATCGACGCGCGCGCACCGCAGGCCGACTCGGCGCTGGCCGCCGACTGGCGGGTTACCCAGGCCGAGATCCCGGTGACGATCGCGCAAGCGTACATCAGTGCCGAGCGGTTCGACGAGGCCGCAGGGGAGTTACGCTCCCTGGTAATGGCGAATCCGGACAACCTCGTCTACCTAACCAACCTGGCGGGGATCTACGCCCAGACCGATCAACCGGACTCGGCAGCGGCCGTCTACGGCCGCCTCCTGCAGCGGAGCGACCTGAAACCCTCCGACATGTATATGGTCGGCGTCGGCTACTACAACATGCAGCGCTACGCTGATGCCCAGCGCGCCTTCGAGCGAGGGGCCGAGGCCGCGCCCAGGGACCGCGATGCGATCGAGATGTTGACGCGCTCCATCCAGCTCCAGCACCAGCGCGACTCCACAATGGTCACGCCCGCGGCCCTGGAACAGCTGAAGGCCGTGGCTGAACGCTGGATCGCTCTCGATCCCAACAGCCGCATCGGCCACGTCATCCTCACGGCTGCGGTGAACCGGAGCGGCGACGAGCAGCGCACGACGGAGCTCATCGAGACGATGGAGGCGCTGGCCTTCAACGTCGCCGACCTGCAGATGAGCCGTAACCCGAGCGGCGGCGCTAACGTGACCGGTGACGTGCAGAACCTCAATGGTGCTCCGGGTACCCCCGTGACGCTGAACTTCACGTTCTACGATGTCCGGGGTAACGCGGTCGGTACGCAGAGCGCTCGGGTCACGCTGGGAGCAGCGGAGTCACGCACCCCGTTACAGGTCTCGCTGAGCTCTGACCAGCAGGTGGACGGCTACGGCTACACGATCCAATAGGTAGGGTCCGTCCCGGACCAGCCGGGCGGGAAGGGCGGGGGATCGGTCTGAGGTGGCCGATCCCCCGCGTCTTTTCGGGCTGCCAAACGCCCGCGTATCCGCTTGGATTCGGGCCTTGGCGCGGGTAGATTGAGCTCCACGCGGGCGTAGCTCAGTTGGTAGAGCATCAGCTTCCCAAGCCCATACAGGGAAGCCGCTTTTTCACTGAATCCGCGTAAGACTGCGAGAAAACCCCCGGAGTCCGGGTACGGCTCACCGCCGTTTCCACGGGCTTCGGGGGTTCGTACTAGCACACCAACTAGCACACTGACGTTGGTGAGCTTTTGCTGACCGACGTTAGCCAGGGTTGGCCTACCTGGCCTTGCCATCCCGAACATCCAGCCCCACATCAGTAGCCACTCCCCCAATAGTCATAGATCGCTGCATGGGTAAGGACTCCTAAAGGAGCCTGCATGAGCGATGTGCCTGAACGCCTGAACACGGCCCTCCAGGGCCGCTACCGCGTCGAGCGCCAACTCGGCGAGGGCGGGGGAGTGTGGTGTCGGACCCGAGCACCCTGAGCGCCGGGATGTGGCCCCCAGGGAGGATCGGCAGCCTTCAACCGATGGAGGACCAATGCGCTTCCAACTCTGGTCTCTTCTCCTCGTTCTCGTCCTGGCCGGCTGCGGCGGGGCGGCGACCGCCAGCGGGGGCGGGAACTCCAATCTGATCACCAGCGAGCTACTTCGTGAGGCGGACCCCGAGGGTCTGAGCGTCTACCAGATCATCGAGCGCACTCGCCCTCAGTGGTTGAGGGCCAGCCGGAGTGCCCCCACGGGCACGGATTTTGCCCAAGTCGTGCTTAACGGAGTCCCGTATGGAGATATCAACGACCTGCGGAGCCTCGATGCCGACGGGGTCGATAGTATCGAGTACATGAGAGCTTCCGACGCCACAACACGATTCGGGACCGGCTACGTGGCTGGGGCCATCCTCGTCCGTATGCGCTGACGGGTACGAACGAGGGAGCCCCTCCGTCGAGTTTTCCAAGAGGACGCTCTGGAGGAGGCTGCTTCGTCTCGATTCATCCTCGTCCAGAACTTCTTCGAGGAACTGAAGCGGCTGGTGCCGAACTAGTCGCTGCGGAAGCCCCCGTTCGTGGGAATGATGCTCCAGCGGAGATACTTAGTAGGATGTCCACTCGAAAACGGTGTTCGGAGCCCCGCAAGCCTGCGTGAGTGGAAGTAACTAAGCCATCGGAGAGAGGGGGGGACGAGATGACTGGGCTTCTTCGCGTGACGCTACTTCTGACCTTCAGTTGTTTGTTCTCATCGGCCCCCGTGCACGCGCAAAGCTCGGGACACGCAGGGGTGCGTTTCGGAGCCGGTGCTGATATCTCCGGCGGAGTCGCTTTCGGTGGGCAGATCGACTACACACTCTTTCAGGGTGTCAACTCCTTGGAGCTTGGGTTAGGTGTATTCGGTGGGAAGTTCGAGGAGGACTCCAACAACGGATTCAACGACTATCACGAGGAGACGGACGTTGTCGTGGGCGCGGCGGTCGCAAACTACTTATTCCGACACGACATGGGGACGGGCGGCCCTTATTTCGTGGCTGGGGTGGGCGTTGGTGGCTTCTCAGTCACTTGGCGTGAGGAGAGCCCGACCGACACGTCGTTGGGCTCCTCCCTACCAGGTGGCGGCAGCTACCAGGAGGAAGAGGGCACCGTTGGTGGACTCATCTTGAACGCTGGAATCGGGCATCGGATCAGCGAACAGATCGACGTGCGAGCCCAGGTGCCGACGTTCTTCATAGGCGGAGGTGAAGAGCGCGAGAGCCAGGTGGTGCCGACGCTGACGGTGACGCTGGGCATCGGCTTCTAAAGCCCATTTCCCGCGCGAGCAGGATTAGGCCTAGTCGCATCGCTGGACGGCTAGTTTCTTCGAGGAACTGAAGCGGCTGGTGCCGAACTAGGTCCTGCTGAAGCCCCCCCTTTGTGGGAATCATGCTCCAGTGTAGCGGCTGAGTAGAGTGATCTCGCCTGGTCCTTCCGGTGGAGGACACGATGATCGGACACACCTACCCCCGTCGACCGCGCCGTGTACACTCGCTCCTAGCGCTCGTTACGCTGTCAGCATGTACGAGCTATCAGGTCGGGCCTACGGACGCGATTACTCCTGGCTCCCAGGTCCGCCTTCGATTCCTTGAGCCGAGAAGCCTCGTTTTTCAGACAACAGCTGGAGATTCGCTGCTGCTGAACAACATCGCAGCGCTGGAAGGCCAACTGATCGCGCGCAATGCGGACACGATCACCGTAGTGGTGTCGCGAGCCAGGCAAGCCAATATCGCCCTCGATGACCAACTGAATCAGACCACTACTCGATTGGCTCTACGCGGCAACTTGGAGTTGTGGAAGCGCGAGGGCGACCCAGGCAAGACGCTCCTGCTGGTGACGGGGCTCCTTGGGGCGCTGGTGGCGATCATGGGAGATATTGGTGTTGGGTTGGATCCTTCCGGTCTCTGATCCTCCCCGCGCCGCCCCCTTGTCCTCTCACGCGCCCGCGCGTACCCCTCCGCCAGCCCCAACTCTGCGGAACCGCATGCGCCTAGCGCATGGCTCCCCTACAATGGCTAGGCACCGAGCGTCTGGGACGCGCGATAAAGGGGGGTGTGGTTGGAACGGTGCAGTCTGAGAGGGGAGGAACAATGGGTTTGAAGAGGCGGAGGTCATGGGTCAGAGGAACACGGGTTGCAACGCTTTTGCTGCTCGTAGAGGTAGGATCAAAAGGTGTGTAAAAAGAGAGGCGACGTACCTTTCCGCTGAGATTTAAACCAGCGAGCCCGGGTGACAGCCCGGGGAAAGGAACGTCGCCTCATGAGAGAGGATATCGCGGGACCCCAGGGTGCGTCCAGCAGGCCGATGTGGGAGACGCTCGAGGGGATGGTTAGGGAGAAGGCGCAGGAGTTCATCCAACAGATCATGGAGGAGGAAGTCACGGAGTTGTTAGGCCGGGAGAAGTCAGAGCGCAGGAGTACGGTGGACTCGGCCGAGGGCTACCGCAACGGATATGGCAAGCCGAGGCGGTTGGCGATGAGCTCGGGCACGATCATGCTCCGACGCCCTCGGGTTCGGGGCGTCGAGGAGCGGTTCGAGAGTCGGGTGTTGCCGTTGTTCGCACGACGGACGAAGGAGCTGGGTGCTCTGCTTCCGGAGCTGTATCTGCACGGGCTGGCGGAGGGAGACTTCGAGCTGGCGATGCGGGGCCTGCTGGGCGAGGGGGCCCCGTTGTCGAAGTCTTCGATTCGGCGGCTGCGGGCGGGATGGACGGCGGAATTCGAGGAATGGTCGAAGCGCTCGCTGGCCGACCGTGAGGTCGTCTACGTCTGGGCGGACGGGATCTACGTGAAGGCGGGGCTCGAGCGGGACAAGGCAGCACTGCTGGTGGTTCTGGGCGCGATGCGAGACGGGACGAAGGAAGTGTTGGCCCTGAGATCGGGCTACCGAGAGTCGGTCGAGTCCTGGTCGGAGGTGTTGCGGGATCTGAAGGCACGCGGCATCGAGGCGCCCCGGCTTCTGATGGCGGACGGTAACGCGGCGATCTGGGGCGCAGTACGGCAGGTATGGCCTGAGGCGGGCGAGCAACGGTGCTGGAACCACAAGATGAGGAACGTGCTGGACCGGCTGCCGCAGCGGGAGCAGAGCGAGGCGAAGGATCTTCTCAGGGCCGTGGTCTACGCACCGAGCCGGTCCGAGGCTGTGAAGGCCCGCGAAGTGTTCGCCAGGCGCTACAGGCCGTGGTATCCGAAGGCGGTGGACGTACTCGAGGACGACTGGGAGCGGATGGTGGCGTTCTACGACTTCCCCGAGGATCACTGGAAGCATCTACGCACGACGAACGTGGTCGAGAGCCCGTTCGCTGCGGTACGGCTCAGGACGACGGCGGCGAAGCGATTCAAGCGGGTCGAGAGCGCTACGGCGCTGATCTGGAAGTCGCTCTTGGTGGCCGAGAAGCGCTTCCGAAGGCTCGACGCTCCTCACCTCCTCAAGGACGTGTTTGAAGGAAGGAAGTTCGAAGACGGAAAGCCCGTCTCAACCCAACAGCGGAAGAATGCCGCCTGATACGTTTACACACCTATTGACCCAACCTCGGTATAACTCAAACACCTCTGCTTCCCCCTCTGTTAGCTTCGCTATCGCTTCCATTTGCTCTAGCTCCTTGATGACTGCACTTCCTCAGCCGCGGCGGGAGGCCGAGCCGGTTGATCGTGAACATCTCGCTGAGGCCTTCGCGTAGGCTGGCCGAGGCCGAGGGGTGGTCGCGCTCGAGCCATCGGGCGAGCTGCTCGAGCTTCTGCTCGCCCTGCTTCGCGTCCAGCTTCATCGCCGCCCGGAACGCCGCCTTCACCTGAGGATGCTGATCCTTCGGCAGATGACCCAGCACGTTGCGGAGCTTGTGGTTGCGGCAGCGCTGGATGGGGTGACTGATCACGGCAAGCAATACCACGGTGGGTGCAGGTCTCCAGCGCAATTCCGGGGCGAGCTTGGGTGCGAGCCAGCACGGAGGCGTCACGGTTCGTGTGACCAGCTCGAACCCGGCCGTGATGCAGGTGTCGCCGAACGCTTCGACGGCGGGCACGGACTTCATCGACGTGGTCGTGGCCAACGGCTCCACGTCCGTCCCCTTCTACGTGCAGGGCGTGGAGGGCGCCACGGGTACGGTGACGGTGACGATGAGCGCGCCGGGCTTCACGGACGGGTCGGCCACGATCACGGTGGTGCAGCCGGGGGTGGTGCTCACCGGGCTGGGAGCGAGCACGACGACGCTCTCTCCCGACGACGCGTTCTATGCGAGAATCGGCACCCCTTCAGGCAACAGCGTGAGCGGCCGTGCGTGCTGGTGGCAGCACGCTGACGGTGACGATCAGCAGCAGCAACGTCGGCGCGGGCGTGGTCTATACGTCGGGCGCGTCGGGCGGCAGCGTGACCGTGCAGATCCTGCCCGGGCAGTTCAACAGCCCGACGTCTGTCGCGGCAGGTGGGGTGGCGTTCGATCCGGTAGGGACGGGATCGTCGACGGTGACATCGAGCATACCGGGCTTCATCACTCAGCCCAGCGGCACACTGACCGTGACGGTGAACTAGGGGCAGCGAGAAACCGGCGGCCGCATCGGGCAGCCGATTCTCGTGCTGGGCGCCAGCTTCCACTGTGCCGACGCCGGGACGATTTGGGGTGCAGGTGCCGGTCTAGCCGATTGGCAGACTACCTTCCACCTGATCGTCGACCTCAGACTGAGCACAAACCCCATCGAGAGCAGCCGAGAATGATCACCGCTATGAACCGGATCTATGTAACGCCGGAATACGCTGACCAGTTCGAGCAGCGCTTCCGGACACGAGCGGGGCTGGTGGACGGGATGCCCGGGTTTGTCTGGAACAGGGTGCTGCGCCCGGTCAACCCCGGAGACCCTTACATCGTCTTGACGCTCTGGGAATCCCGGGCCGCATTCGATGCATGGGAAACGTCGGACGAGTTCGTCAAAGGGCATGCGCGGTCCGGCACACTTCCCGAACAAGCGTTCATGCAGCCGAACAAACTCGAGTTGCACGAAGTCTTCACGGACTCGAGCCAACCGGATCTGGAGCCGGAGCCACGTGGCAAGCCAGCTGCCTTCCACGGCACGTAGGATCGCGAGCGCTGAGAAACAGGGACACACCTTCGCGGCGGCGACAGTGGCTGGGACTTCCCATATCAGTGGACCTGCGTAGTCTTAAGGATGCTACGCAGCGCGATGCGGACGGTGCGCTATGCCCGGAGCTGGAAGAACGGCTCGGCGGTGTCGCTCCACGAAATCGAGATCGAACGGGATGGGACGAGCCTTCCCGCGACCTTCATTTCGCCCACGACAGACCGCGGGGCGCTGCCCGGCTGGATTGTGCTGGGGGGCGTCACTCGCATGGGCCGCTTCCATCCGCAGCTCGCGCGCTTCGCGCACGCCCTGGCTGCGAGTGGCGCCGGTGTAATCGTTCCCGAGATCCCGGAGTGGCGCGATCTCAGGCTTGCGCCGCGCGTCGCGGTGCCGACAGTCCGGGCGGCCGTGCACGCGCTCGATGCCCGCTCTGACGTCCGCGCCGGCAAGTTCGGGCTGATCGGCTTTTCCTTCGGCGCTCCTCAGGCTGCGATCGCGGCCAACCATGAGGAGTTGGGCGAACGCATCGCCGCTGTGGTCTCATTCGGCGGCTACTGCGATATCGAGCGGACTCTGCGCTACCAGCTTTCCGGACTGCACGAGTGGCAGGGGGTAACTCGCCGCATCGACCCAGACCCGTACGGGCGCTGGGTGTTGGCGAGCAACTACTTGACCGAGATGCCCGGATGCGAGGACGCCGCGGATGTGGCCGCTGCCTTGCGTCGCCTGGCGTTGGCTTCGACCGAACAGCGACTACCCGCGTGGGATCCGTGCCATGACGCGCTCAAGCGTGAGCTCCGCTCCTGCCTGGTGCCGCGCCGGCAGGCGCTCTTCGACTTGTTCGCCCCGGTGGCCGCATCACCCGTGACCGGAGGGGAAAAGAGCGAGAGGATGGCGATCGATTTGGCGGGTGCGTGCCGCCGGAGCGAGCCGCTGCTCGATCCCGCCTCTGAGCTCCATCGGATGCGCGTTCCCATCCATCTCTTTCACGGACGTGGCGACCGGCTCGTACCTTATACGGAGAGCCTCCGTTTCAAGCACGGTCTGCCCGACGACCTCGCGGCCAATGTCACAGTGACCGGCCTGTTCGCACATAGCGCCGACCACCGACCCTCATCCGTCCCCACTCGCCTGCGCGAGAGCCTGACCTTATTCGGCGCCTTGCATCGCATGCTCGACTCGGTGGGTTGAGAGCCGAACGCCTGCAACGCGTCCTCTGATCTTCCGCCGCCCCTTTCTTGTACCTCCCGTTGAGTGCGCCCCCCATCCGGTGGCGCGCAATGCGGCATTTTTCAATACTTTGAGCGGGCTAAACCAAACTGCCTCGGGGGTTCTTCGGGTGAAGCAGCGTGACCCAGGCCATGAATCTGACCCGGAGGCGTGGGCACGGGCCCTGTCCAGGGCCGAGGACCACGTCCGTCTTGAGGCGTCGGTGGTTCCCGATTCACAGCGTCCGCTGCCTGGTCGGGGGGCGCTGGCTATCATGATGGGGGTAGCGGTGGCGGTAGCCGTGGCGTTCGTCACTCCGAGGCTGGCCCGAAGTCCGACTCCAGGTCTCTCGACCGGGCAGCAGGCCTCGGATCTTACGTCGACCGACAAGCACAACCTGGCATTGCGGGCAACGGGTGAATCGATCGCCCGGCGACTGGGCAACACGCTGGTTGCGCCGGTCATTTCCGTCCATAAAGGCAACCCTGAGACGAGCGCCTCACCCGGCTCCATCGTACTCACCCCAGAGACATTCCGCGCGGTGATTCGGGACTATGCCACCAGCCTCAAGACCCAGGGCTTTCGCAACATCTTCATTTTCGGTGAGGACGGTGGGTCCCAGACTCAACTGGAGACCGCGGCCAAGGAGATCGCAGCCGAATGGGGGACCTCGCCGGCGCGCGTTGCGTACATCCCCGAGTATTACCGCGAGGATCCCTGGAGCTGCATCCTGCTGAGGCAGGAGTTGAACATCCAGCAGCAGCCCCTCGATTACTGCTCGGGCGGCGGCGGCGTCATCTACCATGACGACTACCACTACAGCGCGATCATCGCAACGGTCGCAAAAGAGCACATTCGGGCCCAGCAGCGCAGGGACGCCGGTCTGTTCAGCGTCAACGGCGTCGACCTGGACCCGTTCGAGACAATGGCTGCAAACGGCTGGAAGCTGATCGAACATCGGACGGACATCACGGTACGTGCGATCCAAAAGGCCATGGGTGGGAGCACGCAGGCGGGTGGGTGATCCCAACGCTCGCAGCCCCCACGCGAACGTCGGCACCGGTCGCGTCAACTGATGGTCTCGTCCGAGGCTACTTTGCGGACCTCCAAGGAAAGCGGACGAGGAGCGTGGACGCGACTGTGTGCAACGGCATTCCTACTCGCAGCCTGCAGCGGGGACGCTGCAGCGGGTGATCCTGCGGGCCCGATCGAGGACGACCCCCCGACCGGGGAAGGGCCAACGGCTTGCATGCCTGAGAACGCCGGCTCCGAGTGGAGCTTCGCGCCCCTCGGTTTGGGAGCCAAGCCGGCACTAGCCCTCGGCACGGACGGGACGGTTCACGCGGCCTTCATGTACGAGGCGCAAAGCGGGTGGATCCGGTACTCTCGCCTCGGGGTCGGTGACACCGGGGCTGGCGCGCCCGAATCCGTCGACGCGGGCTACTTCTACGGCCCCATCGACATCGTTCTCGACTTGAACGATCAGCCGATGGTGCTTTACCACGATCACAACCTGGAAGATCAGGTCCTCGCGATTCGGGACGCGAGCGCGTCCTGGTCGCTCCTCCCGATGTCGAATACCGGGCACGATGGCTGGTACAACTCAGGCGTGATCGACGCGGCCGGCACCCTCCACACTGCGTCCTACGACCCCAGTGGGTTCTCCGGCCAAGGCGTCATGTACGGCGCGTGGGACGGGGTTACATGGGGAGTCGGCGTCGCTGCCCCCGGAAGCTTCGATTACGCGGGAGGCATGACGATCGCGCTGACCGCAGACGGTGGCATCCACATCGCCTTCTTCGACGACGTGGCGGGGGAGGCGCGCATCACCACACGGCTCCCCGCTGGACCCTGGGACGTGACGACGATCGAGGAGCAGGCCGGCGAGCTCGAAACGGGTCGCTTTCCTGATCTCGCGATCGCGCCCGACGGCGAGACTCTGCACGCGGTATACCTCGCGCGGAGCGAGGAGGAGCAGGGCGTAATCCGGTACGCCAAGGGAGTGCCGGGTAACTTCCAGATCACCGACCTGGTGGACGTGTCGGACTTCTCTATCGGCCACGACGGCGCGCGGAATCTGGCGACGCTGGACTTGGATTCGAGTGGAAGGCCAATCGTCGCGGTCCAGAACCGGTCGGGGCTGCTCGTCCTGCGAGTGTTGGACGGCTCCACGGAGACGCTCGCGGACTTCCGGGCAGCCCCGGGCACAGAGTTCAAGCAGCAGACCGACGTCGCCGTCGACGATCAGGGTCGCGTGCACGTGGTATGGTGGCAGTCCGGCGGAGTACCGGGAACCGTCTGCCACGCGGTGAACAACTAGCCGGGGGCGAGCACCCTCGCGAAGACCGTATCGGTGAGGTCTCCGGAACGCGCAAGGAGACGGGTCTGGCCAACGCCGCGCGCCTGCGAAAGCCCCTGAGCAGTCACGAAGACGATCGTCGGGTCGTCCGACGTCCAGTGGTGAGGCCATCCCGGGATCGCGTCGCCGGTCACGAAGAGGACCTCGGCGTCGAGACGGGTCGTGTCGCCGACGGCTGCGAAGTCGACGAGTCCGCGGCTCGCTCGGATCCGGCTCGGAACGGGCGAGATCGGAATTTCCGCGCTGGTCGGCTTGCCGACGTCGATGCGAACGACGCGCTGACCTGCAAAGAGGACCCCGGCGCCGACCCCCAGATTCGCCGCGATCAGCAGCGCCGGGATCCGCTCCCCGGTCTCGAGCGAGAGGCGCACGCGGGCCTCTCCGTCCCGAGGGAAGACCCTAACCGTCGTGTCCCGGACGGCGCTGTCCGCCTTCGTGAAGGTCAGGTGGGCGATGCGGACCTTGTCGAAGACGTGCCCCACGGCCCCGATGTCGCCTCCCTCCATCGCGAGCGAGACGGCCACCAACGGGGTCGGAGGGGCCGGTTCCGTCATGAGTAGGTCGCACGCCGCGAGGCCCCATGGAAGTATCGCGAGTGCGAGCGTAGCCACGAGTCTGCGGCTCATCGTCCCGTCTCCAGCCGCAGCGTGACGCCCGCCTCCCAGCCGGTGAGCCCGGACTCGGCGCCCTCCCTCACGGTGACGTGCCCGAGGCGATACCGGCCGGTGGGGGAAAGGACCAAGCGGGCTCCGGAGGGGCGCCCGGCGACGATCAGACTCAGCGATGCCCCCGCCGTCCCGACCCAGCCCTGGCCGACGCCGTCCTCACTGCGGAACACGCGCAGATCTCCGTCCGCGAGGATCGAGACTCTGCGGTTCTGGACCGTCCTGACGTTGACCCCTCCCATGAAGAGCTGCTGCGAAGGCGAATCCGCAGCCCCGTCGATGATCTGGTCCTCGGTCAACAGGCTCGTTCTCGCGATGGTAGACTCCAGCGTACAGGAAAGCGCTGCCCCGTAGACCGAGGGCGAAGGCATAGCTCATGACGCCCTCGAGCCGGTTCCCGGACTTGAACAGGTTGTTTCCCTGGGCCTCGTCCTCACCGAAGCTCTGGAGCCCGATCAGCACGGAAAGCGTGCCCGATTCACCAACGTCGCGGTCGAGCGCGACGCGCCCCCGGATCTGGTCGCCCGGGCGATACGCGAAGGTTTCTCCGGGAATCGGCTCGTACTCTCGAGCCGCCTGGAATCCCCCCGAAAGGCCGATCCCCCAGCGACCGGCGTCGAATGCCAGCGCGAGGTCTCCGCCCGAGCCCCCACCGGTGCCCCAGCCGTTGATCGCGAACGGCAGCAGCTCCGCGGAGACGACCCCGGCGACCGCGGTCTCGCTCAGGGTCTGCGTGCTCTGGCCGGTCGGGAGCGTGATGCCTCCGTTCAACACCGCGCGATCCCGACCGAGACCGATCGCAATCCCGAGCTGTGTATCCGTGGGTCCCGAAAGCGTGGCCTCTTCACCGCCCGGACCGGTCGCGACACCTTCGGCCCACGCGCCGGAGGCGACAACGCCCAGGTAGGGCCCCAACGAGACCGACGCCGCGAACGGCGCCGTGATCAGCTTGAATCCGCTGAGACCGACGACCTCGGCGTCGTCGAAACGTGTAGCTCTGGATCAGCCCACCGCCTCCGATTCCCTGAGCCAGCGCGGGAGAGGCCATCGCACAACCCACCAGGTAGAGAAGCGCGGCTGCGCTTCCGAAACGGCACGAGCGGCGGCCCTTCATGGCGCTCTACCGCCCGGCGCCCGGAAGACAAGCTCCAGCAGGATCGCCGTGCCGACACGGTCCTGTCCAAGAAGCTCGGCGATCACCGCACGCTGTTTCTGGCCCAGGGATGCCAGGACGCGCTGGCGAACCGAGGCAGGGGAAGCCTGGAGCCGCTGCACCATTCGCCGTTGCCGAGCAAGCCTCGCCGCCTGCGACTGCATCGCTCGCGCCGCGCTCGCCTGACGCGCGGCCGCCGATCGGATCGACTGGGTCCGCTTCGCCTGCGCGAGGCCGAAACCCGGATCGAGTCGGGTCGCCTCGCCGAAATGAGCTTCTGCCTGCTCGAAGTCCCCTGCGTCCTGCGCCGCGAGCCCACGACCGAAGGCGAGGAGAGCCTGGACACTTTCGGTCTGCCGCTCGTTGATGCGAGCGCGCTCCGCGGCCGTGAGGTCGATCCCGAGCTCGGCGTGGAGGTCGAGCGCGAGCCGCTTCTCGAGCTCGAACAGACGCCCCACGGCGTCCTCGGCCCGAACGGGATCTACCGTGACGCTGCCGGGCGCCCCCACCTCGACCACTGCGGCGTCGACGCCGATCCGGTCTTCGGGCTCGATCCGATAGCTCCCCTGCACGATGTGGCCGGACCCGAGCAATCGGCCGCTACGCACCGCGCTCGCTTCCTCGACGAGACCTCCCAAGGTGAGCTCGAGCTCGTCCACGAGCGCCTGGACCTTGACCCGCTCCAGGACCGTCAACCGGCCGGTGATTCCGAGGTCGGTGATCAGGAGTTCCGCCAACGCGGGACCGAGCGGTCGCCACGCGGGGTCGTCCCCTTCGTACGCGAACGGAAAGACGCCGACGGCTCCCGGATCGGGAACGCTCTGCGCCAGCTCGGACTCCCGGGCGAGGGACGAGCGGACCTCCTCGCGCAGCACCTCCTGCCGTACGAGCTCGATCCTCCTCTCGACCTCCTCGCGGAGTGCACCCCTGGGACCGCCGGCGAGGAACTGGTCGTAGCGGGCACGTGCCGTAGCGAAGGCGCCCACGTCCTCGCTCAGCAGCCCAGACATGACCAGGAGGCCCGCGTCTTCAGGGATGTCCTCGAGGAGGGCGTCCACCATGACCAGCGCCTCGCGCGAGCGACCCGCCTCCCGATACGCCGCGGCGAGGCGGAGCGCGACGTCGACGTCCTCCGGATCTGCCTCGAGCGCCGCCTGAAGCGCGGGCACCTCGCCCGGCGAAGGAGCCTCGAGGGGGTTCGCTGTGGCCACACAGCCCGCTACGAAGAAACAGGCGAAAGCCGTTGACAGTCGTTTACGAATCATGAACCCGATCTCGGTTGAGTGGGCCGCAGCGCTTCGCGCGTCAACGTGCGGCAGAAACGAGCCTACCTGCAACCCTAGGTCGGGTCCTGAAAGGAGCGAGCGAGATACCCGTCACAGCGGGACTCGAGGCACGGCGGAACCCCAGGAGAGGAGCGGCGTTTCTCTACCGAATGGGTGATCTACCTGGAGGCGGCCAGTGAACGACCACCCGCCGTCCGCTGCGTCCGCTGCGTCCGGCGGCGCACGGATCGCAATCGTGACTTTGGCGCTGGCCGCGATCGCCCTCGTGGCGCTCTCCCTCCGTCGCCCCGCGCTCCCCGAGTATTCACCGACTCCGATCCTGGAACCGGGCGCGCTCGTGGACTCAGCGGCGCGGGACGAGGCACGGCTTCTCACCGTCGATGCCTCCGATCCCGAGCGGTGGCGCCACGTCGATCTGGCGCTCGGAACGGTGGTGGAGACGCCGGGCGCGCTCGGCTGGGACCTGGCGTTCCGGCGCTTCGAGGCACGGGTCAACGGTGGCGTCGGGGCGGAGGGGTCGGGAGGGGTGGCAGATCTGGGCGAAGTGCCCCTCGATTCGGTGCCCGCGATCCCGGCAGTGGGCTACCTGGGGATGACGGTATCCGGTCGTGACACCACGCATGCGCTCCTGGACGAGTGGTACACCTACTCGTTCACCACCCATGTGCTGCGTCCCCGCGCCCGCACCTTCGCGGTCCGTACCGCGAGCGGACGCCACGCCGCCCTCGAGTTCGTGAGCTACTACTGCCGGGGCGCGCAGCCCGGTTGCGTGACGGTGCGATACCGCTTCCTGGAGCCCTCCGGCGCGCGCTGACCGGGCTGCGCGCTACACGACGGACTCAGCGCAGCCGCGCGATGACCAACCGCGCCGGTGGCCCGACCTGTACGACGATCTCGGCGTGCGTCCCCGTGCCGTTTGAGACGAAGTCGTGGACGCGGAGTCCGGCGTTACCGATCGGACCGGACCAGCTGCCCGACTGGAACGACCAGCTCGGGTCGGAGCCGACCGCCGTGACCGGATACGGGAACGGGGCGTCGGGCGGATCCGGGCCGACGTCGATCCCCATCACGCTCGCGATGTCATACGTGGTGAACGCCCGTGCGGGTGGCGACACGCCGGTGCCGTCCAGGATCACGGCCGACGCGTACTCAATCAGCAGGTCGCTGAACGTCGTTCCGGTGAGGGTAGCCAGCCCGCTCGGGCCCGGCGCCGTCGCCGCGGAGGTCATCTGCGCAAAGAACGGTGCGTCCGCCCCCGGTGCGGACGCCGCCCCGGCATAGGCGTCGCCCAGGAAGCGCAGAAAGAACCAACCCGAGCCGTACACCGAGTATGCCCCGTCCGGTGGCGCAGCGACCACTCCGTTGGGTTGATTGGACAGGTATTCGCGCGCGTTGATGACGTGCAGCGCGATCCCGAAGCTCTCGGGAACCAGCTTGCTCCCGAACGAGGCCCCGGTGAGCGTGGCGTTCTGCGCGGGTCCGCCCACGGAGGCCCACGCCCGCCGCGATGCGATCTCCCCGGCGATCTCTGCGGCGCCCTCCTCGATCCAGGGAGGGGGCAGCGTGAAGATGCCGCCGACCTGCCGCTGGCTGAACGAAACGATGTGCTTGACCTCGTGGACGAGCGTCTCCAGCGCCTGGTAGTTCTCGTTGCCGATGTTGTGGAGGATGTCGGCATTGAGGTAGACCAGCTCCATCTCGTTCGACGCGGCGCAGTTGAACGTCGAGCCGGTCTTCGGGAGCAGGTCGCCGCCCCAGACGAAGGCGGCGACCTGGTTCGCCACCCGCGGTGTGACGAGCACGACCACCTGGCCGTCCCCGTTCCCGTCCGGCACCGCGCCGAACGCGGACTGGATTGTGGGCTTCCCGTGCGCCGTGTAGAAGTCGAGCACGAGTTGCACGTGCGCAGCGGATACGGCTTTCGCCGCGGCCTGGGCGCTGTCCTGGTAGACCGCCACGTCGGTATTCTCGGCCACCAGCAGCCCGGTCACGGTCGCAGGAATGTTGTCGCACTTGGTCTCGGTCGGACCACGGGCGATAAAGGTCCGGCTGAGTGGCGCCGCCGCGAGGGGACCGGCCAGCGCCCGCGCAACCGGCGGCATGGACAGGAGCCCCGGTCCGATGCGCCCGAGCAGCATCTCCTCGTCGGCTCGGACCCGTGCGTGGGCCACCCCAGTCGCCCGTGCGATGCGGACGGCCTGATCGAGCGGCGCCGTCCGGGCCACCCCGAACCAAGGCTGACCGACCCGCGCCTGCAAAGCCAGCGGTGGCGGCGTGGCCGGTGATGTGGCCATCGTCACCCCACGGCCGATCAAGGTCAGCGTGGCGGAGACCGTGGTGTCCTTCGCTTCCGCCGCGAGGCGTACGATCGCCACCCGGTACCGGTCGCCGGCGCTGCCGGAAGGGAGCAACAGAGCACAAGTGGCTGAGACGGGGGGCTCGGCGACCAGCAGCTCGCCGACGGCGAGCGAGACCGGGACGGGCTCCGCGCAATCGGGGATGTCTACCAGCACCGTCGCCTCTCCCGTCACGCCGTCCGCTTCCGCGGTCACGACCGCGCTCCCTTCCGCCACCGCGGTGACCAGGCCGGTGCTCGGGTTCACAACCGCCACGCCGGAGTCGGAGCTCCGCCAGGTTACCACTGCATTGGTGATCGGGCGGCCACCCTCGTCCTCCACCGTGGCGACAAATTGCTCGGTGGCTCCGGCCGATGTCAGAAGTGCCTCCTCAGGTTCCACCTCCACGCGCGCCACGCGCCCCGCGGGCGCTACGGTGATGTCCCCGGTACACGCGGAGACGAGGACGATCAGGATCACGCTGTACGTCCTAGACATCATGCCCCGCGCATCGGTTTCGGGTGAAGTTCGAGGCACGATTCAGGGTGCGATCTAGGGGCGCGGTTTCGGGGCACGGGTTCGTCGGGTTGGGGTCGGCTGACGCGGCCGAGCGGCATCGGCCTGGCTACCCGGCTGCGCCTCCGGAGAGCCTAAGCTCGCACCGGGACCCAAAGGTTCATCCCGCAGGGACTCGGAGGCACCCTCAGGCTGCCGCCGTGAGGAGCGCAGGAAGGAGCGTGCCGGATCTGCTCCGCAACGACAGTTCGGCCAGCCCCGTGAGCGGAGTAGGGTCGGGGTTTACCTCCACGATGCGGCCCCCCGCGCGTAGCGTGGCGAGGGGGAGCGCGGCGGCGGGATGCACGATGGCGCTGGTTCCGGCCACGAGGCAGATGTCGGCGGTCTCAGCGATCGCGAAGGCTCGCTCCAGCACCTCGGGATCGAGGGCCTCGCCGAACCATACCACGTCGGGTCGGAGCAGCGCGCCGCAGTCAGGACAATGGGGGAGGGAAGCGGCCGTCGATGCGTCCACTGGCTCGCGGTCGTAGGCCTGGCGGCGGCAGGCCGTGCAGCGCACCCGGAAGAGCGAGCCGTGGAGTTCGAGGGGGAGCGCCGACGTCGGATCCACCGCACCCGAAGCGTCCCGCGCGGCAACCTCGTGCAGACCGTCGACGTTCTGGGTCACCACGGCCACCCCGGCGCACTCCAGCGCGAAGCGGGCGAGCGCATCGTGTCCCGCATTGGGCCGGCAGCGCCCCACGAGCTCCCGGCGCCAGCCGTACCATTCCCAGACGAGGCGAGGGTCACGCCCGAACGCTTCCGGGGTCGCGAGTTCCTCCGGGCGGTGCGACCGCCAGAGGCCGCCCTCGCCACGGAACGTGGGCACCCCCGACTCCGCGCTCACCCCCGCTCCGGTGAGCACGAGCACCGAGCCTGCGTCCGTAAGCAGCGCGCGCGCTCTCTCGACCATTCCACCTTGCGCCGCCTTCCGCTCCGCGTGCACCGGATCGCCGCCACCCCCCGCATGCGCGTCGCGGCCCGTCGTCCCGCTCATCCGGCTCGCAGCGCCGCCAACGCGAGCGCGAGCCAGCCCGCGAGCAGGGCGACCCCCCCTAGAGGGGTGACCGCTCCCAGCCAACGTTGGCCGGTCAGCACCAGCAGATAGAGCGAGCCCGAAAACACGAGCACTCCGGCGACGAAGAGCCAGCCGGCAACCTGGATCGTGGCACCGGACCAACGGCCCGCAAGCGCGACCCCCAGCAACGCGAGGGCGTGGTACATCTGGTAGCGGACGGCGGTTTCGAAGATGGCCAGGTCCCCGGGTGAGAGCCGAACGCCCCTGCCGCGACGCCCACGAATCCCAACGCCGCGGCAATCAAGGTGAACGTCCGCTCCACTCGAGCTCCTTGGATCCAGGTCGATGGTGCACAAGAACTTACGTCACGGCCGCGGAGAAGGCCCGTGCGACCGCTGGCGCGTGTTGTTTTGACGATCGTGCCCAAGGGCCCGTGCGCGCCAGGGGGGTCCGGTCCGAGCGCACCGCGAGGGCGCAGCCCGTGGCTTCGATCCATGTGGACGCCGGTCGAGCCCTCCGGTATCGTACGATCCCCTAGCCGGCGGAGCCCGATCGTGGAAGAAACCGTCCCCACACTCTCCGCAGGGACGCGCTCCCGATCGAAGGCGGGCTTCGTCGAGACCGGATCGACCCGCTCGGGGCTGGTCCGGACCGCAGTCGTGGTCAGCCTGTCGCACGCGCTGGTCGACGCGTACGCGGGCGTGCTACCTCCGCTGCTGCCGCGGATCATGGACAAGCTGGGCCTCTCGATCGCGCTTGCAGCCACCCTCGCGATGACGTTCTCGCTCGCGTCCTCGCTGCTCCAGCCGATTCTCGGCTGGATCGCGGACCACTACGGCCGACGGATGTTCATCGTAGGCGGCCCGCTGCTTTCGGGGATCTTCGTCTCACTGATCGGGACCGCGTCCACCTTTGAGGTGCTGCTCGGCCTGCTCATCGTCGCGGGTCTTGGAAGCGCCGCCTTCCACCCGCCCGGAGCGTCCCTCGCGGCCCGGGTCGGCGACGGCACCGGAAGCGGGGCGCGCCTGTCCGCGTTCTCTTTCGCCGGGGCGCTGGGGTACGCGCTCGGCCCGATCGCGGCGGTCGCGCTCGTGGCCCAGCGCGGCCTGGAGGGAATGTGGCTCGCGATGGCGCCGGCGCTCCTCCTGGCCCCGCTCGCACTCCTCGCGCTGCCCCGGGGAGCAGGGGCGCGGGAGCCGCACCCCCGTGCCGGGCTGCGGGTCCTGCTGCCCTGGCTGGCCGGCCCCCTCGGGGTGTTGTTCGTGATCAGTGCGCTGGGCGCCTTCGTGCAGCGCGTTTACGTGACCCTGGCGCCGATCATCGTCGCGCAGGCCGGGGGAGCGGAGACGACCGGCGCGATCGCGCTCAGCATGTACCTGGGAGCGCAGGCGCTCGGCACCGTGTTCGGCGGGATCCTCTCGGACCGGGTCGACCGGCGCCGCCTCCTGATCGGGCTCACGCTCGGGTCCGTGCCAGCCCATGCGCTCGCGTTCTGGCTCGCGCCCGGCTCCGTCGGCGGCCTAGCCGCAGCCGCTGCATCCGGATTCCTCAACATGGCCATGATCCCGCCCGTCGTCGTGATGGCGCAGGAGATGCTCCCCACCCGCGCAGCCCTCGGCTCGGGCATCGTGATGGGTCTGGCATGGGCGGTGGGGTCCGTGGGTGTGATCGGCATCGGGGCTCTCGCCGACGTGGTGGGTCCTCGCCCCGCAGCCTTGATGGCCCTACCGCTCCTCTTCGTCGCCACCGCCCTCGCCGCACATCCCTCGCTCGCGCCGCACGCGCGGGACGGGGGCCACGCGCGGGAGGCCTGATGCCGCTCCGGCTCGAACCGGTTCGTGATCGCAAGCTCTATCGGCTCGCCAAGTCGGTACGCACGCAACCCACGCGAAAGGGGGAGGTGATCTTTCGGTGCGGCGACCCCGGGGGTCAGGTTTTCTTGGTCCGCGAGGGGCACGTCTGTCTCCGGCTCGGGGCCCGACCGTGGCGCTCTCACGGCAGCGGTCGCCGGCCCCTCCGAGCTGTTCGGCGAAGAGGGCATGATCCCGGGAGCGCTCAGGCCGTACACGGCCGTCGCGGGGGAGCGGGGCGGGGTGGTGCCCCTCGACGGCCCCGCGGTGCGGGCAATCCTGCGCTCTTCGCAGCATACCTTGACGACGTACATCGAGGTGAAGGAGCGCGAGCTCGGCCTGCTCAGGGCCGCGGCCGCCGGATCGCCCGGCCTGAGCGCGCGGCAGCGCCTGGCCGCGGTCGTCCTCGACCTCGTAGAGAGGCTGGGCGAGGCGGACGGCGACCGTACCCGCCTTCCGCACTGGTTCACGCACCGGGAGCTGGCCGACCTCGCGGGCGCGCACCGCTCGACCGTCACCACCTGCCTCAACGACTGGATCTGGCGTGGTTTTCTGGACACACGGGGCCGGTCGCTCGTGCTCAACCCCACTGGGTTCCTCGCGCTACGGGAGCTGGCGACAGCGGCATCCTCGATTGACCGAATTTCGCGCCAGGACTAGCTTCTCCCGTTCTCGGTCCGCCGATCGGCGAGCCCGCCTCCACGCCTCACAGAGTACCCCAGGCACGCATGGCCAAGCGCCATCCCGTTTCCCGCCGTTCCCGACCCGCTCCGCCCGCGGCGCCCGAGGACATGCTCGTCGAGAAGACCCTCTGGTTCAGCGTATGGGCACGGGAGCACCGTCAGACCGTCACTCTAGCGGGCATCGCCCTCGCAGCGGTCCTCATCGGCACGTTCTACTACGTCAACTTCCGCGGGCAGCATCTCGAGCAGGCTGCGATCGAGTTCGAACGCGTGCAGCAAAACGTCCTCATCGGCGACACCGCCGCCGCCAAGATCGAGCTCGCGCAGTACGTGCAGTCCTTCGGCGACACGCCGTATGCGGGCGAGGCCAGGCTGCTTCTGGGCCTCCTCTACCTGGAGACCAGCCAGGCCGACGAGGCCGTGGCGGTACTCCAGAACGCCGTCGACATGTCCGACCCGCTCGGGCTCCAGGCCGCGATCCTGCTCGCGAAGGCCCACGAGCAGTCGGGAGAGCTCGAGCAGGCCGAGCAGCTCCTGCTGCGCGTTGCGGACCGCGCTGACCTGGACTTCCAGGTCCAGAACGCGCTCACCGACGCAGCGCGGCTACGACGGGAACGCGGAGACCCCGCCGGGGCCGCCGACCTCTATCAGCGCATCCTCGACGAGCTGGAAGACGCCGCCCCTCAACGGGGGGTCTTCGAGCTGCGCCTGGAGGAGGCACGCACGGCCGCAAAGGGCTGAAAGGCGACGACTTCTGCCAAATCTAAGTGCGCATAAGATATATTATGTAATGTTACAGACCGAGGGGCTCCCTCCCCATCTGAGCTTCACCGAACTTCAAACCCTCCGCCCGAGCAGCGCGATCCTCCGCCTGAGGAGCGGAACCGCCCCCATCAGGGTTCGCTCGATCTCCCGCAGCCCCGGTAGGTGCGACTCCGCGTAGTACGCCTTCTCGAGCACGAACCCCTCGGCTTCGAGCAGCCTCCGCAGTCGCTCCATCGACTTATAGTCCACGTGCGTGGGATCGGGCTTCAGAAGGATCCCCCTATTCTTGAGCACCTCGATGACGTGGCCGCGATGGGGTGTCCAGATCGAGAAACGTCCCCCGCGCTTGAGCAGACGCCTTGCCTCAGCGACCACGCGTGCTGAGTCGCCCGGGTAGAGGTGCTCGAACAGGTCCGCCGCGATGACGAGGTCGAAGCCCTCCCCGGCCAGCCCCGTGGCCCCCGCGTCGGCCTGCACGAAGCGCACGTTGGCGAGGCCCCGGGCCTCCCGCCTCTGTTCGCAGAGCGCGACGCTTCTCGCGCTGAAATCCACCCCCACCACCTCGGCTACTCGCGGGGCGAGCGCCCACTCGAACGTGCCCCAGCCACAGCCGAGGTCCACCACATGCTCGTCCGGATGCGGATCGTAGACCTCGAGCACCTTGGCCACCCGGTAGCGTTGAAACGGGCTCGACAGGTCGGTGAGGTGCTCCGTGTCCACGTCGAAGTAGGTGGACCGGTCGTAGTAAGCAGCGTCGATCCGCTCTCGCGCGTCGGGTCCCCGCCGCTCAGCCGCTGTCATCCCCCCTCACAGCCGGCCGAGCACCTGCTGGATCCGCAGCCACCACACCCGCCACACGGCCTCGCGCACGATTCGCTTACTCATCTTCGACTCGCCGGTCTCGCGCTCGATGAACACGATCGGGACCTCCACCAGCCTGAATCCGCGCCGGAACGCCCGCAGCTTCAGCTCGATCTGAAAGGCATAGCCGTTGGACTGCATGCGTCCGAGGTCGAGCGATTCGAGCACCTCGCGTCGGAAGCAATTGAACCCACCGGTCGCGTCGCGAACGGGCAGCCCGGTGATGGTACGCGCGTAGAAGCTGCCGAAGTAGCTGATCAGCAGACGGCTCATCGGCCAGTTCACGACGTTCACGCGGCCACCCACGTACCGAGAGCCGATCACGACCTCGCTCGAGCTGGCGACGGCGATGAAGGTCGGCAGGTTGTCCGGGTGGTGCGACATGTCGGCGTCCATCTCGAACACAAGCCGATACACGCGCTCGAGCGCCCAGCGGAAGCCGGCCAGATAGGCGCGGCCGAGCCCGTCCTTGGCCGCACGCCGAAGCACGTGCAACCGTGGTTCCGTGCGCGCCATTTCCTCCGCCAGATCCCCCGTGCCGTCCGGAGAGTTGTCGTCCACGACCAGAACTTCGATGCGCGGGTCCTCGTCCAGTACCAGGGGAACGATGCGCGGCAGGTTGTCGCGTTCGTCGTAGGTGGGCATCACGACGAGGAAACGGTCGGAGGAGGAGAACGCCACGGTTCCCTGCTCCTCGGGGTACACGGAGGGCGCCGGAGGGACCACGAGCCCGCCTGGACGAAGCGTCTCGTGGCGAACGAACGGAGCCCCCGGCTCGCCACGACGTTCCGACCCAGACCTGCGCTCTGTCACTCTGCCCCCTCCTGGCGAGGTAGGATCAAAAGGTGTGTAAAAAGAGAGGCGACGTACCTTTCCGCTGAGATTTAAACCAGCGAGCCCGGGTGACAGCCCGGGGAAAGGAACGTCGCCTCATGAGAGAGGATATCGCGGGACCCCAGGGTGCGTCCAGCAGGCCGATGTGGGAGACGCTCGAGGGGATGGTTAGGGAGAAGGCGCAGGAGTTCATCCAACAGATCATGGAGGAGGAAGTCACGGAGTTGTTAGGCCGGGAGAAGTCAGAGCGCAGGAGTACGGTGGACTCGGCCGAGGGCTACCGCAACGGATATGGCAAGCCGAGGCGGTTGGCGATGAGCTCGGGCACGATCATGCTCCGACGCCCTCGGGTTCGGGGCGTCGAGGAGCGGTTCGAGAGTCGGGTGTTGCCGTTGTTCGCACGACGGACGAAGGAGCTGGGTGCTCTGCTTCCGGAGCTGTATCTGCACGGGCTGGCGGAGGGAGACTTCGAGCTGGCGATGCGGGGCCTGCTGGGCGAGGGGGCCCCGTTGTCGAAGTCTTCGATTCGGCGGCTGCGGGCGGGATGGACGGCGGAATTCGAGGAATGGTCGAAGCGCTCGCTGGCCGACCGTGAGGTCGTCTACGTCTGGGCGGACGGGATCTACGTGAAGGCGGGGCTCGAGCGGGACAAGGCAGCACTGCTGGTGGTTCTGGGCGCGATGCGAGACGGGACGAAGGAAGTGTTGGCCCTGAGATCGGGCTACCGAGAGTCGGTCGAGTCCTGGTCGGAGGTGTTGCGGGATCTGAAGGCACGCGGCATCGAGGCGCCCCGGCTTCTGATGGCGGACGGTAACGCGGCGATCTGGGGCGCAGTACGGCAGGTATGGCCTGAGGCGGGCGAGCAACGGTGCTGGAACCACAAGATGAGGAACGTGCTGGACCGGCTGCCGCAGCGGGAGCAGAGCGAGGCGAAGGATCTTCTCAGGGCCGTGGTCTACGCACCGAGCCGGTCCGAGGCTGTGAAGGCCCGCGAAGTGTTCGCCAGGCGCTACAGGCCGTGGTATCCGAAGGCGGTGGACGTACTCGAGGACGACTGGGAGCGGATGGTGGCGTTCCACGACTTCCCCGAGGATCACTGGAAGCATCTACGCACGACGAACGTGGTCGAGAGCCCGTTCGCTGCGGTACGGCTCAGGACGACGGCGGCGAAGCGATTCAAGCGGGTCGAGAGCGCTACGGCGCTGATCTGGAAGTTGCTCTTGGTGGCCGAGAAGCGCTTCCGAAGGCTCGACGCTCCTCACCTCCTCAAGGACGTGTTTGAAGGAAGGAAGTTCGAAGACGGAAAGCCCGTCTCAACCCAACAGCGGAAGAATGCCGCCTGATACGTTTACACACCTATTGACCCAACCTCCTCCTGGCCGGTCTGGTCCGCGCTCCGCGCGAAGCCGGCCAGCCAAAACGCGCCCGCCGGGACGACTTCGACCATGGTGGTCCAAACGCGAGCAGCAATCGCCGCGAGCGCTGCGCCACCCGGACCCATGGTCGGTGACAAGAAGGCCACCAGGAAACCCTCTCGCACACCGAGCCCCGCAGGCGCGAACAGCATCAGGTACCCGAGCACGTACGCCGCCGCGAACGCCGGGCCGACCACGAGCACGCCACCCGGAAGCGACAACCCGCGCATCAGAAGCCAGAACGCAAGCGCGTACCCGGCCCAGTTGAGCGTGTAGAGGATGAGCCAGCGGAGCCCCCCGAACGCGCTCGCCGTGATGTCCAGAGGAGCGTCCCCGGGAACGCGCCGGAGCCAGAACCGGATTAGGGGGCGAAACACCCTCGGAACGCCCACCCCGGCGATCACCAGGGCCGCGATCGCGATGAGCCACCCCTCCCGACCGTTGGCCGCCGGATTCGCGACCCGGATCGCCGGCAAACCGATCAGGGTGGCCCCGGCAAGCGCGACGGCCTGGCCCATCACCGCGGCTCCCGTGGCGACAGGGGCACTCACGCCCCGCGCCCGCGCAAGCAGCGCCAGCCCTGCGATCTGCCAGAGCTTGCCGGGTACGTACCGGCCCAGGTTGGCCACCAGATAGATGCGTACGGCTTCGCGCGCGGGCAACGCCGGACCCCCCAGATCACGCACCATGCTTCCCCAGATCCATCCTGACGCGCCGTAGCCGGCGGCCAGCGCCGCGCACGACGCCGCCAGCCAACCCCAGCGCACGACGAGGACCTCGCCGCCGGCCGCGAGCTGCTCCACCCCCGGACCCAGCCTCTCGAGGATGAGCCAGGTAACGAAAACCGTGAGCGCCAGCTGCAGGGTTCGCACGGCCGCGCGCCGGTGCCACCGCGCCGGACCTCCACGGCGATCGGTCGTGGCCCGTGCATCCGTCGCCCCCGGCTCACGCCGTATCGGATCGTTCACTCTGCCTACCTCGCACCAGCGCGATCCCCACGGTGGCGACGAGCACGGACAACCCCAGCACCGAGCTCAGGAAGCCGGCTCGCAGGACCCCTGCGTCGTACCACATGACGACGTCGTGCCGGCCGGCCGTCACCGGAACCGCCCGCAGAGTATGGTATGCGCGTAGCACGGGAGCCTCGACGCCGTCTACGGTCGCGCGCCAGGCGGGATACCAGTTGTCGGCCACGACCAGGAGCGCGCTCGAGTTGGCTTCGACCGTGAACCGCTGTCGGTCGAGTCCGTTCTCGACCCAGGTGACCGTGCCGGGGACGGAATCGCCCGCGAGCGCCAGCGGTGGGGCCTCTGACAGCGTCACGGTGCCCGCCACGTCGAAGTCGGGGGCCAAGATGCGTGCAACCGCGCGCTCGTCGGCGATCACCTCGGCCGAGCCCACCAGACGGGCCCGGGGCAGCCCCGGATAGCGAAGCAGACTCTGAAAGACCGGGCCGCTCCCCGGGTTACTCCGTGCCACCACCTCGATCCCGGACGGTTCGCCCCCCTGTTGCGCGGTCGGCCAGATCAGGTACTGGATGGCGAGCACCTGGAGGATGTTCGGGCTGAGCAGATTCGCCGCGCCCCCGCTTCCCACCATCCCGATCAGCTCTCGGTAACGCGCCAGATCGTTCGGATGGTGGCCGCCCGCGAGCGGGATGCCGAAGGTCGCGGGGCCGACGTCCTGATCCGCGCCCACGGCGTGTACACGGAAGGGCGGCTCGATCGCCTCGCGACGGATCAGCTCGGCCACGATGGGATCGGGCTCCGTCAGCTGTCGAGGGTCGGCCGTCTGGATGAACGGTGCATCGACGCGCCAAAGATCGACCGCGACCAGCAGCGTGAGCCCGGCCACCAGCGCGCTCGCGGGCAGCCGGCCCGAGACCGCCGCCCGGGCGAGCCCCACCGTTCCCGCGGCCAGAACGGCCGCGATCAGGAAGCCGCGCGCCAAGAATGGCTTCAGCGTGGCCAGCGCGGCGGCCCGGGTCGGGTCGATGTCCCGGTACAGGAGGCCGGTCCAGATGCGGTCGAGTACCCCCGTCCCAGCGAGGAGCGCGCCGACCCCCAGCACGCCTGTCGCGATCCAGAGAAACCGGCTCAGCGGGCGAACCGCGTCCGGGTCGTCGCCACCTGCGAGCGCGAGCAACCGGTCGACGCCGAACGCGCTCAGGGTGACCGCGGCGAACGAGAAGAGGAACGACACCATGGATGCCGCCCGGAAGAGCCGGATCCCGGGAAGCAGCGCGAACGCGAGGTGCCAGACCGGAGTGTGCGCACCGAGCGCGTACAGAAGAGCGAGGACACCGAGCGCGGCCAGGAAGAGGCGCAGCGCTTTCCGCCGCGCTCCGAAGAACGACACCCCCGCGAGCAGCAAGACCACCACGCCCGCGTACTCGTGGTTCAGTTTGAAAAAATTGCGACCCCAATACGTGCCACTGGTCCAATCGGCGCCACCCGCGCTGTTGCCCACGAACTCGGGCACCGCCAGCGCCGCCACCTCCTCCGGGTGGAGTGACCACTGGGCGGCGTATTCCTTGTTCTCCTCGGGCGAGACGGTAGTCGTGGTCGCCGTCCGCCGCGAGAAGTCCGTCACATAGCCCACCGACGGGATCAACTGCACGCCGGCAATGGCCGCGCCCACGACCGACGCGGCGAGAAACATGGAGAAGCGCCCACCCGCGCGTGTCCACGGTCGCGCCGCACTCGTGGGGTCCGCGGCGCGGGCCTCTTCGACGCAGCGGAATGCATAGAAGACCCCGGCCGCGCCGAAGAGGAAATACGCCATCTGGAAGTGGGTGGT
Organism: Longimicrobiales bacterium; assembly: GCA_965237965.1. Classification (GTDB taxonomy): domain Bacteria; phylum Gemmatimonadota; class Gemmatimonadetes; order Longimicrobiales; family Gaopeijiaceae; genus UBA2988. The sequence goes on from CBDEGT010000001.1 coordinate 751,609, forward strand.
CAAAATGACGAGCGATACGACACCGGAGACGCCTGCGTAGCCGAGCAGGGCCCGCGGGGCGAGGGGTCCGTGATCCGGTGAGTGGCGTGGCTCGTCGCCGGGTCGTGCGCGCGACCTGGCGATCGTCGCCTCCATCGCCCAGAACAAGAGCGGCGTCAACGAGGTGACGAACAGCTTTCCGTCGTGCCCCGGATAGACCAAGGTCACCATGACGGGCGCGAGCAGCCAACCGACGCCCGCAACCAGAGCGGAACCCCGCGACGCGCCGAGTTGCCGGGTCCAGCCGTGCATGAAGATGCCGGCCGCGAAGACGTGCAGCACGAGCTTCCATCCGAGAGCCCGGTACGGCTCCATGAGAAAGAGCAGGAGCGCAGTTGGGTAGAGCGAGTCGCCACCGGAAAGCGCCTCCAAGAAGGGGACGCCTCCCAGCATGTACGGATTCCAGAGCGGGAAGTCTCCCGAGCGCACGGCTTCCGCGTAGAACTCGCGCGCGGTGTAACCGAGCGCCAGCGTGTCCTGCCCCAGCAGCATCCGGTTTGAAAAGACGAACCCGCCGAAGAGAGCGAGGGTGAGGATCGCGTAGAGCACCGGCGGCAGCCAGCGCGGGAGGCCGTCGTCCGGGGAGACGTCCACGCCTGGAAGGCCGCGCCCGACAGCTGGGCCGTCGCTCCCCGTCCCCGGGACGCGGCCCTCCACCTGGCCTCGAGCCCGGCCCGATCTCTTCCCTTTCCGCTTCGTCATGTGCGCTTCTTCATGCACGCCTCTTCAAACGCGAAAGCCTCGCGGAACGGTCGTAGGCGACCCCCCAGCAGTCAGTTGCTCCGGCGCCGCGCCAGGAGCGACCGGTAGAGCTCCAGGTGGCGCTCCGCCAGCCGATCGTTCGACCAGCGCTCCACCACTCGGCTGCGTCCCCGCCTGCCCATAACCTCCAGCCGCCCCGATCCGAGCAACTCGACCACGGACGCGGCCAGGCTTTTCGGGTCGGCCGCCTCGAACAGTGCGCCTACCTCCTCGTCCACGATCTCCGGGAGGCCGCCAACGCGGGACGCGGCGACCGGAAGCTCGCATGCCATCGCCTCGAGCGCCGCGACCGAAGTTGCTTCCATCAGCGATGGGAATACGGCCAGGTCGCCCGAGGACAGCAGTCCAGGCATGGCAGCGCTCGGCTGCTTTCCCATGAAGCTCAATCGGTCCGCCACCCCGAGCTCGCGAGCGAGCTCCTCGAGCCGCGTACGCTCGGGTCCGTCGCCGATCAGCACGGCTTCGGCGTCAACCTGCGCGACAATGTACGGCATGGCGCGCACCAGGTACTCGACCCCGTTCTTGCTGAAGAGCCTTCGGGGCACGATCAGTCGCCACCGCTCGGTCGCCGGAAGGACGGGCGGGACGGGCTGGAAGAGTGAGGTATCGACCCCGTTGGTGAGCGCCTCGACGGGGACCCCCGGAGCCAATCCTTCGGCCACCCGAGCGATTTCGACGCTGGCAGCGAGCACATGGTCGGACGTGCGCACGAAGCGACCCAAAACCGGCTTCCAGAAGGACCGCGACGCGAGCCGCAGGAAGTGCGAGCTGTGCAGGGTGGTCACGAGGGGAGCTCCCGCGCGCGCGCGCGCGGCCATGGCGGGCGGCACGGACGCGATGTCCTGTGCGTGCAGCACGTCGGCATCCCTCGCGCGTTCGAGGAACCGAGGAGTAGAGCCCAGCGCGTACATCGCCCAGCCCGCCGGCCTCCGTGCCGGGAACCACGTACGCCAGACCGCAACTCCGTCCATCACCTCGTGTGCGGAGAGCCCCGGAAGGGAGCGTCCGGTCACCACCTCGACCGCGTGGCCCCTGGCGACGAGGGCGCGGCACAGGTGGTAGACGTGGCTCTCGAGCCCGCCCACCTCCGGCGGGAAGTAGACGCAGTGCATCAGGATCTTCACGCCAGGTCGTGCGTGCGGCGGGGCGCGCCGGTCAGGTCGGCGAGCACGATATCGGCGATCCGCTCCCCCGCCCCACCATCCCCATACGGGTTGGTAGCGGGCGCGGTCCAGGCACCGTCGAGCACGGCAGCCGCTCGGGTCACGATGCGCTCAAGGTCCGTCCCGACCAACTCGGCGACGCCGGCTTCGATCCCCTCGGGTCGCTCGGTTACCTCGCGCAGCACGAGCACCGGCGTGCCGAAGGTGGGTGCTTCCTCCTGGATTCCTCCCGAATCGGTGAGCACGAGCGCGGCGCGCTGGAGCGCGAGCACCAGATCGAGGTACCCTACCGGCTCGGTCAGGCGAATGCGGGGATGATCTGCGAGCAGCTCACGCGCGGGCTCGCGGACGTTGGGGTTGGGGTGGACGGGGTAGACCACCACCACGTCCCGGCGCGCGTCGGCGAGCGCGCGCACAGCGGCAAACACCTCGCGCAGCGGCTCTCCGAACGACTCACGACGGTGGGCGGTGAGAAGCACGAGCCGGCCGTTTCCGGAGAGAGCGCGCGCGAGCTCCGGGTCTTCGGGCGTATGGGGGATATCCGCCACCCGCAGCAGCGCGTCGACCACCGTGTTCCCGGTGACGTGGATGCGCTCACGCGGGATCCCCTCGGCCGTCAGGTTCGCGGCGGAGCCTGCGGTGGGGGTGAAGTGCCAGTCCGCAACGACGTCGGCGATCCGGCGGAACACCTCCTCGGGGAACGGCGCCCATTTGTCGAAGGAACGGAGACCTGCTTCCACGTGTCCGACCCGGACCCGCTCGAAGTAGCCGACCAGCGCGCCGAAGCAGACGGTCGCGGTGTCCCCCTGCACCAGGAGTGCGTCGGGGCGAAAGTCCTCCACTACCTGGCGGAGGCCTCTGAGACAAGCGTGAGCTACGTCGTAGAGGTTCTGCCCCTCGCGCATGATGCCGAGTTCGTAGTCGGGTACCAGTCCGAACGTCTCGAGCGCGCGATCTACCAGGGTCGTGTGCTGCCCGGTCAGCGCCAGGCGCAGCTCGGCTTCATCGGGACGGGCCCACAGAGCATCCACCACGGGCGCCATCTTGATCGCCTCGGGCCGGGTACCGACAACCGAAAGGATGCGGGTTCGCCCTCCGCCATCGGTCGCTCCTGCGATCTCTACGGACTCTGCACCCAGAAGGCTCAGCTCCCGCCCGGAGGGGTCGGGAGTCGACTCCTGAGTGAATCCACTTCGGCCCTCAGCTGCGCGATCATCTCCGCCACCAGGCCGAAGCCGAACAGCAGGAATCCGACGGTCTCGAGCAAGATCACGAGATAGAGGAGCGGGCGGAAGCCGAGACCCTCCACGAAACGAAGCCAGAATGCGACCACGCCCACAATCATGCCCGCAGTGATCAAGAGCACTCCACTGGCGCCGAAGAGCAGAAGGGGCTTCCTCGCGAACAGCAGTAGGAACCAGACCGACGCGAGATCAAGCATCCCGATCAGGATGCGGAACGGTCCCCGGTACTTCGAGACTCCCGCTCGGCGCGGGTGCAGCGCGATGTCGATCTCGGTTACCGACCAACCGCGCGCATGTGCGAGAACCACGAAGAATCGGTGCCAGTCGCGCCGTAGCTGCAGCTCGTCGAGGATCTCCCGCCGGAAGGCCTTCATCGAGTTCAGGTTGGAGACCGGCACCCGGAAGATCCGCCGTGACAGCCGATTGTATACGCTCGAGACCGCGCCCTTGTCGTACGCCCCGATCTTGCGACCGGTCACGATGTCCCATCCGTTCTGCAGCTCGAGCAAGAAGCGAGGAATCTCGTCCGGCACGTGCTGGAGATCCGCGTCGAATAGGATCATCCACGTGCGGCTGGTATGGGCCGCCGCGGTCTCTATCGTTCTTGTTTTGCCCTCGTTCATGCGGTGCCGCAGCACGCGCAGTCGCGGCCAGCCGGCGGCTGCACGCTCGACCATGTCGCCAGTCCCGTCGGTCGAGCCGTCGTCGACCACGAGGATCTCTCCCTCCAGGCCGTATTCGGACCAGGCGCGCCGGAGCTCCCGCACCAGCTCCACCGCCATCGGCGCCTCGTCAAACGCGGGCACCACGAGCGCGAAGTCGCGTCGGGTCGCGGGACTGAGGCGACGGGCGGCCTCGTGCGCATCGGGCTGGCTAGTCGAGCTCACGGTGCGGTCGGTGTCCGCGTCGCGCTCCGCTAGCGGGAGCGAGGTTGCGGAACGGGGCTCAGGCGAGGCCATGGGCCGGAAGATAGGCGCCCACAGGAAGCCGTCCAAGGCGGATCTGGAGGGGGGCAGAGTGGTGCTTACCTGCTGGAGCGCTCAAAATCGGCCTGAGAGCAGAAAAGGGGAGTACGGCGACCGAGGCGTACCTAAATGGTACGTCGCAGGGAGCCGCACGGACCCTGACGAACTCTCAGATCGATTTCAGCGCCCTAGACTCGTTTCCGCATGCGGGCGGGCAGAATGCCAAGGTGATCCCGATACTTGGCCACCGTCCGGCGTGCGATCTTGACGCCATCCGACTTCAGCAGGTTGACGATCGCCTGATCGGTCAGCGGCCGCTTCGGGTCCTCCCCGCCGACGAGGTTCCCGATCTTGTCCTTCACGCCACGTGCACTGATGTCCTCGCCACTGGTGGTCGAAAGCCCGGAGGAGAAGAAGAACTTGAGGGGGTGCACGCCGCGCGGGGTCTGACAGAACTTCTCGTTCGTGACTCGCGACACGGTGGACTCATGCATTTCGATGTGCTCGGCCACCTCGCGCAGGGTGAGCGGCTTCAGGTGCTGCACACCCTTCTCGAAGAAATCACGCTGCCGGTTCACGATAAAGCTCATCACCTTGAGCATCGTCTGGCGGCGCTGTTCGATCGCCTGGATCATCCAGTTCGCCGAGTTGAGCTTGGACGAGATGAATTCCTTGTTCTCACCCTTGAACTTGTTCTTGTCACGCGCGACCTCCCGGTAGGCCCGGGACAGGCGGAGCCGTGGCAGGCTGGTGTCGTTCACGAACACCAGGTACTCCCCGTCGATCTTGTCGACGATCAGGTCGGGCGTGATGTACTGCTCTTGTCGTGGCGCGTATTTGAGGCCCGGTTTCGGGTCGAGCCGGGAGATCTCGTCCGCGGCGTCCTGTACCTGGCGGGGTCCGACACCCATTGCCTTTGCGATGTCGGACCATCGATGGTTGATCAGATCATCGAAGTTCTCGAGCACGATATGGTGTGCGAGTGATTCACCCAGCCCATGGTGCAGCATCTGGAGCAGGATACACTCCCGTAGGTCGCGTGCGGCCACCCCTGGAGGATCGAACCGCTGGACGCGGGTGAGCATCCCCTCGGCCTCGTCGAGGGTGTGGGACCGGAACTCCTCTTCGATCTCACGCACCTCTTCGGCGAGCTCTTCGGGATTCAGCTCCTGGGCACGCGAGAGCGCCATTTCCCTCAGCTCGGCGAGCCACGCGTTGACTCCACCCACCACGTCTTCGAGGCTGCAAGACAATCTTCCGTCATCCTCTACGTTGCCGATGATCTCCTCACCCAGCCGGAGGTCGCGCTCCGACAGGTCGAGCATTCGGAGCTGATCCACGAGGTGGTCGCGCAAGTCCCTCGACTCCACGACTGACGGCTGGTAATACTCGCGCTCCTCGTACTGGGGACGCCGCCCTCCGGCGTCGAAGCCCTCCAGGAGGATCTCTTCCCAGTCGATTTCTTCGGCCTTTTCTTTCTCCTCCTTCGGTGCGGGCTCGTCCTCGAGCTCGACCTCCTGGTCCGCGTCGGCCTCGGTAAGCTCGAGGAACGGGTTTTCGTCCAGTTCCTGCTTGAGGTGCTGCTGGAGGTCGAGCAGCGGCATGTAGAGCAACTCCATCGCCTGATAGAGGCGAGGGTTGATCTTCATCTCCTGCCTGAGCTGCTGGCTCTGGTAGAGCTTGGCGTACTGGCTCATCGACGCGCGCAGCCGATCAAAAGAGCACCGCTTCCGTGGCCGGACGCGCGTAGCGCCGGCGCATCCGGGCGGTGAGCGTGGGACCGAGGTAGATTTCCGCCACGTCCTCGCTCCAGACGAGCTCAGAGACGGTGCCGGAAACCCGGATTCCTCCCTCGTACATGATGTAGGCCCGGTCCACGATCTCCAGGGTCTGCTCCACGTTGTGGTCGGTGATGATTACTCCGATTCCCCGCCGTTTCAGGTTCGCCACGATATGCTGGATGTCACCGACCACAATCGGATCGATCCCTGCGAACGGCTCATCCAGGAGCAGGAACTTGGGCCGCTGCACGAGCGCCCTGGTGATCTCCAGCCGCCGTCGCTCACCGCCGGACAAGGAGTACGCCCGGTTCTTCCTGAGGTGGGCGATAGAAAGCTCGTCGAGCAGCTCCTCGAGACGATCCCGCTCCTCCTCCTTGGGCAGGCGGAGGGTCTCGAGGATCGCTCGCACGTTCTCCTCGACGGTCAGCTTGCGGAAGACGGACGGCTCCTGTGCCAGGTACCCGACACCCATGCGCGCACGCCGGTACATGGGCGTCTCGGTGATGTCGGCCTCGTCCAGGTAGACCCGCCCCGCGTTCGGGGGAATCAACCCCACGATCATGTAGAAGGTCGTGGTCTTCCCCGCCCCGTTCGGGCCCAGCAGCCCGACGATCTCCCCCTGCGAAACGGAGATGGCAACTTCGTTCACCACCTTCCGCTTCCGGTAGACCTTTACGAGCCCCTGCGCCTTGAGGCGACTTCCTCCTAGGAAAGGAGCGTCCTCGGGTTCTGCCTCTGGCTCTGCCGCACCTTCGGGCGCACCCCGGGTCTGCAGGACCCGCACGCGCTCGCTGAGTTCCTGAACGGTCTCGGCTTTCAGGGGCCCGATCTCGTCCCAGAGCTCGGGATTGATGCGGATGAGCTCCCATCCCTCGTGGAGGGGCTCGCGGCGCGCCATCCCAGCGGCCTCGAGACGGGCGACGACCTGCTCTTCGAGGTAACGCCCGGCCGATCCTTCTTGGTCGGGCACCATCGGGAAGCCAGATCCGACCCGGGCCGGCCCGGTTCGCTCGTAGCCCTCTCGCACCGAGGCCACCCACATTCCGCGATCTGCGCACCCCTGATCATAAGCGCGCCGGACCAACTCACGTATGGCGACCGCCAGCGAGAGGTCGTGAGGACCAAGGCCGCCCACCCAGGTGAACAGCTCGTCGCGTGTCACGACTCAACCGTACGATGCGACCTGCGTGACCGGCTCCAGATCGTGTTCCGGAGCCGGGAGCGGCGGCGGCGACCACGCATCGATTCGGCGGAGCTTCGAACCGTGCTCTCCGGTCTTGAGTCCTCGCGCCGTGCAGCCCGCCTTTGCGGGGTCCGGCCCCCCCAAGGATCGAGCATGCGGCCGATCGTCACGCCGACGCTGTCCGGATTCGGGCCGTCCGGATTCGGGCCGTCCGGATCCGGGCCGTCCGGATCCGTGACATCCGGATCCGCCACCCGGTCCGGAATCACCGCGCTGTCCGGAGCCGCCGCGCTATCCGGAGCGGCCCGGGGCGTCGGCTCGACGTGGACACCTTCGGTCTGTCCGGTCACGCGCATGTGCTCGATCTCACCTCCGACCCAATCGATCAAGATCTCGGCCGCCGTGACGTAGTGGATGGCGGGCCGTCGGTCACCGCCGGCGCGTGTCGAGTCGCTCGGTACGATCCGGTAGAGGGACCGGGCCGAGCCGACCGCGCTCAGCTGCTCCAGCCGGTACTCACGCCGCACCCCGGCTTCGGCCGTGTCCGACGCGGACTCCCCAGACAGCGCCGACTCCACGCGCACGAACCGCGCGACGATCGTATCGCCTTCGATCCAGTCCGTCCGGGCGATCTCAGGAACGTCGGGCGTGTTCAGCGAGTCCCGCGCGGAGGATTCCGCCCGCGCCGCGCCGACCGCTTGGATGCGCTCGAGCACCTCGGACGGGGTGGCCACGTCGATCGAGTCCGCCACCATCACGAAGCCCTGGGCGCGCGCGACCGGCCTCGCCGAGTCGGCCGCCTCACGCGGCGGCGCGGACAACACGATCCCGGGCTCGAGGGGGACGTCGGGAATCGGTAACGCCACCAGCCGCTCCATCGTGCCCGCGTCGAAGAACACGTGGATGACGGGAGCCTCCAGCCGCACGTCCCGGGCGGTGAGCACGGCCTGACGGCGGGCGATCACCTCCCGCACCACGTCGCCGGGCAGAATCGCACGAATCACCTGGGCAGTAAGCTCGCGACCGTCCATGACCATCCTCGCCCGCTCGGCGAGGCGGAGGGTGCCGCCCACCTGATCGTACTCGATGGAGTCCGCGAACGCGCTCATGTCCCCACGCCGGATCTCCACCCGCCCGTTGGCCTGGAAGTAGCTCTCTCCCTCGATCACGATCCGGTCCGCCTCGACGTCGTACGGGACGACTGAAGTATCCGAGGGCGACAGAAGGGGCTCGGTCGGATCGGCCTGCCTGTCCCCGTCGGCCGTGAGCGTGTCCCCAAGGGGGCTCACGTAAATGCGGGCGGTCGGCCGCCCCCCGTACACGTCCAGCTGATCGAGGGGCCGATCCGGTCCGGCCCGGTGGTAGATCAACTCATCTCCGCGGATCAGGCCGCCATCCTCCTTCTGGTCCAACTCGACCGACCCGTGGGCTTGGAGCCGTCCGACCGTGGTGAAGTATTCGGCCCGGGTGGCCGTCAGGCGCCGCAGGGGATCTTCGAAGCGCACGCGCCCAATAAGCTGGACGTAGTTCGAGGCCTGGTAGGCTGCCGCGGAGTCGGACCGGATCCGCACGCCGTCGCGGCAGACCAAGTTGGGTGTGGTCACGTACGTAACCGGATTCCCACCGAGATCCACGGTCAGGAGGTTGCCCGATCCCTCGACGAAGGTGCACCCCTCCTGGGCAGCGAGTAGGCCCGCCGAGCCTACCGCAATGCCTGTCGCGAGACAGGCGGCGAGCGCGCTCTGGATCGCGCGCGGCGCAAAAGCCCCGAAGTGCGCCCCCGGCCCGGAACGCGCCCAGCGGCAAGCCGAGCGCGCGGCCGGGGGGCTCATCCGCCCCCGATCTCCGCGGACCCGCGGATGTTGCAGACCTCGTAGTTACGGAAGTCCAGATCGGACTTGAAGCAGGTACCGCGCGTGACCTGGCCCTCATGCCGGTAGGTCGAGGCAGAGTCGCTCCAGATGCTCTGGACTATGGGGTCATAGTAGAGCTCGCCGCTCTCCAGCCGGCGGTCTTCATTCGGCATCACCAAGACCACGTTCCCCAACGCGTGCATCTGCTGGTCTCGCTCCTCGTACCGCCCGCGGGTCGCGGTTACGGTCGCCCGCACCTCCCCGGCCTCCGTGTACATCGTCATCTCGACGCCCAGCAGGTGCACGACGGTAGAGTCCTGGAAGTAGTAGGCGCTGTCCGCTTCGATCCTCCCCGACCGAATCCCTCGGGGATCCGTGAAGTAGGTGACCATGTCGTAGCTCACCATGTCGGACTGCATCTCAAGCAACTCGTCGCCCGCGACCGGTGTGGGCGGACCATCGCCGCATCCCGCGTGCCCAACCGCGAGGGCGGTTGCAACCGTCACCCGGAGGCCGGTCCGACGACATCCTACGGATAAGTCTATCATGTTACTCCACAACATTATAGAAGCCATGACCTGAGCAGATCGTGGAGGTGCACGACCCCCCTGAGCACTCCGTCCTCGTCCACGACCGGCAGCGCCATCACCCCCCCTTCCTCCATCCGATGCACTGCCAGAGAAGCCAGCTCACCGACCGATGCGGTGCGCGGGCTGCGGCTCATGACATCCACGACCGGACGCTCTGCCCATTCCTCGTCCCGCTCCATCAGCCTGGTGAGATCCCCTGCCGTGAGCACCCCGACCACCCGATCCGAGCCGTCCACGATCGGGACCGTCCCCCGCAGTTCGGCGATCGGCACGACCGCCTCGCGCATGCGCGCCCCCTCGTGGAGGCACGGAAACCCCTCACCCACCATCACCTCTTCTACCCGAAGGCTGAGCTTCCGTCCCAGCACTCCGCCGGGGTGAAGCAGTGCGAAGTCCTCGGGGCGGAACCCTTTGCGTCGGAACACGGCAACCGCCAGAGCGTCTCCCATGGCGAGAGCCGCGGTCGTGGAGGAGGTCGGGGCGAGATCCAGGGGACAGGCTTCCTCGGCCACGGAGCAGTCCAGCACCACGCGCGCGTGACGGGCAAGCGAGGAGCGCGGATGCCCCGTGAGGGCCACAATCGGAACGCCGAGCCGGAGCAGGTAGTCGGTCAGCCCCACCAACTCGGAGGACTCCCCGCTCTTGGAGACGAGGAGCGCCACGTCGCTGCGCGAGACGATTCCCAGATCGCCGTGCAGTCCCTCGATGGGGTGAAGGAACGTCGCCGGCGTGCCGGTCGAAGTCAGAGTCGCGGCGATCTTGCGCGCCACGATCCCGCTCTTGCCGATGCCGGAGGCGATCACGCGCCCGGGCGCATCGGAGATAAGGGCGCACGCATCCACGAACGCGTCGCCCAATCGGGCCTCGAGCGCTAACACCGCGGCGGCCTCCAGCCTCAGCACGCGACGCCCCTCCTCGAGCAGCCGTGCGGGATCCTTGGCCCCCTCAGCTCCGCTCATGCTCGTACTCCGCGACCAGTGCGTCCCACTCCCCCCGCGCCGTAAGGAGCGCGCGACAAAACTCACGCACCGCGCCCCGGCCGCCGCTGCACCGCGATCGCCACTCCGCGAGGGCGGCGACCTCGGGCTGCGCGTTCGCCACCGCCGCCTTGAGCCCGACCCGGCGCAGAACCGCCAGATCGGGGAGGTCGTCGGCGAGCATCGCGGTTTGTTCCCAGGAGGCACCGCATCGCCGCAGGATTCCCTCCACCAGCGGAATCTTCCGCGCGTCCGGATCTTGATGGCACTCTTCTACCCCCAGCTCCGCGGCACGCAGCGACGTAGCCTTGGAGACGCGCCCGGACACGAACGCTACGCGGATGCCGGCGCGCTTCAGGAGATGGATCCCGATCCCGTCCTGGATGTCGAAGCGCTTGAGCTCCAGCGCTCCCCCTCCGGGAATCGCGCCGACGTACACCCCCGCGTCGGTCAATACCCCGTCGACGTCGAAGATGACCAGGCGGATAGCGCGCGCCCGCGCCTCCGTGAGCCCTTGCCCGGGCGCGGCCGTGTTCATGGGTTGAACTCGATCAGCCGGAAAGGGGAGCGGCACTGCCGCGGCCGACCCCGAGCGCCTGCCGGATCGCGAGCACCTGCTCCAGCAGGGCGGGAAGGCGCTCGAGTGGGAGCATCGTGGCCGCGTCGGATGGCGCGCTCCGGGGGCGCGGATGCACCTCGAGAAAAAGGGCGTCGCATCCGGCCGCAACCGCAGCGCACACGAGCGCCGGAACGTGCTCGGGGTCGCCACCACTCGAGCCGGCCGCGCGTCCCGGCCGTTGGACCGAGTGGGTTCCGTCGAACACGACGGGACAGCCGCATTCCACTCGCACCCGCGCGAACACGCGCATGTCCACCACCAAGTCGCCGTAACCGAAGAACGTACCGCGCTCGGTGACGGCCACGTCCGGGGCACCCGCAGCACGCGCCTTGGCGACCGCCCCCACCATTTCCTCGGGCGCCATCCACTGGCCCTTCTTGAGGTTGACGGCTCTCCCGGTCTGTCCCGCGGCCACCACGAGATCCGTCTGTCGGCTCAGGAAGGCCGGGATCTGGAGAACGTCCGCCACCTCGGCCACGCGCGCCGCCTGGGCGGGCTCGTGCACGTCGGTGAGCAGCGGGAGGCCGGTCTCGCTCGCCACCCTTCCCAGCCGGCGGAGACCCTCCTCGAGCCCGGGGCCGCGCGGCGATTCCGGTCGCGCCCGATTGGCCTTGTCGAAGGAGGCCTTGAAAATCACGGGGAGATCCAGCTCGTCGCCTAACCGAGCGAGCGTGCGCGCAACCTCGAGGTTGAGCGCGTCCTCCTCCAGGACACATGGGCCGGCAATCAGCGTGAATCGCTCTAGCACGTCGGCGACCTGCTAGTCCACGGCTCCGACAGCCGCGCCACGTGCGTCCTGGGCTGCCCCGTCGGCCTCTGGCCCGACCAACCCGGCGTGACGTGCGGCAGCCTCGATGAACGAGGCGAACAACGGGGCCGGGGCCATGGGGCGACTCTTGAGCTCAGGGTGAAACTGGCAGGCCACGAACCACGGGTGGTCTCCTATCTCGATGATCTCCACCAGCTCTTCGTCCGGCGAAGTTCCGCTGATCGTCAAGCCCCCGGCCTCCAGCCGGTCTCGATAGGTGTTGTTCACCTCGAACCTATGGCGATGGCGCTCGCTGATCTCCCGGTCACCGTAGATCTCGGCTACTCTTGATCCGGGACGCAGGACCGCAGGGTAGGCTCCTAGCCGCATCGTGCCGCCCTTCGTGGTGACGTTGCGCTGTGAGTCCATCAGGCAAATCACGGGATCGGGCGACGATTCAGCGAACTCCGATGAGTGCGACTCCGTGAGTCCGACCACGGTCCGCGCAAACTCGATCACGGCGCACTGGAGCCCAAGGCAGATCCCGAAGAACGGCAATTCACGCTCACGCGCCCACCGGATCGCGGACAGCATCCCCTCGATTCCGCGCGGCCCGAAGCCACCCGGAATGAGCAGTCCGTCGTACGCCTGGAGTCGCTCCGCGCCGGTATCGTGCTCGAACTGCTCGCTGGAGAGCCAGTCGATCTCGACCCCGACATCGTTGTCGATCCCGCCGTGAATGAGCGCTTCATGCACGGACTTATAGGCGTCCACGAGCTCCGTGTACTTACCCACGACCGCGATGCGCACCTGGCCGCGACCCGGGCGCCTGATCCGCTCGACCATACGAGTCCACGGACCGAGATCGGGGGCGGAGGCGTCGAGCCCGAGCCGTTCCAGCGCCACGTCGTCGAGCCGTTGCTTACGAAACGCGAGCGGCTCCTCGTAGATGGTTTCGACGTCGCGGGCCTCGATCACGGCTTCCACGTCGACGTTGGTGAAGAGCGCAATCTTGCTGCGAATGTCATCATCGAGCGCTCGCTCGGTCCTGCAGATGACGATGTCAGGTTGGATCCCGATCTCCATCAGCTCCCGCACAGAGTGCTGGGTGGGCTTTGTCTTGAGCTCTCCAGCGGCAGCGATGTAGGGCACCAGCGTCAGATGGATGAAGAGTACGTGTTCGCGCCCGACGTCCTGGCGGAACTGGCGGATCGCCTCCAGGAACGGAAGGCTCTCGATATCGCCGACCGTTCCACCGATTTCGGTGATCACAACGTCGTGGTCGTCGGAAAGACGGCGAATCGCTGCCTTGATCTCGTCGGTGATGTGTGGAATCACCTGTACGGTTGAGCCCAGGTAGTCGCCTCTGCGCTCCTTGTTGATCACGTTCTGGTAGATGCGACCGCTGGTGATGTTGTTGGCCTGCGAGAGAGGGCGTTCGATAAAGCGCTCGTAGTGACCCAGATCCAAATCCGTTTCTGCCCCGTCGTCCGTCACGAACACCTCGCCGTGCTGGAACGGCGACAGGGTTCCGGGATCGACATTGATGTACGGATCGAACTTCTGAAGCGTCACGTCCAGCCCGCGCTCCCTGAGCAAACGGCCGAGTGAAGCGGCCGCGATCCCCTTCCCGAGGGAGGAAACCACGCCTCCGGTAACGAACACGTACTTGGTAGGACGCTCTATGCGGTCGGTCATGGTCTCGTCACGTAGGCTTGGGCGTGTCCCATCTCGATCAGTCGCTCCTCCAGCCGCACCACGTCGGCCGGTGTGTCCACCCCGGGATCCGCGGTTCCCACCACCGCAACCCCGATTCGGATCCCTGCCTCCAGGGGGCGGAGCTGCTCCAGCCTTTCGATCTCCTCCAACGGCGAGGGGGGGAGCGCCACCCAGGCCTCGAGAGCGTCACGCGTGTATGCGTAGATCCCGACGTGCCGCAAGAACGGGGCACGCTCGAGCTGGTCGCGAGTGGGCTTGCCCTCTCGATTGTACGGAACCTGCGCGCGGGAAAAATAGAGTGCACGACCGCTGTTCGCGCGCGCGACCTTCACCACGACCGGATCCTTGCGCGCGAAGTCGTCAAGTAGCGGCGTAGCGCAAGTCCCCACCTCCCATCCCTCGTCGAGCACGAGCTGGACGGCAGCCGACAGCTGCCGCTCCTCGAGAAGCGGCTCGTCTCCCTGGACGTTCGCGATCACGTCGAAGTCGCGGAATTCCTCCCGCGCCGCGACCTCGGCCACACGGTCGGTGCCCGAGGGATGGTCCGCAACGGTCATTTCCACGGGAGCCCCCAGAGCGCGGCAGACCCGAGCCACCTCTTCCGAGTCCGTGGCCACGACCGCGTGATCGAGGGACGCGAGCTGCGCGACACGTCGCCACACCCACTCGATGAGAGGGCGACCGAGGATCGGATATAGCGGCTTGTTGGGGAGCCTGGTGGAAGCGAGCCGAGCCGGGACGATGCCCAGGACGCTCTTGCTCACCGGGCCCCGAGGGGCCTGCGGCGGTGCGCGGCGGGAGTAACCACGCCCCTGAAGGTACCCGTCCGCACGAGGGGGGGTCAAGCGCACGCGCAACCCACTAGCAGGTCGCTGATAAAGGGGAGTGCACCGCCCCGGACCAAGGTAGACATGAGCTTGCGGTTCGAGGGTTATGGGTGGCACCCGCAACGCGGTGCGTTCCCCTTTATCAGCGACTTTATCAGCGACCTGCTAGAGCGTCAGAGCGTCAAGAAGTTGCGCAGCAGTGCGTCGCCGTGGTCGCCGAAGAGCGACTCGGGATGGAACTGGACCCCCCAGACCGGGAAGCGCCGGTGGCGCGCCGCCTGGACCTCGTCTTCCTCGCCGGGGAGGTCGGTCCAAGCGATCGCCTCGAGCTCATCCGGGAGGGAGGCCGGATCCGTCACCAAGGAGTGGTAGCGGGCCACCGTGAAGGGCGAGGGCAGCCCGGTCAGGATCCCGACTCCGGTGTGCCGAACCGGCGCGGTCTTCCCGTGCATGACCCGACGCGCCTGAACGGTGCGCCCGCCGAAGGCTTCACCCACGGCCTGGTGGCCGAGGCAAACACCCAGCGTGGGAACCTCGCGACCGAGGGCCCGAATCAGCTCCACGCTCACTCCCGCTTGGGCCGGCGTGCACGGGCCGGGCGAGACAACGATACGGTCCGGCGCGAGCGACCGTATCTCCTCCACGCTGCGCTCGTCGTTCCTGAGCACAGTCGGTTCGGCACCGAGCGCGCCGAGGGCCTGCACCAGGTTGAAGGTGAAGGAGTCGTAGTTGTCGAGGACGAGGATCATGGTGGTTATCTTAGGCCAATCCCCCGACCGATGGCAGGAGCCCTGTGTTCAAGCGCCGCATCGTCGTGCGGGACGGTCGCCGGCTCGCGGACATCCAGCGCACCGGAGCTCTCGGCCTGGAGACGGCAGCGAACGAGGTCGCCGGGCGAATCTAGCATCCCGATCCGGATGGATCCGGACCGGACGGCGAGCTGGACTCCGCCTGGGACCGATCCCCCCCCGGGGGTTATCTTCACCCCCGCCTGTGGCCGGCCCGAGGCCGACCGCCTCCGTCCGACCCGCTCCGCCGATGCGCTCATCGCCCAACCGCGCCCACCGATCTTCGGGGACCGCGATCGCCCGCACGGTGGTCGTGCTGACCACCGCAGCGAGCGGCTGTGGGGAAGAGCCCGATCTCCGAGCCGGCGGAGCCCACCGGGAAGAGGTCCCCCGCGTGGTCGCCTCGATCTTCCCACTCGCGGACCTCGCCGCATGGGTCGGGGGCGACGACGTGCTGATCGGCGTGCTGGCCCCACCTCGTGCAGCTCCTGCGACGTTCGAGCCCTGCCGGTACACGTTCTCGATCCGATCGGCGGACCGGGCGTGGACAGGCGCGAGAGCTACCTGGCGATGATGCGCTTCAACGGCAATCAGATGGCGCGCGCGCTCGCGCACGGGATGTGAGCGACGCGGTCTTGGTCCGAGATGTCTGGTTCGCCTACGACGGCGAACCGGTCATCCGGGGCGCCACCTTCGAAGTCGCCGCGGGCTCGTTCACGGCACTGATCGGACCGAACGGCGCCGGCAAGAGCACCTTGCTCAGGATCCTGCTCGGCCTGCTGAGGCCTGATCGCGGACGGATCGAGGTATTCGGCGGTCCCCCCGGCGACCGGACCCAGCCGATCGGATACGTTGCCCAGCGGGTACGGCTGCCGATCGGATTCCCGATTTCGGTTGCGGAAGTGGCTCTCATGGGACGCTATGGGCGGCTCGGTCCCCTGCACCGGCCGCGCGTCTCCGACCGGGCACGCGTGACCGCCGCGCTGGAGAGGGTCGGCATGAGGGAGCACGCGCGCCGCCGTTTCGGAGAGCTCTCCGGTGGGCAGCAGCAGCGCGTACTGATCGCGCGCGCACTGGCCAGCGATCCGCGTCTGCTCCTGCTGGACGAACCCACCGCAGGGCTCGATCCGGCCGCCCGTGCACGCTTCTACGCGCTCGTGTGCGATCTGCAGCACGACGAGGGGCTCACCGTGCTATGTGCATCGCACGACCTTGAAGTCGTGTCCGCGCACGTGGATCGCTTGGTACTTCTAGACCACGAAGTCAGGGCTGCGGGACCGCCCCACGAAATACTCGCCAGCCCCGAGCTCGCGCAGGCCTACGCGTTTCCGGAGCCACACGATCACGGCGAAGTCTCGCGCCCATGATCGAGTTCCTCGGGTACGGCTTCGCCCAACGCGCCCTGATCACAGGCGCGTTGATCGGACTCAGCTGCGCGGTCCTAGCCTTCTTCGTCGTGCTTCGGCGCATGGCATTCATAGGAATCGGAATCTCGCACGCGGCGCTCGGAGGGGTGGCGCTCGGCATGGTGCTGGGCATGTCCCCGATGCTCGCAGCGATCGTTTTCTCCGTCGGCGTGGCCTGGGTGATCGGCTGGATCGGGGCCCGCGGCCAGGTCTCCGAGGACACAGCGATCGGGGTGTTCTTCCCGACTGCGATGGCGCTCGGGGTAGCGCTCATCAGTCTTTCTCCCACCTATCGGCAGGACCTGATGGGCTACCTGTTCGGGAACATCCTTTCGGTCCGCCAGGCCGACGTGTGGATCCTCGCGGGGCTCGCTACGGGCTCGCTCGGGATCCTCGCCGCCTTCTTCAAGGAGTTCCTCTTCCTGGGTGTCGACGAGGAGGCCGCGCGCGCGGCGGGTCTGCCCGTCGAGCGCCTCCGCTATGTGCTCCTCACCGTGCTCGCGGTCACGATCGTCGCTTCGATGAAGCTGGTGGGGATCGTGCTGGTCTCGGCCTTTCTGGTGATCCCGGCCGCGACCGGCCAGGCAGTTGCGGGATCGACCCGCTCGATGCTGCTGGTCGCGATCGGGTCTGCCCTCGCCTCGGTGGTCGGCGGGCTCTGGCTCTCGTGGCTCTGGGATCTGCCGTCGGGAGCCTCGATCGTGCTCGTGGCCGCGACGCTGTTCTTCGCCGCCCTGCTGCTCGGGCAACTGCGCGGGCGTTAGCGCCCGCTGCGGGCTAGCAGGCCGCGCGCGCAGGGGACCGGCGCGGTTCAGCCGAGGAGCGACGACGAGTCGTACTGTGCTCCCTTCTTCAGCGACCTGCTAGTAGTCCACGGGCCGCAGGTAGAACTCGCCGATCGCGCTCGATGAGAGGATGGCGACCGTCGGTAGCTCCCGCTTCCAGTGGGTCGAGGCGAGTCGAGTCGACACGAGGCGCACGTCATCCTGGTCGAAGCCGCGCTCTACGAGCTCGTGGGGCCGGTGGCCCAGGAGCAGCCAGTGCAGGATCGGGTCCGCGCGCTGGTATGCGATCCCCATCTCGCTCTCGTCGGTGACCCCAACGACGAGGTCCGCCGTGGGTGCTTTGTCCACGATCACATCGGGAACGCCCACGTGGCGGGCCAGCGCC
This sequence comes from Longimicrobiales bacterium, assembly GCA_965237965.1. GTDB lineage: Bacteria > Gemmatimonadota > Gemmatimonadetes > Longimicrobiales > Gaopeijiaceae > UBA2988. The sequence continues at coordinate 769,443 of CBDEGT010000001.1, forward strand.
CAGACCTGCGTCTTGAAGAGGTCGCCCAACGGGTTGATCGGGGGCGAGTCGTCCGCGTGCCAGGTGAAGTAGCCGAGTAGCCGCTCGCTCTTGTTGCCCGTGCCCAGAGGCAGCGCATGCCAGCGCGCCGACTGATCGAACAGGATCACAGCGCGCAGCCGCGCCATCAGATTGCCCCGACGGGTCGGCGAGATGTCCGGCTCATACGCGGCCAGATAGGCGTCGATCGGACCGGTGATCTCAATGGTTCGACTCTCGACCCCGGCAGCCTCGAGGGCGAGCGCCGCGTGGACAAGATTTTCAGGACTCGAGCTCGCGTAGGGCAAGCGGAATCCCTTCACGTTCTCAGGACCGAGCGCGCGCGCTGCCAGCATGAGCGACAACGCCGAGTCGACTCCGCCCGAGACGCCGACCACGGCGTGCTGGAAGTCCCGCCTGCGCCGCACCTCCTCCCGGATGAACTCGATCAGCGTGCGCTCGACGAGATCCAGGTCCAGGTCGAGGAGCGCAGGATCGTAGGGATCGGGCAGGTTCGAAGTGCCGCTTCGATCGCCCGCGCCCTGGAGGGGAACGGGTTCGGTGAGATCGACGGCAGCGCCGGCCTCGTCCACCTCCCCGTCGGATAACTCGTCGTCGATCTCGCCACGGGACGAGGGGTGACGACCGTGGTCGCGGGTTCCATCGAGCGCACGCTGGAGGCGCGGGAGCGTCTGCTCGAGGTCAGCCAGGAGCGGGGCGGTCAGGTGCGCCCGCTCGCGTTCCCTCACGTCCAGCGATGCGCTCACCAGAGCCTCGTCGTACAGCGGTCCGCGCATGATCACGGCGCCGTCCGGACCCACGACCATGGATCCCCCCGGAAAGAGCTTTCCCCCCTCGGAGCCGACCAGCTGCGCGACCGCGACGAAGAGCCCGTGCTCCGTGGCGGCGGCTGGAGCAAGCGCATCCCACCGCCCCAGATTGCCGGGACGCCCCTCCTGGTGGGGCGAGAAGTCCCGCGCGGGTGAAGCGCTCGCCACGAGGATCAACTCGGCTCCGGAGAGTGCCAAGATCGTGGCGGACAGAGAGTGCCACATCTCCTCGCAGACGAGCATCCCGATCCGGCCAAGACGGGTGTCAAAGGCCCGCAACTCCGTGCCCGCCTCGACGAAGCGGGCCTCGTCGAACACGCCATAGGTGGGGAGGAACATCTTCCGGTGGACGTGCACAACCCGCCAGCGGTCGTCCTCTGAGGTCAGGTAGGCGACCGAAGCGTAGATCCGCCGGCGCCAGCGCTCGTAGAAGCCGAGGACCACATCCGGCGCCCGGGCGGGGGGGGAGCCGAGCCGTTGCGCCAATTCTTCCGCAGTCAACGCAGCCTCCGCGACGCCACCCTCCAGGAAATACCCGGAAAGGCACGCCTCCGGAAACACCAGCAGATCGTGGTCAGGCCCGGCTGACGCGATGCGCGCGCGCACCACGTCCAAATTCGCCTCGACGTCGCCCTTCACGGGCTTCAACTGCACCAGCCCGAGCCGCAGGGGTGCGCGCGATTTGCTCGAGCTCATGGCCCCCAGTTGTGAGTCCTTGGAGTGGTCGGGATCAGGTCGGCCGGGTCGCGGAATCGGACGGCCGGCGGTAACATAACCCGTTCCGCCGCATGGAGGTGCCCGAGCCACGAGAGGCGGAACGCCCTCGACCCGCCCGGGGTCTAATCCGGGACGTCATGCTCTCGTGACCAGGGGAAACGCGCATGCCTCGAAGGCTCCTCATCATCCTGTCCGCCTTCGCCGTCCTGTTGCTCCCGGCGACCGCACGAGCCCAGAGCACCAGCTCGCGGGGTGCCACCTCGGAACAGGGAGTCGAGGCGCAGGTCTTCCTGAGCGCCCTCGAGTACATCCGACGGTTACACCTCTCCGCCTACACGGACTCGACACTGTGGGTGCGGGCACTCGACGGACTGATCGACGAGTTGGGTGATCCGTACGCCTCGGTCTTCACACCCACCGAAGTGCGGGAATTCGAGGAGGAGACCACCGGGAATTACGCCGGCATCGGGGTCTCGATCGTCAAGCTGAACGACGCTGTCACGATCACGGCGGTCTTTCGGGGTACACCGGCCGCGCAGGCCGGGCTTCAGGTCGGAGACGTCATCGTCGGCGTCGACCGGAACGACGCAACGCTGTGGAGCACGGAGACGGCTTCGGACAGCATACGCGGTCCGGTCGGGACCCCCGTGGACGTCCGCGTCCGCCGCGACGGCGTGCGCCAACCGCTGGCGTTCAAACTCGAGCGTGACTCGGTACACGTCTCGGCCGTGCAGTGGGACGTGCTGCCCGGGAACATCGGCTACGTCGCTCTGGACCGCGTCGCTCGCCGCTCTGCCGAAGAGTTGATGGAGGCACTCGATTCGGTCGCCGACACGCGCGGAATCGTGCTCGACATGCGGCGCAACCCAGGCGGCTACCTGGACGAGTCCCTCGTCATGGCCGACGCCCTGCTCGAAAGGGGCGCGGTGCTGGCAACCACACGCAACCGCACATCAACCGGACCGCGCGGCCAAATCAGCGAGGAGTCCTACCGGGGGCGTATGCGGCCGCGAGTCCCGGACAAGCCGATGATCGTGCTGGTGGACCGGTACACGGCATCCGCGGCCGAGATCGTGACCGGGGCCCTCCAAGATCACGACCGGGCGCTCGTGCTCGGCGAACGTACGTTTGGCAAAGGCGTGGTCCAGTCGGTCGTGGATCTCCCGTACGGGCGCAAGTTGCGGATCACGACCGGCAGCTGGCACACGCCGCTGGGCCGCTCGCTGCACCGGGAACGTGACGTACAGGGCAATCCGGTGGCCGGGAACGTCGATACGATCGCCCCCGTGCAGACGCCCGCGGGCCGCTCCCTGAAGAGTGGGGGTGGGATCTTCCCGGATCTCGAGATCGCTGCCGACACTCTGTCAGCGCTCGAGCGCGAGCTTCTGGCGGTTTCGTCGGAAGAGGACGTGCCGCTCGGAGTGCGTGAGGCGGAGGCCTCCTTCTCCCGCGCCCGCGCGCTGCGCGACGCGGGACTTCCTGCGAGCGTCGACCAGGCCACCTTGGAGGGCTACGTGGCCGCACTCGCCGAGGCGGGGCTGCCGCCGGAGCTGGTGGACCGTGAAGAGATTCGATCCTATCTCCGGTGGCGTCTGACCGTCGGCGTGGCGGACCGCATGGACGACGTCGCGGCCGCGACGATGGCGCGGATGGAGCGGGACGGCGTGCTCGGCCGTGCCGTCGACCTCCTGTCCGAGGCAGCCACCCAGAATGACCTCTTCGTCGCCGCGAGCGCGGAGAGAAGCACGGAGACGGCTGCACGCAGCATCGGCGGGCGGTAGTCGGCAACTCGGAGGGCGTCGGAGCAGTCGCCGTCCCGCAACACTGTCCGGGCGCCTACCCTCTGGGGTGATAGCGCCGGTGGACGTCGCGAAGATGCTCCCGGTCGAGATGGGTGTAAATCTGTGTGGTCGCGATGTCGGCGTGGCCCAGTAACTCCTGCACCGCAGCGAGGTCCGCCCCGCCTTCCAAGAGGTGCGTGGCGAACGTGTGACGGAGAGTGTGTGGCGAGACCCGCCGCTCGATTCCCGCGCGCCGGCAAGACGTACGAACGATCGTCCACACCGCCTGTCGCGAAAGCGGCCCCCCCCGTGCGTTCAGGAAGACTCTGCTCTTGGAGCTCCCCTTCCCCTGCCCCCTTCCCCGGGCAGGGCCACGGTCGAGCCTCGGCCGGACCTCCCGTAGGTAGCGCTCGAGCGCCCGCATCGCCGGCCCGCCCACCGGGACGATCCGCTCCTTCGAGCCCTTGCCGAGCACAAGGCAGAGCGCCTGCGCTCGATCCACGCCCGTCAGAGGCAACTCGGCCAATTCGGAGACCCGTATTCCGGTCGCATAGAGCAACTCCAGCACCGCCCGATCACGCCAATAGAGCGGGTGGTCGGGATCGGGCGCCTCGAGCAGCCGCTCGACTTCGTCGCGGCCGAGCACCTCAGGAAGTCTACGCCAGGTGCGCGGCGTCTCGAGCCGATCGGTCGGGTCCACCTCGACCAGCCCCTCCCCGAGCAAGAAAGCCCAGTAGGTGCGGAGCGACGACTGGGCTCGGCGAATCGACGTCGGTGCCTGACCGCGATCCTTGAGGTGGTAGATGTACTCTCGGAGGTCGGTCGGACCCGTCCCACCCGGGGAGCGGATCCCCCGATCCCCGAGGAACTCCGCCAGTGCTCGCAGATCGCGCAGGTAAGCGGTCACCGTGCGTGCGGAAAGGCCCCTCTCGTACGCCAGGAAATCGGCGAACTGCTCGAGCCGGAAGGCCTCCTCTCCCCGTTTCATCCCGGCTCCATCCCCCGGGATGACGTGGTTCCTCAGAGCGGCAGCGCGCCGCCGCCGGCGAGCGCGGACGGTTCGCGGATCGTATCGACGAGCGCAACCGCGTGGGCAGCGAGCCCCTCCCCGGCACCGATCCACCTCATCCCCTCGTTCGTCTTGCCCTTGACCGACACGAAGTCAGGTCCGATCCCGAGAAGCTCGCCCAGTCGGTCGCGCATCGCGCCCGCGTGGGGGCCGATCCGCGGCGTCTCGCACACGACTGTGACGTCCACGTTGACCACCTGGTAGTTGCGCCCCTCGAGCAGCGCGACTGCCCGCCGGAGAAGGTCCATCGAGTCGGCATCACGCCAGCGCTCGTCTCCCGCCGGGAAGTGAGTGCCGATGTCACCCGCTCCCACGGCGCCCAGCAGCGAGTCGATCACTGCGTGGCACACCGCATCCCCGTCGGAATGGCCAGCCAGTCCCGCATGGTCTGGAATGGGCACCCCAGCAAGCACGAGGGGGCGGCCCGCATCGAAGCGGTGCGAGTCGTAGCCGATGCCGACGCGCATGGACGTGGTCAGCAGGCCGGCGGCCACATCAGCCGCCGTCCCAACGCCGGATCGCCAGACATACGTTGTGACCGCCGAAGCCGAACGAGTTGCTCAGCGCCAATCGCACCTGACGCTCTCGCATCTCGTTGTGCGCGTAGTCGAGATCGCACGTGGGATCGGGCTCGCTGAAGTTGATGGTCGGTGGAATCTTGCCGGTCTCGCACACCAGCGTGCAGATCACGCCCTCTAGCCCGCCGGCCGCGCCAAGCAGGTGCCCCGTCATCGACTTGGTCGACCCCACCACGCACGTATAGGCCGCTTCTCCCAGGACGGCTTTGATGGCAGCCGTTTCATTCGTGTCGTTCATAGGAGTGGACGTGCCGTGCGCGTTCACATAGTCCACCTCCTCGGGTCCGGCACCCGCGTCGGCAAGCGCGAGCCGCATAGCGTGCTGTGCACCGACTCCCCCCGGCGCCGGTGAGGTGATGTGGTAGGCGTCCGCGGACAATCCGCAGCCAACCAGCTCGGCGCGAATGGTCGCGCCGCGCGCACGGGCGTACTCCAAGCTTTCCAGAACGAGGGCCCCGGATCCTTCGCCGATCAAGAACCCGTCCCGTGTGGCGTCGAACGGCCGACTGGCGCGAGCAGGATCGTCGTTGCGCATCGTCATCGCCTTCATCGATGCAAAACCCGCAACAGTCAGCGGGGTGATGGTGGACTCAGCTCCGCCCGCGATCATCACGTCGGCGTCTCCGCGCTGTATGTACCGAAACGCGTTACCGATCGCGTGCGCGCCGGACGCGCACGCTGAAACCGTAGCGTAGTTCGGACCCTGTGCGTTGTAGCGGATCGAGATCAGGCCCGCGGCAATGTCGGGAATGAACATTGGGATGAAGAAAGGGCTGACTCGCTTGGGTCCTTTCTCTGCCAGGATGCGGGCATTCTCCTCCAGAGTCGAGATTCCACCGATTCCGCTTCCGAACACCACTCCAAACCGCTCAGGGGCGACCTCGCGCACCCCGTCGCTCAGCCCCGCGTCTCGCACGGCCTGCTCTGACGCGGCCAGCGCGAACTGGGAATAGCGGTCGTATCGCCGGGCCTCTTTCGGATCCAGGTACAACCCCGCGTCGAACCCCTTCACCTCGGCAGCAATGCGGGTCGGGAAGTCCTCGGTGGGTTCGAACAGCGTTATGGTCGCGCCCCCGCTCCTTCCCGCGAGCAAAGCTTCCCAGGTCGAGGGAATGTCGTTCCCGATCGGGGAAACCACGCCCAGACCCGTGACCACGACTCGCCGTCCCACGGCACCGCCTCCTCGTGGACTGGAGCTCAGCCCGCCGCGCCCTGGCTGTGTTTCTTCATATACGCGATGGCGTCTCCCACCGTGCGCATCTGCTCCGCATCCTCGTCGGGAATATCGATCCCGAACTCCTCTTCGAAGGCCATCACGAGCTCGACCGTGTCCAGAGAATCGGCGCCCAGGTCTTCGACGAAGGAGGCATCGTCCGTGACCTTTTCGGGCTCCACCCCCAGTTCGTTGATGATGATCTCCTTAACCCGAGCTTCGGTCGCTTCCGCCATGTTTTTCCCCTTTTTCCTTGGTTCGACCCGATTGCGCTGAGCGCACGTACGTCACATCGCCATGCCACCGTCAACCGCAATGACCTGGCCGGTAATGTACCGCGCCCCCGGCCCAGCCAGAAAGCGAGCTACCCCGGCCACGTCTTCGGGCTCCCCCAGCCGCTCGAGAGGAATCCTGGTCGTCAGCGCCTCGATCGCAGCTGGCTCCAGGTGCGCGGTCATGTCCGTCTCGATGAAGCCGGGCGCGATCGCGTTACACCGCACGTTACGGGAAGCCAACTCCCGGGCGACGCTCTTGGTAAACCCGATCAGACCGGCCTTGGAAGCTGCATAGTTCGCCTGACCCGCGTTCCCCATCAACCCCACCACCGAGGTCACGTTCAGGATCACGCCATCCCGACGCTTCATCATTCCGCGAGCGACCGCCCGAGTCATGTTGAACGCGCCCTTGAGGTTGACGCGAAGCACCTCGTCCCAGTCCTCGTCTTTGAGGCGGAGAAGGATGTTGTCCCGAGTGATACCTGCGTTGTTCACCAGGATCGAGACCGCCCCCAGGGCCGCCTCGACCGCCTTGACCGCCTCGGCGGCCGAACCCGGGTCCGCCACGTCGCAGGCGAACCCCTCATGTCCGCTCCCGAGCGCGGCGGCCGCCTCCGCCGCGCCGGTCCCATCCCGGGCAACGACAGCCACGCGGGCACCCGCGGCCGCCAGGGCTTCGGCGATGGCGCGTCCGATCCCCCGGGAGCCACCGGTCACGAGCGCCCGTTGGCCCTCGAGCTCGCGCAGTCCCTCAGGATCCATTTGGGGGCTTGTGTCCTTCATGACTGGGCTCCCTCGGCTCGGCTCGAACCGGAGTCCTTCATGGATTTTCGCCCACGGGCCGGCGGGTCAGGGCACCGCTCACCCAATCGATCCGGCCACATCCGAAGGGCTACCCACGGATGCGCACCGCGCTCCGCGGGCGTTTCGCTTGTTCAGCCCGCACAAGACCGTGCCCGGGCCCAGCTCGAGGAACCGGTCCGTCCCGGCGGCCACCATGGCCGCGACAGATGCGGACCAGAGAACCGGCGCCGTGAGCTGCTGGACCAGCAGCTCACGCGCCTCACCCCCGCTGTGCACTGGCAGAGCAGTCACGTTGCTCACCACCGGGAAGGACGGATCTGCGAAGGCGATGTCACCGAGCTGGGCGGCGAGCCCGTCCCGCGCAGGCTCCATGAGGGGGGAGTGGAACGCCCCCGAAACCTTGAGCTCGAGGACCCGCTTGGCGCCCGCCTCACGGGCCCGCGCCATCCCCGCCTCGACTCCGTCACGGTCACCGCTGATGACCACCTGTCCCTCGGCGTTGAAGTTGGCCGGCACGCAGACCCCTTCGACCACGGCCGCACACGCAGCACGCACGGCCTCGTCCGCAAGCCCGAGCACGGCTGCCATCGTGCCGGGCCATCGGACGCCCGCCTCGAACATGAGCTCCCCGCGGATACGCACGGAGCGGAGTGCATCGGCGAAGGCGAGCGTTCTCGCAGCAACGTGAGCGCTGAACTCTCCGAGTGAGTGCCCCGAAGCCAGGCTGGATTCGCCGATCCGGTCTCGCAGAGCCTCGTATGCCGCCACCGAGTGTACCAGGATAGCCGGCTGCGCAGTGCGCGTACGGGTGAGCTCCTCTTCGGGCCCCTCCCACATCAGCGTGCTGAGGGACGTGCCCAGCACGTCGTCCGCCTCCTCGAAGACACGCCGCGCCGCAGGAAAAGCCTGGGCCAGTTCCCGACCCATCCCGACGTACTGGGACCCCTGTCCGGGAAAGAGAAGCGCGAGGCTCAGAACTGCCTGCCTACCACCGTATGACCATGGCGCCCCATGTGAAACCGGCACCGAACGCGACCGTCAGCATGTTCATGCCGGGACGCAGCCGCTCCTGCTCGATCGCCTCGTCCATCGCGACCGGCACGGTAGCCGAGCTCATGTTGCCGAAACGATCCACGTTCACGAACACGCGGTCCATCGAGATACCGACATACTTGGCGGTCGCTTCGATGATGCGAACGTTGGCCTGGTGCGGGATCAGGATGTCCACATCCTCGCCGCGCAGGCCGGCCTGCTGGAGAGCGAAATCGGCGGCTTCCGACATCGACCTCACCGCATTCTTGAACACCTCTCGGCCCGCCATCCTTACCAGGTGGTCCCCCCGCTCAAGCACTTCGGGGCTGATCGGGATCGCCGCACCGCCGGCCGGGCGATAGAGCAGATCCCCCAGCGTACCGTCCGAACGGTGGTAGCTCGATAGGACGCCGCGGGCTCCCGTCGCCTTGCGGACGACAGCCGCTCCAGCACCGTCGCCGAACAACACACAGGTCTGTCGGTCCGTCCAGTCCACGATCGCACTCATTTTCTCGGTGGCGACCACCAACGCGATCTCGGCACGACCAGCCGCGATGAAGCCCTCGGCAACGGAGAGCGCATATAGCCAACCCGTGCAAGCGGCGCACACGTCGAATGCGAACGCGTTGCCCGCGCCGATCAGGGCCTGCATGTCGCATGCGGTGGAAGGCAGCCACCGGTCGGGCGTGGCGGTCGAGACCACGATCAGGTCGACCTCACCCGGCTCCACACCAGCACGTTTCATGGCGCAGCGGGAGGCACGCGCACCCATCTCGGCGGCTCCCATTCCATCGGCGGCGAGGCGCCGTTCCCGGATCCCCGTACGCTCAGTGATCCAGGTGTCGCTCGTATTCACCATCCGCTCGAGGTCGGCGTTGGTGAGCACGCGATCGGGTAGATAGCGTCCCGTGGCGACGATCTCGACGATCGGTGAAGGCTTTTTCACACGGGCTCCCTGGAGCTCAGGTCGCGAGCGATATGCTCGACCATGGACGACCGTACCGACTGGGCGGCGACCCGGATCGCGTTTCGGATCGCCTTAGGGGTCGAGCCACCGTGGCAGATGATCGAGACCCCGTTCACCCCGAGCAAGGGTGCGCCCCCGTACTCCGAGTAGTCGAGCACTCGGAAGGCCTCCTCGAGCTCGGGCTTGTCCGTCAACCCACCCAGCTGGCGGCGCAGCAAGCCCACGATGAACTGGGCCACCGACTCGTAGAACTTGAGCAGCACGTTTCCACAAAATCCGTCGCACACCAGAACGTCGCAGCCGCCTCGGATGATCTCGTGGCCCTCCATGTTTCCGACGAAGCGCAGACCCGTTTCTCGGGCCAGACGCTGGTGCGTCTCCACGGCGAGCTCGTCCCCTTTTCCCGGCTCCTCGCCGATGTTCAGCAGCGCTATGCGGGGCCGCTCCCGACCCATCAGGTCCTGTGCATAGATGTTGCCGAGATGGGCGAACTGCACGAGGTGATGGGGCTTGCAGTCCACGTTCGCGCCCGCGTCGAGCATGAGCAGGGGCTCGACAGCAGTCGGCAGGAGCGTCCCGATCGCCGGGCGGTCGACCCCCTCGAGCGAACGCAGGATGAAGAGCGACGCGGCCATCACCGCTCCAGTGGACCCGGCACTCACGAACGCGTCGGCCTGCCCCTCCTTGTGGAGGCGCAGACCGCGAACGATCGAGGAGTCCGGGTACCTGCGTAGCACGGACGAGGGGGCCCCACCGGGTGGGACCCGATCGGGCGCGTGCTCGACGTGAAGCCGGTCCCGGGGGAAGTCGCCGCTTCGATCGAGCTCAGCGCTAAGGACGTCCTGGTTCCCGATCAGAACGATCTCGAGGTCGTCCCGCAGCTCCTTCAGGGCCGCGATCGCGCCCGCCACCTCTATGCCAGGGGCACCGTCGGTGCCCATTCCGTCCAGGACGATGCGCACCGGGCTCCCGGAGCTCAGTCGACCTCTATCTCGAGGACCGCCTCTTGCCGGTAGTAGCCACAGCTGGGGCACACGCGGTGGGGTGCCTTGGGATCACCGCAGCGTGGGCAACTCTGCGTAGTGGGCGCGGTCGCCTTGTAGTGCGTGCGTCGCTTCCGCTTGCGCTGCTTCGACTGTCGTCTCTTGGGAACTGCCATCGCCGGCTCACTCGTTCTTCAGGGCACGCAGTGCATCCCAACGGGGGTCGGGCTCTGTCACCACGCACTGACAGGTGATTTCGTTCAGGTCGGCCCCGCAGTGGGGGCAGATGCCCCGGCATCCTGGATCACATACCGTGTATCGCGGCGCGGCAAGGATCACCTCCTCCCGCACCTGCTCGGCCAGGTCCACCTCCCGCGCACCCGCCGGAAGCACCAGCATCTCCCCGTCGCCACCCGGAAGGTCGGGCGGTGCGAACACAACGGTCACCTCCTCCCGCAAGGCGACGTCGACCGGAGCCAGACAGCGCCGGCACTCCTGCCCCAGCGTACCCTCGATTCCGCCGCGAACCACGATCTCGCCGCTCCTGGCCTCGCTGGCCCTCAGGTCCACGTGCAGCGGGACCTGGAGCCGGATACCGGTGCCCTCCCAGAGCGGATCGTCCGGCGGGATCTGCGCCTCGACCCGAACCGTATTCTCCCGGTCGAGACGTGCGAAATCGAGCAGGAGCATAGTCTTGAAACCTAGAGATGGCTCACAGGGCTGTCAACGCAATCCTCCGCCTTCCACAAGGGGTTTGGGGAGGGACCGGTCGGTACCGCCTTCAAGTATTCCCGGAAAGCTCCTGTCGCGTGAAGAAGAAGGTGATCTCACGTGCCGCGTTCTCGTCCGAGTCGGAAGCGTGGATCGCATTCCGTTCCTTGGATTCCGCGTACAGTTTCCGTACCGTGCCTGGTGCAGCCTCCGACGGATCGGTGGCACCGATCGTATTCCGTAGCATCTTGACCGCGTCGGGCGCCTCCAGCACGAGCGGGATGGCGGAACCCGAGGTCATGAAGCGCACCAGTGATCCGTAGAACGGACGCTCGCGGTGAACCGAGTAGAACTCGCTCGCAGCCGCCTCGTCGAGCCGGACCATGCGCAGAGCACGTACTCGGAACCCCGCCTCCTCGAGGTGTGCGAGGATCTTGCCGGTCTTGCCGGCCTGCACTGCGTCCGGCTTGATGATCGCGAGCGTCTGACTCATGCATCCGCGCCTTTCATGTCGTGGTGGATGGTCGTGGAGTGCGGCTGGATCAGCCCTCGATCTCGCCGGGCTCGGCACTGGTGAAGAGCAGTCGCAGTATCGACTCGCGGGTGAGGAACCCCACGAGCTCGCCCTCGCGCACCACGGGAAGTTGATCCACCCCCCGATTTACGATCATACCCGCTGCATCGATCAAAGGCTGTTCCTCGGAGACGCAAAGCACGCTCCGTGTCATCACGTCACGCGCCAGGAGGTCATCCCCCGCCCCATCCGGTTCGCCCGCGCGCCGCTTCGGGAGGAGCCGCTCGAGAGCGTCGCCCACGGTGATCAAGCCGAGCACCTCGTAGCGCTCACCCACAACGGGAACGGCTCGAAGCCCCCGCCGGATGATCAGGTCCACGATCTCGATGAGGGGCGTATCCGGGTACACGCGATAGCGCACCGGGGTGGTCGCGTCGCTAACCAGGTGGCGCTCGTGGAGCTCGGTCTCCATCAGCTCCCGCAGGGCGCGTACACCCGCCACTGAGCCTGCGGTCAGAAGCAGCCGCGTCCGATCCTCGTCCCGCAGGACCCGCACCAGAGTAGGGACGATCTCGGACTTCACGGTATGTAGGCCGCGCGGGGTCAGCAGCACGAGCACGATCCGGGCTGTCCCCTCTTCTTCGCCATCGCCCACGTTGAAGGGCCCGCTCGCCACGCCGAGCGTGACCGCCATCGCCTCGAGAGCCTCGACCCTGCCGATGACGAGCACGACGTCGTCGTTCACCCGCACCAGCTCGCCCGAAGCCCCCGCTGCAAGATCTGAGCTCAGCCGGCGCACCTCGTCGCCCTTTCCGACTTCGGCACCCTCGAGACGCGACAACAGGAGCTCGATCGCCTCCCCCAGATCATCCACCTCCATGGGGATCGCGATCCGCTCTTCAAACAGGAGGTCGGCCAGCTTCATGGAATTGGTCCGCGACCTATTGCTCGAGCGCCTTGCCGACCAGCTCTGCGATCTCGGCGGGCCGTTTGGCGACGGCGATACCCGCATCCTCGAAGGCCTGCATCTTCTCAGCGGCAGTGCCGGCGCCGCCGCTGATGATCGCCCCGGCGTGACCCATCCGGCGGCCAGGCGGGGCGGTCTGCCCGGCGATGAAGCCCACGACCGGCACTTCGATCCTCTCCTTTACGACGCGTGCAGCATCCTGTTCGTCCGTGCCTCCAATCTCGCCGATCATCACGATCGCCCTCGTCTCGGGATCGCAGCCGAACGCGTCCAGACAGTCCACGAAGCTGGTCCCGATCAGAGGATCCCCCCCGATCCCCACGCAGGTGGTCTGGCCGAGTCCCGCGTTGGTGAGATGGTAGACAGCCTCGTAGGTCAGGGTGCCCGAGCGGGAGATCACCCCGACGGGACCAGGAATGACAATCTGGCCGGGAAGGATGCCCACCTTGCACTTCCCCGGCGAGATCAACCCCGGGCAGTTGGGCCCAAGCAACCTTACAGCGCGATCTCGTACGAACGCATGCACGCGGGCCATGTCGAGCACCGGAACGCCCTCCGTGATCGCAACGATCAGGGCCACGCCCGCATCCGCAGCCTCCATGACTGCAGCTGCTGCTCCACCGGGGGGCACGTAGATCACCGAGGTGTTAGCCCCGGTCTCACGCACAGCCGTGTCCATGTTGTTGAAGATCGGGACCTGCTCGCGACCGGGGCCTACGAACGTCTGGCCGCCCTTTCCCGGGGTCACGCCGGCTACCACCCGTGTCCCGTACTCCATCATCTGCGTGGTATGGAACGAACCGTCCCGACCTGTGATCCCCTGCACTACCAGTCGGGTGTTCTCGTCAATCAGGATCGCCATCGGCTCTCGCTCGTTGGGCGTCGGGAGCGGCGTTATGCCGCGTTGGCCAACTCCACGGCCCTCTTGACCACCTCCTCCATCGAGGTGTAGGCGCTGAGGCCCGCTTCCTCCAGGATCCTCACGGCAGCCTCCTCGTTGGTCCCGGTCAACCGGATTAGGATCGGCACCCCGATGTCGATCCGTCGAATCGCTTCCACGATGCCTCGCGCTACGTCGTCGCAGCGCGTGATGCCCCCGAAAATGTTGAACAGGATTACACGGACGTTGGGATCCGCGGTGATGATCTGGAGTGCAGCCACGACCTTGTCGGGATTCGAGGAACCTCCGATGTCGAGGAAGTTCGCGGGTTCACCTCCGTAGAAATGAACCAGGTCCATCGTCGCCATCGCCAGTCCGGCGCCGTTCACACAGCATCCTACGCTGCCCTCCAGCTTCACGTACGAGAGCCCAGCGTCGCGCGCGCGCGTCTCGGCGGGAGCCTCGGCCGAGGTGTCCCGGTAGCTCGCGATATCGGGCCTACGGAATAGCTCGTTGTCGTCCACGGAAAGCTTCGCGTCGATGGCCTTCACGTCACCGTGCGGGGTCACGATCAGCGGATTGATCTCAGCCATGGACGCCCCCGCATTCTGGAAGGCACTCCAGAGCTGCTCGACGATGCGTACCGTCTGCTTGATCTGGCCGGGGTCGTCATAGAGGAAATCGGCCAGCCAGTACGCCTGGTGCGGGAGCAGGCCGTACCGGGGATCGACGGGAAGCTTGCGCAACTTCTCCGGTGTGGTTCGCGCCACCTCCTCGATGTCGATCCCGCCAGCCGCCGAGGCCATGAAGAGCGCCGTCTGCTCGCCACGGTCGATGAGCACGCCCAGGTACGCCTCGCTCGCGATGTCCTCAGCGGGGGTGACCAGTACCCTTTCCACGGTGAGTCCCTTGATCTCCATTCCGAGGATGCTCTCGGCACGTGCGCGGGCCTCGGCTGGGCTCCCAGCGAGCTTCACTCCTCCTGCCTTCCCGCGGCCGCCTGCATGAACTTGGGCCTTCACGACCACCGTCCCGCCAAACTTCTCGGAGATTGCCTCGGCCTCGGCCGGAGTGGTCGCGACCTCTCCGGGCGGAACCGGGATTCCGGCCGCGCGGAGGATTTCCTTCGCCTGGTATTCGTGGATGTCCATCGCGCCCTGCGGGTGCGGGTCGATCGGGGAAAATCCGGGAGGGGCCGTCCAAAGCGCGGACGCTCGCGAACGAGCTCGGAGAACCTATCCACCCGGGGGAGGCCGAACAACCGCGCGACGCCACCGAGGGGTGGGTGAGGACCGCTACGGAAGCACCGGATCAGGGCTGGGTGCCGGCTCCTCCCTCGGCCGGGGGCGAACCGGTCGCTGCTTCCTGATCGAGCCTCTCCAGAAGGTCCTTCAGCTCCTCGAGGGCCGTGCCGAAGCCGGGCCAATCCCCCCCACGCAGTCGGCTCTCCGCGCGCTCTAGGAGATCGAGCGCCTCAGCCGGCCACCGGTCACGCGCCACTGGAACCGGGAGGAGGACTGTGGGGCCTCGGGCGTCGGTCACAGCAGCCCCGCCGAACGCAGCCACGGCCTCGTCCAGGGACGCCTCCATCGCAACGCTTCGTCCGTCGCTCACCACGAACCGACGCAGCTCCGGGATCGCATCGGCCTCGGAAGCCAGATAGAGGGGCTCCATGTAGAGGATGTGATCGCCGACCGGAACCACATGGAGGTGCCCTGTCCACACCTGGCTCCCGCCGGTGCGCCAGAGCGAGAGCTGTTGGGAAATGAGCGGATCCTGCTCGACGAGAGCCTCGACCTGCCGCGGACCCGGGGCCTGATCCTCCACGGCAACGTGGTAGAGGAACAGTTCGCGCCTGCCGTCAGGTCCCACCCGAGCCGCCAGGATAGCAGTCAGGTTCTGACGCGCTGCCGGCACGAACACCGTGCTCAGAACGAACGTGGGCGCCTGCTCTCCTGGCAGCCTCCATAGCCCGTACTCGGGTTGGTACGGTACGGGGCTGTCACCCCGGCCCAGCTCGGTCGGGCTCGTCCAAACGTCCTGTTGGGCGTGGAACTGTTGTGCCGTTTCCTGATGGTACTGGCGCAGCACCTCGGCCTGAAGCTCGAGAAGTCGACGGGGGTAGCGGAGGTGCTCGCGCAGCCCGGTGGGGAGCTCATCGTAGGGACGGAACAGGCCTGGGAATGCGACATCGTAGGCGGCGAGCAGTGGGTCCTCACCGGGCATGCGATAAAAGGCCACGGCCCCGCTCACGCCGTCCACCACAATCCGCACGCTGTTGCGGAGGTACGCGATCGGGCGATTGAACTCGAACCGGTGCGCGGCGGACAACGGAAACGAGCGGGTCGCGGCGAACCCGTCCATCAGCCACATGATCCGGCCCTCGTAGATCACTGGGTACGCCGGCTCCGGATAGCGAAGGTATGGGAAGATCTGCTGCACTCGTCGCGATACCTGTCGGAAGAGCACGATCCGACTGGACCTGCCTACCTCAGATGCGAAGAGCAGGTTTGGCTCGCCCAGCTCCCATGCGAACGAAAGAGTGCGCAGCGGTGAGGAGAGGCGCACTCCCTCGGGGTAGTCGACCCCAGGCACCCCCTGGGTGTTGTCGGGCGCCAAGAAGGCCGAATCGCTGGGATTAAGAATCGCGTACTGCTGCGCTCGCAGCCCGAAAAAGACCGCGGAGCGCTCGAGCCGGAGGCCCTCAGGGCTCTTCGGACCAGGCTGGAACTGCGGCGGTATGTTGGAAAGGAGGGAAACCGGCTGACCCTCGGGAGTCCGATCCGTGGCATCGCTCGCCACGGCACCCATCCCTGTGAGATAGCGCTCGCGGAGGTGCAGGTTCTGCCAGTTCTGGTCCTCGATACCGGTGGGGTCGACGCCGCGGACGGCGAGCGCCACCACCCTCGGCCCCCCAGGAGCTGGATAGCGGTCTACAATCGGCTGGTCGAAGTCGTAGTAGCGGAAACGCGCCTCGACCTGTCGCATGGCTGTGAGCAGCGCGTCCCCGGACCATACCGGAAGACCCGCGAACTGCGCCGCGGCCTCGTCCCAATCAACTCCTTCGGGCGTCTCGTAACGGAAGCGCGCGCGCTCCAGGTCGTCCAACCCGAAGCCGAGCCGCGTAAACCTCAGGTTCATGTCGATGTACGAGGCCTCGCGGGAGAGCTCGTTGGGCTCGACCCGGAAACGTTGGACCAACGACGGATAGAACTGCACACCGAGGATTCCACCCGCTACGACCGCCCCCAGCCCGGCCATCACCGGTACGGCGCGGTTGTGGAGCGCACCCCAGAGCACTGCGCCGGCCGCGGCGAGCGTGACAAGGGTCATAGCCTGTAGGGCGGGGATTCGTGCCGCTGCGTCCGTGTAGCCGAATATCCCCTGCACCTCGGACGTGCCGTTCAACAGTAGGAGGAACCTCCCGAGCCAGAACCGCAACGCGACCAGCCCCAGGAATGCGGCAACCAGAGAGCCCAAGTGCACGCGGGCCAACGCGGCCATGATCAGGTTGCCTCGTCCCCAGCGCAGCGCCCCGGTCGCGGCGTACCCACCCACGCAGACCACGAAGACCAGAAAGACGACGACCATCACGAACGTGATCCCGGTGCGCAGAAGCGGGAGCTTGAAGACGTAGAACGACAGGTCCAGCGCGAACACCGGGTCGCGAACTCCCCAGGCGGGCGCGGTAAGGGCGAGCAGACTCTGGATCGACATCACTTCCGGGACTGAGCCGCCGAACCAGAGCCCCACCAGGGCAGCCAGCCCGGCCGCCCCCCACAGCGCGTACGACCTCGGAAGCTGCTCCGCGATCTCCAGGTCCCCAAAGCGCCGCTTGATCTGTATGGCGCCCAGCGTCCGTACCACGATGCGCAGATTGAAGAACAGCAAAACGGCAACCAGCGCGCCCACCACGGCGCGCGTTCCCCATGACCATGCGGCGCGACGCCAGAACAGGTCCTCGTACCCTAGACTGCTGAACCAGAGGATGCTCACGTGGAGGGACGCCAGCAATCGGAGCGCTACCAGTACGACGCCAACCGCGACCGCGATCGTGATCGCGAGCCGGCCGCCGCGAAGTGAGCGGATCCTGTCCAGAACCGAGCGATTGGAACTAGCCACTGTTCAACAGGTCTGCGAAGGAGAAGTCAGTGCGCCGACACGGCCACATCCACACCCTGGAGGCGGAGGAACCCCTCCATGGTGTTACGGATCTCTTCGAGAAGCTCGCTGGTACGAGCTTCATAACGCAGGACGAGCACCGGCTGCGTGTTCGACGCCCGGAGCAGTCCCCATCCGTCGCCGAACTGAACACGCACGCCGTCCACGTCCACGACCTCGTGCTCGGCCATGAAGTGAGCGCGCGCCTCCCTGACGACGTTCCACTTCGCTTCCTCCGTCACTTCGACACGGATCTCCGGTGTCGAGACGTACGATGGAAACTCTGCGACGAGCGCGGACAGCGGACGATCAGAGCGTGCGACCAGGTCGATCAGGAAGCAAGCATCGAAGAGCGCATCGTCGAAGCCGTGATACACGTCACCACCCACGCAGATATGCCCGGAGAGCTCGCCCGCCAGTTGAGCTCCCGTCGCTCGCATCTTTTCCTTTATTAGCGAGTGGCCGGTCTTCCACATGATCGGTTCGCCACCCGCGCGCTCGAATACCTCCGGGAGAGCTTGAGAACACTTCACGTCGAATACCACTTTTTGGCCGCGGCCCTTACGGGCGAGAAGATCGAGGCCGAAAAGGAGCAGGATGAGGTCGCCTCGCACGACCGAGCCATGCTCATCGACCGCCCCCAGGCGATCGGCGTCTCCGTCGAAGGCGACGCCGAGCTCGCATCTCTCGCGCCGCACCGCCGCGATCAAGTCGACCAGGTTTTCGTCGACCGTGGGATCCGGGTGGTGGTTCGGAAAGGTTCCGTCCGACTGGCAGAAAAGCGGGACCACCTCCGCTCCCAATGCCGCGAACAGCCTCTCTGCGACGAGCGCGCCGCTTCCGTTACCGCAATCCACCGCGACCTTGACCGGGCGGGCCAGGCGGAATCTATCAACCAAGTCGGCCAGGTAGGCGTCACTCACGTCTTCGTCGACGTGTCCACCCGTCCCAGAAACCAGGTCGCCCCGTTCGATCCGTCCGCGCAGACCCTGGATGGTCGCTCCGTAGATCGCGCGGCTACCGACCGTCATCTTGATTCCGTTCCACTCCGGCGGGTTGTGAGATCCGGTCACCTGCACTCCGCCGTCCAACCCTCGCATCTTCTCGGTCCAGTAGACCATCGGCGTGGGGACAGTTCCGATATCCAGCACGTCCACGCCCGAAGCACGGATGCCGCGCACGAGTGCCCGAGCGAGCTCGGGTGAGCTGAGACGGTTGTCCCGTCCAACCACGACGCGCGGCCGGGCCTTCCCGGCCTGCTCGCGAACCAACGACCCGTACGCCCGCCCCACCGGCTCCGCCACTCCGGCATCCAGATCCCGTCCGACGATCCCCCTTATGTCGTACTCTCTGAAGATATGGGATGCCAGCGTCATGCGGGGTCACGTCTCAGCGAAAGAGGTCGGAGGCAAGCGGAGGCAGTCGTTCCCGCCTACCCGCCGGGCAACGGGGGGTTCGTTCGCGTCGTAGAGCCGGCCTCCCGACGGAAAGGCGATGATCATCCCATCAGCCGTAGGCGGCGGGGGAACGAGGTGGGTTCGTTCCGCTTACTGTGCGAGCCCTGCCACCCCTGATCCAACCGCGGTCAGCCCACCGACGCTCGCTCGCGCAAAGTCGAGTGTGGGACCCGGGAAGATCCCGAGCCAGAGCACTACGGCGGCCCCGGCGAGCAAAGCCACTCTCATCGACAACGGCACGTGGAGAGCCGGACTGTCCCTGCCCTCAAGCGGATCCCGCATCCAGGCGTACCACGCCAACCGCAGGTAGTACGCGTACGAGACGACAGTCGTCAGGACCAGGATCACGGACAGTCGCCAGAGCTGCGCGTCCACCGCGCCGAGCAGCAGCTGGAACTTGGCCATGAAGCCGCCGGTCCCCGGAAAGCCGGCGAGCGACAGCAAGAACAACGTGAGGAACAGCGCGAGAGCGGGTTGGGTGCGACCGAGACCTGAATAGTCCTCCAGCTCCAACCGCTCCTCCCCCTGGTTCGCCACAGCGATCACGACCGCGAACACACCCAGGTTCATGACCGCGTAGACGAGCAGATAGAAGAGCGCCGCTCCGGCAGCGGTTTCGTTGGCCGCCGTGATTCCCACCAGCAGGTAGCCCCCGTGCGCGACGCTCGAATAGGCCAGCATCCGCTTCACGTTGGTCTGAACCAGCGCAATCAAGTTCGCGACCACCATGGTGATCGCCGCCAGCCACCACATGACCGCATACCACTCTGTGTACGCTCCGGGGAAGGAGACCAGGAAGACCCGGAAGAACGCAGCGAATGCTGCCGCCTTCACCCCCGCGGACATGAACGCCGTGACCGGGGCGGGCGCCCCCTCGTAGACGTCGGGAGTCCACATGTGGAAAGGGACCGCCGATACCTTGAAGGCGAAGCCCACTCCGAGCAGAGCGATCCCGAATAGAAGCAGCGGGCTGCCGGCGCCGTCGAGCGACACCGACAAGGCGATGCTGGGAAGGTGGGTGCTCCCGGTCGCGCCGTAGACCAACGCGATCCCATACAGGAAGAACCCCGTCGAGAACGCGCCCAGCAAGAAATACTTCAGGCCAGCTTCGGCCGACCGGCGGTCACGCCGATTGAACGCGGAAAGCGCGTACACCGCAATCGACATCACCTCGAGGCCCAGGAACACGACGATGAGATCGCGCGCTCCTGCCATGAACATCATTCCAGCCGTGGACAGCAGGATCAGCCCGTAGTACTCGCCCGCCTGAAGCCGCTGCTTCTGTACGTAGGCGAACGAGATCAGGATTCCGAGCGTAGCCGAA
This sequence comes from Longimicrobiales bacterium, assembly GCA_965237965.1. Lineage (GTDB taxonomy): Bacteria > Gemmatimonadota > Gemmatimonadetes > Longimicrobiales > Gaopeijiaceae > UBA2988. Next base: position 789,724 of record CBDEGT010000001.1, read on the forward strand.
ATCAGGAAAATCCAGTTCGCGAACAGGCGGAACCCGTCCACGGCGATCATGCTGTCGGTGCCAACCTCGTTGACCCCGTGCAACCAACCGTTGGCAACCGCCGCGAACGCAACTCCGACAAGAGAGAACCAACCCAGATCCCGAGCTCGGTAGTCCTCGTCCGGTCCAGCTAGCCGATCGTCCCGCTCATCGCCACCATCCCACACGCCGGCCACGAGCACGACCATTCCCCAGGCGCACAACACGATCTCGGGAAGGAGCGCCCACACATAGTCCACGTTGGTCATGAAATCGAGGACCATGGGTTAGTCACCGATATCCATGGAGGGCGGCGCCTCAGCGCCCGCGACATACGCGAGCAGCAGTTGGACGGACGGCTCGATCCTGCGCAGGAGCGGCGCCGGCTGCACGCCGAGCCAAAACATCAGGGCGATCATCGGCGTCAGGATGGCGAGCTCGCGCCGTGACAAGTCGGGAACCCTCAGATTCTCGTCGCGATCGAGGCGATTGAAGAACATACGCTGCACCATGGGGAGCATGTAGTACGCAGCGAAGATCACTCCCAGGCCGGCGACGCCGGCCACCCAGGGGTGAGTTTCGAACGTTCCCAACAGCGCCAGGAACTCGCCCACGAATCCGCTCGTTCCGGGCAGCCCGATCGAGGTCAGCGCAGTGATCACGAATGCGGTCGCGAGCCAGGGCGCCACGGCCGCTAGGCCACCGAAGTCCTCGATCATGCGTGTATGGCGCCGCTCGTACAGCATCCCGAGGAGGATGAACAGAGCCCCCGTGCTGATCCCGTGGGAGATCATCACAAGCATGGCCCCCTGCAGCCCGTTCACCGTGAATGCGAAGACTCCGATCACGACGAAGCCCATGTGGGCAACCGAGGTGTACGCCACGAGCTTCTTGGCGTCCGGCTGCACCGCGGCCACACAGGCCGCATATAGAATCCCGATCACCCCCAGCACGAGCATGAGCGTCACCACGGTGGGGTGCTGGGCGGCCTCCGGGAACAGGGGCAGAAGAAACCGCACGTAGCCATAGGTGCCCATCTTGAGCAGAACCGCCGCCAGCACGACGGACCCGGGGGTAGGCGCCTCGACGTGAGCGTCGGGAAGCCATGTATGGAGCGGGAAGACCGGAACCTTGATCGAGAACGCCAATGCGAACGCTGCAAACAGCCAGAGTTGCTCCTGCAGTGTCAGGTCGACCCGGAGGAGCTCGGCGTAGCCGAAGCTCCCCGGTCCCAGGCCCTCACGGCTCCGGAAGTACAGATACAGGATCGCCACCAGCATGAGGAGGGACCCGAACGCGGTGTACAGGAAGAATTTCACGGCCGCGTAGATGCGGCGCTCGCCCCCCCACACCCCGACGATGAAGTACATCGGCACCAGGGTGAGCTCGAAGAAGACGTAGAACAGGAAAAGATCGAGGGCGAGGAAAACTCCCAGCACGCCCGTCTCGAGCACGAGCATGAGGGCGTAGAACGCCTTCTCCCTCTTCTGGATGTAGTTGAACGAACCGAGGATCGCGATGGGCGTGGTGAACGTGGTGAGCAGCACCATGAACAGGCTGATCCCATCCACTCCGACCGAGTAACTCACCCCCCAACCCGGGATCCAGGCTCTGTAGCTGGTCATCTGGAGGCCCGGCACGGCATCGAAGGTCCACCAAAGCCCGAGCGAGATCACGAACAACGCGGCCGACCACCAGAACGCCACGTGCTTGGCGCGCTCCTGCGGGGCAGCCAACACGAGCGCCATTCCCACGAGTGGTAGCCAGATCAGCACGTGGAGAACCCAACCCTCGTAGCGGATCCCCTCAAGCAGGGCGTTCACGCGAACCCCATCACAGCGCGACTGCCGCGAGAATCACGACCACGCCGACCATGAGGATGAAGGCGTACGTGTTGACGGCACCCGTCTGCACCATGCTGCCCACGAGCCCGAATGCGCGCGACACCGATCCGGTTGCGTTCACGATCCCGTCCACCAACCCAGCGTCGACGATGCGCCACAGGAGCCGGGATCCCGCGACGATCGGACGCACTACGATTCGATCGTAGAGCTCGTCCACGTACCACTTTCGATACAGAAGCAGCTGCAATCCACCAGCCGGCTCGCCGCCCTCGATCGCGGGGACGATCGTCCAACGGCCGACCAACACCACGGACGTGGCGACCACCGCGGCTGCCATAAGAGTCGACACCGTGGCCCACGCCATCTCACCTCCGCCGAGCGGCGCCTCGTGGAGGAACTCCCCCACATGCTCGGTCCGGATCTCGGTGGCCGGTGCGACGACCGGCTCGAGCCACTGATGGAGACCCTCTCCCATCGGCAGGGCACCAAACAGCCCGACCCAGCCATCGTGGAGCGCCTGTGGCACGTTGATCCAACCGCCGACGATCGAAAGCACGGCAAGGATCACGAGCGGCACAGTCATGTTGAGCGGCGCCTCGTGCAGGTGCTGCGCCTCGGCCTCTCCTGTTCGGTTCGACCCGTGGAAGGTCATCACCATCATTCGGGTCATGTAGAACGCGGTCATCAGAGCAGCGGCCAGTGCCATGACCCAGAAGAGCGCATACCAGGAAGCGTGTGGCCCAGCAGCAGCCGCCCCCGCATACCAGATGATCTCATCCTTCGAAAAGAAGCCCGCCAGAGGCCAGACGCCCGCGATCGCGAGAGTCCCTATCCACATGGTGGCCCACGTCACCGGCATGAACCGATGCAGACCCCCCATGTTGCGCATGTCCTGGGCGTCCCAATCCTTGTGCGTGTGGTGCAGCGCGTGGTGCATGGAGTGGATGACGGCCCCGGACCCCAGGAACAGCAACGCCTTGAAGAAGGCGTGCGTCATGAGGTGGAAGACACCTGCAGTGTATGCTCCCACTCCGACACCAAGGAACATGTAGCCGAGTTGTGACACGGTGGAGTACGCGAGCACCTTCTTGATGTCGTACTGGGCGAGCGCAATGGTCGCCGCGAACAGAGCGGTCAGCGCACCGATGCCTGCCACCGCAAGGCTTCCGGTCGGCGCAAGCGCGAACAGCACCGAGCTCCGCGCGACCATGTACACACCTGCGGTCACCATGGTGGCGGCGTGGATGAGCGCAGACACCGGGGTAGGGCCGGCCATCGCGTCGGGCAGCCAGACGTACAGAGGAATCTGGGCGCTCTTCCCCGTCGCACCCAATAGCAGGAATAGCGTAACAGCAGTCACCAGCGTGCCACCGTACGCCAGGACCTCGGGCGCGGCGCCGAAGATTGGCACGAAGTCGAGCGTCCCGAATGCGGTAAACAGAAGGAACATCGCTATCAGAAAACCGAAGTCGCCGACGCGGTTGACGATGAACGCCTTCTTGCCCGCGTCTGCCTTCTCTCGATCGCGAAACCAGAAACCGATCAACAGATAGCTGCAGAGCCCGACCCCCTCCCACCCGACGAACATTAGTGGGAAACTCGCGCCGGTGACCAGCACGAGCATGAAGAACACGAACAGGTTCAGATACGTGAAGTAGCGTGGGTAGCCGGGGTCGTCCTTCATGTATCCCACGCTAAACACGTGAATCAGGAAGCCGACGCCAGTGACGACCAGCATCATCACCATCGAGAGTTGATCGAGCTGCATCGCTACGGCGACCTGGAAGGTGCCGGTCACGATCCATGTCCAAAACGGCACCACGACAGGCTCGTGCAACTCTGCATTTTGCATGCGCGCGAAGTTGACGACCACGATCGCGAACGCGGCAAGCATCACGCCCGGTCCGATCAGCGAAGGCAGCGTATGCGTCGGTGGTCGGTTTGTCTCGGGCAGCGTCCATTCGCCTCCGGCGCGAGCTGCGTCCGCGGCACGCCTGCCGGATGCCAGCGCCAGCGCGCCGTTCACCAGAAAGCCGAGCAGCGGAAGCAGCAGAACGAGCCCGGGCATGAAGGGTTCGAAGTGCGCCACGGAGGCGGCCCCGGGCTCAGCTCCTCCCTGGAGCAGCGCGGGCATCCCGAGGTAGCCGAGGGCGAGGCTCATCGGCCTACCACTTGAGGAGGTTGAAGTTGTCCACGTCGACCGTCTCGTAGTGCCGGAAGATCGAGATGATGATCGCCAATCCGACTGCAGCCTCGGCCGCAGCGACTGTCATGACGAAGAAGACGAACAGCTGCCCGTCGATCCCGACCACGCGAGACAACGCTACAAAGGTGAGGTTCACTGCATTCAACATCAGCTCGATACAGAGAAACATGATGATCGCATTCCGGCGCACCAGGACGCCGAACGCTCCGATCACGAACAGGAACGCAGAGAGTAGAAGCGCTGGCGTGATCACACGCGCCTCTTGGCCAGGGCCAGCGCTCCAACGATGGCGACCAGGAGCAGGACGCCGGTGATCTCGAAGGGCACCACCCATTCGGTGTAGAGCGGGCGAGCGATCGCTCCGATCGCCCCGTATTGGGCCACCATCGTGTCGACCTCGCCCCCGGTGGTTGCCGTCATGGGGATCCCCCAGAGCTGGCGTGCCAGGAATCCGAACAGTGCCCCGCTCACTGCGAAGGCGACGATCATCCCCACTCCGGTTCGCAGATCCGGATGGAAGTCGTGGCCGAGGTTGAGCAGCATGATCACGAACAGGAACAGCACCATGATCGCGCCCGCGTACACGATCACCTGCACGGCAGCCAGGAAGTGCGCCTCGAGCAGCACGTAGATCACCGCGACCGAACCGAGGCACAGGACCATTGAGAGCAGGCTGGTGACGGGATTCCGCCCGCCTACGACCCCCATGGCACCACCTAGGGCCAAGGCTGCGAAGACGTAGAAGAGAATGTCGATCACGGGAGGACGCGTGAAAGCGACGCGAATCCGGCGTCGGACTTCGGACTCGGCTCCCTGCGACGTACTAGTGTACGCCTCGGTCGCCTCGCCCCATCCTCCTTGGCTCGCGTCGCTTTGACGCGTCCCATCAAATCTGGCTTCACTCCGACTTCCGATCCGACGGATCCCATAGCAACGTCGTTGGATGCTCCTGCTCCATCAGTCGGTCCAGATCGTAGACGAAGCGCGAGCGCGTGTACTCGGCGTTCTCGAAGTGGACGCCGACATGGATCGCCTCGACCGGACACACCTCCTGACACATGCCGCAGAAGATGCAGCGGAACTCGTCGATCTCGTATACCACCGGATAGCGGTTTCCCTGATCGTCCTCCCCTCCGACCAGCCGGATGCAGTTGGCGGGGCAAACGGTCGGGCACAAGCCACAGGCAACGCACTTCGGCCGCCCATCCGCATGAACCTCCATTCGGTGGGTGCCGCGCCAGCGCGGGTTCAGGTCCGGCTGCTCTTCAGGATACTGAAGCGTCACCTTCCTGGGATTCACGAGGTGCTTGAACGTGAGCCCCATGCCCTTGATGGCTGAACGCAGGTAGGAGGTACGCCCGGTCTCGGGCCGATGCATCATCTTGACCGTCACCGCCATCCGACCACCTCCCTCGCTGTCGAGCCAAGCGCAGCGGCGCCGGTGGGCCTCATGGGATCAGCCTCCCGACGCTCGCCGCGGGCAGGGTTGCCTGCACGACCGGCATCTTCGGTGGGAGCGGTTGGCGAGCCGGATGCGAGGCGCCGCCGATGATGCGGTCACTGTCCAGCCAGAACACGAAGACGCCCGTCGCTACCAGGCTCAACGCGGTCAGAATGAGCCCATAGGCCGGGCCGAAGGGGATCCCCACCTCGTCCAAGACCAGGATGGCTCCCGCGATCCCCATCACGTACGCGAGAGCCGTGGGAAGCATGATCTTCCAACCGAGTTGCATCACCTGGTCGTAGCGGAAGCGCGGCAGCGTCCATCGTACCCAGATGTAGACCAGCACGAAGAACGCGGTCTTGACCGCGAACGCCAACAGCGTGAGCAGCGTCTTCCACCAAGCGAGCGTCGCAGGGATCGCCGCGCCGGTTGCATCGAAGCCGCTGACCCACTGTCCCTGCCAGAAGAACGCGTCGTCACCGTTCCACAGGGGGATGTCCCAACCGCCCAGGAACAGAGTGGCCATGAGCGCCGACTGGGTGATGATGTGCGCGTACTCGGCGATGAAGAACATGCTGAACTTCATTGCCGAATACTCGGTGTGATAGCCGGTGACCAGCTCGGATTCAGCCTCCGGCATGTCGAACGGAAGGCGGTTGGTCTCGGCATACGCGCTGATCATGAATAGCAGGAACGCGAGGGATAGCGGGAAGATGAACCAGAGCTGGAGACGCTGCTGCTGGAACACGACCTCGGTGAGGGTCACGTTACCGGCGAGCATCAGCACCGCGACCAGCGAGAGACTGAGGGCGACCTCATAGCTCACCATCTGCGCCGATGCCCTGAGCGCTCCCAGGAAGGCATACTTGTTGTTGGACGCCCACCCCCCGAGCACCAAACCGTATACACCGAGGGAAGAGAGTCCGAGGATGTACAGGATCCCGATCGGCACGTCCGCGACGATCATCGGAATCGCTCCCCACGGGGTCGGCAGTGGAGCCGCGAACGGAATCACCGCGAACGTCACGAGCGCGGGAATGACCGAGAGCATGGGGCCGAGCACGAAGTAGCCTTTCGCTGCAGTACCCGGGAGAGTCTCCTCCTTGAGTATGTTCTTGATCCCGTCCGCGATGGGCTGGAGAAGCCCGAAAGGTCCGACCCTGTTGGGGCCAATCCGGTCTTGGATCCACGCGCTTACCCTGCGCTCGGCCAGCGTCGTGTAGGCCACGGCAATCATGAGCACGGTGAAGACCATCGTGACCTTCATCGCAGACGAGATGAGAAATACGCCGGGGGTCAGCCCGTTCACCGCCGCTCCCCCTGCGGGCCCACGCCTGCCGGCTCCGGACGGGAGTCACCCAGGAGAGCGCCCCGGGTCCCGATCCGTTCGTACGTGAGCCCACTGAACGCCGGGATCGCCTCGAACGCCTGATCTGCGCGAGTGGGAGTCTCGTTCCCGGTCCGCGCCGTCAGAACCGCTCCGAGCACGAGCCAGGCGGGTCGGGCAGCGCCGGGTGGCTCGAGGGCCGGCCAGAAACGCTGCACCCGGTTCTCGTGATTGGTGAAGCTTCCGTCCTGTTCGGCAAAGGTCGTAAGCGGCAGCACGAGGTGCGCATTCTTGGCGGCGGCCGCGGGATGGGTGCCGAAGTAGACGTACAGGGAAGCCCGTCGGCCGAAGCCCTCCGGCTGGTCGGCGAGCTCGTCCCCCAGGACGAGCAGCAAACCGGGGTGGTCGACGAGCTCGTCGAGCCCCCCGGTGCCGTCATCCTCCCCGACCCGCCTCATCCCGAGCAGGTGCGCCGCATTCACGTTGGGCGCCAAGTCGCGACGCCTAGTCAACTTCGGGAAGCCCTTGAGGGGAACTTCATCCGGTGCCCGCTGCGACCGGAAGACGATCTCACCTCCACCCAGATCGTCCACCAGAGCGCGCACCGCGCCCAGGTCCTCGTTGGCGAGGTGCGGGCTCACCACCGCCACGATGGGAGCCACCTCCGATCCTGCTGCCGGTCCTGCACCGAGGCGATCGAGCAGATCTGCCAGCGCCTCGCGCCAGCCCGTCGCACGCGTCCCCTGATCACCCCGCACCAGCGGGACCTCGACCCTGTCCCCGCGGTTCATCCACTCGTAGTCGAGCCGTCCCTGGTCGCACATCCAGTAGGCGTTGACGTCGAGATTGACTCGCGGCCTCAGTCGTTGAACCAGGTTGTCGCGCGCGTGCAACTCGATGTTGCATCCCTGGCTGCAGCCCGGGCAGACGGACGGCGTGCGGTCCAGGTCCCAGGCACGCTGCTTGAAAAGGAAATCCTTGGAGACCAGCGCGCCGACCGGACAGATGTCCACGATATTGCCGTGGTAGTGTGTACCCTCCAGCCCTTCTTCGAAGAAGGTATCGATGATCGAGCGGTCACCGCGCTCGACTACGGTCAGCCGCGGATCCTGCTCGACCTCGTTCATGAAGCGCACGCATCGCGTGCACATCACGCAGCGATCACCGTAGAACAGCACGTCACCGCCGAAGTCGTCCCGCCCGAACACCCGCTTGGGCTCCCGTCCGCGTCCGCGAAAGCGCCCCTCCTCGTGCGCGTAGTCCTGCAGCTTGCACTCCCCGCTCTGGTCGCAGATCGGGCAATCGAGCGGGTGGTTCTGGAGGTAGAACTCCAGCACGCCCTGGCGCATGGTTAGCGCCCTGTCGCTTTGCGTGCGCACCACTTGTCCGTTGGCCACCTGGGTCACGCAGGCGGGGACCAGCTTCGGCGCCTTCTCCACATCGACCAAGCAGAGCCTGCACATCGCCGGGGCCGAGAGGCCCGCGTGATAGCAGTAGTGCGGCACCCGCGTGCCCACGCTTTCGGCGGCGTGCAGGATCGTGGTGCCCTTGGGCACTGTCACCGACTGACCGTCGATGGACAGCGTGACGGGCTCGGTCACCTCCGCGGGCTCGGCCATCACGCGACTCCGACGCGCTCGCCGCGCCGGATCAGGGCAAGGTATTCATTGCGAAACTTTTCGATCGAGGACTGCACCGGTGCGGCTACCGAGTCCGACAATACGCAGATCGTGGTGCCTACCATCTGGCTGGTGAGCTCCATAAGCGTGTCGAGATCCTCTTCCGTGCCGCGTCCGTCCTCGATACGGCGCAGGATCTTGGTCACCCAGGAGGACCCCTCGCGACACGGCGTGCACTGGCCGCAGGACTCGTGGGCGTAGAACGCCGCCATCCGTCGCACCTGCTTGACGATGTCGGTGGTCTCGTCCATCACGATCACTGAGGCGCAACCGAGCATCGAACCGCACGTCGACACTCCCTCGTAGTCGAGCGCACAGGTCTGGCACTCCTCGGCGGTGAGCAGCGGCACCGAACTGCCCCCGGGGATGACGGCTTTGAGCGCGTTGCCTTCGCGCATGCCGCCGCACACGTCATCGATCAGCTCCATCATGGGGAACCCGAGCGGGAGCTCGTAGTTACCCGGCTTGTTCACGTGCCCACTCACGCAGAACAGTTTCGTCCCGGGAGACTTCTCCGAGCCCCACTGCCGATACCAGTCCGCACCGTTCAGCACGATATGCGGCGCTGCGCAAAGGGTCTCGACGTTGTTCACGGTCGTAGGCATCCCGAACACGCCCACGGCGGCAGGAAACGGGGGCTTCACTCGAGGCTGTCCCCTCTGGCCCTCGAGCGAGTTCATCATGCCTGTCTCTTCACCGCAGATATACGCGCCGGCGCCCACGTGCACGGTAACATCGATCTTCTGTCCAGAACCCATCACATCGTCACCGATCAGACCGTCGGCGTACGCACCCTCGACCGCCTTTGCCAATACCTGAGTCGCCTCGAAGAACTCGCCGCGACAGTAGATGTAGGCGTGACGAGCACGGATCGCATACGCACCGATGAGGCAGCCCTCGATCAGCTGGTGTGGATCCCAACGCAGAATCTCCCGGTCCTTGAACGTACCCGGCTCGGACTCGTCCGCGTTGCAGCAGAGATAGTGCGGCTTCGCGTAGTCCTTCGGCATGAAGCTCCACTTGAGACCGGTCGGGAAACCTGCCCCCCCGCGTCCGCGGAGCCCCGAGGCCTTCACGACGTCGACTACGGCGTCCGGTCCCATACCGAGCGCCTTTTCGAGGCCTTCGTAGCGGCCGCGCTTCCTGGCACCCGCAAGCGTCCGCGCTTCGGGATCCCCGAAATACTCTGAGATCACCCGCACCTCGCGCTCGGAGACGTACGGATATGCCATGGCCTAGCTCCCGTCCGACCGAAGGCGCTCGCACAACTTCGGCACGTCGGAGGGATGGATGTTCTCGTAGTAACGCGAGTTGATCTGGACGCAGGTCGGGAACCCACAGCCGGCGAGGCACTCGGCCTCGATCACGGTGAAATCGCCATCCTCAGACGTTTCGCCCGACTCCGTGTTCGCGTATCTCAGAAAGGCCTCCATCACCTCGTCAGCGCCGCACAGGTTGCACGAAATGTTGGTGCACACCTGGATGAGGAAGCGACCCACGGGCCGCTTGTTGTACATCGTATAGAAGGTCGCGACACCGCGTACGTACGCCGGAGGCAGGTCGAGTAGCTCGCCCACCCGGTCCATGGTCTCCGGGGAGACGTGGCCGCGCACCTCCTGGGCAAGGTTGAGCACGGGAAGCAAGGCAGCACGCAGATCGGGATAACGGGTCACGATCTTGTCGAACCGCTCTCGGTACGGCCCGTCGAAGAGCGGCGCGTCCGGGTCCTTCACCGCCAACATGTATGGATAGCTGGCGGCGCCCGCCGCATGCCCACCCGCGACCGGACGGGTTCCGACGAAGTCGTCCCCGCGCACCTGCGCTTCGGTCAGGTCGAACTCCCCCGTGTTTCCGGCCCATCCCGGGTTCTTGAAGGGGACGTCGCCGGATCCGGACGCGCTCAACGGTCGATCTCCCCCAGCACGATGTCGAGGGACGCGTTGATCATGATCAGGTCGGACACCAGGTGGCCCTGCGCAAGCTTGGGAATGACCGACAGATTCACGAAAGACGGAGGGCGGATACGCCAGCGCACCGGCTTCGTCCCGCCGTCGCTCACCAGGTACATGCCCAGTTCCCCCTTCGACCCCTCCACCGGGAAGTAGCAGTCACCGGGGGCCACCTTTAGCCCCTCCATGATCAGCTTAAAGTGGTGGATCATGGACTCCATGTCGTTCATGCAGTCCGTCTTGGTCGGCAACGTCACCTGCGGGTCTTGAACATCCATCGGACCACCCGGAAGCCGATCGATCGCCTGGTGCAGAATGCGAACGCTCTGCCGCATCTCCTCCATGCGCACGAGGTAGCGGTCATAGCAGTCACCGTGCTGCCCTACGGGGACTTCGAAGTCGTACGTGTCGTAGTCGTAGTAGGAACTGTCCTTGCGGAGGTCGTACGGCACTCCGCTCGCCCTGAGGTTCGGGCCGGTGAAGCCGTAGTTGATCGCCTCCTCGCCACCGATGACGCCCACGTTCTGGGTCCGCCCCAAGTAGATGCCGTTGGTCGTCAGCAGCGTGTCGATCTCGTCGAGGGTTCGAGGGAACTCCTGCAGGAACAACTTCAGGCCGTCGATCCAGCCGTCCGGGATGTCGGCCATCATCCCGCCCACTCGCGTGGCAGACGTCGTGATGCGCGCGCCAGTGTACCGCTCGTGCAGCTTGTAGATCTTCTCGCGATCCTGGAACGCGTACAAGAACGGGGTGAACGCGCCCACGTCGATCGCCGTCGTACCGAGCCAGAGCAGATGGCTGAAGATCCGTTCCATCTCCATCAAGATTACGCGGAAGACTTTGCAGCGCTCCGTGACCTGAATGCCCGCGAGCTTCTCCACGGCCATTACATAGGCGCAGTTGTAGATGAGGGGGGCCAAGTAATCCATGCGATCCGTGAGCGGCACGACCTGGTTCCAGGTGCGGTACTCGCCGAGCTTCTCGAAGGACGAGTGCAGGTAGCCGATGTGCGGAATCACCCGAAGCACGGTTTCCCCGTCGAGCTCGCACACGAGGCGGAGCACACCGTGGGTCGCCGGGTGCTGCGGACCGATGTTGATCAGCATGTGCTCCGAGCCGATCTCGGGCTCGGGCAGATCCACGGGAAAGAGAGGCGCCTGCGCGGGGAGCCCCGTTGTTCCCATCTCCGGCGATCTGGAAACCGCGTATTCGACCGTCCTATGCCCCATCGCCCTTCCCCTCAGGACGCCGGACGAGGGTGTTGATCGCCCCCCTCCGGGAGGCTCGGATGCTGCGTCGCGATGCCCGCGGTCTGCGGATCTCGTCCGATCTCGAGCTCGGTCGGAATGTAGTGATCGAGCGGATCCTGGCTGAGCGCTAGACGGGTCTGCTCGGCGCGAGAGAAGCGGCCGCGAAGCGGGAAGTCCTTCCGCAGCGGGTGACCCTCAGCGTAGTTCTCGGGCATCAGGATGCGTCGCATGTCGGGATGGTCGTGGAACTCGACGCCGAACAGGTCATAGACCTCGCGCTCCAACCAATCGGCCGTCTTCCACAGGGGTTCCACGCTGTCGATCGCCAGCGCGGTCAACGGAAGCTCGCACTTCACGCGAAGCGAGCGTCGGTGCGGTATCGACCAGAGCTGGTATACCACCTGCAGCGGCCGCCCCTCTCCGAAATCCACGCCCGTCACGTCGGCCAGGAGATCGTAGTGCTGGGCCGGATCGCTCTTCAGCCACCCGAGGACCTCGCGATTCCGGCCCGCCTCCACGTAGACCACGTGCTGATCGCCGGCGCTGACCTCATGATGCAGGATGGCAGCGCCGAAGCGCTCGCGGAGCGCCTCGATGGTGGGATGGTGCGCCGTTGCTGCACCGAGGCGAACCGGCCCAGCGCGAGCGGCGGCCGGACCCGATTCCACCGCGTCCAGGGTCGCACTCCACACCGAGTCGCGTGCGGAGCCTGTGACCGGAGGACGCTTCCCCTGATCCGTCATCCCGCTAAGGCTTCCGATCGCCCGGTCGATCGGGCCGATCAGTACGTACCAGACCACTGACGCGATTCTGCTTCGTCGAGTTGCCGAACGGTCCGGTCAGCCCCACCACCTGCTCCGCGGTGGCCCGTGCCTCACCGGCGCGGAGCGGGTCCTCGGCGCGCAACTCGCTGTGCCGGGCCAGGCTTTCCTCCCGAATCTTCTCCTGGATCATGAGAAGCCCGTAGAGCAGCCCCTCCGGGCGGGGAGGACAGCCCGGAACATAGACGTCGACCGGGACGATGGTGTCGATCCCCTGCACCATCGAATAGGCGTCGAACACGCCTCCGGTACTCGCACAGGCTCCCATGGAGACGCACCACTTGGGCTGCGGCATCTGATCCCAGATACGGCGCAGCACAGGCGCCAGCTTGTAGGGAACGCGGCCCGCGCAGATGAGCACGTCCGCCTGGCGCGGACTGAACGACATCCGCTCCATGCCGAAACGCGCGATGTCGAAGTCGCTGGCCGCGGCCGCCATCATCTCGATGGCACAGCACGCTGTCCCGAAGGGCATGGGCCACAACGAGTTGCGGCGTGCCCAGTTGACCACGAAATCGACCTTCGTGGTCAGGAAAGTTGGGCCCCCAGCACCCAACAGGCCCCCCTCGCCGCGGGAGCTCATGCCGCCCCCGGGCAGCCTCGTGTCATCTAGTCCCATTCGAGGCCTCCCTTCTTCCACTCGTAGAGGAGCCCGACGGCGAGCACCGTGACGAACAGGGTCATGGCGAGGAAGGGTCCCCACCCCAGCTCGCGCATCTCCACCGCCCAGGGGATCAGAAAGATCGCCTCGAGATCGAAGACGAGGAAGCTGATCGCCACCATGTAGAACTTGACCGAGAAACGAGCCCGGGTGTCACCCAGTGGGATCATGCCGGACTCGTAGGGCATCTCCTTCTGCGGAGTGGGGCGGCGCGGATTCAGCACGTGGGACGCCACCACCATGCCGATGGCGTTGACCACGGAGAGGCCGAACAGGATCAGTAGCGGAGCGTAGGCTCCCGACATTGAGGCCACGTCCCGGAAACGCTCCCGATGAGGCCGAGCGGGCGGACCGACTACCACCCGGAGCGGAGTTTGTGAAATCCTTCACAATTTCGAGTCCCGGAAGTGTACCCGAAGGCGCGAACGAGTGTCAAGCGATCCTCCGGGCCGGATTCGTCCCGTTCGCCCAGGTTTGCACCCGCTCTCGGGCGAGGCATATGTTGCGCCGCCTACCGACCGACCGTCCGGAAGGCGTTCCCCAGCCTATCCGGCCCCATTTTTCCAGATTTTCCGACCCGGAACCCATCTGCTAGACGCATGCCCATCAAGAGCGACAACTGGATCCGTAGGATGTCGGAGCAGCAGGGCATGATCGACCCCTTCGAGGCGGGGCAGGTTCGAAACGGGGTGATCAGCTACGGGCTCTCCTCCTACGGCTATGACATCCGTGTTGCGCCCGAGTTCAAGGTCTTCACCAACGTCCACAATGTGGTCGTGGATCCCAAGCAGTTCGACCCGCGCTCCTTCGTGGACGTCCATGAGAGCACGTGCATCATCCCGCCCAACTCGTTCGCGCTCGCGCGCACGCTCGAGTACTTCAGGATACCGCGCGACGTCCTCGTGGTATGCGTCGGCAAGAGCACGTACGCGCGGTGCGGCATCATCGTGAACGTCACACCTCTGGAACCGACTTGGGAGGGATACCTGACCCTGGAGATCTCGAACACGACCCCGCTGCCTGCCAAGATCTACGGAGGGGAGGGGATCGCCCAGCTGCTGTTCTTCGAGGGGGACGAGGAGCCCTCGATCGCCTACGCGGACCGTCAGGGCAAATACCAGAACCAGCAGGGCGTGACGCTACCCAAGATGTGATGGGACTGCGGGTCAGGCTGGCTACCGGAGACCGTCCAGCCTTACCTCGTAGACCAGCACCGAGTTGGCAGGAATGGGACCAACCTCTTGCCCCCCGTATCCCAGCACGGATGGGATCACGATCCTGCGCACTTCATCGAGCCTGAGCCCGACGATTCCCTCCTCGAAACCCTCGATGCAGCCCTGGGGGCAGTCGGTCTCGCGGCGCAGTGGCCCCTCCTCGACGAACGTCCCGTCCGAGAGCCAGAAGCGATAGTGGATGCTCCAAGCGTCCGACCGGGTCAGCTCGCGCTCCCCGGTGCCCTCCGTCAGGGTCTGGATGTAGACCCCCGAGGCGAGCCGCGTCATTTGTGAAAGATCGATGCCGAGGCTCGGGGCGAAGCTCACGTCATCGGCGGTCTGCGGCCCAGTGAAGTCGTCGCCACAGGTCGCAGCGACGATCACGAGGAGACAGAGCCAGCCAGTTCGTATCGCTCGCTTCATTGCCGTGCCTCGCGTTTGGCCATGTGGCAGTCCCCCCCTCGGGCTATTGCGCCGCCCTGAGCGTGGCGCGTAGCAGATCTCGATTCAGCCGTGCGATGTAATCCACGCTGATACCCTTTGGACAAGCTACCTGACACGCGCCATGATTGGTACAGCTCCCGAACCCTTCCTCGTCGTGCGCCGCAACCATGTCGAGCGCTCGCTGCTGGCGCTCCGGCTGTCCCTGGGGAAGGAGGCCGAGGTGCGCGACCTTGGCGGCAGTGAAGAGCATGGCGGACGCGTTCGGGCAAGCGGCCACACAAGCACCACATCCGATGCACGCGGCAGCGTCGAAGGCGGCATCCGCGCTCCGCTTCGGTACCGGCGTCGCGTTGGCTTCCGGGGCGCTGCCCGTCCGCACCGAAATGTATCCACCCGCCTGAATGATCCGATCGAACGACGTTCGGTCCACGATCAGGTCGCGCACCACCGGAAACGCCCTCGCGCGCCACGGCTCGATCCAGAGCTCCTGTCCGTCGCGGTATCCGCGCATGTGCAGCTGGCAGACCGTCGTCAGGTCCCACGGGCCGTGGGCCTTTCCGTTGATCACCATCCCGCACGACCCACAGATTCCCTCGCGGCAATCGTGGTCGAAGGCGATCGGTTCCTTGCCCTCCCGGACCAGCCCCTCGTTCACCAGATCGAGCATCTCGAGAAACGACATGTGCTCGGTGATGCCCGTGGCGCGGTAAGTCTCGAACCGACCCCCGCGCCCGGGTGCGTCCTGCCGCCAGACGTGGAGTGTGAGGTTCATGGTCACTTGTAGCTCCGCGTCGACAGCGGCACGTGCTCGAACCTGAGCTCCTCCTGTTGGCGAGCCGGCCGGCTTCCCACACCGGTGAATCCCCAAACCGCGACATGGGCGAAGCGCCGGTCGTCGCGCTGGGCTTCGCCCTCCGCGTCGGTGTGCTCGATCCGGTAGTGTCCTCCCGCGGACTCGTCCCGCGCCAACGCGTCGTGGCACATCAGCTCGCCGAACTCGAGGAAGTCGGCGACGCGGCCCGCCTTCTCTAGCGATTGATTGAGCGTCGCGCCGCTCCCCGGTACGCGCACTTCCCGCCAAAACCGCTCCCGCAGCTCGGGAATACGCGTGAGTGCCTCCTCGAGACCGTCGGCGCTGCGGGCCATCCCGCACTTGTCCCACATGAGCGTTCCCAGCTCGATATGGAAGTCGTCCACCGTGCGGCTGCCGTTCACGGCCAGCAGGCGATCCGTCCGGCCCATCACCTCGCGCTCGGTGTCGGCGAAGGCAGCGTGATCGACATCGATAGGCTCCGGATTCGCCCGGACGAGCCAGTCGCCGATGGTGAGGGGTGCGATGAAGTAGCCGTCGGCCAACCCCTGCATCAACGCGCTCGCGCCCAGTCTGTTCGCTCCGTGGTCCGAGAAATTGGCCTCACCCAGTACGAACAGGCCGGGTACCGTGCTCATCAAGTTGTAATCCACCCAGAGCCCCCCCATCGTGTAGTGGGGCGCAGGGTAGATGCGCATCGGCGTCCGGTACGGATCTTCGCCCGTGATCTTCTCGTACATCGCAAACAGGTTTCCGTATCGCTCGCTGATCGCCCCGCGACCCAGGCGCTCGATCGCCTGAGTGAGATCGAGATACACGCCGTTGTTGCGCGGGCCCACTCCTTTGCCCGTGTCCACCATCTCCTTGGCCCGCCTGGACGAGATGTCCCGAGGCGCCAGGTTGCCGAAGCTCGGATAGAACCGCTCCAGGTAATAGTCGCGTTCCGACTCCGGAATCCCGTGGGGCGACCGAGCGTCCCCACCGTTGTTGGGCACCCAGATCCGCCCGTCGTTGCGCAGCGACTCGCTCATCAAGGTGAGCTTGGATTGATAGTCGCCCGACGCCGGAATACAGGTCGGGTGAATCTGGGTGAAGCACGGGTTGGCGAACCCGGCTCCGCGACGATGCGCGCGCCAGGTCGCGGTAACGTTACAACCTTTGGCATTGGTCGAGAGATAAAAGACGTTGGAATAGCCCCCGGTCGCGAGCGCCACCGCGTGAGCCGCCCAACGCTCGATTTTCCCCGAAACCAGATCCCGGGTGACGATCCCCCGTGCCACCCCATCCACCACGACCACATCGAGCATTTCGTGACGCGTATACATCTCGACTTGTCCCGTGGCGACCTGACGCTCTAGGGCCTGGTACGCCCCGAGCAGAAGTTGCTGCCCGGTCTGCCCGCGGGCGTAGAACGTGCGCGAGACCTGAGCGCCCCCGAACGAGCGGTTGGCGAGATGCCCGCCGTACTCGCGGGCGAACGGAACGCCCTGCGCGACTGCCTGGTCGATGATGTTGAGCGAGAGCTCTGCGAGGCGGTACACATTGGCCTCGCGGGAGCGGAAATCGCCCCCCTTCACAGTGTCGTAGAAGAGCCGGTAGATCGAATCGCCGTCGTTCTGGTAGTTCTTCGCGGCGTTGATGCCACCCTGGGCAGCGATAGAATGGGCACGGCGGGGCGAATCGTGAAAGGTGAAGGCCTTCACGTTGAAGCCGAGCTCTGCCAACGTGGCTGCGGCCGAGGCACCCGCAAGCCCAGTCCCTACCACGATGACGTCGTATCTCCGTTTGTTGGCGGGATTGATCAGCTTCATCTCGAAGCGGTGTCGAGACCACTTCTCCCCGATCGGTCCCGCTGGGATCCTGGTGTCGAGCTGCACGAGATTCCTCTAGTGGGGGCTAGGCTCAGCCATGCGCCGGTACTACGCCACCATTCATGAGATGAAGCCGGCGAACACCAAGACCGGCGGCGTCATGAACCCGGCGAAGATGACCAGCGCGACTACGGCCGCGGTAGGGCGACGTATGCGGTCATATCTGGGATGGTGGATTCCGAGCGTCTGGGTGGCGCTCCACAGACCGTGATAGAGGTGCGCACAGAGAGCGACCTGAGCGACTAGATACGTCCCGAGCACGAGCGGATTCTGGAAGCCCACAACAAAGTTGTGGTAGACCCGACCTTCGATGAAGTCCGAATGGAAATGTCCGGTGGTAAAGTGCAGCAGGTGGTATACCACGAACGACAGGATGATCACTCCACCCCAACGCATGGTGCGTGACGCGTAACTGAAGGAAAGATCCTCGCGCACCCGGTAGTCGGCATCACGCGCATTGCGGCTTTGGGACCACGTCTGAAAAGCAGCTGCTATGTGCACCGCGACCGCGAGCAGCAGGACCAGGCGAACCAGCCAGAGGACGCCCTCGTGCGGGACGGCAGGGTAACCAACCTCCCTTATGAAGGCGGCGTACACGTCGAAGCTTTCCTCTCCGGAAAGAATCTTCAGGTTCCCGAGCATGTGAAGGACGATGTACCCGAAGAGGACGACCCCGGAGAGAGCCATCAGGATCTTCTTTCCCACCGAAGACCGGTAGAGACCTGCTACCCGGCGCATGGGCCCGTCGGGAGTTGGGGAGCTCCAGCTGACGGTTGCTGCGTGCTCAACCGCGCGTCAAGCGAGTGAGCGCATCGTCTCGAGCACCGAGTCGGCACTCTTCTTCAGTTCGGCGCTCTCCGCCGAGGTTAGCTCCACTTCCACAATCTCGAGGAGACCGCCCGCCCCGAGCTTGCAGGGCACGCCCAGGAAGATGTCCTTCATCCCGTATTCGCCATTCAACCAGGCTGCGCATGGGAGGATGCGGCGCTTGTTCTTCACGATCGCATCCACCATCTGCACGACGGCGGAGGAGGGAGCGTAGTACGCGCTTCCGGTCTTGAGGTGGGCGACGATCTCGGCGCCACCCTTGCGAGTGCGATCGACAAGCGCGTCGATGCGATCCTGCGAGAGCAGCTGCGTGAGCGGGATCCCGCTCACGCTCGTGTAGCTCGCGAGCGGCACCATGGTGTCCCCGTGGCCGCCCAGCACCAGAGCCTGGATGTCGGCCACGCTCACGTCCAACTCGAGTGCAATGAAGGAGCGGTAGCGAGCCGTGTCGAGCACTCCGGCCATTCCGATGACGCGCTCGCGCGGAAAGCCGGATTCCTTCATGGCAACGTACGACATCACGTCGAGCGGGTTCGATACCACGATGATTATGGCATCCGGAGCCACCCGCTTGACCTCCTTCGACACCTGGCCGACGATGTCCGCGTTGGTGCGAAGCAGGTCGTCGCGGCTCATCCCTGGCTTGCGTGCGATCCCCGCCGTTATCACGACGATATCCGAACCCTCGGCGGGTCCATACTCATTCGCGCCCGTGACCAGGGTGTCGAAGCCTTCGATCGGGGCGCTCTCCCATTGATCGAGCCCCTTCCCCTGGGGGATGCCCTCCACCACGTCCACCATCACGACCTCGCGGGCCAGCTCCTTTTCCGCGAGCCGTTGCGCACACGTGGCTCCTACGTTCCCGGCCCCGACGACCGTGATCTTGTTCGCGCCCATCGTACGTTCTTCCCTGTGAAGCGGCCGTAGCCCCGAAGGGCAGCGCTCGACGTTGTTCGGGAATCGCGCCGGCCCGATGTCCGGGCGCGTTCATGACCTGAGACGCGGCGAGGAAGCCGCATCTGGACTCGCTCGAGATCGGTTCGCATGAAGCGCACGGGCCCGAGCCAGCGGCAACCTACCGGCGGTCCCTGAACGTGTCAATCACGGGTGTCGCGCGATCGGTGGGCGGGACCGGACGCTGGACACGGAGCGAACGGAGCACTCAGCCGCCCGTCTGCGATAGCGCGATCAGCCCACCCGAACCGGCGTCGCTCCCCTGCACCAGTCGGTGCCGCTCGGGCTTCACGCGCAGGGTCGCATTGATCAGCGACGTCAGGTCGGCTCCCCACCTCAGCGGTTCTCGCAGATCGGTCTGAATGTCCCCGAACAAACACGGGCGGAGCTGACCATCGGCCGTAAGGCGCATGCGGTTGCAGCGGTCGCAGTAGTCGTGGCTCATCGGGGTGATCACGCCCACCGTTCCGGGCGCGCCCGGGAAGCGGTAGTACGTGGCCGGGCCGTTCCCGCGCGGTCCCGCGACCGGCTCGAGCTGCCCGATCGCGCGCAAGCGGCGCAGCGCCTCAGCGCACGAGACGAACGCTTCGGCCGAAAGCGCCAAGTTCGAGCCGGTGGGCATCAACTCGATGAAGCGAACGTGCCACGGCCGCTCACGAGTGAGCGCAGCGAAATCCGCAATCTCGTCGTCGTTGGCGCCGCGCATCAACACGACGTTCACCTTGATCGGTTCGAACCCGACGCGCTCGGCCGCGTCGAACCCGGCCATGATTCGCCCCGCGGAACCCGGCCGCCGCGCGAGTGCATCGATCCGCTCCGGGCGGAGCGAGTCGAGAGAAATGTTCACTCGCTGTACCCCGGCCACCCGGAGAGCCTCGGCGTGATCCTCGAGCAACACCCCGTTTGTCGAGACCGATAGGTCGTCGATACCCGGCACACTCGCGAGCATGGCCGCGAGCTCGGGCAAGTCGCGGCGCACCAGCGGCTCCCCCCCCGTGATGCGCACCCGACGCAGGCCCATCGGCGCCATGGTCGCCACAATGCGCACGATCTCCTCGTACGTGAGTAGCTGATCGCGGCGCAACCAGGGGAGCCCGTCCTCCGGCATGCAGTAGACACACCGTAGGTTGCACTTGTCGGTGACCGAGACACGCAGGTACTCGATGCGGCGTCCGAACCCGTCGATCATCGCGACCTCTCCAACGCGGCCGCCCGCAGGCCCGGGACCAGCTTCGGCACTGACGCCGTTCCCGACTCCAATGGATGGCCGGAGACCCAGCGCGCCTCACCGTCCCGGAACCGCTCTCGCTTCCAGACCGGCAGGCGTCGCTTGATCTCCTCGATCACGTATCGCGAAGCGTCGTACGCCTCGGCGCGATGCGGGCTGGAGACGGCGATGGCGACGCTCACGTCGCCAATCGCGAGCTCGCCCACCCGATGGACGACGGCGAGGCGTCGGGTGCCGAGTCGGGCCGCCGCCTCGTCGGCGATCATGCTCAGCACTTCGTCGGCCATCGTCTCGTACGCGTCGTAGCTCATCCCCTCCACGGGGCGCCCGTCGGCGTGATCGCGCACCGTCCCCAGGAAGAGAAGTGCCGCTCCGTCCCCGGCGGCACCGACCAGCGCCAGCACCGCGGCGGGTTCGATCGGCTCACGAACGATGGCCAGGAACGGGTGGCCGCTTCCCTTCCCGCTTCCGCCCGACGCGCTCATCCGCCCGCCACTGGCGGAAGGAACGCGACCTCGTCGCCGTGCGCCAACGGCTCGTCCTCACGGACGATGGCTCGGTTTACCGCGACCGCCGGAGCGGCGGGAAGGCGGTCGAAGGGGGTCCCGCGAGCACGCAGGTCGAGCACGAGGTCCCCCACCGTCGCTCCCTCTGGAAGATCGAGCTCCAAGAAGGGGGCCCCGACCACCTCGCGGTAGGCGGCAAAGAAGAGGGTGCGAACCTGCACAGGGCTGCTCCTGCCGAGGGATCCCTGACGCTACGCTAGGCGCGGGGAGGCCGTCAACGTCGTCCCACGGATCACTCTCGCGAAAGGCGCCCACCGGCTTCCGGCGAAAGGGGGCCCACGGGGGGCTGACGGAGCCGCCGGACCCGCTGCATCAGATCGTCACGCAGCCGATAGAAGCGGAGCACTTGCTCCGGCGACAGGCTGCGGAGCAGCGCGTCCATCTCGGCACGGAACAGACGGGCCTCCTCCGCGCGCACGGCGGCCATCTCCGTCAGCAACCGGCGTGCCTCCTCCTCGGTCGTCGTGGAGCCGGCTCGAGGCCGAAGCCGCCGCCGGAGTCTCGTCTCACGGCGCACAAGTGCCCGTCGCTGTTCCTGGAAAGACTCCTCCAAGCCCCGCACGTCCTCGAGCTGCTCCGCGGTGAGCCCGAGCTCCCGCCGAACCAGCTCTCCAAACCGCTGGCGAATACGCTGCTCCATCTCCATGCGGCCGGGTTGCGGTCCCGGTCGTTGCTGCGCCAACCCCTGCGCCGGTAGCACCGCAAGCGCCGCGAGCAGCCCGATCCACGTGAGTCTGGTCATCGCTCCATTTCCTCGAGCAGCGCCGCGAGGGTCTCGTCGGAGAGCTCATCCAGCAGTGGGGCACCGGCGACGACGCCGTCGTCCGCAATCCAGACCCCCGCGTCGTCCACCGCGACCTGGCCGAGCCGGTCGGGCTCCCCGGTCCGGTCGTCGCCGCCGAAGAGCAGCGAGCCTACCGCGAGCACGAGCACGGCAGCGGCCGACGTAGCCCACACCGGCCAGACCCGCCGGGGACGTCGCGTGGCGCCCGCGATCTCCCCACTCCCGAGCCCGCCTGCGATCCGCTCGGCGAGCCCGGGGGGCGCGGGGGGCCGTCCCTCGAACAGACCCCGGAGCAGCGCGGCCTGGGCCGCGCACTCGGCACACGAGCGCACGTGCACCGCTACCCGCTCCCCTTCCTCGGGCGCCAGTCGGCCAGCCACCCAGTCCGGCAGCCGATCGCTCAGCTCCGCGCACGCGTTCGGACTCATTCGTCCAGCCATTCTCTAAGACGGCGGATGCCGTGGTGGTAGTTCACCCGCGCCGCGCCCTCTGATGATCCGATGATCTCTCCCACCTCCCGAAAGCTCAATCCTTCGTCCACCCGGAGCTGAACGGCCAGCCGCTGCTTCTCGGGCAGCCGTTCCAGCAGCGCCCGTGCACGCTCGGCCTCGGAGCGCAGAACAACGCTCTCGTCAACCCTCCGGACGACGGCGGGAAGGTCGTCCGGCAGGGTCGCCTCGCGTCGTCGGGCGCTCCCGCGCAGCAGGCTCCGAGCCTCGTTCGCCACGATCGACAGCAGCCAGGTGCGGAACGAAGCATCCCCGCGGAAGCCCGCGAGGCCCCGCAGTGCTCGCACAACACCGTTCTGCGCGGCGTCAGCCGCGTCCGCTTCGTTGCCCACGATTCCGAGCGCCACGCGGTAGGCAGCCCCGTGGTGTCGCCCGATCAACGCGTCGAGCGCACTCGCGTCTCCAGCACGGGCGCGGCTGAGGAGCAGCCCGTCATCGTCCCCCCCCGGCGCGTGGCTCACCATCAGGGAGACGCCGGGGGGAGTCCGGACGTTAAACCACCCGCCGCCCTGGTCGGGAGCGCGGGTGGGGACGAGGATGCCAGGGCGCCCTCGGGAGCGAAGCGGCCGGAGTCACTCGCCGCGGGCGGCCTCCATCCGGGCGACCTTGTTACGCAGGTGCTTCGAGGGCTTGAAAACCGGCACGGCGCGGGACGGTACCTTGACCGGATCGCCCGTGCGCGGGTTGCGCGCCATCCGCGTCTTCCGCCGCCGGACCTTGAACGTGCCGAACCCACGGATCTCGATATTGTCGCCGGTGGCGAGCGCCTTCTTCACCGCATTGAGGAAACCGTCGACCACCATCGCGCAGTCCTTCTTGGTGATCCCGGGGCCGATCGCCTCCGCCACCTGCTCGACGAGGTCCGCCTTGGTCATGCACGTCTCCGGGTGATACGCGGGAGTCGGACGCCACGGTACGACGGCGGCGGCGGAACGTCAAGCCTCGTTTGAACCTACGCGATTCAGGATGCCGTTTAGGGGAAGTCTGCTGGACCGCGCGGTCACGCGCTCGGCGGGTGACGCCGATGGGGGCCGAGGGGCGATCAGGCCCGCCGGTCCTCCATCAAAGACATGAAATGGTCGAACAGGTAGAGACTGTCGTGCGGGCCAGGCGCGGCCTCGGGATGGTACTGGACCGAGAACACGGGCAGCTCCGTGTGCTCGATCCCCTCGACCGTCCGGTCGTAGAGGTTGACGTGGGTCACCCGCAACGCGGGGGCACCCGGCACCGTGTTTTCTTCCCCGGCTCGAACCGCAAAGCCGTGGTTCTGTGCGGTGATCTCGACGGTGCCATACCCGATTCGTTCGACCGGGTGGTTCCCGCCGTGGTGCCCGAAGGGGAGCTTGTAGGTCCCTCCCCCGAATGCCTGGGCGATCAGTTGGTGGCCGAGGCAGATGCCGAAAACGGGCACCCCACCGGAAGAGAGGAGCCGGATCGCGTCTGCAGCTTCCTCCACAGCCGCCGGGTCTCCGGGGCCGTTGGAAATGAAGAGGCCGTCGGGGGCCTCGGCCACGATGTCCTGCGCGGTGGTGGTGGCAGGGATCACGGTGACATGGCAACCACGCTCGGCAAGCAGTCGGGGCGAATGCGCCTTCACACCGAAATCGTACGCGAGCACCCGAAAGCGCGCTGGCCCGACCGGTTCCACCTCGTAGCGTCGGTCGGTGGAGACCCCGCAGGCCAGGTCGAGCCCCTCCATGCGCGGGTGCGCGAGCACCCGTTCGCGGAGCGTCTCCGGGGCCACGTCGGCAGGCGAGATCACGCCACGCATCGCCCCTTCGGCCCGAATGTGGCGGGTCAGCGCGCGCGTATCCACGTCGCTAATCCCCACGATGCCGTGACGCTCCAGATACCCGGCGAGGTCGTCCGTGGCGCGCCATGAGCTGGGGGTTCGGGCGGCCTCGTGCACCACGAACCCAGCCACCTGGGGTCCCTCGGACTCCTCGTCCTCCGGATTCACCCCGTAGTTGCCGATCAGGGGGTACGTCATGGTCACGAGCTGGCCAGCGTAGGACGGGTCGGTGAGGATCTCCTGATAACCCGTCATCGAGGTGTTGAAGACGACCTCGCCGAACGCGGGCCCGCGCGCGCCAAGGCGCGCGCCAGGAAAGACGCGGCCGTCTTCGAGCAGGAGGATCGTGGGCTCGTACAGATCTCGCTCCGGTTCAGGGGACTGAAAACGCGCCAAAGCTAGCGGCTCGCTGGAACCGGTCCAGTGGCACGCGCTGGACGTCGCCCGGCTGCAGCCGCACCGGGGTGGCGCGGACGCCGCGCCGTTCTAGCTTGCGGCCGTCCCCACTACCGACTGCCGATGACCGACGACCCACCGATCGTCCACGTGCACGCTGACGAATCCTGCCTCGGAAACCAGTTCCGGAATCGCGACCGTCCCGGAGGAGCGGCCGGCCTGGTGGAGGTCTGGAAGGGAGGTCGCTGGGAGCGCCGCGACTACTGGGTTTCCGAGCCATCGACCACCAACAACCGTATGGCGATACGCAGCGCACTCGAGGCGCTGGGGCATCTGAAGCGGGGCTGCCGGGTGCGCTTCGTCTCCGACAGCCAGTACCTCGTGCGTGGGATGGACGAATGGGTCCGGAATTGGAAGTCGCGCGGCTGGACACGAAAGGCCGGACCGATCGAGAACCTCGAGCTCTGGAAGGCGCTCGACGCGACGGCTGCGGACTACGAGGTCGAATGGCAGTGGGTGCGCGGACACGCCGGCCACCCGAAGAACGAATACGCCAATCACCTCGCCACCGGCGCGGCGCGCCGGCAGGACGCTTCGGACAAGCTGGTCCTATCGGCGTTCGAGGACTGGCTCGAAGCGGAGCGCACACGTGGGCAGTACCTGGACTACCACGAGTTCCGGCCACCCCGCGAGAGCTGACCCTCCGGATAGAATCTACAGGTCGCCTGGGACCAAGGTAGACATGAGCATACGGTTCGAGGGTTACGGGTGGCACGGCCCCTTCTCCGTCGTTAGCGCTCCTCGACGTAGCTTGGGCTATGCCTTCGTCGCGCTGTCCAGGATGAGAGGCCGTGGCACCCATAACGCGGCGCGCTCCCCTCTTCCAGCGACCTGTTAGGAAGCAAGAAAAAACGAGCCCCGCGTCACGACACGTCATGACGCGGGGCTTCAGTTCCGCCGGCAGGACTGGTCCGCTTGCTTGGATCCACCCACGTGCGGGCGGCCGAACCGATCCTTTTTCCCTCGGTCTGCCGCGGTCGGGCGACCCGGGGCGCCTCCTGGCACCGGAGGCTACGTTCGGAGTCCAGCGACCTCTCCGAAGGCCAGCTCAGGTATCCAAGGCCCGGCTGGCGATCGATCACGCGCCGTCGCGCCCGTCGACCTCAGCGCCCGAATCGTCGGAGGGATGGCCTGCGCCATCGATTCAACGTGCCGCATCGGAACGCACATCAAGTATGCACTCCTGCCCACATGGCCGCAAGCTCCGTGTTCGGGCGTTCCGGAAGGGTCGATGGATAGTCGTATAGCCTTCAAGGACAAACACTTGAAGCAGATCATATAAACTCCTTTATCCACGGTCCAGGAGACGCTAAACAGGTGGATTCGAGCCCCGGATCCGGAGCGCCACAGGCCCCGGGGCGAGGCCCTTCCAGGAAAAATCCGGGCAAGATAGGTGGGCTCGACCTGCCTCGACGATGTTGGCTGGAAAACGATTCCGGTCTGAAGCAGCGGCTCCCTATCCTGAGCACAGCCGCCGACCGAACCGACGTGCCAGCGCCTGTGCGACTCGCTCTTCGACATCCGGGATGGGTACCGTACGCCCGAGCTCTCGCTCGATCGACGTGACCCCCAGGTCGGCGATCCCACAGGGCACGATCGTCTCGAAGAAGGTCAGGTCGGTGCTGACGTTGATCGCGAACCCGTGCGACGTGATCCAACCGGACGAGACGCGCACACCGATCGCGGCGATCTTCGCGCCGTTCGTCCATACGCCGGTAAGCCCCCGAACGCGTTCGCTCCGTACGCCCAGACCGTCGAGCGCATCGATCAGCGCACCCTCGAGATCGCGCAGATAGCGGTGCAGATCGCGGCGGCCTTCCTCGAGAGCCAGGATGGGATACCCCACAAGCTGCCCGGGACCGTGGTAGGTCACGTCTCCGCCCCGACCTGCCTCGTACAACTCGACCCCCAGCGCAGCGAGCTCCTGTTTCCCCGCAAGCATGTGTGCAGGATCGGAGGCGCTGCCGAGGGTGATGACGTGCGGGTGTTCGAGCAGAACCAGAGTGTCGGGAACCCGGCCGGCGCGGCGCGCGCGCACCAGCTCCTCCTGAAGCGCGAGCCCATCTCCGTATGCGACGTTGCCCGCGCGGCACACGTCCAGAGGCGGGCACCCGGCCTCGTCCACGGCCTTCGCCCCCGTCGCGCCCGCCGCCGCCCCGCTCATGCGTCGGCGGGGAAGTCCTCCAGCACCTGCTTGAGTCGTAACAGGAAGCGGGCCGCGTCGGCTCCATCGACCAGGCGGTGGTCGTAGCCGAGCGAGAACAGGGCACGCTTGCGGATCGCCATCGCATCGGTGCCCGTAGCCGCGTCCTCGATCACCACGACCCGCTTTTCGATCGCACCGGTACCGAGGATCGCCGCCGTGCCCTTTGGGATCACCGGCATGCCCACCAGGGTCCCCACCACACCGGGGTTCGTGATCGTGAAGGTCGCCCCCTGGATCTCGGCCGGCGCCAGCTGCCTCGTACGTGCCCGCTCCGCGAGGTCGGCGATCTTGACGCCTATTCCCACCAAACTCATGAGGTCGGTGTCACGCATCACAGGAACGATCAGCCCCGGGTCGAGGTCCACCGCAATCCCGATGTTGACGCTTCCCCGGTAGATGATGCTGTTGCCCGAGACCGTCCCGTTGATCTGCGGAAACCCGCGCAGCACGCGGGCAACGGCCCAGGCGACGAAGGCCGTGTAGCTCACCCGCATGCCCCTTTCCTCCCACTTCTTCTTGCTCTCTTTCCGCACACGGTCGATCACCGTGAAGTCGATCTCGATGAACGAGTGCACGTGGGGTGCGATTCGCTTGGCCACCACCATATGCTCGGCGGTCAGACGCCGAATCTTGTTCATCGGCTCTACGCGGTCGCCCTCGCGCACTGGATGCTCGGGGTGCAATACCTGGCCGTAGAACGCCTTCCAGAGATCGGAAGCGGGAGCCAACGGTGGCGGACTCCGAGAGGGTCGGTCCAATCCGGAGGGACGCTCCGGGGACGCGGTGTCGAGCTCGCGGGGGGCCGCGCTCGCATCAAGTCCGGCCGTCGCCTCTCCCTTATGGGAGTCGACGTAGGCGAGGATATCCTGCTTGGTCACCCTCCCCGCGTGGCCGGTCCCCTCGACCCGCGACAGATCCACTCCGTGTTCTTCCGCAATCTTGCGTACGACAGGCGTGCTCCGGGTGCGAAGCCGATCGTCCGACCCGTGCTCGCTGTCCCGACCCGCGGAGTCGTCCTCACGCGCCGACGCGGCAGGAGGCGTGGCGTCCGCTATGTGATCCGGTGTGCCCGCATCGGCAGGAGGTTCCTCCGCCGCGGCATCGGCGTCCGCTTCCCCCCGGGTCGGTGCGCCGCCGTTCCCTGACAGGGCACCGCCCTCGGTTTCGATGTAGGCGATGATCGTCCCTACTTCGACGGTCTGTCCCTCCTCGACCTCGATCGCGACAAGCGTCCCCGCGGCGGGTGCGGGGATCTCTGCATCCACCTTGTCGGTGGAGATCTCGAGGATCGGCTCGTCGCGCTCGACGGGCTGGCCGACCGCTTTGAGCCACCGGGAGACCGTGCCCTCGGCGATGGACTCGCCCATCTGGGGCATCGGGACCTCGATCCTGGCCACGCTTCCTCCCTGCTCTCGCTGAACGCTGGCTGTGCGCCTCGGAAAGCGAGGCACGCGATCTCTCTCAGCGACTTCAGGGGGGCGGCGCGCCCTCCTCGGGCGTCGCCCCCACCTCGGGTTCGGACCCGGTCGCGGTTCCCGCGTTCCCACCAAGTCCCGGTAGGAGAGGCTCAGGCCTGCTCACCGGAGCCGACTGGAAGTCCTGCTCGAGGATCGACTGAGGTGTCTGGGACCGGGACGACATGATCGATAGGACGAGCGCGAGCAGCATGAACGCCGCGCCCCCCGCCCACGTCGCCCGGGTAAGCACAGTGGTGGCCTGCCGTCCCGCCAAGATCCCGTCCGTGGCGGCAGATCCACCACCCATGGCCGCGAGCCCCCCACCCTTGCCCGACTGGAGCAGGATCACGACGGCCAGAAAGAAGCCGTCCAGCAGCATGACCGTGACAAGAAGTGCGTACATCGTGTGGACCTGATAGAGGCTGGAAAGAGCCAGGAACGTCGCCCGAAACCGCGGATCGTGTCAACGGCCGACCTCAACGCGACGGCGCGGCCTCCACGATTGCGGCGAACTGCCTTGGGTCCAGGCTGGCGCCTCCGACGAGCACCCCGTCGACGTCGGCGGCCGCCATCAGCTCCGCCGCATTGTCCCCCTTGACACTTCCCCCGTAGAGGATCGGCACGTCGTCGGCACCGCCGTCCAACCGAGCGCGCAGCTGGGCGCGCAGGATCCCGTGGGCGGCCTCTGCGTCTGCCGGAGTGGCGGTCTCACCGGTGCCGATCGCCCAGACCGGTTCGTAGGCGATCAGGAAGGGCGCGTTTCGCACGGGGTCGACGGCCGCCAAGGCTGCATCGATCTGCCTGAGGATCACCTCTTCGAGTTGTCCCGCGCGCCGTTCCGCGAGCGTCTCGCCGACGCAGACCAGGGGGATCAAGCCGAGCCGGAGGGCTGACGTCGTCTTTCTCGTCACCTGGTCGTCGGTCTCGCCGAAAAGTTGGCGGCGCTCGGAGTGCCCGACCAACACGTGCGTGGCTCCCGCCGCCCGCGCCTGTAGCGCCGAGATCTCCCCGGTGAACGCGCCCTCGTCCTCCCAGTGGATGTTCTGCAATCCGATCCCGACGTGCGGTGGCCGCGCGGCACGCGCCGCCGCGAGTGAAACCGCGGAGGGAAAGACCAGCACCTGTGGTCGCCCCTCCCCAACCGCTACGGTGAACGACCCGAAGAAGGTGCGGGTTTCTTCCGGCCCCTTGTGCATCTTCCAGTTTGCCGCGACCACCACGCGGGGCATTAGCAGGTCGCCGAAGAAGTGGAGCGCACCGCGTTATGGGTGCCACCGCCCCTCATCCTAGGCAGCGCGACGAAGGCATAGTCCAAGCTACATCGAGGAGCGCTAACGACGGAGAAGGGGCCATGCCACCCATAACCCTCGAACCGTAAGCTCATGTCTACCTTGGTCGCGGGCGCAGGGGAGCGGTGCGGTTGATCCATTGTCTCTCCTCCTCGCCGTACCCACCAGTACGACTCGTCGTCGTTCCTCCGCTGAACCGCGCCGGTCCCCTGCGCGCGGTGCACTCCCCTTACTTCAGCCACCTGTCAGAACGCTCACCGGTCGCTCAACGCGAGTACACCGGGAAGCGGATCGCCGGCGAGGAATTCGAGCGACGCACCGCCCCCGGTCGAGACGTGGCTCAGGCGCGAGACAACGCCCGCCGCTTCGGCGGCGGCGGCCGAGTCTCCACCCCCGACGACCGTGAGCGCCCCGCGATCGGTCGCCTCCGCGACCGCACGCGCGACCGCGACCGTGCCCTCATGGAAGGGGGGTTGTTCGAACACACCCATCGGGCCGTTCCACAGGATCGTGCGGGCGACCGCGAGCACGCCGGCGAAGAGCGCCCTCGAGGCAGTGCCAATATCGCCGATCCGGTCGCCCGGTTGGATAGAGTCGCGCGGTACGACGCGGGTTATCGGTGCCCCGTCGAGGCGGTCGGCGACCACGCAATCGATCGGCAGCACGAGGCGATCGCCTGCCTCCTCGAGCACGGCACGGGCTAGCTGCACCCGGTCCTCCTCCACCAGAGAGGCGCCCACCTCGAGGCCCAGCGCCCGGAAGAATGTGTTCGCCATCGCGCCGCCTACGAGCAGCCGATCCACCCGCGGCAAGAGACCCCGCACGACGTCGATCTTCCCAGAGATCTTCGCACCGCCCAGGATCGCCACGAACGGCCGTTCGGGCTCGCCCATCACCCGACCGAGGCACTCGAGCTCCTTCTCCATCAGCACGCCCGTTACCGCGCGCCCCCCACGCGCCCGCATCTCGTCCGCGACTCCGGTCGTGGAAGCGTGAGCGCGGTGGGCAGAGCCGAAGGCATCGTTGATGAACAGGTCGGCCAGGTCGGCCAGCGCAGTGGCGAAAGCCTGATCGTTCTTCTCCTCCCCCGGATCGAACCGCGTGTTCTCCAGCACCAGCGCGTCCCCGGGGGCCAGATTGTCGACCGCCGCGAGAGCGCCCTCGTGCACCGCGCCCGGGTGGAAACGCACGTTCCCACCCACCAGCTCTCGCAGTCTCTCGGCGACGGGTCGGAGCGAGTACCGTGGATCGGGGACTCCCTTGGGTCGCCCCAGATGGGAGAGAATCACGATGCGCGCGCCCGCGTCGCGAAGAATGCGAAGGGTCGGAAGGGTCTCGCGGATACGCGTGTCGTCGGTGATCCGGCCTTCCTCGATGGGGACGTTCAGGTCCGCGCGAACCAGCACGCGACGCCCGACTAGATCGGCCGCGGAAAGGTCGTTCAGAGATGCCTTGGTCATGGAGGCTTGATTGTAGGGGCAGCGCCGGGTACGCGACAACGCGTTCACGCTCGGCGCGGCTGGCCTCCCGAGCTCATCGTCGTTTGATCACACCCTGTGGTACGACAACGCGCGGATCGACAGAGGCGTCGTTCTCCGACGCGTCACCCGCGCCAGTGATCCCGAGATCCGAGGCGATCGGACCGACCGTCGCGTCGGCACCCGCACCGTCGCTGGGTAACGCGCTAGCTGCGTGCCTGGGCCGGCAGCCGCTCACCGACGTAACGCACGAGGTCGACCACGCGGGCCGAGTATCCCCATTCGTTGTCGTACCACGACAGCACCTTTACCAGTCGACCGTCAATCACGCTCGTGCTCGCCGCATCAACGATCGAACTGCGGCTGTCCCCGATGAAGTCGACCGATACCAGCTTGTCCTCTGCCACTCCCAGGATGCCCTTGAGCTCCCCGGTGGCTGCGGCGCGGAAGGCGTCGTTCACCTCTTCGGTCGTCGTCTCCTTATCGACCTCGCACACCAGGTCGACGATCGACACGTCCGGGGTCGGTACGCGGATCGCCATACCGTCCAGCTTCCCCTTCACCTCGGGGAGAACCAATGCCGTGGCCCGGGCGGCACCGGTCGTCGTCGGGATCATGGACATCGCCGCCGCGCGCGCGCGCCGCAGATCCTTGTGCGGTAGGTCGAGGATGTTCTGATCGTTCGTGTAGGAGTGCACGGTCGTCATGAGGCCACGACGAAGCCCGAACCGCTCCATGATCACCTTGACTACCGGTGCCAGACAGTTGGTGGTACAGCTGGCGTTCGAGATCACGTCGTGCTTCTCGGGATCGTACATGTCCTGATTGACCCCGAGCACAACGGTCACGTCCTCTTTCTTCGCCGGCGCGGTGATGATCACCTTGCGTGCGCCCGCCTCCAGATGCTTAGCGGCCCGGTCGCGCTCGACGAAGATCCCGGTCGACTCCACGACGACATCCACATCCAACTCGCGCCAGGGGAGCCGCGCGGGATCGCGCTCGGCCAGGACCTTTATCTCGTCTCCGTCCACGCGAATCCCGCCGCCAACGACCTCGACCTCCCCGGGATAACGCCGGTGAACCGAGTCGTAGCGGAGCAGATGTGCGAGGGTGGGGCTGTCCGTAAGGTCGTTGACCGCGACGAAGTCCAGATCCTGGGCGGACTGCTTGGCGTAGCGCAGGACGTTACGGCCGATGCGGCCGAATCCGTTGATCGCAACTCGGACGGGCATACCGCAACTCTCCTTCGGCTCCGGATGGGGACACGTCTCTCTGGGAGCTCGCCACCTCACGCCGTGTAGTCCCGACCGGGAAACGCGCGCGCAAAGGCGATGACGGTAACCCCAGCCGCTCCGGCGCGTTCCAAGACCTCCGCAGCGGCACCCGCGGTCGCGCCCGTGGTCAGTACGTCATCCACCAGTGCGACGGAACGACCGTGTATGTCGACGCGGGCGGCCGGCCGCACCCGGAAGGAACCTGCGACGTTCTTCCTCCGCCGTTCCGGAGCGAGCGCGACCTGGCTCGGCCCCTCGCGCTCGCGCGCCAGCGCGTCCAGGAGTCGCGCAGAGAGCAACTCCGAGTAGACGCGTGCGAGCAGTTCCGCCTGGTTGTATCCGCGACTACGCGCGCGTGCCGGCGTGGTGGGAACCGGCACGACCACCACGTCACCGGCCGGCGGAGGACAGAGCCGTGCCATGCGCGCACCCATCGGCCGGGCCAATCCGGACCATCCGCCATACTTGAGCGCGTGTACGAGGGCATCAGCAGGCGGCTCCAGCACCGCGCTGGCTCGGGCACTCGTCAAGCCTGCGGGCCAGGCTGCGCACTCCAGGCACCCGGTCGTAGCGACCCGACCGGTCCCGCGAGGAAAGTGGCAGCGGTCGCAGCGCGGCCAGGGCGGCTCGCGCAGTCGGGCGAGGCAAGTTGGACAGATCAGCCTTCTCTGCTCGATGGTGGGCGCGTCCATGGGGAGAGGTGACGCACACCCCAGACACCGTGCAGGAAGAAGAAAACGGAAGAGCTCCGCGAGCGGGGCTAGCAGGTCGCTGAACAAGGGGATCGCACCGCGTTATGGGTGCCACGGCCCCTCATCCTAGGCAGCGCGACCAAGGCATAGCCCAAGCTTCGTCGAGGAGCCCTAACGACGGAGAAGGGGCCGTGCCACCCATAACCCTCGAACCGTGAGCTCATGTCTCACTCGGTCGTGGGCGCAGGGGAGCGGCAAGGCGGACTCCGCAGCTCACCCGACCCGCCGGGCCTCCAGTGCCGCGCGCATGGCATCGACCGGGGCCTCGCATCCCCACCAGCGCTTGAAGGCGACCGCGCCTTGCTGCACCAGCATCTCACCCCCGTCCGTGGCAGGCACGCCGAACGCGCGTGCCGCACGTACGAAGGACGTTTCCGCATCGCCATACACGAGGTCCATCACGGCTCCGACCCGACCCAACCTGGATAACTCGAGGGGCAGCGGGTCACTTGGCTCGAGACCGAGTCGGGTGGCGTTCACGACCAGATCGAACTGGCCCCCATTCAGCTCCTCCACCGGGCTGGCGACGCGCACGCGTTCTCCGCCGATTCGGCGACTCACGGCCCGAGCGCGCTTGACAGTTCGATTGTACAGCGTGATCTCGCGCACTCCCTCATCCAGGAGCGCAAGGAGCACTGCACGCGCGGCGCCACCGGCTCCCAGCACGAGCACGCGATGGTCACCCGGCGGGCGGCCCAGAAAACGCTCGAAGGCGCGGCGGAACCCTTCCACGTCAGTGTTGTCCCCGTGGAGTTGGCCGCGCTCCCCCCAGAACGTGTTGCAGGCGCCGGTCCTGCGGACGGCCTCGGAGGGAAGCTTTACGACCGCGGCGGCCCGCTCCTTGTGCGGGAGAGTGATGTTTCCGCAGCCGCCGCCGTGCGCGATCGCCTCCATCAGTGCGGGCAGCCGATCGCGGTCGCAGCGCAGCGCCACATAGACTCCGTCGACCCCAGCGGCCGCGCAGGCGGCGTTCTGAATGATCGGCGAGAGAGAGTGGGAGACCGGATCACCGAGCAGCGCGATCACCCGCGTGGACGAACTGACGTTCGGACTCATGGCGCGAGGATCGGCTCAAGTCGCCGAAGCACTCCGGGGATCAGCTCCTCGAGCATCACGTATACGTCCTCATAGTCCTGATCGTCGCCTCCGAACGGATCTGGCACATCCACGCCCTCCTCCGCGTCGCCCTGCTCGCCTCGTGCGAATGCGTCCAGCAGAGCCGCCTTGCCCCCCACCCCCAGCCGTGCGAGCCCCACCAGGTGAGTGGCCGACATCACCAGGATGAGGTCAGCCCAGCGGACGAGCTCGTCGTCGACCGGCCGGCTCAGGTGAGCGTCCAGGTCCAAACCGTGACGTGACGCGGCGCGCACGGACCCCGCGCTCGCCGGCTCTCCCGGAATCGCCCCGATCCCCGCCGATCGCACTTCGACCCGCCAACCCAGCGCGGCCAACTCGCGCTCCGCGAGCGCCTGCGCCAGGGGACTTCGGCAGGTGTTCCCGCTGCATACGAATAGCAGGTGGAAGCTCTCGGGTCGGTTATCGCTCTCCATCGATCTCCGGAAGAACGCAGCGCAAACGGTGCACCGGGGTCGCCCCGGCGCGCACCACCCGGGGAACCGAGCCCGTGCAGTCCACCACCGTCGAGGGCGACGAAGGGGGTAGTCGCCCCACGTCGAGCACCCAAAGCTCTCTGCCGGCGCCAGCCGTACGCGCGACGGCGAGCGCCTCCTCCCCGCTGATCGCCGGGGATTCGCCGGGTCGGTTCGCGCTCGTCGACGTCAGCGGACCCTCCAGGCGCTCGACCAACATCCTCGTCAACGGATGCGAACTCACGCGTACCGCGACGCCACCGGCGCGGTCACGCACTCCGGCGGGAAAGCTACCCGACGGATCAGCCAGCACCAGGGTGAGCGCGCCCGGCCAAAAGACCGAGGCGAGTTCACGAGCCTCGGGGGTCCAGCGGAGCTGCGCGACCGCTTGCGCCGACCGCACCAAAAGCAAGAACGGGTACTCACGTCCCGGCTTCATCCGGTGCAGCGCGGCGATCGAGGCCCCGGAGGCAAGTCCACCGAGCCCGTAGACGGTCTCGGTCGGATGCGCTACGAGCCCACCCGCGCTGATGTGAGCGGCCACCGACTCCAGTGCCGTCGCGTCCGGCGGCTCCGGACGCAGATCGATCACGCGCGGCCCTTTCGCCGAGTCGCTCACGAATCCGCGGGCGGGTCGGTACCGGCCTCGGCTCGGCTATCGTGCTCGAGGGCTTGGGGCACCGCCATGGCCAGCAACGCCTCGGCTACCGCGACGTCCTCGTGGCGGGTGATCTTGAGGTTGGTCGCGGATCCCTCCACCATCACGACCGTGCCGCCCGCCCGCTCGACCAGAGCGGCGTCGTCGGTCGCCTCGCGCCCGTCCCACTCGGCGTAGGCGCGCTCTAGCAGGGCACTCGGAAAGCCCTGCGGCGTCTGCGCTTGCCACACGCGACCACGTTCGAGGGTCGCGACCACTCGACCGTCATCGTCCACCTGCTTCAGGGTGTCGCTCACCGGCCACGCCACCACTGCGCACACGGATCCGCCCGTCGTCGCGATGCAGCGATCGAGGATGGCACGCGTGACCAGGGGCCGGGCCGCGTCGTGTACGAGCACGACGTCGACCTCGGGGAGGGCGACCAGGGCCGCCCGTACCGAAGCGCTCCGGGTGACGCCACCGGTGACGACAACGATGCGGGAGTCGAGATCGCACAGCCAGCCCGGGGGTGCGGCCGCGTCCTGGGCGCTCAGGGCGACTCGCACCGCGGTGACTTCGGGATGAGCGAGGAAGGGGCGCAGCGTGTGCAACAACATCGGCTCGCCGCGAAGTGTGAGGAACGGCTTCCTCTTGCCACCCATCCGCGCCCCCGCACCTGCGGCGGGAACCAGCACGCCAACGCGCCTCCTCCCTGCGGAGGAAGCGGTCACGACAACCGCTGTGCTCCCGCGCCCTCCCCCTCGGCGCGGGTCACCGAGTCGAAGCGCGTGTACGCCTTGTGAAAGTAGAGCGGGATCATGCCGGTTGGACCGTTGCGCTGCTTGGCGACGATCAGCTCGGTCTGGCCCTCGATCGAGTTGCCGTCCTTATCGACCGGACCGAGGTAGTACTCCGGCCTGTAGAGGAACGCGACCAGGTCGCTGTCCTGCTCGATCGAGCCCGACTCACGAAGGTCCGAAAGCTGCGGCCTGCGGTCGGTACGCTGTTCCGGGGCGCGAGAGAGCTGGGACAAAGCCACTACCGGAACCTCCAACTCGCGAGCAAGCGACTTGAGTCCGCGGGAGATCTCACTCACTTCCTGTACCCGGTTCTCAGCCCGAGTCGAGGACGACATCAGCTGCATGTAGTCGATGATCAGGAGCCCGAGATCGGTCTCCGACTTGAGTCGCCGTGCCTTGGCACGCATCTCGAGGACCGTGGCACCCGGTGAATCGTCGATCCAGAGCGGTGCCGTGTTCAGGTGGCCGGCGGCGGCCGCGAGTCGCTGGTATTCGTCGGGCGAGAGGCGACCCCGGCGAAGCTTCTGGGCGTCCACGCGACCCTCGGCGCAAAGCAACCGCTGCACCAACTGCTCCTTGCTCATTTCGAGCGAGAAGATGGCTACCGTCGTGCTCTGCTCAATGGCAGCGTTCTGGGCGATGTTCAAGACGAGGGATGTCTTTCCCATGGCCGGGCGGGCGGCCACGATGATCAAATCGCCTTTTTGCAGGCCCGTGGTCATGCGGTCAAGGTCGGCGTAGCCCGTGGGCACACCGGTGATTCCAGTGCCCGACTCCTGCAGCCGTTCGATGTGCTCGAACGTCGGCCAGAGAATCTCCTTGATCCAGACGAACCCTTCGCGCGCACGACTCTGCGCTACTTGGAAGATGCGCGACTCGGCCTGGTCGAGGACCTCGTCGACCTCGCGCTGACCCTGCTCGTACGCGTCGCGGATGATCTGGGAGGAGGCGTCGATGAGGCGCCGGAGCAGCGCCTTCTCGCGCACGATGCGAGCGTGGTACTCGATGTTCGCGGCGGTCGGCACTGCGTCCAGCAACTGTGCCAGGTACTCGAGCCCGCCAGCGCCGTCGAGCTCGCCTGTCTTCTTCAGCTCTTCGCTGACGGTTATTACGTCGATCGCCTCGCCGCGCTCGAACAGGCGGGCCATCGCCCGGAACATACGGCGATGACCCTCCTTGAAGAACATCGAGTCGTTGACGTGCTCGACCGCGCGCGCGACGGCGTCGCGATCGATCAGCATCCCTCCCAGCACGGAGATCTCGGCCTCGGCCGATGCGGGCGGACGGCGATCGTACCCCCCCTCCGTAACGGAGGGCGGCGCGGCGAGCGTATCGAGAGGGTTCAACGGAATCCGGTTCTGGTGGCGGCCCGGTCAGCACGGGGCTACCGGCCAAAGCTGCATCAAGGTGCGCGGGCGCCGGCGCCGCGAGACTAGGTCCGAGACCGTGTCCCGCGATCCAGCACCTGACGAAGGAGTTGTAGGTCGTCCCACGTGGCCCGCGTCCAACCCGGATTGCGCAACAGCGCCGCCGGATGATAGGTGCACACGAGGGGGACTCCGCGGTAACTGTACACCTCGCCGCGGAGCTTACCAAGAGCCGTCTGGGAGCCGGTAAGCCATTGGGCCGCAAACGTGCCCACGGCGAGGATGACGTCCGGCGCCACGATCTCGATCTGACGCTCCAAGAACGGCCGACAGGACTCGATCTCCTCCGGCAGCGGGTTGCGATTCCCCGGCGGCCGACACTTGAGGACGTTGCAGATATAGACGGACTCGCGCCTGGACATGTCGATCGCCATCAGCAGCAGGTCCAGGAGCTTGCCTGCGGCGCCCACGAAGGGCAGCCCGGTTTTGTCTTCGTTCCTGCCGGGCGCTTCGCCAACCACGACCACTCGCGCGTTCGGCACCCCGTCGTTGAACACGACCTGGGTGCGCCCCTTGGCCAGCGCGCAACGCACGCAACCCGTCACGAGCGCCTTGAGTGCGTCGTGGTCGGCGGGCAGCACGGGAAGCGCAGCGCCGGGAACGAGCCCCTGTCTTCTAGAGGCGGCATCCCCCGTCGGCGAGGGGTCGTCGGGGCGCTCGTCGAGCGTCCGCGGCGCCTCCGTGGACGAAGTGGACCGAGCCGAGGCCGACCCGGCGTCCGCAGCCAGCCGGAGCGCTTCGTCGCGGCCGAGCCCGGTCAGGAAGAGGGCGGGCTCCCCCAGCTCCACGCGCTGGCGAAGCAGGCGTGCGAGGAGTGCCCGGGGATCACCGGGTCGACCATCTCGCAGCCCGTCCTTCACCGCGCCTCCAGTAGGGCCTCGACGCGGTCGAGCACGACCTCCGCGACCGCGTCCTTGTCCATCAGCGGAAGCGCCTCGACTCGTCCGTCCCGGTCGACCAAGGTGACTCGGTTGGTGTCCGCCTCGAACCCAGCGTCGGGCTCGTCGGCTGGATTCGCCACCACCAGGTCGAACGCCTTGGCCACGAGCTTCTTGCTCGCATTCTCGACCAGCGCTTCCGTCTCGAGGGCGAATCCCACCACGACCGCGTCCCGCTTGCGGGCGCCGCGCGTCTCCGCCGCTACGTCCGGGTTTGCCACCAACTGGAGGTCGAGCGAGCCTCGACCCTCGCGCTTTACTTTCGCCGACCGCGCGTCCTCTGGCCGAAAGTCCGCCACAGCCGCGGCGAACAGCACCACATCTGCGGCACCGATGCGCTCGGCAACCGCGTCGAGCATCTCGCGTCCGCTCTCGACCTGCACGACCTCGACGCCGACGGGAGGAGGGGTCGCGACCGGCCCGGTCACGACGGTCACCTCCGCGCCTCGTCTCCACGCCGCCAAAGCCAGCGCGCGCCCCATCTTTCCGGACGAGCGATTGCCGACGAATCGGACCGGATCGACCGCCTCACGTGTCGGACCCGACGTGACCAGGAGCCCGCGACCTCGGAGCGGGGAGGGGTCGCTCAGCGCGCGACCAACGTGCTGGACGATGGCGTCGGGTTCGAGCATACGCCCGGGTCCCCCGCCCTCCCCGGCAGCAAGCGGTCCGGTGTCAGGCCCCGCAATCCGATAGCCGAGCACGTCGCGGCAGTGCGCCAGATTCTGTTGTACCTGCGTATGTGCGAACATCCTGTCGTTCATCGCGGGACAGAGAACGACCGGAGCCCGGGCGGCGAGCAGCGTGGTGGTGAGCAGATCGTCGGCGCGCCCCTGCGCCGTGCGGGCCAGCAGGTCCGCGCCGGCGGGAGCCACGACCACCGCGTCGGCCTCGCGACCGAGCCGCACGTGGAGGGCGGCCCCCTCAGCGCTGAACATGTGCGTTAGAACCGGGCGACCCGTGACTCCTTCGAAAGAGAGGCCGCCAACGAAGCGCTGGGCGGCGGCAGTGAGGATCACATCGACCTCGGCGCCGAGACGGGTCAGATCACGCGCGACCTGGACGGCCTTGTACGCCGCGATCCCGCCGGTCACGCCCAGCACCACCCGTCGTCCCTGCCAGGGCGGACGGGCCGAGAGCGTCGAGGCGGTCACCCCCAGTGCCGCGGGACGAAGTCCGTCAGTCCGACTGCTCCTCCCGCTTACGGCGCTTGACCAGTCGAAACTCGAGCTGGCCGGAGGTTAGCGCCTCGAGCGAGCGCGTAGTCAGCTTCTTCTCCTCGCCGAGCGGGAGTGTCTCGCGGGGCAGCGAGTTGAGCTCGCGGGCGTACTTCGCGGACACGAGCACGCCCAGGTACTTGCTGCCCGTAGCGACCGCGACGTCATCCGGGGTGAACACGCGCATGGGTCTGCCTCTGCCTTTGTTTGATGATGCGTGGGCCTTTCGACGCGTCAGGCACCCACGTTCTGATAGCGCTCCTCCAACACTCTGTCGATCTCCGCGGTCAGCGCTTCGATGCGCGCCGCCACCTCCCCATCCTTACGCGGGCCGCCGCTTCGCGCCACCACGCGCATCTCCTCTACCGCGCGCTCGAGATCGTCGTTGACCACCACGTGATCGAACTCACCGGCCCGAGCCAACTCCTTGCGAGCGTTGCGCAGCCGACGCACCACTTCTTCGTCCGCCTCGGTCCCGCGCTTTGTCAGCCGCGACAGCAGGACCTCGGCCGACGGCGGGATCACGAACACCAACAGCGCGTCGGGGAACCCAGTGTGGATCTGGCGCGCGCCTTGGACATCGATGTCGAGCACCACAAACTCTCCCCGTGCCGTCGCCTCTTCCAGGGTACGGCGCGGAGTGCCGTAGAGATTGCCGTGCACTTCAGCCCACTCGGCGAACTCACCACCCTCGGCCATCGTCTCGAACTCGGTGCGACCCATGAACTCGTAGTCCATCCCGTTGCGCTCGCCCTTGCGGGGTGCGCGCGTCGTTGCGGACACGGAAAAGACGAATTCTCCGGTGCCTTCCACCAGCCGATGGGCGATGGTGGTCTTGCCGGTTCCGCTCGGGGCGGCCAGGACGATCGGCCGCGCGCGCTTGGTCACATCGTTCACTCCACGTTCTCCAGCTGCTCCCGTAAACGCTCGATCTCTTCTTTGATCGCGACCGAGGCGCGCGCGATCAGAGCGTCGTTCGCCTTGGCACCGATCGTGTTCGCCTCGCGGTGCATCTCCTGAACGAGGAAGCCGAGCCGCTTGCCCACAGGCTCCTCCGCCGGCGCAGCCAGGGTCTCGCGGAAGTGGTCGAGGTGGGCCCGAAACCGCACCAACTCCTCGTTAATGTCCCACTTTTCAGCGAGATAGGCGATCTCGCGCGCCAACCTCTCCTCGTCCACGCTCTCCTGGTCGGCCAGTTCGCGCACCGCAGCCCTCAAACGGTCGCGCTCGGCGCTCAACCGCTCGGGCGCCCGCTCCGCGATGCGATCGAGCTGCCCAGCGATGGCTCCGACCCGTTCCCCCAGGTCCTCAGCCAATCGCCATCCTTCACTCTCGCGCATCGCCACGACCGCTCGCACGGCGTCCTCCGTGACCCCACGCAGCGCCTCGAGATCCACGTCCGCCTCGACCGCGCGGCCGTCCGGAGAGCGGAAGATCTCACCGAAGCGCACCAGGTGGCCGATTTCCACCTCGCCAGCCAACCCCAGCTCCTGCTGGAGCCGCCGGATCAGATCACGGTACCGCCCCGCGCGAACGAGATCGAGCTCGGGAAGCTGGTCGCCCTCGAGAGCGCCGTCACCACCCAGCGACAACGTGTAGCTCACCTGCCCTCTCGCGATCCCGGGGCGCAACCAACGCTGGATCTCGGCCTCGAAGCGGTCGAACCCGTACGGCGTGCGCACATTGGCGTTGAAGTAGCGGTGGTTGACCGTCTTGATCTCGACCCGCAGGCGCCCTGCGGGGGTCTCGCGCTCCGCCTCCCCCCAGCCGGTCATGCTTCGGATCATCGCGCTTCCGCTTCCCGGTGCTCCGCGCCGCTGGACGGTTTCAAGCTAATCGGGGCTGGGCAAAGGGGGGAGGGTCGCCGTTCGCTCAATCGAAGAGCGTCCAGCGAACTCCGTACGTGGCGCGTGTGAGCGGCAGTACCCGCCCCGGAAAGTCCTGATTATCGCGACGCACGGTGAAGTTCTCCCAGCCCACGAAGATACGAACTGCCAACACGCGTACCTGAACGAAGCCATACCAGCTCTGATAGAACGGTACCGTCGAGAGCGAGCCCGGGTCGGGAGGCTGGTCGGGATCGGGAAGCGGCACCTGCATCGGGTCTCTTCCCTCCACTCCGAGCGACCCCCACAGCTCCAGATTGCCGCTCGGAAGGAAGACATCATGGAAGACGATCGCGGCGTGGTAGCTTCGTTCCGGCAGATAGCGAGCGGGCTCGTCCCACAGCGTGACCGCGCCCGTGAGCGCGAACCCGTCGGACATGAACGGAAGCCGGGTGCGGCCAGAGAGCTCGATACCGGTGCGCTCGATCGGCGCGACGACCGTTCCGTTCTCGTCCATCGCGAGCCCGAGCAAGGGGAGACTGTCGGTTTCGAGCATTACCAGCGCGCCGGAGAGCCCGCTTCCGCGCCACGCGAAGCTCGCGCCCACTCGAGCGGCTTTGCGATCGGTGAAACGGACCCCGGGATCGGGTTCCGGGACGAAGCGCGCAGGAAGCTCCGGGATCTCGGGCGGGACCGGATAGAGCACCACCCCTCGCGTGCCCGACTCCCAGCCTCCGAACACGGAGAGGCCCAGGAAGGGGCGGCTCCAGGCGCCCACGCTGACAAGCCCCACCGACGCTCCATCCCACAACTCCTGCGATGTTCCTACAGTCACTCCGCCGACCGCGGGGAGGTCCGCGACCACCGACAGGTCGACGGATGTCGACGGCACATCGTTGCCGCCGAACAGGCGGAGCGCGCCGCTCGCACGCACCGCTCCACGGAGGAAATCGGCGACTACACCGTGCTGACGTCTGTCGCGGTCCACCGGGAGACGACCGTCGCGGTCCAGCCCCTCCAGGATCGAGCGGCCGGTATACGCCTGCACGGCCAGTCCCGCCGCGGGACGCCACCGCCCGCGCACGATCCAGTCGGTGCGGCTGGCCTTCCCCGGATAGCCCGTGATCTCCGCGCTGGAGTTCATGCGTCGTACCTCCGCGCTCAGCGCGATGTCATCGCCCCGGTGTCGCGTGAATCGCAACCATCCACCCGTGCGCGCACCGTCCTCATCGTTCGGGCCATTCGTGTCCACTCGGTCGAGGGTGAGCCCCAGGCTCCCCCCGGCGACGCGCGGGTGCACGAACGTGCCACGAAAGAAATTGGTGTCATAGTCGCCGGTGCCC
Organism: Longimicrobiales bacterium; assembly: GCA_965237965.1. Lineage (GTDB taxonomy): Bacteria > Gemmatimonadota > Gemmatimonadetes > Longimicrobiales > Gaopeijiaceae > UBA2988. Next base: position 832,613 of record CBDEGT010000001.1, read on the forward strand.
ACCTCGATCAGCGACGTCGGCCTGGCCTCGGCGTCCCTCAGGCTGGCGAGCTCGATGCGCAGCTCGCCTGGTTTCCGCTCGACCCGCACGCTCTCCACACCACCCAGTCCGATGCGTGACAGGTCCACCACGGAGCCGTCCAGCGACACCTGCTCGAAGCCGTCCCAAAACACGCGCACGCCGCCTCCAGCGAGGCCGTACGCCGTGACGGTCTCGGGAGCGCCGTAGTCGCCGCCCCGCAGCCGGGTAATCCCCGGCACCTGGGCAAGAAGGTCGGCCAGGGAGTGGCCCCGGAGTGCGAGCAGCTGCTCGCGTCCGAACAGCCAGACACCGGTCGCGAAGCCCGTGGGCTCGCGGCCGTCAACCTCCGGAAGGAGCCGCACGCGCAGGGAATCGGCCAGGGTGTCGGCGGAAGGCTCAGCGAGCAGCGCATCGGTCGTTGCGATCGTGTCCGCGGGCGCGACGGGTAGGGTGTCCGGAGGCTGCTGTGCCTCCAGGGAGGAGGCCGCGACCAGGATGGCCGCGACCGCCGGGACGAGCTTCACGCGACCCGGCCCCGCAGCCACTCCACGAGCAGTCGGACGGGCACTCCGTAGGCCCCCTTGCGCTGGTACGGCAGGGGCTCGGTTCCGTAGGCGGTGCCTGCGATGTCGAGGTGCGCCCACGACGCGTCACCGACGAATTCGCGCAGGAACCAGGCGGCCGTGATGGTGCCACCGGGCCGGCCGCCGACGTTCATCATGTCCGCGACCTCGCTGCGAAGCTGCTTCCGGTATTCGCTCCAGAGCGGAAACGGCCAGCAGCGTTCGCCCGCGCGCTCGCCCGCGTCGCGCATCGCCTGGATCAGACCGTCATCGGTGCCGAGAACCGCGATCGCGTGATGGCCCAACGCGATGACGACCGCTCCCGTGAGCGTCGCCAGATCCACGATTACGGTCGCCCCCAACTCCTTCGCGTAGTCGAGCGCGTCGGCTAGGATGAGCCGCCCCTCCGCGTCGGTGTTGATCACCTCGACGGTCCTGCCTCCTCGCGTCTGGATGATGTCGCCAGGCTTGAGGGCCTTCCCCGACAAAAGGTTCTCGGTCGAAGGGACCAGCCCCACGACGTTGAGCGGCAGCTCGAGCTCCGCCACGGCGCGCATCGCGCCGAGTACGGCGGCCCCGCCCGACATGTCGAACTTCATGTCCTCCATACCCTGCGCGGGTTTGATCGAGATGCCTCCCGCGTCGAAGGTGAGCCCCTTCCCCACTAGCGCCACCCACGGATCGCCGCCTCCGGCGCCCCGGTGCCGGAGCACGATGAAGCGCGGCTCCTGTTCGGAGCCCTGACTTACCGCCAGCAGAGCGTGCATGCGCTCGCTGCGGATCCGGTCCACGTCGAACACCTCGACCTCGAGACCTACTTCGCGCGCCATCGCCTCGGCCTGCTCGGCGAGGTGGCTCGGGGTAGCGAGGTTGCCCGGGCGGGACTGGAGCGTGCGGGCGAGGTTCTGACCGGTCGCGGTCGCGCGGCCCACAACGAGCCCTCGCTCGGCCGCTTCGCGGTGGGCGCTCTCCACGACCAGCTCCACGGTGCCGATCCGAATCGTCGGCTCCGCGTCCTCCTCATCCTCCGCACGCCGGAACTCGCCGAAGCGCCACGCCGCCAGGAGCGCGCCCTCGGCTGCGGCTTGCGCGGCGACCGCGGGGTCGAGCGTCCCAGGCTGGATCAGGATCGCCAGCGACTCGAGCTCGCGCGCCTCCGCGGCGCGCACCGCGCGACCAGCGAAGCGGCGGACGGCCTCTGCGTCCCAGCGGTCGGTATCGCCCACGCCGACGAACGCGATCCGCCGCGGCCCGTCTGCCAGACCGGTACCGGCAACCACGACGTGTCCGGTGCGACCGCGTACATCCTCCTGTGCCGACCCGGCGGCCTCCCGCAAACCGGCGGACAGCGCGTGCGATGGGGTCCCCTGCGCGTCGTGCACCGGCACCGCGAGCAGCTGCGTGCGGTGCCGGTCGAGCTGGTCGGTGGAGACCAGCAGGGCATCCATGCTCATTTGCTCATGTAAGCGATCACCGCCTCGCCGAACCCCGAGGTCGAGACCTTGTGAGCACCAAGCATCTGACGCTCCAGGTCATAGGTGACCTGCTTCGCGCCGATCGCCCCCTCGAGCCCCCGTACCACGAGGTCGGCGGCCTCCTGCCAGCCCAGATGCTCGAGCATCATGACCGCGGACAGGATCAGTGAGCCCGGGTTGACCATGTCCTTCCCGGCGTACTTGGGCGCGGTCCCGTGGGTCGCCTCGAAGTTGGCGATCACGTCGCTCACATTTGCGCCCGGCGCCATCCCGAGCCCTCCCACCTGCGCGGCGCACGCGTCCGACAAGTAGTCGCCGTTCAGGTTCGGGGTGGTGAAGATGGAGTATTCGTCGGGGCGGAGCAGCACCTGCTGGAAGATGGAGTCGGCGATGCGGTCGTTGATCAGGAGTTTGCCGTCCCTGCTCGCTCCCTCCCACAGCTCTGCTTCGGTGACGATGTGGTCACGGAAACGCTCCTTGGCAATTTCATAGCCCCAATCGCGGAACGCCCCCTCGGTGAATTTCATGATGTTGCCCTTGTGTACCAGCGTGACCATGTCGTGGTTGCGGTTGAGCGCGTATTGGATCGACCGCTCCACGTGCCGCTTGGTGCCGAACGGGCTGATCGGCTTGACCCCGATACCCGCACTCTCGCGGATATTCTTGACCCCCAGCTCCTCGATCAGGAAGCGGCGCAGCTTCTCCGCCTCCCTCGTCCCGGAAGCCCATTCGATCCCCGCATACACATCCTCGGTGTTCTCGCGGAAGATCACGATGTCGAGCTTGTCGGGCTCCCTCATGGGCGAAGGGACGCCCTTGATCCAGCGCACCGGCCTGATGCACGAATAGAGGTCGAGCAGCTGGCGGATGGCGACGTTGAGCGAACGGATCCCGCCGCCCACCGGGGTGGTGAGCGGACCCTTGATCGACACCTTGAACTCGCGCATCGCGTCCAGCGTCTCCTGGGGCAGCCACTCGCCGGACGCTTGTTGTGCCTTCTCACCGGCGAGCACCTCCATCCAGGCGATCGCGCGCTCGCCGCCATAGGCCTTCTTCACGGCAGCGTCCACCACGGCCTGGGTCGCGCGCCAGATGTCCTGGCCGATCCCGTCTCCCTCGATGAAGGGGATGATCGGACGATTCGGGACCTGGATACGGCCCTGATCGTGGCTGATCTGCTCGCCGTTCTTCGGAACGGTGGAATGTCGATATGAAGCCATTCGCTGGGTCGCTCCCGCAGGCTGCCTTATTTCGTGGCTCGGGACGGTCGCCCCGGCCAGACCGGGCGACCGCGAGGGCGCGGTGGTTCGGCGTGGCGAGAGCCACGAAGGGGGTGACCGACCGCGTCGGGGGGCGGAAGTTAGACACGGTGTTACGGCCGAACAAGGTGGCGGAATGCGGCGCCCGCAAGCAGAGTTGATTCATGGACGAACCGCACGTGGCGGTGGTTACGGGAGGCACGGGCGCGCTCGGGCGGGCAGTTTCCGAGGCGTTGCTCGACGAAGGCTGGATCGTGCACGTGCCTTGGCGCACGCGTGCGCACGCCGACTCTCTAGCGGCGACCATCGAGGGACGCTCCAATCGGCTGCGCCTGATCGAGGCCGACCTTACGCAAGCAGCCGATGTCGAGCGGCTGTTCGCATCCGTCGATCTCGGCGCAGGCCGGCTCGACGCGCTCTGCAACCTGGCGGGCGGATTCGTCGCGGGTGCGGTGGAGGAGACCCCGGTTGACGCCTGGCAGCGCATGATCTCAGCAAACGCCACCGCGACCTTCCTCTGCTGCCGCGCCGGGGTGCCCCGCATGAAGGCGGGGGGCGGCGGCGCCATCGTGAACGTCGCAGCTGCGGCGGCGCTGGCTGCGCGCCCCGACATGTCGGCCTACGTGGCCGCAAAAGCCGCGGTCGTCGCGCTTACCCGCTCGCTCGCCGTCGAGCTGGCACCGCACGGGATCACCGTGAACGCCCTCGCCCCGAGCACGATCGACACGGAGCAGAACCGGAGCGCGATGCCACGCGCGAACCGAACGGGGTGGGTGACGCCGGGCGCGCTCGCCGACGCGGTCCGCTGGATGTTGGGACCCGAAGGCCGGCGGCTGACCGGCTCGGTCCTCGAGTTCGGGCGCTAGCTCCCGGTCGGCAGCTCGTCCACCCGGTCGGGGCCACGCCCACCTCCTACGCGCAGTGGACACAGCGGTCCGCAGGTTAGGTCAGGAGCTGACCGGGAAGCAAGGGGGGGACGGGGGGGCTCCCAGCCAGTCGGAAACCACACGGAAGAGCTCTGCCTCGCGCGGGAGCACGCGTTGGTCGGCTACGACGGAGGCCGCGCACGCAGAGATCAAGCGCCGCTTCTCACCGGGAAGGAGGAGCGCGAAGGTCTCCAGTGCGGCCTCGAGCGCGCGCGGAGGGCAGGCGTCCGGAGGGCGCAGCGCGGAAGCCGGAAGCCCGACCTCCCGGGCCGCGGCAGCGAACGCCTCTCCCGCGCCGGCCTCGTCTCCGTGGCCGGCGTACGCAAGCGCGGAAAGAAGAACGGTCGCCTCCTCCGCGAACGCTCCGATCGAGCGATAGCGGGGCTTGGTCGGCCGTGGCGGCTCGACGCGTTCGCGGACCTGGCGCAGCAGCAGCCTCGAGATCATCCACTCCGACAGCTCGACCTCACGGTCCCCCTCGACCAGATCCCGCACCGTTCGGCCAAAGGTCGCGAGGCGCTCTGGATCCAGGGTGGCCAGCGCGGCCGCAGCGACCTCCAGCAGAGGCAACCGTGCGTCGAGCTGGAGCGCCGCAGCCGCCGGGAGCAACGCATCCACCGCGGGTGCCGCACCCGGATCATCGCGCCGGACCACGGCCAGCTGGCGCTCGCGCTCGGTTCCAGGCGGCGCCATCAGGAGTGCGTAGGCGAGCGCGAGCGCCCTCTCGGCTACGTGCGCAGCCTCGCGCAGTGGTTCGGGAACCGATTCCCAGAGGACGCGCGCTCGCTCCAGGTGCTCAGGGCCGGGCCGACCGATCCGGTCGAGCGCGCCCGCTCCCACGCTCCCCGAGAGGCTCACCGCAGCTCGGTCGGCATCGCCACCACCAACAGCGCCGATCGCACCAGGAACTGCGGCGCCGGCAGCGACGCCTGCCTCGGCGCTCGTCACGACGCCGTCCGACGCAGTCCCCGCGAGCGCTGCCGCGCCCACCGGCGCGGCCATCGCCGCCCCGTCTTCGGCCGGAGCGGCGACATGGCTCTCCGCCAACGCCGGAAACCGGCCCGCGAATGAAGGGTCGATCCGCCGGATGCGCTCTGTCAGAGGTGGATGGGTTGCCATCGCCGATGTGATGCGGTGTAGCCTGCTGTCCCCGAAGAACATGTGACTGGCCTCGTCGGCACGCGCCGCGCCCATGCGCGACCCGATGGGCAGACCCCCGATCTTGAGCAGGGCCCCGGCGATGCCGCGCGGATTACGCGTGAACTGCACGGCTGAAGCGTCTGCCAGGAACTCACGCTGCCGCGAGACCGCGGCCTTGATCAGGTTGCCGAAGAAGACCCCGACATAACCGATCAGGAACAGCCCCAGGCCGACCAGAGCGGCCTGTGATCCGCCGTCGCGCCTACGCCCTCCGCGGCCTCCGTGCATGAGTCCTTGCCCGACCAGCGCGATCACCAGGATCCCGTGCACGACCGCCATGAGCCGCAGGTTGAGCCGCATGTCGCCGTTGAGCAGATGGCTGAACTCGTGCCCCATCACGCCCTGGAGCTCCTCGCGCGTGAGCTTTTCGACAGTCCCACGCGTCACCCCGATCACGGCATCGGCTGGCGTGTGTCCGGCAGCGAACGCGTTGATGCCGCTCTCGCCGTCGAGCAGGTATACGTCCGGGACCGGGGTCCCCGACGCGATCGCCATCTCCTGCACGACGTTGAGCGCCCGGCGCTCGAGCGGATCCGGCGTGTCGAGGTCGATTCGGCGGCCGCCCAGGCGGCGTGCCACGACCGCCCCGCCGCCACGCAGCTGGTGGTTCTTCCACAACGAGCCGAGCGTGATCAGGACGAGGACGCCGATGGTGGTCCAGAGAAAGGCTCGCGGCTGCCACAGCGAGAATGGGAGGTCCACGGTGAGCTGCAGGGCGACCATCAGGACGAAGTAGACGGTGCCGACGATCGCCGCCACGGCCAGCGCGAACAGGACGAGCAGGTTCTCGGTGCTCTTCTGCGCCCGTTCCTGGTGCTCGAAGAAGTCCATCGTCCCGCGCCGCGCCTCCGCTCAGCTCAGAACGATACGCGTGGTGCCTCGCGCTGCGCCTCGACCTCGATCTCGAAGAGCTCCGCCTGCTTGAACCCGAACGCTCCGGAGATCTGGTTCTGGGGGAAGCTCTCGCGATAGGTGTTGTAGGACATGACCGAGTCGTTGTAGGCCTGGCGCGCGAAGGCGACCCGGTTCTCGGTGGTCGACAGCTCCTCTTGGAGCTGTTGCATGTTCGAGTTCGCCTTGAGATCCGGGTACGACTCGGAGAGCGCGAACATGCGACCCAGTGATCCGGTGAGGGTTTGCTCGGCCGCCAGCAGCTCGCGCATCCCCTGGGCGTCTCCAGGGTTCGCCGCGACGCGCTGCTCCACCGAGCGGGCCTGGTTGCGTGCGTCGATCACCGCCTCGAGCGTCTCACGCTCGTGCTTCATGTATCCCTTCACGGTCTCGACCAGGTTGGGGATCAGGTCGTAGCGCCGCTTGAGCTGCACGTCGATCTGGGAGAACGCGTTCTTGAACCGGTTCCGGAGGGAAACCAGACGATTGTAGATCCCGATCAGCCAGACGACCACGAGCGCGACCAGGATGAGGGGAATCCACGCAGCCATGGCGTTTACGCTCCATTTCGGGCGGGATGATCCGGCGACGGCACGGCCTCCGCCGACTCGATGGGTGGAGAGTCCCTCAAAGCTAGACGGGCTCCCCGGGGATATCAAAGGAAGAGGAGGCGACGGAGGTGCCCAGGAGGCTCGCAGAAAGCTTGCCCGTCGTAGATCTTTCGGTGTATCTTCGGGTTCCGCCAGCTTCTCGATTCCTGCGCCATCGAGTGCCCAGCGAATGCGTTCCACCCGTAGCCGAGCCGCCGCCGAACCCCTGTCGTACTCGGGATCGCGCACCGGACCGGAGAGCACCGGTGCCGCAGCCGGTCGGGGAAGTCGGACCGCCCTCTGCCTCTGGCTCCCCACCTTCGAGCTGCGACTCGAGTTGGTCCGCTCCCCCGCCCTCGACAGCACGTCGGTGGCGCTCCTCTCGACCGAGGGAGGAACGCGCCGCACCGTGTGGCAGCTGTCCGAGCGGGCAGCGGACGCGGGAGTGCACGCCGGGCAACTGGTCTCCCAGGCCGTCTCGCTGTGCCCGTCGCTCACCCTGCTGGAACCCGATCCCGCCCATTACGACGCCGCGCAGGACGCGCTGCTGGAGGTGCTGGCCGAGCTCACCCCGGTAGTGGAGCCGGCCGGTCACGGTCGGATCTTCCTCGGGATGGATGGGCTCGGCCGACTCTACGGCTCGCCCGAGCATCAGGTGAAACGGGTGCTCCGCACGCTCTTTCGGGTTCTCCCCGCCCCGCTCGTGGCCGCGACGCGCGCCGGGTTCGCACCCGGCAAGTTCGGCGCCTGGGTGGCCGCGGCCGGAGCGCGTCCCGGCGAACCCGTGATCGTATCGGAAGAAGCGCTGCGCCCCTTCCTGGCCGGCCAACCGGTGAGCGCGCTGCCGGTGGACGGGACGATCCTCGATCGGTTGGACCGGTTGGGTGTGCGCACCCTGGGAGAGCTGATCCGCTTCCCCACCCCGGCACTGGTCGGTCAGTTCGGCGAGAAGGGCGCGCGCGCCCGAGCCTGGGCGACCGGCGAACGGATCGATCCGGTGCGTCCGTGGCACCAGCCGCAACCGGTGCGCGTGACGCTGGAGTTCCCGGTTCCGGTCGGTCAGGTGGAGACGCTGCACGGCGCCCTCGACCGACTGCTCGAGCGGGCGCTCGCCAGACCCGAACGGCGCGGGCGCAGCGTGGCCGCAACGCGCGTTGTGGGGCGGTTGGAGAGGGGCGGGTCCTGGTTGGTGGAGTCGGTGCTGCGCGATCCGACCGCACGCAGGGACGCGCTCGCCTTCGTGCTGCGTGCGCGCATGCGGCTCACACCGCCCCCGCGCGCCGTGGAGGAACTGGCGGTGGAGTTCTTCCGCTTTGGGCCACCCGCCGATCAGGTCGCCCTGTTCGACCGCAGGGACGACGCTGCATGCGTCCGTGGTCCGGCAGGCCGCGAGCTCACCGACGGCGAAGTGCCGCACTCGCTGAAGAGCGCGGTGCGCGAGCTCAAGCTGCGGCTCGGACATTCTCCCCTGTACCGAGTGGTGGAGGTGGACCCCACATCGCGCATCCCGGAGCGTCGCCACGCCCTGTTGAGCTTCGATCCGTGACCCCGCACGAGCGCACGGCGAAGCGTGTGGGCCCACAAGCGAAGCTTGGGGAGGCTGGACCCCGCCTGCGTCCACTCGGCACTCCCTGCGGAGCGCGGGTCGAGGTTGACGGCGCCGGCGTACCCATCGCCGTGGTGGTCGGTCGACGCACCCGAAGGGTGAGCGCGGTGCGTGAGCGCTGGCGCATCGACGACGAATGGTGGCGTCGGCCGCTCGCGCGTGATTACGTGACCGTTGTGCTCGAGGACGGCCGTCCGCTCACCCTCTATCGGGACCTGATCGAGGGCGGATGGTGGGCACAGGGAGTGGAAGGATGAATGCCCCATGGTGGCGCCCGGTGGAGCCGCCAGAATCCGAGGGATGGATCCATTCATGAACCCGCCATGAACTCCATACCGTCTCCCGCTGCGCGGGTGACTGCGCTCGATCCTCTCGACCGGAAGGGCCGCCGCGTCCGCGTGATTCTGGACCAGGGCGATCCGCTGGAGCTCGCGCTCGAGGTGGTGGAGCGCGCGGGGCTCGGCGCCAGCGACCCGGTGGACGAAGCATTACGCGCCCGCCTCTGCGACGATGACTTGCGCTGGCGCACGCGCGAGGTCGCACTCGCCCACCTGGCCCGGCGGCCGCGCAGTCGGGAGGAGACTCGCCGGCGGCTCCGGGCAAAAAACTTTCCCGCCCCGGTAATCGAGGCTTGCCTGGACGAGCTCGTCGCCGAAGCACTGCTCGACGACGACGCGTTCGCCGACGCGCTGATCCGGGAGCGGCTGAGGCGGACGCCACGGGGACCCGCGCTGATCCGCAACGAGCTGTGCCGACGCGGTCTGACCCCAAGCGCGGCGGCTGCGGCCGTCACGCGCGGTCTCCAAGGGACGGGCACGAGCGACGAGGCACTGGCGGTCGAGGTAGCCCTGCGCTGGTTGAAGGGACGAGGCGAGCGGAATCGAGGGGCGCTCGCCGGCGGCGATCGACCGGCGCGAGCGCGCGGCAGCGTCCGACGATTGGGACATGCGTCGCCTCGTGCCGCTGCCGTCCACCGGCTATCGACCTTTCTGCGCACACGCGGATTCGGCGCCGAAGCGGTGCGCGCTGGTGTCTCGGCGGCAGAGGCAGCAGCCCGGGCGGACCCGCGCGCCTAGCGCCGGAGCGAAGCTCCGCTTGCTCGTCGGTCTACCGACTTGTTCGGCGGCAGCGCGGCACGGATGATTGCGCATGGCCCCCCACACTAGATCGGCCGTGGCGCTGGTGCTCGCCGTCCTCGGCTGCACCGGGCCCGAAACCGCCGCGATTCCGATCCTCTGTTCCGAGATCGCTCCGACCGAGCCCGGCGCGTCCCCGATCGCCGCGGGCGACCCGCTCGAGCTGGTCGTTGTGTTCGACTCCGTTCCCGCCGGCCCCGGCGGGGTCCGCCTGCGCGTGGACGGACTCGCACAGCCGGGGCTGGTCCACTTCACCGCACCCCCACCCACCGCCGCCGCTGCAGGAATGACGTTGGACGTACCGGCGCGGTACCACGGCTGCGCTGCGGGTGCTCCCTTCGGCTTCGAGCTACGTGCGCCCCATCCGCCGGGGAGCAAGGCATGGGTGCGCGTGTCCACAGACCGGGTGGTGCGACTGCGCGTCCACGCCGGCGCTCACGCGGCCGATCCGGTGGTCGCTGCACCCGGTGAATCCGCGCTTGGTGCCTGGGACGCCGGTACGTGAGCGATGCGCGCGAGCCCAAGGCGTCGCCGGCCGCTCGACGCTCGCGAACGACCGGAGCCGCCGTGGTCGTGGCGATCGCCTGGGCCGGTGCTCTCGCGCTGCTGGCCGCCCTTGTGGGTCCGATCCCCGATTTCGGGTCCGGGACGAATGTTCGTCGCCTGGTCGGTGCCGGCGCTCGCCCTCACGCTCTTCACGTCGTGGTGGCTCGGGCAGCTCACGCTCGTTCGGCTGCGCCCGAGCCGCGCGCTCATGGGAGCGGTGATCGGGCTCTGGGCGAGCGCGACCGTGATCACGCTCGCCGGGGCCGGCGCGGAATGGGCGCTCGACGGCTTCATCCTACGACGACCGCTTCAGCGCGCCGTTGGTATCGGCATCGTGTGGCTGCCGGGTCTCTTCGGCCTCACGCTCTCCGTCGCCGGGCTCGCCGCCGCGCTCGAGGCGCGCTACCGGATTGCCCACGGGGAGGCTGCGGAACTCGGCCCTACCGGTCCCTGAGCTCCCGCAGCCAGGGCCGAGTCGGCTCCGGTCGCAGTCTCGTCCTCGCGCTAACCCTTCACGCGCGCGAAGCCGAGTGCGAGCCCCCTGGTAGCGCGTGCTCGCCCCGGCCCCGCGCGGCTGTTACCCTGGCGTCTAGGCCCAGCGGGGATTATGGAAAAGGCGTCCGCTGTGCGCCGGCAGGCCGACCCTGCAGGGACTCCGCTGTGAGCCATCCACCGCCCGCTTTCGTACGGCTGCCGTTCGTCGGCCGCGGCGAAGATCTGGCTCAGCTGCGCGCGGCTCTCGCGCAGGCTCGGGCCGGGCGGGGCGGGGCCATCTTCCTGACCGGCGAGGGAGGGGTCGGCAAGAGCCGACTCGCCCTGATGCTGGCCGACGAGGCGCGCCGTCAAGAGTGGACGGTCGCAGTCGGACGGGCCTACACGGTCGAGGCAGGCGTCCCGTACGCTCTCTTCTCGGACGCGCTGCTCCCCACCCTGCAAGACCTGGAGCGTGAGACGCTCTCCGTGCTCACGCGCGGCGCGGAATCCGAGCTGGAGGTGCTCTTCCCGCTGCTCCGCACCGGCGGGGTGCCACACGTCGGCGAGCGCGAGTCGGCCGGTCGGGACGCCGACACGAACCTCCGGCTGTACTGGACCTTCGCGCAGTTCCTGAAGGCGCTAGCCGCGCGGCGTCCGCTGCTGGTCGTGCTGGACGATCTCCACTGGGCCGACGCCTCGTCGCTCGAGCTTCTCCACTTCACGGCTCGCCACCTCGCCGACAGCAAGATCCTCCTCCTCGGCACGATCAACGAGGGCGAGCGGCTCGCCCACCCGACCCTGCTCGGCGTCGAACAATCGCTGCAGGGGCTTGGAGTGGCTACCAACCATCGCCTGCTCCCACTCACCCACGCCGACACCGACGAGCTCGTGCGAAGGGACGCGTTCGCGCTACGAGACGCTCCGGTCGGTCTGCGCCCCGCTGCCCGAGGCCGAATTGGTGGAAGCACTCGAGGAGCTCACCCGCCACAATCTGCTCGGCGAAAGCGCGGGTGACGGCGACCCCATGTACGAATTCCAGCACCCCATGGTGCGCAAGATCGTGGTGGGTGAGATCGGACTCGCGCGGCAACGACTCCTGCATGGTCGCATTGCACTCGCGCTCGAGCGCGCGTACGGCGCTCGCGCTGAGGAGCACGTGGAGGAACTGGCCCTCCATTTCACACACGGAGCAGTCGAGAACGGCGCGGACAAGGCGGTGCGCTACCTGGCCGCTGCCGGGCGAAGCGCGCTCGCCCGCTTTGCGAACCGCGAAGCGTCGAGCCACCTGGGCGCGGCGCTCGATCGGTTGAACGAGACGGACTCGAGCCTGGTCGCGGCCGGGGACGCGATCGACCGGTTCGGCCTGATGGAGGACCTGGCGCGCGCGCGGCAGCGATTGGGCGACTACGAGGAGGCGATCGCGCTGTGGAAGGAGGCACGGGATGACGCCGCCCGACGCGGGGACGCGCTGGGGGTGGCGTCGATGGAACGTCGCATCGGGCTCTCGCACTTCTGGGCCGGCCGGCGCGCGGACGCGCTCGCCAGCCTCGAGGCTGCGGCCGGCTCGGCGGGCGGAGACGTGCGCTTGCTCGGCCAGATCCGGATGGCGCGTGGTGTCTGCCTCTCCATGGTCGGCCGGGGGGACGACGCGCGCGCCGAGCTCGCGGAGGCGCTCTCCGTGGCGGAACAGAGCGGTGACCTCTCGCTGCTTTCCAAGGTGCATCATGCGCTGCTCATGTTCCATGCCTGGGGAGGCGCGGCGACCGAGGCGTGGACGCTGGCCGGCGCGGACGACCCGGAGAGCGCGCGCGACGTTCACTCGGTGATTCCCGCACATACCGGGATGGCGTCCTACCACCTCGCGGCGGGCGACCTGGAACAGGCGGTCCGGATCGGCGAGGAAGGGCTGGCGATCGCCGATCGCACCGGATACCGGATCTGGGCGATCCACCGACTTCTCGCGGTGCTCGGCGAGGCTCACCTGCGCCGTCGTGACCTGGAGGCGGCACGTCGCACGGGCGAGCGGCTCAAGCGTGAAGCCGAACCCATCGGCCACGTCCTGGGGATGGCGTGGGCCGAGGCGTGCGAGGCGTTGCTCGCGTGGTTGGAAGGCGATCCGGAGCGGGGAGCCGAGCAGATGCGTCGCGCAGCCGAGCGGCTCGAAACCATCCCGTTCGTTCCCGACGCCGTCCGTATCCGCCGCCAGCTCGCTGGAAGGCTTGCAGAAATCGGAGATCGCGAAGGCGCGCTGCGCGAGCTCCGGCGCGTACACGAGATCCTGCTCACGCTGGGAGCCCAGGACGAGTTGCGCCGCGCGCGCGTGCAGTTCCACGAATTGGAGGCCCGCCCACCGGTACGGCCGAGTGGACCCGGAGTCGAGGGGCTGACCGGCCGCGAGCTCGAAATCATCCGGCTGATCGCAGTCCGGCGCTCGAACAAGGCGATCGCGCAGGCGCTCGGCATCTCGCCGCGCACGGTCACCACCCACCTTTCGAACATCTACCAGAAGCTCGCCATCTCGTCGCGTGGAGAACTGGCCGACCTGGCCCCCGACCTCCTGGCCGCCGACCGCTGAAGCGCCCTGCGACAAGCCCGAGCCGGTGATGCCCGCGACGGGCGGTGGTCGTCGGGGCGATCCTCCCCTAAGATTTCGGCCCGGCGCGCACGCGGCGCACGCAGATCCGCGCGCCACATCGAGCCGGACCCGGACCGGCGCCGCCAGCAGCGCGCCGGCCGCCAACCCCGGATCCAGGGATGACCGAACAGCTCCTCCGCGACGTCCTGTCCAGCCGCGTCTATGATGTGGCACGGCAGACCCCGCTCGAGGAGGGAACGCTCCTCTCGAGGCGGCTCGGAAACACCGTCCTTCTAAAGCGCGAGGATCTACAGCCGGTCTTTAGCTTCAAGCTCCGGGGTGCGTACAACCGCATCGCCCAGTTGTCCGACGACGAGCGCGCCCGTGGCGTGATCGCGGCGAGCGCGGGGAATCACGCGCAGGGCGTGGCATACTCCGCACGCCGCCTCGGCATCCGATCCGTCATCGTGATGCCCAGCACGACCCCTCATATCAAGGTGGACGCGGTCCGCGCGCTCGGCGCCGAGGTCGTGCTCGCCGGCGACACGTATCCCGAGGCGAACGCCCATTGCGACACGCTCGCGGCCTCCTCCGGCCTCATCCCAATCCATCCTTTCGACGACGCATTGGTGATCGCGGGCCAGGGGACGGTGGCCGACGAGCTGCTTCGGGACGCGGGCGATGCACCGGACGCGGTCTTCGTGCCCGTGGGGGGCGGAGGATTGATCGCGGGCATCGCGGGCTACCTCAAACAGGTGGCACCCAGCGTGAAGGTGATCGGCGTCGAACCGTTCGAGGCGGACGCGATGTATCGCTCGCTCGCGGCGGGCCGGAGGGTGCGCCTCGAAACCGTGGGAATTTTCGCGGACGGAGTGGCCGTCCAGGAGGTGGGAGAGCTGACCTTTGCCATCGCCCAGACCAGCGTAGACTCCATCGTGCGGGTCACCAATGACGAGATCTGCGCCGCGATCAAGGACGTATTCGAGGACACACGCTCCGTCATGGAGCCGGCAGGCGCATTGAGCGTGGCTGGGCTCAAGCGATGGGTCGAAGAGATTGGCACCCGCAACCAGAAACTGGTCGCGATCCTGAGCGGTGCGAACATGAACTTCGATCGTCTGCGCTTCGTCGCCGAGCGGGCGGAGCTGGGCGAGGCGCGCGAAGCGATCTACGCGGTCACCATCCCGGAACGACAGGGTTCATTCCGCGAGTTCTGCGCGACCATCGGACGACGCGTGGTCACCGAGTTCAACTATCGGCTGAGCGGACGCGAGGAGGCACACATCTTCGTCGGCGTCCGGGTCGAGTCGCGGGAAGATGCGACCTCGCTGGCGGTCCGGCTCGAAGACGCCGGCTACCGCACGGTCGACATGTCGGGCAACGAGATGGCGAAGCTGCACGTTCGCCACATGGTGGGTGGCCCGCCACCGGACGAAGTACGACACGAGGTAGCCTGCCACTTCGAGTTTCCCGAGCGTCCGGGCGCGCTCCTACGGTTCCTCGACACTCTGGGCGGCCGCTGGAACATCTCACTCTTCCATTACCGCAACCATGGAGCGGACTTCGGGAGAGTGCTCGCCGGCTTCGAGGTACCCGAAGCGGAGCGCGATCAGTTCCAGGCCTTCCTGGAGAGCCTAGGATACCCGTACGTGTACGAGTCCGACGATCCCGCGTACCGCCTCTTCCTGAGCTGAGTCGGAGAGAACTCGACGCCTGTTTTCGAGGCCCTCCGGTACGGGCGTGGTCAACCCGGGCGGAACCGACCCACACCCTCCCCCTCCGCGGCAGCGGCGAGCGCGGCGTTCGTAGTCGCCAGCGAAACCCCCAGCCGGTTGGAGAGCTCGAGATACGCAGCATCGTAGGCGGACAGGTGGTGCGCCCGCGCCAACCGCCGGATGTCGCCGAAGGCGGCCCTCCTCGATCCCGGCTCCACGGTGATCGGAAGCGCTAGCAGCGTCTCGATGAAGCGCTGTCCCCCCGGAGGGGCAAGCCGGCCGCGCCGCTCTGCAACCAGGAGACCATTCGAGACCTCGAGCGTCCAGAGCGCGGGGACCACCGCCTCGGATTCACGGAGTGCCTCGAGCACCTCCAGCACGTAGTGACCGCCCTTGTCCTGGAAGCACCAGGCCAACGCGATCGAGGCGTCGAGCACGAAATTCAACGCCACCCCTCTTCGATCAGGTCGCGGACCTCGAGTCCGGGACCGAGCGAATGCCCGGTTCGCAGGGCTCGGATCGCCTCGACCGCCTGAGCTGCGGTCCGGCCGGGCGCGCCAGGCATCGGCACGAGCTGCGCCACCGGCCGGCCGTGGCGGGTAACGACGATGCGCTCTCCCTTCTCCGCCCGGCTCAGAAGTTCGGCAAGGCGGGTCTTCGCCTCGTACGCCCCGATCTCGGCCATCGGACACCCCCGGCATCCTCTTGATTAGACTAGTCTACGACCAGTCTAATCAAGAGGATGCCGGTTTGAAAGAGTCCAGCCATCAGGGGGGGGACGGCGGATCCAAGATGTTCGGTATGAGACGCTGGGTGGCGCTCCCGCGTACCGGCTCTCCCCCAAGGGAGGCACGATCGTCACCTCACGGCGTGATCGGACTCGTCACGGTCCGGACTCCGTCACTGCACAGAACCGTCAGGCGGGCGCCCACGGACCCCGCCATGTCGAGCGACGATCCGCGCGATACGCCCAACACGGCGCCCGTGCCGCCGTCGAGCACGACGATACCGCGGGCGGCCCCGTCTCCGCACGTTACGCGAGTGGTCCCGTTCACCTCGACTGTGCGTGCGGTGGGTGCGGGCGTCGGGGTCGCGGACCGCTCAACGCGTGCACTCCCCCGTGGGCCGCTCACGTCGATCGCGGCCAGCTCCTCCTCCAACGCGTCCGTCAGTGGGAGCGCGAACAGGAACGGGCGTGTCCCGGACGTGTGGCCAAGCTCGGCAGGACCGAAACCGTAGCTGAACAGCACGCCGCCCCGCGCATCGCGGCCCGTCAACCGGTAGTCACCCGAGCGTTCGGGGAAGGTGGGACGACCCTCGAGCGCGAACACCGGCTGGAGCACGACCTCCTGTGCTCTGATCGCTCCCCTGACGACCAGCACGCGTCGGCGCGCCACCTCGGGTTCGGGTGATGCGACGAGCCCCGTCCCACGGAACGCGAGCACGCCCCTATAGGTGTATTCGCTCGACCACGCCGGATCGCAGTAGCCCATCACGTCGCCCGTCTCTGCACCCACCGTGAAAGCGCTCGTCGCGCGACCGTCAGCCCAGGCGCGTACGTCGTGTCCGAACCGGCCGATGGTACCGCCGGGGAACGGGAACTCCGGATCGAGACCCTCGATCGTGCCACAGGGCGAGTGGAGCCGCCCGAAATTATGCCCGAGCTCGTGGGCAAACAGGTCTGGCGCCCGCCACGGGTCGTTGAACCACCCTATCTGGACGGCGACCGCGCTGCGTGTGCCCGCACCGACGGCTCCCCCGGAGCTCGGGATGAAACCGGAGCCGCCAAACTCCGTGAAGGTGAACCCCGCCGGTGGCTGCACGAGGCCGAACCAGTGAGCCTCCGGGTCCGATGGATCCGCCACGCGCGCCAAATCGAGGTCCTCCAGCACCTCATCCCAGAACGAGGCCTCCCCGCCCGAAGGAGGGGTGCCGAAGCTGGCCGAAGTGACCAGGGGAGAGCCAATCGTCAGGGATACCTGGCCAAGCGGGTGCACGCCCTGGAGCGTAAGCGAGTACTCGGGGAAAATCGCCCTCGGTGATCGTCGCGGCGTGATTCTCGTGCGCAGCCAGGACGATGGGCACGAAGCGAACCTTGAGTGCTGGCACGGAAACCGTACTCACGGGAACCGACCCCGTGCCGGGAAACAGGTTGTTCGAGCGATCGCTGTCACCCGTGATCTGCCTCGGGTCCACCTCCACCTGCCAGCGGAGACCCTCGCTGAAGACGGCAGCGGGAAGAAGCAGCTGTGCGCTCGGTTGCTCGTAGCTCGCCTGGGTGCCGGGCGGGGCACGGGTGAGCACGGTGTCGGCATAAACGACGGTGCCGGAGGGATCGAGCAAACGCAGGGCGACTTCCACCGCCGAGTTACCGGGGTCAGCCGGACCGACGAGCACGTTGGCCACGACCGCATTCCCGGCAAGCACGATCGGAATCGAGCCGTCGGCGCTCTGGACCCCCTGGGTGAGCTGCGCGCCCAGGATCGCGAAGTCGTTCGAGGGCGTGTCCAGGACGCGCAGAATGCCGAAGTCCGACTTGCCCTCGCTCGTCGCGGTGATCACGAACCGGCCCGCGCCCACCCCGGTGACCCGTCCATCCGAAGTGACCGGTGCCTGAACCGGATCGGACGAGGTCCACGTGGCCGGCCGCCCGGAGAGAAGCTGGCCCGCTCCGTCGCGGACGCTTGCGGTGAACTGCGCGCTACCCAGGATTTCCACCTCCTGGGAGTCCGGCTCCACGAGCACCGCGGCGACGGCCGCCGGCGTCTGCGTCTGCGTCGGTGGCCCGGTGGCTTCCTTGCCGCAGGCCGCGGCGAGCGCGAGGGTCGGCGTCAGCCAGCGGCGGGCGGCACGAAGGGTCACCGATCGGATCATCGGCTCCCGCGCCCGGGAGGGGGTCGGCGCATGCGACATGATAGAGGAAGCCGCCCCGACCGCAATCTCGCATGTCGGAATTCCGCACTGGTCTCCGGACCCCGCTCGGCCTATCTTCGTTACCGAATAAAAACCGAAAATAACCGGCGGACGTGGCTCCGACTTACCTGTGCTCTCTCCCTCTCCCTACGTCGAGCTCCACTGCCACTCCGGCTTCTCCTTCCTGGATGGAGCATCCCACCCGGACGAGCTGGTGCGTCGGGCCGTCGAGCTCGGCTATCCCGCGCTCGCTCTCACCGATCACAACGGCCTGTACGGCTCCATGGAGTTCGCTCGGGACGCGAAGAACAACGGGCTGACGCCGATCACGGGCGCGGAGCTGACGCTCCGCAGCTGCTTCTCAGAACCGAAGCGGGACGTGGTGAAGGTTGCGGCGAGGGGTGCGGGCACCGTTTCCGATCTCGAAGACCCGCACGGTGACCATCATGTCACTGTGCTCGCCGAGACTCCTGCCGGCTACGCCAATCTGTGTCGGCTCCTCACGAAGGCACACATGGAAAGCCCCCGCACCGATCCGGGCCTTCCACTCGAAGCACTGCTCGACCCGGAGCGGACTCAGGGTCTGATCCTGCTCACCGGCTGCCGGCGGAGCCCGCTCCTAGCGGCGCTCGACTCGAGCGTGGCCGACGGCGAGGTGCTCGCCCACCGCTTCATCCGCGCGTTCGGACCGGACCAGGTGTTTGTCGAGCTCCAGGACAACCGCGTGAAGGGCGACTCCGCACGCCTTCGAGCACTGGGTGGGCTCGCCGACCGACTTGGGCTGCCGGTGGTCGCCACTGGCAACGTCCACTACCACCGGCCCGAGCGGCACCGGCTTCAGGACGTGCTGGTCGCGATCCGGAATCGCACCACACTGGACGGCTCGCACGGCCTGCGCCGTCCCAACACGCTCTTCCATATGGCGTCTGCGGAAGAAATGGCCACCCGTTTCGCAGACCGGCCCGACGCGCTCGCGCGCACGCTCACCATCGCCGAGCGCTGCCGGAGCTTCGACCTGACCGAGGACCTGGGCTACAAATTCCCCGATTTCGAGGGAAGCGAACGGGGCGGCGCGCTGGAGACGCTCTCCCAGATGTGCCAGGCCGAGATCTCGCGACGCTACGAGCCGGGCTCGGCCCACGAGCGGGAGGCTACTGAGCGGCTGCACAAGGAGCTGGCGCTGGTGGACCGGCACGGGCTCGCCGGCTTCTTCCTCGTCTATCGCGACATCATGAACCTCGCACGCGAAGTGGCTTCCGATCTGCGTGGCGAGGCTCCCCGCGCGCACGCCAACCTGCCGCCAGGCCGGGGACGCGGCTCATCGGTCTCCTCGATCATTTGTTACCTGATCGGCCTCTCCAATATCGATCCGGTCAAGGCCGACCTGTTCCTTGGGCGCTTCCTGAACGAGGCGCTCCGGAGCGTCCCCGACATCGACCTCGACTTCTCACGTGACATCCGCGAGGAGCTGATCCTGCGCGTCTATCGGACGTACGGCGCCGATCACGTCGGGTTGGTCGCGACCTTCCCCTGCTACCGGCTGCGCTCCGCCGTGCGCGAGATCGGCAAGTCACTGGACCTGCCACAGGGAGAGTTGGAGAAGCTGGCCCGGCTCGCCGAGCACCATTCGGCTCTCGGGCTACGCGAGGAGATGGAGGCCATCCCCGAGTTCAGGGAGAAGCTCGGTGCGCCACTCTGGAAGGCGCTGGTAGATGCGGCCGAAGGGATCGCCGGGCTTCCCCGCCATATCTCGCAGCACGTGGGCGGGATGATCATCTCGAGCCGGCCGCTGATCGAGATGGTGCCGCTCGAGCCCGCCGCATGGGAGGGACGGGTGCTGTGCCAGTGGGACAAAGACTCCTGCGACGATGCCGGATTCATCAAGATCGACTTTCTGGCGCTCGGGATGCTGTCACTGATCGAAGATGCGGTAGACTTGATCAGCGTTCGGACCGGCGAGCCTCCCGACCTCTCTCGCATAGACTTCGAGGACGAGGCGGTCTACGACCGGATCTGCTCGGGCGACACGGTCGGGATGTTCCAGGTGGAGAGCCGTGCGCAGATCCAGATGCTTCGGCGGGTGCGGCCACGGAACCTGGAGGATCTGGCGGTCCAGGTCGCGATCGTGCGCCCCGGCCCGATCGTGGGCGGCGCCGTGAACCCGTACGTGCGACGGCGCGAGCAGCTGCGCGAGAATCCGGGATTCAAGGTTCCGTACGACCACCCCCTGCTCGCAGACGCACTCGGTGAAACCCTAGGGGTGGTGATCTTCCAGGATCAGGTGCTCAAGGTCGCCCAGGCGCTGGCCGGCTTCAGCGACGGCCAGGCCGAGGAACTGCGCCGCGCGATGAGCCGGAAACGCTCG
Source organism: Longimicrobiales bacterium (assembly GCA_965237965.1). Lineage (GTDB taxonomy): Bacteria > Gemmatimonadota > Gemmatimonadetes > Longimicrobiales > Gaopeijiaceae > UBA2988. Next base: position 852,868 of record CBDEGT010000001.1, read on the forward strand.
CACGAGGCGCTCCGCTCGCACTGGGTGGAGTTCCGCGAAGGGGCGGCCGCCCGCGGAGTGGACGAGGACACTGCGCGCACAGTCTTCACTCAGGTTGTGGCATTCAGCGAGTTCGGCTTCCCCAAGTCGCACGCAGCCGCGTTCGGACTGCTCGCCTATCAGTCGGCGTGGCTCAGGCACTACCACCCAACCGAGTACTACGTCGCGCTCTTCAACAACCAGCCGATGGGGTTCTACTCGTTGGACGCGCTCGGGCGCGACGCCCACCGTCATGGAGTCGACGTGCTTCTCCCCGACGTGAACGCCAGCCGGATCATGTGCACGTGCGAGAACCGCGCGCTCCGGGTGGGTCTGGGTTTCGTACGTGACTGGGGAAACGAAGTGGCGAGGCGGGTGGAGGAGGAGCGTGAGCGAGGAGGGCCGTATCGATCGCTGGTGGATTTCCTGCGCCGCACCCCCGCGGCACTCAAGCGCCCCGCCATCGAAAACCTGATCTGGGTCGGCGGCTTCGACACGCTCGGACTGTCCCGGCGGGAGCTGCTCTGGCAGGCCGGGCTCTGGCTCGGCCCCGAGTCGGACCCGGACCGGACCGGCGGTCGCGACGACCACCCCCAGACCGAGCTTCCCCTGGACGATCCGTACGCCGATCTGGCCTTTCCGGGGCTCGACGCCCCGGACCGTCTGGTAGCGGAGTATCGGATGCTGCGCTTCTCGGCTTCGCTCCACCCGCTCGCGCTAGTGCGCGACCAACTGCCCGCGGAGATCGTCACCTCGGACCGCTTCACGGAACTCCCGAATCACGCGACGGTCCGCGTGGCCGGGCTCGTCACCGCCCGCCAGAGGCCCGCGACGGCAAAAGGCTATGTATTTGTCCTGCTTGAAGATGAGTCAGGTCCTATCAATGTGATCGTGAAGCCTCCGGTCTACGAGCGGGACCGATCGATCGTGCGCTTGGAGCCGTTCGTCCTGGTCCGGGGCCGACTCCAGAAGGACGGAGCCACGATGAACCTGATCGCTTTCGAAGTGGAGCCCCTACGCACCGCATCCGTGCGCCCCGAGAACGTCGAACTCCCGCCCGATGCACTCGAGACTCCGCGCCCCTGGGAGAAGGCCCGCACGAGCGCCTTCCGCTATCTGACCGCCCTGCGCCAGTCCCCGCCGGGGATCAAGAGCTTCGGGTGAGACTCAGGGGGCTTGCGCTTCCGACCCAGCCGCTGAACAAGTACCCCACCACGGACCCGCATCCGGCAACCATACCAAACCATAACCACCAACTAGGAGAACGGCCGTGCACCTGTCAGTGAAGAACATCGTGACCACCGGAGCGCTCGCCGCCGCGCTACTGCTGGGTGGAACCGAGAGCGCCGTCGCGCAGGCGAGCGGAGACGCCCCCACCATCGTCACGCTCCGGAAGGCGCTGATGCAAAGCAACGTGCAGCACGTCAACGCGCTGCGCGTCCTCTTGAGCGGTGACGTCAATCTTCCGCTCCACATCCTGAGGCACACCGCCGCGTTGGAGGACAACGGCTTCATGCTGCGTCAGCTGTTCCCGGAGGGGTCGACCCACGCGAGCTCGCGGGCCATGGACGACATCTGGAGCAACGGCGAAGAGTTTGCCGCTCGCGCGCGGGCATTCGCCACGGCCACCGAGAATCTGAACGCAATCGCACAGCGGGGCTTCAACGACCAGACCGAGGCGGCGCTGACGGAAACGCGGCAGACCTGCGGCGCCTGCCATTCGGCGTTCCGCGGGCCGGCTCGACCGAGTGACTGACGCGACCTGGCTGGGGCTCCTGAGCGGCCACTCGGGGAAGACCTCCGAGTGGCCGCTCAGGAGCCTCCCATCGGGTGGGCATCGAGCAGCTCGCCAACCCCCGCTTCGAGCGCCGTCTCCGCACCCCAGCCGGGGAGCGTTGGCCGAACTGGCGGGCGCATGATCTCCCGCTCCCGATAGGGTCGCGCGCCCCAATCCGCGTCCAACCGCGTGCCCGCGGCGCGCCCCACAAGCTCCACCAGCTCTCGTACCGTGCGCGGCTCCCCGGTCCGCACCGCCCAGCACTCACTCGTCGAGAAACCGCCGTCGAGCAGCCGCTCGGCAGCGCGCTGGTACGCGCGGGCGATGTCACGCACGTGCACGAGGTCGAGCTCTTGACGCCCGTCGGTGAGAGAGAGACGCCCTCCTTCGCGCACGGCCCGTAGAAGGGCGGTCATCAGTTTCGGGCGGGGGTCGCCCGGCCCGTAGCTTTCGTATAGCTCGAGCGTGATCACCCGCAGACCGGCCGCTTCTTCGAAGAAGCGGAGCAGCTCCAGGTACGCTTGTTTGGTCGCCGCGTAGAGGTTGACGGGGTGGTAATCCTCATCCTGTGTAGTGTTGCCAGGCGGTACCCGTGTTCACCAGCCGGGTCCGCCCGTGCACGCGCATCGCTTCTGCGAGCTGGACGCCAAACAGAAGGTTGCTCTCGACGAGCGTGGCCACCTGGTCGGTGCGGTGCTCTGCCACGAACAGCGAGGCCAGATGGAACACCACGTCGGGCCGGGCCTCCCCCATGATCCCGACCATTCCCTCGGTGGTGCCGTCGTGTGTATGGCAGGTCGCGGGGATCTCCGCGGGCGACGAGCCCGCACGCACGACGGCGATTACCTCCCAGCCGGAGGCCGCGAGGTGGCGCGTCAGGTGGGAACCGACGAAGCCGCTCGCGCCCGTGACGAGGGCTCGCTGGGAAGTCACCGAGCGGCCCACACGTTGTCCGCACGTTGCGCGTCAGGAAAGAGGTGGTCGGGATCGATTTCGACCCGGGTCACCTCGCCGACCGAGGCGGGGAGCTCAAGCTCTGCGCGGTTCACGCCGGTGAGCCAAGTGTCGACGGGAATCGTACGCTCTAGCGTACCGCCCTGTGACGTGACGATGCGCACGAGGGCGGGCATCGGTGCGAAGCCGCGGTCCTCGATCACCACCACGGGCGCTCCCTCGCGTGACGTCACCTCGCCCACCGCCTGGTCGAGCACCCAGGTCTCGTAGTAGAACGAGCTCCAGAACCAGTCCAGATCCTCCCCCGCCACCCGCTCGAACGTGGCGAAGAGATCCCACGGCGTGGGATGCTTGAAGGCCCATTCGGTGAAGAACGCTCGGAGCCCGCGATCGAAGGTCTCGGCTCCGATCAGGCCACGCAGCGTAAACAACAGCGTGGCGGGCTTGCGATATGAGGCGGTGACGTACGCCGGCCCCGGCATGTAGTAGTCTCCGTGGGTCATGAGCGGTTGCTCGGCCTCGGTGCGCGCGGCCCGGAGATAGCCCTCACGCTCGACGTCGTGGGCCTGATCCCCAGGACGAAGCTGGGCCAGCGCCTCGTTCTCGAGGAAGCTGGTCGTCCCCTCGTCCATCCAGGCGTGCCGCGCCTCGTTGGGTCCGACGATCATCGGAATCCACATGTGGCCAAGCTCGTGGGCGGTGACCGCGAGCAAGCTCCTCGGCACCTGGCCACGGTACGAGCCGATCAGGGTCAGCATGGGAAACTCCATCCCGCTGCCGATCACACCGGCGCCTTCCACCGACGTCATGTGAGGCCAAGGATACGCCAACCCGACGTATCGCGAGTGTTGTTCGATCGACTCCTTGGCATAGCTGGCTTGTTGTGCCCACAGCGGCGCACGGTCCTCGCGCCAGAAGGCGTGGATCAGCACGCGGTCATCGCTCCCGTCCCCGTCCCGATCCGGCACGCGGGCGCTGGTGGCGTCCCAGCGTTGCACGTCGGACGCGGTCCATGCGAAGTCCCGTACGTTATCGGCAACGAACCGATAGCTCAGACGGCCTGCTGCGGGGGCAAGAGTCACCCGACCGGCGGCGCGATCGTCGACGGTGGCCAGGGCAACCACGCTGTCGGCAAGCGCGGCTGCGGACAGTCTGGAGCGGGTCTCATCCGTCCACACTTCGGTCGGGTTGGTGAGCGTACCGGTCGCCATGACCGTCCATCCCACCGGCACCTCGAGGGTCACGTCGTAGTCACCGAACTCGTCATTGAACTCCGCGGCACCCAAGAACGGCTCGGCGTCCCATCCGATCAGGTCGTCGTAGACGGCCATCTTCGGGAACCAATAACCGACGAAATACACCTCGCGGTCACTGTGTCCAGCGCGCCCGGACACGCTCTGCGGAAAGGTCTGCTCCCAGTCGATCTCGAGCGTGACCGTCGCCCCCGGCAGAAGGGGGCGGTGCGGGCGCACGTACAGCAGAGTCGCCTCGGTCTGCCACCGACCGGGTTGGTTGAGCGAGCCCGCAGTCACGGCGTCCCCGTCCACGACGACTCGCAAGAGCGTGACTCCGCCTGTTATCTCCTGCTCCTCGTTCCGTACCGTTCCCGCACGGTGGACGTTCAGATAGACGTGCAACGCCAAGACACCGAGCGTGTCGGGCGAACGGTTGATGTAGCGGATGGTCTCGCTTCCGGTGATGCGAGCGGTGGCGGGATCGAGCTGAGCGTGGATCACGTAGCTAGCGTGGTTGCGCCAGTAGGCCGCACCGGGCCGGCCCTCCGCGCTACGCGTGCCGGCGACGAGCGCCCGCCGATACGAGGGCGGCGGCACCACGGGCCCGGGCACGGGACGAACCACCCGCGGGGCGCGGGACTGCGCCGCAACCGGTCCGCCCGGGACCGCTACGACGATCGCGCCCGCAATCATCAGGCCGAGTACGCCCGCACCGCGCCTCACTCGCTGCCTCCCGCGCATGGCTCCCCCCTGGGTATCGGGCCGGGGCCGGCCCGATGGCCTCCCGCTCTCTCGACCTAGCGGTGCACCCCGTGCCGGCCGTTGTCGGCACGGGACACGTCGTAACGGCGGCCTACCCAGTCGCGCGGCGCCGCGGTCGGCTCAGCCGCGATCGACGATCTGGACGAACTCGCGCTCGTCCGAGCCAACGTAGACCTGACGCGGGCGAGCGATCTTCTGCTCGGTGTCGAGCACCAGTTCCTCCCATTGTGCCAGCCACCCGACCGTGCGCGGAATCGCGAACAGCACCGGGAACATCTCCACGGGAAACCCCATCGCCTGATAGATGATGCCCGAATAGAAATCTACGTTCGGGTAGAGATTGCGCTCGATGAAGTAGTCCTCGTTGAGCGCGATTCGTTCCAGCTCGAGAGCGATGTCAAGCAGATGGTTTCGCCCCGTCACCTGGAACACCTCGTCGGCGGTGCGCTTGATGATACTCGCTCGTGGGTCGTACGCCTTGTAGACCCGGTGACCGAAGCCCATCAGCTTCTCTTCCTTGTTCTTCACCTTGTTGAGGAAGTCCGGGATCCGGTCGACGCTACCGATCCGGCCGAGCATTCGTAGTACGGCCTCGTTGGCGCCGCCGTGAAGTGGACCGTAGAGCGCGGCCATTGATCCGGCCAGAGCAACGAAAGGATCGGCCTTGGAGGAGCCGATAATCCGCATGGTGGTCGTCGAGCAGTTCTGTTCGTGATCCGCGTGCAGGATGAAGAGCACGTCGAGCGCTCGCTCGAGCACCGGGTTCGGCCGATACTCCTTCACGCCGATCCGGTAGAGCATGTTGAGGAAATTTGCCGTATAGGAAAGCTCGTTCTCCGGATAGACGTACGGCAGCCCTCGGTGGTGACGGAAGGCGAAGGCCGCAAGGGTCGGAGTCTTGGCCACTCCGCGGATGATTTGGCTCCATCGGGTCCCTGCATCTTGGACGTTCTTGCTGTCGGGATAGAACGTGGACAGCGCCGCCACCGAGCTGCACAGGATGCCCATCGCGTGGGCGTCGTACCGGAATCCGTCGAGAACCTTCAGGATGTTCTCGTGCACGTAGGAGTGGAAGGTCACTTGATGCACGAAATCGTCCAACTGGTCCTGCGTGGGCAGCTCGCTCTTTAGGATCAGGTACGCGACCTCGAGGAACGTCGCGCGCTCCGCCAGTTGCTCGATCGGGTACCCCCGGTACCGGAGGATGCCCTTGTCGCCGTCGATGAAGGTCACGGCGCTGCGAGTCGAGACGGTATTAGTGAAGGCCGGGTCGTAGGACATCATCCCGAAGTCGTCGTCCTGAACCTTTATCCGACGAAGGTCCATCGCGCGGATGACGTCGCCTTCCAGAATCTCGGCTTCGTATTCCTTACCGGTCCGGTTGTCCCGGATCGTCAGGGTGTTCTGTCTTCCGGTTCCTTTCTCCGCCATTGATCCTCCGCCGAGGCGCTCTCGGGGCCGGGTCCCGGGTGCTGTCGCCCCCGAACCGTGAAACGGCCGATAGTATAGGGCCGGATGGGTGGTCTACCCAAGGCGCCCCGCCTACGTAGTCCTGGTCCCACTCCTCCGCCATCAGACGTAGGGGCCGGGAGCCCCGAGAGGGCGATCGTCTCTCCGCATCACAAATTCACCCCGAATCCGGAGAAACGATCATGTCACGCTACACGTCACGCTGCGCGCTCCTGCTCGCGACACTGGCCTCCGTGTCTCTGACGGCACCCCTGGCCGCCCAGGAAGCCCCGGCCGTTCCGGCAGACCAACGGGTCAAGAAGCTCCCCCGACAGAAGCTGAGCGGTCCTCGCTTCGGCTTCACGACGTTCACCGGCGACGTGGCCGACCAGCGCGATCAGGCGGGTTTGGAGACGATCATGACCCAGTTCGGTTGGCAGTTTGAGACCCAGATCCTGTCACTGACGGGGGGCCACCGGGCCCTGATGGAGTGGGTGATCCTGGTGGGTGGCGTCGAGCAGGACGAATTCAACCTCTCGTTGGGCTGGCTCACGGGATACCGGCTGCCATCCGGCGTCGAGGTCGGTGTTGGCCCCAACTTCAGCATCAACAAGGACAGTGAGGACATCACCACCAGCATGGTGGTGGCGGCTGGCGCGACCGTGCCCTTCGGGGATCTCTACGTCCCGATCAACACAGCGATCGGGATCGCACGCGGAGGACCGCGCATTACGGTGCTGACCGGCTGGATCATAGGGTGACGGCCAACCCTCGGGGGACGAGGGCCCGGGCCTGCGTGGTTCGGGCCCTCCGTCCGTTCGGGATGACGTCGGGCGCCCCCCCTTCAACCACCCCCGAACGAGAGCGTGAACTGAGCCAGGCTCGTGCTCTCGAGCTCACCCCGGCGGACCGCCCCTGCAACCGAGAAATTTACTGGCCCTAGCGCCAACGAAGCTCCTCCAGCGAGCTCTACGGCGTCGGTCACGACGGCTACGCCGCCACGCACGTGCAACGCTCGGAGCCCACGATACTCCGCTCCGACACCGGCGTGGAACGCGGGCGCGAGCACGAGGCCCTCGCCGAAACGCTTCCTCACGTCGGCGGAGAGCGTGAGGTCTGCGGCCGCCTTCCACGCTCCCCCGACGGAGACGACGGGCTTAAAGCGCATGTCGTCCACGAGCTGGACGAGCGCGGGGGGAGCGGACGCCAGGGGCTGCTCGTCGAAGTCGGTGGAGCTCCCGTCCCGGTCGAGCAACACCGACCCGGCGCGGTAGGCAAGCTTGGCTTCGTCCCACGCGAACGTGTTGAGCAGGTTCCGGATGGTGATCCCCCCGCCGAAGGGGCCACGCTCGAATTGCGCTCCCAGGTCGAGGCCGAGTCCGGACCCGTTGTCCAAACCGTCCACGTTCTCGGCGATCGCGACGATCGGAAACTCGGCGCTGACCCGCAGCGGATCGCTCGTGACGGTTCCGGACTGCTCGCGGCCAGCCGCGAGCAAGTGTCCAATCGAGTACTTGAGCGTGGCGCCCAGCGCCAGCCTGCCGCCCGGAAGCGAAACGGGGAGGCCCAGGCTCGCGCTCGCCGTCGTGATCACGAAGGTCTGGAGGTCGGACCCGCCCAGAGTCAGGTCCGTCGCGCTCCCCGTGCGGCCCGCGTTCCCGAACAGGATAACCTCGAGCACGTCGGGCGAAAGGCTCATCGAAGCTGCCGCCACGGTGGAGAGCTGGAAGCCTACCGGACCGACGGCAACCGCGAAGGCCGACACGTGCACCCCGGCGGTACCCGCCTGAGCGCCCCGCTCGGTCGCGCGCTCCATCCACTCCTCCCGGATGGCGGTGGGCACGACGACACCTTGGTAATCGGCGAGGTCGCCGAACGTGACCGGATGCAGCCCCAATCGGAGCTGGATCGGCAGAACGGCAAGCGCGAACCCCGAACCGCCCATCCCGAGGCCGGCCGGGTTCATCGAGAGCGCAGCGAGCCCGCGCGCGGTCGCCGTCGCATTGCCCGCGAGCCCGAGCGTGACCGCACTTGCGTCGGCCAGCTGAGCCCCCGCCCGAGGCGGAGCGGGCGCCGTCGCCGCAAGCGCGATCGCCAGGCCCATCGCAGCTACACGAGTCCGCATGTGCTTTCCTAGCCGCCTATGGTGAGGCTGAGCTGTATTCTCGCGTCGATACCAAGGATCTGGCCCGGGCGGCAAGCGCACGAGCGCGGCCGAGGCACGTGACGACTCCGGTACTTTGCTGTGGCTGAAGAGCTACGGGCTGGTCCGGCGACAGGGCAGAGGGCAGTATCATATGAGGCCCGACGGATCAACGAAGGGTCACGGGCCCGACGTCCGGCGGGGTTGCCGCGTTCGATCAAGTCGGGGGTACGGGATGTTGGGCCTGGTGACGGGGCCCCAAGCATCGATCTCGGGAGGCACGGAAGAATGGGGGAGTACGGCCACCGGTTCGTCTCGGTCCTCACCCTGCTGGCAGGCGGGCTCGTGGTCTGGTTCTTGGGGGACACGCTTCTCGACCTCACTGCAGCCATCCTGTATCGACTGGGGCCCGTTTGGTCGCTGGCGCTGGTCGGGGTCGTCACCCTCTTACTGGCCACGGTCTGGATCCGCTATGGAGGCGCCGGCGCGCTCGGACGCTGGGGTGTGACGATCAAGCCGGCTCGCCCGCCCGAGCCGGACTCGGTGAACCCGGCCCACGGGCGGGACCACGCCGACGCCGACCTCCCGGAAACGGGCGGGCGTCGCGGGCTGAGCTGAGGAAGGTAGACCTCAAGCGAATTGGCGCGGAATTACCCGGTCCACTCCAGCAACCATACCGAGAACCATCCTCGCTCGTCGGTCCAGACCTGCTCGCTTCGCCACCCCGTCGACTCGGCGAGGGCGCGGAAGCCGGCGAGCGTGTACTTGTGCGAGAACTCGGTACGGATGAAATTACCTGCAGCCAGATCGAACGCGACTGGGGCCTCGTCGGGCGTCGGGGCCGGCAGGGTGATGCGCGTCTCTTGTTCGCACACGAGCCGCATCTCGATCCGGCGTCGGTCCTCATCGTAGAAGGCACGGTGCTGGAACGCCTCGGGCTCGACCGCGCCACCGCACTCCCTACGGATGCGGTGCAGCAGGTTCAGATTGAACGCGGCCGTGACTCCCTTCGGGTCGTCGTACGCGCGCTCGAGCACGAGGCGGTCCTTGTGCAGGTCCGCGCCGATCAGAAGTCCCCCGCCGCGCCCGCACAAGCGTCCAATCCGCTGGAGAAACTCCTTGGCTTCGGCGGGCTCGAAGTTGCCGATCGTCGAGCCTGGGAAGAACGCAACCGTACGCTCGACGTCGGGATCGGGCTCCAGGAGCCGGAGGTCCGAGGTGTAGTCCGCACAAACGGGGGACACCTCGATCGCCGGGAAGCCCTCGGCCACGCGGAGGGCGAACTCGAGGAGCTGGGCGCGCGCAATATCCACCGGGAGGTAGGAGGTGGGTTCCTGGAGGTGCCGTAGCAGCTCCCAGGTCTTGCGCCCTCCCCCGCTGCCGAGCTCGACCAGCCGCACGCGCGGCCCGATCGCGTCGGCGATCTCGTCGCCCCGCAGGTTCAGGATGCACTGCTCCGTGCGCGTGAGGTAGTAGGCGTCGAGTCGGGTGATCTCCTCGAACAGGGCTGCCCCGCGGTCGTCGTAGAAGTACTTGGGAGGAATCGTTCGGGGGCGCGCGGCAAGGCCGACCCGCAGGTCCTCGAGAAATCGCGCCGGGGCAGGCTGGAGGTCGTAGAGTGTGATGCCGCTCGGTCCTGCGTCCGCCTTCACGCGTCCCTGGCCAGACGCAGGCCGGTGAACTGCCAGGTCGCTTCGGGCGGGAAGAAGTTGCGATAGGTTGGGCGGATGTGACCGGCCGGGCTCGCGCAGGAGCCGCCGCGGAGCACGAGCTGGTTGCACATGAACTTCCCGTTGTACTCGCCCAGGGTGCCGGAGAGGGAGCGGAAGCCCGGATACGGCACGTACGGACTCTGCGTCCACTCCCACACGTCCCCGTACAGCTGTTGGACGCCCCTGGTGACAGGATCCGCCGCCGCCGGGTGCAGCCTCCCCTGCTCCGCGAAGTTCCCCGAGACCGGGACGTCGGACGCAGCCACCTCCCATTCCGCCTCGGTCGGAACGCGCGCGCCCGCCCAGCGCGCGTAGGCGTCCGCCTCGAAGTAGCTCAGATGCACCGCCGGCTCGGCACGATCGAGGGGACGCAAACCCGAGAGTGTGAAGAGCCACCACGCCCCGTCACGCTCCTCCCAGTAGAACGGCGCGCGCCAGCCGTTGGCCTCGACTACCTGCCATCCCAACGAGAGCCAGAGCTTGGGGCGGTCATAGCCACCGTCCTCCATGAACTCGAGGAACTCGCCGTTCGTGACCAACCGTGACCCCAGCGAGAACGGCTCGATATAGGTCCGATGACGGGGCATCTCGTTGTCGAAAGCGAACTCAGGACCTTCGTGCCCGATCCGTTCAAGGCCGCCTGCGAAGGAGATCCACTCCAGCGGTGACGGTTCGGCCCGCACGGTCTCGGAAGGCCCGGCACCATCGTGATACGCGGGCCGCAGCGGGTTGACGGAAAGGACGTGCTTGATGTCGCTGAGGATGAGTTCCTGGTGCTGCTGCTCGTGGTGGAGTCCGAGCTCGACGAGCGGGGCGAGTCGCGCGACCAGCTCCGCGTCCTCGCATACCAGAAGATCGTGCACCGCACCGTCGACGTGGCGACGATACGCCAACACTTCCGGAACGGTCGGACGGGAAATGTATCCGCGTTGCGCGCGGCAGTGTCGTGCCCCGGCCTGCGTGTAGTACGAGTTGAACAGAAACGCGAAGGCCGGATTTGCCTCGGTGTAAGGAAGGCCGGAGGACTTCAGCACGAAGGTCTCGAAGAACCAACTCGTATGGGCCAGGTGCCACTTGGTGGGGCTCACGTCCGGCATGGACTGGATCACCTGATCTTCCGGCCCGAGCGGAGCGCACAGCCGCTCGGTGAAGCTCCTGACTTCGCTGTACCGGTGGAGTAGCGACGAAACCGGGGAAGGTGCCACCAGCGTCGTCACGCCCCTGCCTCCTTCCCGTTGCCCGATGCCACTGCGACGGCTTCGATCACCGTGGCAGGCGTGAGCAGCGCGGGCAGCACGGCGGGCGGCGTCCTCGAGTCCGCCGGATAGAAGACGTACAAGGGCACCCCGCTCCGGCCGAAGGAACCCAGAGCCTCCGGGATCACCGGATCACGGTTTGTCCAGTCGGCGCGCAGGAGCGCGACGTCGGCCTCGGCCAGCGCGCTTCGGACGGCGCCGCTGCTGAATGCGACTCTCTCGTTGACCTGGCACGTGAGGCACCATGCGGCGGTGAACTCCACGAAGACCGGGCGCCCGTCCGCGCGCAGCTCCACCACCCGTTCTGGCGCGAACGCCTCCCAGTCGAGCGCCCCGGACTCGACCGCCGGCCCTCCGGGAGCGCCGCCCTGCGCGGCACCCAGCGCGGTGACCAGAGCGAGCGTGGCGGCTCCGGCCGGGAGCAGCCACGACGCGCGCGTGGACGTCGGCCGCGGGCGACCCGCGCTCCACGCAGCCACACCGACGAACGCGAGAGCGAACAGGAGGAGGGCGGTCGCGTCGACCCCGACTTGACGTCCGAACACCCACACCAGCCAAACGACCGAGAAGTAGAGGGGAAAGGCGAGCGCCTGCTTCAGCCCGACCATCCATGCGCCGGGCCTCGGCAGCCGTCGGAGCAGGCCGGGAGCGTTCGCCAACAGCACGTACGGCGAGGCCAGGCCGATGCCGAGCCCGGTGAACACCGCGAGCCCGACGTGCGGTGGCTGCACCAGGGCGTAGCCCAGCGCCGCGCCCATGAACGGAGCGGTACACGGGGTAGCGACGACGACAGCCAGCCCTCCCGTGAGGAAAGAGTCACGGTAGCTGTCGTCGCTGCCGACGGCTCCGAGACGCGTCATGCCCAGACCGAGCTCGAACACACCCGACAGGTTCAGGCCGAGCGCGAACAACAAGAGCGCGAGCACCGCCACCACCGGAGGGGACTGAAGCTGGAATCCCCACCCCAGGCTCTGCCCGGCCGCCCGTAATCCGAAAAGCAAACCGGCGAGCAGCCAAAGCGACAGCAAGACTCCCCCCGCAAACGCGAGCCCGTGGCGACGGGTGCGCCGCGGCTCGGCGCCGCCCTGCTGCACGAAGCCCATGACCTTCACCGCAAGCACCGGGAAAACACAGGGCATGAGGTTGAGGAGGAGACCGCCCGCGAGCGCCGAGAGCAGCGCCATCCACAGGCCCAATCCGACCGTTGTGCCCCCCGCTGCAGTCGCCGTCGCTGCCGTGATACCGCCGGTCACGAGCGCCGCTGGGCCGAGCAGCGCGGCGAGGGCCAGCGTCGCTTCATCGTCTTGCGACGACTCCACCGTGAACTCGAGCGCCCATGCGGTGCCGTGATCCACACCCGCGTCGGCCGTCAGGAGACCACGCAGACCCCGGGCCGGTGCATCCGCGAATTGAGACCCCGTCACGAACATGCGTAGCGCACTTCCCCGTGGGAGCACGCGCTGGGGCGCGGCATGCTCGAGGAGCCCGATCTCCTCGACGAAGAAGTACGGTCTGAGTAGCACCTCGCCAGCGGCCGGAATCACCTCCAGGACGTAGCCACCCTCCACCGACCAAGCGCGCGTGCGCCAACCGTTCGCCTGCGCGGGAAGCCGCCTACGGGTGGCCGCGATCAGGTCGGCGGCGCGTCCGCCCGCATCCCTGCTCCCCTCCACACCCAAGGCGACCTCGGCCTCACCCATCGCTGGCAGGCAGATGTCCGCGCACACCAACCATTCCGCTGCGACACCGATCACGACGGGTTCTTCGGGTATGGATTCCGGCGGCGTTATCCGGGCGAGGACCACCAGCTCGTCCTCATAGCCGTAACTCATCAGGGGTGGCGCGGGGATGCGCTTCGGCACGGGGAACTCGAGCGGCGCGGCCTGAAACCCGCTGGGCAGATCCCACGCCACCACGAGCGGGAGCCCAGCGTCACCCCCGTTCAGCCAATACATGTGCCATCCGGGCTCCAGCGCGATGCGGAGCGCCACCGTGAGGTCCTCGCCCGATCGTGCAGAAGCGGCCTCAACGATCAGCTCCATCTCGCTGTACGGGCTGAGATCTTCGGGGTCGAGGTCCTGTGCCCGCGAGGACTCTGCCACCAGCAGGGCCGCAACCGGCAGGAGAAGCCGTCCGAACCCGCCAGGGAGCCTCTTCCAGGACTTGCCTCGATTAATCACCATCGCAGAGCTCTCCGCTTGGTCCCGCGCCACGCAGGCCGACTCGCCAGGTCCCAGACGTCCGGTTCCGCGGAACCTTCGGCGCATGTACAATACTTAGAGTACGTCTTACCCTGTCATGAAGCACCGAATCATAAAGCACCGAACCCACGCGTGAGGTTCCCATGCGTTCAGCCACACCCTTCCTGATCGCGGCCCTTCTCATGGCGGGGTCGCTCGAGGCGCAGTCCCTGCGGCGCGACACCGAGCTGCTCGTGGTCTCGGTGGACGCGGAGCGGGAAACCCGGATGACCGTCACACGGTTGACGCAGGACGGCGCGGGACCCGATTTCCGGTTCCTGATGGATGTCGAGCATGCCGTGATCGACCGCTACGGCATCCTCAACGAGAGGGGAACGCGGAGGGGGATTCCGCATCCGGCCACGTACGTGATCGACAAGCAGGGCGTGGTCCGCTGGCGGGACGTCCAGACCGACTACCGGATCCGGCCAAGCAACGAGCAGGTCCTGGCCGGGCTCCAGACCCTAAGGTGAACGTGTCTCTGCTACCGCCGATGCGCGGCTACTCGATGCCTCGACCCGCGAGGAGCTCGATGATGAACCGTACTCTTTCGCTGCTGACTTTCCTCACCGCGGTCCCCGCCGCGGCCGCTGCGCAGGAGCTCCCCAGACCCCGCCCGAGCCAGCACGGCGAGGTCTCGCAGGAAGTGGCTCTGACTACGGTTACGGTCGGATACGATCGGCCCGTCGCGCGCGGACGTGAGCTGTACGGAGGGATCGTGGACTGGGACGTGGTCGCCGCACCAGGTGCGAACCGCGCCACCTGGATCGAGTTCTCGACGCCGCTGACCTTCGAGGGCACACGGGTCGCGGCGGGCCGCTATGGGCTGTGGCACATCCCCCACGAGTCCGAGCCCTGGGAGGTGATCCTGGTGAGGGACTGGGACACACACCACAGCTACTTCCCGTCCGAGAGCGAGGAAGTGCGCGTACGCGTGCCGGTGGAAGCCGGAGCTCACATGGAGACTCTCGCGTTCTACTTCCCCGTGGTGGGCCCGTACGAGACCCTCCTCCGGCTTCACTGGGGCACGACCATCCTGCCGCTGCGGATCGAGGTGCCGCGGTAAGAGCGACTCGAGTCGGCCTCGGGGAACCGTTCGGCCGCGCGATTCCTTTTGGAGTCGAGAGGGCTCAAAGGGAACCGGGCCCGACACCCCGAGTCGGAGGAGAACGATGAGCATCAAGATCGGGCAGGCGGTCGCGGGCGGCGTGGCCGGGACGGCGGCGATGACCGCCGTGGGCCTCTGGGTGGCGCCGCTGATGGGCATACCACCCATGAACCCGGCGAACATGCTGGCGGGACAGATGGGTGGCAGCCTCGCCATCGGCTGGATCATGCACTTCATGATCGGAACGATCCTCGCACTCATCTACTCGTTCGTGGCACCCTACCTGGTGGGACCGCCGGCACTCCGAGGGGCGCTCTACGGGGTCGCTCCGTTCCTGCTCGCGCAGATCGCCGTCATGCCGATGATGGGGATGCCGATCTTCTCTGGCTCGATGGCGCTGGCCATGGGCAGCCTGATCGGCCACCTGATCTACGGCGCGATCGTGGGCACCGTATACGGCGACGTAAGCGATCCACTCCCCGCGGGCGGTGGGATCCAAACCGCGGCGGCACGCTGACCGAACACGTCGACGCGCGTCGCGCACTCGGCGCGACGCGCGGTGGGCGGCCGGGGCCGCCGGCCGAGCGATCGGGCTCAACCACCTCTTCATGACCCTGGCGCGAGCACGGTCTCGGCACCGCAAAGATCAACGAGTCACTGCGCCGGAATCATCCACGGGAACAGGTAGTACTGCACCATCGCAAAGACGGCGAAACTGGCGCACAGCAGGAGCACCACTCCAACCAGGCGTCGCAGCAGCTCCCCCTCGCTTCCCGCCATCCCCGTGGCCCCAGCCGCCAGAGCCAAGGACTGCGGTGCGATCGCCTTCGCCATGGAACCGCCGACCGCGAGCGTCGACGCGGCGAAAGCAGGCGGTGCGGAGGCCTGCTCGCCCACAACCGTGATCAGGTTACCGAAGAGGGCGTTCGACGCCGTGTTGGTTCCGGTGACCCCGTTTCCGATCATGCCCACCAGAACGGCGACCACGGGAAAGAGCAGCCCGGCGACCGAAAGAGCGATACCGATCGTGAAGCTGAGCCCCGCGTAGTTCATGACGTACCCGAGTGCGATGATCGCGACCGTCGTGCGGATCGCCACCCACAGTTGGCGCACCGTCTTCGCGTAGATCCCGGCCGCTTCGACGACACCGACGTGGAGCATCGGAAGGGAGAGCAGGCCGCTGAAGAGGACGACTGTGCCAGGCAGCACGAGCAGCGGTTGAACGTACACGGCCGGGTAGGGCGCCGGAGCCGGCGAGATCGGCGGCAAGCGCGTGACCAGCCCGTGCAGCCCGGGCCACTCCAGACTCACGGCACTGATCGGGGCGAGGATGCCCCGTAGCGCGGTGCCGCTGACCAAGCCGATCAGGACGATCAGCAACGCGATCGGTGCCCAGGCGCGAAGAGTCTCACGCGACCCCGTCTGCTCGTCCGCGGCCACCGGAACCGGCGCGTCCCCAGGGAAGCGCCACACCGTCGCTGGCCGCCACACTGCGACGCCGACGACCGTCGTCAGGATCGCGGCGAGCGCCCCCGCGCTACCTGCTACGTACGTCGTGAGGTGGTTCGACGTGAGAAACGAGACCATCGCGAAGGCCGTCCCGGTTGCGATCGTGAGCGGCCAGACCCCCCGCAGACCCCTCCAGCCAGCCACCAGCCACACCACGACCGGAGCACAGAGAAAGGTCAACCACGGATCCTGTCGGCCGATCATCGACCCCAGCGTGTCGAGTCCGATTCCGCTCACATCGGACAGCACGGTTACGGGGATCCCCATCGGGCCCCAGATGCCTGGATGGCTGAACGCCACGAGGGTCACGACCGAGGCCGTCATGGGCGGAAAGCCGAACCCCGCGAGCATGGCGGCGCCGATGGCTGCGGGCGATCCCATCGCGACCAACCCCTCGAGCAGGCCGATGAATCCGTACCCGACCAGGAGCGCCTGGAGACGGCGGTCCGGAGTGAGAGCGGCGAGGGACCGCTTGACGACGTCGAAATGTCCGCTGTGGGTGAGCAGATTGATGAACCAGACCGCCGCGACGAGCGTCCATACGAGCGGGATCAGCGCCACCGCGGCGCCCATCAGCGAGGACGCGACCGCGAGGCGGACCGGCATGCCCCAGACCAGGACTGCAAGAACGAACGCGGTCACGAACCCGGACCCCGC
This sequence comes from Longimicrobiales bacterium, assembly GCA_965237965.1. Lineage (GTDB taxonomy): Bacteria > Gemmatimonadota > Gemmatimonadetes > Longimicrobiales > Gaopeijiaceae > UBA2988. Next base: position 869,688 of record CBDEGT010000001.1, read on the forward strand.
CGCGATATGGGCAGGCCGCCTGAAGACGCCAAGGAGCACGAACGTGAGAGCGATCGGAAAAATGGCGACCAGAGCCGATAGCTGGACGCTTCCGAGCACGGGGGCGTAGCTCTGAGCCCACATCGATTATGCCTCCCACGTTCGTGGACCGAGCTCGAGGTGGCCTAGATCATGCGCTTTCTCGCATTACTGCACAAATCCGGCGACAAGACGAACGGCGGACACCCGAACCAAGGGGTGTCCGCCGCTCGAGAAAGCGCCTACTGCAGTATGGAACGTCGAGGGAGAGCATCGAATCCACAGGGACCCGCCCGCGGCCCGACCACAGCCCTCAGCCTCCGGCGGTCTACATGGAACCGGGCAGCGGAGTGAAGAGATAGTCCCCCCCGTCCGCCTGTTCATGGCACCCCTGGCACATGGTGCCTGCACTCCCCGCTGCATCCACGGTGCCATCCGCGTTGTGCTTGAGGTACCACCAGCCATTGCCCGCTTCGTTGTAATTCCCGGGTGCCTGGTACATCACCGTGACGGCAGCAAGCGTGCTATCGGGCATGTAGTTCTCCTTCACCACGATCGCTCCGTCCGGCAGCTCCGTCGTGCGCCCGCCCTCCAGCGCCTCCGCCATGGGCGAGTTCACATAAGTGGTGAGCAGCATCCCGTGTGGCTCGTTGCCCGAATAGAGGGCTTCGGTGCCCGGCCACCTGGGCCAGGACGCGTAGCCCTGGGCCTCCAGATAGGCCCACACCGCCTCCGCGGTCGTGTCGGGCAACGACACCACTCGAGCGGGAGCCGGCGGCTCCTCCCCCGCTTCGGCGCCCTCGTCCGCCTCCCCTCCGCACGCTGCAGCCGCCAGAGCGGCCAGCAGAAACCATCCGGCGTTGCTCTTCGCGCTCATCCAATTCCTCGGTTGGACCGTCCGGTTCGTGAACTTCCCCTGAAGCGAAGCCTGCGAGCTCCGAATCGGTTCCGAGGAGGAGGCTGCAGACCTCCTTGGGAGTCTTTAGGTGGATCGAGCGGGGTTCAGCGGATGAGTCAAGCTTCCAGAGCCGCGATTACGCTGCTCGGAGGGACCCTCTGGATACAATTACAGGGCTCACCCCTGCTCCAAAAGGCGTCACCGGAGGGGACGCTCCGAGATATCCGGCTCGCTCGGGAAAACGGGGACCGGCCGATGAAGTCGTGAGGCTTGAGGGCGTTCTCGATAGGTCAACTCAATGCAGCTGGCCGAGGGGCCCCCCGTGCCGGCCATGGGATCCTGGTGAAGGTGATGGTTATATTACAGTATGCCCGAGGCCCCCCAGGCACCGTGCGGGGATCCTGGGGCGATAGGAACTTGCCTGGTCCGTTCAGACGGACTGTTTCTTGCAAGGAGGTACCATAGTCGGCGACCTCACTAAATATCCCCACCGGACGAAGATCGAACCGCTGAGTCAGGAGGCTGAAGATGTGGAAGAAGGGAGAGTTGGAGGAGCAGGGGAGCGCGCCTCAGGCCCACAAGGCCGAAGAGCCACATGTCGAGCTGTCACCTTCGGCTCCGCGTTCCGGGGAGCAGGCAACGATCTGTCGGTCCATCAGCATCCGCGGAGACGTAACCGGAGACGAGGATCTCGTTATCCAGGGTCGAGTGGACGGCTCGGTGAGCCTCGCGCAACACGGAGTAACCGTCGGCCCAGAGGGTCAGGTCAAGGCCAACATTAGCGCCCGCATCGTCACCGTCGAAGGCAGAGTTGAGGGTAACCTTACCGGTGACGAGCAGGTCATCCTTCGCAGATCCGCCCGGGTGGAGGGAGACATCATGTCGCCGCGGGTCGTGCTGGAGGAGGGCGCCTACTTCCGCGGCGGCGTGGACATGGGCGAGGCCGTCGACCAGAACCGGCTGACTTTGACGACTCCGGCTTCGAAGGCGGCATCGGCAGGACCCGTCTCGGCGTCAAGGGCGGCGGCACAGAGCACAGCGGTTAAGACAGCGGAGGTGGCCAGCTAGTCAGCTAGCCTCGTGGGCCTGCTGAACCGATTCCGGCGCGTGGTGTCGGCCTCGAACGAGACCACCAATGAGATGCTGGGGGAGCCGATCGTGCGACCAGCGCCCGGCCTCGCCGCGCTACTCGAGGGGATTGCGCAAGACGGCAGCCATGCCCTGCTCGATCTCGGTCCAGCGGCGGATTCGAGCCTGCGGGTGTACAGCCGCTTCGCCCGATGGATGCGTTTCGCGGACCTGCCCGCCTCCGCGTCTCCGCTGGAGTGGGTTTCCGCTCTCGATGCCTTGACGCGTCCGCGCGAGCGGCCGTACGACCTGCTCCTTGCCTGGGACATGCCAGGCCGGCTCGGCCCGGGTGAGCGTGCGAGCTTGGTAAGGCGGCTGGCCGATCTCAGTGCTCCCGATGCACTTCTTCATGTGGTGATTGAAGCCTCCGACAGGGTCGGGCGGCGTCCCCTCCGCTTCATGATCGAGGACCTCGGGCGTATGCGCTACGAGTTGATCGGGCCGGTCCGTCCGGCACCGTCGCACCTACTTCCGGCCGAAGTCGAGCGACTGCTCGCTCCGTTTCAGGTGGAGCGCGCGTTTACCCTCAGCGATGGCCTGCGCGAATATGTGGCGCGAAAAACGGACTGAGTGGAGCCGGGCAAAGCTGAGCGATGGCCAAGTGGCCTCGATCTCGCAGGCCATGGCGCAACGCACCGAGGGCGAACTCCAGCACCCTGGGGCGGATCAAGGTCGCGTCAGGGTCGCGGCAGCCCATTTCCAGGACCTGCGTGCTAGAATCGACGAGATCCTGAACCCGCGCTAGGCCGGGGAAACCCTGTTGCGGGTCCTGCTCGATGCCGAGGGCGGGAGTCGAACCCGCAAGGGCCGAAGCCCGAAGGATTTCGAGTCCTGAACCGGCGAAAATCAACAGCGGTACAGCCAACCACGAATCGTTACGGTTGGGCCATCTCCTGCCCCCCCCTGCCCCCGCCAGTTAGACTCGCGAGCTCCAAGTAGGCCCTCTCGTGGTCGTCAAGGACCGTTGCGGATTCCCACCTGCGCGCGTCCGCGATGCCAGCTCGCGACATCCTGTGAGAAAGATCCGGATCATCCCTCAGTTCGTGTAGGCCGGCGGCCTCTCGCCAGGTCCGCCTCGATGGCAAGATCGTTGCGTCCACAAAAGCATAGAACCCGGCGATGTCGGTGACGAACCCCAGATCCACCAGATTCGATGGCCGCAGTCGCTCCAACTCGGCCCTGAGTCCTTCGTCCTCCCAAGCTCCGACGGTGTAGAAGCAGACGTTCTCCTCCTCGGCCATTCGTCGCGCAATCTCGTAGACGATGTCGATCCCCTTGGGGCGCACATATCGGCCAATGAACCCCACTCAAAACGGCTCCGGCTGCTCCCCATCGAACAACGAGGTGCCGTCCTTGGAGGCCATAAGACTACGACGAAAGCGCTCACTGGCGGCCGCTCGCGGCTCGGCCCGAAGGCCAACGGGATTGCGTAAGACTTGCACTTTGCGTCTGGGGACGCCGTCTTCCTCCGTCAGCACCGACGCAACGTAGTCCGAGACCGCGAAGATGCGTTCGAATCGGGCCGCATAGACGCGAGCCTTCATGCGGCCAACGGCGTAGCCATTGTGCCTCGTAGCCACTACGACGGGCGCCACTTTGCGCGGAATTAGCAACGCTGATCCCCACTCACGTCCCGAGTGGATATGCACTACGTCCGACCGATGGCTGTGGGGTGCCGTGGGAGTGGGAGAAGCGCCGCCTCAGGCACCTTGCGCCGACGACGCGCGGGGCACGCACCCGAATCGGGTGAGTGAGGAAGGGGAGAAGGCGATCCTGGAGCACGCGCTCGAGCATCCGACGCACGGGCCGTAGCGAGTCGCGGACGAGTTGCTGCTCAAGGGAATCCAGGTGAACTCGACGGGTGTGCGTGGGGTCTGGATCCGGCATGAACTGACGACCAAGCACGAGCGGCTGCTGCGACTGCGTGAGAAGCCTAAGCATCGTACCGAGGAAGCTTGACATCCTCGGGGGCCATGTTGAGCAGTCCGGCTAGCTCTTTTCGCAGCTTGGTCTCATCTGCCCGTACATGTCTGAGGGCTCCACCCACTGAGTGGTAGATGAGCCACTTGGCGACCCGTTGTGCCTCCGGCGAAGTGATCATCCGCTGATTCTCCCCGTCCCAGAGCAGCCCCGGCCACGGGGCCTCGGCCAGCTCCACCGGAACCTCCGCCAGACGCTGGATTGCTGCCCGTAAGTCCGCTCCCTCCTTCGTGCAGAGCGAGGTCGCGGCCCACGTGTGTGCCAGTATTCCGATCGGCCGAAAGAGCAAGTGTCCGCCCTGTCGTCCGCGGAAAGGCTGAGCCGGGTTCGCGTCCCTTGGCGCTCCGATATACGCTTGGAGAACCTCATGCTCGTCCATCACGATATTCCAGTAGTCCACGCAATGTTGAGTGAGATCGTTCAGGATCTCTTCCCTAGGACGGATTCGTTTGTGTCCCTTTTTCCACGCCGGGTTGAGCTTGAGGACCATCTCAACACAATCATACAGGGCCACGATCGACGTGAAGTTGATCCCATCAGTGACCGGCACGGCCTTTGTCTTCCCGAGGGATACTCGGTCCGAAAAGAGCGGATGGCTATCGACTAGCCGTCGGGTCACGATAGCGACAGCATCGTCCTCATCGAGTGCGATGATGTCCCGCGTTGAGACCGGCTTAGCGTACCGGTTCAGCGTGCTAAACAGGCGACGGGTTCTCTCGAGCCCGGCCTGGTCTTTAGAGTGCCCCACGAAGATGACAGCCACCTCCTCGTTGCCGAGGGACGGGTCGGCCTCGAGCGCCCGCACCGTTCCTACCACCCGGTGCTGTCCGTCGAGGGCGAACAACTGCTCTGAGCCGGATAGGCGCAGAAGGCCGATGGTGCCGTCTAGGCGCTCATTACCTTCGTCCCACGGACGGGCGGGTTCTTTGATCTCGACCTCGAGCCATTCAGGCTCGCCTCCGTAGACCCCCACAACTAGGGCCTGTTAACACTAAAGGCCCATTTGTATTATATTGGGGCTATGAAAATCACAGAGTCCCAATATCGTCGGATAGAGGCTTGCTTTCCACGTCAGCGCGGCAATGTGAGCTTCTCCAATCTCGAAGTGCTTAACGCGATCCTGTATGTGGCCGAGCACGGCTGCAAGTGGCGCGGGTTGCCTGCGCGCTTCGGTAACTGGCATACGATCTACACCCGAATGAATCGCTGGGCCAGGGCAGGTGTGCTGGATCGTGTCTTTGCGGCCCTGCAGGACGAGCAGATCATCCGGATCAAGATCGAAGCGCTGTCGCTCGACAGTACGATCGTCAAAGTGCACCCTGATGGCACCGGCGCGCTAAAAAAAACGGCCCGCAGGCCATCGGGAAGTCGCGTGGAGGCTGGACCACCAAGATTCATATGGTTGCCGCAGATGCTCGAACCGCGATAACCTTCTCGCTATCGCCAGGCCACAACCACGACGCACCCGAAGGACGCGAACTGCTACGCATGTTGAAGCCGGTACACTCCACTGTGTCGATGATCATGGACCGGGCCTACGAGGGGGCCGAAACACGGCAATTGGTGTTGGAGCTGGGGTTTACGCCGGTCGTGCCACCCAAACAGGGCCGTGTTAGCCCGTGGCAGTACGATCGAATCATGTATCGCCGTCGCAACGAAATAGAGCGGTTATTTCGGCGACTCAAAGGCTTCAGAAGAATCTTCTCCCGCTTTGACAAGCTCGACGTGATGTTCACGGCCTTCATCCACTTTGCGCTCATCGTCGAGGCTCTCAGATAGTGTTAACAGGCCATAGAGTCCCAAAGAGGCGCTGCGGCTGCGAGAGTAGATAGTCAGCAATGTCCTCCGCCCGGGGACTGAGCGAGCGTTGAATCAGCTCATCAAGCCTCTCGGACTGATGGAAGGCGCTTGCGGTGGTCACCCGCTGGGCGAGTTCCTCCAGGGTCAGGAGGTAGGATCAAAAGGTGTGTAAAAAGAGAGGCGACGTACCTTTCCGCTGAGATTTAAACCAGCGAGCCCGGGTGACAGCCCGGGGAAAGGAACGTCGCCTCATGAGAGAGGATATCGCGGGACCCCAGGGTGCGTCCAGCAGGCCGATGTGGGAGACGCTCGAGGGGATGGTTAGGGAGAAGGCGCAGGAGTTCATCCAACAGATCATGGAGGAGGAAGTCACGGAGTTGTTAGGCCGGGAGAAGTCAGAGCGCAGGAGTACGGTGGACTCGGCCGAGGGCTACCGCAACGGATATGGCAAGCCGAGGCGGTTGGCGATGAGCTCGGGCACGATCATGCTCCGACGCCCTCGGGTTCGGGGCGTCGAGGAGCGGTTCGAGAGTCGGGTGTTGCCGTTGTTCGCACGACGGACGAAGGAGCTGGGTGCTCTGCTTCCGGAGCTGTATCTGCACGGGCTGGCGGAGGGAGACTTCGAGCTGGCGATGCGGGGCCTGCTGGGCGAGGGGGCCCCGTTGTCGAAGTCTTCGATTCGGCGGCTGCGGGCGGGATGGACGGCGGAATTCGAGGAATGGTCGAAGCGCTCGCTGGCCGACCGTGAGGTCGTCTACGTCTGGGCGGACGGGATCTACGTGAAGGCGGGGCTCGAGCGGGACAAGGCAGCACTGCTGGTGGTTCTGGGCGCGATGCGAGACGGGACGAAGGAAGTGTTGGCCCTGAGATCGGGCTACCGAGAGTCGGTCGAGTCCTGGTCGGAGGTGTTGCGGGATCTGAAGGCACGCGGCATCGAGGCGCCCCGGCTTCTGATGGCGGACGGTAACGCGGCGATCTGGGGCGCAGTACGGCAGGTATGGCCTGAGGCGGGCGAGCAACGGTGCTGGAACCACAAGATGAGGAACGTGCTGGACCGGCTGCCGCAGCGGGAGCAGAGCGAGGCGAAGGATCTTCTCAGGGCCGTGGTCTACGCACCGAGCCGGTCCGAGGCTGTGAAGGCCCGCGAAGTGTTCGCCAGGCGCTACAGGCCGTGGTATCCGAAGGCGGTGGACGTACTCGAGGACGACTGGGAGCGGATGGTGGCGTTCCACGACTTCCCCGAGGATCACTGGAAGCATCTACGCACGACGAACGTGGTCGAGAGCCCGTTCGCTGCGGTACGGCTCAGGACGACGGCGGCGAAGCGATTCAAGCGGGTCGAGAGCGCTACGGCGCTGATCTGGAAGTTGCTCTTGGTGGCCGAGAAGCGCTTCCGAAGGCTCGACGCTCCTCACCTCCTCAAGGACGTGTTTGAAGGAAGGAAGTTCGAAGACGGAAAGCCCGTCTCAACCCAACAGCGGAAGAATGCCGCCTGATACGTTTACACACCTATTGACCCAACCTCCTTGCAATGTGATGGGTAGGACAGACACGGTGTTTGAGGGCACGTGACCTTGAACCGGCATAGGCACACAATGAAAGCGAGCATGACTGCGATCACCGTGTTCGCTCTGGCTGTCCTCGCAGCCTGCGGAGGCGACGGGGGGACTTCGACGGACGCGGGGCCTGATCAGCCTGGAGTGGTCGCTGTGTCAACAGTAGTCGTGTCTCCCGAAAATGGGACGATCTCCGCTGGCGGTGCTCAGGAGTTCACGGCCACCGTAAGTGAATCACCCCGGCTTCTCCGGAGACTTGTTTAGTTGAGTGCCACCAGCTCGGCCGGGGCGCTCAGGTTCCGGTAATACTCCTGCTCCCTCTCCACTGGGGGAACGTACCCAATGGGTTCGAGCAGACGGTGGTGATTGAACCACCAGACCCACTCGAGCGTGGCGAACTCGACGTCTTCCAGGTTACGCCAGGGCCCGTTCCGTCGGATCATCTCCGTCTTGAACAGGCCGATGATCGATTCGGCCAACGCGTTGTCGTAGGAATCTCCTTTGCTTCCCACGGACGGCTCGATGCCCGCGTCAGCCAGCCGCTCCGTATACCGTATAGAGAGGTATTGGGTGGTTTCAAGGGGTCGTTGCAACAGTACCGTTTTGAAATGATAGTAGGTGATCTTCCAGGGTTTCCGCCGGGGTTCGCCAACCGAGGGTCTTGCGGGGGCGGCTGTTAAGAGCGGCCGCGACGGCGGCGAGATCGTCAGCGGTATGTTTGCTGAGGTCAGTGCCTTTGGGGAAGTACTGTCTCAACAAGCCGTTGGTGTTTTCGTTCGTGCCGCGCTGCCACGGGCTCTGTGGGTCGCAGAAGTAGACGGCCAGCCCAGTGTCGATGCGAAGCTGTGCGTGCTGAGCCATCTCCGCTCCCTGGTCCCATGTCAGAGACCGGCGGAGTTGCTCTGGCAGGGTCGTGATCGACGAAGCGATCGCGTCCCGGACGGCTTCGGCGCCGTGCCCAGCCAACGCTGGACCGTTCTTGGTCCTGGGTTCGCCGTGGCGTTTCGCGCGGGGGAGGTGGAGCAGCATCGTGAACCGGGAGGTCCGCTCGACCAGCGTTCCGATCGCGGAACTTCCCAGTCCGAGGATCAAGTCGCCTTCCCAGTGCCCGGGAACGGCCCGGTCATCTGCCTCCACGGGACGTTCGCTGATCAGGATCTCCGGGCGAACGAACTTCTTGCCCCGTCCGCGGGTGCGAGCTCTCGGCACACGGAGCGCACGCCCGCTCCGAAGGCACGCCGTAAGTTCCCGACGCAGCGCACCGCGTCCCTGAACATAGAGCGCCTGGTAAATGGCCTCGTGCGATATTCGCATTGACTCATCATCCGGGAAGTCGACACGCAGCCGGTTCGCGATCTGTGCCGGACTCCACGAGGCCGCCCACCGCCGCTCTTGCCGGCGACCGTGACGCCGTCCGATCCAACGCACTTCTGGGCCCGCCACAGCCGCGCCCTCAGGGGCCGCGATCACGCCTCCAAGACGATCCTGTACATACCGCCTCAGCTCGCCGTTCGCAGCAAGCTTGGCGACTTTCGGGCGCCTCGCTCGCCCATCAGCGTGCCATTGGGCGGTCGTGGCTCGGTACTCCAGATAGCCGCTTCGGGTTGCCGCGTTCCGCCGCAGTTCTCGCGAGATCGTCGACGATGAGCGGCGCAACTGCCGGGCGATCTCACGTACGCCACAACCGCGGGCTTGAAGAACCGCAATCTCTTCTCGCTCGACGAACGATAGGTAGCGCCCCGACAGAGGACGAAGACTGAAAGGTGGCATGCCACCACATTGGCGAAACCAGCGCGCCCCAACAGCGGGAGACACGCCGGCTGCCACCGCCGACTCCTCGCTCGACAGCCCTCGAGCAACTTCTTCCCAAAACCTCTGCCGATGCTCCCGGCGCCCCAACGGGGGACGACCGGGTGAACCCATCGGCGGACGTAGTGCACGATCCGCTCTTCGGTGCCTGCTTGCCCCCATCGCAACTCCTCCTCTTTCCTGAGGTGTTGCGACGACCTCTTGAATTCGAGCGCGAGATCGCTCCGTAGGGAGCTCGAAACGCGCCAGCCCACGATCCTGCGTGCGAAGGCATCGATCACGAAGGCCACGTACACGAAGCCACGCCAGGTGGCCACGTACGTCAGGTCCGAAACCCAGAGCTGGTTAGGGCGCTCCGCCGCGAAGTCCCGGTCTATCAGGTCGAGTGGACGCTCTGCTCCATCGCCAGACCTGGTGGTCGTCGTGAATGCACGGCCCCGGACTACGCCTTCCAGACCCATCTCCTTCATCAGCCGCTCCACCATGCAGCGGGCGACCGAGAACCCTTCTCGCTTCAACTGCTTCCAGACCTTCTTGGCACCGTAGACCGAGATATTCTTCTCCCACACCCGAGCAATCTCCGGGCGCAGCGCCCGATCACGATGGGCACGAGGCGGAACTCGCCTGGGGTCGGCCTCACGGGCCTTGTGCTCGTAGTAGGTGGACGGAGCGATCGGCACAACCGTACAAATCGACTCGACTCCGTACTCCCCACGGTGGTCATCGATGAACGTCACCATCACTTCGCTCGGCGGTCGAGCTCCGCCTGTGCGAAATATGCGGATGCCTTGCGCAGGATCTCGTTCGCTCGCCGGAGCTCCCGGTTCTCGCGCTCGAGTTCCTTCAGTCGCTGCCGCTCTTCCGTCGTCAGCCCCGGTCGCCGGCCCTTATCCCGCTCCGCCTGTCGTACCCAACTCCGAAGCGTCTCCGGCGTACATCCGATTTTCCCAGCGATCGAGCTGATCGCCGCCCACTGCGACTCGTACTCCGCCTCGTGCTCGAACACCATCCGCACCGCCCGCTCCCGTACCTCCAGGGAGTACTTCCTCACCTTGGTCATGACCCCATCCTCTCAAGAGGTGGAGTCTCCGGCAATCCCGGGGCGATTCAGAGATGACGATGAAGTACACCGTCTTCCATCCTGAGTACAGCGACGTCGCGCCGCACTTTGACCGGATGGGACAGATGCTCGGGCTGTACGAAGAGGAGGGGGAATCGGCCCCTGTGAGTGGGCCAGGTGGCAGTTTGGGTGGCACCCCCTCTCCCAGGGGGCCTAAAGCCGGTGTGGAGAAGTAAGCGAATGCCTTATGTTTGAAGCACTTGGGAGGGGTGGCAGAGCGGTTCAATGCACCGGTCTTGAAAACCGGCGGGTGTAAGCCCACGTGGGTTCGAATCCCACCCCCTCCGCTCTTACAAGACAACAGTTTACGAGATCTGGGGGAGGTAGGATCAAAAGGTGTGTAAAAAGAGAGGCGACGTACCTTTCCGCTGAGATTTAAACCAGCGAGCCCGGGTGACAGCCCGGGGAAAGGAACGTCGCCTCATGAGAGAGGATATCGCGGGACCCCAGGGTGCGTCCAGCAGGCCGATGTGGGAGACGCTCGAGGGGATGGTTAGGGAGAAGGCGCAGGAGTTCATCCAACAGATCATGGAGGAGGAAGTCACGGAGTTGTTAGGCCGGGAGAAGTCAGAGCGCAGGAGTACGGTGGACTCGGCCGAGGGCTACCGCAACGGATATGGCAAGCCGAGGCGGTTGGCGATGAGCTCGGGCACGATCATGCTCCGACGCCCTCGGGTTCGGGGCGTCGAGGAGCGGTTCGAGAGTCGGGTGTTGCCGTTGTTCGCACGACGGACGAAGGAGCTGGGTGCTCTGCTTCCGGAGCTGTATCTGCACGGGCTGGCGGAGGGAGACTTCGAGCTGGCGATGCGGGGCCTGCTGGGCGAGGGGGCCCCGTTGTCGAAGTCTTCGATTCGGCGGCTGCGGGCGGGATGGACGGCGGAATTCGAGGAATGGTCGAAGCGCTCGCTGGCCGACCGTGAGGTCGTCTACGTCTGGGCGGACGGGATCTACGTGAAGGCGGGGCTCGAGCGGGACAAGGCAGCACTGCTGGTGGTTCTGGGCGCGATGCGAGACGGGACGAAGGAAGTGTTGGCCCTGAGATCGGGCTACCGAGAGTCGGTCGAGTCCTGGTCGGAGGTGTTGCGGGATCTGAAGGCACGCGGCATCGAGGCGCCCCGGCTTCTGATGGCGGACGGTAACGCGGCGATCTGGGGCGCAGTACGGCAGGTATGGCCTGAGGCGGGCGAGCAACGGTGCTGGAACCACAAGATGAGGAACGTGCTGGACCGGCTGCCGCAGCGGGAGCAGAGCGAGGCGAAGGATCTTCTCAGGGCCGTGGTCTACGCACCGAGCCGGTCCGAGGCTGTGAAGGCCCGCGAAGTGTTCGCCAGGCGCTACAGGCCGTGGTATCCGAAGGCGGTGGACGTACTCGAGGACGACTGGGAGCGGATGGTGGCGTTCCACGACTTCCCCGAGGATCACTGGAAGCATCTACGCACGACGAACGTGGTCGAGAGCCCGTTCGCTGCGGTACGGCTCAGGACGACGGCGGCGAAGCGATTCAAGCGGGTCGAGAGCGCTACGGCGCTGATCTGGAAGTTGCTCTTGGTGGCCGAGAAGCGCTTCCGAAGGCTCGACGCTCCTCACCTCCTCAAGGACGTGTTTGAAGGAAGGAAGTTCGAAGACGGAAAGCCCGTCTCAACCCAACAGCGGAAGAATGCCGCCTGATACGTTTACACACCTATTGACCCAACCTCGAGCGCTGCGAGGGTTGCGCAAGGACAAGTCGCCGGAGAAGCTGCTGCGGACGCTGCTGATCCATCTCGGATGCGGGCATTCGCTGAGAGAAACGGTCGTGCGGGCTCGGCAGGCGAGCTTGGCGGATCTGTCGGACGTGGCGCTGCTGAAGCGGCTCCGGAAATCGCGGGACTGGCTGTATGCGTTGTGCGTGGAACTGTTCCGGGAGCACGGCATCGCGGTCTCGTCGGACGGGGGCTTCCAAGTGCGGGTCTTGGACGCCACGACCGTGCAGGAGCCGGGCCGGACCGGATCGTTGTGGAGGCTGCATTACAGCGTCAACCTGCCTTCGTTGGGCTGCGACTTCTTCAAGCTGACCGGGACGGAAGGGTCCGGGGCGGGCGAGTCGTTCAAACAGTTTCCGATCCGTCCGGGTGACTACGTGCTGGCCGACCGGGCCTACTCGAACGCGGCCGGGATCCAGCATGTGGCGATGGCCGGCGGTCACGTAACGGTGCGGGTGAACACCGGGACGCTGCCGCTGGAGACCGCGGACGGTCAGCCGTTCGAGTTGCTGACAGCCGTGGAATCCCTCGAGCGGCCTGGACCGGTCGGCGCATGGGCGGTGCGCACGGCGGCCAAGGCCGGCCCCCCGGTCGCAGGCCGAATCTGCGCCGTGCGCAAGACCGACGAAGCGATCGCGGCCGCGCACGCCAAGATCCGCAAGACAGCCCAGCGCAAGCAAAGCCAGGTCCGGCCGCAAACCCTGGGGAACTCGCCGAGGACACACGAGCAAAGTCTGCGCTCCGAACAGCCCTGCAGGCTCACCGTGGAAAACTAGGCAATGTTGATCCCAAAGCGCTGGCCGCGTAGTGGTCGGACCGCACCGACGCGTGGCATGTCAATATCCGTCGGGACGACCCCTCACTCGCCGAGCAGGTACTTGAAGCCGAGCATCATCGACCAGGGATTGATGCCACTGATTTCAGTGTCGTTCATTATAGGAAACGGATGCACCTCGTAAGGACTCGTGTCCACAAGGTCGTGGACCCAGCTGTAGGACGCCTTCAGGCCGAGCAGGAGCTTGTCGCCCAAACGATAGTCGGCACCGGCAAAGAGCTGCTTCGCAAGCCCGCTGTCGGACAGATCAACGTCCTGCAGACTGTTGTACTCCGCCGCGGGACGACCGTCGCACGGCGGATTGATGCAGGAATATTCGCTGCTGAAATACAGCCCGGACAATTCGATGAAGGACAGGCCCAGTCCGGCGCCCAGGTAAAGCATGACCCGGCTTTCTGCGAACGCGAAGTCGTGATAGGCGTTCAGGGACAGCGTGCGCGCACCCAGAGCATCGATCCTGGTTGTGTTGGCCGACGTATAGTTGCTGTCTTCGTTAGGCAGGATCGGAGATCCATCCAGAAAGGTAATGTCGGTGAACTCTTGCTCGACGTTGTTCGATCGCTGGGAGACCGACACCTCCACGCGCACGTCGCCGAAATTTCGACCGACGGCGACTTCAAAAGCAGTACCGAGATCCGAGGGAAGGTCGTAAAACCAGCGGTAGCCATCGGGCGTGCCGCTGCAAAGGTCATTCGGGTAACAGATATTGTCCCGGTTATGGCCCGCCTGCTTCATGACGGGATTCCAGTTCGTCCCGCCGCTCGCGCTCACGTACCACCCGTAAGACCCCGGCTGTTGACCCGCACCTTGTTCCGCTCCGCCGAGCAGGGTGCAGATCGCAAGCGTGGCTCCGAAGGCATGTAACTGCCAGGACAAAGGCATTTGAGTCACCTCCAGTTGAGTCCGATGGCCTTCATTTGAGGATACCGCCTCCCAAGGACCCCGATCAACGGATCCCACACTATCGAGCCGGTAACGGAAGATTCCAATCGCCCCACGCGGGGGGTAGCCCAGGAAATGGCCCGCCTCCGCGTGGCAGATTCATGGCGACGAGCACATGGCTCATCCCCACCACGGCGGCTGCGCTGGCAAGGCCGAGCTGGTCTTGGCTCCTCGCGTAGCAACGGGTGAACCGGTCCCGGTTTCCTGGACAAGTGGGCGGCGTAATCAGGCCGCCATGCGGGTGAGCTGCTCGCGGACCTCGGCCGGGGTCTTGTGGCCGTGCCGCTCGATGAGCCAACCGCGGTTGTGCCATGCGGGATGGGTTCTTCCAGGTCGGCGAGTGGATCGCCATCACCTTCTCGACGGCCGCCTCGAAGGTGGGAACCCCCGCGTCTCTCGGGTCGTGGCCCCAATGGACCGCCCGCCTGTACTCCAGCGCCTTCTCCCTCGCCTCCCTGAGCGTCACGACCGGGTACGAGCCCAGTCCGAGATTGGTGGGCTTCCCCGCCACTCGAATGCGCTGGCCCCAAGACTTGGAGACGCGCCCGGACTTCATCCGGTGGTTGCCAGTAGTCGAGGCGCGATTTCGGCAGACGCCCTTTCGGGCAGCCGTGGCCGTGCCAGAAGCACCCGTGCACGAAGATCGCCTTGCGCCGGGAGACAAGGGCGACATCGGGCTTTCCCGGAAGGTCCTTCCGATGGAGCCGGTACCTGTAGCCCATTCTGTGCAAGAGCCGACGGACGATCATTTCAGGTCCGGTGTCCCGGCTCTTGACCGCCTGCATGATGCGTCGGCGCTGCTCCGACGTGCGGGTGTCCATCGCTCGAATCCGTCAGCCAGCTGATTGTAGTCCTAGGAATACTCTGAATAAGTCGGTCCCTGGGACATTAGATTTACGGGGCGGGAGTTCAAGGGCTGAGCGGGACGATCGGGGAGGCGGACGATGGAGCAGGTGACGTTCGCGGATGTGGAGTACGAGGGGAAGAAGCGGCGGACGCGGCGGGAGCTGTTTCTGGAGCGGATGGAGGCGCTGATTCCGTGGGAGCGTCTGGAGGCGCGGATTCGGCCGTTGTATCCGAAGGCGGGGCGGGGGCGGCAGCCGTACCCGTTGGCGGCGATGCTGAGGATTCACTGCGTGCAGCTGTTCTACAACCTGAGCGACCCGGGGATGGAGGACATGCTGTACGAGATCGAGTCGGTGCGGCGGTTCGCGGGGCTGCGTTTGACGGGTCCGCTGCCGGACGAGACGACGATTCTGAACTTTCGGCACCTGCTGGAGCGGCACAGGCTGGGGCGTGGTTTGTTCGAGGAGATCAACGCGCACCTGGCGGAGCGGGGCTACCGGGTGCGGGCGGGGACGATCGTGGACGCGAGCATCATCGCGGCGCCGTCATCGACGAAGAACCGGGAGGGGGCGCGGGATCCGGAGATGCATCAGACGAGGAAGGGCAACGAGTGGCACTTCGGGATGAAGGCGCACATCGGGGTGGACGCGGAGACGGGACTGGTGCATGGCGTGCGGGCGACGCCGGCGAACACGCACGATCTTCGGGAGGCGGGGGCGTTGCTTCACGGCGGCGAGGAGGAGGTGTGGGCGGACGCGGGCTACCGGGGGATCGAGAAGTGGGTGGACACGGGAGGCCGTCCGGTGCAGTGGCATGTGGCGATGAGACCGGGGCGGCGGCGGCTCCTGGAGCAGGGCGGGGCGCGGTGGCTGCGCGAGCGGGACAAGGCCTCGGTGCGGGCAAAGGTGGAGCACCCGTTCCTGTATGTGAAGCCCGCTTCGGTTACCGGAAGGTTCGCTACCGCGGGCTGGCCAAGAACATGGAACGGATCGCGCTGCTCCTGGGCTTCGCGAACCTGCTTGTGGCGGGCCGCTATTCGACGGCGTGAGCGGCCGGCGCGGGAAACATCCGCCCACGCGGGGCGCAACGAGGGGATCATCGGCCAGAACATGCCGGTTGGGCGCGTTTTCAGCCCGTCATCGCCCCCAAGACCGCTGAAACCGGCTCCCTCCGTCTCGCACCGCCCCCAGAAGGGCCTTGCTCAGAGCTTCCCTAGATCATGATAACGCCGTGACCGGGAAGAAACACGGACCATCAGCGGCTCGGGCCATAATCCCGCTCTGGCCCGCGCTCCCGATCCGCTTGGCGCATCACATCCAGCGCCCGCGCAACGTCGCGGCGAGCGTCCTGTAATCCGCGGCCAAGCGTGTCATTTGCCCGTCGAGCCGCTCGACTTGCTTCCGCAAGGTTTCGCTCTGCGCGGTCTGCTGCTCGACACGCCGCTCCAAGGCTTTGACCTGCCGCCTCAAGGTCTCGACCTGCGCGGCGTGCTGCTGCTGCGCCTGCTCGTACTGCGCGGACAACGCCCGCAAGGCGGAGTAGCGGTGGCGTGAATCACGGCAAGGAATCGTCTAAGTTCAATCAGGACTGCGCGATCTGCTGCACTTGCCGTCCTACCATACCTGATGCTGCCGTGCTTAAAGGGCGGGGAAACGGCATTCAAATGGCGGGTATGACTGGCAGGCATCTCGAACCTGGATCAAGGACCAGTTGTTTGGGGTCAGCACCGGTCCATTCTGGTCGGCACTATTTGCGGACTGTGTCCTCCTCCTGATCGTCATTACTTATCGTTGTCTCGCTTCGACCGGATCCGTGCCCGGGAGGATGTCGGGGACCGGTCGACGCGGCGGTCTCTCGAGTTCGGCCAACATGACGCGGAGAACTTCAGCTCGCCGGGCTCGCTCCGAATCGCTCAGGTGCTCCACGACTCCTCACAAGCGTACCCCAGCGAGCAGGGGGGTGGAGCCGCGCCGGCGCACGTAGTCCCGACTCCGTATCCGGGCTGCGCATGCCTTCGTCGCGATAGAGCGTGTCGAGGGCCCGCGACCCCGGCAGCTTCTCACGCGCAGGGCGCCCTCGGCGATGCGTTCGGGGCGCGCCTACCCCTCGCCCGGGTCCGGCATGCGGTAGCCGACGCCGTGCTCGTTGAAGATGTAGGCGGGTTTGTGGGCGGTGTCGCCGAGCTTGCGGCGGAGCCTCCTGACCGCGGTTCGCACGCGGTCGGCGTCTCCGGACTCGCGCCTGCCCCACACCTGGCGGAGGAGGACTCGGGTGGTCACGACGTTTCCGGCGTTGAGGGACAGGACGCGGAGCAGATCGAACTCGGTAGCGGTGAGCGGGACCACGCGGCCGGCCAAGCTCACCCGGCGGGGTCCGTAGTCGATGGCGAGGTCGCCCAGCACGAATGTCTCGGGCTCGGACCGGTCCCGGAGCGCGGCGTGGACGCGGGCGACGAGCTCGGTCGGAGAGAACGGCTTGACGATGTAGTCGGCCGCGCCGCTCTCGAGCGCCTTGGCGATCGTCTCGTCGCGCCCGTAGGCGGAGATGAAGATGACGGGGAGCTCGCCGAGCTCGGGAACCTGCTTCATGAGCTCGATGCCGTCGGTGCCGGGCAGCATCAGATCGAGGAGCACGAGTCTGGGCCTCTCGGAGCGGATGACGCGGGAGAGCCCTTCCGGATCGCCCGTGACGACCGGCGTGTAGCCGGCGTCGGACAGCACGCTCCTCACGTAGCGCAGCGTCTCGGGATCGTCATCGACCACGAGGATCGGCGTCTTCGCCCGGCCTCGCCCGGGCGAGCGCGGCGGGCCGCCGGAGGACGCCGGCTCCGGGGCGGCGCCTACGGCGACCGGGATCCGTGAACGTGAAGCGGGCTCCGAGGCCCGCCCCTCTGCTCTCGGCCCGGATGCGGCCGCCGTGCGCCTCGACGAGGCCTTTCGAGATGGCGAGGCCGAGACCGGTGTCTCCGGCGAGGCCGGCCCGCTTCCGGAAGAGGTGCGGGACTTCGTCGGGGGTGATCCCCCTCCCCTCGTCCGAGACGGAGAGCGCGACGCAGGCGCCCTCGTGCGACCCCTCGACGCGGATCGGCGACGAGGGGGGCGAGTGCCGGGCCGCGTTCGAGAGCAGGTTACCGAGCACCTGCACGATGCGCTCCGGATCGGCCATCGCCCGCGGGAGGTCGGGCGGGAGGTCGATGAGGACGGGATGGCGGCCACCGCCGGTCAGGAAGGTGGTGCGGGCCTGGTCGACGAGCGCGGTGACGTTCGAGGGCTCGGGCGCGACGGTGAGCGTTCCCGCCTCGATGCTACCCGCGTCGAGGAGGTTCGCGATCAGGCGCCTCATGCGGTCGGCCTGCCCGTCGATGATGCGGAAGCACTGGAACAACTCGGCCCGGGTCGGGGCCGGGGCGGCATGGAGCGCCGTCGCCGTCGAGCCCTTGATCGAGATGAGCGGTGCGCGGAGTTCGTGGCTCACCATCTCGAGAAACTCCGCCCGCTGCCGCTCGAGTTCCTCGAGCGGCCCGAGGTCCTGTTTCAGGTCGAGCGGGATCGGGTGCGCGATGATCTCCACTAGACCAACCTGTCTGTATCGTGTAGAGTGCTTCTCATGTCTGAGAAACCATGGACACCCAAGGGGGCGGCGTACGACCGGATTCTGAGCACGGCCGCCGAGTTGTTCTACCGGCAGGGGTACCGCGCCACGGGGATCAATGAGGTGATCGCCAAGGCGGGGGTGGCCAAGGCGACGTTCTATCAGCATTTCCCGACCAAGGACGCGTTGTGTCTGACGTACCTGAGAAATCGCAACAACGAGGAACTAGAGGCCATCGAAGCCGCCATCGATACCAAGGACGCTCCTCGGGACCGCTTCCTTGCGGTCATCGAGTGCCTCGAACCCTGGATGATCGGCAACGACATGAGAGGGTGCTGCTTTCTGAACATGGTTGCGGAAGTGCCCGATCCCGAGAGTCCCATGCGGCGAGAAGGCAAGGACCACTATGTCCGGCTTCAGACCCGTATCCATCAGTTGGCCAAAGACCTGCTGCGCTCCGACCCCACACGCTACGGGCACCTCGATGCGAGGACGCTGGCCGACGACTATATGGTCATTTTGGCCGGGTCCATTGCCCTCACGGAACTCGTCCATGAGATGTGGCCGATCCGGCAGGGCATTCAAGGCGTCGGGCGCCTGATCGCCAGCGAATGAGACGAGGCATTTTTTATCTGCGTGTACAGACTGACTGGTTTGTTTTTCTGTGGTGCAGCGGCTCCCGTCTATCTCGTCCGACGAGCCGTTACGCGCGGCGATGTGCGTTGCTGAACGAGCATGTCCTACACGGCGGTTTGCTGGGCCCGCGCATGGCTCGCGCCGGAGATCGCCGTGGTCGATCTGGGCCGGGACACGGGGAGGGACAACGTGAGGGATGACTCAAGAAAAAGCTTGACATCAGGCGCGCGCGGTGAACTTGCTATAAGCGCCCAGCGCCCAGCGCCCAGCGCCCAGCGCCCAGCGCCCAGCGCCCAGCGCCCAGCGCCCAGCGCCCAGCGCCCAGCGCCCAGCGCCCAGCGCCCAGCGCCCAGCGCCCAGCGCCCAGCGCCCAGCGCCCAGCGCCCAGCGCCCAGCGCCCAGCGCCCAGCGTCAAGCGAGGCCTGCCGGGGCCTCCCGAGAAGCGACGCCCAGGCACGAGTCGCTTCCGCCTAAGGGGAGCGTTGCCCCTCGTTCGCATCTACACGGCGTGCCTGCTCCTGCTCGGGGCGTTGACGCTGGCGCTGCCCGTTCCAGCTCAGGCCCAGACGCCGATGCCGAGCGTCTGCGATCGAACCAGTCAGGTAAGGGATGTCATCGTGAGTGAGGTATCCGGCGTGAGTAACTGCGCCAACATCACCACCACGCACCTGGCGGCGATTCTCGAACTGGTGTTCGATAACGCCGCCAACACGGGCATACGCAGCCTCCAGTCGGGCGACTTTGCGGGTCTCACCGGGCTGGAGTACCTGAGTCTGCATAACAACAACCGCCGATCTGATGGACGCACCTTGACACTTCCGGCGGATATTTTCGACGGTCTCACCTCGCTTGGGGAATTGGATCTCGGCCGAAACGTGATCCCGAGCCTGCCCACCGGTGTTTTCGACGATCTCACCGCCCTGACTGTCTTGAACCTCGCTGGTTGCGATATCGCCAGCATGCCCGCGAATGTTTTCGGTCGCCTCTCGAACCTTGAAGTGCTGAGTTTGACCAGTACGGCACCCGCGCTGCCCGCCGGCATTTTCGACGGCCTGACCAAGCTGACTGAATTGGACTTGGGATCACCTAGTGCCGCCTTCTCTGGCATGACCAGTATTCGCAGCGACCTCTTCGACGAGCTGACCGCGTTGGAATCCTTGGACTTTCAACATCATAACCTTTCGATGCTGCCGGCGGATATTTTCGACAACCTGGCCCGTCTGACCACATTGATCATCACCTCCAATGGGCTGACGAGTCTGCCCGCCGGCATTTTCAACAACCTCCCCGGCCTGACCAGGTTGGCCGTGGCTGAGGAGGCGATCTCGAGCCTGCCGCCCGGGATTTTCGACCACGTCACCCGGCTGACTTACCTGAGCCTCAATGACAACCGCCTGCAGACGCTACCGGACGACCTGTTCGAACGACTCACCGTGCTCCAGGCGCTCATTTTCGACGGCAATCCCGGCACGGACAGCTTCGTCCCCACGGCCGTGGCCGGCGACGACCAGGCGGTCGGGCCGGGCGCGGCGGTGACGCTTCACCGCGCCGGACTCTCCGGGCGATCTGGAATTCGAGCTCGCCGTGATGGGCGTGAGTTGCGGGGTTTCTTGTTTCGGGGACCAGCCAAGCGAACTCACGTCGACCGGCAGGGTGACGGTCCAGGTGGGCCCAGTCGTCTCCATCACCCCCGATCTCCTGTCCGTTGCCGAGGATGCCGGCGAGGCCGTGCTGACGGTTTCGCTGCACCGGCCCGCCGAGTCCGCGCTGTCCGTTTCCTGGCATACGCAGGATGAAGGTGCGGAGGCACCGAACGACTACATCGCCCGGCAGGATGCGGTGACCTTCGCCGCCGGTGAAGACCGGAAGACCATTTCCGTGCCCATCGTGGACGACGCCGTGCGGGAGGACCCGGTCAATGGCTTCCACGAGAACTTCTGGGTCATCGTCGGCAGCGGCGAGGGCTACACCCGTGGCGGGTACGCCATCGTGGAAATCGTCGACAACGACGGAGACGCCCTGGGGGACGTGACGCCGCCGCGGCTCCTCCAAAGGACGGTGAACGGCACCACGCTGGTGCTTACCTACGACGAGCCGCTCGACGACGCGTCGGTCCCGGCCCCGGGCGACTTCGTCGTGCAGTCCGGGGGGAACACCATCAACGTGAGCCAAGTGAGCGTCGACGGATCGAAAGTGACGCTGACGCTGGCCGCCCCCGTGCAGCCCAACCAGGCGGTGTCGCTCGACTACACGCCGGGGGCGAACCCGATTCAGGACGCTTCGGGCAACGACGCGGCGCCGCTCTCGGGCACGGACGTGACGCCGCCGCAGCTCACCCGAGCGGCGGTGAACGCGGGCACGCTGGTGCTGACCTACAACGAGACGCTCGACGACGCGTCGGTCCCGGCCCCGGGCGACTTCGTCGTGACGGCAGCGGGGAGCACAGCCGGTGTCGACGGCGTGCGCGTGGGCGGCTCGGCGGTGACGCTGACGCTGGCCACCCCCGTCCAGGCGAACCAGGCGGTGACGCTCGACTACACGCCGGGCGCGAACCCGACCCAGGACATGGCGGGGAACGACGCGGCGGCGCTCTCCGGACAGGCCGTGACCAACAACACTCCGGGAAGCGGTGAAGGCAGCGGAGGAGGAGGTGGAGGCGGCGGAGGCGGTGGCGGGGACCCCTCGGTGCCGGGCGGGCCCGCGTCGCTGACGACGACACCGGGGGATGAAGAGGTGGCGCTTGTCTGGAGCGCGCCCGCGGACGATGGCGGCGCACCCGTCACCGGCTACGAGTACCGCTACGCGGCGGGAGACGCAGTGCCCGGGGACACGCCGTGGCAATCCGCCGGGCTGAACCTCGAGTGGACGGTCACCGGCCTGACCAATGGCCAACAGTACGCCTTCGAGGTGCGGGCGCGGAACCGCGTGGGCGAAGGCGAGGCACGGGGAGCCCTCTCGACCACGTTCGTCGTGCGTAGATGCTTCCAGTGATCCTCGGGGAAGTCGTGGAACGCCACCATCCGCTCCCAGTCGTCCTCGAGTACGTCCACCGCCTTCGGATACCACGGCCTGTAGCGCCTGGCGAACACTTCGCGGGCCTTCACAGCCTCGGACCGGCTCGGTGCGTAGACCACGGCCCTGAGAAGATCCTTCGCCTCGCTCTGCTCCCGCTGCGGCAGCCGGTCCAGCACGTTCCTCATCTTGTGGTTCCAGCACCGTTGCTCGCCCGCCTCAGGCCATACCTGCCGTACTGCGCCCCAGATCGCCGCGTTACCGTCCGCCATCAGAAGCCGGGGCGCCTCGATGCCGCGTGCCTTCAGATCCCGCAACACCTCCGACCAGGACTCGACCGACTCTCGGTAGCCCGATCTCAGGGCCAACACTTCCTTCGTCCCGTCTCGCATCGCGCCCAGAACCACCAGCAGTGCTGCCTTGTCCCGCTCGAGCCCCGCCTTCACGTAGATCCCGTCCGCCCAGACGTAGACGACCTCACGGTCGGCCAGCGAGCGCTTCGACCATTCCTCGAATTCCGCCGTCCATCCCGCCCGCAGCCGCCGAATCGAAGACTTCGACAACGGGGCCCCCTCGCCCAGCAGGCCCCGCATCGCCAGCTCGAAGTCTCCCTCCGCCAGCCCGTGCAGATACAGCTCCGGAAGCAGAGCGCCCAGCTCCTTCGTCCGTCGTGCGAACAACGGCAACACCCGACTCTCGAACCGCTCCTCGACGCCCCGAACCCGAGGGCGTCGGAGCATGATCGTGCCCGAGCTCATCGCCAACCGCCTCGGCTTGCCATATCCGTTGCGGTAGCCCTCGGCCGAGTCCACCGTACTCCTGCGCTCTGACTTCTCCCGGCCTAACAACTCCGTGACTTCCTCCTCCATGATCTGTTGGATGAACTCCTGCGCCTTCTCCCTAACCATCCCCTCGAGCGTCTCCCACATCGGCCTGCTGGACGCACCCTGGGGTCCCGCGATATCCTCTCTCATGAGGCGACGTTCCTTTCCCCGGGCTGTCACCCGGGCTCGCTGGTTTAAATCTCAGCGGAAAGGTACGTCGCCTCTCTTTTTACACACCTTTTGATCCTACCTCCATCTGAGGCATGCGCTCGTCTACGAGGAAGAGCGCAATCGCCGTCTCACGATCCTTGAGCTGTTTCACGGTTTCGAGCGCCTGAGCGCCCGAGCTCGCCTTGACGACGCTGTAGTCCGAGCGAAAGTGACCGCGCAGGTCCCGTGCGATCGCGTTGAGAACCTGCGGCTCGTCGTCCACGGTCAAGATGACCGCCCTTTGTGCTGACGCCATCAGGCCTCTTCCTCCATCGTTTCCTCGACTCGCTCGGCTCCCTCTTTAGGCGTCGGGCGCCGGATCGGTAGCTCGACGGTGAAGCGCGTCCGGCCCGGTTCGGAGTCTATGCGGATCGATCCGGCGTGCTTTTCCACAATCTTATAGCTGGTATTCAGGCCCAGGCCGGTGCCCTTGCCCGGGGGCTTCGTGGTGAAGAAGGCGTCGAAGACCCTGGATTGGATATCCACGGGAATCCCGGGACCGTCGTCCTGCACTTCGATCCTCACTCGGTCGTCCACCAACGAGGTCTTCAGGTGGATTTCACCCTTCCCTTCCATCGCGTCCGCCGCGTTGTCGATGAGATTGGTCCACACCTGGTTAAGCTCACTGCCGAGGGCTTCGATCCGTGGAAGGTCCTGCGCCAGCTCCTGCCGCACCACGACGCCCGCCTTGAGCTTGCTCCGCAGTATCACCAGCGTGTTCCGGATCCCCTCGTTCACGTCGACGTTCTGGATCGGTGCCTGTCCCAAGTACGAATAGGCCTTCATGGCCCCTACGATCTCGACGAGGCGGGAGGCCCCCTGACGGATCTCCTCGAGAAGTCGGTAGACCCCGTGCGTGTGCGCGTACCACGCCGCGATCACGCCCAGGTTCTCCGGGCCCACGTCCTTGGCGAAGTCGTTCAATGCGGCGATGTCGACGCCCGCCTCGACGAGCGACGGTGCCACCTCCCAAGGAGAATCGACTCGGCGCTCGTCCAACCAGTCCTCCAATCGAGCCTCGAGGTCGCTACGCTCCAGTGGATCCAAATCGCACGGACAGGCAGACGCCTCGCGTGCCTTCCCGTCTAGTTCCTGGACGATCCGGTCGACATCCTCGCTGGCAATCGAGGCCCCGAGTGCCATCCGTGCGGCCTGCAACGCCCCGAATGCCTGCTCGAGCTGCTCAGAGGCACGCTGGGCAGCGGCGGCCGGGTTGTTGAGTTCATGCGCCACGCCCGCGGCTAGCGTACCCAGCGTAGCCATCTTTTCGCTCTGACGCAGCGCCCGCTCGGCCTCTTTCTCGCGCGTGACGTCGGAGCCGTACACGAACACGAAAACACCCTCGGTTCCAGGGGCGTGCGTGAGTACGAAATGGCGGTCGCCGATGGTCGCTTCCATAGCCGCGGTCTTGCCGGACGACAAAAGCGATTGCCAGAAGTCTCCCCCGGCGGCGGGCACGAGATCGAGCCAGTTGCGACCGGTCGGGTCTCCAGGTCCGAACACGGTGCGTGCCGCGGGGTTGGCCAGGAGTACCTCCCCCTCGCGCGACAGCCGGCAGACGGGGCCAGGGTTCATGTCAGGGAAGCGCGCCAACTCGGCCAACGCTCGCTCGGCGCTCTTTAGCTCCGTGACGTCCGAGCCGTACACGAAGACCTGATCGGCGAGTGGTTCGTGGCGGAGCGTAAAGGAGAAGCAGCGACCATCGATGTCTGCCTCGTACTGAACGAGGTCAGCACCACCACGCACCCGAGCAAGTAGCCCGCCGTCCATGCCGGGTGACAGGTCCACCCACGAGAGACCTTGAATGCTGTCCCGACCAAACAGGCGGCTGGCTGCAGGGTTCGCGCGGATGACTGTCCCCTCGGCGGCGAGCCGGACTACGGCGCCGGGGTTCATCGCCGGGAAGCGGGCGCGCTCGGCCAATTCGCGCTCGGCCGCCTTTTCGTTCGTGACATCACTGCCGAAGACGAAGATGTGCTCCGTGTCGGCTACGTGAGCCACGGTAAGCCGAAGCCAGGCCTTGCCATGCCTCACGTCCTCGCGGACCGTCTGTCCTCCCTGGAGAACGCGCTCCCGGGCGGAAGCGGAGAAATCGGGGCAGAGGTCCCAAAAACACTCGCCCTCGACGTCGTCGCCGAACAGCTCTCGTGCCGCGACGTTACCTCGCTGCACGATGCCGTCTAGGCCGAGCCGAACGACCGGACCGGGGTTCATGTCCGGGAAGCGTGCCATTTCCTGCAGCCGCTTCTCCGCCCGCTTACGTCCACCGATGTCGTGGAACGTCGTGAGAATCACATCATCGATACCGTCCAGCTCGAATCTGGCGACATCTGCCTGCGCCCACACACACTCGTCCGATGCTGAGCGCAGTCGCACCTCGATGGACCCGTGATCACCGTGACCGTGCGCGTCGAGCGTGACCTCGCGATCCGCCTCGACGAAGTGAAGTGCACGCCCCGGTTTTCCGAGCACGTCGCCCATCTCATATCCGTATACCGCGGTGAACTCCGGATTCACGCGGACCACGACGTCGTCAGAGGCGCGGGTGACCAGCGCCGGCATGGGGAGACCATCCAGGACATTGCCCGGAAGCGGTCCGCGACTTGGCAGCTGGGGAACGGACCCGGGCGCTTCAGAGCTCATTACCGCCGAATCCGATGCATTGGAACCATCAGGGAGCCTAAGAGGTTTAGAAAACGCGTCGTGTCGTCCGATCTCCGTCGTGGTCGGTGACCACCGGGAAGGACCTGGATTACTGATACGCGGAGCTTGGCTTGCATGCCAGAGCAGAGCGCTGGGCCGATGTCATTCCTGGATCGTTGCGTCCTTGCATGCCGATGGTCCGTCGCGCGGCGGGGGCTCAAGTTCGCAATCGTGGTCGGCACGATTCTCGTTGCCCTCAACCACGGAGACGCGATCCTCGCGGGTGAACTGGCGCGTTCCAACTACCTGAAGATGGCCCTCACGGTAGTGGTTCCGTTCGTGGTGTCTGTGCAATCGAGCGTCGGAGCGATGGTCGATGGTGGCACGACGACCCAAGATCCGGAGGCAGGCCCCCGCTGATGAGGCAGTGATCGCCGCATGGGCTCGAGCCGCTCTCGGGGTCGCCACTAACCGAGCTGCTCGAGGGAGCTGCCCAGGATCGTCGCCTCGTCGAGCTCGAGGGAACGTTCGCCGACTGGGTGTAGCTCCTGTTCGACGGTGGTAGGGTCGAGGCCGATCCGGAGTACGTTCCGGCTCTGGCGGATGGGCTTGATTCCGATGGGGCGCCGCTCGTCACGATGAGGCTCCGCGGGAACGTACCGGCCGGTGGGACGAGGATTGGGGAGACCGTTCTTGATTCACGGTCGGCCGCCCGGCTATCCTGCCCCGCTCGGGTACCGGTCTCTTCACCGACAAGTCATCGAGGGGGAGTTGGGCCATGACCAGACCGACCAGACATCGCCTGCCGTCGATCCCGCGGCCCTCGCGTAACCCGCTCAACCTCGGCCCGCGGGAGCTACTCGCAGGTGCCGGTGGCGGGGCTGCTGCTCTGTTTCTCGATAAGAGCGGCCTGCGAGCCGAGTTGACGTCAGGCTCGGTTCGATCGGCGCAGGTTCCGACCGTCGTCTTCACGAACACGACCTCCGTCGATCATGACCGACTCGATGTCCCCCGGGTGAACGCTGTGACCAACGCCGACACGATGCGGCCCGCCGGGACCAAGTGGGCGCGCAGGGTGTCGACGACGAGGATGTCCGCCTTCTTGCCGACCTCGAGCGTGCCAAGGAGCTCCTCCTGCTGAACGGCCCGCGCGCCTCCCTGTGTCGCGTCGGCGAGGACGTCTTCCGGCTGGGGCTCGAGACCGGGCACCTCGTCCCCGACAATTCGTGATGCGCGACCACCGCGTCCTCACGATGGACGAAGAACGCATCATCAGGGAGGCTGACTCGGTGGGGCATAGGATCTGGGGAAGGGTGCTGGAGGCTGGCCCTCTCACGGTGCCGCGGTTGCCGCGACCCTGAAGAGAGGGGGCGTGGCGTCAGCAGGACACGCAGCGGTGGTTGTTGGTGACGCCCAACTCCTCCAGCAGCTTCACGGTCTCGACGAACTGAACTGGAATCCTCAGGCCTCGTCGCTCAGTCGCCTCAGAAATTCGAACGGGTAGATCCCGGTATCGTGTCCGTCACTCCAGACGAACTGGAGGGCATAACGACCGACGTAGTGGATGGCCGTGGGATACACGTCGTCGGCGACATTCTCGGGGCGAAGGATCCGCTGGCCGGTCGCCTCGTCCACGCACCGCGCGCACGGGCAGCGCATGCGCAGCAGCCAGGGAGCCAGGATCGACTCGCCTCCGTCACGCCAGCGGATCCGGAGCGCTGAGCCATCCGCGGTCGGGCCGATCTCGTCGGGGGTGGTCGACGGGTCCGCCGTCATCGTCGTCGACTCAGTTGGTTGGCCAGCGCGCGGAACGCCTCGCCGCGGTGACTGCGGGCGTGCTTTTCTGCCGGCGTGACTTCAGCGAAGGTGCGATCCAGCCCGCGGTCGTAGAAAAGAGGATCGTAGCCGAAACCCCCATCCCCTCTCGCCTCCTGTTCGATCTCCCCTTCTGCGGTCCCGCGAAAACAGATTGTCCTCCCTTCCCCTTCGTCCAGTGCCGCTACGCACACGTAACGTGCGGTACGGCGATCTGGCTTCACGTCCGCGAGCAGGCGGAGCAGGTGGGCGTTGTTCGCCAGGTCTTGTGTGCCGCGATCAGAATCGTCGGGGGCCGGAGCGAAGCGCCGGGACCGGACCCCGGGCGCGCCGCCGAGCGCGTCGACCTCGATCCCGGAGTCGTCCGCTACCGTGGGAAGTCCGGTCAGGCGCCGGAAGTGCGCTGCCTTGGAGCGGGCGTTCTCCTCGAACGTTTCGTAGGGCTCGAGCGCCTCCTCGGCCGGGTCCTCTGGCACTCCGGCGGCGACGAGGTCGAGCAGCTCGAGCCCCGGGACCGACGTGAGGATGGAGCGGATCTCATCCAGCTTGTGTCGGCTTCGGGTCGCCACCAGAAGCTTCACCGGGGTGACCTCGGGGGCGATTTCAGGCTCCTTCTCATACCAACGGCCTGACTGGCGTTCCGAGCACGCGGCGCTGCGCGGAGAGCAGCTCGCGGATGCCGGTCAACCCGAGGTCCATCAGCGCGTCGAGCTGCGTGCGCTGGAAGGGATCGCCCTCGGCGGTTCCCTGCACTTCGACCAGTCCGTCGCTTTCCGTGGCGACGAGGTTCATGTCCACTTGGGCGGTGGAGTCCTCCGCGTAGTCGAGGTCGAGGAGGGGCACCCCACCGACGAGCCCGACGCTGACGGCCGCGACCAGCTCTCGGAGGGGATCGTGCGCGATCCGGCCGTCGGCCACGAGCACACGGCATGCGAGCGCCATTGCGACGCAGGCCCCGGTGACCGAAGCGGTGCGGGTACCGCCGTCGGCTTGGAGGACATCACAGTCGACGGTGATGGTGCGAGCACCGAGCGCGGGGAGGTCGATCACCGAGCGCAGGGAACGCCCGATCAGTCGCTGGATCTCCTGCGTCCGTCCACTCGCTCCGGTCCGCTCGCGGCCCGATCGCGTGTGGGTTGCGCGCGGAAGCATCCCGTACTCGGCGGTTACCCATCCGGCCCCGCTCTTCTCCCGCCACGAGGGCAGCGACTCGGCCACCGACGCGGCGCAGAGGACGCGGGTGTTCCCGGCCGCGATCATGCAGGAGCCTTCGGCGTACGGCGCCGCATGGAGCTCCAGCGTGAGTGGGCGCAACGCACGGGCCTCACGGCCACCGATCCGGACCACAGTCATGCCGTCATCCCTCCAGGGCGAGCGGCGGAACCATCGCGGATCCGTCGAACCACCTCCGAGGTGGAGTGACCGGCGACGTAGGGCAGGATTCGCACCTCACCCCCGGCCGCCTCGACCTCGGCACGTCCTACTACGCCGTCGCGCTGGTAGTCCCCGCCCTTGGCGAGGACGTCGGGGAGAAGCGCGGCGATCAGCTCGCGCGGAGTGTCCTCGTCGAACAACGTGACCGCGTCCACCGAAGTCAGGCCCGCAAGCACCAGAGCGCGGTCGTCCTGACCGACCAGCGGTCGCTCCTCACCCTTTAGCGCCCGCACGGAGCGGTCGGTGTTGAGCCCTACGACCAGCGTGTCGCCTAGCGCACGTGCCGCCTCTAGGTACAGCACGTGCCCGGGATGGAGCAGGTCGAAACAGCCGTTGGTGAAAGCGACCCGCTCCGCCCGCGGACGGCCGTAACGCTGAAGTAGTTCGTCCCTGGAGTGGATCTTGTCGTGGACACTCATGGGAAAAGCACGGTTCAGGGATGGGAGACGGGTGGGGCAGGAGCGTTCAGCTCTTCCTGGAGCAACTCGGAGCCGCCCCGGCCAGCGAGCCGCTCAGCGAGCTTCCTCCCCAGTCCCTCTGGATCCTCCAGTCGGCCGGTGAGGTCGCCTCGCACCACCCGAGTCCCGTCGAGGCTCGCCACGAGAGCCCACAGTCGCAGCCCTCGGTCGAACGGCAGGCCGAGCGCGCCGAGCGGAGTCTGGCATCCGCCCCCCAGGGCGGCCAGAAGCGCGCGTTCGGCATGCACCGCAACCCGCGACGGCGGATGGTCCAGCGTTTGGAGCGCGCGCGCCGTCCTTGGGTCGTCGGAGCGGGTGAGGAGACCGAGTGCGCCCTGCCCGGGTGCGGGCAACCACGCGGTCCGCTCGAGGGCCTCACCCACGCGGTGCCATAGACCCAGTCGGCGGACGCCGGCAGCGGCCACTACGATCGCGTCCCACTCTCCTCGGTCCACCTTGGCGATGCGCGTGTCCAGGTTGCCCCGGATGTTGTCCACCTCCCAGTCGGATCGAAACGCGCGCGCGAGGGCCCTGCGCCTCAGAGAGCTCGTCCCCACGCGAGCGCCTCGACGAAGGCCTCGAAGCGTCGCGGGACTCGTGCGCGAGCTGGGCCCGATCAGCACGTCACGGGGATCCTCACGCTCCGGAACGGCCGCCAGCATCAGCCCTGCCTCGGGATCGGTCGGCAGGTCTTTGAGCGAGTGCACGGCGAAGTCGATGCGGTCGTCGAGGAGCGCCATGTCGAGCTCTCGCGTGAAGAGCCCCTTGCCCCCGATGAGAGAGAGAGCACTCGACTGATCGCGGTCACCGGTGGTCTGGATGACTTCGACTTCGACCGTGTGCCCGGTGGCCTCCAGCGCTTCGCGTACCAGAACGCTCTGGGTAAGGGCCAGGGCAGAGCCACGGGTTCCCAGACGGAGTACGGTCAGAGTCCCCTCTGGGTGCTCTTCATCGTAGCCTCAGGCTCTCCAGGATCACCAGCGCTCCCAAAAGGAGAACGACCCAGAGGAGCATGCTGCCGGTGGGCCGGGAGCGGGCGAGAGGCCCATGGAGACCGTGCGCGCGGGTGACCGGCTCCGCGAGACGCTGGGCCACGCCGCTTGCAGCCCATTCCGCGACCTTGCGCGCACCGGTAAAGTAACGCGTCGCACCTCGAATCACGACGGCGAACGGCCGCCGGTAGAGCCAATCCAGGTCCAGCGAGATCGTCTCGGTGCGCTGCATGAGCGGAAGCATAACGAAGAAGGCGAGGCCGGCGAAGAGCAACAGCTGAAGGTACGCCATCACGTGGAGGAGCGTGTATGGCTCGTAGGTCACCGGATACGGCAGCAGTGCGTAAAGGGGGGCGGGGAAGAGCCCGATTGCGACGCTGAGGAAGGCGAAGAGCCACATCGGAGCCAGCATTAATCGGGGGGGCTCGGGAGGGCGCAGCCCCGAGTCGCGTTGGAAGAACACAAACCAGGGGAACTTGATCCCCGCGTGAAGGAAGAACCCCGGCCGAGGCAGTTCCCAGCAGCAACCAGATGAGCGCCAGATTGGCCGTCTGCGGCAGCCTGCGAGACCATCGACTTGGAAACGAATCCCGATGTGAAAGGGAATGACGAGATCGCGAGTGCACCAACGATGCCACACAGAGTCGTCACCGGCATCGTGCGGAAGAGCCCGCCTAACTCCGTGCATTTCCGCCTACCCGTGACGTACAGAACGCTGCCAGCCGTCATCAGCAGGAGTGCTTTGTAGATGATGTGTGCGAACGCGTGCGCGACAGCTCCGTTCAACGCCATCTCGGTACCAATGCCGATGCCCGTAACCATGAACCCCACCTGATTCACGATCGAATAGGCGAGGATGCGGCGCATGTCGTTCTCCAACAGGGCGTAGATGATCCCGTAGAAGACCATGTACAGCCCCACCGGGATCAAGACCCAAGTGCCGGGGAAGCCGACCAGCAGCGCGTACACCGCCGTTTTGGTAGTGAAGGCCGAGAGGAAGACCATCCCACTCGGGCTGGCCTCGGGATACGCGTCGGCGATCCAGGCGGACAGCGGCGGGGCACCGGCATTCACCAGGAACCCCGCGAGGATCAACCACCGAGCTGCCCCGCCCGATGCGAACGTCGTGAACGCTATCGATCCGGTATCCGCGACATGCGCCGCGATCCCCACCATCAGGAGCATGCCCCCGAGCAAATGCACAATCAGGTAGCGGAGGCTCGCTGCGTACGCGCCCGGCTGGTCGGACGCCCAGATCACCGCGGTTGAGCCGATCGCCATCAGCTCCCAGAAGACGAAGAGCGTGATCAGGTCCCCGGCGAGCGTCACGCCGATCGCGCTCCCCGCGTAGCAAAGGGCCGAGACGAGCTCGAGCAGACTGGCTTGGCGTAGCGCGAAGAGTGCGCCCGCAAAGGTCATGAGGCAGAAGACGGTGGCAAACAGGCGTCCGACCGGAGTGGCACGCACGGGGACCAGCTCCCGGCCTAGAAACTCGAGCGTGAGCGCGGACCCGTCCGGAATTGCCCACACCAGCGCCAGGGTGACGATCGGCAGAGCGAGTAAGACCAGCTCGCGCCCACGCCCGCGCAGAAGCGGCAGCAGCAGCCCACCGACGATCAGCGCCAGCCCCGGAGAGACGCTAGTCGTCATAGTACCGCTCGCTGCGCTTGAGCAGGGTGCCGAGAGCCCTGGCGATGAGCACCAAGGCGACGCAAGAGCCGAAACCGTACCAGGCGAAGAACCCGAAACCGTCCTCGACGCCGAAGTCCGCGTGCTGCTCGATGAACAGGTCTGGGATCAGCGTCAGGAGAAGCACAGCGGTACCCACGAACCGGATCCTCCGCACGGTGACCGGCCTTACTAGCCAATGGTCGTCGCCGATTCCCCCCGTCTCCGCCGGCGACTCTCCGGTCCGGCTCATCGGTCACTCCCGATCAGGTTGGAGCGCCAACGCGAGTGGGAGGTCGGGCCAGAAGAAGAAGAAGATGCTGAGCGCAGCCGTGGACGTCGTCGCCACCAATAGCGGCCAGGGGGCCTCGCCGTGGTCGTGACCGGCCGGCATGGCGATGACATTCGCGGGTGCGGCCCTGAAGAATGCAGCGTACACGATCGGCACGAAGTAGGCAGCGTTGAGCAGCGTACTGACCACGAGCACCGCGACAGCGGCCATCCGGGGGGCATCGAACGCCCCGATCAGCATGTACCATTTGCTGACGAATCCGGCGGCCGGAGGTAGGCCGATCATGGAAAGCGCCCCGATCGTGAATGCTCCCATCGTCCAGGGCATGCGCCGGCCGATCCCGGAGAGCTCGCTGATCTCGGTCCTGTGGGTGGCGGTGTAGATCGATCCCGCCGCAAAGAAGAGCGTGATCTTGCCGAAGGCGTGGGCAACGATGTGGAAAGCGGCTCCGACCGCCGAGAGCGGGGCAAGCACGGCCGCGGCCAGCACCACGTAGGAGAGCTGACTCACGGTGGAGTAAGCGAGCATCCGCTTGAGATTGCCGCCCTGCTGGAGGGTGCGGAGGGCGACCACGGACGCCGCGATCACAGTGAAGCCGGCGACGTATACGAGCCAGCGGGCGCTCGGCTCCTCGCGGAGCAGGTCTAGACCGAAGACATACAGCACGACCTTGACGACCGCAAAAACCCCGGCCTTGACCACCGCAACGGCATGCAGCAGCGCGCTCACCGGAGTGGGCGCCACCATGGCTGCGGGAAGCCACCGGTGAACCGGCATCAGCGCGGCCTTCCCAATCCCAAACATATAGAGGAACAGCAGCAGCCCTACCGCCGGCCCGCTCAGCCGACCCGTCAAGATGCCGCCCGGCGTAAACTCGGTTGTACCGGCGATCGCCCAGGTCCAGGCGATCGCCAACAGGAGCAACCCGATCGAGGTCGCGAGCAGGATGCCCAGATAAAGGCGCCCGGCCCGCATTGCATCCTCGGTCCCTTTGTGGGTGACGAGGGGATACGTGGAGAGGGTCAGCGCCTCGTAGAAGACGAACAGCGTGAGTAGATTCCCCGCGAGGGCAACGCCCATCGCGGCTGCCAGGGCGAGCGCAAAGCAGAGGTAAAAGCGGGTCTGATTGTCCTCGCCGTTCCCCCGCATGTAGCCGATCG
>CBDEGT010000002.1:0-1182259 GCA_965237965.1 Longimicrobiales bacterium
CCGGTTGCGGCATGAGTGATAGGAGTAGTCGAGGGCGCCACAGTCGTCACAGGCATAGACGGAGCCGCCGAGGGCGGGGGTACGGCAGAGGGCGATGTCGTTCATGGCCCGGAGGTGGGACGGCAGCATTTGCCCTGGGAAGGCATGCCGGAGATCCGGGCTGGCCTGCTGGAAGATG
Organism: Longimicrobiales bacterium; assembly: GCA_965237965.1. Classification (GTDB taxonomy): domain Bacteria; phylum Gemmatimonadota; class Gemmatimonadetes; order Longimicrobiales; family Gaopeijiaceae; genus UBA2988. The sequence continues at coordinate 179 of CBDEGT010000002.1, forward strand.
TCGGCCAGTTCTACCACGATGCGTGTGGTGTGGCGTCAGATGCGCTGCCCGAGGCGGTTGATGGGATCGAGGGCGTCGTCGCGGATTACGCGGGTGAGGTGGGTGTAGATCGCGGTGGTACGCGGGCTGGAATGGCCGAGATACTCCTGGATCAGCCGGAGTTGGACGCCAGCTTCGAGGAGGTGGGTGGCGTAGGAATGCCTCAGCGAATGGACGTGGGCGCGTTTATGGACGCCGCTCTGTTTCAAGGCCCGCTGGAAGGCTTTCTGTAGGCTATCGCGGCGGATCGGGCGGACGGCAGCCTCGGAGGCAGGCTGGCTGGGCTGGCGGGTAGCCGGGAAGAGGCAGAGGGGGTGGCGGTGGGTGCGCCAGTGCTCACGCAGGAGCTGGAGGGTGGCGTCGGGCAGAGGAACGCAGCGGTCCTTGGCGCCCTTGCCCGTCACGTGGAGCATCTTGCGAGCGCCGTCGACGTTGGTGACTTGGAGGTGAGCGCCTTCCAAGAGGCGCAGGCCGCACGAGTAGATGGTGATGAGGCAGACGCGGTAGATGGGGCTGCGGACGCTGTCGAGGATTTCCCAGACCTCGTCGCGGCTGAGCACGACGGGGAGCTTCTTCTCCTTCTTGGGCCGGGCGACATCCAGGACGGTCCATTTTCGTCCCAGCGTCTGTTCGTAGAAGAACTTGATGCCGCAGAGCGCGATGGTGTGGGTCCCGCGAGCCACCTTCTTGACGGTGGTGAGGTGGACGAGATAGTGGCGGACCTGCTCCTCCGTCAGCCGGTCCGGGGACTGGCCGAAGAAGCGGGCCAGGTGGACCACGGCCTGGGTGTAGGCCTCGACGGTGCGTTCGGCGTAGCCGCGGAGCCTGAGATCCTCGATCATGCGTTTGCGCAGGGGTGTCATGATTCCCTCCTGGAAAAGTGGGTTCGTACAGGAGAGGATCGAATACCGCGATGTGCTTCTTCAAGGAGATCAGAGCGAGGTTGCCGTGCCTATCCGCCGTAGGCGGATTGAGTCCAACGTCGATTTGTAGGGGAGAAAAGAAAGACGCAGATGGGGGCCGTCGCCTTCGGGTGGCGGCCCCTGGGCCCCCCTAACCCACACAGCCAGAACGTAGCGCGCGCCCGCGAGGACATGCCGGTGGTGTGAATAGGCCCCCGAAGTGGCTCGGGCCTGAGACTTAACTGAGACTTTCTGGCGCTATGGCCTTACGACCGGAACCGAAATGATCTCCTAACCTACTGTAGCTCTTATAGTTACAGATATGGGCGCTGACGGATTCGAACCGCCGACCTCCTGCTTGTAAGGCGTACGCCGGAGGATATGAATTACGGCAAGAAATCGTCTAAATCAAACTAGGACTGCACGATCTGCCGCACTTGCCGTTCAACGATATCTGACCCCACCGTACTGAAACAGCGGGGAAATGCCACTAAATGGCGGGACCCTCGGGTAGTATCAGGTCCCCTGTCAGCAACCAGCCTTGAGTTAAGTCGCGATTGGCCGAACACATCCTATCTACACCAGTTCATCCAACCGCGGCACGCCCCGGATCCTAGCCAAGCCTCCGGCAGGCCACAGTCCCCGTCTTCGAGCACCCGGGCCAGTTGCCTGATCCGGGCCTTGCCCTGCGGAGCAACAACCCCGTACTCCGCGAAGTGACCCCGAAGCGCATTGATCGTCTGCGTGCGCTGGCGCACCAGCAGGTCACGCGTGCGAAAGAGCATCCCCTGAGCCTGCTGCGCTTCGGTCTTGACCGCCACGAAGTGCATGGTCGGACGCTGCGCGGCTTCCGTGATCGCCTCCGCGTCCGCCGTGTCGTTCTTGTACCTCTTGACGAAGGGCTTCACGTAGATCGGCGGAATCAGCCTCACCTCGTGACCGAGCGCCTCGATCTCCCGGCCCCAGTAGTGGGCGCTGGCGCACGCCTCCATCGCCACCGTGCAAGGGGGCTGCGAGGCGAGAAAACTCAGCAGCCTCCCGCGGCTCAGCTTCCTGCGGTACGCCACCGACCCGTCCGCACTCGCCCCGTGTACCTGAAAGCTACGCTTTGCCAGATCGATTCCGATGATGCTAACCTCGTCCATTGGATGCCTCCTCCCTCAGATGGTCGGTAAGTGCGAAATACCATCTTGGCACATTGCGATGCCGCCGGGAGGGGGCGTCCACTCCATCGTTAGAACGGCAGTTGACGGTGGCCTTGGAGAGGTTGTCCGCGCAGTACGAGATGGAGCAGCGGCGGCACTGCGAGCAGGTCGAAGCCTTGCAGCAGCGGGTCGAGCGGCAGGCCGAACAGAGCGAAACCTTGCGGCGGCAAGTCGAGCAGCTCACCGGGCAAATGACACGCTTGGCCCGGGACTACGGGACGCTCGCCGCGACGTTGCGCGGGCGCTGGAGGTGATGCGCCGGCGGGGCCAAACGCGCGATCATGGTCCGAGCCGCTGATGGTTCCCGGCAGCGGAAGCGCGCGGCGCTCAAGGATCCGTCTTTCGGCGGTTCGGCGCGGCCTCCGGGTCTCGACGCTCGGCGGCCAGATACTCGGCCCAGTCGCCCATGAGCCGACGCCGGCGCTCGAACAGGTCCGAGCGCATGTAGGCCGCCTCGACCCTGTTCTGGACCACATGCGCGAGGGCTGCCTCGATGACCTCGCGCGGATGATCGCCTCTTCGGCCGCCCAGTCCCGGAATCGAGCGAAAATCGCGCGGCAAAGCCGCGATCCCGTGCTTCCGGAAACATCCGGCGCAGTTGCTTTCCTTTGGGCTTGTCGCATTGCGTGCCCCCTGCGACGCCCCCGGCGCGCGCGCAGGGGCCGTTGAGTGTTACCCCGCTCATTGGCTGGGAGCGAGAACGTCCACAGCGGCTCTAATCGCCTCAAGAGTGACGACACTTCCCGGGGACTCATCGAAGACTTCAGCGATGACCGAAGTTAGCTCGACGACGGCATCGATGGGGACTACTTGAGCCAAGCCGGAGTTTTCTTCCGACACGAGGCGCATCCTTCCGGTCTGGCGGCTTATGGCGACATCCTGGTATGGAAGGTAGGCTGCGACAAGACCCAGCAAACGAGCGTGGCTGATTTTGGGCTTGTGGCTGGCAGACCACAGTACCGGTTTGAGCACTACCGGTCCACCGCTGTTGCCAGGATAGATGGACGAGTCGATAAGGAAATCCTTGGAGCGGCCATCGTACCAGTTCTGAATACGCGCGATGATTCCGTGGCGAACTATGACGTCATTCTGTGAGGCGCCAGCAATTCCCATCGGGAATCCCAAGATGAAGACCTCGTTTCCTTCGTTGCACTCGCTCGATCGAAGTTCTTCGCGTGCGATCGCGTGCCGATCAAGCGTGAGAAAGCGGCTAGGCTGGAACTCGGGTGGCATGGGAACGGCGTCAAGCGGCAGAACAGCTAGATCGATGCTCGGATCCGGGTGGAATATCCAGGGATCGGGGGGGGGGGACTCTCCAACGGGGATGGGAAACGGCGGGGCATCTTGACCGGTTGCAGGCGCACGAAACCGGATCCAAAGCTGGCGTTCGGCTCTTACAACGTGTCGGTTCGTGACCACGAAGGTCCAGTAGGAGTGTTTCTTGGAGGTCTGAGTCGATGCGGGGTGCCCGCAAAGGAAGGCGGTGGCGACGTAGTTGATCGAGGCGTGCTCACCGGGTTCGCCGATGGCCGCGACCGAATCGAGGAAGTAGGCTGGGACCAGGGACATGAATGGGAGCACCCGAATCAAGGGTCAGCGGCGCTGGATCGTGGGTTGATGTAGAAGATATACAGGTGGAGGGAGCCTCGGTCGAGTCGTATGGCTGCTCATGGAAGCGCCCTCGAGTGCAGTCGGGCGGGCATTGCTCAGAAGCCGGTCGAGGTTCGTCCAAACGAGAGGACAACGGTATCGACGTAGGCCGTTAACGTGCGGGAAGACTGTCGAGCGCCCGTTAAGAGTTCAGTGACTCATCGGCGGCTCGGTGTGTTCTCCGGTTTTTGAGTCTCACCGGCTAGATAGGCCGCCCAGTCTGCCATCAGCCGCCGCCGCCGCTCGAACAGATCGGTGCGACGATAGGCCGCCTCGATCGGGTTCCGGACCACATGGGCCAGCGCAGCTTCCGCCACCTCGCGGGGGTGGTCCGTCTCCTCGGCCGCCCAGTCCCGGAAGCTCGACCTGAAGCCGTGCGGCACGGCTGCGATCCTCAGGGTCTTGAGCAGTCTGGACAACGCGGTGACGCCGAGCGGCTTTCCGCGCACGCTCGGAAACACCAGCATGCTGCCGCGACCGAGCGTGCGCGCCTCCTCGAGAATCTCCAGCGCACGACGACTGACCGGGACCCGGTGCTCGCGATTCCCCTTCGTGCGCGGGGCCGGGATGGTCCACACGCCCTCTTCCCGGTCGATCTCCGTCCATACGGCCCCCCGGACCTCGCCGGAGCGCGTCGCCGTCAGCACCACGAACTCGAACGCCAGCTTCACGACCGGCCCCGAGGTCGACGCCCGCACCTTCTCGATGGCGGACGCCACCTCGCCGTGGGACAACGCCCGCATGTGCCGCACGACCTTCCCCTGCGCTCCGAGAACCGGGCCGATCCGGCTGCACGGGTTGTCGGGCCGAAGGTCCATCGCCACCGCCCACTCCATGACCGCGCGGATGCGCTGGCGCAGCTTTCGGGCGGTGGACGCTTTGTCGTGCCAGATCGGGGCCAGGACCCCGATCAGGTCGGCGCTCGTAACCTTCGAGACCGGCATCTCGCCGATGCGGGGAAAGGCATATCGCTCCAGGCTGCTCAGCCATAGCTGCGCATGCTCGGGGGAGCGCCAGCCCGGCCGCAGTTGGTTCCAGACCTGCCGCGCCGCCTCCGCGAAGGTGGGCGTCGACTCGGCCCGCCGCTGCTCGGCCAGGGGGTCGCCATCGTCGCGGGCCAGCTTCCGGTTCGCGAACGCCTTCTCGCGCGCTTCCTTCAGCGAGACCAGGGGGTATCCGCCGAGCCCGAGCTCGGTTCGGCGGCCCCGGATCGTGAGGCGCTGGATCCAGCCCCGGCTACCCGTGGGCCGGACATCGAGATAGAGACCGTGGCCGTCGCAATAGCGCCCGGCCTGGCTCACGTTGCGGACGAAGGCGGGCGTGAGCGCGTTCTGGGGATGCTGGCCGCGCGGCTTGCGTTGCGGGAGTCGCTTCGAGAGTGTCATACCTACCAATATATCAGCCACAACTTGGCGGATGCAAGGGTATGGCACGACTCGGTACGGGACAGGATATATCCTCATGCGTCGCAATAATTCAATATATACAGGACATTTATGTGCTCTATCGGATCTGGTTGGACGATCAGGTCGTTCCAGATGCGCCTTCCGTTCTGGCAGCAGGCCTACACGAACCTGGTGCGCTGGATCATAGAACTACACCGGCTCTTTCCGGGGGCTGGGTCACGCTTCGGGACATCTACCGCTGCACGACTCGGCCTGCACGCCGCGCTGGCGCTCGCAGCCGCCATCTACGGCGTCGCCTGCGCTGCAGGACTCGCCGACCTCGGCCCGCCGGGTCGATCTCGCCTATATAAAGAGACCGTAAGTCGTTGTGGCTAAAAGCCCATCTGCTAGGGATATCTGTATTCTACCCCCAGAGTTGCCCCATAATCGTACCCGCATCCAGCGCTCGCCATCAGCGTCCATTGCGATCCAGCATAGCGGAGCCATCGTCTCGGCCCCGCGGGTGCCAGAGGCTCGGGGACGGGGATTCGTCACGCCTCCTCTACACCACCACGTGCCGGGACGTGACCTGCTCGGCGATCTCACGACTCGCCTCGATCTTCGTTCGGCGAAGCTCCCAGGTCTTCTGCAGACGCAACCAGAGTTGCGGCGTCGTCCCGAAGTACCTGGCCAGCCGCAACGCGGTATCGGCGCTCACGCCCCGTTGGCTTCATGTCGCTAACGAGACGTCGCCGCATACACCATCTCCATCGGGAGACCGACGGAGTCCGTGGCCGGGTGTTTGGGCAGAGTCTGAAGCGCTCCCGGATCGGCCGAGGCAGTTATGGCCGCAGCCATGGCGTCGAGTATGTCATCGTCGGCCAAGTCCCAGCATCGTAATTCGGCTCGAATCTGGACGAAGTCCCCACCAACGGATGGGTGGAAGCCCTTCAGCAACGCAAGCCTTTCGTAGAAACCGGCACCCTGCTTCTTGCTGTGTCCCATTGGGCTACCTCCTGCAAGCGCCCAGAAGCAGATCTCAGGGTGGATCTCTCGCACGATGCGCCGTGCCTTCTCGCTCCGACGTAGCAGCCGGTCCACTTCCCTGATCTTCCGCAGGATCGCGAAGGTCTGCCGTGTCAGCCCCTTTCCGCTTGCCTCCCGGTTGACTCGGCTCGCCTCCTCATACGTCGCCACAAATAGCGCCGTGCGCACCGGCACCGGGAACACGCTGCTCGCGCGAGGCGCTCTCAGCCTCCCGCGCGCCTCCGTATCGCACCGGCGTCCCTCCGGGCCGTCCGGGAGTCCGATCGGGATGTCAACGAACATGTGGTCCGAATCGTCTACGCTGGAAACCAACTCCTCGATAGCTTCGACTATGCCCCATGCCGGTTCTTCGGAACGTGCCAGGGCGAAGTAAAACCAACCCGCGCGGCACCCGTCGACTCCGTACGCCGTTCCAGACACCGCATTCCGTCGCCCAGCGCGAATACCCCGATGATTCATAGTCCACCGAAACTATCGTTTGCCCTCGAAGCAGTGGTGGTCGCCCCGTGGTCGGCCTCCGCCGGAGTTGGCTTGCGGCGCGGTCGGCACGGGCCGGTGAACTCGTTGGGGGTCACCGCTCTCCGCATGTCTAGAGGTTCTTGTCGATCACGTACTCAACTTCACTGCCCGGGCGAGGGTATGTCCAATGCTCGACATCCCCACGGACTGCCAGAGCCTCCGCGTGAGATATTCGGCGGGCGGTGCCATCGTTGACACTCTAATTTAGGCAATAATATAGTTGGCTAACCCATAAATTGGTCGACCTAGGCGCGCGGGAGCAAGTTGTATCGCTCGCGAGCCCACGAGATGACACGCCGTAGGGTAGGGCTTTAGCGCCCCCGATTTCTCTGGACAGTAGATTGGCAGCGACGACGGGGTCCAGAGAGAGGGGGTGTTTTGATGTCTCCCAAGCCTGGGGAGTCGAAAGCGACCGAAGGTCGTGAAGGAAGGGCGGAGCTGCCCGAGCGTTGGAGCGCGGGGCAGAAGACGGAGGTGGTGCTGCGACTGCTACGCGGGGAGGACCTGGGCGAAGTGAGCCGTGAGGTCCAGGTCTCGCCTGCGGAGCTCGAGGAATGGCGGCGCGTGTTCCTGGAGGGAGGTCAGCAAGGTCTGAAACGCCGTAGCCGCGACCCCGGGGAACGTGAGCTGATCCGGACCCGGGCGAAGCTGGGCGAGGTGACGATGCGGATGGAGCTCGCGAGCGAGCTCCTCGAAAAAAGGGGCTACGGGGACGACCTGAAGAAGCTCTTGAAGCGCGGCAGCGAATGAGTCCGGCGACGGGACGGCGCTACCCGCTGACGATGATCTGCGAGGTCTGGAGCATCGCTCGCTCGACGGTCTACCAGGCTGAGGAGCGAGGCAACGATGAGTCGAGGGAGCCGAAGAAGCGGGGCCCCAAAACGGAGCTGAGCGACGAGGCCTTGGTGGAAGAGATCCGGCAGGTACTCGAGGAGAGCGACTTCCTCGGCGAGGGGCACCGGAAGGTGAGGGTACGGCTGCGGCCCAAGGGGATCTGGGTGGGCAAGAACAGGGTGCTGAGGCTCATGCGAGAGAACCGACTCCTGGCGCCGGTGCGTAAGGGAAGGCATCCCCGGGGCGACCGCAGCCACAGCGGCCGAATCACGACGGACACGCCCAACGAGCTGTGGGGCACGGATGCGACCAGATTCTATACGAAGGCCGACGGCTGGTGCTGGTTCTTCGGGGCCGTCGACCACTGCGTGAGCGATGTCGTCGGCTGGCACGTCGCGAAGAAGGGTGACCGGTGGGCGGCGCTCGAGCCGATCCGTCAGGGTGTGAGGACCTACATGGACGGCTACGCTCCGAAGATCGCGCTCGGCCTCGGGCTACGACACGACTGGGGTGCCCAGTACACCGCACACCAGTTCCAGGGCGAACTCGCCTGGCTCGGCATCCGCTCGACGGCCTCCTACGTCGGCGAGCCCGAGTGCAACGGCCTGATCGAGCGGTTCATCAGGACGTTGAAGGAAGAGTGCCTCTACCTGCACGACTTTGAGAGCCTGGAGGAGGCGAGGACGGTGATCGGAGGTTTCATCGAGCGTTACAACCGCGGTTGGCTCATCGAGCGGCACGGCCACAAGACCCCGGCCGAGGTCCGCGAGCAGCTCACCCGCATGGCGGCCTGATTACGCCGCCCACTTGTCCAGGAAACCGGGACCGGTTCAGGGCCACACTCCCTGCATGGTCCCTCTATGTCCACAATGTCTGACCAGTTACATCCGTTTGCGTCTGGTTTCTTCGGGCCGTGCGGGGGCCTCCGAAACTTCCAGTCCGGGCATGCCTCCAGCTCGTACAGTTTCTCGTTCAAGACTTCTAGGAGCCGTTCTGGCGTTACGTATTCCATTTTCACGGTGCCCCTCCGATACAAGAAAGGCCCGGTCCGAGACGTAAACAGATCTCAGAACGGGCAAAAAATATTTTAGCCGACTGGCTTGGATTATTGCATAATACCTGAGCCGACCAAGGAAGGTTCCGACGAGCTCTTGAACGGGGAGATCTTCTACTCGTTGGCGAAGGCGGCCGTGCTGGTCGAGCAATGGAGGCGCGAGTACAATACCGTCCGACCCCACAGCGCCTGCGGCGGCTTTCCCCCGGCCCCTGAGGCGATTAAGCCGTCGCCCTGGTTCCTGAGGATGCCCGTCCTTCACGGCCCTCCACAGGTGCTGGGACTAACATAGGATGTGGTGCCGCTCTTGGGGGCAGGTCACTGAAGGGCAGGAGCCATAACGCCATCGCAAACCCGGCCGATCATGCGACGATCAAACTGACGGCTGTAATCTATGTTCAAGCAGACCGGTACCCCAAAATGTGGCCTTCCCAGTACACAGGCGTACCCTCAAAAACCCTGTGTCCGACAGGAGCCATTGCGGCCCGCCAGGTGGCCAGCGAGGCAACCCACTGTTCCTTCATGGCGAAAAGCGTGCGGCCACGGCATTCCCGTGGGCGCGAACGCTGCGATCCTCACAGTCTGTCCACGCCTTGAGGAGACGCTTGTAAGAACAGGACACGAAGACGACTTCGTCTCCGGCGACGGCTACCGCAAAACGGTCGATCTCCTCCCGGTGCCGGGCCTTTGCACGCTCATCCACTGGCCTTCCGTTCGCCGGCCAGCGTTCTGGCTCCGCATAGACATAGAAGAGAATGGGCGTGAGGCCGCCATGCCTGTTCTCTCTGTGGACCTCGGTCCGGAGTGCGAAGGCATGCTTGAAGAGCTGCGCCGCGTCCAAATGGCCGAAGAGGTCCGACACGCTTTTAAGACTGTCGCGAACCCTTTCGTACCCGCTCATGTGTTCGCCCCAGACCCGCCGCCAGTAGGCATCGCTCAGCGGCGAGGTGTGTCGGGTACGGTACGGCTCGAACCGCTTAGACTCGATGCCGATGAGCGTGGAGGGCGTCCGCACGAGACAATCGAGAACGGGGTGCCGCCCGCCGCTCCACGGGAAGCGGAGATCGGCTTCGAGCATCAGCGAAAGGGCTGGCCAGGTCTCGCTTCCACAGCCCGGCAGCGCCGGCAAATCTGACGCCCGCTGGAGAAAGAAACCGAAGGCGTTGGCGGCGAGGGCCGCAGAGGATTCCGGGCTATCGAACTTCCCAGTCGCAATTTCGTTGCCGGCGGCCGTGTTGAAGATCGCCTCGATTTCCGACCCCGGCACGCCGGGCAAGAACCTTCCGGTCATTCCCCCTGTCCGTTCAGTGCGGGGAACACGGAGGTCAGCCCGTCGACGGCATCGCGAATCTTTCGGCCCGTTTCGGTCAGTTCCGCCTGATCGCAGCTCGCCGAGACTTGGGCACCGCTGGAAAAGGGTAGGCGATCGAACCATTCGGGAAAGGCACGCACATCAAGTGACATCGACAGTCCCTCGATCCTCGATCCGACGTCGAACCGCTTTAGAGCTTCGCGCGCCGTGGACAGGCAATGCGGCAGGTTCGGTTCCCTACAGTAAGATGCCGGCGCCACGACGAGAAGCGTAACATCGCGGGCATCCATCACGGGACGGCGCTGGATCGGCAGCCTGCTTCTGTGCAACCGGCAGAAGACATAGGCCGCGCCGTAGCGGAGAATCTGTCTCACCGCTGAGGAGGGACTGTCGCTTCCCCATTTAAGTTCGACGAGGTGCGCATGCCGGTCCGCTTCGCTCCAGCGCACTAGGTCGATGTTGTTATGTCTGGTCCTGGAAGAGTCGCCGATCCCGGATGTGGTTGGACACTGACTGAACCATCCCGGCATGTGCCCGTTCTTGGCCAACATGGCGACGGCTTTCTCGAGCATCGTCTCCGAGCGTGCATTATCGGGCCGAATGGTGGTTGCTCGCCGCAATTGCCACAGCTTTCTGGAAGTGGACGATGGGGCGGGACAGTTGGCCTCCATTCGGCCAAAGATCGCGGCGATGTCATTCATGCCATCCGTCCCGCAGAAAAGGGTTCCTGCCATCCCTTCCTTCCCGGTCCAGCCCCGCGGATGGGTCATCGTCTGCTCGTTGGTCATGTCTCCTAGTGTGGTGTCTCAGAAGTCTGGTAGCTATCGAGGGGACGGAGGCGCCGCTCTGGCAAGGCGGGACGACGCGGCGTAGCCGTAGCTACGGCAAGGAGTTCCAACGCCGTCCAGAGCGGATGCATGCGGCTCCGAATCGCAGGGTTCCGAGCGGGTTCGGTCCCTCAGTTTCGCCGCTCACGGGGACACTGCTTCCAGCAGCAGACCTCGCATCCGCACGAGATTGAAGGCCGCAGAAGTGAACGTGTAGATCCACTCTACGCGCTCGATGCCGCGGTGGCGGAGCTTTCTCAGGAGGCCGACGCTCTTCTTCCAGCCGAAGCCCTGCTCGACGAGCTTGCGCTTCTTCTGGCTCACCGCGTAGCCACCATGACGCGTCGTCCGTCCATCGATGGCACTGCGCCAGTTCGCGGTGTTCTGCGCCACGTGAGGCGTCACGCCACGGGCGCGCACACCCGCCACGAAGGTGCGGGTGTCGTAGCCCTTGTCGGCTCCCAGCGTGCGCCGACGCTTTCCTTTGGGCAGTCGGTCCAGCATCGCCAGGGCTGCCTCACATTCAGCCGTACCCGTCGAATGCAGAAGCTGGGTATCGACGATGAGCCCGTTTCGGTTTTCCATCAGCACGTTGGCCTGATAGGAAAGCTGCGACTCCTTGCCTCGAGCCTTCTTGGCGAGGCGAGCGTCCGGATCGGTCGTCGAGCGGTGCGTCTCGTTGCTCCGCTTCTCGCCCCGGAAGTTCACGTCCGGATTGCGGGTCCCATCCGACGGTGGCAGCTCGTCCTTCGGCCGGAGGCTCTTCTGGCTCGCCCAGGCCTCGAGCAGCGTTCCATCCACCGTGAAATGCTCGTCGCTCAGCCAATTGCGGTGCCTGGCCTCTCGCACCACCGCCCGGAAGAACGCCTCCGCGATGTCGCCCCGCAGCAGCCGATCCCGGTTCTTCGCGAACACGGTGGGCACCCAGGCCCGCTCGTTCAAACCCAGCCCGACGAACCACCGGAAGAGCAGGTTGTACTCGAGCTGCTCACACAGCATCCGCTCGCTCCTGACCGTATACAGAACCTGCAGCAGAAGCGCCTTCAGCAACTGCTCCGGCGGGATCGAGGGTCGGCCGGTCTTGGCATAGATCGCGTCGAAGCGGGGCGACAGCTCGCGCAGAATCGGATCAACGAACGCCCGGATCGAGCGCAGCGGGTGGTCCGATGGGACTCGATCCGCCAGTGGTACATAGCTGAACAGATCCTCCGTCCGCTCCACGTCACCGCGCATCGAAAGCTCCTTGGGCTGAGGTTGCACCATCTTATGCTCAGACCTCCCAAGGACCTATCGTTTTCGGTGCGTTTTTCAGCAGCCTGCTAGATCGCACACGCTGGCTCTGAATCGTCCGAAGCTGGCGGCTTGACGGTCCTCCCGGTGGGTGCATGACAGCATGACGATAAGGCCAGCCATGAGCGCCAGGTCGTCCTCGAGAACTCCGCGCAACTCCCGAAGGACACTGATGCCTACATGCTTCCCCCCCCTTTCACTTCGAGAGCCATCGACTGTAGATCCTTCTCCCCTGGCACATCGAAGTACAACCGCCCGTCTATTCCACCGTCTGATGTCCTACGGGTAGTCACAAAGCCGTCCACCTGCTCGCCGGCCCACTTCTGCACTTCGTAAGCGTTCGGCGGGGCCGTGAGGATGGCGTCGGAGTTAGCGTCGATTTGGTACCCTGCGCGAACGTGCGTGGCCCGACCCCATCGCTGTAGCAATTCGGCAGGGGCGGTTGAATCAGGCGGTTACGGTGCACCGCGAGCGTTCTCCCCGCGCCATCATCATCCGGGAGGCAGCACTCAAGCTTGCCCCAGTCTGCTCCGTAGCCGTGGCGGGGCGGTCGGTGAGCATGGGCACCCGGGCCATCGTGTCCTTCAGGCCGCTGTCGGGCTTGAACCAGCCGAAGCCCCGGCAGAATTCCCTGGACAGGGGATTGCGGTTGAGCGTCGGCGGGCCGATGATCAGTGCGCGCGGCAGCGTCATTTCCCCAGCGGTGAAGTCAATGGCTGCACTCGATCCGACCGGTAATGTCGACGCCATGGGGTCGCGTCTGCGGTCCTCGCCCATCGACCATGGCAACCAGAGCGACAGGTCGTCGGGCGGTCGGCCGCCGTTGTGCGCGGACGCCGTAGGGCCAGCGCGGGACGTCAATACCACGGCACGACCGAACAGTTACACTTCTAAGTAAGCGTTCGGACAAGCCGTGATGGTGCCGGCTCTTCAAGCCAACAAACCCGCCGTAGGCAAAAGGTCAGCCAGGCTTCGGTGCCGGTCACCTTCCACACCCGGCGGTCTGGAAACCCATTTCTTCCACGGGTTGCCAGACGTTGCAGGGAGCGCAATTCCTGCCATATTTCTTCGGGGTAGGGATGGTTCTCCGTGACCTCGGTTTCTTCTCCGCAACTCTCCATGGAGGTTCAGGATGCGGGTACGTCTTACAGGGCTCCTGCTGGCTGTGTCGATGGTTGCTTGCGGCGACAACGACCCAGTCCGTGTTGACGATATGCTGAGCGCAGAGGAAGCGAGAGCACTCGTCACCATACTCGTCGGGCAAACCACGACTTCAGTCAATTCAGTCTTGGAAATGGCCCCCCCTGAACTCCTCCCGGTGCCCAGTCCCGCCAGAGCGCCCTTCAGCATCACTCAGCAGGTGGAAGCAGTCGATCTGCCGTGTCCTCTCGGAGGATCCATGGGCTTAAGTGGATCGGCCGACATTGCCGGAGACACGGAGACCGACAATGTCAGCGTGAGCTTATCTCTGGTTGCGGTCCATCAGGGCTGCGTGGCGATCGACGAAGAAACCGGCTTCGAGGTCACGCTGAACGGACAGCCGAACGTCACCATTGACCTTGCGCTGATGGTAGACGAGGCCACCGGCCTGGACATTCGAGGGATGATCTTAGGCAGCGTGCTTTGGGAAACACCCGACGACCGATCCGGGTCGTGCGGCATCGATGTGGACATCGCCGTATCTCTAAATGCCATCACAGGATCGCTGGCCGCCACGGTCGGGGGTCAGGTCTGCGACGACGATATTTCTGAGACGTTTACGTTGACCTTCGGGGGCTAGAAGGCTTCCGTGTCGAGGCAGCCTATAGGTGCACGGACCTGTTCGAGCGCCAGCGTCGGGTCATGGAGGAAACCCGAAGGCTGCTGATCCTCGGGCTCGGCGGTTTGCTCTTCGGCGGGTGTGGGCTCGTGGGGCTTGATGGCAACATTCGCGTCGGCGTCCTGTTCTCCGACCCCCCCCCCCGCGAACTCCTCAACACCCGCCCCGCCCGGACCGAACGCTTACCACTTCTGGAAGTGATAGGGATTCCCGGTCTTGATTCCCAAAGGGTGATCGCAAGGGTGACCAGACGCCTAGTCCTATGGTATAAACACAACTACATATACGAGTTATAGGCGATCGGGTAGCGGACTGGGCGGCGTACCTTACCGAGTGAGGCGGGGCAGGACGTGGTCCCGCCAACGCCGATTACTCCCGGCTGTTCAAACCTCTGAAACTACACCCGGTACTGGAGTGCACTGCCTGGTTCATTTGACCTGGACCAAGACAGATCTCCCAGGATGTCCACCCATTGTGGGTCCCGCCGCGCCTAGCTGACACGCCGGCGAAGCTCAGCAATAACCGCGTTCACATCGTCCACGTCCAGACCTCCGCGCTCCTCCGTGGAGAACAGGCTCTCACCCTCCACGAATCCGTGCTTCAGATACCACTCTCGCTTCTTGTCCCATTCCGACGCGTACTGGGGGTCCCCCATCAACCCGAGGTGTTCCCAGATGATTGGGTCTCCGGCATCATCGAGAAACGTAAAGTCGGGCCATTTCCAATCCCCGGGGGTTGGCTCATACCGATGTTCGTACTGGGGCTCGAGCCCTGCATCGAGGCACCGCGTGTAGATGAGCAGCTCAGACTTGGATCGTAACAACTCCCCGTCCGGCGCTCGATGAATAAGATGCCTCGCGTGCGGTCGATCCTCTCCCTCACGAACTGCCACCCTGAAAAGGTTGGTGTTCCTCTTGATGGTCTCTGAAGCAGTCGGCTTCGACAGACCAATGAGATCGCCTACACCGTCTCCTTCGACCAACAGCACTAGCTGTTGTCTTGCCCGCGTTAGAGCTGTGTAGACTAGCTCGCGATAGGCCATGCGATGCTTTGGGAGAACGACTATCGCCACGCCGAATTCCGACCCCTGCGCCTTATGCACCGTGAGCGCATATGCCAACTCGACGACCGTGCGGCGTGATTCGCCGTCACCGAAGTCCCACTCACGAAAGCCATAGGTGTGACTGGCTGGCCGACCGGCAAAAAGCAGGTTGCTCCAATTCCTGTTGACCGTCTTCACTAGGGCTACCTCGCCATTCGCCAGGTATCCCGAGATCTTCTCTGCGCGCTCACGATCCCAGCCCTCGCGCTCACCATTTTCGAGGAGGATGACCTGGTGAATTCAAGAGGTCGTCGCAACACCTCAGGAAAGAGGAGGAGTTGCGATGGCGGCAAGCAAGCGCCGACGGTCGGATCGTGCTTTGCGTCCGCCGATGGGTTCACCCGGTCGTCCCCCGTTGGGGCGCCGGGAGCATCGGCAGAGGTTTTGGGAAGAAGTTGCTCGAGGGCTGTCGAGCGAGGAGTCGGCGGTGGCAGCCGGCGTGTCTCCCGCTGTTGGGGCGCGCTGGTTTCGCCAATGTGGTGGCATGCCACCTTTCAGTCTTCGTCCTCTGTCGGGGCGCTACCTATCGTTCGTCGAGCGAGAAGAGATTGCGGTTCTTCAAGCCCGCGGTTGTGGCGTACGTGAGATCGCCCGGCAGTTGCGCCGCTCATCGTCGACGATCTCGCGAGAACTGCGGCGGAACGCAGCAACGCGAAGTGGAAACCTCGAGTATCGAGCCACGACCGCCCAATGGCATGCCGATCGGCGAGCGAAGCGTCCGAAAGTTGCCAAACTCGCTGCGAACGGCGAACTGAGGCAGTATGTGCAGGATCGCCTCGGAGGCCTGATCGCGGCTCCAGACGGGGCGGCCGTGCCGGGCCCAAATGTACGCTGGGTCGGGCGTCGCCGTGGTCGCCGACAAGACCGGCGGTGGGCGGCCTCGTGGAGTCCTGAGCAGATCGCCAACAGGCTACGGGTCGACTTCCCCGATGATGAGTCCATGCGGATATCGCACGAAGCCATTTACCAGGCGCTCTACGTTCGGGGACGCGGTGCGCTGCGTCGGGAGCTGACGGCGTGCCTTCGGACGGGACGCGCGCTACGGGTGCCTCGAGCTCGCGCCCGCAGACGGGGTAAGACGTTCGTTCGCCCCGAGATCATGATCAGCGAGCGACCGGCCGAGGCGGACGACCGCGCCGTTCCTGGGCACTGGGAAGGCGACCTAATCCTGGGGTTAAGCAGCTCGGCGATCGGAACGCTGGTCGAGCGAACCTCCCGGTTCACCATGCTCCTCCACCTCCCTCGCCTCCACAGACACGACGAGCCCAGGACCAAGAACGGGCCAGCGTTGGCTGGGCACGGCGCCGAAGCCGTCCGGGACGCGATCGCTTCGTCGATCACGACCCTGCCCGAGCAACTCCGCCGGTCTCTGACGTGGGACCAGGGAGCAGAGATGGATCAGCACGCACAGCTTCGCATCGACACTGGGCTGGCCGTCTACTTCTGCGACCCACAGAGCCCGTGGCAGCGCGGCACGAACGAAAACACCAACGGCTTGTTGAGACAGTACTTCCCCAAAGGCACTGACCTCAGCAAACATACCGCTGACGATCTCGCCGCCGTCGCGGCCGCTCTTAACAGCCGCCCCCGCAAGACCCTCGGTTGGAAAACCCCGGCGGAAACCCTGGAAGATCTCTTACATCGCTGAACCGGACCTCCACCTTGCGCTGAGTTCTCAACAGCTCCGGTATCTCCTGCCTTCCACGACCTTCGGTCGCTTCTGACTCCCTCGGAATTGGAGAGATCAAGAACCCCCTCTGTCTGGACCCCGTCGCCCTCGCCAATCTATTGTCCAGTGGAATCGGGGGCGCAAAAACCCCCTTCAACACGGTGCTGTTGCGACGACCCCTTGAACCTGGGCCTTGTCATGCTTGATGATCTCTTGCGGTCCCGCGGCGGTGTTGAACCGGCGAGCTTGCTCGAGCTTCTTCGACCGCCAGGTCGACTGAATCCACTTGTTTAGGTCATCACAGCCCCAAACGTCTCGCCTGACTGGCGATAGTACCTGCCACCGTTCGGCACCGGCGGGATCATTCGGCACCCAGCCGCTCTTGTACGGCTCCATGAGGAAGGACCGATTAAAGGCTTCGAGGTCGTCCTGATCTGCGATCTGAAGGTGGTCCTGCAGAGCGGCCGTGATTCCGTCATGAAGGCTTTGGGCGTCGGACCAGAAGCGGACGTCGAGGTCCGTCAGCTCAGCCTTTCGATCAACCATGTCCACGAATATCGATTCGGCATCGGGGCTCAGTTCATCGCCCGTGAACCACCTTGCCAACCGCAATGTGTCCGACTGCTGGCCTCGCACGGTGCGGACTTCATGTGTGAGCCTGGCCAGTGCACCCCGCCGGACTTCAAGGTCATCTAGATCCTCATCCTCGCTCACATGTGCGGGATCGAGATGAGCTACCAGGTCCGCGAAGGGTCTTCCAGCTCCAATTGGAGGTAGCTGGGCCGGGTCGCCAACGAGAATCAGACGCTTCACTCCGACACCAAACGTCCCAATGACTGCCGCGAGAGTGTCCTCCGTGAGCATCGAGGCCTCGTCAACGACGACGGTCTCATGGCCATCGTAACAGGGCCGTCCGATGATGGGCTCCTGTCGGCTTCCGTCATACCGCCCCTGGGAATGAAGGAATTTCGCCACGGTCATGACGTCGATCCCTTCAGCAACTCGCGACTCGAGGCGAACCCGGGCCTTTCCGGTCGGAGCCAAGAAGAGGACTCGACCCTGTTGGGAAGTACCACGGGATAGCGCACCCAGAAGAGTTGTCTTTCCGGTGCCCGCTCGGCCGACAAGCACACTGGCCTTCCGAGTAGTAAGTCTCTCCATGGCAGCGGCTTGCTCATCCAGAGCGGCCGATGTTCTCGGATCATTCGGATCGAAGCGGACACCCTCGGCTAGCGTGCTCTCCACCGTCTCGACCAAGATGTCCCTCCACTGCTCTCCGAGGCTGGGGAGTTTCCTGCTTGTTCGAGCCCACAGTTTTCGTTGAAGCATGCCGGCGACGTCTCGTCGCTCAATCAGCTGCAGCCACCGCGGATCTCCGTCAGTCGCCACGACCCGCTCGGAGAGGAAGTCGATTTCGGCACTGGCCCACCCATCGGGCACGACAACCGGCTCAGCCACGGGGATCTTGGCCGCCCTACTGCGGGCCTCCGGGACTCCGAGGAGGGTGTCTCCCTGGTTTTCCGCCCTTCGGAGTGTCGCTACCAAAGCTGCTCGAAGACGCCGTCTGTCGGCCGGGGAGAGGACGCTGGCCTGTCCACCCGCGCTCAGCGCCCCAAGGTCGACGGTTGGAAAGGACACTGGCCACGAGTCTCGGCGCCCCCGATCGAGCTCAGCCACGACATAAGGGTTGTCGATGATCTCGCGATCGGACACAGCATACCCTGCCGTCTCGGTTCTGCGGGTCTTGTCCCACCACCGCAACGCCTGGTCTGGAGTAATGGCGAGGCGGGACAGGCACCTCGCCAACTCCATGCGCTCGGGCTGGCCCTGGTGATGGACCCACAGCGAGGCGAAGGCGTCGATGTCCGCCTGAAAGCGACCGTCGGGCGGAAGGGTGACTCCGTCAAGCAGTTGGGACACTGCAGCCCACGGGTCGGCGGCGAATTGGGGATCGCGCGAGGCCGCAAGTTGCACCAGGCTCACTCCCATACGCATACCCATGGTTTCCAGGACAGCCCCGACGCCCGGATTCGGACCTCTCAAGCGCCAGGTGTCGGACAGGCGCTCGTTCAGCCACTTTTCGGCTGTTGCCCAGGATCCTTCCGCGATCCCATCTTCGCGGAGATGGTGGGCGACCTTGATGGCCTTCGTGAGCACGCCGATCGTCGCGTCGGGTGTGATGTGTTCCGTCCGGTAAGAGAACTCGGCCATTCTGTCTTGATCGGGTTCGATGACGAGGCGCTTAGCGAGGATGGCTCGCCTCGCGTCCTCGTCCTCATCGCCGGTCGGTGTCAGGTAGTCACTAAATGGAACAAGGAGCCCCCCCTCACCGCCCGGACGCAGACTGTGTGCGATCTCGCGTTCCCAGATCGGGTGGGCGCTCATTGAGCCGTGTGTCGAATCGTAGAACGTCAGTTGCCCTATCCGCTCTATCGAACCGACTCCGACAACGAGGCGAGGGATGTCGTCCCCTAGGGGGTGGGCGCCCTTTGTATAGAAGAGGGCGAGGGACGTGTCCTTCTCCACAGACTCGTAGAAGGCATCCAGAATCGCCGTCTGCAGAGCGTGGTTGAACACCCACGCGGTCTTGAAGCCCTGAGGGCGATCCATTTCCGGCGGGAGCATGCCGAGCACGCGAGGAGCCACCCAGCTCTCTAGGTTCTCTCGCCTGAGCCAACGGAACGGAACTCCCAGAGCGGCAAATCGGGGCACGCGGCGAGTGGTCTTCTTCAGGTGGCCGTGGGTCTCGGCGACCTTCTCGCTCCCCGTGTACGGATGCTGGTGCTCCATCTGCCAATCCACAGGTGAGAGAAAGCCGCCAGACTCTTTCGCGCAGGGTGGGAGGAACTTGGCGAAGGGGCTGCCGCGGGCGGGCAGCTCACGTGAGACCTTCTTCTGCTGCAGGATGTTCTTGTAGTCAATGCAGTGGCAGTTCGCTGCCGGATCACGACACACGGTTCCGTTCCACTGGGAGTCGTGCCACGGTACACGGATGCTCAGATTCGTTGTCACCTGCCCCCCATGTTGCTGACTGATTGCCCACGCCCGACCCTGGCCCATCGGACCGAGGACGCCGCATCCACGACGCCCGCTCTCTACACCTCCTGCTCATGCACCTGCCCGTGCTCCTGAAGCCATGACCGCGCTTTCTACATCGTTGGGGCTTAGGCTCGGACACTCATCAGCCATCACGGGTGACGAGTGAGCGATCAGCACGGTCTCTCGAACTGGTAGCACCAGGTAGAATAGCAGTTCGATCCGTCGAGGGGGCGGGCGGTTATCCGCACCCTACAGGAGCTGGAGCGGGCCCGGGCAATACTCTCGGACTTGGGCCGACGCCTCCACCCCGGCCGAGCCAGTAGGGCCACCTCACCGGCCCACCAGGTCCGAAACCAGGTCGAGGCCACTTGTCGGCGCACGGACCTGTTCGAGCTCCGGCACCGGCTCATGGACGACTGGGCGGCCTATCTGGCGGCCGACGGTTAGGGCCTCGTCCGCAGGTTCGGGCGGTGCCCGGAGAGGCGTTTCGGAGGCGTCCGCAGGGCTGGCTTGAGCCACTCTAAGGTGGCTAAGCTGCTCCAGCGTCTCCATGGCCCAGTAACGGTGAAGTCACATATTCAAGGCCGTCAACTCATAGGAAATGTCCTACATGCTTGTAGCGTATAGAGATAGCCAGTAAGGCGACTGACCCGTCCGGTTGCGCCGCCAGCGGCATGGAAGGACGCCCCCGCAGCGCTCGCCGGAGGCCCCGTCAAGCGCATGGAGTTCGACAGGGAGGCCAGCCCGGACACGGCCCATTTGGCATCGTCCACCCGCAATGGCGGACTTCGGTTGCGGGGCATCCGGGGGCTTCGAGAGCGTCGCTCCGAGGAGGACGACGTGATATCGATTGCTCGATTCATGACGCGGAGGGAAAAGCCATGAAGAGTCTGCCCGAGCGGATCATGGAGCACGCCGAGGCCATGCCGGAGGCCACGCCGATCTGCCCGGCCGCCCTGCTTCACCTCGGCCAAAGGGCCGCAGTGGGTCAGGCGCTCTCTCGCCTGGCCCGTTCAGGCCGGCTCATGCGGATCCGCCAAGGGGTCTACATGCGCCCGATCTAGTCCCGCTTCGGGCGGTGTGCGCCGGGCATCGAACCGTCCAGAATTCTAAAACTGGACTTGGTCTCGTTTTAGGGGGTCAGATCAAGTCGCTCACTTGGCAGATACCGTGCCGGTCATTTCATCGAGTAACCAGGCGTCCGTGCTTGCCTCTTCGTAGGCATTGTCCAGCACTGGTCGCAGCATGAGGAGCGCGCTGAGGCGATGGACCATGCCGCGTAAATGTGTGAGTTCACCAAGAGTCAAAGGAGCTCCGTCCCGGCGCCGGGCATCGCGGTAACCTAGGAATACTCTGAATAAGTCGGTCCCTGGGACATTAGATTTACGGGGCGGGAGTTCAAGGGCTGAGCGGGACGATCGGGGAGGCGGACGATGGAGCAGGTGACGTTCGCGGATGTGGAGTACGAGGGGAAGAAGCGGCGGACGCGGCGGGAGTTGTTTCTGGAGCGGATGGAGGCGCTGATTCCGTGGGAGCGTCTGGAGGCGCGGATTCGGCCGTTGTATCCGAAGGCGGGGCGGGGGCGGCAGCCGTACCCGTTGGCGGCGATGCTGAGGATTCACTGCGTGCAGCTGTTCTACAACCTGAGCGACCCGGGGATGGAGGACATGCTGTACGAGATCGAGTCGGTGCGGCGGTTCGCGGGGCTGCGTTTGACGGGTCCGCTGCCGGACGAGACGACGATTCTGAACTTTCGGCACCTGCTGGAGCGGCACAGGCTGGGGCGTGGTTTGTTCGAGGAGATCAACGCGCACCTGGCGGAGCGGGGCTACCGGGTGCGGGCGGGGACGATCGTGGACGCGAGCATCATCGCGGCGCCGTCATCGACGAAGAACCGGGAGGGGGCGCGGGATCCGGAGATGCATCAGACGAGGAAGGGCAACGAGTGGCACTTCGGGATGAAGGCGCACATCGGGGTGGACGCGGAGACGGGACTGGTGCATGGCGTGCGGGCGACGCCGGCGAACACGCACGATCTTCGGGAGGCGGGGGCGTTGCTTCACGGCGGCGAGGAGGAGGTGTGGGCGGACGCGGGCTACCGGGGGATCGAGAAGTGGGTGGACACGGGAGGCCGTCCGGTGCAGTGGCATGTGGCGATGAGACCGGGGCGGCGGCGGCTCCTGGAGCAGGGCGGGGCGCGGTGGCTGCGCGAGCGGGACAAGGCCTCGGTGCGGGCAAAGGTGGAGCACCCGTTCCTGTATGTGAAGCGCCGCTTCGGTTACCGGAAGGTTCGCTACCGCGGGCTGGCCAAGAACATGGAACGGATCGCGCTGCTCCTGGGCTTCGCGAACCTGCTTGTGGCGGGCCGCTATTCGACGGCGTGAGCGGCCGGCGCGGGAAACATCCGCCCACGCGGGGCGCAACGAGGGGATCATCGGCCAGAACATGCCGGTTGGGCGCGTTTTCAGCCCGTCATCGCCCCCAAGACCGCTGAAACCGGCTCCCTCCGTCTCGCACCGCCCCCAGAAGGGCCTTGCTCAGAGCTTCCCTAGCCACTTCTTTATCACTGGATAGCCACCCATTTCATACTGCCACACAGCCTGTGGGACGTGCTTCAGGAAAATCGCGTCGCTGAGATAGAGATCGCCGGTGACCCCGCCCCACTCGGGATGCCTTGGCTCAGCGTCTGCCAGCATCCTTCGCTCCCACTTCCCCACAGCACTACCAAAATAGCTGTACTCGACAACAAGATCGGATTCCCTAATGCTGCCGCCCCCGACTCGACAGACAACCGCAACAGCCTTCATGTCGTCCCCGAGTAAGTTCTGCACAACCGGTCCGGCATCAATCTGAGGGTCGAGCAAAGATGCGATCAGCTCCCCCAGCGCCGCGATCTCGTCGAATCGACCTGCGTCCTTGCAGATCGGGACATGCGGCCAATCTTGCGCCAGCGAATCCTTGTGGTCTGCCTCGTACTGTGGCGCATGGCTGATTGCGAGACAGTAGCGGAAGAGCAATCGGCACAGGCGTTTTGCGTCTGGCCCCGTCAGATCCCCCTTCATTTTCCAGGAGTCCCTTAGGACGGCCCAGGCACCTGCAGCTAGGTTAGCTCTGCGCTTTAGGTCTGCGGGATCGGGCGTGAACAACCCTCCAATCCCTGTATCGGGATTAAGCTCGGCGGGAAATCCCACTGAACCCCAATCGTGCACATGAAGGTCGAAGAGCGAAGACAGGACGAGCGGTCGGCTCTCCGATACGCGCCGGGCCTTTGGAGCACCTACGAGAAATTCGTTGTCCTTCGAATGATCACCAAGAGCAGACCGACTTTCGTTGAGAAACTTCCCCTCGCGTTCGTAGTAGATCCAGCGTACATCGAAGGGAAACACGACGTAGGGCAACATTTTCTTTCTGTCAAATCCGCCCGCGACCAAGAATTTTACACGCGTCTTCTGGGGATTGTACCGCGCGCGTTCAGTGCAGAGAATCGGATGACGCTTCTGGAGTTCCTTGAAGCTGGACGTCGAAAAATAGTCGCGTATTCTCTCTTCAAGCGCCATGCGATCCGTGTCGATCACACTGCCTTTGAGACCACGATTGGGATTCACGCCTTGAAAGGAAACAGGAAAGAGATCGTCAAAGCCCGGCCACTCCTCGAAACCGCTGCCGCTTGCGGGCATCAAGCGCCAGCCTGTGGGGGCCGTGGGGACGAATTGCTCGTAGTGGCGTGGCCCGGCAGGTGTCCGGGCGGTCGCCGCGCTCTTCGCTCTCGACCACGAATCCAGATTCAACGACGCAACAAGGGCGTCCCTCTTATCGGCCGCACGGCCCCAGAAATTGCGGAAACTGACCGTGGCAATTGTGTGCGTCTCCCTAGTGCGCGCATTGCGCTTCAGATAGGTCGTGATGCAGGTTCCGACTTGGATGCCGCGCGAGTCATGTTCCGTGGTGAAGATGCTTTGATCCGATGTACCTTCACCCGGCAGCCCGGCTGGGATGACCTTGCCGGTCTTGTATTTGTCGCCGTTGAGGTTGTCAACCCAAATGGCATCGAAACTGCGCAACAGGGACTCGCGCATCATTGGATGCGACCGCCCGGTCAGGAAAGATGAATTCGAGATGTAGGATACAACGCCAAACTCTGCCCACTCGCCGATGCGGACCTCGGCAAGCCTCAAAAAGCGCACATACAGGTCGTCAAGCAGCTGCTTGCGAACGCCCCAACGAGTGAATAGTTCGGATGGGCCAATATGCTTGCCATCCCTGGTCCTCGTGACCCCCTTGTAGTGATCGACGAGCGCCGCTTCCTCTTCCAGCGGTACTCCAGCGAAGCGGTTGTACGGAGGATTGCCCAGCACAACGATGACCTTGGCATCGCGCTTGACGTCGTATGCCGCGTCATGCTCCTCTTGAAGCTCCGGGAAGTTCAGCTTTCGCTGATCTGATGACCCGTGCCAGCCCGTAAGAGCATTCGTCAGGAAGATTGCAGGTCGCTGGCTCGCGTCCGGCTCCGCGCCGGCTTCGGAGAGCAGGAGATACAGCTGCAGCTGCGCTACCACGAAAGGGGCGGTGAGGATCTCGAAGCCGATGAAGCGTCGACACATTGCATCGAGCAATTGCGCAGCCATCGTGGCCTGCGCGCCTTCGTCGGCAAGCTGCTTGGCCATGTGGCGCAGAACCTCGATGAGATAGGCGCCCGTGCCACAGGCCGGATCGAGAACCACCACGCGCTCATCCGCAAATCCTCGACTGCAGCCAAGCTCATCGCGCAACAGGCGATCGATCTTGGAAACTTGGTAGCGGATGACATGGGTCGGAGTGTACCACACGCCCAGCTCCTTCCGCAGATCCGGATCGAACGCCTCGAGGAAGGGCTCGTAGAAGTACATGATTGCCGTCGAACTTGCCTGCCTATCCTCGTCAAGCGTGGGCGGGCGGAAACGTTTGAAGAATCTCTCGGGGTCGACACGTGCCAGCGTCTCGGTCCCGATATCCAGATGCCTTGCGAGGCGGAGCTCTTTGATACGCGACGGATGTCTAAATTCGTGAAACAAGCCGGCCAAGAACGGAATCTTGAGGTACTCCGCCAAGTCCTCCCAGCGAAACGGCCGGTCGCGCTCACCCTGCCACCACAGCGCCCAACCGGCGAAAAGGCCGTAGAAGGCTGTCTGTATCAAGGAAGAGCGCAGGAACTCCTCGCCCTCCGGGCCTTCAAATGTCACGCCCAGTGCATCGCTGAAGTCATCTAAGAGGCCCTGGACGGCACGGGTGAATTTCGCCGGCAGGTCAGCCTTCGCATGCTTTGCCTGTCGCGCCAGAATGCGCGCGAGGGATTCCGGCTCGGCGATTGGCGCGTAGCGCGTCACAGCCGTTTCGACTAGTGCGACGAAGGCTGCGAGCGCCGCTGGACCGATCGGCTGCTTCTGCCTCAGCGCCGTCGCTGAGGGCCACAGGTCCACGACTTGCTGGATACGCCGCTCGCTGGGTGGTACCGGTCCGCTGCCGTCCCAGTCGGACTTGACAGTCACGAGGCCGAACGCACGCACATTGGAGAGGAGCACGGCCCGCGTAGCAGCCAAGTAACGCCCGATCTGATCCTTGCCATCCGTCGACATGGCAAGCTCTTCAAGCTCCGTATCGGGAAGCTTGACCTCGCCGCAAACTGCGACGAACAAGCCACCAGCGTCATATAGGGCGATGTCCGGAAGATTGATACCGCCCCCCGGTTTTCGCTCGCTCGTATTCACCCGGACGTCGAATGGCAGGGCTTCAGCAGCGAGCGCTGCAGCGACGAACGCCTTGATGGCGGGGTAGTAGCTGGCTTCTGTCGTCGACCCAGCCGTGATCAGGGCGCTAACATCTCGTGCATAGGACTTGCCTGCCTTCACGAGTTCCGGCACCACCGCTGCGTTGACCATCCACTCCCCTCCATAAGTACCTACGTCCCTGCTGCGTCCGGCAGATGCCGCTGCACGCCGGTGGCGACACTCCCTGTCCCGGCGAGGAAGTCGCGCGAGTCTGCTACTCCGGTCAAAGACCGAGCCGCCGGAGAACACAGAGCCACCTCTGCGCCGGACCACGAGACCGGTATTACTACGGGGGTCACTGCGTCACGGCTAGTTCGAACCGCAGCCAGCCAGGTTGAGCACCTTGATGTCTCGGTGTATGCCCTGCAGCGAGGATGTCTTCTTACCGCCCAGACGGGGTTGGCTTCTCCCGTTGACCAGCCGTGTGCCCGAACGCACGACCAATACTCTCCGCAAGTTCGTACGGCAAAGCTCTCAGATCCCACTCGCCGTCTGCGTTCAGTTCTGTGTCGCCGTAGATCGTTGCTAAACTCCATACCCGCCCCTCGCCCCACCGCATTCTAGGCTCTGCCCACCTCGAGCGGTCGTTCGGGATCCCCCTCCCGCCCCGCTGGCAGAGCGGCCGGAAACGCCGCTCTCCTGGTTCGCTCCCAATGGATCCACTAAGAGCGTAAGGTCGTTTCCTACGGATTGACGTTGTTGCAAAAGCGCCTTCACCGTCCCCCGCATGGAGACGCTGACGGAGCATTTCATGTCGCGCGTGGACGCGTTCCTGGACCGCACGGGAATGGGGCCGACGACGCTGGGTCGGCAGGCTGTGGGCGATCCGAACCTGGTGCGTCAGCTACGTGATGGCCGCTCGCCGACGCTGGCGACGGTCGACCAGGTCATGGCGTTCATGGAGGCCTACGACCAGGCCCCGAGCGGGGATCGCGATTCTTCCCGGACCGGCCGGCTCCGGGATTCCGCCTCGAGAGCAAGGAGACAGAGACCGATGACGAGAGCAATGGACCAGGGGATCGCCGCGCCACGGCGCTGGTCATTCTCCCGACCTCGGCACCCCACGACCCGGGCATCGCCCCCAAGTCGCCGCAGCCCGCGAGGCGCTCGAACGCCGGGGCAGTGGACAGCGAAGATACAGAAACGCCCTGGTGGTCGTCGCTCCGAACATCACGAACATCGACGCGGCCCGCCAGAACGCGAAACGTGAACGTGCATGGCAATCGATCCTGAATGACGCCGATCTGCGGGACAACCTGACGCGGGCACAGACGAGCGATGCGGAAACGCAAGCCCGGCGTAGCCGCGAGGCCCTTCTGCGGAGCATTCGCAGCGCATGGGTTCACGTGCTGCATCCGGCGGCGCCAGAAGCCGAAGACGGCGCCGCGAACGCAGGGGCCGGCTACGTCATGCACTCGGCGCGGCTGATCAACCGCGGCGGAGCGAAGAGCATCCCGGAGGCGGTCTGGGACAAGGCCGGAAGCGACGGAACCGTCATCGCGGAGATGGGACCCCACAACCTCGCGCGAAGCCTCGAGCCCGTCTGGCCCGCGGACCGGCCGCATACCCCCACCGAGACCATCCGGGATTGGTTCGCCTCCTACGTATACATGCTGCGGCTTCGAGACGAGGCGACACTCGATGGAGCGCTCCAACTGCTCGTCACGGACTTCGCCGAGCCGTACGTCTATGCGTCTGCCTTCGACGTGGACACCGGCACCTGCGACTGCGCGATCGAAGGGCTGACGGCCGATCTCCGCACTAGACTTCTGGTACGCCGCGAAGCTGTCCCGCCCCGGGAGACCGAGGAGACCGTGCCGGACGGACCCGATGGCCCCGGCCCGAAACCGCCAGAGCGCGACGATACGCCACCGGAGCCGTCGCCGAGACGGTTCTTCGCCAGCATTCCGGTCGATCCAGACCGGGCCGGACTCGAACGTCCGGGTGACCCTCGAGATCGAAGGAACCGCCGAGGAGCGCGGCTATCCGAACGATGTGGTCGATACCGTGAAGGCCAACGCCCGCGACCTCAAGCTCGACGAGGATGCGTTCGGCTTCGAGTGCTGATCCGCGAGTGCCCATCAGACATCGGGGGTGGATGGACACGAGAACGCCCTTCCGATGTGCGCGCCGCCGATTCCGCATGTCGCTGGCGGCGTTGCGGTTGCACCACGGCCGCCGGAGCAGCGACGCCGATCCGGAACTTGCGGCCGTGGACGGGAGCGACCCCCCCTTCGGGATGCCTGGTACGGCATCGGGGAAGGTGGCATGTGCACGCCCATGCCACCCTCCCCGGCGGGGTCGCTCCCGAATCAGGTATCCGTGCCGGAAGGCCGTTCAGCGCCGCTGCGGGGCGGCGGATCGCCAGTTCGCCAGCCGTCCAGCCGGTGTGTCCGCGCTAGCCCAGAGGACCGGGCGCGGACCCGCGGAGACGTTGGGATGAGGGAAAGTCCCGGTTCGAGAGTTCCGGGCTCGATCTCTTCCCCGGTCTTGAGCCGGTCCAGATAGTCGGCCCAAGCCTGCATCATGTGTCTACGCTCGGGCAGGAACGCCGTCCGGTTGTAGGCCCGGCCGTTGGGATCCCTGACCCGGTGGGCCAGCTGGTGCTCGATGAAGTCGGGCCGGAAGCCCAGCACCTCGTCCAGGATGGTGCGCGCCATCGCCCGGAAGCCGTGCGGCGTCATCCGGTCCCGCCGGATGTCCAACGCCCGGAACGCGCCCCACAGTGTGGCGCGGCTCATCGGCCGCTCCCGGCTCGGATAGCGTACATTCGGGAAGACGTAGCGGCCGTGTCCGGTCAGGCTATGAACCTCGCGAAGGATCTCGACCGCCTGACGTGCCAGGGGCACCACATGCGGCGTGTCGGTCTTCGTCACCGTGTAGCGCCACTCTCCCCCGTTCAGGTCGATGTCGGGCCACTGGGCCTTGCGCAATTCTCCGGGGCGCACGAACACCAACGGCGCCAGACGCAGGGCGCAGCGTACCGGAAGCGTTCCCACGTAGCCGTCCAACAGCCGGAGCAAGGGGCCGACTTCCTTCGGATCGGTGATCGCCGCGAAGTGCCTCCGCTTCACCGGAGGAAACGCCCCGCGCAGGTCCCACGACACGTCCCGCTCGGCCCGGCCCGTCGCCACCGCGTAGCGCAAGATCCGCCCACAGAGCTGAAGCGTGCGATGCGCCATGTCCAGGTGGCCGCGTTCCTCGATGCGGCGCAGCGCGGCCAGCAGCTCCGGCGCCGTGAGTTCCGCGACCGGATTCGCTCCGATCCACGGGAACACATCCTTTCCCAGATCACATTCGATCCGCCAGACGTAGCGGGCGGACCAATTGGGCGAATGCTTCGCGAGCCATTCCGTGGCCACGGCCTCGAAGCTGTTGCTGGCCCACTGCCGCTTCGACTGCTTGCGTGCCTTCCGGTAGGCGCTCGGGTCGATCTCCCGGGCCAGAAGCTTGCGGGCCTCGTCCCTCCGCTCCCGCGCGAGCTTCAGCGAGACCTCGGGATAGATGCCCATGGAGATCCGCTTCTCCCTGTCGGCGAAGCGGTACTTGAAGCGCCAGGCCTTGGTGCCGCGCGGGGCGATCTCGAGGTACAGGCCGCGGCTGTCGTAGAGCTTGCGCGGCTTCTCGGTGGGCTTGGCCTTTCGGATGGCGGTATCGGTCAGCGGCATGTTGGGGCACCGGTTGAGGGATACGGTAGTCTGCCCCGGAATAGTGCCCCATAAAACTACCGGCTGTCAAGGGATGAAACGAGACCACTCCGGAGTATGGGAATCTCCTAACTCTTTGTATATCAGGTGTTCTTGGGCTTTCATGGAGCTCTACTGAACGTCAATAGATGCGTCGATCTCGTCGAGCGCTCCGTACGGCGCGGGGAGGGCGATCCGGGACTCGCCGGTGCGCTCAGGAGAGACGCCGAGGGCGACTGGGAATGAACACGGAGATGCAGTCGGCCGTGCACCGTCGGGGAAAAGCGCGCGCATGACCGGCCGGACTTCCATAGAGATCTTGCCCGACACCTGGCGGAGGCAGGCCAAGACGCTCCGCCAGTACGGGGGCGAGACTCCGGCCATGGCCCTGGAAGCCTGCGCAGTACAGCTCGAAGCCGTACTCCGCAAGAGAGACGAGACGACTCTCACGCTGACCGACGCCGCCAGGGAGAGCGGCTACTCCACGGACCACCTCAGCCGGGACGGCAAGATCCCGAACGCCGGAAGACCCGGCGCGCCAGGGTCGCCCTGAGGCACCTGCCCCGTAAGACCGGAGCAGCCAAGTCGCGTCTAGCCGAGAAGGCTCGTCTGCGCGAAGTTTCAAATGCGCAGATCGTGCAGCCCATCATCGAGAAAGGAATCGGATGATGGCACGCACGAAACGAAGCCGGCGGAGCTACAGCGCCGGCGAATGGGGCCGGAACCGGGTACGGGTCTTCCCCGCACTTTTGACGAGAAGCGCTAACTACCAATGCGGCAACGAGTTATGCGTACCGTCAATCCATAGCGCCCCCAGATCCGTCCCACACCGCTCGCCTCGTCGGCCAGCAGCCCCGAGGTCGGCCGACGCCCGTAAGCGATGGAGTGGACGGCAGGAAGAACGGCTGACGGTCAATCAGGAAACGGGAACGCTCCTATCGTCCATTGCGGATCACCGTCCAGCAGCCGTCCATTGCGGCACTGCGGCGCAAGCCACACGGATCGCGCTCCGGTACCCCGTCGACCACCCGCTCTCGATCGCGTCGGCGCTTGCGCGTGACCACGCCGACACCGTGTTGGCCACGTCGCTGGCCAGCACCGATTCACCAACGCTGCCACCTACGGCCTTCCCCCGCAGGTACGTATTCCGGGCAAGTTCGGAGCAAGATTCGGTCCATTCCTGCGATCCGAACCAGTCGCGGACGATTCGGGTTACTTCCTCGGCCTTGGGCTCCGCCTTGTCATAGAGCCTGGCTGCCACGAGATAGCTCACTACGCCCAGCATCAATGTCACCCACGCGGGTGCCGGCATCAGGCGCGAGGCGCCGAGCAGGGCTGTCACTCCGACCATTCCACGACCGCCGCCGCTCAGGACCCGCTTGAATCCCGCGCCATGTCTGGCCTCGTGGAAGCACTTGGCGAGCCCGACGATCGTGACCATGGCCATGAGAGGATTAGCGCCGACAAGTGCGGACAGACCAAGGCCCGCGACGATCTCCGAGAATCGGCGGATCTCGGCCTTGTTCCAGCTCAGAACCAGCGCCAGGGCACCCAGAACCGCGCCGGTGAACTCCGTGGCCGTGAAGGTGACCATGTCCTTTGCCCAGGTTCGCGACAATCCCAGGGTCTCGTTGAGGACTCCCGCAACGGTTTCGAAGGCTTGCTTGTCCCAGGTGACCACCGGCAATCCGTTGGGTGTGGCCATGTCCTTCCATATTGCCGAGACGTACCCTTCCCCCCGCGGAAGCCACCCCTCTTCGGGCATTGCCTCCGCGATGGTCTTCCACGCCCCGACGAGGTCGTGGCTGCCGTCGAAGATGCGGTGGTCGCCGCCGTATTGCTTCAGCGTGTTGTATGTCAGGTCCAACGCCTTGTCGTAGGGCGAGGCTCCACCCGACGCGAATGCGGTCCGCGTCCACCGATCCAGCGTCACGGCGACATCAGTCGCGAGGAGGGCGTTTCCAAGATTTGCCGCCTTTGACGCCACCGGTTCGGACAGGCGTCGCACCGGGACCTTCCTGAGCGAATCGGAGGTCAGGCGTCCCACTCGTACGGACATATCGCTCACCCGCCCTCCGACTGCTTTTGCGGAACCCGCCGCCCCATCACCTACGGCTCCGGCCATCTGGCCCACACCCGCCATACCACGCCTAAGCGCGCTGGCCGCAGAGCCTACCGCACTTCGCGATCGAGCTGCCCCGCCATGCTCCGCCAAGTCTGTCTCTGGCGCTTCGTCGCATTCAGGGCCGTCGGCTGCTATCGATCTGGGGTGCCCTCCGTCTTGTTCCGGGGGATCGTCGATCAGATGGAAGTCGTCCTCTACTCCGGCGGAGAGGTCGCGAGCCCCACCGCCTAGAGCGTCGGCATAGCCGGTGTTGGGAGTCATTGGGGAATCTGTGGGCTCCGGTTCCAGTACGGGTACTTGGAAGTTGAAAGTTGACCCTCTCCCAGGGGCCTAGCAACCGGCAGACGGTGGTCATGTGCCGAAAAAGTCGTCTACCAAAATCGCGTGGTCGCGGAGCGGTCGTTCGGGTCCGGCGCTTCGAGGCGGGCGTCGCAGAAGTTGCCGATGTACTTCGCCCCCCGATCCGGCGCCAGCGCCGTGTCGATGATGCTCTTCCCAATCTCAAGGCTGTCGTTGACAAAGAAGTTCAGCTTCATCAATCGCCGATCGGGATCGTTGGGGTGCGGCGTGATCCCATACGTGACTACGTCCGCCTTAAGGGTCTCGAGTTGCTCCCGAGGGCCGGAAGCCCACACGTTCTTGATCGCAGTCGGCACGGCTCCTTGTGCATCCTGCGTGTTCTCGTTGGCGTATTCACCATTCGGGTCGAAGACCACCTGACCGATCCGTAAAGGGTCTTGGTGCCATCGAAGCTCGAAGATCGCCTTGAGCATCACCTTGGTCGTGTTCGATTTCCCCGTGCGTGTCATACCAAAGAGTGCCGACTTCTGACCCAGGAGGTCACGCGGGATGATCGAGACCGGCACGTGAGCCACTTGCTGGAAGAGCCGATGGGTGGACGCGTACCGTACCCGCCCAATAACGACGGCTTCATCCGAGAGTTCGCCGTACGTGACGGCGTCTCGATAGTTTACGATCTGCTCAAGGAACTCGCCCCGCGGCTTGTATACCTTGAGACCCTTGTTCGGGTAGTAGTTGCTAATGTCGGAACCGAATGAGAGTACGAACATCGGCTGCTCGCCCGAGCCGATGTTCGTGACGTAGAACGTCCCGAGGACGCGGCACCGTACGCCTGCATAACTCAGGATGTTGTGGGTTGTCGCATCCATCACCGACCGATCGTCCCAGTGTTTGTCGATTTCACCGCTCACGCGTTGGGCGGTCTCGACCCGCACCCGGAGTGCCTCCGCCGCGTTGGGAAGATCGGCATGATCGAGCACGCGCAGGAGAAGCACAGAAGCATCCTCCTCACGGATGTCGATCGTCTCTGCCGGGTGAACCCGGGTTGCTACGAGGAACGAGAGCGCCGGGATGCCGCCAACCCGCGCACGGTAATGGTCGTGGATCTGCACGAGCGCATCGGCGTAGCTCAGCGAATAGATGTCGCCAACGTATGCCTCCTCCTCCACGAGCCCCGTGAGAAGGCCTGCGGCCCCTTCCAGAGCCGGTTCGAGCTGTGGCTGCCCGAGTTCGCCGCTAACCTTGGATACGACATCCGGCATTTCTGCTCCTTCTTGCAGCTACTTAGTGCGCCAGACCCTTCGACGCGATTCGCCCGGCGACCGCGTAGCCTAGCGTTAGTGCGGCCTAACTGAGCCCCATGTCGACCAGAGCGCAGACTCACCGACCCGTCACCGCGAATCACTCCCTGCCGCGCACGCACCGTGCACGCGCCAAGGCAGTCGGCGGTTAGTCCCGCTCCCATCCTGCCGGTAAACTTCTTCTTAACAACCACTTACATCAGTCGGGGCGCCCGGATTCGAACCGGGGACCTCCTGCTCCCAAACCAAGAACACCCCTTGGGACCCGGATCCGGAAACCCACAGATTCCGGGGAACACGTGGATGCAGTACTTGCACGTGCCTCTCATGTCGGATCATCCCCGCGTAGGCGGGGAACACGGCCGGATATCCTCAATCGGCCGTAGCTCGACCGGATCATCAGGGGCTGGTGCTCGCCAGCTTAGGCACTAAAGTGGAGACCAACGGGCCCGCCCCCTCGGGACACTGCGTTCGCTGCGCTCAGTCCGCGTCAGGAGCGCCTGGACACCGTTATCGGCCATCAGCCGGAGCAAGAAACGAGGCCCCCGGAGAGACGAGCTATGTACGACGCGGGTGACTTCCTGGAGCGATTCTCAGAGTTCCTGGATGACGAAAAAGATGGCGTCCTTCATCGCTACTACGGCTACACTGGCTCATCTGGAGCCTTGTTGCTGAAGGAGTTGGACTCGGGCACCAGAGTCTTGTTCAATCCGTGGCTTCGAGATCGCCCCGTCGGACTCAAGGACCTTACCCGAACTCGCGACCGGTATCGCACTTTCAAGAAGCAGACGCCTTCCGTCCAGGTGCACATCGCCTCGTCCTTTCGACCAAGTGTGACCCGCTACGTCCAGCAAGGTCGAGATCTCGCGCTCGTCACCTTCGACCCGGAAGAGCTCACAGCTGACCTGGTAGGCTCACCAAATCTGTCAAAGACCGTGTTGGAGGCGATTCTCAAGTTCGCCGAGACGGAAGGACTGTCTACAACCTACGACTTCGTTGGAACTCTGCACCACAAGGGATACCAAGCTGGCGTGGCCCAAGCCGATGCGGTCAAGCCGAGCGCCACGAACCCGCTTCTCTTCATTTCCTACTCATGGGACAGCTCGGAGCACCGAGAGTGGGTAATCCAACTGGCCGCAAAGTTGATCCGGAGCGGGATCAATGTCCTAATCGATGTGTGGGACTTGCCTGACTACGGTGATGACCTTCACAAGTTCATGGAGTCCGGAATTCGGGAGGCTGACTATGTCCTTCTGATCTGCACGCCCGCCTATGCTCGGCGCGCGAACGAGCGTCAAGGTGGGGTTGGAGTCGAAAGCACCATCATCACCGGCGAATTCTACGACCCGCAGAAGGCCACGAAGTTCGTGCCAGTTGTACGCAGTTCCTCGGGAGATTTCCTGGGTTCCCTCCCGTCTTACCTCAAGTCTCGATACGCCATCGACTTCAGCAGCGACGAACAGTTCGAACGAAGCTTAGAAGACCTGCTGCGGCGATTGCTTAAGCAACCTCGGTATAGGCGACCGGACCTCGGTCCTCTGCCGCGTCTACCTACGAAGGACGTCTAGTAGATGTAACTCGGGGATGACGACCACCGTCCTATAGCGCCGCGCTCCCGCTCGGGCCCAACGTCTTTCATCCGGATGAAGTAGGTTGCAGACGCAGGGCACGGCCCTTCGGGACACTCCGGTGACGGCTATCACACCTGTCCGTTATGAGACATTCCTTAGTGGCGGAAGGACAGTGCCTTCAGAACTCGTCTGTCCGAGTGTTGGGGCGGGCCGGACGACGAGCCAACGAACTAGTCCCAGGCCGCGCAATTGATCGAATGGGCTGCGAGTGGACGACGGAGTTGAATATGAGTCGGAAACACCGTGACAGACTGCGGGCTTTGGCTCCGTTCGCCATCCCGGAGCCCAACGACCCAGAGAGAGCCGCTTTCGAGGCTGCCGTGGACAAGGCCGTCCATCGCACCGGCCGATCATCAGTCTTAGCTTCACCGCATGGCCGACGATCCCCTAGAACTAAGAACCGACTCTGGCCGGCGCCTAGCCTGAAATCCGCCATAGAATCACCCTGTAGCGGACTCACCAGCCGCGCCCCCCCGGCGGCGAAAATGATATGTCTTAGCGGATGCTAGATCCCGTGACTGACTTCCACGTCAGCCCCTCAAATTCCGGGGTAACCTGATGTCTGAGATGCAGCTAGTTGTCACCCTCTCCGTCATAGCTGGAATACTCGCCTTCGTTGCTCTGCGTTACTGGGGGAGCTACCGGCAGCTCCGGGTCCGATTCAAAGACGTCCTCGACATCGAGGCCGAGCGCGACAAGTTGGCCAAAGAGAAGGAAGCCCTGGTGCAGGAGGTGAACACGCAACGCTCCCGCTGGGAGGGAGAGTTCACCCAGACTGTATCTAAGTTGGAAGACCTCACGAAGCAGCTAGATATAGTTCGGGATACTGTCGAAATGCAGTCCTTCGGTCTCTACGAAACCGAGTTCGATTTCGGGACGAGCGACGAATACAAGGACGCTATTCGTGAGATCCGTGAATCCCAGAAGCAAATGATCCGGGAAAAAGCAGCTGCCGTCTGTCCGGTGGACTGGCAGGTCGAAGGGAGCAAGGCCAAGGGGCGTCAGATGGTCAACCGGCAACTTAGACTTCAACTTCGTGCGTTCAACGGTGAGGGTGGATCAGCGATCTCGAACGTTCGCTACAACAACGTCGTGCGGATGGAGGAGCGTATCGAAAAGGCATTTGTAGCCATCAACAAGCTTGGCGAATCCCAAAGTTGCTTCATCACTCCCGGTTACCTGAGGTTGAAGATCCAGGAACTCCACCTTGCGCACGAACTCGAGGAGAAGAAGCAGGCTGAAAAGGAAGAGCAACGCGAGATCCGGGCGCAGATGAGGGAAGAGGCCCAGGCCGAGAAGGAACTCGAAAAGGCCCAGCAAGCGGCAGAGAAGGAAGAGGTGAGATACAGCGACGCCCTCGAGAAGGCCCGAGCAGAGATCGCTGAGGCCGAGGGGGCGAAGCAGGCGAAGCTCGCTGAGAAGATCGCCGAGCTAGAGCGACGGCTGGCGGAGGCACACGCGAATAAAGAAAGAGCGATCTCGAGAGCCCAGATGACCAGGTCTGGGCATGTCTACGTGATCTCAAATATTGGGTCTTTTGGGGAGGGTACGTACAAGATCGGCATGACCCGTCGCCTCGATCCGGTGGACCGGGTAAAGGAGCTTGGCGACGCAAGCGTCCCGTTTCCCTTCGATGTCCACGCGATGATCTTTTCGCACGACGCCCCGGATTGGAGAACGTTCTTCAACGTCGATTCGCGGACCGCCGCCTCAACCTCATCAACCTCCGGCGGGAGTTCTTCTCGGTAACACTCGAGGAGGTCGCCTCCGTTGTTCACGAGCAGGACGCGGCGATTCACTTCACCATGGCCGCAGAGGCGGCTCAGTTCCGCAAAAGCGAGGTGGTTCGCACGTCTAGGCAAGACCGTGACAAGCCTCCGCCGGAGGAAGAAATCGTGGCTGAGGCCAAACGCCAACTGGAGGCGTTAAAGGTTGAATGGACGGCAGCCGACGTATCAGGCCACCAGCAAGCCTGAGCATGGGCCGGAGACCGCCGCTCAATCCCCGCCTCACCGTCCGCTGCGAATACCCCGACAAGAGCAGCCCACCCTCGGAGGTGTCCTTCCGCCTCTCGCCCTCCTACGGTGGTGCGGACAGCAAGGCGGTCAGATACGGACCCAGGCCGCGGCGGCCGTCGAAGCTGGACCCCTATAAAGGGATCATTGACACGCGCCTGGCGGCGTACCCGAAGCTGAGCGCCGTGCGGCTGTTCAAAGAGGTACAGGCGGCGGGCTATGGGGGCGGCTACGGTCAGGTGAAGCGCTACGTGCGCGAGGTCCGACCGCGGGAAGAGGCGGAGCCGATCCGGAGGTTTCGAGACGCCTCCGGGCCGCCAGGGCCAAGTGGATTTCGCGGACTTCCGGCTGCCGTGGGGCAAGCGGCATGCGCTGATCGTGGTGCTGGGCTACTCGCGGCGGATGTGGCTGAGGTTCTACGAACGTCAGACGATGCCGGTCGTGATGCGGGGGCTGGAAGCGGCGTTCACCTATTTCGGCGGCGTACCGTCGGAACTGCTGTTCGATCAGATGAAGGCCGTCTGTCAATGGGCATCGTTCACGCGCACGGCCTCTTCGAGGATCCGCCGCACGGCGTGGCAGAAGCAGGGATCAGTCTTCCCAAATCCCTATGGGACAACGGCACAGGCCCGCCGCCGCCGCTCAAGCTAGCTCGACGGTCTGGGCTGATCGCGCACCCGGAACGACTGGGAGACGGTCCTGCCATTGGTGTCCGCCGCGGTCACCGTGATTCTGGGCGCGCGGCCCGAACCCAGTAGGGCGACACAGTGGAGAGTGCCATCGGACACCTCGACAGAGACATACAGACGGTTGCTCGAACTGGCTGAGTAGGTAAGGGCGTCACCATCCACCGCGTCCTCGAAGTAGTCCGCGAGCGCGTACGACAGCGTGTCTCCCTTGAGTACATCGACCGTGTCCGACGGGAATTTTTTCTGCACGTACGGAGGCTGGTCGTCGTCTACGGTGACCGCAAACGACCACTCGGCCGAGAGACCGCCCAGATCCCTCGCGCCAAGTGTAACCGTCGCTTCCCCGA
Organism: Longimicrobiales bacterium; assembly: GCA_965237965.1. Lineage (GTDB taxonomy): Bacteria > Gemmatimonadota > Gemmatimonadetes > Longimicrobiales > Gaopeijiaceae > UBA2988. The sequence continues at coordinate 37,770 of CBDEGT010000002.1, forward strand.
CTGCTTTCGCCGTGATCTCGAAGTAGTCTCCCACGATGTAACTGCCGCTGTGCCAGACCCGGGCGGAGACGATGGCGGCGTTGGACGAGGTCGCGCGGTATGTCAGTGCGTCCCCCCCATCCGCATCCTCGAATACCAGCCCACCAGACAGGGTTTCGACCTGACCCACCGGGAGCGACGTAGCCGGCACTCTGTGCGCCACTCTCGGCGCATTGTTTCCGACCGTGACCGTGAACGACAGCGTGGTTGTGAGGCCGTCGCTGTCGGTCGCCGACACCGAGATCGTCGCGGCGCCCTCGGAGAGGGGCCGTGATATCGAACCATTTGAGACCGCGTTGTCGCGCTTCCTCGACCGTGGCCACCGCGGGGTTGGAACTCGTCACCGAGAATGTGAGATTGGTCCCGTCGTAGTCGTCATAGAAGTGGGGATGAAAATTGAACACCGCGCCCCTGACCAACGTTCGATTAGACAAGGGCGCCCGCGGCCTTGGGGCGCTGTTGGGCCGACCACACGGTGACATCGAAACTCTGCTTGGCGAACAACCCTCCGCCATCCGTCGCGGTGACCGTGATCGTCGTCGTCCCCTCCGCGACTCCGGTTACCGTCAACTCGGTCCCCGACGCTCCGGCCGTTGCGTTGGCGGGGCTCGAACTCGCCGCCGTGAAGGTCAGCGCGTCGCCGTCCGGGATCGCTGAAGTGGCCGCTGAGATCAAGGGTCCAGTCCTTTTGCACCCGGATGTTCTGGAACGCGATCACCTCGGTCACGTTCGGACGGCGGTTGTCGGATCCCTGGGCTTCGACCGTGACCTCGAAGGACAGCGAGGCCTCGAGGGATTCGGGATCCGTCGCGGTTACCGTCACCGCCGCGGACCCGGCGGCCACCGCCGTGACATGGAGTGTGCTGCCGGAGATGGTGGCCGTGGCGACTGCGTCGTTCGAACTGGTGGCCTGGTAGCTCAACCGGTCTCGCGGGTCGGGGTCGTGAAAGTAGTTGCCGAGGTCGGCGGTCAGCGTCCCACCCGGAGCGAGCGTCCGGTCCGGCAGCCTAGCGATGACCACGGGTGGGTCCCTTCGTGACGGATCGTTCGGGATGGAGGAGATTCTGAACTCGTAGATCACCGAATTCCCGCGCGTATCGATGGCGGTCACCTGGATATCGGCGGCCCCTTCGTCAAGCATTCGCACCTCCAGCGTATTGCCCTTGACTTCGACCACAGCCGTTTCGGGGTCGGAACTGCTCGCCGAAAAGGTCAACGCGTCGTCTTCCGGGTCAGAGAAGTGGACAGCCAAATTCGTCACGAAGGTCTCGCCAACTGCAACCTGCTGAGGGAGCGGGGGGCGAGTGACTATCGGCGGCCTGTTGGGAGGAAGCGCGGGCCGGTTGGGCACCGTCACTGCAAAGCTCTGTGTCGCCGTCAGCCCGTCAGTGTCGGTAGCCGTTACCCTTACGCTCGCCGCGCCCTTCGCGACCGCCATCACCGACACCATGTCGTCCGTGACCATGACCGCAAGCACCGCGGGATCGCTGCTCTCGGCCGCATAGGTCAGTGGGTCTCCGTCGAGATCCCCGAAGTAGGCGGAAATGTCCATCGAGGCCGTGTCCCCGACCTCGACGGTCTGCTCGGGCACCGATCCCTCCGCGAACGGCGCCCGGTTCGGCACGGTCACCATGAAGCTCTGGACCGCCGTCAGCCCGTCATTGTCGGTGGCCGTTACCCTCACGCTCGCCGCGCCCTTCGCGACCGCCATGACCGACACCATGTCGTCCGTGACCATGACCGCAAGCACCACGGGATCGCTGCTCTCGGCCGCATAGGTCAGTGGGTCTCCGTCGAGATCCCCGAAGTAGGCGGAAATGTCCATCGAGGCCGTGTCCCCGACCTCGACGGTCTGCTCGGACACCGATCCCTCCGCGAACGGCGCCCGGTTCGGCACCGTCACCATGAAGCTCTGGACTGCGACCAGGCCCCCGGGATCCGTGGCGGTAAGCGTCACCGTCCGGCTCGCCTTGGCCACCGGCATGACCGATACCGTGGCGTCCACAACCGCGACGCTGATAACACTGGCGTCGGATGCCGCCGAGTAGCTGAGCGGCTGCCCGTCAGGTTCGCTGAAGTAGCCCGACACGTCCACCGTCACCGAGTCCCCCACCACCACTTCCCGGTTCGCGATCTCGCCGACCGCGAACGGCGCCCGGTTGGGCACCAGAACCGTGAAGCTCTGCTCGGCCACAAAACCGGAGCCGTAGGTGGCGAGGATCGTCACCAGCGCGCTGCCTGGACCCACGGCGGTCACGGTCACGGCGCCATGCATCCCGACAGCCTCCACCACACCGTCGTCGGAGGTCCAGACCCGGTAGGCAAGCTCGTCCCCATTGGGATCGTTGAAACAGCCGTTCACGGATGCGGACTCCCCGACCGTGATCGTCTGCTGCGGGATCGCGCCGCAGGACATGGGGGCCAGGGGACTGTCGCAAGTGGCAGCAATCCAGACGATTGTCGAGATAAGAGCAAGACCACGAGAGAGGGACTTCAGGCAAGAGATGGTCATGGGCCGTAATACTCGGCTGTCAAAGGGTGCTGAGGTTTCTTGAGGACGAGCGAACCCACTGCCGTCGAACGAGGGAGACCCGTGAACGGCGTTCCAGAGGAGCAGCCCTTGAGCCTACAGCACGCTGCGAGCAGGTTAGGCCGCCGCGGCACAGTACAGATGGCGTGAATCACGGCAAGTGATCTTCTAAGTTGAACCAGGACTGCACGATCTGCCGCTCTTGCCATTGGACCACATCTGCTTCCTCCGAGCTGAAATAGCGGGGAAACGGCATCAAATGGAGGGAATTCAGGTCGTATCAGGTCCCATGTCAGCAACCCGCCTTGAGTTGAGTTCCTCACGCTGGCTGTTGCAGCGTGTTCATAGGTTAACGACGCCCATATCCGTGTACGCGCCCATGCACCAGATTCGGATCGCCCACCTCACCCGTGTCGCCGATGCGGTAGCCGACCCCGTGGTGGGTGAAGATATAGTCCGGGTTGGCCGCGTCGTCGCCGAGCTTGGCGCGGAGCTTCTTGACGACGGTTCGCACGCGGTCGTTGTCGTCCGCTCCCCGGCGCCTCCAGACCTGGCGGAGTAGCGTCTCGGTGGTCACTACCCGCCCTGCGTGGAGCGAGAGGGCGCGCAGCATGTCGAACTCGGTGGCGGTGAGGGGGACGTAGCGGCCGGCCACGGTGATCCGGCGCCGGCCGTAATCGATCAAGAGGTCGCCGAGTGCGAACGTCTCGGCTTTGGCCCGATGCCTGAGTGCCGCGTGGACACGCGCGACGAGCTCGGTGGGGGAGAACGGCTTGACGATGTAGTCGACCGCTCCGCTCTCGAGTGCCTTGACGATCGTCTCGTCCCGCCCGTAGCCGGAGATGAAGATGACGGGGAGGTCGGCGAGCTCCGGGACGTGCTTCATCAGCTCGATCCCGTCCGTTCCGGGGAGCATCAGGTCGAGGAGGACGAGGTGGGGCTTCTCGGCGCGGATGACTCCGGGGAGCCCGTCCGGGTCGCCCGTGACGAGCGGGGCGTAGCTGGCGTCGGTGAGCGTGTCTCGCACGTAGCGGAGCGTCTGCGGGTCGTCGTCGACCACGAGGACGCGCGTCTTCTCCCCCCTCTCGCCGGGTGGGCGCGGCGGGCCGCCGGGCGGGGCCGCCTCGGGGGCGGCGTCCCCGGCCGCCGGGATCGTGAACGTGAATCGGGCGCCGAGCCCTGCCCCTCCGCTCTCCGCGCGGATGCGCCCGCCGTGCGCCTCGACGAGGCCCTTCGAGATCGCGAGGCCGAGCCCGGTGCCGCCGGCGAGCCTGGCGCGCTTGCGGAAGAGATGCGGGAGCCGGTCGGGTGGGATCCCCCGCCCCAGGTCCGAGACCGAGAGCTCGATGTAGCCGTCCTCGTGCCCCGCCTCGACGCGGATCGCCGAGGAGGGCGGAGAGTGCCGGGCCGCGTTCGAGAAGAGGTTGTTGAGCACCTGTACGATGCGCTCCGGGTCGGCCATCGCCCGCGGGAGATCCGGCGGGAGGTCGATGACGACGGAGTTCCGGCCGCCTCCGCTCAGGAAGGTGGTCCGGGCCCGGTCCACGAGCGCGGCGACGTTCGAGGGCTCGGGCGCGATGGTGAGCGTGCCTGCCTCGATGCTTCCGGCGTCGAGGAGGTTCGCGATGAGGCCCCTCATGTGGTCGGCCTGCCCGTCGATGATGCGGAAGAACTGGAGCAGCTCGGCCTGGTGCGGGACGGGGGAGGCACCCAGCACGGTCGCCGTCGAGCCCTTGATCGAGGTGAGCGGCGCGCGGAGCTCGTGGCTCACCATCCCGAGGAACTCCGCCCGCTGCCGCTCGAGCTCCTCGAGCCCGGCCAGGTCCTGCATCGTGACGACGACCGAGACGAGGTCGCCGTCGTCCGAGTGGATGGGCGTGGCATTGACTAGCGTCCGGACGCTCCGCCCGTCGGGCACCGAGAGCTCGATCTCCTCGGCGCGCATCGCCGTGGCGCCCTCGAGCTGCCGGGAGAGGGGCAGCTCCTCCAGCGAGAACTCCCGCCCGTCGGCGTAGCGGCACGTCATCACCTCGAGGAGGTGTTCGGCGGGACAGCCCGGAGTACGGAGCTCCTCGACGATGCGCCTCGCCTCGCGGTTGAGCGAGACCGCACGGCCCGTAGCCGCGTTCAGGACCACGACCCCGACCGGCGAGGTCTCGACCAGGGCTTCGAGGTCGGCCCGCGCGCGCTCCACGGCGCAGTACGTCCTCGCGTTCGCGATCGCCGCGGCGGCCTGTGAGGCGAAGAGCACGAGGATCTCCTCGTCCTCGGTCGTGAACGCCTCGCCGTTCTCCTTGTCGCCCAGGAAAAAGCTGCCGAGATGCTCGCCCCGGTGGTGCATCGAGGCTCCCTGCAGCGTCTTCGAGCTCGAGGGGTTCGAGAGGCCGAGCGAGCGAAGGTAGCCGGGGAGATCCGCCACCCGGAACGGCGCCGGAAGGTCCCGCAGGTGCTCGAAGAGCCGCGGCCCGTCGGGCCACTCCACCATCTTCCGGCACTCCTCCGGAGGAAGGCCGGACGTGACCAAGTCCTGAACCTCGCCCCGTTCGTCGATCGTCGTGATCACGCCGGAGCGGGCGCCGGTGAGCGCGCGGGCGCTTTCGGCGGCCTCCTCGAGCACGGTGGCCAGGTCGAGGCTCTGGCTGATGCGGAGGATCGCCGCGCTCAGCCGCGAGATACGGGCATCGGAGGTCCCGCTCCCGGGCCCTGCCGGGTCTCGATCGCTCACTGCTCCACTCCCTCTGCGGGGTGAGGCGGAGCCGGCCGGGCTCCGCAGCGGAGTGGAGGATACTGTGTTTGGGGGGCGAAGTCACGAACAGGCCATGAGACACGCCCCGTGTACTCACATTATACTCACAAATGATCGGTTAGCCTCCAGGATAGCGCTCGATAGCTGTAGTTATCGAGCGCTATCCTTGGCAAGTCCTTGTGACCAAGGGGTCGTTCGGCGCCCGGGGGCTCAGCTGCGCTTCTGGATCCGCGCGAGCTGGGCGGCGCCGTTCCGCTTCGCGAGGAGCCGCTCGCCGTAGCGTTGCACCATCGAGGCGCTCTTCCAGCGGCCGGCCTGCATGATCGCGGGGATCCCGATCCCCGAGGCGATCATGTCCTGAGCCGCCCCCACGCGGGGGCTGTGCCCGGAGATCCGGCGCACCATCTCCCGGGGGAGCCCGGCGCGTGCGGCCATCGCCCTGTAGATGCGCGGCACTTGGCCTGCGGGGAGCGCCCCACCCACGATGCCGTCCTTGCGCATCGAGCGGAAGAGCGGCCCGCCGCCGATCCCGCTCGCGCCCAGCCACTCGCGGACCAGCTTCACGGTGTCGAAGTGCAAGTACAGCATCGCGCCGCCGCCCTCTGGATCGGTCTTCGCACGGCGTACGAGGAGCGAGGCCGAGCCTCCCCTATCTGTCGTCACATCAGCTACTTGCAGCGCGACCAGCTCCGAGCGGCGGAGCATGGCGTCGTAGGCGACGGCCAGGATCGCACGGTTCCGCACGTCGATCGCCCGGTCCCCCGCGGACTCCATCAGGCGCTGGCGGAGGACCCAGGTCAGCCCCTGCACCTGCGTCTGCCGGGCCCCCTTGCGCCGGCGCATCCGCTGCACGGCCCGCTGCACCGTGGCGTGCTCGAGCGGGCTCCGTTCCCCGGCCGCCTTATGCACGGTGGCGATGCTGAAGACGTAGCGGCGCACGGTGGCCGGGGCGCGGACGCCCGCCATCGCATCGACGTACGCCGCCACCGTGGCCGCGCGCGCGGGGAGCGGAGAGAGTCGCCGCTCCGTGCACCATGCCGAGAATCCTTCCAAGTCCGCTCTGAGGGCTCGCACGGTGTTCCCGCTGAGGGCGCCGACGGTGTCGTTCAGGCAGGCGGCGAGGCGTTCTCCGGTTTGTGACTTTTTTGGGGCGGGACTTGTAGGGCCGGACACGACTTCTGGGCCCGAAATCGGCATAAGTGCCTCCGATATAACGATATACGTCAAAACATTTTGCGCTCGATAACTACAGTTATCGACCGTAAAAAATTATTGACCGTAAAAGTTCTGAACGAGGCCGGGCGCGATGTCGGAAGGAAATTGGTGGTGTAGCGGGCTTGCGGCCGAATGTGCCGGAGTCACCCTCGACCGGGGGCTGAGGCTACGAGATGGCACGCGAGGGATCCGGGTCTTCCGGATCCGAACTCCGGGCGCGGACGGAAGGAGCCCTTCGGGGGCGTGGCCCACGCCCGGAGGAGCCCCGGGTGCTGGTGAGCAACGCCGGGAAGTGCGTCGACGACCGGGTTGGCCCGGGAACAACGAACGACGGCGCCCAGTGCGGCCGGACGCTCGGCGTCGGCCTCGCGTTCGGGGGGTCGGAGAGCGGAACCCAGCTGCCAACGATGCCCTCCTGTTCCGCGGGGGCATAAGGCTCTAGGGGCCTGGACTCTTGAGTGTGCGTTCGTTGAGAGATCCGGCCGCCGGGCTGTCGTTCGCCCGGGCAGCCCCCGCCGCGTGGCGGGGCGTCCTCGCCGCTGCGCTCGTTGCCGCAGGGGGGCTCGCCCTCGCCGAGCCTGCCCTAGGCCAGGCCGAGGTCGAACTCCTGAATACGACGCTGACGCCTGTGAACATTCCGCAGGTCGGCACACAAAACACGGCTCTGGGCTGCGGTCCAATACCAAGAAGACCCGACTACTGCGGCATCAGCATGACGGACGACGACTTCACCGAAGCCGGCGTCACTTACAGCATGCGCGCCCTCAGGCTTATTTCTTTAGTCTTTCCGAGCGATCCGTCCTCCAACTATACGCGACTTGATGTGAGCTTCGGGCCGACACTCTCGACCCGCCTCCAGTCGATGACCTTGCATGTCGGCAGCAAGACCCTCGCGCTCGCAAGTGCATCGCATACAAGTCACGGCGCCTCCTTCAGTGGCCTCAGCTGGAACAACCCCGGCCTGACCTGGACCGCAGACACCCCCGTCACGATCCGGCTGACGCGCGCCAACGTCGCGCCCACGGCGGCGAACGGCGAAGTCGTAACGTCCACGAACAGTGCCTACACATTCACGGCATCGGACTTCCAGTTCTCCGACGTGGACGAGGAGCACGGGCAGAGTCTTCAGAGCGTGAGGATCATCACGCTTCCCGCCTCGGGGAAGGGCACCCTGACGCTCGGCGGGACGGCGGTGACGGCCGACCAGTCGGTGGCCCGCTCGGACATCGACGGCGGGAGGCTCAAGTATTCTCCGCCCCCGGATGAGTACGGCGACGACTTGGCAAGCTTCACCTTCAAGGTGAGCGACGGCACGGCCGAGAGCTCCACGGCGAACACGATGACCGTCACTGTCACAGCGCCACTCGTCTCCATCGGCCCCGATGTCCTGGTCGTTGCCGAGGGTGCCGGCGCAGCCGTGGTGACTGTATCCCTTGACCGGCCGCGCGCCGAATCCGCCCTGTCGGTTCTCTGGCTCACCCAGGATGGTACCGCGGAAGCGCCGAACGACTACACCGCCGGAGAGGGTCCCCTGACCTTCGGAGCCGGGGAGAGCCGGAAGGAGATTTCGGTCCCCATTGTGGACGACGCGGTGCGGGAAAACCCGGCCCATGGCACACACGAATCCTTCTTTGTCTTCCTCGATCCAGGGCAGGGCTACCGCCTGAGCGATAGCTCGATAACCATCGTGGAAATCGTCGACAACGACGGAGACGCCCCGCCGGACCTGACGCCGCCGCGGCTCACCGGGGCGGCGGTGAACGGCAGCACGCTGGTCCTGACCTACGACGAGACGCTCGACGGCGCGTCCATCCCGGCTCGGGGCGACTTCGTCGTGACGGCGGCGGGGAGCACGATCGGTGTCGACGGCGTGCGCGTGAGCGGGTCGGCGGCGACCCTGGCGCTCGCCACCGCGGTACAGGCCGGCCAGACGGTGACGCTCGACTACACGCCGGGGGCGAACCCGATCCAGGACGCGGCGGGGCACGACGCGGCACCGCTCTCCGGACAGCTCGTGACCAACAACACTCCGGGCGGCCCGGTGACCGACACGCGGGCTCCGCTGCTCACCCAAACGACAGTGAACGCGGCCACGCTGGTGCTGACCTACGACGAGACGCTGGACGCCGCGTCCGTCCCAGCCCCGGATGACTTCGTCGTGACGGTGGCGGGGAGCCCGGTCGGAGTGAACGGGGTGAGCGTGAGCGGTTTGACGGTCACCCTGACGCTGGCCACCGCGGTACAGGCCGGCCAGACGGCGACAGTCGGCTACACGCCGGGGGACAACCCGATCCAGGACGCGGCGGGGAACGACGCGGCGCCGCTCTCCGGTGGAGGTGGTACGGGTGGCCCCTCGGTGCCGGGCGCACCGGCGTCCCTGACGGCGACGGCGGGCGACGGAGAAGTGGCGCTCGTCTGGAGTGCGCCCGCGGACGATGGCGACGCACCCATCACCGGCTACGAGTACCGCTACGTGGCGGGAGCTGCTGTGCCCGGGGACACGCCGTGGCGATCCGCCGAGCTGAACCTCGAGTGGACGGTGACCGGCCTGACCAATGGCCAACAGTACGCCTTCGAAGTGCGGGGGCGGAGCCGCGTGGGCGAGGGCGAGGCGCGGGGAGCCCTGGCCACTCCGGTGGGGCGGCTGGGCGTGCCCGCATCCCTGACGGCGACGGCGGGCGACGAAGAGGTGGAGCTGGCCTGGAGTCCGCCCGCGGACGTGGGCGGCGAGTCCGTCACCGGCTACGAGTACCGCTACGCGGCGGGAGCTGCGGTGCCCGGGGACACGCCGTGGCGATCCGCCGGGCTGAACCTCGAGTGGACGGTGACCGGCCTGACCAATGGCCAACGATACGCCTTCGAGGTGCGGGCGCGGAACCGCGAGGGCGAAGGCGAGGCGCGGGGAGCCCTGGCCACGCCGGTGGGGCGGCCGGGGGTGCTAGCATCCCTGACGGCGACGGCGGGCGATGGAGAGGTGGCGCTCGTCTGGAGTGCGCCCGCGGACAATGGCGGCACGCCCGTCACCGGCTACGAGTACCGCTACGCGGCGGGAGACGCGGTGCCCGGGGCGACGGCCTGGCAGGAGACGGACGGCGACCTGACGGCGATGGTCACGGGGCTGGAGAACGGGACGCGCTATGCCTTCGAGGTGCGGGCGCGGAACCGCGTGGGCGAAGGCGAAGCGGTGAGGACGACGGCCCTGCCGCTTCGACTGCGGGCAGAGTTGTTCAGCTCGCCGGCGGCGGCGGAAGGCGAGGCGCTCGTGATCGGGGTGCGCCGGAGCGGGGGGCTCGCGCTTCCGGCCCACGCCTACATCGGTGTGACGGACAACGCGCTGCCCGGCGTGACCGCGACGGAAGAGGGGCGCGACGACGGGCTCGGCCGTCACCGGCTGGAGTTCGCGGCCGGCGCGGCCGAGGCGACGGTCGCGGTCACTGTCGCCTTCGACGGCGAGCTCCGACAGGACCGTGCCTTGACCGCGACGCTCGATTCCGCGGAATCGGAGGTCGACGGCGTGACGCGCGCCTATGAACTCGTCACGCCGGCACTGGTTGTTCCGGTGACGGAGGGAGACGCCGGGCTGTCGGTGGCCGATGCCCGAGTGCAGGGAGGGAGCGCGGTGCTGGCGTTCACGGTGAGCATGGACCGCGCGCGGGACGCGGCTGTGCGGGTGGACTACGCCACGGAAGACGGTTCGGCCAAGGCCGGCGAGGACTACACTCCGGTCACGGGGACACTGACGATCGCTAGCGGCGGGCGCGAGGCCACGATCGATGTGCCGGTGCTTCCGGCCCTGCACGTGACGGGCGAACGGACGCTGACCCTGAGGCTGTCGAATGCCAGGGGCGCGGTGATCGACGACGCGTCGGCGACGGGCACGATCGTTCGCGAATCGGAGCTGCCCAAGGCGTGGCTGGCGCGGTTCGGGCGGACGGCTTCGGACCATGCGACCCAGGCGATCGCCGGCAGGTTGGAGACCGGTGGGCGGGAGACGCACGTGACGGTGGCGGGCCGGCGTGTGGACGACCTGTCCGTGGACGGCCTGGTGTCGGGAACGCTGCCTTCGGGCGGAGGGGGGCTGGCTTCGGCGGCGCGGAACGTGGCGACCAGGCTGGCTGCGTCCGCTCTGGCGGTTTCCGGCGCATCGGACGGGCTGTTCGGCGCGGATCCCGGCACCCCTGGGTTGCTTCCCGGCACATGGGGTGGGACCCCGGGTGCGTTTGACCGGGAGTCCTCCGGAGATGCCGGGCAGGCGTTGCGCCGGGCCGTGCTCCCCGACTTCGGGTTCCGCCTGCCGGGGGCGGAGGAAGCGCTCCTGGGCAGCTCGTTCTACGTCGAAGGCGGAGCACAAGAGGCTGGGGCCGACGGCACGTGGGCCGCATGGGGCGACGTGGCTGCGACCCGTTTCGAGGGCGATGCGAACGGGCTTGCGCTCGACGGCGACGTGGTGACGGGCACGCTAGGCCTGGACCGGCAGTGGCGGGCACTCCTGGTCGGGCTCGCGCTCTCGAGGAGCAGCGGCGAGGGAGGGTACGGCACGGGCGCGGGGACGATCGCGAGCACGCTGACGAGCGTCCACCCGTACGCGCAAATACGGCTCGCGGACCGCGCGCAGCTGTGGGGCGCGGCGGGCTGGGGCCGGGGCGGACTCGAGATCACGCCGGAGAGTGGGACCGCGCTCGAGGCGGATCTCACGAACAGGATGGGGGCGCTCGGCGGGCGGGCAGTGCTCGCGGGCGGTGGTGCGCTCGAGATCGCGCTCCGCTCCGACCTGCTCTGGACGGAGACCTCCTCCGACGAGACCGCTGGGCTGGCGGAGGCCGTGGGCACGGCGAGCCGCGGGCGGCTGATGCTCGAGGGCACGGGCCGGATCCAGGGGCTCGGTGGCGTCGTGCGGCCCAGGATCGAGGGCGGCGTCCGCTACGACCGCGGGGACGCGGAGACCGGACGCGGGTTCGAGGTGGGCGGCGGGCTCGGCTGGGCCCGGGGATCGCTCATGCTCGAAGCGAGCGGGAGGATGCTCGTCGCCCACGCCGACGCCTCCTACGAGGAGTGGGGCTATAGCGGCTCGCTCGTCTACGCGCCGGACGCCGACGGCCTGGGTCTCCAGATGCGGGTCGGATCCTCGGCGGGTGCGGCGGCGAGCGGCGTCCGTAGCCTGTGGGCTGCAGAGAACGCGAGCGGCCTGGTGCGCGCGGGCCACGGCGGGATGCCCCTCGCGCAACGGTTCGACGCCGAGGTCGGCTACGGGCTCGGAGGCGGAGCACTGTGGTACCCGTACTTCGTCGCCAACGACTCCGGGCAGACGAGGCTCGGCCTCAAGCTCAGCTCGGGAGACGTGCTCGGCGTCGGCCTCGAGTTCGGGAGAAGGGAGGGTGTGGACCAAGCGCCGGAGGACGCCATGCTCCTCCGGGGGGAGCTGAGGTTCTAGCGGCTGGGGTTCGGGGTCTCTGCTGCTGGAGCCACAACTGCCGGACTCCAGGGCCGATCGTCCGAAAACCTGTCCGTCGGCGTCTTCGACCGACCACCGGGTTCCCGGTCAAGAAGACGGGTGCAATGAGGGAATCGGGGCGGGGTCGTCGGTATCAACTCCAACAGTGCCGATCGTTCACGGCTGATATGTCTCAATCACTTCAATAGGCGCGCAAGCGACCCGGCTCCACGAACCGGACGACGGCTCCGACCGGGCGGTTCGCTGGCGTGGGACACCGACGATGCGATCGCGCGGCCGCACACCTTCTTGGGCTCCGCCGTGCTGTCAGCCTCCCGTCCCGCTCCCCCTCGAATGGGCCGCCCTGTCGATATCGACGTCATGGACCGCGCTGTAGCCCCTCGCCGCGACCCGCCGGCCGGCCTTCGACTCACCTAGAAGCAGCCTCTGAGGCGGTAGCCGGCGGTGCTCGGCTGGGCGCCGCAATGGATGAGCGGGTCCTCATAGACCGCGTCTCGACGGGTAACTGCCATGGAGACGCTAACCAAGCAGTTCGAATCGCGGGTGGCCGGGTTTCTCGAGCGCACGGGACTGAAGCCGTCGATGTTCGGTCTGCGGGCGACGGGCGATCCGAACTTGATGCGACAGCTGCGCCGTGGCCGCTCCCCCACGCTGGCGACGGCCGACCGGGTCCTAGCCTTCATGGACGACTACGAGAGCGCCCATGCGGATTGCGCTTCATCCCGGAGTCGCCGGCCAGGGGGTTCTTCCTTGAGAGGCAGGAGAGACACAGCGGTGACGAGAGCCACCGAACAGGAAATCGAGGCGGCCGTCCTTATCCTGGGGCTCCCAGGCGTGCGAGTCCGTACGGGACTGTCCCCGAGAACCATCTACCTGCGGGTGACCGAGGGGCGCTTCCCCAAGCCGGTGTGTGCCGTCGGCTGGATCGAGGCGGAAGTGGACGCGTGGATCGGCCAGCAGACCGCGTCAGGCCGTGGCGACGCTCAGTGAGCTGGGCATTCAACCCGAATCCTGCAACAGAGTAGCGTAGGGAGTCGGACGAACCGGAAGCGGACCGGTTACAGGGGATAGCATCCACAGGTATTCTAGGCTGGGGCAGAGGCCCCAAGCCCCTACCCAGAGGCTATGCACCCCTGGAGAACCGAACGAAGCGATGGGCCACAGAGCCCCTGATAGAATGGATGGTTTCCGCTCTGGAGCGGAGAACACGACGGCTCTGAACGTCTCCCGGATTGCGATGCGGACCCTGCGAGTGCACCTCTCCCCACCCTGAGTCGTCGAACCGGCAATCCAAACCATTAGGCCGCCGACGGTCCAAAAATGAGCCGACCGTGTGTGGGGAAGGTGCGTCTTGACAGCCAGCCTGTACAGAGATGGTAATGACCTGACAGTTGGCCCTCGCCGGAGCTGTGTCTAGGCTGCCTTCGTCTTAGCGTCCTCCTTGCTGGCCTTGGCGGCCTTCCTGGCGTCGGTGAGACCGGCCTTGAAGACCTGATAGGGCGTGCGGCCCTCCATGGCTCGACCGCGGTGCGGCCGCTTCCGCCGCGTGGACGAACCGCATGGTCCATCTAGCGTTCGCTGCGGAAGGGTGGCAAGCGTCGTCCCGGCCGCTCCTCACGCCACGCAGTCGAGATCTCGGCAAGGGGCCCGACCCGCTTCCCGGAGATCTACGTAGCGGCGTGATGGCGCGGGGGCTTAGAGACGGTCCCGGGGGAGGATCCACGCGACGGAGTCCTAGGTGGGGACACGGCTAACACAGGAAACTGCTAGAAGGAGCATGGGAAATCTGTGGTATGCGGCGAGAGGCCCGGCAGCTCAAGTCGACCCTAGCTGTCAGCATCGAGCGCTGGGTGAACTCGAAACGGCAGGAATCCAGCTTGACGTTCATCGAACTGGGGATTGTCTTCCCAATTGCTCCTGGCACCAACAGTACGTTAGGATGGCCACTCCCCAACGAGAACAGTGCCCACCCCTGCGCTCAGGCCACCACGCGGTAGATTCGGCGCTCGAGATCGCCAGAGAGAACAGCGATCACTTCTGCGACGAGGGGTCTCAATTCCTGCAATCGAGTGCGCCGTGCGATCATGATGACCACCGGGATCGGCAGGTCGGCGACATTCTGCTGGTACTCGAACCCTTGATCGACCGTGATGATGGAGTCGAATCCATGATTGGCCGCGAGGCGCAGCAACTCTCCATTTCCGCAACCGGCCCAACCCATCTGCTGCACGGTGTGAATCTCGAACGAACCCGGAAACGACGACGCGAGCCGCCTCGGCGTGGATTCGTCAAACAACACTTTCATTTCCATCGCCCACCAGTGCCGTCGTGGCGCGCTCAAGCAGTTCGACGGCCTGGTCTCTCGTGACTGTCGGGTAGTCGTCGAGGAACTCGTCAAGCCGGTCGCCCGCTTCAAGATGCTCCATCAGTATCCTCACCGGGACCCGCGTGCCGCTGAACACGGGAGTTCCGCCCAGAATGTCTGGGTTCCTGTCGATCAGCTTGTCCGTCATGGTTGTCTCCGTCCGGGATCGTTGGCCTCGGGGGTCAGCCATCTCTCGTTCCCCGTCCTGCGTCGGTCCGACACTCCGTCCGCCCTGTCGCCGGGTGCCCAGTCTAACGATAGCTCAATCCCGCAGTCCTCCGCATCTCCGGCCGGAGTTTGAGGCATGGCGCGACGCGGGCTCTGATACGATGGTCGGGCAGCGACGGGGCAATGGTGATTCCGACGACCCGAGATTCCTGCAGCCGGGGGCTGTCTCACGCCCTTAGGGTGTCTAAGCCCTTTGGGGCCATGCTTCGCGCGTCCCCGGCAGGGGCTGGCGGGGGGGCTGTGCCCCCTCTGACCCCCCCAACGGCAACGGCGCACCATGAGCGCTGGACGCGCCGTGTGGGTGAAGATCCGCGCCAGCGAGGCGGAGCGTGCCGAGTGGCACGCCAAGGCGCGCTCGGCAGGCTTGACGCTGTCGGATCTAGTACGCCGGTCGGTTGGCCGGGTGCGCAGCTGGATCGTGGCGCACGCCGAGGTGGAGCGCGAGCGCTTCCGAGGGATCCCGGCCTTGGACACCTCGTAAGGCGCGCGTCCCGCCATGCCGCGACCTCGGCCGGACTAGGGCTGGACGCGGCAGTGCATGCGACCCTAGCCTTGAAGAGGCGGAGGAGTCCCTCCGACACTCTAATTTGGGTAACAATATACTTGCCACACAAGCCATCCGGCGCCTAGATTGCCCGGTACCATGGCCGAGATCCAGCAAGTCAGACCAGCAGATCTTCTGATTGACGAGGAAAACCCTCGCATCGCTGAGCCCAATGAGGGACAGCATCGGGCGCTTCAGCAGTTGGCTGAACACCTAGGTACGAAGCTTCAGGTTCTCGCGGCGCACATCGTAGCCCACGGCATCAGTCCTGCCGACCTGCCTATCGTAATGGCGCTGCCGGATCAATCCGGGCGCTACACAGTGCTTGAGGGTAACCGCCGCGCCGCGGCCATCCGCGTACTGGAAAACCCTGATTCTATTGCCGGGGCTACTGCGCCGGGCGTTCTCAAGAAGATTCGACTGTTAAGCCGGGACTACCACTCCAATCCCATCGAAGAAGTCAGTTGCGTGGTGGTGGAGGATCGTGAAGAGGCGCGACCATGGATTGAGTTGCGGCATACCGGCGAGAATGCAGGTGCTGGACTTGTGCCATGGGGCAGTGACGAGTCTGGAAGATTCAAATCAAGAACAGGCGCCGCACCACCTCACCTTCAAGCACTGAACTTCTTGCAGGAACGTGGTGATCTGACTCCAGATGTGCGACGCCAACTGCCTACCACGAGCTTTAAGCGGCTAGTTGACTCACCGGCAGTAAGATCAAAGCTCGCGCTTGAGGTGAAGGATGGCGTAATGCAATGCCTTGGCGACCAGCGGAAGACTGCCAAGGCGCTGATGCGCATTGTTGACGATCTGGTGTCACGCACGATCAAAACGAAGCACATATATACCGCCGAAGACCGAGAAGCCTACGCTGCCAAGTTCCCCAAGGCACTCGTCGTCAAGGCCACCGTTGAAAGCGGTAGTGGCACGCCCCTTGGCTCGTCGGCTGCCGCCACGAGCAAGAAGCCCAAGGGCAAGACGGCAAAGCGCTCGCCCAAGAAACGTGACCGCCTGATTCCCCAGGACTGCGTACTCGGTATCCCGCCCGGTCGCATCAACCACATTGAAGTTGAATTGCGCCGGAAGCTTTCCCTTGAAAATCACACCAATTCCGTGAGCGTCATGTTCCGGGTCTTTATTGAGTTGAGTGTTGATGAGTACTTGGCGGCTCGGCCGATCAGTGGCGTGAAGAGCATGGACAAGCTCAGCAAGAAGATCGAACAGGTCTCTTTCGATCTTGAGAAGAGGAAGAAACTAAACAAGCAACAGGGCAAGGCCGTCCGCTCGATCAACGCTGGCAATTCCTTTCTCGCCCCCGGCGCCAGCAGGATGCACGACTACGTTCACAACCCATACATCTTTCCGGCGCCGACGGACCTGCGGCAACACTGGAACAGCCTTCAGGCATTCGTAGCCGCCATGTGGTCTGCCTAGAACGAAAAGCTGGCCAACCGGGGCGGGGCCTTGTATCGTGACCTATGCCCTTCTACACACCCCTGCGCTACCCAGGCGGCAAGCGGCAACTGGCACCCGCCATCGTGCGCCTCTTGGAATCGAACGGGCTAAGGAATGTTACTTACGCAGAGCCGTGTGCTGGTGGTGCGGCCGTGGCCCTGACGCTGTTGTTGGAAGAGCATGCCACTACCGTCCACATCAACGATCTCAGCCGGGCCGTATACGCAATCTGGCACACGATCCTCTACGAGACGACGGATCTATGTCAGAGAATCGCCCGCACAAGAGTGTCGATGCGCGAATGGGAGAAGCAGCGCGAAGTCTACCGTAGTCAGGAGTCGGCCGAGCTTGCTGAGCTTGGCTTCGCTGCGTTGTTCCTGAACCGAACGAATCGCTCTGGGATCATTGGGGGTGGGGTAATTGGTGGGAGGAACCAATCTGGTAAATGGACGTTGGATGTGCGATACAACAAGGACGAGCTTGTGCGGCGTATCCGTCGGATTGCCCGTTATGGGAACCGTATCAACGTTCACAATCTAGACGCTCTTGAGTTCAGCGAACGCGTATTGCCAACCACGAGGTCCCCGACGTTTGTGTTCTACGATCCTCCGTACATCGAGAAGGGTGGGAAGCTTTATCTCAACGAATATGATATCGCGGGCCATCGTGAGCTGGCGACGTATGTGAGCGCATTGGAGCATCCGTGGGTCGTGACCTACGATGAAGCGGCTGTCAGGCTCGGCCTCTACAAGTCGCAGCGGCGCCTGGCTTACGGGCTCAAGTATCGAGCGCAGACCCGCCAGCCGGGACGAGAGGTGATGTTTCTAGCGGATGAATTGACAGTCCCGGATGACTGGCTTGAGCAGCGCTCGATCCTACTATCTCGGGATGGCAATAGGTACGAGGTGTGTGGGACGGTGGAAGACGCGGACTAGCTAGGGGCGCTTCTTGTGAGTCTCACTGATCTCGTGTTTAGGAACCGCCATAACTCGCCGCGCCAACGCCGCCAAGCGGTCAAGAGAAGACCGCCCATCAACCTTCGGGCGGCCTTCTCTTTTGGCCTCTTCTGCGGTGGGGCCTGGCTTTCTCTTCTCGGTCATGGAAGTGCCATCTTCGCCCCCGTCAGCTCGGAATAGGTCAACCGCTTCCCGAGCACTTGGCCAAGGGCGGCAAGGAACCTGCCCTGATCGGTGTCTTTTCGCGCGTTAAACCGGAAGGTCTGCTCGTCAAGATACCGGAACAGGTGGAACGGCTCAACGCTCACGTAGGTGCCCTTCACGGCACGCTTGAGCAGGGACCAGAAGTTTTCGATCCCGTTGGTGTGGACCTGCCCGTCTACGTAGGTTTCGGCGTGGTCGATGACGCTGTGGTAAAAATCATCAGCCAGTCCGGTGTATCCTCCCGCCGCATCGGTGTAGACGCTCGCGCCGGGTTCAACGTGCGTGCGAATCTCGGATTGGAGGTGATGCTTCCGGGTGTTTTGCACGATCTTGGTGCGGACGCGGGAGCCGTCGGAGCCGTGGCGTTCAAGCAGACCCATGACCGCCACTTTACCCACACCGCCGGTGCCCTTGATGACGCGCTTCCGCTTGCTCTTGTGCATGAAGCGGGCGCGCCCACCGATGAAGGTCTCATCTACTTCGACCTCGCCTTCCATCTTCTGAAAGGTCTTCGTCTGCATAGCGAGTCGGAGACGATGCGTCATGAACCACGAGGTCTTCTGGGTGACCCCGAGTGAACGGCCAAGCTCGCGACTCGAAATTCCGTTCTTGGCATTCGCGATCAGCCACATGGCCGGGAGCCACTTGGACAGGGGAACGGGACTATCCTCGAAGATCGTCCCGACCTTGATCGAGAACTGCTTCTTGCAGTCCCGGCAAGTCCAGATCCGCCGAGTCTTCACGTAGTACTGTTCGCGGCAGGAGCCACAGTGCGGGCAAATCTGTTCGCCGTCAGGCCAGATCAGGTTGGCGAGGAAAGCGACCGCCACGTCCTCATCTGCGAAGTACTGGACTGCCTCTAAGAGCGTTTCGGGGGAGTCATTGTGCTTGGCCATCTGAGCCTGATCCTGTGTAGGTTTGCTTACCTTACAAGGAATCTAGGCCCCTAATCTTTATGTGTCAAGTATATTACTGCCCTAATTTGGAGGCGGAACCCGGATGGCTTGGCCCGACGTGCTCCGGTGGCTGACGCTGATTGTTGGTGGTGCGGCGTCCCTCATGGGGCTGGTGTGGACGGTGCGGCGCATCTCCCGAACCCATGCGCCGTACCCGCCGGAGTTTCGGCGGCAGACCGCAAGATTTGTGCCGGGCACGGCCCCTACTGTACGCCTGCCCATTCCCAGACGAGGACCCTGGCCGCTAGTGGCCCCGTGAGGATTGAGCGGCGGGACCTAGACGACGAAGAGCTGTTGAGAGGTGTCGGACACCGTGGTCTCGCGATCCGCCGAACAGGGCTTCCCTGAAGCCCAGTATGTACCCGCTGGGTGGTACGAAGAGGGGCTCGGTCGAAGCGGAGAACGCGCTGGCCGACATGGTGAGTAGCCGCCCGTACGTATCAACTGTTAGGGGCAACCGAAGGTTTCCCATTTGTGGCAAGGGAGAACTGCACAGGTCGGGGTTTGTGGCCGTGGGGGCGTGGGTCGAAGCTGTTGGCTTTGTCAACAGCGATGGAGCGACGCGCAGATGCACGGCAGCTGCGCGGCGGCTCTTGTGGAAGACCTCGACGGCACTTGGCGTTGAGGATCAGCTCGTCCCCCTGTGCGATCATCCGACAGCACCAGCGCCCCTACTCGCTCACTCCAGGTGGACGGCACGCCTCGGAATCCGTGGACGGCATATCGGACACTCCCTGTGAGCCGGGCATACGCGGCCAGCGGCCGGCCGCTCCACCTACGTCTTCGTCTGCCGCCCGGATCCGGAACAGCCGCCGCATCACCGTAGCCATGCGATCGAGCCGTCTCCCGGCGTTCAGGACGCTCGCACTTCAGCTTCCAGCCCTCGATCAAGCGGGAGCCGGTCGACTCGCTGCACGAGCTGGGCTTCGTGGAGCGCAAGGAGAACGCCCCGCTCCGCGGCGCCCGAAAAGTGTCAGATTTTGGATGGCCATTGACGAACTCACCACCAGGATGGGAAGGAAGCGACACACTCCGGAGCAGATCATCACTGCACTGCGTGTACAGAGATGGTAATGACCTGACAGTTGGCCCTCGCCGGAGCTGTGTCTAGGCTGCCTTCGTCTTAGCGTCCTCCTTGCTGGCCTTGGCGGCCTTCCTGGCGTCGGTGAGACCGGCCTTGAAGACCGGATAGGGCGTGCGGCCCTCCATGGCTCGACCGTGGTGCGGCCCTTCACCCTCAAGTGCTCGTCGAGGAGGGTGCGGTGGAAGCGCTCGATGAAGCCGTTGGGCTGGGGCCTGCCCACCTTCGTCGTGCGGTGCTCGATGTCCTCGAGCTGAAGGAACAGCTCATAGGGGTGACGGTCCGGACGGCCGCAGAACTCGCGGCCGTTGTCGCTGAGCACGGTCTTCACCCGGACCCGGTGCTCATCGAAGAACGGCAACACGTCGTTGTTCATCACCTGCACCGCCGTGAGCGGGAGCTTGCTCGTGTAGAGCCGGCCCCAGGCGTAGCGGCTGAAGCAATCGAGCACGGTCTGCAGGTACACCTTGCCGACCCCCTTCAGCGTTCCGACGAAGAACGTGTCCACGGCGACGAGGTCGCCCGGGTAATGGGCTTCGATGTGGCGCTCGCGGAACTCGGGACTGAAGCGCTCCAGCAGCTCCGATCTGCTCGCCGGTCAGCTTCAGCTTCCGTTCCCTGGCCGTCTCTTCGAGCCTGAGCAGCCGTTCGTGCTTCGTGGTGAGGCCATGCCGTGATTATATACTTGACCAAGTAGGCGTCTATATATGGTATGCCCCGATCGGGGCCGAACACACCACTATATGTAGTGGGGTGCTTGTTTGTGATCGGGAAGGGCTTCCGCTCCTTAGATGGCTGGTAGTCGCGCCGGGGTAGGTCAATGACCTGGGGCTCTGGAATCTTGCGTGGCCTCTTGCGCTTTCTTGTCAAGACTTCACGATCCCGAAATCTGCTTTGGTATGACGATGCCAATGCATGGTGAGCCTAGCCCACCAACCGATCTTAGCCAGCTTTTGATCTCTACCCCAAGCGCGTCGCACTTCATTGTCGCAATCGGCTTCTAACGCCCAGAATATGGGCGGCTCGTCTTTTTCTATATCTATGCGTTTCTTAACCCAGTCGGTGTACACATCTTGATCACGATTTTTGGGAGGCGTCGTTCGGATTGCGATCGCCAGGTCACTAAAACGCCTGTGCAGGATGCCGTGGTCTCGTGCGAGATGAGACAAGCCCCACACCAGTTCGATCGCTGCGAAAATAGCTGCTGCCGCACCAAAGTACCGCCCCCCCCCCGCTACTACGGACGATCCACACAAAAGGATCAAGAACGTCATGATTTTGTGACTCGATTCGTAATACCCTCTCATCCGCTGGTGGTATCTCAATGATTTCTCCACCGCGAAATCTATCATTGAGACTGAGTCGTCCAATGACTGTTTCGGCGGTGGTCTGCGATCTGGAACGCTATCCT
This sequence comes from Longimicrobiales bacterium, assembly GCA_965237965.1. Taxonomy (GTDB): domain Bacteria; phylum Gemmatimonadota; class Gemmatimonadetes; order Longimicrobiales; family Gaopeijiaceae; genus UBA2988. The sequence goes on from CBDEGT010000002.1 coordinate 58,952, forward strand.
GTCCGCGCTTTGGGGTTGGCGGCTGTCCGCGCTTTGGGGCTGGCGGAGACTTAGGGGGTGGTGGTTGTGGAGATTTATCTGGTGGCTTTCCCACGGGACCTCCTTGCCTTTGAGGTTGGTCGTGAACAGGTAGATAGCAACCGCCCAAACTCGGCAAGAGAGCTTCGAGCCTTCCATGACCGTACCGATCTTCAACGTGAACATGGACCGCTTCGGGCAATCCCGGCAACGGTGAGTCATCGTACGGTGCTTGATTCCCTCTTGGACATTGAGTGAACCGCACACCGGGCAGAGATCGCCGGACCCAGTTCCAGTGCACTCATGCGTCGTAAATAAGCCGCCGCGTCCCGCTCAGGCCTACCCACTAGATATAGTGGTGTGTTCGGGTGCTGTTTCACGGTACCATATATGGTATGCTATGATTCAAGGGTATAATCGCCGGCCATGCCGGCTCCACACGCCCCGTACGCCTCCTGAGCTCACCTGGATCCCTCCGAGCAGCAACTCATCCGCGACCCGCTGAGCTCCGTGCGTCGGAGCCTCCAAGGCGTGGGCCAAGACCGCCTGCTCAATCTCTTCACTCACCCGGTTCGGGTGCGGTCCCTTCGGCCCCGGAAGCTGGTCGATCAGCCCCTCGGCCCCGTAAAGCTGGAAGTTCCTCCTGATCTCGTAGAACTGCTGCCGGCTGTAGCCCACGATCTTGCACGCCTTGCTCACGTTGCCGAGCTCTTGGGCCAACTGTAGCAGGCTCAGCTTGCGGCGCGCTATCTTCTCCCTCTGGACGGTGGTCATCTTCTCTCCCGTGCTAAGTGAGTGACTTCGACATCTCTCAATTAGCTCCGGCGAGGGCGGCTGGCCACCGTCTTCTCTCGTGGTCAACTGTCAGGTCATTACCATCTCAGCACACAAAGGCGAATGACGCTGGGGTTACCACCTGCGTTAGGTCCAGAGGGGGGCTCTCCCTTTCCCGTGAGCGCGTCGCTTGCGATGCGTCACATGACTGGTCCGTTCGCTCTACGAAGTCGTCCCTGGGCAAGCTGTTGCCTTAACCGGAGGACTAGCTGGGTACTGGCGTCTCCGGTCTGCGCCCGGCAGTCTAGAGAGCAAGAAGGTCCTCTCGAGCGAGGGGTACAACACAGCAGGGTCTTGGGTCCCTGATTGAGCAACCTGCTTCGGGTACTTCCTTATCGTGTCCGACTGAGGGGACGGCTATCCAGACATGGCCGTATAATCGCGTCACCGGGTCGGAAGAATGTGTCGTTCCCCTACTACCCGTGACGCTGACGGAGGAGACGGGGAACGCGCACACCCCACCTGATGCGTAGTCGGCGTCACAGCGATCGGAGCTCTTAGGATGGCTGCTGGTTACGGCATGGGACAGGTGACGATCGGATCGCGCTTGGTAGGCCACGTGGCCGTAACCAACGTCACGGCCATCCCTGCCCTGACGCCGCGAATTCGTTTCGGTCTTTCATGGACCCTAGGGCACCTTCGCCGCTCGGGGAGAGGCGAACGCCCCAGGGGACGAGTATCACCTGATCGATTTCGGGGGCGAGTTGCGGGTTGGCGGAGACAACCTCTTCGTTGGCACCCTCGTGCGGGATGGATCGGGGCATCCGCTCCGCTCGCTCGATCACGTGCAGATTCAGGAAGGGTCCGTCGCTCTCAACCTAGGAGAGCACCGGCTCGAACGGCTTGAGGAGCACCGGGCCGGTGGCGTCCTCACCATGAAGATGCAGCTGTGGCCCCGCATCGAGATGGAGGGAACGACGACCGATGCTCGAGTTGCGGAGATTCACCTCCGGGTCCCACGCGACGATTGGCTCTCAGCTGTAGGCGCACTCACTGGAGAGCAGATCGACCTTTTGGAGGTTCGTTACCACCTCGCGTATGCGCATGGGTACCGGTCAAGCCTCGCAGAGCTCCGTCGCGCGCGCGACGCGGTGGACCGAGGCGATTTCAACCACGCGGTGCTGCAGGCGCGAAAGGCCGTGACCCTCATGGAGGGGTCCGTCGAGGCAGCGACCGGAGAAGACCTCAAGACCGCTCTAGCAGACAGGCTCGACGAACGGCACGTGGAGCTGTACACAGGCGTCGGCAAGCGCGCGAAGGACATGGGCAACATCACCGCCCACCGCTCCGGAGCTCGTGAGTACACACGTATCGAAGCCCTCTTCGCTATCCGTCTGGCGACCATCTCGCTCGAGGTCGTAGCTGGACTCCTATCAGAGTGAGAGCGGGCTCACGAAGGCGTTCATAGCTGGTGTACTCCAGGTTCACGGAGTTGATCACGACCTTCGGAGGGTCGGAGTGGGGCACGTGTTCGATCCGCTTGGCGACCAACCCCATCCCGTCCCAGATCACGAAGAGGCCCGGCGGGACCGGAACCCGCTGGCTCACATCGATCAGGATGCGGTCGCCCCGGGAGGAGCGGCTCCAGCGAACCCCCATCGACCGTGATTATCCGTAGATTCTCAGATCTAGCCCAGAATTCGTGCCAGATGAGAGGATCAGCGAGAATCCAGCTCTCCCTGGTCTCCTCCACGTTTTCGTTCCAGGCTCCCGCTTCCGCCGCCGCACGGACGTCGATCTCAGGCACTGCAGCGTAGCCTGTCGGCAGCCCGGTTCGTGGCCTGTCGACAGGCTTCGCGTTTGCGCAGAGCCGACTTTGAGCTCGGACTTCGACGCAGGATCCGGTCGTGCTTGAGGTCGTCGGGCCTACAGTCCAGATGCTCCGCCAAGGCTTCGCGGTCGGGCTCGGCCAGGTTCCGGGGCGTGCGCGGTGGATGAACAGGCACAGATCGGCCGCGCCGCGCTCCATCGCAATCAAGGCTCTCCCCAGCTTCGAGCGGCTCTCCGGAACCCGCTCGAGGCCCTTCTGCCAGAGCCGCCGGACAACCTGCCTTCGTAACTCATTGCCAATAAAAGACTTAAGGAAATAGTTCTATTTCCTAACTTTTGACTTTTTTGCCAATTCGCTTTCATCGTCCCCCGCATGGAGACGCTGACGGAGCTGTTCGAATCGCGAGTGGATGCGTTTCTGGAGCGCACGGGTCTGAAGCCGTCGGCGTTCGGTCGGGAGGCGACGGGCGATCCGAACCTGATGCGTCAGCTCCGTCTTGGCCGCTCCCCGACGCTGGCGACGGCCGACCGGATCCTGGCGTTCATCGAGGCCTTCGACGGCGTCTATCTGGACCCTGATCCCTCCCGAAGCAACCCGCTCCGGGATTCATCCTCGAGAGCAAGGAAAGACAGAGCGATGAGGAGGACGATCGTAACGGAAGTGGAGGTGCCCATGCGCATCGTGCGGCTCCCGGGGGTGCAAGCCCGCACGGGGCTGTCGCGGAGCACGATTCGTCGGCGATTGGCTGACGGGAGCTTCCCGAAGCCCGTCCAACTGGGCGCGCGGGCCGTCGGCTGGATCGAGGAGGAAGTGGATGAGTGGATCCGCCAGCAGATCGCGGCGAGGCGGAGTGAGCGGTGCATTCCAACGAGACCAAGGAGAAGACGATGCAACCTTTCGTGAGGACGGTACGCGCGGCGGCCTGGGCCGCGGCGCTGTGGTGTCTGCAGCCGAGCTTGCTGTGGGCGCAGGGGACTAGCCCGTGGGTGGATGCGGTGAACGAGCTGCAGGCGCAGTTCACGGGTCCGATCGCTCGGGGGCTGTCGCTGATCGCGATCGTGGTGGGCGGTCTGATGTTCGCGTTCGGGGAGGGGGGGAGCAAGCGGACACTGGCCGGGATCATCTTCGGTCTCGGGATGGCGATGGGCGCGGCGAACTTCCTGGCGTGGCTCTTCTGATGCGGGGTCTCAGACGCTGGTCCGGTTATCCGGCGCTGAACCGTCCGCTGACGATTCTGGGCGTGGAGCGGCGGGGGTTCCTGCTCGTCGCGACGCTCGGGCTCGCGATGTGGAACGCGATGAACTCGCTCGTGACGGGCGGCGTGGTCTTCGCGGTGGGCTACGGGGCGGGTTGGCTAGCGGGCCGGAGGGACCCCGACATGCTCGCGGTGCTCCGGGCCGGCACTCGCTACCCGACCCGGTTCGACCCGGGCAAGTGGGCCGAAGAGCCCTGGCATCTCGTGATCCGGAGCGGGCGGTGAGGATCTCCGCGGAGCTCCAGGACCACGAGGCGGCGGGGTCGCTGGCCCAGGAGCTGCCCTACTGGGGCTGGCTCGAAGACGGCTGCACCTGCCTGACCCGATCCGGCGAGCTGATCGCGGCGGGACGGCTGGCGCCCGCGGTGGTGGACGGGCGTTCGCCCGAGCAGATCGACCGTGTGCTGGGCCGTTGGCAGCGGCTCCTCTCAGGGCTCGACGCCCATACGCGCCTCTACTTCTATATGCTCCGTCGCCCGAGCGCGCCCGAGTGCGGGGACGCCGACGGCTCCGGCATCGTAGCAGTCTCCCAGCGGAAGCGCCGTGCGTTCCTCGCAGGCCGCGTGCAGCAGCTCGATGCCTACCTGGTCTGGGCGCACGATCCCAGGCTACGGACGGTGGCGGACGGGCCCGCGTCGGGTGGATCATCCCGGCTCACGCAGTGGTGGAAGCGCAGGAGGGCGAGCGCGCCGACCTATCTCGGGTCCGAGATCGAGGCGGCCGCCGGCCGCTTCCGGGCTCTGGTGGACGCGGGCCGGGCGCTCGTGGGCGAACACACACCGATCGAGATGCTCGGGGCCGCCGAAGCTTCCCGCCTCCTCTCCGAACTGGTCAACCGTCCGGGCACGGTGTGGGAGGGCGCGACGGGGAGCGGGATGAACTGGCGGCTCGCTCTCTCGGAGCTCGAGGCGGAGCGTAGCCACCTCCGGCTGGACGGCGAGCCGGTGATCCTGTACTCGCTCCTGTCCCCGCCCGGGCAGGCGCATGCGAACCTGCTCCGGGAGCTTTACTGCCTGGACGCGGCGATGACGGTGTCGCTCGAGTGGCGGCCCTGGGCGGTGGAGGCGGCGAGGCGCCGGATCCGGGGCGCGCAGCGGCACTACTTCGCCAGGCGCTACTCGATGATGGCGCACGTGCAGGAGACGGAGGGGACGGCGGCCGCGATGGTCGACTCGGCCGCGGCGACGGAATCCGACCGGCTGGGCGAGGCGCTCGTAGAGCTCGAGGCTGACGGAGTGAGTTACGGGGAGGCGGCGCTCACCGTGGCGCTCCACGGCGAGCTCGGGAGCATCGAACGCGTTGACGGCGATCTCCGCCGTCTCTTTGCAGCGCACGACGCGAAGGTGATCCGGGAGGGCTACGGCCAGCTCCCGGCGTGGTTCTCCCGGCTCCCGGCTCAGCCCAAGGGCCGGCAGGTACGGAAGGTGTTCGTCTCGGCAGGAGTCGCCGCATGCCTGGCGCCGCTGTTCGGGCCGCCCCGGGGCACGGCGAAGAGCAAGCACCTGGGCCGCGAGGCGCTCGCAGTGCTCGAGACCCCGTGGCGGACAGCCTATCACTACGATCTCTTCGCCGGCGACGTGGGCCACACGCTGATGCTCGGCGCGACGGGCTCGGGCAAGAGCTTCACGCTGAACTTCCTCCTGGTCGAGGCGCTCAAGTACGGCCCCCGGGTCCTGATCCTGGACCTGGGCGGCTCCTACCGCTGGCTGACCAAGTTCGTCGGGGGCCGCTACCTGGAGCTGTCGCCCGGCGAGGCGGAGCCGACGCTCCGGCTGCAGCCGTTCGCGCTGCCGGCAAATACGCGGACGTTCCAGTTCCTGACCGGCTGGGTGCTCCGGCTGCTCAAGCTCGGCGGCTGGGAGGCGAGCGGTGCGGCCACGAGCGAGATCCGCTCGCGGATCGAGGATCTCTACGCGTTCGAGCCGGAACGCCAGGTGGGGCGGCCCGTCGCTCTTCTCGGCCACCAGGAACGAGTAGATGCGCCCCGACTCGCATACGAGCGCGATGTTCGTGGCCGCGTCTTGAGAGAGGGGCTTGCAGTCGCTCGGGGCGCTCGAGGGCGAGCTGGCGGCCGGGCTGGCTGGCGAGCAGCTTCTCCTAGGGTCTCCCGGCATCGCCGCTCCGGCGGTGCCCGCGTCTAGGCCGCAGGCCTCCCTTCGAGCGCCTGGCACGGTTCAGCCGGTCTCGAGCGTACGGCCTGCCGATCCGCCGGGCTGGGAGCGGATCCACGAGGGCTCGTTCCTCGAGGCGGTACTCCTCACTCAGCTCTCGGGCGATTTTCCCGGACCCGTGCTGGCCATGGTCTCGGTGCCGTTCTATTCGGCCGATCGCCAGCGCATCCTGATCCCGCGCGGCACACGGGTCGTCGGAACGGCCCAGGCCGTCCAGGACCCGGACCAGAGCCGGCTCGCCGTCGCCTTCCACCGGCTCCTTCTCCCCGGCGGGGGCTGGGTCGACCTCGAGTTCACAGGCCTGAACCAGGCGGGCGAGGGCGCCCTTCAGGACCAGGTCGACCGCCACTACTCCAGCACGTTCGCGGCCGCCGGAGCGGTCGGTGTCGTAAGCGGACTCGCCTTGGCCGGAGGCTCGCCGTTCGGCCTGAGGTCGGGCGTCGGCCAGGGCCTCGGCCAGAGCGCCACAGGGGTCCTCGACCGGTTCCTGAACCGGCTTCCCACTCTCACGATCCGCGCGGGCCATCGCCTGCGCATCTGGTTCACGTCCGACGTCCTGGTCCCCAGGGCCGGGACCCGGCAATGACAAGCAAGGAGCTCATCATGCGTCACCGCAGCCTCACCACCGTCCTCTTGGTCTCCATCCTGATGCTCGCGAGCGCTGGGCCGGCCAACGCCTTCTTCGACATCGGCGGCGCGATCCAGCGTGCCCAGATGATCGTGAACCAAGCGACCCAGATCGCGAACCAGATCCGCCAGATGCGGACGATGACCCGCCAACTCACCGAGCTCGAGGAGCAGCTCGACTACATGAAGGATGTCGCGCGGGGCGAGGTGGACGCTTTGATCGAACCGTTCGCGGAGCTGGCGGCCGGATCCGTCGGGCTCGTCGGCGACGGCCTCGACTGGGGCTCCGAGTTCACCGGCGCGGCCGGCGAGCTGGTCGACGCGGTCCGGGACATGGGTAGCGGCGACTCGTTCACCGATGTCTGGCGGAGCGCCCAAGGGGTGGCCGACCAGGTGAGCGAGGCAGACATCTTGGGGCTGTTCCGTAACCGCCCGGCCGAGGCGTCGTCGCGCGCGGTTGAGGGCTACCGCCAGGCCAAGGAGACCGCCGACCGCCAGCGCGTGCTCGACTACGCGATGATGGACGCCGCGGCCTCGCTCGCATCGACCGTCGAGAGCGCGCAGAGCTCGTTCGACGAGCTCACCGCGAACGGCAACTTGTCGAGTACGGCGCTCCAGCAGGCGCAAGTGGCGGCTGCCCTGACCCAGGGCCGGATCAACGCCGCCGTGGCGCAGGTGCTTGCGTACCAGGCCGTCGAGCAAGCGAACCGGATGCAGCAGGCCGAGATCGACCGGCTCGAGCGGCTCGCCGAGTGGAGGGACGCGCGGCTCCGGACGAACGCGATGGCCGATGCGATGCGGGCGGCCGCGTTCCAGAACCGCGACCGGCTCCGGGAAGGGCTCCTCTTCAAGGTCCCGTCGTTCTACATGGCCGGCCAGGCATAGGCCCCGGGAGCGACTGTCATGCAGCTCGTCCCACCTCAGTCCATCGATCCGAACGTCCCGGCCCAGATCCCGGCGGATCAGCTCCAGGACTTCAAGGGGTTCCTGGACGTCGTGCTCGACACCGTGGTCGGCGGCGCCGCGCCCGACGTGCTCACGCTCGGCCACCAGCTCTGGGGCGGTCTCGCGGCGATCGTCGTCGCATGGAGCGGGCTCAAGATCGCGTTCAGCGGAACCTTCGAGCCCTGGTCCCTCGTGCGTGTCGTGCTCGGGATCGCGATTCCGAGGACGCTGCTCCATTACTACAGCGTCCCGATCCCGGGCGTGGGGTTCACGTTCCCGGCCATGGTGGCGGCCGGAGGGATCTGGCTCCAGAACCTGTTCATCTCCGATGTCGTGTCGGTTGGCTACACGGAGATGACCGCGCTGGTCCAGGCGTTCGCTGCACGGCTCGGAGCGGCATGGTCGGGTGGGAGCCTGATGACCCTCATGACCGAGGGCGTGAGCGTGTTCTTCTCGTCCCTCGTCGCGCTGATGATGGGCGTGCCGCTCGTGCTTGGCCTCATCGCGCTCTTCTGCCTGACCTACGCGCAGGTGATCTGGGCGCAGGTGGCGCTTGCGATCGTGATCCTCCTCGGCCCCGTGTTCATCCCCTGGCTGCTCTTCGAGCCGCTCGCGTTCCTGTTCTGGGGATGGTTCCGCACGCTCATGGTCTACACGCTCTACGGCGTCGTGGCCGGAGCCATCCTGAGGGTCTTCATGGGTGTCGGCATGGGCTACGTCACCACCTATACCGGGGCCTTGATGGGCACCGGCTCCTCCGACCCGGCCGAGCTGGGGCTGTGGGTCGTCGTGCTGCTCCCGCTCGTCGTCTCCGGCCTGATGGCCGGCATGAAGGTGGGCGAGCTCGCCGCGATGCTCGTCTCAGGGTCCGGATCCGTCGGATCGGGCATGATGGCGCTCGTGGTGCGCGGAGGCGGACGCCTCAGCGCTGCCGCGAACCCGGCCCGCCCCCCGATCCCCGGAGGCTGAAGGAGATGTCCATGAACCGAGAACACGATGCCGGCCGCGAGTACGCGGAGATCTGGGGTGAGACCGTCGAGGCTAACCGGAAACTCCGGACGCTGGCGACCATCCTCGCCGCCACGTGCCTCACGCTCGGCGTGCTCCTGCTCCGTGTCGCGACCGTCGAGCCGCCCCGGCCGATCGTGGTTCGGGTCGACGAGGTCGGCCGCGCCGAGGCCGTGGCCTACGAGGCCGCAACGGCGCAGGCCGACCCGCTCGATCCCACGACCAAGTACTTCCTGAACCGGTTCATCGCCGACTTCTACTCCAGGCGCCAGGCGACGGTCGAGGAGCACTGGACGCGGAGCCTCCGGTTCCTGTCGACCGAGCTGGCGAACGCCGCGTTCACGCGTGACGGCGCCGAGGTCGCCGCCATGGCGGCTGGCACCGCCGACACCGAGCACCAGGTCGAGCAGGTCGTGCTCCGCATCCACCCGGCACCGGAGGCGCCGCACGGCGCGACCGCCGACTTCGACCTAGTCCACCTCCGGCAGGGGCAGGAGACCCTGAGGGAGCGGTGGTCGATCACGCTCCGGTTCACGTTCCTCACCGTCATCCCCTCCGAGCTCGTCGTCTACAACCCGATGGGCATCCTCATCACCTACCTCCAGGCCGACCGTGCCCTGGTCACGGAGCCGCCCAGGTGATCGCGCATCTGCAGGGACGCGAACAGGCGCTCGAGCCGTTCGGGTGGACGGGATCCGAGGCCGAATGGATCGCGCTGGCTTGTCTCCACAGCGGCGTGTTCATCCGGGCCCAGTGGTCCCGGTTCCTCGATGCGCATCCCGAACAGGTGCGGCGCGGCGTCCACGCCCTGATCGCGCAGGGCGCGGCCACCGAAGAGACCGTGCCCGGCATCAAGGGCATCGGCCGCGTGTGCCGGATCTTTGCTCGGCAGATCTACCGGGCGCTCGGCGCCGAGGACATCCGCCACCGTCGGGCCGCTTCGGAGGCGGTGCTCATGCGTCGCCTGCTCTCGCTCGATTACGTGCTCGAGCATCCCGACTTGCCGTGGCTGCCGACCGAGTCCGAGAAGGTCGGCACATTCGAGGCGCTCGGCATCGAACGCCGGCTCCTGCCCTCGCGGCTCTACCGCGGAGTCGCCGGCAGCACCCGGCGCTATTTCCCGGTCAAGCTGCCGATCGCGCTCGAAGCCGAGCGCGCCCTCTTCGTTTACGTCGAGCCCGGACACGACACCGCGACGGCGCTACGCTCGTGGGGCGAAGCGCACCGCGGCCTCTGGCAGGCGCTCAGCGAGCGCGGCCGCTCCGTCGAGGTTGTCGCCGTCGTCCGCACCCCGGAGGAGCTGGACCGGGCCCGTGCGGTGCTCGATAGCTGGGCCGTAGCCTCCGTCCCGGCTGAGCCCGATGCCGGGGTTCGTGAAGAGATCGCCCGCATCGAGCGGGCCATCCTTCAGGGCGCGGTCAAGATCCTCGAGGAGTTCGGTGGCCTCCAGGCCGCCATGAAGCGCAGCGTCACGCTGACGAAGCAGGAACGCCGACAGCCCGGCCACGGGCCGATCCACCGCGGCGGCACCTGGCAAACGGTGCGCCTCTCCGGGGCGCACTTCCGATGACCGGCCTGCCTGTCATGCCACGACTGGAGCGTGAAAACGACACGGGGGGTCGATTCACAGTTTGGCCCGGCTGCGATTCACAAGGACCTGCCCGCTTATCCGCCGAAGCGGTGGCGTCTTACGCCTCCGCGGCCCGGCCGGCCGTTGCCGGACGGGCCAGTTCGGCGGAGACGGGAGCGACCCCCGCCCGCAGACGCCCTAGTGATGGCGTGGGGCCTTGCGTGTTTTCACACGCTCCGGCCCCGGCGGGGTCGCTCCCGATCATCGATCCCTCCGGGAAGGGTGTCACCGCGATGCTGAGGCCCGCGACGCTCGTTCTCGGAGGCCTCGCCGCTGCGGCCGCCGTCGCCCACGCCTTCTGGGCGCCCTTTCCGGGCGTGGGAGGGAACCCCGTGCTGGACCTCGTCGCCTACCACGATCCGGCGCTCCACGGAGTGATCCGCATCTGGCACTACGTGGCGCCCGCCGTCGCCGTGCTGCTCGCCGGCAGCCTCGCCCTATCGGTCTGGAGGGTCTGGCTCCAGCCCCGGTCGGGAGGGGGCGGCCGGGGCACGCTGCCTGCCTGGCCCGCATCGCCGAACGACGAAGCACCCTCGCTCGTGATCGGAGAGATGCACCATCCGACCGCCCCGCGTGAGACCGAGCGCCCTTCCTGGGTCGTCGTCCCCGAGACCGGGCTGTATACGGGCATCCTCATCGTCGGGGCCGTCGGCTCCGGGAAGACCTCGGCCTGCATGTATCCGTTCGCCCACCAGCTCCTCTCCTGGCAGGCCGACTGGCCCGGGCGCAGGGCCAGCGCCCTGGTGCTCGAGGTCAAGGGCGACTTCTGCCATGCGGTGCGCCGGATCCTCAAAGAGGCCGGGCGCGGCGACGACTACCTAGAGATCGGGCTTGACGGCGCCTGGCAGTGGAACCCGCTCGACGATCCGCTGCTCGACTCGTACTCGCTCGCCTACACCGTCTCCTCGCTGATCAACCAGCTCTTCGGCAAGAGCCGCGAACCGTTTTGGCAGCAGGCCTACACGAACCTCGTGCGCTGGATCGTCGAACTGCATCGGCTCCTGCCGGGGGGCTGGGTCACGCTGCAGGACATCTACCGCTGCACGATCGACTCGGAGCTCTTCGCCGAGAAGATCGGCGAGGCCCGGGATCTGGCTGTGCGCCTCTGTCCGGTGCGGGTCGCCGTCGCCGTCAGCGATCTCAACACGCACCAGGAGTCTCTCGAGGACTGGGCCTGGGAGCTCGTGCCCGGCGCACGGAAGGCAACCTGCCTGCTCGATCCCGGGCTGGGCGAGCGGCTCGCCGAGCTCGATATCGCGTTCGAGACCGAGGAGGCCGAGCACGGGGCAGGCGGCGAGCTCAGGGAGCAGGTCGAGGCGATCGAGCGGTGGTACCTGAACGACTGGGTGGCGCTCGATGCCAAGCTCCGCACCTCGATCGTCGAGGGCATCTCGGTCTTCCTGTCGCTCTTCGACCAGCCGCAGGTCGCGAGCGTGTTCTGTCCGCCGCCGCCGGAGTCAGGAGAGTCCCTATCTATACATATAGGTGACGATGCGCCGGACGAGGACGCCGAGGCCGTCCGGCCCGTTCCGGGGCTCCGGCGCCGGCTGCCGCCGCTCGCCGAGCTGATCGAGTCGGGCCGGGTCCTCACCCTCAACATGCCCGCGGGCGCGAACCCGGCGCTCGGACGCGCGATCGGCGTGATGCTCAAGACCGCGTGGATGCAGGCGCTGCTCCGGCGGCCCGCCGAGGCTGCCCGCCGGCCCGGACGCTACCTCCGGCCCGCCGTGTTCATCTGCGACGAGTATCAGGCGTTCGCCACCGTGGGACAGGACGATCCCTCGGGCGACGAGAAGGCGTTCGCGCTGACGCGCCAGTGCCGCTGCATCCCGATCGTCGCGACGCAGTCGATCTCCTCGCTCCGCTCCGTGCTGTCCGGCACCGACGCCTGGCGGACACTCGTACAGACGCTCCGCACCCGGATCTTCCTGTCGCTCTCCGATGAGTCGTCCGCGAAGCTCGCCTCGGAGATGTGCGGGAGTGTCATGAAGACGCAGCCTTCCTACACGTTCACCGAGACCACGGGCCGGCCGGAGTTCTCGCTGCTGTCGGGCCGAGCCGGTGGCGGACGGGGGAGCATCGGAGCGAGCAAGTCGTTCCGCCAGGCCAGGGAGGCGGTCTTCTCGCCCCGGGAGTTCACGCTCCTCGACAACTATCAGGCGATCTGCCTGCCCTACGACGGCATGAAGTCGCTGCCGGCCCGGCGTGTGTATCTCAAGCCCTACTACCTGCCACGCGACAAGAGCTATTGGCGCCTCCGCGAGGAGGGGCGGCTATGAAGCGGGCGAGCGGGATCGGGCACCTGAAGCCGTTCCTCCCGGGCCTCGAGTCCGTGCTCGAGGATCCGGAGGTCTCCGAGCTGATGATCAACGGGCCCGGGAACGTCTGGGTGGAACGGGGCGGGGAGCTCGAAGCCCTCGAGGCGCCGGCGCTCACCGCCCCCGCGCTCTACCGGGCGGCCATCCACATCGCGCGCCCGCTCGGGCTCGATCCGGCCGCGCGGCCGATCCTCGACGCCAGGCTCGAGGACGGCTCCAGGGTCGCCATCTGCACTCCGCCGGCGAGCCCCCACGTCGCGATGACGATCCGCCGGTTCGGGGGCCGCGCGTTCTCCGCAGAGGACCTCGTGCGCCAGGGCGCCCTCCCCGAGAGCGTGTTTTGCGCCGCGCGCGACGCTCTCACTTCCCGGCGGAACGTCCTGGTCTCCGGGGGCACCGGCTCGGGGAAGACCACGCTACTCAACGCCCTGATCGAGCTCCTCCCCGCCGAAGAGCGGATCGTCGCCATCGAGGACACGCTCGAGCTCAGGATCGACCGCACGAACTGCCTCCGCTTCGAAGCCGGCGCGGCTGGCTCCGAGACGCCCGTATCGATCCGCGACCTGGTGCGGCACGCGCTTCGCCACCGGCCCGATCACATCGTCGTCGGCGAGGTCAGGGGCGGCGAGGCCGCCGATCTCCTGCAGGCGCTGAACACCGGTCACGGCGGATCGCTTACCACCGTGCACGCGAACAACGCTCGCTCGGCGCTCTCGCGCCTCGCCAGCTGCGCGATGCAGGCCGGCGGCGCGCTCCCCTGGGAGGTCACCTGCCGGGGCGTGGTCGACGGCATCCATCTCGTCGTCCACATGGCCCGGCGCCGGGGCCGGCGGTTCGTCGAGGAAGCCCTCGAGGTCCAGGGCTACGACGCGGCCGCCAACCGTTGGATCACCGAACCCATAGGGAGGAAGCACGATGAAGAACCAACAGAAAAGGAGTGGCGACATGGATAGCGACGAAAAGACCCTACGCGTCGAGACGCTCGACGACTTCGACCGGGAGCTCGCACGCGACGGAGGCGAGGCACTCGAGGTGCCGGCCCACCTGGCCGAGCAGTACGGCCTCTTCCCCGAGGACGTGGGGAGCGAGGACGAGATCCGGGACGCCGGAGAGGATCCGCATGGCGAGGAGGAAGACCGATGAAACACGACGAATATCACCGCCAGTTCGCTGACGCGATCATCGAGCAGATCCGCCAGGGCACCGCGCCTTGGCAGAAGCCATGGGGGCCGGGCGAGCGCGTCCTCCCCGCGAACGTCGATACCGAACGCTCCTACGCGGGCGGCAACAGCCTGCACTTGGCCGCCGTCCAGCAGTCGCGCGGCTACGCCGACGTACGCTGGGGAACCTACCGCCAGATACAGGCGCATGGCGGACAGGTCAGGAAGGGCGAGCGGGGCACCCGCATCCTCTCCTTCCAGGACCACCGGAAGATCGCCGTCACCGACGAGCGCGGGCGGCCCGTGAAGGACAACGAAGGCAAGCGCGTCCACCGCTACGAGCGCCTGCCTAAGCCCTTCGTCAGGCAGTACACGGTGTTCAACGCCGAGCAGGCCGACGGGCTGCCGGCCCGGCCCGCGCCCACGGCCGAGCCGCTCTGGAAGGTCCACCAGAACGCCGAGAGGGTGCTCGCGGACAGTGGCGTCCCCGTTCGTCACGTGGCCGGAGACCGGGCGTTCTACAACCTGAACCGCGACGAGATTGTGCTCCCCGAGCGCGTGCAGTTCCCTTCCGCAAACCACTACTACCAGACCGCGCTCCATGAGCTTGGACACAGCACGGGCCATCCGGAGCGGATGAACCGCGCCACGCTCGTCGAAGGGATGAGCGAAGGGTTCGGATCGCCCGCCTATGCGAAGGAGGAGCTACGCGCGGAGATCAGCGCCATGATGACGGGCGAGCGCGTGGGCGTCGGCCACGATCCGAGCCGGGGCGCCGCCTACGTAGAGGGGTGGGTCGCCGCCCTCGAGGAGGACCCCCGGGAGATCCGCCGCGCCGCGGCCGACGCGCAGAAGATCTCCGACTTCGTGCTCGCCCGGAGCCGCGAGCGCGCGGCCGAGCGCGAGCCGGAGCCCGTGGCCGCTACGCGCGCTCCCGCCCAGCAACACTCCGTAAGGCCTGAGCTACCGCTGCCGGTTCCGACCCGGAGCCTCGGCCCGCGCCGCTGAGGCTAGGAGAGAACAGGAAGGTGTTCGACCGCACGATCGAATCGGACCCGCGCCCCGCCGCGCCACAAAGCCGCGCTCAATACCGCATGCGGGACGGCCATCGCCGGGAATACGCCGCGGACAGGGAGCGCGGGTCCATCTCCTTCCGCGAACGGTGCCGTGGGGCGCTCGCCGATGTGGGCATCCACGGTGCCGTCTCCGTCCGGGACCTCGCCGAGGCTCGCTTCGGCGGGCATCCCTACACCTCGCGGCGAGCCGTGAACGCCTGGGTCCGGGACGGGCTCGTCAAGGAAACCACGGCCACCGGGCCGAAGGGCAACCCGTTCAAGGTCCTGACCCTCACCCGCAAGGGAGCGGCTACCATCCGCGACCCCGCGGCCGGGCACGGACTGGATCCTGGACAGCACATCAGGTACGCCATCCGCCTCCAGCACGCCCAGCTCGCACACGACACGGCCATCTACCGGGCCTGCGGGATCGAACGCCGGCACTTGCTAGAGCGGGGCGCCACCGTCCGGCGCGTGCGGCTCGACGGTGAGCTCAAGAGCACCGTAGCACGCAAGAGCGAGTCTGCACGAGCGAGAAACGGCAGGCAGGCCGCCGATGCCGAACGGCACCGTGCCGCCGCCGAGCTCGGCCTCCCCGTCGACGCCCAGGGCCGCGTGCTCTACCCCGATGCGCAGATCGAGTACACGGACGCCGACGGACGCACCGGCCGCGTCAACGTCGAGGTCGCCTCCGGCAACTACCGCGGCCAGTCGGTCCGGGCCAAAGCAGCCGCCGGGTTCGCGCTCCACGCCAACGGACCGGCCGCGGCGCGGCTCCTCCGAACGCTCGGCGACGGCCACGATCGCTCTTCACTGCGGGGGCCGGCCGACCGCGACCCGGCCGCGCTCGAGCTGTAGGAGCTTCGAGTGCAACCCTGGAAGATCAGTGCCGGGCTGACCGCCGCGCTCGTCGGCTCCGCCAGCCTACTCGCCGGGTCCCGGCTCGAGTATCTCGCACCGTTCTGGCCTGTGATCTTGGCTGACCACGGTGTTAAAGTCGCGTTCCACCTGGCACTCGGGCTGGCAGGTGTTGCCGCCACCATCTACGCCGTCGCGCGCGCCGCCGGACTCGCCGACCTCGGACGCCGCGTCGATCTCGCCGAGCGCTCCGTACGGCGCGGGGAGGGCGATCCGGGCCTCAGCGACGCACTTCGTAGAGACGCCGAGGGGGACTGGGAGTGAACGCGGAGATCCGGTCGGCCGCGCACCCTCGGGAGGAAGCACGCCCATGACCGGCCGCGCTTCCGTCGAGACCTTGCCCGGCGCCTGGCGGAAGCAGGCCAAGACCCTCCGCCAATACGGGGGCGAGACACCGGCCGTGGCCCTCGAGGCGTGCGCGGCACAGCTCGAGGCCACGCTCATGGAGAGGGGCGAGACCACCCTCTCGCTGACCGACGCAGCCAGGGAGAGCGGCTACTCCGCGGACCATCTCGGCCGCCTCGTGCGCGACGGCAAGATCCCGAACGCCGGACGGCCCGGCGCGCCCAGGATCGCCCTGAGCCACCTCCCCCGTAAGACCGGAGCGGCCACCCCGCGTCTGGCCGAGAAGGCTCCTCTGCGCGAAATTTCAAATGCGCAGATCGTGCAGTCCGTCATCGAGAGAGGAGCCTGATGATGGCACGCACGAAACGAAGCCGGCGAGGCTACAGCGCCGGCGAATGGGGCCGGAACCGGGTACGGGTCTTTCCGGATCCCAAGACCGGCCTGATCCAGATCGAGTGGCGAGAGGACGGGCGTAGGCTGAGCAGGTCGCTCGGGCATCGCGACTGGGCCCGGGCCAAGAGGCAGACGGACGAAGTCGCCGCCGGCCGCGCCGAGCCCGAGCTCCAGCACAGGGCGGGAGCCGAGCCCGAGTCACTCACCCTGAAGACGCTTTTTGACATCTACGGTGATGAGGTGACCCCCACCAAGGGTGAGCGGTCCCAGAGGTACGATGGGGCCGCGATGAAGATGTTCCTCAAGTTCTTCGGTAAGGATCGAGACCCTGCCACCCTGTCCAAGAGAGACTGGGATCGTTTCATCCGAGACCGGAGATCGGGCAGGGTCGGTGCTAGTGGCAAACCCGCCTCAAATCGGACGATCGAACGGGACTTGAGGTTCCTGCTCGCGGTCTTCAACTGGGCCGCACAATCGAGGGACGAGCAGGGTAAGCTTCTTCTAGAGTCGAATCCCCTGAGAGGCCTGAAGACGCCCAAGGAGAAGAACCCGACCCGGGTGCTGCTCACTGAGGCGGAATACGAGGCCCTGTTGCAAGTATCGCTGGTGATGGACTGGCGCTCTCGTGTGGCTCTGGTGATCGCGCACGAGACGGGACACCGCATCGGCGCCATCCGGCAGCTTCGATGGTCGGACATTGACCTTGAAGCCCGTGTCATCCGGTGGCGTGGCGAGCATGAGAAGACCGGCTACGAGCACCGCACACCGGTGACCGCCGAGGCGCTCGCTGTCTTGGAAGACGCACGGAGGAAGAACCCCGGGATCGGGGACGCGCCTTTGCTGCCAGCACCGAAGGATCCATCGAAGTGCGTGAGCCGTTCGCTGGCGCGCGACTGGTGGGAAAAAGCCCAAGACCTCGCCGGGCTGGAGCCGAAGCCTGGCCGCGGCTGGCACTCACTGAGGCGGAAGTTTGCCTCGGACCTCATGGACCAACCGCTCAAGGTGCTATGCGAACTCGGCGGCTGGAAGACCGCCCAGACGGTGCTGCAGTGCTACCAGCGGGCCAACGAGGGGCAACTCCGGAAGGCCCTCGAGCACCGGCGGAGAGCCCGCTCCTGAGCCCAATTAGCGGGAATCAATTAGCGGGAATACCTACCCTCGTTCCCGTAAGTTCAATGGGCGCTGACGGATTCGAACCGCCGACCTCCTGCTTGTAAGGCAGGCGCTCTCGACCAGCTGAGCTAAGCGCCCTTCGGGTACTTCTTCCCATAACAGTGCGGACTCTTTGCGCCCGGAGGGACAGGCCAACCAGGCAACCATGTACGTTACCGTGTACGTTCACCGGGCTTCCCGCAGCTCACCGGCCCCAAGCACGACGCGAAGCATAGTCTCAGCGTCAGCGTGCTGGTAGCTCGCCTTCAGCGCTTGCAGGCTCTTCCAGCGAAGCTGTCCCAACCGTAGTTGAAGGTTCCTGATAGGGGAGAAAGAAAAGTGGTGGCTCCGGGGGTCCCGGGCCGATAGGCTCGGGTAGGCAAAAACCCCAACACGGAGCCACCACGATGAAGAGAACGTACGAGGTAAGGGATCGGGCGGACAAGCGCGCGATCAGGGAGTTCCTGAAGCGGGAGGGGCAGTTTCTGCTTCCGATGCTTGAGCTCGTGGAGCAGACGGAGGTCGCGATCGACGAAGTCATCCAGGTGATGGGACGAGCGACGATCGAAGCGGTGCTGGAGATGAGCGCCGAGGGTGTGGCAGGCGTGAAGCAGGCAGGTCGGTCACGAGCGGAAGACGACACGGCGTGGTATGGCCGGCAGGGTGGTGTGGTTTACCTGTCGGACCGGAAGGTGCGTGTGGAGCGGCCACGGCTCAGGCGCCGGGGCGCCGGGGAGGGTGGCGAGGTCGAGGTGCCGGCGTACGCAGCGATGCGGAGACCGGGCGCCGTGGCGGATCGGATGCTCGAGGTCCTGATGGCGGGGGTGAGCACGCGGAAGTACGGCCGTGTGATCGGTGAGATGGCCGACACGGTCGGGGTGAGCAAGTCGGTGGTGAGCCGTGAGACGGTCGAGGCCTCGGAGCGCGTGCTGAAGGAGCTGATGGAGCGCCGGCTGGATGCGTGGGACCTCCTGGTGATCTACCTGGACGGGATCCAGATGGGCTCGCACCACGTGCTTGCTGCGGTAGGCGTGGACTCAGACGGAAAGAAGCACGTGCTGGGCGTGAGGGAAGGAGCGAGTGAGAACGCCGAGGTGACCAGCGCGCTCCTAGAGGATCTGGTCGAGCGCGGCCTGGACCCGGGCAGGCGGCGGCTGTTCGTGATCGATGGCTCGAAAGCGCTCAGGAAGGCGATCGAGAAGGTGTTCGGCCAACGTCACCCCATCCAGCGCTGCCGCAACCACAAGCTCCGCAACGTGCTGGGTCATCTGCCGAAGGATCAGCATCCTCAGGTGAAGGCGGCGTTCCGGGCGGCGATGAAGCTGGACGCGAAGCAGGGCGAGCAGAAGCTCGAGCAGCTCGCCCGATGGCTCGAGCGCGACCACCCCTCGGCCTCGGCCAGCCTACGCGAAGGCCTCAGCGAGATGTTCACGATCAACCGGCTCGGCCTCCCGCCGCGGCTGAGGAAGTGCCTGGGCTCGACCAACCTGATCGACAGCACCCACTCGGGCGTAAGACGGAAGACCCGCAGGGTGACCAACTGGAAGAACGGAGCGATGGCCTTGCGCTGGGCTGCGGCCTCGTTCGTGGAGACCGAGAAGAGCTACCGGAGGATCATCGGCTACGACCAGATCTGGATGCTCAGGGCCCACCTCGACGACCATGAACCGGTTGCCGAAATGAGAAAGGCAGGCTAACAAGGAGACTCTCCGGAGCCACCACCTTCAACTGTCAGCGGGACACCATCCGAGCTGGCACTCGATGCGGTAGCGCCCCTCAAGGGCCGCGTTCAGGCGGGAGACAGGATCGGGGCCATTCACCCGCTCAAGATGGGCATGGGACCCATGAACCGCGAGCAAATACCTCTCGTGGGCAGACGGGTGCAGTTCTCGGCCCTCGGGCTTCGCGCTCAGGGTTCCCCGGGCAAGTATCGTCGGGCGATTTCGAACAGCTCGTTCAACCCGAGCGTCGCGAGCCAGCCCTGCAGGGTCGCGACGTCCAACGTGTCGCCGCTGATCCGAAGCATCACGGCGATGTCGCGCAGATGCCGGTCCGACTCGGAGGTTCGGTAGTACTCGAGCTTGCGCAGAATTACATACTCGAGCGGCGCCACCCAGATGCCCAGGTCGCCGATCTGCATGCGCCTGCGGTGACCGAAGGCCCAGGCGTGCAGTGGGGTGTCTCCGGCCAAATAGACGTCCGCCCTCAGGGCCGTATCGCGATGGATGATGTTGAAGTGGCCACCCTCGGGTCGAGCGGCCTCCTCCCGCATCACATCGAGCGGCGGCACATAGAACGCCTCACCGTCGAACAATGATGCTAGCCGGGCAGCATCCGGCGGATCCAGCACGAGCACGATGTCGATGTCACGCGTGAAGCGGGGCTCTCCGTAGATCACCGAAGCGACCCCTCCGGTGATCATGTAGGGGATCGCCGTGCTCTCGAGGGGCCGGATGAAGAGCCCGGTCAGGTCAGGGGCAATCACCGCCCACCAGGACCCGCGCACGGGCTCGTACCTCGTCCTCCGATAGATCTGGCCAACGAGCCCGCAGGCCGGCCGCTTTGAGCTCGTACGCCTGACGGATCAAGGAGCCCATCACCGCCAGTTTCTGCGCCGGCTTCATCCGCCGCAGGAGTTCGGTCTCCTTGTCCGTCATGGTCATGGACCGACTCTCCGGAAAGGGACCGTCTTGGGCAAGGCCCGTTCGCACGTGCGGCTCGGTGGTGCAGTGGGCCGGGTGACGAGGTCGGGCACGGCACCTGGCTCAGAACGGGGCCAGCCGGCCGACGATCAGTATCCCGTGTCCAGGGGAGCACCCGCAATGGCCGGGGGGGCGGCTGGGCTGCAAGAGGTCTCCTCGCTAAGATGTTCACAGAGGACCTCAAGATCGGGACCCGAAGCCCCCCATGGCCGGCTATGTAGATGCTAGGGAAGCTCTGAGCAAGGCCCTTCTGGGGGCGGTGCGAGACGGAGGGAGCCGGTTTCAGCGGTCTTGGGGGCGATGACGGGCTGAAAACGCGCCCAACCGGCATGTTCTGGCCGATGATCCCCTCGTTGCGCCCCGCGTGGGCGGATGTTTCCCGCGCCGGCCGCTCACGCCGTCGAATAGCGGCCCGCCACAAGCAGGTTCGCGAAGCCCAGGAGCAGCGCGATCCGTTCCATGTTCTTGGCCAGCCCGCGGTAGCGAACCTTCCGGTAACCGAAGCGGCGCTTCACATACAGGAACGGGTGCTCCACCTTTGCCCGCACCGAGGCCTTGTCCCGCTCGCGCAGCCACCGCGCCCCGCCCTGCTCCAGGAGCCGCCGCCGCCCCGGTCTCATCGCCACATGCCACTGCACCGGACGGCCTCCCGTGTCCACCCACTTCTCGATCCCCCGGTAGCCCGCGTCCGCCCACACCTCCTCCTCGCCGCCGTGAAGCAACGCCCCCGCCTCCCGAAGATCGTGCGTGTTCGCCGGCGTCGCCCGCACGCCATGCACCAGTCCCGTCTCCGCGTCCACCCCGATGTGCGCCTTCATCCCGAAGTGCCACTCGTTGCCCTTCCTCGTCTGATGCATCTCCGGATCCCGCGCCCCCTCCCGGTTCTTCGTCGATGACGGCGCCGCGATGATGCTCGCGTCCACGATCGTCCCCGCCCGCACCCGGTAGCCCCGCTCCGCCAGGTGCGCGTTGATCTCCTCGAACAAACCACGCCCCAGCCTGTGCCGCTCCAGCAGGTGCCGAAAGTTCAGAATCGTCGTCTCGTCCGGCAGCGGACCCGTCAAACGCAGCCCCGCGAACCGCCGCACCGACTCGATCTCGTACAGCATGTCCTCCATCCCCGGGTCGCTCAGGTTGTAGAACAGCTGCACGCAGTGAATCCTCAGCATCGCCGCCAACGGGTACGGCTGCCGCCCCCGCCCCGCCTTCGGATACAACGGCCGAATCCGCGCCTCCAGACGCTCCCACGGAATCAGCGCCTCCATCCGCTCCAGAAACAGCTCCCGCCGCGTCCGCCGCTTCTTCCCCTCGTACTCCACATCCGCGAACGTCACCTGCTCCATCGTCCGCCTCCCCGATCGTCCCGCTCAGCCCTTGAACTCCCGCCCCGTAAATCTAATGTCCCAGGGACCGACTTATTCAGAGTATTCCTAGGCGAAGGTGATGGATTAACGCATGCATACGCTCGCGCGCCGGCTTCTCATCTCTCTCGTTCGCTCGCACCCTTCGGGAAACGGGGGGCGGCGTGGCGTCGACCGCCCGACCTACCAGCCAGAACGTCGTAGCGCGCGCCCGCGAGGATATGCGGCCTCAGAGCCCCCCACGGACTTAGAAAGGCGGGCCGCGGCTTTGAGGCTGCACTAGATCGGCCTTCGCCGCGGCCGTCCCCTACGTAGCCTTCCCACCGCGAGTACGTAGCAGCGCGTAGATCACCCAGAAGGCCCACCCCGCATCTTCCCGTCTAGGTGGTCGATCGAGGATCGGAGCGAACCGAGGGGAGATCGATGTCAAACTCAGTGGCGGGCGGCAGAGGCGGCTCGGGTCGCTCTTCCCCAGTCGCGATCGTCACCGGAGCAGCCAGCGGCATTGGCCGACACTGGGCGCAAGTCCTGCGAGGTCGCGGATTCAGACTTGCTTTGGCAGATGTGAGCGGCGAAGGGCTGCGAGCAGCGTTCGACGACGAGGCGGGCGTCCGCCTCCACACCCTCGACACGCGCTCGGTGGAGGGATGGCAAAGGATGGTGGACGACACGCTCCACCATTTCGGCGCCGTAGATTATCTGTTCAACATCGCTGGCAGTGGCAGACCGGGGTTCCTGCTCGACGTCCCGATGGACCTCGTGGACACGTCCATCGATGTGAACCTGAAGGGCCACATCTACGGAATGAAGACCGTCGGACCGGTCATGGTTCGTCAGGGATCCGGCCACATCGTCAACATGTCCTCGCTGGCCGGGATCTCGCCTACGCCGGGCAACGAACTCTATTCGGCCGCCAAGAGTGGCCTCCGCGCCGTGTCCATCGCGACCGCTATTCGCCTGCGGCCCACGGGCGTCTTCATCACCGTCGTCTGTCCCGATTTGGTGGACACGCCGACCCTCGCGAAGCACTTGATGTTAGATCCGAACGATGTCGCGCTCATCCACTCGGGTCGCCGCGCGCTCACGGTTGAGGAGGTAGAGGCCGCCCTCTTGCAGGCGCTTCGGGACCGGCCGTTGGAGATCACGGTGCCGGGTTCTCGAGGTTGGTTCGTGAAGATCGTCAACTGCTTCCCTCCCCTCATGTTCCACCTCTACGGCGTCCTCATGCGGCGAGGTCTCAGGCGTCTCGAGATGTTGAAGCGGGCACGTGTGAGGCCGGGGTGAACTCCCACCCCGGCGGCTCTGCGTCACTCGTCCTCAGAGCGCTAGGCGTTGCCGTCCTAGCTCTCGCTACTTCGCGCGCTGCGTCCGGGCAGGAAACGGAGCCCGTCAACCTCTACCGGTTCGTGCTCGACCTCGAGGTTCCAGAGTCTCCTGCGCTCGTCGCGCTCGGGCTCGCACCTTCACAGGCGCTGGCGGCGACCGCGCCGAAGCCGCTCGGCATGAGCCTCGCAGCTGAATGGGACGGGGCGGGACGATCGCTTCCCGCGGCTGCGTTCGAGTTCTCGCCTTATTTTCTGGTGGGCGGCGGACGGCGCACCTTGCAGCGCTATCGTTCGAATTCGGTCCGGGGTCGACTCGGGCGCATCGGCGGCAGAACCGTTGTCTCACTGGGCGTCGCGGGCGATCCGGCGCACAGCGGTGCGGTGCGTATCGCGCTCGGTGTGCGCGCCACGCTGCACGATCCACACGATCCCGTCAACAACGCCGGCGGTCTTCCGGAGTTGGTGTCCGCGCTCCTGCCCGACAACGTCTCGGCCCGCGCGAGCAACATTCGTGGCTACTCGGACGCGATCGATCGGAGCCTCACGGAAGCTGCCCGGGCGATGAGAGCCCGGCCCCGATGGATCGTGTCAATGGGCTACGGAGTCGTGGGGTCGGTCCACGATCAGACGTCGGAGGGCGGGAAGATCGACTCCGGTAGCCACACGCTCTGGCTCGCGTGGCAACGTACCCTGGACGAAAACTTCGATCTCCTGTTCACGGGTCAGGCGCTACGCGTCTTCAACCCCGCAGCGGACTTCAGGATCGCATCGGGTTTGCGTCGGAAGGCCGCGGCCGTGGATCTGCTCGCGGACGTATACTACGACACCCAAGACCGAAGACTGCACGGGGGTATGGCGTTCTCGGTCCATCTCGCACGCGGCATCCGGGCTGGGCTGTCGCTCGGCTCGGAGCCCGAAGCTGATGGTACGAGGGTTGTCCGCAAGCTCAGAGTGCGATCGCTGTTGCGTTGGTCGTACGGAAACTGAACGACCTCGGCGACTCCCACTACGTGGTTTCCTCCTGACGACTACGTAACCCGGCGTACACCCCGCCCACCGCCGCAGACGTAACGTTCCATCACCTGGTACGGCTCTGCAGCAGGGAGAGGGTACGATGTGGTCACTTCGAGGGCTGAGAGGCGCTGTCGCGGTCGTCGCCACACTGTGTGCAGCCGGGTGTTCGTGGGGCCTCATGCGCTTTCAGGCCGAAGGGCGATCCGACGTGCTGAGCGAGGCCGTCGGTCCCTACGAGGCCGTTCCAGGGATCACGCGGTTCGCATGGGACGATCTCGGCGGGCTGCACACAGATGCGATGGACACGCACGCCTTCCCGTTGAAGGTGCTCGTGGCAGCCCTTCTGCTGCGCCGCAGTGAACAGGGAGAGGCCGTTGCGTTTCGTGAAGAGGCGGTGCTCCCGATCCTCCAGGAGTTCGGGTTCATCATTCCGGACACCATCCTCAACATGCGGGACGCGCTGCAACCCAACCGGTATGCCAGGCCGCCCCCGTTTCCGGGAGCCGTCGATCTCGCGCTAACCAAAGCCGGGGAACGGCTCTTCACCGATCGGTGTGGATCGTGCCACGGCGAATACAGCTCCATCCCAAACGTGCGCCTCCAGCGGTACCCCAACGTCGTGGTGCCCGTTGAGAACGTGGGCACCGACCCCACGCGTTGGGAGGCCGCGGAGCCGGCGCTGGCCACCGCGATCCAGGAGAGCGCAGCGGGGAATCTTCTCGCCGTCGGTCCCACCCCTGGGTATGTGCCGCCGCCCCTGACCGGACTCTGGGCCACGGCTCCATACCTTCACAACGGGTCCGTCCCCACCCTCTGGCACATGATGCATCCCGAGCTCCGACCCGATCGATTCCAGGTGGGGGGGCACCGACTGGATTTCGAGTGGCTGGGAATCGACGGGGAGACCGCCCGGGACGGGATCTATCGGTACCCGGACGGCTACGAGCCGTGGTCGACGCCCCTCGTCTTCGACACGGCGCTCCCCGGTCAGAGCAATCGCGGTCACGAAAAGCCGTTCCAGGACCTCTCCGGAGCGGAGAAGCGGGCTCTTCTCGAGTACCTGAAGCTCCTCTGAGGCCTCGCTCCCCATTCGGAGCGTGCCTCGCCATGATAGGCACCATAGGGACATGGCGTCCACGAGGGCTCGAGTCGGCCGTGGAGAGCGCGTAACACCGGTAGTTGGTGCTCGTCAGCGGCTCGACCTGCTCTTCCCACAGCCTCTACAAGGCCTCGGGCGGGCCCTCCAGCACGAACCGCCACCGCTCGTAACCGGAACCGCGGAGATCCCGGACAAGCAGGAGCATCTCGGTGGCAGGCTCGAGAAGACCCACCGCCACGATTCTGCCGTCGTATCGGTTCTCGATGGAGTTCACCGGGGTGTGGGCCACGACATGTAGCTCGGCCCCGTAGACGTTCAACGTCTGCTCGAGCGCCGACACAAGTGTATCGGTCTGAACATAGCCTCGAAACCACAGGATGCTTTCGTCCTCGAACAGGAGCCTACCCCTTCGGTCGAGCGCCGCGGGTTCCACGACGATCACCTCGGAGTATTGGCTTCGCACCGAGTCTGCGGTCTCCATGTCTAGCGCAATCGCCACCGTCGAATCGGCCCAACGGTAGAACAGGTCTTCAGCGATAAAGGTGCGTATTGAGTCGTTTACCGCCTCTACCGAACTCGGT
The DNA here is from genome assembly GCA_965237965.1 of Longimicrobiales bacterium. Lineage (GTDB taxonomy): Bacteria > Gemmatimonadota > Gemmatimonadetes > Longimicrobiales > Gaopeijiaceae > UBA2988. Next base: position 84,634 of record CBDEGT010000002.1, read on the forward strand.
GCAACCCCCGGGAGAATCCCGCCGTGGGCGAGGAGGGCGCCGTCCACCCGCATGACCCCAGGGCGCTCGGCCAGCCACTTGCCGAGGAGGGATGAGCGCACGTCGAAGAGCTCGGGATACGAGGCCCCGTGCATGCGCGCGATCAGCTGCTCCTTGGGTGCGACGTAGCGGACGTCGTGAGTGAAGATCAGCGCCTCATGATTCCCGAGAACGACGTGGGAACCACCTCCAGCCGAACGGGCCTCCTGCTCCAGCCGGTAGAGGAGCCAAAGCGTCTTGGTGACGTCCGCGCCACGATCGAAAAGATCCCCTAGGAAGACCACGTGCCGGCGCCCTCCAGTCCACGTCCCCTCCGCGTCGGTCAGCCGCGCGTTCATGAGCAGCCGCAGAAGCCGCTCGTACTCGCCATGCACGTCCCCCACCACGAAAAGCGAGTCGACCCCCGTCCGAATGCCCGATTCGGGCGATCGGACTTCTCCTATGAAGAGTCGGGTCGAGTGCAATCGGCTAGAGCCGGCCACCCCGTACCGAAGGAGAACGTCCCGATCAAGGCGCGGAAGCGATACCTCGTGAGATTCTGCCCGTGGTGTCTTGGTATCAAGAATAAGACCATCGTCCGTGAGCACCTGGAGGAACCCTTCCTGCGCCCCGGAGGTGAGCCAGTGGACCCCGAGCTCGACACCGTCATCCGTCACCCACAGCCCGTACTCCCCCTCCACTCGGGTCTGAGCCTGCGCAGGTCCCGAGCTGAGCGCCAGCAGGTGTGAGCAGAGCAGTAGAAGGGCGCTCCAACGCGGGAACGTGGAGCCGCTCATGGGACCCACGGGGGAGGCCAACACGACTGTGAAGATCGAGGTCCGCCCAGCCGATCAAAAAGCCATGTAGCGGCCTCGATCGACGTCGTCGAGGAAATCCTCAATCCGGTCCCAGACGTCATCGATCTCACCCTCCGTAAGACCGATCTGAATTACCCCATCCTCCTCTCGTACCCCTCGCGTGTCCCACAGGTTTTCCGTTGGCTTCACCCTTACCAACTCGTCGTCGACTACCTCCCACTGTGCCAGCACCCCCAGCGTCTCATCTAACTCCTCCTCAGTGATGTCCCGAAGCCGCTCCACCGTGGCTGCAGGGAACTGATTCACTTGAAGAAATTTCCACTTCGTGCCGCGGTTGCTCTCCTCGCTTCGAAACGCCACGCCGTTGTCCACCGCGAAGACACGCGGGTTCGATGAGAACCTGGAGATGAGCAGGTTGCCGACGTTCGAGTCGCTGTGCCAAATGAGGTGCGTGAAGAGGTTCGCGTTCGCCCAGTGCCTGGCATAAGCAGGATCAGAACCGAATCGGTCCAGATCGAACACATCCTCATCTGTCACGAAAGTGAGGAAGGACTGCAGAACCACGAGCACCGACGCAGCCCCGCGGAATGTGGGATCCATGCGATCGTCCAGCGTCTGATACCAGTCGAGGGACACGGCACGCGGAACCGTCGGAGGAACGACGAAATCCGGCTCGTCCAAGAACAGCTTCTGGAGCTCGTAGGCCGCGATCTCGTAGCGCGGTGAGTTGTTGAAGTCGTCCCCACCTCGCGGGGCCGCTGCCCACTTAGTGAGAATCACCGTCCCGTCCTCGAACGACAACTCGGGACGCTGAGTTCGGTCTCGCTCGGTTCGCGTCCCGATCAGAGCGTCAGGAAGCTCGAACGGCGCGTAGGCCAGAAGGTATTCAATCGAGTCCACCGGAAGGGTGATATTCATGTCCTGAGCGCGCACAGACGACGTCGGCGCCGAGAACATCGCCACGCTCAGAGGCACGATCACATTGCGGGTTTTCATCCCATCCTCCGTTGGCCTATCGGAATGCGGCTAGTCGGACTCTTCCCTCTTCGGTCGCCGGTCCTCAGGAAGCACCACGGGCAAGGACACGCTGAAGGTCGTGCCTACGCCCGCTTCACTCTCTACCGAGACCTCACCGCCGTGCCGGTCAACGATCTCCCTACAGATCATGAGCCCGAGCCCCATGCCCACTCGCTCCCCTTTTGTGGTGAACCCCGGCTCGAAGATCCTCTCCAGGTTCTCCCGAGTGATGCCGGTCCCGTTGTCCGCGACCTCTACGACTACCCGGTCGCCGGACGGCTGGGCCCGGAGGGTGAGCGTTCCTCTGCCCCGCACGGCTTGAATCGCGTTCATCATGAGGTTCATGAACACCTGATTCACCTGCTGGGCATAACACTCCACCCGGGGTAGGGTCTCAAACTGCTCTTCGACTGTGATCCTGTCGCCCAACTCGTGCCTGAGAAGGTCGAGGGTCCCGTGCAACGCCTCAACCAGGTCGATGTTGTCCACCTCGGAGCGATCGGGTCTGCCGAAAGTACGAAGCGAAGAGACCACGTGCTTCATCCGCTCCACCGCCATCACATTGGTCTCCTCTACGTTAGTGATGACATGGATGATCCTGCGAACCTCCCCCAGCTCGTCCTCGGTCACCTTCTCGTCCTCGAGGATCATCTGCAACCGGCCGAGCGCACGCTTGGTAACTTCATGATTGCTCGCCAACGCTCCCAGTGGTGTGTTTACCTCATGCGCGACCCCGCGAACCAGGTTCCCCAGGGTGGCAAGTTGAGCGGCACGCACCAGATCGGCGCGTACCTCGAGCTCGCGGGCTTGGACCTCGTCTAATTCTCTCTGGACCGATTCCAGCTTCCGGTTCGCCTCTGCGAGCCGGCGGGCCAGCGTCTCACTGTCGAGGGTATCGGGGCGGGAGCTCAGAAAAACGCCTTGACGAGCTTCTCGCGAAAACCAGCCAACTCCTCATGCGCCGCCTCGAGGGCACCGACCCGCGAGGCCAGCTCGTTGAAGAGTGACGAGCGCTCGAACCCATTTCGTACGATGAGCTTGAAGTGCTCTACGTTCCAAGGTTTCTCCAGGTAGTAGTAGAGGCCGACTTCGTTGATGGCCTCAATCGCGTTCTCCGTGTCCGCGTATCCGGTTAGAAGTATCCGTGTCGCCTCAGGGTGAAGTCTACGCGTTTCCTTCAAAAACGAGATTCCGTCCATCTCCGGCATCATGAAGTCCGCGACGACCACGCCGATCGAAGGCTCCTCTTCGACCACCCGCAATGCCTCCGACGGAGTGCAGGACGTGAGGACTCGGTAGGAGGTCTCAAGAACCAGGAGGGACTCGAGCGAGCGCACGACCATCTCTTCGTCGTCGACGATCAGGATGGTGTCTTTGCCCCCTTCGGACATCGGCGGTCTCCGTTATTGGGGCGGCGTGCGGCGGCGACTGGTGCGCGACCAAGCGTCGCCTATTCAACCTACGAGTGATCGGACCCTTCGCGCCAAGCCTTGAAGTATGCCTGTCGCCAGCTCGGGGTGATCGGCTAGAAGCTCGTGGAAGTCCGTCCGGGTGATGCACATCAGCCGGGTGGGCTCGAGGGTTCGGGCCCCGACCACGCTCGGGTCCGAGTCGATCAGAGACCACGTCCCGAAAGGCGTGTCCTCGCGGGCAACGTGCTTCTGGTCACCGACACCACTCAGCTCCACCGCACCCCGTACGATCACATACAAGGAATCACTGGACTTCCCGGCCTCGATCAGCACCTCCCCTGCCTCAACATCGAAAACCTCGGCGATGGAGGCCAGAAGCCCAAGATGAGAGCTTCGCGCGCCCTGCAGCAGGTCGACCTTCTGGAGCAGGAACACCTTCTCGATCAGATCCAATCGCCCCCTCTCTCGGGCGTCGTTCGTCGCCGTCTTCGCCGCCGCCCTTCCCTTCGTGTGGACGGGGTATCCTCCGGTGCGGCCGATCGGGCGAAAGACCGGGAGTCGGCCAAGGCACGCACGTACTCCAGCATCGGTACGCCGAATCTCATCTTGGTTGCTCTTTTCCGATCTTCTGATGCTCGTCCAAGCCGCCTGGCATTACAGGCTCCGACCCGCCGTAGGCAAGCAACTCGAGAAGCGACAGCGCGGCCAACCGCCCACTGTCATCGCCCATGCCTGGAAATCCCAGCACCGGCTCCACAAGCTCTATCACCGCATCGCGGTCCGGAAATCGTCCCAGATCGCCGGCGTCGCCGTAGCTCGGGAAGTACTGTCTCAGCAGGCCGTTGGTGTTTTCGTTCATGCCCCGCTGCCACGGGCTATGCGGGTCGCAGAAGTAGACGGCCAGGCCCGTGTCGATGCGGAGCTGCGCGTGCTGAGCCATCTCCGCTCCCTGGTCCCATGTCAGAGACCGGCGGAGTTGCTCTGGTAGGGTCGTGATCGACGAAGCGATCGCGTCCCGGACGGCCTCGGCACCGTGCCCAGCCAGCGCTGGACCGTTCTTGGTCCTGGGTTCGCCGTGGCGTTTCGCGCGGGGGAGGTGGAGCAGCATCGTGAACCGGGAGGTCCGCTCGACCAGCGTTCCGATCGCGGAACTTCCCAGTCCGAGGATCAAGTCGCCTTCCCAGTGCCCGGGAACGGCCCGGTCATCTGCCTCCACGGGACGTTCGCTGATCAGGATCTCCGGGCGAACGAACTTCTTGCCCCGTCCGCGGGTGCGAGCTCTCGGCACACGGAGCGCACGCCCGCTCCGAAGGCACGCCGTAAGTTCCCGACGCAGCGCACCGCGTCCCTGAACATAGAGCGCCTGGTAAATGGCCTCGTGCGATATTCGCATTGACTCATCATCCGGGAAGTCGACACGCAGCCGGTTCGCGATCTGTGCCGGACTCCACGAGGCCGCCCACCGCCGCTCTTGCCGGCGACCGTGACGCCGTCCGATCCAACGCACTTCTGGGCCCGCCACAGCCGCGCCCTCAGGGGCCGCGATCACGCCTCCAAGACGATCCTGTACATACCGCCTCAGCTCGCCGTTCGCAGCAAGCTTGGCGACTTTCGGGCGCCTCGCTCGCCCATCAGCGTGCCATTGGGCGGTCGTGGCTCGGTACTCCAGATAGCCGCTTCGGGTTGCCGCGTTCCGCCGCAGTTCTCGCGAGATCGTCGATGGTGACCGGTTCAACTGCCGGGCGATCTCGCGCACTCCGCGACCACCAGCGTGAAGGAGGGCGATCTCTTCGCGCTCGACAAACGACAAATAGCGCCGAGAAAGGGGACGCAGAGTAAAGGATGGCATTCCACCATACTCGCGGAACCAGCGTGTTCCGACAGCGGGAGACAGGCCGACCGCAATTGCCGCCTCCTCGCTCGACAATCCGCGAGCGATTCCCTCCCAGAAACGCTGCCGGTGCTCCCGGCGCCCCAACGGGGGACGACCGGGTGAACGCATCGGCGGACGTAGTGCACGATCCGCTCTTCGGTGCCTGCTTGCCCCCATCGCAACTCCTCCCTCTCGAGGTGTTGCGACGACCGCTTGAACCTGGGTTGCCCGCCGCGGTCGCTGTGATGAATGAGTCCGTCTGCACGCTCATCCTGGCGCTCGCAGATCGCTTGCTCGAGCGCGTAGAGCGCGAGATCGCTCCGTAGGGAGCTCGAAACGCGCCAGCCCACGATCCTGCGTGCGAAAGCATCGATCACGAAGGCCACGTACACGAAGCCACGCCAGGTGGCCACGTACGTCAGGTCCGAAACCCAGAGCTGGTTAGGGCGCTCCGCCGCGAAGTCCCGGTCTATCAGGTCGAGTGGACGCTCTGCTCCATCGCCAGACCTGGTGGTCGTCGTGAATGCACGGCCCCGGACTACGCCTTCCAGACCCATCTCCTTCATCAGCCGCTCCACCATGCAGCGGGCGACCGAGAACCCTTCTCGCTTCAACTGCTTCCAGACCTTCTTGGCACCGTAGACCGAGATATTCTTCTCCCACACCCGAACAATCTCCGGGCGCAGCGCCCGATCACGATGGGCACGAGGCGGAACTCGCCTGGGGTCGGCCTCACGGGCCTTGTGCTCGTAGTAGGTGGACGGAGCGATCGGCACAACCGTACAAATCGACTCGACTCCGTACTCCCCACGGTGGTCATCGATGAACGTCACCATCACTTCGCTCGGCGGTCGAGCTCCGCCTGTGCGAAATATGCGGATGCCTTGCGCAGGATCTCGTTCGCTCGCCGGAGCTCCCGGTTCTCGCGCTCGAGTTCCTTCAGTCGCTGCCGCTCTTCCGTCGTCAGCCCCGGTCGCCGGCCCTTATCCCGCTCCGCCTGTCGTACCCAACTCCGAAGCGTCTCCGGCGTACATCCGATTTTCCCAGCGATCGAGCTGATCGCCGCCCACTGCGACTCGTACTCCGCCTCGTGCTCGAACACCATCCGCACCGCCCGCTCCCGTACCTCCAGGGAGTACTTCCTCACCTTGGTCATGACCCCATCCTCTCAAGAGGTGGAGTCTCCGGCAATCCCGGGGCGATTCAGTCCAAGCGCCTAAGATGCGCGCTAGACCACTATATCGCGAATAAATCCTTCTAGGGATGGACTAGGAGGACGATCACCACGCCTCTAGGCAGCTCCTTCCTTGGACGGCGCAAGTCTACGCCATGCTCCGAGGTCTACCGATCCGTTCCCCACAGTAGGTGGCTCGTGCTCACCGGACTCCTGCAGTTCAATGAAGTTGCGGAGGGCCGACTCACGAATACGCCACGAGCGAGCACACGCGAGAAGAGCCCGTGCCAGGTCAAGGGGCCTGTCCGAGATTAGAACGAACTGCGGCACTCCGTACCAGTGAGCTCCACAACCTTTGTCCTCCGCAAGTCTTTCAGAACATAGCCAACGGCTACTATGACCCCTAAACCTCCCACGAGGAAGGAAGGGTGAAAGGCTGAAGCCGCCGCCACAAACAGCAGGAGCCGGCCACTACCCGAAAGGGGACGAAGCGCATGCCCCTCCAGCGCCGCAGCGAACGCGGAAAGGGCCACCATAGCCATGACTCCCTTTCCGATCACCAGAAATGCCGGGCCACCAAGTACGATCTCCGGATGCACGACCATCAGCAAGGGAATCAGATAGAGACCCTTCGCATACTTCCATGCGTGAAGACCGGTTCTCATGGGATCGGATCCAGCCACACCGGCAGCCGCGTAAGCGGCTAAACAGACAGGAGGAGTCACGTTTGAGTCCTGAGAGAACCAGAAGACAACCAGGTGAGCAGTGAGGACTGGGAGTCCGAACTCATTCACAAGAGCTGGACCGGCGAGGACGATCAGGACGATATAGCTGGCAGTAACCGGAAGCCCCATCCCCAGCACCAGGCTGGCAAGGAGGAGAAGAATGAGGGCCAGGAGTAGGTTGCCCTGAGAAAAAGAGAGCATGACGGCAGAGAAATTGAGGCCCAAGCCGGTCAGTCCAACGATACCGACGATGATGCCTGCGACCGCACATGCCAAGCTGACAGGGAGGGCATTTCGGCAAGCAAGCACGAACCCGTCCACAACCCGCACGATCCCACCCTTGAGCCACTCGTACGGGGACTGTAGCCTTAGTCTGCCCGGTCCCTGTTCCAGATCCTCCACCCGCATGATCCGGTCCCAAGTGGCGCGCCCACCAGCCAGCGCGACAATGGCCAGGCAAGATAGGAATCCGACTCGGGCCACAGATAGGTCCATGAGGAGGGCTCCGATGAGCACTACCAGGGAAAAAAAGTAGTGCCATCCCTTCGCCATCGTGGCTCTGAAACTGGGGAGCTCCGAGGCGGGAATCCCCTGAAGACCTCTCGCTACCGCTACCAGATGCACGAAGACGAACACCGTCCCCATGTAAAGAATGGCGGGAAGCAAACCTGCCCTGATGATCTCCAGGTAGGGTAGCCCGGTGTATTCAGCAATGAGGAAGGCTCCAGCTCCCATGATGGGTGGGAGGATTTGACCTCCAGTGCTTGCAGCTGCCTCGATCCCCCCAGCCTCCTCTGGACGATACCCAACCCTCTTCATGAGTGGGATAGTGAAGGCCCCGCTGGTCACTACATTCGCGATCGCGCTTCCGGAGACAGAACCCATGGCGGCAGAGGCCACAACCGCCGCTTTAGCGGGCCCCCCCGACTGCCTCCCCGTCAGGGCATAGGCTAAATCCATGAAAAATTGCCCAGCCCCCGTGACCTCCAGGAGCGCACCGAAGAGGATGAAGATGAAGACGAATGTGGCAGCGACTCCCAAGGGGATCCCGTAGATACCTTCCTGACCCAAGTAGAGTTGGCCCACAATCCGGCCGGTTCCATACCCCCCATGCCGGAGAACACCTGGAAGGAAGGGGCCTAGGTACGCGTAGCAGACAAAGAGAACGGCGATGGATGAAATCGCCCAACCCAGCACTCGGCGCGTCGCCTCCAATAGGGTGATTACTGCCGCTCCACCGACGACGACATCGAGGGTGCTGGGAGTGCCAGCTCTACCCACGATGGCGTCCAGATTTAGGGTAAGATAGAAGGCAGTGGCAGCGGCGGTGGCGATGAGGACCACGTCCATGGACCAGGCCAGACCACGTCGGAGGCCCCTCTCATGGCCGCTCCTCCACGGGAAGAGGAGGAACGCCAGGATCTCGACTAGCGCGAGATGAAACCCCCTCTGATAGAAGAGTCCGACCGGTCGGATTCCGGCCGCAGACAGTTGGAATAGGGCAAGCGCAATCGCGAGGATGACGAAAGCCCCGGCGGCGAAGGCGGGCAGGCCCAGCTCCCGTTGCGGAATCCTACTGACGGAGGCTGGATACAATGGCCGACTGGCCTTCAACTCCAGATCCTCAGAGTCCTCACTGGGAGACGATCAGACGCTCTGGCACGTCGTGGCCACTGTCCCGCAGGTACCTAACGGCGCCAGGATGCAATGGGATGGGTGACGCTGAGAGCGTGTACTCCGCCGAGATCTGACGCGCCACTGGGTGCACGCCTTCGAGCTCCTCAAGCGCCTCCAGTAACTCCTGGATCAACGAGTACGCAAGCTCCTCGGGCATGTCGGCCGATACCACAAGGAGATTCGGAGTGCTCAGCGTATGAACTTGCTGCTCCTGTCCACGGTACGCCCCGGCAGGGACCACGTCCGGACGAACAGTCGGATCGACCGCTTCGGTGCGCTCCACCTCTTCCGCTCCGAGAGGAACAAGGTGGACCGTACGCGCTGTGGCAAGATCCATCAGGGAGCTTGTTGGAGGGCCGGCGCTCCAGAATCCGGCATCCACATTCCCATCGCGGATCGCGTTCGCGGTCTCATTGAAGTTGAGGCGCTGAGGCTCGAAGTCATCGTATCCGATCCCGTTCGCCTCCAGGAGAGTCCGAGCGGCAACCTCCGTCCCACTACCCGGGGCTCCCACGGAAACCCTTCGACCTACGAGGTCATAGAGCGTGCGGACACCGGTTTCCTCTAGGGTCGCCAAATGAAGGATGTTCGGGTAAAGGGCAACCAGAGCAAGAATTTGTCCGGACTGCCCTCCTTCAAAAGAACCCCTGGCGGTATGAGCCTCAAGGGCATTAGTACCCATGGAGAACGCCACCTCCACTTGCCCCGCCATCAGGAGGCTCAAGTTTTCGACCGAGCCTCCCGTAACTTCCGCCACCACGACCTGGTCCGGCAGGCCTCGGCTCCAGATCTCAGCAATGGAACCCCCCAGAACGTAGTAGACTCCTCCTGTTCCTGCGGTGGCTAGGGCCAGGATTTCAGGGCCGTCTCCAGGTGAGCAACGAACGAGGCTGAAGACCGAAACGAGCACGGCACCCAGCATCGCCACTGCTCTTCCCCAACCACCGCTCAGGCTTCCTTGCGTCTTCGGGTGAGCCACTTCTTCCACTGTCCTTGAAACTCCTCTGCCCATATCACCCCACCTCCTACCGGACCTGTGCCAGTGACCGGCCCCCCCCCGATCTTACGCTCGATGCGGTAGCGGCCTACAAGGGCTGCGTTCAGGCGGGTGACGGGATCGGTCACCAGTTGCCCACCGCGTCGGCTGGGTCGACAGCCTCCCCTACGGCGCTACCACTGGCGTCGGCGCCACGAGGCTCATCCTGATCCTCCACGAACCGTCCGCGTCTTTCGTCAACGCGTTCATGTAGTTCCCGGACGCCTTCACCGGCTCACCGTCCGGGGGCGTCACGTCGACCTCGTACGTTCCCGACGCCACTGCTGATTTTCCATCCTCGGCAATGAACGTCTCATCAGGTTGAATGGCGAGAGACTGGCTCCCACCGTCGAAACCCGCCTGGATTGCTATCGCGATGGCGTCCCTGTCGCGGTCGGGAGCTTGTCCAGGGAACATGCGGACCGCCTCCATCGTGTATAGCTCGGCGAGTCCTCCTGAGTCCTTGTTCCCGAAGAGTTGAACGTAGGTATCACCCAGAGCGGTGATCGCCGTCCTTTCGGCGTTAAGGTCGACCTGAGGCCCCGATGGAGCGCAGGTCGCGAGCAGCACTGAAAGGGACAGGGCCAGGACACGGATGCTCACGGAATCCCTCCTGTGGTCGGCAGGGTCACGCAGCGCGTCGGCTGTGGCTGAGCGAGTATAGCGCGCGGATCTCGTCGCCGCATGCTGGAGTCTGGGGCCTGCGCCGGGCGGGCGGGATGGCAAGGCCAGGCGGCGGATGCCATCAGGCCCCCGCCGGCTCGTGGGAGGACCTCAGGTGTTGGGCGACGGAGACCTCGCCGGGACCCGAGGTGGTCGCCGGGCGTGGGGGGTTGGCGGCTGGTTGGGAGGGCGCTCGATGCGGTAGCGGCCTTCTAGGGCCGCGTTCAGGCGGGTGACGGGATCGGGCTTGTTCACCTGCCCAAGATGCCGGTCAGGGCGGTAAACCGCGAGAAAGCTCCGATACACGAGGGCGAGCGAAGGATCACGGCCAGCAAGGTGGGCAGTGAGCCGGACGGCTTGGCTTTACGGAGCTGGAAACAGAGTGTACTTGGGGTCCTAGCCCGCCAAAAAAGAACAGCGCCCCCCAGCACCGAGCGCCCTACTCCTCTCGGATGATCAACTGAGTCGTCGGCTTGGTCACTTCCCCACCCTCCGTTCCCTAGTCGACACTTGGCTGCGGGACGATTCGGATATACGGCAGAGGCTGCCCCCAGCCGTCGGGGAACCGTTCACGCGCCTGTTCATCGGACACAGACGGAGCGATGATCACATCACCTCCCTGTACCCAGTTTGCCGGCGTAGCAAGCTGCTGCTTCGCGGTTAGCTGGCAAGAATCAAGCAGCCGAAGGATCTCCACGAAATTACGTCCTGTGCTCATCGGGTACGTGAGGGTAGCCTTGATCCTCTTGTCAGGCCCGATGATGAAGACAGAACGTGCAGTGGCATTGTCCCCAGCGGTTCGACCTTCGGAGGAGTCACCGGAATCGGCTGGGAGCATGTCATAGGCCTTCACGACGGCGAGGGTCGGATCACCGATCAACGGGTACGTCACAGCATGACCCTGTGAGGCCTGGATGTCCTTTGACCACGCCTCATGGTCAGCGACGCCGTCGACGCTGATCCCGATCACCTTACAACCTCTCGCAGCAAACTCGTCTTGGAGAGTGGCGACAGCACCGAGCTCCGTAGTGCACACTGGTGTGAAATCCTTGGGGTGCGAAAACAAGATCGCCCAGCCGTTACCGATCCAGTCATGGAAGGTGACCGTGCCCTGCGTCGTAGCGGCAGTGAAATCTGGCGCTGAGTCGTTGATGCGGAGTGACATGGGTCCTCCTCAGGAGTGGGAAGGTTCGGGGTGTGATGCACCCAACGATCCGTTGCGCGGAGGATGCGCACCTACTGAATCGCCCCGGGATTGCCGGAGACTCCACCTCTTGAGAGGATGGGGTCATGACCAAGGTGAGGAAGTACTCCCTGGAGGTACGGGAGCGGGCGGTGCGGATGGTGTTCGAGCACGAGGCGGAGTACGAGTCGCAGTGGGCGGCGATCAGCTCGATCGCTGGGAAAATCGGATGTACGCCGGAGACGCTTCGGAGTTGGGTACGACAGGCGGAGCGGGATAAGGGCCGGCGACCGGGGCTGACGACGGAAGAGCGGCAGCGACTGAAGGAACTCGAGCGCGAGAACCGGGAGCTCCGGCGAGCGAACGAGATCCTGCGCAAGGCATCCGCATATTTCGCACAGGCGGAGCTCGACCGCCGAGCGAAGTGATGGTGACGTTCATCGATGACCACCGTGGGGAGTACGGAGTCGAGTCGATTTGTACGGTTGTGCCGATCGCTCCGTCCACCTACTACGAGCACAAGGCCCGTGAGGCCGACCCCAGGCGAGTTCCGCCTCGTGCCCATCGTGATCGGGCGCTGCGCCCGGAGATTGTTCGGGTGTGGGAGAAGAATATCTCGGTCTACGGTGCCAAGAAGGTCTGGAAGCAGTTGAAGCGAGAAGGGTTCTCGGTCGCCCGCTGCATGGTGGAGCGGCTGATGAAGGAGATGGGTCTGGAAGGCGTAGTCCGGGGCCGTGCATTCACGACGACCACCAGGTCTGGCGATGGAGCAGAGCGTCCACTCGACCTGATAGACCGGGACTTCGCGGCGGAGCGCCCTAACCAGCTCTGGGTTTCGGACCTGACGTACGTGGCCACCTGGCGTGGCTTCGTGTACGTGGCCTTCGTGATCGATGCTTTCGCACGCAGGATCGTGGGCTGGCGCGTTTCGAGCTCCCTACGGAGCGATCTCGCGCTCGAATTCAAGAGGTCGTCGCAACACCTCAGGAAAGAGGAGGAGTTGCGATGGCGGCAAGCAAGCGCCGACGGTCGGATCGAGCTTTGCGTCCGCCGATGGGTTCACCCGGTCGTCCCCCGTTGGGGCGCCGGGAGCATCGGCAGAGGTTTTGGGAAGAAGTTGCTCGAGGGCTGTCGAGCGAGGAGTCGGCGGTGGCAGCCGGCGTGTCTCCCGCTGTTGGGGCGCGCTGGTTTCGCCAATGTGGTGGCATGCCACCTTTCAGTCTTCGTCCTCTGTCGGGGCGCTACCTATCGTTCGTCGAGCGAGAAGAGATTGCGGTTCTTCAAGCCCGCGGTTGTGGCGTACGTGAGATCGCCCGGCAGTTGCGCCGCTCATCGTCGACGATCTCGCGAGAACTGCGGCGGAACGCAGCAACGCGAAGTGGAAACCTCGAGTATCGAGCCACGACCGCCCAATGGCATGCCGATCGGCGAGCGAAGCGTCCGAAAGTTGCCAAACTCGCTGCGAACGGCGAACTGAGGCAGTATGTGCAGGATCGCCTCGGAGGCCTGATCGCGGCTCCAGACGGGGCGGCCGTGCCGGGCCCAAATGTACGCTGGGTCGGGCGTCGCCGTGGTCGCCGACAAGACCGGCGGTGGGCGGCCTCGTGGAGTCCTGAGCAGATCGCCAACAGGCTACGGGTCGACTTCCCCGATGATGAGTCCATGCGGATATCGCACGAAGCCATTTACCAGGCGCTCTACGTTCAGGGACGCGGTGCGCTGCGTCGGGAGCTGACGGCGTGCCTTCGGACGGGACGCGCGCTACGGGTGCCTCGAGCTCGCGCCCGCAGACGGGGTAAGACGTTCGTTCGCCCCGAGATCATGATCAGCGAGCGACCGGCCGAGGCGGACGACCGCGCCGTTCCTGGGCACTGGGAAGGCGACCTAATCCTGGGGTTAAGCAGCTCGGCGATCGGAACGCTGGTCGAGCGAACCTCCCGGTTCACCATGCTCCTCCACCTCCCTCGCCTCCACAGACACGACGAGCCCAGGACCAAGAACGGGCCAGCGTTGGCTGGGCACGGCGCCGAAGCCGTCCGGGACGCGATCGCTTCGTCGATCACGACCCTGCCCGAGCAACTCCGCCGGTCTCTGACGTGGGACCAGGGAGCAGAGATGGCTCAGCACGCACAGCTTCGCATCGACACTGGGCTGGCCGTCTACTTCTGCGACCCACAGAGCCCGTGGCAGCGCGGCACGAACGAAAACACCAACGGCTTGTTGAGACAGTACTTCCCCAAAGGCACTGACCTCAGCAAACATACCGCTGACGATCTCGCCGCCGTCGCGGCCGCTCTTAACAGCCGCCCCCGCAAGACCCTCGGTTGGAAAACCCCGGCGGAAACCCTGGAAGATCTCTTACATCGCTGAACCGGACCTCCACCTTGCGCTGAGTTCTCAACAGCTCCGGTATCTCCTGCCTTCCACGACCTTCGGTCGCTTCTGACTCCCTCGGAATTGGAGAGATCAAGAACCCCCTCTGTCTGGACCCCGTCGCCCTCGCCAATCTATTGTCCAGTGGAATCGGGGGCGCAAAAACCCCCTTCAACACGGTGCTGTTGCGACGACCCCTTGAAACCACCCAATACCTCTCTATACGGTATACGGAGCGGCTGGCTGACGCGGGCATCGAGCCGTCCGTGGGAAGCAAAGGAGATTCCTACGACAACGCGTTGGCCGAATCGATCATCGGCCTGTTCAAGACGGAGATGATCCGACGGAACGGGCCCTGGCGTAACCTGGAAGACGTCGAATTCGCCACGCTCGAGTGGGTCTGGTGGTTCAATCACCACCGTCTGCTCGAACCCATTGGGTACGTTCCCCCAGTGGAGAGGGAGCAGGAGTATTACCGGAACCTGAGCGCCCCGGCCAGGCTGGTGGCACTCAACTAAACAAGTCTCCGGAGAAGCCGGGGCGATTCACGTTGACGCTGTAACGCTCTCGCCCTTCCACGGTCCGGGTGACGTTCATGCCACCCACCGCGGTCATGATCGTCTTCTGGACGTCGGCCATGCTGAGCCCGTAACGGGCCGCCGCCTGCCGGTCCACATCCACCTCTACGTACTTCCCTCCGATGGCTCGCTCGGCGAAGACGGAGGCCGTACCCTCCACCATGGGGAGGAGGCCCTCGATCTCTTTGCCGATCGCTTCGAGTGTGGCGAGATCTGGGCCGAAGAGCTTGATGCCGACCGGGGTCTTCAGATCAGGAGACGGTGCCTGAGCATGAAGCCCAGGGTCGGGCGGTAGAACCTCAGCGCCGCTCGGTTGATCGGGTTCTCCTCCTCCGACCTGATCTTCCCCCGGATGAACGCCCCCATCGCCACCGGCACAAGCGTGATGGCCAGCAGCGCCGACGCGGCCATGGCCAGAGTCTTGGTCAGCGCCAGGGGCTTGAACAGGCGCCCCTCCTGCGCGACCAGGGAGAAGATGGGTAGGAAGCTCAGCGTAATGATGAGCAGCGAGAGGAACAGCGCCGGCCCCACCTCCTTGGACGCATCCAACGAAAGCTGCCAGGAGGAGCGGGTGCCGCCGTCTCGCTCGTTGCGCTCCATGTGCTTGTGCATGTTTTCGATCATGACGATCGCGCCGTCCACCATGGCCCCGAGCGCGATGGCGATGCCGCCCAGGCTCATGATGTTTGCGTTGACGCCGAGCCAGCGCATGACGAGGAAGGACATGAGCACGCCCACCGGCAGCGTGACGATGGCGACCAGGGCACTGCGGGCGTGCATGAGGAAGACGATCGCCACCATCGCCACGATCAGGCTTTCTTCCAAAAGCTTCTCCCTGAGCGTCTCGATGGCGCGGTGGATGAGGTCGCTCCGGTCGTAGCCGACCACGATCTCCACGCCCTCAGGTAGGGAGCGCTGGATCGCGGCCATCCTCTCCTTGACCCGCTCGATCACCTGGAGGGGATTCTCGCCGAACCGCATGATCACGACCCCGCTGGTCACCTCTCCCTGGCGTATGCGCCCGTCCTCTGCTCGCCACGCCAGGTCCGCCATACCCCGCCGGATCTCGGGGCCCACGTGAACGCGGGCCACGTCGCCCACGGTGACGGGCGTGCCGCCGGGCCCTAATCCAATGGCAACAGACTCCACGTCCTCGATCGAGCCCAGGTAGCCGAGGCCGCGGACCATGTACTCGCTCCCGCCCAGCTCCAGGACCCGTCCGCCCACATCCAGGTTCGATTCGCGGAGCGCTCTCAGGACCCGGGAGAGCGGGATCTCGTATGCCAGCAGCCGCTCCGGCTCGAGTTCCACTTGGTACTGCTTCTCGAGCCCGCCCAAGGTCGCGACCTCGCTCACCCCCGGGACCGCGGTGAGCTGATAGCGCACGTACCAGTCCTGGAGGCTCCGGAGCTCCGCGTTGTCGAGCTTCCCGCTCCGGTCCAGCAGGACGTACTGCATGACCCAGCCGACCCCCGTCGCGTCGGGGCCGAGCTGCGGCTGCACCTCCTCAGGTACCTTGTCGCCGATCCCGTTCAGGTACTCGAGCACGCGGGAGCGTGCCCAGTACAGGTCCACGTCGTCCTCGAACACCACGTACACGAAGGAGCGCCCGAACTGGCTAATGCCCCGCACGTACTTCGTGCTCGGAACCTTGAGCAGCTCCGTCGAGAGCGGATAGGTGACCTGGTCTTCGACGACCTGGGGCGCCTGCCCCCTCCATTCCGTCTGCACGATGACCTGTACATCGGAAAGGTCGGGGATGGCGTCCACCGGGGTCGTGAGCATCGCCCAGCCACCGAAGCCCACGATCGCCACGGTACCCAGAACGACGAAGAACTTGTTGTCGAAGGACCACTCGATGATGCGCCGCAGCATGATTAGCGCCCTCCCGTGGAGTCGGGACGGGCCATTCCGCCGGCATCCATGTCCATGCTGTCCATCCCTTGCATGCCGCCCATGTCCGTTCCCTCCATGCCGGACATCTCCATCTGCTGCATGCCCCCCATGTCCATTCCTGCCATGTCGGACATGTTCATCTGCGCCATCATCGCCTTGATCACCTCGGCGAGGTTCGACTCGGAGTCGAGGAGGAATTGCGCCGAGGTGACCACGCGCTGGCCGGGCTCCACGCCGTCGACGACCTGCACGAGTCCCTCACCGCGCACGCCGAGCACCAGTTCGTGCGGCATGATCTCGCCAGCGCCCATGTCCACAAAAGCAACCGCACGCTCACCCGAATACAGTACGGCGGAGACCGGAACGGTCAGCGCCTCGCCCAGGTCGGAGGCGAAGCGCACAGTGGCGTACATCCCCGGCTTGAGCTGTCTGCCGGGGTTGGCCAGCGCGATCCTCGCACGCATGGAGCGGGTACGGTCCGCCAGCGTCGGGTAGACGTACTCGATGGTGCCTGAGAACGTTCGGCCGGGGAGCGCAGCCACTTCGACCTCTGCGGGCATGCCTTCGCGGACAAGGCCAATGTCAGCCTCGAAGACCTCGGCGCTGCGCGGCAGTCCCCACCCCGTACTTCGCAGACGTGAGCTCGGCGAAGTCCCCCACCAGCGTCTCGTTACGGCCCGTGACCGCGATGGCCTGATTCACGAAGTAGACCTGGTAGTAGGTCGACTTCACGTCGGCGAGGACCTGATCCCGCACGCGCTCCACCTCCCACTCCGAGGTCTCGGCTTGGAGCCGCGCCACCTCCTCCCTGAGTCCAAGCTTGCCCGGCCAGGGGAGCATGGCACTCAATTGCACTTGGGCCATCGTCATCATGTTCCCGCTCAGACGGGGCCGCGCCACCGGCACGTTCATGAGGCCGATCCCGACCATCGGGTCGGGCAAGGCCCCTGCCTGGGGCACGCGGGCGGCCGCTGCCTCCGCCGCCCGCTTTGCGGCCGCGATCCGCGGGTTGACGGAATCGGCCTCGGCCAGCAGTGCCGGGAGCGCCACGTCCTGGGCGGAGAGCGACTCGGTGCAGGCCATCAGCCATGCGCCTAGACGCGTTGAGATCCTGATCGTTCTCATTCCCTTCGTGCGAATCATGCTCTCGAGTCCTCTCATAGTCCGTTTCCGATTCCCGCCCCAACCACACACGAGGGCGTCCGGATGGGACACCCGAGGTAGTCTGGGGCTGCTCCGACGCCGCTCATGCGGTGCCGGTGGCGTTGCTGGGTTTGGAAGGGCGGGGACCGGAAGGAACTCCGGCCCTCGTGGACTACGCCCGAGGGGGGTGGAAGAGGGTGTGCGTCAGCAGGAGGTAGGGCGGGACCTCATCGAGGAGGATCCAGGCCGTCGGCAGGGGCGAGATCATGATCTCCACTGAGACCACGGCAGGCAGGGAGACGCTGGGGACCCAGCACTGGCCCATCACCGAACAGAAGGGACAGTTGCCACCCTCGTGATCGGCATCATCCCCGTGGTGTTGCACGGCCATGAACATGCGGGTGGCAACAGCTCCGTCGGACTCGACCTCGCCTAAGGCCGCCGCGCTCCTCGCCGGCATGGGTGCGCACGTCGACGCCACGACCGCTTCCGTGAAGGAGAGGGCCATCGCTGCGGAGGCGAGAGTGCCGGCCAGAATGCGCGTACGTCGCTTGATCATGGATCCGGAAGAAGGATACGACTTACGGTACACTCGAGGGTCCGAAAGGGATTCGGGCCCCCGGGCTGCTCGCTAGGGGAAGCTCTGAGCAAGGCCCTTCTGGGGGCGGTGCGAGACGGAGGGAGCCGGTTTCAGCGGTCTTGGGGGCGATGACGGGCTGAAAACGCGCCCAACCGGCATGTTCTGGCCGATGATCCCCTCGTTGCGCCCCGCGTGGGCGGATGTTTCCCGCGCCGGCCGCTCACGCCGTCGAATAGCGGCCCGCCACAAGGGAAGGTCTGAACAACCCCATTTTGGGAGGAACGCGATCGGTTGCGGTTCGAAGATCCGGTTACGAAGGCCTATCGGAGCGATGAAGTGTTGGCTGGCGCGCCGGATAAACGGTCCGAACCGTCAGGAAGTCGCTTCGATGTGTCCGGCTCCCGCCCTCGCGCGGCCCATGGGCGCATGGGCCCCGCGTTATCCGGTCGCGTAGCGGCCAGCGATGAGCAGATTCGAGAACCCGAGCAGCAACGCGATGCGCTGCGTGTTCTTCGCCAGTCCCCGGTAGCGCACCTTACCGTACCCGAAGCGCCGCTTCACATACAAGAACGGATGCTCCACCTTCGCCCGCACCGATGCCTTGCGCTTCTCGGCCGCCGCCTCGGCGCCGTCCCGATCGAGCAGGCGACGCTTGCCCGGCTTCATCGCCACCTGCCAGGCGACGCCGCAACCCCTGTTCTCCGGGCGCTTGTCCACACCCTGGTAGCCCGCGTCGCCCCATGCCTCCGTCTCGTCACCATGCAGCAGCACGCACGCCTGCGTCACGTCCGCCGCGTTGGCGGCCGTCGTCGCCAAGCTGTGCGCCAGACCCGATTCGGCGTCCACCCCGATATGCGCCTTCATCCCGAAGTACCACTGGTTTCCCTTCTTCGTCTGGTGCATCTCCGGATCCCGTTCTCCCCTGCGGTTCTTCGTCGACGACGGCGCGTCAATGATGCTCGCATCCACGATCGTCCCCGTCTTCAACCGATGCCCGAGAGACGCCAGATGCACATTGATCTCCTCGAACAACCCCATCCCCAAGCCCTGCGTCTCCAGCAGGTGGCGGAAGTTCAGGATCGTCGTCTCGTCCGGCAAAGGACCGCTCAGGCGCAGACCCGCAAAGCGGCGCACCGACTCCACCTCGTAGAGCAGATCCTCCATGCCCGGATCGCTCAAGTTGTAGAACAGCTGCACACAATGAACCCGCAGCATCACCCCAAGCGGATAGGGGCGGCGGCCACGGCCAGCCTTCGCATAGAACGGCTCGATCCGATCCTCCAGCTGTTGCCAGGGAATCAGCCCCTCCATCTTCTCCAGGAAGATCTCCCGGCGCGTCCGCCGCTTCTTCGAATCGTACTCCAGTTCCGCAAAAGTCATCTGAAGCTCCATGGCCCGCTCACAGCTCCCCGGTCGTTTCATACCACGAAACTACACCCGTCTTGTTCAGAGCTTCCCAAGCAGGTTCGCGAAGCCCAGGAGCAGCGCGATCCGTTCCATGTTCTTGGCCAGCCCGCGGTAGCGAACCTTCCGGTAACCGAAGCGGCGCTTCACATACAGGAACGGGTGCTCCACCTTTGCCCGCACCGAGGCCTTGTCCCGCTCGCGCAGCCACCGCGCCCCGCCCTGCTCCAGGAGCCGCCGCCGCCCCGGTCTCATCGCCACATGCCACTGCACCGGACGGCCTCCCGTGTCCACCCACTTCTCGATCCCCCGGTAGCCCGCGTCCGCCCACACCTCCTCCTCGCCGCCGTGAAGCAACGCCCCCGCCTCCCGAAGATCGTGCGTGTTCGCCGGCGTCGCCCGCACGCCATGCACCAGTCCCGTCTCCGCGTCCACCCCGATGTGCGCCTTCATCCCGAAGTGCCACTCGTTGCCCTTCCTCGTCTGATGCATCTCCGGATCCCGCGCCCCCTCCCGGTTCTTCGTCGATGACGGCGCCGCGATGATGCTCGCGTCCACGATCGTCCCCGCCCGCACCCGGTAGCCCCGCTCCGCCAGGTGCGCGTTGATCTCCTCGAACAAACCACGCCCCAGCCTGTGCCGCTCCAGCAGGTGCCGAAAGTTCAGAATCGTCGTCTCGTCCGGCAGCGGACCCGTCAAACGCAGCCCCGCGAACCGCCGCACCGACTCGATCTCGTACAGCATGTCCTCCATCCCCGGGTCGCTCAGGTTGTAGAACAGCTGCACGCAGTGAATCCTCAGCATCGCCGCCAACGGGTACGGCTGCCGCCCCCGCCCCGCCTTCGGATACAACGGCCGAATCCGCGCCTCCAGACGCTCCCACGGAATCAGCGCCTCCATCCGCTCCAGAAACAGCTCCCGCCGCGTCCGCCGCTTCTTCCCCTCGTACTCCACATCCGCGAACGTCACCTGCTCCATCGTCCGCCTCCCCGATCGTCCCGCTCAGCCCTTGAACTCCCGCCCCGTAAATCTAATGTCCCAGGGACCGACTTATTCAGAGTATTCCTAGCTCTAAAGACCGTCTACGCGGGGGATCAGACTCCCGGCACTCTATACATATGCTTGACTGGCCCGCGGGTCCCTCGCGGCTCGCGAAAGGGACCCACCAGCGGGACGGGTCCTCCTCCAGGGCGGGGCTGTTCAGCCAGCCCGAAGCCTCAATGACTAGGACGCCGCACTGTCAGTGCGGCGCGAACGCGCTCAGGACGGGGTCTTGAGCTGGATTGTTGGGATAGTTGTGCAGCGGCAGGATGTGCGGGTGCTGCAGGTTCGCGGTCGTCTTGATCTCGGCCAGGAACCGCTCGGCCCCGACTACAGCGGCTAGCTCAGGTTTCAGAACCTTGAGCGCGACCTTGCGCTCGTGCCGGAGGTCGTCGGCCAGGTAGACCGTCGCCATCCCGCCCTCGCCGAGCTGGCGCTCGATGCGGTAGCGGCCTTCGAGAGCCGCGTTCAGGCGGTCAGGCACATCGCTCATGCTGACTCCCAGGGAGAACGGAGTCCTAGGCCATGCAGCGATCTATTATCTATAGGGAGGCGGCTACAGTTTGGGATGAGAAGGGGGGGATGGCCAGCCTCCCGGCCACGGAGTCGCAAGACTTCAAGCGCTCCAGAACGCAAACGGGCTCAATGGCCCCAATCGACCGTGGGAGACTGGCCAAATGGACACTACCCCCAAGCAGGTGACCGGTGTCGACGTAAGCGATCGCTTTAGGGAAGCTCTGAACAAGACGGGTGTAGTTTCGTGGTATGAAACGACCGGGGAGCTGTGAGCGGGCCATGGAGCTTCAGATGACTTTTGCGGAACTGGAGTACGATTCGAAGAAGCGGCGGACGCGCCGGGAGATCTTCCTGGAGAAGATGGAGGGGCTGATTCCCTGGCAACAGCTGGAGGATCGGATCGAGCCGTTCTATGCGAAGGCTGGCCGTGGCCGCCGCCCCTATCCGCTTGGGGTGATGCTGCGGGTTCATTGTGTGCAGCTGTTCTACAACTTGAGCGATCCGGGCATGGAGGATCTGCTCTACGAGGTGGAGTCGGTGCGCCGCTTTGCGGGTCTGCGCCTGAGCGGTCCTTTGCCGGACGAGACGACGATCCTGAACTTCCGCCACCTGCTGGAGACGCAGGGCTTGGGGATGGGGTTGTTCGAGGAGATCAATGTGCATCTGGCGTCTCTCGGGCATCGGTTGAAGACGGGGACGATCGTGGATGCGAGCATCATTGACGCGCCGTCGTCGACGAAGAACCGCAGGGGAGAACGGGATCCGGAGATGCACCAGACGAAGAAGGGAAACCAGTGGTACTTCGGGATGAAGGCGCATATCGGGGTGGACGCCGAATCGGGTCTGGCGCACAGCTTGGCGACGACGGCCGCCAACGCGGCGGACGTGACGCAGGCGTGCGTGCTGCTGCATGGTGACGAGACGGAGGCATGGGGCGACGCGGGCTACCAGGGTGTGGACAAGCGCCCGGAGAACAGGGGTTGCGGCGTCGCCTGGCAGGTGGCGATGAAGCCGGGCAAGCGTCGCCTGCTCGATCGGGACGGCGCCGAGGCGGCGGCCGAGAAGCGCAAGGCATCGGTGCGGGCGAAGGTGGAGCATCCGTTCTTGTATGTGAAGCGGCGCTTCGGGTACGGTAAGGTGCGCTACCGGGGACTGGCGAAGAACACGCAGCGCATCGCGTTGCTGCTCGGGTTCTCGAATCTGCTCATCGCTGGCCGCTACGCGACCGGATAACGCGGGGCCCATGCGCCCATGGGCCGCGCGAGGGCGGGAGCCGGACACATCGAAGCGACTTCCTGACGGTTCGGACCGTTTATCCGGCGCGCCAGCCAACACTTCATCGCTCCGATAGGCCTTCGTAACCGGATCTTCGAACCGCAACCGATCGCGTTCCTCCCAAAATGGGGTTGTTCAGACCTTCCTTAGCACGTTCTGCACGGTCGATGAGGCCGGTGAGATCGAAGAGGAAGGTCGCGTGCGGACGAGCCCACAAGCGTTCCGAACCCATTTCCAGAAGTCGCCTCGCCGCGTCGTGATCGAGGTCGGAACGCATTCGCCCTGGATGAGCCGGCTGCTCGCAAAATGCGGTCACGAGGTGATCGTCGCAAATGCTCGCATGGTCTCACTCATCTACAGGAACGAACGGAAAACGGACCGCATCGACGCCGAAAGCTTGGCACGCCTCGGTCGCCTGGATCCCAAGCTCCTCCATCCGATCCAGCACCGCGCGGAGGAAACCCAGGTCCACCTCGGGCTCGTCCGGACGCGCGCGACCGTGGTGCGGGCCCGCACCGCGCTCATCAATCACGTCCGCGGTGCCGTCAAAACACTGGGTGGCCGAATCCCGCGGTGTTCGACCGATGGCTTCGCACGTAAGGCCGTCGAGCACATCCCCGAGTCGCTCCAGCCGGCGCTTCAGCCCGTGCTCGAGAGCATTACCCAGCTGTCACGACAAATCCGTTTCTTCGACAAGCAGATCCAGGGGCTCTGCGAAAAGCGCTATCCCGAGACCGCCCTGCTACGCGAAATCGTCGGCGTCGGCCCTACGACAGCGCTCACCTACCGCCTCGTCATTGATGACCCCGTCCGTTTCCGTGACAGCCGTTCGGTCGGTGCCTACATCGGACTCACGCGCCGCCATGCCGATTCCGGAGAATCCGCGCCAGAGCTCCGCATCACGAAGAGCGGAGATTCCTTGCTCCGCTCGCTCCTGATCCAAGCCGCCCACTACATCCTTGGCCCCTTCGGACCCGAGAGTGACCTCAGGAACTGGGGCCTTGCCTACTGGCGTCGAGGTGGAGCGACACCCAAAGCCAAGAAGAAGGCAGCGGTTGCGGTGGCCAGGAAGCTGGCCGTGCTACTGCATCGATTGTGGCTGAGCGGTCAGCCCTATCAGCCGCTACGCAAACCGAAGGTTGCCTAACGACCAACTTCAACAACGCCGAGGAGGAAGCACTCCGGCGTCCGTTGCCGATCGACAACCTAACCGCCCGGTCGCAGGCGACTGCGTCCCACATCTCGGGACCTCGAGTCCGTGCTACAGTTTGCAGCGCCTCGATCGGTAGGACCCCAAGCTGCACCGGCCCAAGTTTACCGGCCAACACGAGTGCGTATGGGAGATTCGCGGACGGTTGGTCGCCTTCGGCAACCGGCCGCCAAGTCGGCCTTGACTTTAACCCCTTCTCATGGGAGATGTGGGGGAGGAACAGCGGGATGGCAAGCCCAGGGGGGACCCCCGAGCGCGACACCCGATCTCATGCTATCAGGCGCTTGATCGCGTCAGCACGACAAAGATGGGCGCACTTTGGGCGCACTCGCCCCTTCGCGCACCCGACGAGCTGAGATCGCATACCGATGTAAGTCATTGTCCGAAAAGCAGTGCCGAGGGCGGGAGTCGAACCCGCAAGGGCCGAAGCCCGGGGGATTTTGAGTCTCACTCCATCCACCTTCCACTGCCTCTAACGGCAGCACCGGCGAGCGCTCTGACCCCAATCGCGCATCGGTGACAGCCTATGTAGCCGGAAGGTCTGCGGTGGAACATGGGCGCAAAATGGGATCACTTGTGGCGGTCGGTCACACCGTCATCGCCATCAGGTCGGCACCAGCCGCTTCAGCTCCTCGAAGAAGTTCTGGACGAGGATGACGGTGACGCGGTCTTCGGCCGATCCACATCAGCCAGGTATCCGAAACCGTTCATCCTAGAGGCTCCGATTGTTCTCCTCCTCACCGCCCGAGATCGACTCACGCATGGAGGTGTCCGACTGGACGTCGCCGTAACGCATTTAGTTCATCACCTCGAGGTTCCCGCCCCGGAAGGCCTCGGCGATCGCCAGCGGAACCTTGGCCTCGGCCTCGACCAGATCGGCCCGCTTCTCCTGTACCTTGGCGAGGTTCTCCTGCTCCAGCGCGACGGCCATCGCACGCCGCTCCTCGGCGCGCGCCTGGGCGACCCGCTTGTCGGCCTCGGCCTGATCGGTCTGCAGCTCGGCGCCGATGTTCTTGCCGACGTCGATGTCAGCGATGTCGATGGAGAGGATCTCGAACGCCGTACCGGCGTCCAGACCGCGTGCGAGCACGGTCTTGGAGATGTTGTCGGGGTTCTCGAGGACGGCCTTGTGGGAATCCGCGGAGCCGATGTTCGACACGATGCCCTCGCCCACCCGTGCCAGGACCGTCTCCTCGCCTGCGCCTCCCACCAGTCGATTGATGTTCACCCGCACCGTGACGCGCGCGATCGCGATCAGCTGGATGCCGTCGCGCGCCATGGCCGTTACGCGCGGAGTCGTGATCACCTTCGGGGTGACCGACACCTGGACGGCCTCGAACACATCGCGCCCGGCAAGGTCGATAGCGGCCGCCTGCTGGAAGGACAGCTCGATATTCGCCTTGTCCGCGCTGATCAGCGCGTGCACCACGCGATCGACCGCACCGCCGGCGAGGTAGTGCGCCTCGAGGTCCCCGATGTCGAGCACGATTCCCGCCTTGGTCGCCCAGATCAGGGGACGCACCACGGCGGGCGGGTTCACCTTGCGGAGCCGCATTCCCACCAGGTACCCAATGCCGACCTTCGCGCCGGCGGAGATCGCCTCGACCCACAAGCGCACCGGAATCGCCCAAAGGATCAGGCTTACGAGGATGAAAGCGCCGACCAACGTGATCAGGCTGGTCGAAAAGAAGAGCTCGTCAGTCATGGGCAGCCCTCGATGGAATCGTGGGTGATTGGGGAGCGTACACTCCGGCGGAGATCGGTCGTAGGGGACAGGCCCGGCCTCCACTATAACGCATCGCCGCGGCCACTGGAGCAGTACCGGCCAGGTAGACGGTCGCCATCCCACCCTCACCGAGCTGGCGCTCGATGCGGTAGCGACCTTCGAGGGCCGCGTTCAGGCGGGTGACGGGATCGGGCTGGTTCACCCGATCAAGATGCCGGTCAGGGCGGTAAACCTATGGCCATGTCTGGTGCCATGGGGGTCCTCCTCCTTGTGACAAGTGCAGGGTGTCTTGCAGTGGGGGGTCAGGTCCATCACCGGCGGGCTCGTATCGGAATCAGAACCCGCGTGCCCGCCCATTCCACGACCAACTCCACGGCGTCCACGGCCAGACTCCTGAAGGAAAAGGTCAGCAACTCGACCGGCTCCTCCGTGGGCTCGACGGGCACGATCCCCGAGCCGATGTCCTGCTCCCGCACCAGGTCATCGATAGGGATGCCCCATCGCTCTACTTCCGCATTGACGATGACCTGCCATTCCTCCCTCGACGGGATTACATAGAGCGAGTAGGAGCCGGACTCCAGCGGGACCCCGGCGATCTCCACCGGGACCGGAACGCTGATAGAGGTGGCTTCGTTGGCTCCGAGTCGCCACGGCTCTCCGTAGGGCACCACCCGGCCCATGATTGGTCGGCCAACCGTCCGGGGGCGGCTGTAGCATACCTTGATCTCCTCACCGTCCAGTCGGACGGTGGCCGAATCGAAAGGGCTGATTCGGATGTCAAGATCAGAGGGATCGTCTCGAATCCAGCAGGCAATATCCACGGGGCCTACCACCTGCTGGCCTTCGGCTAGGCCGTGACCAGCAAGCTGCAGAACACAACCGAGGACAACGCCTCTGAGACGTGGCACACCCACAGTAAATCGCATCTTCAAATCACTCTCAAGGGGCCGGGTGGCGCGTTTTGCGAGTCAAGCCGAGGTTCACGTCCGTGGCATCTGCAGCTCATCGAAGCACGCTGATCCATACCGTCGCCATCCCGCCCTCACCGAGCTGGCGCTCGATGCGGTAGCGACCTTCAAGGGCCGCGTTCAGGCGGGTGATGGGATCTGGGCGGTTCACCCGATCAAGATGCAGGGCAGGACAGCGAACCGCGAGAAAGCCCCTATATACAGGGGGGTGAGCGGAGGATCACGGCCAGCAGGCAGGCAGTCTCTCTCGCCCCGGATCACCTACCCCGTGGTTCCGCGCGCGCGTTACGGTTTGGGTGTGTGGTTGGGTTGTTCGCAGCCTCATGGTTCTGGCCTCGGTCGTAATCACCGTCATATTCGTCGTCGCATGGCTCTGGGGTTGGTACGCGTCACTCGCTTCGTAACCAACTCCGGATTGTGGGGCGTGCGCGGCCCCGAGACGCACGGTCATATATTGAATCTTCTGCCCATGTCGGGCTCGGCCCCGACCAGCACGGGATCTAGTCCCAGTGACGCACCGTCTTCAACGTGGAGCACACTGAGCCATGTCGAGCTTCTTGGCGCATGAGATCCGCGTACTCGTCGCCGCCCTCGGCATCGTCCTCTGCACGTCCGACGCTGTCGCTGCGCAGACCAACGGACGGGACGGCAGCGCGCCCTCCGCGCCCGCCGTCCGGATCGGTGACGAGCCGGTCATCGACGGCTCCCTCTCGGACCCGGCCTGGGAGGGGCTTCCCGTACTGACCGACTTCGTCCAGCGCATCCCGCGGGACGGGGAACCGGCCACACTGAGAACTGAGGTGCGGATCGGGCACGACGAAGCGGCGCTCTACGTGGGCGTGCGCGCGCACGACGACCAGCCGTCTCTGATCGTCCCGGGCGAGGCGATCCGAGATTACGACCTCGCCCAGTCCGACACGGTCATGCTGATCTTCGACACGTACAAGGATGGAGTGAACGGCTTCGCGTTCGGCACGAACCCGGCCGGAATCGAGTACGATGGCCAGGTGGTGGACCAGGGCTCAGGAACCGGCGGGCTCCGCGGCTCGCTCGGAACCGGGGGCGGTGGTGGCGCTGGGCGCCAGCAGGGCGGCTCGGGCGGTGGCTTCAACCTGAATTGGGACGGCAACTGGGAGGTGGCGACCGGCCGCGACGCGCAGGGCTGGAGCGCCGAATTCCGGATCCCCTTTTCGACGCTGCGCTACCGCGCCGGTGGACGGCAGGACTGGGGCCTCAACGTGCTGCGACGAGTACGCCGGGTGAATGAGGAATCGTCTTGGTCGGCGATCCCGCGCGAGTTCGACTTCAACCGCGTGAGCGAGGCGGGCACCCTGACCGGCCTCGAGCCGCCGGCAGTCCGGTCGGTCCAGCTCACGCCGTACGTACTCGGCTCCTCCGCGCGGAACTATGCGCTCGACGACCCCGGGTTCGACGAGAACGGCGAGGTGGGCGGCGACGCCAAGGTGCAGATCACGCAGGGCCTCACCCTCGACCTCACTTACAACACCGATTTCGCGCAGGTTGAGGTGGACGACGTCCAGACCAACCTGACACGCTTCAGCATCCAGTTCCCGGAGAAGCGCCCGTTCTTCCTCGAGAACTCCGGGATGTTCTCCTTGGGGGGCCGCGGGGCAGACCTCTTCTTCAGCCGCCGCATCGGGATCGCGCGCAACCTGAACCGGGTGCCCATACAGGGGGGTGGCCGGCTCTCGGGCAAGACGGCCGGGCTCAACGTCGGCCTGCTCCACATCCGCACCCAGGAGCTGGACAGCGTCCAGAGCGGGCAAGCCTACTCTGTGGTTCGGCTCGCGCGCGAGCTGGGCAATCGTACCAGCATCGGAGGCGCGTTCCTGCAGCGGGACGGGCTGGAGGAGACTGACGACTACAACCGCACCTACGCTGTGGACGGGCAGCTGGGGATCGGCACCGCGTGGAACCTCAACGCCCTCGTGGCCCGCACCGAGACGCCTGGAATGGAAGGCCGGGACTACATGTTCAATGCAGGCGGCAGCTACAGCAGCCGCAACCTGAATCTCAACGGCAGCTTCAGCGAAGTCGGTGAGGACTTCAATCCCGAGGTTGGCTTCCTTCAGCGCTCCGGCTATCGATCGTTTGGCGGACGCGCGGTGATCTTCATCCGTCCGACGGATCTGTTCGGGCTACGTGAGCTCAGGCCGCACGTCAGGTTCAGCACCACGCGCGATCTCGAGACCGGTTTCGAGGAAACCTCGCAGGTCCACCTCGACCACCACTTCGAGTGGGACTCGGGGATGTTCTTCAGCCCCGCCTTCAACTGGAATCGCGAGGGGCTCGAGGAAGCTTTCTCAATCTCCGACAGCGTGATCGTGGCGCCAGGCACCTACGACGGCTGGGAGATGAGTTGGCATTTCTACACGAACCCATCGGCACCAGTCTCATTCGAGGCCCGCTTCACCAACGGCGCCTTCCTCTCGGGAAACCGGCGCGGATACTCTCGTCCAGGCCGCCTGGCACTACAGGATGCGACCC
Source organism: Longimicrobiales bacterium (assembly GCA_965237965.1). Taxonomy (GTDB): domain Bacteria; phylum Gemmatimonadota; class Gemmatimonadetes; order Longimicrobiales; family Gaopeijiaceae; genus UBA2988. The sequence goes on from CBDEGT010000002.1 coordinate 113,448, forward strand.
GCCGTGGGCAAGCAGCTCGAGAAGCGACAGCGCGGCCAACCGCCCGCCGTCATCGCCCATGCCTGGAAGTCCCAGCACCGGCTCCACAAGCTCTACCACCGCATCGCGGTCCGGAAATCGGCCCAGGTCGCTGTCGTCGCCGTCGCCCGCGAACTCGTCGGCTTCATGTGGGCCGTCATGCGTGAGCTCGAAATCGAACAGGCGACCGCGCTCGACGCGGCCGCGTAACCCAGACCAAGAGGACCCGAGGCACGATAGGAGGACGCTCGACCTAACTATTGGGGATTATATACCCTAGTGCCCAAGCCTTTCCTTACTTAGAGGGCTTGGGCGGGCTGTAGTCGATGACGGACCGCAGGAGTTTGTCCGGTGTGGTCGGAATACTCACGTCAGCTTCTAGCTCGACTTTCGTCGGCTGGTAGGTTGAGGGCTTTTCGGGTTTCTTGGACTTCTTCATGAGCGTCTCTCTCCAGCTTAGAACGGCAGTGATGATTCGGCGACCCCTACCGCGACCAAACGTTGTTGTCGTACTGTCGTCTCGAGTCATCGTTCACCCATTGCACGTAGGGACTCGAGTTCCAGTAACCGGTGTCGAGTACCCGAGCTATTGGCATCACCATTATTGACTTAGCACCCATATTTGCTAGTGCTCCAGCGGCACTGATGGCGGTCCCACCCGTGACCCATGTGTCCTCAACCAGGAGGACTCGCTCCCCGTCCGCACTCTCGCCGTCGCTGACGAAGCACTGGGGGCAGTAGGAGCCGCGGGTAGCAACCATGTCATCGTGGGGTTGGTACTCCAGCAACGGGACGAGCTTTTCCCGTAACGGTACCATCATCGCGAGTGCCTGCCGAAGCGGTTGGTCCATGAAGCTCCTTCCGCGCTTTGATGGTACGGGCGTCACTACTGTCACTTCCCCGCCTAGAAGTGCTTCGATATCTTCCCTGTTGGAGGCCAAGAACATCCACAGGACAGACACGAGTTGAGCTCGGTACTCCGGATGTCCGGCCTTGTAGTTCGCCATCTTGTTGTACCAAGCGCCAGGCCGCAGCGCGATGCTCACCGGAACAACTGATTGTAGCGTGTCCGCGGTGCCCCAGTACCACACAATCGTGTACAGGCTGGACAGTAGTTGTATCTATCGCCCTTCGGTCCCAAGCAACCTGGGCAAACCCAAGATTCAGCAACTGGCGCTACTTGTCTAAGATCTTGGACCACCGCTTGGAAGAATTCACAGACACTAGCCACCCAAGCTGCTACGCGGTCAGGCTCAGTTCTGGTTCATTCTGAGCCTCGAGTCTCTCAAGGATTTCATTTGTTGACCCGACCTCAATCGCCACCGCCCCGTATGCTCCGTCCTCGACGTACTCCCTCGCCCACTCATACGACTCCACAAGGGATTTGAGTAGAAAGACCGCCCGTCCATGCTGCATCGCGACTCGGGCCTGCATTCGGGCTCCAGAGGTTTTACTCGCCTCGACCACGACGGTTGTGAGTGAAAGCCCAGACATCACGACATTACGCATGGGGAACGTCCAACGACGCGGGGTTTGGTGGGGAAAAAACTGACTCAATAGCGCCCCACCAGCATCCACGATTCGCGTGGCGAGTTTCCTGTTTACGGACGGATAGCAATGATCCAGGCCGGTTCCCATGACGGCGACCGTCCGACCGCCGGCCTCAAGTGTACTAGTGTGAACAGCCGTGTCGATACCGGCGGCCAACCCCGAGTTGATCGTAAACCCCGCTTCGGCTAGTTCAGACGCGAGAAGAGTTGCCCTCTTCAGCCCCGCGTCGGTCGCGTTCCTCGTGCCGACGATCGCAATAGACCTCGAGTCCATCTGCTCCCTCCAACTACCCTGCAGAAAGACTATTGGGGGGCGATCGAAGATTGAGTGAAGGTTATGGGTAGCATGGGTCTAGCACTGACCGAACGTCGATTCCTCGCTCGAGCCAGTCGTCGACGGCTATACGAGCTTCGTCGAGCTCATCAGAGGAAACGGTTCCTGCCAACCCACAATTAACCTCCGGGGTGCTGAACAGCACGTCATCCAGCGTCAGTTGGATGAGTTCCACAGCTGAGCCCACAAGGTCTATCAGCGTCGCGAGCTGGTCAACCCTGACTGGCTTTATTGCGGCTCTAATTAGAGCCGCAATAGCAGTTAGCTCGTCGCGGCGGTCGCCAGGGCTCAGATCCTTGAGGTCCAAGGCCGTTTTTCCGTTGAGGGGGTTGAGCGGGTGGCGTAAAACTCGTCTGGTACATCACGCAACCAAGTCCTGATAGCGGAGCCGCTTACCGTCCAGGCCCCGGACCATTGCGGTCATCTGGTCTAGTGTGTCCTGATTACGCTGGTTGTGGCGACCAGCGAACTCACCCACATAGCGGTCCAAGTGGGCGGCGGACATCTGGTGGTAGGTGCCGTGGTAGCCACGCTTGAGCATCGACCAGAAGGATTCGATACCGTTGGTGTGGGCCATCCCGTTCACATACTGACCGACACCATGTTGGACAGTTTCGTGAAAAGTCAAGCCCGTATAGGCCCTGTATTCGTCGGTGTAGACGGTCGCTTCTGGCCTAGAGTGTTTCCGGACAAAGCCTTGCAGGGTTGTTGCGTCGGTGGATTCGACCACCTGAGCAACGACGGTATTGGTCTCCCGGTCCTTGGCTCCCACGACCGCCGTCTTGCCCACGGGGCCACGGCCAGCCCGTAGCTTCTTGCTTGAGTGCTTGTTCCGCTCCTTGCCTCCTACGTAGGTCTCGTCCACTTCCACCGGCCCGACGAACGCGCCGGTGGACTCCCACGCTTCACGGAGACGGTGCGCTAGGTACCACGCGGTCTTCTGCGTGACCTTCAGGTCGCGGTGGAGCTTCATGCTCGACACGCCCTTCAGGTTCGTGGCCAACAGGTAGATGGCGATCACCCACTTCTGGAACCCTATGTTTGAGCCCTGTAGCGCGGTTCCCGTGCGGGCGCTGAACCGCCTCCGGCAATCGCGGCACCGGTAGGGCATGGTCTTGTGTTTCGCGCCTACCTGGACGTTCAGGGAGCCGCAAGGTGAGGGGCAAGCGATCCCATCCGGCCAACGCGCTTTGACGAACCATACTTCGGCTGACTCATCGTCAGGAAACAGATCGAGCAAATCGATAAGCGCGAGGCCTTCGCGGTAGTGCTTTCCAGGTGCTCTCCGTGCCATTGAATCCTCTCTCGTTGGGCTGATTAATAATAGTGCCAATCGGAGATAAAGTCAAGGGCCAATTGAGGTTAAATGGCGTCGCGGTCAAGGATTTACTGGCGGATTTACTGGCGGCGCTTGGGCACTAGGGTATATAATCCCCTAACTATTGGGTACGGCCCTCACGGGCCTCAATCCCAATCCATTAGTATTGAGCCAGCTCCAGACGAATCTGACTTCGTGCCGCGCTGGGTAGATACCTACCTAATCGGCGAATATTAGGGCCTGTTAACACTAAAGGCCCATTTGTATTATATTGGGGCTATGAAAATCACAGAGTCCCAATATCGTCGGATAGAGGCTTGCTTTCCACGTCAGCGCGGCAATGTGAGCTTCTCCAATCTCGAAGTGCTTAACGCGATCCTGTATGTGGCCGAGCACGGCTGCAAGTGGCGCGGGTTGCCTGCGCGCTTCGGTAACTGGCATACGATCTACACCCGAATGAATCGCTGGGCCAGGGCAGGTGTGCTGGATCGTGTCTTTGCGGCCCTGCAGGACGAGCAGATCATCCGGATCAAGATCGAAGCGCTGTCGCTCGACAGTACGATCGTCAAAGTGCACCCTGATGGCACCGGCGCGCTAAAAAAAACGGCCCGCAGGCCATCGGGAAGTCGCGTGGAGGCTGGACCACCAAGATTCATATGGTTGCCGCAGATGCTCGAACCGCGATAACCTTCTCGCTATCGCCAGGCCACAACCACGACGCACCCGAAGGACGCGAACTGCTACGCATGTTGAAGCCGGTACACTCCACTGTGTCGATGATCATGGACCGGGCCTACGAGGGGGCCGAAACACGGCAATTGGTGTTGGAGCTGGGGTTTACGCCGGTCGTGCCACCCAAACAGGGCCGTGTTAGCCCGTGGCAGTACGATCGAATCATGTATCGCCGTCGCAACGAAATAGAGCGGTTATTTCGGCGACTCAAAGGCTTCAGAAGAATCTTCTCCCGCTTTGACAAGCTCGACGCGATGTTCACGGCCTTCATCCACTTTGCGCTCATCGTCGAGGCTCTCAGATAGTGTTAACAGGCCCTAGTAGGATCATCGTCGAAGCTGTCCTCGGGTCCTCTTCGCTATTTGAAACCCTTGCGCCAGCCCTTTCATATTAGTTCGGCACCAGCCGCTTCAGCTCCTCGAAGAAGTTCTGGACGAGGACGAGCGGCTGCTCTGGTTCCGAACCGCGGGCGTTCCACCCGACAGACCTGCGCCTCCTGCTGGGTTACGAAAGCCCTCAGGTCCATCTCTGCCGCTGGGCGGATCTCCCATCTCTGACGACCAAACGCCAAGAATTGAGCGGTTCCATCAAGTTACGGGTCGCGGCCGTCAGCGAGGACCCCGTCGCCGCAAGTCAGGACCGGTGTTGCGCTGATTGAATCTCTATCGGCTAATCGAGTAGCCCAGGCTCCGACCCACGAGCTTACTCGGATCGGCATTGGGCTTGGGCACGAACTTGTCCACGTGCCCGGTATCGAAGTTGACCACGTATACGTTGCCATCTTGGTCCACATCCATCTGGTGCGGTCGTGCCATGGCTCCGGGTGCTCGGGTCAACTCGGACGTTCGCCACGTCTCCAGAGCTCCCGTTGGTCCGTACCCACCCCCCGTAAATCCGTACGTGCCCCAGCCGTACTGATACTCCCCGCTCGTGTTGAACTTCATGATCCGATTCAGCACCGCAGAGGTCACCCAGACCGCGTCGTTCACGTCGATGCTGACGTCGACAGGGAAGAAGATCTCGGGCCATTCCTCGACGTATTCACCGTTGTCCGTGAAGACCTGGACGCGGCTGTTACCACGGTCAGCAACGTAGACGCGACCGCTGCGGTCAACGTCGACGCCGTGGACGAGGTCGAACTGCCCGGGGCCGCTCCCGAGCTCGCCCCACTCCATCATGTACTCGCCGTCCGCATTGTACTTGACGATGCGCGAGTTCGTGTACCCGTCGGCGAGGAGAAAGCTACCGTCCGGGAGAAAGGCCAGTGACGCGTTCTGGCCAAAGTCGAACGGGCCCGGGTTCTTGTTCGCCCGCTGCTCTTCCCGGGTCTGGACAGGGTTCGGGTCCCTGAGCTGCATCACCAACTCGCTTCCGTCGTTCGTGAACTTCAGGACCTGCTCATGGACTCCGTTGCCCCCCCGCTCGACGACCCAGACGTGACGCTCCGGATCGTAGGGACTGATATAGATCGCATGCGGTCGGTTGAACAGCGAATCCCACTGCGACCACCGCTCGATGATGTTCCCGTCCCCATCGGCAACCACTACGTAGTTCGTGCCGCCAGGCCTTTCCGCCGACCCTCCGCTCGCGCCATAAACAGGCGGAAACTCCCTGTCTCCCCACAACCCGATGATGATCCGGTCGGGGGTGTCCGCCGCAATAGCCGCCCCCTGTCCCCACGTCCAGGTCTCATCATGATCCGGCGCCGCCTTCCACCAGCCCGGCACGGCGTCGTACTCCCCCGTCCTTTCGTCCCCACCCTTCTGGGCCACCCGCTGCGCCGTAGTACTCTCGCTCTCCATAGCGCAACTGGACAACACAACCACGCCACCGGTGACGAAAAGGGCCAGGACAACGGCTAACATTCGCATGATGCCTTTCCTTCCTTAGCAGGGAGCCTCAATGGACAGCCCACATGTGAGCACGATCCGGTGTCACCTGGCGATGAGCCGGCCAGCCCTCCCCTTCCCGTGAGACGTTCGGTGTTCCCCGGGGGGGTGGGAACCAGGTTAGCAGAGGCGTTTCCTAGGTGTCAACAAGAGTTCCCCCAAAAAGTGCCAAGCGAGCTAAAGAGGGGGCGATTCCCCGCTAGTGTATAACGGCTTCGCTGGTTCATCACCCTAAGCAGGTTCACTAGCTATGTGAAGAACCCCCCTAGATTCCGACACTTCAGCGAAACCCCGGAAGCGGCGCCTTCAGCTCCTCGAAGAAGTTCAGGACGACGATCATCCCCTTGGCGCCCCCAGCCCCCTTCTATCTATTGGACACGGGCTCGTGCGTGCTACGGTTCCTTACGGACACGCACACGATATCCCGTGCTGAGGTCCTCAAGCACCTCGACGGTCAGGCCGATCGCCGGATCCTGGAAGGTAGATACCCGTTCCTCTCCGACATTGAACGCGACTCGATTGGCCGGCTCACAATGGTTGACAATGTCAGGTTGAGCCTGCTGAATCCAAATCGGCACGTCACCGCTCTCTACGTTGCCGTCCACGGAATAGACCAACACGCCTTCTTGGCAGATCCGCGCGTCAAAGCCGATGCGCTTCCGCGCCTCTATCACGTAAGCTGTCGTTTCGCTCGTTGGGATCACAATCGCCTGAAACTCGTCGGGTTGCTCGAACGTGAACACGGTCCTCTCGAACTCACCGAAGGTGATGCAATCGACGTCCTCGTCCAGCACCCATCCTATCTTCCACTTATGCCAGACCAAGAAGTGGGCAAGGGGGGTTGCAAATGGGAGGCTCATCGGGTCCCAGGCGCCGACTGGCGACATGTTCTCCCAAAAGTCTTCGGGGTTCGCGCCACCAAGGTCGGGGAGACCGAAGAGGTGCCCGATTTCGTGCACCAGGATGTTGTAGCTGTCAACATCGGTGGCGCCATGCCGGACTTCCACTCCGTCGACGGACACGCCGGCGCCAGACTGCTCAGCGTATGAGCTGGTAAATGAGTTGGTAGCGTTCGCGAGTGAGTTCTTTGGGACGACGATGTGGACCAGGTCGAACTGCGTGAAGTCCACTGAGGCATCTGCCGCATGGATGGCGTCAATTACCCATTCCCAATGGGTACGCACTTCATAGTACTCCATGGGGTGAGGCAGACGAATCCAGTTCGGAGTTGATTCCGCGGTATTCACCATGCGGCCGTTCGAAGCTTCCGAAAACCACTCCTCGGCCAGCGTCCAAATCTCATCGAAGACCAGTTCCGTCGAATCAGTTCCCGGAAAGTCAGGGAAGTCCACGAAGAGAACGAGTGATCGCACCACGCCAACGGGACGGAAATACTTCTCCGGCCGATGCACAAAGGCCTCCTGTTTGATCCCCTCGATCTTGCAGGTCTCGATGGGAACCGGGTCCGAGACGGCTATGAGGCGGGAACCGACCACACCATCCGTCGTGGCGAAAACGTCGGCGGCCCCGTAGGCAATCCCTGTTACAACACCCGTTGGGCTGACTTCGACGATCTGCCCATCCGAGGATTCCCATGTGATCGACTTGTCCTCAACCCGTGTTCCCCCTAGGTCCAACGCCTCAGCAGTTAGCTGGGCGGTTTGCCCTGGCGGGATCATGACCCCCGCGTTGGATCCGATGGATACGGAGGCGACCATCTGCTCGACCGTGATGGACGCGGACCCGCTCACCGGACCTGCGGTGGCAGTAATCGTGGTGGTCCCGTTTCCGATGGTCTTGACGAGGCCGCTTGAGGCATCCACGGTCGCAACGCCGACGTTCGATGACGACCAGGCGAATGACTGACCCGAGATCGGGGTCCCTGAAGCGTCTTTCGCGACCGCGCTGAATTGTTGATCGACGCCGACGGATGCCAAGGTCTGCTCAGACGGTGAAACTTCGATAGTGGCGACTACTGGCTGCGTTGGGCCGGACGGTCCTGCGGGTTCCTTATCGCCCCCACAGGCACCGACCAGGAGGACAGACAGAGAGACGGACAACACTGTCGCCATCCCGCCCTCACCGAGCTGGCGCTCGATGCGGTAGCGGCCTGACAGGGCTGCGTTCAGGCGGGTGACGGAGTCAGGCATTAGTTGCTGCCCTTACGTTGGCGAAGCTCCCCGAACGGCTTGCCCCGATCCTCAGTAGCGCAGCATCCGACGCCGTGGGACGAGGTTTGGCCGACCAAGAAACGCGTATTGGATGTTCTTGACGTAGTTGCTGAAGATACGTCGAACCTGGTAGCCCGCGACGCCGCGGAGATCCTGCACCCAATCGGTGACGGACTGGGGGCTTCCTCTGAGGAGTACGGATGACGCGAGGAAGTCAGCCTGCTGCGAGCTAGTCTGGTTGGACAGATAGTACTCCAGGCTTGAACGCCTGGCGTAGTTTCTGAGCTGGAATCGAGGGATCGTGCTTTCCCTGAACGTCGAGATGGCATCATTGATGATCCTCATCGATTCATCGGGATCCACGGTGCTTACGTAGATCCCCCCTCCGCTAGCTGCTCGGTCTACTATTTGTGCCCCCGCTGCATAGGACAGTCCCCTCGCCCTGATTTCGTTGGAGACGGACCCGGCAAGGATTCTCACCGCGACCTGGAACGCAGGGTAGTGTTCATGTGTGCTCGTCGGCCCCCCGAAGTAGCCGAGGATGTAATTTGTCGGGAGATCGCGAGCCTCTACGGGTTGTAATTTGTCGGGAGATCGCGAGCCTCTACTCTGAGCCCCGGGTCCTCTTTCGCCCAGGGTTGTGGAAGCTGCCAAGAGTAGGAGCCGACCGGGAGCGCCCTAAGCGTACTCCTGATCGCGGATTCGACGGCGGATCGATCGATCGCGCCGACTACAGACAGCAGCATCCTGGAGCGAATAAACTGCTCGCCGTGATAGGACCTACCACACGAATGCGTGGCGACACTTCGGGGTGCGGCCACCGACTGGAGATCCGCACCCTGAACGAACACGCTCGGAATACTGCGTTTATGACGCTGCGCACGGAGACTACCTCTACACCAGCGCCTGGGTCGAGAAGCTGGTCCGCGAGTTCAGCAGTGCGCAGCGATTTATCGAGATCACGAAGCAGTCACATACTGACTGATCTCGTAAGCGGAGTCCGCTCGACATCAACTTTGAAGTGCAACACGGGCTAGGTAATTGAGTTGTTTTCCTAACACTCCTTAGGGGTGAGGAAGCCGAGTCGTTTGCGAGGTCTGTTGTTAAGTGTTTGAGCGATACGAGAGCAGTGACGTTGGGTGATGCGGGTCATGCATCGGCCAGGTGCCCGTTTCGCGAGTGACTCGCGGAGGGAAGTAAGGAAGCGAACATGTCGCGGGCGGAGTCGGGTCGAGGCGCTGGTGAGGCTGCTCTTCGCCGATTCTATGGAAGCAACATCTTCCGTCCTTGAAGGCCCTAGTCCGCGTGCCGGGGTCGTACCGACTACGTCGGACGGTTCGAGTGTGCTGAAAGAGCCTCGGCGCAGCCCGAACGGGGGCCAGCATCAAGAGTGCCCGCTCTATGGCGACCAGGTGGACGATGACCTCGACGGCCTCGGCTTCCGCGTAGTAGGTGTTGGCCCAGCGGGCGATCTGGTTGAGGTTGTTGCCGATGCGCGTGACCGGCCGGCGCACCAGATCCGACAGCGTCAACCCTGCGGAGCGCGCCTTCGCGTGCCACTCGGCACGCTCCGCCTCGCTGGCGCGAATCTTCAACCACACGTCGCGTCCAGCGCCCCTCATGTGCCGTTGCCGTTGGGAGGGTCGAAGGGGGCACAGCCCCTCGCCAGCCCCTGCCGGGGACCCGCGAAGCGTGGCCCCAAAGGGTAGGCTGGCTCATGACAGGTAACGGGTCATGAGCCAGCGTCTCAGCGGATCGGTTCGGCCTCCGGGTCTCGACGCTTGCCAGCGAGATACGCGGCCCAAGCCTGCATGACCTCGCGCCTCCGGTCCAGCAGGTCCGAACGGGCGTAGGCGGCCTCGGCCTGACTGCGGACCTTGTGTGCGAGCGCCGCCTCCGCCACCTCGCGCGCCACGCCCGTCTCCGAGCACCAGTCGCGGAACGAGGACCTCATCCCGTGGGGCGTTCCTGCGATGCCGAGACGCCGGAGCAACTTGCTGAACATCGAGGCGTGGATCCTTCCTCCCTTCGCGCCCCGGAACACGATCCCGCCGCCGCCGTGGAGCTTCCGGGCTTCCTCGAGGATCTCCAAGGCCCGCCCCGACAGGGGAACCCGGTGCTCGCGCTTCGCCTTCATGCGGTCGGCGGGAATGGTCCAGACATCGAGCTCGACCTCGTCGCACGCCGCGCCCCGGACCTCGTTCGAGCGTGTCGCGGTCAGGACCATGAACTCGAACGCCAGCCGGACACCGGCATGGGACTCCGAGTCGCGGACCTTGGCCAGAGCCGCCGCCACCTCGCCGTGCGGGAGCGCCTTGTGATGCCGGATGGCGTTGCCGTTACGCGGCAGCGCGGCGGCGATGGCGTCCCCCGCCGGGTTGTCCGGCCGGTAGCCCTTCGCGACGGCCCACTTCATCACCGCGCCGATCCGCTGGTGCACGGCCCTCGCGGTCGCGGGCTTGCTCGACCAGATGGGCTTGAGGATGGCGAGCACGTCGGCCGTCGCGACCTCGCTCACGCGCTTCCGGCCGATGCGCGGATGGGCGTAGTCCCGCAGCGTCTGCCGCCACTGCCCGGCCATGCGGGATGGGTTCTTCCAGGTCGGCGAGTGGATCGCCATCACCTTCTCGACGGCCGCCTCGAAGGTGGGAACCCCCGCGTCTCTCGGGTCGTGGCCCCAATGGACCGCCCGCCTGTACTCCAGCGCCTTCTCCCTCGCCTCCCTGAGCGTCACGACCGGGTACGAGCCCAGTCCGAGATTGGTGGGCTTCCCCGCCACTCGAATGCGCTGGCCCCAAGACTTGGAGACGCGCCCGGACTTCATCCGGTGGACGCGGAGGTACAGGCCGAGCCCGCCGAGCCCGCCGTCGCCGTAGCGTCCCGGCGTCTTCACCCGCGCCACGAAGGCGGCCGTAAGGGGTCGTTTACGCATGCGGTGTATCCTACCTGTGTATCACATATCGACGGATACACAATGGTACAATACGGTACGTACCGGCACAAGAGGGAGCCTGTAAACACGGCTCGGATACGCCGTATCACATTGTAATAACACACTTTACGGAACACTACGGGACCGCATGGGACGATGTTCGCGATCATACTGTTGTACTTGTGACAGAAGTCGCCCTTGACCTCGAGCACGAGGGCGCTCGCCCGGCGGGCGGGACGGTCGGCCTGCCAGGAGAGGAGCTGCTCCGGACGAACCGGAGGGCCTGCCAGCGATCGATCCGGAGATAGGCGGAGATCTGGGCGCGGGTGAACACGCCGCTGTGGAGACAAGCCAGGGCGATCCACTCGGCTTGGCGTCCCGTCCAGCCGAACGCTTCGAGCGCGTCTTCCCGTCCCCTGAGATGCGCGATCATCGCGGCGCTTCCGTGACCAGAGCCCGGTCGGCCTGCAGGTAGGTGATGAGGATGCCCATCGGGTTGTAGACGACGAGCTCGGAGGGGATGACGGTGAGGAAGGTGAACCGGAGCGTGATCGACCACCGCTCCCTCAGGGTCTCCTGCCCCTGCCGGAGGTGGACCAGGTCGAAGTCGGCGGTCGCGCCGTGGGGTGCCTCCGGTGCGGGGTGGATGCGGAGCACGACCTGCTCGACCTGGAGTTCGGTGTCGGCGGTGCCGGCCGCCATGGCGGCCACCTCGGCGCCGTCACGCGTGAACGCGGCGTTCGCCAGCTCGGTCGAGAGGAAGCGGAGACTCCGGGTCCAGTGCTCCTCGACCGTGGCCCGGCGGCGCGAGTAGAAATCGGCATGAAGCGGTTCAGGAAGAACTTTGCCGATGACGTTCCAAGACGGCCCGTAACGACCCGTAGTAACCCTATAACCTCTTAAACTACAGCGTGTTGCGTTACATAGGCTGAGTCGATTCGTCTATTGCCGTGCCGGGACACCTATTGTATTCTCCCTTGAATAGTGTACTATAAAGTGATCCGCAGCACGGGAGAATACGATGGCACGGCGACCGGCAACCCTTACTGCCGCCTTCGTACGGACGGTGAGCAAGCCCGGCGTTTACGGCGACGGACGCGGCTCGCGCGGCCTGAGCTTGCGCGTTCACCGGATGAAGAGCGGCCGGCTATCGCGCACATGGAGGCAACGGTTGCGCGTCGCGGGGCGGCTGACGACGACCGGGCTCGGCCGGTATCCCGAAGTCTCGTTGGCGGAAGCCCGGCACAAGGCCATTGAGAACGCGCGGGCCATCGGCCAGGGTGTGGACCCGCGCGGCGGCGGCGTCCCGACGTTTCGCGAAGCCGCCGAAGAGACGATCCGGCTACACGCCGAATCGTGGAAAGCCGGCTCGCCGCTCCCCGGGGAATGGCACTCGACGTTCAGGCTGTACGCCACGCCGATCCGGGACAAGCCGGTGGACCGGATCACGTCGGGCGACGTGCTGGCGTGTCTCCGGCCGGTATGGAACGTGAAGCCAGCCGCCGCGCGGAAAGCCCGGAACCGGCTCCGCGTGGCATTTCGCTGGTGCGTCGGACAAGGCTACATCTCGACGAATCCCGTGGACCGCGCAGTGGCCGCGCTCCCGAAGGTCAACGGCAACGGCACGACGCACCATCGCGCGCTCCCGCACGGTGAGGTTCCAGACGCGCTCCGGCGCATTCGGTCGGCCGACGCCCCGGAATCCGCGCGGCTCGCCGTCGAGCTGATCGTCTTGACGGCGGCGCGCTCCGGCGAAGCGCGCGCCGCGACGTGGGACGAAATCGACACGGCGGTGAAGGTTTGGACGATCCCGCCGGCGAGAATGAAAGCCGGCCGGGAGCATCGCGTGCCGCTGTCCAGCGGCGCGCTCGACGTGCTGCTGCGCGCCAGCGAGCTTGCCGGCGATTCGCCGTTCGTCTTCCCGACGCGGGCCGGCCGCGCGCTGTCCTCGAAATCCACTTACTGGGTGCTCCAGCTGGCCGGTGTCACCGGGACGACGCTGCACGGTTTCCGAACGTCGATTCGTGTCTGGATGGCCGAAACCGGCGTGGACCGCGAGACGGCGGAAGCCGTGTTGGCTCACGTCGTGCGCGGCACCGAGGGCGCGTACATGAGATCGGACCTGCTGGCGCGCCGGTGCGAAGTCATGCAGGCATGGAGCGCCTATGTCGCATAGTACGCGGAAGGATGGACCAGGGTGGCGCTCAACGTAGACGAAGCCACGCAGCTCCTCCTTCGCATAGGCCGGTGAGCCGAACCCGTCGGCGATCCCTTGGGTGAGCGTGGCGCGGTTCATCCGCTCGGGATGGCCGGTGCTGTGCCCCAGCTCGTGCAGCGCGGTCTGGTAGTAGTGGTTCGCCGAGGGGAACTGCACCCGCTCGGGCAGCACGATCTCGTCGCGGTTCAGGTTGTAGAACGCCCGATCGCCGGCCACGTGACGGACGGGGACCCCGCTGTCTTCCAGCACCCTCTCGGCCTGCTGGTGCGCCTTCCAGAGCGGCTCGGCAGCGGGCGCGGGCCGGGCCGGCAGCCCGTCGGCCTGCTCGGCGTTGAAGACGGTGTACTGCCGGACGACAGGCGCGCGCATCCGCTCGTGGCGGTAGACGCGCTTGCCCTCGGCGTCCCTCCTGGGCCGTCCGCGCTCGTCGGTGACGGTGATCCGCCGGTGGTCCTGGTGCCGTTGGCGCTGATTCTCTAGCCACAACGCGACCGGAGTGCTGCGGCGCCCCCCCCCCCCGAAAAACACGTTTTCGTTGACGCAGCGGCCTCAGCGGCCGAGTTTGAACGTCCCCTCAACGTCCCGTTCCCCCAGCAGGATGGTCTCACATGGCCCTGTTCGGTATCCGGAAATCGCTCCGCCCATCTGCCGCCGAGCTTCCGCTTGCACTCCAGGAACTGCTGGGTGAAGTAAAAGAGGAGAAGGCGGAGCTCGAGGTTGTCCTCGAGCGGGTGCGCAGGGCCGCCAAGTCCATGAGCAAGGTGGACAAGCAGCTCGTCGATGTGGCGAGGCGCCAAGAGGCGTTCGGCGAGGTGCTAGCATCGGCTGAGAGCCGCGCTGACAGCGTCTCCGAGCTTTCTGACGAGGTTGCCCGAGCTCGTGACTGCGCGGCTGAGCTGGAGCAAGGCCAGGGCGAGGCTGGGGAGGGACTCGCTCAGATACGCGAAGAGATGGGGTCTTTCGAAGGGGAGATTACCGGGATCAAGGCTGCCCTCATGGAGGCGCGCAAGGTGCGCGCCGACGTGGAGGGGTTGGCCGGGCCGGCGGGCACGGTGGACCAGCTCAAGCAGAAGTCGGAAGAAGTGGGCGAGCGGCTCAAGGACGTGCGGGAAGGTCTCCATGCCGTAGAGGAGACTCAGGAGACGCTGCGGAAGGGGCAGGCGGTGGAGCAGGGCGAGCTCGAGGAGCTACGCTCTCTATCGCAGCGCCTGGGACGCGAGGTGGAGGAGGCTTCCGCACGGCTGGCTCGTATGGAGGCTGCAACCTCCAAGGTGACCAAGGTAGGGGAGGTGGCGTCCCGGGTGGAGCAGCAGCTTCAGAACCTTAATGCGCTTGCCGAGCACGTCAGCCGCAAGACCGGGTCTCTCGAGGAGCAGCGCGAAGTCGTTGACCGGGCGGCCGCCCAGGCCGCCCGCCTGGACGATCTCGTGTGGGACGTGGACAAGAAGCTCAAGAAGGTCACCGAGGATTCCAAGGTGATCCAGAAGACGCAGAAGCGGATTCTCGGAGTACAGGAGCTGGTGCAACGGGTGGAGGAGCAGCTAGGCACCCTGAGGACGCGCGAAGAGAACGTGGCCCGGGAGGGCAGGGGTCTGGAGAAGCGGCTGGGCGAAATTCGTGACGAAATCGACGCCGGGCTCCAACGCTTCGAGATGGAGCGTAGTGGCCTGGATACGGTGAACACACAGGTCCTCAGCCTGAGGAGCACACTCGGAGAGTTCGAGGGCCGGCGCTCAGACATGGAGAAAGCCACTCGCGATATGGCTGGGGCCACGGCGCGGGCGGACGATTTGACCGCACGGCTGGCCACCCTCATGACAGACATGGGACGGGTGGACGAGCAGGCGGAGCGCGCACACGCCATGCGTTCCGTTTTGGAGCGGGCCGAGGCGTCCGCTGCGCGGGTGCGGGAGCAGGTTCAGAGCCTAGAGGACTCGCAACCGTCCCTGGACACGATGGCAGCTGACATCGTCGAGCTGAGCAAGGCGCACGACGGGGTCAACGATACGCTGGAACAGCTCAAGGAAGCCCGCGCCGAGGTGGAGCGGAGTCACGCCGCACAAGCGGACACCCGCTCCTGGCTGACCCAAACGCAGACCCAACTCGATGAGTTGAGGACTCAGGTCGCGGACATGGACCTTGCCGGCGCGCGCATCGACGAGACGCGCACGGCGTTGGATGATCTCGCTGCGCGCAATGACCTGATCGAAGAGCGCAAGCGCTTGCTGACGTCCGTGGAAGAGAGGTTGAACGACCTCGGCATGCTGTCGAATAGCCTGGACGAGCGCATGAGCGTGATGGAATCGCATCGGGCTGCCATGACCGAACTCGAGGAACACGCTCGCGGGCTGAACGACCGACTCGATGATGCCGACCGTCGTTTCAAGCAGGTGGCCCAACGCGCCGAAGAAGCTGGACAGGTGGAGGGGCGTTTTGACGCCTTGGCGAAGCGCGTGGAAGGCACGGAGGACCGGATCCGGGAGGTCGATGCGACGGTTAGGTCAGCCGGCCTCCGTGCGGCCGACGTGGAGTCGCTCGGGGTCAAGATCGAGGCCGTAGGTCAGGAGCTGGAGACGCGCGAGAAGGCTCTACAGAGAGCGATGGCCGATCTGGGGCGTGCCACCGCCCTGCACAAGGACCTCTCGAAAGGGATCCGGGATCTGGAGGAACAGCAGCGGCGCGTGTCCCATGCGGCTGCTGCGGCGGGCGAACAGGCCTCCCTCATGGCAGAGCTGGCTGACCAGGTCGAGGGCAGGGTGGGCAACCTGCGCTTCGCGGAAAAGCGCATCACCCAGTTCGAGGAGAAGCTTGCTGGCTTTTCGGCGGCCGAGCAGAGTCTGGAGCAAACGCTCCAGAACCTGGCCACACGGCAGGAAGGAGTGGACGCAGTGCGTGGAGAGCTGGATCAGTTATTCACCGCGGTGGAGGGCACGGTGAGCGACGTGAGGAGCATCACAGACGCGCGCCAGGAAATCCAGCGTTCTCGGGCCGTGCTCGACGATGTCCTCGAACGAGCGGCTCGTGTAGACGAGCTCGCGCTTGCAGTCGACAAGAAAAAAATGGAGATCGGCGACGCCGAGGAGCGCATGGCGCGACTGGACACGCTCCTCAACGACATCCAGGGCAGTCTCGAGACGGTCCACAGCCAGAAGGCGGTGGTGGACGCGGTGCTCGAGAAAGCGGGGCAGCTGTCGTTCCAAGCGAAGGAGGCCGAGGCTCTGATCACTGCGCTCCGCGAAGAGCGCGACGTGGCGGCGCGCGTGCTGGAGGCGGTGCGCGAGGCGCGCGCGGAGAAGCGGGTCAGCTGATCTAGCCGACGCGCACGACGTTGCAGTAGGCTCTAGCCCGCCGCAGCCACCAGACCTGTGCGTCTACGAGGCGTGCGGTCGTCTCCTCTGTGCAGCCCTTACGGGACTGCCTGATTCACATCTCAGGAGGGAGACGGTATGATCTGGCCAGCTCTGATGGCCTTGGCAGGCAGCCCCTGCCGCCCATCGCCTCGTGTGCTGTGTTCCTCGCCTGCGTGACGCTTTCGTCGTGCGCTGGCGGCGCTCCCGCTCCCTCTGTCCGCCCGGCTAGGGCATCGCTCACTCGGTTCACCACCTCGGTGACGGAGCTTCGGCAGCGGATGGAAGAACGCCCGTCGTGCGTCCTCGAGGCCACGAAGTCGTACGACCAGACGTGGCCCCGATACAGCGGCCTCAGCCGGATGCACGATCCGTCGTTGAGCCACAGCCGACCTCGCTTCGGCTGCCGCTCCGGGACCTTCAGCCCCTCCTGTCTCCAGATCCGCTCCACCCGCTTGTGGTTCACGGCCCAGCCCTCCGTCCTCAGCATCCCGGTCACCATCCGGTACCCGTAGCGCCCGAACCTGCGAGCCACCTTCACCACGTCCTCTCTCAGCGCCTCCTCATCTTCGCTTCGCTTCGGTATCCGACGCTGCGTCGAGCGTGCCTGGCCCAACACCCGGCACGCCCTGCGCTCACTCACCCCAAGCCGCTGGCGTACTTGCACCACGCAGCGTCTGCGCCGCTCGGGGCTTAGAAGTTTCCCTCGGAGGCTTCCTTCAAGATCAGCTTGTCCAGCGTCAGCTCTGCCACCGCCCGCTTCAGCTGTTGGTTCTCCTTCTCGAGCTCCTTGAGACGCTTCGCCTGGCTCAGCTTCATTCCCCCCCGTACTCCCGCCTCCATCGGTAGTACGTTTGCTCGCTCACCCCCAGGTCTCGGCACACCTCTTTGGTCGTATTGCCGTTCGCCAGGGCCACCTCTGCCTTGCGTAGCCGGTTGATGATCTGTGCCGGACTCAGCCTCTTTGGTGCGGCCATTGTGCCCTCCCCTTTCGTGTCTTGACCCCGTCCAGATTCTAAAACTGGACGGGGTTGTTAGCGGCGGCCCAAAATTGCACAGATGTGGCGGCCGAAAATTGCGCACTTGGCGACTTCGTGGCTGCGAAGCGCCGGGCATGACACGACAGGGCCGAGCGACCTCGTAGCCGATCGTTCACGTTGGCGTCTCCTCGAGAGCGGTGGGGGCGCGATGATCGGATGGGAGAAGCGAGTGTTGCTGAGGCATTATCTCGAGCAAGGCCTAACGAAGGCCGCGGTAGCTGAGCAGCTAGGCGTGAGTCGGCGCACGGTTCACTACTGGATCGAGACGGGGCAGCTGGACCGGGACATAAGCGAGGAGACGACGCGGTACGGGCCTCGACCACCGGTGCCGACGAAGCTGGACGCGTACAAGGGCATTGTACTGAGCCGGTTGGCCGAGTACCCGGAGCTCACGGCGGTCCGGCTCTTCGAAGAGATCAAGGCAGCCGGCTACTCAGGCGGCTACACGCAGGTGAAGGAGTACGTGCGGCGGGTCAGGCTCCGGCCACCCGAGGAGCCCTTGGTACGCTTCGAGACTGCGCCGGGCCATCAGGGCCAGGTAGACTTCGCGGACTTCCGGCTACCGTGGGGCAAGCGCTACGCGCTTCTCGTGGTCCTGGGCTACTCGCGCCAGCTGTGGCTGCGGTACTTCACTCGCAAGACGATGGCTCATGTCTTTGAGGGCCTGGAGGCCGCATTCGCCTCGTTCGGTGGCGTACCGTCCGAGCTACTGTTCGATCAGATGAAGGCGGTCATCATTGATGATGAGCGCGACGCAGGTGGCCGGGTCACTGAGAACGCCGAGTTCCTGCGCTTCGCGTATCACTGGGACTTCCGGGTCCGAGCGTGTCGGCCGTATCGGGCGAAGACCAAGGGCAAGGTCGAGCGACCGGTGAGTTACGTGCGCTCGAGCTTCTTCTACGGCCGCACGTTCACATCCGACTCTGATCTCAACGCTCAGGCCCAGCACTGGCTCGATACGGTGGCTAATGTGCGCAACCACGGCACACTCAAGGAGCGACCGGTCGACCGCCTCGAGCGGGAGCTGAGCGACCTGAAGCCGCTCGCTCTACGTCCATACCGCTCCTACGTGCTGCCGCCCATGGTGAAGAAGCAGCCAGCGCAGACTCAGGTGAACAAGGTGCCACGCATCGACGTTCAGCGTCGACCGCTCGAGACGTATGCTCAGGTCGTGGGAGGCGCCCGGTGAAGGCCGCTGTGCGCTCGCGTCGTGACCGGATCCGGGGCCAGCTCGCTGACCTCAAGATGCCCGGTGCGCTCGAGTCGCTCCACGACGTGCTCGCGGGTGTCGACGGCGGAGGCGTCACGGCATCGGAAGCCATCGAACAACTGCTCGGGGCTCAGATCACGCTGCGCAACAACCGAAGACTCCAGGCCGCGATGCGTTCGTCTCGGCTCCCTGCCATCAAGCTGCTCGCCGACTTCGACTTCAGCTTCCAGCCCTCCATCAAGCGCGAGCAGATCGACTCCCTGCACGAGCTCGGCTTCTTGGAGCACAAGGAGAACGTGATCTTCCTCGGCCCACCCGGTGTCGGTAAGACCCATCTCGCGATCAGCCTCGCCATCGAGGCCGCCCAGAGCGGGCGCAGGGTCTACTACGGCACGCTCGCCGACCTCATCACCTCGCTCGAGGAGGCCAAGGCCGCCGGCAAGTTCGGGCACCGCCTCAAGACGCTGACCTACCCCGCGCTCCTCGTCGTCGACGAGATCGGCTACCTGCCTGTCTCTCAGACCGGCGCCATGCTCTTCTTCCAGCTCATCAACCGCCGCTACGAGCGAGCATCGACCGTGCTGACTTCGAACAAGGGCTTCGAGGAGTGGGGCCAAGTCTTCGGCGACGAGGTCATGGCTGCCGCGCTGATCGACCGGCTCCTGCACCACTGTCACATCGTTAACATCCGGGGCAACAGCTACCGGATGCGCCATCACACCGAGCTCTCCAGGTCCCTCCACTCCGCTCCTTCGGAGCCGAACTCTTCACTCCATCGGCCTAGGAGATCAAGAACATAAGGAGCAGAAGACGACCTAGAGGCTCGTCACCTCCGTCGGGTGTAACCTTTTCACCCGCCACGAATGAGCAATTTTCGTCCGGCGTTGACAGGGGTCTCGTTTTAGGGGGGCAGATCAGGAACGCGGGTGCTTCCGAGACGCTTGTTGAGCCATTTGTCGATGACATTTCGGTTGGGGCGTGAGCGGCCTCTGCAATGTGCAGCAGCCAAGTGTACGAGGGTCTCCAATCGAATTGTATTAGCCTGGAGAGCGGGCACAGTGAGGAGTCCGGCAAGCATAGGGACAGTAGACTTCGGATCGCGCCTGCCCATGCAACGGGCGAGACGTCTCAACTCAGGAGCATTTAGCGGAATCACTTCGAACCGGATGACGGCGAAATCGATAAGACAGGCCTGCTTCGGGATACGATCCAAGCAGGTGGTTGGTCAAGCCTAAGGCGTTCCGCCGGAACGTCGGAGCCGATGAAGTCCGGGATCTCATGGCCTTCTACGAGGAGGGCGCGGCCGCGGGCGGCTTCGAGGAGGGGGTCCGCACCGCGCTCGAGGCGATCCTGGCGAGCCCGCGCTTCGTTTTCCGCTTCGAGCCCCCGCCCCGGGACGTGCGCCCGGGCGAGAGGTATGCGGTCGGAGAGGATCAACCCGGATGTACGCTCTTACCCGGACTTCCATCAGCAGCTGAAGGACGCCATGCTCCGCGAGACGGAGCTGTTCTTCCACGGCCTGGTGAGGGAGGACCGGTCCGTGCTCGAGCTGTTCACGGCCGACTACACGTTCGTCAACGAGCGGCTGGCTCGGCACTACGGCATTGCGGGCGTCACGGGCGAGGAGTTCGTGCGCGTGACCTACCCCGACGGTCGGCGTAGGGGGCTACTCGGACACGGGAGCGTCTTGACGGCCACGTCGCTCGCGGGTCGCACCTCGCCGGTGCTCAGGGGCAAGTGGGTGATGGAGGTGATCCTGGGCACGCCGCCACCGCCTCCTCCGCCCGGCATTCCCGACCTCGACCAAACCGACGCCACGAGGGAAGGTCGTACGCTGAGCACGCGCGAGCGCATGGAGGTGCATCGCGCGAGCCCGGTCTGCGGGTCTTGCCACAGCGTGATCGACCCGATCGGGCTGGCGTTGGACAACTTCGACGTGACCGGTCGGTGGCGCACACGCGAGAATGGAGCGGCCCTCGATACGCGCGGAGTGCTCTTCGACGGAACGCCCGTGGAGAGCCCCGCCGACCTGCGGCGGGCGCTGCTCGATCGGCCGATCTCGATCGTGCGCAATTTCACCGCAAACCTGCTCACGTATGCGCTCGGCCGCCGCATCGAGTACTTCGACATGCCCGAAGTGCGACGGATCGCGCGTCGCGCCGAGGCCGAGCAGTTCCGCATCTCCGCCTTCGTCAAGGGCATAGTGGAGAGCGACGTCTTCCGGATGCAGCGGGCTGATCCGGCCACGGCGAGCACCGGGTCCACCGGCCTACCGTGACCTTCCTGACCGGTCGCCACGTCTCGCGCCGCACCTTCCTCCGTGGCGCCGGAGCCGCGGTGGGGCTGCCCTTCCTCGAAGCCATGGTTCCGGCGGGGCGGAGACAGATCGTAAACCCCGATCCGACGCGTCTGATCGTGATCGAGATCGTGCATGGAGCGGCGGGGGCCAGCGAGTGGGGCACGCGGCAGAATCTCTGGTCCCCTGCGGCGATGGGCCGAGACTTCGACCTCAGCCGGGGCGCGCTACGCCCGCTCGAACCGTTCCGGGACCATCTGACCATCGTCAGCAACACCGACGTGCGCATGGCCGAGGCCTACGATCCGACGGAAGTCGGGGGCGATCATTTCCGCTCGAGCGCGGTCTTCCTGACGCAGGAGCACCCCGCCCAGACGGAAAGCTCCAACGTCCGCGTCGGAACCTCGCTCGACCAGCTCTACGCCCAACGCTTCGGGCAAGACACGCCCATCCCGTCCATGCAGCTATGCATCGAGAACGTAGACCAGGCGGGTGGGTGCGGGTACGGATACGCGTGCGTCTACACGGACGCGCTCAGTTGGGCCTCGCCCACCACGCCGCTTCCGATGATCCGCGATCCGGGCGTTGCGTTCGAACAGCTGTTCGGGGCAGGAGGGACCCCCGAGGCACGCGCACGGCGGCGAAGGACACAGCAGAGCATCCTCGATTGGATCGCGGCGGACGTGGCCAGCCTGAAGTCGGAACTGCAATCGGCCGACCGGCTTTGACTCGACGAGTACCTCGAGAACATCCGCGAGCTCGAGCGCCGGATCGGGAGGGTCGAAGCACAGAATTCCTCCGGAGAGCCCCGGCAGCTCCCCGCAGCGCCGAAGGGCGTGCCCGACTCGTTCACGGAGCACGTCCATCTGATGATGGACCTGCAGGTTCTCGCGTTCCAGTCGGACGTGACCCGAGTGTTCTCGCTCAAGCTCTCCCGCGACGCGTCGGGACGGGTGTACTCCGAGAGTGGCACCGACGCCGCGTTCCATCCGGCCTCGCACCACGGAGGCAGGGAGGAGGCCATCCTCGATTTCTCCACCATCAATCGGTACCACGTGAGCATGCTTCCGTACCTGATGGAGAGGCTGGCAGCGGCGACCGAGGGCAACCGCAATCTGCTCGAGAAGTCGATGATCCTGTACGGGTCTCCCATGGCCGATGGAAACCTTCACAACCACCGCCGCTGTCCGCTGCTCGTGATGGGGGGCGCAAACGGGCAACTCCAGGGAGGCGTTCACCTGAAGGAGCCCGACGGTACGCCCATGGCCAACGCGATGCTTACGCTGCTCCACAAGCTCGGCATGGACGATCTGGAGGCCTTGGGAGACAGCACCGGAGCGATGTCGCTGGATCCTTCACCGCGCGCCCTCGATGATGCGCTGCCCTGACCCCGGACGCACCGCGGATCCGGTACGTCCGGTGAAGTGGACCCTGCGTGCCGACGCGTTCGGCCCGGTTGCCCTTGGTCTCTTGCTGTGGGTGGTGACGCCGTCCGCTCCGGTCGCGGACAGCGCGATGAAGGGAGACGTCGCCGGCGTGCGCGCACTGCTCGCGCGAGGAGCCGACGTGAACGCCGCTCAGGGGGACGGCATGACCGCGCTCCACTGGGCGGCCATGAACGGGGGCTTCGAGATCGCGCAGGTCGTGATCGACGCTGGAGCAGACACCGAGGTGATTGTATACTTGACACCGGTGCTAAAGTCCATTAACTTGTTGGTATGGAATCGTCTTTGCTGCTCTCAGTATCGCGCTCGGCCACCTTGTCCAGCTCGGCCATAGCCCGTTTGCCGAATAGGCGGACCATGATCTCGCGGTCGGTTGTCTCGCCGATGTTCCGGGGCAGCTTTCGCTTCTTAGGAGTCTGAGCCATGAAGGACATTAACCTCATTTCGTTGTTTGACAGGTTCGGATCGGACGAGAAGTGCAGAGAGCTGTTGGAGTCCATCCGCTGGCCACATGGCGTGGCGTGCGTGCGCTGCGGCGACATGGCCGTCGATCAACTCCAGCGCAGGAGCCAATGGGAATGCCGGGGCTGCGGCTACCAGTTCAGCGTGACCTCGGGCACGATCATGCACGACACCCACCTGCCGCTGCGCAAGTGGTTCGTTGCCATCTACCTCATGTGCGATTCCCGTAAGGGGGTCAGCGCCAATCAACTCAAGCGGCAACTGAACGTCGCCTACAAGACCGCCTGGTACCTCTGTCACCGCATCCGCGAGGCCATGGGCAACGATCCGCTCAGCGGCCCCACGTTGGTCGGCGTGGTCGAAGTGGACGAGACGATGGTCGGCGGCAAGCGCAGGGGCGAGGACTGGCGCGAGAACAAGCACTGGGTGGCCGGCGCCATCGAGCGCGGTGGCCGCGTCCGCATCGAACGCATCCCCGACATCAAGAGACGCACGCTGCATGACTTCATCCGCCGTGCCGTGAAGGACGAAGCCGAGGCGATCTACACCGACGACCTCCGGTCCTACATCGGTATCGGAGATGAGGACACGCGTCATGAGACCGTCAACCACTCCGCTGAGGAGTGGGTCATAGGGGACGTCCACACCAACAGCATCGAAGGTGTGTGGAGCCTTTTCAAGCGCTCCATCGTCGGCACCTTCCACAAGATGAGCGTCAAGCATCTTGACCGTTACCTAGAAGAGCTCGAATGGCGGCACAACAACCGCGACAACCCGTACATCTTCCGCGACACGCTTCGCCGGATCATGCGCACCGAGAACCTCACTTATCGGGAGCTGGTGGCCTAGATGTCCAATCACAGTCTCATCCGCACCCTTCCAAAGTGACGGAACCATAGGCGTAAACTCGCTTCCTCTGTGCTGCACTCTTCGGCCGGACCGTAAAAGCCGACTTTCTCTAGTGGTCGCACAAGAAGATTGACTTCATCTCGTGCCTCAGATCTCATAAAACTCTGGTTTCCGGGATCTGCCGGATTCATTGTTTCGGGCTCGCACACCTGCCTCAACTTGAGGTATGCTTTTTCTAAGGGTTTCTTGAGTTGCCTTCGCCTCAAGAATCCGGGTAGCCAGATGATCAGCATGCCCGCTCCCAGCGTGACAGAGTGGGACAGGGCTTCTTCCCTGATGAACTGTATGATGGTATCCATGCCCCCACGCTAGCCACGGGGTAATCCGGTGTCAAGTATACAATCACCCTCGAGACACAGTGGGGCCAGACCCCCCTCATGTTCGCGGCCGCGGCAGACCGTACCTCCGCCGTGCGGGCGCTGCTGGCTCGCGGTGCTGACCCCTCGATCACCGCGAGCGTAATCGACATCTCGGCCAGGGCCCGAGAAGACGCGAGGCTCGAGCGCCTCCGTGACCGGCTTCTGGGGCGCTTCGAGCGCGGTCGGATCGAGCGCGCGGATCTGGTCGCGGCGGGCTACCGCAAGAAACCCTCTAACGCCGTCCGCAGCGCGAGCGCCAATCCGGCCCGAGGCGGAGACGAAACCCCGCGGGTCTCGCACGAAGAGCTCGTGGGACGCTACGGTGGGCTCACCGCGCTCCTCCTGGCCACGCGCGACGGACGCAACGGTAGCGCCCTCGCGCTGCTCGAGGCCGGGGCGGACGTCGACCAACAAAGCGCCGGGGACCGGACCTCACCCCTGCTCATGGCCGTCATCAACGGGCACTTCGATCTGGCGCTCGAGCTACTCGCGCGAGGCGCCGATCCGAACCTGGCGAGCGACGCGAACAACGCCATCCGCAGCCCGTGGACTACATGCGGCAGCAGACGACCTATCTCGAGCTCTTGCAGGCCCTGCTCGAGGCCGGGGCGGATCCGAACGCTCGTCTCGCCCACCGACTCTGGTTCACGGAGTACGGACGTGAGTACCTGGGCGTCGACTGGGCCGGCGCGACCCCGTTCCTGCGCGCAGCGCATGCGCTCGACCTCGACGCGATGCGGCTGCTCCTGAAGCACGGAGCCGACCCGGACATCCCGACCTTCAGACCGACGATCTCAGGCCAGCCGGGATTGGCCGACGATCCGTCGGGCCTCCCGCCCGTTCCTGCAGGAGGGCCCGGGGTCCACTCCATCCACGCGGCTAGCGGGGCAGGCTACATCTACGACTCTGCCGGCAACACGCACCGGTACGTAGAGAGCGGCTGGCTGCCGGCCGTCCGGTTCTTCGTCGAGGAGCTGGGTGTGGACGTGAACCTGCGGGACTTCGATGGTTTCACGCCGCTCCACAACGCAGCGGCCCGCGGCGACAACGCATTGATCCTGTACCTGCTGGAGCAGGGTGCCGATCCCCACCTGGTCGCGCGCACCGGCCAGTCCACACTCGATGCTGCCAACGGTCCGCATCAACGCCTGGTTCCGTTCGTCGAGACCGTGAAGCTGCTGGAGGAGTTGGGCGTCACCAACAACCACCGCTGCGTGTCCTGCTGACGCCACGCCCCCTCTCTTCAGGGTCGCGGCAACCGCGGCACCGTGAGAGGGCCAGCCTCCAGCACCCTTCCCCAGATCCTACGCCCCACCGAGTCAGCCTCCCTGATGATGCGTTCTTCGTCCATCGTGAGGACGCGGTGGCCGCGCATCACGAATTGTCCGTCGATCATGACCGACTCGATGTCACCCGGGTGCCCGCTGTGGACCAACGCCGACACGATGCGGCCCGCCGGGACCAAGTGGGCGCGCAGGGTGTCGACGATGAGGATGTCCGAGCTGTTCGGCGACGACGTCGAGGGCGAGTGTTTTTGGGACCTCTGCCCCGATTTCTCCGCTTCCGCCCGGGAGCGCGTTCTCCAGGGAGGACAGACGGTCCGCGAGGACGTGAGGCATGGCAAGGCCTGGCTTCGGCTTACCGTGGCTCACGTAGCCGACACGGAGCACATCTTCGTCTTCGGCAGTGATGTCACGAACGAAAAGGCGGCCGAGCGCGAATTGGCCGAGCGCGCCCGCTTCCCGGCGATGAACCCCGGCGCCGTAGTCCGGCTCGCCGCCGAGGGGACAGTCATCCGCGCGAACCCTGCAGCCAGCCGCCTGTTTGGTCGGGACAGCATTCAAGGTCTCTCGTGGGTGGACCTGTCACCCGGCATGGACGGCGGGCTACTTGCTCGGGTGCGTGGTGGTGCTGACCTCGTTCAGTACGAGGCAGACATCGATGGTCGCTGCTTCTCCTTTACGCTCCGCCACGAACCACTCGCCGATCAGGTCTTCGTGTACGGCTCGGACGTCACGGAGCTAAAGAGCGCCGAGCGAGCGTTGGCCGAGTTGGCGCGCTTCCCTGACATGAACCCTGGCCCCGTCTGCCGGCTGTCGCGCGAGGGGGAGGTACTCCTGGCCAACCCCGCGGCACGCACCGTGTTCGGACCTGGAGACCCGACCGGTCGCAACTGGCTCGATCTCGTGCCCGCCGCCGGGGGAGACTTCTGGCAATCGCTTTTGTCGTCCGGCAAGACCGCGGCTATGGAAGCGACCATCGGCGACCGCCATTTCGTACTCACGCACGCCCCTGGAACCGAGGGTGTTTTCGTGTTCGTGTACGGCTCCGACGTCACGCGCGAGAAAGAGGCCGAGCGGGCGCTGCGTCAGAGCGAAAAGATGGCTACGCTGGGTACGCTAGCCGCGGGCGTGGCGCATGAACTCAACAACCCGGCCGCCGCTGCCCAGCGTGCCTCTGAGCAGCTCGAGCAGGCATTCGGGGCGTTGCAGGCCGCACGGATGGCACTCGGGGCCTCGATTGCCAGCGAGGATGTCGACCGGATCGTCCAGGAACTAGACGGGAAGGCACGCGAGGCGTCTGCCTGTCCGTGCGATTTGGATCCACTGGAGCGTAGCGACCTCGAGGCTCGATTGGAGGACTGGTTGGACGAGCGCCGAGTCGATTCTCCTTGGGAGGTGGCACCGTCGCTCGTCGAGGCGGGCGTCGACATCGCCGCATTGAACGACTTCGCCAAGGACGTGGGCCCGGAGAACCTGGGCGTGATCGCGGCGTGGTACGCGCACACGCACGGGGTCTACCGACTTCTCGAGGAGATCCGTCAGGGGGCCTCCCGCCTCGTCGAGATCGTAGGGGCCATGAAGGCCTATTCGTACTTGGGACAGGCACCGATCCAGAACGTCGACGTGAACGAGGGGATCCGGAACACGCTGGTGATACTGCGGAGCAAGCTCAAGGCGGGCGTCGTGGTGCGGCAGGAGCTGGCGCAGGACCTTCCACGGATCGAAGCCCTCGGCAGTGAGCTTAACCAGGTGTGGACCAATCTCATCGACAACGCGGCGGACGCGATGGAAGGGAAGGGTGAAATCCACCTGAAGACCTCGTTGGTGGACGACCGAGTGAGGATCGAAGTGCAGGACGACGGTCCCGGGATTCCCGTGGATATCCAATCCAGGGTCTTCGACGCCTTCTTCACCACGAAGCCCCCGGGCAAGGGCACCGGCCTGGGCCTGAATACCAGCTATAAGATTGTGGAAAAGCACGCCGGATCGATCCGCATAGACTCCGAACCGGGCCGGACGCGCTTCACCGTCGAGCTACCGATCCGGCGCCCGACGCCTAAAGAGGGAGCCGAGCGAGTCGAGGAAACGATGGAGGAAGAGGCCTGATGGCGTCAGCACAAAGGGCGGTCATCTTGACCGTGGACGACGAACCGCAGGTTCTCAACGCGATCGCACGGGACCTGCGCGGTCACTTTCGCTCGGACTACAGCGTCGTCAAGGCGAGCTCGGGCGCCCAGGCGCTCGAAACCGTGAAGCAGCTCAAAGATCGTGAGACGGCGATTGCGCTCTTCCTCGTAGACGAGCGCATGCCTCAGATGAGCGGCACGGAGTTCCTTGCACAGGTGCGGACCCTCTACCCCGACGCTCGAAAGGTGCTCCTGACTGCGTATGCAGACA
The DNA here is from genome assembly GCA_965237965.1 of Longimicrobiales bacterium. Taxonomy (GTDB): domain Bacteria; phylum Gemmatimonadota; class Gemmatimonadetes; order Longimicrobiales; family Gaopeijiaceae; genus UBA2988. The sequence goes on from CBDEGT010000002.1 coordinate 141,358, forward strand.
CGGAGGCGGCGATCTCCGGCATCAACGACGTAGGGCTGGATTACTACCTGATGAAGCCGTGGGATCCGCCCGAGGAGCGCCTATTCCCGGTCCTGGATGACCTCCTCGACGATTGGTCGGCAGGCTTCCGTCCTCCGTTCCAGGGCATCAAGGTCGCGGGGACCGCGTGGTCTCCCGCGAGCCACGACGCGAAGGACTTCCTGTCGAGAAACCAGATTCCGTACAAGTGGTTGGACGTCGACACGGATCCCGAGGCATCCGCCATGGTCGAGCAGCTCAGCGGCGACTCCGGTCGCTTGCCTGTGGTCTTCTTCCCCGATCGCTCCTTCCTCGTGGAGCCGTCGGCGCGAGAGCTGGCGGAGAAGGTCGGACTACAGACGAGCGCCACACTCCCGTTCTATGATCTAGCGGTCGTGGGTGGGGGACCGGCCGGGCTGGCCGGCGCGGTTTATGGGGCGTCGGAAGGACTTCGAACCGTGCTCATCGAAGCGAGCGTGACCGGAGGACAGGCTGGAACGAGCTCACAGATCGAGAACTACCTCGGCTTCCCGAGCGGCGTGACGGGCGCGGACCTAGCCCGACGTGCGACGACCCAGGCCAAGAGATTCGGGGCCGAGATCGTCGTCCCGCAGGACGTGGTGTCGATACGTGTCGACGACCCCTATCGGATCCTGACTCTATCGGACGGGAGCGAGTTGAGCTGCCACGCGCTGCTTCTGGCCAACGGCATCTCCGTTCGGCGGCTCGAGGTGCCTGGCATCGAGCGATTCACGGGTGCAGGGGTCTTCTATGGGGCCGCCTTGTCCGAAGCGGCTCCGTGCCGCGACAAACAGGTCTTCGTGGTCGGGGGCGCCAACTCCGCGGGCCAGGCAACGATGCTCTTCTCTCGCTACGCCTCCAAAGTGACAATGCTCGTCAGGCGATCTTCACTCGTGGCGACGATGTCACACTACCTGCTGAGCCGCATCGAAGCGACCGAGAACGTGCAGGTTCTCACCGAAGCCGAGGTAGTGGGGGTCTCCGGAGATCGGTGCCTCGAGGAGATCCATGTCGACGTCGGGGGCAGGCGCGAGACGTTCCAGACCGGTCAACTCTTCATCTTCATCGGAGCCACACCGCGTTCCGAGTGCGTCGCCGGCATGGTCGAGATGGACGACGCCGGATTCATCCTGACTGGGCCCGATCTGCTCCGCGGCGGGAAGCGGCCGAAAGGGTGGAAGCTCGATCGGGATCCTTTTCTCCTCGAAACGAGCGTTCCGGGGATCTTTGCCGCGGGCGACCTGCGCCACGACTCGACGAAGAGGGTCGCCGCCGCCGTGGGAGAGGGGTCGGCATCGGTGGCCATGATCCACAAGTACCTGAAGTCCGTTTGACGCGCCCGGATAGGTTCCCGTCCATCGGGGATCAGAGGTTGACCTGGTCGATGTAGCACCACGCCCAATCCTCGCCGGATTCCCACGATTTAACGATGGGGTGCTGCGTCTTCTCGAAGTGCCGGCGTGCGTGCCTTCCCGGCGAACTGTCACAACACCCGACGTATCCGCAGGACATGCACACCCGCAGGTGCACCCATTCCTTCTGCATCGCCACACACTCGGGGCACGTCCGCGACGATCCTGAACCGGTCCCGGTTTCCTGGACAAGTGGGCGGCGTAATCAGGCCGCCATGCGGGTGAGCTGCTCGCGGACCTCGGCCGGGGTCTTGTGGCCGTGCCGCTCGATGAGCCAACCGCGGTTGTAACGCTCGATGAAACCTCCGATCACCGTCCTCGCCTCCTCCAGGCTCTCAAAGTCGTGCAGGTAGAGGCACTCTTCCTTCAACGTCCTGATGAACCGCTCGATCAGGCCGTTGCACTCGGGCTCGCCGACGTAGGAGGCCGTCGAGCGGATGCCGAGCCAGGCGAGTTCGCCCTGGAACTGGTGTGCGGTGTACTGGGTGAATTCAAGAGGTCGTCGCAACACCTCAGGAAAGAGGAGGAGTTGCGATGGCGGCAAGCAAGCGCCGAAGAGCGGATCGTGCTTTGCGTCCGCCGATGGGTTCACCCGGTCGTCCCCCGTTGGGGCGCCGGGAGCATCGGCAGAGGTTTTGGGAAGAAGTTGCTCGAGGGCTGTCGAGCGAGGAGTCGGCGGTGGCAGCCGGCGTGTCTCCCGCTGTTGGGGCGCGCTGGTTTCGCCAATGTGGTGGCATGCCACCTTTCAGTCTTCGTCCTCTGTCGGGGCGCTACCTATCGTTCGTCGAGCGAGAAGAGATTGCGGTTCTTCAAGCCCGCGGTTGTGGCGTACGTGAGATCGCCCGGCAGTTGCGCCGCTCATCGTCGACGATCTCGCGAGAACTGCGGCGGAACGCAGCAACGCGAAGTGGAAACCTCGAGTATCGAGCCACGACCGCCCAATGGCATGCCGATCGGCGAGCGAAGCGTCCGAAAGTTGCCAAACTCGCTGCGAACGGCGAACTGAGGCAGTATGTGCAGGATCGCCTCGGAGGCCTGATCGCGGCTCCAGACGGGGCGGCCGTGCCGGGCCCAAATGTACGCTGGGTCGGGCGTCGCCGTGGTCGCCGACAAGACCGGCGGTGGGCGGCCTCGTGGAGTCCTGAGCAGATCGCCAACAGGCTACGGGTCGACTTCCCCGATGATGAGTCCATGCGGATATCGCACGAAGCCATTTACCAGGCGCTCTACGTTCAGGGACGCGGTGCGCTGCGTCGGGAGCTGACGGCGTGCCTTCGGACGGGACGCGCGCTACGGGTGCCTCGAGCTCGCGCCCGCAGACGGGGTAAGACGTTCGTTCGCCCCGAGATCATGATCAGCGAGCGACCGGCCGAGGCGGACGACCGCGCCGTTCCTGGGCACTGGGAAGGCGACCTAATCCTGGGGTTAAGCAGCTCGGCGATCGGAACGCTGGTCGAGCGAACCTCCCGGTTCACCATGCTCCTCCACCTCCCTCGCCTCCACAGACACGACGAGCCCAGGACCAAGAACGGGCCAGCGTTGGCTGGGCACGGCGCCGAAGCCGTCCGGGACGCGATCGCTTCGTCGATCACGACCCTGCCCGAGCAACTCCGCCGGTCTCTGACGTGGGACCAGGGAGCAGAGATGGCTCAGCACGCACAGCTTCGCATCGACACTGGGCTGGCCGTCTACTTCTGCGACCCACAGAGCCCGTGGCAGCGCGGCACGAACGAAAACACCAACGGCTTGTTGAGACAGTACTTCCCCAAAGGCACTGACCTCAGCAAACATACCGCTGACGATCTCGCCGCCGTCGCGGCCGCTCTTAACAGCCGCCCCCGCAAGACCCTCGGTTGGAAAACCCCGGCGGAAACCCTGGAAGATCTCTTACATCGCTGAACCGGACCTCCACCTTGCGCTGAGTTCTCAACAGCTCCGGTATCTCCTGCCTTCCACGACCTTCGGTCGCTTCTGACTCCCTCGGAATTGGAGAGATCAAGAACCCCCTCTGTCTGGACCCCGTCGCCCTCGCCAATCTATTGTCCAGTGGAATCGGGGGCGCAAAAACCCCCTTCAACACGGTGCTGTTGCGACGACCCCTTGAACCTGGGCTGGGCACCCCAGTCGTGTCGTAGCCCGAGGCCGAGCGCGATCTTCGGAGCGTAGCCGTCCATGTAGGTCCTCACACCCTGACGGATCGGCTCGAGCGCCGCCCACCGGTCACCCTTCTTCGCGACGTGCCAGCCGACGACATCGCTCACGCAGTGGTCGACGGCCCCGAAGAACCAGCACCAGCCGTCGGCCTTCGTATAGAATCTGGTCGCATCCGTGCCCCACAGCTCGTTGGGCGTGTCCGTCGTGATTCGGCCGCTGTGGCTGCGGTCGCCCCGGGGATGCCTTCCCTTACGCACCGGCGCCAGGAGTCGGTTCTCTCGCATGAGCCTCAGCACCCTGTTCTTGCCCACCCAGATCCCCTTGGGCCGCAGCCGTACCCTCACCTTCCGGTGCCCCTCGCCGAGGAAGTCGCTCTCCTCGAGTACCTGCCGGATCTCTTCCACCAAGGCCTCGTCGCTCAGCTCCGTTTTGGGGCCCCGCTTCTTCGGCTCCCTCGACTCATCGTTGCCTCGCTCCTCAGCCTGGTAGACCGTCGAGCGAGCGATGCTCCAGACCTCGCAGATCATCGTCAGCGGGTAGCGCCGTCCCGTCGCCGGACTCATTCGCTGCCGCGCTTCAAGAGCTTCTTCAGGTCGTCCCCGTAGCCCCTTTTTTCGAGGAGCTCGCTCGCGAGCTCCATCCGCATCGTCACCTCGCCCAGCTTCGCCCGGGTCCGGATCAGCTCACGTTCCCCGGGGTCGCGGCTACGGCGTTTCAGACCTTGCTGACCTCCCTCCAGGAACACGCGCCGCCATTCCTCGAGCTCCGCAGGCGAGACCTGGACCTCACGGCTCACTTCGCCCAGGTCCTCCCCGCGTAGCAGTCGCAGCACCACCTCCGTCTTCTGCCCCGCGCTCCAACGCTCGGGCAGCTCCGCCCTTCCTTCACGACCTTCGGTCGCTTTCGACTCCCCAGGCTTGGGAGACATCAAAACACCCCCTCTCTCTGGACCCCGTCGTCGCTGCCAATCTACTGTCCAGAGAAATCGGGGGCGCTAAAGATCCCGGAAAGACCGTCCGTGTGTCACGGCCATGTCGGCAACGCTCGGACATCCGCTGCTCCTCGGACAGGCTACACCCGGGCCCGTCGGGCTCGACGCCCGCGATGAGCATCGAGATCTCGTGCGGAGCCGCGCCCACCTGCTCCAGCACCACCCGGGCTAGCTCCCGGTCGGCGGCTCCCTCCACTGCGATCACGGAGCTGGCTCCCGCGCCCCGCAGCTCCTCCTCGTGGTCGGCCCGGCGCGTCTGGGCCACGATGGGAAGCTCGGGACGCAGCGACCGGACCACGGCCACCAAAGGGGGGCACATGCTCGCGCGGCAAGAAATGTCGGTTTAGTGACGCCACGCGTGCTTTATACGAGCAGGGCGTTGCCAGTAATGGCAAGATCGCGAAGACCTCAGGACCCAACAATGGCAGCTTGAATATCGTAGGAACCTTCGACGTGGCCAGTCAGGACAACAGCACGACCCAGTTTCCCGACGGTATCGAGGTGAACAAGGTCGGCCGTACGACGGACTGGACACAGGGTAACGTCGTCGCCTCGTGCGCCACAGTGAACGTTTTTGGTTCCAATATCCAGTTGTTCTGTCAGACCATCGTCAGCAGATCTGGTGCAACGATCATTGGCAGCGGAGATAGTGGCTCCAATGCCTTCAGGATAACCGGAGCGAATACAGCCGAACTCATAGGTGTTGTGTGGGGAAGCTCTGGCAGCAGCACGTTTGTGTTCAGCCCTCTGAGCGGTGTCGTGGCTGAGCTCGGTGCGCTCGATGCGACGACCGATGGAGTCGGCGCTGTAGGTGAGGGTGGAGGCGGAAGCGACGATGGCGGCGGGGGCGGCAGTAAACTGCCCGCCGAGCAGCAAGTCACCCAAATGCTCGGAGTGACGGAACATCCCAAGGGCGTCAACGATGGAAAGAGGGGGAGGGCTGGGGACTGCCTTCCCCCTCTTTCTTGGGCGCTGGTGACCGCTCTCGCGCTCCTCGCGAGCCGGAGCACCGCGCCGAGTGATGTGTACGCAGCCTCCCGTCCCTCCGTGAGGGAGCAAGTGGTGCCCGGCTCGGTCTCCGATTCAGTCCGTGTGGAACTCGTGGTCCCGGAACGAGTCTCACTCGGCGAGCCCGCAGAAATCATTTTGCGCTTGGAGAATATCAGCGACAGGAGCCTCGACCTCTATCTTCGCGGCCGCACCATCGCTTTTGACGTAGTCATTACACGGAAGGACGGAACGCTCGTGTGGAGCCGCTTACAGGACGAGGCAATCCCGGCGATCCTCCGAATCGAGGTGCTCAAGCCCGGCGCGGTCCTCGAGCTCGAGGATACTTGGGACCAACGCGGGAACGGCGGCGCGCCCGTGCCCGCGGACGAGTACAGGATACGCGGTGAGATCCTCACCGAGTTTGAGCCGCTAGTGACGGCATCGGAGGCGCTCCGCATCGGCCCACTGTGAGATGCGTAGGCAGGCTGGGTACAGGACGTGAAGCGCGGCCAGGAGGCGACTCGGCGCCCGATCCGAAGCGCTGATCGTCGGGGGTGACGTCGTAGATCGCATAGGCGAGGCTCGTTGCGGCTGGGCCTGCCCCTCTGAACCATCAGCGGATTATCGGGCCACCGGTCCGGTCGTCGGGGATGAAGCGATCCCGCGCCGGCATCACGATCGCGGGCAGCGCCTCGGCGTCCATGACCCCGTCCTCCGGGATCAGCTCGTTTCGGTGCAGAATCCAGGCGATCACGGCGTACGTCTGGTCAGCTGTAAGTGAGCCTGGCGCGTTCTGGGGCATTGCGCGCACGATGTAGTCATAGAGTGTGGTGGCGTACGGCCAGTAGCTTCCCACCGTGCGGCCGGCAGGCCATTCCTCCCAAGGTTCGGCACCCACCAGCGCGCGACCCGTGCCCCCCACACCCGCCACCCCATGGCAGGAGGCGCATCGCTCCTGATACACGACCGCGCCCTCAGCGACGGACCCACTCCCGGCCGGCAGCCCCCTCCCGTCCGGCCGGACGTCGATGTCCCAAGCGGCGATCCGGGCCGAGTCCGCCGGCTGGCCGAAAGCCAGCACGGTGGGCGGCTGCGGTGCATCCACGAGGCTTATATCGTCGGTCCCTCCCTCGGCGCAGCCCGCGACGGCAAGGGCGAGCGCTACGCCTCCGACTGCCATGCGCCTCACAGGACGTCCCCCAGCCCGTACGTAACCTCGCCTCCCGCCGCCACCTTCCACGCCCGGATATGGTTCGAGTGGTACGAGGTGCGTTCGCCGCGCGCCTCAATGAACTGCTGAACAGTCGGCTGTACGTAGCCGGTCGAGTCGGTGGCGCGGCTCATCAGGATCGTATCCGTGCCGTCCCAGTTCCACATGAAGCGGAAGCACGTGGTCGCCAGGGGAAGCACTGGTTCCTGCAACTCTGCCGGCGCCCAACTGCGGCCCCGGTCCGTGCTGATGTCCACCCGGATGATGTGGCCGCGACCGGTCCACGCGAGTCCCTTCACCTCCCACCAGCCGCGGTCAGGGAGGGCCATCGGGAAGGTTGGAAAGGTGATCACCGACTTCGCGTCCATCACGAAGCTGAACTGCCGGGCCCTGCCCCCCCTGAGCGGGTCGGTGTAGTTGGAGGTCTCCTCGCGCGACATCACCGGCTGGTCGGTCACCTCGATCCTGCGCACCCACTTGATGTTCGTGTTCCCCTCCCATCCGGGCAGGAAGAGGCGCGCCGGGTAGCCCTGCTCGGGGCGGATCGCCTCGCCGTTCTGCCCGTAGGCGATGAGCGCGTCGTCCATCGCCTTGTCGATGGGGATACTCCTATTCATGAGTGCGGCATCCCCGCCCTCCGCAACGATCCAACTCGCCCCCGGCCGCACCCCCACTTGACGCAGCAAGGTGGTGAGCGGCACGCCCGTCCACTCGCTCGTGCTGAGGAGCCCGTCCATCTGCTGCAGCGTCACCTCGGTCGGCATGCGGGTCATGTTGAACGATCCCCCACCGTTGCCCGAGCACTCGAGGAAGTAGATGCGCGACATCGAGGGGTACCGCTTCAGGTCGGCCAGCGTGAAGACCATCGGCCGCTCGACCATCCCGTGGATGAGGAGCTCGTAGCTTTCGGGATCGATCGCCGGCACACCCGCGTGATGCCGCTCGAAGTGCAGGTCGGCGGGGGTGATGATCCCGTGAAAGGAGGCGAGCGGCGAGCGTGACGAGGACGAGGGGGCGCTGGCACGCGGAAGGCGCCTCGGCTGCTCCTGGGGCGCCCGGGTGCCGACCTCGGACACGAATCTGCCCATTACCTTGGTGGGATCGGCCGGCCGGGCCTGTTGAGCAACCAGATCGACGGCGTCCAACTGCGTCTTGACAAGCCCAGCCGCCACGACGGCTCCGGAGGTGGTGGTGATCCAAGCGCGACGCGAAAGGCCAGGGCGATCGGGGCGGGGGTATTGCATGGCACTTCCCTCCAGGAGAGAGATCACATCGCTCGGCAAGACGCCCCATACCTCGCTATTATAGAGGAGTCATGCGTTAGGCGCACGCAGTTGTGGTGCGGCTGGCGGACTGTCGGGGCTTTTGTCGGAGCCAGACCAACCTCCCCCTCGTGGCCGGTTCCGCCGGCTGCTATCGCGCTCCTCTCCGGGGTTCGGATCTTGCTCCAAGAGAGCGCCCGAGTCCCGTCCCCGGAAACATAGAGCTGAGCGCTTAGACCGATGAACGATCACGAGCGTCTGCCAGGAGCGACGCACCTGGAGTGCACGGCCACCGGCGAGCGCGTCGACAGCGAACAGCTGGCTGGACTGTCAGCAGCGGGCAAACCGTTCTTCGCGCGGTATGACTTGGACCGGCTCACTCCCGGCTTCACACCCGATGCTCTTTCGTGCCGGAGCGCCGACCTGTGGCGGTACGAGGAGGTGCTTCCGGTCCGGGACCGCGGCGCGCAGATCCGGCTCGGCGAAGGGTGGACCCCGCTCATCGACGCCCCTCGAACGGCGGACCGGCTCGGTGTAGGCCGGGTGTGGGTGAAAGACGAGGGACAGAACCCGACCGGCAGCTTCAAGGCCCGTGGGCTTTGTCTCGCCGTCTCCTGAGCGCTCGAGCTGCGAGGGAGGCCAGCAGGAGGACTTCGAAGCGAGCCCGGCCCAGGTTCAGGCGGCGATCCAGAAGCAGCGGGAGGTGGCGGCACGCGAGTATGTGGTGGAGGACAAGTACATGCTCGTGGAGGAGCGAACCCGGCGTGTGAACTCCGAGCAGCTTCGAGTGCTGCAACCCCGGCTTCCGGCCACCGAGGTCCAGGTAGGAAAGACGGGCGGTATGACTGCCCTCATCCTTGCCGCCCGCGAGGGGAACCTCGAGGCCGTCAGGGCTCTCCTGGACGGCGGCGCGAACGCCGACCAGGTCAGCGCGGGGACCGGCGCCAGCGCTCTCCTGACCGCGTCGTTGAACGGTCAATTCGACGTGGCGCTCCTCCTCGTGGAGCGCGGTGCCGATCCGAACCTGAAGAACTGGCCCTGAAGGGGCAACGCCGCTGTTCGCCGTGATTCAGGCTCAGTGGCCGGGCACGCCGAACTATCCGCAGCCCCGGGCATTCCTTCTCCAGAAGGCCACGCACCACGAGCTCCTGGAGGCGCTTCTGGAGGCGGGCGCGGACCCGAACGTGGCGCTAGACCTGCACCCCTTCTACTGGGAGCAGGGCCGGATCGGGCTCGACATCCGCGGGGCGACCCCCTTTTGGCGCGCGGCGTTCGCGCGCGATCTGGAGGCCATGAAGCTGCTCGCCGCCTATGGCGCTGACCCTCACCAGCCGTCGGTCGTGGCGGAGGAGGTCATGATGCAGACCCGGCAGCGTGACGGCCGGCAGGAGGAGTCTTCCGTGCTGCAGCCCCTCCCAGAGGGAGCGTCGGACATGTATCCCATCCACGTTGCCTCCGGCGGGGGATACCTTGGAATCGGGGCCTCGATCGTCGAGGGAGTGCCGGACGGATTCCTTGCTGCCGTCAAGTATCTGATCGAGAAATTCGACGCCGACGTGAACGTGCCGGACGCTTGGGGCTACACCCCCCTCCACTACGCCGCGACCAGAGGCGACAACGAGCTCGTCCAATACCTCGTGGACAAGGGTGCCGACGTGACGGCGATCTCCCGCCTGGGAATGAGCCCGATCGACATGACGCTAGGCGGCCAGCGCGGGTTCTTCGGGCAGGCGGCCCGTCCGGAGACAGAGGCGCTGCTCGAGAAGCTGGGATCGCCCCGGTTGTGCAAGGACCTGCACTTCGACGGCACCGGGACCGTCTGCCCGACGGCCGGAACCAGCCAGGTGGAGGCCATGTACGGCTACCCCACGACGCCCCTGCACCTGCGACCCTTCTCGGAGCGCTGGGGGTGGGTGGGCTGGGAGGAGCTCGAGGACGAGACGACCGAGCCGGTGACGAACGCGACGGACGTGCCGCCCCCCACCACGGGAGGGAATCGCTAGTCTGAAGCCGGCTCCTCCCGCACAGTATGGGAACGCGCCGCCCGTTCGTGGGCGGCGCGTTTCGTCTCGGGGGTGTGCCCATAGGGCTTGGAACGCGCTAGATGTCCCTTCCCACCTCCACGGGCGGCTCCTCGCCGGGGTTGAGACCCCCGACACACCGACCCAGAACGTAGTGCGCGCCCGCGAGAACAGGCGGCCTCGGCCCCCCCAGGGACTTAGAAAGGTTGGGGGCGGGCCTGGACCCGGGGCCGGTGCGGAGAAGGGGATCGAGCCCGAGAAACCTGAAGGTGCGTGAATGAGCAACACGAGTCGGCGGGACCGGAATCAACGCAACGCAGTTGGTCTTCTCGGGACGGCGCTATACTTGACATGGGGCCGTGATGATACGGATGCCATTTTCCTTGTAGCCCTCGCTCTAACGATAGTTGGCACCGCATTCATCGCATACAGTGGAAAGGGGAACGAGGTAGGATCAAAAGGTGTGTAAAAAGAGAGGCGACGTACCTTTCCGCTGAGATTTAAACCAGCGAGCCCGGGTGACAGCCCGGGGAAAGGAACGTCGCCTCATGAGAGAGGATATCGCGGGACCCCAGGGTGCGTCCAGCAGGCCGATGTGGGAGACGCTCGAGGGGATGGTTAGGGAGAAGGCGCAGGAGTTCATCCAACAGATCATGGAGGAGGAAGTCACGGAGTTGTTAGGCCGGGAGAAGTCAGAGCGCAGGAGTACGGTGGACTCGGCCGAGGGCTACCGCAACGGATATGGCAAGCCGAGGCGGTTGGCGATGAGCTCGGGCACGATCATGCTCCGACGCCCTCGGGTTCGGGGCGTCGAGGAGCGGTTCGAGAGTCGGGTGTTGCCGTTGTTCGCACGACGGACGAAGGAGCTGGGTGCTCTGCTTCCGGAGCTGTATCTGCACGGGCTGGCGGAGGGAGACTTCGAGCTGGCGATGCGGGGCCTGCTGGGCGAGGGGGCCCCGTTGTCGAAGTCTTCGATTCGGCGGCTGCGGGCGGGATGGACGGCGGAATTCGAGGAATGGTCGAAGCGCTCGCTGGCCGACCGTGAGGTCGTCTACGTCTGGGCGGACGGGATCTACGTGAAGGCGGGGCTCGAGCGGGACAAGGCAGCACTGCTGGTGGTTCTGGGCGCGATGCGAGACGGGACGAAGGAAGTGTTGGCCCTGAGATCGGGCTACCGAGAGTCGGTCGAGTCCTGGTCGGAGGTGTTGCGGGATCTGAAGGCACGCGGCATCGAGGCGCCCCGGCTTCTGATGGCGGACGGTAACGCGGCGATCTGGGGCGCAGTACGGCAGGTATGGCCTGAGGCGGGCGAGCAACGGTGCTGGAACCACAAGATGAGGAACGTGCTGGACCGGCTGCCGCAGCGGGAGCAGAGCGAGGCGAAGGATCTTCTCAGGGCCGTGGTCTACGCACCGAGCCGGTCCGAGGCTGTGAAGGCCCGCGAAGTGTTCGCCAGGCGCTACAGGCCGTGGTATCCGAAGGCGGTGGACGTACTCGAGGACGACTGGGAGCGGATGGTGGCGTTCCACGACTTCCCCGAGGATCACTGGAAGCATCTACGCACGACGAACGTGGTCGAGAGCCCGTTCGCTGCGGTACGGCTCAGGACGACGGCGGCGAAGCGATTCAAGCGGGTCGAGAGCGCTACGGCGCTGATCTGGAAGTTGCTCTTGGTGGCCGAGAAGCGCTTCCGAAGGCTCGACGCTCCTCACCTCCTCAAGGACGTGTTTGAAGGAAGGAAGTTCGAAGACGGAAAGCCCGTCTCAACCCAACAGCGGAAGAATGCCGCCTGATACGTTTACACACCTATTGACCCAACCTCTGGCGGTACCACTTCCTATGTTAGACCCAGAGCCACCGGCGGCCCCTGGAGCTGAGGCATCCTGAGGAACCAAGGCGAAGGTTTGATCGTCTCCGGGGCCGGGGGACGACCGCCGCAGGCGCTGTGGGGTCGGACGGTATTGTACAGTCTTCTCCACTGTTCTACGAGGACGACCGCCTCAGGCAGCGTGTAGAATATCTCGCCGTTCAGGAATTCGTCCCTTAGCTTGCCGTTGAAGCTCTCGTTGTAACCGTTCTCCCACGGACTACCGGGCTCGATGTAGAGCGTCTGCACACCTAGCCTGGCGAGCCACCGCCGCACGAGCTGGGCCGTGAACTCCGGACCGTTGTCCGAACGTAGATGCTGGGGTGGACCGTGACGAACGAAGAGATCTACCAGCACCTCGAGTACGTCATGCGCTCGAGTCCTCCGTCCTACCTTGATCGCCAGACATTGTCTCGTGTACTCGTCGAGCACTGTGAGCAGCTTCAGGGCTCGTCCGTCCGCGGTCCGTGTGCTCACGAAGTCATACGACCAGACATGGTTATCGTGCAGCGGCCTGAGCCGGATACAGGAGCCGTCGTTCAGCCACAAGCGACCCCGCTTGGGTTGGCGTTTGGGCACTTTCAGGCCCTCTCGACGCCAGATCCGCTCCACCCGCTTGTGGTTCACGGACCAACCCTCGATGCGCAGCAGGTTCGTCACCTGCCGGTATCCGTAGCGACCGAAACGGCTCGCCAGCCGCACCACGTCTTCTAGGAGCGCTGCCTCGTCGGAACGCACCTTCCTGATCCGGCGTTGCGTCGTCCGTGGCTGGCCCAGCACCCGGCACGCGCGCCTCTCTCCCACCCCGAGCCGCTGACGTGCATGCACCACACACCTCCGTCGGCGCTCGGGGCTCAGAAGTTTCCCTTGGCCGCTTCCTCCAGGATCAGCTTGTCCACCGTCAGGTTCGCCACCGCCCGCTTCAGGTGTGCGTTCTCTCGCTCCAGTTCCTTGAACTTGCGCGCCTGATCCACCCCCATTCCCCCAAATTCCTTCCGCCACCGGTAGTACGTCTGCTCGCTGATCCCGAGCTCACGGCTCACCATCGCTGCCGTCTTCCCCCTCGCCAGCCCAACTTCAGCCTCTCTCAGTGCCGTAATGATCTGCTCCGGCGTGTGCCGTCTCCTCCCCATTGCTGACCTCCCTGTAGCTGCGACCAGATGCCCGATCCTAACATCCGCACTGGTCTCGTTTCAGGGGGTCACGTCACGGCCTCGAGGGAGGTGCTATCTGGTTCGATGCGTTCATGGAACGTCCGCGCAGACTGCTCATCGAGATTCTCCGGTGGTCCGCTGCGGGAGGCGCTTCCGTGTTGAACTACATGGAAGCCCGGGAGCTGTTGGTTAGGAACAAGCGCATCGTGGCCGTGCGGACCTTGGATCGATTGAAGGGTGAGGAACGTGAGTTCAGGACCCACGCGGTGATCAACGCCGCTGGTCCCTGGGCACCGGAAGTCGCGAGAAGGTTCGGATTCGGTAAGACAAACCTGGATCCGCCCTCGCTTGCGTACAATGTGCTCCTCAACAGGTCACGTCCGGACGGCGAAGCGCTCGCTTCCAGATCAGCGCCGTAGCGCTCTCGACCCGCTTGAATCCGCGATTGGGCGGCCGAGGAGACGAATCATCCGCGCGAGGTCATCGAAGCGGCCCTCGCACATGTGGTCCAGAACAGGGTCGAGGCGGCCTACAGGCGCACGGACCTGTTCGAGCGCCGACGCCGGCTTATGGACGACTGGGAGGCGACCTGCGGAACCGCGCCCTCCTCGCCGTCGCCTACGACGCGATACAGCGCCCCGGTCACCTCGGCGTTCTCACTCGCTCCAAATCTCAGCGGAAAGGTACGTCGCCTCTCTTTTTTGCACACCTTTTGATATCCTCTCTCATGAGGCGACGTTCCTTTCAAGCGTTCGGCGGGTCCGTGAGGATGGCGTCGGAGCTAGTGGCGGTTTGATACCTTGCGCGAACGTGCGTGGCCTGACCCCATCGCTGTAGCAATTCGACAGGGGCAATAGGATCAGGCGGTCGCGGTGCACCGCGACAGTTCTCCCCCGCGCCATCATCCGGGAGGCCGCACTCACGCTTCGCTCCAGTCTGCTCGGTAGCCAGCGCCATCACAGCTTGGCCGAACGCTTACGTCCTGAGCGTCTTTGAGCGTCCAACTACATCCCGTTCAGAAAGAGGGGTTTAATAAGGGGATGAAGGGACAGTGAGTAGTTATAAATATATGTATATCAATCCTTTATAAGAATATTGTCGTAGCTGATGCAGGAATGCGCAGACTATCTGGACCGGCTCAAAGGCTGGTGAAGATGCCGATGCCAGTACTGACGTAGCCGCCTCGGCAGGGGCCGGTTGACTTGGAACGCTGTGACTGGGAGCTCTTCGCCCGTGAGCAGCTCGACGATCCCGGTTTGTATCGTTTCAGGGCATCAAAGAGGGTGTGGGGTGGTTCGTGCTCAGCTTCGAGAACCAGGTCAGCTCCGCGAACTGCGACTTAGATGCCGGTTTCCCGCGCGAGGCGCAGCATTCCTGTCGCACTCATATCCGTCCGTAGCCTCCTCCTCCAGGATGCCCTGAATCAACTCCTGGGCCCGCTCCCGTACCCAACCCTCAAGCACCTCCCGCGTCGTCCCGGTGGACTCACTCCCCACTCCCGCGATATCCTCTCTCATGAGGCGACGTCCCTTTCCCCGGGCTGTCACCCGGGCTCGCTGGTTTAAATCTCAGCGGAAAGGTACGTCGCCTCTCTTTTTACACACCCTTTGATCCTAGCTCCGGCCGGAGATCCCAACAGTCTAGTCCAGAGAGACCTTGTAGGTGTTCTTTGGGGGCAGTATGAAGTAAGTGTTTATCTCACTGACCACGACAGGAATTAGGCCATGTGGCTCTGGGTTGTAGGACTCGCGGTGGTGGTAGTCGTGCTCTACGACGTTCTCCAGAAGCGACACGCCATTCTTCGAAGTTTTCCCATCATTGGCCACTTCCGATATATCCTGGAAGCGATCGGCCCCGAGTTGAGGCAGTACATCGTCACGGACAATGACGAGGAGCGGCCCTTCAGTCGGGACCAACGGAGGTGGGTCTACGCATCGAGTAAGAAGGCCAACAACTACTTCGGGTTCGGCACGGACAACGACCTCGAAGGGACGTCCAACTACGTCATCGTCAAGCATCAGGTCATGGGTACGGGGCAATCTGCGGTCGGAAAGGCCTTCGGGAAGGCAGGATGCGACGAGACCTATCCGCTTCCATGCGCTAAGATTCTGGGCGGTGCTCGAGGGCGGGCACGGTCCTTCCGCCCCGACTCGGCCGTGAACATCTCCGCGATGAGCTTCGGCTCGTTGTCGAGCGCCGCGGTCAGTGCAATGAACCAGGGTGCCAGGATTGCGGGATGCCTCCAAAACACAGGCGAAGGGGGAATCTCCCCATATCATCGGCAGGGCGGCGCTCTGATCTGGCAGTTGGGGACGGGTTATTTCGGTTGCCGCTCGAAAACCGGTGGCTTCGACATGAACTTATTCCTGGATCAGATCGACATGAGCCCCGTTCAGGCGGTGGAAATCAAGCTTAGCCAAGGGGCCAAGCCTGGCCTCGGAGGATTGCTTCCAGGCGCCAAGGTCACGAGGGAGATCGCCGGGATTCGGGGCGTTCCCGTGGGCGAGGACGTGTTCAGTCCGGCCCGGCACTCCGCCTTCGGGGGCGTCGATGAAATGCTGGATTTCGTGGAAATGTTGGCCGACGCGACCGGGCTACCCATAGGCATCAAATCCGCGGTCGGGGAGCACCACTTCTGGGAGGAGCTGGCGAACCTCATGTCGAGGAGGGATCGGGGGGTCGACTTCATCTCCATCGATGGGGGAGAGGGCGGGACCGGGGCCGCCCCCCTCGCGTTCTCTGATCACGTGGCGTTGCCCTTCAAGGTTGGATTCAGCCGTGTGTATCGAATTCTCGCCGAGGCGGGAATCCACGAGGATGTCGTCCTCATGGGGTCGGGTAAACTGGGTCTACCGGCCAACGCGATGGTCGCCTTTGCGCTCGGGTGCGACACGATCAACGTGGCACGCGAGGCAATGATGGCCGTCGGATGCATCCAGGCCCAGAGGTGCCATACGGGACGCTGCCCCACCGGAGTGGCGACCCAGAATCGTTGGTTGGTGCGGGGCTTGGATCCGACCTCGAAGGCCGCCCGCCTGGCCAACTATGTGATCACGCTTCGAAAGGAGATTCTACAACTGACCCGCGTGAGTGGCGCAGAGCATCCGGGCCTCCTGTCGGGGGACATGATCGAGATCCTGGATGGGCGTTTTGCATCCGCTACGCTCACCGAGCTTTTCGGGTACCGCTCGGGATGGGGTTTCCCCTCCGAGGAGGACCGGCACGAAATCGTGCAGATGATGGAGGCCCCCGCCCGAATGAGGTCCCCGCCCGTATGAGGTCACCCTAGTAGCGATAAGTATCCGGCTTATACGGCCCTCCCTTGTCCACGCCGATGTAGCCCGCCTGCTCGTCCGAAAGCTCGGTGAGCCGGGCGTCCAACTTATCGAGGTGGAGCCGCGCGATCTTCTCGTCCAGAATCTTTGGGAGTACATAGACCTTCTTTTCGTACGAGTCTCGGTTCCTGGCGAGTTCGATCTGTGCGATCACCTGATCGGTGAAGCTCGCCGACATGACGAAACTCGGATGGCCTGTGGCGCATCCCAGGTTGAGCAGACGCCCCTCGGCAAGGATCATCACGCTGTGCCCGTCCGGGAAGATCCACTCATCGTACTGCGGCTTGACGTTCTCCCTCTGGACGCCGGGCATCCGTTCCAGGGCAGCCATTTCGATCTCGTTGTCGAAGTGGATGCTTACGTATGAATTCGAACGACTGGGAGTAGCTTTCGACAGCGGTGCCGGTCTGTGCACGCTCAGAGCCACGGGAGACAAGCTCGGCATCGCGTGCGCCCGATTCGGAATCGCGCTGAACCTGCAATATCGGGCCCTCGCCGACGCCCGGGCAACCGCCCAACTCGCGGGCCAGTTCACCGCCCACATGCGGCGCGACGTCAGAGCCGCGACGGTCGGCTATATCGGTGATACTCCCAATCCACGAACGCTGCGGCGAGAAGCGACGGGGGCGGGAATGGGCGACCTGGCCCGCGTCGTCTCCCGCGCATACTACCCGTCTTCCGACGAAGCGCTGCTTCAGTACCTCGACGCGCTCGACTGGGTGCTCGATGATCGCCGTATCGATGAGCAGGAGCACGCCGAGCTCATCGAGTTGGCCGACAGCCTCAACATTGCTCCCGAGCAGCGCGCTCAAGCACACCGCTCGTATGTGGCGTCGATCATCGCCGCGGCAAGACGCGATGGCATCATCACCGAAGCGGAGCGGCGCCTCATCAAACAGGTCGCCGATGCGCTTGACCTCGCCGATGTCACCATGCCCGAAGTCACAAGGGTTCCAACGGCCAGCAGCCTACGCCAAGGGATGCACGTCTGTTTCACAGGCGAGGCGATGGTGAAGGGACAGTTGATTGGCAGGCAGGTGTTGGAACGACATGCCGCATGCGCCGGCCTGCAACCCGTGCGATCGGTCACCAAGAAGGGATGCGACCTTCTCGTCACGGCCGATCCTTCGACCCAGTCGGGGAAAGCGCGGAGGGCGCGCAGATACACCATCCCACTGATGGCCGTATCTGATTTTCTCGAACAGATCGGAGCTGACACCGCCGCCACGCCGCAGCGGTGAAGCCGAACCGGTCTTGTGGACAAGAAGGCGGCGGACTGGAGAATCAGCGCGCGGCTTACCGCCGCTCTCGCGGAAGTGGGTGCTCTAGAGTTCGAGCGCGGCCGGATCTCGTTCAGCCGGGCCCCGTATGGAGACATGGTCTTCCTCCGTAACCCATCGCCCGAAGCATGCGTGCACTGCGGGAGGCAGAGGTCGGTCTGGCCCGCGGCAAATCCGTGAAGCTGATCAGCCGGGAGCTGGGCATCACCGAGCAGACGTACTACCGGTGGAGGCGGGAGTACGGCGGGATGAAGGTGAGCCAGGCACGGCGCCTGAAGGAGCGTGAGCGCGAGAACGGGCGCCTGAAGCGAGCAGTGGCGGACTTGACACTGGACAAGCTGATCCTGGAGGAAGCGGCCGAGGGAAACTTCTGAGCCCCGAGCGCCGACGACGTTGTGCGGTGCGTGTACGTCAGCAGCTCGGGGCGTCGGAGAGGAGAGCGTGCCGGGTGCTCGGGCAGCCACGCACGACCCAGGAATGGGCAGACTATCTGGACCGGTGTGCAGTATCGTCCAGTTAAGTCCATAAATGACTGTGATAACAGTAAGTTACGAGCATAGACTAGCAACGCACTCCGCTCACAACATCCATTGATATCCACTGCCATCCCCTATATTATGTGGGGATGGTTACTGTAACGAACAAGGCCACTCCGCCGCGTAAAACCAAGCCCAAGGGCCGCCATCCAGACAAGGCCCTGTCGGCCGCCTTCGTGCGCACTGCCCCGCCTGGAAGACACGCGGACGGCAACGGTTTGTACCTCTTCGTCCAGCCGAGCGGAACCCGAAGCTGGATTCAGCGCCTGCTCATCCGCGGTCGGCGCCGCGAGCTCGGGCTCGGCAGCGTCGCGCTGGTCTCCCTCGCCGAGGCCCGGGAAAAGGCGCTGGCCAACCGCAAGCTGGCCCGCGAGGGCGGCGACCCGCTTGCCGAGAAGCGTCGTAGGCAGGGCGTACCGAGCTTCGCCGAAGCCACCGCGCGTGTGGTAGATACAGAAGCAAGCCGGCTGGCGAAATCGGGCGCACGGCCGCGAGTGGATCTTGACCTTCGAGCGGTACGCCTTCCCGCGCATCGGGAAGATGCCGGTCTCGGAGGTCACTAGCGCCGACGTGCTGGAGATCCTCGCTCCCATCTGGCACGAGAAGGCGGACACCGCCCGGCGGTTGCGGCAGCGCATCCGCGCGGTGTTGGAGTGGGCGGTAGCGATGGAGTTCCGGATCGACAACCCCTGTGACCGGATCGACCCGGTCCTGGGTCCACAGCATAACGTTGTGCAGCACATGCGGGCCTTGCCGCATCGCGAGGTGGCCGCGGCCATCCGGACGGCGCGGGAATCGACGGTTCCGCTGGCCGTCCGGCTGGCATTCGAGTTCCTGGTACTGACGGCGGCACGATGGGGTGCGGTGCGGTGGGCCGAGTGGGCAGAAGCCGACAGGTTCACATCTGCTTGGGGTAATTGAACTTACGGACGTACCCAACCGGGTTCCCGCCGATTGATTCCCGCTGATTGGTCTCAGGCGCGAACTCTGCGACGGCTCTCCAGAGCCTTCCTGAGCTGTGCCTCATCGGCCCGCTGGTAGCAGTGCAGCACCGTCTTGGCCTCCTTCCAACCGCCGAGTTCGCAGAGCACTTTGAGCGGCTGGTCCATGAGGTCGGAAGCGAACTTCCGCCTTAGGGAGTGCCAGCCGCGGCCACGCTTGGATTCCAGCCCTTCGAGCGCTACGGCCTTCTCCCACCAGCGCTGCGTCCATGAACAGCTCACGCACCTCGAGCGATCCCAAGGCGAGGGCAGCACGGGCGCGTCCCCGATACCGGGATTCCTCTTTCGCGCCTCCTCCAAGGCGGCGAGCGCCTCGGCGGTCACCGGCGTCCGGTGCTCGTAGCCCGACTTGTCGTGCTCTGCGCGCCACCGCACCACTCCGCATTCAAGGTCGATGTCCGACCATCGAAGCTGACGGATGGCGCCGATGCGGTGTCCTGTCTCGTGTGCGAGGACCAGAGCAACGTGAAAGCGCCAGTCCATCCCCAGAGACACGTGAAGCAGGACCCGGTATTCTTCCTCGGTAAGCATCACCCGTGTCGGGTTCTTCTCCGTGGGCGTCTTCAGGCCCTTGAGCGGGTTCGAGCCGAGGAGCAGTTCGCCCCGCTCGTCCCTCGACTTCACGGCCCAGTTGAGGACCGCGAGCAGGAACTTCAAGTCGCGTTCGATCATCCGGTCGGACACGGGTTTGCCGCTCGGGCCAACCCTGCCCGCCCGGCGCTCCCGGATGAACCGGTCCCAGTCGCGCTGGGAGAGCGTTGCGGGCTTCCGGTCCCTGCCGAAGCACCCGAGGAACATCCTCGTCGCGGCCCTGTCGTGCAGCCGCGACCGCCCACGCTTGGTGGGCGTCACCTCTTCACCGTAGATGTCAAAAAGCGTCTCCAGGGTGAGCGGCTCGGACTCGGCTTCGGCCTTGCCCTCGAGCTCCGGCCCGAGGTAGCCAGCGGCGAACTCGTCCGCCTGCCGCTTCGCCCGTCTCCAGTCGCGGTGCTTCAGCGACCTTGTGAGCCTGCGCCCGTTCTCGCGCCACTCGATCTGGAACAGGCCGGTCTTGGGATCGGGAAAGACCCGTACCCGGTTCCGGCCCCATTCGCCGGCGCCGTAGCTGCGCCGGATAGGTTTCGTGCGTGCCATCATTCGATTCCTCTCTCGATGATGGACTGCACGATCTGCGCGAAAGAAAGTTCGCGCGGACGGGGGTTCTCCGCCAGTCGCGGCCTCGGCTGGTGCTTGTGCCTTCGATGGCAGGTCCGTGCAGGCGATCTGTTGATCCGTCGCGGTCGCCCGTGTTGGGGAAAGCGTTCCGGTTCTCAAGTCCCGAGTCACCGTCGAGGGCATTGGCAAGCATGGCGTTGCGAGCGGCTCCCCGAAACGGATCTTGAACACGGATTCGGCCGGGTCCGGGGCCGTACCGCAGGTGCCCATCCGTGCCTGGCGATCGTGGTGGCTCGCAAGATCCGCTCGCACGACGTGCTCGAGGTGCTGGCCGATCTGTTCGTCCGACACGGGCCTCCCGAGTATCTGAGGTTGGACAACGGACCGGAGTTCACCGCGAAGCTCGTGCGGCGGTGGTTGGGGCGCGTGGGCGTCGAGACGCTCTTTATCGAGCCGGGCAGCCCGTGGGAGAACGGCTACAACGAGAGCTTCAACGGCAAGCTCAGGGACGAGCTGTTGAACGGGGAGATCTGCTACTCGTTGGCGCAGGCGGCCGTGCTGGTCGAGCAATGGAGGCGCGAGTACAATACCGTCCGACCCCACAGCGCCTGCGGCGGCTTTCCCCCGGCCCCTGAGGCGATTAAGCCGTCGCCCTGGTTCCTGAGGATGCCCGTCCTTCACGGCCCTCCACAGGTGCTGGGACTAACATAGCATGTGGTACCGCTCTTGGGGGCAGGTCACCGGCGGGTCGACCACGCTGGATGGCCACACCGATCGCCCCATGGCCATCCTGCGCGAGGTCCCGACCGAGGCGCTGGCCCAGCCGGATGCGGCCGCCGCGCTGTCGCCGGAGCCGGGGCTCGTGGTGTTGACGAGCCGTGGGATTCCGGAGGTCGGCGCATGGAGGCGATAGGAGGCTGCAAGGAGAAATCGAACATGAACCCGCCCCTCCAGGGCGTGCACGCCCTGGCCTCATTGAAGCGCCCGAACACGACCGGCCGCGCGAAGGACGTCCACCCATCCAGGGGGGTGCACTGGCCGAGCCCCCGCCAGGGACCCCTGTGTCTGATGTGCACTCCGCCAAACGGCACCGAGCGGTGCCCAAAGATCCGCCTCCAGATAGCCTTCACGACCGCCCCGCCCGACACCTCGAACGCCTCATGGCGCAGCACCCGGTAGCCGACGTCCGGATCCTCGCTGAACCGCAGCCGGAAAGTGAACGAGCTCTCCCCGTCGTGCGCGCCCGGCATGCCCTCGAAGCTCGCCGGCAGCGGCGGCGTGAAGGTCTCGTCCTCCTCGTCCGCCGAGTCGTCCGTCGTCGGCACGCTCACCGTCTTCGACGTTTCGTTCGCCGCGAACGTCAGCAATGTTCGCATGTCACAATCCACATCTGCGCCCAGTAGTAGACTGCTCCGGTCTTCGGATCTGGATCGGACCTGCCCGCCGCGAACTCCATCGGCGTGTACGCATAGATGAAGCCCGTCCCTCTGACATCGAAGTCTACCAGGCTCCCATCATAGAAGAGCTGACCACTCGGGCGGGTCGGCGGATCCGGCAGGGTGCCGATTGCGACAACGGATTGCCTGATCTCCCGCAAGGGATCCTCGGGCGTTCGACCAGCGGCTCCTCTATTCGTCATCCGCCGACTCGGTTCGCCGAGCGGAGGCATCCGGTTCGGCGCCGGTGACCGGCTCCAATCGTCCTTTGAACCACGTCGCAAGTTCTTCGTAGTCCAACTCTCCACGGGCCACAGCGATCATGACGTCTGCCAGAACCAGATCCTCCACCGCCAACCGATACCCGCTTCTGACTGCCAGCAATTCCACGAGGTAGACAGCCGTGCGCTTGTTGCCGTCCACAAAGCCGTGATTGGAAACGATGGCGTGGACCAAAGCCGCCGCCTTCTCGTGGATGCGCCGATGGTAGCCGTGATAGGGGCGGGCGATAGCGGATTCGATGTCCGAACGGTTGAGGATTCCCGGGGCGCCACCATCCAACAGCGCTTCGTCATGGGCGCGGATTGCGTCGGCCCAGGTGATTTGGTAGTGGCGGTCAGCGATTGGCCAAGACCTTCATGGCCGCCCGCCGCCGAACCGAGACCTCTTTGATGATTGCCTCAGACTTCCTGGACACAGGGCGTGCCACATGATGAGACGTGCCGTGATCCATAGCAGAGCGGCCCTTGTGCGGTCCGCCGGTCACAGGGCCAGCCGACTTCGGCCCCGTGTTCTCTCTGGTCATGGTTTCCTCCTTGGCTGAGGCATTACGCTAGTCCCTTCTTCTAGAGCAGACAACTTCTCGCCCCCCCGCTTAGGAGGCTGGCCCATGACCGACAGGAAAGTTTTCCGCTCTGCCATCGCCTTCACCGCCGTGCTCGTGGTCGCCTTCGCCTGTAATGCGCCGTCACTGGCGGCCCAACAGGGGCTCGGCGTCAACAGGGATTCATTCCTTTCCTTGCTGGCGAAGGTCGACGTATCGTTGGAGTGGGAGGAAGCCCCGCTTGACCAGCAAACTGAGTTGCTGATTACGTGTTTGAGCCGTGGCGGAACGGCGGGCCGTCGACCGAGAATAACGTGGCACAGGCCCTCAACTCTCCCACCACACCGGCGCCCCCGTTATCCTCGCCCTCCGTTGCCGGGTCTCAACAACCAGGCCCTCAGGGGTCGAGTGAACCCTCCGGATCGGGTTGTTTGCGAGGACCGCACCGACGAGATCCCCTTGCTCGGTGAACCATCGAAATCGCTTCTTTTCCAAAAGGCCAAAACCTGTCTGCCCGAGTACGAATCCCTTCGGCCTCCCAAGTCTCCTCGCTCTGGACCTGCTGGTACGCGGCGCGATCCACTTCAGGAGCCAGGCTCTGTAGGTCGAGTCCGCTCATAATCGCGCGCCGCAGTCACCTCCATGGCCCTCATGTCGAGCTGCAAGGCTCCAAAGAGGCTCTCCAGGTCATCATCCTTCACGGTGCGCGGTGAATAGGAACCCGCATCCGTTTCAAACTCACCCGGTCCGGCTCGAGATATGATCCTTCGAGCAACCTCGGCGGAGATGACCTGGGCTGACTCCCCACATCGAGTGACGCCGGCCGCGAAGGAGGCACAGAATCCGGGATGCACGGGACCGTCTTCAGGAGTAATCCACACTCGCGCATCGATCCGTCGCACCCCATCGACGAAGTATATGGCTGTCGGCCTTAAGGCGTCGTCGGCTGGATCGATGGGACCCCACTCGCCCACGGAGCGCTCGACTTCAGCATCGACCAGAGTTTCTGAGGGAGGACCCAGTACGTCGATATCCAAGGGTGAGCCGTATTCAGGAGCCCATGTTTCAACCGCAATCTTCATCGACTGCTAGGCCACGGTTTTGGTAACCGTCGACACATTCCCCTGCTTGCTCAGCTCGAACCGGACGGGAATACGCTCGGCCAGCTCGCGGACATGCGTGATGATGCCCACCATCCTCCCCTTGGCACCGAGCTCCTCGATTGTCGTCGCTACCTGATCCAGGGTTTCTGGATCCAGAGTTCCGAACCCTTCGTCCAGAAAAAGCGACTCGAGCCGAGATGCTCCCTTGGCACCCAGTTCGGCCACCTGCTCCGACAGCGAAAGCGCCAACGCAAGGGAGGCAAGGAAGGTCTCACCTCCCGAGAGCGACTTGGCCATCCGAGTCTCACCAGCGTTGAGATGATCGATGACCTCGAACTGGTTCTTCGAATCCACCTTTAGCGAATAGGCTCCAGACGACAGTTCCTGCAGCGTGGAGCTGGCACCACGCACAAGCGTTCGAAGTGCTCAGGAATCGCTGGTCGTCGGGAGCGATGTCGTAGAGGGTGCTGACTGCGCCACTGTTGTAATCAGGTGGGAGAGTGAACAGGGTCTCTTTCGCTCCGACCTGGAAGCTTGAGGCCGTCTCGACCTGGGTGGCCACGAGCGCGCGACTGCCATCTATGTAGAACAGTTCCCGCCCGCTGTGTGCCCACACCGGCTGGACGCCCCCGTCAGTCGAAATCTGCCACTTGCCCGAGTCCACATCAGGGAACGGGCGCACGAAGACCTCTGGAGAACCTGTTTCAGTTGACACATAGGCAAGCCAGCGTCCGTCCGGTGACAGCGCAGGCGCTTGTTCGTCGTACTCCTCAGTGAGCAGCGGCAGCGGCACACTGTCCACTCCCGGACGGAGTGCGAGGATATGGCGACCACCCACGACACCTGCGCTCCCACCGGTGTGGAGCACCATCCACTCTCCGACCGGGCTCCAGAAACCTACTCCCTGATTGAGCAAGCTCTCGCCATCGAACAGCACCTGCGGCTCTCCGGTCCCGTCGGCCCGCTGCGACCAGACGTCCCAGTTTCCTGACCGCACCGACAGGAACGTCACCGTCTCTCCGTCGGGCGCCCACCTGGGCCTCATGTCGCTGCCCTCGTAGAAGGTCAGGCGCGATAGCGGGCCGTCGGGCAACTGCTTGACCCAGATGTCGTCGCCAGCTTCCGTCTGCTCCTTCAGCGCCAGCCGCGTTCCGTCCGGCGAGAGGCTCCATCCGGGTGAAGTTCCACCGACACCGACGAACGACCACCCAGCATCGACTGGTGTCGCCTCGCCCGAGCGCGTCACCCAGACGAATTCCCCGAGGGAGCCCGACGCACCAGTCTTGTACAGCAGCGTGCCCGCCGCTGACAGCGCGAACTGCGATGCCGAGCCGCTCCTGACCTCGATGTCTTCCAGCACCGCGACCGCCGGACCCGTCACCTCCAGGCGCTTCAGGTCGAACGGCGCAGCCATCAGCGTGCCGTCGGCTGTCGCATAGACGACGTGGCCCGACTCCGCGTAGCGCGCCATCGTGCCCGTCAGGATCTCTCGCACCTCACCGCCCTCCGGACCCACCACAGCGATCCGGCTCTGGTCCACACCGGCCCCTGTGACGGTGAGCACCAGGCCGCGCCCGTCGGGGAGGATGCTCTGCCAATCGTGTCCTGCATTCGAGGTCACGGGGGTGGTGAACTTTTTCGGCTCGCCGCCTGTCTCGGGCACGCGGTAGATGCCGTCGTCACGGTAGAAATAGATCATCCCGTCCGAGCCCCACGCGAGGCCAGGACGCCCCTCCGCCACCGTGAACGTCGGCCCGCCCCCCAGGGACACCGTCTTGACCTCTCCTCCAACGTCGAACGCGACCGACAGACCGTCGGGTGACAGGACAGGATTACGAGCGCCCTCGGTGCCGGGTATCGGAACGGGCTCCAGGTCATCGAGCGCGCGTTGCCATAGCTGCTGCGTGCCGCCGCCCGAGGCCGTGCCCACGTAGACGAGCCGCGAGCCGTCGGGAGACAACGCCAAATTCACGCCGCCGACGCCCGCGGCCAAGCCCCT
This sequence comes from Longimicrobiales bacterium, assembly GCA_965237965.1. Classification (GTDB taxonomy): domain Bacteria; phylum Gemmatimonadota; class Gemmatimonadetes; order Longimicrobiales; family Gaopeijiaceae; genus UBA2988. The sequence goes on from CBDEGT010000002.1 coordinate 167,126, forward strand.
GCCCTCCCCGAAAGTCAGCTCAAAGCGAGCGAGTACAGCGGGCGGGGGGGGACGGAGGAGCGACCACGTGGCAACGATGGTGGCGAGCGCGGCCACGCTCCACCCAATAACCGAGACCCGCTTCCACGGACCCACTCCCCCTGCGATTCCAGCGATGGCCCCATCCCCGTGCCGGAACCCCGCATCACTCAGCGCCTTGGCAAACTCCTGAGCCCCTGCGAACCGATCTGCTGGCAGCTTCTCCAGCGCCTTCCTAATCGCCGCGTCCACGTTCGCCGGGACAGACTTTCTGACCCCCGTGGCTGATACGGGAGCGCCAGCGATGATCTTCCCGAGGACGGCCTGTGCGCTGGTCCCCGTGTAGGGCGGCTCGCCAACAAGCATCTCGTACAGCACGCAGCCCAGAGCATAGATGTCCGTCGCGGGACCTACGTGGGCATCACCCGTCGCCTGCTCGGGGCTCATGTAGTGCGGAGTACCGAGGCTCAGTCCCGTCTCAGTGAGCCTTCCTCCACCTGCTGAACTCACTGCGAGTGCTATTCCAAAGTCCGCAATCAGCGGCTCGCCTTTCGATAGGAGGATGTTGGCAGGTTTGATGTCCCTGTGGATCACTCCCCGTTCGTGAGCAGCCTGAAGCGCACCTGCCACCTTGGTGGCGATGGCGACTGCCTCATCCACCGGGAGTTGATGATCCCGGTCGAGCCGATCTCTGAGCGTATCTCCCTCTACGTAAGGCATGACGTAGAACAAAAAGCTGTCCGCCTCACCGGAATCGAACAGCGGGAGAATGTGGGGGTGTTGCAGGTTCGCGGTGGTCTCGATCTCTGCGAGGAACCGCTCCGCACCCACAACCGCAGCCAACTCTGGCTTTAGGATCTTCAACGCAACGTTGCGGTTGTGCTTCAGGTCCTTGGCCAGGTAGACCGTCGCCATCCCGCCCTCACCGAGCTGGCGCTCGATGCGGTAGCGGCCTTCGAGGGCCGCATTTAGGCGAGTGACGGGATCGGTCATGACCCTACCCTGCGGGAGGAATGACCAGACGCTTTGTGCCACGCCATGATAGGCATTATGGGGGCGTGGCGTCCACGCGGGATCGGTCTGAAGAGAAGACGAGGAAAGATCGGCGTTCTCCTCCGGGAGTGGGTGCGCTTTCGTTAGCACGAGCCAAGACCCCAGTCACCAAGGAGGACAACGCCGATGGAGAGGTATGTAGGGCTGGACACGCACCAGTCAAGCTGCACGCTGGCGGTCGTGGGTCCGAGCGGAAAGCGGCTGGGCTCGCACGTAGTGGAGACGAACGCGCGGGCGCTGATCGAGGTGCTCCACCAGATCCCGCCCAACCGACACCTGTGCCTGGAGGAGGGAACGCTGGCAGGGTGGCTCTACGAGGTGCTCGAGCCGCACGTGCAGGAGCTCGTCGTGACCGGGATGGGCACGAGGCGGCGGGGTCCGAAGAACGACAAGGTGGATGCGTTCTGGCTGGCGGAGCAGATGCGGATCGGAGCGATCGAGACCAAGGTCTACAAGAGCCGGCATCAGTTCCTGCGGCTGGGTCATTTGGCGAAGGCCTATGGATTCGTCGTGGGCGACGTCGTTCGGGTGAAGAACCGGCTGAAGAGCTTGCTGCGCTCGAGAGGGATCGGATACGGAGCGGGTTCGAAGGTCTACTCGAAGACCGATCGCGAACAGTGGGTTCAGGAGCTGCCCGAGGTGGCACGGCCAATGGCCCGGCTTCTGTACCACGAGCTCGACGCGCTTGTAGCCTTGAAAGCGAAGGCCGAGAAGGCTCTGCTGGCGGAGGCGTGCAAGCATCGCGAGTGGCGGCTGCTCAAGACGTGCCCGGGCATGGGTCCGATCCGCACCGCGGAGCTGTTGCCGGTGGTGGTGACGCCGTACCGGTTCGCGAGCCGGAGCAACTTCTGGGCGTACTGTGGCCTTGGGGTGGTGATGCGGAGCTCGTCGGACTGGGTGCGGACCCAGACCGGGCAGTGGGTGAAGGCCCCCTTGCTGCAAACGCGGGGTCTGAACCGGAACTTCAACCGCACGCTGAAACGGATCTTCAAGGGTGCGGCAACCACGGTGATCATGCGCGGTGCCGACGAGCCCCTGTACCGTCACTACCAGCGGCTTCTGGAGGGCGACACAAAGCCGAACCTGGCCAAGCTCACCATCGCGCGGCAGATCGCCTCGATCGTGCTGGCGCTATGGCGCACCGAAAAGAGGTACGACCCGAAGAAGCTGGAAGCGATGACGTAACCAGGCCCGGAGTCGACGCGCACAGCGTGAATGGTGCGGCTCACGATGCCGGGTCCGACGAACCGGAGGCAAACCGGTTAGAGGGGAGAGCATCCATAGCCCCCATGGGCTGGGTCTACAAGCCCGAGTCCCTCATCATAGGCTATGCCCCCCTGGAGAGCCGAACGAAGCAATGGGCCACAGAGTCCCAGATAGAAGGATGGTTCCCGCCTCCTGGTGGAGAACGTCACGGCTGTAAGAGTCTTCCGGACCGCGATCGGAACCTGACGAGCGAGCCCCTCCCCACCCTGAACGTCGACCAGGCGATCCAAGTCGCGTGGACGTCGGCGGCCCAACCCATGGGCGGACGGCGTAATGGGGACGTGTCGCTTGACCCCCTGCCCCATAGAAGGAGGGTTATGCGCTAGGCGCACCCGGATCGAGTAGGTTTATCGAGGATGTCAGAGCCTCGGGCCTGGTAGCAAGGGCGATAGAGGACAACGAAGTCGTCGGCCTTACGATCGCCGCGAGGACTTGAACGCGGCGCCGAATCTTCTGCGTGCATGGGCGACTTGAGGACTAGCATCGTTGGGGGCGCCGTCACCCCCCAAGCGGATGGGGCTCATCACGGAGGGAAGATCAAGCGGAGGAAGAGGAGGAGCGCAGCATGAAGGTTCTTGTAATCGGCGCCAACGGCGACACCGGCACGCGAATCGTCGCGCGACTGAAGAAGCACAACAAGCATGAGGCCGTCGCGATGATCCGCGCCACGGATCAGAAGGAGAAGTTCGACCGGATGGGCGTGCAGACCGTACTGGGAGACCTCGAATACCCGATCAACCATGCCGTGCGGGGCTGCGATGCCGTGATCTTCGCCGCGGGCTCGGGTGGCCGGACTGGCAAGGACAAGACCGTGCTGATCGACCACGTCGGGGGAATTCGGGCCGCCGTGGCCGCGCTGGAGAACAGGGCCATGCGCTTCATGATGTTGAGTGGGCTCAAGACCAAGCCCCATCCCGACGAGGGTCTCTCCATCCCGCACTGGCTGGCGGCCAAGGGCCGTGCGGACGAGTTCATCATGACAATGCCAGCGGTAATGGGCGGGCGCGGCCTCGATCACACGATCGTATGTCCCGGCCATCTCAATAATGAGTCGCGCCCGGACAAGGTCCGGATCCTACACGACATCCACGCCGACCACGACGACACCACGACGAGCCGGGAGACGCTTGCGGCAGTGCTGGTCGCCTGTCTCGAGGTGCCCGAGACGATCGGCAAGCGCTTCGGCGTCATGAACGGCGACACCCCGTTGGCCGCGGCGCTGACAGGCATCGCGAAGGACGCGACCGCCCTCTAGGGCTGCGTTCAGGGGGGTGACGGGATCGGGGGTATGCACGCGCGCGAGTGGGCTAAGTCCTCAGAAGCTCATACGAACCAGACCGAGGTCGATTCTCAAGGTTTCGCGCGACGACCTGAATGCTGAAGGCCGGATACTGCTCGTGGTGGATCGACCCTGAGGCGGAATCAACCGTGGACCAACCTCCAAAGACACCTGGCCCGCATCGATCTCGCGGTTGATCGCCTTCGCAGTAATGGGGGCATCGATCAACGACCACAGAGAGAAACCAAGGATGCCGATGAACCCAACAGCAGAGCGGCCACCGCAAGGAAGACCGAAATCCCAATCGCAATCAGCGGTCGACGCGAGGATTGCAGAGACGGCAGTGCCACCCAGCATCACTCCTCCCTTGCCCCATTGCCCGTTATAGGCCTGTCCGGCTCCGGTTATCACGAAGCTCAGACCGAAAGCCAGCCACGGTGACTTTCGGGACTCCACCGTCTGTTCACTCGCGGTTTGGGCTTCCGCAGTGTGAGGCGATCCAATCAGCATCATGGTGAGTAGGCCGAGTAACAACGGACGAACGTTGAGCCAGCGGTTTGCTTGGGGACGCATCATGAAATCCTCCGTCTTCTTGCCTGCGTCTCCGGGCGTGTCTGGGAGAGCGCATTCAGGCGGGTGACGGGATCGGTCATGACCTACCTAGCGGGAGGAATGACCAGCTACTCAGGACGACCCGGAGGGGCCAGGAACCGCTAGGGTGTCCTGAGCCTCGTCATTATGGGGGGGCCAAGCGCTGGGCGCACGCGGCTCGGCGGGGGGACTCCGCTCACGCCTCAGAAGCTTGGGCCGTGCCCCTTGTGCAGCATCGGCTGATACAGCCGCTCCCATTCCTCCAGGCTCGTCACCGGCTCGGGGAGGCGTGCCACAACCTCGCGGTGGGTCACGTCATGCTGCCGGGTCGGCTGGCCGTAGCCGCGCTCGGCTGCGTACCTCATGCCGGCCAACGCAGCCTGGGGGCCATGCTCGCCCTTCACACAGGCCTCCAGGTACGCTAGGGCCTCCTCCGAACTCGCTATCGCGGCCATCCGCCGTTTGAACTCGTCGGGCGGGCGACCGGCGCCCGTGAACGTGCCGCCAGAGTTCAGGCGTCCGCCATTTCGTCCGGGGCGGGTGCCTCTGGCTTTACAGGATTTCGGACGGGATTTCTGGGGCGTTATCGGCATTAGGCTCCTCATTTCAGCCGAGGGTCTTCAGAATCTGCCCCCTGGGACGGGAAGACAAGTGGCGCCACAGTCCGAGCTCTAGCAGGGTCACCTGCGATACATGACGTGCCCCCAGTGGCGGTACCACTTCCTATGTTAGACCCAGAGCCACTGCTCCGCCCCCCGTTTCTGGTCCACTAGGAGGGTGAAAAGCCGATGGTGTCCCGCTGACAGTTGAAGGTGGTGGCTCCGGAGAGTCTCCTTGTTAGCCTGCGTTTCTCATTTCGGCAACCGGTTCATGGTCGTCGAGGTGGGCCCTGAGCATCCAGATCTGGTCGTAGCCGATGATCCTCCGGTAGCTCTTCTCGGTCTCCACGAACGAGGCCGCAGCCCACCTCAGCGCCATCGCTCCGTTCTTCCAGTTGGTCACCCTGCGGGTCTTCCGTCTTACGCCCGAGTGGGTGCTGTCGATCAGGTTGGTCGAGCCCAGGCACTTCCTCAGCCGCGGCGGGAGGCCGAGCCGGTTGATGGTGAACATCTCGCTGAGGCCTTCGCGTAGGCTGGCCGAGGCCGAGGGGTGGTCGCGCTCGAGCCATCGGGCGAGCTGCTCGAGCTTCTGCTCGCCCTGCTTCGCGTCCAGCTTCATCGCCGCCCGGAACGCCGCCTTCACCTGAGGATGCTGATCCTTCGGCAGATGACCCAGCACGTTGCGGAGCTTGTGGTTGCGGCAGCGCTGGATGGGGTGACGTTGGCCGAACACCTTCTCGATCGCCTTCCTGAGCGCTTTCGAGCCATCGATCACGAACAGCCGCCGCCTGCCCGGGTCCAGGCCGCGCTCGACCAGATCCTCTAGGAGCGCGCTGGTCACCTCGGCGTTCTCACTCGCTCCTTCCCTCACGCCCAGCACGTGCTTCTTTCCGTCTGAGTCCACGCCTACCGCAGCAAGCACGTGGTGCGAGCCCATCCGGATCCCGTCCAGGTAGATCACCAGGAGGTCCCACGCATCCAGCCGGCGCTCCATCAGCTCCTTCAGCACGCGCTCCGAGGCCTCGACCGTCTCACGGCTCACCGCCGACTTGCTCACCCCGACCGTGTCGGCCATCTCACCGATCACACGGCCGTACTTCCGCGTGCTCACCCCCGCCATCAGGACCTCGAGCATCCGATCCGCCACGGCGCCCGGTCTCCGCATCGCTGCGTACGCCGGCACCTCGACCTCGCCACCCTCCCCGGCGCCCCGGCGCCTGAGCCGTGGCCGCTCCACACGCACCTTCCGGTCCGACAGGTAAACCACACCACCCTGCCGGCCATACCACGCCGTGTCGTCTTCCGCTCGTGACCGACCTGCCTGCTTCACGCCTGCCACACCCTCGGCGCTCATCTCCAGCACCGCTTCGATCGTCGCTCGTCCCATCACCTGGATGACTTCGTCGATCGCGACCTCCGTCTGCTCCACGAGCTCAAGCATCGGAAGCAGAAACTGCCCCTCCCGCTTCAGGAACTCCCTGATCGCGCGCTTGTCCGCCCGATCCCTTACCTCGTACGTTCTCTTCATCGTGGTGGCTCCGTGTTGGGGTTTTTGCCTACCCGAGCCTATCGGCCCGGAACCCCCGGAGCCACCACTTTTCTTTCCCCCCTATCAGGAACCTTCAACTACGGTTGGGACAGCTTCGAAAAGCCGAGCCGATTTGGACCTGGGATGAAGTGGCCACCCGCTCCGAAGTGGGCAGGGACCTTGTCGTCCAAACTGCTGTGTGGTCTCACGTTGTTGTACTCGTCCTTCCAGCCCTGGAGTGTCCGCTGCGCGTCGTTCAGATCGACGAACCAGTGTTGTGATAGACACTCACGTCTGAGACTGCCGTTGAACGCCTCGATGAACGGGTTGTCCGTCGGCTTACCAGGCCGGCTGAAGTCGAGCTTCACTCGATTCCAGTAGGCCCAGTGGTCCAGAGCTCTAGAGGTGAACTCCGTTCCGTTGTCCACCGAGATCACTCTCGGCAGGCTCCCACGCTTCTTAGCTTCCGTGCTCAGTACGCGGCCAACGTCTTCACCTCGGAACCCTACACCAACCTCGAGCGCCACGCACTCCCGGCTGTAAACATCCAGAACCGTCAACACCCGTACCGTTCGGCCGTTCGACAGGGTATCGTGTACGAAGTCCATCGCCCAGAGCTCGTTGATGGCCATGGCACGTGCAGGTCGCTCCCTCCTCACCGCACTCCGGCGTCGCTTCGGCTTCTTGCGTTTCAGCGTCAGGCCCTCGTCGCGGTACAGCCGCTCGACCAGCTTGCGGTTCACCGGCCAGCCCTCACGGCGAAGCATGATGTGCAGTCGTCGATAACCGTAGCTCACGCGCACCGCAGCTAGGGCCTGTTAACACTATCTGAGAGCCTCGACGATGAGCGCAAAGTGGATGAAGGCCGTGAACATCACGTCGAGCTTGTCAAAGCGGGAGAAGATTCTTCTGAAGCCTTTGAGTCGCCGAAATAACCGCTCTATTTCGTTGCGACGGCGATACATGATTCGATCGTACTGCCACGGGCTAACACGGCCCTGTTTGGGTGGCACGACCGGCGTAAACCCCAGCTCCAACACCAATTGCCGTGTTTCGGCCCCCTCGTAGGCCCGGTCCATGATCATCGACACAGTGGAGTGTACCGGCTTCAACATGCGTAGCAGTTCGCGTCCTTCGGGTGCGTCGTGGTTGTGGCCTGGCGATAGCGAGAAGGTTATCGCGGTTCGAGCATCTGCGGCAACCATATGAATCTTGGTGGTCCAGCCTCCACGCGACTTCCCGATGGCCTGCGGGCCGTTTTTTTTAGCGCGCCGGTGCCATCAGGGTGCACTTTGACGATCGTACTGTCGAGCGACAGCGCTTCGATCTTGATCCGGATGATCTGCTCGTCCTGCAGGGCCGCAAAGACACGATCCAGCACACCTGCCCTGGCCCAGCGATTCATTCGGGTGTAGATCGTATGCCAGTTACCGAAGCGCGCAGGCAACCCGCGCCACTTGCAGCCGTGCTCGGCCACATACAGGATCGCGTTAAGCACTTCGAGATTGGAGAAGCTCACATTGCCGCGCTGACGTGGAAAGCAAGCCTCTATCCGACGATATTGGGACTCTGTGATTTTCATAGCCCCAATATAATACAAATGGGCCTTTAGTGTTAACAGGCCCTAGTTCCTTCAGGCGAGCCCTCAGCGGCTCTCTCAAAGGTCGCACGCTCTCGTAGCGCACCGTGGAGCGGGAGACACCCATCGCCCTGCACGCCCGACGCTCGGGGAGCCGGTAGGCCTCCCGCGCCCACCGGACCCCCGCTCTTCGTTGCCTCGGGCTCACCATTTTTTTCTGAGTGCTTCCTGCAGGATCGTCTTGTCCAATGACAAATCCGCGACCAGCGTCTTCAGCCGCCGGTTCTCCTCCCGGATCACCTTGAGTTCCCGGAGCTCCGACGCACCCAGACCACCGTACCTCTTCCTCCACCGGTAGTACGTCTGCTCGCTGATCCCCAGCTTCCGGATGATCTCCGCCACAGGTGTACCGACCTCCCCCTGGCGCAGCGCCATCGCAATCTGCTCCTCGCTGAATCTCGTCTTCCGCATCGGGCTCCTCTCCCCCTCTCCGTAGGGCGTCTGCAGGGCCCAAATTACCTCGCCTTTACGTTAGTCGCCCTGGACCAGGTATCGGGGGTTGGAGCACACCGGCGCGTCCACGCTCAACGCTCCGCGCCGTCGCGAGTACCCCCGTTTCGCAGCCACTCGGCAACGGCGGTCGGGTCGAACCTCAGCGCACGCCCGAGCCTGACGTGCGGCAGCTGCCCCTCACGTGCCAACTCGTAGACCCGAGCCAGAGGGAGTCCGGTCTGCCCTGCTACTTCCTGCGCCTTCAGCAGCCGCGGTAGAGGTGGTGAGGGGACTTCCATTGGTTTCCAATCTCCCACGTTCGTCCTTGTTCGTTCGTGATTCACGTATTATCATCAAAATGACCGATTCGTGCACGGCACGCAACCCACCTTCCCCCTGGACACCACGGTGATGCCGAGACGCAATCAGAGACAGTGGGACTCGGGACGGGTCGAGATTCACGACCCCAATGGAGTGGCGTCGCTACTTCGAGCCGAGATCAAGAAGCGAGAAGTTCTGGACCCCATGAGCAGGGAACAGATGCTGGGTTATCCGAAGGGCCTGCAAACAGAGATCGTGCAACATGTGGCCGACCAGATCGGGATCTCCCGATCCCTACTTCACCGGCTGCTTGCTGGGAAACGTCCGAGTACAACATGGAGCACGCTGCGAAGGCTCGAGACTTGGCTGCGAACTCCTGCGAAGGCCGATGCCTTACGCCGATTCGCGCTGACTCCAGGCACACAGCAGAGACGAGAGGAGTACGTGGAGTACCTGAACCGGGAAATTGAGCGGTTCGAGAAAGACCCCTCAGACGAACATGGTTACATACCCACCGGAGAGATCCAAACGTTGGTGGAATCGCTGTATACCTACGTACGGAACCTGGGGCTCCCCGCTCCTCGAGCTAAGCTGGCCGAATTGAGGACCCTTGATCCGATCATCGGCTGGCCTCGACTACGGCGTGCGCTTGACAAGCGCACTGCACTGGAGATCGTCAGGGACGGACTTCGACGGGAGCGCCGTCTCGTCAAGCTCGAGGCTCGTCTCCTAACAAGTCGGACCAACAAGGAAGAACCTAACAGACGACGAACCGGCTAGGCCGAGGGTCACTCCCATCGTCTTAGCCAGCGTCCCTCGCCGTCGCTCCTCACCCCCGCAGTGACTTCCCCGGCCCGTGCAACTACACGGCTAGTCTCCCGCTGTCACCCGAGAGGCAACCATGGGGCATGAAAAAGGCCCTGACACTAGACGCGTCGGGCCCACAACCCTTGTGCTGCAACGATGCCGGAGGAGGGACTCGAACCCCCGACACGCGGATTATGATTCCGCTGCTCTAACCAGCTGAGCTACTCCGGCGGCGCGTGAAACCTGCCCGGAGTCTCTTGGGGGTGTCAACCCTGAACCACCAGGCGCCACGCGGTGCGTGGGCGCGACCGATCGGCCTCGGAGGCGGCGGTGTTATGTTACCCGCAGGTTGTCCGCAGGCTCGACGGCGCGATCGCCTCCCGATCCATCAGCCTGGGAGAATGCACCCATGGAGATGGTCTTCATTCCGCTGTCCGTCGTCGGCGGGCTCGCGCTTCTCACCTCGCTGCGCGTGATGATGGAGTACCAGCGCGGCGTGATCTTCCGCCTGGGCAAGCTGGTCCGTGCGAAAGGGCCTGGCCTGATCTTCCTGATCCCGTTCGGTATCGAGCGCATGAAGCGCATGGACCTACGCATCGTGGCCCTCGACATCGCGCCACAGGACACGATCACGCGCGACAACGTGAGCGTGAAGGTCAACGCGGTGGTCTACTTCAGGGTGATCGATCCGGCCAAGGCCGTGGTCGAGATCGAGGACTACAACTTCGCCACGAGCCAACTCGCTCAGACCACCCTACGCAGCGTGATCGGGCAATCGGAGCTGGACGAACTGCTCGCCGACCGCGAGAGGATCAACGAGATCCTGCGCCAGATCCTGGACGAAGGAACCGACGCGTGGGGGATCGAGGTCACCGGGGTGGAGATCAAGGACATCGACCTGCCCACCGAGATGAAGCGCGCAATGGCGCGCCAGGCCGAGGCCGAGCGCGAGAGGCGCGGCAAGATCATCGCGGCGGAAGGCGAGTACCAGGCATCCACCAAACTGGCCGCGGCCGCGGACGTGCTCGCCAAGCATCCGGCCGCTCTGCAGCTTCGCTACCTACAGACGGTGGTCGAGATCGCGGCGGAGAACAACTCCACCACCTTGTTTCCGATCCCGATCGAGCTGTTTTCCGGCATCATCGAGAAGGCGACAGGAATACCAGCGGGCGGTCTCGCTCCCGTCGCGCGACCGAGCGTGGAAGGCGGACCGCCACAGCTACCGGCCGGTGCGGACCGCGACGAGTTGGCCCGTCTGGCCAAGCGAGCGCTCGGATTGGGCCACGCGGAGAGCGGGTCCTCCGAAGGATCGTCGTAGCGCGGTGACGGAGCCCGGTGGGGAGCGTCGCTTCGATCGCCAGGAGGCCGAGCTCATCCTGCGCCGTGCGACCGACGGCGAGAGGCACCTCGATGGTCCGGGTGGAGGCCTGACCCTGAACGAGCTGGCAGCGGCCGCACGCGAAGTGGGGATCGACCCCGCTGCGGTGCGGCGGGCCGCAACGGTCTCGGTGCCCGTGCAGGATCCGGTGGAGCGCCTGCTCGTGGGCGCGCCGGTGAGTCCGGTGGTGCGTGCGCGCTTTCCCGGGCGGCTCACGACCGAGCGAGCCCGCGCGCTGGGCACCCACCTCGACGAGACGCTGGCGCGGGCCGGTCGGATCGAGGCGGACGGGGACCAGGTGGTGTGGCGGGAGGAGCACGGCTTCGGGCGCACCGAAGTGACCGCGCGGCCCGACGGCGGGTCCGTGGAGGTGCGGGCAGCGGCAGAGCGAAAGGGCCACCTCCTGGCCCTGATGCTCACGCTCGCCACCTTGGTCGCGCTTCTGCTGCTTCCTCTCGGGGGCTTCGGCGGGCTGGCAGCCTTGGCTGGGCCGCTGCTCTCCCTGACGATACCCGTGGCGCTTGTCCTGGTCGGAACCCGCCTGCTCTGGCCCGCGATCCTGAAGCCGACCATGCTGCGCCTGGAAGCAGCCGTGCTGGCGGTGGGGGCGCTCGTGGAGGAAACCTCGGCCGCCTCCGATCGCGGTCAGGTCAGCGCGAGACAGCCTGGGTTGGGCCCCCGGTCGCGCTCGTAGCTGCACCCCTCGCGCTCGCAAGCGTGTCGGGAACCCCACTGTCGCCCGGCGCGAACCGATACAGAACCTCTCCGTCGCGGATCAGCCCGTAGCGCTCGCGCGCGATTCGCTCCAGCGTGGTCGAGTCATTCTCCAGCGAGTCGGCGCGGGCGGCGAGGGAGTCGATCTCCGCCTCGAGCCGTGCGACCTCGACCGCCTCCCCTGCGCTCTCGATGCGGGCACGGCGCACATCGAGCACCGTGTGCTCACCGCCGAACACCGCCCAGTAGCCTGCGATCAGAAGGGCCCCGGGCAAGAATGCTTTTTTCAGCCAGCCCACAGCGCTTTCCCCGGATAGCTCGCCTGCGCGCCCAGCTCCTCCTCGATCCGCAGGAGCTGGTTGTACTTCGCCACCCGGTCGGTCCGGCTGGCGCTCCCCGTCTTGATCTGTCCCGCCGCGGTGGCCACTGCCAGGTCGGCGATGAACGTATCCTCGGTCTCGCCCGAACGGTGCGAAACGACCGAGCGATAACCGGCGTCACGGGCCAGCCGCATCGCTTCCAGTGTCTCGCTGAGGGTTCCGATCTGGTTCACCTTGATCAAGATCGCGTTCGCGATTCCCTCGTCGATGCCGCGCTCGAGCCGCTTCGGGTGGGTCACGAACAGGTCGTCCCCAACCAGCTGTACCTGGTCCCCGAGCCGGTCGGTGAGGGCCTTCCATCCGCCCCAATCGTTCTCCTCGAGCGGGTCCTCGAGTGAGCGGATCGGATACTTCCTACTCCACTGCTCCCAGAACTCGATCATGCCGGTCGCGTCCCGTCGCTCGCCGGTGGACCAGCGGAATACGTACTCACCATCCTCGCAGAACTCTGTCGCAGCCGCATCAATCGCGAGCACCACATCCTCTCCGGGACGGTATCCGGCGCGTTCGATGGCCGTCAGCACGACCTCGACCGCCTCCTCGTTGCTAGCCAGGTCGGGGGCGAATCCGCCCTCGTCCCCCACCGCCGTGTTCTTCCCCCCGTCCGAAAGAACCTTCTTGAGTGCATGGAAGATCTCCACACCGCAGCGGAGTCCCTCGTGGAAGCTGTCGAAGCCGAGCGGCATCACCATGAACTCCTGAATGTCGACGTTGTTGGGCGCGTGCGCTCCGCCGTTCAGGATGTTCATCATCGGTACCGGGAGAACGCGGCTATCGTCCGAGCTCAGGTACCTCCAAAGGGGGATCCGATCTTCGTTGGCAGCGGCTCGCGCTACGGCCATCGACACCGCCAGAATCGCGTTCGCGCCGAGCTTGCGCTTGTTGGGCGTCCCGTCCAGATCGATCAACGCCCTGTCCACGTCCAGTTGCTCACGCGCGTCGAAACCACGGATCGCGTCCCGGATCGGCCCGCCTACATGCTCGACCGCCGTGCGGACACCCTTACCGGCGAAGCGGCACACGTCCCCGTCGCGCAGCTCCACCGCCTCGTGCGCTCCGGTGGAAGCACCGCTCGGAACTGCGGCACGTCCGCGCACGCCGCTCTCCAGAATCACCTCGGCCTCGACCGTCGGGTCGCCCCTCGAGTCGAGGATCTCACGTCCGCGCACGTCCACGATCGCCGACACATCGTCTCCTTTTCGATGTACGCCTCGTACCCCATAACCGCCCGGTTCATCGCAGCGGCGGCGCGACCGGTCCCTCGCCTCCGCGCAGCTCGGCGATCGCCGTTCGACTCCGACGCGCCAACTCGTCTCGATCCCCGTGGCCGAGCTCGGCGATCGGAATCGGATCGCCGAACACGACCCGCAGCGGCCCGCTGCGGATTCTCCAGTCGCCCTTGGACATGATCTTCCGCCCTCCGATCACGGCCACCGGAATGACGGGGGCGCCCAGCTGGAGCGCGAGCACGAACGCGCCCTTCTTGAACGGCAGCAAGCTGCCATCCTTCGACCGTGTGCCCTCGGGGAACACGACCATAAGAAGATCGTCCCCGCTGTCACTCATCGCACGAGCCCGCGCGAGCGACTGGACGGCAGATTGTCGGTTCTGGCGGTCCACCGAGATGTGCCGGCAACTGCGCCACGCGCGCCCCCAGATGGGGACTTTCTCGAGCTCCTTCTTGATCACGAAGCGATACTCGAGCGGCAGGTGTCCAGAAAGCGCGAACACGTCGAACCACGACTCGTGGTTCGCGACCAGCATCCTCGGACCCTCACCGGCCAGCCGCTCCTCACCCTCGATGCGCACGTCCACGCCCGCCGCCCACAGGAACGCGCGCGCGGACCAACGAGGGTTCCTGTAACAGTAGCGCCTGAGGGCGCGCTTCCTGCCGAGCAGGTCCGCGAGCACGATCTGTGCGGCCAGTACCGCGGTCACCGGCAGACCGATCAGCGCGACCCAAAGGCTACGGATCACCCTCGTCCCGCGCGAAGTGCGTGAATCCGCCGTCGAGCGGGACCGCGTCCGAGCCGTCCGCCGGCTCGAGCGCGACCCCTTCCCCCGTGGTCAGCGCCCCCACTCGCGTGAGCGGGACGCCGAAACGCGCCACGAAATCCCCGACCAGCCCATCGAGTGCACCCGGCTCGACCGCGAGGCACAGCTCGTAATCCTCACCGCCCGCGAGGGCAACCCGGAGCGCCTGCTCGTGATCGCCGACGACCTCGATCACCCCCTCGGCGAGCGGGATCGCCGTCGCCGACAGGAGCGCCCGACACCCCGAGGCGGCCGCGATGTGCCCCGCGTCACCCGCCAACCCATCGGAGAGGTCCACCAGGGCGCGCACCGCTCCGGTGTCCGCGAGCCAGCACGCCTCGGCCACGCGCGGAGCGGGGTGAGCGAACGCGCGACGCAGGGTTTCCGTGGGCTCGTTCCCGGTCTCCCACGTGAGCACCGCGGTGCCGGCCGCGCCCAGCCGACCGGTCACCCAGAGCTCGTCGCCGGCGCGACCGCCATCGCGCAGCACGGCGCGCGGGGCGCGGCCCAGTGCGACCACGTCGATCACGAGCGGTCCCGGAGAAGCGGTGAGGTCACCCCCAACCAGAGATGCCCCTACGCTCCCGGCGGCCGCTGCCGCGCCGCGCGCCAGAGCCTTTGCCATCTCGCCGCGCGCGTCCGCCACGGGCAACGCGAGCGCGAGCAGTACGACGACAGGCTCGGCGGCCACCGCTGCCAGGTCGCTCAACGCCGCTGCCGTCGCGCGCCATCCGATCTCCTCGGGCGTCAGCCAGGAGCGGCGGAAGTGCACTCCCTCCACGCTCATGTCCACCGTCACGGCCCAAGGCTCCGCGGTGGGCTCGAGCACAGCACAGTCGTCGCCGGGACCGACCAGCACGCCGCTCCCCGAGCCACCCTCGGAATCGGGCGCAGGCTCCGGCACGGCGGCGAGCAGGGCGCGGACGAGGTCGAACTCCTTCCCGGCGCCCAGCTGCACGCGCGGACGGAACCGACGAAGGGGTTGGCGCGCGACCATGTTCAGCGGGCGGCGTCCAGGTCGAGGATCACGCACCCCAGTTCCAGCTCGCTCTCACCCGGTCCGGGTTCGGCGAGCGCATCGTGCAGGTGGGAGACCACGTCCACCGGCAGAATTCCCTCCCCCCTCCCGGCGCGCACCGCCGCCCGACCCGAGCCATGCAGCGCGAGCGCGCCTGCCACGTGCGGCGTCAGCCCGCGCGCGAGCAGAGCGCCGGCCGTTCCCGTGAGCACGTCGCCCATTCCGCCGGTGGCGAGATCGGAGGTGCCGACGGAATCCACGAGAGCTGGCGCCCCCGGAGCGGCCACCAGCGACGGGAGACCCTTGAGGATCACGGCACAGCCGAGGTCCTCCGCAGTCGCCCGCGCGACCTCGACTCGGCGCTCGCGGATCTCGTCGCGGCCGTAACGGGAGATGCGCTCCATCTCGCCCGCGTGCGGAGTGACCAGGCACGGTCTGTCCGCCGCGACGCGCGCCAACGCGCGGGGGCGTTCCGTACCGAGCAGAGTGAGGGCATCCGCATCGAGCACCAGCGGCTGCGCACCCGCGTCGAGCACGGCGGCGAGCACCCGCTCGCCCCGCGCGTCCGTGCCGATGCCGGGGCCCACGGCAACCGCGTCTGCCGCCGCCGCACGGTCGGCGAGAGCGGTGGTGTCGGAAGCGTCCACGAAGATGGCTTCCGGGGCTGCGGACTGTAGCACCACGCGGTTCTCGGCCGCGGAAGCGACGTGTACGAGCCCCGCGCCCGCGCGCAACGCCGCGCGCGCGGCAAGCACCGCCGCGCCCGCCATCCCCGGGCGGCCCGCAACCACGAGGACGGTGCCCACCTTGTACTTGTGCGTCTCCGGATCCCGTCTCGGCCGGGTGGTGGCAGCCCAGGAAGGAGTGATGAGCGAGGCACCGAAGCGACCGTGGGGAATGGGTGGGAACCCGATCTCCACAGCGATCAGCCGACCACGAAGGGTTCGTCCCTCGCCGACGAGCGTGCCGAGCTTGGGCCAACCGAACGCCAGCGTGACGTCGGCCCGCACCGCGGCGCCTGAGGTCACGCCGGTCGCGGCGTCCACCCCCGATGGAACGTCCATCGCCACGACAGCTCCGCGCGCACCGTTGACCGCGTCGATCGCCCGTGCCTGCCGTTCGCGCGGGGCACCGCGCGCACCCGTGCCGAGGATCCCGTCGAGGACGACGTCGGCTTTGGCAAGAAGCTCCGACACCCCGTCGCGCTCATTCGAGTGGTCTGCGTCGTCGCGCAACGTGTGCACGTTCCAGTCGTGCAGCAGCGGATCGGCCGGCGCACGGTCCGCGGCGATCACGGCCCGCACCGACCGGCCCCAGGCTGCGAGCGTACGCAACGCCACCAGCGCGTCACCCCCGTTGTTGCCGCCGCCCACCATCGCGACGATCTCGCCCCTCGGATAGAGCCGGTGCACGACCTCGGCGGCGGCGCGGCCCGCACTCTCCATCAGGACGAGCTCGGGGACTCCCAGGTCGACAACAGCGTGGCGATCGAGCGCGGCCGACTCCTCTCCCGTGGCGACGGGGACGAGCCCGCGGGCGAAGGGCCGGACCCGAACGATCACGGCTGAGCGTGGGGCGGGGAGGAAGAGAGTACCGGCACGGCCGGACGGCGTCCGGGAGCGGCTATTTGTAGCTCTGTCCGATGGTACGGCCGAAGGTGATCTCGCCGTTGTCGATGCGGATGTTGAAGCCGCACTCGGGGTTCGAGCAGATCCAGGCCTTGTACCGGATCGGAGCGCCGTCCCTGCCGTAGTCCGAGAGCGGGAGCAAAACTCCTCCCTCGCACTTTTGACAGGGAGGAAACGCGGTGAGCTCGGCCATATGCATCCCCTCCCGTCAGGGCTTCGCCTCCCAGGGATACCCCAACTCGAAGGCTTCCTCGAAATCGAAGACGCCCCGGAAATCCTCCTTCCGGTCGTCCTCTTGCTTGATCAGGATACCACACTCCACGAGCGCGAAGACGATGTCACCCAGATCCTCGGTGGCGTGGATGCCCCAGTGCTCTAGCACCGTGCGCGCCATGGGACCATAGCGCTCGAGCGCCAGCTCACGCACGCCCTCGGCAAGTTCCTGTCCGCAGATGTGGCGGGGCTGCTCGAGCCGCTGCATCACGTGGTGTAGCGACGAAAGGAGGAAGAGGTACGCCTTCCCGTGGAAGCGCGGGTTCTTCTCCTGTAGCTGGAGAAGGATCTCCTCGGCGAACTGCAGATCCGTCATGGTGATGGAATGTTACGATAGGCCGCGACAGACGCCAGGCCACTCATACGGCGGCCAGTTCGGGATAGAGTGGAAAAGCCTCGCACAGCTCGGACACCCGGCTCCTCACTCCCTCCGCGCGCTTCTCGTCGGTCGGCGCCTCGAGGACCTCGGCAATCCAGCCGGCGATCAGCGCCATCTCCGCCTCGGCCATTCCCCGTGTGGTCAACGCAGGCGTGCCGATGCGGAGCCCGGACGTGACGAACGGCGAGCGCGTCTCTCCCGGCACGGTGTTCTTGTTCACCGTCATGCCCGCACGCTCGAGCGTGGCCTCTGCATCCTTCCCGGTGAGTTCTCCGTGGCTCTTGCGAAGATCGACCAGGACCAAGTGAGTGTCGGTCCCGCCGCTCACCAGGTGAAAGCCTCGCTCCATCAATCCGTCTGCGAGAGAGCGTGCATTCGACACGACTTGCCGCGCGTAGCTCGTGAACTCGGGCGTGAGCGCCTCGCGAAACGCCAACGCCTTGGCAGCGATGACGTGCATCAGTGGACCGCCTTGGAGGACTGGGAACACCGCCTTGTCGATCGCCTTGGCGTGTTCTGCCCGGCACAGGATCATCCCGCCTCGTGGTCCGCGCAGAGTCTTGTGGGTCGTAGTTGTAACGACGTCCGAATGAGGCACCGGGCTCGGGTGGATGCCGGCCGCCACCAACCCGGCGATATGCGCCATGTCCACCATCAACACAGCGTCGATCTCGCGCGCGATCTGCCCGAAAGCGGCGAAGTCGATCACGCGTGGGTATGCGCTCGCGCCCGCGATGATCATCTTCGGTCGCTCTCGTTGCGCAAGTTCGCGCAGCGCGTCGTAGTCGATCCGCCCATCCGCCTCGTCCACGCCATACGCGGACACCTTGTAGAGCATTCCGGAGAAGTTCACCGGCGAACCGTGCGTGAGGTGACCTCCGTGGCTCAGGTTCATGCCGAGGAAGTGATCGCCGGGCTTCAGGAATGCCAGGAAGACGGCCTGGTTGGCCTGCGCTCCGGAGTGCGGCTGAACGTTCACGTGATCCGCACCGAACAGCTCCTTTGCCCGCTCGCGCGCAAGATCCTCGGCCACGTCCACCCACTCACAGCCGCCGTAGTAGCGCTTGCCGGGAAGCCCCTCGGCGTACTTGTTCGTGAGCACGGTGCCGAGCGCTTCGAGAACCGCGTGGGACACGAAGTTCTCGCTCGCGATCAGCTCGAGCTGCGAGGATTGCCGGACGGCTTCGTTGCGGACCGCCTCGAACAGCTCAGGATCCGCGCTACGCAGGTGTTCGTAGATCATGGGCTCGCATGTTGTCAGTCGGCTCAGTCCGGGTCACGGAGCAGCGCGCGAGCGATGACGATCCGAAGGATCTCGCTCGTGCCCTCCAGGATCTCGGTCCCCTTGGCGTCCCGCATCAGCTTCTCGACCGGATAATCTCGCATGTACCCATACCCCCCGAAGATCTGGACGGCCTCGTCCGCGACCCACGTCGCCGCCTCGCTGGCGGTGAGCTTCGCGATCGCCGCCCAGGATGCGGCTCCGTCCAGCCCCCGCGAAGGGGCCTGGTCTGGCTCGGCTTCCGCCAACCGTTCGCCGGCGGCGTGCGTGACCGCACGCGCGGCGGTGACCCGGCGAGCCATCTCGGCGAGCTTCTCCTGAATCCCGCCGAACTCCGCGATCGGCTGCCCGAACTGCTCGCGCTGGCGGGCGTACGCCACCGCGTGCTCGAGCGCTGCGCGACCGATCCCGACCGCCTGCGCCGCCATACCGAGACGGCCGACGTCGAGCGCCGCCATGGCCAGCCGCATGCCGGCCCCGGGGTCACCCAGCAGCCGGTCGCCGGGAACCCCTACCCCGTCCAGCTCCACGGTTACCGTCTCCGAGGCGCGCAACCCCATCGTGCGCTCGCGGTCTGTCACCCGCCAACCGTCGGTCGGGAGCTCGACCAGGAACGCCCCCAGCCCGAGCTCTTCAATGCGCGCGAAGGTGACGGCGAGTCCGGCGCGGGCCCCGTTCGTGACCCAGCGCTTGGTGCCGGACAGCCGCCACCCGTCGCCGTCCCGAGACGCTCGGGCGGCGATGGCGGCGACGTCGCTCCCTGCCTGCGGCTCCGAGAGCGCAAACGCGCCAAGCCGCCCCCCCGTGGCCAGCACCGGCAAGAGCGCGCTCTGCTGCTCGGCCGTCCCGTGGCGTGCCAGCAGGGACGCAACCAGCCCGTTGTGCACGGACACCGACAGGGCGACGGCGGCGTCACCCCATGCGAGCTCCTCGAGCACCACGAGGTAGGTGAGGAGATCGAGGCCGAGTCCACCCTGATCCTCGCCCACGGTCATGCCCAGGAAGCCGAGATCGGCGAGCTGGGCGAAAACCCCCGGGTCGAGCGCGCGTGCCCGATCCCACGCCGCCGAGTGTGGGCGCAGCTCCCGCTCCGCGAATGCGCGCGCCAATGCCCCGACCTGCGCCCGGATCTGAGCCCGGTCCTCTGGCTGCTGGGCGGTGAGAGTCATCCACCCACGGCGCCTGCGGCATCCGCATAGCCGTAGAAGCCGCGCCCCGACTTCCGGCCAAGCCACCCGGCGGCGACGTATTTGCGGAGCAGCGGACAGGGCCGGTAGCGGTCATCGCCGAGCTCGCGGTGCAGAACCTCGAGGATGTTCAGGCAGGTGTCCAACCCGATCAGGTCGGCGAGCTCGAGGGGTCCCATAGGATGGTTCATGCCGAGCCTGAGGACCGTGTCGATCGCATCCGGCTCGGCCACGCCCTCCATGAGCGCGAACACCGCCTCGTTGATCATCGGCATCAAGACACGGTTCGACACGAAGCCGGGAGAATCGTTCACCTCGACCGGAGTCTTCCCCAGAACGCGCGTCAGATCCGTCACGACGCCCGTGGTCTCGTCGCTCGTCGCGAGCCCGCGGATCACTTCGACCAGCCGCATCACGTGCACGGGGTTCATGAAGTGCATACCGATCACCCGCTCGGGGCGAGACGTCCACGACCCGATCTCGGTGATCGAGATCGACGACGTGTTGCTCGCGAGCACCGCGGAGGCCGGAGCGGCCCGGTCCAGAGCGGAGAAGACATCGCGCTTGAGCTCCGCCCGCTCGGGCACGGCCTCGATCACCAGGTCGGCGTCGGCGACCGCCGGCTCGACATCGGTCCCAGTCTCGATGCGCTCGAGCACGGCGGTACGAGCAGCCGGCTCGAGGACTCCCTTCTCGACCATACGCTCCAGCTTTCGGTCGATCGACCTGATCGCGGTGCCGAGGACCTGGCGCGAGACGTCCACCAGCCTGACCGAGAGCCCGGCCTGGGCGCACACGTGCGCAATCCCGTTGCCCATCGTGCCACCGCCGATGACCGTGATGCGCTGAGTCGCCATTCCATACTCTCCCGCCATGAGCTTCTGGTGTGTGCTCCCGCTATGTGCTCACGTCTCCCCATCCAACCGTGTGCGCCGCACGCACCCTCCCGGACAGGTACGGAGTACGCCAGGTCCAGATCGCGGCGGCAAGGACCGCCCCGGTCGCGAGCACGCTCCCCTCCGGACCGAACGCACCGCCACTCAGCCATGTCGGGCCGGACCACGCGGGCTCTATCAGGGGCGCGTCGACCAGGTCGAGGCCACTCACCGGCAGATCTGCCACGAAGGCGTGCGTCCAGTTCCATCCCAGGTGTGCGCCGGTGGGCCACCAAAGCCCGCCGGTGCGTATGCAGAGGGCGCCCAGAAAAAGCCCGGCCGCCGCGATGTTCGCGAGACCGATCCACCCGACCGCTGGGTTGGCCAGGTGGAGCAGCGCGAATGCGACCGCCGTGATCACGATCGCGCGCCCGGGCCCCCAGACCTGGTTCAGCGCCAGCAGCGGATAGCCGCGCAGCATCGCCTCCTCGGCCGCCGCCGGGATCGCGAGCAGCCAGAGGGAGCCGGCTCCCACACGAAGCCAGCTCGCCCATCCGCCGCTGTCCGGCTGCCAGCGCACACCGCCCACGGCCGCGATCAGCGCGACGGCGAACAGCCCGATACCCGCGCCGAGCACCAGCCCAAGTACCGATCCCTTCAGCGCGACGGCCCCCCTCCCCGATAGTGCGTATCCGAGGGTGCCGGGTGAGCGTCCGTCCAGTCGGAGCATCATCCAGCCTGCCACGAGCGCCCCCACCAGGCTGGGCAACGCGGCCCAAGGCAGCATCGGCGGCACGAGCGGCGCGAGCGCCACAGTCACCGCGAGCAGCAGCGCCACGAACAGCAGGAGGCGCAGCATCACGCCCAGCACGGCGAGCCATGCCGGACGTGGAAGTCCCTGCGCGGTCCGGATCCCGATCAGGAGCGCGCGACGGAAAGTGCGACCGCATTCCCGCCCCCGAGGCACAGGGTCGCGAGCCCCGTCTCGACCCCCCGCTCCGCCATCGCCGAGAGCAGCGTCACCAGGACGCGCGCACCCGAGGCGCCGATCGGGTGGCCGAGCGCGACCGCTCCCCCACGCACGTTCACACGCTCGGGATCCATCCCTAGGGCGCGCATGTCCGCGATCGCCTGCACGGCGAACGCCTCGTTCACCTCGATCAATCCGTAGTCGTCGATCGCGGTTCCCTCGCGGCGCATGAGCTTCCCAACCGCGTCCACGGGCGCGAAGAAGAGGTCGCGCGGCTCGGTCGCGCCCGAAGCGTACCCGGTGATGTGCGCGTCCACCACGAGCCCGTGTGCCTCCGCGAACGCGAGCGAGCAGATCACCAGGGCGGCAGCACCGTCGTTGAGCCCGGGGGAGTTGCCCGCGGTCACCACCAGCTCGGTGATGTCCTCGGGCGCGTCCTGGGCGAATGCCGGCTTCAGCCTGGCGAGCGCGTCGGCGGTAGTATCGCGTCGCGGCGACTCGTCGGTATCCACGACGGTCTTCCCCTTTCTGCCTTCAATTTCGACAGGCACGATCTCGGTCTTGAACCTTCCCTCGTCGATCGCGCGAACGGCTCTCCGGTGCGACTCGATCGCGAACGCGTCGGCGTCCGCGCGGGTCACACCCGCTTTCTGGGCCGTGTACTCCGCGTGCCCGCCCATGTGGCAGTGGCCGAAAGAGCACCAGAGACCGTCCAGAATCAGCCCGTCCTGCACGGTCCGGTCGCCGAGCTTGACTCCCTCGCGTAGTCCGTGGAGGTAGTAGGGGGCGTTGGACATCGACTCCATGCCGCCCGCCACGACAAGGCGTGCGTCGCCCGCTCGAATGGCCTGGGCCGCGAGCATCACCGCCTTGAGCCCGGAGCCGCACACCTTGTTCACGGTAACCGCCGGGATCGTGGCGGGTAGCCCGCCCCGGATCGCCGCCTGCCTGGCCGGCGCCTGTCCGACCCCGGCCGTGACCACGTGGCCCATGATCACCTCGTCGACCGCTCGGACGTCGACTCCGGAGCGCTGCACCGCGCCCCGCACGGCGAGGGCGCCGAGCTCGGTCGCCGCCACGGGAGCGAGGCCCCCGAGGAAGCGCCCGATCGGGGTCCGCGCCCCACCCTTTAGGATGACCGGAATCCTCTCATGATCGTGCATTGCCCGCTCCCCTCATGATCACCGACCGAACCGGTCGAGGACGTCCGGACCGTACCCCTCGAGCAACGCGGTCACCCCGAACGAGCATGCCGGGGCGGGTGCATGGGTCGAACCACGAAGGGGAGGTCAGGTGCCGTACCGCTCTCCGAGCGACCCCGCTCAGGACGCCGCCACGGTTCGATCCGCGTCGACATGCACGAGCGTCAGGCGATCCTGCTCCGGGTCGAGCCGACCCCAGGGGACGATCGGATCGTGACAGAATACGAGCAGCCAGCCCTCGGCGCGCGCCCGCGCCCAGAGCGCCTGTTTGGATTCGAGGGTAACGAGAGGCTCCACGTCGAACCCCATGATCCACGGCAGCGGGAGATGGGCAGACGTCGGGCAGACGTCGGCGAGAAAGCAGGCGGTGTTCCCCTCGCTCTCCATCAGCACGGACTGATGGTGGGGAACGTGACCGGGGGTGGATATGACGCTTACCCCCTCCGTCACCACGGAAGGGCCGTCGAGTAGCTCGTAAAGCCCGGCTTCCGCAACCGGCTCGAAGTTGTGTGGCAGGTAGCTGGCGCGAACGCGTGGGTTCTGCTCCCGGGCAAAGTCGAGCTCGCGCCGCTGGACGACATAGCGCGCGGATGGAAACGCTGGCACGATTCGGCCGCTCGGATCACGCAGCGTGTTGCCGCCCGCGTGATCGAAATGGAGGTGTGTCGAGAGCACGACGTCGACCTGCTCAGGGGCGAACCCGGCCGCTCGGATGGCGTCCTCCAAGCGGGTGGGCTCGCCCGCGTTCTCCAATCCGTAGATGTCCCTGAACTTCGCGTCCTCCTTGTTGCCGATCCCTGTGTCGATCAGTACGAGGGCACCCGGCGCTTCCACCAGAAGGCAGCGGAGAGACAACGGAATCCGGTTGCGCGCGTCGGCCGCAATCCGCTTCTCCCAGAGCGGCTTCGGCACGACCCCGAACATCGCGCCGCCGTCGAGCCGCTGGAGGCCGGCTTCCAGCGCGTGGATTCGGATGGCACCGACCCGCGTCGTGCGCACCAGCGGCAGATCGAGCGCAGGGCCGGCATCGGCGGTCATGACTCTTCCCGGGATGAGGACGCGGACGTGACGAAGCTAACGTCTCGTATACCGAAACCCAGCAGTTCCTGCTGAACCGCGAGATCCGCTGCAGCCCGAGCGGCCGCGCGGCGGCGCGCGCGCGCCGCCGCCCCGCGCCGACCTCCGCGGCGCGGTCGCTCCAGCCGAGCCACGAGGGCTTCGAGGTCGGCGACTCCCTGTCCGCCCGCCTCGTCGATCAGGCGCACCAGCACGCGAGCGGTCGCGAGCGCATCGCCGTACGCACGGTGGCGCTCGTGGATCGGAATGCCGTAGTGAGCAGTCACAGCATCCAGGTTCCGCCGCTTGAGCCGAGGCATCAGGCTCCGCACCAGCCGCACCGTGCAGAGCCGTGGGACCTCGGGAACCCATCCCGTGGCTTCGGCCAGCTCCGCGCTCACGAAGTGCCAGTCGAAGGCCGCGTTGTGTGCGACGAAGACGCGGCCCTCGAGCCGGCGGTGGACCTCGTCCGCCACGTACTCGAACGCCGGAGCGTCGGCCACCAGGCCGGTGTGGATCCCGGTGAGCCCCTGCACGAACGGGGGCACCGGACGCCCTGGGTTCACCAGCGTGCGCCATTCGTCGACCACCGCGCCTCCGCACACCTCGACTACGGCGATCTCCATGATCCGATGACCGCGCTGGAACGACCCGCCGGTGGTCTCGACGTCGACCACCGCGAAGGAGACCTCGGTGAGCGGAGGGCCCGGCAATCGCGCGGGGTCGTGGATCCGCCACACGCCCTGTCCGTCCACCCGGAAGCGCGGGTCGGCCTCGAGCAGGGTGAACACGGCACGGGCCGCGGCACCCGCGTGGCCCGAGAGGTGGAGCACATCGCGCGCGAGCTCGAGCGCGTGCTTGGGACCGCCCGCCAAACGGGCCGCCACGCGCTGAACCAGGGAGCCGCCGAGTGTCACTCGGTCCGTCCGCGACCCGCGTGGCTGAGCGCGAAGGAAAGCGCCTCCAGCTCCATGACCATGTTGACGTCCTTGACCGCTACGTCCGACGGCACGCGTAGATGCATGGAAGCGAAATTGAGAATGCCCTTCACCCCCACTGCAACCACGCGACCGAGCACTTCGGGAACCGCCTCGGAGGGCACGGCCAGGATGACGATGTCCACCTCCTGGCTCTGCAGAACCTTTTCGAGGTCTGCCGTGTCCTGTACGGGGATCCCCCGCCAGCGCATGCCATGCTTGCCCGGATCGGCGTCGAGCACGGCGACGATCTCGAAGCCGCGTTTCCGGAAGCCCGGGTACTCGAAGAGGGCGGAGCCGATGCGCCCGGCACCCACCAACGCGACCCGCCAGGAGCGATCGAGCCCGAGGATCTCACGGAGCTCTGCCGCGAGCTGGGGCACCGCGTACCCGAGCCCGCGCTTGCCGAACGAGCCGAACAGGGACAGGTCCTTGCGCACCTGTGCTGCCGTGGTCGCGACTCGCCCGGCCAGCTCTTCGCTCAAGATCGTCTCGGTGCCCCCCCGCTCCACCTCTTCCAGGATCCGGAGGTAGATCGAGAGCCGGCGCACCGTGGTCTCGGAAATCCTGCGGGCAAGTGCCCCCGACCGGGGATCTTCCATTCTCGTCGCGGATGGGCCGGGCACATTCTGCCGGCTTGTGAAATCGTTCACAAAGATAGACGTGACGCGTTGAAGAGGCTAGCGGGTCCGGGCGGCCACCACGGCGCGGGACAGAGTCAGCAGCCGCTCGGGCGAAAGGGTCTCCGGTCGGTCGGTCAGGGCGATCCCGACCTCTGCGCTGAGCCGCTGCACGCGCTGGGGATCGATGGACAGCTCCGGGTGTTCGCGCAGGATCTTCCCGATCTGCTTGCGTCGCCACTGGAAGGCCGCGCGAACCAGAACACGTAGTTGCTCTTCTTCGAGCTCCGACAGCCGGGGGGGCGCGTGGGGCGTAATCCGCACCACGGTTGAGTCGACCCCGGGCACGGGACGGAACGCGGACCGCGGAACCTGCGACACGCGCTCCACGTCGGCCACGCTCTGTACTCCGACGGCGAGCGCGCCGTACTCCGCCGTGCCCGCCTCAGCAAGCAGTCGATTCGCGACCTCCCGCTGCACCATCACCAGGATCACGGCGGGGCGAGGACGCTCCAGCAGCCGGAAGAGGAGGGGCGAGGTGACGTTGTAGGGGATGTTGCCCACCACCTTGGCGGCGGCCGGCCGCTCGACCAGAGCGCCGATGTCGATCTCGAGCGCGTCGCCCTGCGCGATCTCGACGTCAGATCGATCGCCCCAGCGAGCACGCAGCTCCCCGACCAGCGCGTCGTCCAACTCCACGAGCACGAGCCGGCCGGCGCGCCCCACCAGATGCCGGGTGAGCGCCCCCCGCCCGGGACCGATCTCGATCACCTGGTCGGCGGGTCCGACGGCGAGCGCGTCCACGATCTTGCGCTGGTGATTCGAGTCGACCAGGAAGTTCTGGCCGAGAGACTTCTTGGGTCGCACGAAAGGCAAGAGAGCGGCGTCGCGGCTAGCCGCGCAGGACCAGTGCGGTCCGATCGTCGGACGGGACCTCCGCCCGCGGATCGACGACCAACCCGAACAGAGCTTCCACGATCTCGATGGGCGAGCGCTCCCGGCTCGCCACGACCTCGCGAAGCACACGGTCCTCACCACCGTCCTCGTGCGTGGTGAGGCTATCGGAGAGCCCGTCCGTGAAGCAGAAGAGAAGCTCGTTCGTCGGGTCCCACGACATCTCGGTCTGACCGTACGAGCCCTCGACCGCGATTCCCACCGGAGGATCGGTCGCGGCAAGTCGTGTCGTGCTCCCGTCCCCATGAACGATGAAAGCGTGCGGATGGCCGGCGTTCGCGAACTCGATCCGGCGGCTCGCCAGATCGAGCACCGCGTAGAAGATGGAAAGGTACATCTCCGTACCCTCGAGCTCGTCACGGAGAGCGTCGTCGAGGTGGCGCAGCACCATGGCGGGCTTGGCGAACTCCGACGCGTAGATGGTCGCAGCGCTGATCGCAAGCGCCATGATCAGAGCGGCTGGAAATCCGTGGCCAGATACGTCGCCGATCATGACGCCGACCCGTCCGGCAGGAAGCTTGAGTAGATGGTAGAAGTCACCGCCGACCGACTCCGCCGGCTCGACCCGTGCGGCCACGCGCGCGCCGTCGAACTTCTCAGCCACCGGGAGAAGCTTCATCTGGAGGTCGTGGGCGAGCTGCATCTCTTGTGCGACCCGCTCCTGACGCAAGCTTTCCCGGATCAAGCGGTTGTTCTCGACTGCTGCACCCACCTGACTGGCGATCGCGGAGAGGAGCTTCTGATCGCTCGCGGTAAAACGACCGCCATGGCGGCGGCCGATCAGGTTGATGACCCCTACCGTGCGCGACTCACCGGCGGGCGGCGTGTACCGTATCGGCACCGAAAGGAACGTCCCGGGCTCGGCCGGATCGGGAAGCGGGGGACCGGCGTCGGCGGCGTCTTCGCGGCTCACGATCATGGGTCGCCCCCTGCGGAATACCTGGGCGGTCACCGCATCAGGATCGCGCGCGTCGATCGGACCGAGGCGACCGTCCTCACCCACCGCCGCAGTCAAGTTGAGCGCGTCGCTCTCGGGTTCGTACACCCAAAGCGACCCGCGCAGCGCACCCAGCACATCGCACACCTCGCCGAGGATCACACGCGCCGCGTCGTCCAGTCGGAGAATCGATCCGAGCGTTTCGCTGATGGAGTAGAGGAGGTTGATCTCCTCGTACCGCTCCGAGAGCTCAGAGGTGAAGAAGCGGACCTCTTGCGCGAAGTCGTAGGCGTGTTCGAGCACGGAATGGAGCACGGCGGCTACCGCCTCGGCCGTGTCAGTCCCGGTCCCGTCCGGGCGACCATGCACCTCCAGCTCGAGAGGAGGGCCGTCTCGAGGCGTGACCGCGCGGGTGATCACCCCGGCGCCGGCGCTGCTCTCCGGTGCCCCCCCTTCCGGATAGAGATGGACGCGCGACCCACTACCGTTGGGAGCAGTCCACAGGTGCACGTCCACGTGGAAATTGCGTCGGAACTCGTCGATCGCGCTCTTGACCGGATCCGGAACGGCCACACGAGCGGCCGTTTCTCCGTTCATGCCTCGACCCCTCCGCCTCCATCCTCCGACACTCTGAGGTCAGGGTCCAGCCGGAGGACGAGGGTCACCTGGTTGCCGCGCTCGTTGTAGCGGACCTCGTCCATCAGCTCGCGCATCAGAAAGAGTCCGCGCCCCGCCGACTTTTCGAGGTTGTCCGGTGTGGTCGGATCGGGAACTCCACGCGGATCGAACCCCGTCCCCTCATCCGTGATGCACACCGTAATCTCCCGCTCGCCGACGGTGACTTCCACGCGCACCCGCTTGTGCGGGTCGCGCGCGTTCCCATACAGCATCGCGTTCGAGAGGGCCTCGGTAAGGCTCACTCGGAGGTTGAGCCTTAGCCTGTGCGCGTGCGCCCGGCACGCGGCGCAGCGCTGCATCACATACTCGACGGCGTGCTCGATCTGCCGAAGATCGTTCGGAAGCTCGAGAACCAACTCCGTCTCCATGAGTGAACCGGGCGGGGGGAATGGCGGGCTACATCCCCGCCAGTGCCTCCTGCCGGGAGTCGGCAATCTTGAAGAGCGTGTCGAGCTTGGTCAGCTCGAACAGGGTGCGTAGATCCTCGTTGAGGTTGGCGAGACGCAGATCGCCGCCTTGCTCGCGGATCTTCTTGGACAGGCTGACGAGCACACCCAGCCCCGACGAATCGATGTATCCGGTGCGTGAGAAGTCTACGACAAACTTGCGATCACCGTGCTCCAATTGCTCAATAACCCTCTGTTTGAGCTCCTGACGGTTGCCGACGATCAGCTGCCCCTCCACATCGACGACCGTCACGTCCCCCTGCTTTTCGACCTGAAAGCCCATGAGAATCTCCTCGGTCTTCCTTCCAGAGTCAGGGCGGACCCGTCCCCGCGGTCCCGCCAAACGTGTCGATGCGGAAGAGGCAATATACGTGGCGCGCGCGCCCGCGCCCCCTCCCGGATCAGCTACGTGCTCGAATCGCCGTCCCGACGTCACGGACTCGAAGCGCACAGGCTGTGGAAAACCCGGGACTCACCTTGAAGGTCCAGTTTCTTCCTGGAGCCCCCCACCGAGCCTAACCACGCACCTTAATGCGCATGCGCTCGAGCACCACCGGCGAGACGAAGCGCGCCACGTCGCCGCCCAAGCGCGCAACCTCTCGCACCAGTGAGGCAGAGAGGAAGGAATAGCGAACGTCAGGGGTCAGGAAGACGGTCTCGGCATCGGGCCAGAGCTCCTGATTCATCTGGGCCATCTGGAACTCGTACTCGAAGTCCGAAACCGCGCGCAGTCCGCGTACGATGAAGCGCGCGTCGCGTTCGCGCGCGAAGTCGACCAACAGCCCCTCGAAGCTAGTGCATTCCACGCGCGGCTCGTCCGCGAAAACTTCCCGCAGCAGCTCCACGCGCTCCTCGACCGTGAAGAGCGGCTGCTTGGTGTGGCTCGCGGCGCGCGCCACCGCGATCACGAGCCGGTCCACGACACGCAGCGTCCGATGGGCAACATCCTCGTGGCCGAGGGTCACCGGGTCGAACGAGCCGGGATAGATAGCGATCGACTGGGGGGACTGCGTCATGCTTCCTCGATCTGGGCGGGTTCGGCGCCTGCCGCCGGGGCGGCGACGGAGGTCAACGTGGTATCCCCATATCGGCGCTGGCGCAAACCGGACAGCCCCGGCACCGGCTCTCCGGAACGATGCTCGACCCACAGCTCCCGCGCAAAGGGCACCTCCGCGAATCGCTCGAGCAGAGCGGCGGCGTGCCCCGCTCCATACGGTGGGTCCGCGAGCGCGAGGTCGAACGCACCGGGGCCGAGCCGGCGCGCGTATCTCAGCGCGTCACCCTTCACGACGGTCGCGCGCGCGCGCGCATCCAGCGTGCGGAGGTTGTCCTCCAGAGCTCTCAAGCCCTGACGTCCGATTTCGACGAAGGTCGCGTGCTCCGCCCCCCGCGAGAGCGCCTCGAGCCCCAGCGCCCCTGAGCCGGCGAACAGATCGAGCACGGAGAAGCCGTCCAGCCGCCCACCCATCGCGGACATCCAAGCTTCGCGCACGCGATCGGTGGTCGGGCGCACGTCGCGACCGCCGGGGGCCTTGATGCGGCGGCCACCCCAGGCCCCCGCGATGATCCTCAAGCTCGGGCCGCACCGGACTCGAGGGCAGGTACCGCCACCACCACCGACTCGGTCGGCCGTAGGTCGAGGATTCGAGCCTGCACCCGCTCGCGCCCGCGCCAGCGGTCGAGTACGAGCTGGAAGACGACATCGAACGGCTCCCCGCGGGCGCCCTCGGGCGGGTGGCGCTCCGCCATTCCGAAGCCGATCCCCTCGAGCCGCACCGGCCCCTTCCTCAGACGCACACGGAGGTGCCCACGACCCACCACCTTCGCGTCGTACACTTCGGCGGCTCGCAGCAGGAAGACGGGGCGCGGGTTACCGATCCCGTGCGGTCCCAGGTACTGCAGCAGCTCGAGCAGCCGCTGACGGACGGGCTGCTCGGGAAGCTCAAGGTCGATCCGCAGGCGAGGTCGCAGATCCTGGCCCTCGAGCCGCTTGCGCGCCTCCGCGGCGAACGCCACGCGGAACGCGGGCAGCGCCGCTGCTGCCAGGTCCATTCCGGCTGCCTGGGCGTGTCCACCGAATCGCTCGAGGTGGGCTCCGCAGGCCACGATCGCCTCGTGCAGTTGGAAGCCGGGGATCGAGCGTGCACTGCCCCGCCCCCGCTCTCCATCGAGAGCAACCATCACGACCGGGCGATGGATCCGCTCCACGACGCGAGACGCGGCGATCCCGATCACGCCGGGGTGCCACCCGTGTGCGGCCAGCACGACGCCAAAGTCGTGCACCGGGTCGAAGCCGACGGCGAGCATCTCGACCGCCTCGTCGAGCGTGCGCCGATCCTCGGACTGCCGGATCCGGTTCTCGTCCTCGGCGAGTCGCGCCAGCTCTTCCGCCTCGGCGGCGTCGTTCGTGAGCAGAAGCCGGAGCCCCCGCGACGCGTCCCCCATCCGTCCAACTGCGTTGATGCGAGGCGCTAGGACGAACCCGACTCGGCCCGCCTCGATGGGCTGGTCGTCCATCCCGGTGACCCGCAGGAGCGCGCGAAGGCCGGGCTTGTCGGTCCGGGCCAGCGCACGCAGGCCGTAGCGCACCAATACGCGGTTCTCACCTGCGAGCGGCACGAGGTCCGCCACGGTGGCCAGGGCGACGAGATCGAGATGGGTCAGCAGCTCGTCGGTCGGCACTCCCGCGAGTTCCCCGAGCAGCGAGCAGATCTTCCAAGCGAGCCCCGTGCCGCACAGGCCACGCTCCGGGTAGGTGGAATCGGGGCGGGCGGGATCGACCACGGCAACCGCGGGCGGCAGCTCCGGGCCCGGCAGGTGGTGATCGGTCACCACCACGTCGACTCCCTCCGCGGCAGCGCGTGAAATCCACTCGTGCGCGAGCACGCCGCAATCTGCGGTCACGATCAGACCAGCGCCTGCGGCTCGGGCGGCCTCCAGACCGGCCGCTCCGAAGTCGTAGCCGTCACGAAGCCGGTGCGGCACGAACGGGGCTACGCGCCCTCCCAACGTGCGTAGGAAGAGAGTAAAGAGCGCGGCCGCGCAGATCCCGTCCACGTCGTAGTCGCCGTGTACAAGGATCGTCTCGCCGTCACGGATCGCGCGCTGGATGCGATCCGCCGCGAGGGCCGCATCCGGAAGCAGCGACGGAGGATGGAGGTGGGCGAGGAGAGGCCTGAGGAAGTGGCGTACTTCGTCGCCGCCGCCCAACCCCCTGCGCACCAGCAGCGCGCATATCGTGGGGTCGAGATCGAGCTCGGCGGCGAGGCCCGCGACCCGGTCGGGATCAGGCGTCTCGGGCAGGATCCACTGGGGCGGCACGGCACGTACGCAGCCGACCGGGACCCCGACTGGGTTCACCCCTCTTCGCCGGTCGGCTCAGGGGCAGTCAGTATCACGCCGCACGCTTCGCACCTTACCAGATCGCTCCCGTGTCGTACCTGGTTCTGGACCTGGAGCGGCATCACGCTGAAGCAGTGGCCACACGCACCGTCCGCCGTGAGCTCCGATACGGCCTGACGACCCGTGCGGCCGCGGATCCCCTGATAGAGCTGCAGCTGCCGCGGGTTGACGGTGCGCGCGAAGTCCTCGCGCCTGCTCTTGAGCTCGGTGATCTCGGCAAGAACGGCCTCGCGCCCCTGGATCAGCTCCTGCCGACGGGGCTCCACCTCGGCACGCGCTTTGGCGAGGTTCGCCTCCTGCTCCTCGAGCCGCTCTTCCAGCTTCCGGATCTGGTCCAGCAGGGTGAGCGCGTCCTGCTCCTCACTCTCGAGCGTGCGGCGCACCATCTCGAGCTCCGCGGTTACCGCTGCTTCCTCGCGCACGTTGCGTACGGCATTCAGCCGCTCTTGCAGGATACGCGTGCGGTTCCGCTTCTCGTCGGCAGAAAGCTCGTGTCGCCGCTCGTCGAGTCGCATCTCTTGGAGACGCTTGCGCGTCGCGTTCACTTCAAGCTCGAGCTGGGTCGCGGGGCCCTCCACATCCTCGAGTTGGGGAAGGAAGGCTTCGGCTTGCTGCTCCGCATCCCGGATTTCCTGATCCAGGCGCTGCAGCCCCTTCAATGCGGTCATCGTGCTCTGGGTCATCCCGTCCATTCCGTTGAGTTCCTGGATCGCCGCCCGTTCAAGGACCTACCAACCTGCGAGCGGCGTGCGACCATCCAACCCCAATCTCCCGCCCCTCACGGACTACCTTCGCCTTCTCCTCGACCAACGCCTGCCTCTCGGAGTCGTCCGTAGCTGCGCTCAGTCGCTGATCGAGTTCGAGGCCCTTCCGCCGAAGCGCGGTCAGCCTCAACTGGGCGAGCGCGTCGCCGAACACGCGGTCCGCGTGCAGCAGTTCCTCTCGGTCGTCGAGCAAGGCCTCCAGGCGGTCGGCGGCGGCGGACTCCATGCCCGGGGGCGAGTGCTTCAGCTCCGCGTCGTCCAGGAAGGCCTGGAAGATGACCCGCCACGCGGGGTCCGTGAAGTCCTCCGGCCCGAGGTGTCTGAGCAGCGCCTCCAGCCGCTCGTGCCGGCGCTCGCGGTCACGAGCGAGAACCTGAAGCACCACTCTCTCCGCCCCCATGGGCGGGAGCGCTGCCGTGGACGCGCGTCTACCCCGTCCGCTATCCCGCGCGCGCGGAGCGGAGCCAGGTGCGGTGACACCGGGTCGACGTTCGTTCCCACGGCGCAACTCGGCCTCGAGGGTCTCCCGGCGGACGCCGGTTCTCTCCGCCACCCTGGACACGTAGAGGTCCCGGAGGGTGGGGTCGGCGGCAGCCCGCAGCGTAGGCAGGAGCTTGTCGAGCGCGCGCCTGGTTCGGTCGATCGACGAAAAGTAGTCGTGCTCCTGAAGCATCTGGAGTTTGCGATCGAGCACGTCCACCGCCTGCTCCAAGTAATGGCGCAGCCCGGCCGCACCCTCCTTCCGAACCAGCGTGTCAGGGTCTTCTCCCGCGGGAAGCGTAACGACAGCCGGGTGCAGGCCATGCGTGAGTAGCACGTCGCCCCCGCGAAAGGTGGCCTTGAGCCCAGCCTCATCGCTGTCGAACAGCAGTAGGACGCGCTTCGTGTACCGCGCCAGCAGCCCCGCCTGCGCGTCGGTGAACGCGGTGCCTAGCGGGGCTACCACGTTTTCGAAGCCGGCGGCGGCCAGACTGACCGCGTCCATGTAGCCCTCGACCACGAGCGCCGCTCCCTCACGCCGGATCGCGTGCTTCGCCCAGGACAATCCGTACAACACCTCGCCCTTGTGGTAGATTGGGGTCTCGGAGGTGTTGACGTACTTCGCGACCTCCTTGCCCGTGCGTCGCCCGCCCCCACTTCCCAGGATCCGCCCGCCGAACGCGACCACACGACCACCCGGGTCCTCGATCGGAAACATGATCCGTTGCCGAAAGCGGTCGTACGGATCGGGAGCGCGCTCGCTCGTCGTGAGCAGTCCGACTTCGATCAGCAGCGCGTCGGACATCCCGTGCTTGGAAGCCGCATCGCGCATCGCGCGCCACTCGTCGGGAGCGTAACCCAGACCGAAACGTTCGGCCGTGGCTTCGTCGATGCCGCGGTGGCTCAGGTAGTCGCGTGCATCGGCGCCCGCGTCTGGATCGAGCAGCATGCGCCGGAAGAAATCGCGCGCGAACGCGTTCGCCTCGTAGTGCCCGCGGAGTGGATCCTCTTCGGACCCGCCGGCGCGACTCACCTCATGGAGCTCGACTCCCGAGCGCGCTGCCACGTAGCGGACCGCCTCGACGAAGTCGAGTCCGAGGTGCTTCATCACGAACGAGAAGACATCACCCGATTCGCCACAACCGAAGCACTTGTAGAACCCCTTCGCAGGCACGACGTAGAAGCTCGGCGTGCGCTCCTCGTGGAATGGGCAGTTGGCCTTGAATTCCTTTCCCGATTTCTTCAACGGGACCAGCTCCCCGATCAGGTCGACCAGGTCGGCACGCGCCCGCACCTCGTCCACCTGCGTGTCCGGGATCACTCGACCCTCGCCATGGTGACCCCCGCTCCACCCTCGCCCTGCATCCCTATCCGGAACTCCTTGACCCGCTGGTCGTGTCGTAACAACTCCTGCACCCGCGCCCGCACCGCACCGGTGCCTTTGCCGTGGATGATGCGGAGCTCCGGCAGTTCGCCGAGCACGGCGGCGTCGAGCGCGCGCGCGAGCTCCAGGTCCACCTCATCCACGCGAAACCCACGTAGGTCCACCTCGGCGCGTGGGAGCGTCTCCGTAACGGCGGCGGACGCAGCCGAGCGGAAACCCGTGCGCCCCACCACGTCGCTACGGGCACGCACGGGAGCATGCGTTCGGGGCCCCCCCGCGTCGGCCGGCTCGAGATGCGCAGCGGGCACCTCCAACCTCAGCTCTCCCACTTTCACCACCACTCGTCCGTCCCGGAGCTCGATGATCGCGCCGGTGGAGCCGCCGGGTAGACGCACACGCTGCCCACTCGTCAGCTCCATCGCGCCCGGGCCCTCCACCCCATGCGGGGCGCTCGACACCAGGCGTTCGTGCTGCTCGCGCGCGGCCTCCTCCACACGGGCGCGAGCGCTTCGCCCCGCCACCTCGAGCTCCCGGGCGTCCGCGGCCGCGCGCACCTCACGGATCGCAGCCTCCACCTCCCCGCGAGCGTCCATGAGCAGCTGACGCGCCTCCTCGCGCGCGCGGCGCTCCGCAGTGCGCTCCTGGCGATGCAGCTCTGCCCCGCGCGCTTCGAGCTCGGTGCGCAGCCGCTGGGCTTCCACACGCTGGTGGTCGAGCGACGCCACCCGCTCGCTCGCCTCCCTCTCCTTTCGCTCGAGTGTCTCGAGCAGCTCCTCGACGCTCACTTCGGCCGCCAAGAGGTGGCCCTCGGCGCGGTCGAGCAGCGCGGCCGACATGCCCTGCCGCCGCGCGATGGCCAGTCCGTAGCTCCGACCCGGCCGTCCCTTCACCAGCTGGTAGGTGGGCTCCATTCGGTCGGGCTCGAACTGGAGCGAAGCGTTGACGATCCCGCTGCCCGCCCGGTCCAGCGTCTTCAACACCCCGAGGTGCGAGGTCACGACGCAGAGTGCGCCCCGAGCGACCAGCTCCTCGAGGATCGCGCGCGCGAGGGCAGCTCCCTCTGCCGGGTCGGTGCCCGTTCCCATTTCGTCGATGAGGACCAGGCTCGCACGGTCCGCCCCTGCGACGATCTCCTTCAGGTTCTCGAGGTGCGCGGAGAAGGTGGACAGGCTACCCGCGATCGATTGCTCGTCCCCGATGTCCGCGAACACGTCGCGGAAAAGCGGCAGCCGTGTCCCGGTGCGTACCGGCGGCACCACGCCGGCCTGGGCGAGCGCGGCGATGAGGCCGATCGCCTTCAGGAGCACGCTCTTCCCGCCCGTGTTCGGACCCGATACGACCAGCGCACGCTCGCCCGGGTCAAGCACCAGATCGAACGGCACGACTTCGTCCCCGTGCGCGAGGAGCAAAGGATGCCGTCCCCCTTCGATCACGAGCATGTCCGAACCCGGATCGAGCATCTCGGGAGCGTCTGCGTCCCATTCAAGGGCAACGCGCGCACGAGCCTGGAGCCCGTCGAAGTCCACCAGCGCGGCCTGGCTGGCGGAAAGCAACGCATGAGCGGGGTGCAACCGTTCGGTCAGCTCGCCCAGGATGCGCCGGATCTCGCGCTGCTCGGCACGTTCGAGCTCGTGAAGCTCGTTCGTGAGCGCGATCGCGATCGGCGGCTCCACGAATACGGTTGCGCCCGTCGCAGACTCATCATGGACGATCCCTCCGACCTCTCCCTTCCCCTCCCGGCGAACCGGTATCACGTAACGGCCGTCGCGCAACGTGACGGACGCATCCGTGACCGTGATGCGCTCCGGCAACGATCGCGCATAGCTTTCGAGCTTCGCGACAATGCGCGAGTGGGCGCGGCGCCGCGCGGCGCGGATACGCTTGAGCTCGCGGCTGGCGATATCCAGGATCTGCCCTTCTTCGTCGATCGCACGGGCGATGGCCGCCTCGGTCTTCTCATCTTCGTGCAGCGACGCCCGCACGTCGTCGAGGAGTCCGTAGCGTCCAGCGTTCTCGTCCAACTCACGAGCGAGCGACGCCGACGAGCGCAGTAGAACGGCAACGGCCCGCAGCTCCAGGGGCTCGAGCACGCTCCCCGGTACCGCCAGGCGATCGAGCCCGCTTCCAGCATCGGGAACGGTCGGCATACTCCAGGCTAGCCGATCGGAGAGGAAGCGCCGGGTCTCGGTCACGCGCGCGAGCTCGGCGCGGACCTCGTCCGGGTTGCTCGACGGCATCCGGCGTTCGACCGCGGCGCGGCCGAGGAGACTCGCCGCACGCCCAGCCACC
This sequence comes from Longimicrobiales bacterium, assembly GCA_965237965.1. GTDB lineage: Bacteria > Gemmatimonadota > Gemmatimonadetes > Longimicrobiales > Gaopeijiaceae > UBA2988. Next base: position 203,966 of record CBDEGT010000002.1, read on the forward strand.
ACGGCCAGCGCGGCCCGGTACTCGAGCACCGAGAGCGCGTGTGCGTTCATGGGAAGCAGGTCCGGAGCAAGCGGTCGCCGATGCGCCGTACCCTCGGGCGGGAGCCACCCCTTGTCGGCGAGGCTGCAGCGCGGACGTCGTTCGCCTCCGCGGGATCACCCGGCGCCATGAACCGCTGCGCCGCACGCCCGGGTTCGGCCCCGCGCGCGCGGGCCGGGTCCGATGCGAAACGGGCGCCGGCCCGGAGGCCCGCGCCCGTCGTGGGAAGGTCAGGGGTGGCCGAGGCACCCGCCCCCCTGGGACCCTTGCCGAGGCGGCCGGGTCCGGTCACCTGGAGAGTTCCTCCCGGACGATTCGGTTGGCCTCCCTGCCGTCGAAGCGGCCTCGGATGCTCGGCATGATACTTCCCATGACGGCACCCATCTGATCGGCTCCACCCTCGACGGCTTTGCGCACCAGGGTACGAACCTCGTCCTCCGACAGCGCCTCGGGCAGGTAGCCCTGAAGGATCCCCGCCTCCGTGTCCTCCTTCGAGGCGAGGTCCTCGCGACCGCCGGCGCGCATCTGCTCCGACGCCTCACGACGCTGCTTGACGGCGCGTGAAAGCACCGCGATCACGTCCTCGGCAGACGCATCCCGGCGGTTCTCGATCTCTCGGTTCCGGACGTCGGAGAGGGTGGTCGAGAGGACCAGAGTACGGGCCCGGTCCCGGTCCTTGCGGGCCCGGTTGAGATCGGCCTGCAGGCGGGTCATGAGAGGGTCGGCCACGAAAAAAGCTAACCGCGACACTATCCGGGCGGCCACCCCAGCGCGCGACCGCCGAGCAGATGCATGTGGACGTGGAACACCGACTGGCCGGCCCCGGATCCGCAGTTCATCACGACCCGCCAACCGCCGCTCGCGACCCCCTCGACGCGCGCAAGCTCGCGAGCCAGCAGATGCATGTCGCCCAACACGTCACGATGGCGTGGCTCCAGGTCGTTCAGCGTGGCGACGTGGTCCCTGGGGATGATCAGGAGGTGCGTGGGCGCCTTTGGGTCGATGTCCCGGAACGCCACAAGTCCGTCGTCCTCATGCACGATCTGGGCGGGGATCTCCCGGCGTGCGATGCGGCAAAACAAACAGCTCGGGTCGGACACGTTCGCTCCCGGATTGGTTAGCAGGTCGCTGAGAAAGGGAAGCCGGGCCGCGGGCCAAGGCGAAGACCGCCAAACTGCCCCGAAGGGCCCCCGCCTGCAATGAGGCCGGTCGGACCATGTTCCCGCACACCCTCGATCACGACTGTCGGTCTCCCCCCGTCCACCCGCACCCGAGACGTCGATGGAGACCCTAGCTCAACGGGCCGCGCAGAGCCTCGCGTACCATTCTTCCCCCGCCCTGCCCCTCCAGGAGCTGACCGAGGAGGTGCGCACCGGCGGCGGGGTGGTGGGCACAGGCGTGCTGCTTCGCGCGCTGCAAGAGAGGCCGGACCTCTTCCGCCTGCTAGACCCGTGGCGAGGTCCCTGGCGTGCAGCCCCTATCCGACAGAGCGGACGGGGAATGGGCGAACCCCCAGCGGCCCCCGTCGGAGAACGCTGGGTAGTGCCGCTCGGACCGTCGACCGGCTACCCCGCTCGCGACCCGCTCGGGCGGCTCAAGGCGAGCATGATCCATCTCGGGCGCACGCTGGACGAGCGCTCGATGACCGACCTGGCGCGCTGGCTGGCGATGGTCCGTGAGAGCGAGCGGCTGTGCCGGGCCAGCCGGATGCGGAAGGAACGGCCAGCGCTGAGCTAGACCGCGCGAACGAACCAGCCCGAGCGCCACTCGCCGTCCGCGTCGACATCCGTCAGGACCAGGCGCGCGTGCTCCGCCTCACCTACGAACGCCTCCCACTCCTCCGCGAGGAGCCCTGAGAGGATCGCCCAGCCGTTCCCGCGGAGCGCGTCCCGCAATGCCCGGAGCAGCGGCCGCAACACGCCGCTCTCGATATTGGCGAGCACGCCGTCGGCGGGACCGAGAGAACGGAGGAGATCGGCGTCGGCCCATCGCTCCACCCAACGGACCCGTTCGGTCACGCCGTTGCGCGAGAGATTTTCGCGAGCGTACTCGGTCGCGAGCGGATCACCCTCGACCGCGATCACCTCGCGCGCGCCCAACAGCGCCGCAGCGACGGCGAGGATCGAGGACCCGGAGCCCACGTCGAGCACCCGCGCGCCCGGTCGGAGCGCCCGATCCAGGAGCCGAAGCGCGCCGCGGGTCGTGCCGTGCTCGGCGGTACCGAAGGCCATGCCGGGATCGACCACGACCACCGTCTCACCGGGTTCCAAGCGTGCGCGGAGGTCTTCCTCCTCCCACGACGGGGTCACCCACAGGCGCGGCGTGATGCGACGGGGGCCCAATCCCCGCTTCCAGGCTTCAGCCCAGTCCTCCGGGTCACGCCAGGCATACACGATCGTGACGGGAGCGCCGATCACCTGTTCGAGGCGAGCCGCGGCACCGGCCTTGAAGCCATCCAGGTCGACGGGCTCGGGAACGTGGGTCACCAGCCAGCCGTCCCGCTCCTCGACCGCTCGCCCACCGAGCTCAATGAGCCCGTCGGGCAAAACGCCGTCGTCCTCCGACAACTCTCCCGAGCGGGCCATGGCGACGCGCGCGCGGCCCTCCCGACGAGCGCGAACCTCGAGCCAGCGGCCAGACAAGCCCCGCGCTGGACTCATCCGCTCCCGAACGCCTCCTTCACTCGGGACCAGAACCCCTTCCGGTCCCCCATCTGATCCGGGGCCGGATCCTCCACTTCCTTGAGTGAGCGGTAGAGCCGCTCCTGCTCCGCCGAGAGCCGCTCGGGAACCCAGATGAGCACGCGCACGAGTTGATCGCCGCGCCGCCCGCCTCCCAGCTCCGGTACGCCCTGCTCCCGGAGGCGGAGCAGCTCGCCGCTCTGAGTGCCGGGCGGGATCCGGAGCCGTGCCGTACCGTCCACGGTGGGAACCTCCACCTCATCCCCGAGCACCGCCTGGCCGACGGTGACGGGTAGCTGGACGAACAGCTGGGCGCCTTCCCGGACGAAACGTGGGTCTTCGGCGACCTCGAGCATCACGATCAGGTCACCCCGTGGGCCTCCGCGTGGGCCCGCGTTCCCTCGACCGCGCATCGTGATGAAGTTCTCCGAGCTGACCCCGGCCGGAATCTCGACCTCGACCTCGCTCTCCCCCCTCACCCGACCCTCGCCGTGACAGCGCCGGCAGGGCGACCCGATCACCTGCCCTTGGCCGCGACAAGCGCGACAAGGCTGTACGCTGACGAGTTGCCCGAACACGGAGCGCTGGACGAGCCGTTCCTCGCCGCTGCCCCCGCAGGTCGTGCACGACTGCGGCTGGGTGCCCGGCTCGGCACCCGTGCCCACGCAGAGATCGCACGGATCGAGCGCAGGCACGTTGAGGGTACGCTTCGCCCCGTGGACGACATCGTTGAGCGTCAGCGGAAGCTTGACGCGCAGGTTCTGCCCACGGGTCGATCCCTGGCCCTGTCCGCGACGGCTGCCGAACACGTCTCCCAACCCACCGAAGCCGCCGAAGTCGCGCATGAAAACCTCGAGGGCGTCGCCGAAGTCGAATCCCGGCGCGCCCCCACCTCCGCGCCGGAGACCAGCCTCGCCGAATCGGTCGTAGACCGAGCGCTGATCGGGATCCCGGAGCACCTCGTAGGCGCGCGTGACCTCCTTGAAGCGCTCCTCGGCATCAGGCGATCCCTCGTTGCGATCGGGATGGTATTGGAGCGCAAGCTTGCGGTAGGCCTTCTTGATGTCGTCGGGGGAAGCGTCGCGTCCCACGCGGAGAAGGTCGTAGTAGTCGGCCATAATCTCCGATCAGGACGCCAGGATTCGGTTCACGAGCGTGGAGGTGTAATCCACAATCGCAATCACCTTCTCGTAGGGCATGCGCGTCGGACCGATCACCCCGATCACGCCTTTGAGGCCGCCCACGCGGTACTCGGCGGTGACGAGCGTGAAGTCGGTGAGCGGCGCGGCACCGTGCTCGCCACCGATCGTTATCTGGAGTCCCGCCGGGTGCTCGCGGCTGCCGAGTACCGATGAGAGCAGCTCCTGCCGCTCGGTCAGCTCGATCAGGCCCTTCAGCCGCTCGCCAGCCTGGAATTCGGGTTGCTGGGCGAGCACGCTGGTCTGTCCCAGATGGACGTCCGGGACGTCGACGGTCAGCGGGTTCAGGAGCTCGGCGCCAGCCTGCATGAAGATGTTCATCAGCTCGGTGGACGACGCATCGTCACCCCACGCGTCACGCAGTCGCTCCGGGAGGCTGCTGCGGATCTCGTCGAGGGTGAGACCCGCTAAGCGCTCGTTCAGCACCAACGCGACCGTCGTCAGGGTATCCCGCGGCACCTCACCGGGCAGATCGATGTAGACCGTGCGCGCGAGCCCTCCACCGAGGGTCGCGACCATCAGCACCTTCTCGGTCGACAGCGGAATGAGGTCGAGCTTCTCGAGCACCGCGTCGCGTAGCCGCGGCGAGATTGCGAGCCCGAGCTCCGCGGAGAGCACGGAGAGGGCGCGCGTAGCGCGTCGGACCAGCCGCTCGACCGCAGACGATGCGAGCGGGTCGAGTTCTCGGGCCAGTACCTCGCGCTCGACCTCGCTCAGACGGGCCGGGTGGATCATCTCGTCCACAAAGAACCTGTAGGCGAGATCGGTCGGGACCCGGCCGGCGGAGGCGTGGGGGTGGAAGAGGTATCCCTTGTCCTCCAGGTCGCTCATCGTGTTGCGGACCGTGGCGGGCGAGACGCCCAACTCGAACTTGCGAGAGATCGTGCGGCTGCCGGCCGGCTCAGCCGTGTCTACGTAGATACGTACCACCGCATCCAGAACCCGCCGCTCTCGCTCGGAGAGATCGGATTCCGCGTGGGTCCGCTCCTTTCCCGCCTGTTCGCCTTCGCTGTTCATATCAGCAGAGGGGCTCGAGTACTGCCAGGTGCTCCGGCCTGAAAAACCCGCGCCGGCGCTTCCCTTGGCGCGGGGTCGGAGCTGAACGAAAGACCAGGGGGGGGCCGGGCTCCCCCTCCGAATCTCGGGGCTGGGGCATCGTCGTCAAGGATCGTGTATCCCCCGGACCCCATCCTCCTGCTCAGGGGTGATTCCGTGGCGGCCGGCGAGCGTGCCTTCCAGCTCCACCGACAGACCGTCCAGGAGGAGCCAACCCTCCGCGGTGAGGCGCAGCCGCTCATCCCCCGATTGGGCCTCACGACGGGCCCAGCCGTGGCGGACCCATCGGGCCGCGAGATCGTCGGCGGACGCAGCCAGGTCACCCCACGGGAGCCCCCGGTCGGTACGGAGCCCGAGCCAAATCCGTTCGAGCCGCGCAGCGTCCGGGCTCACTGTTTCCTCGCCCGCGACCGGCAGCCGGCCGGCCCCGGTGACCCGAGCGTATTCATCCCATGCGCGCACGTTCCAGCGCCGCAGCGGCTCGGAGAAGCTGTGCGCGCCGTTCCCGAGCCCCAGGTACGCGCCTCCCTCCCAGTAGACGCGGTTGTGTCGTGACTCGTTCCCGGGCATCGCAAAGTTGGAGACCTCGTAGTGCACGTATCCCGCCGACGTGAGCCGCTCGCACGCGCGCAGATACTCGTCTCGGTAGCGTTCCTCGCTCGCGGTCGCGATCCGCCCCTCGGCCACGCCGCGCGCGAGCGGCGTGCCCGACTCGACCGTGAGACCGTACAGGCTGATGTGCGAGGGCTCCAGGGCGAGCGTCTCGTCGAGGTCTGCGTCCCAGCTTCTTCCGCCGCCGTCCGAGGCCGCTCCGTCCGGGAGAGCGAAGATCAGATCGATACTCACGTCGTCGATCCCGACCGCGCGCGCAGTGGCGACCGCGGCGCGGCTTCCCTCCGCCCCATGCATCCGCCCCATCCACGCGAGGGTCGGCTCGTGGAAGCTCTGTACGCCCAGGCTCAGTCGGTTCACGCCCGCCGCGTACCAGCCCGCGGCTACCTCCGTGGTGAAGCTCTCCGGGTTGGCCTCGGCGGTCCACTCGACGCCGGGAGCCCGCGTTCGCTCTAGGCCGATCAGCTCGGCGAGGGCCGCCATCGATTCGGGACCGAGCAACGACGGCGTCCCCCCGCCCACGTAGATGGTGTCGAGCTTAGGTGCGAGCGCAAAGCGCCCCTCCTCGGCGAGGGCTCGCAGCTCGCCCGCGAGCGCGAGCGTCCAGGCCGTCGGATCTCCCACGCGCCGAACCTGCACCGCAAAGTCGCAATAAGGGCAACGACGCGCGCAGAAGGGTGCGTGCACATACACTGAGCGCACCATCGAGCGGCCCGGTGATGGCAAGGTCGAGTGGTCGAGGGGGGCGGCCATCGTCAGACCCGGCGCGCGAAGCGCGCGCCGCCGCACTGAATCGCCCAGCCGTCAAGCTCGAGCAGGGACAGCGCCACGAGGGTGCGCCGCGCCCCGAGCCCGCTCCTGGAAGCCACCTCGTCGACGCCCGCCGGGGTGTGCTCCAACGCGGAAAGGACCGCGGCAGGGTCTCCGGTGGCCACGGGGACCGATGCTCTCACCGAGCCCTCCGCGGATCCGTCTCCAACCGTGTCGAGTCCCAGAGCTCGGAGAATCTCTTCGACTCCCAGGGCGGGATGCGCCCCGTCACGCAGAAGCCCGTTCGCGCCGGCGCTGGTCGGCGCATCGATCAGACCGGGAACCGCCAGCACCTCGCGGCCCAGATCGAGGGCGTGCCGCGCCGTGATCAGCGCGCCACTGCGCTCCGTCGCTTCTACCACGACGACGGCTCCGGCGAGTGCGGCCATGATGCGGTTGCGGCGGGGAAAGTGGTGGGGCGCAGGAGCCGTTCCCGGAGGGAACTCGGTCACGAGCAGTCCATCGCTCACCAGTCGCTGCAGCAGGTGCGAGTGCGCTCGCGGGTACACGACGTCCGGTCCGGCACCCATCACCGCAATCGTGCCACCTCCCGCATCCAGCGCAGCGCGATGGGCCTCGCCGTCGATTCCGAGCGCAAACCCGCTCACCACCACCACACCCTGTCGCGCCAACCCTGCGGCGAAGCGGGCTGCGGTGCGGAGCCCGTATTCGCTGGCTCGCCGGGAGCCGACAACCGCGGCGGCAGCCGGACCCAGCAGCGACTCAAGCCCCCGCAGGAAGAGGACCGGAGGGGGGTCCGGCAGCGCCAGAAGCCGAGCCGGATAGGACGGCACACCCAGGGGAACTACGCGAGCGCCACACGCGTCCGCCCGCTGCAGCGCGTCGGCGACCGCGGCCCGATCGGGGGCAGCACCCCGCCCGGCGGCGAGCCGTCGGCCCCGGTCCCCCGCGCGGTCTCCCGGCCCACCGGCGCTCGCTTCCCCGTCCCCCTGGATCAGCGCGGATGCGAACTCGTGGTCGGGGGCGTCGAGCGCGGCGCGTCCGCACCCGAAGTGCGCCACCAGCCGCCCGATCCCGCGGTCGGCCAGCCCTGGAAGCCGCTGGAGCAGAAGGAGCGCCTCGGCCTCTTCGCGTTGGGCCCGCTCCACCTCCCGATCCGTATCGCGGTCAGTGTGCTCGTACGGGCCGTCTCTCAGGGAGTCCACCACTCTTCCTCCTCGCCCTCACGGTCGGCGCGCACGACTTCGCGCGTCTGCGCCCAGAGCGCCTCGAGTAGCGGTGGGAGGCCCTGGCGGGTGACCGCCGAGACCGCGAACACACCCCAGGCGTCGGGCGCCGTGACTGGGGGAAGCGACGCCCCGGGACCGAGCAGGTCGGTCTTCGTGAGGACCAGACAGTGCGGTATGCGAGCCAGCGACCGCGAATGACCGCCCAGTTCGCGCCGCAGCAGGTCGTACTCGGCCTGGGGGTCGCCGCTATCCACCGGCACCAGGAGCGCCAGCGTGCGTGTACGCTCGACGTGGCGGAGGAACTGGAGGCCGAGCCCCTTCCCTTCGTGTGCCCCCTCGATGATCCCGGGAATGTCGGCGATCACGAACGTACGGAAGTCTGCGAGGCTGACTACGCCCAGGTTCGGCTGGAGGGTGGTGAACGGATAGTCCGCGATGCGGGGGCGGGCGTCGCTCACCGCCCCGAGGAACGTCGACTTGCCGGCGTTCGGCTCGCCGACCAGCCCTACGTCAGCGAGCAGCTTGAGCTCGAGCTCGAGCACGCGGTGCTCGCCCTCCTCGCCCGGCTCCCACCGGGTGGGGGCCTGTAGGGTAGCGGTGGCGAACCGCGCGTTCCCACGTCCCCCACGTCCTCCACGAGCAGCGACCAGTCGCTCGGCGGGCTCGATCAACTCGCCCAGCACCTCGCCGGTGGTCTGATCACGGACGACCGTCCCGGGGGGCACGCGAAGCTCGAGGTCTTCACCGTCCCTGCCCGTCTTGTTGCTGCTCTGACCATGCCCGCCACGCTCGGCCCGGTAGTGCTTCTGATAGGAGAAGTCGAGCAGCGTCGACAGCTGTGCATCGACCTCGAGGACCACGTGGCCTCCTCGCCCGCCGTCACCGCCTGCCGGTCCGCCGCGCGGCACGTACTTCTCTCGCCGGAAAGCGTCCGATCCGGAGCCGCCCGTTCCAGCGGTGACTTCGACGACCGCACGATCGATGAACAGCATCGGGACCCTAGCAGGTCGCTGAACAAGGGGAGCGCACCGCGGGCTCGGTGAAGCGCGCCGCCTCCGCGAGCGCGGCGAGCATCGCGACGACGCAGAGCTCACGCTCCGCCAGGTCGAGACCCTCGCGGCCGAGCACCTTGCCGTATCCCTCCTCTACCATCCATCGCTCCAGATCGGGGTGAAGCGCCCGCACGTTGTTCCGCAGCCCTCCGTAGGCGCCCCCGTACACCCTGCGGCAGACGTCGGCTCCGCGCTGCGGCAACCCCGTCCAGTCATCTTCCGGCGGGGCCGACGCGGGGCGGCCGGAGATCTCCCGCCAGCGCGCGAGCGCATTGAGTGCGACCGAATAACCGAGGATGAGGTAGCCCTGAAGAAGCGCCTCCTTGACGGCGGTGGGATCGGGCGCGTCGCGCAGGGCATTCATGGAGGCCGCCATTGCGGCGTCTGCACGCGGGGCGAGGGCGGCACAGAGTCGGAGTCGCGCGCGGCGTCCGCTTGGATCGGCGCGCGCGCCGGCGGAGGGGTCGCCTCCGCTCACGCGGGACTCAGGCGTCACTCGCGCGTCGCTTGCGGGTCGCTTGCGCGTTTCTGGCCGCTCTCGGGACGATCCGGACCCTGCCTGGACGATCGTGCACCCGAGCGGGCCCGGCCATGCGAGATCCGGCCAGGCCCCGGGGAATGCCGTCGGAGGCGACCGCGCCCCCGTCGCCCCCGAGGTCACGACGCCCCGGGATCAGGGACCGCCGGCCCGGGCGGTACCCGCGGAACGTGCGGTAGGCGCCCCCGGAGGGGGGTCGTCGCCCAGCTGGAGCAGCGCCTCGGGTGAATCGGCGCGGCGGACGGCGTCGAGGGCTGCCTGCAGCTGCCGGTCGTAGGGGACCCGACGCTGGAACTCGCCGGCCTCACCCCACTTCTGAAGGGCGATCTGCCGCTCCAGCTGGTACCGCACGAAGCGTGCGGCCTTCTGGAAGTCGTCGGGATGGACCAGGGCACGAACGTCCTCTCCGAGCGTGGCGTACAGCTGCTTCAAGTCCTCGTCGGTGATGGTGAAGTCCATGCCCATCGTGGGACGCTCCTGGATGGTAAGTACGGCGAAGTCGAAGAGCGCAACCTGGACCGCGCCCGCCTGCTCGAAGAGCACACGCACAGCCTCCTGCTCGCGCGTGGTGAGCGTGTCCGCCATCACCACCACGTCAGGAATGATCCCGCCGCCGCCGTACAGGGTGCGACCTCCCCGAGACTGCACGGCGGGCCGATCGGTCAGCGACGGGGACGACGTGAGCGGCCCCTCCAAGGTGCGCGTGCCGGTTTCGCGCGCCGCGACCTGCTCGTCGTGGGGCTTCTCGATCGAGCGTCCGACCGGTGTGTACCAGCGCGCCGTGGTCAGCCGCAGCACGTTGCCGCCGCTCAAGCGGAAGAGCGTCTGCACGGAGCCCTTGCCGAAGCTGGGCATGCCCACGACCAGGGCGCGGTCGTGGTCCTGAAGCGCCCCGGCGATGATCTCGGAGGCGCTCGCGCTGTACTCGTCCACCAACACCGCGACCGGGATGCCCTCGTAACTGTCGCCACCTGAAGCCTTGAAGTTTTCTGTCGCCCGGTTGCCACGTCCACGGGTCTCGACGATCCCGGCTCCGCGCGAGAGGAAGAGGTCGGAAACGGCGATGCCCTGCTCGAGGAGGCCGCCCGGATTGCCGCGTAGATCGAGAACGACCCCCTCGAGAGCACCGTCCTCGGCCAGGGAGTCGAGCGCCGCGCGCAACTCGTCCGAAGAGGTCTCGCGCACGACTCTGAGCGGGACGTAGGCAATCCCCTGCGGAAGGCGGAAAGCGAATGGCACCGACTTGAGGCGAATCTGCTCGCGCGTGAGGGTGAACCGGATCGGCTGGTCGATGCCGATACGGCGCACCTTCACGTCGACATCGCTTCCGGGCTCTCCCCGGAGCAGCTCGACGGCTTGGTCGGAGTCCCACCCATCGGCCGGACGCCCGGAGATCTCGACGAACTGGTCGCCGGGAAGGAGGCCCGCACGCGCACCGGGCGTCCCGGGTATCGGAGCCACCACGGTGACGAAGCCGTCACGCTCGGTGATCTCCAGGCCGACCCCACCGTAATCCCCCTGCGTGCGGATGCGGAGATTCTCGTACTCCGCGGCCTCGAGGAACGAGCTGTTGGGGTCACCGAGCTCCTGGATGAGCCCGTCTATGGCAGACTGGTACAAGACGTCCCTCTCGACGTCGTCGACGTAGTCCCCGGAGATCCGGTCGACGACCTCCTGGAACAGGCGCGCCTGGAAGTAGACGTTCTGCCCCTGATCGACCCCCTCCTGGAGAAACCAGCCACCGCTTGCCACGGCGATGGCAAGAACCACCATCGGTGCGAGAATCGAGCGCGTGCTTCTCATCCAGTCCCCCGCGGCGCCGGCAGCGCCTGCATCCGTGACGATCGCGGGCGACGATGAGCCGCCCCGATGTGTGCTAGTCCCCCGTCGGCATGAACGTTCCGGGGAACCCCTTCCGCAGGGCGGCCTGCATGCGCCCCTGTACCGCGTCCGGCGTTCCCAGGGCGTCCACCACACAGACTCGGGCGCCCCCGGAGTCTTCGAGCGTGCCCGCGTGGGCAAGCGTACGATAGCCGGCCGCCACATGATCGTGGAAGTCGGAACCGGCGCGCTCGATCCGATCGCTCCCCTTTCCCGCAGCTCGCTGCCTGCGCGCCCCCTCCCCGGTGGGAAGGTCCAGCAACAGCACCAGGTCCGGGACCACCCCGCCACGCGCGAAAGCGTCCAGCCTCCGAACCCCGGAGAGGTCCAGCCCACGCCCGTACCCCTGGTACGCGAACGTGGACAGCGAAAAGCGGTCGGCCACGACGATCTCACCGCGTTCGAGTGCGGGTCGGACCACCTGCCTCACGAACGCAGCGCGCGCAGCCAGCATGAGCAAGAGCTCGGTTTCGGCCGGAGGTTCCAGGTCCGCGCGATCGAGCAGCACGCTCCGCACGGCTTCTCCGATCGGTGTACCACCCGGCTCGCGAGCAACCGTCACGGCGCGCCCGTGGCGGCGCAGCCATTCGGCGAGCAGCACGGTCTGGGTGGTCTTACCCGCCCCCTCGACCCCCTCCACCACCAGGAAGAGGCCGGCGCCGTCAGTCGCCCGCGTCGTCGTAGTACTCGAGCCCGAGGTGGGTGATCTGCTCCTCTCCCCCCAGCCAGCGCAGCGTGTTCTTGAGCTTCATGTGCTGGATGAACAGATCGTGTTCAGGGTACAGGCCGGGCACTGTCTGAGGGCTCTTGAAATAGAACGAAAGCCACTCCTGTATCCCCTTCATGCCTGAGCGCTGAGCCAGGTCGAAGAGGAGGGCGAGGTCGAGCACGATCGGCGCGGCAAGGATCGAATCACGACAGAGGAAGTCCACTTTTATCTGCATCGGATAGCCGCACCATCCGAAGATGTCGATGTTGTCCCAGCCCTCCTTGTTGTCGCCGCGAGGAGGGTAGTAGTTGATCCGGACCTTGTGGAAGATGTCGCCGTAGAGCTCCGGGTACATGTCCGGCTGAAGGATGTGCTCGAGCACTCCCAGCTTGGATTCCTCCTTGGTCTTGAACGACTCGGGGTCGTCCAGAACTTCGCCGTCTCGGTTTCCAAGGATGTTGGTGCTGTACCAGCCAGACACTCCGATCATGCGCGCCTTGAAGGCGGGTGAGAGGACAGTCTTCAGCAGAGTCTGCCCGGTCTTGAAGTCCTTGCCGCCTATCGGTACGCCGCGCTCGATCGCGAGCTGCTCGAGCGCGGGGAAGTCCGCCGACAGGTTGGGAGCACCGTTCGCGTAGGGCACCCCCTCCATGATCGCGGCATACGCGTACAGCATGCTGGGAGCGATCGCCGGGTCGTTGTCGTCCATCGCCTTCTCGAACGTCGCCAGTGTCTCGTGTGCTCGGCCCGGACGGATGAATATCTCGGTGGACCCGCACCAGACCATGACCATGCGATCCACTCCGCTGGACTTCTTGAAAGCGCGGATGTCGTCCCGAAGTTGTTCCGCAAGGTCCCGCTTGGTTTTGCCCTTCTTCACGTTGGGCCCGTCGAGCTTCTTCACGTAGTGCGTATCGAAGGCCGCGGTCATGGGCTTTACGCCTTGCAGAAAGCCCTTGATCGGTTCGAGGTGCTCGTGCCGATCGAAAACCCCTGCCTTGACGGCGCTCTCGTACCCGTCGTCGGGGAACGGATCCCAGGCGCCGAAGACGAGGTCGTCGAGCCCGGGCAGGCCGATGAAGTCCTTGACGAGCGGCGTCCGCCCCTCGGTGCGCCTCCCCAGCCGGATCGTCTGCATCTGAGTCACCGATCCGATCGGCTTGGCGATCCCCTTCCGCACCGCCTCGACCCCTGCGACGAAGGTGGTCGCCACCGCGCCGAACCCCGGGAGCAGCACGCCGAGCTTGCCCCCGGGGGGGCGGATCTTCGGACGTTCCCTCACGATATCCTCGCTTCCTCGGTTGACGTCGTTACGACGCGCGGGTCGCGCCGCGGTCCGTGGGATGCATCCGGGGAGGTTCGGGGCCCTCGAGGGGCACTCCCGAGGCCCGGCGCTGCACCCACACGATCCGGTGCACGGCGGTAATGTTCGTGAGCAGCGCGACGACGATGATGACGATGCTGATGACCTTGCCCTCCCACATCAACCCGAACAACAGGGACCCCCCTCCCAGCAGCACGATCCGCTCGGGACGCTGCATGAAACCCACCCTGCAATCGAGGCCGAGCGCCTCCGCGCGCGCCCGGGTATAGCTCACCATGAGCGATCCCGCCATGGCGAGCAGGATCAGGTAGATCATGGTGATGTCGGTCAGATCCGTCTGGTACCGGTTGTACAAGCTGAGCAGCCCGAGATAGACCACCACCTCGCTGATCCGGTCGAGCGTGGAGTCATAGAACGACCCGAACTTGGAGGCCAGCCCGCTCAGCCGCGCGACCCGCCCGTCGAAGACGTCGAAGACGCCCCCCAACAACACTAGGCCGCCGGCCGTACGCACATGGTCCACCGCATAGAATCCGCCGGCGACCACGGTCACCAGGAATCCCAGCGTGGTGAGGAGGTTCGGGTGCACCCGTCGCCGCACCATCCAGTCGGTGAGCGGATCGAGGACGCGGTAGGCGGGAAGCCGCAGCGCCTCGAGGCCGCGTCGGCTCACGCGAGGACGATCCGGCTCTGGTCCCCTTCCTCCATCCCCTGGGCGATCGCCTGGTTCACGCGCGTCATTAGCTTGTCGAAGTTCGACTGGGCCGCGACCAGGCGCTGGTAGCTGGGGTTGGACTGGAGGCGGCCGACCGCCCCCTCGTACGCCGACGCCGTCTCAGGGGTCCGGTTCCTGCCCGGCCCGGAGCTTGGCCTCGATCCCCGCCTCGAGACGCTCGAGCTCGCCCCGCAGGGTGACCAGATCCCGGTCGTCGTCGGCCGTCTGGATCGCTCGCTTCACGGCCTGGTATTCGTCGGTGCGACCGAGCGAGTCTCCTAGATCCTTAGCCTTTTCCAGGTGCACCGCCATGTGACTTTCTCCCCTGGGTCGTGACCTGCGAGAAGTTCTCGCCTACCCCCTCCGGACTGTGACGATGCGCGGGTGCCCGGCGAGATCGCGGCGTACGCGGGGGGTCGCGAAACCGCCGACCGCCCGAATCGACGCGGCCACGGAATCTGCCTGACTGAGCCCCACCTCGAGCGCCAGCAATCCCCCTGGCCGGAGTCGTTCCCCCGCGCCGAGCACCACGTCCTCCAGCAACTCGAGCCCTCTGGGACCGGCGAAGAGCGCCCCCGACGGCTCCCAGTCGCGCACCTCTGCCTCCAACGCGGCCGCCTCGGCGTCGGCGACGTAGGGTGGGTTCGAGACGACCAGATCGAAGCGCTCATCGGGGGCGAGCGGCTCCCACAGCGACCCGGAGCGCAGCTCGAACCGGTCGGCGAGGCCCGCCGCCTCCGCGTTCGCGGCCGCCACGGCCAGAGCGCCCTCGGAGACGTCCGTGGCCACCATGCGGTGGAACGGCCCCTCGGCGAGCAGCGCGAGGGCGATGCAGCCGCTGCCCGTGCCCACCTCGAGCGCCTCCAGCCGACTCCGGCCTCGAGCCCATTCCAGAACCACCTCCACCAGGACTTCGGTCTCAGGCGCGGAATCAGCACCCGGGTGTCGACGATGAGCTCGAGGTCGCGGAAGGCCGCTCGCCCGGTCACGTACTGGAGCGGCTCCCGTCGCGCCCGGCGCAGCAGCAGTGGCCTGTACGCCGCCAGCTCCTGGAGCTCGAGGGGGCGGTCGAACTGGAGGTACAGCTGGAGCCGGGTGGTTCCGAGGGCGTGCGCAAGCATGTGCTCGGCGTCGAGGCGACCACGCCCGACCCCCTTCGACTCGAGGTACTCCGCACTCCAGCGGATGAGGCGGAGCACGGTCCACGGATCGTCGGGGACTGCCCCCGCTCCCGAGCTCGACGGACGCTCTCATCCCCCCCGTGGGCCCGATCGTGCTCCCGAGCCCGCGCTCGGTCACGAACCCGCCCGCTCGTCGGAGTCGGCCGCGCCCTCCAACCGCTCTTCCTGCTCGGCCAGGCGCAGCGCGGTGATCAGCGCGTCCAGGTCCCCCGCGATCACGTCGGGCAGCCGGTGGAGTGTGAGTCCGATCCGGTGATCGGTGACCCGGCTCTGCGGAAAGTTGTAGGTGCGGATCTTGGCCGAGCGGTCGCCCGTTCCGATTTGCGTCTTGCGCTCGCGTGCGCGCTCGGCCTCCTGCTCCGCGATCCTGCGATCGAGCAGGCGACTGCGCAGCACCTTAAGTGCCTTCGCCTTGTTCTTGTGCTGCGACTTCTCGTCCTGGCAACTCACGACCAGGCCGGTCGGAAGGTGCGTGATGCGGACGGCCGAGTCGGTGGTATTCACGGACTGGCCACCTGGGCCGGACGAGCGGAAGACGTCGATGCGGAGATCGTTTTCGTCGATGCCAACGTCGACCTCTTCTGCTTCGGGCAACACGGCCACCGATGCCGCCGAGGTATGGATCCGACCTTGCGATTCGGTCGCGGGCACGCGCTGGACTCGATGCACTCCGGACTCCCAGCGCAACTTTCCGTAGGCGCCCCGGCCGCGCACGGTGAAGATCGCCTCCTTGATCGAGCCGGGGATCCCCTCGGAGAGGCTCATCAGCTCGACCGACCATCCCTGCTGCTCTGCGTAGCGCGAGTACATGCGCATGAGATCGGCGGCGAAGAGCCCTGCCTCGTCTCCACCCGTGCCCGCCCGTACCTCCACCACCGCGGGGCGGTCCTCCAGCGGATCCCTGGGTATGAGAAGCTCGCGCGCACGCCGGACGAGTCCGTCCATCCGGCCCTCGAGTGCCCCTACCTCCTCATGGGCGAGGTCGCGCAGCTCGGGATCCCCGTCGCGAAGAACCTCACGCGCCTGTTCGAGGTCCCCCGCCAACCGGCGCAGCTCCTCGGCAGTGCGCACGACCGGCTCGAGCGTAGAACGCTCGCGCCCGAGTTCTCGCAGCTTGTCGTGGTCTCGCAGAACCGACGGATCGGTCAACTGCTGATCGAGCAGAGCGAACCGCCGCTCGGCTTCGACCAGGCGCTGCTCGAGCCGAGCATCCAGCGGAACGATTTTCACGTGGAGGCGCTTTGATCAGGAGCGGTCGACGGCCCGAAACGCAGAGGAGCGACCGGGGCGGATCCCGGTCGCTCGGTCGTCACGGCCGCACGGCTCCGGCCCGGGGAGCCTCAGGACGACGCGGTCTGGTACTTGCGCCTGAAGCGCTCGACCCGACCAGCCGTGTCGACCAGTCGCTGCTTGCCCGTGTAGAACGGATGACACACGGAGCAGATCTCGACGTGGATCTCATCCTGAGTGGACAGCGTATCGATGCGGTTTCCGCACGCGCAGACGATCGTCGTCTTCTTCACCTGGGGATGGATACCGTGCTTCATAAACTTCTCCTCGAATCCGCGCTGACGACCGGAACCCAAGCAGCGGGAATATTAGGGAAGGACGGTCCTCTCTTCCAGTTGGTGAGGACGCGCTCGATCTCCCCCCGCGTGGTGCGTCTCGTCCACAATCAGGTCCTCGAGCCGGACCTTGAGCGCCACCTCACCCAGCGCATCCGCCTGATCCACCCGCGTCTTGTAGCGTTCGACGGTATCGCGCTCGGACTGGAGCGCGAGTTGGAGCATCCGTCGGTTGTCGGTCGTGATCGGCACCGGCGCGGGCACCGTGGTGGGAGTGCCACCGAGCGCCACGATCTTGTCGGCCACCCTTCTTCCCCGTCTTTGCCCTGTCGTCGTCCCTTTTTTTCTAGCCTGAGGAGTCCAGTCTCGCATCTGACCGGGCGCTCAAGCCGCGCGTCGGCGATCGTGCCCACGACGTCGTCCTCCCGGTGCCGCCCCCCGGACGCCCAAGCGCGCGACCGGTAAGGAGGGCGAGCACGAGGAGCAGCGCGGCGCCGGGTCCCACCAGGTCACCCGTCCGTGCGAATGAGGTCGGCTCGGCGGTGGCGCTCACGGGCGCCGTGAGCGCGCCGGTCGGGCCCACGGTCAGCACGCGGCCAGCGGGATCGATCGACACGGCCGGCCCGCCGTTCGCGCTGCGCACGGCGCCGGTGCGCGTCTCGATCGCGCGCAGCGTCAGGTGGGCGATCTGCTGGGCGGCTCCCGCCCGTCGCGCGCCCGCGGTCCCGCCGAACCAAGCGTCGCTGGAAAGTGCGACTAGCGCGTTGGCGCCACCGCGCAGCAGCCGGCGCGCGTCCTCCGCGAACGCGACATCGTAGCATATTAGCACGCCGGCACGCAGCGATCCGACCGCGAGCACCGTCCCCACCTCCCCTGGGGTGTAGCCCCGTCGCTGTGGCTGGGGCCAGCCACCCCGGGGCAAGCGTGTTCCCGCGCTCGACCCCGGGAACCAGCCGTCGCTTATGGGCCACCACCGTAGGTTCGGGGACAGCGCTGGCGCCCGGGTCCGCCTCCACGCCTCGCTCCCCGTCCGGCTCATCCCCGATCTCGGTTGCGGTTCCGGGCACCGACTCGGTCACGAGCAAGGCGGAGTTGAAGAACCGGCCCCCTGAGGTCGTGACCGCACCCACGAGGAGAGGCGCCGCGAGCCCGTCGGCCTGGGTCCGCAGACGCCTGACCAGGGCGGACCTCTCAGTGGAGCCCGGCTCCAGGGGAAGGACCATCTCGGGAAGGACCACCAGATCTACGGGAGATGGCCCCGCAGCCAGCGCCCCCTCCACGGCCGAAACCGAGGCCTCGGCTCGCGCAGCAGACGGTCCCGCCGGGGGCACGTCCAGTGCGAGCGCGACCACATGAGCCACGGGACGGGTCACGAGTGAGCGAGCACGTCGTGCTCCCCACAAGACCCGGACCGACCACGAGCACCACCCCGGTCGCGAGAGCCATCGCCCGAAGCCGGGCCGGAATCCGGGCCGAAATCCGGTTGAATCCGGTCGGTTCGCCCTTCCAACCGATCATGGCGGTTGCCAACAAGCCGTTCACCAACGCCAACCAGCAGGTTACGCCGGTCACACCCACGAGCTCGGCCAGCCCCAGCGCCTGCGGCCACGTCACGAGCCCGAGCCCGATCGGCGCCCACGGAAAAGCGAGGCCGAAGGGAAGGTGGGCAAGGGTCCATTCGAGGGCCGTCCAGCCGATCGCCAGCGCGAGCGCCAGGGGTAGCGCGCGCGGGCCGGTCGACAGCCGACGCACACACCAGCTCGCGACACCTCCGAGGGAGGCGAGCGCGAGCAGGACCGTGGCGAACGCCGTCCACCCGATCGCCGTCCCGGCCACCGCTCCCATCGTCCACGGGAGCCAACGCAGCCCCCATCCGTGCTGAACGAGCACTGCGAGGGCGCCGCTCTCGAACGCACGCACCCCGCCGGACTCCGCGGGCAGACGCGCGAGGTGCACGGCAAGGGGCGTGAGCACGAAGAACGGAAGAATCGGCGACGCCGCTGGCGGCGTCGCCGCCGCCAGGAGCATCCCGGACAGGAGCGGCCCCGCAAGCCGCCGGACCGAGAGCAACCCGGGGGGCTCGCCCGCCACGGCTACCGACGAGGCGATCCGCTGCCGGGCCGCGCGTCGCCGCCGCGACGCAGGCGAAGCAGCGCAGCGGCCAGCCCCAGATTCGCCGGAACGGTCATCGCCAGGATCTCGCCGTTGCGCTGGGTGACACCCGGCAGCAGGTGCGCGGCCAGCCCGAGCATCGACAGGGCTGCGACCACGGCCGCCAGCTCGACGGTGCCGCGCGACGGAGCGCGTCGCGCGAGCAGGGGGAGCACGAGCACGGCCACCCCGAGCGAGAGAGGGCTCACCTGGAGCAGGTTCCAGTTGGGATACCAGAAGACATGATCGGTGAACAACGCGCCCACGAGCACAGCACCGCCGACTCCGGCCATGGCGCTCCACCCTGCCCCGAGCAGGCCGAGCGAAACGAGGGCCCACGGGGACGGGAATCCCGCGAGCGCCACGAGCGCGAGCGCGAGCGCCGCTCCCACCGCAAGGAACCAGGGCAACGCGTTGGGCACCGTGGTGGGCTCGATCACCGCGGTCGAACCGTAGGCCTGGCGCTCGGTCAGGACGAGCGGACGCTCGACCCCTGCCTCATCCGGCACGCTGACGTCCCGCAGCGCATCCATCAGCTCGACGGGCAGGAACGCCTCCTCCCACCGGTCGATCGGCCGGTCCGCCCTGCCCGAGAGGACGAGCTGAATGCCGGTGTACATGGCCGGCATCCCCCCCAGCAGGCGCCTCGTGTGGCGTCGGTACGTGGATCCGGTCGGTGCCCCCTCGAGCGCGGCGCGCAGGCGACCGTCGAGCACGGAGTCGAGCGCGTCGCGAACACGGGTCGAGCAGTTGTCACGGTAGTAGTCGTACGGGTAGAAGCGATTCTCGGGGAGCGCGTTGGTCTCGAGTATGCCTTGGAGCTCGGTCTTCTGGGATGCAGTGAGCGCGAGCTCCTGACTCCACACGGAGCGATCGTCCGTGATGTACGCAGACACCATGGCGTCGGTCTCGAAAGGCGCCATCCAGTAGAGCATGGTGCCTCGCAGGAGTCGAGCGAGGAAGCCCGGCTGGTCGAAGCTGAACATGCCCCAGTTGTAGGCGAGATCGACCCCGCTCACGGGGTCGCTGATCCAGAGGGCATTGTGGCCGAAGCGCTCCCACACCAGCTCGCCCGGTCCGATCG
This sequence comes from Longimicrobiales bacterium, assembly GCA_965237965.1. GTDB lineage: Bacteria > Gemmatimonadota > Gemmatimonadetes > Longimicrobiales > Gaopeijiaceae > UBA2988. The sequence continues at coordinate 223,753 of CBDEGT010000002.1, forward strand.
TGATCAAGAAGACCCTCGGCCCCGCAATGGTGTCTGCCGAGGCCGCCTCCTGGACGACCGCCGGGCGGGCGATGGGAGCGACCGAGCCAACTCCAAACGTCGATGGCAGGGCCGGAATGATGGCCAGTGCGAACGCGGCTCCGGGGTCGGGGCCACCACGCTACGCGCTGGGACGCGAAGCGCGAGGCCCCGGCCGGTCGGCTCAGAGCTCGACCTCCCGACCCTCGGCGGCGGAGCGGTACGCCGCCTCGATTACCGCCATGAGCGCGCGCTGCTCTTCCGGGAGCGGCGCCTCGAGCTCCCCGGCCATGGCGCGCACGTACATGTCCAGCTCCCGGCGATACGCCGCGTGGTACGGGTTCTCCGCGCCGCGCGGTACGGGCTGATGGGGCGTGACGTCCAGCGGGCGCCCTCCCAGCTGCTTGAAGACCTGGAGCGGTGGAAGCGAAGCAGACCCTTCCGTGCCCATCACCCGGAAGAACTGACGATCCTCGCTGCTGAAGAAGCTCCAGGTGACCTCGACCGAAACCGCGGGTCCTCCGTCGGTGGCGATCAACACGACCGCGGAGTCCTCGACCTCGTAGTCACCGCTGAACGTGATCGCACGGACTCGGGTGACCGCGGGGTATCCGATCACATGCAAGCACAGGTCGATGGCGGGCACGCCCAGGTCCATGAGCGCGCCGCCCCCGGAGAGCTCGTAGCTCTGCCGCCAGGTCGGGCGCGTGAGGTGGAGCTTCCGATTGAGCCAGCTCCCCCGCACCTGGTACACCTGACCGAGCTCACCCCCCGCAACGAACGAGGCGAGTGCCGCCGCATCGGGCCGGAACCGATGGCTCATGCCGGCCATCAGCACCTTGCCGGACTTGCGCGCTGCCCGAAGCAAACGATCGACGCCGCGCTCCGTGAACGCGAGCGGGCGCTCGACCAGCGCGTGCTTCCCGGCCTTGAGGGCTGCCAGTGCCTGGTCCTCGTGAAGGTGGTTCGGCGTCGAGATCACGACGGCGTCCACGAGTTCGCCCTCGAGCAGGTCCTGGTCGGTAACCACGCGCTTGACGCCAAACCGGCCGGCGATCGCCTTCGCCTTCGGCTGGTCAGCGTCCGAGACGGCCACGACTTCGACGTCCGGGCGATCCGTGAGGATCGGCATGTGGACGATCTGGCTGATGGCACCGGTACCGAGCACTCCGACCCGGACCGGCCGCCGCGACGCAATCATTGCGGACCCTCCTCTCCCGGCGCCGCTCCGCCGAAGTGGAACTGAAAACCACCCCGGACCGCGGCGTAGCGTAGATCTTCGAGCAGCTCCAGCCGACCCACACCGTAGATGCGGAGCGATCCGGAGACGGGGAACTCGATTCCAGTATGGAGCCCCAACCCGGCCGAGACCGAGTCCAGCAAATCCTCGACGAACGTGCCGGTGATCGCGTCACCAGCGCCGTTCAAGAAGTGCACGGAGGCTCCCGCACCGGCGAAGGTGAGGAATCCATACGGCACGCGCCACACTACGTGTGCGTCGAGCGCGAGCGCGAGGTCGGACCAATCGATCGGCCCGAGGCTGACTGCAGACGGAGGCGCGCCGGGCTGGGCGCGAGCGATCAGGTTGTCCACACGGTCCTCCAACTCGCCCACCTCGGCGGCCTTCATGCGCGACGACCAGTACGTAATCGAAGGAGCGACGCGTAGCCCCGGACCCAGGTATCCGAGGTCCATCCGCACCCCGTACGACGGCGTGGGCTCCACCTTGTCGGGCCAGAGAACGCCGACTTCAAGGCCGAAGCCTCTGAACGCCAGGTTCTCGTAGTCGAAGTCGGCGAGCTCCTGGGACTGCGCCGTATCGGCCCGGACCAGGTGTACGCCCAACACCATCGAACACACTAGAATCGCCCTTCGCAACCGCACCTCACCCCTCCTCTCTCGGATCAACGTGATAGCACCGACCGTCAGGAGCCCGCCGTGGGATTCGCCGCGACCCGCGCCGCCTCATCCGCCGCAGCCAGGGTCAGCTCGATCTCGGACTCCCCGTGCACCGTGGACACGAACCCCGCCTCGAACGCGGACGGCGCCAAGAACACGCCTCGCTCGAGCATCGCCCGATGGAAGCGCGCGAACGCACTGGTGTCGCTGGTCCTCGCCTCCTCGAAGGATCGCGGAATCTCCTCTCGGAAAAACACCCCCAGCATCGACCCGACGGCCGAACCGCTCGCCGGCAGGCCTGCCGCGCGCACAGCGGATGCGATCCCATGCGCGACCCGCTGGGCGACCTGCTCCAGTCGCAGATACGGGTCGTTGGCCTCCAGCCACGCCAACTGCGCGTTTCCGGCAGCGGTCGCGAGCGGATTGCCCGACAGAGTGCCCGCCTGATAAACCGGACCCTCCGGTGCGACGCGCTCCATCAGATCCCGCCGACCACCGTACGCACCGACCGGCAAACCGCCGCCGATCACCTTGCCGAGTGTGGTGAGATCGGGAGTGATGCCGAAACGAGCCTGCGCACCCCCGAGTGCCACTCGGAAGCCGGTCATTACCTCATCGAATACCAACAGCGCACCGTACCGGCGAGCCAGAGCTTGCAGCCCCTCTAGGAAGCCGGGGAGCGGCTCGATCAGACCGGCGTTGCCGATTACTGGCTCGACGAACACGGCTGCGATCGCGTCACCCTTGCGCCGTAGGACGTCGGCGACGGCGTCCAGGTCGTTGAACGGGACCACCGCCGTGTCTCCCGCGCTACCGCGCGTTACCCCTGGGGAATCTGGGAGGCCGAGCGTCGCCACACCACTGCCCGCGGACACCAGGAAGGCGTCACCGTGGCCATGGTAGCACCCGGTGAACTTGAGCAAGCCGTCACGCCCGGTCGCGGCCCGCGCAAGGCGCAGGGCGCTCATAGTGGCCTCGGTGCCGCTGTTCACGAGCCGCACCATCTCGATCCCGGGCACGAGGCGCACGATGCGCTCGGCGAGCTCGACCTCGGCGACGGTCGGAGCGCCGAAGCTGGTGCCGAGCTCCAGCTGGGCTCGCACGGCGTCGACCACGACCGGTGGAGTGTGCCCGAGGATGAGCGGCCCCCAGGAGAGCACGTAGTCCACGTAGCGGCGGCCATCCGTGTCCCAAAGGTAGGGACCGTCCCCGCGATCCACGAAGAACGGTGTCGAGCCGACCCCGCGGAACGATCGGACGGGGGAGTTGACACCTCCCGGGATCAGCTCCATCGCTCGCTGCCACAGCTCGTCTGCGGTGCGGCCGACACCGCTCACGCCTGCGCCCCCACTCCCTTTCCCGCGCCGGGATCCACACCCACGACCCTGGCGGTCAGATCGTGCTCCCCGGCATCCACGATCTCGACATGCACGAACTCGCCCGGGGCGACGTCTCCGGCCCCTTCCGGAAGCAACCATGTAACGCCGTCCACCTCGACCGCCGGGCCTTCGGTACGCGCGCAGGCGACGAAGTCCGGATCCTCGTGGTCGACGCGGCGGTCGATCAGCGCGGTCTGGACCGAGCCCACGAGGTCGAGATTCCTCTCCAGCGAAATGGCGCGTTCCAGGTCCAGCAGCTCCTCGAGACGCTCCCGGCGGATTCCCTCGGGCACCTGCCCGGTCATGGCCGCTGCCGGGGTGTCTTCCTCCTCCGAGTACGCGAACGCGCCCAGCCGATCGAAGCGAAGCTCCTCGAGGAGGTCGAGGAGGATCCGGAAGTCCTCCTCGGTCTCGCCCGGAAAGCCCACGATGACGGTCGTGCGCAAGGTGAGTCCGGCAATCTCCGAGCGCAGCCACGAAACCCGCTCTCGGATGCTCGCTCCACGTTCGGGGCGCCGCATCGCCGCAAGCATACGATCACTCCCGTGCTGGAGCGGCACGTCCAGGTACGGCACGATGCGGGGGCGGTCGGTTCGGGTGCTGGCCTCGGCCAGCAGGTGTACGAGCTCGGGGGTGATTCCCGAGGGGTACATGTAGAAGAGACGGTACCAATCGACGCCCGTCCGGTCGAGCAGCGCCTCGAGCAGTTCAGGGAGAAGTGGCGCGTTCGGATCGCGACGGCGTAGATCGCGCCCGTACCAAGTAGTGTCCTGGCTGACCACGTTGATCTCACGCACGCCTCGGTGTCCGAGCGCGGCAGCCTCTCCGACCAGCTCGTCCAGAGGGGCGGAGCGGTGGAGCCCGCGCATCAGCGGAATGGCGCAGAAGGCACAGGTGTGATCGCACCCCTCGCTGATCTTGAGAAACGAGGTGTGTGAGGTCTCGCCGGACAGCACCCGGAGCGGCCGCTCCATGAGCGGGATCCGCGGGTCGGGCAGCAGCCCTCGGTCGCGCAGCTCCGGGATCAGCGAGGGGAGTTCGGAGAGGCCGAGGTAGAGGTCGACTTCGGGGATCTCGGCGGCCAGCTCGGGTCCATATCGCTGTACCATGCAGCCCACCGCCACCACAGCGCGCACGTCACCCTCGTCCTTCAGCCGGCATGCGTCGAGGATGGTCTCGATCGACTCCTCCTTGGCCGCCTGGATAAAGCCGCAGGTGTTGACGATGACGACGTCGGCGCCGACGGGATCGCCCACCACACGAGCCCCTTGGGTGACCAGCGCCGCCATCACACGCTCGGAGTCGACCGTGTTCTTGTCGCACCCGAGCGTGACCAGCGCGACACGCGGCCCGTCTTCGGGGCCGACGCCGTCGATGTCCAGACGCACCGCAAGGGCATCGTGGGAGACGCCCGGTCGCAACGGGTCGGGAGTGAGTGGAAAGACGGGCAGGTCCCGCCGCCGCGTGGTCCCCGTCACCGATGGGCGATCGTAAGGGCGGTCGTCACCGGGTTATGACCTGGGCCCCAGCAGGAGGCGTGAAACTGAACGGGTCCGGAGCAAGCTTCGGATTCACAGCGATCGCCCCCAACGTGATGGTCCGCACAGAGCCGTTCTCCTCGCGGATCACCACTCTACGAACGTGCCCGTCTCTCGCGTCGATCCACAACTCTGCGGTCCGATACGGGGCGGGCCGAATCGGAGTGAGCGAGAGACGCTCCACTGCGTGGCCATCGAGTACCTCGCCACCGTGGTGCTCCGCCCGGTACTTGGAGCGCGGCGAATCGAGAAACTCGGCGTAGAAATCGATCCCCCGGGGGCCACCGGCGAGTGGGGCACGCAGCACCTGCTTCGCGTCCACGCTCGGCTGATACAACCAGAGCCAGGTACCGTCGGAAACCACCAGGTCGCCCGCCGGCTCGGTGAAGTGCATGGAAAAACGGTCGGGGCGGCGGCTGCAGAGCCTGCCTCGACCGATGCGATCCTCGTCGAGGAGGGGCACCGTTAGGGTCTGACGGAAGTCCGCGCACACGCCGTCCGCTGCTCGATAGACGCGGCTGGCCTCCTCGAGCACTGCGAAGGGGTCGGACCCGATTTGCCCCGCCGCCCCGGAGAGCACGGTGGTCAGGGCGAACGCGGCGAGGGCGGTGGTGCGCACGTATCGAGGGGTCGGAGGAATGCAGGCCGAATGTCGTACCCGGTGCTCGGGAGGCGGGGTCCGGCCACTGGCGCAGCTCGCGCACAAGGTGCGAGCGAGCAGAGACAGGGATCGCGCGGTCTCAAGCGCCCGGAAACATCGAGTCCAGCTCCCTCATGCCCATGAGCACCTCACGCGGCTTAGACCCGTCGGGAGGACCGAGCACGCCTGCGTCGTGGAGCTGATCGACGATCCTCGCAGCCCGACCGTACCCGATCTTGAGGCGCCGCTGTAGCAGCGACGTAGAACCCTGGTCGTGCTGGACGCACACCTCGGCGGCGGCTCTGAAAAGATCGTCCCAATCGCCCGAAATCTCCTCCACGCCGGCGCCGTCCAGTTGCTCTATGGCACGAACTTCCTCGAGGATGTCGGCCTCGGCGCGCGAGGGCACGACTTCGGGCTCGGCTTCCAGGGCATCGCGCCGAGCTCGATACCACGCCAGGAGCTTCTCGGTCTCCTCGGTTGCGATGAAAGCGCCCTGTATACGGGCCGGCTCGCTCTTGCCGGGCGGCAGGAACAGCATGTCACCGTTCCCGAGGAGCGACTCGGCACCATTCTGATCCAGAATGGTTCGGCTGTCGGTCTTGGACGCGACGCGGAAGGCGACCCTGGTCGGGAAGTTGGCCTTGATCAGTCCGGTGATGACGTTCACCGAGGGACGCTGGGTGGCCACGATCAAGTGGATTCCAATCGCTCGCGCCTTCTGAGCGAGCTGCGCCAGCGGTTTCTCGATCTCGCTTTGGACCGTCATCATCAAGTCGGCGAGCTCGTCCACCACCACGACGACATAGGCGAGTGGTCCGTCCTTCCAGACCCAACGGTCCTCGTCCCCTTCGGGACCACCGGCCTGAGTACGCTTGAGAACGACGCCGTTGTCGAGCTTCTTGTTGAACTCACCGATCGATCGCACATGATTGGTGGACAGCAGCTCGTAGCGCTTCTCCATCTCGAGCACCGCCCACTTCAGCACGCCCGCCGCATCGCGCGGGTCGGTCACCACCGGATGCCGAAGGTGTGGCAGATCTGCGTATGCGGAGAGCTCGACCATTTTGGGATCGATCATGAGCAGACGAAGCGTCTCCGGCGTGTGCCGGAAGACGAGGCTCGTGACGATAGTGTTGATACACACCGACTTGCCCGACCCGGTTGCTCCCGCGATCAGCACATGCGGCATCTTGGCGAGATCGGCGACGTACGGCTTCCCGGTCAGGTCGCGCCCAAGCGCAAGCGGGAGTTCCCCGCGGGCGCCACCGAACTCACGCGCCTCCAGGATCTCGCGTAACTGCACGACCTCGGCTTCCGGGTTCGGAATCTCCACCCCGACGGCGCCTTTGCCCGGTATGGGCGCCACGATGCGGATACTCTGTGCCTTCATCGCGAGCGCCAGGTCGGCGTCGAGGTTGGCGATGCGGTTGACCTTTACGCCGGGCGCGGGCACGACTTCGAACTGGGTCACCACCGGGCCCGTCGTCCGACCACCCACGTGGCTCTCGACGTTGAACGTGCGCAGCTTCTCGACCAACACGTCGCCCAGCCGGTCCAGCTCTTTTTCCATGTCAGAGCGGTCCGGGCGAGAACCCTGAGTGAGCAAGTCGATCGGCGGGAGGGGTGTCGCCAGAGCGCGCCGATCGGTCCGATCCACGAACGGGTCGGTCGACTCGGCTTCCGCCGGAGCGAGGAGCGGAGCGCGCTCAGTGCGCTGGCCCCGTTCGGGCCGTGCGGACGTCGCCGCGGCCTGCTCGGTCGCGACGTTCTCCGCGGCCTGCTCCCCCTCCCCTGGGTCCAGCCCGGTCTCGCGCTCGAACGGCGGAAGCGGCTCGGGCACTACCGGCTCCGCCGGCTGGGCTTCCGTAGCGCGAGCCGCCCGCCTCGCGGCGAGCGCTGCCAGGCCCCGCCCCACCGCCCCGCCCGCGGCGACGAGTCCCTCGCTCACGCGCCTCAGGGGTCGCCAGCCGAGGGTGATCACCGTGAGGCCGCTCAGGAGCATCGAAAGCAAGATGATCGCGCCCACGGGGCTGAGCGCCGTGACCAGCGGACCGCCCAACGCAGCGCCGAGCCAGCCCGGTCCGCGGCTCTCGCGCGCCACCACGTAGGCACCGGACGGAAGCAGGAGCGCGAGCCCGACCACGAGGACCGTGAGCCGCGTGGTCGTCCTCCCGTGCGCGAGCCAGTCGCCCGCGTACAACCCGCCCAGGGCGATCAAAGGCGGCACCAGAAGGGCCGAGATCCCGAGCGCCCTCCAAAGCCCGTTCTCGATCGCTCCACCGACCGGCCCGATCACGTTGCCCGACGGGAACCCGGATGTTACACGGTCCCCGAACGCGGATATGGGCACGAGCGTGAGCAGAACTACAACCGAAAGAGCGAGCAGGGCGATGGCGAGCAGCTCTCGCTGGAGCTCGCGCTCGAGCAGGGGCCGCCGCCCAGAGGCGCCGGATTGCGATCCGCCCTCTGCGGACGACGCCCCCGAGTCCTTCTTACGGGCCACCTGCGCTCCTGATCATGCGGTCGGACAGCTCCGGCACGAGGTGGTGGGCGTCGACGCGCGCGCACCAGCGCACGTCCTCTTCCAGGCCGATTGCGGTGAGCGCCCGGCCCCCGGCGCAGCGCATGAGGAAGTCCGCGTCCGGGGTGAAGCTACTGGCGAGCGCAAGCGCAGCGCTCCCGGCGTCGTCCAGCTCGAGTGCGGCGCCGAGCCGGTCGGCCAACCGGCTCACCAGAATCCCCGCACAGAGCGCATCGTCGATGGCGAACTGCTCCTCGCGGCCAGCACACACGATCGTGAGTCGCTCCGCATCGACTACGCTGCCCGCGACCGCGGAGAGGTTCACGAGCGACGCAATTACAACGCGATCGGCATCGGCCGACGCCACGAGCGCGGCCGTCCCGTTCGTCGTACTCATCACGACGCGCTTTCCGCCCACACTGTCGGGCGTGAAATCGGTAGGCGAGTTGCCCAGGTCGAACCCCTCGATCCAGTGGCCGCGACGCTCGCCCGCGAGCAGCGCGTCCTTGCGGCCGAGCGACGTCGCCAGCTTGATGGCATCCTTGATCGACACGACCGGATAGATGGCCTCCGCGCCAGCCGCGAGTGCCGCTACGACGCTGCTCGTTGCGCGAAGCACGTCGATCACTACGGCCGTCTGGTCCTGCAGGCCCTGGCCCTCGACTTCCTGGAGGGTGAAGAAGACGGTCGCCTTCACGGACCCTGCTTCGCCACCGCCCGCTCGGCCGTGAACTGATCCACAAAGCTCGTGTCCACGTCTCCAGCGATGAACCGCTCGTCGCGCACGACATCGGAATGGAAGGGAATCGTCGTGTGGACCCCCTCGATCACGAACGAGCCGAGGGCGTTCCGTGCCCGCGAGAGCGCTTCGTCGCGCGTGTTTCCGAACACGATCAGCTTGGCAAGCAGAGAATCGTAGTGCGGCGGAACCCGGTACCCCGAGTACACGTGCGTATCCAGCCGCACCCCGGGGCCCCCGGGCGGGTGGAACGTGGTGATCAACCCGGGCGACGGCGAGAAGCCGCGATCGGGATCCTCCGCGTTGACCCGGAACTCGATCGCCCAGCCGCGATGGGCGATCGACCTCTTCGGGAACGAGAGTGGCTGTCCGGCCGCCACGCGAATCTGTTCCTTCACCAGATCCAGCGAGGTGGTTACCTCCGTGACCGGATGCTCGACCTGGATCCGCGTGTTCATCTCGATGAAGAAGAAGTCACCCCCCGGCTCGAGCAGGAACTCGACGGTGCCCGCTCCCACGTAGTCGATCGCCGTTGCAGCCTTGATCGCCGCTTCGCCCATGCGCTCACGCAGGTCTGGGCCGAGCGCGGGCGAAGGCGCCTCCTCGATCAGCTTCTGGTGCCGCCGCTGGACGGAGCAGTCGCGCTCCCCGAGGTGAACGATGCGGCCTTGAGAGTCGCCGAACACCTGGAACTCGACATGCCTGGGCCGCTCGATCATTCGCTCGAGGTAGACACCCGGGTCGTTGAACGCCGCCTGCGCCTCGGTCTGGGCCTGCTGCAACAGCTTGGCGAAACTGTCGGGGTCGCATGCGACCCGCATCCCCTTCCCGCCTCCGCCGGCTGAAGCCTTGATCATGATCGGATAGCCGATCTCGGCCGCTGCCGCGGTCGCCTCGGCTGGGTCCTTCACCACCCCGGGCGTACCGGGCACGGTCGGCACTCCATGCTCGATCATGGTGCGCCGCGCGGTCGCCTTGTCCCCCATCGCGCGGATCTGTTCCGGATTAGGGCCGATGAAGACGATCCCGGAGCGCGCGCAGATCTCGCTGAACTCGGCGTTCTCGGCGAGAAAGCCGTAGCCGGGATGGATCGCCTCGGCTCCGGTGATCTCGGCAGCGGCGATGATGCTGGGGATGTTGAGGTAGCTCTCGCACGCCGGCGCGGGCCCGATGCACACATCCTCGTCGGCGAAGCGCACGTGCAGCGACTCACGGTCTGCCTCCGAGTACGTTGCTACCGCTCGCACGCCCAGCTCGTGGCACGCCCGGATGATGCGCAGGGCGATCTCACCCCGGTTCGCGATCAGAATCTTTTTGAACAAGGGAGGCTAGCCGCGAAGTGGGATGCAGGTGCGGTGCAAACGCCTACCACCCGCGAGAGCGTTCAAATCCGTGCAAGGTAAGAAGGGCGCGGGGGCCCGAGTGAGGAAGGCTTCCTGCCTTTCGCAGCGAGGGGACCCGAAGCGCGACGCCGCCATGCGCGGATTTCAGCGCTCGGGATCGATCTTAAAGAGGACCTGGCCATACTCCACCGGCACCGCGTTCTCCACCAGAATCTCCACCACGGTGCCGTCCACCTCCGATTCCAGCTCGTTCATGAGCTTCATCGCCTCGATGATGCACAGGGTGTCCCCCCTGGAGATCTGCGTGCCCAGTTCAACATAGGCGGGAGCGTCAGGAGCCGCCGAGCGAAAGAACGTGCCGACCATTGGGGACTTGATCTCCACCGAGCGGCTCGCCGCCTCCGGCTCATCGGCAGGAATCGACGCGGGCCCCGGCGCCTCGTCGGGAGTGGATGATGGGTCCGACGACGCCGGTCCACCCCCCAGGACAATCGGCGCAGGAGCGGGTGACTTCGAGAGTCGGATGCGCGTGCCGCCACGCTCGATCTCGATCGAGTCGAGGGAGCTTTGGTCGAGGGCACGGATCAGGCTCTCGAGGAACTCCAGCTCGATCATCCCGCGACTCGCGTCAGGTACTTGTCCTCACGGCGATCCACCTTGAGAACATTCCCCTCCTCGATGAAGAGGGGCACCTGCACGACCGCGCCGGTCTCCAGCTTGGCCGGCTTGGTCCCACCCTGCGCCGTGTCACCACGCAGTCCGGGATCAGTCTCGACAACCGTGAGCTCGACGAAGAAAGGCAGGTCGACCGCAATCACGCGGTCCTCGTGGACCAGTCCCTCGCACTCCATGTTCTCCTTCAGATAGCGAAGCTGGTCGCCCCCGATGACGTCGGCTGAGATCGGGATGATCTCGAACGTCTGCGCGTCCATGAAATGGTAGAGCTGGCCGTCGGTGTAGCTGTAGGTGACGGGTCGACGCTCGAGGCGAACGTCCGTCACGTTTTCGCCCGCCCGAAACGTTCGTTCCACGACAGCCCCCGTCAGCACGTTCTTGAGCTTGGTGCGCACGAACGCACCACCCTTACCCGGCTTCACGTGCTGGAAGTACGCGATCTGCCACAGGGTTCCGTCGATCTCCAGCACCAAGCCGTTCCTGAAGTCCGCCGTGCTCGCCATGTATGTATTCGTTCAGCTCTTTCCGTCGCTCTTCTCGATCAACGTCGCTAGGCCTCGCAGCCCGAGAAGATAGCTCTCGGGCCCGAATCCATACACCACCCCCCCAGCCACGGACGCCAAGTACGAATTGTGACGGAAATGCTCGCGCGCTGCCGTGTTCGACAGGTGCACCTCGACGAACGGTAGCCCCACACCGACCAGACAATCGCGGAGTGCCACGCTGGTGTGGGTGAGCGCCCCCGCGTTGACCAGAAAGCCGTCGACGCGTGGCGATGCGGCCTCGATGAAATCGAGGAGCGCCGCCTCGGCGTTCGACTGGAACGACTCGACTTCGACCGACAACTCCCGGCCCAACTCATGGAGGCGATCCTCGATCTCCTCCAGCGTCGTATAGCCGTATACCTCGGGCTCCCGTTTCCCGAGCAGGCGCAGGTTGGGCCCGTGCAAGATGGCGACGCGCATCAGCAAGTCACGGAAGGAAGTCGGCGGGCCGCTCTGGCGGCGGGCACCAAGGTCGCGCAAGGCATCGCTTCCTCCTCGTTCCTAGTAGGTCGCTGAAGAAGGGGAGCGGCGATCGCGTGCCTGCCGCAATCCCCGAGCGCCCCGGCTAGCGCAGCCGCTGGAGCCAACTGGAGAACTCGTCGCGTGCGGGCCCGGACTGATCGGGGGCTAAGCTTGCGATCTCGACCACCTCTGGGGCGAGCGACCCGATCGGCACGACCTCTCCGGGGCCCGGATCGACAGCTGCATCGGGCGGCTGGGCGGCCGGCGCCAGGAGGGCCGCCTCCGGCTCGGGCGCAAGCGAGTCGATCGAAACGATGCTTTCCGGCGCGAGCGAGTCGATCGAAGCGGCATGCTCGGGAGCGAGCGACGCGGTCTCCTCAGGCGCAGGTTCAGCGTCGGGCTCCGGCGCGGGAACGGGTGCCGCTTCCGGCTCCGGCGGAGCCGTCAGGGGAGGCTCGAACGCCGCGACGGTCTCGGCCGGCTCCGCCACGTCCACCGGATCGGCCAGCTCTTCCGCCACGCCGACCTCTGCCGGCTCCTGCACCGCGACGGGTTCCGCCCGCTCTTCCCCCCCGACAGACTCAGACGGAGACGCGGTTTCAGCGGCGGGCGCAGGAGTCGCCCCACCCGATTCCTCCGGGCCGGGCACGGCGGGCTCCCACTCGAGGAGACCTCGGAAGTACTCGCTCACCGAACGTCCCGGCTGCCGCTCGGACTGCTCCCCGGAGTTCGCCGCGCCTCCCGGCGTCCACGCGAACGGGGTGCTGATCTCGCCCACGTGTCCCGCCCCCTCGGCCCAGTCGCGGGCGAGCGTTTCCACCTCGGCGTCCGGTGAGCGAGCCGGCACGGTGCCGGGGCCCGTCTCGAGCTTGGCGACCAGTTCGCGGAGGCCCTCGTCATGCGGGTCCCGTTCGAGCAGCTGCTGGTAGACCCTGAGCGCACGCAGGTGCAGACCCTGCCGCGCGTACAGCTCGGCCATCGTGCGGGTCACCGGGCCGTCCTCGACGGCCTCACCGGCCGCCTCGCCGACGATCGGTTCAAGCTCCGAAGCCGCCGCGTCGGCCCCGCTCGCCGCTGGCTCTTCGGCTACGACCTCGGCGGCTACGACCTCGGCGGCAGCGGCCTCGGCCAACTCTTCCAGACCGCGCAGAGCTTCCGCGTTCTCGGCGTCGAGCGCGAGGGCGGCCTGGAACGCTTCGGTCGCGGCGTCGGTCTCCCCCCGATCTCGACGCACCCAACCGGCCACCACGTGACCCGGCGCGAACTCCGCGTGGCGTCCAAGTCCCTCCCCGACCAACTCGAGCGCCTTGGAGAGCTCGCCGAGACGCCGGTGGGCGTCGGCGAGCGGTGCGAAAGCTCGCCCCTCCGGGTCACGTTCCGACCAGAAGAGTGAGCTCAGCTCCCGGATCTCCTCCTCCACCGAATGGGGCAACGACGGCTCCGGAAAGGGGAAAACAGAGGGGGACCGAACCGCTCACTGTGGGACGGCCGGGAAGATAGGCCGGCCCGCGAAAAGGTGTCAACGCGCCCGGTAACCGCACGCTCGAGTAAAACGTTTGTTTCGGGTCGGCTGGACGAGGCCCCTCGTAGGACGGGCGGCAGCGCCCGATTCGGTTGAGCGGCGGCCGCGGCCCGGTTATTCTTCGCGGCTTCGAATCAGGTGTTTGGAATCTCGTGGGACCGCCCCAGGAAGTTCCCGTCCCAGGGGTCGGCGGCCGGAGCAGTAGCCCAGAGGAGTCGCGTTATGGTCATGCGTCAGATGCGGGAGAACACGAAGTGGATCATGCTGGTGACGGCCGTGGCCTTCGGGCTCTTGATGGTCTTCGAGTGGGGAATGGATATCACCGGCCGTAGTGGTGGATCGCTCGGGGAAATCGGACGCGTCAACGGGACGCCCGTGATCTACGAAGCCTACATGAACGCCTACCGCGGCCTATACGACCAAGTGCAGAGCCAGCAGGCCGAACCCATCAACTCCCAACAGAACCGCGAGATCGAGAGTGCGGCCTGGGATCAGATGGTGGATCAGATCCTGATCCAACAGGAACTGAGGCGCCGCCGGATCGACGTAACCGAGGAAGAGATCCGGCAGGCGGCGCGCTTCCAGCCACCCCCCGAGCTGCGCACGAGTCCTGCCTTTGTCACGGACGGTGCCTTCGACTTGGCCAAGTACCAGGAGTACCTCGCCGCGTCAGCCGATCCGCTGCTGTTCCAACAGCTCGAGGCCTATTACCGCGGTGTCCTGCCGCAGGGGAAGCTGATGCGGCAGCTCGCCACCGGCGTCTATGCATCCGACGGCGAGTTGTGGTCGCTCTGGCGGGACGCGAACGAGTCCGTCACCGTCCGGTTGGTTCCGTTCGATCCGACGGTGCGCGTGCCGAACGACTCCATCACGATCACCGAGCGCGAAATCGAGCGTTACTGGGACGACAACCAGGACGACTTCGAGATCCCCGCTCGCGCCACCGTCGAGGTGGTCGTGCTTCCGAAGATTCTGTCCGCGGCGGACAGCGCCGCCACACATGATCGCATGGCAGCCTTGCTCGAGGAGATCAGGGGCGGAGCGCCGTTCGACTCGGTGGGGTCGCGCGAAGCGACAGCCGCGCAGCCGGCGACTTTCGAGGATCTGGGCACATTCGGACGCGGCAATATGACGCCGGTATTCGATACCGCCGTCTTCACCGCGCCGATCGGCCGGGCGGCAGGCCCCGTCGAGACGCCGTTCGGCTACCACCTGGTCCTGGTCTCGGCACGCACTGCGGACAGCGCCACGGCCAAGCACATTTTGGTACCGATCACGCGCACGGAGGAGTCGGAGGTGCAGATGCTCGCCCTCGCCGACTCGCTGGAGAACCTGTCCGAGGAGCGAACGCTCGAGGAAGCCGCCCTGATCATGGGGCTGAACTTCGAGACGGTCGAGGTGACCGAGGTCTTCCCCTTCGTGCCTAGCGCCGGTCAGGTTGGCGAGGGCGCCGACTGGGCTTTCCAGGATGCCGCCCCCGGCGACGTGAGCGAGCTGTTCGAAAACGACCTGGCCTTCTACGTGATGGAGCTGGTTTCGAGCCGACCGGGTGGCGTACTGCCCCTGGAAGAAGCCGAGCCGACGGTTCGCCAGATCCTGTCACTGAGGAAGAAGGTCGAGCAGGTCATGGGTGAAGCGGAGGAGATCGTCGAGCGCGTGCGCACGGGCGCGACTCTCTCCAGCGCGGCCGCCGACACGGGACTCGAGGTGCAGGTGCCTGCGCCATTCACCCGTCAGCAGTTCGTGCCGGGGCTCGGCCAACAGAACGCCGCCATCGGGGCCGCGTTCGGGCTCAAGGAAGGTCAGGTGAGCGAGCCGGTCGCCACCCGTGACAACGTCTTCTTGATCGAGAAGATCGCCCATAACCGGGCCGACTCCACCGCTTGGCTCGCCCAGCGCGACGAGCAGCGTCGCCAGCTCACGGCCGTGATCCAGCAGCAGCGTGTGCAAGAGTGGGTCGAGGGACTGCGGGCGACGGCCAACATCGTGGATCGCCGCGACGAAGTCCTCCAGCCGGTCGACCCCGACCAGCCGCTCCAACCGAACATGTTCTTCTAGCGCAGCTGAGTGGCCCCGACGAGGAAGCGGTCCGGCGCCGAACGGGCGCCGGACCGCTTCCTCGTTCTCTGGACTGTGCGACGCCAGCCGCCCAGTGCTCGAGAGCTAGCCCACCTTGCTAGTCTCGGGCTTGGCGTCGGTCCCCGGCTCCGCCTTCACCTCGACCTTGGGCTCCGCCTTTCCTTCGCCCGCGGAGGCCAAGCTCGATCCCGAATCGGAGAGACGCCTTGGCTCCTGGTCGCGCGCGGGCGGAGTGTAGCGCGGGCGGTCCTGCTCCTTGAGCTCCTTCTCAACCTCGCGGATAGAACCCTTGAACTCACGAATCCCCTTACCCAGCGATGACCCGATCTCCGGCAGGCGCTTCGCGCCGAAGAGCAGCAGTACCACCAGGAAGATGAGGATCATCTCCCCCATGCCGACGCCACCGAACGGCATCTCCGAACCCTCCTGGGCGCGTCAACGCGCCCTGTTACTCGTTCCCCGGGAAGTGGGCTAGATCCAGGAACGCGCGATCAGCGCCACCAGAAAGACCCCCACCAGGGTAAGGACGTTCAGGTTGATCACCAGCGGACCGATCGTGAACGCCAGCGCTACCAAGTTCATCGAGAACGGGCCCAAGGACACCGCAATCGACGTGGTCAGAAAGGTCCGGGCTGCGCTGTCGGGAAGGAACATCTCCGAGAGCTGGGTAAAGAGCCCGCCCAAGAAGAAGCCCAGCACCAGGGTCCAGCCCAGCCGGACGGCCCTCCGCCGCCGGGTATCTAACCACATACCACTCCCCTACCTGGATCGTTCCGCGACGGGGCCCGAACGAAGGGGCTCATCGGCTACGGCCCACCGCGTAGACGACGGCCTCAGCCAGCGCCGCCCCCGAGTCCCGCCCCTCCAATCGCGCGAGCTCCTCGTCGGCGCGCTCGGCGTACTCGAGGGCGCGCACCCGCGCGTAATCCAGCCCACCCCGCTCCTCCACGATCCCGACGATGCGGGCGATGTCATCGTCGGAGGGATCCACCAGTGTGAAGAATCTGCGGATCTCACCGATTTCCCCGGCGCGCGCGCGCGGCAGCGCTCCCACCAGCGGAAGGGTGACCTTGCGCTCGCGCAGGTCGTGGCCGGTCGGCTTTCCCGTAATCGCCTCGCTACCCGTGTAGTCCAGTAGATCGTCTGCGATCTGGAACGCCATGCCCAGGTGGTGGCCGAAGCGCGCCAGTGGAGCACGCCTGTCCGGCGCACCCGCCAGGGCCCCGAGCTCGCACGCAGCCGACATGAGGGAAGCCGTCTTGGCCGCGATCAGCCGGACGTAGGCCTCCTCGGAGAAGTCGAGTGCATCGTAGGAAGTGAGCTGGCGCATCTCGCCGACGCTCATTTCGTTAGCGGCGCGGGCGAGCACATGCACCGCCTCGAGATCGCCAACCGCCGCCAGCTCCGTGACCGCACGACTGTACAGATAGTCGCCCATGATGATCGCGATCTGGTGCGTCCAGAGCGCGTTCACCGTCGGGAGACCACGGCGCAGCACAGAGTGATCGACCGCATCGTCGTGCACGAGCGTCGCGAGGTGAACGAGCTCCACGACCGCCCCCAGTGTGACAGCGCGTGACCACGGCTGCTCTCCGTCGTCCTCGTCGGCCCCGCCGACGTCACTTGAAAGAAGGAGGAGGGTCGGACGGAACAGCTTGCCGCGCACGAGCAACAGGTAGTCGTTGACCTGTTCGATCAAAGAGAAGTCGGTGACGACGATCCGATGAATCACATCGACCACACGGTCCAGTCGATCGGCGACAGGCGCCTGAATGGATGCGAGACCGGATGTTACGGGGAGCGTCGCCGGTGCGGTCCGCGAGGCCGTGGGACGCAGGGGCATGACCGGCCCGACGCTACCGGAGTGCCCGGAGTCGCTCGGTCACGTCGGCGAAGTTGATGTCCAGGGAGAACACGCGGTCGTAGAACTCCACCGCTTCGACCTTGTTCCCGACCTGCTCATGTGCTCGCCCGAGCCAGTAGTAGATGCCAAGCAACTCGTCTTCGACCTCGCGGGGTGCCTCAAGCGCACGATTGAGCGTACGCAGCGCGGCCTCCGGCTCGCCCTTCTCCATGAAACACTGGCCGAGCAACTCGTACGTCGGAAGGTGGTCGGCAGATGACCGCAGCGCATGTTGGAACTCTGAGATGGCCTCGTCGATCAGTCCCATCTCCTTGTACGCGGTACCCAGATCCTGGCGCGCCTTCACGTCGTCGGCAGACAGGTTCTCGGCGACCTTGGCCCTGAACTGACCGAGCATCTTGGCGAAGTCGGCCTGCTCGTCCCCGCTCGGTTCCTCGTACGCGACCACGAAGCGAGTCGTCTTCTCATCCTCCTCTTCGTCGAGAATCATGGAGCCGAGGTCCACGAAGTCCTGACCATCCGCGGCCGACGCCGCGGGCGCCTGACCGAGCCCGCTGAGCGCACGCACATTCTGCGCGTCGACCGTGAGTACCTGCTCGTAGATCGGCTTCGCCTTGTCGGGCTGGTGGGCGCGCTCGAGGCTCTCCGCCAGCTCGAGCCACGGCACTACCATGGCCGCCGGGTCATCCAGTCGCGACGCGTAGTCGACCATTCGATGTCGTAGGGCGAGGTCGTTCGGGTCGTTCCTAACGAGCTTCCGTAGTGCGGCCATCGCACCGGCGATGTCACCGCGCTCCGCCAGCGCCTCGTGCCCCATTGGGTCCTTCTCGGAGCCACCCCTTTGCGGGCGGGGCGCGAGTTGGCCTGGCGTGGTCGCTGCGGGAAGCGAGGGACCGGGCACGGCCTCCGGCTCCAGCGGCGGCGTCGGGGGAGCCTCCTCCTGCAGGCTTTCCGAACGAGCCTCCTCCATCGCCCCCTCACGTGCGGGGGCACTCCCGGCCGCATCCTCCTCGGATTCGAGGCTGAGCCCGCCGAGCTCGAGCTCGGGCAGCTCGGCCTCCGCAGACACGTACTCCGTGGATGCCTTCTCCTCGCGCACGCCGAAGGCCGCGGCGTCGAGCACGCTCGGGTCCTCGGTCTCATCTGAGAATCCGTCGCCCAGCAAGGGAAGGGGCTCGGCCTCCTCGTCCTCTTCACCCTCGTCTACTTGCTCACCCAACTCCTCCTCATCCATCGGCAGGAGTGCGGCGGCCTCTCCCACCTCCGCTTCATCACCCGAGTCCGAAACGTCGAAGGTCGGAAGGGGAGCCTCCTCTTCATCGCCCGAATCCGGAAGGTCGAAGGTCGGAAGGGGGGCGGCTTCCTCCTCACCTCCCACCTCCTCCCGCTCGTCCTCCGCCGCCGGGTGGTCCGACCCGATCTCGAAGCCGCCCAGCGCGTCGGCCGGCACCCCGGCGGGCTCTGGCTCGACCTCGTCTGGCTCACCGGCGGGAAGCATGATGTCGCCGAAGGCCCCCAGAGCGTCTTCTGAACCGCCGGCGGTCGTCGCGGGCGCGGCGGCGGCGGGTTCCACACCCAACTCGCCGAGCATGGTCTCGAAAAGATCGGTGGGGAGCCCACGCTCGCTGGCAGCGCGATAGCCCGCCTGGAGTTGCGCTACAGCGTCGTCCGTCCGGCCGTGCGACTGCATCTGCCCCGCGATCGCGAGCCGGATCTCGACGTCTTCCGGAGCGAGATCGGCGAACTCGCCCAGGGCACGCAACCCCTCGTCGATGTCACCTTGCGCCTGCATGCGCTCGGCGTACGTGAGGAAGTTCTGGCGAGCCTCCGAAAGGAACCCCTGCCCTCCCCGGATCTGCCCCATCTTGAGGTAGACCGAGTGGCGCATGGGCATGTTGCGCACGATCTTTTTGCAGACCGCTATCGCATTGTTGGGGAGCTCGGCTTCGACGTACAGCTCGATCGCCTTCTCGTAGTTCTTGACGCCCTCCTCGAGCTGCCCCTGCCGCACCTGGAGGTCCCCCACCCTGTTGTACAGGCCGATGTCGGGCTGCTCCTCCTCCACGAGCTGCGCAATCGCCTTTGTATACAGGTCGATCGCCTTCCCCCAATCCTCCTTCTGCTCGAGGGTGCGCGCCTGTTCCTTGAGGGCTTCGATGCTCATGGCTCGCGGTCTGGGCTCAGCGGTTGGGTCAGCGACCGGGAAATGCGTACGGCCGCCTCCCGGACCCGCGTGGGCACTGCGTCACCCTCGTCCCGAACGGCCTGGAGAAGCGTCTCCGCATGACGGGCCACCCGCTCAGCGACATGCCGGGCTAGCCGGGTCGAGAGCTGCCGGGAAGGGGGGCAATCGAGAAGCTGTAATCTGTCGGCGGCCGCGGGAAGCACAAGTGGGTCCGGGATCATGCCGATCACCTCGGTGCCGGTGATCCGGCCTCCGTGCCTCCGCACGTACTCTTCCACATGGAGGAAGACCTCCAGCGGCGACGTGCGCTCGAGATCCTCCAGGTTCATCGACAACTGCAGGCGCTCCTGCGACTCCAGGCGGAAGGCGAGCGCCCGGAGCGACGCGAATCCGCCCCTCGGCCCACCGTGTGTGGGCCCGTCGCCCGTGGGCCTACCGCCCTCGCGCAACCCGTTCGCGAGCGAGCGCACGAGGTCGAGGTCCACGCCATCCAAGTTGAGGTTCCACGCGAGCAGCAGCCGGCGTGCGCCGACACAGGTCACCCCCGCCGTCGGGTGGGCCGAGAACCGGCCACCCGTCAGATCGGGCTCGCGTCCGGGCGGGAAGGCGGTGAGCAGCGCCTCGAAACCACCTCGCCGGAGCTCGGAGAGCCGCCGCCCCGGCGGGTTCGACGCCTCCCCGTAGTAGTAGACCGGGAGACCCAGGTCTCCGGCGAGCCTCTCCCCCACGCGGTGCGCGCTTCGGGCCGCGTCGGCCAGGCTCAGCCCCTCGAGCGGAACGAGAGGGAGGACGTCGAGGGCTCCCACGCGCGGGTGGACGCCCTGATGGCGGCGCAGGTCGAAGTGGTCTCGAGCGAAGCGGGCCGCGGCGACCGCTGCCGCCTCTACGCTCTGCGGATCACCGACGAAGGTGACGACCGATCGGTGGTGGTCGGGATCGGACGACCAGTCGAGCACCTCCGCTCCGCACGCCTCGATCACGTGCACCAACTCCCGGATGAGCGCCGCGTCGCGGCCCTCGCTGAAGTTGGGCACGGCCTCGAGCACGGGAACCATGGTGCAACATAGTAGCCGGGGCCCACAGCGGGCGACAGCCGGTCGCGCCGACCGTGGTCGGCGGCAAGTGGCCGTCCCGCATGAGGTTGGCGGGATACGGCGGGGGATCGCGGCGGCTACCGGACCGCAGCAGGCCTGGGGGCCAACTCGATGCTCCCGGGCTGGAGTTGATAGGACCAGTCGAAGATCATGAGGCCTGATCCGTTCTGGTCCTCTCCGAGGAGGACGATCCGTATCGCCCCGTAGCGGATCTGCCCGTCGTCGCCACGGACCCTGAGCACGTAGGTGCTCTGAGGAATCGCCTCGATGTCGTGGTGTGCGTAGCCATCCGACGGGGCAGACGTCACGTCCGCGCAGTCCGGGTCGGCGGCCGGCCCACACTTGAGCGCCGTCGTCGCCCAGGCCTCCGGGTGGAAATCCGCGCCGGGAGCGGGCGCCAGCCACCAGCCGGACGCGTCCGACTCAAGGCGGAAGTGGCGCTCCGGATCGTTCCCGTCGACCACCGGGTCGTCCCGGTCGGAGGTCCGGAAGCGGAAACCTGAGGAGCCCGGCACGTCGAAGTGATCGTAGAGCCACTCGCCCTCGTAGTCCGGCCGTGGGGTCCCACGCGCCACGGCGCTGGCCGCGCTCTCGTGCCCACCCTCGTCCAGGGAGGTCACGTAGTAGGTGTAGGTGAGCCCGTTCTCGGCGAGAAGGTCGAGGAAGCCCTCCGAGTCGCTTTCGCCCAGAAGGAAGGAGCCGCCGTCGGATGAGCTCAGCCAGACACGGTAGTGCGAGAAGTCGGCCGCGCCCCGCGCATTGTCGTCCCATGTCACGTAGTTCGCGTGATCCAGAGCCACGACGGTCAACCCGCTCGGCGACGAGGGCGGCGTCGGATCTGGGACGATCACCTCGATGGCCGACTCGGATGCGGACTCGGCCCCGGTACCGGGACTCACCGCGGCCACGTAGTAGCGATAGGCGAGGCCCGCCTGCACGTTGGTGTCGATGTAGGAGCAAAGCCCCATCGCACAGCTCGTCACCTCGGCGACCAAGTAGTATTGAGCGTCCGAGGAGCGCTTCCCATAGACACGGAACGATTCGCCGTCCCAATCGGGCGCCAGCTCCCAGCTGACCGTCACGGCCCCGGCATGGTAGACAGCCCCCACCCCCCGCGGGGCCGCGATCGAGTCGACGCCTACGAACGAGCCGGTCTCGCAGCCGGCGACAGCAAACAGCAGCGTGAGCGCCACCGTGGTCCAAGAGCGCAGTCCTTTCATGGCCCCCTCCCGGATGTCGATCAGCCCTTCGGCATACGAGGGAAGCAGGGTACGTACCATAGCCCAACTGATTGCGAATAAACGCTTTGGGGAGTACGGGAGGTGCGGACCGTCCACTTTGAGGGACACAATGGAGCGTCCCTGGAGGGACAGATGCGTCGATGCCCCCTGGTCAGCGCGTGGTGCGTGGGGGGGTCACGATGCTGCGCTGATCGTAGTCGAACTTGATGTCCCGGTTCGCCTTGAGCGAGACCTCGAACCGAAAGGACCAGTTGCCCGTGGCGGTCTGGGAGAAGTCGAAGTGCGCCTCCCAGTCGTGGATATCGCGGGTCAGGCGGATCATGTGGTCGTTGAAACTGCCCTGCTCGAGATCGTACGACGTCCGCCAACTGGCCGACCAGAGCGACGTAGGTCTGAGGCTGAGCGTGGCGCCGAGCATCGAGCTGGCCTCGCGAGAGGAATCGCGCGGCCGGGCCAGAGAGTATGAGAAGTTCGCGCTCCAGGCGCCGACCGGCTGGGCGCGCCGGGAAGGCCGCTCGCTGCGCGCAGCGCGGACGCCCCGGGAGTCCCCACCGGGGATGACCGTGCTCTCGTCGGTCACGCTGGTAGGTTCACTGAACGGATCCTCCGGCTCTTCGTCCTCCAGCTCTTCGTCCTCCGTCCGAACGGCCGCCGTAGTGTCCTCTTCGGCACCCCCGAATAGCCCGAACCCCCTGAACAACGCCGAGCGGTTGTCGAGCGAGAAACCAAAATTGAGGTCGGCGAGGTGGAGGTCGAAGCGCCGCTCCCTGCGGGTGCCACCATCCGCGAGCTTGATCGTGGAGTCGTCGAAGAGATCGTGGCTCATCGAGATCGACAGCCCGCGCAGGAAATCCGAGCTGATCTGGTTGCTGATGCGGGTGGTCTGGAACCCGAGCAACGCGTCGCCCTCCTCTTCGGCCTCGACGAAGTCGTACTGAACCGCGGTGGTGCGCAACGCAAGCAGCATCACGATGTCCGCCCTTGGAGCTCGAGTCGGCGCCAAGACGCCGGGCCTCTGGAAGGCGCCAGGGGCCGTGGGCGGGGGTGCCCCACGATCCGCCGCGACCGCAGCCGTATCGCCCTCTCTCGGCCGGCGCTTGGCCTCGAAGGTCTGATTCAGGCTGAGCGTCAGCTCTTTGCGGGGTCGAATCGCCTGGCGCCCGAATACGCGCTCCTGAATCTCGCTGGACGTCACGTCGGGAGCATAGGAGAACTCGATGCCGGGCGAGAGCTTGTGCCGAATCGCCTCGAACGCACCCACCCCGGGAAAGAAACCGAACACGTCCGACTTGAGGCTGGCTCCGAACGACAATCGCGTAGGCGACGACACGAACCTGTCACTGGCCACGTCGATGGTATCGGAGCGCCTGGCGGCACCCCGTAGCGAGAGCGACGGCGTAAGCGTGGTCGATCCGATCAATCGCTGCTGGTAGCCGATCGAGGTCTGCCAGTTCAGGTCCGTCCGTGTGATGTCGCCAAGGAACTCGTCGGCTTCGGTGGTCGCGGCCGCGGAAGACATGAGCGGCCGGCCCGTAGGGGACGTACCCAGCCCGAGACCGGGGAGCCCGAAGTCGATGGGCACTTGTAACACGGACGCCCTCTCCAGGCTCACGCTCTTGGACCACGAGAGGTTGCCAAGGCTGATGGTCGAGCGCACCCGTGCGGTGACGTTCTCGACGTCCGCCGTCGCGGCCGTAACCGGTTCGCCAATCTCTGGCTCGCGATCGGTAGTCCGTCGCGACCCACCCGCCCCGCCCGACCAGGTCAAGTTGTTCCACCAGCTCCCGCGACCGGGAGGCGCCCGGAACAACGTGATCGACGAGAGGTTGAGCTGGAGCTGGGGGAGGGTCATCTCGACCCGGTCGTCCGAGAGGTATTGGTCCCGGTTGCCGGATACGGAAACGTTGCCCCAACCGAAGCGGCGGTCGAGTCCTCCTGTCGAGTTGATGGTCTGTGTGATCTCTCGCGGGTCAAAGCTGTTACGCCGGAGGAACTCACTCGAGGAGCTGTACCGCCCGGACAGGCGAAGACTCGTGCGCTCGTCCATCCGCCAATCGTGATTTGTGTCGAAGGCGAGCTGGCTACCGCCCTCGTGCTGCCAGTAGCGTCGGACGTTCACGTTTCCGTTCAGGAACTGGCGCGTCCAGGCGTACCTGACACTGCCGGTGACCGAGGTGAAGTTGTCGCTGAACCAGTCGAAGGCGACGGTCGCATCCGCGTAATCGCTGATCGCCCAGTAGAATCCGACGTTGCTGACCCTTCGCCGATAGCCACCGGAGGTACGGACGATGTCGTTCAGGCTGAAGCGCGGGGTCAGAAGGCCACTCGCGCGGCCGCTGCCCAGGTTCTGGGCGATGAACGGAAGCCATGCCACCGGTACGTCCGCGAAGTAGAGCCGAACCGGTCGAGCCACCAGAATGCGGCCCGCCACGATCTTCACCTGATCGGCGGTAAAGTGGTAGTGCGGGACCTCGAGGTCGCACGACGTGAAGTGCGTTTCCGTTCCGAACACCGTTTCCGGCGACACCGACGGCAGATCGCCAGTCACGTACCAGTTGGCGCCCTCGCTGAAATGCGTGCGCGCGCCGAGTGCGGTTCCGCGCTCCTGCTCGAGATCGAAGATGATCTGGCGACTCTCGACCGGATCGCCCTCGGCAGGCGTGAAGACCGGCCTCCCCCAACCCGCTATCCGCCTTCGCGTCTCGTCGTACCGTATCACGGAGTCGGCAGTGAGCGCGGTGCCCTCGCGCTGCAATGAGGCTCGGCGAGCGCTGTCCCCCTGCAGCACGAGCATGCGCTCGGCGGCGTCGAACTCGGCAGCCAGTCCGCGGTACTGGGTCGCGTCGTAGCCGGAAAGCCCGAGCAGCGCAGCGGCCACCGTGTCCCGGGAAGCCCCAACCGAACGCCCGGCCCGGCGTGAAACTGCGCGCGCGCCGGGCCCGAGTGCGGCCGTATCCCCCGGCAGCGTTGCGGTATCGGGCGCGGGCGCCCGTTCGAGGAGCCGAAGCGATTCCCGGATACGAAGGGTCACCGAGTCCTCCACCTGAGAGGCGGCGGGCGCCGGCACGGAGAGGACCGCAAACATCAGAAACGGACCTCTGGCGAGCCGGAGCACGCCCCTCATCGCGTGCTCTCGGGCTTGTCGGCCTCTACCGCCCCCTCCGGCGCTGGCCCGCCGGGAAGCTCGACCTCGGCCGTCGATGTCTCGTCGCGTGGCTTCCTCCTCACGAACACCGCCAACACGATGCTGACCTCGTACAGGATGATCAGCGGGAACATGAGGAGCGCGGTAACCGCCAGCACGTCGCCCGGGCTGAGAAAGGCCGCAACCACGGTGATGATCACGATCGCGTGGCGGCGCTTCTTCCTGAGGAACGCCGGCGTCACGAGGCCAAGGGCGGAGAGGATCATGATCACTACCGGCAACTCGAACATCACCCCGAACGCCAGCAGAAGCCGCACCGTGAACGCGAGGTGCTGGTCCACCCCGATCGTCCAGTCGAGGAAGTCGGACTGGAAGCCGTAGAAGAAGCGCAGGGTGAGCGGCAGGGCGATCATGTATGCGAGCACGACACCGCTCGCGAACAGGACCATGCCCATGTAGAGCGCCGGAATGATGATGCGCCTCTCGCGCCGCTCCAGCGCAGGAGAGAGGAACGCCCATAGCTGATAGAGTACGATCGGGAAGGCCAGAATGATCCCGACGATGAATGCGAGCTTGATCTCGATGAAGAACGGCGTCGCGGGGCTGAAAACGTTGAGCTGGCCGGTCGGCAAATAGGGCCGGATTGGCCGGATCAGCAGCTCCATGACCCGGTAATAGTGGACAATCACGAAGCCCACTACAAAAGCCGCGATCAGCGCGCCTCCTGCCGTGAAGATGCGCCAGCGTAGCTCCTCAAGGTGGTCGAGGAAGGGCATCTCTCCGCGCGAATTGTGGTACACCTGGAAGATCCTCCTGGCGCCCGCTACGGAAGCGGCAGCTCGACCTGGTTGCAAGCCAGTGCCTCGTGCTGGCCGCGCGTTTCCAGTTCGTCCACGGCATCCCGAAACTCCCCTGCATCTTGGAAGTTGCGGTACACCGACGCGTAGCGGACGTAGGCCACCCGGTCGAGCGTCTGAAGCGCGTTCATCACTAGCTCACCGATCCGGGCGCTTTCAACCTCCACCCCTGCCTCGTACGAAAGGTCCTCCTCGATCCGCTCGATCGCAGCTTCTATCTCGGACGCCGACACCAGCCGCTTAGCGCAAGCGACCTTGACGCTGCCCAGCAGCTTGGTGCGGTCGAAGTCCTCGGCCGCCCCGCTGCGCTTGAGCACCTGGACCGGCCTCTCCTCCACGATCTCGTACGTGGTGAAGCGGGTCTCGCAGACTGCGCACTCGCGACGTCTGCGCACGGCGCGTCCGCCCTTGCTGGTACGGGTGTCCACCACGCGGTTATCGGTGGCGTCGCAATTAGGACAGCGCATGGAAGAAAGACTCGGCTACGGGAGCTCGCGGAGTCGCTCCCGGGCCAGGCCGGCGGCGTCGCTGTCGGGATAGGTGTTGACGACGCGCTCCAAGGAGCGCCTGCCCTCCTGCCGGTCCTCGAGCTCGATGTGAAGCAGCCCGATCCGGTAGAGAGCGTCGGGAACGCGCGGCGCGGTGGGATGGAGCTCGGGAATCTGTCCGAACGCCTGGATCGCCTCCTGCAGACGATCCTGCTGCTCGAGAATGTCACCCAGGTAGAAGCGCGCCTGCGGGGCGAGCAGGTGGGCACCGTAATCGTCCAGAAAGTCCTCGAACGCCCGCTGTGCGGTGGCGAGGGAGCCGCGCTGATGCAGGTCCACGGCAGCGTTGTACGTAGCCTCGGCCCTTCCCGAAGTCGCGACCTCACCGCCGAGCTGTTCGGGTCCGACGACCGATTCGCCTCCGGCCGGCGCCGCGACCGCTCCTCGGCGCAGCCCCTCGAGCTGGTCCCGAACTCCGGCAATGGTGCGCTGGTTCTGACCCGTCAGCTCACGCAGGCCGACGAGCTCGTCCAGGATGCGCTGGAGCTGGCGCGAAACGTCGCCGCGGATCTCGAAAAGCTGGTCCGCCTGGCGACGAAGCGTGTCCTGAGTGGTCACGCTCTGGCGGGCCAGGACAGCCAGCAGGCTATCCTGACGTTCTGTCAGCGCGCGCATCTCCAACCTCACCGCGCGCAGGTCACCCTTGGTCGCGCAGCCTGCAGAGATGACCAGGGCGGCGGCCAACGCCGCCGCCCTGGAGATGCGGATGAGTCCTATCATCTGGCCTCAATCAGCGGGGCGATTGCAGCTGGCCGCCTCCGCCGGTGATCACGAACTCAGCACGCCGGTTCTGGGCCCAGGCCGCCTCGTCACTGCGCGCGACCAGGGGTCGCTCCTCCCCATACGAAACGGTCGCGAAGCGGTCTCCCTCCAGCCCGAACCCGGTAAAGAAGGTCCGGACCGACTCCGCTCGACGGGAGGCCAGCGCCAGATTGTACTCTGTAGACCCTCGCTCGTCCGCGTGGCCCTCGACCCGAAGCCGCAGCGCCGGATTGGCGCGTAGAATGTCCACCTTCTCGCGGAGGGCCCCCTCGGCGTCGGGCCGGATGTCCGACCTGTCGTAGTCGAAGTGAACGCGCGCCTCGAGTGTCGTCATCAGGCCGCGTTGCATCCCCGCGAGGCGATCCGCCTCGGCGCGCGCACGCTCGGCCGCTGCCTGCATGGCGGCGATCGAGTCCTGGCGAGCGCGGGCGATGGAATCGGCGCGTGCCTGCGCAGCGAGCTCCTCCGCGGTCGGGCCTGTGGGCGCTGGCGGGGGAGGGGGTTCCCGCCTGCAAGCCGCCATGGTCATGACGAGGATCACGGCGGCGACGGAAAAGCGCGGTGCAGTCATTCCTGCTCCTCGGATATGGATGGTCGGGGGTCTGCGGCGCCGCTTGTGGTGCGCGGGCAACTTTGCTCTGCATATAGGTGGAGAGAGACGCACGGCGCAAGCCACCCTTCATCCCCCACCCAGCGCAGGGGACCACTCAGGGACGGTCACGTCCACCCCGGCCAGGATCACCCGGATACTGCCGGTCGCCACGTCGACGATGAACAACCCCTTGCCCCAGCGTCGTTCCCCCTTGAAGGCGAGGTGCCGCCCGTCCGGCGCCCAGGAGGGATCCTCGTTGTTGCCTTCCCAGGTGAGCTGCCGGACTCGCCGCCCCCGGTCCTCGATCCTGGCGACCAGGATGTGATACGTGCCCCGCCGGATGGCGCCGTGGAACGCGACCAGCCCACCGACCGGAGACCAGTCCGGCGCGGTGAAGTAGCCGGGGCGGTCGAAGCTGTACGGGGACACCAAGTCGGGTTCGCCCCCGCGTCCCGGCATGATGTAGATCTGAGGGTTGGCGACACCCAGCCGGTTCGAGTTGAACGCCATCCAGGATCCGTCCGGCGAGTACGCCGGCGAAAGGTCGTTCCACCGCCCACCACTCAGGTGAAACAGGCAGCAATTCCGCTCGAAGTTGTACGAGAAGATGCCGGAGCGCTCGCCGGACGTGACCGCAAACGTCAGCGTCACGCCGTCCGGAGCAAACGCCGGTGTGATGTGATCTCCGTTTTGGAGCGGCTCGATCATGCGCTCGCTGCGGCCGATCAGGTCCCGGATGTAGGTGCGCGGCAGACCGCTCTTGAACGAAGTGAAAGCGAGCTTGGTGCCGTCTCGGGACCACGCAGGAGAGAGCGTCGTGTTGCCGTGATCGGTCAGGCGTTGGAGGTTCTCTCCGTCGGAGTCGATCAGGTACAGCTCCTTGGCCCCCGTGCCCGGAGCAACCATTGAGAATGCGATACGGCTGGCTGCCATTCCGGGCTCACCAAACGCCCAATCGATGATCTGATCGGAGGCGTGATGCACCGCCATACGGAAGTCTGCGTCGGCTGGGTTCGGCAGTGGGAAGCGCCCGGCCTCTTTCAGCCGCCGGTATACCACGTCGTGCAGTTCGAGCACGAGGGTGAAGCGATCCCCGGCGCCCTCGACCTGTCCGGTGAGGAGCCAGACAGCGCCGAGTCGGTCCCAAAGCGTGTAGTCGACGGTTTCGCCGGCGAGCGCCAGCGGGATCGAGTCCATGATCTGGAAACGATCCGAATAGCGCAGGTCTCGCGCGACGATCGCCCCTACCTGGCTCGCAGCGGCCTCGCCACCGAAGCGGCCGACGAAGGGAGGCAGCGCAAAGGCCGGGGTGTAGGTAGTCTCGTAGACCAACCCGAGCGTCACGCCCGGAATGGAGTCCCGCTCCTGCGCCCCGAGCTCCCCGCCCGCCAGGGCAAGCGTGGCGAGTGCAGTGATCCCGATCCCGCCTCGCGTCATCGATCTCCCATGAATCGCCGAGCTGCGAGCATCACAGCCGCTGATAATGGACCGGGTCATCGGAAGATCCCGGCGGAGCGGAAGGTAAACCGTATCGGAAGGCGGTCGTAGGGCAGATCATCGGGCAGCCGCCCGAAGCGTCCGGGCTGACCGGCGCACTCCACCGCACCGAGCGCCTCGTAGTCGAACGCGGGATTACCGGACTGGCGCACGAATCGCGGGTCCGAAACCGAGCCGTCCTCATTGATCACGAAGTAGACCTCGGTCTCGGGGGCGCCCTGCCCGCTCCAGCGAAAGCAGCGCTTGATCTGGAGGATGACGTTGTCGTAGTACGCTGGATAGTCACGCCTGAGCCCCTCGATTCGGACGCTCAGCGCGTCCGCGGATTCCGCGCGGGTGGGAGTGGGGGGCGTCGGGCTGGGCTGCGGCGGGTCGGATCGGGTGCGCTCCGGCTCGGGCTCGACCGGTAGTGGATCTTCCGGCTCGGACTCGACCGGTGCCGGCGGCGGCGTCAACTCGGGGAGCGTGGGAGGGGCCTCTACCACGACCTCGCCGACCTCCTCGGTCGGAAGCGAGATCAGTTCGATCTGATAGGAGATGAAGTCCGGAGCGCTCGGACGGGCGCCGGCCACGCCTATCCAAAGAGCAATCGCGAGCACGTGTACGAACACCGAGCCGAGCGCGTGGCGCGCACCCGGACGGGCACGACGGCGCCCGATCGCAGCCCGTTCGGGCTCTGCCGCTGGGCTCACGGCTCCTCGCGCGGCTCGACCACGAACAGGAGCGGCTTTCCGGCCTTCGCGATCGTCGTCACCACACGCATGACCGCTCCGTGATAGGCGAGCGAGTCGCCCCGGATGTAGACCCGTTCGAAGCTCCCCGCCTGGGCCATCTGCGGGAAAGCCTGTTCGAATTCCTCCATCGTGAGCGGAGTCTCCTCCACGAACACGCCGCCGCCCGGACGTACCGTCACGATGAACGGCTTTTCACTCGACGTGACCGGCTCGACATCGCCCCGGGGCAGGTTTACCTCTACACCGCCCTGTAGGATCGGCGCCGTGATGATGAAGATGACCAGCAGAACGAAGGCCACGTCCACGAGGCTCGTGACGTTGATGTCCGCCAGAATAGGCAGATCGTCCCCGCGAACCCGACGGCGTCGCACGGCTAGACGCGACCCTCGCGAGCCAGCGTACCGATGAACTCGCTCGAGAACCCCTCTAGTTCGCTCGTAACCAGGTTGAGTCGACCCACGAAGTGGTTGTAGGCGAGCACGGAAGGAATGGCCACGAAGAGCCCGGCGACCGTGGTGACGAGCGCCTGCCCGACACCGGGGGCCACCGACGACAGGCTCGAGGATCCGGTCGCCGCGATCCCGAGAAAGACGTTCATGACGCCGATCACCGTTCCGAGCAGCCCGAGCAGGGGGGAGACCGAACCGATCACGGCAAGCCAGGTGAGTCCGCGCGCCAGCTCGTCCCGCTCCTCGGCCTCTTCCTTCTCCAGGACCATCCGGAGCGCTTCGAGCTGGGTGAGCGAGAGCCCCTCGGCGACCGGTGCGCCCTGCCGGAGCGAGCCGGGGCGCAACTCGCTGAAGAAGTTGACACCCTGTCGGAAGACCCGTCCGTACGGTGAATCCGGAAGCGCCAGAATCGCCTTGTAGGCATCCTCCAGCCGTTGCGCCTTTTCGATCTGCGTCAGAAAGCGGTCGCCCTGCCTGCGCACCTCACGGAACACGCGCGCCTTCCAGAAGATGATCCACCAGCTGACGAGTGAAAACAGGAGCAGAGCCGTGAGCACGACCCAGGTCGGGAGGGTAGAATCACGAAGCAAGTCGAACGTAGAGGCGCTCGCCGGCACCTGGAGGACCGGAGTCATGATGCTCATGGCACCTCCGCCGTCTGCGATCTCAGGGTGCCCTCCGGTGCTCGGCGATGTACTCGTACGTCACGTCGAGGCCGCTCTCCAGTGTCCGGCCTGGCGTCCACCCGCGTCCGCGCAGACGCGTCGCGTCGAGCGCACTGTTCCTCAACTCTCCCGGTCGGGCGTCACGACGCTCCCTGCCGGGGTTCTTCCCAGCCACCCCCTCGAGTAGAGAGGCCAGCCGATTCACGCTGGTTTCGAGCCCGGTCCCGACGTTGTACGCGACGGCGTCCAGATCGGCCGGAGAGTGAGGCAACGCCATGTCCGCAGCAACCAGGTTTGCGGAGACGACATCGCCGACGAAGACGTAATCCCGAGTCTGCTCGCCGTCACCGAAGATCGTGAGTGGCACGTTCTCGAGCAGCCGATTTGAGAAGATGGATACTACCCCCGCCTCGCCATGTGGATCCTGGCGGGGACCGAAGACGTTTGCATACCGGAGCGCGACGTACTCGAGCCCGTGCGCGCTGCTGTAGTAGTGGAGGTACTGCTCCCCGGCCAGCTTGCTCACTCCGTAGGGGGAGAGCGGAAGCTTCGGCGCGGTTTCCGGAGTCGGGCGGTGCTCCGGTTCGCCGTACACCACGCCACCGCTCGAGACATAGAGGAAGCGCCGCGTCCGAGCACGCACGGCGGCCTCAGTCAGGTTGAGCAAGCCGAGTACGTTGACCTGCGCGTCAAGGGCCGGATCGGCGACCGAGACTCGAACGTCAATCTGGGCCGCGTGGTGGCTCACGAGATCGAAACGCGCCTCCCGAAACAGGTCGGCGACCTCGGGATCGGCGATATCGGCCACAACCAGCTCGACCCCCGCCGCAACGTTCTCCCGCCGACCGGTCGAGAGGTTGTCGAGCACCCAGACGCGATCGCCTCGCGCCAGGAAGGCATCGGCTACGTGGCTGCCTATGAAACCCGCCCCCCCGGTCACCAGCACGTTCATCCCAGGTCCTCCCCATCTTCCGCGAGGAATCGCACAGCCGTCAGGATCCGATCCGTCCGCCCATCCTCAGCCGCCTCGCGCAGCCGCGCGGTCGGTTCGTGCAGGAGCTGATTGAGGAGGCGGTGGGAGAACGCCTCGATTTGCGCGCGGTCTTCGACGGTGAGGTCGGGCATGCGCTCGAGTAGCCGCTCCAGCTCACGAGCGCGGAGCTGCTCGCCATGCTCACGCAAGGCACGGATCGCCGGCACCGCCGCGAGTGACCGGTGCCAGCTCCCGAACGCTTCGGCCTCGCCCGCGACCAGCGCCTCCGCGACCGCCGCGGCCTCCCGACGACGATCGAGAGACTCATCCAGGATTCGCTGCAGGTCGTCGACGTTGTAGAGAAAGACGTCGGGAAGGGTTCCCACCTCGGGCTCGATGTCACGCGGGATCGCGATGTCGACCATCAGGAGCGGGCGCCTGAAGTCCCCTTGGTGCGCATCCGCAAGGATCGCACGTGTGATCAACGGGTGAGGAGCCGACGTCGAGGTCAGCACGATATCGCATTCCGTGAGCGCGCGCGTGATCTCATCGATGCGGACGGCGCGTCCATGCAGCCGCTGCGCCAGGTCGACCGCGCGCTCGTAGGTGCGGTTCGCCACCATCACCCCCTCCACTCCCTCTCGGGCCAGAGAGGACACCACGCGCTCCGCCGTCTCCCCCGCCCCGAGCACCAGGATACGCTTGCAGTGCAGGTCGCCGAAGATCTTGCGGGAGAGCTCGACGGCAACCGACGCGACCGATGCGGTCCCCTCACCGACCGAGGTCTCGGAGCGCACCCGCCCTCCCACCGAGAGGGCCGTCTGGAAGAGGCGATTGAGCACCGTGTCCGTCATCGCCGGATCGGCCTCGGCCGATCGCTGGTACGCCTCGCGAACCTGTCCCTGCACCTCAGCCTCACCCAAAACCATCGAATCGAGGCCGGCGGCCACCCGGAACAGGTGCAGCGCGACGTCGTCTCCCGCCCGCCTGTACAGGTAACGACCGAGCGGACCGGGAAGTGATCCGGCGGACTGCTCGAGGAAGGCCTCGGCGTGAGCGAGCTCCTCCTCCCGTTGGGGGTTCAGGTAGAGTTCCGTTCGGTTGCAGGTGGCGAGCAGCACCGCCTGCTCGATCCCTCCGATCCGCAGCGAAGCCAGGGCGCGCGCGGCTTCGCCGCCCGGAAAGGCGAGTCGCTCCCGCACCTCCACTGGAGCGGTGCGGTGGCTGAGACCGACCAACGCAAGCGACACTGTCAGCGCCTCACAGGAATGCGGCCCCCGGGCGGGCCGCCAGGCGGAGGACCAGATACCCGGCCACGATCAGCAGGAAGGCCAGGGAGTTGGCGACCGCGGCGCGCCGCTCGGGGGGGGCCTGCCCGACCGCGCGCGCCACGATCGCGGCGAGGATCGCGATCCAGCTGAACAACCCCCACCACATCTGGGCCTCATCCTGGCCAAAGGTGCCGCGGAAACGCACCGTCCACGCCCAGCCCAGCGCGAGAGAAAGCGTAAGCAGCACGAACCCGACCCGGGCCCCCACGCGCCCCAGGCGATCCAGGGTCGCGAGCGGTGGCAGGAAATGGACGAGCCGCCCCATCCGCCTCGCCTTGAGCTCGCGGAACTGCACCAGATAGAGCCATCCGGCGGCTCCTGCGAGCGCCATCCCGACCACCGCGGCGAGACCCAGGCCGGCGTGCAGGACGAACCAGCCGCCGCGGAAGTCCGGATCCGTGCCGGACGGGCGGATCCCCACCGCGAGCGCCGTGGCTTGAAGCAAGACCACGAGCGGGAGGACGAGGATGCCCACCCGCTCGCCCTCGAGCACGGCCAGGGCGCCCACCAACCCGATCCCCGTGAGTAGTGCGAGCATGGAGAGCGAGGGTCCGAGGCCCACCAAGGGCAGCTCGCCGAAGGTCGCTGCGTAGCTTCCAGCAGCGGCCACATGGACCAACACGCCGGCGACCGCCGTCCACGCAGGCAGGGTGTTCTGACTGCGCCCACCCGTGAGGAGCGCGCGCAGCCAGAGGAGGAACGCGGCGTTGTAGAGGAGGAGTGCGAAGAGGTGGATCACGTGCCAGGCAGGCTCCGCCTTGGTCGCTCCGGGTAACGCGGGCGGCAGAACCTACCAGGCCGGGCGCGGGGCGGGAACTCCCGCGCCCGGCCGCTCACGGCATCTTGCGGTCTAGCTCCACACGTCCGCCGGTCTCGAAAACCGGGTTGCGCAGCCAGACGACACGGGCCGACGAGTGGTCCGCATGGACGGAAATGACCTGGAGCCGCCCCTCGATCTCGACGGGGCTTCCGTTCCCCTCGTCCCACACCGCTACGTACTCGTCGCCGATGGCCACCCCATGGTCTGAGCCCTGGTCCAGGAAGGCGACGTCGTGCACGCTCTGCAGCGCACGATCGCCAGCGAAGCCGATGATGGTCGCTTCCGGACCGCTCGCGATCGGCTGCGCCACGACTCCCGGCTCGAGCGGGAATGAGGGGAGCACCTGGAGAAAGTCCCCGACCTCCAGGTGATCGAAGATATCCACGACCAGGGCGACGGCGCCGCCCGGGGTCGGATCGCTCACGGTGAGCACGCCGGTCGGCACCAGCACCTGGCCCACCCCAAGGACGCTGCGATCCACCCGGAACGCTAGGAGCTGGGTTCCACGCGCGGCCACTAGCCCCGGCAACTCGACCTGGAGGCGATCATACGGGAGCGCGGTCGTGCGACGCACCCGCTCGTCATCGGCACCCGAGAACTCGGTCACGACACCGATGTTGGAAGGGGTGCGCATGATCGAGCCCAACCACGGCGCCGAAACCGACACCGCGCGAGGAACGGCCAGGCGGCGAACCGAGTCGCCTCCGATCCCGAAGCCGGCCGCCACTTCGTCCCTGAAGAACACGGTACGCTCGGGCTCCACGGGCTCTGGAACGGCCGCCGGCGCGCATTCGGGCTCGGCCGGGACCGGTTCGACCGTCACCTCTGCGACCAGGGGGGTGGCCGCGACGTCCGGGATGAGGAGCTCCTCGCCCGGATAGATCCAGTGCGGGTCCTCCACCACGCCCCGGTTCGCCTCGTAGATACTCGGCCAGCGCCAGGCGTCGCTGTAATAGCGCTGAGCCAGACCCCAGAGCGTCTCCCCGTCCACGACTTGGTGGCGCTGCTGCGCCTGCAACGCGCCGGGCAAGAGGACGAGGGCAAGAACCGCCGCCGCCGACCGGACCATCAGAGCTCCTCGGTCAGGTGGAAAGGCCGCCCGCTGCGGCCCCATTTTTTCGAAGATAGGCCTTCCAGGGACCTCCGGTCAACGAGGATTATTTGGAATAACGAACAAACGTTTCCGGCGCCCTCGCGTCGTGGGTGGACCGAGGAGGGACAGGCCGCCGCCCCGGGGCTCGGCCGGATCAAGGCGTCGGGCCTACGGGCTGGCGGACCACGGCCGGCGGGAGACACGGACCCCAAGGTCTCGCCGAACGCCCTGAGAATAGCCTCCCGGCTACGCTCCGGAACCAGTCGGTTGGTCCCTTGTGTCAAGGTGACCCGACGCTCGGTCGTGTCGCGGAGGGTAAGGCAGGGCACCCCCAGCACGGTGGTTTCCTCCTGGATCCCGCCGGAATCGGTGAGCACGGCGCCGGTCGGCCTTCGAGCGCTTGCAAGACCGGCGGCACCTTCATGAAGTCGGGCCGGGCCGCCACCACACACAGGACCGTGCAGGGCCGGAGTAGGGACTAGCAGCGCCCCCGCAACTCCCGGATGCTACGGCCGAAGCGCACCTCGTCGATGCGATCGTCCGCACGCCGCACCAGCGCGCCGGTTCCCCCCGTGTCTAGGGCGCGTACTCGACGATACGCCTCGAGCGCCCCGTCACAGTCTCCCAGCTCCGAAAGGATCTCGCCACGCTCGAACCAGGTCTGCGCAATCAGGTTCCTAGGCTCGCCCACTTCGAGCGTGCGATCCACCAGGAGAAGCGCTTCCTCCGGTTCGCCCTCGTTGCGACGTTCCCGCGCCAGCCTCAATGAGCAGTTGCCGATGTGCCAGTCGACTTCGGTCCGCTCCCAAGGCTGGACCAGCTCCCTGAAGCGCTCGAACAGCGTCAGGGCACGAAGGCAGTCGCCCACCTCCTCGTACGCGGTGCCGACCTCCAATACGACGTCGGCAGCGGAGTCGGAGGCGGTGGTGAGCGCCCTCTGGTAGAACGGTAGCGCCCGACCGAACTCACCAGCCTCGAAGTAATGACGGGCTAGGGGCAGTGCGAGCTCTTCAACCGACAGACCCGGCAGGAACTCGAGCGCCGTCTCGACCGCGGAGGCCATCTGGAGGCGGTCGGAGCGCGCGCGCGCTTCACGAGCGAGGTGGAGCAGGTCCGCTCCGGCCTGGTTGGCCCAACGTGGGTCACCCCGGGCGGCCTGGCGGTAGTACTCGCCGGCCTCGTCCACCCTGCCGACCTCGGCGTATGTGTGGCCGACGCGCGCGTACGCCTCGGCTGCATCGCCCTGACGCACGGCCAGCTCGTACTCAGCCAGCGCTTCGTCGATATCGCCTTCGGCGTATGCGATGTCGCCGCGGGCCACCGCGTCACCCTCGGAGGTTCGGGGGGCACATCCGAAAAGGAGGCAGGCGAGGACCGCGTGGCCGAGCGATCGAAGGTGCACGGGAAGCATGGATGAGATACCGGCGCCCAGGGTGGCCGGTTCCGGGATACGCTCAGCCCTGCGGTGCTCCCCCGACGGATTCGCCGGCCGCCAGGAGGTAGGCGCGGGGACGCATGTCGCGGGGGTCCTCGTCCGCAGCCCGACGCCACTCCGCGGCAGCACGGTCATCGTCGCCCAAGCGATGGAACACCAC
Organism: Longimicrobiales bacterium; assembly: GCA_965237965.1. Classification (GTDB taxonomy): domain Bacteria; phylum Gemmatimonadota; class Gemmatimonadetes; order Longimicrobiales; family Gaopeijiaceae; genus UBA2988. The sequence goes on from CBDEGT010000002.1 coordinate 260,561, forward strand.
ACCCAGACGAATCCGTGCGCTGGTAAAGCCCGGGTTCTTCTCGAGGATGTGCTCCAGCTCCTCACGCGCGCGCTCCGGTTCGCCAATCTCCAAAAGGGCTTCGGCCAGCTTGCTCCGGATGTCGAGGTAGCGAGGACGGACCTTGAGCGCGGCCTCATACTGCTGCGCCGCCTGAATGGGGCGGTCGGCGACCAGGTATAGGTCGCCGAGCTTGGCGTGGGTGACGGCGAGCTGATTGCCCACGTCGGAGGGGAAGCTCGTCCCGTCGCGGGTGTCGAGCTGCCCGGCGCGCGAGAACGCTTCCTGCGCCGCCTCGTGCTCACCCAGATCGTTAAGGATGATCCCGCGGTTGAGATGGGCTTCGGCGTACCCGGCGTTCAGGGCGATCGCCGCGTCGAACTCGGCCACCGCACCCTCGGAATCACCCAGCATCGCCAGGCAGAGGCCCGCCTTGTTATGCAGGTCGGGGAAGTTCGGATTGCGGTCGAGAACCTCCCTGAAGGTGGCGAGCGCGGTCTCGTAGTCCTCGCGCTCCCACGCCGAGATGGCCCGCTGGATGGTTTGCTTCAGCGACACCCGGATCCTCCCGCGCTAGTCGACCAGGGAGGATGCTACCCGGATGGTCTGGCGACCGCCAGCGCCCGGACTAGGACCGTCGACTCGAAGCGGAAGCCTTCTCGCCTCCGAGCGCACCCCCACACTCCTCCGCCAGTGACGTGAAGCGCCCATCACCGACGATCACGTGGTCGAGCACCGGGATCCCGAGCGCCTGACCGGCGTCGGCGATCTGACGAGTGACGGCGCGGTCGTCTGGAGAGGGAGCGGGATCCCCGGACGGATGGTTGTGGACGAGGATCACGGCTGCTGCACCCTCGACCACCGCGACTCGGAAGACCTCGCGCGGAGAGATGAGTGAGGCGTCCAGGGTGCCGCGGGTCACCAGCACCTCGCGCAGCACCCGGTGGCGGCTGTCCAGCAACAGTGCGTGGAACTCCTCCTGTTGCAGATCGCGTAGCCGCGGACCGAACCGCGAATGCACGTCACTCGGGCCGCGGACCCGCTCCCGCTCGCCCGGCGACTCGACCGCAGCCCGCCTGCCGAGCTCAAGGGCAGCCAGCAGGCGAGCGGCCGTTGCGGTGCCTACCCCGGGCACCGCCTCGAGGGCGGCCGTGTCGAGCGCACCGATACGTCGGAGCGATCCCTCGTGAGCGGCGAGGATGCGGTCTGCGAGCACTGCCGCCGATCCAGCCACCCCACCAGAGCCTACCAGGAGGGTGACCAGCTCGCGCGCAGCGAGAGCACGCACGCCCAGCGCGCGGAGCCGTTCCCGGGGACGATCGGCACCCTCGAGCGGGGAGAGCACGCGCCGAAAATGGGCGGACCGGTGGGGCGGGGCGATACGCAGACTGGCCAAGAACGCCCTACCTTCAACGCCGGGAGATCGCTACCCTCGACCGGATTCCCCCACCCGGAGTGCCCTTGATCCTGGTCACTGGAGGCGCCGGCTTCATCGGCTCGAACCTGGTCGGCGACTTGCTCGAGTCCGGCCGCGGCCCCGTCGTTGTAGTGGACAGGCTCGGCACGGACGAAAAGTGGCGGAACCTGGCCAAGCATGATATCGAGGCCCTGTTGCCTCCCGAGGATCTGCCCGCCTTCCTTAAGCGCCGGGGGAAACAGGTCGCATACGTTTACCACATGGGCGCCGTTTCGTCGACGCTCGAGCGGGACGGTGACCTGATCGCGGCCACCAACATCCGGCTGCCACAGGAGCTGTGGACCTGGTGTGTCGATCACGCGATACCGTTCGTGTACGCCTCGTCCGCCGCGACCTACGGTGACGGCTCGGCGGGTTTCAAGGACGGGGCGGATCCCACCGCGCTCGCGCAGCTGCGGCCGCTCAACGCCTACGGGTGGAGTAAGCACGCGTTCGACCGCTGGGTCGCGCGCCAGGTGTACTCCGGAAGACCGCACCCCCCGCAGTGGGCCGGCCTCAAGTTCTTCAACGTGTACGGGCCCAACGAGTACCACAAAGGCGAAATGCGGAGCGTCGTTTGCAAGGCCTATCCGCGAGCCGTGGCGGGCGAGACTGCCCGACTGTTCCGATCGCTCAATCCTGATTATCCGGACGGGGGACAGCAACGCGACTTCATCTACGTGGGGGACGCCGTGGCGGTGATGCTCTGGCTACACGATCACCACGAAGCGAACGGGCTCTTCAACCTCGGCACCGGGCGAGCCCAGACCTGGCTCGAGCTGATGAGTGCGCTATACACCGCGGTCGAGCGGGAGATGGCGATCGAGTGGATCGACCTCCCAGAGGAGATCTCCGACCGCTATCAGTACTTCACCGAAGCCGACATGAGTGGGCTTCGCGAGGCGGGCTACGACCAGCCGTTCATGGACGTCCAGGAGGGCGTTCGGGACTACGTCCGCGGGTTCCTGTCGGCGGAAGACCAGTATCGGTAACGACCGGCGCTACCCCCACTCCGTGCGGATCGCGGCGTTCGTCAGTTAGCACGGCTTCGGCCATGCGGGTCGCGCGTCCGCCGTGCTCGACGCTCTGTGCGCACGGCTGCCGCTTGAGGTGGACGCCTTCACCAGCGTCCCGGCGGTCTTCCTCGACAGCTCTTTGCGAGCCCCACATCGGCGGATCCGGTGCGAAACCGATGTAGGAATGATCCAGAGCGGGCCGTTTCACGGTGACCTAGCCGCGACGGCGCGCGCGGTGACACGGTTCCTCGACGGGATCGACCAAGCGGCCGAGTCCCTGGCGAGCGAGCTACGCGCGGAGGGCTACCGCGCCGTGTTGTGCGACGTCTCGCCACTCGGGATCGTTGCGGCAAGGCGGGCGGGTATCCCCTCGGTATTGATCGAGAACTTCCGCTGGGACTGGCTGTACGCCCGGTTGGAGAAGGGGTCGCCCGCGCTGCAAACGGCCGCACGTCGAATCGCGGCGATCTACACGCACGCCGACCTGCACCTCCAGGCACCGCCGGTGTGCGACCCTCTGCCTGGAGCGATCGCACTTCGTCGCCCGGTTGCGCGGGCACCCCGCTCGAGTCGAGCTGCGGCACGCGCCGCAATCGGCCTCGCTACCTCCGACCGGGTCGTCCTCGTCACCACGGGCGGCGTTGCCAGTCCACCGCTTTCCACGGATGCGATGCGCGCACGCCCCGACGTGATCTTCCTGCTGACCGGGGCGGAGCGGTCCGCGTGCGAGGGGAACATCGTCCACCTGGCGGCGGATGACCCGCTGTACTTACCGGACGTCATCCGCGCCAGCGATGCGGTAGTCGCGAAGCTCGGCTACAGCACGCTGGCCGAGGTGTGGCGTGAGGGGTGCCCGATGCTGCGGATACCTCGGGAGCGGTGGCCCGAGACACCCGCGCTGAGCGCCTGGGCCGACGCGGCGCTGGGCGGCTTCGAAATTCCAGAGCGTGAGCTCCGCTCGGGCGCCTGGGTCGACCGTGTGGATGAGCTCCTCGCCGCACCGCGACGACCGACCCGACGCCGCGCGGGTCAAGACGAGGCCGCCAAGCGGATCCTCGAGCGGGGCTGGCTCTAGCCCCCTGGCTCCGCGGCTGAGGTGGGTTCGGTCGACGACACCTCATCCAGAGCGAGCGTGTCGGCCAACCATCGAGAAGCGTTCACCAATTCCCCTTCACCACCGCGCGACACGCGGAGCGCGGAGGTTCTTCCGGCAGAACTCGACGCTCGTTCGCTCGGTTCCGGCAGATACCAGCGAGGCTGCGGTGCGAGCGAGCACGGTGCCCGCGCTCGCTCGCGGTGCGGGCACCTCCGCGACCCCTGTCTCGTCGGTGGCATCGGACTGGAGAAGCTGCTTAGATCTTGGCACGCTCCGTCTGGCCGTCACCATAGTAGCTGCGGTACTGGCCGTAATAGGATCCGTATCCGCTGCCGTAGTATCCGTCCCTCGTGTGATCTACGTCGGTCAGGACAGCGCCGAGTATGTGGGCTCCGACACGTCGCAACTCGTCCGCAGCGTATCTGATCGCACCACGATCGGTGAACGCTGCTCGAGCAATCAGGATTACCCCGCCTGCACGGGCCCCGAGGATCGCCGCGTCGGTCACGAGGTTCAGCGGCGCGCTATCCACAATGATCGCGTCGTACTGCTCCTCGAGCTTTCGCAGGAGGTTCTCCATACGATCCGAGCCGATCAACTCGGCTGGGTTCGGCGGGACGGATCCTGCGGTAAGTAGATCGAGAAAACTACCCTCGGCCACTTCAATCCTTCGGACCGCCTCAGCGACGCCCACGTCGCCCACCAGCACATCCGAAAGGCCAGGACCTGAGGGCTGCTTGAACAGCCTGTCGAGCACTCCTCGACGAAGGTCGCCATCAACCAGCAGCGTCTTGGACCCCTGCTGGGCGAGCGCGATCGCGAGATTCGCGGCGGTCGTGGTCTTGCCGTCCCGCGGGAGGGCACTCGTCAACACCACGGTCCTGGGCACCTCGCCGAAGCGTGAGAAACGCAGGCTAGTGCGGAGGGCACGGTACGCCTCCGTGACCGGATCCTTGGGGCTGTGCAGAACGACCAGACGGGATTCCCCACGTGAGACCGCCGGAGCGATTGGATCCCCGCCGTTGCGCCGGCCAAGGTTCCTACCCCCGAAGCCGCTTGTCGCGAGCGTCGGTATGATCCCCAGGATGGGTAGACCACCCGATGCTTCCTGGACGTCTTCGCGGGTGTGGACCGATAGGTCGAGAAAGTCCCTCCCGGCAGCGACTCCCGCCCCGAGCACGAGTCCAAGAAGAGCTCCGAGCATGAGATTCAATACCGGCCGCGGGATCACCGGATCCGGGCTCACCACCGCGGGATCGAGAACGCGGACCGAAGGATCCTCGGCCGCTTGCGCGATCTCCGCCTCCTTCAGGCGAGTCTGCAGCAGCATGTAGATCTCACGCAGGATCCCGCTCTGACGCTCGAGCCGCGCGACCGCAAGTTCCTTGGCCGGAATGCGAGCGAGTTCCCCACCGAAGCGCGTAAGGGTTTCGTCGAGCGACCGCACCTGATTGGCGAGCCCCTGCAAATAAGTCGTAGCGATCGAACGTAGCTGATTCTCAAGTTGCTCGATCCGTGTCGTGAGTGACTCCACGTCCGGATCCTCCATAGTGCGGCGCCGGAGGAGATCGGCGCGTTGCGTCTCGATGCTGTTCAGTGACTGGAGCAGCTGCGAGGTGGCCACGTTCTGGAGGAGGCTGGGAAACGCGATCAAGCGCCGATAGGGCGACGGCTCACCACGACCGACAGGGTCTTGGGCGGCCTCCTGTTCGATCTCGTCCAATAGCTCCTGAAGCGCGCCACGCTCTGCGTCGAGGCCATTGCGATCCGCCTGGATCCGGGCGAGCTGTGTAACTTGTGCACTCGCCTCCGCCTGTAGGCTGATCACCTGCTCACCCTCGCGGTACGCCTGCAACTCCTCCTCTGCGCGCGCCAGTTCGAACGAGAGACTGTCGAGCTGACCGCGTAGGAACCGCACCGTACTGGAAGCGGCCGTCTGCTGGCCCTGGAGACGTCGTTGGATGTAGCGACGCACGAGGAGGTTCGGGACTTCGTCGACCAGAAGCGTGTCAGAAGAGTCGTACCCGATTGCCACGATCGCCGCGGCGCGGTCCGGCCGTGTTACTCGAATCTTCGACCGCACGCTCGCAACTGCATCGGGAAACTCGGTCACGCTCACCACGACGCGTTCGTGCTCGGCGACCGCGGGTGTGAGACGGAACGTGGTACCCTGCGTCACCACCGTCTCTCCGACTGACACCGTATAGACCGAGCCCATGCGGTCCGCCTCCACCGCAAAGGTGCCCGCATCGATCCGGTCGAACCGATAGGTCTCGGAGCTGGCCCAGCGCTCGACATAGATCTGCTCGAGAAGCCTAGGGCGCTTCGCCCGTTGCCTGCGCCGGCGGGCTCGTTCGGCCTCACGAGTCAGCGGAGGAAGAGGGCGATCGTGAGAGTAACGACCGCCGAAATGATCGTTGTGTAGACCGCAGTATTGCGAGCGAAGAGGCTACGCTCTGGTACGAAGATCTGATCCCCCGACTGGATGGGGGAGTCTCCGATCATCGTGCGCTCGCTGACCCCTGTCGTCAGCTCGGCTCCGTCGCGCATGATCCGAATCTTGTCTTGACTCCCGATCGAACTCACACCGCCCGCGAGCGCCAGCGCGTCCGCGATCGTCGTCGTGGGATCCACGTTGTAAACCCCCGGTCGGGCCACGGCCCCGAGGACCTGGACCCGCTTCAGCACCGTGATTTCGATCAAGGGGTTTCGCAGGTAGCGGCGGTAGTCGTCGATCAGCCGGTTCGCAAGGCTCTGCGAAGTCTCCCCGGCGACCTGATATTCGCCCAGGCGCGGAAAGACCACCGGACCGGCCGCATCCACCTGGAACTCGCCTGAAAGGTCCTCTTCACGCCAGATACGCAGGCGGACCAGGTCACCCGGACGGACCGGGTGGGTCGAATCGTTGACCACAATAGGTGGTGGCAGCTCCTGTTGAGCCGAGCCCGGTATGGGCCAGCACAGGGCCAGGAACGAGGCCGCCCGTAGGATCTGCCGCATAGCGAACCTTCGAAAAAGCATTGCGACCTCCGACAGAGAGGGCGCCGTTTCATGGTTAACATTGGAAGATATCTCGTTGCGAGGGCGGGTAACACCCTTCCCGACCACCAGGCAGGCTCTTCGCCTCGCGTCGATCTCAGCCACCGCGCCTCGCGAACTCGCGGGCCCAGTACGTGATCACCATGTCAGCGCCAGCGCGAGCGATCGAAAGCAACGCCTCTTCCATCGCCCGCTCACCGTCGAGCCAGCCGCGCTCGGCCGCGGCCATGATGGAGGCGTACTCGCCAGATACGTGGTAGGCGGCAACAGGCCAACCGGTCTCGCGCTTCACACGATGGATCACATCGAGGTAGGCGAGGGCGGGCTTCACCATCACGATGTCCGCTCCCTCCTCGATGTCCGCCCACACCTCGCGCAGGGCCTCGTCCTGGTTTGCGGGGTCCATCTGGTAGCCCTTCCGGTCGCCGAACGCGGGTGCCGAGTCGGCGGCATCGCGGAACGGTCCGTAGAAAGCCGAGGCGTACTTGGCAGCGTAACTGAGGATCCCGACCTGGTCGAACCCGCGGTCGTCGAGTGCCGCGCGGATCGCGCCTACCCTGCCGTCCATCATGTCCGAAGGAGCAATCAGATCCGCACCCGCGGCTGCGTGGGTCACCGCGGCGCGGGCCAGCAGCTCGAGCGTCGGGTCGTTGTCCACCGCGCCCTCGTGCAGCACTCCGCAGTGGCCGTGCTCGGTGTACTCACACAGGCAGACGTCCGTGAGGACATTGAGCTCCGGCGAGGCCCCCTTGATCGAGCGCACGGCGCGTTGGACGACTCCGTCGTCGTCCCACGCGCCGCTCCCCTCCGCATCCTTGCGGTCCGGGATGCCGAACAGGATAACCCCCCCGAGCCCGAGCTTCGCCGCCTCCTCGGCGTCCACGACCGCCTCGTCCACCGAAGTGCGTGCGACACCCGGCATCGACACGATCGGTGCCCGCACGGCTTCGCCCTCCGTTACGAACAGCGGGAGGATCAGGCGTTCGGGGGTCAGGCGGTTCTCGCGCACCAGCGCGCGCAGCGCCGCCGTGCGCCGCAGGCGCCGGCCCCGCCAAGCAGGGAAAGAGGTCATGGAGCCAAGCGCTTCATCAGCACGCGCGCGTCTTCCTTCGGCATCTCATAGTACTCGCGGCGAACCCCGATCTCGCGAAACCCACGTGCGCCATACATCGCCCGCCCGCGAAAGTTGGAAACCCTCACCTCCAGGAAGAGGCTCTCTACGCCCCGCTCCAGGGCCTCCACCGTCATCCGGTCGAGCAGGTACCCGCCGAGCCCCAAGTCCCGGAGCTCGGGAGCTACAGCGATGTTCGCCAATTCCCCCTGATCCTGGATACACCAGAGCACTGCGTATCCGGCGACCGAGCGGGGAGGGACCTCGAGTACCCGGAGTACCGCTCCCGGTCGGTCCAGCAGCGTGCGGAAGCTAGCCGCGCGCCAGGGGGGGGTGAAGGAGAGGGCCTCGATCGTCACCACGTGGTCCAGGTCTGCCTCCTCCATCGGTCGCACGCGGATCTGTTCCGGAAGGCGCCGCGACGAGGCGTGCGCGCTTCCCGAGCGCTCGGTCGGGGGTGCGCTCACCCGACTGGCGCCCGCACGGCGCTCGACGCCTTCACGTATTCCGGCTGCCACCGTGCTGTCTCTACGGGCGCGCGATCGGGGTGCAGCGCCAGCAAGTGGAGCAGGGCATCCGCGGTAGGAATCCCGGCGGGTGGCGGTAGCACGCGATGGCCGGCGGCCTGAAGCACGGCCTCGTGGCGGACCGCACCGCCACCGACAAAGCACGCGCCACGGTGCACCACCTCCTCCAGCAACTCCCGCATGCGGGTAGCGTACGGAGAGACGATCTGCTCGATACCATCGGCCCCCAGCCGGTAGCAGGCCGCGTAGACGCGGTCCCCACGCGCGTCGAACAAGACATAGCGCAGCTCCTCCGCCCACCGCGCTCCGCTCTCTCCTGAACAAGGCAGAGTAGCCGATACCCGCTCTGACACGGCGGCGGCCTCGAGGCTGGAGAACGGCCAGAGCGGGAGATCAAGCGCGTGGGCGATGCCCTTCGCGGTGGCGGCCGCAACGCGTACGCCGGTGAAGGAACCCGGCCCGGCACCCACGACGAGGCCGGCCAGATCACGCACGTTCGTGCCGGCCTCCGCGAGCGTCTCGGCCACGCGCGGGATTACCTCCGCGGAGTGCCTCTCCTGGCGGTCCAAGAACGCCCGAGCGAGCACCCGGGTTCCTGAGCCCACCGCCACGGATCCGAGCGGGCCCGAAGTCTCGATCCCCAGGTACGGCCGGAAGGAAAGTCCCATGGGGCATGTTCAGGGGACAGCCGCCCCCGGACAAGGTTGGCGGACCTTACGCGTCAGCTCGCCCAGTGCTCACGGGCTGCGCTCGTCGCCGAGCGCCATCGGAAACGAGGGGAGTGCAGGAGGATCGCCCACCCTGCGCGCGACCACCGCACGCAGGTTACCGGATCCGTCGGGAGTCTTGAGCTCCACCTCCCAGCGGTCCTCGGGAAGCAGCCCGGCGGCGCGCTCCGGCCACTCGACCAGCACGAGCTCCGCGCCGGTGCCGAGTTCGTCCCACTCGAGCTCGCGCAACTCGACTGGATCTCGGATCCGGTACAGATCCAGGTGCACGACCTCACGCCCGGGGGCCGAGTAACGGAACAGCAGGTTGAAGGTTGGGGACGGAAGCGGTCCCTGCACGCCGGCTCCCCGCGCGATCGCGCGGGCGAGGACGGACTTCCCAGCGCCCAGCGGACCGCGCAGAGCCAGGAACAGCGGCGGCTGGACCTCACGGCCGATGCGCTCGCCCCAGCGAACGAGGTCGGGCTCGGTCAGGATCACGGGAGGGCGACCACCGCAGCCGTCACGTCGTGTCCACGCTGGCCCGCAGCTCGAACAGTTGGTCCCGCAGCAGCGCCGCTCGCTCGAAGTCGAGCGAGCTGGCCGCATCCGCCATCTCCCGCTCCAGTATCTTGACCAACTCCTCCCGGTTTACCTCGTCGGCATAGCTCGGCGCCACTTCGGACACCTTCATGGGCCTCTGGCGCACGTCCGCCACGCGAGTCGAGAACTCTATCTCCTGGATACTCTTTCGAATCGTCTCGGGCGTGATCCCATGCGCACGGTTGTGGGCGATCTGGATCTCCCGCCGGCGGTTGGTTTCGTCCAGACAACGTCGCATGGACGCGGTTATGGTGTCGGCGTACAAGATCGCCTTGCCGTTCACGTTGCGCGCCGCGCGTCCGATCGTCTGGATCAAGCTGCGGGCATCACGGAGAAAGCCCTCCTTGTCCGCGTCCAGGATCGCTACCAACGACACCTCCGGAAGATCGAGTCCCTCCCGCAGAAGGTTTATGCCCACCAGCACGTCGATCCTGCCGAGGCGTAGCGCGCGCAGGATATCCATACGCTCGATCGCGTCGATGTCGGAGTGCATGTAGCGCACGCGCACACCCACTGACTGAAGGTACTCGGATAGATCCTCCGCCATGCGCTTGGTCAACGTGGTTACGAGCACGCGCTCGCCGTGCCGCTCGCGCGCGCGGATCTCGGCGAGCAGATCGTCGACCTGGCCGCGTACCGGCCGCACTGCCACCTCGGGATCGATCAGGCCGGTGGGCCGGATGATCTGCTCCGTAACGACGCCCTCCGACTGCCGCAGCTCCCACTCTCCGGGCGTCGCGGACACGAAGATCGCTCTCTCGGTCAGGCCCTCCCACTCATCGAAGCGGAGCGGACGGTTGTCGAGCGCGCTGGGTAACCGGAAGCCGTGGTCCACCAGGGTGAGCTTCCGCGAGCGGTCGCCGTTGAACATCCCGTTCACCTGTGGCACCGTGGCGTGGGACTCGTCCACGATGAGCAACATGTCGGCCGGGAAATAGTCGAACAGGCACGCAGGCCTCTCGCCTGGGCGGCGACCCCCGATGTACCGCGAGTAGTTCTCGATTCCCGGGCAGGTCCCGATCTCGAGCATCATCTCGAGATCGAAATTTGTGCGGGCTTCGAGCCGCTGCGCCTCGAGCAGCCGGCCCTCTGCCCGGAACTTCGTCAGCTGCCCGGCGAGCTCCTCACGGATTCGTGGCACGACCTGCTCGATGGTCTGGCGGCGTGTTACGTAGTGGCTGGCCGGGTAGATCGCGGTACGGTCGAGGGGGGCGATGGTCTCGCCGGTGAGCGGATCGAAGCGCGTGATCCGTTCGACCTGGTCCCCCCAAAGCTCGACGCGGACCGCCTGATCGTCGTAAGCGGGAAATACCTCGAGCGTGTCCCCCCGGACACGAAACGTCCCGCGCTCGAAAACGTAATCGTTGCGCTTGTATTGGATGTCGACCAGGCCCTTGAGGATCGTCTTGCGCGGAAGTTCCTCGCCTACCGCCACATGAAGCATCAGCCCGCGGTAGTCCGAAGGATTGCCCAGGCCGTATATGCAGGAGATCGAGGCGACGATAATGACGTCTTCACGCTCCATCAGTGACGAGGTGGCGCGCAGCCGCAGTCGCTCGATGTCCTCGTTGATCGAGGCATCCTTCTCGATGTAGGTGTCGGTGGCGGGGACGTACGCCTCAGGTTGATAGTAGTCGTAGTAGCTAATGAAATACTCGACCGCATTCGTAGGAAAGAGCGCCTTGAGCTCGCCATAGAGTTGCGCCGCCAGCGTCTTGTTGTGGCTCATTACGAGCGCCGGCCTCCCATGCTCCGCGATGACATGCGCAACCGTGAAGGTCTTTCCGGTGCCGGTGGCGCCGAGCAGAGTCTGGAAGCGATCGCCGCGCGTGAGGCCTGCGCTCAGCTCGGCAATCGCACATGGCTGATCGCCGGCCGGGGTGTGGGGAGCCTCGAGGTGGAAGCTGGCCATCGTGGTCAGTGGTGTCCGTCAGCGCTCGACCAGGTCCGCCTCCTCGAAGCTCTCCCGGCGTTCGACGCTGATCACGCCCTTCACGGCCGAGACTTCCTTGACCACGTTGCGCAGGTGGCCGAGGTCTTGCACCTCTACTACGAACGAGCCGTTCATGCCGCCGTCCACGGCGCGCATGTCGGCGTGCTGGATGTTGGTGCCGGTATCCGAGATCGCCTTGGCTACGTCCGTAAGCAGCCCCCGCCGGTCGGTGCCGCGCAAAAGAAGCTTCACCATGAAGCGGTCGCCCTTCTCGGCCGTCCACTCGATCTCCATGCGTCGCCCCTGGTCGAATCCCAGCACGTTCGGGCAGTCGGCCCGATGGATCGACACGCCGCGACCGCGCGTGATGTAGCCGATCACGCCGTCACCCGGCACCGGCTGACAGCACTGGGAATAGCGGACCATCAGGTTTTCCATGCCATGGATTCGGACCCCTTTCCCCGACATGCGGAGCTTCTCAGCAAGACGCTCGAGGGGGTTCGGCGGGCGTGGCTGGGCGCTCGGATCGTGATCGGGGAAGAGAGCCTTGAAGATTGCGTGCGTGCCCAGGTCGCCCCGCCCAAGCGCCTCGTACACTTGCCTGAAGTCCTTCTGCCCCAGCTCCTTAGCCGCCTTGGCGAGGGTCGTCTGATCGGGCAGGTCACGACGCAGCTTGCGGATCTCGCGGTCGAGAAACTCGCGGCCGAGGTCCACCGCCGAATCGTGCTCCTGCTTTCGGATCCACTGCCTGATGCGACCACGCGCGCGCGACGTCTTCACGAACGCAAGCCAGTCCCGGCTCGGCCACTGCTTCGGGTTGGTCAGGATCTCAACCGTGTCCCCGTTCTTGAGCTCGCGGGAGAGCGGCGCGATCCGACCGTTCACCCTCGCGCCCCCACAGTGCATCCCAACCTCGGTATGCACGGAGAAAGCGAAGTCGATGGGAGTCGCGCCCACAGGCAACTGACGCACCTCCCCCTTGGGCGTGAAGACGAACATCTCGCCCTGGAACAGGTCCATCCGGAGGAACTCCATGAACTCCTCCGGCTCCTTGGTGTCCTGCTGCCATTCGAGCACCTGTCGGAACCAGGTCAGCGCGTCGTCCACATCATTCTGCTCGTCCTCCGTGCCCTCCTTGTAGCGCCAGTGGGACGCGATCCCGTACTCCGCAGTCCGGTGCATCTCTTCGGTGCGAATCTGAATTTCATAACGCCGCCCCGCCGGGCCAAAAACCGTCGTGTGAATCGACCGGTACATGTTCGACTTGGGCGTAGCTATGTAGTCGTGGAAGCGCTCCTGGATCGGCGTCCACCGCGAGTGGATCACGCCCAAAGCCGCGTAGCAATTCTGCACCGAGTCGGTGATGATGCGCATCGCCATTAGGTCGTAGATCTCTTCGTACGGCTTCGCGCGCCTTTCCATCTTCTGGTAGATGGACCAGAGATGCTTGGGGCGGCCCGTCACCTCGGCCGGGATCCCAGCTGCGGCAAGCACCTCTTCCAGCGGACGCTGCATTTCCAGCACCTGGCGCTCCCGCTCCCGCCGACGCTGCTGGATCTTCTTGCGCAGTCGTTGGTACTCGGCTGGCTCAAGGAACTTGAAGGCGAGGTCCTCGAGCTCCCACCGCACATGCGCGATTCCAAGACGATGCGCCAACGGCCCATAAATCTCGCGCGTTTCAAGCGCGATCCGTTTCTGCTTGCCCTCCGGCAGGTGCTCCAGCGTGCGCATGTTGTGCAGCCGGTCGGCCAGTTTGATCAGAATGACCCGTGCGTCCTCTGCCATCGACAGCAGAAGCTTTCGGTAGTTCTCCATCTGCTGTTCGGTGCTCGAACGAAACTCCACCTTACCGATCTTGGTCACCCCATCGACCAGGTTCCCCACTTCGTCACCGAACTGCTTGCGGAGGTCAGGAAGCGAGACTGCAGTGTCCTCGACGGCGTCGTGGACCAAGCCTGCCACGATGGTTGCAGTATCGAGGCGGAGCGACGCCAGGATCGTGGCCACTTCGACCGCATGGTTCACATAAGGCTCACGCGACGCACGCCGCTGTCCGGCGTGCGCTTCCGCAGCCGTATCGTAGGCCGAGCGGATCAGTTCAACATCGAGGCGATCGGCGTACGCCTCTATCTGCCGCGCCAGCTCGCGCGGTAGCCCGCGGATGGTGGTCGTGACTCTAGGAGGCAGTACGGTGGCCATACGGGGGTCTAGGGAAGGGTCCGCCAGGGAGCAGCCGCTCCCGGTCATGTGTGCCTACCCGTTGGCAGCGCCGAGGAGCCCCGCCTGTGCGACGCGGCTCAATCTACCCGGATTGGCCTGGCAAGGACTCGCCTAGGAATACTCTGAATAAGTCGGTCCCTGGGACATTAGATTTACGGGGCGGGAGTTCAAGGGCTGAGCGGGACGATCGGGGAGGCGGACGATGGAGCAGGTGACGTTCGCGGATGTGGAGTACGAGGGGAAGAAGCGGCGGACGCGGCGGGAGCTGTTTCTGGAGCGGATGGAGGCGCTGATTCCGTGGGAGCGTCTGGAGGCGCGGATTCGGCCGTTGTATCCGAAGGCGGGGCGGGGGCGGCAGCCGTACCCGTTGGCGGCGATGCTGAGGATTCACTGCGTGCAGCTGTTCTACAACCTGAGCGACCCGGGGATGGAGGACATGCTGTACGAGATCGAGTCGGTGCGGCGGTTCGCGGGGCTGCGTTTGACGGGTCCGCTGCCGGACGAGACGACGATTCTGAACTTTCGGCACCTGCTGGAGCGGCACAGGCTGGGGCGTGGTTTGTTCGAGGAGATCAACGCGCACCTGGCGGAGCGGGGCTACCGGGTGCGGGCGGGGACGATCGTGGACGCGAGCATCATCGCGGCGCCGTCATCGACGAAGAACCGGGAGGGGGCGCGGGATCCGGAGATGCATCAGACGAGGAAGGGCAACGAGTGGCACTTCGGGATGAAGGCGCACATCGGGGTGGACGCGGAGACGGGACTGGTGCATGGCGTGCGGGCGACGCCGGCGAACACGCACGATCTTCGGGAGGCGGGGGCGTTGCTTCACGGCGGCGAGGAGGAGGTGTGGGCGGACGCGGGCTACCGGGGGATCGAGAAGTGGGTGGACACGGGAGGCCGTCCGGTGCAGTGGCATGTGGCGATGAGACCGGGGCGGCGGCGGCTCCTGGAGCAGGGCGGGGCGCGGTGGCTGCGCGAGCGGGACAAGGCCTCGGTGCGGGCAAAGGTGGAGCACCCGTTCCTGTATGTGAAGCGCCGCTTCGGTTACCGGAAGGTTCGCTACCGCGGGCTGGCCAAGAACATGGAACGGATCGCGCTGCTCCTGGGCTTCGCGAACCTGCTTGTGGCGGGCCGCTATTCGACGGCGTGAGCGGCCGGCGCGGGAAACATCCGCCCACGCGGGGCGCAACGAGGGGATCATCGGCCAGAACATGCCGGTTGGGCGCGTTTTCAGCCCGTCATCGCCCCCAAGACCGCTGAAACCGGCTCCCTCCGTCTCGCACCGCCCCCAGAAGGGCCTTGCTCAGAGCTTCCCTAGGCGACCGGCGGCAGCGCTCTGACGAGGGATGGAGCAGAGATGGGTTCTTCGGGTGTCACGCCCACCCTCCCAAGGACCAGCTTCTGCGCGGTCTTCAGAAGGATATAGAGATCCACCGCGAAAGAGCGGTAGCGCAGGTAGAACAGCTCGTACTCGAATTTCCGTCGCTGTCCCTCAACCGATCCGGCGTAATCGTGGCGGATCTGAGCCCACCCCGTGACGCTTGGAGGAAGGCGGAACCGCGTCCAGTAGTGCGGGATACTGCGCGCCAGCTGTTCGGCGAAAAAGGCACGGATCGGACGTACCCCGATGAAGGACATCTCCCCCCTCACGATGTTCACAAGCTGAGGGAGCTCGTCCAGGCCGGTGCGCCTGAGTAGCGCACCCGCCTTCGTCACCCGCGGGTCGCCCGCGACCGCCCAGAGCGGCCCGGTCACTTTCTCGGCATCCGTCACCATGGTCCGGAACTTGAAGAGCCGGAAAGCCTTGATCTGTCCGCCGAGCCGGTCCTGGGGGAAGAAGATCGGACCCGAGCTCTCAAGCTTGATCAGGACGCAGACCAGAAGCATGACCGGCGAAAACGCGACCAGCAGCGTCGAAGCGGCCACCGCCTGGAGCGTGCGCCTGATGTTGTCGGAAATCGTGGACGCCTCCCACAGGTCCAGCGCGTTCAACACCCACCGCTCATCGATCGACTCGCACGGGATCCAACCCAGGCTACGGGCCGCGAAGCTGGGCAGGTCGAGCACCTCGATACCGTGCACCCGCAGGTCCTCCAAGGCGCTGGAAAGCTCGGCAGGGAACGTCGATACCAAGGAGTAGACCACGAGGTCGGGGTTGATCTTCTCGAGGGCACGGCCCAGCGATTTCGAGGAAAGTCTCGAGAGCTCGGTTAGCTCGCCCACGATTTCGTAGTCGCGGATACGCGTGGCACTCAGAGCTGACCGAAGCCGAGCCGTCGCGGGATCGGCCCCAACCACGACCACCCGGTGAACGCGACCACCCCGGCGGAAGTGTTTCGCCAGCAGCGCATGGATCAGGGTCAACATCGAGGCGCTGATCGGAACGTACAGGAGGAGCACGCCGCGGCCGATCGTTGGCCGGCCGGTCGCGAAGAAGAACCCGACGGATACGAGCGCGACCGCCGCCGCGACGACGATCAGAATCAGGCCGACGTCACGACCGGTCCGAAACTCGCGTTCCTCGCTGTAGAGGTCGGCCACGACCAGCGCCATCAACTGTACGGCGATGAGTACGAGCCAGGCCCTCCAGGCCGGACCCTCCGAGAACGGTCTTGGTGAAATTAGGCCCCAGCGGACGGTCCACGCGAGGCCGATCGCCAGGATACACCCACCGACGTCCGCCATCATCGCGGTCAACTGGCGCCGCCAGACCGGTCCGGCGAAGAAGCCACTCTTCATGCGTCAACCCTCCGGATACTCCGAAGCTCGGCCGCCGCTCGAGGAGCTCAGGGCAGCATGATAGACCTTCATCGTCTGGTCCAGCACCAAGCCGATGTCAAAACGCTCTTCGACCAGCTGCCTGGCATTGGCCGCGAGCCGGTCGCGCAGATCGGGCGAGCCGAGGACCCGCTGCAAGGCACTCGCCAAACTACGCACATCTCCTACAGCTGTCAATATTCCGCTCCGTTCCTGCCGCGCAATGTCGCGACAGCCGGGAACATCTGTAGTCACGATCGGGCACCCCAGGGCCGCCGCCTCCAACAGCGACTTGGGAACCCCTTCCCCGTACCGTGTCGGTAACGCGATTACCCAGGCCGATCGAATGAGGTCATGAACATCCGCGCGATGCCCTAGAATCTCCACGAGGCCATCTGCCTCCCAAGCCCGGAGAACGGCCTCGGGGATCGCGGCCGCGTGATCGGGCTGCATCGCGCCGGCCACCCGGCAGCGCACCGGGTTCCCGGTCGCTCGCAGGTTCCGAAGTGCCTCCACGAGGTCTCCCAACCCCTTGTCCCACAGCAACCTCCCGACAAACAGGACCGAGGGTTCCGGACTCCTGGCGGCGGGATCGGGCAGAAGCGTCACGCTGTCCACTCCGGACCCGGCAATCATGTACGCCCGGGTCATGGAGATCCAATCCCGCCTCAGGAAGAGTTCGCGGTCCTCCTCGTTCTGGAAGATGGTCCACACGCCCTCGCCTCGAAGGCTGCTCCCGTAGAGGGCCGAGACCACCCCGCGGACCAGAAGCCTCTTCATGCCTCCGCCGCCAGCAAAGGCGTACCCGAGGCCTGGGACGGCATTGACCACGACCGGTCCGCCCCGGTAGCGGGCGGCCAGGCTCCCATAGATCACCGGTTTCACTGAGAAGTGGTGAACCATGTCGGGCCTGGTTCGACGGTAGAGACGACGGAGGCGCCCGGCGAACGCGACATCTCGCAAGGGATTCATTCCGCGCTGTCTGAGCGCGACGGCCACGTGCTCGAAGCCCGCGTCCCGAAGTCGCTCCACGTACGGACCCGGGGGCGAGACCAGCAGCACCTCGGCTCCACGGCGTCTCGCCTCGTGTGCGATCGGCAGACGGAAGTTGAAGAGGTGCCAGTCGGTGTTCGCGACGAAGATGATGCGCTTGCCGCTCAGCGGGGGATCGCTCACCCACCCTCCCTCACACCGCCACCCCAGCGGTAGCCGTACGCTCGGAGCCAAGGCCAGCACAGAGCAGTGACTACGGCACGGTCCAGGAACCGCATTCCCTCTACGTATTCAAGGTCCTCGCGGAGCCGGAGGGGCTCGGTCGAAAAACGAACGGGGTTCCCCGATACGGTGTGTTGAGATCCGACGTCGATCTCTACGTCGGACAGCGAGCCCCCCTGTGACGCGAGCCCGAGGCGCTCCATGCCGTACAGCACCAGATAAGAGTCCACGATGACCCGGCTCCCGGTCACCTCCTGGATCCTGCGATACGTGCGCCCCAGGATCGCTCCCAGACGTTCGCGCTCCGTCCGGAAACCGCCCCTCAGCAGCGCGGGCACCATGCGCAACCGGTCCAACCCCGGTTGCACCTCACGGACGAACGCGACGTCGTCCTCGTGGGTAGGGCCGGTGATGCGACTCCATACTGGGCACTCACGAAAAGCCTCACCGCAGCCACACAACTCGTTCAGCGCGATCCCTCGATCCCAAAGATGCGCGATCTCACCCCCGTTGAATGCGCCGGGGAGGGAACCGAGCAGCGCGGCGAGCACAGTTGTTCCGCTGCGGTTGGCGCCCACGAGAACGACCACGCGAGTCCGACTGGTCACGCGGCCACTCGCTCCCTGAAACCAACGAACCGCGGCAGCCAACGACCGACCAGCACGATCGCGAGCACGAACGACAGGGCGGTCGCGGCAAACGCCGCGATGACCTGGGCCCACCACGGACCCTGAACGCTGTCCACCACAAGGCCCCCACAGATCAGCGGCACGCAACCGACCAGAGCCAACAGCCCGGATCGGGCGCCCTGCCAAAGCGACACGCCCAGGAGGCGCCTGACCAGGTAGAGCCGCACGAGGTTACTAAGGATGACCGCAGTACCCGACGCGATGGCCGCGCCCGTGGCGCCGTAGAGCGGGATCAGGACGAGGTTCGCGGCGACATTGAAGACAGTCGCGCCGATCACCGCCCAGAGCAGAGCCCACTGGTGGGCGCTCATGTTGAGGAGCAAGCCAACCGGTCCGACCCCTACGTTCACGAGTTGGGCGATCGCGACCAGCCGCAGCACGCTCGCGCTCGCGCCGAACTCCGGACCAAACGCCTCGAGGATCGGACGAGCGGCAACGAGCATGAACGCGACCAGCGGGATGACGAGGAGAAGGAGGGTGTGCACCAGGCGCGAGTAGAGGTCCGCCAGCCTGCCCATCTCCGCTTTGTGATACAGGCTCGAGATCACAGGAGCGAACACCGCATTCAACGAGCTCAGCAGCATGCCGAGGATCAGTGGGACGCGCGCCGCGGCTGTATACCGCCCGAGCACGTCGGCATCCGCCAGCCTGCCAAGCATCAGGCTGTCCGTCCAGTTGCTGACCTGATTCACCATCGCGATTCCCAGCATCGGCATGGACACCCAGAGAATATCTCGGGCTGACAACACAGCCGCGGAACCGCTGGGCTCACTGGCAGGCACCACGGGTCGCTTCGTGATCCGCCTAACACCAATCGCGCCCACCGCGAATGCCACGACTGAGGCGGCGAAGAAGGTCCAACCGATCCATCGGAACGGCCGACCCGTTAGCACGAGCGCGGCGGTCCCGGCGAACAAGGTCAGGGGGGGGAGGACCAGGGAAAGGATCAACGGGCTCAGAAAGCCCGCGCCGCGCGCGAATGACACCAGCATCCGTCCGAGCGCGAGGAGTGGGATAGCCAGCAAAACGGCGGGCAGCACGCCGCTCAGCATGCCATTGGTGCCGAAGAACGAGTCGATCGCCGGGATCGCGAAGGCAAGGATCCCCGCGATCAATACCGACGCGCCGAGAACCCAGGCGGACGAAGTCGCGAGCATCGCCGCGCGCGCACGCGCATCCAGACGTGGGACCAGACGGAGGAGTGCGGTGGCGAGCCCCAAGGTGGCGATTGTAGCGCCGATCCCCCGGACGCTCAGGGCGAGTGCGACCACCCCCAGTCCTGCGGCGCCGAAGGCGCGCGTCGTCAGGATGACCGTAAGGAGGTCGAGCGCCCTGCCCACGACCTGTCCTCCGAAGTGGCCGGCCGAGGCCGAGAGAAAACTCGGCCGCGTCCCTGACAGGTCCGAGACCGGATCGGCGGCCAACGCCTCCTCAGTCGGGCCCGGCTGCACAAACCCCCGCATACAGTTCCAGATAACTGCGCCGCATCGCGGTCAAGCTGAACGTCCGCTCAGCGGCGACGCGGTTCGCGTGGCCCCGCTCCTCTCTCCCTGACCAACCGAGCTCGCGCATGCGTCGAAGCGCTCGGGCGATGCCGTCGACATCGTCACACGCCACAAGCTCCGCCTGGGCACCACCTTCGACCAACTCGCGGTGGGCTGGAATATCCGAGAGGACCAAGGCACAACCGCAGGCCATCGCCTCGAGTACAGCGATCGGTAGCCCCTCCCCTCGCGAGGTCGATAGGAAGACGTCCGTGGCACCGAGCACGTCGAATACCCGCTCACGCCCTATCACACCCGTGAACCGAACATGCTCGTCCCATCTCAGACGGCGCGTGAGGTCCTCAGCCGAGCACCTGAGCACGCCGTCTCCGATCATGCTCAACCGGTCGACCACGCCGCTCCGATGCGCCCCGGAAATCGCAGACGTGGGATTCGTGACGGGAATCAATCGATTGCGGCGGTCGAACGCACCCATCGAGCTGTGCACGGTAAGCACGAACCGCACCATCCTAAGGCGGCGGTAGCGCATTCGCAGCGTCTGGAAGAGCAGAGCCACGTCGCCCACGCCCCATTCAGTAGAACGCTCTTCGCCGATCGACACGGGCGAAGCACCATGGTCGGAAATGGAGACCATGCCCCCTGGTAGACCAAGAACCATGTACCTGCTCCTGTGGTCACCATGAATACTGCAGAGGTCACGAACAACGGCGCAAAGATATCTATCCTTCGACTGCGGGTGATAAGGAGATGCAACCACAGTACAACGATGATGAGCCACCCCACCACGATGTTTGCGGATCCTGCAACGATGCTCCAGATAGCAACTAAGACGAACACCCCCGCGAACAGTAGCCACGACAACGCCACCCCTATGGGCAACCCTCGCATCGAGCTACTCACCAAGGCCAGACGAAGAACCCACCTCGTACCCGTGCCTCTCTAGCGTTCGTCCAAGCACATGCTCGATGTCCCTGACCGTGCTGCTATCCCACGATTCCTGCCACTTAAAATTCTGAGATGGCAACCCTGTTAGGGTTTCCATACGTGGGCGAAGAGATGGGATAACGCCGCAGAATTCATCCATAACCTGTAAACTAGATCGTGCGTCGGTACAGAAGTCTTCGTACCGGATTTCAGAGTAAGATCCACGCGTTCGGAGCGTGCCGGCATCCTTCTCGATGGTTTCTAGGATAGTTCTCCATTGACGCGCGAACTGTATGTGTAAAGGCTTCGCTGACCATTCTTGATATCCGGGCGGACGCGGGAAAAAGCCGAGGGGATAAGCAGCACGAAACCTATCATGCACTGTCTGTGTGAGGCTTGAATTGATAACAGCTCGGCCGTCGCGAATGACCTGTATGAAGACTGCGAACCGAAAGATCGCGGCCAAGAACGGTATGCGCAGCGAGTTTGCTGGATTCTTATTCAGTATGATACTGCCCGACAGAAGTCTTAGTAACAAGAATCCCATCTGGAGCCTGCGACGATGAAAGTCCGTTACATGGTCCTTCGTTAGTCGGTGGTGGCCGGACTTGCGAAAATACCTAAGGTCGATGAACTGACCCGCCTCGCTCCAGTTCAATATCCCCGGGTGCTCACCCAACATGTCAGCCACTAGCGTGGTTCCGGATCTAGAGCACCCTATCATGAAGATCGGTCGCTCCCTCCAAAGCCAACGCGACGGAACTGTGTAACTAATGAAATAAAGCGCCAAGGACAGCAGACAGGCGAGGGGATGTATGATCCATTGTCGCAACAAAAAATTTGCGTGAGGCACCTAGGAACCGCACTCTATAGCGGTTCATGGATGAGGGTTGGTCCATAAAAGCTGATGTGAAATGTGATCGGTCGCTACAGACTAACAAGCAATCTTATTCAGGATCCCCCAACGTCGATGGTGCTCTTGACCCCGAACCTGCTCCACTAGGGCTGCAACTTGTCGAGCTCTTTCTCTTGACCCCGAACCTGCTCCACTAGCTCTGCAACTTTTCGAGCGCTTCCAGGCCCTGGGTGAAGGCAGCGCTGGCGGCGAAGTCCGCCGGCGTAAGACGGCCCAAGCTGCCGTGGGGCCTCAGGTTATTGTACTCCGCTCTCCAGCGATCGAGCGAGATCTGGGCGTCCCTCAGATTGATATACCAGTGTTGCGAAAGGCACTCACGCCGAAGAATGCTGTTGAAGGCCTCGATGTGAGGGTTGGCCGTGGGCTTCCCTGGTCGGCTGAAGTCGAGCTTTACCTTGTTCCAGTATGCCCAGTGGTCGAGAGCTCTCGAGGTAAACTCCGACCCATTGTCGACCGAGATGATTTGAGGCATGGCGCCACGCTCTCCGGCAAGCTGGGAGAGAATCCGTGAGACGTCCTCGCCGCGGAATCGCCGCCCGGCACGTAGAGCCAGGCATTCTCGCGAGCAGACGTCCACGACAGCGAGGACTCTCAGCGACTCGCCGCTGAACAGCGTATCGTGCACGAAGTCCATCGCCCAACGCTCGTTCGGCTGACGAGGCATGAGCCGCTCTTCCCGATGCGCAGCGCTGCGACGTCGCTTCGGGCGTTTGCGCCGCAGCACCAGGCCTTCCTCGCGGTAGAGCCGGTACACTCGCTTTCCGTTCACGGGCCAGCCCTCGCGTCGCAGAAGCGTATGGAGCTGGCGGTAACCATACGCCACCTGGACTGCAGCGAGCTCCTTGAGCCTGCTCCGAAGCGGTTCGTCCGGGGACTTCACGCTCCGGTAGCGTACCGAGGATCGGGCCGCTCGAAGAACACCACATGCCCGACGCTCTGAAATCCGGTACGCTGCCTGGGCCCACCGCACAGCGTCCCTGCGGAGCGCCGGGCTCACCATTTTTTTTCGAGCGCGTCGTTCAAAATGTGCTTGTCAAGCGTCAGGTCCGCCACCACCTGCTTGAGCTTCCGGTTCTCCTCCCGCAGCTGCCTGAGCTCGCGAAGCTCGGTGACGCCCAGCCCACCGTACTTCTTCTTCCACCGGTAGAAGGTCGTCTCCGTCACCTGGAGCTTGCGGCAGATCTCCGCGGCCGGCGTCCCCGCCTCCGCCTGCCGCAACGCCATCGCGATCTGCTCCTCCGTATACTTCGACTTCCTCATGCCTCGGGCTCCTCTCCCCGCCTTCCCGCGGGGCTCTCAGGATGCCCGGAAATTAGCTCGCTTTACGTGAGTCCCGCTGGATCAGGATCCGGGGGGAAGAGCAGGAAGAGCAAATCGGAAGACAGATTCGCGTTCGATGAGCTGTCAGTTAGACAGAGCAGCCCCGTGACACTTCTTGTACTTCTTCCCTGACCCGCACGGACACGGAGCATTCCGCCCCGGTGTCGCTTCGACGTGCACCGGAGTCTTCACCTGCTCCTCGCCCCGGTTGGTCGCGAGCTGCCGGGGATCCGGCGCGCCGGCTCCGGCGAGGCCTGCGGACACAGTGGCCGCCGCTCCTACCTCCGTCCTCGCGCGCCGCGACACGCCTACCGCATCCACTGCCGCATCTTCAACAGGCCGCTCACGACGCTGGGCAGCACCCTGCACAGCAGCCGCTGTCTCAAGGGTATCGGAAGGACCGCTGAGGACCAACCGCTGGCGGGGCTGAACGCGGGCTTGAGGGGGCGAACCGATCTGGGCACGGAAGAGGTTCTGCGCCACGGTCTTCCTGAGGTCCGCCATCAGTCCCACGAACATCTCGTAGGCGTCCTGCTTGTATTCCACCAGCGGGTCCTTCTGCCCCCAGCTCCGAAAGTGGATGGATTGCTTCAGGTGATCGAGGTCGTACAGGTGGTCCTTCCACTTGTCGTCGATCGTCGACAGCAGGACGAAGCTCATCACGCGCTCGGCGTACTCGCCGAAGGCTTCCAACTTTCGGTGGAAGGCGTCGCGGCCCGCCGTCAGGACCCGCTCGATCACCTCGCCCTGCTCGAGCTCGTGGTCGGGATCGTTCGTGGCCGGCAGTTGATCCGCCATGACGAAGAAGTCGAGAAGCAGGCGCTGCCGTAATCCCGCCAGGTCCCAGTCCTCCGCGGTTTCGTCCTCCGGGGTCATCTCCTCGGAGGCCGCACGCAGCGCCTGCTCGATCATCTCCCAGAGCTCGCCCTTCAGATCCTCGCCACCCTCGAGGGCGAACAAGCGCAAGTCGTAGATCACCTCACGCTGCTGATTCATCACGTCGTCGTAGTCCAGCAGTCGCTTGCGGGACTCGAAGTTGTTCATCTCGACGCGCTTCTGCGCACGCTCGATGGAGCGGGTGACCAGACCGTGCGTGATCACTTCGCCCTCCTCGGCGCCCATCTTCTCCATCGCGGTGGCGATGCGGTCCGACCCGAACAGCCGCATAAGGTCGTCCTCGAGGGAGAGGAAGAACTGCGTGGCCCCGGGATCGCCCTGGCGTCCCGCGCGGCCGCGGAGCTGCCGGTCGATTCGCCGCGACTCGTGACGCTCGGACCCGAGGATGTGGAGCCCGCCCATGTCGATCGGGTGATCTCCGGAACGGGTCTCGAACTTCTCGTCGTAGGCCGTGGGGTCGATCGGCTGGAGGTCACCGATGTCCAGGTCTCTGCTCTTGGCCCAGTCGATCGTGCGTGGCTCCGTGACCCCGGCACCCAGCTTGATGTCGGTGCCACGGCCGGCCATGTTCGTCGCAATCGTGACGGTCCCCGCCTGACCGGCCTCGGTCACGATCTCCGACTCCTTCTTATGCTGCTTCGCGTTCAGGACGTTGTGCGTGATACCGCGTCGCTTGAGCATGCGCGACAGGGTCTCTGACACGTCCACGTTGGTGGTGCCCACCAGGACCGGCAGCTCCATCCTGTGGAGCCGCTCGATCTCGTCCATGATCGCGTTGAATTTCTCCCGCTTGGTCCGGAAGATCAGGTCCTCTCGGTCGTCCCGTACGATGGGACGGTTGGTCGGAATTACCATCACGTCGAGGTCGTAGATTTGGTGGAACTCGTTCTCCTCGGTCTCGGCGGTCCCGGTCATCCCGGCCAGCTTGTCATACATCCGGAAGTAGTTCTGGATGGTGATTGTGGCGAGCGTCTGCGTCTCGCCCTTCACTTCCACCCCCTCCTTGGCCTCCACTGCCTGGTGCAGTCCGTCGCTCCAGCGGCGGCCGGCCATCTGCCGCCCCGTGAACTCGTCCACGATGACGATCTGGCCGTCCTCGCCGACGATGTACTTCTCATCCTTTTGGAAGAGCGCGTACGCCTTCAGGAGCTGGTGGATGACGTGGATCTTCTGGCTCTTCTCCGCATACTCGCTCTCGAGCTCCTGGATACGCACACGGCGCTCGTCCGCGCTTAGTGACTCGTCCTTTTCCAGCTGGTCCAGCGCCTCGGACAGATCGGGCACCACAAAAGCATCGGCGTCGTTGGGCGATAGTTCGTCCAGTCCCTTATCCGACAGGTGGACGTTGTGGCCCTTCTCGTCCATGGCGAAATAGAGCATCTCGTCGATGTCGTGGAGCCGCTTCTCGCGCATGTAGTCGGCCTCCACCCGCTGGACCAGCTTCTGAATGCCCGGATCCTCCGCGAACATCTTCAGGAGTTTCCTGTGCTTGGGCGTCCCGCGCTGGACCGCCAGTAGCTTCTCGCCCGCCTCGTCGTCCCGTCCCTCCTCCAGATCCTTTTCCGCCCCAGCCACCAGCTCGTTGGTTACACGCAACTGCTTGTTGAACAAGCTCCGAACGACCGGGTTGTACTGCTTGAACGGCGTTGAGGTATCCCGGCCCACGGCGCCCGAGATGATCAGCGGCGTGCGGGCTTCGTCGACCAGGATCGAATCCACCTCGTCGATGATCGAGAAGTGGTGGCCTCGCTGCACGCGCTGCTCGAGCGTGTGCACCATGTTATCACGCAGATAGTCGAAGCCGAATTCGTTGTTGGTCCCGTAGGTGATATCAGCCCGGTACGCCTCTCGGCGCTGTGGCGAGCCCGGCTCGTGCAGATCGATCACGTCGACGGTGAGCCCGAGGAAGCGGTAGATCGCCCCCATCCACTCCGCGTCTCGCTGAGCCAGATAAGAGTTCACGGTCACCAGGTGCGCACCGCGATCTGCGAGCGCATTCAGGTAGAGCGGCATGGTTGCGACCAGGGTCTTACCCTCGCCCGTCGCCATCTCCGTCACCTTGCCATCGTGCAACGCGATCGCGCCAAGCAGCTGGACATCGTACGGGATCATGTCCCAGGCGAGCGCGTGGCCGGTCACCGTAACCTGAGTCCCTACCAGGCGACGGCAAGCATCCTTCACGACCGCGTACGCTTCGGGGAGCAGCTCGTCCAGCGTCTCCTCGATCGCAGCGAGCTGCTCCTTCTCCAGCGCACCGATTTCGACCGAGAACCGCTCGCGATCGTCAGCATCCTCCGAGCCGCGCTTTTCTTCGCGCAGCGCCGCGATCTGCTCATCGATAGGGCGGGTTCGCTCTTGGAGACGGTCCCTGAACTCGTCGGTTTTGGCGCGCAGGGCTTCGTCGGAGAGCGAACTCAGCGTCGCGAAGTTGCGATTGATCTCCGCTAGGGTGGGATGGAGTCGCTTGGCTTCGCGATCGTGACGCGAACCTATGATTTTCTGGATCAGTGTCTTGAGCATCGCGGGTCCTGCTATCCGTGCTGCGCGGCTGGAACCGCGTAGAGGGAGTTGATTTCGATGACGGAGAGGACCGAATCCGGGACTAAATGGCGAATGGACCTCCCGTACGCCGTGCGCTCTCGGATCTCGGTGGCAGAGATATCGATTCGCCTCACGGGGCACGTCTGCCAGGGGATCCCTAGGCCAAGATCGGACGGTTCCTCCCCCACGCGCGCCATGACCGCGACCGTCGCGTGACGAGCGATCCCCTCCGGGTCCCGCCAGGTACCGAGCTGCCTCCATTGATCGGCGCCCATCAACAGGACGAGCTCGGCATCCGGATGGCGCTCCTTCAGCTCGGCGAGGGTGTCCACCGTGTACGAGGGGCCGGGTCGCGACAGCTCGACATCGGACGCTTCCAGCAGCTCGTCACCCCCGACCGCAGCCTCCAGCATCGCGAGGCGGAGCTCCGGCGGAGCTTCCGGCTCTGCCCGATGGGGCGGCCGCGCCGAAAGCACGAGCAGGACCCGGTCGAGCTCGAGGGAGTCGGCTGCGTCGTGGGCGACGATCAGGTGCCCGATGTGCGGCGGATCAAAGGTCCCACCGAGCACGCCGAGTCGCGAGGCACTCACCGCGCCCCGCCGGAGGGCGCGGCCATCGCTGACGAGCCGTCGGCCAGCCCGAGCGCCTCCTCGGAGTCGGGGTACATGTCAAGGAGCTTCTGCTTCGTCTCCTCGACCAGATCCTGATAACCGATCTCCTCGTACGCGTTCATGATGCCGAGGAGCGCTTTGGGCGCCCAGATCGTGTCCAGGTACTGAACCTCTACGAACTGCCAGTAGATGATGGCCGAGTCGAAGTAGCCGCGCCGGAAGTAGTACTCCCCGGTCGAGTACTCCTTTTCGGCAAGCTTGACCCGCATCTCCGAAGAGACCCTCTGCGCTTCGTCCGCGGCAGCCGTGCCCGGGTAGTCCGCGACGACGTTCCCGCACACCACCTCGGCCTCCCCCGTGTAGCTCTGGTCCCGCGGGATGGACGGCGACAAGGCGGCCGAAGAGCGGCACCGGCCGAGCGCAGCATCGGGCGCGGATGGATGGCTGGGATAGCGATTAAGGAAGCGCTGATACTCCGAGAGCGCCGTGATGTATTCCTCGTCACGGTAGTAGGACTCCGCGAGCATCATCCGAACCTCGGCGGCGCGTTCGAAGTTCGGGAATACGATGAGCAGCCGGTCGAGCACCTCCTGGGCTTCGTTCTCGTTTCCCGCCTCGATCTCCCGCTGTCCCATGGCGAAGAGCTCCGCCTCCTCGATGCCCTGGTAGGGCGGAGCTGAGGTGCAGGCGGCCAGCACCAAGAGGGCTGTCAGGGGCGCGGGCGGGCGGATGGACATCCCCGAGAGGTACACGCCATCGGGGGAGGGGTTTCCGGTCTTCACGCCCTGTAGAAAGACCGGATGGCCCGAGCCACGACCCGCACCCGTCCCTCCCCCAGCTCGGGATAGACCGGCAGGCTGAGTACGTCCTCACAGAGCCGCTCCGCCACCGGATAGTCCCCGGGAGCATGCCCGAGCGGCTGGAAGCACGGCTGGAGGTGGAGGGGGGCCGGATAGTAGATACCGGTCCCGATGCCCAGCTCCGTCAGATGGGACCGCAGCTCGTCCCGTCGCTCCGCCCGGATGGTGTACTGGTTGTACGTGTGGTAGTTGCCCTCGGCGACCGTCGGCGTCCGGACCGCCTCGAGGTCCGCGAGCAGCTGGTCGTAGAGCGCGGCGTTGCTCCGGCGGGCTTCCAGCCAACGGTCGAGGTGGGGCAGCTTGGCGAGCAGGACCGCGGCCTGGACGGTATCGAGGCGGCTGTTCGTACCCACCACGTCATGTTGGTGCATCTTGACGCCGCCGTGCACACGCAGCTTCCGCAGCCGGTCCGCAAGCTCGTCGTCACCGGTCGTGATCAACCCGCCGTCGCCCAGACTACCCAAGTTCTTGGTCGGGAAGAAGCTGAAGGCGCAGGCGTCCCCCCCCGCCCCCGCGTGGATCTCGGTGCCACCGCTCATCCGCCGCGCGCCCGTCGCCTGAGCGGCATCCTCGAGAATGAACAGGTCCGGCGCTACCGCCCGGCGGATCTCCTCGATCGCAGACATCTGCCCGAAGAGGTGGACCGGCACGACACCCACCGTTGCCGGCCCGCATGCGGTGGAGACGGTGCCCGCCGTCACGTTGAACGTCGCCTCGTCCACGTCGCAGAAGACGGGACGCAGCCCGGCGTTCCAAACCGCTCCGGCCGTCGCGAAGAAAGTGAAAGCGGGAACCACCACCTCGGGCACACCGCCTGCGTCGCGAAGAGCTAGGGGCGAATCGGCACCGATCCGGTGCGCGAGATCGCGCAGCGGTAGGAGCAGCGCATCGGTGCCGCTCCCGCACCCGACGGCATGTGGCACCCCCACCAGGGCGGCCACGGCCTGCTCGAGCTCGGCGACCTGCGGTCCCAGGATGAAGCGTCGTGACGCCATCACACGCGCGATCGCGGCCTCGAGATCGGCCGTGAGCGCGCCATGCTGATCGTGCAGATCGAATTGCGGGATGGCGGGGGCGTCCCGCGGTCGATTCATCAGGCCGGGAGCGTCCTCGCGCCGGCTCCCCGTTCCTCGACGAGCTTCCGGAAGTACGGAATGGTGCGGCGTAGGCCCTCCCGCAGAGAGACCCCGGGCTCCCAGCCGAGCGCGCGACGGGCGATGCTGATATCGGGCTGGCGCACCCTGGGGTCGTCGGTGGGAAGCGGGCGCCGATCGATCGGTGAGACGCTACCGGTCTCCTCCAGAACCAGCTCGGCCAGCTGCTGAATCGTGAACTCGACGGGATTGCCAACGTTGGTCGGCTCCGCTCGGTCGGAGTTGAAGAGCCGGTAGATCCCCTCCACTTCGTCCTCGGCGTAGCAGAACGAGCGCGTCTGCGAGCCGTCCCCGTAGACGGTGAGGGGCTCACCCCGCAAGGCCTGTACGATGAAGTTGGAGACGACGCGCCCGTCGGCCGGGCGCATGCGCGGACCATAGGTGTTGTGTGCGAACACACCCGTTCCAGCAACGAAGTTTTCGTGGCCGGGCACGCTGAAGTCGTACACATATCGGCTTGGAGACACGGGTTCGATATTGGTCACAAGAGCCCAGACGAGATCTCCGCTGCGGCGTGCATTCAGGGTCTGCTCGATGCCCTCGTCCCACCGCAGGATATCGAAGTCAGATACTTCACACACAGTGACTCGCCAGAATGGGAACTTGCGGTCCCCATACTTCTTCCGGTACCCGGTTTCGTAGTGTCCAACCGACGCCACGATACCAAATCGTAAGAGCAGGTAGGTGAGGTCGGTCGCGAGTCGCTCGCTCACTGTGTTGAACGCCAACTCCCGACGTTCCAGGTAGCGCGTGTGGGTGCCATCTCCCTCACGGTATCCTTCGAGGAAATGCTTCAAGCGGGAGAGGGGAAGCTGGAAGATCCAGGAAGGAATACGGAGATCATGGGAGTACCCGGTGACGCCGAAAATCCGATCGAACACGTAAAGGAGCACCTTCGAATCCACGTACAACGACGGACTCCGGTTTGCAGATGGTTCCAGGACGGTGGGATCAACCCCGAACGACCGCTTCAACACATCGCTTGCCCGGCGAACGAATTCTAAATTCGAGGAGATGAGGAGCCGATATGTCTTGCCATCGTCGACCCTGCATCCCTCGGCTAGATATATCCCGAGCAGCCAAAGCACGTCGTCATCGATTTCGATTCTGTCGGGGATGCTCAGGCGTCCCGGATACGGCCTCACCCGCGCGTCGGCAGGGAAATCGAACCCGGACCGACGGAGCCGGTCCACGACGGCCAGTGGTAGAGCACCCTCCTTCCGCCACCTTCGCCAGGCGCATCCGATCGTGTTTCGCTTGGACCGCGAACCCGCATACCGGTCATCAGCGAGCAACTGATCGAAGATCTCGTCCTTGCGGGTATCGGCCACCGCACGTAGCTCGGGAGACACCAGCGCGTACCCCCACAGCTCCTCCCGCCCAGATGCACGGTCCATCAGATGCTTGGACACATGGATCGCACGCACGTCGCGCTCGATCACAGGCAGCCGAGCCGGGATAGCTATGTGATCACCCACGGCAAGATTTCGGACCGGTATCGGCTCCGGCTGCTCGCCGACGCCCCGACGGAACACGCTGTGGTCGCCCGTCACTTGGATCCGTCGGCCATAGCGAGTCGATATCCGGAACGCGTCTCCATCGCCCGACGGATGCTTGATGAGAGCATCCGCGGTGCGCAGCTCTACCCGGAGCGTGTCGGGATCGAAACTCGGAACCTGGACGTGTCGCGGCACCTCCAATAGCGAGGCCTGAATCGAAGAGCAGTACTCCTCGATCGGTTCCAGATGGACATCCGCGTCATTGAAGAGCAGGACCGGCTCGTCCGCGAGCACGCTGTTGAAGATGCGTACGATCCTCGTGTCGAGGCCGTGATAGCGGTGATACGCCATGGTGAGGGCCTCGGCGAAGCGCTTGGCCTCATCGTATACGCCCCGGGGCCCCACCGGGTTGACGTTGCCCCAGTAGGTCTCGGGTTGCGGGTGTACGAGCGGGTCCCCGTACACCTCGGACGTGGACGCGAGCAGGTACCGCGCACCCTTGGCCTTCGCCAGCCCCAGGGTCTTGTGCGTCCCCAGGCTGCCCACCTTCAGCGTCGGGATCGGCAGCTCGAGGTAGTCGATCGGGCTCGCCGGTGAGGCGAAATGGAGGACGCCGTCCACCGCGCCGTCGACGTAGATGTAATTGGTGACGTCCAGCTGGATGAACTGGAAGTCCGGACGCCCCATCAGGTGTGCGACGTTGTCCGGACTGCCCGTGATGAAGTTGTCGATGCCAGTCACCTCGTGACCATCCGCGAGGAACCGATCCACGAGGTGCGAGCCCAGGAAGCCGGCGGCCCCCGTGATCACGACCTTCACGCGCCCAAGCCCTCCGCGACCACCGGTGGACGGCCGATGGAGTAGTACTCGAACCCCAACTGCGCGAGCCTGTCCCGCTTGTACAGATTTCGCCCGTCGAAAATGACTGGGTGTCGCATCAGCCCAAGCATCCGCTCGAAGTCGGGGCGGCGGTAGGGATGCCACTCCGTGTGGATCACGAGCGCGTCGGCCCCCTCGAGCGTGTCGTAATTCCGCTCACGGTACTCGATCCGGTCACCCAGCCGGCGCTTCGCTTCCTCGGTCGCGACCGGGTCGTGCGCAACCACGCGCGCACCCCGTTCGAGCAGGCCCTCGATCGTGACCAGGCTCGGGGCGTCGCGCATGTCGTCGGTATTCGGCTTGAAGGCGAGACCCCAGACCGCGAACGTCCGGCCCTCGAGGTCATCCCCGAAGCGGGCGACGACGTGCCCGAGGAGCGCCCGTTTCTGACCCTCGTTCACCGACTCGACCGCGTCTAAGATCGATCCGTCCAACCGCAGGTCGCGGATCGTACGCCCGAGCGCCTTGACGTCCTTGGGGAAGCACGACCCACCGTACCCGATCCCCGGAAACAGGAAACTCGGGCCGATCCGCTCGTCGGACCCGATCCCGATCCGGACCTGATCGACGTCCGCGCCGGTGGCCTCGCACAGCCGGGCAATCATGTTCATGAAGCTGATGCGCGTCGCGAGCATCGCGTTGGAGGCATACTTGGTGATCTCTGCGGAAGCCACGTCCATCAGGAAGATCTGGTGACCGGTCCGGACGAACGGCTCGTAGAGCACCCTGAGTACCTCGGCGGCCCGCTCGTCGTCCACCCCGAGCACCACTCGGTCTGGCTTCATGAAATCCTCGACGGCCGCTCCCTCCTTGAGGAACTCCGGATTCGAGCAGACGAAGACAGGGTGGCTCGTCTGCTCCTCGATGGCGGCGCGTACACGAGCCGCGGTTCCCACCGGCACGGTGCTCTTGGTGATGACGATCCGCTCGCCGTCCATCGCCCGACCGATGGTGCGGGCTACGGCCAGCACGTGCTGGAGGTCGGCCGAGCCGTCCTCACCGGGAGGCGTCCCGACCGCGATGAAGACGACGCCAGACGACCGAACCGCTTCCTCGACGTCCGTCGTGAAGCGGAGCCTTCCTTCGGCGACGTTGTGACCGACGAGAGGCTCGAGCCCGGGCTCGAAGATCGGAATCTCGCCACGCTGAAGACGCGCGATCTTGTCGGCGTCGACGTCGGCACAGACCACGTCGTGGCCGGTTTCCGCGAGGCAGGCACCCACCACCAGACCGACATAGCCAGTGCCGATGACAGCGATGTTCATGTCCTTGGCTCGTCTCGGTGGTATTCGAGGTACCATTCCACGAACCTGCGCACGCCCTCTTCGATCGGTGTCGGTGGTCGATAGTCCACGGCATCTTCCAACAGCGAAACATCGGCCCACGTGGCCGGCACATCTCCAGGCTGCATGGGAAGCAGCCGGCGCTCGGCCTTCCTCCCCAAGCACTCCTCCAGCACTTCGATGTAGCGGAGTAGTTGGGCCGGCCTGCTGTTGCCGATGTTGTAGATTCGCCAGGGCGCGCTGCTGGTCGCCGGGTTGGGCGCCGCCCCGTCCCAGGCGGGATCCGGCACCGGCACGTGGTCGGCAACTCGGATCACGCCTTCGACCACGTCGTCGACATACGTGAAATCCCGCTGCATCCTGCCCTCGTTGAAGACGTCGATCGGCCGCCCATCGAGGATCGCACGGGTGAACAGGAAAAGCGCCATGTCGGGACGCCCCCACGGCCCATAGACCGTGAAGAAGCGCAGTCCGCTCGTCGGAATCCGGTACAGGTGGCTGTAGCTGTGGGCCATGGCCTCGTTGGCTTTCTTGGTGGCCGCGTACAACGTAAGCGGATGGTCCACGCCCTGTTTCTCCGAGAACGGCATCGCCGTATTCGCGCCGTACACGCTGCTGGTGGACGCGTACACGAGGTGCTTCACCCCGTGATGGCGGCAACCCTCGAGCATGTGCAGAAACCCGGTCACGTTCGACTCGACGTATACGTGGGGGTTAGTGAGCGAGTACCGTACGCCCGCCTGGGCCGCCAGGTGAACGACGACCTCGGGCTCCTCCGTCCTGAACAAACGCTCAATGGCAGAGCGGTCGCTGAGGTCTGCACGGCAGAAGGCGAACCTGTCCTGCCCCCGAAGCCTGTCCAGCCGTGCTTCCTTGAGGCGCACGTCGTAGTAGGGACTCAGGTTGTCGAGCCCGTCCCCGTACACCGGGAGCGGGCGATCTTCGATCGCGTTTGTTGTGCATAACGGGATCAGCTTCTCCGGAAACTGATAGGGGCCGTAGTTGTTGGAGCACCGCGTCACCACGACGTCGAGCCCGTGCGTACTGTGATACGCGAGCGCCAGGAGATCGGACCCCGCCTTGGAAGCGGAGTAAGGAGAGCGAGGTCCGAGCGGTGTCTCCTCCGTGAAGCGGTCACGCGGTCCGGAAGCCTCAGGATCCTGCCATGGCAGCTCGCCGTAGACCTCGTCCGTAGAGCAGTGCAGAAAGCGCCGAACGCCGATCTCGAGCGCCGCGGCGAGCATGGTCTGCGTGCCGAGCACGTTGGTCCGCACGAACGGCGTGTCACCCATGATCGAGCGGTCTACATGGGACTCCGCGGCGAGGTGCATGACCGCGTCCACGCCTGAAAGGGCGGACCGGACCGCGTCCGGATCACACACGTCGCCGCGCACAAAGCGATATCTGGGGTGGTCCTGGACGTCGCTCAGATTCTGGAGATTTCCCGCGTAGGTGAGGACGTCCAGGTTGACGACCTCGACGTCGTCACGCTCAGTCAGGAGAAGGCGCACGAGGTTGGACCCGATGAAACCCGCACCGCCCGTGACGAGGACGCGCACCGTGTCAGTCCTCGGGATCCGCGCCGTGGAGCGGAA
This sequence comes from Longimicrobiales bacterium, assembly GCA_965237965.1. Taxonomy (GTDB): domain Bacteria; phylum Gemmatimonadota; class Gemmatimonadetes; order Longimicrobiales; family Gaopeijiaceae; genus UBA2988. The sequence continues at coordinate 294,935 of CBDEGT010000002.1, forward strand.
GGTGAGGGGGGCGCAATACCAGGTTGTCGCGGTCCCCCGCCACGAGCTCGGAAGCCCGGTGAAGCGATCGTACGGTGCCGGCGTCGGTCCACCAACCCGAGAGTTCATGATGACGGAGATCCCCCCACTCGAGATACCGGTTGTTCACGTCGGTGATCTCGAGCTCGCCTCGCGCTGATGGCTCCAGGTGCTGGATGATCTCGAACACACGCGCGTCGTAGAGATAGCAGCCGGTCACCGCCAGGTTGGTGCGCGGGTTCGCAGGCTTCTCGACGATCGTCACGACCCTGCCATCCTCGATCTCCGCAACCCCGAACCGCTGGGGGTCGTCGACTTCCTTCAGCAGGATCATGGCCCCGGCACGGTCCGCGCCGGCGCTCTCTCGGTAGGCCTGCACGGCAGGAGCAATCGGATCCTGAAAGATGTTGTCCCCCAAGACGACCACGATGGGCTCACCATCGGCGAAGTGCTCCGCGAGCCCGAGCGCCTCCGCCATCCCGCCCTCGCCATCCTGGTAGGTATAGCTCACGTCCTCAAGCCCGAACTCCCGCCCGTTGCGGAGGAGTCGCAGGAAGTCGCCCGCGTTGTTTCCCCCTGTAACCACCAGAATGTCGGTGATGCCCGCGTGCACGAGCTGCTGGATGGGATAGTAGATCATGGGCCGGTCGTAGACCGGCCGCAGGTGCTTGTTGGTCACCCGAGTCATGGGCATCAGCCGCGTGCCCATCCCACCCGCGAGGATGACGCCCTTCACTCGCTCGCGCCCGTGGCTCGATGGTAGGCGATGGTCTCGTCGATGATATCATCTAGCATACGGGTGGGTTGCCAGCCCACCACGCTCGTGATCTTCTCGATGTTCGGCTGGCGGCGCTCCATATCCTCGAACCCGTCCCCGTAGGCGACCTGATAAGGCACCAGTCGTACCTCCGAGCTGGAGCCGGTACGCACCTTAACCCGGTGCGCGAGGTCCAGGATCGTGATCTCCTCCTCGACGCCGATGTTGAAGATGTCGCCCACGGCCACCTCAGCCGCCATCAATCGCATGATCGCTTCAACCGTGTCCTGCACGTGGCAGAAGCACCGACGCTGTGCGCCGTCGCCGTACACGGTCAGGGGCTCTCCCACCAGCGCCTGACGGACGAACGTCGGGAGCACCATCCCCCACTGTCCGGTCTGACGCGGCCCCACCGTGTTGAAGAGGCGGCCGATGATCACGGGCAGCTTGTGCTCCTCGTGGTACGCCACCGCGAGGAACTCGTCCATCTCCTTGGTGCAGGCGTACGCCCAACGCCAGTTGCGCACGCTGCCCATCACCCGGTCGTGGTCCTCGTCCAGCCGGTCACCACCCTTTCCGTAGATCTCCGACGTCGAAGCCACGAACAGTTTAGCGCGATGTCGGTTACACAGGTCGAGGATGAAGAGCAACGCCGCGGCGATGCTGGCCTTTCCGATCGTGCGTTCCGCCAGCTCGTCGCGGTACTCCTTCATCAGCTCCTGAGCGTCATACGGGCCGTAGAAGGGCTTGCCCTTGGAGTCCGAGCCGGGACCCGCGTGATCGCGACCCACGATGAAGTGCGTGCAGCCGTGGTTCTTCCGGATGAGCGCGTGCCAGACGGCCTCGCGCGGACCGCCCATGCGCATGGCCAGATGCAAGAGCGGGAGCTTGGCGGTTCCTGCAGGGTAGCGCTCCATGAGAGCGCGGTAGCAGCGAACCCGCGTGAAGTGATCCACGTCACCCGGTTTGGTCAGCCCCGACACGGGATGGACGAGAAGGCTAGCCTCAGAGTCACGCGCCGCGCGTAGGGTCAGCTCCTGATGCGCCCGGTGCATAGGGTTCCGGGTCTGAAACGCCACCACCCGCCGCCACCCGAGCCTGGCGAACTCGTCGCGCAGCTGTCTCGGCGTGTTGCGAAGGTCTTGGAAGTCGTAGTGGAGCGGTCGCTGGAGCCCCTCGATCATGCCACCGACGTAGACCGGCTTGGTCCGGTTGAGCAGGTGAAACACCCCGGGATGGTCGACGTTGTCGGTGCCGAAAACCCGCTCCGCTTCGGCCCTCAGGTCCGGCTCCCAGAGGTCCTCGACGGCCAGCACGGCGAGCATCACGCCCTCGGGATCGCGCAGGGCGAGCCGCTTTCCGGGCGCGAGCTGCCCCGCGATCTCCGGGCTAACGTCGAGGGTGATCGGCATCGGCCAGAGGATGCCGTCGGACAGGCGCACGTCGTCCCGCACGGATTCATAGTCCTTACGGCCGAGGAAGCCCCGCAGCGGCGAGAAGGCACCGGTCAGCAGCAGCTCGAGGTCGCACAGCTGGCGGTCGGTGAGGTCCCAGGACGGCCAGTCCCGCGAGGACTCCTTGAGCTCGGTTGCGCGGGCCGGCGAGACGAGGAGGTCGACGAGCGTGCCGCCGTGGGGCGCCACGAGGTGATCATTCATGGTTCTTCGACAATCCGTACGAGTGTAGTCGCTTGCGGTCGAGGGGCGGCGCAAGCTACCCGAGCGCGGGCCAGGGTCAAGCTCACCGAGCCGCCCTGTCATCTACCTATCTGTCCAATTCCTCGCGGTACAGCTCGGCCAGTTGCGCGCACAGCCGGGCGACCGAAAAGCGAGCGACCACGCGGTCCCGGGCCGCATCGTCCACGGTCCGCAGCGCGGCACGTTCGACCGCCGCGGCAAGCGCAGCGGCTTCGTCTACCTCGACCAGCTCCCCGAGCACGCCGTGCTCGAGCGCCTCCGGCACCCCGCCCACCGCCCTGGCCGCCACCGGGATCCCGGCCGCGAGCGACTCGAGCAGCGCCACCGGGGTGCCCTCGTCCCTGGAGGAAAGCGCGACGACGTCCATCGCCGGATAGAGCGCCGGAAGGTCCCGCCGCCAACCCAGCCAGAGGACGCGGCCCTCGACTCCAAGTCTCCGAGAGCGCGCACGCAGGGCAGCCTCGCGGTCTTGTCCCCCACCGACGACCACGAGGTGCCACGGAGGACCATCCGATCGGATCAAGCGCGCGAAGGCGTCGAGCATGAGCTCGTGGTTCTTGACGGGAACCAGCCGTCCCACGATCCCGACCACACGCTCCGCCGGCCCGATCCCAAGACTGGCTCGAGCAGGGGCGCGCCCCCAGATCGGTTGAACCGCTCGGAAGGGACCGAGCTCGAGACCAAGCGGGATTACGCAGAATCGTTCAGGCTGGGCAATCTCCAGCAACTCGGACATCTCGCGTGCTTGCGCGCGCGTGAGCACGACCAGGCGGCTCGCGAGCCGAGCGAGCCGCCGCTCCACCTCCAAAAAGAGGCGGGTACCGGGACCGGAGAAGTAGTCGCCGCCCAGCACATGCCCGTGGAAGGTGTGGATGCGGACCGGCACGCCCGCCCATGCCGCCGCAACACGTCCGAGTGCACCAGCCTTGGCGGTGTGGGTATGGACGATGGCCGGACGGTCGGCCCTGAACAGGCTGCGCAGCGAGAGCAACACACCGGCGTCACGCAACAGGTGCAGCTCTCGCGACATGGCGGGAATCAGCGTCGGCTTCACGCCCTGCTCGCGCGCGTACCAGGACATGTCGCCCTCGCCCACTTCCAAGCTCCCGGCGATCAAGCGCGTGCGGAAGCCGTGGGGATCGAGACCTCGGGCCAGGTTGACGACGTGGAGCGCGGGTCCGCCGATGTTGAGACGGGCGATGACCCGATGGATCAGGGGCCGGTCGGGGGGGGGGGCCGACCGGCCGGTCACGCGTCTCCGGTCTTCACGATCCACCGTTGGCGGTGGCCCGACAACAGCGTGGATGGCAGGCTCGCGGTGGCATTCCGCGCGTCTACAACCACGCGCGAGTGCTCTACCACCGCAGCGAGGTCGAAGTCGGAGTGATCGGTGATGATGAGAGTAGCGTCTACGGTACCAAGCAGCTCCGGCGTGATCTCGACCGACTCCAGGCAATTCCCGTTCTCCGATACCTGGGGCACGTATGGATCGCTGTACAGGACGCGCGCGCCGTCCGCCTGCAGGAGCCGAATGATATCGAGCGCGGGCGATTCGCGAATGTCGTCGATGTCCGGCTTATATGCGACGCCAAGGAGCAGGACGGTCGAGCCCTTCACAGCCCTCCGGTTCGCGTTCAGGGCCGCCCGTACCTTGCCGAGCACGAACATCGGCATCTCCGCGTTGATCTCAGATGCGAGATCAATGAAGCGGGTCTTGTAGTTCAGGGTCCGCATCTTCCAGGACAAGTAGTGCGGGTCGACCGGAATGCAGTGGCCACCCAACCCTGGGCCCGGCTTGAACTTCATGAACCCGAAGGGCTTGGTTCCGGCCGCTTCGATGACCTCCCAGACGTCTACGCCGAGCCGATCCGCGATGATTGCCGTCTCGTTCACCAGCCCGATGTTCACGGCGCGGAAGGTGTTCTCGAGGATCTTGGTCATCTCGGCGGCCTCTACCGACGAGACCGAAACCATCGTTTCGATGAAGCGCTCATAAAAGACCCGGCCCACCTCGGTGCAGCGAGGGGTCACCCCCCCGATCACCTTGGGCGTGTTGTGCGTCTTCCAGATCGGGTTGCCGGGATCCACACGCTCGGGGGAGAAGCAGAGGAAGAAATCCTCGCCCGCGCTGAGGCCCGTCGCCTCGAGCGCTGGGAGCAAGAGCTCCCGCGTCGTACCCGGGTAGGTCGTCGACTCGAGTACGATCAACTGCCCCGGCTTGAGCGCGTCGGTGACCGACTGCGTCGAGGCCAGGATGAACGATACATCCGGGTCGCGGGTCTTCGAGAGCGGCGTCGGGACGCAGATCGAAACCGCGTCGCACTCGCCGAGCCGACCTAGGTCGGTGGTCGCCTCCAGACGGCCGGCCCCAACGTGTTCGCGGACGTCCGTGTCGGTCAGGTCCTGGATGTGGCTCTTGCCCGCGTTCACGCCGCGCGTGATTTCCTCCTTCACGTCGAAGCCGAGCACCCGGATCCCGGCGCGAGCGGCTTCCACGGCGAGGGGCAGCCCGACGTAACCCAGCCCGATCACTCCGAGCGTGAGGTCCGCGGCCCCGAACCGTTCGAGGGTTTCGTCAGGCATGCATGGAACCGGCAGGGGGCGAGTAGGGGTGCGGCGCAACGGACGATGACCACCGCGGAGCAGCAAACATGGCGTCGGGAGGAGACCGTATCAAGCTGCGGCCGGCGCCGGTGAGGTTACCGTGTGGGCACGACCCCGCCATCCGCCCGCTCCACGGTCACACGCAGCCGGAACACGTCCACCGACCCGTGCGACGCGAGGTAAGCCGCCAGTAGGGGGGCATCCCGGGGCGGGGTGGACTGGCCACCCTCCCGTCCTCTGGAGATCAGCACCACCGCGCCCGCTCCAGTGTCGTGCAGCGCGTTCTCCAGGGCGACCAGCCCCCCGTAGAGCGGGTAGGCCCCCATACGACCGCGTGGGCGGGCGTGCGCCGGATCGGCCACGGCGACGGGCCGCAGCCGGGGATCGCGGTGACGGCGCAACTCGCGGAGCGCCAGATCGGCCTCGTCAAGGGCTCCCAGCACGACTACCGGCGTTCCCTCCCGTGACCATCGGCCAGTGGCGCCCTCGATGAAGCGGAAGAAGAGCCTGCTGCCGACAATCAAGCTGGTACAGAGCAGGAAGTCGATCACCACCACGCCGCGGGAGAGGCCCACCCGGTCCACTAGCACGAGCGCCGCGGTCGCGATCAGGGTCCCGAGCAAGCTCGCTCGCGCGACGTGCAGCCCATCCTCAAGGTTGAAATGGTGCCAGCGCGGTCCGTAGATCCCACCCATCACGAACGCCAGCAGCTTGGCCACGACGACTACCAGCACGGAGAAGCTGAAGTAGGTGAGCTCCGCCTCCAGCTCCCCCGGATTCCAGCGCACCAGGTAGGCACCGTAGTAGGCGAGGGCCACCAGCAGGGCATCGAGGGTGAACGGGAGCACCGGAAAGCGTTCGTGCAGAGTCACCAGCACACTGTATAGCGGCACCCGGTCGATCTCGTGCGAAGTCATCGCCCGGAACCGCACCGAGAGCAGGTACCCGCCCACCAACACGAGCAGGGCGAGGAGCACACCGCCCAGCAGATAGGCCGTCTGCCGTTCCGCGCTACGCAGCAAGAGGGCCACCGCCCCGCCCACGAGCGCCAGACTCCACAGCACCCAGAGCGCTCGCTCCTCGGACACCCCGAGCGCCACCAGGCGGTGGGAGGTGTGGTCCTTCCCGCCCTGGGAGATGGGTCTGCCTTCGAGCACCCTGCCCACCGTGACCAGGGTGGTGTCCAGGATCGGGATGGCGAGGATGAGTGCCGGCACCGCCACCACCGCGAACAGGCTGCGCGAAAGCCCCGGCGTCGGGGACAGCGAGAGGCCCGCCAGGAACATTCCGAGGAAGAGGGAGCCCGAATCGCCCATGAAGATCCGGGCGGGGGGATAGTTGTGGACGAGGAAGCCGACCAGGGCCCCCGCCAGCGCGAGCGAGAGCACGCGGAGATGCATCTCTCCCTCGAGCCAGAACAGCACGCTCAGGTAACCTGCGGCGATTGCCGCGGTGCCCCCGGCCAGCCCGTCCATGTTGTCGAGCAGATTCATCGCGTTGCAGATCGCGACGAACCACAGAACGGAAAGCGTCACGTCCGCGACGTAGCTGCCGGTCACCCAGATACCGATGCCTGAGAGCACGAGGACGACCGCAGCGGTAATCTGGCCGGCCAGCTTCTGGAGAGGCGTTAGCGCGAGCAGATCGTCCAGCAGGCCGACCAGAAAAACGAGGGTTCCCGCAGCGAGCAGACCTTCCCGTACCGGCCAGGAAAGGAGCGCCTGTGGCGCGCGGGCGGCGAGCGGTCCCGTCGACGGAAAGAGCAGGTAGCCAATCCCGATGGCGGTCCCGAATCCCACATAGATCGCGACGCCGCCAATGGCCGGGGTGGGGCGACGGTGCCAACGATCAGCCTGGGACTGGCGCACGAGCCCCGCTCCGAGGGCCGCGCCCCTCACGACCGGGGTCAGCACGGACGTGAGCACGACGGCGAGGCCCGCGACCAGCGCCACCACCATCGCGTCGCTCACGATCCTCTACCCTGCCGAGGCTCGGACGACGTCGGCATACACCTGCTCTAGCTGCGGAGCCCAGACCGATGCGTCCATCTCCATGGCCCGTGCGGCGGCTGCAGTGCCCAGATCCGTGCGGCGCTCCGGGGAGGTCGTCAGATCGAGGATCCCCCGGGCGAACGCCTCCGGGCGTCGATCTTGCACCAGCACCGCGGTGGAGGCGGAGGCGGGTTGGGGAACTTCGTCATCGAACGGGATCACCGCCGGCAGCCCTGCCGTCATCGCCTCGAGCAGCGCCATGCTCCACCCCTCCCGGCACGAGGGAAGGACGAAGACCTCTGCAGCTTCGTAGAGCGGCGCCACATCGTCGACCAGCCCAAGAAAGACCACCGCGTCCCCCAAATCGAGTGACTGGGCCACCGCACGAGCCGGGGCAATCTCACTCTCCTCGCCGGTCAGGAAGAGCCGCAGGCGCGAGTGCTCGATGCGCGCAACCTGGAACGCTCTCATCAACATGTCGAGTCCGTCCCCCTCGTGACCCCGGCTCACATAGAGTAGTACGAAGTCCTCGGGGGAGACCCCGAGACGCGTGCGGACCTGGGAACGGTCGGCGGTCCTCACGCGCTCCCGGAAACCCGGAACGTCCAGAAAGCTCGGGAGCACTTCGAGGGTGACGCCCCACTGCTTCGCGTAGTGACGGCGTACGGCGTCGCTGGGCGCGAGGAGTCGAGCGCATCGCGTCACTGTCCCCCGCTCGAGCAGCGCCTCGACTCGACCCCACCACACCCGTCGATTGCCGTCCGGATAGGGCAGCGTGCTCACCGTCGGCACGCCGGCCGCTGCGAGCCCGGCCGCGGTTGCCACGCGCCCGTAGCTGTGCACGACGTCGATGCCAAGCTGGCGGATCAGCTTGCGGAGCGCGAGCACCCGCCGGAGCAGCACGAACGGTCCGTCGATGCCCAGGTCGCAGACCCGCACCTTCGTGGCGCGCAGGCGCTCGGAGAGGTGTGTGGCAGGCCCGAGGTTGGCGACCCGCAGGTCGTATCGAGAGCGCGTGAGCCTGCCCATGCTGCCGGCGAGGTGGCTGCTCATGCCTCTCACCTCGCGGGTGTCCACCACGGTGAGGACCCTGCATCGATTCAAGGCGTGGTCGGCTGTATCGCAGCGGTATCGAGGAGCGAAGCGATCTGGTGAAGGAACGGAACAAGTTAAGAGTCATCCGTCCCCTGCAGCCACACCGCGAGTGTCAATAGCGCCCAAAGCGCGTGCCCGTGGTCGGCCCGGCCTTCCTGATGGGCACGCCAGAGCGTCTCGACCGGCTCCGGACGCAGCCACGTCCACAAGCGTGCCTGCGGGTCGAGGACACGCGCCTCGAACACCGGCCGCCAGCGGGTACGGAACCAAACCGGCAGTGGCACCCCGAAGCCCATCTTCCCGCGATCCAGGATCGGCCTCGGAAGCAGGTCGGCGAACGCGTCCCGGAGGACGCGCTTGAGCACCTTCCCACGGACCAGATGGTGGGCCGGAAGGACGGCGGCCAGTTCGGTGAGGGCGGTGTCGAGCAGGGGCGAGCGCAACTCTAGTCCATGGGCCATGCTGCACCGGTCGGTCTTCACCAGCAGATCTTCCGGCAGGTAGGTCTCGAAATTGAGCGCGAGTGCTCGGGAGAGCGGCGGCAGTTCCGCCGTCCGCTCGAGTGGGTCGCGGAAGTGGGCGAGCAGCGATTCTCGGGAGATCCCCGCCCCGACCCCAGGCCTCAGCAACGCCTCGACTCGGTCGGGAAGGCATCCGATCCACCGGAGCATCCGCTCGTCTGGGGGAAGCGCCGCCGCAGACAGGAAGCGGGCTGCGCGCCGGGGCAGGCTGCGGAAGTCGTCGTGGTGTGGGAGCGCACTCGCGACCACGCTGCCCGCCCGCGCGAGCCATCCGGGTGTACGCTCCGCCCAGGCCGTCGCGGCCAGCCTCGGGTAGCCCGCGAACAGCTCATCCCCTCCGTCCCCGGTAAGCGCGACCGTCACCTGACCTCTCGTCAGCTCGGAGACGATGTGCGTAGGAATCGCCGAGGAGTCGCCGAACGGCTCGTCGTAGGCCTCGACCAGGCGGTCCAGCCGCTCCAGTGCCTGCGCCTCGACCACAAACTCGGTGTGACGGGTGCCGAAGCGCTCGGCTGCCAGCCGCGCGTAGCGAGTCTCGTCGTACGCGGGGTCGTCGGCGAAGCCGAGCGAGAACGTCGATACCGGCTCCGTCGTCAGCTGAGACATCAACCCGACCACCACGGCCGAATCGATCCCGCCGGACAGAAAGGCACCGAGTGGCACGTCGGCCACCATGCGCTTGGCCACGGCTGCGCGGGTCACCTCGCGGACACGCGCCATCGCGTCACGATAGGGGATCGGTCGTGGAGTGCGGTCGAGCCGCCAGTAGCACCACTCGCGCAGCTCTCCACCCTCCTCGAGCGCATACGCGGTGGCCGGTGAAACGCGCACCACCCCCTGGTAGAACGTGCGGGGCGCCGGGACGTATCCGTAGGTCAGATAGAAGGGGAACGCGTCCCCGTCGAGTGACGCGCGTACGCGCACCTCGGGCACCGCCAGCAGCGCCTTGATTTCGGAACCGAACGCCAGCAGGCCCGGAGCGCGCGCCAGGAAGAGCGGTTTCTTGCCCGCGCGGTCGCGTGCGAGCAGGAGACGTCTCCTGGTCTCGTCCCAGACCGCGAACGCGAACATCCCGTCGAGGCGCTCGGGCAACGCGTCTCCCCACGCCTCGTAGCCATGCACCAGCACCTCGGTGTCGCTGCGCGATCTGAAGCGGTGGCCCTTCTGCTCAAGCTCGGCCCGCAGCTCCTTGAAGTTATAGATCTCCCCGTTGAAGACGGCCTGCACGGATCCGGACTCGTTGGGCATCGGCTGGCCCCCGCCGGCCAGGTCGATTACGCGCAGGCGGGAGTGCCCCAGCGCGCAGCGACCCGAGGGCGCGGACCAGGCGGTACGCTCGTCCGGACCCCGGTGGGCGAGCCGCTCTGCCATCGCGCGAGCCCTCGCCTCAGACGCGGGAGGAGCCCCCGCAGCGGTCACGATTCCGGCGATCCCGCACATCAGCGCGTCGCGGCCTCCCACCGGCGCGCCAGGTTCGACGAATAGAGCGGGTTTCGTCCGGCAGGAAGCCGTCCGGTGCTCACCCCGTCCTTGGCGGCGTAGATCCCTCCGCCGACCTCGCGCAGGAGAGCGTCGTAGCTCCGGAAGAGCCGCACCAGCCGATCGAGCCGCCGCGGCCGCACCGGGAAGTCCAGCGCGAGGGAGAATCCGTCCATCGTGTAGGCGTGCGGAGAGGGATCCGCGCGGTGGCGCTTCAGCACCCCCAGGTAGCTGAACACGCCGGTTGCGCGCTGGAGCCGGAGGGCTTCCCCGACCGCATAAGCGGCTGCCGCACGGGGCACGAAGAGCTGGTACTGGACCAGCCCGTGGGGTTGGTAGGCCCGCTCCCAGCCGGGCACGTAGTCGAGCAGGAAGTGGAAGCGCGCGTGGGACTCCAGGCCGCGGCGCGCGCGGTACCAGCGACCTCCGGCGTAGCGCCCGAGGTTGAGCGCGCGCATGCCGGGATCGTGGAAGAACGCACGCAGCCCACGCCAGGCCTGGCTGCGCGGAACAACGCCGAGGATCCTGGAGGGGAGCGCCTGCTCGGCTGCCGTCAGCGCGACTCCCGCGCGCGGATGGTCGGCCGGCAGGTAGCGGGCGAAGTGGAGCACCCCACGGCCCGCTCGCTCACCCGCCGGAAAACAGTCGATCCACCCCACCGCATAAGTCCAGCTCTCCGCGCCCGCTTCGAGCGCCTCCAGACTCTGCGCGAGCGTGCCCACGGCGACGCCCTCGACCTCGAGCAGGCCCGAGTGGACACGGTGCAACGCGAGAGTAACGTCGAGAATCGAGCCGGTGAGCCCGAGCGCCCCGATCGCGCCGTGGACGCCACCGTCGCCGGGAGGACCCACCCGCACGTCGCTCGGGCGAGCCTCGGACGCGTGCAGGGTGGCGATCCTCCCGTCCGGGCCCATCACGGTGAGCGCTCGAACGTGATCCGCGATCGAACCTGCGCTCCAGTGGTTCTTGCCGTGCACGTTCGCGGCTACCGCACCCCCAAGCGTCACTTTCATCGTGCCGGGCACGACCGGGGGCCACCACCCACGCGGCAGCGCCTCGCGCCACAACGCCTCGATCGTGGTGCCCGCACGCGCGGTGACCACTCCGGATGCTTCGTCGAACGCCACGATTCCGGTGAGGCGTGTCAACTCGAGCACGGCGCCCCCCTCGTTCACCGCCAGGTCACCGTAGCTGAACCCGGCACCGCGATGCGCGATCGTCAGTCCGCGCGCGGATGCGTCACGGAGCGCTTCGGCCACTCCCTCTTCGGTCGTCGGGCGATAGACGAGTGAGCGCCCTTGGTGGACGTCGCCCCAACCTCGGAGCACCTCGACGGCACCCAGGCAGCCAGGCAGGGTGGAGGCCGCCGCGGCGGGTGCCGCGCGGCTCACCGGAACGTGATCCGGTCGTTCTGCGAGATGCGCTCCCGGTCGCTCACGCCGGCGCGATCCGCTTGAACAGGAAGCGGGGCGTGAGACGGAGCCCCCACGAGACCATCGCCCACCAGCCCGGTACGTAGAACACGTCTCGGCGACCATCGAGTCCGCGCGCGATCCGATGGGCGGCATCCTCGGTGGTGATCGAAGGTGGAAAGGCGCGCGCGTCTTGCGCGAGCATGCGGGTACGCACGTAGCCGGGCTTCACCGTGGTCACCCGCACGCCGGTCCCGTGCAGCCGATGACGGAGACCCTCGAGGTAGGCGTCGAGCGCGGCCTTCGACGCGGAGTAAGCCGGATTCCCCTTCCGCCCCCGATCACCGGCGATCGAACCCACCGCTGCGATCCGACCACGGCCCGCGACCGCCATGTAATCGGCGGCGTGCTCGAGCATACGGAGCGCACCGACGGCGTTCACCTCCATCATGAGCGCGGCGGCCTGACCGCGTTCATCGGGGCCACCGCCCCCCAACATCACTCCGGCCACGTACACGAAGAGATCGATCTGTCCGAGGGCGAGCGCAGCCTCGTGGAATGCAGGCCCCGAGCGCACAGGGTCGGTCGCGTCCCAGGAGACTCCGACCACCGCCTCTCCGGGCGACACCGAGCGCGCCGCGGCCACCGCGGCGTCGAGCCGCTCTGAATTGCGCCCCAACAGAGCGACGCACCAGCCCCTTCGCGCGTACTCGATGGCCAGCGCGAGCCCGATCCCGTCCGTCGCACCCGCGAGCGCCACGTGCTTCATGCTCACGCCGCCAGCCACAGTGTGACCGCCATGGCCGCGACCACGACCCAGCTCACGCGATCGCGGAGCGCGAACAACAGCGGATCCTCGTGCATCAGCCCGCGGTTAGCGAGTAGCCAGACCCGCCCAAGCCAGTAGAGTAGGACCGGCAGCCCCAGCCAGAGGACGTCGGGACTGCTGTACAGCTGTGCGACCTCGTCGCCTGTGATGTAAAGGCAATACACTAACGCGCTCGCTACCGAGCAACCCGCTCCGAACCCGAGCAACACGGGAAGGTCGCCCACCTCCCAGCCTCGCCCGCCGAGCTGCTCCTCATCGCGGCTGGCCACGCTGAACGACTCGGCCACACGTTTCACGATCGCGAGCGACGAGAAGAGGAATACCGTGAACGCGAGGAACCAGCGCGAGAGCGGCACTTGCACCACGGCCGCACCCGCGACGATACGCGACGTGTACAGCGCACCCAGCACCATCACGTCGAGCACCACGACACGCTTGAGCCCGAACGAGTACAACGTGGTGAGCACCAGATAGGCGGCCCAGACCTGGATGAACTGGGCAGGCAGGCGCCACGCGATCGCCAGCGCCACAGCCGCGAGCAGGGTAGCGACTGCGGCGGCGGCCCCCGTTCCGACCTGGCCGGCCGCCAGGGGTCGGAGCCGTTTGACGGGATGCGCGCGATCGTGCTCCAGGTCCGCGAGGTCGTTGATCAAGTAGACCGCGGAGGCCAGCAGCGAGAACGAGAGGAAGCCGAGCAGGAGGGGCGCTAGCACCTCCTGCGTGGGCGCCAGGTGGGCGGCCAACGCGGGAAGCGCCAGCAGGAGGTTCTTTGCCCACTGGTGCACCCGGACGGCTCGCGCCCAGGTGAGCGGCAGCAGAGTGTTCTTGCTCGGGAGCTCCGTCGCGACGCGCACGGGCGCTATCCTACCGGTACGGCATCGCGTCGCGCCAGCGCGAGAACGCGTCGTCAATCCGGGTCAAGACTACGGACGCCCGGGTCCGGGTGTGGAGCTACCCGCCGCCACCTCGAGCACCCCCCGGTAAACCGGCGCGGTCGCGCGCACCGAATAGTGCTCCTCCACCGTTCGGCGCGCCTCGACACCGATCCGCTGCCGGAGTGCGGGATCGCGTATCAGTCGGCGCAGACGGTCCCCCCACTCCTCTGGCCCGTTCGCGAGGAAACCGTTCTCGCCGTCACGTACGATGTCCAGGTTGACCCCGATCCGCTCTACTATCGGTGGAACCTCCAGGGCCATGTACTGGAGGGCCTTGAGACCGCTCTTCCCCATCACCCATTCATCGTGGGGGAGCGGGTAGACGCCTACGTCGAGACGCCGAAGATCGTCCACCTCTGACTCCCTCCGCCAGGGAAGGGCCTGAACGAGCGCCCCGGGAATCCTGAACGCCGGCTCGCCGATCACGAGAACCTCGATCCCTTCGTCCCGCTGAAGCTGGCGCAGAACGTCGTCAAGCAGGTGGAGGTAGGGTGCGGTGCTGTGACTTCCGCTCCACCCCACCATCACACCTTGGGTTTCCCAACGCACGCCCCGCGGCTGATAGGTGTCGGTATCGATGGTGGAGGAGATGGTCGTCACGCGCGGGTTGTGGAGCCGCGCCCACCGCTCCTGGTATGGGGTGCACACGATCACCTGCCGCGCCAATCGGGTGATCTCGGAGATCTTGGCGCGCCCCCGCGCCCAGCGCATGAACGGATTAGCCGGCGAGCTGTGCGCGAGGTGGACGAGGTCGTCCAGGTCGTAGACGATCGGTACTCCCGCGCGCGCGAGCCTGCGCTCAATCCAAGGAGGACCTACCGGAGCGGCCTCCAAGTGGACGTACACGAGGTCCGCGTGCAGAGCGTCGTCCGAGTCGCGCCTTCGGCGCGCCAGACCCCGCGCCAGCGCGCGCAGCTTCTCACGCCGGTTTCCCGAGCGGTAAAGCGCGGACCATCCCGCCTCGTCCCAGAACGGACGCACATCCACCTCCCAGCCATGCGCCCGCCAATCGTCGTAGTACTGCTCAAATTTTAGGCGTTGACTGGGCGCACGGCCCTCTGGATACGGGCACAGAACGAGGAGCCGTCGGCCACCGCCCCGCGAGGCAACGCGGACCCCGCGATGGGAGGTCACGCCGACCTCCCGAGCAGACCACGGTAGATGCTCTCGTAGGCGGCCACCCCGCCGTCCAGGGCGTAGCGCCGTTCGGCACAGGCGCGGCACCGGGCGGCCATCGTGGGGTCACGGACCAGAGCCACCAGGGCATCGGCGGCGGACGAGTATGCTTCCGGCGAGAAGCGCTCGACCACGGTGCCGATGCCGTCGTCTTCGATCACCGCGGCCGCGTCGCCGACGTTACGGTTGGCGAGAACCGGACGGCCAATGGCGAGGGACTCGCCGAACTTGGTCGCGGCCGAAGCAACCTTGGATCCGCCCGGTCGGATGAGAAAGTAGCTCGCCCACGCTTCGGCCAGGGCTTCGGGCACGCGCGCATGCGGGACACTCCGGATCTCGATTCGGTTCGCTACGCCCGCGCGAACCGCGGCGGCGTGCACGCGCTCGCGCTCCTGGTTCACTACGAACAATAGGCGCGCAGCGCGCCGGCGAACAGGTGCGTGTGCACGACATCGGGTCGCTCCCTTTCCACGACTACCCCGTGTTCCTGGCAGTGGTGGAGCGCACTGGGGCGCGAAGATCGCTGCCCGCGCGCCGCGCGTCTGGTGCCACGCGACCAGCCCACCCGCCGCGGCGAGAGTGAGCAGCGGCTCGACAGGCGCGCGCATCCGCGGGCTCCCGTAGAAGACCAGCGCCATCGCCAGCGTTGAACCTGGGGAGTGAGGGCATGAGCAGAACCGTGACAGAGGCGCCGACAAGTGAGGACTGGGACCTGCTAGTATCGTTCTTCCCGAGCAACTGGCAGGAGCTGGCAGCGGAGACGGGAGCGCTGCGAGGGTTGCGCAAGGACAAGTCGCCGGAGAAGCTGCTGCGGACGCTGCTGATCCATCTCGGATGCGGGCATTCGCTGAGAGAAACGGTCGTGCGGGCTCGGCAGGCGAGCTTGGCGGATCTGTCGGACGTGGCGCTGCTGAAGCGGCTCCGGAAATCGCGGGACTGGCTGTATGCGTTGTGCGTGGAACTGTTCCGGGAGCACGGCATCGCGGTCTCGTCGGACGGGGGCTTCCAAGTGCGGGTCTTGGACGCCACGACCGTGCAGGAGCCGGGCCGGACCGGATCGTTGTGGAGGCTGCATTACAGCGTCAACCTGCCTTCGTTGGGCTGCGACTTCTTCAAGCTGACCGGGACGGAAGGGTCCGGGGCGGGCGAGTCGTTCAAACAGTTTCCGATCCGTCCGGGTGACTACGTGCTGGCCGACCGGGCCTACTCGAACGCGGCCGGGATCCAGCATGTGGCGATGGCCGGCGGTCACGTAACGGTGCGGGTGAACACCGGGACGCTGCCGCTGGAGACCGCGGACGGTCAGCCGTTCGAGTTGCTGACAGCCGTGGAATCCCTCGAGCGGCCTGGACCGGTCGGCGCATGGGCGGTGCGCACGGCGGCCAAGGCCGGCCCCCCGGTCGCAGGCCGAATCTGCGCCGTGCGCAAGACCGACGAAGCGATCGCGGCCGCGCACGCCAAGATCCGCAAGACAGCCCAGCGCAAGCAAAGCCAGGTCCGGCCGCAAACCCTGCATTTTGCCCGCTACGTCATCGTCTTCACGACCTACCCCCCGGAGGAGTTCTCGCCAGCCGACGTTCTGGAATGGTACCGCCTACGCTGGCAGGTCGAGCTGGTCTTCAAGCGCTTCAAGTCCCTGGCCCGCCTCGGACATCTGCCGAAGTATGATGACGAAAGCGCGCAGGCCTGGCTGTACGGCAAACTGCTCGTGGCACTGCTGGTCGAGAAAGTCGTGCGCCACGCCGTGGCTATTTCCCCCTGGGGATACGACGTCGCGACAACGTCAGCCCCGCAGCCCTTGGCGTGACTTCAAGTTCGCACTCCACCAAGTCGCACGGGCCATCGAACCGGAGTTCTCTCTCGAAAAGATGATCCGCGAGTGCAGCAAGATCTCGGCTTCCCTGGCCGAACCTCCAAGGCAGAGACTCAACCAGGTGGACCGCCACTTCCCGATAAACTACACAAGTTAGCGCTTATGGGAGAACGCCCCGTCCTCACGACGCTTCCGCTGGAACGGCCGGACCGACGGTTCCTCCGGCTCGAGAGACTCGCCCTCCGACTCGACCGCAAGGCGGGCGAGGAGGTGGTGGTCGCGCTCGTGCGGGCATGACGGCCCCGGGTCTTCCGCCCGTGGCAGTGATCGTCGTCCTCTACAACTCGCGGCGCGTGCTCGGCTCCTGCCTCGATGCCCTCCAGGCCACCCGCTACACGGACCTGGAGGTCGTGCTCGTGGACAACGCTTCCTCGGACGATTCGCTCGCGGTCGCGCGTGCCCATCCGCTGCGACCCCGCATCACCGAGAGCGACAGCAACCGGGGATGGGCAGGGGGGAACAACCTCGGCATCGTGGCAGCCCTCGAGGCGGGCAAACCGTATATCGTGCTGCTCAACCCGGACGTCGAGCTCGAGCCGGATTGGCTGCGGGACGCAATCACGCTCATGGAGGGGGATCCGTCCATCGGCATGCTCGACTTCGAGGGCTTGGACGGCAGTCCACCCACGCCTCGGACTGCGTCTCCGCCGCCCCTGTGGGGTACGGACGTGCCAGCGGCGATCGGCGCGGCGTTGGTCGTGCGCGCGAGCGCCCTCCGCCGGATCGGTCCGATCGACGAACGCTACTTCCTCTATTTCGAGGACGTAGACTGGTCGCTGCGCGCGCTCCGCGCAGGCTTCCGCGTGGTGCGGCTGAATCGCTCTCTGGGTCACACGCCCGAGCTCAGCTCATCGGACCGGAGGAAGCTCCTCCGGGCATGGCTCTCCATCCGCAACTCGGTGCTGATGCACTTGAAGCACAAACGGCGGGAGCTTCCGAGCTGGCTCTGGATCTTGATCCGCCATCAGCTGTCGCGTCAGACGTTCGCACACGCTCATCTGCGCCGGCTCCGCCCCTACGGTCCCGTGCGAAACCTCGTGCTGGTCGGCGCGGCAGCCCTCTGGAACGTGGTCCATCTTCCGGCCACGATCGCGTCGCTGCGGCGGGAGCAGCGCTACCGCGAAAAGGGGTGGCACCCCGCGGAAGAGGCGGTCACCGACCGGCTGCCCGCGCGCTCGGGGCAGCGATAGCCGTGCGCCTCCTCTTCGTCCACAACCTTCCTTTCTGGGATCCTCGGGCGGGCGGCGGGCAGCGGATCAACCACGAGCTCGCCGTTCAGGCTGCGCTCCGTGGACACGATGTCACGGTCCTACACCTCGACGCAGCCGGCGCATCGGCCCCATCGTACAGGACGCGCGCCGTCAGCGCCTCGGGTCCGGCCGCACGCACAACCACCAGCGCGAGCGCGACCACGCAGCCGACGAGCCACGCCTCGACCAAACTCCGCCAGCCTGCCCCGCTCCGCGCCAGGAGCCACGCGCCTGCCGCCAGCGCGAGGTAGCCAGCACCCTTGAAGATCGCGTAGCGCGGGTAGTAGCCCCAGACACCCGAAAGCGCCACCCAGACGCCGAAGGAAGCCAACAGCGCGAGCCCCTTCGTGACCCCGATGTAGGAAAGATCCGGACGGGCTACGACGTGCGAGGCGCCACCCAGACGCCGCTCGGCTTCAGCTACCGCACCGGCTGCGAGCAGGCCACCCAGCGCCAGGTCGGCGCCCGTCGCTATGGCCCCTCCCAGTGGTATTACGACGAGGTGTCCGACGGGAAGGAGCACGAGGTAGAGACGTGCGGCGACGGCCAACGGACCCGTGGACGGAGCCGTGGACGGAGCCGTGCTCAGCGACGCCGCCGGCCCCTCCCCACCCACGCTACCGACCCTCCCACCAGCTCGACACCGCCCGGACCAGACCATCCATGGTGTGCTCCTCGGCCACCACTACTACCGTGTACCCGAGTTCACGAGCTGTCCCTGCCGTAACCGACCCGACCGCCGCGGTTGGGACGGCGAGCACCGACGGACCGAGTGCAGCCAGCAAGTTCCGCGCTGCAGACGATGACGTAAAGGTGAGCAGGTCGATCCGCCGGTCGCGCAGGCCGGCGGCCAGCTCCGTGAGATCGCCCGGAGCCGTGGCCACCGACCCGTATGCTGCCACCTGCTCGACCGTCGCACCGCGAGCGCGGAGACCCTCCCTCACTATCTCGCGTGCGCCCTCCGCCAAAGCCAACAGCACGCGGACTCCGTTCAGGGGCACCGACGCGTCGTCAAAGGCCTTTAGAAGCCCCTCCGCGTCGAAGCGGGCCGGTACCAGATCGGGTCGCCAGCCCACGGCGCTCGCCACGGCCGCCGTCCGTTTGCCCACCACCGCGAGCCGGTCGGGCGCACTGCCCCCGGCCCTCGCGACCGCCTGGCTCAGCGCCCGCACTCCTGCTGAGGAGGTGAGTACCACCCAGTCGAACTCGTCGAGCCTCGTTGCGACGCCCAGAAGCGGCTTCGGATCCCTGGGTGGAACCAGTCGCAGGAGGGGGGCCTCGATCACGTCAGCACCGAGGCCGGCCAGGTCGGCGGCGAGCCGGCCTTCCTTGGTCGCCGGGCGGGTCACCGCCACGGTAAGGCCGGCGAGCGGCCCCGAGCCTCCGCGTCCTACATCCGACACGCTCAGCGCATCACCCCGAAACGCGAGACGCTCCCGCGGCAAGACCACGGGAGCGTCTGAAGTTCTCGTGCGACGGAACCGACCATCCTCCGCGCAATGGATCCGGCGACGGGATCGGTGGCTCTACAGGCCACGACCAGGTAGCGGTCAGTCCTCCGCCGGCGCCAGGCGCGGCGCCTTGGTGATCTTGCCGGCCGAAATACACGATGTGCACACCCGCACGCGCCGACGCTCCCCATCCCCATCCACGATCTTCACCGTTTGGAGGTTGGGCAGCCAACGCCGTCGCGTCTTGTTGTTCGCGTGGCTCACCTTGTTCCCCGACGAGGGGTGCTTGCCACACACATGACATATCCGGGCCATCGGGGTTTCCTTCCTCAGCTCGCGTCTGGCGTTTGCTACATGCCGGCGGAGGGCTGAATCGCCTCCGCCTCGAGATAGTGCGTTGCAAACTCCACCATCAGCCGATCGCCCTCAGTGATGGCGCCCGAGCTCACCCAGTCCTCGACGACCGCCGGTGTGATCTGGGACACGGTGCCGACGACGTCCACCCTCGCATTCGCTGCGGGCGTACTTGCGGTATGCACCAAGAACGGTGTAGGCGCGGGATCCGTGGGCAACTCGGTCCAGAAGGCGCTCGTTCCTACGACACTCGTCACGGTGATTCCGTTGAGACGCACGACCATCCCCTCGTGCCCCGCGGGGTCCATCCCGAGCTCGGCCTGATCGACCACATCGGCCTCCGGCATGGCCGGAGCAGCCGCCGTCGAAGCTTCTTCCATGACGGCCTCCTCGGCGGTCTCTCCACCGCATCCCGCGAAGCTCACCAGTGCCAGGCCCATGAGCCCCGCCAGTCTACGTGCTCGCGTCCGCTCCACTCCGTCCATGTTCGTTCTTCCTGTTGGGGTTCACTCCACGAGTTCGATCAGCGACATGTCGGCGGCGTCGCCCGGTCGCGGTCCGAGTTTCAGAATACGGGTATATCCGCCCGGACGGTCATTGTATTTCGGCCCGATGTCGGAAAACAGCCGCCTCAGCACCTCATGATCCTGGACCCGTCTGGCCGCCAATCGACGCGCGTGCAGATCCCCACGCTTAGCCAGCGTGATCAAACGCTCGGCGTACGGACGCAGCTCTTTCGCCTTGGCCGTTGTCGTGTGGATGCGGCCGTGACGGAACAGGGCGGTCGCCATGTTGCGCATGGTGGCCCGCCGGTGCGAAGCGGTCCGTGAGAGCTTTCTACCCTTCTTGCGATGACGCATGTCGACTCTTTCTCGGCGGGCACCCGCGCCACGTCAGCGGCTCAGTCGCCCTCGGTCCCAGCGGTCTCGGGCTCCTCCACAAAAAAGAGCCTGCCGTCGTCTCCCTCCTCGAGCTTCATCCCGAAACAAAGCCCGTGCTCCTCGAGGAAGTCCTCGATCTCCTTGAGCGATTTCTTGCCGAAGTTCTCGATCGCAAGCATCTCCTCCTCGCTACGCTGTACCAGGTCACCGAGCGTCTGGATGTTCTCCTTCTGCAGTGAGTTGCGAGAGCGCACGGAGAGTTCGGCCAGATCCTCGATCGGCTTGGCGAACAGATCTTGGAGGCGCTCGGGAACCGCGACCGCGCCCGTCGGCGTCAGCTGGGGAATGCCACCCTCACCGAAGTACAGCATGTACTCGAGATGCTTCCTTACCAGCTCAGAGGCGTAGGCCACAGCGTCTTCGGGACGAACCGAACCATCGGTCTCGACGAACAGGGTCAATCGGTCGAAATCGGTACGCTGACCTACTCGTGTCTCCTCGACGGTGAAGTTGGCCCGACGCACGGGGTTGTAGATCGAGTCGATGCGCACCAGGTCGACCGGAGCACCGCGCGGTATCGGATGCTGGTCGGCGAGAACGAAGCCACGTCCCTTGTTGACGTACAGCTCGACGTTGAGCTCCCGGTCTTCTTGGAGTGTCAGAATATGGTGGGTCGCGTCGAGCACTGCGACACCAGCCGAAGTCTGAACCGCGGCAGCAGCCACCGCACCGGCACGGGAGGCATGGACCTCGAGGGTGGCTTCTTCCACGTCTTCGTCCAGCGTCACGACCAGAGACTTCAGATTCTGGATGACTTGGTGGACGTCCTCTACCACGCCTGGAATGGTCTGATGCTCGTGCACCACCCCGTCGATCCGAAACGCCCAGACCGCACCGCCAGGCAGAGAAGAGAGGAGCACACGGCGAACGGAGTTCCCTAGCGTGTGGCCGAAGCCTCGCTCCAGGGGCTCGATTACGAACCGCGCCGTCTTCCCGTCCGCCGAGCTCTCGGCGACGTCGACGCGCTCGGGAAGAACCAGTCCGGTCAGATCTATGTCCACATTCTCCTCCTCCTGGTGCCCTACTTCGAGTAGAGCTCGACGATGAGCTGTTCCTGTACAGCCAGTGGGATATCCTGCCTCTCCGGCACCCGAATCACCCGTCCTACACGGTTCTTTTCGTCGAGCGCAAGCCACTCCGGCAGGCTGATCCGGGTGCGAGCCTCGAGAGACTGCTGGATCGAAAGCAGGTCTCGGTCCTTTGCCTTGATCGCGATCTCGTCGCCCACACGCACGCGGCAGCTGGGCACGTCGACCACCCGCCCGTTCATCTCGACATGTCGGTGTCGCACCAGTTGTCTGGCCTGCGCGCGACTAGCGGCGAAGCCCAGCCGGAAGACGATGTTGTCCAACCGAGTCTCGAGATTCACCAGGAGGTTGGCGCCGGTCACGCCGGGCTGTGTGGCAGCCCGCTCGAACAGGTTGCGAAACTGCTTTTCCTGCAGCCCGTACATCCGCTTCACCTTCTGCTTCTCGCGAAGCTGGAGAGCGTATTCCGACTGCTTGCGTCGGCGGGCCTGTGCCGGACCGTGCTGTCCAGGCGGATACGTCCGTCGATCCACGGGGCACTTCTCCGTGTAGCACTTGGGCCCCTTCAGGAAGAGCTTCTGTCCCTCGCGGCGACAGAGCCTGCAAACCGGACCGTTGTACCTTGCCATCGTGATCGTGTCCTGACCTTAGACGCGTCGCTTCTTGGGCGGGCGACATCCGTTGTGGGGCAATGGTGTGACGTCCTGAATCGACTTGATGTGCAGCCCAGAGGTCGCCAACGCCTGAATCGCGGATTCGCGGCCCGAACCCGGGCCCTGCACCAGCACCGACACCCGTCTGACCCCGGCGGCCACCGCCTCGCGACCCGCCTGCTCGGCGGCCACCGTCGCAGCGAACGGGGTAGACTTCTTGGAACCCTTGAAGCCCGCCTTGCCCGCGCTCGACCACACGACGGTATTACCCGCGCTATCCGTGATCGTGATCAGGGTGTTGTTGTAGGTCGCCTTGATATGGGCGACACCGTCGGCTTCGACCGCCTGCTTACGCGCCTTCGGGCGCGCCCCACTGGACGCCGGCTTGCTGGTGGAGGCCACGCTCGTTTCGTTCCTCGAGTTCTGCAGGTCTTCGACTCAGCGGACACGCCTCGACTGACACGTCTACTTCTTGGGCGCCCTCTTCTTCCCGGCGATAGGACGCCGCGACCCCTTGTGGGTACGGGCGTTGGTGTGCGTCCGCTGTCCCCGTACCGGAAGGCCACGGCGGTGCCGGAGTCCCCGGTAGCACCCGATGTCCATCAGCCGCTTCACGTTCATGGACGTCTCTGTGCGCAACGCACCCTCGACCTTGAACTTGCTCTCGATCTCCCGCCTGATGCGGTTTACGTCCTCGTCGGTGAGATCCTGGGTACGCGTGCCCGGATCGACACCTGTGTTCCCCAGGATTTGTCGCGCGCCCGCCCGACCGATCCCGTAGACGTACGTGAGGGCGATCTCAATCCGCTTGCCGCGGGGGAGATCGACGCCTGCGATACGTGCCATGGTTCCTAGCCCTGCCGCTGCTTGTGGCGGGGGTTTCTCTTACAGATGATGCGAACCACACCGCGGCGACGAATCACCTTGCAGTGCTCGCAGATCGGCTTTACGCTGCTTCGGACCTTCATCCCAGAGCCTCCGAGATCAGTTTCTTGTAGAGCTTGTTAGTATAGTGGACGGGGGTAGGCAACTCAAGCCGCTTCCGGCCCCGAGGGTGCTTGCCGCCCCGCCGGGACTTCGCCGCGGGTCAGCACCTTGGGGCCCCCTCCGGTGACCGCGACCGTGTGCTCGAAGTGGGCCGACCTGGACCCATCCGCGGTCACGATCGTCCAGTGGTCCTCGAGGGTCCGAATCTGGTCACTACCCCTGGACAGCATCGGCTCGATCGCGATCACCATCCCCTCCCTCAGTCGGGGACCGTACCCAGCCCGGCCGATGTTGGGGACCTGGGGCTCCTCGTGGACATCGCGTCCGACCCCGTGGCCGACAAGCTCCCGAATGATCCCGAGTCCGGTGCCCTTCACCGTGCCGACCACCGCAGCCCCGATGTCCCCGACGTGGTTGCCCGCGCTGGAGGCAGCGATCGCACGCTCGAGCGCCTCCTCCGTGACCTGGAGCAGCTCCAGGGTCGGCTCGTCGACCTCTCCCACAGGGAAGGTCCAGGCCGAATCGGAGCACCAACCGTCCAGCCGCACCCCGACGTCGATGGAGACGATGTCGCCCTCAGCGAGCACCCGATCCCGGGTCGGAATCCCGTGCACAACCTCCTCGTTCAGGGAAATGCAAACGCTGCCGGGGAAGCCATAGAGCCCCTTGAAAGCCGGCACGGCTCCCTCGTGCGAGCGGATGTATTCGTCGCAGAACGTGTCCAACTCTGCCGTGGAAGCCCCAGGGACGATGCGAGCCTCAGTCTCGCGGAGCAGACCGCCGATGATCGCGCCGCCCCGGGCGATCAGGTCGATCTCGCGAGCAGACTTGAGGTTGATCATGCTCCGAGGGCCCCTCGCAGCCCCTCCTGAACTTCATCGACCGGACGATCGGCTGCGACACGCTCGAGCAAGGGTCGGTCAGGGCCCCCGGCCCGCTCGTAGTACTCTACCAGGGGCGCGGTTTCCCGCCGATAGACGCCCAGGCGCCGGCGAATCGTGGCGGGGTCGTCGTCGGGCCGATGTACGAGCGCGCCGCCACATCGATCGCACAACCCATCGCGGCGGGGCGGATTGAAATGCACGTTGTATACCGCACCGCAGCTCGCGCAGCTCCGCCGCCCACCCATGCGCTTCACCAGCAGCTCGTCTTCCGCCTCGAGCAAAACCACACGGTCCACCTGGCGACCCACAGCGGCAAGTGTTCCGGCCAGAGCCTCCGCCTGCGGTACCGTCCGGGGGAATCCGTCGAACACGATCCCGCTGTCCGGCTCGAGGCGATCCATTACTTCGCGGACGAGGTCTATGATCAACGGATCCGGTACCAACTCGCCACGGTCCATGAAGTCCTGCGCGCGCCGGCCCAAGTCGGTGCCGTCGCGACGGGCGGCACGTAGGAGGTCACCGGTGGCGACGTGGCGTGCACCAGTCGCCTCACCGAGAAGGGCCCCTTGTGTTCCCTTCCCAACCCCCGGAGGTCCGAGCAGGATCACGACCACCAACGGCCTCCGCCGAACCGCATGCGCCAGACCTTCAGAGCACGTCCGGATGCCAAACCCGGGGCGGTAGCCGTCGACATGCGCCAGAAGACATCGCGCGTGGGGCCTCTATAGCTCACCGACACCCACACCTAAGCGCGGGCCTCAGCAGGTCGCCGAGACGAGTGAGGGCATCGGGTCGCGCGCGGTCACATGTACCTCTGGCGACCGCGCATCTTCACCCGACCCTTCTTCATGAAACCGTCGTAGTGGCGGAGCAGCAGCAGCTGTTGTACCTGCTGGACGGTATCAAGCCCGACACCCACCACGATGAGCAGGCTCGTGCCGCCAAAGAAGAAGGTCTGGATGTTGAACATGTCGAAGATGAAGAACGGCAGCAGAGCGATCAGGGTGAGGTAGATCGAGCCTGGCAGGGTGATTCGGGTCAGCACACGGTCGATGTACTCAGCCGTCCGTGCCCCCGGCTTCACCCCCGGAATGAACGCACCCTGCTTCTTCAAGTTCTCCGCGAGATCTACGGGATTGAAGATGATCGACGTGTAGAAATAGGTGAAGAACAGAATCAGTAGCGCATAACTCACGTAGTACGGCCAGGTCTGGGGCTGGAAGAGGTCGGCCAGCGTCCGGAGCGGCCCCCAGGTGGAAAACGCAGCAAGGGTGCCGGGGATGATGATGAAAGACTGGGCAAAGATGATGGGCATCACTCCTGCGGAGTTGACCCGAAGAGGAACGAAGCTCTTCTGCCCTTCTTGGATCCGGCCCCGTCCGATCACCTTGCGTGGGATCTGGACCGGGATCTTGCGGGCGGACATGGTCATCGCGACCACGCCTGCGCACACGGACACGACAACCACTCCCAGCATCACCAGGGCGATGATTCCGATCTCGCCGACCATCAGAGCTTCCCAGGTCCGACCGATGGCTGCCGGGAAGCTCTCGATGATACTGAAGAAGATCATCAGGCTCATCCCGTTGCCGATCCCGCGCTCCGTGATCTGCTCGCCCATCCACATGATGAACAGCGCACCGGTCGTGAGCACGACAACCGTCGAGAAGACGAAGCCGAAGCCGGGAATCCGCACGGCACCGGGAATGCTCTGCAGGAACACAGCGTAGCCGTAACCCTGCATGACCGACAGTATTACGGTGGTGTAGCGTGTCCACTGGGTAAGCTTCTTGCGCCCCTCCTCACCCTCTTTCTGCATCTTCTCGACGGTCGGAATGACCGCGGCCAGAAGCTGGAACATGATGCTGGCAGAGATATACGGCATGATGCCGAGCGCGAAGATCGTCGCGCGCGACAGGCCGCCGCCCACGAACATGTCGTAGACGCCGAGGAAGGTGTTTTGGAGGGCGCCGAATTGGACCCGGAGGACGCCGACGTCGATCCCCGGTACGGTGATATGGGCACCGATCCGGTAGATGAGCAGCATGAAGATCGTGAAGACGATCTTCTGCTTTAGCTCCGGACTCCGGAACAGGTTCGCCAGCGGATTGGTGGCCATCGCCCCTTAACGCCGCCCTTCTGCAGCTGCCGAGTCCTTGGTGAGCACAGCAGCGCTTCCGCCCGCCGCCTCGATCTTGGTGCGCGCACTCTTGCTGAAGGCGTGCGCGGACACCGAAATCGGCCCGTTCAACTCACCCTCGCCCAGCACCTTGACCGGTCGTCTAAGGTTTGCGATCAGGCCAGCCTCCTTGAGCCTCTGCGGAGTGACCTCACCCTCGAGAGAGGCCAGATCGCGCACATTGACGACCTGGTACTCGACCCGAGTGAAGTTCTTGAACCCGCGCTTGGGAATACGCCGCTGGAGGGGCATCTGGCCGCCCTCGAAGCCTGGCTTGGTGGTGGTGCCCGTGCGTGCGCCGGCACCCTTCTGTCCGCGTCCCGAGGTCTTGCCGGTGCCCGAGCCCTGTCCCCGACCGAGGCGCTTCGGATCGCGGCGGGAGCCCGGTGCGGGCTTGAGATCATGGAGCTCGGCCATCTTCGGGTCTCTCTCCCTACTCTACAGTGCGCACGCTCACCAGATGGATGACCTGCTTGATCATCCCCCGGATCGCCGGCGTATCGTTGTGGATCACGGTCTGTTGGTTACGTCGCAACCCAAGGGCCTCGATGGTGCGGCGGTGTTTGTCCGGGCGACCCGATAGGCTGCGTACCTGGGTTACCGCTATTCTACCGCCCTCCGTCGTCTTCTTCTTAGCCACGATATCCCGCTCCCAGCGTCTCTACAGGCACCCCCCGCTCCATCGCCGCCTGCTCGGCTGTGACCAGACGATCGATCGCGTCCATGGTCGCGCGCACGACGTTGACCGGGTTGTTGGTCCCCAGGCTCTTGGTGAGCACGTCAGTGACCCCTGCTGCCTCGAGGACGGCCCGGACCGGACCCCCCGCTATCACGCCGGTTCCCGGCGACGCGGGGCGCAGTAATACACGACCGGCACCCCACTTACCCAGAATCTCGTGCGGAAGCGTGCCGTTGCGCAGAGGTACCACGGTCATCGAGCGACGCGCTCGCTCGAACGCCTTGCGAATCGCCTCGGCAACCTCGTTCGCCTTCGCAAGACCAATGCCGACGTTCCCCTTTTGGTCGCCGACAGCGACCAGCGCCGAAAACGAAAACCGGCGTCCACCCTTCACCACCTTGGCTACTCGGTTGATGTGGATGACGTTCTCTACCAGGTCGCTTTCGCGGCCACGACCCGCCTTCTTCTCCCCTCGCTGTTCTCTGGCCATCAGAACTTCAGCCCCCCCTCGCGGGCGCCCTCGGCGAACGCTCTAACCCTACCATGGTATTTATACCCTCCGCGGTCGAAAACAACCGCCTCGATGCCACGCTCTCGCGCAAGCGCAGCAAGGCGCTTTCCAGCCTCGCGCGCATGCTCTACTCGCCTGCTCTTCCCGGCCTCACCCTTGAAATTCCGTAGGCTCTTCTCGAGCGTAGACAGCCCGAGCAGCGTCCGCGATGCCTCGTCGTCCACCAGCTGACCCTCGACGTTCTTGAGAGAGCGATAGACCACTAGCCGCGGCCGCTCCGGGGTGCCCCATACCTTCTTGCGTATGCGCCGGTGCCGACGTGCTCGCCGAATCGCACGTCCCTGCCTCTGGTTTCCCCTCTTGGACATTGCCTACGCTCCAGCCGTCTTGCCGGCCTTGCGCCGGATCTGCTCGCCCTGGTACCGGATACCTTTGCCCTTGTAGGGCTCTGGGGGCCGGACCGCTCTGATTTCCGACGCAACCTGGCCAACCATCTGCTTGTCCGCGCCCGAGATCACCACAGTTGTGGGGGTCGGAGTATCGATCGTAATGCCAGCCGGTGCATCGTACTGAACGGGATGAGAATAGCCCACGACGATCCTGATCCCCTTGCCGCTCTTCTCGGCCTTGTAGCCGACCCCGACGATCTCGAGTCCCTTCCGGTAACCCTCGGTCACTCCGCTAACCATGTTCCCAATCAGCGCACGGGTTAGCCCATGTAGAGACCTATGCTTGGGCACGTCCGAGGGACGATCCACGATCACTGCTCCGCCCTCCATCCTCACCTTGATCTCCGGATGCACGTTCATGGAAAGGTCCCCCTTGGGGCCCTTCACCCGAACGGTGTTGCCCTGCAACGTGACGTCGACCCCTTTGGGAACCTCTACCGGTTGCTTTCCGATGCGGGACATTTCGTCGTTCCTACCAGACCAGAGCCATAACCTCACCGCCCACACCCTCACGCCGGGCGACCCGGTCGGAGAGAAGGCCGCGCGAGGTAGAGAGTATCGCCATCCCGAGACCGTTCCGGACTCTTGGGATGTTGCCTACTTGCACGTACCGACGACGCCCGGGCCGAGAAACCCGCTCCAGGTGCCTGACAATGGGTTGACCCTCGTAATACTTGAGGTAGACGCGGAGCACCCCGTGCATTCCGTCGTCGAGGACCTTGAAGTCAAAGACGAAGTGATTCTCCTTGAGGACTCGGGCCAGCTCGACCTTCAGCTTGGAAATGGGCATGTCGACCCACCGATGGCCGGTCGATCCGGCGTTTCGGATGCGGGTCAGCATGTCTGCAATAGGATCCGTCATCATGATCGTGTCGTCCTCACCAGCTGGACTTGCGCACGCCCGGGATCTCCCCACGGAGCGCCATCTCTCGGAAGCAGATTCGGCAGATTCCGAACTTGCGGATGAAAGCCCGAGGTCGCCCGCATCGGCCACAACGACTGTTGCGACGCACCTCGAACTTCGGCTTGCGCTTGGCCTTCTCGATCAACGCCTTCTTTGCCATTCCTGACTCCCTCTCGAACGGGTCGTGACAACGCGGCGGCTACGCAGCCGCCCGGCCAATGACGACTGGGCTCTCGCCACGGAACGGGAATCCCATTTCCTTGAGAAGCGCAAAGGCTTCGTCATCCTTGTCGGTGCTCGTCACAACCGTGATGTCCATGCCGTGGATCTGCTGCACCCGGTCATATTCGATCTCCGGGAACATGATCTGCTCCTTAACGCCCAGCGTGAAGTTGCCGCGCCCGTCGAACGAACGCGTCGAAAGTCCACGAAAATCGCGAATCCGAGGGATGGCCACACTGACCAAGCGATCCAAAAAGTGGTACATACGCTCCTTGCGCAGCGTGACCGCGACCCCAATGGGCATGCCCTCACGAAGATTGAAGTTGGCGATCGACTTGCGCGCCCTGGTCACCAGCGGATTCTGGCCCGTGATTAGTCGCATCTCCTCCACCACGCTGTCGAGCAGCTTCTGGTTCTTCGACGCTTCGCCCAGTCCGCAATTCATCGTGATCTTCTCGATACGCGGCACCTGATGCAGGTTCTTCCATCCGAACTGCTCAGTCAGCCGGGGCACCGCGTGCTCGCGATAGTGCTGAAGCAGCCGCGGGTCGAGCCGCGGCGAGGGGCCAGCCGCAGGCTCCCCCGCGCCCTTCTTCCCGCGCGTTCCGCCCTTCGAGCGCTGCTCTGCCTTCCCACCTTTTGGCGACTTTTTCTGCTTCCCCGTGCCCTGTTCTTTCTTCTTTGCCATCGGCTCTTCTTTCGCTCGCGTCGCGCTCAACGCGCGACGATCCTGTAAGAGTCCCGTTCTCGACTACCTTGGCTTCGGAACTGGGTTGCCGCTCTTCACCGCGATGCGTTCCTTGGTGCGGTCCTCCTCGATCCGTATCCGGACCCGGCTCGCCTCGCCGGACGCCGGATCCACCAACATTACGTTCGAAATGTGAAGCGGGGCCTCGAAGGTCACGATTCCGCCATCCGGATTGGCAGCGCTTGGACGCTGGTGCCGCTTGCGCATGTTGACTCCCTCTACGACCACTCGGTTCTCGTCCCCGAGTATCCGTAGCACAGTCCCCTCCATGTCCCGATGATTTCCTCGGATCACGCGAACCCGGTCACCCTTCACGATCCCATGCTTCGGGCTGACGCTCGTCCTCTTCACCCTCGATGACATCGCTAGAGCACCTCGGGCGCCAAAGAAACGATCTTCATGTACTTCTTTTCGCGCAGCTCGCGCCCGACTGGTCCGAAGATGCGGGTACCGCGCGGCTCGCCGTTTGGATTAAGCAATACAGCCGCATTGTCGTCGAAGCGGATGTAGGTACCATCGCGCCGCCGCATCTCTTTCCTGGTCCGCACGACAACCGCCTTCGTCACATCACCCTTCTTGACTGGGGCGTTCGGGATGGCGTCCTTCACCGTGACGACGATTACGTCCCCGACTCGGGCGTAGCGCCGTTTGGAACCCCCCAGCACCCGTATGCACAGGGCACTCTTGGCTCCCGTATTGTCAGTGATCCGGAGGATCGACTCCTGCTGAATCATTGAGGTCTCGTTTCTACTCTATGCCTGACGTCTTCAAACTCGTTCGGCGACTGTGATCACTCGGGGCGCTCGATCAGCTCGGCCACACGCCACCGTTTCATCTTCGACAGGGGGCGCGTCTCAACGATTTTTACGACGTCCCCCACTTTGTACTCGTTCTTCTCGTCATGCGCATGGTACTTCTTGGTCCGCGTGACCTGCTTGCCATAAAACGGGTGCGGCACTCGTCGCTTCACGACTACGGTCACCGTCTTGTCAGACCTGTCGCTAGCAACCACACCGATGCGGACCTTGCGTCGGCTGCGACGCATGGTCTCTGGACTGCCACCACTTTGTGACTGTCCCGCAACATCAGTGCCGGCCGGCTGGTCGGCAGCGCTTTCGCTCGGCTTCTCCGTCATGCGGGTTCCTAGATACCTTGCTCGGCGAGCTCGCGCTCGCGCAGGATCGTCTGCAACCGGGCGATGTCGCGCCGGACGCTCCGGATCAATCGAGGGTTCTCGAGCTGCATGGTTGCGCTCTTGAACCTGAGCCGGAACAGCTCCTCTCTCAGCTCACCGAGCCTGGCCGTGATCTCGGTGTTCTCCCATTCTCGAATCTCTTCCGCCTTCATCGCTCGTTCCTCCTCAAGACCCGAGCTGCTGGTCGCGGATCAGAAAGCGGGTCTTGATAGGCAGCTTCGCTGCCGCCAGATCCATGGCTCTGCGGGCCGTCTTCTCGTCGATGCCCTCGAGCTCGAACATCACACGACCCGGCTTGACCACGGAGACCCAGCCTTCGGGATTGCCCTTCCCTTTCCCCATACGCGTCTCAGCCGGCTTCTTGGTAATCGGCTTGTCGGGGAAGATCCGAATCCAGACCTTCCCACCACGCTTGATGTGCCGTGTCATCGCGACCCGAGCCGCCTCGATCTGGCGGTTGGAGATCCAGCCGGGCGCCGCAGCTTGCAGCCCGTACTCGCCGAAGGACACCTGGTTACCCCGGGTCGCCTGCCCTCGCATGCGCCCTTTGTGCATTCTCCGGTACTTGACCCGCTTCGGTGCCAGCATATCCCTCTAGTCCTGTTCTCAGGCGCCGGTGGAGTAGGTGCGGCCCCGCCGATCCTCGATCACCTCACCCTTGAAGACCCAACACTTCACGCCGATGGTGCCATAGGTCGTGAAGGCGTGGATCTGTGCATAGTCGATGTCCGCCCGTAGCGTATGCAGCGGAACGCGCCCCTCATTGTAGCCCTCGGTGCGTGCGATCTCGGCGCCCCCGAGTCGCCCGGACGTCTGGATCTTGATTCCCTCGGCGCCACTCCGGACGGCTGCCTGTACGGCACGCTTCATGGCACGACGGAAGCTGATCCGCTGGCGGAGTTGATGGGCCACGTTCTCGGCGATGAGTCGCGCATCCACCTCCGGCCGCTTGATCTCCTCGACGTTCACGGAGATCTCGGCGTTCGTGAGCATGGCTAGCTCGTCACGCAGCTTGTCCACTTCTGCGCCACGCTTACCGATCACCACACCGGGGCGGGCTGTGTGCAACGTAACGACGATCTTGCTCGGTTTCCGCTCGATTTCAACGTGCGACAGGGCCGCATGGGCCAATCGCCGATGGAGGTACTTACGGATGGTCTCATCTTCCCTTAGGAGGCGCGGGAAGTCTTTCTCGGCGTACCAGCGCGAGCGCCAGTCCTTGACGACCCCGAGCCGGAAACCATGCGGATGTGTCTTTTGACCCATGGATTCCTCAGTTGCTCCTCTTGTCCACGACCACCGTGATGTGGCTCGTGCGCTTCCGGATGGGAGCAGCCCGACCCATGGCGGCGCGCCTGAAGCGATGTAAGGCAGGCCCCTCGTCGACCGTGATCTCCCGGATAACTAGATCGTCCACATCGAGCACTTCACCCTCGTCTTCAGCCTTGACCTGTGCGTTCGCGACCGCCGAGCGCAGTGTCTTGCCCACTGGTTCCGCAGCCCTCCGGGTGGAGAACTGCAGGATCGAATACGCTTCGCCCACACTCTTTCCTCGAATCAAGTCCACCACCAGACGGACCTTGGTGGGGCTCATCCGTAAGTATCGCGCAATCGCCCTGGCTTCCATGATCGTCTCGACTCAGGCGGACCCACCACCGGCAGCCGGCGAGGGTCTGGCACGTTTGTCCGACAACTTGCCGCCGTGCCCCCGGAACAGACGGGTCGGAGCGAATTCACCCAGTTTATGGCCGACCATGTTCTCCGTGATGTACACGGGGATGAATTTGTTTCCGTTGTGCACCGCGATGGTGTGACCGACGAAATCCGGCGATATGGTGGACGCCCGGGCCCAGGTCTTCACGACCTTCTTCTCATTGCGGGAGTTCATTATCTCCACCTTGAGGAGAAGCCCGTCGTCGATGAAGGGACCCTTCTTGATGCTGCGCGCCATGGCCGATTCCGATGCGTTGAAGTGCTTCGCTACTTAGTAGCGCGGCCGCGCTTGCGACCTCGCACAATGTCTTTGCTCGACTGCTTCTTCTTCCGCCGTGTCTTTACACCCTCCGGCTTCCCCCACGGGGAGGTCGGAGGCCGCCCGCCGGCCGCCTTACCCTCACCGCCACCCAGAGGGTGATCGACCGGGTTCATTGCGACTCCTCGAACGTGCGGCATTCTACCTCGCCAGCGGTTGGCACCGGCCTTTCCGATCACGGTCAGTTCGTGGTCCAGATTCCCCACCTGCCCCACCACGGCAAAGCACTCCCCACGAACTCGCCGCACCTCACTCGACGGCAGGCGCAGGGTCACGTAGTCGTCCTCCTTCGCCATCACTTGCACGCCCGAGCCGGCTGAGCGGGCCATCTGCGCGCCCTTCCCCGGCTTCAGCTCGACATTGTGTACAGTGGTGCCGAGAGGGATGCTCGAGAGCGGAAGCGCGTTGCCGACCTTGATATCTGCCTCCCGGCCGGAAACAATGGTGTCGCCCACCCGCAGGTCGCGCGGATGGATGATGTAGCGCTTCTCGCCGTCGACGTAGTGGATGAGAGCGATGTTAGCAGAGCGGTTGGGATCGTACTCGATCTCAGCCACCCTGCCGGGCACACCGATCTTATCCCGCTTGAAGTCGATCTTTCGGTAACGACGCTTGTGCCCCCCACCCCGCCAGCGCATGGTCACGTGGCCATGGTGGTTCCGGCCGCCCTTGCTCGTGCGCGGCTCGAGAAGCGATCGCTCCGGCTCAGATCGCGTGATCTCATCGTTCGTCAGCGTCGAGCGAAAACGCGTGCCCGGCGTGATCGGCCGAAATTTCTTGATCGCCATCAGCCCACCTCGTAAAGCTCGATTGTGTCACCCTCCGTGAGGGTGACCACAGCCTTCTTGAACGCGGGGCGCCGGCCTGGCGTCCGGCTAGTCCGACCGAGAAACGAGCGCCGGGTCTTCCCCGCGTAGGTCATCGTGCGCACACCAGTAACCGTGACATCGAACAGTTTCTCAACGGCCCGCTTGATCTCAATCTTGTTCGCGTCGGCCGCCACCTTGAACGTATACGTGTTGCGTTCCTCCATCAGGCGCGTGGTCTTTTCGCTTACAACAGGCTGGATGATTACCCGATAAGGCTCGCGCATGGCTACTCCTCTACTCCCTCGACCTCGGGTTCGTCCTCGGCGCCGAGCCGGTCGATCGCATCGCGCTCGATCACGACCGTGCTCGCCCACAGGATGTCGTAGGCCGACTCGTCCCCGAACGGCCGCACCCGAACACTCGACAGATTGCGTGCAGACAAGTAGACGTTTTCCTTCACTCCTTCCGTCAGGATCAGCACCTTTCCGCCAGCCTCGATCGAACTCAGGTAGTCACGAAGCCGGGACGTCTTCGGGACACCGAATATCAGGCCGTCGATCAGGACCACGCGTTCTGCTTCGGCCCGACTGTTCAACGCCGAACGCCGCGCGAGGGCCTTGACCTTCCGTGGCACCTTCTGCTCCCACCCGTGAGGCTGAGGCGGGAAGGCACGGCCGCCACCGTCCCAGTGAGGCGCTCGGATGGTTCCCTGGCGCGCCCGCCCAGTCCCCTTCTGTCTCCAAGGCTTGCTCGCACCGCCCGCAACCTCACCCCGGGACTTAGCTGACGCTGTCCCCTGCCGCTGATTCGACAGATAGGCCTTCACGGTTTGGTGCAGGACCGCCTCGTTCACGACACCATCGAAGAGGGCGTCGGGCAACGCCCGCGCCCGCCCCTTCTTGCCGTCTGCCTTGTAATAGAGTGCCTTGAACATGGTCACTTGCTGATGAAGACGAAGCTGTCGCGGGCACCCGGCACGCCGCCCCTCACGAAAATCAGATTCCGCTCAGAATCGATGCGCACAACCTGAAGATTGATGATGGTCTGACGAACGCCACCCATACGTCCGGGCATCCGCTTTCCCTTGATCACGCGCGACGGATTGGTTCCGGGCCCGATGGATCCGGGATTCCTGGACTCGGGGTGACCGTGGGACCCGGGTCGTCCAGTGAATCCGTGACGCTTGACCACTCCCTGGAACCCCTTGCCCTTGTTGGTCCCCGTAACCTTGACTCGGTCGCCGGGCTCGAACTGCTCGACCGTGAGTGTCTGACCCACTTCGATGGCCTGATCCGGCGCGAGACGAAACTCCCGCAACAGCCTGGGGGCCGTGCTCAGGCCGGCCTTGGCGGCGTGCCCGACCTCGGCCCTCGGCGCACGCTTGGGCTTCTGCTGGCCGAAGCCCAGCTGTACGGCGGCATAACCGTCGCTCTCCCGGGCCCTGACGTAGGTCACCGGGCACGGTCCAGCCTCGATGACCGTGACGGGCACCTGATTCCCGGCGTCGTCAAAGATGCGGGTCATGCCGATCTTCCTGCCGATGATTCCGGCCATGGCTCTCTTGTCCAATAAAGCGTTCCTTCAGCCGGGCTCTTTCGATCTGCCCCACCGGGGCAGGCGCCCGGCCCGGCTCAGTCCACCTTGATCTCGACGTCCACCCCGGCTGGCAGGTCGAGCTTGGTAAGCGCGTCGATCGTCTGTGGGCGGCTGTCCACGATGTCAATCAAGCGCTTGTGCGTACGGAGCTCGAACTGCTCTCGGCTCTTCTTGTCCACATGCGGGGACTTGAGCACGGTCCACCGCTCACGTCTCGTAGGCAGGGGGATCGGTCCGCGCACCGAGGCGCCGGTCTTCTGCGCGGTGCGCACGATGTCCGCTGCCGTCTGGTCGACCACCCAATGGTCGAATGCTTTTAGTCGGATCCGAATCCGATCAGCCATGTGTTTCTCTCGCGCTTTCGTTGTGGGGCACGGGGCGGTGCGAGGCCACCCCTTCGCTACCGACCTGCGCCACGCTCGCCCTCTACTCGATTATCTCCGTCACCACGCCCGCACCTACCGTCCGACCGCCCTCGCGGATGGCGAACCGCAGCTCCTTGTCCATGGCGATGGGTGTGATCAGGGTAATCTCCATCTGCACGTTGTCCCCGGGCATCACCATCTCGACGCCCTCGGGGAGGTCTACCGATCCCGTCACGTCCGTGGTGCGGAAGTAGAACTGGGGCCGGTAGTTGTTGAAGAACGGTGTGTGACGGCCACCCTCTTCCTTGGTCAGGACGTAGACTTCGGCGTTGAACTTGGTGTGCGGCTTGATCGATCCCGGTTTGGCCAACACCATCCCGCGCTCGATTTCGTCCTTGCCTACGCCGCGCAACAACAGCCCCGCGTTGTCGCCGGCCTGCCCCTCGTCCAGGATCTTCCGGAACATCTCGACGCCGGTGACCACTGACTTCTTGTCGGCGTCCAGCCCGACCATTTCGACCTCCTCGCCCACCTTGATCTTGCCACGCTCGATCCGCCCGGTCGCCACGGTGCCACGGCCGGTGATCGAAAACACGTCTTCGACCGGCATGAGGAAGGGCTTGTCGACCTCGCGCTCGGGCTGTGGCACGTTGGTATCCAGCGCGTCACAAAGCTCCTGAATCCTCTCGATCCAGGCTTCGTCTCCCTCGATCGCCTTGAGCGCCGCCCCCCGGATCACTGGAGCGTCGTCGCCGGGAAACTGGTAGTCAGACAGGAGCTCCCGCACTTCCAGTTCCACCAGGTCCAGCAGCTCGGGGTCGTCCACCAGATCGCACTTATTGAGGAAGACGACGATGTGCCCGACGTTCACCTGACTCGCGAGAAGGATGTGCTCACGCGTCTGCGGCATGGGCCCGTCCACTGCAGACACCACCAAGATGGCACCGTCCATCTGCGCCGCCCCGGTGATCATGTTCTTCACGTAGTCCGCGTGACCTGGGCAGTCCACGTGCGCGTAGTGGCGCTTCTCGGTCTCGTATTCCACGTGCGAGGTCGCGATCGTCAAGATCTTGGTCGAATCGCGCCGGCCTTGCGACTCGGACGCCTTGGCGACCTCGTCGTACGAGATGTACTTGGTGCCGTAGCCCTTGTCTGACGACACCTTGGTAAGAGCCGCCGTCAGCGTTGTCTTCCCGTGGTCCACGTGGCCGATGGTGCCGACGTTCACGTGGGGCTTGGTCCGCTCAAACTTCGCCTTGGCCATCGTCCGTTCCTCTGAAGAGTTCCCGTTTCTCGTCGATCGATACGCAGACCACCGCAGTGTGGCCCGCGTCAGGGTACGCGGTCAGCGACCCGTGTTCCGGCCCTGGGCGGCGACGATCTCGTCGGCCTTGGACTTCGGTACTTCGCCGTAGTGCGCGAACTGCATGGTATAGACAGCTCGGCCCTGACTCATCGAACGTAGCGTGGTAGAATAGCCGAACATCTCCCCAAGGGGCACGCTCGCACCAATCACCCGCGCGCCAGCCCGCTCGGTCATGCCGCCCACTTTCCCCCGCCGCGCTGACAGGTCTCCGATGATGTCGCCCATGTAGTCGGCGGGCGTCACCACCTCAACGTCCATGATCGGCTCAAGTAGCACGGGCTTCGCGCGCCGGATGCCCTCCTTGAGTGCCATCGAACCAGCGATCTTGAAGGCCATCTCACTTGAATCGACGTCATGGCTGGAGCCCTCGATCAACTCCACCTTGACGTCGATTACCGGATAGCCCGCGAGTACGCCGTTGTCGAGCGCCTCGCGGATCCCCTGCTCCACCGCAGGGATGTACTCTCGCGGGATGCTTCCCCCAACCACCTTGTCCTCGAACACGAAGCCGGCCCCCTTCCCTGCCGGCTCGATGTTGATGACGACGTGACCGTACTGACCACGCCCACCGGTCTGGCGAACGAACCTGGCCTCCACCTTCTTCGCACCCGACCGGATGGTCTCGCAGTATGCCACCTGTGGACGACCAATGTTCGCGTCCACGCCGAACTCCCGGCGCAGCCGGTCGACGATGATCTCGAGATGGAGCTCGCCCATTCCGCTGATGATGGTCTGATTGGTCTCCGGATCGGTATGGACTTTGAAAGTAGGATCCTCGTCGGCGAGCTTCTGAAGCCCGGTAGAAAGCTTATCCTGGTCCGCCTTGGTCTTGGGCTCGATGGCGACCGCAATCACCGGCTCCGGGAACTTCATCGCTTCCAGGATGATCGGGTTGTCGGGATCGCACAGCGTGTCGCCGGTCTTGGTGCCCTTGAGCCCGATAGCGGCCGCGATGTCCCCCGCGTACACGTTCTCGCGCTCCTCGCGCTTGTTGGCGTGCATCTGAAGGATGCGTCCGATGCGCTCCCGCCTGTCCTTGCTGGCATTGTAGACGTAGCTACCCGAGTCCAGGGTCCCAGAGTAGACGCGGAAGAACGTGAGCTTACCCACGTACGAATCTGTCATGATCTTGAACGCCAGGGCTGAGAAAGGCGCGTCGTCAGCGGGCGGTCGTGTATCGTGCGTTTCATCGTGCCGCGGGAGATGCCCCTGGATTGCCTCAACGTCGCGGGGCGACGGCAGGTAGTCGACCACGCCGTCCAGCATCAGCTGCACACCCTTGTTCTTGAACGCAGACCCGCAGAACACTGGGAAGATTGCCCCCGCCACGGTCGCTTTGCGGATCGCTCGTCGAATCTCGTCGTCCGAAAGATCAGAGCCCTCGAGGTAGTGCTCAAGCAACTCCTCGTCGTGCTCGGCAGCGGCCTCGAGCAATTCCTTCCTCATAGCCTCTATCTTCTCGGTCATGTCCGCCGGAATGGGCTGCTCAAGGAACCGTGACCCGAGCTCATCCTCGTAGAGGATCGCCTTCATCTTTACGATGTCGATGATTCCGGTGAACATTTCACCCTGACCAATCGGATACTGGACCGCATACGCCTTTGCACCAAGTCGGTCCCGCATCATCTGCACAACGTGCTCAAAATCTGCGCCGACACGATCCATCTTGTTGATGAATGCGATGCGGGGAACCCGGTACCGATCGGCCTGGCGCCAAACCGTCTCTGACTGAGGCTCGACGCCGCCGACCGCGCAGAACACCGCCACGGCGCCGTCCAGGACGCGCAAAGAGCGCTCGACCTCGGCGGTAAAGTCCACGTGGCCGGGAGTGTCGATGATGTTGATGCGATAGTCGACTTCGCCCTTCTTCCAGTGGCAGGTCGTAGCCGCAGAGGTGATGGTGATCCCCCTCTCCTGCTCCTGCTCCATCCAGTCCATGGTGGCCGCGCCCTCATGCACCTCGCCCATTCGGTGCACACGACCCGTGTAGAATAGAACACGCTCCGTGGTCGTGGTCTTCCCGGCATCGATATGCGCCATGATGCCGATGTTACGCAGCTGATGGAGTGGCGTGATTCTGGGCATCTATGTCTCTCTTCTTCTCTGCTTTCTCTCGTCAATGACAGAAACCATCGTTGCACCGCGCGGCCAGGACGACAAAAAAAAGCGCAGGAGCGAGGAAGCAGTAGCGCGGACTGCCTGCTCGATCGGGCCCCTACCTCTGTGGCCCGCACTTGTCCGCGCTTCCGGTGACCGGAGAGGGCCGCCCCGTGAGGGGTCTGGGCCTTCGCGCGTCCCCTGTGCTTCGGCGCCCCTGCGCCTCCCAGCGGTCAGGCCGGGGGCTCAGCGTGCCGGGCTACCAGCGATAGTGGGCGAACGCCTTGTTCGCTTCCGCCATCCGATGCGTATCGTCCTTCTTCTTGACCGTGCTGCCTTCGCCCCGTGCCGCGGCCATGAGCTCCCCCGCGAGGCGATCGGACATCGTCTTCTCCGACCGTGCCCGTGAGAACGTGACCAACCATTTGATCGCCAAGGCTGAGCGCCGCTCGGGCCGAACCTCCACCGGAACCTGATACGTCGCGCCGCCTACCCGACGGCTCTTCACCTCGAGCGCGGGCTTCGCGTTGTTCACCGCGGTCTGAAAGACGCCGAGCCCCGGCTGTCCAGACCGTTCCTCGATAATCTTCATCGCGTCGTAGAAGATCCCCTCTGCGACTGATTTCTTGCCGTCGAACATCAAACTGTTGATGAACTTCGTAACCGTCGTGGACCCGAAGTTCGGATCGCCCGGAACCTCCCGATGCTCGGCCCTAGACCGACGGCTCATGCTACTTCGGCCTCTTGGCGCCGTACTTGGAGCGCCCCTGACGACGATCGTTCACACCCGAAGCATCGAGCGTGCCGCGGACGATATGGTAGCGCACGCCGGGGAGATCCTTCACCCGGCCACCTCGGATGAGTACGATCGAGTGCTCCTGCAGATTGTGCCCCTCGCCCGGGATGTAGGCGGTGACTT
Organism: Longimicrobiales bacterium; assembly: GCA_965237965.1. Taxonomy (GTDB): domain Bacteria; phylum Gemmatimonadota; class Gemmatimonadetes; order Longimicrobiales; family Gaopeijiaceae; genus UBA2988. Next base: position 334,941 of record CBDEGT010000002.1, read on the forward strand.
CGTAGCCGTTCGTCAACCGCACACGTGCCACCTTCCTAAGCGCCGAGTTCGGCTTCTTCGGTGTGGTCGTGTACACGCGTGTGCAGACGCCTCGCTTCTGCGGGTTCTTCTGCAGAGCAGGCGATTTCGTACTCTTGGAAGCGACCTGCCGGCCCTTCCTGACGAGTTGGTTGATCGTGGGCATGAATCCGTGCTCGGCACAACGTGGAAACCCTCGGCCCGGGATCGCTTTCTCCCCTCGGAACGGCCCGACACGGGCCTGGACTCGGGACCGTCGCAAGGGATCTCGAACAGAGCTTGGAACTTACCGAGAGGTCAAATGGGTGTCAACATCAAATTCGGCCGGTTTTCGGTGCCGGCCGGCTCGGCCGAGCCCGTCGTTTTCCGCCGTTTTCCGAGCCGAAGCCGGGCCACTCAGACAGGAGGCGGACGTGTCCAGAGGCCGAGGCGGACCCGGGGCGTCCCCCCCAAGGGACGCCCCCGAAGTCCAGCTCAAGACGCGGAGGCTGCCGTCAATCGGCAGTGACCTCCGTATCGGCCTCGAGTGAGAGACCTGCCATCAACTCGCCCGGCTCGCCCAGGGGTAGGATCTCCTCGTCGTAGTACGCCTGCTCGACCATGAACTCGACGTCATGGTAGCGGTGCATTCCGGTGCCCGCAGGAATCAGGTGCCCGATGATGATGTTCTCCTTGAGTCCCTTGAGGTCGTCGCGCGCACCCCGCACCGCCGCATCGGTCAGCACGCGGGTCGTCTCCTGGAACGACGCTGCCGAGATGAACGACTCGGTGGTCAGGCTGGCCTTGGTGATGCCGAGCAGCAACGGCTCGCTGCGCGCCGGCTTGAGCGCATCGGCCATGACACTCTGGTTGAGCTCGCGGAAGTCCGTCCGATCCACGTTCTCCCCCTCGAGCAACTCTGTGTCGCCTGGATCGGTGATACGAACCTTCTGCAGCATCTGCCGCACGATCACGCCGATGTGCTTGTCGTTGATCTTCACGCCCTGGAGGCGATAGACCTCCTGGATCTCGTTCAACAAATACTCCTGCACGGCTCGTGGACCTTTGATGCGCAGGATGTCGTGGGGGTTGATCGGACCTTCCGAAAGCCGATCCCCTGCGCGCACCTGATCGCCTTCGTGCACGCGCATGTGCTTGCCTACCGGGACCTCATAGGTTCGCGCCGGTCCGGTCTCCGGGGTCACGACGACTTCCCGCTTGCCGCGCTTGATATCGCCGAAACTGACCTTCCCGTCGATCTCGGTGATGACCGCCGGGTCCTTGGGCTTGCGCGCCTCGAACAACTCTGCCACGCGTGGCAAGCCGCCCGTGATATCGCGAGTCTTGTAGACCTCGCGGCTGATCTTGGCGATCGTGTCGCCGGGATTCACCACTCCCGTGTCGCGAACCGTGAGCTGGGCCCCGACCGGAATGATGAACTCCCGGATCTTCTCCCGCTTCCTGCCCTTGGAGAGGATCTGGATCATCGGGTGGAGCTTTTTCTCCCGGTCTTCGATGATCGTCATTTGCCGGCGACCCGTGGACTCGTCCAGCTCCTCTCGCATCGTCTGATCCTCCACGATGTCGATGAAGTTGATTACGCCCTCGGAGTCGGCCACGATGGGCTCGGAGTAGGGATCCCAGCCGAACAGCAGGTCGCCACCGCCGATCTCCTGTCCCTCTTCCACCGCCAGGGTGGCGCCGTAGGGCACCGACAGGCGGCTGCGGACCTGGCCCTCCTTGGTCATCAGGATGATCTGCCCTTCCCGCGAGGTAACGATCCGCTCCTCCTTGGGCGTGACCACGGTGGTCACTCGGTCGAGCGCCACGGTTCCGTCGATCTTGCTCTTGCGCTGTGTTTGGGCCGCGATCCGGGCCGCAGTACCACCGATGTGGAAGGTGCGCAGGGTAAGCTGGGTACCCGGCTCACCGATGGATTGCGCGGCCAAGATTCCGACAGCCTCGCCGGTATCCACCATCTTCATCGTAGCAAGGTTGCGGGCGTAACACTGACGGCAGATTCCGCGGCGTGCCTCGCAAGTAAGCACGGAGCGGATCTTGACCGACTGGATGCCCGCATTCTCAATATCCTCCGCTGCATCCTCCACGATCAGCTCGCCAGCTTCCACCAGTAGTTGGCCATCGATCGGATCGTAGACGTCCTCGAGCGCAACGTTGCCAACGATTCTGTCGCCCAGCGGCTCGATGATGTCTTCACCCTCCTTGAGGGCTGTCATCTCGAGGCCCATGATCGTGCCACAGTCTTCGTTCGTCACCGTCACGTCTTGTGCCACGTCTACGAGACGCCTTGTCAGGTAACCGGCGTCAGCGGTCTTGAGAGCGGTGTCGGCCAGACCCTTCCGGGCGCCGTGGGTGGAAATGAAATACTCCACCACCGTGAGCCCCTCGCGGAAGTTCGACTTGATCGGGCTCTCGATGATTTCGCCTATGCCACCAGTCAGTTTCTTCTGAGGCTTCGCCATTAGACCGCGCATTCCGGCCAACTGCCGCATCTGGTCGCGATTACCCCGCGCGCCCGACGTCATCATCATGTAAACGGGATTGAACCCGTCCTTGCTCCGCTCAAGGCGCCGCACCATGGCATCTGCCACATCGTTGTTGGCGTGTGTCCAGGTGTCGATCACCTTGTTGTATCGTTCACCGTTCGAGATGTATCCGCTCGCGTACGCGCGCTGGAATCGAGTCACGTGTTCGTCGGCCTCACGCAGGATCTCGGTCTTCTCCGCAGGCACCTCGAGGTCTTCGACACCCACGCTGATGCCACCCAGGGTAGCATAGCGGAAGCCGAAATCCTTGAGATTGTCCAGGAACTCCGTTGTGCGAGAGAGCCCTGCTACCGTGAAGCAATCAAACACCAGGTCCCCGAGCTCCTTCTTACCGAAGGTGCGGTTGAGGAAGCCGAGCTCCTGGGGCACGATCGAGTTGAACAGGATCCGTCCGGTAGTCGTGCGCGCCCAGTGGCCCGGAGACTCCTGGTCGTCGCCCGTTGGAGGGATCCAGAACCAGCAGAGCGAATGGAATGTCATGGCGTGGCTCACCAGCGCCATCTCCACCTCGCCGAAGCGGGAGAAGCGCGGCGCCTTGGCGTAGAGCTCGACAAGCTCACTCTCCGCACTCTGCCGCGCGTTCTTGGCACGCTTGGGGTCACCCGCTACAGCCTCAAGGTCCTTTATCGTCAGTCTCGGGTTGGTCAGGTAGTACGCCCCAATCACCATGTCTTGGGTAGGAGCGGCGACCGGCCGCCCGTTCGACGGCAAGAGGATGTTGTTGCTCGCGAGCATGAGCACGCGCGCCTCAAGCTGCGCTTCGAAGGAGAGCGGTACGTGCACGGCCATTTGATCGCCATCGAAGTCCGCGTTGAACGCGGCACACACAAGCGGATGGATGCGAATGGCCTTGCCTTCGACGAGCACGGGCTCGAACGCCTGGATTCCGAGTCGATGCAGCGTGGGCGCGCGGTTCAGCAGGACCGGATGATCTCGGATGATGTCCTCGAGCACCTCGTAGACCTTGGGATCGTCCCGTTCGACGATCTTCTTGGCCCGCTTCACAGTCTCCGCCTCGCCACGCTTCTCCAACTCGTGAATGATGAACGGCTTGAAGAGCTCCACCGCCATTGCTTTGGGCAGGCCACACTGGTGCAGCTTGAGCTCGGGGCCCACCACGATCACCGAGCGGCCAGAGTAGTCGACTCGCTTTCCCAGCAGGTTCTGACGGAAGCGGCCCTGCTTGCCCTTGAGCATGTCGCTCAGGGACTTGAGCGGACGCTTGCCCCTCCCTCTGATCGCCTTCGATCGCCGTCCGTTGTCGAACAAGGCGTCGACCGCCTCCTGGAGCATGCGCTTCTCGTTCCTGAGGATGACCTCGGGAGCACGCATCTCGATGAGCTTCTTGAGGCGGTTGTTTCGATTGATGACCCTGCGATACAGGTCATTTAGATCGCTCGTAGCAAACCGGCCGCCATCGAGAGGCACCAGCGGACGGAGATCCGGCGGAATGACCGGAACGGCATCCATGATCATCCACTCCGGGCGGTTACGGATGTCGGCCGCGTCGCCCGAGTTGCGGATCGAATCCACAACTTTTAGACGCTTGAGCTTCTTCTTCTTCCGATGCTGACTCGTCTCGGTCGCGATCTCGGTACGAAGCCAATCGGATAGACGATCGAGTCCCCGGCCATCCGAGTTGCGATCGTGGATCCGACGCTCGGGAGAGTCGAGATGACGAAGGAGCGTGCGAACGGCCTCCGCACCGATCTCGGCTCGGAACGCGTCATCACCCTCCTCGCGCGCCTTCACACGCAGGTCGTAGTACTCGTCCTCGTCGAGGAGGTCCTGGAACTCCACCTCCTGCTTACCCGCGTGGGTAACCACGTACGCAGCGTAGTAGACCACCTTCTCGAGGTCGCGGAAGGTCATTCCGAGGAGGTAGCCCAGCTGACTCGGCAGCGTCTTGAAGAACCAAATGTGTGCCACTGGCACCGCCAGCTCGATGTGGCCCATGCGTTCGCGGCGGACCTTGGAGAGCGTCACCTCGACGCCGCACCGGTCGCACACGTGCCCGCGGAAGCGAATGCGCTTGAACTTCCCGCAGTGGCACTCCCAGTCCTTGACCGGTCCGAAGATGCGCTCGCAGAAGAGCCCATCCCGCTCCGGCTTGAAGGACCGGTAGTTGATCGTCTCGGGCTTCGTCACCTCGCCGTACGACCAGCTCCGGATCTGCTCCGATGAGGCGATCTTGAGCTGGATGAAGTCAAAATCAGCGGAACGCTGCTCGCGAGCCCTCGGAAAATCAATCATGCCTGTTCACCCCTACGGGTTGAGGCCGTTGCGACGGATGTGGAATCGAATCCTCCACTACTCTGCCCTTCCCAGCGTCACGCTCAGTCCCAGCGCCTGGAGCTCCTTGACCAACACGTTGAACGACTCGGGAATACCGGGCTCCGGTAGGTTCTCACCCTTCACGATCGCCTCGTAGACCTTGGATCGACCGGTAACATCGTCCGACTTGACCGTCAGAATCTCCTGCAGAGTGTGCGCGGCACCGTAGGCTTCCAGCGCCCACACCTCCATCTCGCCGAACCGCTGTCCGCCGAACTGCGCCTTACCGGCAAGCGGCTGCTGCGTGACCAGCGAGTAGGGCCCGATCGAGCGCGCATGGATCTTGTCGTCGACCAAGTGGGAGAGCTTGAGCATGTAGATTTGCCCTACTGTGATCGGGAAGTCGAAGTGCTGCCCGCTCCGGCCGTCGCGCAGCCAGATCTTGCCGTTGGGCAGGATCTCGGCCTCGCTCAGGATCTCGAGCACGGCAGCGTCGATGCCGGCCTTGGGGGCACCGCGCTGACCAGCCAGCGCCGCCACCGCGGGGAACGCCTTGCCGACCTCACTCCCCCGCTTGTCGGCGAGCGCCGTCCCCACCCGAACCAGGTAGTCGCGCAGGCGCCCGAAGAGGCCCTTGGCCGCCGCACCCAGTTTGAGCTTGATGTACGCGTCCAGCGACTGGCCGACGCCCGAGCTTCCGTGCGCGGTCGCCTGGCCATTCCCGGTAGTCAGTTCCTTGGGCAGCTCGGAGCTTGCCTCCAGGAGAGCATGGATTTCCTCCACGCCCATCTCGAACGGCTCGCCCGACAGATCGAGCGCACCGTGCGCCCAACGCAGACCGGCTACCTTGAGCAGGGCCCCCACCTCGTTCTCGGTAGCCCCCTGGAAGACCGGGGTCTTGGCCTCGAACCCGAGGATGCGGGCTGCCCATCCAAGGTGGGTTTCCAGGATCTGACCCACGTTCATGCGCGAGGGGACGCCCAGGGGGTTAAGCACGATCTCCACCGGCGAGCCATCCGGGAGGAACGGCATGTCCTCTTCGGGTGCGATGCGGGCGATGATGCCTTTGTTTCCGTGGCGGCCCGCCATCTTGTCACCAACCGAGATCTTGCGCTTCTCCGCGATGTAGACCTTGACCAGCTGAACTACTCCCGGCGGCAACTCGTCGGGTTGGAAGACCTTGTCAATCGATTCCTCCGTCTTCTCCTTCACCCGCTCGATGCGACGCTGGGCCTCGTCGGTGACCCGCCGAATCTTCTCGTTGGCGTCCTTATTGCCGACTTTGAGCGTCGCCAGGTCCACCTTGGATAGGTTGAGATCCGTGAGTGCATCCTTGGTTATCTTGGTGCCCTCCTCAAGGATCGGCTCCACAGTGCCGCGCTTGAGCATGAGGGCGACCGTCTGCAGGTGGAGTAGACCGTGCAACTCTTCGTCGCGTGCCTCTGCGATCCGCTGGATCTCCTCACGCTCCATCTGTCGGAGCTCGCCGATCTTAGCACCATGCTCCTTCTCCAGAAGCGGATCGTCGATCCGTCGGCTGAAGATCTTGACGTCGATCACCGTACCGCTCATGCCCGGTGGCACACGAAGTGACGAGTCCTTCACGTCCTTCGCCTTCTCGCCGAAGATGGCGGTAAGGAGCTTCTCCTCCGGAGATAGCTCGGTTTCACCCTTTGGTGTGATCTTTCCCACCAGGATGTCTCCGCTCTTCACGCGCGCACCGATGCGCACGATTCCCCGCTCGTCGAGATCGACGAGCGACTCCTCGGCCACGTTTGGGATCTCGCGCGTGATCTCCTCCATCCCCCGCTTCGTATCCCGTACGTGCAGCTCGAGCTCCTGGATGTGGATCGAGGTGAAAACGTCGTCCTTCACCAGCTTCTCGCTGATGACGATGGCATCCTCGAAGTTGTGTCCGTACCACGGCATGAACGCCACTTGCACATTTCGGCCGAGGGCGAGCTCACCATGGTCGGTGGAAGGGCCGTCTACGATTGCGTCACCCGGCTTCACCCTTTGATCACGCCTCACAAGAGGCCGCTGGTTGATCGCGGTATCCTGGTTGGTGCGCCAAAACTTCTTGAGGCGGTAGCGGTCGAACTGCGCGAGCTTGGCGAGCGGCTGATCGGCGGTGCCCGGCTTTACGCTACCGGTGTCCACGACGATCTCGTCGGCAGTGACGTGCACCACCTCACCGCCCCGACGGGCTGTGATGACCGCCCCCGAATCCCGCGCCACCTTGACCTCCAGCCCGGTACCGACCAGGGGCGCGTCGGGGTAGAGCAGAGGCACCGCCTGACGCTGCATGTTCGACCCCATGAGTGCCCGGTTCGCGTCGTCGTGCTCCAGAAACGGGATGATCGCGGCGGCGACGGACACAAGCTGGTCAGGCGCGACGTCCATATAGTCGATGACGCCCGGCCCGAGCAGCGGGAAGTCACCGCGCTCGCGACACAGCACGAATTCGTTGACGAAGTTGCCCTTCTCGTCGAGCGGCGCGTTCGCCTGCGCGATACGGGCTTCCTCCTCTTCATTCGCAGACAGCCAGTCGATCCGGTCTGTTACGCGACCCTTCACGACCTTGCGGTAGGGAGTCTCGATGAAGCCCAACTCGTTGATGCGCCCAAAGGTCGTAAGTGACGTGATCAGCCCGATGTTCGGACCTTCGGGGGTTTCGATCGGGCACATCCGGCCGTAGTGCGAATAGTGCACGTCGCGCACTTCGAAGCCCGCCCGTTCGCGCGTGAGCCCGCCCGGTCCGAGCGCCGAAAGACGGCGCTTGTGGGTCAGCTCGGCCAGCGGATTGGTCTGGTCCATGAACTGACTGAGCTGGCTGGATCCGAAGAACGCCTGGATGACCGCGGACACCGTGCGCGCATTCACCAGGTCGTCGATGTTAATCTTCTCCGGGTCGGTATTGATCGACATCCTCTCTTTCACCAACCGGGCCATACGTGACAGGCCGACGGAGAATTGGTTTGCGATCAGCTCTCCCACGGTGCGGACGCGCCGATTCCCCAGGTGGTCGATATCGTCGGTGAACCCGCGCCCTTCCGACAGGTCGATCAGATAGCGCAGGATCGCGACGAAGTCGTCGCGCGTGAGCACGGTCGTGGTCTTGGGTGCGTCGAGGCCGAGACGCTGGTTGATCTTATAGCGTCCTACCCGGCCGAGGTCGTATCGCTTGGGGTTGAAGAACACGCGCTCGAGCGCAGTCCGAGCGGTCTCGACGTTGGGCGCCTCGCCTGGCCGTAGCAGCGAGTAGATGGCGTAGAGAGCATCCTCCTCGCTTTCGGTGGGGTCCTTGCGAAGCGTGTTCTTGACGACGGGACTCTCGCCCCGTACCGACTGCTTGTCGCTTCGGTAGACTTTGATCTTCTTGATACCGGCCCGTTCGAGCCGCCCGAACACGTCCTCGTCGATCTCGGTCGACTGCTCCGCGATCACCTCGCCGCTGCCCTTCTCGACGATATCCTCGGCGAGCACGTTTCCGAGGACGTCGTTGCCGCCCTTCTTGTTCTTTCCACCGGCCGTGAGGTCGACTGTCCCGACCTTGTAGAAGAGCTTGTAGACCTCCGCGTCGGTTCCCCACCCGAACGCACGCAGCAGGGCCGTAGCCGGAAACTTCTTCTTCTTGTCGATGTGAACGTAGCAAATGTCGTTGATGTCGAGCGTGAACTCGACCCACGAACCACGGAACGGGATGATACGGGCGCTGAAGAGGCGCGATCCGTTTGGGTGGATGCTCTCCTCGAACACCACGCCCGGCGACCGGTGTAGCTGGCTCACCACTACGCGCTCGGCGCCGTTTATGATGAAGGTGCCGAGCTCGGTCAGGAGGGGAAGGTCACCGAGGTAGACCTCCTTCTCGATGATGTCACGAGGCCGGCGCTCAGCGTCTTCCAGCTCCTCCCAGATGATCAGTCGCAGCGTCGCCTTGAGGGGCGCCGCGTATGTCATGTCCCGCTCGATGCACTCCTCGACCGAGTACTTTGGCTCGCCCAGAGCCGCGGAAACGTACTCGAGCGTGAAGTTCTCGTTCACGTCGCTGATCGGGAAAATCTCGCCGAAGACGCGATCGAGTCCAAAGTCCCATTGCTCGGATGGATCGACCGGGGCCTCCACCAGCTTCTCGAACGAGCGGAGCTGAACGTCCAACATGTTCGGCATCGGCATGATAGTCTTGAGCTTGCCGAAGCTCACGACCGGCCGGGCACCATTGCCTCGAGTATCCAACGGGTGCTCCCCCTTGGTCGGGACGGTCTTTCAGCGTCCCGCTTCGTGGTAGTCGATTCGCCTCACAACGGAAGCGCGAGCAGCCGGCCCGCGACCCGGACCGGCGGTGGTGCTCTGGAAACCGGCGCTACTTCAGGCTGACAGCCGCGCCCTGCTCCTCGAGCTTGGCCTTGAGCTGGTTGGCCTCGTCCTTGGTCACCCCTTCCTTCACCGTGCTGGGGGCGCTGTCGACGAGCTCCTTGGCCTCCTTCAGGCCGAGCGCGGTGATCTCACGGATGACCTTGATCACCTGGATCTTCTTGTCCCCCGCGCCGTCCAGGACCACGGTGAACTCGTCCTGCTCCGGGGCCGCCTCCTCCGTTGCTCCAGCACCACCCACGGGCGCTGCCACGGCCATGGCCTGGACATTGAACTTGGTCTTGAATTCCTCGACGAACTCGGACAACTCGAGCACCGTCATGTTACCGATGGTGTCGAGCAGATCTGCGGTCTTCGTCATTTCCATCTCCTCCTCGGATCCCGGCCGCCGCCGGCGGTGAAGTATGTGAACGTTGCCAACGTCCGGATCAAGCGCTCCCGCGCTGCACCTTGAGCGCCTCCAGGAGGCCGACCATCTCCTGAAGCTTGCCGTCGAGTGCACTGGCCAGGGCCGACATCGGCCCCTGCAGCGCACCCGCCAGTTGGGCGAGGAGCACCTCCCTAGAGGGCAGCCTCGCAAGCCGATCGATCTGCTCGGGGGCGAGCAGCTTGTTGTCGAGCACACCCAGCTTGAAAGCGGGTCGATCCTTGTGCTCCTTGGCGAATTCGGTGAGCACCTTGGCTGGAGTGACCACGTCCTCGTAGCCGAACACCACACCGGTAGGACCGATGAGCGCCTCACCCAGGTCGGGAAGGCTCGTCTCCTGGAGCGCGAGCCGTACCAGCCGATTCTTACCGACCAGGTACTCAGCACCGGAGTCGCGCAGGGTCTGACGGAGCTTCGAGAGAGACTTCACGTCCAACCCGGTGAAGTCGGTCAGATAGATCACCGGAGCCCTCCCGACGCGCTCCCGGAACTCGGCGATGAAGACTTCCTTTTCCGCACGCTTCATGAGCCGCTCCGGCGGTACGAGTTGGGCTCGATCGCGACGCCCGGCCCCATCGTGCTCGAGACCGTCACGCTCTTGATGTAGCCACCCTTCGCCGCGGACGGGCGTGCACGGACGATCTGGTCCATGAAAGCGCTCAGATTGGCCGCGAGTTGCTCCGGGGGGAACGAGACCCGACCGATCGGAGCGTGCACGTTGCCGGTCTTGTCGACGCGGAACTCGATCTTCCCGCCCTTGATGTCCTTGACCGCCTTCGCAACGTCGAAGGTGACCGTCCCCGCCTTGGGCGTGGGCATCAGGCCGCGGGGACCAAGCACCCGCCCGAGCGGCCCGACTTTGCCCATCACGTCGGGCGTAGCGACCATGACGTCGAAGTCCAGCCAGCCCTCCTGGATCTTGGCGAGCAGGTCGAGCCCGACGTGGTCGGCACCCGCCTCGCGAGCTTCCCGCTCCTTCTCCCCCTGCGTGGCCACGTACACGCGAACCGTCTTTCCCGTCCCGTGGGGAAGAATCACCGTACCGCGCACGATCTGATCCGCCTTCCTTGGATCCACGCTGAGACGGGTGGCGACTTCAACAGTCTCGTCGAACTTCGCGAAGCTCAGCTCCTTGACGAGCTGGACGGCCTCATCGGGAGGGAACTTCACCCCCACGGGCACCTTTTCCCTCGCCTCGCGAAACCTGCGGCCGTGAACTGACATGTTGTCCGAGCCGTCTCGTTGTGTCCTCCCACCGGTGGCGGCTCACAGCCGGTGGTTCGACGGACTCCCCGCGGTCGCCCCGCTGTCCCTCGGGCCGTCGCAGGGTTCTCAACAGCGTTCGATCAAACCTCGACGTCGATCCCCATACTCCGCGCCGTTCCCGCGATCTGGTTCACGGCGGAATCGACGTTCGTCGTGTTCAGGTCGGGAAGCTTCACCTCGGCAATCTCGCGGACCTGCTTTCGGGTGAGCCTGCCCACCTTTTCCTTATTCGGTGTTCCCGACCCCTTCTCGAGCCCAGCCGCCTTTCGAATCAGCACTGCGGCGGGCGGAGTCTTCGTGATGAAGGTGAACGAGCGGTCCGCATAGACCGTAATCTCGACCGGAATCGTGAAGCCGATCTTTTCCTGCGTGCGCGAGTTGAATTGCTTGCAGAACTCCATGATGTTGACGCCGTGCTGGCCAAGCGCAGGCCCCACCGGGGGGGCGGGATTTGCCTGCCCACCCGGCACATGGAGCTTCACGAATCCAACGACCTTCTTCATGAATCAGAACCCCTTCAACTGTGTATAGTCGAGCTCTACCGAGGTCGGCCGCCCGAACAGCGAAACCTCGACCTTCACCTTCCCCTTGTCCGAGAAGACCTCCTGCACGGTCCCCGAAAAGTCCGTAAAGGGGCCCTGCATGACCTCTACTACCTGGCCGACGTGGAAGGGAATCTCCTCCTGAGCCTCAGCTTCCTCTTCCCCGGTCGTAACGCCAAGGATCTTGTTGATCTCTTCGTCGCGTAGGGGCCGCGGTTCCTGACCCGTGCCGACGAACTTGATCACCCCTTGGATATTGTTGATCACATGAATGGTGCGCTCGTTGAGGAGCATCTGCACCAGCACGTAGCCGGGGTAGAGCCTGCGGGTCACGCTGACCCGCTTCCCGTTTCTGATTTCCACCACGTCCTGCGTGGGCACAAGAACCCCCGAGATCTGCTTATCCTCGGGCGTCTCACCCGACTCGTCCTCGATCTTCCGGATGATCAGCTTCTGGACCTTGTTCTCGTGCCCAGAGTAAGTCTGGATCGCGTACCAGCGCTTCCCGTCAGACATCAGGCTCCGAAGATACCCATGACCGCGCTGACCAGCGTTCGCACGACCGTGTCCATCGTCCAAATGACCAAGCTGATGATAATAACGAACACCAGGACTACCAGGGTCGCGTTCTTCAGCTGTTCCCAGTCCGGCCACGTAACCTTGCGAAGCTCGGTCCAAGACTCCTCGAGGAAGTTCCGGGAGTCCTCGAAGAAGTTGGTGCGATCCTCGGCGTTCGCGGGCACCGCCATGAACTACTTGGTCTCCTTGTGCGCCGTGTGCGCGCGGCAACGCCGGCAATACTTGCGGCGCTCCACACGCTCAGGGTGCAGGCGCTTGTTCTTATCGGTCGCGTAGTTCCGCTCCTCGCACTGCGAGCAGGCTAGCGTGATCTTGTCCCTCATCTAGTCCTCCTCACGTCACGCGGGTGAGCCGACCCCCCAAGCTCCGACCGGGGATCGAACCCGGGACCTCTTCCTTACCAAGGAAGCGCTCTACCGCTGAGCTATCGGAGCGGTGGCGGGCGCTGAAATCGCCCTGATAACGGCGTCAGGCTCCGCCCCGCGGGCCCGCGCGCAAGGCACAGGGGTGTGGCGTTCTCAAACCCGCCCAGATCGCGGTGCTGGCCTTCCTTTTCCCAACCTTCACCAGATCTCAGAGCGGGAGACGGGACTCGAACCCGCGACCCTCAGCTTGGAAGGCTGATGCTCTAGCCAACTGAGCTACTCCCGCATACTCCGGCCCGGGTCCGGACCCACATACCGGCATGCCCCCGAATGGTGGGGGGAGGATTCGAACCTCCGTAGGCATGAGCCAGCAGATTTACAGTCTGCCCCGGTTGGCCGCTTCGGTACCCCACCTCGACCCCGAGCCAAGGACGAGTTGGCTCCGAACGCGATGAAAAGAGGCCTCTCCGCCTCGTCGCAAAGTGAGCTGTGAAAAGTAGTTTTCGGCGCTGGGAGGAGCAACCCCGTCCGAGAATATGGAAACAAATGGCGGGGAGGCCCCCTCCGGGTCCTGTCCCTGCCCCGGGGTCCCTTTAGCGGTTCAGGTCGTCCGGGGTGCAGCTCCGCGCGAGGTCGTCGCAACACCTCAGGAAAGAGGAGGAGTTGCGATGGCGGCAAGCAAGCGCCGACGGTCGGATCGAGCTTTGCGTCCGCCGATGGGTTCACCCGGTCGTCCCCCGTTGGGGCGCCGGGAGCATCGGCAGAGGTTTTGGGAAGAAGTTGCTCGAGGGCTGTCGAGCGAGGAGTCGGCGGTGGCAGCCGGCGTGTCTCCCGCTGTTGGGGCGCGCTGGTTTCGCCAATGTGGTGGCATGCCACCTTTCAGTCTTCGTCCTCTGTCGGGGCGCTACCTATCGTTCGTCGAGCGAGAAGAGATGCCTCTCGAGCGGGCCCGCCTCGGTGGACGCGTAATAGACGGTCTGCGAACTAGGATCGATCCCCTCAACGCGCGTCACGGACCACGCGCCTTCCGTGACCTGGTTCAGCAGCTTTCCGTCGTAGTCGTAGCGGTAGAGATGTTGCTGGCCGTCCCGGTCGGAAATCCAGAAGAACTCGCGCGCACCCTCCGGGAAGCTGAGGAAATCGAGAACCCTGGCGAAGAAGTCGTATACGTCGATCCAGGCGTCCGATCGTTCCTCTAGGACCAGCCGTCGACCACCGGTGTTCACATCGAACAGGAGCACCTTCAAATGGTTCTGCGGTCGATTGAGGGTAACGACCGCGAGCGTATCCGGCGCCGAGGTCCAGTAGACACGCGGAATGTAGAACTCACCCTCCTCCCCAGTGTCGAGCCAGCGCGTCTCCCCGGTGTCGACGTCCGCGACGCCGATCCGTACCGTCGGATTCGTGTCGCCGACCTTCGGATAGGCGATGCGCATCCACTCCGCGTGCTGCCCCTCGTAATTCGTCAGCTGGATGACAGGAACGCCACGCTCGTCGGTTTCCCAGAACGCGATCCGACGGCTGTCAGGCGACCAGCGCCAGGCCTGCGGGACGCCAAACTCCTCCTCGTAGACCCAGTCGAAGACCCCGTTGAAGATCGACTCGCTGCCCGTGGTGGTGAGCCGCTGCTCACGTTCCGCATTCAGGTCGTAAACGAACATGTCGCCACCGCGTTCGTAGCCCAGCAGCGTGCCGTCTGGCGAGAGCTCGGCAGTACGCGCATCGTCAGCCGCCAGCTGTAGCCTTCGGTCGTCGATCGCGAAGACGTAGAAGTCCGCGATCCCCGAATTCCGGTAGATCGGTCGAAAATCGACCTGGAACACCAGGTGCCGGGAGTCGCGCGCCCACTGGAACGACTCGTACTCGAGTGGTCGGCCCGTGCCCGGCAACGTGAGATCTCGGGCCCGGAAGAGCGACTCGTCGCTTAGGGTCGCCGGATCGTAGCGGCGGATCTCCTCCTGCCTCGTGGCTGGATCGAAGGTCGTGTAGGAGAACCGGGCACCCTCGTCGATCCAGTTCACGCTGACAGGACCTGGGCGTCCGGCAAGCAGCGCCGACGTCACGAGCGCCTCCTCGACGCTCGCGAACCGCTGCCGACCAGGCTGCTGGGCCGCCGAGGGCGCGACCGCCACGGTTCCTGAGACGGCGTAGAAAACGACGACGAGGACGCGGTTGGTCACGGATTCCTCCAGATCCGAGGTACGCTGAACAAGTCGACTCCCTCTACACCGAGTTCGACTCGCGGGGAGCCACCCGGCCGAAAGTGTACTGCGCCCGCGCCGGTATCGGCACGGGGCGCAGCTCGACGTCACCGTCCTGCGAGAGGTCTCAGTAGGGAAGGAAGTAGAGGACCACCGCGAGGAAGGGATAGAGGAGCAGCATCATCGTGATCGCGTAGCCGAACATATCGCGAGCGCGGAGGCCCGTGATGGCCAACAACGGGAGCGCCCAGAACGGGTTCAGAAGGTTGGTGTGGGCATCCCCGGCGGCGTAGGAGGCGAGCATCTGGCCGAGAGGCACGTCCATCTCCTGCGCCGCAAGGAGCATGGGTGCTCCGAGGATCCCCCACTCACCGCCCGCCGAGGGGACGAAGAGGTTCATGATTCCGGCCGTGATCCAGGCGATGACCGGGAACGTTTCGGGAGAGGCGATCGAGAGCAGCTGATTCGCGACCGTGGTGACCAAGCCGGTCCCCGACATGATCCCCACGATGCCCGAGTAGAACGGGAACAGGAGGATGACGCCAGCGCTTCCGACCACCGCGCGGTTGAACTCGCCCTCGTAGAGGCTTGGGTTGGTGTACAGCATCAACCCGACCATCAGAAAGCCGAAGTTCAGCACGTTCAGGTTGAGCGCGCCCAGTCCAGAGGTCGTGAACGTCACCAAGAAGAGCACGACACCGGTGCCGGCGATGACGCCGCCCAGGATCTTGCTGTTATCGATCTTGTCCGCAAGGCTCCCCTCCTTCGTCGAGGTGGGAACCAGCGGCTGGGTCGGCGTTCCCGCCATTTCCTCTTCGCTGAGATTCACGTAACGCGAGATGGGACGGCAGTTCTGGTCGGGCGGGCAGAGCAGATAGAGCATGAGCGACGCAAAGGCGATGCTCAGGATCGTCAGTGTCGCTGGGTAGGAATGAAAGACCCATTCGGTCGCCGGGATGATCCGGTCGATAATGCCCTGCTGCATGAAGATGTTGTCTGGAGTGGCTTGCAGCAGACCCGCGGACTGGGATAGGCCCCAGCCCCAGGTGAGGCTCATCCCCATGTAGCCCGCGACGGCAACCAGCGGGTAATGCACCGCCATCCCCTTGCGCTCGCACTGCTTGCCCATCTCGCGCGCCAGGATCGCGCCGAAGATGAGCCCGAGGCCCCAGGAGATCCAACCCGTGATCATCGATCCGATCCCGACCACGAGGACGGCCTGACGCCCGCTCTTCGGCATCTGCACCAGCTTGTCGATCACCCCCCGGACTCGCGGATGGTACGCGACAACGTTCGCCGTCACGAGGATCAGAACCATCTGCATCGCGAACGTGAGGAGACTCCAGAATCCCCCGTACCAGGCCTGAGCAATCTCCACCGGCCCGGATCCCTCCGAAAAGAAGGCCGCTATTCCAGCCGCGTACGTGAGGAGAACCGCGAACAGGAATGGGCTCGGCATCCACCGTTCGACCCGGTCGGCGATCGCCTCGCCGAACTTCTGGACGGGCGTCATGTCCGGCTCGGGAAGCGGAGCGCCCCTGCGTTGCTCGTCCAGCGCCGTTGTGCCGCTCGAACCGCCCGGGCTCACAGTGGCCATGCAATATCTCCTTGTCGGTTCAGTCGCGGTTTGCGGAACGGAATCACTGGTCTTATCCGCTCAAGGGCCCGGCGACCAGCTCGGCCGAATCAACGCTCGGTCTGAGGCCAGTTTCACCCAGCGCGAGAAGGACGTGGCGCCGCCGCCTACGGGGCCGGCGGCACCGCGAAGGGTCAGCCCTTCTCGGGCCAGTAGCGCTCCGTAATGACCTTATCCTGCGTATAGAAGTTCACGATCGCCTTGCCCTGGGTCTTTATGTCGGCCCACTGCGAGGCCTTCATGCCGCCGAAGGGCAGGTACGCGACGGGAGCCGGAATGCCAATGTTCACACCGATCATCCCGCATTCCGCCTCGAGCTTGAACTTCCGCGCCCAGTAGCCGTTCTGCGTGTAGATCGATGCACCATTCCCGTACTCGTGGCTGTTGACGATCTCGATCGCCTCGTCGAGGCTGTCGGCCTTGAGGATGATAACCACCGGACCGAAGATCTCGGTCTTGTGGATCTTTATGCCAGGTTTGACGTCGGTGAACACCGTGGGTCCAATGTAGAAGCCGCCCTCGGAGCCCTCGACGGTGGCGCCTCGACCATCGAGCGCGAGCGTCGCGCCCTCACGCACACCGTCCTCGATCAGACCGAGGATCGTGTCCTTGGCCTTCTTCGAGATCACGGGGCCGAGCAACATCGGCTCCTCCTCGAAGCGTGGGTCCAGAGGATTCGCGAGCAGCTGCCTCTTGGAGTCCTCGACGAATCGCTCGCACACCTCCTTGTACGTAGCGTCTCCGACGGCGACGATCGCGGACGAGGCCATGCAGCGTTGGCCGGCGCACCCGAAGCATGACGTGGTCATGTTTCGGATCACGCCCTCCATCGTGGCGTCGGGCATCACGACGAGGTGGTTCTTAGCACCACCCATCGCCTGGAAGCGCTTGTTGGTCTTGGCACATTTCTCAGCGACGATGCGAGCAACCGGAGTGGATCCGACCAGCGACACACCCTGGATGATCGGGCTCTCCATGAGCGCGTCGGCCACTACCGAGTCGCCGTTGACCACGTTGAACACGCCCGGCGGAATCCCCGCATCCTCCATGTACTGGGTGATGAGCTGCATCGTCATCGGCACCTGCTTGGAGGTCTTCAACACGAACGTATTGCCAGTGGCGAGCGCGTACGGGATGAACCAGAACGGAACCATCGCTGGAAAGTTGAACGGCGCGATCATGCCGAACACGCCCATCGGCAGCCGAAGAACCTCGCCGTCGATCTCGAAAGAGCCGCCGATCAGCTTGTCCCCCTGCTGAAGGACCGGCATGCCGCACGCCACTTCGACGTTCTCGAAGACGCGCTTCATCTCGGCGCGTGCATCGGTCAGCGACTTGCCGTTCTCCGCGGTCAGGACGCGCGCGATTCTGTCCTCGTCCTCCCGGAGCATCTGAGCCAAGTTGAAGAGCGGAGCTACGCGGCGGGCGACCGGGGTCTTGCCCCAGGTCTTGTAGGCTTCGGCAGCAGCAGCAATCGCGCGATCCACCTCGGTCTTCGTCGAGAGAGGCACCTCCGCGATCGTTTCGCCGGTGCTGGGATTGGTGACGGGGATGGTGCCGGAGGCTTCGGCCTCGACCCACTTCCCGCCGATATAGTTCTTCATCAGCTCGACGCTGGTCATTAGCGGCGCCATGAATCAGGCTCCTTGTCGGATTGTGGCGTTTTCCTGCGGTCCGGATTCCCGGCTGTCGATCGACCCCACCCCGGCCCTGTCGCCCGAGGCGCTGGATCGGCGGGTAGCCCCGCGCGGAGGTCCAATTCTAGGTTGACAGTCCTTACGGCCGCGAGAGCGGCGGGAGGACTGGTTGCGAAAGTCGAGATTCACGGACGAGCAGATCGTCGGGATCCTGCAGGAAGCCGAGCGAACGGGGAGTAGCGGTGAGGTGATCCGGCGGCACGGGATCTCGCGCGAGACGTTCTATCGGTGGCGGCGGAAGTACGGTGGGATGGGGGTAAGCGACGCGAAGCGGCTTCGGGCCCTCGGAGGAGAACCGACGGCTGAAGCGTATCGTAGCGGACCAAGCCCTGAACATCCAAGTGCTGAAGGACGTTCTGGGAAAAGAGTGGTGACGGTGGAGCAGCGGCGGACCATCGTTACGGAGGTGGTGAAGACCGCCGAGAGGAGCGAGCGGCGGGCCTGCCGCTGGCTCGGCTTCCATCGCAGCGGCGTACGCTACATCTCGCGGCGGCCAGACGAGGGACCTCTCCGGCAGCGACTTCGTGAGCTTGCGGTCGAGCACCCGCGCTGGGGAAGCCCGATGCTGACCTGGCGACTGCGGCTCGAGGGGTGGTCGGACAACCACAAGCGGATCCGGAGGCTCTACCGGAGCGAGGGGTTGGCCGTACGGCGGAGGCGACGGAAGCGGGTGGCGGTTCCCCGAGTCCCCGCGATCGCGGCCAACGCGCCGAACGAGCGTTGGGCGATGGACTTCATGCGAGACACGCTTCGTGGGAATCGCGCGTTCCGTGCGCTCACGATCGTGGACACCTGCACCCGCGAGTGTGTGGCGATCGAGGTGGATCAGAGCCTGGGAGGAGAGCGAGTCGCGAAGGTGCTCGAGCGGCTGGCCGGCATACGCGGGCTTCCGAAAACGATCGTTCTGGACAACGGACCGGAGTTCCACAGCCGGGCGCTCGACGCCTGGGCCCACGGCCACGGGGTCGAGCTCCAGTTCATCCGGCCAGGTAAACCCGTCGATAACGCCTATATCGAGGCCTTCAATGGCCGGCTGCGCGACGAGTGCCTCAACCAGTACTGGTTCCTGAACCTTGCCGATGCGCGCAGAATCATCGAACGCTGGAGAATAAGCTACAACACGGATCGGCCACATCGGGCCCTGAACCGACTCACTCCCCAGCAGTACGCAGAAGAACTAGAGCAGCAGAATCTGAACCGACTGTCAGCTTAAGAACGGACCTAAAGAGGGGCTACCCGCCGATCCACGACTCGTCGAGAGCGACGTCGATCCGCCGACGGTCCTACCCGACAAGCTATTGGCGGGGTTGCTCGCGGGCGCCCCAAAAGGGCGTGCTCTCGGCCCAAACGGATGACGAATATGAAGTACTCATACCGGGCGCAAGTGGAACCCGAAAACTACTCCCCGCATGGTCGGAAGCAAGCCCGGGGGTGCTCACTCCCGTTTCGCCAGTTCCTTGTCGGTAGATCTGGCCTGGGATCCCCGGCGGGGCGGGGGTACTACGCCGCAACAGGGAAACGCTTTCGGCGGAGGACTCAGGGCGTCTCCGGCCGGACGCCCTCCTCGACCTTGATCGCGAATCTCGTCCCACCCGACCGGCGGGCCAGGTCCACGAACTGAACCACCCGGCCATGCGGCACCGTCTCGTCCGCACTGATGACCAGCGCCACGCCTGGCCGGCTTTCGAACGCGTCGACCAGCGCCTGCGGTACGTCGATCTCTGCGACGGTCCGGTCATCCAATCTGACCTCGCCGTTGCGGAACAAGGTGAGCGTGAGGGGATCGACATTCGCCACATCGGGCGCTGCGGTGCGCGGGAGCTCCACGTTCATCGCCTGCGATACGATGTAGGTCGACACCACCATCAGCACCACGAGCAGCACCAGCACAACATCCACCAGTGGCGTGATGTTGATGTCAGTAATGAGCGGGTTTCGACTCGCGGGCGTGCGTGCGGGGTGGGTGGGCATGGCGGCTCGGGCGGCAGTTGCACTCCGGTCTACGGGCACGAAGTCTGCGCCGCAGGACATCGGCACGCAACCGGCCGCGCCGTCCTGTGGCGTCCTGTGGCGTCCTGTGGCGTCCTGTGGCGTCCTGTGGCGTCCTGTAGCGTCCTGTGGCGTCCTGTGGCGTCAAACAGGGGCAAGCGGAGTACCTGCAGAGCTGACGCCCGGACTCGAACCGGGGACCTGCTGCTTACAAGGCAGCTGCTCTACCAACTGAGCTACGTCAGCGCGACGACTCTATCCAGCAAGGACACATGGTTTGAGCGTTTAGCACTTTTCCATAACCCGAACAAAGCTCGCATTCACCTCGAGCCTCTGGTAGACCCGCAGGCCCCCCCCCCTCGCACCCTGGGTCATGGTCGGCCTTTGCCTCAGACCGGACAGCTACAGGCCTTGTGTCTCATCTGCCACTCAATCGTCTAATATATTGAGGATCATGCCGTTCCATCTCTCACCCAGGAGCACAGGATGCCTCTACCTCGTCGGATACCAATTACCATCGTCGCAATCGCCCTGCTCGCGGCCTGCGGAGGGGGTGACAGCCCTTCCGATCCCGGCGGCAACGGCAACAACAATGGGGGCGGTGACACCCGCCAGATCAAGACGAACCCGTCCTTCGCCGCGGACATCCAGAACATCTTCGAGAGAACCGGCTGCACGGCGATGGGGTGCCACGGAGACGGCACCGGGGCGGGGATGACGCTGGGCAGCAACGCGGGCGCGAACCACGGTGTCCTCGTGGGAGTCCCGTCCACGTCCGAGCCGAACTTCAACCGGGTCACTCCAAACGACGCCACCAACAGCTATCTGGTGATCAAGCTGGAAGGCCGTCAGAGCGTCGGCGCGCAGATGCCCTTCGGCGGCTCCGCCCTGGACAACATCGACCTTACGAACATCCGTAATTGGATCAACAACGGCGCTCCGAACAACTAGCGACGCTCCCCTGATCCGTCTCCTTGTCCGTGGCTCCGGTAGTCCCGGTGCCACGGACGAGGGACGTTCGGTTGACATCACGCGCCTGGTGACGCCCCGACGCACTAGGGAGCGCGACCGACTTCCTCTGCGGAGCGGACGACCTTCCAGCGGGTTCCCTGGGGCGAGTCCTCGAGTACGATGCCACGGGCGGCGAGTTCGTCCCGGATCGCATCGGCCCGGGCAAAGTCCTTTGCCTTCCGCGCCGCCCGACGTTCCTCGACCATACGGTCCGCCCAGGCCGTGGTCTCGGCGTCGAGCGCCCTCGCCGTGCGGGCCACCTCGAGCAGGCCGAGCACACGGTCGATCGAGGCGAGCCCTTCACGCACGGCGTCACGCTCGTCCGCGGGCACCACCCCGGCACGATCGAGCGCCGCGTTGCCCTGTCCTACGAGCACGAACAGCGCGGCAAGGGCGTCAGCGGTGTTCAGGTCGTTGTCCATGGCGGAACGGAAGTCCTCGAGTGCGCGTCGGGCCAACTCCGCCAAGCCGGTAGCGGGCACATCCGATGCTACCGAAACGTCCTTCAGCCGCGCTTCGAAGTCGACAAGACGCTGGACCGCTCGCCCCGACGCTTCGAGGCCGTCGATCGAGAAATTGAGCTCACTCCGGTACTGCGCGGACAGCAGCTGGTGGCGGATCGCGGCGGGCTCGTGACCGGCTTCCAGCAGCTCGCGTACGGCGATGAAGTTGCCGAGGGACTTGGACATCTTCCGCCCGTCCACGAGAAGGTGCTTCACATGGATCCAAAAGCGCACGAACGGCTTGGCAGTGGCGCCCTCCGATTGCGCGATCTCGTCTTCGTGGTGCGGAAATATCAGGTCCTCTCCGCCCATGTGGATATCGAGGGTATCGCCGAGCTCGTCTATGCTCATCACGGAGCACTCGAGGTGCCAGCCGGGCCGGCCCCGCCCCCAGGGCGAGTCCCACGCCGCGCCCGCCTCTTCGTCCTGTGGCTTGGCAGCCTTCCAGAGCGCGAAGTCACGCACGTCGTCCTTCCCGTAATCGTCAACCGAGACGCGCACGCCGGCGCGTAGTGTTTTCGGGTCGACGCGCGACAACCGGCCGTATCCAGGGAACGCCGCAATCGAGAAATAGACCGACCCGTCTTCGGTGACGTAGGCCAGTCCCTTGCCGACGAGTCGCTCGACGAACGCGACCATCCGCTCGACATACTCTGTAGCGCGCGGGTAGACGTCTGCCGGCAGGACGCCGAGGGTGCGTGCGTCGGCGAGGAAAGCATCCGCGAACGGTGCGGTATGTTCCCTCAGCAGGACGCCACGCTGCGCCGCCGCCGCAATTGTGCGGTCGTCCACGTCGGTGAGATTCACCACGAGCCGCACCTGGTAACCGATCCATTCCAGGTAACGATGGAGCAGGTCGTAGACGAGGAAACTCCGATAGTTGCCGATGTGGGGGAAGTCGTAGACGGTCGGACCACAGCCGTACACGCGCACATGCGGCGGATCGACTGGCTCGAACGGCTCGAGAGAGCGGCTGAGCGTGTTGTGCAGGTGCAGGGTCATGGTCCGTGTGCGAGCGTGGGTTCGGATCCGACGTTAGCGCAGCACTCGGACCTCGGCGATCCTCCACCCGTCGCCATCACCGACGAAGCCGAGAAAGACCACGTACCGCATCGCATCCGGTGTGCCGGGCTCGGTCACGTCCCAACGAATCTCGGCGAACCCTCTCTGCGGCGACCCCCCGAGCTCCTCGGCGCGCACCACTCGGGCGGGCCCACTACGCTCGAACAGCTCGGAAAGCGCCGCACGCGCCTGTCGCACACCCGCCGCAAGCTGGCTCCGGCCGAGCAGGTGCAGGGCAACTCCCGAGGGCGACAGCAGGCGTGCGATCCCCTCCGCGTCGCCGTCGCTCCAGGACGTGGCCACGACGCTGGCCACGGAGCGGAGCGGAGGCTGCTGCGCAGCTGTGGATGAGACCCCCACCGCCAGTGCCAGCAGGGCCAGGGACGTCGCGAGCCACGCGCGGCTCCGGGTTCCATCCCCGCGCCGGATCGAAACCATCCTAAGCCAGATCCCGCGCCGAGTCCTCATTTCACCACGACGTCGCCTCATGCGCCCGCCGTGGCCACGTCTTCAAGTGAACGCCGCACCCTATTCATCGCATCGACGGGATCGGGCGCCGCGGTCACGGTGCGTCCGATCACCAGGTGGCTGGCTCCGGCCCGCACCGCCTCAGCGGGCGTCGCCACCCGCACCTGATCGTGCGCGTTCCCGCCCGGCAGGCGGATTCCAGGGGTTACGATCAGGGGGTCTGGACCAAGACGACGGCGTAGCGCTTCGGCCTCCTGGGGAGACGCGACGACTCCAGAGAGGCCGCTCCCCCGGACGAGCGAGGCCAGACGGACCACTTCGTCGCGCAGCGACCGGATGGGACGTCCCCAGCAGCTCTCGACGTCGCTCGCCGAGAGCGAGGTGAGGAGGGTAACCCCGAGCAGCGCGACCCGGCCCTGCGCGGCGGCCGACGCGACCTGCATCATCTCCTTACCTCCCGACGTGTGGACCGTGAGTAGCTCGACCTCCAACTCCGATGCCGCACGAACCGCGCCGGCCACCGTGTTCGGGATGTCGTGAAGCTTGAGGTCCAGGAAGACGCGCTTCCCACGCGCGCGCAGTTCGCGCACGACGTCCGGACCCGCGCGCGTGTAGAGCTCGAGGCCGACCTTGTAGAAACCCGCAGCGTCTCCCAATCGGTCCGCCAGACCGAGCGCGTCCTTTCGCGACGCGAAATCGAGCGCGACGATCAACTCCGCCAAGGTCAGTCTCCCACCGCGACCGCGACCGGCTCGGGGCGGGGCACGGCCGCCCCCACCAACTCGTCCACGGTCGCGACCCCGTGGCGGCGCCCCCACCGTTCGAGGTCACGCACGATGCGTTCGGCCGTTCGCGGGTCGGCAAAGCTCGCCGTCCCGACCTGAAGCAGCGAGGCGCCAGCCATCAAGTACTCGATGGCGTCCTGCACGCGCCCGATCCCTCCCACTCCGACAAGGGGAAGTCGGGTCGTCCGACGGGCGGTCGCGACTGCCAGCAAGCCCATCCCGAGCAGCGCCGGACCGCTCACTCCACCCTGCCCCGCCCCGAGCAAGGGTCGGCGACGAACCGGGTCGATGGCAAGCCCGGGTAGCGTGTTCACCAGCGTGAACCCATCCGCCCCAGCAGCCTCCGCCCGACGCACCGTTTCGGGGAGGTCTGGATCGTTGGGGGTGAGCTTCACGAGCAGCGGCCTGCGGCTGCGCGCTCGTGCGCCGGTGACGATTTCGGCGACCGCGTCGGGGTCCACGACGAAGGGACGGCTCAGCCGACGATCGTTGGGACAAGACAGGTTGAGCTCGAACCCCACGAAGCCCTCCTCCGGCTCGAGCCCCTCGACCAGGGTCAGGTACTCGTCCACCGTGTGGCCGGCAAGGCTCACGAACACGCGCGCCTGACGGACGTGCTCGCGGATCCACGGTAGCTTCTCGGCACGCACTCTCTCGAGCCCCGGGTTGGCCAGCCCGATCGAGTTGATCATGGTTTCCCCGATCTCGGCGATCCGGGGGGCAGGATTGCCGCGGCGCGGCTCCAACGTGACCGACTTGGTGACGAAGCCCCCGATGGCCTCCAGATCGACCACTTCGCGGAGCTCCTCGCCAAAGCCGCAAGTCCCGGCCGCAAGCAAGACCGGGTTGGGGAAGGTCACCCCCCAACGCTCGATCGTGAGCTTCAACGCGGTTCCTCCTCGACGCTGTCGGCGGCGGGACGCACCAGCATGTCGCGCACTCGCACCGCCGCGGTCACATCCGACAGCAGCGACGCGAGTGCGTCGTGAAGTCCCCGCTCAAGAGTCTCGTAGCGCTCAGAATCGCCTGGCCTGGCGAACGCTACGGCAACGTAGGGGTCTTCGTGCAGGGTCGCGGCCTCTCGTAACAGAAAGGCGGCCTGTGCGGAATCGGTCGCCACCGCCGCGGCAGCAAGCAGCGCCTTGCCCCGCCACGCCTGGGACGGTGTGAGTGTCGCATACTCCAGGAACAGCGCCTCCGCGAGCCGCCGCGCGTCGAGCACGTCACGGGCCACCTCGGCCGCGGCGAACAGCCCGAGCGGACTCGCCTGGCGACCACGCTCCGCCAGCAGCTCGAGCTGTCGCGTGCCTTCCAGCAAGGCGCGCACGGCGGGATCTTCGACGGCGGGCACGAGCAGGGGGCGGACCTGGTCGAGGTCTTCGACCCGATTGAGCCGTCCGAGCGCGAGCCGGGCCAGGAAGAGCCTGCCTTCGATCGCACGCTGGCCACCGGAAACGACGACCCGGGTCCCGTCCGCGCGCGCCGCGGCGGAGTCGCCGGCACGAAGGAAAAGCTGGGCGCGCGCCAGGATCAGCCGGTCGCGCGCGCTACCGATCCAGGCTGCCGAGTCCGCGCCGCCCAGCAGGCGAGCACCGGCGCGGGCACCCCAACGCTCACTTTCAACCGCCGCGAGCGCGGCGACGGTGTCCACGCGGACCGCCGACTTCTGATCGACCAGCAGGGCATCCACACCCTCCCTCGCGCGCAGAGCGTCACCATCGAGCACACCGGAAGTGAGCCACTCGAGGGCCGCGGACGCACGTAGGCTCGGATCTTCGAGGCGGGCGCGCTCGAGATCGGCCCAGCCGAAGTCGACAAGCCCCTGCGCCAGCAGGTGACGAGCCCGCCAAAGATGGCCTTCACCCCGCATCCGCCCCGGACCAAGGCCATCCAACGCCTGGTCGAGAAGCATCACCCCTTCCGTGCCGTCACCGGTCGCGACACGGGTCGCGCCGAGATAAAGAATCGCACCCAGTCGTACGTCGGGATCGGACGCCTGGTCCCGTGCCTGCTCGAGCGCTGAGCGCGCGCCCGACCAGTCCCCGCCACGCAGGCGAGCACGACCGAGGAGAAAGAGGGCGTCGTCGGACCACTTTCCCTTCGGATCCCTGCGGTAGCTTCGTTCCGCCCCCGCGGCCGCTTGCTCGTAGCCCGCACGGGCCAGGCTGTCTTGTCCGTCGAGCCGAGCGCGCTCCGCGTCCGCGTAGGCGCGCTCCGCGTTGTACAGGCCATTCAGATAGATGCAGCCACTCGCCACGAGCGCCAGGCCGGCCGCGACCGTCGTTCGCGCGAGTTTCAACGTGCGCCTCCAACCGCGGTTCGGGGGGGATAGCGCTCGAAGAAGTCGTCCACCGCAGCCGCGATGGCGAGCGCCGCGTCGGCGTGGAACCCGCTCGACGCGAGCAGCCTCTCCTCGGCTCGGTTCGAGATGAAGCCCACCTCGATGAGAACGGCAGGCATGAGCGCGTTGGTGACGACCGCGAGCGGGGCCTGCTTCACGCCGCGGTTCGGGCCTGAGTGCACCGGTGCAAGGCGTGCCTGCACCAACTCCGCGAGCAGCGCAGACCAATGCTGATGATCGAGCGTACCCAAATCACGAAGGATGAAGTCGAGTCCGGGATCGTCACCGGTCGGAGCATTCTCCGTGGCCAGGAATGGCGCGTTCTCGAGCTCCGCAACCCGACGCTCGTGCTCCGTCCTCGCTTCCGACAGGAAATAGGTCTCGAAGCCGCGCGCGGCGAGGCTCGCGCCCGAGTTGGCGTGAAGCGAGATGAAGATCCCGGGGCGATCCCCCTTCGTTCTGGTGGCCCACGCTCCCCGCTCCCAAGGGGAAACCCCGCGATCGGTCGAACGTGTGAGATGTACTTCCGTGTCGGGGCGACCCTCGAGCTCACGTGCGAGGGCGAGCCCGATCGATAGCGCCACGTCCTTCTCCCACAACCCGCCGGGGCCGCGCGCGCCTGGGTCCTCTCCGCCGTGCCCCGGATCGAGCACCACCACCCGGATCGGTGCGGGGCCCGGGGGTTGCGGCGGAGGCGACGGGTCCGGGTCGGGTGCCCCGATCGCGGGTCCGGCCCAGGCCTCCTCGGTGAGCGCGTGCAGAGCAAGCGCCTCCGACTGGAACGCGTACTCCTCCGGTGTGCGCTCGGGGAGGAAGTCGGTGAGAAGCTGGAGCGGGATCCACAGCTCGTCCCCGATGCGATACGGCTCGTGGGTGAGTTGGAGCAGCTGCTCGTCCCAGTGGAAGAGGGGCGTGCGTACGCGCACAAGCACCCGATGCCCGGGGCGCCGGGCATGTGCGCCCTCCGCCGTCGAAACGACTGTCCAGCCGAGACGTTCGAGCGTGCGGAAGGGTACGGCCGCATATCCGCGATGCAGCCCCACGCCCACCACGGTCCGCTCGGCACCATCCGGTGCGATCAGGCGGAGCGCCTCGGTCTGCTGAGCCGCAAGGCTTCTTGTGCAGCCGACCACCACCCCGAGCACCGCCGCCGTGGCGAAGACGCGACATCGAGCCGACCTCATGTACGCTCCTCCATCGCCCGACGCGCCTCGCGCTCCAACTCCTGTCGCCTCAGCTTTTCACGCTTGTCGTGCTGCTTGCGACCCCGAGCCAGCCCGAGCGTCAGCTTCGCGAAGCCCCTGCGGAAGTGCAGGTCGAGGGGCACCAGCGTGAGCCCCTTCTCCTCCACTTTCCCGATAAGCCGGCGGATTTCGTTGCGCGAAAGTAGCAGCTTACGGGTGCGGAGCGGCTCTTCGTTGAAGCGGTTGGCCTGCTCGTAGGGAGAGATGTGGAGTTTGTGGAGCCAGACCTCGGCTCCGCTCACGCGCGCGAAGGCATCCTGGAAGCCCACTTTGCCCGCACGCAGGGACTTTACCTCGGGACCCTTGAGCACGATCCCAACCTCCATGGTCTCGAGAATCTCGTAGTCGTGACGGGCCTTGCGATTGGTGGCGACCACCTTCCTGCCATCCGTCTTCGCCATGCTACACCGTCTGCTCGCCCCCACGGGGGGGCGCGAACCATTGGTGGAGACGGAGGTGGGACGACGAGCCGGCGCGGTCGGTCGCGCCCGGTTCCATCAGTAGATGAGAACCGGGGTGCCGACGTTCACCATGTGCATCAGCTCGCGTGCGTGCTCGTTGGTGAGCCGGATGCAACCGTGCGAGACCCGGCGAGCGTCAGGATCGGGATTCATCAGTAGCTGGGGCTGGCTCGTGCCGTGAATGGCGATTCCATCACCCAGGAAGATTGCGGTGTTCCCCATGATCCCGCGCATCGTTCGGGAAGGATCGTTCCTGGGAGGCGGGGTCAGCCCGCGCTCGACATAGTGCCAGTCCGGCGCCTCCGAGAGTGGATCCTTCTCCATGCGGCGGATGCGCATGAGCCCTCGCGGCGTCGAGAACTTCCACTCATGCTGCTCGCCCTCTAGTCGGAAGCCCGTGCCGGTGCCAGCGGGGGCCGACCAGATGGCCCGGTTGCCTTCGAAAACGAAAACCTTGTTCTCGGTCAGATGCACGACCACATAGCGCTCCGCGACGGCGACCAGCGGCGCATCCAACAGGGGCGCCGTATCGATCAACCGGTCGCGGTACAAAACCTCCTCGGCGTCGAGCGAAGGGAAGGTCTGGCCCGCGCTCGGCGCGGCCCCCCAGAGGGTGGCGCCCACCACTGCGGCGGTCATGATCGACCCGAACCTACCTGCTCTCATCGGTGCGCTCAGCCCTCCTCGTGCCGGAACAGGGCCCCCACCCGGGTGGCCCGCAACGCCCTCCGCATGGTCCAGACCTGCGCGATCTCTCCTCCCAAGATAAACACGATGGCGCTGTAATAGATCCAGAAGAACAGCACCGCCACGGTCAGGAGGGTTCCATATATGGAGCCGTAACTCGCAACGTCGGTCACGTACCAGCTGAAGCCGTACTTGAGTAGCTCGACGCTGGTAGCCGTGAAGGTCGCAGCCACGATCGCGGTGGGCCACGGGATCCACCGGGCGGGAAGGTAGCGATAGAGACCGAGGAAGAGCACCCAAACATACAGATAGGCCACCCCTATGGCCCAGGTCTGCTGAAGGAGTGAGACGCCTCCACGCTGACCCCTAGGACGTCGAGACCGAGGTCGCGCGCGGCCTCCATCTCCGTCGTGATCCAGAGGTTCACCAGGAGCAGGACGGGGCGCGCGTGCGTGAGGGGTAGTCGTTCAGCCCGTCATCCAGAGGTCACCTACCGCCGCCGAGCCCCCGCCAGCCTGTCGGGCCTTGAGCGCAGCGGTCAGGCACCTTCCGTGTCAGTGGAGCCGCCGCCGCCCGGCGCCTTGGGGGACGTGGCACGTGCCGCATCCACGCCAGCTCGGTAAGCGGCCTTCGATTGCTCGAGTCGACGCTCGAGGTCTGTGCGAGCTTCACGGGCAGCCTGCCGCCCAGAGTCCACCGCGGTCCGTACGCCGTCCATCCGAGTTTGCACCCCGGCTCGAGCCTGATCGAGTCGGCCCTCAAGCTCCTCCTGCACCGCGCGTACTCGCTCCTCAGCCTGTTCCTTGAGGCGGCGCGCGCGAATGCGGATCTCTTCCTGCGTCTCGGCTCCGGTCTGCGGGGCGAACAACAAGGCAAGTCCCGCACCCACCAGAGCACCAAGCACAAAGGAGCCAGCGCCGCCGCCCCGATCCCGCTCGATCACAATGTAGGACACGTCTTCGTCGCGCATATCTAATCCTCCTGGGGTCGCGACCGTTATGGCCGTACCACGATGCGTGACGGAGCCTCGAGAGGAACCGTCGGCACCAATGTGTTCACGAGACCGCTATACCCGCCAGCGGGGATCGCCGTTTCCAAGCGGTGGCGCCGAGAAGCCAGCCCGTCCGAGCAGCCCGTACGTGAGCTGCTTGCCAAGCTCCACACCGGGCTGGTCGAGCGGATCCACGCCGTAGAGGGCACCAGCGTACATCGTCGCGATCTGGAAGAGCATGAAGAGGGCGCCCAGGGCCGCGGCGTCGACCCGCTCGACCTCGATGGTCATGCTCGGCCGCTCGGCAAGTCGAAGCGCCTCGGCGGTCGCTCGCCGCTCGGCGTCCAGCAGCTCGGCGAGCGTATGACCGCCGAGGTAGCTCAGCTCCACAAGCTCACTGTGCAGGCTCGGAATCGGAATCGGATCGCCCGCGTCCCGCACTGAGACGAAGATCACCACCTTGTCGAGTGGACCCTCCATGAACAGCTGCACCTGGGAGTGCTGGTCGGTGGCGCCAACCGCTGGAAGGGGGGTGGGACCCGTGCGCGTGGGCGCGCCCGTCAGGTCCTTCGCCTTTCCCAGCGACTCCGCCCACATCTGCTGGAACCAGAGCGCGAGAGAGCGAAGCCGGTCGCTGTAGGGCATGAGCACGTGAATCGGACGGTCGCCCTCCACGTCGGCGGCGTGAAGCAGGGTCGCGAGAAGACCCGCGGGATTCCCAAGTAGAGTGTCGGTGGCGCACTTCTCCACCATCGCACCTGCGCCAGCGAGCAGCGCGCCAACATCCACGCCGGTCACCGCAGCAGGCCAGAGGCCGACCGGCGACAGCACCGAGTAGCGCCCGCCTACGTTCGGCGGCACGGGCAGCGTGGGGATCCCCTCCGCGTCGGCGATCCGGCGCAGCGCACCCTGCGCCGGATCGGTTGTGAATAGAAAGTGCCCGCGCACCTGGTCGGCCTCAACGTGGCGCGCCAGCCGCTCCCGGATGACGAGGTAGAGCGCCATGGTCTCGGCGGTCGAGCCCGACTTGCTCACCACGTTGAACAGGGTCCGGCGCAAATCCAGTCGGTCCAGAAGCGGCCCCACCGTGGCAGGATCTGGATTGTCGAGCACGTAGAGCCGGGGGAAGTAGTCGCGCTGCTCCTCGGTCCGCTCGTTCCAAAGGGGCGTGAGCAGCGCGTCGCGCAGGGTGACCGCCCCGAGTCCGCTCCCGCCGATCCCCAGGACGACCACGTTCTCGAAGATCTGGCCAAAGGAGTCGGCCATCTCCTGCACGCGACGCGCGGTGTCGCTCGTCCAGGGCAGGTCGAAGAAGCCGACCTCCCCCGTGTCCCGACGCTCCTCTACAACGCGGTGCGCTGCGCGGAACCGCTCGGCCAAAACACCCTCCAAGCGGGCGGGATCGACGCCGTTGACTCCTAGCGCGGGTGCCAGCATCAAGTTGACGTCCAGGACGGGCAGATCCATGCGTGTGATCGGCTCCCTCACCCCAGGTCGATGGTCAGGCCGTCGTATGCGGGCCGGACACCATCCGGGAGCTCACGCTCCAGCTCACGGTGGCTCACGCGGTGGGTCATGTGGACCAGAAAGGTGCGCTCGGCGCCGACCGCCTGTGCGGCGGCGACCGCCTCCTCAATGTTGAAGTGCGTCGGATGGGGGTGACCCCACCAGAGCGCGTTGAGCACGAGGGTATGCACACCCTCGAGCGCTGCCAGCGTGGCCGGAGGGAGCGCCTTGCCGTCGGTCACGTAGCCCAGGCCTCCGGCCCGGAAGCCAAAGACCGTAGTGACGCCGTGCGGGACCGGAAGCGGAATCACCTCGGCACCCAGGACGACCAACGGCTCGAGCGGTCGGAAAGTGCACACCTCGAACTCGGGCTTGGTGGTACCGGGCTGTGGGGCAACGCCGGGAACGAAGATGTACGGGAAGCGCGTGCGCAGTTCGGCACGATGGACCTCGGGGACCCACATGGTGAGCGGCCGCTGCGCGGAGAAAGCACGTAGGTCGTCGATCCCATGAAGATGGTCTGCGTGGGTGTGCGTGATCCAGACGGCGTCGAGCTCCACCACGCCCTCCCGAAGCAGTTGAATCCGGAGTTCGGGCGGGGTATCGACCAGGAGTGTACCCTCGGGTAGCTCGAGCAGGGCTCCGCTGCGCGTGCGCCGATCGCGCGGGTCGTCCGATTGGCAGACCGCGCATGCACAGCCCAGGACCGGGATCCCGAACGAGGTGCCGGTGCCGAGAAACGTCAGCTTCAGAGCTCCTCCACGGGCATCGTGTTTGTGCTCCCTGAGCCCACCTCGCTCACGGAGTGGGCGGATGGGGTCGGAGTCACCACACCGGCGCGAGCCGCCGACCGGTCCCCTAGTATCGCCTAGTATCGTAGGCTCCCGCGACCGCCGCACGAACGAGACCTCCATACCGGTCCGTGAGCGTCGCCATAGGGCGATCGACGACCCGGGCAACCTCGCGGAACGTAGTTGATGATCCGCCGAGGGGTCTCCTGTGAGCCGTAGGACCGGAACGGGGGGCGGTCCCGGGAGTACGAGGGTTCCGGGTCAGCCAGCGTGGTGCGGGCGGCCCAGCCCGGACCAGCAGAGAGAATCGGCTCGCCCGCATGCCCCTCACCTTGATCGACGACCCGGCGGACCTGCCCCACCTGCGCCGGGCCCTCGCTCGAGAACGCCGGGTCGCCCTGGACTCTGAAGCGGCCGGATTCCACCGATACTCCGATCGCCTCTGCCTGCTCCAGATCACGGCTTCGGACACCACCTGCATCATCGACTCGCTGGCCTTCGACCCCGGCGACGCCTTGCGAGGTCCGCTTGGTGATCCCGCCGTCGAGGTCCTCATGCACGGCGCGGATTACGATCTCAGGCTGCTCGACCGGGACCTGGGAGTTCGGGTGCGCGGCCTGTTCGACACGCAGGTAGCAGCAGCGCTGCTGGGGGAGAGCTCACTCGGCCTCGCAGCTCTGCTTGAGCGTCACCTGGGGATCAAGCTCGCCAAGAAGTACCAGCGCGCGGACTGGGCCCGACGCCCGCTACCCGAAGAGATGCTCGCGTACGCGGCGGCCGACACCGAGCATCTGCAGGCGCTCGCCGATCTCCTGCGGGAGCGGCTCGTCGAGGTTGGGCGTCTGGCTTGGGCGATCGAAGAGTGTCAGCTCCTGGAGGAGTCCCGCTGGCTGGAGGAAGCCGGCGACGAGGATCCGGTCTCGCGAGTCCGCGGGGCCCGCGACCTGACCGCCCGCGAGGTGGACGCCCTGCGGGAAGCGCTCGTCTGGCGAGACCGCATCGCCCGTGGGCGGGACCGCGCGCCGTTCCGGGTTGCGGGCGATCAAACGCTTCTTGAGGTGGTCGTTCGCCGGCCGCTCACGCCGGCACAACTGGCCGAGATACGTGGGATGAGCCCGGCGCTGGCCCGTCAGGAAGGAGAAGAGCTACTCGAGCGGCTGGCTCACGTGGCAGCCAAGCCCGAGCCTCAGCTGGTGGGCTATCCGCGCCGCGCTCGGACGGGTTCCGGGCGCACTCCACCCGATGTGGAGGAACGCGCCGAGCGGCTCAAGCAGGTTCGCAACCGTAGGGCCGATGAGATCGAGATCGACCGCGGGACACTTCTGCCCAACGCCGTGTTGCTCGAAGTGGCGAGGCGGCGCCCACAATCGACCGCGGAGCTGACCACCGTCCCCGACATCAGGAAGTGGCAGGTGGACGTGCTCGGAGAGGCACTGGTCGCGAGCCTGTCCAGGAAGGCCGCGACACGCTAACGGTCTAGGCGGAAGACGGGGTCAGGCCGCGTCCTCCTCCTCCTTGAGCTTACAGTCGATGCAGTACCGAGCGTGGGGAAGGGCATCCAACCGCTCGAACCCGACCGGCTTCCCACAGGTGTGGCACGAACCGAAATTTGCAGGATCGTGGTAGAGGCGCCGCAGCGCCTCCTCGAGCCGATACAGGTAGCGCCCCTCTTTCGTGGCAAACAGCGCCGCCTTCTCCCTCTCCATGGCCTCCGTGCCCTGGTCGGCCATATGGTCGGTGTAGGCGGAAAGGTCCGAGTCTCCCGACTCGCGGTCGGCCTTCGCCATCTCGTCGAAGAGCCCGAGTGAGCGGAGCGCCCGCGACCGCTCGTCGAGCAACCGCTTTTCGATGTGCGCCAGCTGCTTCTTGTTGAGAACAGCCATCCCCGGCCCCTCCTCCGAGAAGCGTCGTGACGAAGACGGGGAATGTTAGCCAGAATCACGATTCCAGTCTACCGCGCCACGCTGCTCGACCCGTGCTACCAACGCACGAGCGCGCTGCCCCAGGTGAAGCCCGAGCCGAAGGCCACCAGGCACAGAAGATCACCGCGCGCAAGCCGCTCCATGCGCGCCGCTTCGGCAAGCGCAATCGGAATCGTGGCCGCTGTGGTGTTGCCGTACCGCTGGATATTGTTGAATACCCGGTCGTCCGGAAGCCCTAGGCGCCTCTGCACCATCTGCGTAATGCGCAGGTTGGCCTGGTGCGGGATCAGAAGGTCGATGTCGGACGCGGTCAGTCGGTTAGCCGCGAGTGCTTCCTCGACCGCCTCGGGCATCCGGGTGACCGCTTGCCTGAACACCTCCCTCCCCTCCATGCGCGGGTAGTGACGCCCCTGAGCGATCACGTCGGCGGAGATGCGGGGGTGGTGGGCGCTCGACTCGAACTCGCACCAGAGCAACTCGGCGTTCTGCCCCTCAGCGTGCAGGTGAGTGGAGAGCACTCCCCGGTCCTCCTCCTCCGTCGCCTTGAGCACAGCGGCTCCGGCTCCATCTCCGAACAGCACAGCGACGTCCCTACCCCGCGTCGACAGGTCGAGCCCGCTCGACTGGATCTCAACTCCGACCAGCAGAACGGTTCCGTACTGCCCCACCCGGATCCAGGCATCCGCGATCGAGAGACCGTACAGGAAGCCGGTGCATTGCGCCCGCACATCTACCGCGGGGATCCCGGTCAGCCCGAGTTCGCGCTGCAAGAACGCCGAGGTCCCCGGAAACATGTGATCGGGTGAGATCGTGGCGAGCACGATCGCGTCCACCTCGGTCGGTTCAAGCCCGGCCTCGGCAAGCGCCATCTCGCTCGCCCGTCGCGCCATCTCAGCTCCGGTCATCCCCTGGGGAGCCCAGCGGCGCTCTTCGATCCCGGAGCGCTCGCGGATCCACGCGTCCGAGGTGTCCATCCATCGGGTCAGGTGCTCGTTGGTGATGACCTGCTCGGGGACGTAGAAGCCCGTCCCGACGATCGCGCTCCGGAGCACGGCACCTCGCTCCTGCGTAGGGGGTCAGGACCGGCTACGGCACCGAAGGGTAGTGCGGTGAACGATCCCGTGACCGCACGCCCCGATTCGGTGAGGGCCGGTCGCAACGAATATAGGCGAAGACCCGTGGATACAATCACCTGTAGCCGGTGCACGCGCCCGGACGCGCTTCCGCTCGAGCGACCCCCGTTCAGGAACCAGCTCGGCGACCGCATCAAGGCGGAAGTCTGCGAGGACTGCTGGAAGGAATGGCTCCAACACCAGACCCGGCTGATCAACCATTACGGGCTGGACTTGCGCGATCCCGAGGCGCGCGACTTTCTGTACGCGCAGACCGATCAGGCCCTCTTCGGCTCAGGCGAGGCCGAACAGGTGGACACGACCAAGGAAGGCCAGGTCGAGTGGTAGAGTGCGCAGGAAGCGGAGAGGCGTGGCACGACCCTAGCCGGTCAGCACTTCGCGAATATGCACGAGCGCGGCTGCGAGGGTCTCCTGATCGACGACCAGCGGTGGCGCAAACCGGATCACCTGTCCGTGCGTCTCCTTGGCCAGGATCCCGCGCTCCTTGAGCGCCTCGCAGTACGGGCGGGCCGTTCCCGACGTCTCCTTGATCTCGACTCCGATCAGGAGCCCCCTACCGCGTACCTCGACCACATGCGGCGAATCGATCGCCTCCAGCTCGGCCATGAACCAGCGCCCCAACCGGTCAGCGCGCTCTGCGAGCTCCTCGTCCAGGATGACCGCGAGCGATGCGCGGGCGATGGCAGATGCGAGGGGGTTTCCGCCGAAGGTGGAGCCGTGATCGCCGGGCTCGAACACGTTCATGAAGGGGGCGTCGGCCAGCACCGCCGAGACCGGATAGACGCCCCCGCCGAGCGCCTTGCCAACGATCAGGACGTCTGGCCGGACGTGTTCCCACTCGCATGCGAACAACCGGCCGGCACGGCCGAGACCGGTCTGGATCTCGTCCGCCATGAACGCTACACCCGCGTCGTCGCAGAGCGCTCGGGCTCGCGACAGGAACCCCTCTTCTGGCACGATCACGCCGCCCTCGCCTTGGATGGGCTCGACAAGGAAGCCGACCGTGCGGTTGCTGATGGCGGCAGCGAGCGCTTCGGCATCCCCGAAGGGAATCGAGCGGAAGCCGGGCGTGAACGGGCCAAACCCGTCTCGGTACTGTGACTCGGAGCTGAATCCGACCACCGTCGTGGTGCGGCCGTGGAAGTTGTTCTCGCAGACGATGATCTCAGCGCTGCCGTCGGGCACGCCTTTGACGCGGTAGCCCCACTTGCGCACCATCTTGATCGCGGTCTCGACCGCCTCTGCCCCGGTATTCATCGGAAGCGCCCGCTCGAAGCCGGCGGACTCGCACAGCTCTCGCAGGAACGGTCCCATCTGATCGTTGTGAAACGCGCGTGAAGTGAGCGTCAACCGGTCGAGCTGGGCCCGCGCCGCGTCCACGATCGCCGGATGTCGATGCCCCTGATTCAGAGCCGAGTATGCGGAAAGCATGTCGAGGTAGCGCCGTCCGTCAGTGTCCCACATCCACACCCCCTCGGCGCGCTCGATGACGACGTCCAGGGGCTGATAGTTGGTGGCGCTGTACCGCTCGACTTCCTCCAGAAGGGCTCCGGTGCGGGCGATCTCTGTGGCCATCATCCCTCTCAGGGCGCTGCGTTCAAAGCGGGAGTCGGGTTGGGGGTCGCAATCTCGCGGAGCACCGAGAGGGGCAGCAAGGCGGACGGCCCCTTCGGTTGGGCCGGTCAGGTGGGCGGTAGAGACGCTTTGCGTACGATCGGTTCTTGCTTCGATCGCTCATGGACCGTCCGCCAGCCGCTGAACCAGCCGCCGTGCGTCGTCCTGCAGCATTCGGTCGGGCGGGAAGCGGGGCGGAAGCGCGAGCACGGTTCGGAGCTCCGCTTCGGCTTCGGCGCGCCGGCCTCGCCGAAGATAGGTCCGGGCAAGATCGTAGCGGTACAGGATGCCCTCGGGCTCGGCAGCGATCGCGAGCAGCTGGTGCGACTCCGCACCCTCCCAGCTCGAGCCGTCGAGCGCCTCGTTGTGTCCCAGAAAGAGCCTACCGAGAAACCGTTCGAAGCGGCTGAGCGTCATGACCTCGTGGTTGAGCTTGCCGAGGATGTTGTGCGCACCGGCATGGTCCGGCTCCTCCTCCAGGATCCTGTGCGCGATCCGCCACACCTCATCCCCAAGCTCCGCGGCTTCCCTCGCTCCTGCCTGGAGCGCGAGCCGGCCTTTCGCGGCCGCCAGCCACAAGAGAGCGTCGATCGCCAGCGAATCCGCCGACACCGCCCGCGCGGCGTGATCCTCACCACGACGGTACCACGCGTTCTGCTCCTCCTCCTCCTCCGCTAGCAGCCCGAGCACCACCGCGGCGCGCGCCGCCCGCCAGCCGACTGCACCGTCGCTAGGGTCTACCGCCGCGCGCGCCTCGGCCACGGCGAATGATGCATCCAGGTCTGCGGCCGCGTAGAGCGAGTCGGCCCGGGCGAGGACGGTCTCCGCCAGCGGCGGGGCCGTGAGGAGCGACGAAGCAGACTGGGCGCCGAGGCCGCCCGCGATCGGGGAAGACCCTAGGAGCAGGGCGCGCCACAGAAACCGCGGAAGCGGCCGGAGCAGCGCGCGGGCGCGCGTAGACTCGGACATGCATGGAATGTCGGCCCCTTCGGGTGCGGCTTCAACAGCGACCCGTGGTGTCGTGGTCGGAGCCGCCATGTCCCCCTACCTTCGTCCATGCACCGCGCCATGCACCGAGTTAGGTCCGGAGCCAGATCCCGCGACGCGTGGGGAACCGCACGCGATGGTGTCCCGCTGACAGTTGAAGGTGGTGGCTCCGGAGAGTCTCCTTGTTAGCCTGCGTTTCTCATTTCGGCAACCGGTTCATGGTCGTCGAGGTGGGCCCTGAGCATCCAGATCTGGTCGTAGCCGATGATCCTCCGGTAGCTCTTCTCGGTCTCCACGAACGAGGCCGCAGCCCACCTCAGCGCCATCGCTCCGTTCTTCCAGTTGGTCACCCTGCGGGTCTTCCGTCTTACGCCCGAGTGGGTGCTGTCGATCAGGTTGGTCGAGCCCAGGCACTTCCTCAGCCGCGGCGGGAGGCCGAGCCGGTTGATGGTGAACATCTCGCTGAGGCCTTCGCGTAGGCTGGCCGAGGCCGAGGGGTGGTCGCGCTCGAGCCATCGGGCGAGCTGCTCGAGCTTCTGCTCGCCCTGCTTCGCGTCCAGCTTCATCGCCGCCCGGAACGCCGCCTTCACCTGAGGATGCTGATCCTTCGGCAGATGACCCAGCACGTTGCGGAGCTTGTGGTTGCGGCAGCGCTGGATGGGGTGACGTTGGCCGAACACCTTCTCGATCGCCTTCCTGAGCGCTTTCGAGCCATCGATCACGAACAGCCGCCGCCTGCCCGGGTCCAGGCCGCGCTCGACCAGATCCTCTAGGAGCGCGCTGGTCACCTCGGCGTTCTCACTCGCTCCTTCCCTCACGCCCAGCACGTGCTTCTTTCCGTCTGAGTCCACGCCTACCGCAGCAAGCACGTGGTGCGAGCCCATCCGGATCCCGTCCAGGTAGATCACCAGGAGGTCCCACGCATCCAGCCGGCGCTCCATCAGCTCCTTCAGCACGCGCTCCGAGGCCTCGACCGTCTCACGGCTCACCGCCGACTTGCTCACCCCGACCGTGTCGGCCATCTCACCGATCACACGGCCGTACTTCCGCGTGCTCACCCCCGCCATCAGGACCTCGAGCATCCGATCCGCCACGGCGCCCGGTCTCCGCATCGCTGCGTACGCCGGCACCTCGACCTCGCCACCCTCCCCGGCGCCCCGGCGCCTGAGCCGTGGCCGCTCCACACGCACCTTCCGGTCCGACAGGTAAACCACACCACCCTGCCGGCCATACCACGCCGTGTCGTCTTCCGCTCGTGACCGACCTGCCTGCTTCACGCCTGCCACACCCTCGGCGCTCATCTCCAGCACCGCTTCGATCGTCGCTCGTCCCATCACCTGGATGACTTCGTCGATCGCGACCTCCGTCTGCTCCACGAGCTCAAGCATCGGAAGCAGAAACTGCCCCTCCCGCTTCAGGAACTCCCTGATCGCGCGCTTGTCCGCCCGATCCCTTACCTCGTACGTTCTCTTCATCGTGGTGGCTCCGTGTTGGGGTTTTTGCCTACCCGAGCCTATCGGCCCGGAACCCCCGGAGCCACCACTTTTCTTTCCCCCCTATCAGGAACCTTCAACTACGGTTGGGACAGCTTCCCGCACGCTGCACGCTCTGCCGCCCTCTCGGCCGCGGACCGGCTTTCGTCAGTGTCTTCCCGGTTATTCTCATTGCCACGCTGCTTCTACCGCGCCTGGGGGCGGCGCAGGCCAGCGTCCACCTGCAGCCGATGGACGCGGTGCACCGGGACCTGGACCGGCTGGCGGCGTGGGGGCTGATCGACACGATGCTCGTCGGCCAGCGCCCCTATTCGAGAGCACAGGCCGCACGGCTGACGGCCCGAGCGGTGCGTGGACGCGAGCGCCTCGGCGACCAGTCACCGGTCGCCCCAACCGCAGACCGGGCACTCGCGCGGCTCAACGAGTGGCTCGCGCCGGAGCTCGCGCAGCTGGGAATCTTCACGGAGAGGGCCGGGGATACGCCCCTGCTCGGCGAGGCACGGCTGGACGCCACCTGGACCGACAGCCCTCCCCGTGACGTGCCCTCGAGTGGGGCCGGCGGCACGAGCGCCGCCCGGCTGAACCCCATGCTCGCGTACGATCTGGGCCGAAGCCTCCAGGAAGGCACGACCGTCGGGTTCGAGCTGGAGTTCGCGCGCACGCTGGGGGCACGGATCGCCGGTACGGTGCGGCCCCGCGCGCAGATCGCGCTCCCCTCCGCGGGCAGCTCTAGAACGACAGTAGAGCTCCAGGCGGGGCATGCACGCCTACTGCTCGGGAACGCCGCGCTAACGCTCGGCCGCGACCATGTCGTCTGGGGACAGGCGCCGCAAGGCGGCCTCGTGCTGTCCTCGAACCCGGGCTCGCTCCTGCTCGTATCGCTCGCCACCGAGCATCCGGTGGTGCTCCCAGGGCCGTTCGCCTGGCTCGGACCCTCGCGCTACCAACTCTTCCTCGCCGATCTCGGCACCGAGGCGCAGCGCTTCGCACACTCCAAGCTGTTCGGAGGGAGGCTCTCGTTCCTCCCCCACCGGCGCCTCGAGATGGGAGCGCAGTTCCTGGTCGAATCCGGGGGCGACGGGGCGCCGGAGGCATCGCTCGGCGACCTGATCCTCGACCATCTGTTCTTCCCCGACCTGTTCACGAAGCGCGAATTTCTCTTCTCCAACAAGGTGGCCGGGCTGGACGTGCGGTTGCGCGTGCCCGAGGCCCGCGGCCTCGAGCTCTGGATTGACGTCGTGATCGACGACATCGACATCGATCGTTTCCGGAGCATGATGTGGGAGGACGGATCCTGGAGTGTCGGTGCGCGGCTCGCGCGCGTCGACCGGGCCGGTAATCTCGGGATTCATATGGAGTTCCAGCATGTCGGACTCACGTCGTCCATGCACTCCATCTTCACCAGCGGGCTCACGGTGGAGCGGCACTTGTTAGGAAGCGCGCTCGGCCCGCACGCGAATGGGGCGACCCTCGGCGTCGACTGGGAGACGAGCGCGCGCAACATCATCTTCTTGGAAGGATCCATCGAGCGGCGCAGCAACGACCCGTACATTACCATCAGTGGGTCCCCCCCCCAGCGCGTACGGACCGGCATCCGGCCGAAGGAGCTGCGTTGGAGAGCGCGCGCGGCCTGGGAGCACCGTCCAGGATCGGGAATGCTCTGGAGCCTGCGGTTCGAGGGGGGCTATGAGAATGTGAACCACTTCGCCTTCTCTCCCGGAGCCAACCGGCACCACCTGCTCGCGCGCACAGTCATTCAGGCGCGGCTCCCCTGATGGCCGGAGCCGTCGCGGCGTTCCTGCTTACGGAGCGGGTCTCGTCGCGCCCCTCCTGCTTGGACTGTTCCTGCTGCTTGCTCGGCGCCCCGCGCCGCGTCGCACGGCTGCGCTGATCCCCCTCGTCGGCGCCACCGCAGTCACCATCGGAGTCTACGTGGACACCACGGTGTTCAAGGACCATGGTGTCCATTTCTACGAGTTCGACGTCGTGGGGCTCGGGCCGGTCAGGTGGGCAGCGGAAGGGAGTCGAGGAAATCCTCCAGTAGTCGGGCGAACCCGGCCGGCTCCTCCAGCGGAGTCAGATGCCCGGAACCCAGGATGGTCCGACCGATTCTGGCTTGGTCGCTCATCGACCGTCCGCCAGCCGCTCCACCAGACACCGCGCGTCGTCCTGCAGCAGTTCCTCCTCCTCCTCCGCCAGCAGCCCGAGCACGACCGCGGCGCGCGCCGCCCGCTAGTCGGCTGCAGCGTCGCTCGAGTCAGCCACCGCGAGCACCTCGGCCGCGGCGAGCGATGCGGGTAAGTCTGCGGCCGCGTGGAGCGAGTCGACCCCGACGAGCACCGTCTCCGCCGACGGTGGCCGCGAGCGGCG
This sequence comes from Longimicrobiales bacterium, assembly GCA_965237965.1. GTDB lineage: Bacteria > Gemmatimonadota > Gemmatimonadetes > Longimicrobiales > Gaopeijiaceae > UBA2988. Next base: position 376,224 of record CBDEGT010000002.1, read on the forward strand.
ACGAAGCCGACTGGGCGCCGAGGCCGCCCGCGGTCTGGGAAGACCCTAGGAGCAGGGCGCGCCACAGAAACCGTGCAAACGGCCGCAGCAACGCGCGGACGTGCGGACGTGCGGACATACATGGAATGTCGGCCACTACCTATGGAATGTCGGCCACTACGGGAGCGGGTTCAACAGCGACCCGTGGTGTCGTGGTCGGAGCCGCCATGTCCCCCTACCTTCGACGCCCATGCACCGCGCTATACACCGGGCCGTACGTCGAGCGCCACACCGAGCCAGGCATCCAGGCGGCGCCCTCCCAGTGCTCCTCGGCGCCACGCTGCTCCTCCCGCTGCCCGTAGCGGGGCAAGCCAGCGTCCACTTGCAGCCGCTCGATGCCGTGCACCGGAATCTGGACAGGCTGGCGGCGTGGGGGCTGATCGACACCGTGCTTATCGGCCAGCGTCCTTATTCGCGAGCACAGGCTGCACGGCTGACGGTCCGAGCGGTGCGCGGACGCTCGCGCCTCGGCGACCAGTCACCGGTCGCTCCAGCCGCAGACCGTGCGCTCGCACGGCTCAAGGATCGGCTCGCACCGGAACTCGCGCGGCTTGGGGTCACGACGGAGCGGGCCGGGGATGCGCCCCTGCTCGGCGAGGCACGGCTGGACGCCACCTGGACCGACAGCCCTCCCCGTGACGTGCCATCGAACCAGGTCGGCACCAGCGCGGCCAGAATCAACCCCCTGCACGCGTACGAGCTGGGCCGCTTCCTCGGCGAGGGCACGACCCTGGGGCTCGAGATCGAGATAGCACGATCTCTGGGCGGCTGGATTGCCGGCACGGTGCGACCGCGTGCTCAGCTCGCGGTGCCCCCGGAGGGCGGCTCGGAAGCGACGGTCGAGCTCCAAGCGGGACACGCACGCCTCCTCTTGGGGAATGCCGCGATCACCCTCGGACGGGACCACGTGGTCTGGGGACAGGCGCCGCGTGGCGGCCTCGTGCTGTCCCCGAATCCGGGCTCGCTCCTCCTCCTATCGCTCACCACCGAACATCCGGTGGTGCTCCCAGGGCCGTTTGCCTGGTTCGGACCCTCCCGGTACCAGCTCTTCCTCGCCGATCTCGGCACCGAGGCGCAGCGCTACGCGCACTCCAAGCTGTTCGGCTGGCGGCTCTCGTTCCTCCCCCACCGGCGCCTCGAGATGGGAGTGCAGTTCCTGGTCGAATCCGGGGGCGACGGGGCACCGGAGGCATCGCTCGGCGAGCGGATCCTCGACCATCTGTTCTTCCCCGACCTGTTCACGAAGCGCGAGTTCCTTTTCTCCAACAAGGTGGCCGGACTGGACGTGCGATTGCGCGTCCCGGAAGCTCACGGACTCGAGGTTTGGGTGGAGCTCGCGATCGACGACATCGACGTCCGTCGCTTCCGAAGCATGCTGTGGGAGGACGGATCCTGGAACGTCGGCGTGCGGTTCGCCCGCGTCGACCCGGCCGGCACACTGGGGCTCAGGATCGAGGCACAGCACATCGGCATCCGCATGTACGAGCACGGCGACTTCACCAGCGGGCTCACCGTAGAGCGCCAGCTTATCGGCAGCGCACTCGGACCGGACGCGAACGGGGTCACCCTCGGAGTAGACTGGGAGGCGGACGCGCGGAACGACCTCTTCCTGGAGGGGTCGGTGGAGCGGCGCAGCAACGACCCCTATGAGCTGATCGTCGGCACACCGTTCTACTTCGCACGGTTGGGCATCCGGCCGAAGGAGCTGCGTTGGAGGGTACGCGCGGCCTGGGAGCACCGTCCAGAATCGGGAGAACTTTGGAGCCTCCGCCTCGAGGGGGGCTACGAGTACGCCAAGCACTTCGCCTTTTCTCGTGGAGATATCCGACACAACCTGCTTGTGCGCACGGTCGTCGAGGCGAGGCTCCCCTGATGGCCGGAGCCGTCGCGGCGTTCCTACTGGCCAACTTGCTGGTCCAAACCACGCTGTATCGGTGGCGCCTGGACGACGTCCTCACCGCAGTGCTCGATCTGGGCGGTCAGGCCGAGGTGCTGCGGCGCTCCGCGATGGGATTCGCCCTCTACGGAGCGGGTCTCGTCGCGCTCGTCCTGCTGGGACTCTTCCTGCTGCTTGCTCGGCGCCCCGCGCTGCGTCGCTGGGCCGCACTGATCCCCCTCGTTGGCGCCACCGCAGTCACCATCGGAGTCTACGTGGACACCACGGTCTTCAAGGACCATGGTGTCCATTTCTACGAGTTCGACGTCGTGGGGCTCCTCGGCAACGCATGGCTTGCGCGGGACCTCGGAATCCGCCCGCAGGACCTGGCGATCGCGCTCGCCGTAGGCGCCGCCACTCTCGTATTCGAGGCCGCGGTCTTCGTGGCCCTCCGTCGATCTGCCCGCAGCCGCCCCTGGGTGGGATCGTGGAGTGCGTCAGCGCTTATGCTGTGCACCGTTGCCGGACTGGGGCTCTATCGGACGACCGCCCCGCGCGTCACCGTCGATCGAGGCGAACTGCCGTCCTTCCCTCTCGAAGTGCTTCGTGCCTCCGGATACGTCACCGCGTTCGTCTCCGGATCGCGGCTCAACAAGTACCCCACCGACTTCATGGCCGAGGGGTTTGACCAGGTCCTTTATCCCGAGAACGACGACGAGATCGCTCCGCTGGTGGAGGCCTTCCTGGCAGAGCGTCGAGCTGACGGCCGACCCTTCTTTCTCCTTCTCTTCTTCTATACGCCACATTACCCGTTCGACACGGTCGCCCCCGAGAACCGCCGGTTCCGTCCTTCCCTGATCGAGGAGGAGCGCCAGGCCTTTCTCTCTTTCGACGATCCGCGATTCCAGGAGCGGGCACGGAACAGCTACAGGAACAGCGTGATCCAGGCGGATGCGTACTTCGGGCACGTCTTCGGACTGGTCCGTCGCGACTACGAGGCGGGCCGGACCGCACTGGTAGCGACGTCGGACCACGGCACCGAGTTCTGGGAGCACGGCCTGTTCGGCCACGGCCGCTCCACCTTCTGGAAGGAGAAGGTCGAGGTGCCGCTGCTGATCGGGCTGGGAGGGGGCGCCGAGCTGCCCGACGACGTGCGCCGACCGGCGGTGGCGTCGCTCAAGGACGTGTGGCCGACTCTGATGGAGCAGCTTGCGCCGAAGCCGGCGCTCGAGCCGATGCGCTGGAGCGACGGGCTGCCCCTCCTCTCCACACCGGCTGCTCGGATCGCCAACCGCACCGATCTGTTCGTCGCTGGGAGGTACTTCCCGTGGGCGAATCGTCCCAACCTGGTAATCGCAGGAGAGCAAAAGGCACTGGCTGCGACTAACGGGTGCGTCCGACGGACGCCTCCTCGCGGAGCGCATCCGTACCACCGATCTCTTCGACCGCCCGATCGAGGCCGGACATGTGGTGCCAGCCGCAGAGCTCGCAGCCGGGCTCACGCAGCGCTTCTGGCGCTTCCTTTCAACCCCGGCCTCCGCGCGCGCCGACGCGGTCGCCCACGGGGACACGGCGCGAGCCACGAGCGCGGGCCAGTCGGGAAGTCCATGACAGACGCAAACGTGCGTGAGGCCGAAGGCCACGAGACGCGCCGCGGCACGCTCGACGTGCTCCTCACCGTGGACGTGGAGCCGGACTGCCCGCCCTATCTGGACGGTTGGCAGGGCGTCGAGGAAGGCCTCCCAAGACTACGGGCCGCGCTCGCGGAGGAGTGCGTGCCGGCAACCTTTTTCGTCACCGGTGGGGCCGCCGAGCGCTACCCGGTCGCGGTCCGGGAGACCGTCGCCGAGGGCCACGAGCTGGGCTGCCACGGCCAGTGGCACGCGCGCTTCAGTGGAATGGACGCCCAGGGAGCACGCGACCAACTGACGCGGGCGTCGGACGTGCTCCGCAGGGTGGCACCCGTCACGGCGTTCCGCGCGCCCTTCCTGGATTTCCCCGACCGGCTGCTTCCGCTGCTCGTCGAGGCCGGATATCACGTGGATTCCTCCGAGGGCGCGCACCGGATCGCGCATCGCGTCCGGGCTGCGCGGCGAGCGCGAATCGCAGCGCCCGGCCTGCTGCGGATCCCAGCCTCGACGACGTCGTCCGCCCTGCGCCTGCCTCCGGCGCTGCGCGATCCATGGCTCGCACGCCTTCGCAGTCCGGTCGTGCTGTTCGTTCATCCCTGGGAGTTCGTAGATCTGAGCACGGCACCGATCCCGTGGCACTGCCGGGCTGGCACCGGACCCCGGGCGCTGACGGCGCTCAGCGAAGTGATCCGGCTGTTTCGGGGGCAGGGGGCGCGCTTCGTCACGATGCGTCACTTCCTACGCGACGTCGTCCGAGACAACGTGCACGAGGTCACGAGCGACGCCGTCCGCAAGCACATGATGGATCCCGTGGTCGCGTGAGCGGGAGTGGCGTGGTCAAGATGGGCGGCCAGAGGCTGCGAACGCTGGCCGTATGGTCGGTGGCGAGCGCGCTGCTCGCACTCTGCTTCCGTGGGGTGGACGCCGCGCGGGTTTTCGCCGCTCTGGACCGGGGCCATCCGGGTTGGTTGCTCGTCGCCGTGGCGTCCAACGGCGCGATCCCGCTCCTCTGGGCCATGCAATGGCGGCTGTTCCTGCCACGAACCTCCGCCAGCTCACATGCCCTCGGGTTCCGCGCGGTCTTCGCGGTGACTTCGGTGATGGGGATGGTCGCGAACTCGGTGCCGTTCTTCGCGGGACAGGCAACCGGCATCCACCTGCTGGCGACACGGGGTCGTGTCGGCCACGCAACTGCGCTTTCCGTGGCAGCGCTCGATCAATTGGCCGAGGGCCTCGCAAAGCTGGCGCTCCTGCTGACCCTCGCCGCCGTCACCCCGCTCCCACGGGTCCTGCGGGGAGCACTCGCGGTGCTCGCCGCGGGGGTCGCATTCCTGCTCGTCGTGGTCATGTCCGCCGCGTGGTCGCATGGCCGGGTGCGGTTGCCGGTCCCCAGGCGTCGCCCATTCGCCGCTGCTCTACGCTTCGTCCAGGACTGGGCCGCAGGGCTGGAGGGCGCGCGGCGGCCGAGGGTGCTCGCGGGAGGCGTGGCGATCGGGCTCGCGATGAAGGGAGCCGAAGTGGGAGGCATACTGGCGATCCAAACCGCCTTCGGTGTGGACCTTCCGGGGTGGAGCGCGCTCGCCGTGCTCGCCGCGGTCAGCCTCTCCACGATGATCTCCGTGGCGCCAGCGAACTTGGGGGTCTACGAAGGAAGCGCGTTCCTCGCCTATTCCGCGCTCGGCGTTGCCCCGGAGACCGCGCTGGGCCTCGCCGTACTCCAGCACGTGGCGTACCTGGCGCCGGTGTCCGGCGCCGGCTGGGCCACCCTGGTCATCGCCGGACGCGGCCCTCAAGCCGCCGCGAACGCCCCACTGGTTCGTCCGCTGCGCGCAATCTCGTAGACCTCGAGGTGGCGTGCCACCGTACGGACCCAGCTGACCTCGGGTGGTGTGCTCCGGTTGTGGCGCGCGATCCGGGCGCGTAGCCGTCCGTCGATCGCCAGCCGCACCAGATGCTCGACCACACCCGCGTCGGAGGCCGCGAGCAGCGCCTCCTTCCCCTGCACGAGCAGCTCCCCCATCCCCGAGTCGCCGCGGGCCACGACCGGGAGCCCAGCTGCACGCGCCTCTAGGGCCGCGATCCCGAAGGACTCGAGCACGCTCACCAGGACGAAGGCATCCGCGCGCGCGAACTGATCTCGGATGGCAGGCCGCGGCAGGTATCCGGTGAACTCGACCCGGTCTGCGATGCCGAGGCGCCGGGCCTCCCGTTCCAGCCGCGGGCGCTGGGGCCCGTCTCCGATGACGGTGAGCCGCATCCGCCGCTCGCCGGGGAGGCGTTCGGCCGCCGCCGCCGCCACGCGCAGCAGTGCGACCCCGCGCTTGCGCGACTGTAGCCGGAGCACGGAAACCAGGCGGAACTCCCCCTCCGGCCCGGGCAACGGGTCCACCAGCCAGGCCGCACGATCGACTCCGTTGGGAAGCACCTCTACGACCCGGTCCGCCGCCACCCAGCCGATCTCGCGCGCGACCGGGTGGGACACGGCCGAGAGGACCTGAGGCCAGCGTGTCCATCCGAACGCGAGGTCGAACGCGCGCAGGAGGTGTCGATGCGGACCGAGAACGGAATGAAAGGTCAGTACGGTCGGAAGGCGCAGGGTGTGGCCCGCCCATACTCCGGAGAGGGCCGCGGTCGATCCGATGCTCGCATGCACGTGCAGCACGTCCGGGTCGAGCCCCTGGAGAAGGTGGCGAACCGCCACTCCTGCGCGCGGGGAGAACGTCACGCGTAGCCCCGGCACCAGCGGTAGGCCGAGGCGATGCACACCCACCCCTTCCGGCGCTGCCACAGCGGCTGTCTGGAGCGCACCCTGTACAAGGGGATCGACCGGCGTCGTGGTGACCACGTCCACCTGGTTTCCGCGAGCGGCCAGCTCAGCCGCCAGATCGCGGAGCTGGAGCTCGAGACCGCCGAGACGTGGCAGGAACCAATCGGATAGAAGAACGATCTTCACGTGGCTCCTTCAGGCCCATCCCTCTCGGAAGGACGGCCGGCAAGGGCCTTGAGGAAACGCATCCAGGAATAGAGGGCGACCGCGCCGAACGCCGCCGTGGCAGCGATGGCGACCGAGCCGGCGAGGCCGAGCGGAAGCTCCCCCGCGATGGGGACCCACAGGTATAACGCGAGGCCGGTCAACATCGCCGCCGCGGCCGCCCAGAACCCGGCTGCGCTCCGCCACCGGCTTCCGCTCAGCTCGCGCTCACCCTTCGCGAGCAGCACCCGAACTGCGCGGTCGTCCACTCGCTATTTCTTGCGCGTCGTCGTCTTCTTCTTCCTCGGGTTCTTGGGACGGCTCTTCCCGTGGCTGCCCTTGAACCGCTTGCCCTTCTCGGTACGTTTGTCGCCCTTGCCCACGCTGGCCTCGTTTTTTCCGGGTAGAGGTGCCGGCAGGGGGCCGGCAAGAAGGGAAGTTACCTGGGAACGTGAGGAGGGACCAACGCGGGCGACGGATATGTGCCAACGACGCCCACGGGCCAGCCGTCGCCCTCGACGGCTGGCCCGTGATGTACTCCCCGCGCGCAGCGAGATGCTCCTGCTTGCGCGCACTAGCGCGCCGTCAGTGCACGAGGACGGCGCTTACCGCGTGTCCAGCGTTCGCTTCGCTCACCCACCCCTCACCGCTGGTCACTCCATCAACGTTCCCTGAGCGCGGATCATCATGTGGCCTCCTCAGCCGCATTCGCTGTAGCCGCACACGTGGCACTTCACACAACCTTCCTCGTACGCAAGCGAGCCCGTGCCGCAATCGGGGCAGCTCCCAAGGAAGCTCTCCTGCCCGCCTGAGCGTGACTGCGACGGAGCCAGAGCTGCACCCGACGCGTGTAACGGCTCAGGCAAGGAGAGCGCCTCCTGCACGCCCTCGCGCTCCTCCAGGTAGCGCTCGATCGCCTGACCTACCGCGTCGGGCACCGAGAGCACCTTGTTGGGCCCGATTCCCACCGCGCGATCGCACGAGATCCCGCGTAGCTGGTCTCTGATAGCGGTGATCGGGATCCCGGAGCGGAGCGCGAGCGAGACGAGCCGCCCAATCGCCTCGGCATCCGCCATCGCAGCGCCGCCAGCCTTGCCGAGGGAACAGAACAGCTCGAAGGGGCGGCCATGGTCGTCCTCATTGATCGTGACGTAGAGGTCGCCTAGCGGGGAGTTCATCTTGACCGTGCGTCCCCGCAGCATGGACGGGCGCTGTCGCTTCTGCCGTGCGGCCGCCGCCGTCTGGTCGTGGTCCTGGATCTGCCACTCCAGCTCCGAGATGCGTACATGGAGCTCGTGGTTCTGCTCGCGCGCGTCTGCGAGTAGTTGCTCGAGCTCGACCCACTGAGCCTCCTGTTCGGCGGTCCTCTCGGACCTACCGGTCCTGCCGGTGGAGAGCACCTGGTTGGGCCGCGAACCGTCGCGGTAGACCGTGACGCCCTTGCAGCCGAGGTCGAACGCCAGTTCATAGATGTCCCGTACGTCTTCCTCGGTGGCCCGCTCCGGGAAGTTCGTGGTCTTCGAGATGCCCGCGTCCACGTACTCCTGGAAGGCGGCTTGCATGCGGACGTGCCACTCCGGGACGATGTCGTGCGCAGTGCGGAAGACGCGCTGCACGGCCTCAGGCACCTCCGGAAAGTGGATATGGCCCTCGGTCGCGATCCGCTCCATCAAGTCAGCCGAGTACCATCCCTGCTCGTGCGCGACCGCCAGGAAGTCAGAATTGACGTCGGGCATCAGCGAGCCCGCCTGATTCCGCATGAAAGCGACTGCGAACAGCGGCTCGATCCCACCAGAACAGCCGGCGAAGATCGAGATCGTCCCGGTCGGCGCGACCGTGGTCAGGTTGCAGTTGCGCAGCCGGCGGAAAGGCCTGATCCGGGATCTGTCGGCTGCACGTGCACAGGTGAGATCGGGACCCCAGGTCGAGTTCTCCCACTCGGGGAACACCCCCCGGATCTCGGCCAGCCTTTCAGACGCGTTTCTTGACTCTTCGTTGACGAACGCCATCACCGAGCGGCCCATTTCGACCCCTTCGGGACTGTCATACGCGATCCCGAGCCGCACGAGCATGTCGGCCCAACCCATGACCCCGAGGCCGATACGGCGGATGCGCTGGGCGAGCTCGTGGATTTCCTCGAGCGGATACCTGTTCGCGTCGATGACGTTGTCGAGGAAGTGGGTCGCGAGGTTGACGACCCTCCGGAGCTCCGCCCAGTCGATGCGGTCCTCGGGCGACGCGTCAGCTGCGACATCGTCACGCACAAACCTGCCCAGATTCACCGATCCGAGGTTGCAGACGTCGTAGGCGAAGAGGACCTGCTCCCCGCACGGATTGGTCGCCTCGTACGTGCCGACCTGCGGCACCGGGTTGTCGCGGTTCGCACGATCGATGAAGAACGTGCCCGGCTCCCCCGTACGCCACGCGCCGCGGATCATCATGTCGAAGATCTCGCGGGCGTCCTCCTGTCCCATGACCTGGTGGGTGCGCGGGTTCGTCAGGTCGTACTTCGTCCCCGCCTTCACCGCCGCCATGAACGCGTCGGTCACCGCGACGCTGATGTTGAAGTTGGTCACCTGCGACGTGTCGTTCTTGCACGTGATGAACGCACGGATGTCGGGGTGGTCCACGCGCAGGATGCCCATGTTCGCGCCGCGCCGCGTACCCCCCTGCTTCACCACCTCCGTGGAGGCGTCGTATAACCTCATGAACGAGACAGGACCGGACGCCACGCCCATCGTCGAGCGTACGTTGTCACCCTCGGGACGAAGACGGGAAAAGCTGAAACCGGTACCGCCCCCCGACTGATGGACCAACGCCATCGCCTTGAGCGTGTCGTAGATCCCACTCCTCCCGTTCGAGAGCGCATCGTCTACCGGGAGCACGAAGCACGCAGACAGTTGGCCGAGCGGCCGACCGGCGTTCATGAGCGTAGGCGAGTTGGGCTCGAATTTCCCCGTCGTCATCAGCTCGTAGAACTGGCGCGCCGCTTCCTCGATCGCCGCGTCCGACGCGCCGTACGTCCGGTCCCCCTCGGCAATCACGCGAGCCACCCGCCAGAACATCGTTTCGGGCTCCTCGGTCGGCCTGCCTTCCTCGTCCTTCTTCAGGTAGCGTTTACCGAGAACGATGCGGGCGTTCTCCGTGAGCTGAGCTGGGGGCAGATCGGGCGGGACTTCGTCGTCGAAGAGGACGGGTTCCTCACGGCGCGGGAGAAGAGGATGGGTCATGACGGGGTGCGACTCCTTGAACGACAGTGGAAAATCTGCTGTGCGATGTTGAAAACCCTGTCGAGAACAGGTGGGAAAACGGTGGAAACAGCCCCCGTCGGCGGGTCTTGCTGTGGATTTCCACGCAAGCGACCACTAGATCTTGAGGTAGGGGCCAATATGCTCCCCAAGATGCAGGGTGGTCAAGCTTCCTCTCCGCCGTGGGCCAGAACCCTCGACACGGTCGTGGAGCCCCTCTGGACTACCCTCGGAACGACGCGAGGTTTCGGGTTTCGTACGGGTCGCAAACGCTTGACCGAAGTCGTCGCGAGCGGAGAGGAGTGCCCCCCCTGAAGAATCCGAATGGAAAGCGCGCACTGCGGCAGGGGTAGAGCCTCCCCACGACCCGTTTCCCGGCACGCAGGGGAGGACCAAGCGGTGAGTCACCACGAGGACAACGTCTGGTACCGGCTGGGCTACGCCTTCGAGCGGGCGCGAGCGCAAGTGCCGGACGCCGCCCGGCTGCGCTCACCCGGCGAACGACGAGCGGCCCACCGGGCCGAAGCGGAAACGCGAACGCGCGGGACCAGGCGGCCGCCTCTGGAGAGCGAGGCACCGACCCGCACGTCGTGGGAGCCGATGATCGCGGCCGCAACCGCCACTCTCACGGGTCGCCTGCTCTACGCGCTGGCGAGCAGGCGCAGGCCGGGGCCACTCCGTCTGCTGCGGGCCGGTGCCGCCGGGGCGGGCGCAGCGCTGCTCCGCGAACTGCTTCGTCCGCTCGTCTCCGGCGTGCCGCGGGAGGCGCCGCTCGCTAAGGACGCGGGCCAAGCCGCGCTGGCGGGGGGGGCACGTGGCCTGCTCTACGGAGCTCTCGTCGAGCCGCGCATCCCCGGTCCTTCCGTCGTGCGCGGTGCCGCATATGGGAGCCTCGAGTATATGGTGTCCCCGTGGGGCGGGCTCATCACGCTGGCGGGCATGCGAGCGCCTCACCGATCGATCCCGTTCCTCGCGGATCTGCTCGGGGACGTCGAACAGGACGGCGGCTCCCTGTTCGATCATCTCGTGTTCGGGATCGCACTCGCCACGCTCTACGGGGCGTCGACGGGCGAAGACGGCTGAATTAGAGGAACCCTGCGAGAAGGGGGATCCGCTCCGACTGCACAGGCGGCACCGCGAGCGGGTCAGGGCGGGTCATGTTGGCCGGGCAGGCCTCGAGCATGATCGAAACGGTACCCCCGCCGGCGTCCCGTGCCTCTGCGGTTGCGCGCAGTTCGGGCGGCAGAATTCCGAACATTTGCGTCGGAGGCATGCCCGAAGCCTCGCCACCGAAACCGGCGAGCCCACAGAACGCGCCGCCCCTCCGGTAGAGCGTTTCGCCCACGTACACGCTCGCAGCAGCATCGAGGTGATCCATGATGACGTAGCGCGCACCCAGGGAGTCGGCGGCCATCAAGAACCGGTCCGCATCGCGTGTGAACGGGAACACCTCGGACGTGACTCCGCTCATCACGTAGAAGATGCGCGGCTTCCGGCTCAGCACGACCACCCCGTTTGGCAGGTTGGCCCGGCTCCAGGCAGCGGCTTGCACGAACTCCTGCGTCCGCGATCCCCAACAGGCAAAGCCGCCCTCACTCCGCACGAGCGCGGAACATCCAGACGCGACCCTAAGCTCACGCTTCCATGAAATCAGCGCGGGCAGTGCGACTACGGCGATCGCCACGGCGAGCACGACCCGTCGCGCGGGCGGCGTTCGCACGGCGGTGAGCCCCACGAGCAGCTCCCCGGCGTAGAACAGGAGCAGAGGAATGAGAGGAAGCGCGAAACGGTCGCCCGACCAAACCTCGGGCCAGACCAGGATGAGCCCAAGGTAGAGTGGCGCGAACACCTCGGCCACGCCGGGGCGCGCTCGTAGGCGCCGTCCCCATCCCCACGCCGCAAGGCCGAACAGCGCAACGCCCATGACGGCCGTGAGCGCGCCACGCGTACCCAGGATGCCGGTGGGCACGTGAACTGTCGCGTAGCCGACCGCGTTCTGAATCACGCGGAGCATGAGTCCGCCGAGGCCGACTCGGCCCAGGTCGGGCTGATAGGGATCGACCATCCAGAACTCGCTCACGTACTGCGTTCCTTGGCCCCCACGCAGCGACCAGAGCAGCGCCGGCAGCCCGACCGCGCAGATCAGGGCGACTGCGGCGCGCCGCCGGCGGCCGAGGAGCAGCCACGTGCCCGCGGCCACCATCAGAGGAAGCCCGGCCGAGCGCGTGAAATAGGCGAGCCCGGCGAACGCGCCTCCGAGAGCTAGTGATCGGACCGTAATCGCTGCGTTCGTGCGTTCTTCAGGCGGTGTACTCGTAGTGGGTTGGCCGGCTGCCTCGTCTCGCAACCCACCGAGCCGAGGCAGCCCCCCACTACCGCTCATGCGATCGTACGCCCACAGTGAGAGGAAAGTGAACGCCATGAAGGGTGGCTCGGAGAGCTCCCAGTGGCTCGACCAGAGCAGCGCACTCGAACCCGCCGTCAGCAGCGCGACTGCCGCCCCGAACGGAGCGTCCCTGCGATCACGCGCCCACAGGTAGATCGCCAGCACGGAAAGTGTAGTGAAGAGCGCCGGCACGACCTTGAGCGCAGCCCACGTACGTGCGCCCAGTCCGATCGCGCCGGCAAGAAGCAGGGGAAAGACCGGTGGATACTTCGTATGCGGCGGCTCGGTAGGGTGCCAGAGGTCGGTGTACGTGCCGCGTTCCAGCAATGAGTGCGCGAGCGTGACGTAGCCCGCCGTGTCGCCACCGTTGTGAGCGGAAGGGTTGAAGACCGTCAGCATGAGCCCGAGCTGTACCAGCAGAACCGCGGTACCCCAGAGAGGCAGCTTGCGCCCCGTCGTCGGTCGTGCGGCCCTGGTGCCTGAGCCTTGATTCCGCCTGCGAGCTCGATTGGGACCGCGCTCGAAGCCGGGTTCGGAGTCGCGTTCACCTCCGAGGCCCCGGACCGCTCCCTTGGGCTTCGCAGCACGGCCCCTCGCTGCCTTCTTCTTCGTCACCCGGTCTCCTCGAGCGGGGTCTCGAACGATCCCCCGCAGGTCGCTGAAGAAGGGGAGCGCACCGCGTTATGGGTGCCACGGCCCCTCATCCCAGGCAGCGCGACGAAGGCATAGCCCAAGCTACGTCGAGGAGCGCCAACGACGGAGAAGGGGCCGTGCCACCCGTAACCCTCGAAGCGTAAGCTCATGTCTCACTTGGTCGTGGACGCAGGGCACTCTCCTTCTTCAGCGACCTGCTAGGTCCGCGCTCGCACGGGTGCCCCAGCTCGGCTCGCTGGAACCGCGGAGATCCGCCCTGGCGTGAACGAGCCGAGCACGCGTGGGCCGGCCGCGCCGGTCGCGGCCGGGACGTTGCCCGCCACGCCCTGCAGATGCGCCCACGCGAGAACCGCGAAGGCTGCCGCCTCGCGCGCGTCGGGGTCGAACCCGAGCGCCTCCGGCGGCGCGATCGGCACGGGCCGGAGCTCGTCCGCGATCCTCCTCACAAGCTCGGGGTTCCTGGCACCTCCGCCGGTGAGAACGACTTCATCAACCCCTAGGGGGATGACCCATCTGCGGTAGGCGTCGCCGATGCTCCGCGCAGTGAGAGCGGTCAGCGTTGCGATCAGGTCGGCCCACCCCTGCTCATCGCCTTCGACGGCCGCAGGCTGGTGCTCCGCCACGAGCTCTTCGAGCAGCGCGTGACCGAAGCGCTCACGGCCGGTCGACCGAGGGGGCTCCTGCGCAAAGAACGGATCCTCGAGCAGTCGCGCGAGCAACGCCTCGTCCACCCGTCCGCACGCAGCCAGGAGGCCGTCCTCGTCGTACCGGAGGCGTCCCCCGCTCGCTCGCTCAGCGGCCAGGTCGAGAAGCGCGTTCCCCGGGCCGGTGTCGAAAGCGAGCACGGCCTCGTCCGAGCCGCTCGGAGGCAGCCAGGTGACGTTGCCCATCCCGCCCAGGTTCTGCAGTGCGCGCCGCCGGCCCGGCAGCGAGAACAGAATCCGATCGGCAAGAGGCACCAGCGGTGCTCCGTGGCCGCCGGCCGCCACGTCTCGAGCGCGCAGGTCGGATACCACATCGATCCCCGTGCGCTCGGCAAGCATCGCTGGATCCCCGAGCTGGAGCGTGGCGCCGCGGTGTCCCGGCTCGGGCGGGACGTGCCAGACGGTGTGGCCGTGGGAGCCCACCGCCCATACGTCGCCCGGCGCCACCCCCGCGTCCCCCAGCAGCGCCAGCGTCGCGTCGGCCAGCCATCCGCCCAGTTCGGCGTGCAGGCGGCAGAGTAGCTCCGGGGTGCCGCGCTCCACGCCCTCCTTGATGCGCGCGCGCTGCTCGTCCGAATAGGGCACCGAGCGGAAGGCGAGCAGCTTCCAGCGCGCCTCGATAGAGAGGCCATCGAGCTCGATCAGCGCCGCATCCACGCCGTCCATCGACGTGCCGGACATCAGCCCGACTATCTTCATAGGGGCGGCTTCAACTCCGTCTCACGACCGTAGCTCGAGCACGGCAAAAAATAAGCCCGACGCTCACGCGCCGAGCCCCTCCACAACCCTGGCGATGAGCCCACCCGCCTCATCGAGCAGCCGCCTCGCCTCGTCCCGATCCACCCCGAGGCCCTGCATGACGAGCGCGGTCTTCACGTGGCCGCCCGCACGCTCCAGCAGCTCCGCCGCGGAGGCTCGACCCATCTTCATCGTCTCCATGAGGATCCGCTCGCCCCGATCCTGGAGCTTCTGGCAAGTGACCTGAAGATCGACCATCAGGTTCCCGTACACCTTCCCCATCCGCACCATCGCCCCGGTCGTGATCGTGTTGAGCACCATCTTCGTGGCGGTCCCCGCCTTCATGCGCGTGGAGCCCGTGATTACCTCGGGCCCGACCAGCGGCGCGATCACCACATCGTGCTCCCCCACCAGTTGCTCGCTGGGGTAGGTGCAGAGCAGAAAGCCGGTTCGGGCACCCTTCTCGCGCGCTCGACCGAGTGCGCCGTGGACAAACGGCGTGGTACCCGACGTGGCAACACCCAACACGAAATCGTGCTCTCCCACCTCGCACTCGTCGACCGCTCGAGCGCCGTCCTCCGGCCTGTCCTCCGCACCCTCCTGCGCCCGCACCAGCGCCGTGTGGCCACCGGCGATGATCCCCTGCACCATCTCGGGGTCGGTGCCGTACGTTGGCGGCATCTCCACCGCGTCGAGCACACCCAGCCGGCCGGAGGTGCCCGCACCCACGTAAATCAGGCGCCCCCCCGCCCGGAACGCCGCTACTGCGAGCTCCGTCGCCCGCACGATCGCCTCGCGCTCCTCCCCCACCGCCTGCGCCACCATCCGGTCCTCGGCGTTGATCAGGTCCACAATCTCGAGCGCGGAGAGGCGGTCGAGCTGGCGGGAGCGGGGGTTGCGCTGCTCGGTTAGGCGCGGATCGGCCATGGCGCTCGCGCGCCCCGGGGGCGCGGCTCTATGTTCCTCGCCCCCATGATCTTCAGCGTTTTCCGAGGCCACGGTGGACGAAGCTAACAGGACCCTGCTGGAGCGCGCCCGTTCCCTGGCTCCCGATCTGGTGAAGCTGCGGCGCGATCTGCACCGACACCCAGAGCTCTCGTTCCGGGAGCACCGCACCGCCGGCGTCGTGGCAGACAGACTCGAGGCGATGGGCCTCCAGGTACAGCGCAACGTTGGAAGGACCGGGGTCGTCGCCGAGATTACGAACGGCGAAGGTCGCATCGTCGCGCTGCGCGCCGACATGGATGCTCTCCCGATCCAGGAGGAGTTCGAGCACGACTACGGCTCCACCGTGCCCGGGGTGATGCACGCGTGCGGGCACGACGCGCACACCGCCGGGCTGGTCGGCGCCGCACGCTTGTTGGTGGACGAACGAGCGGCGGGTCGGCTGCCGGCGGGCACTGTGCGGCTTCTGTTCCAGCCCTCCGAGGAGGCGGCCGACGACGAGGGGAAGAGCGGCGCCACCCGCATGATCGAGGACGGCGCGCTGTCCAACGTGGACGCCGTCGTCGGGGTTCACGTGGGCGGCCACCTGCCGCGCGGTAAGGTCTTCGTGGCCGATGGGTCAGTCATGGCGGGTTCCGACGAGATCCACGTCGAAGTCCGCGGGGTTTCGGCACACGCGGCTCACCCCCATCAGGGAGTGGACGCTCTCGTGTTGGCAGCGCAGGGGGTGGTGGCAGTGCAGCAAGCGGTGTCCCGCGCGATCTCGCCCATGGACGCCGGTGTCGTGACCTTCGGGACGATCCACGGGGGCACGGCGAACAACGTGATCGCCGACAGAATCAAACTGCATGGCACCCTTCGCTACTTCCGGGACGATGTGCGGGAGCGGCTGACGCGGGCGGTACGCAGCGCATTCGAGGCGCTGGAAACGCAGGGGGCCAAGGTCGAGGTGAGATTCGGCCCGGGCTACCCACCAGTGTTGAACGACCCGGGCGTGACCGACGTGGTCCGGAGAGCGGCCGAGGCGGTTGCGGGGCCCGACGGGGTCGTGCCGACTGAACGCTGGATGGCCGCCGAGGACTTCGCATTTCTCGCACGGTGCGCGTCCGGTTGCTTCGTCCTGCTGGGCGCCGCGCCCGCCGAGCCGCGCGAGCACCACCACCCGCGTTTCGACATCGACGAGAGCGTTCTGCCTCTGGATGCTGCGCTGCTCGCCGCGAGCGCGGTAGCGCTGCTGGAGAGGGACGAGCGCGAGCGCTAGCGAGGGGCCGAAGCACTACTCGTCTACGATCAGCCGCTCCGACAGCCGCAATACCATTCTCGCGCCGGGCCTCACCACCGCGTGGCCGTCCCGTGTAGCGATCGCCACCGCGGCTCCGGCGGCGGCTCCCGCCACCGCACCCTTGGCAGCGTCCTTCCCGTTATTGCCGAGGATGCGGCCAATGAGCGCACCGGCCACGGCGCCGACGCCGACCTTGGCAGCGGTGCGGATGTCGCTGTCGCGCGCCTCCACCTCGGCCTCCAGTTCTACGACCTCGGCCAAGAGAGGCAGCGTACGCCCTCCGCTGGTGATCGACTCCACCTCTACCGCCAAGATGGCCTGCTGGTCGGCGGTAGGGCTCGGGAGGCTCTCCACGACCCGTCCATTCAGCGTCGACCCGGCGGCGAGCAGAACCAACCCGTCGGGGCCGAGCACGTCCTCGTCGAGCCGCGCAAAGAAGCGATCACCCGCCGAGCTCCTTCCGGTCGAAAGCTCGCCTTCCATGGTAGCCTCGAGCAGGGTCCCGGCGGGCACGAAGGCTAGCACCCGCGCGCGGGGCAGCGGATTGGCGGGCGCCGCGGGCTCGGCCAACGGACCGGTGAGCGCGTCTTGCGTGGGAATCGGCACCGAGGCGTCGGTGCGCTGCGGTCGAGCGTCGACGGCCGTTCCGCCCCCGGGCTCGCTCGTCCGTGATCGCGCGGGCATCAGGGCGGGCGCCACCGAAGGCGGAACCTGCTCTCCAGGGGCCTCCACCATCTCGGTTTCGGAAGCGGTCAGCCGCCGGCTGGTGTCGTCCGGCGCCGACTCGGCGTCGCCGCAGGCGGTGAGCGGAACGAACGCGATGAGCAGCACGACCGCAAACGGGATACGATTGGCCATCACCTTACTTCTCCTGGAATGATTAGCTTTTCGTCGAGTCTGTCGCGGGGCTTCGATCCCGGACTTCGACCCTGAACGTCGATCGTACGACCCGGTAGGTCTGTCATACACACTCACCACACCGCATGAGCCAACTCCGCGCCGTCGTTCCTTTCTACCGCCCCTATCGTGCCCGTGTGACGTGGGGAATCGTACTGGTGGTCATCGCGCAGGGTTTCGCCTTGGCCTCACCCTGGTTCATAAAGCTCTCCATCGATGGCCTCGGCGACCCAGACGTCGATCGTACGCAGGTCACCCTGTACGCACTATTGATCGTGGGGACCGCGTTGCTGGGGGGCTCCGCCCGCTATGGGATGCGTCAGCTGCTCAACGGCGTGAGCCGCCGCATCGAGGTGGACCTCCGGAACGAATTCTTCCGGCACCTCCTGCGGCTGGACGCGTCGTTCTATGACCGCACACGCACCGGCGACCTGATGAGCCGCGCGACGAACGACACTCAGGCTGTTCGTCAAGCGGCCGGTCCAGCGGTCATGTACGCAGTGAACACCTTCGTGGGATTCGTGCTCGCGGTCGCGGCCATGCTCTGGATCAGCCCGCGCCTGACCCTCTTGGCGATGATCCCGATGGTGCTGCTCCCCCCGATGGTGCTCGGGTTCGGCAGACTGATCCACCGGCGGTACGAGCAGATCCAGGAGCACTTCTCCACCCTCTCCACCATGGTACAGGAGAACCTGACCGGCGTACGCATCGTGCGCGCGTACGTGCAGGAGACCGAGCAGGCTCGTCAGTTCGACCTGCTGAACGCCGAGTACCGCGAGCGCAACCTGAGACTGGTGAAGGCCTCCGGCCTCTTTCATCCACTCCTTCAGCTGGTCTCCGGGCTAGCCATCGTGCTCGTGCTTTGGTTCGGCAGCCGCGAGGTGATGGTGGATCGAATGAGCGTCGGCGATCTCGTGGCGTTCTTCTTCTACCTGGCCCTCCTGATCTGGCCGATGATTGCACTTGGGTGGGTCGTAAACCTGTTCCAGCGTGGCGCGGCATCGATGGGCCGTCTGAACGAGATCCTGGAAACCCAGTCCGTCATCCCCGTACCGCGTGAGCCTGTGCCAACCGTGGGACTCTCTGGAGAGGTGGAGTTCCACGGGGTGTCGTTCCGCTATCCCGGTACCGAACGGCTCATCCTCCGGGACGTGAGCTTCCACGTGCGGCCAGGAGACACGATCGCGATCGTCGGACCTACAGGGTCGGGGAAAAGCACGCTGGTATCGCTGCTCGCCCGCGTACACGACGCAAGCGGCGGCGAGATCTTGCTCGACGGCGTCCCGCTCACGCGATACGACCCCGCCGATCTGCGCGCCGCCATCGGCATGGTCCCGCAGGATCCGTTCCTCTTCTCCGAGACCATCGAGGCGAACATCGGGCTCGGGCTCTCCGCGCGCCCGTTTCCAGACGCCGCCGACATCACCACGGTAGAGGACCCCGAGGAGGCGATCGTCGAGGCGGCTAAGGTCGCGCAGCTGCACGACTCGATCGAGAGGTTCCCACGAGCTTACGGGACGTTGCTGGGCGAGCGTGGCATCAACTTGTCGGGCGGCCAGAAGCAGCGCGCCACGCTGGCGCGTGCGGTGGCGCGCGACCCGCGCGTTCTGGTGTTGGATGACGCGCTCTCGGCCGTGGATACGCATACCGAGGCTAAGATCCTGGAAGATCTGCGCGCCGTCTTGCGGGGGCGGACCAGCTTCATCATCAGCCACCGGGTTTCGGCTGTGATGGGGGCGGACCAGATCCTGGTACTTGACGAGGGGAGGATCGTGGAGAGGGGCACGCACGCCGAGTTGATCGCAGCCGGTGGGACCTACGCCACGCTGCTCCGGCGGCAGATGCTACGGGCGCAGATTGAAGAGGAGGTCGTACCGGCCGCGGTAAATGGAGGCTGAACCCATGGACGTTGTCAGATCCGCTCGAGGATGAAGTCCGGCGTAAACTGGATCAACCAACTGGTGAGCACCGTGAAGCTACCGGTGATGAGCAGGACGCCCAGCGCCACCAGGAGCCCGCCCGATCCCCGCTCAATCCAGGGAATCCAGCCCCGGAAACGCCGGAAGGTGGAGAGGAAGCGGTCGAGCGCAACCGCCGCGAGCAGGAAGGGGACAGCGAGGCCGGCCGAGTAGACGAGCAGGAGCGCCATCCCCGACCAAACGGTTTCACGGGCGGCCGCGAGCGTCATGATCCCTCCCAGCACCGGACCGATGCAGGGCGTCCACCCGGCGGCGAAAGCCGCGCCCACCGCGAGCGAGCCGAGGAACCCCTCGGGCTTATCGCTCAGGTGCATGCGTCGCTCGCGCAGGAGCGCATTGATGCGGACGATACCGAGCAGGTGCAGCCCCAGCACGATGACGAGCACGCCACCGATACGTGCGATCCACATCTCATAGGCCAGCATCGCTCGGCCCAGAAAGGATGCGGAGGCGCCCAGCAGCACGAACACAACGGTGAAGCCGCTCACGAACAGCACCGAGTGCGTGAGCACGTGCGCCTGGTCGGCGCTCTCCTGGATCTCGTCCAGGTTCATGCCGGTGACGAAGCACAGGTAACTCGGGACCAACGGGAGGACACAGGGAGACAGAAACGACAGCAGCCCGGCGGTGAGCGCGATCACGACGCTGACCGACCCCTCCACGCTACTCGTCCGTCCCGTCGAACCGCTCGTACGCCTGCCGAAGCCCGCGTTCCTCGATGCGTGCCCGCCGCGCCTGCAGGAGCGCGCGCACGGAGGTCACCAAGCCCAGCCACCCGGCGACGATCGCCACCAGCAAACCGATCAGACGCGGAAGGAAGCCGGCCACGATTGCCAACAGCAGAAGCAACACGGCACCCGTTCCGAGCACGGTGCGATCTTCACGCCCCAGGGTGCGATGCCCGGCGAGCGCGTCGCCAAGGGTGCGCCCGGTCCGTACCAGGTCGGCTAGCCGCCACCCGATGCTACCCCCCCCCGCCCTGGGCTGCAGGCGTCGGCGCCCGAGGCGCTCCTGCAGCTTGCCCTCGGGTTCGATCGGCGTTTTCGGTGTCTCGGGCTCACCAGGCGAAACCTCTTCCTGCGCCGCCGCTCGAAGTAGCGAGAGATGACGACGCGGGAGCACGATCTCCACCGAGGAAGCCAGATCCGCAAGGAACAAACCCTCGAGCTGACCTGCCACGCCCTCGTCGACCACACCCACGTCGATCTCCCAGTTCCCCAGAAGGCTCGCGGCGTTCAGGTTGCTCGACCCGACCCGGCTCCAGACGCCGTCCGCGACCGATGTTTTGGCGTGGATCATGGGGCCCTGCCACTCGAACAGCCGAACCCCCGCTTCCATCAGCGAGCGGTAGCCGCCACGTGATAAGCTGCCCACCCAAGGCCAGTTGTTGTGGGCGGGCAGCAGTATCCTCACGTCCACACCGTCGCGTGCCGCGGCACCGAGGGCTTCGGCCACAGGGCGGGGGGCGAGGAAGTAGGGGTCGGTAATCCAGATTCGGCGCTGCGCATGCGCCGCCACAAGCTGGAGCGTACGGTAGACCCGCGAGCGTCCTGGCGCTCCGTCGATCACCCACACCGGCGTGCCGCCGGCAAGCGGCTCGCCGTCCGGCGACATGCGCGACTCCTCGGGAACCGGATCGCCCAGCAAGGCCCAGACCCGCTCGAAGGTGCGTCCAGCAACCGCGGCCGCCGGTCCGGCGATCTCGACCCCGGTGTCACGCCAGGGCGGCTGCTCGCCACTGCCGGCCCACTCTTCCCCTACGCAAAAGCCACCGACGAACGCGACGCGACCGTCCACGCACACGAGCTTGCGATGATCGCGCTGCAGGACGCCGAGCGGGTCGCGGACCGAAGGCCGGTTGAACGCGCGCACCTCGACCCCAACCTCGCCGAAAGGACGCCAGTAACGCGACGGCGTCGCCCAACAACCAATCCAGTCGTACAGCAGCCGCACGGCGACGCCCTGGCGCGCCTTGGCCACCAGGGCCTCGCGGAACACGCGGCCGACCCGATCGTCCCTCAGGATGTAGTTCTCGAAATGGACGAACCTTTCGGCACCCTCGATCGCCTCAATCCAGGCGTCGAACGTATGCGGTCCCTCGAACTGAAGCTTCAGCGTGTTGCCCGCGACCACGGGATCGCCGGCGGCACGGTCCATCGCCTTCCATGGGAAGAGAGCGAGCGAGCCGGGAACGGCGCGCCCGACTTCTTCCCCGTCGGGAAGCGCGAGGATGCGGGGGGAGTCGTTCATGGCGAAACCGGGACGAAAGGTCGACCGGGTGGACGGCGCGGGCAACCCGACGACGGGTCGGCCCGTGGGACGCGCGGCTAGCGAGGGAAGCAGCGGCGGGCCCTCGCCCCCCCTCAGGTCCTGATTCAGGCGTCGCTTCGGCCGCTGCTCAGCCGCACGATACCGCGGCAGCCACTACGGTCACCCAATGGCCGTCTTCGGGTGCCTCGGCAACGATCGTGTGATTGACCGTGTCCACCACGAGACCGGAGAGCTTCCACTGTTCGCGCCGCTCGTCCCATGCAGTGTCCGGGTCGAAGTCGGCGCCCAGCACGGTAGCGAGCATCTGAGCTGCCAGGTCTTCGGCGTAGTCACCCATCTTGTTCTCGGACTGCCCGAAGGCATGATGCTCAGAGATGTAGCCGTAGTGATCGCGATCGGCAGGCATCGCGACCCCGATCGCGGCACCTACGCGCCGGGAGGGCTCGTTGCTGGCGGCCTCGGAAAGCACGCAGAAGACTACTTGCCCGGGTCGAAGCAACTTCGCGCCCTCGTCCCGCTCTACCACTTCGCAGTCGGGAGGGAAGATCGAGGAGATCCGCACGAGGTTGTGCTGGGCGATCCGTGCGTCACGCAGCGCCATCTCGAAGCTAGTGAGCTTCTCCTTGTGAACACCCACTCCCGTCGTGAAGAAGATCTTCTTGGGAACGAGCTGCTCGCCCTGGAACACCTTGCCTCCTCTCGCCTCCTATCAGTGGCCGCAGCGTGTCCAGAGCCGGGCCCGGTACGGAACTCGCTCGCAAGGACAAAGGGTGAAGGCGCCGACTGCCGCCTCCACCCCCCAAGCACGGAGCGTGCGAATTCTACGTGTTCCCGCTGGCCACGCAACGGCTTCGTGTATCAACCCCGATCGCCCCGGTACGGGGCGATCGGCCACTCATACGGTTTCGATCGGGCAGCTGAGCCCGCTCGCCGGGAGTTCGACTCCCGCACGCCGGCAGACCTCGCAAAGGCCGTAGATCTCGAGGCGGTGGCGCGTTGGCTCGAATCCGAGCTCACGCAGCACACGCTCTTCGATTCTCTTCAGCTCCTCGCTGCGGAACTCGGCCACGGTGCCACACTCGATACAGATGAGATGCTCGTGCACCGGCTGTCGCGACAACCGGTGCTCATAACGCTTAAAACCCTCACCAAAATCGTGCTCCTCCACCAGCTTGCTCTTCACGAGCAGGTCCAAAGTTCGATAGATCGTGGCCTTACCAATGCGCTCGTCACCCCGGCGCAGTCGCTGTTCGATCTCCTCGACCGACAGATGTCCGCTCGAGGAGAACACGGCCTGTGCGA
Organism: Longimicrobiales bacterium; assembly: GCA_965237965.1. Taxonomy (GTDB): domain Bacteria; phylum Gemmatimonadota; class Gemmatimonadetes; order Longimicrobiales; family Gaopeijiaceae; genus UBA2988. The sequence goes on from CBDEGT010000002.1 coordinate 399,147, forward strand.
CCGCCTCTCGCTGCTGAGTGATCGGCAGCTCCTGCTCTCGCAGGTACCGCGAGAAGAGGCGGACAAAAGGGTGAGTCATCACGGGTTCACGGACGAGTTGGCTGACTCCAGCAGCGCAGGATCGAACTCCGCCATCAACTCTTCGAAGGCTTCCGGTCTCCCGTCCACAACAACCTCGCGCGGCTCGCCCAGGTCGTCGCCGGCTCGCCGGGTGACGCCGTTCATCACGCGGGGCAGCCGGTCCGGTGGTGCGTCGCCCTGCTCGTTGACGTCATGTGAAAGGGATAGACCTTCGCCCGTTCGTTCGGCGGTGTAGGCCGCACTCAACAACCTCCTACGATCATCCGACCCCGTGAACACAGTGGCGACGACCAAGCCCCACTCCTTGCGACCCCGGATCAGGGGTGGAAAGATCCACAGGCGGTCCACATCCTCGATGCCGAGCAGGTCAACGATGCTGCGGATCGTGCGCGGGAGCCCTTCCGGCACGCCCGGCCCCGACTCGTTCTTCAAGTTCGTTCCTCGCGACCGGCTCGGGGGAAGCCCTGGGGTTCGTCGTTCGGCGTTCGAATACCAGCAGCATGGATGGCGCGCCGGGTCGCCTCGACTACACGCGGAATCACGTCCGTGGGCGGCCGCTCTACCAGGGCTCCGGACGCTTTGATGTGTCCGCCACCGCCAAACTCGCGTGCGAGGGCGTTGACGTCCACAGGCCCGTTGGCCCGGAATGAGATCTTGGTGCCCCCGCTCGCCGTACGGCGGAAGACCATCCCTACCTCCACGCCGGCTATGGAGCGCGGATAGTCCACGATCCCTTCCACGTCCTCGGACTTAGGATCCGCTCCATCGATCTTGTCGGGCACACGCATCCAGGCGATTCCCGCGGCCTCGTCCATCTCGAGCGTGGCGAGCGCCCTGGCCAGAAGGCGAAGGCGGCGCAGGGGGGCGGCTCCGTAGACGTGGCGATGCAGCTCTTCGGGATCTGCCCCGTCGGCGATCAGGTCGGCCGCGATCCGGTGGGCGTCCGGCGTCGAGTTGCTGAAGCGGAACGAGCCCGTGTCGGTCAGGATCGCGACGTAGATCCCGTCAAGTGTGGCACGCGGCCATGGGCCGTCGCAGGCCAGCACCAGGTCTTGGACCAACTCCCCCGTGGCGCAGGCCCCAGGATCGCGGAGCGATACCCCGCCGATCGGCTGCTCACCTGGCTGGTGGTGGTCCACCACGACGGTTGGCACACCATCGATCATCGGTTTGACGCGGCCGATGCGCGGCATCTCGCCCGTGTCCAACACAACGGCCAGGTCCGCCTGCGCGCACGCCTCGCGCGCTTCGGGCGACCCAACGTCCAGGACCCAGTCGCCGTCCGGCACGAGAAAACGGAACATGTCGGGGAACGGCGTCGGATTGACGATCCAGACTCGACCACCCAGCGCCCGCATCCAGGCCGCCATCGCGATCTGGCAACCGACACCGTCCCCATCCGCGTTCAGGTGGGTGGTGAGGACAGCGTGACGCGAGCCGCGCAGCGCGTCCAGCGCTTCGCGCACCGCCCCCTTGCGATGCTCCGGCGTACGGTACCGGATAGGGCGGTTCTGTGCCTTGATCCCGCCCTGGTTCTGGCCCTGGCTTCGGGCGTCGCCCAAAGGAGTTCCTTTCTCAGTCCGGTGCTCGCCCGGGTCCCGGAGTGCCTGGCATGCGATGGCGGATCTTCGCCCACGTGGACGCAAGGTGTACCCACCGGCGGGATGTCGTGCCATTGATCCGGCCCTGCCCCAGCGCCTCCATCAATGCGACCGCACGGTTGGGATGCAAGGGCAGCTCTACCCAACTGCGTCCGACCTCGCGGACCGTATGGGCGTCCGACCCGGCCCCGCGCGCGAGCCCGTGGCGCTCGGCGAGGTCGCCGGCGAGCGCGTTCAGCCGCGGATCGTGCAGCCGGCCGTTGAACACCTCGATCACGTCGACGTGGGACGCGAGCGCCTCGGCCAACCGCCCACCACCCCCCTTCCCGCCAGCATACGGGTGGGGCAGGTAGACCAGTCCGCCCTGCTCGCGGACCCGCTCGCAGACCGCACGCGCCGGAGTGCCCCTCGGGATCACCGTGTGCAGGTAGAGCCCGATCACGTCGATCCCTTCGGCGGTGCGGACCTCTTCGGCGGGGATCACTGCATCGGGATAGCGCTCGGACATGGCAATCGCGACGTCCAAGCGGTCGTGATCGGTGAGCGCTATCCGCTCCACGCCTCGGCTCCGCGCCGCAGCCAGCACCGCCTCCGGATGGGACAGGCAGTCGTACGAACCCCAGCTGTGCATGTGGAAGTCGATGCGGAGGGAGCCACGCGGTTCGGGGCCCGTATCCTCGCGACCCCCGGCCGCACGACCCGCAGCCGCACTACCCCCGACCGCAGGACGATCGCCTCCCCGGGCGCGGAGCTGGCCGAGCACCTCGGTGGCGCGCTCGCGCAGCTGCGCGAGCGATCCGTCGTTCATGATCACGTGGTGCGCACGGCGGCGTTTCTCGGCAGGGTCAAGCTGCGCAGCCATGATCCCACGTGCTTCGTCGTCGTCGAGACCCCGGTGCTCTGAGAGTCGACGGAGCCGCGCATCCATGGGCGCATCCACCGCGACTACCACGTCGAAGTCCTGGTCCTGTCCGGTCTCGAAGAGCAGAGGGATCTCGGCCGCGACGAGTACGTGCCCTTCGGCGCGGCGCATGCGCATCCACTCCTCCCGGAGCGCAGCGATGCGCGGGTGCAGGATCGCCTCGAGCCGGCGTCGGGCCGACTCGTCCCGGAAGGTGAGCCTCCGCATGGCCAACCGGTCCAGTGTGCCGTCTGGGCGGATCACTGCATCGCCGAACGCGCGGCGCACTTCGGCGAGACCGTCTGTACCCGGTGCGACCACGACACGCGCCAGCTCGTCAGCGCTCACCACCGGCACTCCCGCATCCGTCCAAGCCCGGGCCACCTCGGACTTACCCGCGCCGACGCTTCCGGTCAGCGCGATCGAGCGCAGGCTCACCCCCTCCCCCGCGTCGAAGAACGTCCAGTTCTCGTGGCACGCCGCCGCCGCGTCATCCACACAGCTCCCGCGACCAAGCCCCCCAGAAGGAGCGCACCACCCACGCCGAGTGCGTCCGCTGCCCAGCTCCAGCCCTGGCCGGCGGCCGCGCCGCCGGTCATGTAGAAGGCGCCCCACAGGAACACACCGGCGACGTCGTACGGGAGATACCTGCGGTAACTCAGGTCACTCATGCCCGCGGTCATGGGCATCACGGTACGAACAAAGGAGATCAGCCGCGCCACGGTGACCGAGAGGAAGGGGGCACCTCCGAACCAGCGGGACGCCCGAGCCCGGATCCGCCGACCCCGGATCGCCAGCCTGCCCGAGCCCTCCTGCCAACGCACACGGCCCACTCTGCCGATCCAGAACCCGATCGAGTCACCGATCGCACCCCCCGCGCCCGCGGCGAGCGCCACGGGGAAGAGCGAAGCACCCTGCTCCAGCGCAACAGCGGTGGCCAGTGAGGTGGCGACCCCGCTCGGCACCGCCAACCCGGTGACGAAGGAGGTCTCGAGGACCGCGAGCAGGAAGAGGAGCCACGGACCGTGGACCGTGATCAGGTCCAGGAGCGGCGGAAGGCTGGGCAAAGCGGGGCTTACTCGGTCCCTCGGTCGGCGGCCGTCGGGCTACTTCGCCCGCCAGTTTCGCACCCGCACGTCGCGGATGTCGTCCCCGGTCTTCTGAAGCCGGTCGGGGCCGAACGAGCTCACAGCGAAAGAGTCGTCCTTTACCTCGAACGCATAGAGGTTGCCCCACGGGTCGCGCGAGGCGTCGCCGACGTAACGCGATTCCACCCACGTGACCCATCCACGGCGGTCGGGCAGGCGCCGCTCGACGTTCTCCATCTGCTGCACGCCACGGATGATCTCCTCGATCTCGCGCTCGGCCGACCAACGGAAGACCGGCCGCAACACCGGTTCTCCCTTCTCGAGGACGATGGCTCGCGAGTCCGGAAAGTACAACGCGGCCGCCAAGCCGACGATGACGACGAGGATCAGCTTACCCATCGGCCCTCCTTTCTCCGGAGCGCAACCCCTTGCCGCATCCGACGTGCCCAGCGCAGGAACCGACCCAGCTCCTCGACCGAGGGCACCGCGTCGGGATCGCCGTAGGCCGTCTCCATCCTCCACCTCACATAGCTCGTGGGCGGGAGCGGGAGGAACGGCGGCCTCCGATACCAGTCCCGCCTCCGAAACGCCCACGCCGCCGACACCAGGTCGGGTATCATGCCCGGCCGTGCGAAGGCGGCACGGGCCAAGCTCCAAGCTGGCGAAGGCACGTCGGGCAAGCCCTCCGTCGGCTCAAGCCTCGCTCTCGCGAGCGCCGAACATCCACATTTCCAACGACTTCCCGTGTTCGTATAGTAGGAACAGATGGCGTCGGATACAACGCTTGCGTCAGCCGCACGCCGAGCGCGAGACTGAGACCATGCCCAAGATCAACGCCTTCGTGACCCCTCCCTACCCGGTGTTGTTCAGCGTCACCTCCGCGGACCACGCCGGGACCCCGAGAGGGGAGGCCGAGCTGTTGCTCGCGCTCCTGATCGCCGGCATGCCGTCCTTCCTCGCTGCACACCGGGTGCCAGAGGCGGCGGTGGACGATCTGGTCGTTTCACTCCAGCAGGGTGACCCTCGGGTGGCGGTGGCAGGGATGTGGGTGGACTCGCCGTGTGACCTGCCGATCCGGCTCGAACGGTGCGCTGCCGCGTTCGTCAGCCTGGTGTGCGCAGACGGGCGGCGCGTCACTGTGGCGCGCGTGCTCGGCGAGGAGCCACATGGCTCACCCGACCTGCTCGCGCGCCATGTGATTCGCCAGATCGCACGAGGCGTTCAGGTTCCCGACCTGGCGGGGCGGTGAGCGCGTGATCCGGACGTTCCGCCATGCGCAGGGGACGCGGGTGCGGGTCCGGCGCGGGCAATATCCCCTCGACCCCGGGTTGGTCGGTCGTACCGGACTGATCTTGGAGACTGACGAGTACCGACCCCAGCGCTACGGCGTGGTGCTAGACGACGAGACCGAGCAACGCGAGTTCAACGAGGATGAGCTCGAGCCGCTCACTGAGCCGGTTCCCGCCGAGCGGGCAGGCGACCCGGAAGGCGGAGCCGACCGACGGTCGTGAACCGTCTCGCCCGCGAAACCAGTCCGTACCTTCTCCAGCACGCTCACAACCCGGTCCACTGGAACGCGTGGGGCGACGAAGCGTTCGCACTCGCGCGTGCCACCGACCGACCCCTGCTGCTCTCGATCGGATACTCGGCCTGCCATTGGTGCCACGTGATGGAGCGCGAGTCCTTCGCAGACCCGGTCACGGCGGAGGCGATGAACACCGGGTTCGTCCCGGTGAAGGTGGACCGCGAGGAGCGCCCGGACGTGGACCAGATCTACATGCGCGCGGTTCAGGCGATGACCGGGCACGGAGGCTGGCCGCTGACCGTCTTTCTCACCCCGGAGGGGGCGCCCTTCTACGGCGGCACCTACTTCCCTCCAGAGCGAAGGCAGGGCATGCCGTCGTTCCGCGAGGTGATGGAGGCGGTGCGCGGCGCGTGGGAGAGGGACCGCGCGCGGGTGGAGGAGTCGGCGCACGAGATCAGGCAGGCGTTGGCACAATCGACCACCGCTCGAGCGCGCGCGGACGGGTCCGACGCACCCCACGCGCCCGCAGCGGACGAGCGCCTCGCGGCGCACGCGGCGCGCGCGCTGGCCGCGAACTTCGATCCGGTACACGGCGGCTTCGGAGGCGCGCCCAAGTTCCCGCAGCCGATGCTGCTCGGCTTCCTGCTCCGTCATCACCACCGCACGGGCGACGAGCAGGCCCTGACCATGGCGGTTCATACGTTGCGCCGGATGGCGGCCGGGGGGATGCGGGACCACCTCGGCGGAGGATTCCACCGTTACTCGGTGGACGCGCGCTGGCTGGTCCCCCACTTCGAGAAGATGCTCTACGACAACGCGCTGATCGCACGCGCGTATCTGGAGGGATGGCAAGCCACCGGCGCCGCTGATCTCCGAGCCGCTTCCACGAGCACGATCGACTACGTGCTGGCCGACCTGCGAGACCCCCAAGGCGGCTTCCTGGCCGCGCGCGACGCCGACTCCGAGGGAGAGGAAGGGCGCTTCTACGTCTGGACGCCCGAGGAGGTGGAGGCGGCGCTCGGTCCCGCCGACGCGCCGCTCTTCCGACGGGTATACGACGTTAGCGCGGAGGGCAACTTCGAGGGCCGGAACATCCTGCACCTGCCGCACGATCCGACGGCGATCGCACGCGCCGAAGGGATCACGCCCGACGCTCTCGATACCCGCCTCACCGCGGCGCGAAAGCGTCTGCTGGAGGCTCGGGCAGACCGGCCGGAGCCGTTCCGCGACGTGAAGGTGATCGCCGGCTGGAGCGCGCTCATGGTGCGCACGCTGGCCGAGGCTGGCGGCGCACTCGGACGTGCCGACTACCTGGACCCGGCTCGCTCCGGCGCCCGCTTCCTGCTCGACCAAGTTCGCGACCCGGAAGGTCGGCCAATGCACGTGTGGACCGACGGTGTAGCCAAGATCCCGGCTCTGCTCGACGACCGCGCGGCCCTCGGCAACGCCCTGCTCTCCCTGCACGAGGCCACTCTGGAACCGGTCTGGCTGCCCGAGACGAGCAGGTTGATCGAGGATCTGCTAGCTCGCTTCTGGGATCCGGACGAGCAGCTCTTCTACGACACCGCGTCGGACGCGGAGGCGCTCGTCGTGCGGCCCCGTGAGCCTACCGATAACGCACTGCCGTCGGGCGGCTCCATGGCAGTGGAGTTGCTGCTGCGCGCGAGCCGGCTGTTCGAGCGCGAAGACTGGCGTCGGACGGCAACCGCCGCCCTACTGCGGGAGGCGGGAGCGATTGCGCGCTGGCCAACCGCCTTCGGGCACCTGCTGTGCGCGTTGGAAGCCGAGCTCGCCGAGCCGGTCGAGGTGGTGATCGTGGGTGACCGGGGCCGGGCGCAGACAGCTGCCCTGCTCGGAGCCGCGCTGAAGCCGCTCGTACCCGGCCGCTTGGTCACGGGCTGCGCGCCGACGGAATCGCGGGAGGAGCGGGTCCCGCTACTCGAGGGAAAGGAAGCGCCGGACGGCCGCCCCGCCGCCTACCTATGCCGCGCACGCGTCTGCGGGCTACCCATCCAAGATCCGAGTCGCCTCGAGGAGGATCTACGGCGCGCCGGCCGACCGGAGTGACGAGCTACGAAGGGGCGTGGAGCTCCACCCTGATGCTACGCCACTTTCCTTGATTGAATCGCAGCACGCTGAGTCCACAGCGGGTCATGTGCCCGGCCAGAATGGCGAGCCAGATGTCGATCGGATCGAGCTGCGAGGTGGTCTGGATCAGGACGCAGAGCCCAAGCGGAACGATGACCTGCGAGACGATGGAGATGTAGAGCGGGCTCTTGGTATCGCCGGTGCCCTGCAGACCTCCCGTGTACGTCAGCGCAACCGCGACGAACAGACCGGACAGGCTTAGCACCCGCAGCAGCTGAACGCCGATCTCGAGCACGACCGGTTCGTCGAGCCCGAACGCACCGAGCAGCAGGCCTGGGAACAAGAGGAAGAGCGCTCCCACCCCCAGCGCGCTCACGAAGGCGACCCGGGCGGCTGCATGTACCGCCGCCTCGGCGCGGTCGGGATGGCCCGCGCCCAGATTCTGCCCCGCCACAGCCGCCGCCGCACCCATCAACCCGACGGAGGTCCACGTGACGAGCGAGAAGAGCTGCGTATAGGAAACAGCGTACGCAGCCTGGGCCGCGGCGCTCTCCGCGAGAGACCCGATGAAAGCGATCAGAAGCAGCCCGCCCAGGTTCATCGCGATCCCCTGTACGCCGGTCGGGAGCCCGAATCGGAACAGAGCCCGGATGATCTCCCAGTCCGGCCCCAGGCGGTGGCGGGGGAAGGCCACCACCCATCCGCCGAACCAGAGCCGCCCGAGCGCATACAGCGCGACGATGCCGGACGCGATCACCGTGCCCATGGCGGCACCGGCCGTCCCGAAGGCGGGAATCGGACCGAGCCCGCGGATCAGCGTCACGTTGAGTGCGATGTTGAGCACGGTGACCGTGATGCCCAGGCGAAGCGGCGTGCGCGCGTCCCCGGCAGACCGCAGAGCCCCGCCCAACATGAAGAAGACCAGCAGGCCACTGCTGAATACGAACATGATGCGGAGGTACGGGAGAGCCTCCCGCTGAACTTCAGGTGCCGCGTTGACCAGGTCCAACAGGCTCGGTCCGAGCAGGTAGCCGAGCGGCGCCATCACGCCGAGCGAGATCCCGATCGCGGTCAGGAAGGCCTGATAGACGGTGCGGTCCACCTTGTCGTGGTCGTTTGCGCCGGCGAAGCGCGCGACCAGGACACTCATCCCGGTGAAGAGCGAGCTGATGAAGACAACCACGACCAAGAAGATCTGCCAGCTCACGCCGATCGCAGCGTTGCCGGCGAAGCCGACGTAGTGGCCCACCATGGCGTGGTCGATGAGCCCCTGGAGGCCGCCGATGATGTTCTGGAGCATCGTGGGCCAGGCGAGCTTCCAGACCGCGGGCGAGAGCGGACCCTGCACGATGGAACGGTCGTAGCGGCGCGCAGGCGCGGGAGCCGGTGGGACAAGAGGCTCGGCGCGCCCGGTGGTCGGGGGCGGAGTGGCGCTTCCTTCGGACATATCCGGTTAAGCTAAAGGTGAGCGCGTGTCGATGGAAAACCCGGGGTCCGCTGGCCCAGTGGCTCACCCCCGTCACGACGCAGCACCTCGATCGTTCATGGTGCATGCCGCACCTCGGTCAGCGGTGGACTCGGAAGCGGGAAAGTGGGAAAGGAACTCGACGATGACGCGATTCCTTGCGCTCGCCGTGGTACTCGCGGCGACGGCCTGCAGCGGAAGCGTTCAGCCCGAGCTGCACCCCGACTCATCCGCGAGCATCGACGCCGCGCTGACGGCCGGCCCGATCCAGATCACGCTCAGGCTCGGTAAAGAGCGCCAAGTGGGCGGTAGCGTCCTGAGGTTGGCGTTCACGCAGGTACTCGCCGACTCACGTTGCCCGATCGACGCGGTTTGCGTCTGGATGGGTGACGGGGTCGTCCAGCTGGGGATCACCGCTGGGACCGGCCCGACCTTCCCTCTCGAACTTCACACGTCTCTGGAGCCCCGCTCCGCGACCTGGAACCGCGTACGAGTTACTCTGATCGAGCTCGCCCCCGCCCCCAGGGCTTCCGAACCGACGCGGCCCGAGCGGTACGCCGTGCTCCTCGAGTTGGAGCGCACCGAATAGTGACCGAAGCGTCGGTGTCGTGAGCCATCTGGGTTGCCTGCAACGCGAGTCGGCCTCTTCACGTCCTGGGGAGTCGCCCCTCACCCCCCCCCTCCCTATACTTGGGGCGCATGGCCATCGAGACCGGCATCCAGAGCACGCGGGACCTGCAGCAGCTCACTGGAGAGCAGCTTCTCCGCATGTACCGCACCATGGTGACTGCCCGGCGTATCGACGACCGAGAGATTGCCCTGAGGCGTCAAAACAAGACGTTCTTCCAGATCTCGGGCGCCGGGCACGAAGCCGTCGGGGTCACACTCGCCGAGCACCTTCGGCCGGGACACGACTGGTTCTTCCTCTACTACCGCGACCGGGCGCTCTCTCTTGCGCTCGGACAGACCCCCCTCGACCACTTCCTCCAGGCGGTCGCCGCCCACGACGACGAGATGAGCGGCGGGCGGCAGATGCCCGCGCATTTCAGCAGTCCCAGCCTGCACATCGGTCCAAGTTCTTCCCCGACCGGGACGCAGTTCCTCCACGCTGTGGGCGCCGCGGAGGCGGGTTTCCGAGCGGGGCTGGTGCCTGGAATTCGCGAGGCTCTCGGTCGGGTTGAGGACGACGAAGTCGTGCTGGTCGGCAGCGGGGAGGGCACCACGTCGGAAGGGGAATTCTGGGAAGCGCTCAACACCGCCTGCAACCTCAAATTGCCCGTCGTCTTCGCCATCCAGGACAACGAATACGCCATCAGCGTGCCCGTGGAGGTGCAGACAGCGGGCGGAAGCATCTCCAGGCTCGTCTCGGGCTTCCCGGACCTGCACGTGATCGAGTGCGACGGTACTGACCTGCAGGACACCTACCGGGCAGCTGGCAAGGTAGTACACTGGGCGCGGCAACGGAGAGGTCCGGGCTTCCTGCACGCGCACTGCACGCGCCCCTACTCGCATTCCCTCACGGACGACGAGCGCCTGTACCGCACGGCCGCCGAGCGCGAAGAGGAGGAGCGTAAGGACGCGCTCGTACGTACGCGCAGGTTGCTGGTCCAGATGGAGGTGGCCACAGAGGAGGAGTTGCGCACGCTCGAGCGCGAGGTGCAAAGCGTAGTGGGCGAGGCGGCCGAGGAGGCGCTCACGCACAGGCAGCCCGGACCGGAAACCGCGACCCTCCACCTCTACTCGGAGCGCGTCGATCCGACCGGACCCGACTTCGACACCGAGGATGAGCCGCAATACCGGGGTGGTCGCGATCTCACCATGGTGGACCTGCTCAACACCTGCATGAGTGACGAGATGGAGCGGGACCCGCGCATGGTGATCTTCGGCCAGGACGTAGCCGACGCATCGCGCGAAGGGGCGTTCAAGGAATGCCGTGGCAAAGGGGGGGTCTTCAAGGTCACGGCCGGCCTCCAGGCGAGCTTCGGTGGGGCTCGCGTATTCAACTCACCCCTCGCCGAGGCGAACATCGTCGGCCGCGCAATCGGCATGGCGCTGCGCGGAATCAAGCCCGTGGTCGAGATCCAGTTCTTTGACTACATCTGGCCAGCCTTCCAGCAGATTCGCAACGAGCTCGCTACCATGCGCTACCGCACCAACGGGAGTTGGCAGGCGCCGGTCGTGCTACGCGTCACCTACGGGGGCTACCTAAGGGGTGGTGCCATCTACCATTCGCAGACGGGAGTGACGCTGTTCGCCCACACACCCGGCCTGCACGTGGTGATGCCGGCCACCGCGGAGGATGCCAGTGGGCTGCTGCGTACGGCTATCCGCTGCGAGGATCCCGTGATCTTCCTCGAACACAAGCACCTGTACCGACAGGTCTACAACAAGGGACGCGACCCGGGGCCTGACTTCATGATCCCGTTCGGTAAGGCCAGGGTCGTGCGTGGGGGGACCGACCTTACGCTGGTGACGTGCGGTGCGCTGGTGAAGCGCAGCCTGGATGCGGCGTGGCGTGCGTCCGACGAGCAGGGTATCGAGACCGAGGTGATCGACCTGCGGACTCTCTCTCCGCTCGACTTAGACCGGATCGGCGAATCCGTGAAGAAGACCGGAAAGGCGCTCGTCGTGCACGAAGACGCGCTCACCTACGGGCTCGGTGCCGAGGTGGCCGCTCGCATCGCCGGAGACCTCTTTTCCTGGTTGGACGGACCGGTCCGCCGCATCGCGTCCAAGGACACCTGGGTCGCCTACGCCCCGGAGGTCGAGGACGTGATCCTACCTCAGACGCAGGACGTGTTTGACGGGATCGTCGAGTTGGCGCGCTTCTAGGTGCGGGTGCCCCGCCTGCGCGCAGTAGGAAGAATCAGCCGCACGGAGCGGCTGAAGGAGATGTAGTTCCAAGCCCAGTTGATCAGTACCAGGGCCCGGTTGCGGAAGCCGATCAGCCAGGTGATATGGATGCCGAGCCAAAGCATCCACGCAGGGAAACCCCTGAAGGTCCTCCCCCTGAGGTCGGCCACAGCGGCGTTTCGACCGATCACCGCCATCACCCCCGAATCGTTGTAGTGGAAGGAACGCAGCGGCAGCCCGCGGAATTCGCGCACGATGTTCTCGGCCGCGTGTGCCCCTTGCTGCATGGCAACCTGTGCGACCTGGGCGAGGGCTTCTCCGTCCTCGTCGAGAAGCGCCAGGTCCCCCACCACGTAGACGGCAGGGTGCTCCGCGAGCTGGAGCGTCGGATGCACGGGAACGCGACCACCCCGTCCCACGGGGAGACCCCACTCCGCCACGCGCGGATCGCCCTTCACGCCGGCGGTCCACACTGCCGTCTCGGTCGGGATCGCCTCGCCGCCCGCGAGCCGCACATCGGTCGCGGAGATCCGCTCCACCGTGGTTCCGACGCGTACCTCCACGCGTCTGCAGCGGAGCCGGTCGGCGGCATAGGCGCCGAGGTGCTCCGGCATCGACCTCAGCAGGCCGGCTGCCGCCTCGAGCAGCACGATGCGGGTCTCGTGCTCGCCGATGTCAGGATAGTCCCGGACGAGAGGACCGTGTAGTAGCTCGGCGAGCGCCCCTGCGAACTCGACCCCGGTCGGGCCACCCCCGACGATTACGAAAGTGAGCATCCGCCGCCGTAACCCTGGATCACGCTCTGCCGCGGCCTTCTCGAAGCGCGAGAGCACGTGCGTGCGCAGCGGGATCGCGTCGTGCATCCAGCGCAGGAGGAATGCGTGCTCGGCAACGCCAGGAACACCGAAGTCGTTGGGGACACTTCCGAGCGCAAGCACGAGCCGGTCGTAGGGGAGCAGCTCGGAATCGACCGTGATGGTCCGACCGACGAGGTCGAGGGACGTCACCTCCGCCATTCGGAAACGAATTCCAGTGCGGCGTAGGATCGACCGGACCGGATAAGCGATGTCGCTCGGGCCGAGCTCGGCGGCGGCGACCTGGTAGAGGAGGGGGAAGAATGTATGGTAGTTGTTACGGTCGATCAGCAGCACGTCGAGATGGAGAGCGGCGCGCGCGAACGCGCGCGCCGCCCATAGACCACCGAAACCGGCACCGCACACCACCACGCGCTGCCGCGTCCCTGCGCTGCGCTCGTGGGCCGCGGCCCGGGCCCGCGCGCTCACGCCACCGTCACCGAGGAATCCACCCGCTGCGCCCAAGCGGTCAGGCCGCCGCGCAGGCTTCGCGCCTCGTAGCCCGCGGCTCGCAGGTATTCGATCGCGTTCAGACTCCGGTTCCCAACACGGCAGTAGGCAATGACCGGACGCCCCTCCGGCAGCTCGTCGGCACGGTCGAACAACTCGGCCAGTGGGATGTGCACGGCCCCGAGCGCCTCCAGGTTGCCGACGTCCCACTCCCAGCGCTCCCGCACATCCACGAGGACCGGAGGTTCCGGGCGCCTCAGCGCGTGCTCGAGGGCCTGCACGTCGATTTCGTCACCCGTCTCGCTCGGCTCCGCGTCCGGGGCAGTACCCTGCGCCCCGTGCAGTCCCGACTCGGCCGACGCGTCCGCCGTAGCGCCAAGCCCACAGAACAGCTCGTAGTCGATGAGTCCAGTCTGGGTGGGGCGATCTCCGCACACCGGGCAGGCGGGGTCGCGCGACAGCCGCACCTCACGGAAAGTCAGCTCGAGCGCATCGAAGATCACCAACCGACCGGCGAGCGGCTCGCCCCTGCCGAGGATCCATTTGATCGCTTCCAGCGCCTGGAGCGACCCGATGACCCCTGGAAGCACTCCGAGGACGCCACCCTCCGCGCAGTCGGGCACCAGCCCTGGCGGAGGGGGCTCCCGAAACAGGCAGCGGTAGCACGGCCCGTCCGGGGCACCAAATACGGCGACCTGACCCTCCCAGCGAAGAACCGCGCCGTAGATGTCGGGCCTCCCGAGCAACACGCAGGCGTCGTTCACCAGGTAACGGGTGGGGAAGTTGTCGCTGCCGTCGACCACGAGGTCGTAGCGCGCCACGATCTCGAGCGCGTTCTCGGACGTGAGCCGCACGGGATGGCGCTCGATCACGACGTGCGGGTTGACGTCGTGGAGCCGCTCCGCGGCCGACTCGAGCTTCGAGCGCCCTACCGAGGAGGTTCCGTGGAGTACCTGGCGCTGCAGGTTGGTGACATCGACATGGTCGTACTCGACGATGCCCAGCGTCCCCACGCCGGCCGCGGCCAGGTAGAGCGCGGCCGGCGAACCCAGCCCACCGGCGCCGACCAGCAACACACGCGCAGCTCTGAGTCTGCGCTGCCCTGCCTCGCCCACCTCGGGGAGAACCAGGTGGCGCGCATAGCGGAGCAGCTCGTCTCGTCCGAGCGGGGGGCGCGGATCAGGCTTGGTCGGGGACATCGGCGGTTAGCACCCCGACCGTCGTGGCGCGGTTCCTTGAGAAGGTCAGTTCCCTGCCTCCGCCACTACGCTCCCCCCGAGCGCGGTGACCTGGAAATCCTCCGCATCCGCACGTAGCTGCTCGATCAGCTCCTGCGAGCCGCCGGACCGCTCTACTGCGTCCGCGAGCTGGATCGCCATGGCGTAATATTGCCAGGGGATGTTGAGCGTTGAACGGTCGGTCCAGATCCTCCGTCTGCGAAGTCCCCTATACGTGTACACGTTCCGGTACAGATCGACGGAGCGGACCACGTCGAAGCGCTCGCTGCCGAGCTCGGGAGGTCCCTTCGTGTGCCCGAGATCGTCCAGCACCTCGTGGGGCAACAGGTCGAGCTTGGTCGCGAGGCCGTGCCGCACACCCCAGTCGTGTAGGCCCAGCTCGCGCATCATTCCGTTGGTGGTCGCGAAATAGATGGGGCGCCTGCCAGCGCTCCCTCGGATGATCGCGAGAGCGATCCGAAGGCTCCGGTCCAGCACTGTCTCCTCCGGGTAGGTGACGGCCAGCGTTGGGAACTCTACCGTGAGATCCTCCGGGAGTTGCCCCCCGGCCACTCTGTCGAGCACATCCGGCGCCGCCGAGAAGATCGCTGAATCCGGTAGCCCCGGATCCTGGAACAGGTCGGTCCCCTCAGGGGCTGTGAACGGGCGCTGCCGGCCGGGAGCGGTCAGTCGCTGGAGCTGCTTGGGATACCAGAGCGTGTGGAGGTATTGACCCACGACGACGGTTACGTCGCGGCGGATACCCTCAACTTCCTGGAGGTACCAGAGGGGAAACGTATCGTTGTCGCCGTTGGTGAAGAGGATCGCGTAGGGCTCCACGCTCATCAGCAGGTCGTAGGCCCAATCGCGGGCAGCCCAGTCGCCCCGCCGGCTGGCCCAGCTCCAGTTGAACAGGAGCGGAACGAGCACTACGAGCAAGATCGGTGAAGTAGCGAGAGGTGCCCGGCGACCACCGATCGCGCGCGCCGCCGTCACCCAGGCCCAGGTGAGCCCGATACCGGCCAGCATTCCCCAAAGCGCGAAGCTGCCGATGAAGAAGTAGTCGCGCTCACGGACCTCGTGCTGGGTCGGATCGGCCACTTCGGGCGCGAGGGAGTAGCCGTACCGGAAGTTCAGGTAGAAGACGAGACCTACGGTGAGGACGGCGGTCAGAGCCGCCAGGTACGCGAACCAGCGGCGGTCCTCCCGGAACACCGCGACCAGCCCCGCCCCCCCGAGCCCGAGGAAGAGCAGCGTGAAGGGCAACCTGGCTCTTCCGGGGACCGGCGAAGGTTCGGCGCCGCGGCTCCACTGCCAGTCGAAGTACTGAAAGTAGTTCATCAACTGCGCCGTGAATGGAGCCATCCTGTCGGTCACGGAAGGCTTCCCGTACTGCTCGCGTCGCAGGTTAGCGGCGAGCGCGCGGCAACCCATCTTCCCGTTCGTGTATACCGCCACGGATGCCTCACCCAGGCCCGCGCACGTGGGCTCGCCCTCGTTGATCACGGGATCCTGAGCAGAGCGCACAGGCAGGAACAAGTTGAGCGAGAGGCCGAGGACCACGAGCGGCACGGCGCGCACCCAGAACGCCGAGCGGAACAGGAAGCCCCTGCCGGACATGAGCACGAACAGGCCGAGCGCGGGCGCGGGCAGCATCGACATCAAGTGGTTGGTGGAGCCGAGCACCATCAGGTAGAGCGAGACCAGAAGGTAGCGGTCGCTCGCAGGATCGTGACGGTGGTCGTACCAGAGCAGCGCCAGCCACGACACGGCAGCGATGATGAGCACACTGACGGTGTAGACCTTCTCGTTCACGGTGGCCTGGTTCCAAACCGTGAACGCTGTAGCGCAGAGGATCGCGGACGCGCTGGCCCCTGCCAGCGCCATCCAACGCTCGGACACGAAGGCGCTCACCACACGATGCGCGAGCAGGAACAGGAAGCCGGCGGAGGCGGCAGCGGTGGCGGCAGCGAACAGGTTGATGCGGACGGCGACCGGAAGCCCGAGTGGCACGAGCAGCACGCTCCAAACCCGGGCGAGAACAACGAACAGCGGGTTCCCTGGGGGATGCGGAATGCCCAGGATGTGCCCGGTAGCGATGTACTCGCTCGTGTCCCAGAACGCCGTGCTCGGCGAGAGCGTGAGCACGTAGAGGATGAAGAGGCACGCCCCAGAGAGGGCAGCGGCACGATAGGGCGGACGGTGGCTCAGGTTCCAACCCAGCGGATGCGGTAGATGCGCCCGCCCTCGTCATCCGAGAGAAAGAGGCTGCCGTCACTCCCGGTGGCGGGATAGACAGGGCGGCCTGTCACGTCCCCGTTCGGCCGAAGCCACCCTTCCGCAAACGGCGTGTACGAGACCGGCCGGCCCCCCTCAACCTCCACGTGCGCCAGCAGGTAGCCGGTCGGGACGGTGCGGTTCCAGGAGCCGTGGAAGGCGACGAAGAGGTCGCCCCTGTATCTATCGGGAAACTGCTCTCCCGTGTAGAACGTCATCCCGAGGGGCGCGGAGTGGGCCTGCATCTCCAACGCCGGCGGCGTGGTCGCGGCACATCGGCCGGCCTGATCCCGGAACTCGGGGTTGGGCAAACGCCGGCCGAAGCAGTAGGGCCAGCCGAAGTCGGAGCCGTCGGACAGCACGTTGATCTCCTCGGGCGGCAGGTCATCGCCCAGGTTGTCGCGCTCGTTCTGGCTCGCCCAGAGCTCACCGGTGCCCGGGTGCACCGCCAGTCCAGCCGCGTTGCGGAGCCCGCTGGCGACCACGCGTCCGCCCGAGCCATCGGGCCGATAGCGGCTCACCGCCGCGCGCCGCTCATCGCGCTCCTCGCTGATGTTGCAGCTCGATCCCACCGATACGTAGAGCATCCCATCGGCACCGAACACCAGCTCGCGCGTCCAGTGGCCGCCGCGCGGGAGATCGGGCACTACCACGGTACGCTGTCGGAAGTCTGTGCCGGACAGCCGGACCACTTGGTGTTCCTCGCCCACATACAAGTCGCCGTCGTGGAAAGCGAGGCCGTAGGGACGATTCAGGTTGTCGGCGATCGGCACCGGTGCGGGCCGGGATGCATCGATATCGAACCGGATGACGCGACCCTCGCCGGAGAGCACTGCGTAGAGCTGCCCGTCGGGGCCGGTTTCGAGCGTGCGCACCGAGGGAAGATCTCGGGCGAACACCTCGATGTTGAAACCCGGGGGAACACGGACGCCCTCGATACTCTGCGCGGACGCCATTAGCTCGACGGCCGACTCGGCGTCGACACAGCCGGTCACCCCGATCAGCACGGTAAGGAACAGTGCGAGCACTCGCGTCATGATTCCTAAGTATAGAGCGAAGGTGATGATCCGGGACACCACCGCGCGCCCCCGATACGATCGGAAGCTGGCTGACGGATCGAGCGAGCTCCGAGCCCGAGTTGCGCGGCCGGTTGGCAGGCATCGCGGCGATCGGCGGTTACCCCGACGCGACGCGCTCGCTCCGCTTCCTCTCCCTCGGTGGGCACGAGTGGCGCTAGGTCGATTAGGGAGCCCCTTGGATCCACGGTCGCTGGATCGTCGAAGCCAACCGTCTCCGCCAGACCCGCGGGTTCGATGGACGACGCGGACGTGCTCGGGAGGATCCCTGCCACAGGGGCCTGAGCGAGCCATGTGCGGGAGCCGGGCTCAGCGCGGGTTGGGAGCGACACTTCGGATCGTGTAGGACGAACGCTCAGCTCAGGCCCAGGAGCGATCGAGCGGCCGCGCGCACATCCATGTCCTTGTCGTCGGTCGCGTCGTTGAGCACCTTCTTCGCGTGCGGCGTGCCGATCAGCGCCAATGCCCGATACGCCGCGACCCGTACCTCGGCGGGCGGCCTCTTGAGAAACCCGCCCACCGCACGCTTTTCGATCACGGGAACCGCGCCGGGGTCGCCGATCTGCCCCAGCGCACGCAGGATTTCTTGCTGCACCTCCCCAACCGACTCCTGGTCAAGTCGCTCGAGCAGGTTGCGCACCGATCGCTCGCTTCCGAGCGTCCCGATCGCGCGGGCAGCTGTGGCACGCACGTCAGCGTCCGGATCGTCCAGCTTGTTTATCACGAGCAGGGTCGATGTCTCCCCGCCGATCCGAGCGAGTGCCTGGATGGTCTCGCGGCGTACCTTGGGGTGATGGTGCGCTAACGTGCCGACCAGGTGCTCGACAACCCGGTCCCCGCCGAGCTCGCTCAGGATCGAAACGCCGTTGCGGACCACCTGCCAGGTGCCGTCCTGCACCATCACCTCAGCCTGGCGCAGACCCTGTTCGCCCAATCCGGCCAGGGCGGCCACCAGGTTCTTGCGCTCACTGCGACCGTCGGCCTCGGCCAGCGCACGTGCTACCGCGCCAGCCGCCTCCTCGCCCAGCCGGTGGCACACCTGGACCAGCGTTGCCCGGCGCTCCTCGTCGCGCGCCCCGGCCAGTCTCATGGCCAATCCCGCGCACACCCCCGGCGTGGCCAACTGACGGGCGAGCGCCAGCGCCGCCGGATCGTCCTCCCCCGCCAACGCCAGGCGCTCGACCACATCCAGCATCGGATCTTGCTCGTTCGCCTCACGAAGGACCAGAGCGTCGTCTCGGATACGCCGCGTCGCGTCGACTACGTCACCGCTACCGGTCAGGAACGAATCGACGGCCTGCTCGAGGGACTCGGTGGCGGTACGGACGCGGTCCTCGCGGGGATTCGGAGGTGGAGGCTCCGGAGGCATCATGGTTTCGGGGGCCGGCGCCGGTTCAGGTGACGAGGCGGCCTTTCCTGTGGACGTGGCCTCGGCGGACTGCACACCCTCGGGTAGTGACGGAGCCTCGCGGGTCGGAGAGTGCTCCGCGACTCCGGATGGACCGGGGGTTTGCCCCGGGCCACCGGCGTCTCCAGTCGGTGATGAGCTTGGCGGGTCACGCGCCTGCTCGGCCTGCGCGAACAGATCGTCGAGCGAGCGCGCTACGCCTCCTTCTGTCTTCTCTTCCTCGGTCGGCGGCATGGACATCGGTGGTGGGGGCTCGGGCACCATGGCCCAATCTACACCGCGGCACCCGCGCCGACACCACGGATCGGTTCCGGGAGCGGTCAACGCACCGAACCCGCTTCTCCTACGAGACGGGCCGCGGTTTCCTCGGCAGCCCTGAGCGCTCGCAAGATGTTGCCTCCTGCGAGCTTGGCGAGTTCGTCCTCGCCCCATCCACGGCGCAAAAGCTCCTCGAACAGCACAGGATAGGTGGAGACGTCCTCGAGGCCGCGGACGACGCGGGTGATCCCGTCGAAGTCACCCCCGAGCCCGACGTGGTCCACGCCCGCCACCTTCCGGACGTGTTCCACGTGATCCGCCACCTGGGCCAGGGTGGCCACGGACATCGGATTCTCGCTCCGTCACGCGTCGAGCCCGACGAGGACCTTCTGGTCGCCCTCCCCGAAGAAATTTTCCAGCCGCCGGCGCTCCTCCCTCTCATGCGCCTCCCAATCGCGGTGCTCCGTGCTCACGTACGCCGGAACGAACGTGATCATCACCACCCCACCATTGGCCGGCAGCCGGCGGAGCACGTCGTCGGGCACGTTGCGCGCGTGCTCTACGAGCGCGTAAGCCGATGCGTGTGACCATATGACGGGTGCCACCGACACGTCGAGCGCCGCGTGCATCGCCTGCACCGACGCGTGCGCGAGATCCACCAGCACGCCCAGCCGGTTCAGCTCACGCACCAGTGCCAATCCCTGCTCGGAGAGGCCGCCGTGGCGCGGCGCGTCCAGCGCTGCATCCGCAAACTCGTTCGTGCAGTTGTGGGTGAGTCCGAGGTAACGCACCCCGAGGTTCCGGAACGCGCGTGTCGCCCCGACCGATCCTTCGAGGGTGTGCGCACCCTCCATGCCGAGGAACGAACCGATGCGGCCGTCTTGGAAGGCACGCTCCAATTCGTCGGCGCTCCCCACGAGCCTCAGCGCCTCTGGATAGGCATCGATCATTTCGCGTGCGACCGCGATCTGTTCCAGCTGCCGAGCGGCCGCGCCCGGTCCCGCGGCGTCGCAGTCCACGTAGACTGACCAGAACTGGCCACCGACCATCCCGCGCCGCAGCCGCTCGACGTCGGTGTGGCCCGCGGTGCGCGCACGGAGATCGTACGCCCCGACCGGGTCGAGGACGCCGTGGCTGGAGCGGATTTCCCATGGCAGGTCGTTATGACCGTCGACCAGAGGGGTGCCACGGAGCACCCGGCGCGCCACCTCGAAGGGGTCACGGTCCTGAGCGCACAGGGTTTTCGGGACCACGGCTAGTAGCGCGAGGGCAACCAGGATCCGTTTCGCGACGTCCCGCGGCGATCCTTTAACCCTCCCTGCCCGGCCAGCGGTCGCTCCTCGCTCACCAGCAACTTCTCGACCTCGTCCACGATTCCTTCGCGGAACCGCTCCGGACGGAATCTCTCCGCGCTCGCACGCAGGGCCTCGGCGTTGAATTCGAGGCGCTCGAAGCGTCCGATCGCGTCCTCGAGCGCTGCCTGTGTCGGCTCGGGGAAGAAGACGCCAGTCCCCGAGCGGCCGGCCTCGCTGGGCAACACGGATTCGAGCACGCCACCCCGACCGAGGGCGATCACCGGCGCTCCCGCCGCCTGCGCCTCTACCGGAACGAGCCCGAAGTCCTCGACCCCGGGCATCAGGACTGCACGGCAGCGACCCATCAGCTCCGCCACCTCTTCATCGGGGAGCCAGCCGGTGAACTGTACGTGCCGCCCGGCGAGCGAGCGTAGGCGCGGCAGCTCGGGTCCGCTCCCCACCACGAGGAGCGTCCTACCGAGCCGGCCAAGCCCCGCGACGGCGAGGTCCACCCGCTTGTACGGCACGAGAGCCGAGACCACCAGATAGAAGTCCTCGCGTGTCGCCGCAGGGGTGAACCGATCCACGTCAACCGGTGGGTACACCACAGTTGCGTCCCTGCCATACGCCGTGCGGATCCGGTCGCGCACATGCGTGGAGTTGGCAACGAAGCGATGCACGCGATCCGCGCTCGTGCGGTCCCAGCGTCGTAGCGCGTGCGTCGCTGCTTGTGCTGCCAGCCGGAACGGCGCGGCGGAGCTGCCGAAGTACGCCCCGAACTGATCCCAGGCGTAGCGCATGGGCGTGTGACAGTAGCACAGGTGAGGAATCCCGTCTGTCATCGCACTCTTGGCCACGCAGTGGCTGCTGGAAACGACAAGGTCGAAGCCCTCGAACGCGAAGCTCTCGATCGCGCGCGGAAAAAGCGGAAGGTACCAGCGGTAGTGACGAGCCGAGCCAGGCAGGCGCTGAACGAGAGATGTGTGGATGGGCCGGGCCTCGATCGTCGGCGAGACGCCACCGGGTCGGTGGAGCAGGGTGAACAGCTCTGCCTGCGGAAAGAGGGCCAGCAGCGATTCCAGGACCCGTTCCCCTCCCCGCATGCCCGTCAGCCAGTCGTGGACGATCGCAACGCGGAGCCCCGCAAGCCGATGGATGGGAGTGAGGGCGGATGGGGGGCCGAGCGCCGGGCTGGGCTCGGACCGAGGGCCAACCTCCGCGGCCCAACTCCGTGACGTGGCCCCCGCTGGGGCCGCTGGCCCAGGACGCACTCGATCGCCCGCAGCCTCACGGCACGCCGCGATCACGGCCGCGGCGCCCGCCTCCCAGCTATGCGAGGCGACCCGGTCGATTCCGCGTTTCCTCCGTGCCGCCACTTCACGGGGGCCCTCGCCCATTACGCGCATCAGTCCGTCGACCCAGGCTTCCGCGCGTAAGGGCACGCGGTCTGCGGCATTCCCGAGCACCTCCACGGACGCAAGGTAGGGCGAGGTCATCACCGGCGCACCGCACGCCAAGGCCTCGAGCGGCGGCCGTCCGAATCCCTCCGACAGGGACGGGAACACGAACGCCGCCGCGCCCGTGTAGAGCGCGTGCAGCGTGGCATCGTCGACCCGGCCAACGTCGAGCTCACCCGGCTTCGCCCCCTTCTGCACGGAGCGGGACGAGAAGATCCGGCCGTCCCCTCCGCTCACCACCACGAGAAGTGGTGCGGGTGCGGCTCCGTCGGCATCCGCTCGTCCGCGCCACAGCGCCAATACCTCGCGTAGGAACCGGACGTTCTTTCGGGGATCGTGTCCGCCCACTGTCAGCAAGTACGAGCCTGTGAACCCGTACCGCGCACGCACGGCTTCCACGGCGGCGGGATTCGCCGGTGTATCGAAGGGCGCCGCACCCTGGTCGACGATTCTGATGCACGCGGGATCGACACCGACCGCGTCCGCAATCGCCGCGGCCGACGCACGTGATACGGTGACGACACGGGCGGCTCGCCGAACCGCGGGAGCCAACGCCCAGCGGTACCAGGCGGCGAACGCAGGCGAGAAGAGCCCGGGGTGTGTCAGCGGCTCCACGTCGTGCACGACAACGACGTGCGGCCCGCCGGCGACCGGAAGCGTGTTTGCCGGATTCAGGACGACGTCGCAGCCCGCTGCGCCAGCCGCACGCGGCAGCTCGACCTGCTCCCAGCCCTGGCCACTGAGCCGCCCGGAGACGGATGTGACCGAGCGGGGCAGCCCGTGCGGTGCGATGGTAGCCCGCGGCAGGAGCAGTACTCCGGTCTCGATCCGAGGCCAGAGCCGCCGCACGATCTCGGAGGCGAAACGCTGCACGCCCGTCTGGCGCGAGCTCAGGAAGCGGCCGTTGACGCCGAGGATCATGTGGGTGGAGCGGGGGATGGAAAGGTCTGAGGCGTTGGCCTGGCCACCGCCATCGCGATGACCAGCACGACGAGCTGTCCGACGCCGTGTGCGAAAGGCCAGATCGTCATCGAGACGAGGGCAACGCTAGCGAGTGCCCAGAGTACTGTCCGGCGCGTCCCGACCTCGTGATGGCCGTTTCCAACCTCTCCACGCGCGGCCAACACCCACCGAACCGCTCCGACGTGAGCTCCGATCAGGATGATCAGGAAGCCCAGAAGGCCGAACATCCCCGCCTCCGCGGCGATCTCGATGTAGCCGTTGTGTGCTGATCCAACGTAGTCGGTCAGGCTGAGAATCTGCGGACCGTATTCCTCGAGACCAGCCCCGAACCCCCCGGGACCAACACCCGTCCAGGGATGGTCGAGGAACATGAGAACACCGACGAGCATCAGGTCGGCGCGCTGCTCGACCGCGTAGTCCCCCACGGCGCTCACCGCACGGTTCGAGAATACCCCTCCCGCCGCGACATCCAGCAGCAGGACGCCCAGGGCCGCGAAGAGCCAGATACGCGCCACGGACCGACCCCCGCCCGCCAGGAGTAACACGGCCGGAGACAGCAGGGCGGCGAGCCAACTTCCTCGCGAGAATGTCGACAGGAGGCCAAGCCCACACCCGAGGATCGCGGCGAACGCCACCCAGCGCGCTACCGGTCCATACGCGGTCTGAAAGGCCAGAACGCCGACGGGAAGCGCCACGGCGAAGAACATCCCGGACTCGTTGGGCCACCCTAATCCGATCGTCGCTCGGTAGAACCCAGTCTGTGCCATCGGAAAGGAGCCACCGATCAGTCCCAGCGCCTGCGCAGCCGCGGCCATGCCAGCGAGCCCAGCAACGACAGCGATCAGACGTGCCAGACCGGAACGAGACAATCGCCCTCGCGAGATCTCGTGTGTCGCGATGATGAGAAGGGCCATCATGGACCCCAGGTTGACGACCTCCCGGAGGGCGGCAAGCCTGTTCTCCGCCAGGCCGGCGGAGATGATCACCGCGATGCCGAAGCAGGCGACGCCCGTGCGCGACAGAGCTCCCAGTTGCAGTCGCTCACGCCGAAAAGGGATACACAGGAGCCACCCCGCTACGATCAAAGCGTTGACGATCGCCGCGGGCGCCAGCCTCGCATCCCCGCCCGAAACCAGCGCCGGCAAAGGAAGCGCAACGATCAGGAGCGGCCAGAAGTCGATCCATCCCGCCACCCCGAGGGCAAGCGTGGCCGCCGCCGCCGCGCCACCGCCTCCAAAGAGCAGCAGCAGGTTATCTGAGGCCATGCCGGCCAGGGCCGACACCGCACCGGCGCCGAGCGCCCCGACCAACAGTCCGGCGACCACCCGATCCAGCGCTCCGGCGGGTATGCGAGCTCCTATATCGAACGTGCTCACGAGCGCCCGAGTCATGTGACTCGCTCAAACACGGCGAACCCGTTGCGCAGCCGTGACGATGCCTCGAGCAATCGATATGCTGGATCTGCTTGCAGCCGTTCGCAGTTCGCCCAGTTCTTGAGGGTGCGGGTGTCATCGAGCGCGAGGAACCGAGCGCCGTAAACGTCCTCCATCTCCGCAGCGCCCGTGAACTCCGAGCCGTCGATCAGCACCAAGTCGAACGCATCAATACCGTGTGCACGCTTGATCTGCTGGATGCCCGCGCCGGAGAGACCATGGTCGCGGAGATACGCCAGGTCCTGGTCAAGCCAGCGGGCAACCTCGTCGAGCGGGATGCGAGCGAGGCGCGACCCGGCCTGCCGATGGAAGCGCGCCACCTCTGCATGGGTCGGAAAGCGTTCCAGCGGCACGGATGACACCCGATGGCAGTGCACGAACGGCGCAGAGCGATAGCGTTCTACCAGATGCTCGAAGCGCGGTGCTGAGAGCTTGATGCAGTGGATCTCGGGCGCGAAACGATTTCGGCGCGCACCGCGAACGAGTGCTGCGGTGCTCCCCTCCCCCGACGACGAGCCGATCTCGAGAATCGATCTCACGCCCTCCCGGGCCGCCAGCTCCTCCAGGATCTCATGAAGCCGATCGTCCGCGATCTCTGGCCCGATCAGCTGGTCCAGGTCAGATCCGGTCCGGTTCCGCAGGCGGAGCCGCAGCGCGCGGAAGGCCCGGATCATAGGAGGTCCCCGTAGAACGCGATCGTCTCGTCAACCACCGAGTCCTGCGTGAAGCGATCGAGCACCCGAGCGCGACCGGTAGCGCCGAGGCGCCGTCGGGCTTCCTCCCCCTCTACGAGCCGGATCAGGGCATCGCGGAGCGCCGCTACTGAGCCCTCCCGCACCACCAGGCCAGCATCCCCGATCACCTCCGGGATCTCGCCCGAGGCCGAGCCCACCACCGCGACGCCGCTCGCCATCGCCTCAACCAGGGTCCTGCCGAACTGCTCGGCCCAGCCGGGAGTGGTGAGCGACGGCTGCGCGAGCACATCCAGCGCGGTGAGCCAGTCGGCCACCGTCGAAGACGGCACCACTCCCGTGAACCGGGCACGGTCCGCGATGCCGAGAGCCGTCGCCCGCGCCTGAAGCGCGTCCTCTTCCGGACCGCCCCCGATCTCAAGCACGAAGGTGTACCGGTTCACGTGGACCTGGTGGGAGTGGATGCCTGGGACGGTGAACTCCAACGGCTAGGGAAGAATCGACGCACCATCCCCGTCGCGGGAGAGGTTCGCCCAGCACCTCGATCACAGCCGGCGCCGTGCGGCTCTCCTCCATGGCGAGCTCGCGCGCGTCATCGCCGCGCTTCAAGAAGAGGGGGTCGATCTCCTCGTGCTGAAGGGCATCCACACCGGCGTCGTCTACTTCCCTGACCCGGGCACGCGTCCCGCCGCCGACCTCGACGTGCTGATCCGGCCGGAGGAGCGCTCGCTCGCAGCAGCAGCACTGTCGCGCGCCGGCTTCATCGAGGCCCGGAGGACCACGTTCGGGGCGCGCTCCGAGTGGACCTTCGGCCCGCAGCGCGTGCATTCCGTCGAGCTAGAGCACCCTGATAATCCCTGGTCGGTCGACCTGCACACGAGCCTCGAGCGCTGGTACTTCAGGGGCGTACGCCGCAGCCTGGGTGAGGAGGTGTTCGAGCGGACTGGTGAGATCCGGATCGCCGATCAGCAGGCACGCGTGCTGGGCCAGCCCGATCTGTGCGCGTTCCTTGCCCTGCACGCGAGCTACGAGCTGGTGAAGGTGCGCCTGATTCGTCTCGTCGAGCTCGCGTTGGTAGCAAGGCACGATACGAGGCAGGCCACCCTGGACTGGGACGAGCTCTTGGGACACGTGCGCCGGACCCGAACCGAGCGCTTCGTCTACCCTGCCTGGGCGCTGGTGGAGGACCTTCTGCCCGACACGGTCCCGCCGACGGTGCTCGACGAGCTCGCCCGCGCGGCCACGCCACGCCAGCTGCGCGTGGTGGCCGCGGTCCGAGCAGCGGACTTCGCGCCCCTCACCCGGCGCTCGGTGGACGCGAAGCTCATGTGGGCGGCAGGACCTCGCGAACTCCTGCTCAACATTTCGGAGCTGCTCCTACCCAGCGACGATGGCCGGGACGTGGGGGCGTTCCATCGTGAGCGCCTCCGGTCCCTCTTCTCCGGGAAAGCCCGCTGGCGGGCGGCGCCGTGAGCATGCTACCTCCTACCCCTCTGCCCCCCGCTGTCCGCGCGTTCGACGAGACAGCACGTCGCTTCGACGAGCGTTTCGGCGAGTGGCGGAGCGTCGCGGCGCAGCGGCGGGCCGTGCGCCGGGGCCTGACGCAGATCTTCCCGCCCGGGAGCCGGCTGCTCGAGCTGGGCGGCGGAACCGGGGACGACGCATGCTTCCTCCTCGAGCGCGGTTACCAGTTGATGGTGACCGACGGGGCACCGCGCATGGTCGAGCTCGCCGCAGCCAAGCTTCGCGCGGCCGGCTACGGCGACGTACCCGTAGAGCAGGCCGTGCTGGAGGCGTTGGGCCCCTTCGCTGAGCGCGCGCATGCGCGTAGCCTGGCGCCCTTCGATGGCGCCTTCTCGAATTTCGCAGCTCTGAACTGCGTCGCCGATATCGGCGCGCTCGCGGTCCCCCTCTCGAGGTTGGTGCAGCCCGGAGGTGCGTGCGCGTTCGTCGTCTTCGGTCGTTATTCGCCGGGCGAGGTACTGGTGAAGCTTCTTCGCCGCCGTCCCGCGGATGCAATGCGGCGCTTCCGCGGGGGGCGTATCCCGGCTCGCATCGGCAGTGAGCACTTCACCGTCTGGTATCCGTCCGTCGGACAGATCGCCCGCGCGCTAGCGCCTTACTTCCGCCTGCGCAGAGTGCGAGGCATCGGAATCCTGGTTCCGCCGAGCGCGGCTGAGCCGTTCATCTCCCGCTTCCCGCGCCTCGTCGCAGCCCTCGAGATGATGGATCGGGTCGTGACCGTGCCGCTTGCTCGGCTGGGTGATCACGTGCTGTTGGACCTCGAACGCACCGCAGTCCGAGCGCCCGAGGTCGGAACGGCCTGACCCCGGCTCAGAACTCGAAGAGCGGGGTCGCCCGGTACATGGATGCCACCAGCCCGCCCACCTCCCACGCCACAGCACCTCGCCGTCGGCCGTGACCTCGTAGACCTCGATCGGATCCGTCGCGTCACCCAAGCCTTGCATCAGGCCGAACCCAATCATCGTATTCCCGTTCGGAAGTCGCCGCACCGAGCTGACGCTATCCATCAGGACCAGGTTCCCGTCGACTCTCCGCGTGGCACCGGAGGGACTGCCTTCCGTGCGGAGGTACCAAACCGGCCGGCCCGCGCCGTCGACCGCGACGAACCCCAGGAAACCGTTGGGATGCCGGATCTCGAGCAACGCGTAGGGAGCGGTCGGCCGGCGCTCGGTAGTGAACGTCACCGCAGCCAGGTCCGGCGGAAGTTCGGTCAGGGGCTCGCGTTCGGGCGCGGTCGGTGAGGCGTCACAGGCGACCCCGAGCGCCGTCAGCGTCAGCACAACCGACCTGGTCGGGGTCATCGCGGCTCTGCGGCTGGACGTGGATCGATCGGTGGTGTCGGAAAGCGCCGGCCGGTCCATCCCCCGCGCGCGGTGCCTGGTACGACTTCACCCAACCTGCAAGGTCGCGGTCCGCCCCGCACGCCCCAGGGGACGTTCGACGAACTCGCTGTACGTGCTCACATCCGCCCGCGCCGGACCGGGCGGCTCCACCCGCCGAGTCTACCAGCTCACGGACTGAGTATGACTTGGCATCGACGTGTGTCGTTGCCTCGGCCACCCAGGTCTGGCATTGCCCCCCCTGCCCGCCCGAGCCATTGTGGGATCGTGTCACCCCGGCGCACCGCTGGAGGCCGGTTCGCCGGCGGCCAACACGCCTACCGCCCCGAGGAGGAAGTCATGGCCGAGAAGAAGGCCCGCGGAGGACTAGCCAAACCCGTTACCCCCAGCGGGGACCTCGCCAAGGTCATCGGTGCCGGTCCCATGACTCGAGCTGAAGTGACCAAGAAGGTGTGGGACTACATCAAAGCCAATCGGCTCCAGGATCAGCAGAACAAGCGCCAGATCAACGCGGACGACAACCTGCGCACGATCTTCGGCGGTAAGGCCCAGGTGTCGATGTTCGAGATGACCAAGCTGGTCAACCAGCACCTGCGCTGAGATCCACGCCCCAGAAGAAGAAGAAGAAGAAGAAAAAGAAGAAGAAAAAGAGAGAAGGGGGGAGGACCAGGACGGGTCCTCCCCCCTTTCGTTCTCTTACAAGCCGCGCGAACGGCTCGCTCAGGCTTCAGTTACCCACAACCTCGGGCTCAGTCCACACCTTGCCGATCTCGCTGGCGAGCTCCTCGTAGGAGGTCGGATCGACCTCGCGGAACGGGAGCGCCCGGAAGGAGACCTTACCCTCGGCATCGATCACGAACAGGTTTCGGTTCGTGTTCCCCCTGGCTCTGCGGGCACCGAACGCCTCAGCCGTCTTCCCCGTGATGTCGCTGACGAACAGGGTCGGGAACTGCTCATCATGCGCCCATGATGCGAGTTCCTCGACGGGGTCCACGCTCATACCGATCAGTACAACGTTCTGGCCGTCCTTGAAGAGCTCGGGATACTGGTCGCGATAGGCCCTCATCTGGATCGTGCAACCGCGAGTACGCGCCCGCGGGAAGAACGCGACCACCACCGTCTTGCCCCTGAAGTCGCTCAGGCTAACCGGCTCAGCCAACACACCGTAGCGCGTGGCTCCCGCAAGCGAAAAGTCAGGCGCCACCGCACCGATCGCGAGAGGCTCGGTCGTCTGGGGCGGATCGCTGACCTGAGCCGAGGTGGCCATGGGGAAGAACACCAGGGCGGCGAGGAGGAATACGGACATGCCTGCCGACTTACTAACGGACCTCATGGGATGCTCCGGGCTGAAGTGACCGAGGGGACAGACCTGCCAGATCCGTGATGATCACGCGACTTCGGCAATTCGGTACTCTATTCAAGGGTGGCAACGGATGGCAAGGGGAACAGGGAACCGGCATGGCTGAGAGCCACCCGGAGGGCCCCACCCACTCACTTGTTTTATACCCCGATGCCCCCGCCAGGGATCGAACCTGGGACCTCGTCATTAAAAGTGACTTGCTCTACCAACTGAGCTACGGGGGCCCGTCCGTCGTCGATTGGCCGTCGGGTCAGCCGCGGCCGGCCGCCGAATCATAGGCGAGGGGCCCGCTGGCCGGGACCCCGGCGGGGACTGACTCTCCCCCTTCCGGTTGGCCCTCTGCCCGCCGGACTCCTGCGAAGCTCGTCCGGTGATGCGCGCTAGGTCCCAGCCTCCGGATAGCCTCACGGTGGTCGTCGGTCGCGTATCCGCGATTGTGGTCCCACCCGTACCCCGGATAGCGCGGGTGAAGGCGGTCCATCAGCCGATCCCGACAGACCTTGGCCACGACGCTGGCGCACGCTACGCAGTGGATCCGGTAGTCCGCCTTCACCACCGCTCGGTGCTCCCAGCCCAGTTCCTGCACGGGCCGGCCGTCGATTACCACGTGACCGGGTAGGACCCGCAGCGCCTCGAGCGCCCTCCGGATCGCGGTGCGGGTCGCCCCGGTGATTCCCTGGGTATCCACGGTCGCGGCGGATGCCGCACCCACCCCGACCGCGAGCGCCGTTGCCCGTACTTCGGCCTCGGCCTCGGCCCGAGCGTCGGCCGAGAGCAGCTTGGAGTCGCTCACGCCCGAGATGCACACATGCGCGGGCAAGATCACCGCAGCCGCCACCACCGGTCCCGCGAGCGGACCGCGGCCGACTTCGTCCACGCCGGCCACCCATTCGATCCCGGTCTCCCAAAAGTCGCGTTCGTAGCGGAGTGGGTCCCTGAGACGGAGTCGGCGGCGACGGGGCGTCATTATGCCTCCCGATCACGCTTCCGGCGGGAGCACGGTCGGATCGGGCGTCTGCCCCTTGAGCACGAGGGCCCGTCCGGTTAGGCCACCCGCAACTGATGCGATCAGCTGCACGAGCACGGCACCGAGGATGACAACAGCGTCGCCCGTGCGTAGCGCGTCGGCGAACGCGCCGGGAGCGAGGAGCACACCCGCGAACCAGATTACGACCGACAGGACCGTGATGGCGACCCCGTGGAGCACCGGCGCGTCGGACCAGCGGAGCCCAACAAAGAAACCGCCCACGAAGAACCCGACGGCAATCGCCGCGGCCGAACCGGCGACCTCACCCGCGCCGACAGCGGGGAGCAGTCCTGTCCCGACCAGTGCCAGGAACACCACCGACGTGACCGCTAGCGCGACCAGCCATCCGCCGGCCACCCACCCGAGATGGAGGTTGGAGAGGTGCTCGCTGCGCATCGTCAACAGAGACCGAAGTCGAGTTGGTGCGTGGCCATCATAGCGCGATGATGGGGAGTCGGGCCCAGCGCACGCAGCGCGTGCAGGTGATCCGCGGTGCCGTATCCGGCGTTGCGCTCCCATCCGTACCCCGGATGACGAAGCGCCAGCCTGAGCATGAGCCGGTCGCGAACCACCTTAGCGACGATCGAGGCGCACGCAACAGAATGGACGAGCAGGTCGCCGTCGACAACCGCCTCGTGGGTACGACCGAGGCCACGCATAGGCAGCCCGTCCAGGACGATGTGATCAGGATCCCGTGGGAGACGGGCGAGGGCCCTGCGCATGGCCAGAGCCGTCGCCTCGAGTACGTTCAGCCGATCGATCTCGCGAACCGACGCAGCGCCCACCGCCACCGCATCCGCTAGCCTGAGCACGTCCTTGTACAGTCGCTCCCGGACGACTGGTGAAAGGCGCTTCGAGTCAGTCGCGCCCTCCACGGCGACACCCGGCCTGAGCATCACCGCAGCCGCAACGACCGGCCCGGCCAGCGGTCCGCGCCCGGCCTCGTCCACTCCGGCCAGCCCGGAAACACCGCGGCTCCAGAACCCCCGCTCGTAGTCGAGGACGTCCTGGAGCCGTGAGTCACACCGGGCACGGGCCACGCGGGAGCGCCGCTGATCAGCTTGTACGCTTCTCCGAGATCCGCGCAGCCTTACCCCTCAGGTTGCGGAGGTAGTAGAGCTTCGCGCGCCGTACACGTCCGCGCCGCACCACCTCGACCCCCTTCACGGTAGGAGCCTCAACCGGGAAGACCCTCTCCACGCCGATCCCGCCGGAGATCTTGCGAACCGTGAAGGTGGCACCGTTGCCACCACCCCTGCGTCCGATGCAGACACCCTCGAAGGCCTGGATGCGCTCCTTTTCGCCTTCGCGGACCCGATAGAGAACCCGAAGGGTGTCGCCGGGAGCGAAGACGGGAAGGTCGCTTCGGAGCTGCTCCGTCTCGACCTGCTGAAGCACATCTGCCATGGTGGCCTCCTCGATTCGAACCCGGCTCAGGCAACTCGTACAGTCGATAAAGCTAATGGGGGAAGGGAGTTCTGTCAGTCCCCCAGCCACAGCTCCGGCCGACGCTCGCGCGTGATTCGTTCCGCCTCGGCCCGGCGCCAGGCGGCGATGCGAGCGTGATCCCCGGAGCAGAGCACGTCCGGGATACCGTGGCCCCGGTACTCAGGCGGCCGCGTATAGGAGGGAGCCGAGAGCAGCTCTTCTTCGTAGAAGGAATCCGACGCCGCGGAGTCGTGATCCCCGAGCGCTCCGGGGAGCAATCGCACCACAGCGTCCAGGACAGAGAGTGCCGCGATCTCCCCACCCGAGAGCACGAAATCCCCGAGTGAGATCTCCTCGCTCGCGAGATGGTCTGCAACTCGCTGATCGACGTCCTTGTAGTGCCCGCACAACAGCGTGAGGTCCTTAGCCACGCTGTAGCGGACCGCATCCTGGTGCCGGAACACACGACCGCGCGGCGAGAGGAGCACCACTGGACCTTGCGGCAAGAGCGTGTCCACGGCCTCGAAGAAGGGATCCGGCTTCAGCACCATCCCGGATCCCCCACCATACGGTACGTCGTCCACAGTACGGTGGACGTCGTGCGTATGATCCCTCAGATCGACGACACGGTAGTCGACCAGACCGGCGTCACGTGCGCGCTTGGGGATGGACAGCGCGAGCGGACCCTCGAAGAAGCTCGGAAAGATGGTAACGATGTTAATCCGAAGCATGGAATCCACCTCTCCAGCGACCCGTCACGGTTCGAGCAGCCCCTCCGGAGGATCGATAACCAACCGGCCGCCCGCAACGTCCAGCTCGCGTATCATCGTTTCGACAAACGGCACCAGCACCGTGCCTCGGTCGGTCCGCACCTCGAGCAGATCGGCGGGCCGAAGCTCGTACACCTCGATCACTTCGCCCACCCGAGCGCCGTCCGTCGTGACCACTTCCAGACCGAGGAGCTCATGGCGGAAGACTTCGCCCTTCTCCAGCGGTGGCAACAACGAACGTTCAATCAAGAGATAGCGGTTCCGCAGCTGCTCTGCCGCGTTCCGATCGTCGATACCGTCGAAAGTCACCAACCACCCACGCTGGAACGGGCGCGCATCCCCGATCCGCAAAGGCGGCAGATCGGGTTCGGGCGCCTGTCCGGCGTCGTTCCCCGGTCGCAGGACCGCCCCCGGGACGAACACATACCCGGGGTTGTCGGTGCGCGAATGCACGACCAGCTCACCGCGCGTCCCGTGGGGTCTGCCGATCTGCCCCACCACCAGGAATTCCGGCTCCGAGCGCGCCACCGATCCCGGCGCCGTTCGGGCCGCCTAGCTCTCGTCCACGCTCGCGCTCTCGGCGGCGGCGTCTCCGGTTTCGGGATCACCCTCGACCTTCGACTCGGGCTGCTTCGCAATCGAGTCCTCAGCGGCTTCGACGGCGGGAGCATCCGCGGCTTCGACGGCGGGAGCATCCGCGGCTTCGACGGCGGGAGCATCAGTGGCTTCGACGGCGGGAGCATCCGCGGCTTCGACGGCGGGAGCATCGCCCTCGGGCGTCACAGTGGCGGCCGAGTCGTCGGTCGTCGAGGACGATGCCGGCTCACCCAGACCGGAGTCCTTCGATTCGACGCTGCTCTTGGCTTCCCGCTCCTTGCGCTCGGAGGCCCGGCGCGCAGCCAGCGCTTCCGCGTCCTGTTTGCGCTTCGCCTCGACGTCGGGCTCACCGATCGCGAGCGACGCCCCACCGCCCAGTCTCGCCCTGCGCACCAGTGAACGAACCGTGTCGCTCGGCTCGGCACCCTGCTCGAGCCAGTAGTCGACTCGACCGAGGTCGAGCACCAGACGCGCGGGTGTTGCCTTAGGCCTGTAGTAGCCCAGATTCTCCACCACCCGGCCATCGCGCGGCGCGTGGCTGTCAGCGACGACCACCCGGTAGTGCGGCTGCTTCTTCCGGCCCATGCGCCGGAGTCGGATCCGAACGGACATGATCTTCTCTCCGCGCTCCGATGATTCAGAAGGGCATCCCGGGCATTCGCCCAGGCATCATTCCCTTCATCTGCTTCATGAATTTCTGCATTTCGGTGAACTGCTTCAGCAGGCGGTTCACCTCCGCCACCGGTCGGCCGCTTCCCTTCGCGATGCGTACTCGCCGCGAGCTGTTGATGATCTTCGGGTCGCTGCGCTCCGCCGGCGTCATCGACAGAATGATCGCCTCTACGTGCTTCATGCGCTTCGGGTCCATCTGACCCACCGGAAGCGCCGCCTTCGAGGCGCCCGGTATCAGCTTGAGCAGTTGCTCCAAAGGCCCCATCCGCTGCACCTGGCGCATCGCCCCAAGGAAGTCCTCGAGGGTGAAGCGCCCTTTCCCGAGCACCTTCTCCTGGAGCCGAGCCGATTCCTGGGCGTCCATCACCCGCTCGGCACGCTCCACCAGCCCGACCACGTCCCCCATCTGGAGGATCCTACCCGCAAGCCGCTGCGGGTCGGCGGTATCCAGGTCGTCCAGCCCCTCGCCGACCCCGATGAACTTGATCGGCTTCCCGGTGACGCCTCGAATCGAGAGCGCCGCGCCGCCGCGTGCGTCACCGTCCAACTTGGTCAGGACTACGCCGGTCACGTCCAGCTCCCTGTCGAACCCTTCGGCGATCCGCACCGCCTCCTGTCCCGTCATGGCGTCCGCCACGAGCAGGATCTCCTGCGGCGCGAGCTCTCGCTTGAGCCGACCGAGCTCCTCCATGAGCGGCTCGTCGATCTGAAGCCGCCCAGCCGTATCGACCACCAGCACGGCTCGCTTCTGCCGCCGCGCCTCGTCCACAGCGGCCACTGCCGCTGCCACCGGATCCCCGCCGGGGATCCCACCGTACACGGGCACGCCTATGCGCGCCCCCAGGGTGCTCAACTGCTCCACCGCCGCCGGCCGCTGCAGATCGCAGGCAGCCAACATGGTCTGCCTTCCCTCACGCTCGAGCCGCTTCGCGAGCTTGGCGGCGGTGGTCGTCTTTCCCGACCCCTGCAGTCCCACCACCATGATCACGGTTGGCGGCGCGGTGTTCCACGTGAGCCCCGGCCGCTCCGAACCCAGCAGCGCCGAAAGCTCGTCGTGCACGATCTTGACGATCTGCTGGCCCGGGGTGACCGACTTGATCACCTCGTCGCCTAAAGCCCGCCCCTGCACCCGCTTGAGGAAGTCCTTGGCGACCCTGTAGTTTACGTCGGCTTCGAGCAGGACCCGCCGGACTTCCCGCAGTCCCTCCCGAATCATCGGCTCGGTCAGGACCCCGCGCTGGCGGAGCGTCCCCAAGACGCTGTCCAGCTTCTCGCTCAACTCCTCGAACATCGGTGCCCGGGCCTTCCACGCTGGTCTCGCTCCCGGGGCCTACATCCCCAGAACCTACAGAGCTTGGCAAGATAGCCGGCTGACAACGTATCCTCAACCGGATCCAGCCTTTGCGGCCAGGCTCGATGCCCCCCGCGCCCGCGGGGCCACCTCGTGCTCGGCCACCCCGCAGTCTACACGTGGATGATCTGGCTCCGCCTCGTGCCGACCGAAACCATCGCGATCGGAGTGGCGGTGAGCTCCTCTATGCGGTCGAGGTATGCGCGGGCGTTCCTCGGCAGGTCGGTCAACCGCTTGGCCGTGCTCGTGTCGGATTCCCATCCGGGATGGGTCTCGTAGCGAGGGACCACCGTCTCGAGCGACCAGGTGTCGGCCGGGAAGTCACGTGTGCTTCCCCCGTCGTCCGTCGAGTATTCGGTAGCGATCCTGAGTTCTGGAAGCGTGTCGAGCACGTCCAGCTTGGTGACCGCGAGGCCGCTGAGTCCGTTTACGCGCGCCGAATAGCGCGCCAGTACCGCGTCGAACCAGCCACAGCGCCGGGGCCTGCCTGTGGTCGCCCCGTACTCACCGCCAAGCTCCCGGACGCGCTCGTCCATTTCGGGCTCGAAGGCGGTCGGGAGTGGGCCGTTCCCAACGCGCGTCGTGTAGGCCTTCACCACCCCCACCACGGTGTCGATCGCGGTCGGCCCGATCCCGACTCCCGTAGCGGCGCCTCCCGCCGTGGTGTTGGAAGAAGTGACGAACGGGTAGGTACCGTGGTCGAGGTCCAGTGCGGCGCCCTGCGCGCCCTCGAGCAGGATCCGGGTTCCGCTCGCCAGAGCGTCTGTGATCTCCCTGCCCGTGTCGGTTGCCATGCCAAGCAGGCGCTCACCGAGCTCGAGACATCTGAGCACCTCTTGCTCGAGGTGCTCGGTACTGCCATCTAGGCGACGGACCGCACGCTCGAGTCCCTCGCGCACGCGCTGTTGGAGCCGCTCGCCGCCGCGCAGGTCGGCCACGCGCACCCCGCGCCGACCCGCCTTCTCTTCGTAGGCGGGCCCGATCCCCCGTCCTGTGGTGCCGATCTTTTCGGCGGCGCGATCCTCGGAAGCCCGGTCGAGGGCTTTGTGGTAGGGAAGCAGCAAGTGTGCGCGCTCGCTGACGCCCACCCGACCTGCCAGATCGATGCCGCGCTCGCTCAGGGCATCGTGCTCCTCGAAGAACTGGAGCATGTCGAGTACCACGCCGTTGCCGAGGAGGCAGCGCTTGCCTGGATGGAGGATCCCGGAAGGGATCTGATGGAGGATGAACGCTTCCTCGCCGACGTGCACGGTGTGGCCGGCGTTCGCGCCACCCTGGTAGCGCGCGATCACGTCGGCGTCCTCGGCCAACACGTCGACGATCTTTCCTTTACCTTCGTCGCCCCACTGGCAGCCTACGACGACGGTGCACCGCCCTGTTCCGGGCATCACGATGGTCACGCGGCGTACTCACGAAAAAAGGCCCACCCCGCAAGAGGATGGGCCGCTGGCCAATAAATCCTTTAGGAGAAGCTAGGCGGAACCGAGGGGGGCGTCAACCGAAACCTCAACTCCCGAACATGCGTGACATCTCATCGCCGTAGCCCTGTTGGGGACCGCCTGCTTCGGCGCCCGCACCACCTTGGGAGAGCGTGTTCATCTTGAGGTCGAAGTCCGACGGGTTGTTGGCCGCCGCCATCGCCACGCGGAAGTCGATCCGGTCTGCCCTCACGAGCGCCATCAGATGCTGGTCGAAGCTCTGCGACCCGTACGTCTCCGCGCCCTCCTCGATCAGATCGTAGATCTCGTCCATCCGCTTCGGGTCACGGATGCAGTCTCGGATGGTACCAGTCACCGGCATGATTTCGCACGCCGCTACCCGCTCCTTCCCGTCCTTGGTGGGAATCAGCCGCTGACTGATCACCGCCATGATCTGCTCGGAGATCCGGACTCGAATCATCTCCTGCTCAACCGGATCGAACACCGCGATCAGACGCGAGATGGTCTGGACGGCGTTCTTCGTATGCACCGTCGAAATCACGAGGTGGCCGGTCTCAGCCGCCTTGAGGGCAGTATCGATCGTCTCCTTGTCGCGCATCTCGCCGATCAGCAGCACGTCGGGGTCCTGGCGTAGTGCGGCCCGCAGCCCAGACATGAAGGTCGGAGTATCGGTACCGATGTCGCGCTGCGTGATCGAGGCCTTCTGGTCGCGGTGGAGAAACTCGATCGGATTCTCCAGCGTGACGATGTGCATCTGCTTGTTCTGATTGATCCAGTTGATCATCGCAGCCATGGTAGAGCTCTTGCCCGACCCGGTCACGCCGGTCACCAGGATCAGCCCCCGCTCGTGGTCCGATATCTTGACCAGCACATCCGGAAGCTTCAGGTCGTCGAAGTTCGGGATCTCGATCGGAATGACGCGCATCACGATCATGAAGGATCCCCGCTGGCGGAGGATATTCACCCGGAAGCGACCCAGGCCGGGAAGTCCCCAGGAAACAATCGTAGTCGAGCAAGTCGTCGATGCGGTCCCGGTCCCGCTCGTGCGGCATCAGCTTCTGGGCGAGCGCTTTCACCTGGTCGCCTGATAGCTTCTGCTGCGTGACTGGAACCAGACTGCCGTGGATGCGGGCGCGGACGTTGTCGCCCGCCTTGATGTGGATGTCGCTGGCACCGCGCTCGATTGCGGCCTTGAAGATCTCGATCATGACCGGCTTCTCCGGGAAGCGCGCGCGCACGGCTCGAGCTGCGCGGCGAAACAGGTTGGAGCTTTAAAATAGCGCCCGGCTGCGCCCCAGCGCCACCTACCCGTGGCACGCACCTTGCGCCTGCCGCCGCGGACCACTCCGGATGGAGCCCTCGAAGGAGGAGACGCGATGCTGGGATGGCCCATCACGTTTCTGGTCATCGCCCTGATCGCCGCACTGCTCGGCTTCGGCGAAGTCGCGGGCGCCGCGGCGGGAATCGCCAGGATCATGTTCGTGCTGTTCCTGATGGCTTTCGTACTGGCCCTGTTCTTCTGACTATGGAAGCCTGTTCCCCGCTTGACCCCGAGCGCCACGCGCCGTGGGCGCTCAGGAGCGCAGGATCGCCCGCACCTCGGGACGCTCGAGCAGATCCGCCCGGGCGTCGCGGAAGGCCTCGCTCGGACCGCGCACATCGAACGTCACCTGCTTCTCGCCGTCCCTTCCCTTTACCAGGGACTCCTGGTGCACGGCGAGGCCCGCAGCCTCGAGCAACTCCTGAATATCGTCCGGCTTCCCCGCCTCCGTGAGCGTCACGTGGAGGCTTCGACTACGCCGCTGGTTCGCGATCCTGTCCTCGACCCAACCGAGCGGCCACAGGATGACCAGGACGAGAAGCGTAGCCCCGGTGGCCTCCACGTAGGCCCCTGCCCCCACCGTCATACCGATCGCCGCGACGACCCAGAGGGTGGCCGCCGTAGTGAGCCCGATCACTGTGCCGCGCGCCTTGAGAATCGTGCCGGCACCGAGGAACCCGATTCCCGAAACGATCTGCGCGGTGATGCGCGCAGGATCCGACGCCACGCCGCCGCCGACAAATTGGGCGAAACCGATCGACAGATCGGTGAGCAGCGCCGACCCGACGCAGATCAAGATGTTCGTGCGGAGCCC
Organism: Longimicrobiales bacterium; assembly: GCA_965237965.1. Taxonomy (GTDB): domain Bacteria; phylum Gemmatimonadota; class Gemmatimonadetes; order Longimicrobiales; family Gaopeijiaceae; genus UBA2988. The sequence goes on from CBDEGT010000002.1 coordinate 437,772, forward strand.
GGCCGGTTTGCCACTCGCGTCTCGCTCCCACCCGATAACGCCCCCCAGCAGCGTTGCCAGCAGCAGCTCGCCGAGCAGGTCGAGCGCAAACGCGTCGCGGGCCGCCGCCCAGCTCTGTACGTCCGCAAACCACCCGACGAGAAAGTCCATCATCCCGCAGCGGAGCGCCAGTCGAGCCCCATCCGCTCCCGCACCACACCCATCGTTTCGCGGGCGATCTCGCGCGCCCGTTGCGCGCCGTCCTCGAGGATCTCGCGGACTCGATGTGGGTGGGTGTGGAGCTCGGCCGCACGCTCGCGCATGGGCGCGAACGTGTCGCTGATCGAGTCGGACAGCATGCGTTTGCACTCCACGCAACCACGCTCCGCGTTCCGGCAGCGAAGCGCCACGTCGTCCACGGTGTCGGGCGCAGAGAAGTACCGGTGCAGTGTGTACACGTTGCACACCTCGGGGCGGCCCGGATCGTCACGTCGGACCCGCTGCGGGTCCGTAACCGCCGTCCGCACCCGGGCCCACACCTCTTCGGGGGATGCCGTGATGGGCACCGTATTGCCGAGCGACTTGCTCATCTTGGCCTCACCGTCCAGGCCCAGGATCCGACCCTCCTCTCCGATGAGCGCCTCGGGCTCCGGGAAGTACTGCCCGTAGGAGGTGTTCCACTTGCGAGCGATCTCGCGAGTGAGCTCGAGGTGCTGGCGCTGGTCCTCGCCTACGGGCACCGCGTCGGCACGATAGAGCAGGATATCGGCGGCTTGAAGGACGGGGTAATTCAGGATCCCCGCAGGAACCGACTCGAAGCGCTGGGCCTTGTCCTTGTACTGGGTCATGCGCTCGAGCTCACCCACCGGCGTGACGCTGTTGAAGAGCCACGCCAGCTCGGTGTGCTCGGGCACGTCCGACTGAACGAAGAGGATCGCACGCTCGGGATCCAGCCCAACAGCGAGGAAGCTGACCGCCAGATCCACGACATGCCGCGGCAAGTCGCCGGGATCCCCGCCCGCAGTGACAGCGTGGTCGTCCACGATGCACCATACGCAATCGAAGCGGTCCTGCATCTCTACCCAGCGGCGGAGTGCGCCCAGATAGTTACCGAGGTGAGCCTCACCGCTCGGTTGCATGCCGCTGAAGACGCGGCGCCGTCGCGCCTCGGAGTTCGATGGGGTCATGGGGTTCGTTGGAGGGGTGCGCGGCTCCCTGTCCGGGGAGGCGTCTGAGAGCGGTAACTTAGAGGCCATGAGCTACGCTAACCACAACAGATCCAGGACCGCTCCAACACAGCCCGGAACTCCGTGAGCCGTGCGCTCCTGATCACCGCCCTGGAAGCCGCGGAGGCGGCGGCCACCGTGCAGCGCCGCTGGATCGGCCGGGTCGGGATCGCGCAGGCCAGCGAGAAGGCCCTGCGCGACTTCTTTTCCGACGCGGACGTGGAGGCACAGCAGGCCGCGGTGGACGTGATTCGGTCCCGCCACCCCGACCATGCGGTGCTCGCGGAGGAAGGTGAGGCTGCGCGCGCCCCGGTCGGGGCGGGACCTCTCTGGGTAATCGACCCCATCGACGGAACCACCAACTTCCTCCACGAGCATCCGATGTATGCGGTTTCGGTGGCCGTGCTCGAGGGTGGGGAGCCGGCCTCAGGGGTCGTGATCGCGCCGGCGACGGGCGAGCGCTGGTGGGCCAGTCACGGGGGCGGCGCCTATAAGGACGGCCGGCGCATCCGGGTGGCGACGACCACCGACCTGACCGATGCGCTGATCGGCACCGGCTTTCCGTTCAAGGCGATGCACCTGCTCGACGAGTACCTGGGCCAGCTCGGGAGGGTGCTGCGTGGATCGGCCGGGATCCGGCGGGGCGGCGCGGCGGCGCTCGACCTCGCCTATCTGGCGTCCGGCTCGCTCGACGCGTTCTGGGAGCTCGACCTCTTCCCGTGGGATTACATGGCTGGGGTGATCCTCATCCGTGAGGCGGGCGGCGTGATCCGTCGCATCGACGGCTCACCGATCGGCCTCGATCCGGGAACAGTGCTGGCCGCGGCAAACTCCGACCTTGCCCGTGCCATTGAGTCGCTCGTAAACAACGGTTGAGCGAAGCGGGGCCGGAAGACATCGTCCCCCGGCCCCACTCGCTCAGCCGGATGCGGCCTGATGCAGCCCGATCCGGCCGGAGGGCCTCACCCGATCGAAGCCAGGTGGCCTTCCTTCTCGGCCACGTTGCCGATCTCGATCTTGCGGGTCTTCGCCTCTGCGGCCTTGGGCATCCGAACCGTCAGGATACCGTCGCGGTACTCGGCCGCGATGTCCTCGGGCCGCACCGACCGGGGCAGTGTGAAGGAGCGCTGGAAGCTCCCGTGACGGCGCTCCCAGAGATGGTACCGCTTCCCTTCTTCGCCCTCCTTCCGTTCCTCGGATTTCTCTCCGCGAATGCTGAGGACGTTGTTCTCGAGTTCGAGCTCGATGTCGTCCCGGTTCATCCCGGGGACCTCGGCGGTGAGCACCAGCTCGTCGCCGCTCTCCTCAACGTTGACCGCCGGCAGCCAATTGCCGCCGTTGGCCGGGGTGGGCATGTCCTCGTTGAACAGCTGACCCAGGCGGCTGGTCAGGTGGTCCAGCTCCCGCCAGGGGTTCCGGTACGTAAAGCGTGTGATCGCCATGGTATCCTCCTGACTCGGCATCGAAGGCGGGTCGAAACCGTGTCCGGGGTCGCAGTTCCCGCCTACCCCCTGCTTCTATGCTCCTACGCAGAAGTATTGCACAGGTCGTGCCTCTAGCTGACTGCCAACATGCAGGTTTGCGGACGCCGGGAGGCGGTTGTCCCTGCCGATCTGACAAGCCTCCGTGCCGCTCTTGCGGGACACGACCCTCCGGCCGGACCGTCCCACCGTACAAGGGGGTAGGGGCTGTTCCGACCCCCGAACCGAGGAGGCAGGGCGCAGATGGAGCGCATCGACGTCGGCGTGCTGGGCGCCACCGGAATGGTGGGAGTTCGGCTGGTCCGCCTGCTCGAGGGACATCCCTGGTTCCGGCTACGGGAGGTCGGAGCGTCGGACCGGTCGAAGGGCAAGCCACTGGGCCGCCTGACCGTCGACGAGGACGGGGGCCCGCTTTGGGCCGAAGCGGCGGGAATGGTGGTCAAGTCCGTGGACGACGAATACGCCTCCCCGATCCTGCTCTCCGCGCTTCCGTCCGGAGTGGCGAAGGAGCTCGAGCCGAGGCTCGCGCAGGCGGGCCATCTCGTGGTCAGCAATGCGTCCAGCCACCGCATGGGCGCCCACGTGCCGCTCGTCATTCCGGAGGTCAATCCCGACCACCTCGAAGTGGCGCGGCGACAGGCGGAGCGCACGGGCGGCGCGATCGTGACCAACCCCAACTGCGTGGTGGCCGGGGTCGCGATGGCGCTCCATCCTCTCCACGAAGCGTTCGGGCTCGAAGAGGTGCTGGTGACGACCTTTCAGGCGATCTCCGGAGCCGGCAGGCCGGGGCCAGCGGCGGGTGACCTCCTCGACAACGTCCTCCCTTTCATCGCCGGCGAGGAGGACAAGATCGGCGACGAGATCCGCAAGATCCTCGGCACGGCGACGGCCGATGGCTTCGAAAACGCGAGCATGCGGGTGAGCGCTACGTGCACGCGCGTCGGGGTCTCGCACGGCCACCTCGCCTCCGTTTCGCTTGGGTTCCGCAGGGCGCCGCGTGTCGAGGAGGTGAGCGAGGCGCTGAGCGGTTTCCGAGGACGGGTGGTCCAGGACGGCTTGCCTCGGGCTCCGGTACGACCGATCGAGGTGATCCCGGGCGACAATCGTCCGCAGCCCCGGCTCGACCGCGATCGTGGAGCCGGCATGACGGTGACGGTCGGCCGGATCCGGAGCTGTGAGGTCCACCACATCAAGATGTTCGTGCTCGCGCACAACCTCGTGCGCGGCGCCGCGGGGGCGGCGCTCCTCAACGCCGAGCTCTGCCACGCACGCGGGTTCGCCGCCCGGGTCGCGGACGCGCCGGCGGCGCGGTGACCCTCCGGGCGGCCCCACAGGAGGACTGTTTGAGCGTGCTCCCCGAACACTTTCCCCGTGCCGGCGAGGCTCGGGGTCCGACCAACGGCGAGGACGAGGAGCCGGAACAAACTCTGCGATGAAGCTCGCACTGATTGGCTATGGCCGGATGGGCCGCGCGGTCGAGGAAGCAGCGGAGGCGCGCGGCCACGACGTGGTTTCCCGCCTCGACTTGGGCGATCCGATCGACCGGGAGAGCCTGGCCGACGCCGAAGTCGCCATCGACTTCACCCTCCCCGATGCCGTCGTCGACAACGCCCGGCGCATCGCCGAGGCGAAGGTGGACCTGGTGATCGGCACCACGGGTTGGTACGACCGAATGAACGACGTGGGTGAGATCGCCCGAGCCACCGGCATCGGTTGCCTCTGGTCCCCGAACTTCTCGCTCGGCGTGCAGCTCTTCTTCCGACTCGCCCGCGCAGCAGGCCGGCTGGCCGACGCGCTCGAGGAGTACGACGTGTACGTTCACGAAGCGCATCACCGACACAAGATCGACCACCCGAGCGGCACCGCGCTCAGGCTCGCCGACCTGCTGGTGGCCTCGCTGGACGGCAAGACCTCCTGGCGTGAGGGTCCACCATTGGGGACCCCCGATCCCGACGTGCTCTGGGTGACAGCGACCCGTGCAGGCGAGATCCCTGGAGTCCACGAGGTTGGACTCGAGGGACCGTCGGACAGCATCGTGCTGCGTCACACAGCTCGTAACCGAGAGGGATTTGCGAGCGGAGCCGTCGCCGGGGCCGAGTGGGTGCGTGGGAGGAGCGGTCTCTTCGGCATGGACGACATGCTGGCGGAGCGCTTCGGCCCGGCCTAAGTGACGCCCGCCAGATTGCGAATGCCGCCTCCGGGCGGCGGGGAGAAAGCGATGTCAGTGGACGGGAGCCGGTTCCGGGGGGCGGGCCCCGCGCTCGTGACGCCCATGCGGCGCGACGGGGCGGTGGACCTCGACGCGGTCGCCGAGCACACCCGCTTTTGCGTGGCGGGAGGCGTGCACTTCCTGGTCCCCTGCGGCACAACCGGAGAGAGCGCGACCCTCGACGCCAGGGAGCAGGTGCGCGTGATCGAGCGCTGCATCGAGGCCGCGGATGGCCACGTACCGGTGATGGCGGGGGCCGGAACCAACAGCACGCGTGAGGCGTGCGACCGTGCGCGCGCCGCGGCCACGGTGGGAGCGGACGCCATCCTTTCGGTGGCCCCCTACTACAACAAGCCCACCCCAGAAGGGCTCTATCGCCACTACATGGCGGTCGCGGACGCCGCCGGAATCCCAGTGTTCGTCTACAACGTTCCCGGCCGCACCGGTTGTAACGTCACGGCGGCGACCACGCTTCGGCTCGCCCGGGATCACGAACTGATCGCGGGCGTGAAGGAAGCCTCCGGCGACCTACAGCAGGTGATGAGCATCCTGAGCGATCGGCCGGAAGGGTTCATCGTGCTCTCCGGCGAGGACTATCTCTCCTTCCCCCTGATGGCGCTCGGCGGGGACGGTGCGATCAGCGTGATCGCGAACCAGGCGCCCTCCGCGATGAGCGAACTGGTGGAAGCCGGGCTCGCCGAGGACTGGAAGGCCGCACGCGAGATCCACTACCGGCTTTTGCCCTTGATGCAAGCGAACTTCGTCGAGAGTAACCCGATTCCGGTAAAGACCGCGCTCGAAATGATGGGTCACGGTCCGGCCCACTTCCGGCCGCCGCTCTGCGAGCTCTCTCCCGAGCATCGAGAAACCCTGCGAGCGGCCCTCGAGCGGGCGGGCGTCGACGTGGGCGCCGCGGCCGCACAAAGCACCCGCGGCACCGTTCGAGCCACGCGGTGAGACTCCCACCCATCGATCCCGCATCGGCCTCCGATCAGGTGCGAGGCGAGGACGCATCCGAGGACCTCGCCGCGCTGGAGTCCGACATCGATCTGTTCACGTCCGGTTCTGGAAGACCCGATCCGGAGCGTGCCCGGTCGGTGGTGACCCGCCTCCTGCGCGAGCTCGGCGAGGGCCGGGCACGCGCCGCCGTACGCTCACAAGGCGGATGGCGCGCGGTCGAGTGGGTAAAGCGCGGTATTCTGCTCGCGTTCAGGGTCGGTGTGACGAAGCAGTACCAGCCCCATCCGACCGCGCCCAACCCCTACTTCGGGGGCTCCACGCTGCTCTACTTCGATCGCGATACGCTGCCGCTCCGCCCTACGAGCGGCGAGGAGCAAAACATCAGGATCGTGCCCGGCGGGACGGCGGTGCGCGAGGGCGCCTACCTTGCCCCCGGCGTCGTCGTGATGCCGCCTTCGTACGTGAACGTGGGCGCGTGGGTGGACGAGGGCACGATGGTGGACTCGCACGCACTGGTGGGCTCGTGCGCGCAAGTGGGCAGGCTCGTCCACCTCTCTGCGGGTGCCCAGCTCGGCGGCGTGCTCGAGCCCGTGGGAGCGCGGCCCGTCATCATCGAGGACGAGGTCATGGTGGGAGGCAACGTCGGTGTCTTCGAAGGAACGTTGGTTGAGCGGCGCTGCGTGCTGGCACCCGGCGTGCAGCTCACGCGCGCTACGGCCGTCTACGACCTGGTCCGCGACCAGGTCTACAAGGCCACTCCCGAGCTGCCGCTCACGATTCCCGAGGGTGCGGTGGTCGTGCCGGGAGCACGGCCGGCAAGAGGCGCGTTCGCAGAAGCGCACGGCGTGCAGCTATACGCTCCCGTGATCGTGAAGTACCGCGACGCGTCCACCGACGCGGCTACCGCGCTGGAGGATGCGCTGCGGTGAGCTCGGGCATCACGAGCGCGTGGCCGCGCCCTCGAACAGATGCAGCTCCAGCTCAAGTCGCCGGTCTTCCACCCACACAAACAGTCGCAGTCCCCGGCGCGAGATGGAATCGTTCGCGTACTTGATCGGGTGAAAGACGGGCTCTTCACTTCTCGGTCAGCGAAGGCGGGATCATTCGGTCAGCGCGGGCAGGTCATGTCGACGGTCAGGAAGGCTCCGCGGGATCAGCTGTGGCATCACCGCTCGGTGCGGCCCCTTCGTCCCGGGCCGGTGCGCCGTCGAGCGCGGCCTCCTGATCCAGCTCGAGCGCGACCCTGTCGCGCTCCCGCGCGATCTCGGCACCCTGCCCCAGCGCGAGCCTGAGGGCGTGGCGTCGGCTGACCCCTCCTCGATCAGTCGCCATCTACGCCTCGACCGGCTCCGCCGACAAGCCCGGAGGCGTCCGGACCGCACGCTCCTCCTCGACTCGGCGATACCTCGACCCCAGCCAGAACGCGAGCCCGACCCAGATCACGGAGAACGGCACCATCGTCGTCGAAAGGCCCGCGAAACCCAGGCCGAGCGCACCGACAAACGTATACGACCAAGCGCCTACTTGATCCCCCACTCGATAGACGAAGGTGTCGTTGAAATTCTTGGCCTTGTACTTGTCGGTCCGGTCCAAAACCGTGTAGAGCACTTCGCGAGCAGGGCGCTGGATGGCATAGTTCCCCGCCCTACGGATCACCTGGAGCACGACCAGAACGCTCAGGACCGGGGCCACCGCGAGCACTCCGAAGCCGATCGCGCTGACGAGGGGGAGGAACGCCAGCCCCGCGGCGACACCGAGCCACCGCAGCATCCTACCGGTCAAGAAAAGTTGCGTGACCAGCGTAAGCACGTTCACGGCTAGATCTATGTTGGCGAAGAACCGCGTGCGGCTCTCCGAGTCGCCGCCGAACGCGCGCGCGGTCAGCTCCGCCTGCTGGAAGTACAGGAACGTACTCGAGATGGTGAAGAAAAGCATCAGCGCGGCGATCCCGAGCAGGTAAGGCGAGCTCAGGACGTGCCCGATCCCCTCGGCGGCGCTTCCGCCGATCACCGCGTCCCGGCCCAACGACACAGGCCCCACCCCCACCTCTGCTCGTCCCGGCTGGTCCACCTTCCCTTGGTCAGCCGTCGCTGCGAGCGCCAGTCTGCCTTCTTCTCTACCGAGCGCGCCCGATGCGCGTGCCGCCAACTCCAGGAACAGCGCGGACACGAGCAGTAGGTTCATGGGGCCGAACGGTACAGCAAGGAGGGAGGTGATCGAGGCGCCGGAGATCGCCCCGAGCGTCCCCCCAACGGCGAGCAGCCCGAACAACCGCTTCCCCTGACCCGGCTGATACACGTCGGTCATAAACGACCAGAAGACCGAAACCACGAACAGGTTGAATATGCTCACCCAGATGAAGAAGACGCGGCCCACCCAGACCGATTCCGCCTCGGCGAACGCGCGGAAGGCCAGGTAGAAGACCAGAAGCGCCGCCATGAAGAAGCGGTACGTGATCGGGACGAACCGCCGCCGAGGGAACCGCGCCACCGATTCCGCGAACAGCGGGTGAAGAAGGAGCACGCCGACCAGCGTTCCGGTGAAGAGCCAGGCCAGGTTCTCGACACCGCCGAGCACACCCATCTCGTCCCGGATCGGGCGGAGGATGTAGTAGGAGGTGAGGACCAGGAAGAAGTAGAGGAACGACCAAGCTACCGCCGCCCCTTCCCCGCGACGCACATCGACCAGGTGGCTGACCGCTCGACGGAAGCGGGCTCTCATCTCTCGCTCTTCGGACGGCTCATCAGAGACATGCTCGAGGACGTGAGGCGAGGGGGCGTCCTCCGTGCGAGAGGACCCGCCGCCCGAGGAACGGCATCACACGCACATCCCCGAAACGGAGCCACCAGCCGGCGTGGCTCTGGTCGCCGGCGCTGTCATCCACGACCGTGATCCGGATGCCCAGGTCCCATAGGGCCAACTGACGAGCCGAGGTCCGGTCCGCGCCGATCCACCGCGCAGCGGAGCTCATCCCGGTCTCATCGGGATGCCGGCGTCCTCCGGGTGGGCGCCCCGCGACCGGCTACCGCGCTCACGCGCGGGCGGTCGCCCCGGCCGTCTCGCGCTCGACGCCAGTGATGAAAGCATCCATCAGGCGTCGCGCAACCGGACCGACCCGGCCACCACCGATCGTGCGACCGTCGACGCGCACGGTGGGTCTCACCTCCGTGGTGGTCCCGGTGAAGAAAGCCTCATCGGCCTGCCACAGCTCCTCGATCTGGACAGGGCGCTCCTCCACCGGAAGGCCGACGTCGCGGCACAGCTCGAGCACATACTCGCGCGTGATTCCGTGCAGGATGTGGTTCGTGGCCGGGTGTGTGACCACGGTGCCATCGATCACTGCAAAGAAGTTGTTGTGCGCACCCTCGAGCGCCACACCGTCCCGCACAAGCAGCGCGTCCGACGAGCCCGCCTCCACCGCCGCCTGCATGGCCAGGCAGTTGGGTAATAGCGCTATCGTCTTGATGTCGACGCGCGCCCATCGGCGGTCGGGAACGATGGTAGCCGAGAAACCCTTGTTCCATTCCTCGCGCGGAGAACGCTTGAACTCCTTGGCGAACGCATAGACGGTCGGACGCACGGGCACGGCGGGGAACGCGTGATCGCGGGGGGCCACGCCGCGCGTCAACTGGACATACACGATGGAGATTTCTTCGTCGTCGAGATCGTTGGCAACCAGCAGCTGGTGGTGAACGTCGGCCAGCGGCGCCGGATCGAAATCGATTCGAAGGGCCGCAAGCCCCCTCCGCATCCGGTCGAGGTGCCGCTCGAGGCGGAAGAAGGTGCCCCTGTAGGCCGGGGTGACCTCATAGATGCCGTCGGCGAACAGGAAGCCGCGATCGTCGACGGAAACAAGGGCGCGCTCTTTGGGAACGAGCTCGCCGTTGAGATACACCGTGCTCATGGGACGCTCCGAGAAGTGCCTGTGGAGCTCCTCACGACGCCGAGCCGCGGCCGCGATCGGGCGCCTCGGGCCAGAAGAGCCTCCCCGGCGCGACCGCCGGGACTCACGGAAGATGGGGCAGAGGCGAAGCAGTGAACAGGATCAGGAAACGGCGAGGGACACCCCCTCGGGAGGCGCCCCTCGCTGCCCCGACCGCTCGCCGCGCTCAGGGGCGCGTCTTCCCCTCCAGCCGTTCGAATTCCTCGAGCAGCTCGGCGTCCGACCCGGCCCTCCGACTCTCGGAGTCGGCCTCGGCGCCCTTCTCGAGCTCCACCTCCGCGTCCTGCACGGACGTCTCTCCCGAACCGAGTTGGCGGGGACTCTGCGACTTCCCGCTCGGCAGCAACCCCATGTTCTCCTTGAGCGCGGTCAATCGGTCCTCCACGGCCACGTCGGCACGGCCCGCTTCCAGCTTCAGGAATTCCGCCTCCGCCGTGGGCACCTCGAGTACCTCGTCGACCTCGGCGCGGGCCAGCTGGCGACGCTCCGTGTCCTCGATCTTGTCCGCCATCCGGTTGAACGCCTCGAAGGCAGACGTGTCGGACAGCCCTGACATCGTCTCGTGGATGCGCCGCTGCGCCTGGGCACGCTTCTGCTTCGCAATCAGCAGGTTACGCTTGCGTTTGGCCTCATCGATCTTGTCGTTGAGCTGCCGGAGCGAACCCTTGAGTTTCTCGGTTTCCGCGGCATGAGAGCGCCAGGTACGGTCGAGTGTCGCCGCACGCTCCGCGTGCTCTTGCTGCCGGATCAGCGCCTGCTTCGCCAGATCGTCGCGATTCTCTCGTACCGCGAGCATGGCGCGCTGCTCCCAGTCCCGCGCTTGCTTGATCTCGTCGTCGAGCTGCTGCTTCAGCTTGCGCTCATCAGCGATGGCGGCGGCCACTTCTCTCTTTGCACGCGCCAACTGGTCGCGCATGTCAAGAATGATCTGGTTGAGCATCTTCTCCGGGTTCTCGGCCCGCGAGATCAGGTCATTGATGTTCGACCGGATCATCGTCGACAGCTTCTGGAAGATGCCCATGTCAGCGCCCTCCCTCAGGCACGCCGGCACCTACGCCCGCGAGAGAGCGGATCCGACCCATGTGCCCCGAAGCAGCAAGCTGCATGCTCTCGAGCGACGCCTGGAGCTCGTGGAAGTCGAGCGTCTCCAGCTCGAGCGTGTCGCTCAGGATCAACTCGCGCTCCTCCAATCCATAAGCACCGTGGACGACATCGGTCGCATTCAACTCGAGAAGCGCACGAAATAGGTCCGCGTCGCCCGGACCGGCCTCAGGAAGGTCCATCACCTTCATGCGCAGGAGCATGAGAGGCGGGGAGTGGTTGACCACGACGGGAGGTCCGCCCGTACGATCCCGAACCAGGTACATACCCTCTTCGATCTCCTCTGTCTCCAGATCTTCCATCCGGAGGAGGAAGCTCTCCAGGTCCTCTCGGGTCACCATGCCACACTCCCTGTGGGTAGAGCACGCGTGGCAGCGCCGGGCCGCCGGGGAGGTTCGTGCTTGGAAACACCGACCCTACGAGCGTCCGCGGACGCAGGTTTCTCGAAGGATGTCAACATAACACGGGGCCGGGCAGCGGGCACAGCGTGAAGGGAGCGGGAGCCCCTCATGCCGAACTCCAGGATTTCGTAGCGTTGGCATCGCGCCGATCGGCCCTAGGCGACCCGTTCGGGCTCGAGCAATCCCGCGAGATGGCGACCCGTGTGGGAAGAAGGGGTCTCCGCGACCTGTTCGGGCGGCCCCTCGGCAACGATCCGGCCGCCCCCGGCTCCACCCTCGGGGCCCAGATCCACGATCCAGTCAGCCGTCTTTATCACGTGGAGGTTGTGCTCGATCACGACCACTGTGTTGCCCAGGTCCACCAACCGATGGAGCACGTCCAGCAACACCCTCACGTCCTCGAAGTGAAGCCCGGTGGTGGGCTCGTCCAAGATGTAGAGTGTGTTGCCGGTGCCCTTCTTGGAGAGCTCGGCGGCAAGCTTGACCCGTTGCGCCTCCCCGCCAGACAGAGTCGTTGCGGACTGCCCGAGATGGACGTAGCCGAGCCCTACGTCGTGCAGCGTCTGGAGCTTGTGTCTGATGCGGGGAACCGCGTCGAAGAACTCGAGCGCCTCTTCGACGGTGAGGTCCAGAACGTCGGAGATGTTCTTCCCTTTGTAGTACACGTCGAGCGTTTCGCGGTTGTAGCGCTTGCCCTTGCAGACTCCACAGGGAACGTAGACGTCGGGCAGGAAGTGCATCTCGATCTTGACCAACCCGTCGCCCGCACATGCCTCACAGCGCCCACCCTTCACATTGAACGAGAAGCGGCCCGGTTGATAGCCGCGCATCTGCGCCTCCGGCAGGGTGGCGAACAGATCTCTGATGGGAGTGAACAGGCCTGTATAGGTGGCCGGGTTCGAGCGCGGTGTCCTGCCGATCGGCGACTGATCGACTTCGATCACCTTGTCGATACGATCAATCCCCTCGATCTCGTCGTACGCCGCCGCGAGCACGCTACTCCTGTAGAAATGGCGAGCCAGAGCGCGGTAGAGCGTTTCGGTGACGAGGGTCGACTTCCCTGATCCGCTTACTCCCGTGACGCACGTGAGCGTTCCGAGCGGAATCGCCACGTCCAGGTTACGCAGATTGTGGCCGTGTGCTCCCCTGACGAGGAGCACACGGTCGGGGTCCGCCGGGCGACGGACCTCCGGTATGGAGATCTGCCGCTCACCCCGCAAATAGGCGCCGGTGAGCGAGCCGGGAGCCGACAGCACGTCCGCCAGGGTGCCCGAGACGACCACGGAACCACCGTCGCGGCCCGCGCCCGGCCCCAGGTCCACCACCCAGTCCGCCGCGCGGATCGTCTCCTCGTCGTGCTCGACCACGATCACGGTGTTGCCCAGGTCACGCAGGCGTCGGAGCGTGTCGAGTAAACGATTATTATCCCGCTGGTGCAGACCGATCGACGGCTCGTCCAGGATGTACAGCACGCCTACCAGGCGGCTGCCGATCTGCGTGGCCAACCGGATACGCTGCGCCTCGCCACCGGAGAGGCTCCCTGCAGATCGTCCCAAGGATAGGTAAGAAAGCCCCACGTCGCGCAGGAACTCGAGCCGCTCGAGCACTTCCTTCAAGATCGGCCCTGCGACCTCCGCGGAGAGCCTGGGGCTGGAGGTCAGCTCTTCGCCCGTCCACCCCTGTACAGGAAGAGACCGGAAGAACTCGATCGACTCATCGATCGAGAGCTCGACGACGGCGCCGATCGAACGCCTACCCACGGTCACCGAGAGCGACTCTTGCTTGAGCCGACTGCCGCCACATCGTGTGCATGCCAGAGTTGACATGTACTCCTCGAGCTGGGCACGCACCGTCTCCGAGGTCGTGTCGGCGTATCGGCGCGCTACGCTCGCAACCACGCCCTCCCAGTGGTCCTCGTAGTGGCCCTTTGAAGCACCCGCCTTGTACGGAAAACGGATCTTCATCCGGCCCGACCCGTTCAGGATCGCGCTTCGAGCCTCGGTGGTGAGCCGAACCCAGGGCTTGTTCGGATCGAACTCGTATGCCTCGGCAAGCCCGGGGATGACGGAGCGTCGCAGGTGCCCAGAGGGCTCCCCCCAGGGAAGAATGACCCCCTCCAAAACCGATATCGACGGGTCTGCCACGAGCAGATCGGGATTCACCTCCTTGCGCGTGCCGAGCCCTCCGCACTCCGGGCAGGCCCCATAGGGAGAGTTGAACGAAAACTGGCGCGGTTCGAGCTCGGGCTGGCTGGTGCCGCACGCCACACACGCGTAGTGCTCGCTATACAGGTGATTTCGCGGCGCGCCGTCGACATGCTCCACAACCTCGACCACCCCGCTCGCGCTACGAAGTGCGGTTTCGACCGAGTCGGCCAGACGGGACCGATCCGCCTCTTTGACGACGAGCCGGTCGACCACCACAGCGATGTCGTGGTTCTCGTACCGGTTGAGGCGAGGAACTTCGTTCAGATCGTACACGATTCCGTCTACGCGAGCGCGCACGAATCCTTCCTTGCGGGCCCGCTCGAACAGCTCCTTGAATTCGCCCTTCCGGCCACGTACGAGCGGAGCGAGGACCTCGATGCGGGTGCCCTCGCGGAACGCCAGAATCCGGTCGACGACCTGCGTAGCCGACTGTCTCAGGATCGGCTCGCCGCACTCGGGACAGTGCGGCACTCCGGCGCGCGCCCACAACAGGCGGAGATAGTCGTAGATCTCGGTGACCGTGCCGACCGTAGAGCGTGGGTTGCGCGAGACCGTCTTCTGCTCGATGGAGATCGCCGGAGAGAGCCCTTCGATCGCGTCGACATCAGGCTTCTCCATCAGCCCGAGGAACTGCCGGGCATACGCGGAGAGCGACTCGACGTAGCGGCGCTGCCCCTCGGCGTAGATCGTGTCGAAGGCCAGCGAGGACTTGCCGGAGCCGGACAGCCCGGTGACCACGATCAGGCGCTCGCGAGGGATCTCCAGGTCCACGTTCCGGAGATTGTGCTCTCGCGCCCCTCGAATGATCAGCTTCTCCCGGCCCATCCTCCTCCTGGCGTCGTCGCGCCTCGGCTGAACCGCACGAGCGGGCTCCGCGGCGACAGCCGTGGTCGCGCGACGCCATCCTAACAGCAATCCGCTATCGCGCCAGCGCCTCGAGGCGGGCCACGCGTTCCTCGGTGGGAGGATGGGTGCTGAACAGCCCCATGATGCCAAACCTACGCCGACCGGAGAGCGGGTTGATGATCGCGAGCTGGGCAGCCGCCGGATTGACCTCCATAGGAATCCGGCGGGCGTATCCGTCCATGTGGCGGAGCGCGCTGGCGAGCCCACGAGGGCCGCCCGCGATCTCGGCCCCGGTCCGGTCGGCCTGGTACTCGTTCTGCCGGCTGATCGCCATCTGGACGATCATGGCCGCGATCGGTCCGAGGACCATCATGAGGATGAGCGCGAGCGGGTTGTTGTCGTCGTCACGGCCACCAAAGAATATGGCGAACCGCGACAGCATCATGATCACGCCGGCCATCGTGGCGGCGACGGCCCCGACAAGCATGTGCCGGTGCTTGATGTGGGCCAGCTCGTGCGCGGTCACCCCCTCGAGCTCCGCCGACCCGACTGGCATGAGCTGGAGGATCCCCTGCGTGAAGCACACAACACCCCTTGCAGGGCTTCGGCCGGTGGCGAACGCGTTGGGCTGCGGCGAGGGCGCGACGGCGACCACCGGCATGGGCAGCTCGGCGCGACGAGCTAGCCGCTCGACCATCCCGTAGAGCTCAGGGGCCTGCGCACGGTCCACGATCTGAGCCCGGTACATCCGGAGCACCATCTTGTCGCTGAACCAATACGATCCGAAATTCATCAACACCGCGAACGCAAACATCACGACCATGCCGTTGGTCCCACCGAAGTACTGTCCCGCGCCGACCAGCAGGATGGTCAGACCGGCCATCAGGCCGAATACCTTCAACGTCTGCATCGATGCCCTCTCCGGGGAGTGCGTCGAACGGTCGAGGCACAGTGTGCCCCGCCAAGCATCGGACGAACCTTGTACCCTCGACCCGGACGTCCGGTGCCGGATCAGACCTGATCGTGCCAGCTCAGCCAGACCGGCGGCGGCGCAGGCGGGCCACGGGCGGAGCCGCATCGCGCAGCGCCTCCCCACCCGACGGAAGTGTCTCCGAAGCCCGCCCACCGTTCCTGCCGTACCCCCAGTCCCGGAACAACAAGACGCCGGCGACCTTGCGCTGATTGAGGATCTGCTGGTCGAAGCCGAGCGTCGGCTGTCGCAGCCAGCGATCCTCGAAGAACGCCTGCAGGGTCCAGGTATCGGTGAGGACCCAGTCGAAACGCGCCCCCCCGAAGGGATCAGCGGTCCCGGTCACCTGACCGAGCGGGCGCACCAGGAGCGTGAGGAAGCCGTCCTCCTCCAGATACCAGCCAACCTCGAAGGTCGTTGAACTGATGGTCGCGCTCAGATCCGTCTGCGAGAGTCCGAGCTGCTCGGGCTGCGAGATCGCGAAGTAGTCGAGTCCCCATGCGCGCGCCACCAGCGAGCTGAGCCGCGATGCGAGCGTCCCCTGGAGGATGGAGAGGCCAGCTCCAAAGGTTGTGCCGAGGATCGATCCCGCCGCACCCCGCAGTAGTTGTGCCTGACCGGAAGCGAGCTGATAGCTGGGCACGCCGAACACGAGATAGCTGACCAGATCCGACTCCGCGATCGCGCCCTCGGTGCTCGTTAGGTTCACACGCGGATCCTGGAGCGTCCCGCGCACCGTGGCCTGGATGCCGATGGGGTCGCCACCACCCCCAGCACCCACAGGTCGCACACGCGTGACGGCGTCGATACTCAGAATAGGGTTGATCCCCGGCGTGCCGACGAACTCGACCGAGCCGCTCTCTACCTGGAAGCTCCGACCGAGCACCGAATAGGTGCCACGGATCGCCTGCAGGGCGCCAAGCATGACCAAGTCCCGGCTCTGGCGATCGTACACGACCTGGAGCTCGCCCCCCATCTCGACGTTCATCTCCTCGCTGCGTAACCACGTGTTGCGCTGCGCCACCAAGTCCACGGCGACGCGCAGGTTACGTAGGAAGGGGTTCGCGGTCGCCCCAAGCAGCGGGCGGGGGTTCACCACCGACGTGTCCACAACGGCGAAGAACGCTGGGTCCGCCAGGTCTACGACGCCCGCCGAGCGCTGGAACTCCTCCACGTAAAAGACTCCCTCGTCGACCCGGACCGGAATCCCATCGCGACTTCGCACCACCGGCCGGGAGTAGCTCCCGGTCAAGGTCACGACACCGCTGACGCTGCCCACGACGTCGGGCCGTTCGACAGCACGGAAGCCTGCCGCGGTGACCACCAGCTCGAAGGTGGGGTCCGAGAGAGGCTGCAGCCGCACGAGACCGGTCGTGCCGATGGTACCTCCGGCGCGACCCCTGGCGTCTACCTCGACCGTACCGTCCGGGCGCAAGGTGAGCACGCCGCCGATATCCTGGTGGCGGACTCCGAGCGCGGGGAACGTCCATCCTGCAGCATTCAACGACAGGGTTCCCGTGGGCGATGGATCGTCCACCGTCCCGGAGATCTGGAAGTTGCCCGACAGGGTCCCGACCACGTCGTCCAAGGCGGGGACGCGGGCGAGTACGAGCGCTGCGGGCAGAGAGTCGGCCACGACCCTGAGATCCATTTCGCGATCCGTCGGGACACGACGGGGAACGTCGTGGAGCGCAAGGTCCACGGGCACCTGTCCGGTGGCGGTGAGAACACGCAGCGAGTCCTGCCACGCCCCAACGTCCAGGGTCAAAGTGCGGTCGACGTAGCCCAACTCACCGGTCACGCGCGTAAGCGAGAACGTGGAATAGGTGAACTCGTGGGCATCCACGGTCCCGGTGATCAGGGGTGAGCTCCGTGTGCCCCTGATCCTGGTGGTGAGCCCCACCCTCCCACCGATCCTCAGGTCCTCGCGCTGGAACAGCCTGGCCAGACGCCCGAGCGGGAGCTCGGCCACGTGGAGCCGCAAATCGGCGGGGCCCTCCCTAGGGATCAGTCCGTCCGCCTCCATGCGCATCGGACTACCGTCGCTCGCCAACGCCAGGTTCTCGACCCGGAGTCCCTGCTCGTTCCAGGCCACCACCGCAGGTCCCCGGAGGGCCCACCCGAGATCGTCGAACCGCAGGGCGAGATCCTCGAGCTCCACGGTGCCCCCCTCACGGCTCCCCTCGAACGAGGCACGCGCGGAGTAATTCTCCTGCGCGCTTCGGCGCAGCGTAAGATCCGCTCGCACGCGCGGGCGCGTGTACTCCACGTCCAGCTCCGCGCCCTCGAAATCGCGCCCGTAGAGCGTCAAGGAATCGGCGTTGAGGCGCCCCGTGAAGCGGCCCGAGAGCGAAGGGGGCCCGCTGCCCTCGAAGGTGATCCTCGCGCCACGCGCGACGTGCCCCCCGAACCGCAGCCGCCTGAAATCGGCTTCTCCGCGGGCGCTGAGGTCCCCCACCGAGCCGCTCAGCGTGATTTGTCCTCGCACGGATCCGCTCATCGTCACGTCAGCCTCGGTCGGGAGAGTGTCAGGGTCGACACCCTCGGCCAAGAGCAACTCACGGTCCAGCCCGGTGAGCGTATCGCGGACGATCACCTCGTCGCCGAGGACGAGCGGCCGGAGCCGTCCGAGGGAATCGCTCTGAAAGGCGACCACGACGCTACCGGCCGGCCTCCCCGCCTCCATGGCGAGGGTCCCACGCCCCTGCACCGCGATCCCGCCCGCCACACCGTCCAACGTGTCTACGTACATCAAGCCGTCGCGGACACGGAGCACCAACGTGGCCGTGTCGAAGTGGAGTCCGCCCACCCGTGATTCACGGAGTCGGGTCCGAGCGTCGAGCGACAAGCTGGCAGCGTCGACGCCCCTTCCCTCGATGTCCACGAACCCCGTGATCACCGTGGGAGCCGGCAGCGTCGTGACCAGTCGCGACAGCGCGAACCGGGCGACGCCGCCCTCCACTGCGTAGCCTTCGCTCGGCCGGGTGGCGTCGAAACGCGCCGTGACTGCCAACCGGCCGGCCTCGGTGGCGAGGTCGGTCGTGAGTGTCAGGTCACGGAGGGGCCCACGCGCGCGCAGCGCCCCCGTGATCCCACCCGCCAGAGGAAACTCGGGGTGGTAGCTGCTGAACGCGGTCAGCGAGAGCGGAGCGACGTCCGCTTGTACATCCAGCATCCATTCGCCCGCGCGACGGCTTACGCTTCCCTGCACGAGCGCATTTGACGAGGGCAGGTCGGCCGGGCTGTGGTGCACGTCGGCCGTGAAACGGATCGATCCCGAGCTGCGCCCGCTCGCCTCCACGGTGAGGCTACCGGGCCCGGTGACGGCGATCTTCTGTGCGAGGTCGCCAAGGATCGCAAAATCGAACGGGTCCAGGGTCGCGCGCAGATCGGTGACTCCCAATCCATCGTCCAGATGCAGCAGGCCGCTGAAGTCGGCGGTCGTGGGACCCCTGTCGGGCTCCGGGCTCCGCAGGGTGAGGCGCCCGCGCACCGCTAGCGCTTCCGTGGTCCCATCCAACTCGGCCGTCCCCTCGACAGAGCCCTCTACGGGCAGCGGTCGCTCCAACCAGGGCGCGACCTGCGCCAGCGCGAGAGGAGCGACTCGAACCGTCAAGCTGTCGAAGGCCGGGTGCCCCTCTACGATCGTGGCCTTACCGTCGAGCTCGATCCGACTCTCCGGCAACCGGAGCGCGAGCGCGCGAAATGTGACGTAGCGCCTGTCGCCTTCCGCATCCAACGCGATCCCACCCTCCACGCGCCCGTCGGGAACCCGCCGATCGGCCCACTGGAAGTCGGCCAAATCGAGCGTCTCCGCCTCCAGGTCAAAGCCGTAGCGCGTCGGACCTTCGTCTGGCGGGATCTCGACGAACGCGGTGCCCCGTAGCTCGGAGTCGTCGAGCGCGGCTCGATCCATCTCCAGGTCGACCCGTCCGGCGACGTAGCGAAGGCTACCGCGCAGGTCGCGCACGCGCAGAGGATCCGCCAGCACTTCGCCGGAGAAGGCGAGGCTATCGATCTCGAGCCGCTGGCCGGGTGAATCCGAGGATCGGAGGACCACGGAGGGGAAGCGCGCCCCGACTCCCACGAACCTGTGCCGTACGAGCCGACCGTCCGCGCCCGGCGATGGAACGGTGGCCCAACGATCGTCGACGTTCGGCCGGGCGGGATACAGGATGCGCATCTCGCCATCGTGCAGCGCTACACCCCCGAAGACCACCTCGCTCCGGCCTGAGCGGGCGGAGCCCTGCTCCGTGTCTCCCGACCCGAACAACCGCTGAACGTTGAACTCGCTCTCACCGAAGTAGCGGGTGAGCATCACCTGCGGGCGCCACAGCTCGAGGGTATCGAGCACCAATTCGCCCGAGACGAACGGCCGGAGCCGGTACCGGAGACGAACCGAGTCCGCGACCAGGAACAGGATCCCGTCGTTTCCGCGGATCTCGACATCATACAGCCGCACTCCCTCGAGCAGCCTTTCGGAGCGGGCGTCACGGGCGGTCACAACGCCCTGGATCGGCAGCCGGGCGAGTACCCGCTCGGCCACGATGCCGGCGCCCAGGTCGGTACGGGTCAGGAAGAAGAAGCCGAGCACCAGCAAGAAGACAGCGGCACCGAGGGCGCGCAGCACGAGTGCCGCCGCCGTGCGCCCACGCCCCTGAAGGACCGCAGGGTCGGGATCGGGGAACGGACCGGCCTGCCCGGACTCGCCCATCGCTCAGAACGCCTGGCCGATAGAGAAGTGCAGCTGGAGGCGACGCAGGAAGGAGCCGCCCTGATCGAAGACCACGTCCGGCTGGAGCGCGGCCAACTCGCCCACCTGCAGGAACCCCGGACCGGTCTGAGCACCCCGGACCCGTGGGATGCACGAGGGGCCGGCCCCGGGAAACTCGCAGGGGCGCACCTGCGAGGTGATCACAACAAGGCTCTCTTCCCTGGACGAACTGTATCCCAGGTCCAGCCGGATGGGACCAATCGGGCTGTAGTAGCGCACGCCCACGCCGGGCGCCCATTCCAGGTCGCCGAGGTCCAGCGTCTGCCCCTCGGCCCAGACCTGTCCCACGTCCAGGAACCCGACACCCTCGAACGCCTCCGGCGTGATCGGGAACCTGTACTCGAGGCTCGCCTCCAGCATGCGGGTGCCGCCGGTGGGCTGAGGAGTGAACGCGTCCTCACCTAACTCGCCCGCGTCGCAGGTGAGTGCCACCAGCTCGGCGACAGCGCATACGGGAATGATGCTGTCAGCATCCGTGCGGATCAGCCGCTCAGCGCTGATCGTGAGCACCTTGGGACCCAGGCGGTTCTGCGCGAAGCCACGAACGCTGTTGGAGCCGCCCGAGAAGAAGCGCTTGATGGGGTGCACCACCTCGCCTCCCCCCTCGAGCCGAGCGAATTCTCCGGGTCTCACCCATCCCGCGCGCAGCCGCCCGGCCAGCACGCTGGCACCGCCCACTCCTTGGTATGCGCTCAGCTCCGCGAGGACTCGTTCGTAGGCGTAGTTCGATCCGGTCCAACCCGCGGCGTGCTCGAGCTCGAGCGCTCCCCGGTAGCCGGATCTGGGATCGAGAAGATTGTCGGTACGGTCGGTCGATACGTTGGCACCTACCGGAGCAAGCCAGTTGGCGCCCTGGACCACATCGATGTCTTCGGGTGCGCACGCCTGGAAGCTCGTGCAGAAGAACACCTCGGCGGCCTCCAGCCTGGAGAGCTGCGGCCGATAGAAGACCGTCAGCGGCGTGTTGCGTCCGAGGGAGCGTACGAGCGCGATGTTGACCCCCACCGCCTTACGCACGAACACGTCCGGTAAACTGGTACGTTCGCCGTAGATGCCCAGGGAAAGGGAGTTCCGGGGCGAAAAGATCCATGGCTGGACGAAGTCGGCCGCCACGAGCCAGTTGAGGCGTCCGTAGTCGCCCACCCCGGCATCCCCACAGAACGGGTCGTGGAGGCTCTCGGCGAGCACGTTGGCGAGCCGTCCCCGTACCTGGAACCGGCGCGCACCGCCGAAGAAATTGCGTGCCGACCAGCGGGCTTCCGTAGTCAGGCAGTCGGCGGTGCTCCAGCCGGCCCCCGTCCGTACCCGGTACTCGTAGCTCTCGGCGATCTCGACCCGCATCGGAATGATCGTGTCCAGGTCGGCCGTCGGAACCGTGTCCACCCGCGCGTACTGCACGATCTCCAAGCTGAACAGGTTGCGCTGCGAGTCGAGGATTCGAGAGGTCCCGTACTGGTCGCCCTCGCGAAACCCGAGCATGCGACGCACGACCGTCTCGGAGAGCTCCGCATTGCCGGAAATCTCGATGGGCCCGAAGCGCGCGCGTGGCCCCGGATCCACGTCGAACGTAACCGTCGCCGAATAGGTGCCCCTAGGTAGGTCCGTGCGCAGCAGCACGAGCGCGTGCGCATAGCCGTCGTCATGGAGGCGGCTCTCGAGGGTAGTTCGTGTTGCCTCAACGACGAGCCCGCTCAGAGGCTGCCCTTTCCGGAGAGGAAGGTCTTCGAGCAGCGTCGTATTGGCGATCGCTTCGCCACCCTCTACGGCGATCGAATCGACCAGCACCGGTCGACCTTCATCGATCGTGAAGGCGAGTTCGATCTGGTCCGTGGCTGGGGTCCTGCTCGCCGTGTCCACCTGCGCGTCACGGAATCCGCGCTGCCAGTAGTAGAGGCGGAGCCGGATCGCGTCTCGGGGGAACTCCTCGGCCTGCAGGTAGTGGCGGGCGTGGGGGAAATCGAGGTCAATCTTGCAGAACGGCCACAGAAAGACCGTGCGACACTCGGTCTCGCGATTGACGATCGCCCGCTTGAGGGTATCGGTCGGGAAGGTGCTGTTGCCCGCCAGGTCGATCGACACCACCTCGGGACGCCCGCGGGCCTCCTGTCCCTGGCCTGTCGCGGAGCCGGAGAGTGCCACCACCAGGAAGACCGCGATGAACAGGCGCCTCACCTTCCCGCCGTCTCCCATGTCCGACCGGAGTCGCGTGCGTTCGCCGGAGGCACCGGCTCGAGCGGCTCGCGGGCAACCATGAGGCGGGTGAGATAGAGCACCAGCGCACCGACCACCGCGCCGACCGCCGCGCCCGCCCCCAGCGCGAACCCCAGCGATCTGCGCCGCTGCTGTCGGTCCGGCCGGTGGCGGATCCAGCGTGGTCCGCCGCTCCCGCCGGCGCTCAGCTGGCCACCCCCTGAGACACCTCGCCAGGGAGGTCCCCCTGGTCCTCCCCGCGGGCCGCCTCGTCGGGATGTCCGAACAGCTGCGCGCTCTGGAAGGGATCGCGGGAGAAGAACCTCCCACCGCGACGCGGAAAAGCGTGCATCGAAAACGGCGCGAAGCGCCCTAAATCCTCGAAGTACATGAAGTGCGTGATCGCGAGGTGGTCGTGTGCAATCCGGACCACGTTGAAGCTGTTGCGGGCCCGTTCGCGCGCTCGCCCGCGGCGGGACGTGGTGGTGCCGCTCTGGACGATCACGATCCCGTGCTCCCGGTCCCTCCCTGGATACACGTCCAGCGAGTTCCCGACGTACGCCCGGTGGAGATGGCCCCCGAGGACCAGCTCGACCTGCATGTCGTGGAGGGCGTCCAGAACCTCCCGTGCCCCCGGCATCGCGGCATCCCTGTCGTAGTCGGGCGCCGGAGCGAGGTGATGATGCGCGACCAGGATCCGCGCGTCGCTGGGGTCGGACTCCTGGAAGGCCTGCGCCGCGAAGAGGAGCTGATCGCGGTCGATGCGACCGTTCACGATCGCCCTCAGCGGGGCGGTCGAGTTGAGGGCGACCACGGTAACGCCCGGAATCCGGGTGACCGTGTCGAGCCGGTCCGCGATCCAGGTACGGTAGTTCCGGTAGGGCTGGAAGAGACGCTCCAGAACTCTGTACACCGGGATGTCGTGGTTCCCCGGCGTCACGACGAGCGGCAGGTCAGGTAGCTGCTGAAGCCACCTCTGGGCCGCCCGGTACTCGTGTACCTTGGCGCGCTGCGTGAAGTCGCCGGACACCACGATCAGATCGGCGTGCACGGTACGCGCCGCGGCGTGGAAGGCCTCCCCCACCACCGGGTTGAAGGGCTTTCCGAAGTGGATGTCGGAAGCGTGCAGAACGGTGACCATGCGAGTCTGCTATGCGCCGGCCCGACGGCGAGCGCCTCGCCGGGCTGCCCCCCGGCCCCGAGGCTCGGGCCGCGCCTCTTCCCCCTCTGCCTCCTGACTGAAGCGCGTCATCCCCCACGTTCCCACCGCCACGAGCCCTAGGCTGATGATCTGCGCGACGGTGAGGGGACCGAAGAACCGATCGTCCTTCGCGCGGAAGAACTCGACCAGGAAACGCTCAAAACCAGCGAGAATGAGCCAGAGCATGAAGAGCCAACCCGCGCGGCGACGATGCCCCCGCAACCGCCAGAGCAGGGCGAAGATCAAGGTGGAGAGGGCGATCTCATAGAGCTGCGTCGGATGCACGGGGATCACGTCGCCGTACTTGGCGATCAGCGCCGGATCCACCTCGATGCCGAAGGAGCGCTCGATGCTCGTCACCGTGGTGGGCGGGGTCCCGCGCGGAAAGGCGATCCCCCAGGGCAGGTCGGTGGGCCTGCCCCAGTCGTCGCCGACCAAGAAGCAGCCGATCCGTCCCACGGCATACGAGAGCGCGAGCGGCGCTGCCACCACGTCGGCCATGACCCCGACCGGGAGCTTCGCCCGCCGCGTGTCCCACACGATCAGTGCGGTAGCGCCGAGGAATCCGCCGTACCAGACCATGCCACCCCGACTGAAGATCATCCCGAGCGGATCGGACGCCGTGTCGCTCCAGTTGAGCAGCACGTAGTAGAGCTTGGCGCCCACGATTCCGCCGACGACCCCCATGAAGATCGCGTCCCACGCGCGCTCGGGATCCAACCCCTTTTCGCGGAGGATCGGACGCATGGTGAACCCACCGACCAAGAACGCGAAAAACATCATCACGCCGAACGACGTAATCGGCGCCCCACCGATCAGCGGCACCCACGCTGGAATGGTGAACAGTATGGGATACATCAGGGTCTCCGACGGACCAGGCCCGGGAACGGAAGGCGCGCGTCGGCCGAGACGTCGGGTCCAGCGTGCTCTCCGCGCTCCAGACGGAACAATCCCGCCCGGGCCACCATGGCTCCGTTGTCGAGGGAAAGCCGCGGCGAGGCCAGTAGCACCTGGCCCTCGGGGCCCAGCCGAGCCGCCATCTCCTCACGCAGACGGCGGTTGGCGCTCACTCCCCCACCCAGGAGGACCCGGCGACATCCGGTCTGATCCACCGCCCGCATGGTCTTGGTCACGAGCACGTCCACGGCCGCCTTCTGAAAGCCCGCCGCCACGTGAGGCCGCTCACGGTCCAGCGTCCCCGTGGCTTCGAGCGTGCGTACCAGCGTCACGACCGCCGTCTTGAGGCCGCTGAAGGAAAAATCGTACCAGTCGTCGTCCGCCGGGGTCTGGCCCCCGCGCAGCATAGGGCGAGGGAGGTCGAACCGGTCCGCTTGCCCCTCGCCTGCCAGTCGGTCCAGCGCAGGTCCGCCGGGATAGGGGAGCCCGAGCAGCTTTGCGACCTTGTCGAACGCCTCGCCGGCGGCATCGTCACGCGTCTCGCCCAGCAGCTCATAGCGGCCCCACTTGGGTACGTGCAGCAGAAGGGTATGACCCCCCGAAACGAGCAGCGCGACGAACGGGGGCGCCGCATCCGGATTCTCCAGCGGGGGGCCGAACAGATGCGCTTCCATATGGTGCACGGCGAGCAGCGGCAGGTCGAGTGCGAACGAGACCGCCTTCGCCCAGCTCACGCCTACGAGAAGCGCGCCGATCAGCCCCGGTCCGGCTGTGACCGCCACGGCGTCCAGGTCACCGAGCTGTGCGTCGGCCTGAGCCAACGCCGCGTCCACCACCTCGTCCACGTACTGAAGATGCTCACGCGCCGCGAGCTCGGGCACGACGCCGCCGTACACTCGGTGGACGTCCTGGGAAAGGATCACGTGGCCGAGCAGCTGGGAGGCGCCCCTCAGTAAAGCGGCGGAAGTCTCGTCGCAGCTCGTCTCCAAGCCGAGCACCAAAGGAGCGCTCACCGGAGCGCCCTTCGGACGAGCACGGAGTCCGTCCACGCGAATGCGTCGACCAGCGGCGGTACTCCGCTCAACCGGATCGGAACCATCCGCGTCTCGGAGGGCCCGAGCCGCGCCAGCGCCTCTCCCGCAACTACGGCTCGCACCTCCTCTTCCCGGGTTCCGGTCACCGGCGTGCGTGCGCCCACGATGCGCACCTCGATCGTGGCCGGCGTCACTGCAAACGGCCCGACGCCACCGGAAGTGTCGGGCGACTCGATGACGACTGGCACTCCCCCGAGAACGCGCTGAGGTTGGGTCAATAGGTGTGTAAACGTATCAGGCGGCATTCTTCCGCTGTTGGGTTGAGACGGGCTTTCCGTCTTCGAACTTCCTTCCTTCAAACACGTCCTTGAGGAGGTGAGGAGCGTCGAGCCTTCGGAACCGCTTCTCGGCCACCAAGAGCAACTTCCAGATCAGCGCCGTAGCGCTCTCGACCCGCTTGAATCGCTTCGCCGCCGTCGTCCTGAGCCGTACCGCAGCGAACGGGCTCTCGACCACGTTCGTCGTGCGTAGATGCTTCCAGTGATCCTCGGGGAAGTCGTAGAACGCCACCATCCGCTCCCAGTCGTCCTCGAGTACGTCCACCGCCTTCGGATACCACGGCCTGTAGCGCCTGGCGAACACTTCGCGGGCCTTCACAGCCTCGGACCGGCTCGGTGCGTAGACCACGGCCCTGAGAAGATCCTTCGCCTCGCTCTGCTCCCGCTGCGGCAGCCGGTCCAGCACGTTCCTCATCTTGTGGTTCCAGCACCGTTGCTCGCCCGCCTCAGGCCATACCAACCGGAGACCGATGGTAGCCACGAGCGGGGTCACCGACAGCCCGCCAAGCCCGGTGGTGTCGACAGCCACAGGATAGGAGCCGGACCTCCTCAAGTTCCCGAGGTCGAGTGCCTCGAGGCGAACTGAGTCGAGTCCGCGAACGCGGTGCGCAGGCCCCCGCACCCTCACCGCCTGCGGGTCGAGACTCACCGGTGCAGCCAGCGCCACGCCGCCGCCCAACCTTCCCGTCATGAGCACCCGGAGCGGAAGGAGGGCCGAGACGCTGGGCTGAAGCGTCAAGCGCACGGCCACCGGAGCGATGTCTTCGACGACAAGACCTCTGCCGGCCTCGAGAACCACCCAGTCCCGTCGCAGCTGCACCAGCGTGTCCCCGCTGGAGACGCTGTCGAGCGGGATCCGCACGATGGTGCCCGTCCGCGCGAGCTGGATCAGGTCCTCAGAGGGTCCGCGCAACCGCACCTGCACCGTGGCAGGATCGGGGTCGTCCGTAAGCACCCAATCAACGTCGTCTAGCTGGGTGTGAACCGGAACCGTGAACAGGTTCACTCCGGTGACCGGCTCCGTACGCACCAGCGTCCACAGAAACACGGCCAGACCGAGAGCCGCGATCTTCAGCCGCCAGTTCTTCGGAACGATGCGCGCGAGCGGGGCCACCGCGCGCTACTCCCCGAGCATGCGGAGGATCTGATCCCGATACTGAGAGGAGTCCCAGGTCGTCGGTCCGGCAATGCGACGGTATATCACGCCGTCCGACCCGATCAGAAAGGACTCGGGAACGCCCGTGGTCTGATAGATTCGCTGGATGTTACCTGGATCGTCAGGGGCGCTGTGTAGGATGGGGAATGTCAGATCGAACTCGGCCGCGAAGGCACGCAGCGCCTCCGCCGGCACCTCCCCTCCGACCCGATCGTCCACGCTCACGGCAAGGATCTCCAAGCCCTTGCCGGAGAGGTCGCGATACAGCCGCTCCATGGACGGCATCTCCTCACGGCAAGGCGCACACCAGGTCGCCCACACGTTGAGCAGGAGCACCTGGCCGCGATACCGCTGGAGGCCCACTTCGGTGCCGTCGAGCGTGGTGATCGCGAACTCCGGCGCCGACTCGCCGGCCACGACCGGTGGGAACCGGTCGCGCCCGAGCCAGGCGGCTGCGACCAGCATGCCCAGCACGAGCAGAGCGACGCCGTAGGCCGATCGGGAGGAGCGGGCTCGGGGGCGCCGCCTCCGGACGGCGGGCCCGGAGCCGGCCGCAACAGCGCGAGCGGGACGCCCGTCGGATGGGGTCGGCTGCGTCATACGGCTCCGTTGAGGCGACCAGAGGCTCGGGAAATGCTACGGATCACGACCGTCATTGTTCCTGAAGGGCGCGGACCGAAGAGGTCACCCACCCCCTCTCCGGCCCACGGAGAGCCGCACCCCGACGTCGCGCTCCACCAGCGAGTCGGCGGGCGGATCCTGCTCGACCACGAGGCCCTGGTCGCGTCCGAACCGGAATACGGTGTCGACCACGGACACCTCGAGCCCGAGCAGCCTGAGCGAATCGATTGCCTGCTCCTCCGGAATCCCAAGCAGGTACGGCATCGGAATCAGGGGCGGCCCCCTGCTCACGGTCAGCAGCACCTCCCCCGGAACGCGGAGGACGGTTCCCACCTCGGGCTCGATCGTCACCACGGTACCGATCGGGAGCTCGGCCTCGACGCTGTCCACGATCACCTCGAAGCCGGTCGCCTCGAGAACACGTCGTGCGCGATCGCCACGAAGGCGCGCAACGTCGGGTATCGCTTGGCGCTGCGGACCGAGGCTCACCGTGAGGCGAACGGGTTGGCCGCGCCGGGCGAGCTGTCCGGAGAGCGGCGACTGCCCCACCACCACCCCACTGTCCAGGTCAGGATGGCGGAGGCTCTCCACGACGCCGAGATCGAGGTCCCCCTCCACCAACCGTTCCCGCGCTCGCGAGAGCGCGAGCCCTTGGACACCCGGCACCTCGACCAGGTCCTGGGGCGGCGGTGGGGCCGGGAAGAGCAGTTGCGTGGCGACCGCGTAGCCCGAGCCAAGCCCCCCCAGCACGAGCCCGAGCAGCCAGCCTGTGAACCGCACCCCGGTGAGGTGGTTCCTGCCCGCATCGGACCGTTTCTCCCGGCGAGTCCGCTTCCCGCGCCCGCGCCGTTTCTGAATGGCGTCGCCAAGCCTCACGATCCCCGCCTCCGCAGCCGGGCGGCGAAAGCGCCGTCGAAACCGGTCTTCCACGGCAGGACCATGAGGCGGCCAGCCGTGTCCAGGTAAGTCACGCCCACGGCCTCCGTGGGTTCGGGACGAAAATCAGGGTGGCGATGCAAGAACGCGTCCACCCGTTCCTCATTCTCCTCCTTCTCCAAGCTGCACGTGCTGTACACCAGGAGTCCCCCTGACGGCACCACCGAGGCTCCCCCCTCGAGAATACCGTCTTGCACGCGCGCGAGCGCCGCAGGGTCGCTCGGCTCCAGCCGCCAGCGGGCGTCGGGGTGGCGGCGTAGCGTGCCCGTTCCCGTGCAGGGAACGTCCAGCAGCACGATCGGAGCGCTGCGCAGGGGTGGGCGCTCGGCCCGCGCAGTCACGATCGCGATCGGAAAGCGGGTGCGCGCGGCGTTGGCGCGCAGCAGACGCAGGCGGGCACGTGAGCGATCGGCTGCAAGCACCCAGTTGCCCCCCGCTGCCAGGCCGAGTGCCTTGCCACCGGGCGCGGCACACAGATCGGCAATCTGTGCGCCCTGGTCGGGTGCGACATAGGCAACTACGAGCGAGGCACCCGGGTCCTGCACGATTGCGGGAAGGGCCGCGAGCGCATGGACGGGGTCGGCACCGGTCCCCAGCTCGACGCTGGCGGTGCCCGCGATGGGGCGAGCCTGGATACCGACCTCGGCCAGCCGTGCGATGGCCTGATCAGACGAGGTCCCGAGGGGGAGCAGCGTGACGCTGGGCCGTTCGTTGTTCAACCGCACGAGCTCGGCGACGTCGCCCACCGACCAGCGGGTCAGCCATCGGTCGATCAGCCAGCGCGGGTGCGAGCCCCAACTACTCAGCCATCCGGCGGGGTCCGACGCGGGATCGGGAAAGAGAGTGGGGTCTTCTCCGGACCGCGCGACCGCGCGGAGCACCGCATTCACGAGGCCGGACGCGCGCCGCGGCACCAGCTCCACCGCCTGCGAGACCGCAGCGTACGCGGGCACGTCCATGTGCAGCAGCTGATACGCGCCCAGCCGGAGAACGCTAAGGACCCGCGACTCCAATCCCGCCATCCCACGGGTCCGGTGGTGTGAGAGAAGATGATCGAGCCGGCCCCGCAGCCGGACGGTCCCGTACGCAAGCTCGTGAACGAAGCGCCGTTCGCGCTCGTCGAGGCCCCGGATCGCGTCGGCTAGCGCCAGGTCCAGCCGACGGCCACGGGCGCTGGCCTCCAGCGCCGCCAGTGCCGCACGTCGGCCCGCAGTCACCATCACCCGCGTGAGTAGGTGGGCGTCAGTCCAGCATTCCGCGCGTCGGGGATGAAGGAACTGCGATCTCGCGCGCGGGCATGCGCCCGGCGCGGAATGCCAGCCGGCCGGCGCGAACGGCATAGCGCATCGCCCACGCCATTGCTACCGGGTCCTCGGCCGCAGCCAGCGCAGTATTCATCAGAACGCCGTCCACGCCGTTCTCCATCGTGATACATGCGTCGGATGCCGTCCCCACACCAGCGTCAACGATTACGGGAACCGAAAGGCGCCGCTTGATCTCGCGGATAAAGTAAGGGTTCACGACGCCGAGGCCGCTTCCGATCGGGCTCGCCAGCGGCATCACCGCCACGCAACCGGCTTCCTCCAGGCGCATCGCAGTGATCAAGTCGTCGTTCGTGTATGCCATTACCTTGAAGCCCTCCCCGCAGAGCACGCGCGCGGCGTCTACCGTTGCCTGCGTATCCGGGAGCAGCGTCTCCGCGTCGCCGATCACCTCTAGCTTGAGCCATTCGTTGAACCCCGCGGCGCGAGCCAACCTTGCGTACCGGATCGCCTCCTCTGCCGTAAAACATCCCGCGGTGTTGGCGAGCAGAAAGAACTCGCTTGGATCGAGCACGTGAAGGATTCCCTCGTGACGGGCAAGGTCCACGCGCCGGACCGCCACCGTCACCATCTCCGCGCCGCTGGCGCGCAATGCGGCGATCATGATCGTCGGGTCGGCATACTTGCCGGTCCCTACGATCAACCGGGAACCGAACTCACGATCGGCGATCGCGAGAGGCTCTTCCTCGATTTCGGGTTGCACTCTCACTCCCCGCTTCAGCCGCCGCCCACGAAGTGTACCAACTCGAGCTTGTCACCCTCGCCGACGACCACTTCGTCGTAGCGGGCCCGAGCGAGGATTTCGAGGTTCCGCTCGACCACGACGAGCCGGGGCTCGAGCTCGAGCGACTCGAGCAAGCCCCACACTGTCAGGCCGGCCGGAATCTCGTGGTCCTCGCCGTTGAGATGCACCCGGATGCTGTGGTCCATGATCCCTCACCTATCCGTTCGTTTCCAAGTGGGGGCTCGACGCGGCCGCCCCGGGCGGGAGATGGAACAGGTAGTCGAGCACCGCCGCTCGTGGGTCCGGTGCGCCCCAGATCCCACTCGAGACCGCCACGCCCTGGGCGCCCGCGGCGAGCAGCTCGGCCACCCGTCCTTCGGTCACGCCACCGATCGCGAACACGGGCAGCGAGGTGACCGTGCGGACGAGGGTCACCAGCTCGGGTCCGGCCCCTGCTCTGCCGGGGTGCGATCGGGTGGCAAATACCGTGCCCACCACAAGATAGTCCGCGCTCCGCGCTGCCGCCCGAGCTGCAACGTCCCCATGCACCGAGACGCCGACCCAGCGGCCCTGCGGAAGCAGCTGGCGCGCCACCTCCGGCGGCAGGGAGCGCCGGCCCAGATGAACCCCGTCGAGGCCGGCGAGCCGCGCCAGATCCACGCGGTCGTTCACAAACAGAAGCGCGCCCACCTCGCGCGCGGCGACCCGAAGCGCCGTGCTCAGCTCGTGCAGTCGGGCGGCAGACGCGCCGGGCCCACGCAGATGCAGCGCGAGACGTTCACCTCCGGCCGCGAGGACGCTACGCGCCAGCTCGGTGAAATCGGGGCGGCCGAGCACCTCGTCGTCGGTCACCGCATGGAGCGGTGGCAGCGGCAGCGCCGGCACTACTTGAACCGGTCGCCCACCACCGGCCCGCGTCCCCGGAGCCAGTCGGACGACGACATCCGGCGCCTGCCAGGAGGCTGCACCTCCCCGACCGCGACGGAGCCGGATCCGGCCTGCACGATGAGCCCTTCGTTCGGATCCGCACCGATCACGATGCCCGGCGATGCCCGACCGCCTCCGGGCACGTCCGGCCGAGGGTCGGGACTGAACAGCTTTACCGGGTCGCCACCCAACAGACTCCATGCTCCCGGCACCTCGTCCATCCCACGCATGTGATTCCCGACTGGGACCGCCTCGATGGTCCAGT
The DNA here is from genome assembly GCA_965237965.1 of Longimicrobiales bacterium. GTDB lineage: Bacteria > Gemmatimonadota > Gemmatimonadetes > Longimicrobiales > Gaopeijiaceae > UBA2988. The sequence continues at coordinate 469,480 of CBDEGT010000002.1, forward strand.
CGATGCGGGCACCCGCTCGGTCTACCTTGGGCGCGAACGTCGCTCGGTCGTGGTCCTGCTCACGCTCTCCCAGCGATCCGATCTGAAGCAAGGCGAGAGCCTCGATCAACGTTTCGGCGCCGAGCTCTGAAAGCCGCGCGGTCAGCTCCGAGGCGGTGTCGCTGTGTCCGATCGCCTCCTCCGCCTGGAAGAGGATGGCGCCGGCGTCCATCTCCTCGACCATGCGCATGACGGTCACGCCCGTCACGGCATAGCCACGGGCGATCGCCCAGTTGATCGGGGCGGCTCCGCGCAGCTCAGGCAGCAGCGATGCGTGCACGTTGATCGAACCCATCTGCGGAGCGTCCAGCACCTCACGACGGAGAATGTGCCCGTACGCGACCACCACCGAGAGCTCGGGGCTGAGCGCGCGCACCTGGGCGAGGAATTCGTCTCCGTGCGGGCGGTCCGGGGTGAGGACCGGATACCCCCCTTCCTCGACCGCGACCCGTTTGACCGGTGATTCCCTGAGCGGACGCCCGCGCCCGGCAGGTCGGTCGGGCCGGGTCACCACCCCCACCAGCTCGTGCCCCTCCTCCCCCAGCGCGCGGAGCGAGGGGACGGCGAACTCGTGCGTCCCCCAGAACAGGACCTTCACGGAAGCGTCACCGGAAGCCGCGTTCTCACCCGCCTTCCGATTGCGCCTTCGCGCCCGCACCCTCCGCCTGACTCTTCTTCCACTTCTGGACGAGCAGGCGACGCTTGAGGGGACTCAGCCGATCGATGAAGAGAATCCCTTCGAGGTGGTCGATCTCGTGCTGCAGCGCCCTGCCGAGGAGTGCTTCCGCGTCGAAAACAACGGGCTTCCCCTCTGGATCGTGTCCCTCGACGCGCACCCCCCAGGGTCGCTCCACGACTTCCTCCATGCCCGGAATGCTGAGGCACCCCTCCGACGCGCGGTCGAGCTCGTCGGTCACGGAAACGATCCTCGGATTCACGATGGCTACCCGACCTGCCTCGGGATCCTTTTCATCGCGCACGTCCACGACCAGGACCTGTTGCAAGACACCCACCTGGTTGGCGGCGAGACCGATCCCTTCCGCGTGGTACATGGTCTCGAACAGGTCCTCCACCAGCGCGCGCAGCTCCTCGTCGAAGGCGGACACGGGCTCAGCGCGTGCGCGCAGCGCCCTATGTCCCAGCATCAGGATCTCACGCACCATCGCTCACGCGGGATCAGCCGGCGTCGGACCCGGCCGTCACCACCTTCGCGATGCGGCCCTTTTCCACCACCAGCTTGGTGGTTTCGGCGGTGCGGATCGTGACCCGATCCTGCTCCGCGAACACGACGGTGCCGATGACGCCGCCCGCGGTCACCACCTCGTCCCCCTTCTTCAGCGCGCTGACCATGCTCTGGTGACGCTGCTGCTCCTTCCGCTGCGGCCGGATGAGCAGGAAGTAGAAGATCCCGAAGATCGCGACCATCTGGATGAGAAACACGAAGGTGGCGTTGCCACCTTCGCGTGGGGCCATCAGGAAGACGAGGGACGCGTGGGTCACCTGCCACTCCGTCTACTTTTCGGGGAATCGGATTCCAGGATTATCACACCCGCATCCCCCGGTAGCGTTCCAGCCACGCCCCGCTCCAGGACGCGAACGTGCCGTCCAGCACGTGGACGCGAGCCTGGTCCGCGAGCCGGAGCAGGAATCGCAGGTTGTGTAGTGCCAGCAAACGCAGACCGAGCAGCTCACCGGCCACGAACAGGTGGCGCAGATAAGCTCGGTCGTAGTCCGTGCAGGCCGGGCAGTCACAACCCGGATCGACGGGCTCGCGGTCACGTCTGAAGCGTGACGCTTTGATGTTCACCTGGCCCTCGACCGTCCACGCAGTTCCGTGGCGCGCGTTGCGGGTCGGAGCGACGCAATCGAACAGGTCGCATCCACGTGCGATCGACTCGAGCAGATCGTCTGGATAGCCCACCCCCATGAGATAGCGCGGACGGTCGCGAGGCATCTCGCCGTCGAGCACCTCGAGAGTGCGCCACATGTCCGGCTTGGCCTCGCCGACCGACAGGCCTCCGATGGCCCATCCGTCCCACTCCCCGAGGTCGCGGAAGCCGCGCGCCTGCTCGGTACGAAGCTGGCCGTATACGTTGCCTTGGAGCACGGGAAAAAGCGTTTGAGGGGGCAGCTCGCGCTCCTGCTCCAGTTCATGGAAACGACGCTTGCAGCGCTCCAGCCAGCCCAGGGTGCGCTGGGTAGCCCGGCGTGCGTCCCCTTCGCTGCATCCCCCCGGCAGACACTCGTCGAAAGCCATCACGACGTCGGCACCAAGAGTGCGCTGGATCTCGATCACCGACTCGGGCGTGAACGCGTGGCGCGAGCCGTCGATGTGACTCTGAAACACGACCCCCTCGTCGCTCACCTCGTTGATCGCCGCGAGGCTGAACACCTGGAAGCCACCGGAATCGGTGAGAATGGGACCGCTCCAGCGCATGAAAGCGTGCAGTCCGCCCAGCTCGGCAACCAACTCGTGGCCGGGACGCAAGTACAGGTGATAGGTGTTGGCGAGCACCATGGTCGTGCCCATCGCTCGGAGCTCTTCGGGGGCGACCCCTTTGACCGTGCCCTGCGTTCCGACAGGCATGAAGGCCGGCGTGGTGATGCTGCCGTGAGGGGTGTCGAAGACTGCCGCTCGCGCGGCACCCTCCACGCGCTCCAACCTATGGCCGAAGGTGGCGTGCGACTGCCCCAGCCCCGTAGGGTTCAGCGTTCGTCGCCTCCGGCCTGCCGCTGATCCGAAGGCTCCCGCACGGTCGGATAACGGATGCCCAGTTGCTCCAGATACGTTTCGTATCTCGTCTCGTCGAAGTAGAAGTTCTCAAGCTGTGGACGATACTCCGCCATGGTCCCGCGATTCTTGTCGATCGCGGGCGCGTTGTCCGCTTCGATGAAGGAAGTGTACTGGTGCTCGAGCGTCTGGACGGCGCGGAAATACTGCCAGGCATCGCCGATCAAGTCCGGCCGCGCGAAAAACTCCAGCGCGGTGCGCGCGAGCACACGCGCGCCCGCGAGCGCGCCCTGGTGAGCGATGGGCGTCGCCATCGCGATCGCGTTCGACCAGTGGTGCCCCTGGAGGCCCGGGATGTTGGCTGGATAGCGAAGCGTGACCGTGGGCACCGTCCACGAAACGTCTCCGATGTCGTCCGATCCTCCACTCGCTCGCTCTTCAGGGGGTTCTCGCAGCCCCGTTAATTCGGTCGCGAGCCCGGTCGGATCGCTCCCGACCTCCTCCTGGACGGCGCGCGCGAGCGCTTGATCCGCGTCGCTCCAGCGTGGCAGTCCGACCACCTTCATGTGCTCGGTCATCGCTTCAGCGATGGGGCGGTTCATGTGCTGAGGATACGCCGCCCCGACGATCCGGTGGCTCACCTCCGTGTCGGTCATCAAGGCCGCTCCCTGCGCCACCCGCACGAGGGCGTCGAAATTCTCTCTGATTTGCGGCTGGTCGAGCTCGCGGACGAAGTACCAGACCGTCGCGGTCGACGGAACAACGTTGGGCTGATCGCCTCCGTCGGTGATGACGTAATGCGACCGCTGCACCGGACGGAGATGTTCGCGTCGAAAGTTCCAGCCTGCGTTCATGAGCTCGACGGCGTCCAGGGCGCTACGCCCGCGCTGCGGGTTGCCGGCGGCATGCGCGGCCTCACCGGTGAAACTGAACTCGGCGGAAATCAGGCCGGTCCCGTTCGGCGCACCCCACCCCACCGACAAGTTGGAGGAGACGTGCGTGAAGATCACCGCGTCCACCTCCTGAAAGTGGCCATCCCGGACAAACCAGGCCTTCGATCCCAGCAACTCCTCCGCGACCCCCGGCCAGAGCACCAGCGTGCCGGGCATCCCCTCGCGCACCATCACCTCTTGGAGGGCGAGCGCCGCCGCTACGTTGAGTGCCTGTCCGGAGTTGTGCCCCTCCCCGTGACCCGGAGCGCCCTCAACCAGAGGATCGTGGTACGCCACGCCCGGCTTCTGGCTGGCCTTGGGAATGCCGTCGATGTCTGTCCCGAATGCGATCACCGGCTCCCCCGCCCCCCAGGTCGCCCACCAAGCGGTCGGGATCCCCGAAATCCCCTCCCGCACCTGGAATCCGTTCTCCCGCAGGATGCCGGTGACGTAGCGGGATGTCTCGACTTCCTGGAAGCCCAATTCCGAGAACGAGAAGATCTTGTCGACCATCACCTGAACGAGCTTGGCGCGCTCCCCTACCTCGGCATCGACCTGGGCCACGAGGTCCTTCACGCGGGCAGCGTCGACATCCCCCGGCGCAGCGGCATTGACGGCCTGAGCGCGGCCTGCGTCAGGCACGAGCTGACCCAGAAGCAGAAACAGGACAAGGGGGCGGATCATGGCGTGGTCTCCGCGGGTCGGGGTTTGCACACGACGAGTCGGGGCCTTTCCAAGATGGTGACCCGGCCCCCGGTGGAACAGCCGTGATCATACGGCGGATCAACCCCGAACTCGCCCCCGAATGGGCACCACGGATGCCCTTTGTCGAGCAACCGCCGACGCTTGCCGGTGTCGATACCCTTCACAGCACGGCCATCGCGTCACCATAGGAATAGAACCGGTATCCCTGCGCGATCGCTTCTCGGTACCCGTCCATCACGCGCTCGTAGCCCGCGAACGCCGCTACGAGCATCAAGAGGGTCGAGCGCGGCAGGTGGAAGTTGGTGAGCAGGGCGTCCACTGCGCGAAACGCATAGGGCGGGCGGATGAAGAGGCGCGTGGAGCCGACGCCCGCGTGCACCAGCCCGTGTTCGTCGACAGCAGACTCCAGGGTGCGCACGACGGTCGTTCCCACGGCCCAGCAGCGTCCGCCCGAAGTACGGGCCTGGTTGATCGCCACCGCCGCCGCCGGCGCCACCCGCCAGGGCTCCGAGTGCATCTCGTGGTCGCCCGGGTCGTCCTCCTCGACCGGACGGAAGGTCCCCAGGCCGACGTCGAGGGTGATGCCCACCCTGCGCACACCGCGTCGGTCGAGCGCTTCCAGCAGCTCGGGGGTGAAGTGGAGCCCGGCGGTGGGAGCGGCGACCGAGCCGGGCGCGCGCGCGTAGACCGTCTGGTAGCGTTCGCGATCCAGCGGCTCGTCCTCGCGCTCGAGATAGGGCGGGAGCGGCACGTGCCCGTGACGCTCGAGCGCCTCCATCGCCGGACCCGGACCGTCCAGCCGGACGATGCGCGAACCCTGAGGGCCCGAGTCCAAGATCGCGATCTCGAGGTCGTCCGCCACGGTGACCCTGCGCCCCGGCTTCAGCTTTCCGCCCGGACGCACCAGCGCCTCCCACGTGCGGGGGTCCCCGGGATCGGCGTCCGCCGTGGGACGCAGGAGCAGCACTTCGGACGCAGCCCCAGTCGGCTTTCGTCCGAGTAACCGGGCGGGGATCACGCGGCTCTCGTTGACGACCAGCACGTCCCCCGGACGAACCAGCTGGACGAGATCGCGGAAGAACAAATGGCTGAACGCCCCGGGGCCAGCCCCTCCGCTCCGTTCCGCGCGGGGCACCGCCAACAGGCGACTCCCGTCCCGGCGTACCGCCGGATAGCGTGCGATTCGCTCGGGCGGGAGGACGTACTCGTAGTCGGACGCACGCGCGCCCGGATCCGCCTTGCCGCTCACTCCCCGAGGAACGACGGCTGTTCCGGCGGTCTCTCCAGGCGCTCCGCAGGGAGGGTGTAACCGAACCGTTGGTAGGCGCGTCGGGTGGCCTCGCGTCCCCGGGCCCTGCGCTGGAGGAAACCCTCCTGGATCAGGAACGGCTCGTACACCTCCTCGAGCGTCATCGCATCCTCACCGAGCGCCACCGCGAGCGAGCTCAGTCCGACAGGGCCTCCGTCGAACTTCTCGATGATGGTCTTGAGAATGCGAGCATCCATCTCGTCGAGCCCGTACTCGTCCACATCGAGCAAGGCCAACGCCTCCATTGCCACTTCGCGGTCGACGCTCCCTTGCGCACGCACCTGCGCGAAATCACGCACGCGCCGAAGCAGCCGGTTGGCCACGCGCGGAGTACCACGCGAACGCCGCGCGATCTCGACCGTGCCGTCGTCGTCGACTTCGAGTTCGAGAATGCGCGCGCTACGCCGGACGATCTCCGTGAGCTCGTCCGGCGGATAGAACCCGAGTCGTTGCACGATCCCGAATCGCGCACGCATCGGCGCCGTGAGCAGACCGAAACGAGTCGTCGCCCCGATCAGCGTGAACGGCTCGATCCGCATCGTCATGGTCTGCGCTCGCGGCCCTTCGGAGAGGCGGATCTCGACCTGGGAGTCCTCCATCGCCGGGTAGAGGAACTCTTCTATGATCGGCCGCAGGCGATGGATCTCGTCGATGAACAGAATGTCACCGGCACGCTGGTTGGTGAGGTGTCCCACCAAGTCCGCGGGCTTCTCGAGAACGGGCCCGGACGTGGTTTTGATGTTCACGCCGAGCTCACGTGCCATCAGCGAGGCCAGGGTGGTCTTACCGAGCCCGGGGGGGCCGTGGAACAGCAGGTGGTCGAGCGGCTCGCGGCGCTGCTTGGCCGCCTCCACCGCGATGGTCAGTGCCTCACACACCTTGCTCTGGCCGACGAACTCAGCCAGACGCTGGGGGCGAAGACCCGGCTCGGCCCCCTGGTCTTCGGGAATCACCTCGGGAGTGGTGACTTCGGTGCGGCGAGTCACGGGCGTCGGTTCCCCGTGGGTACGTGGTCGATCCAGGACCGCATGACCATGGTGCGCCGCATCTGAGTCGTGTGCCCTGTGTCCGAAGGCTCAGTTCGGGACGGTGGGGCTCCCGGCGGCACCATGCTGGAGAGACGGATCGACCGCAAGCCCGGTTGCCCCTCCCCGGAGCGAGACCAGGGGAAGCAGAGGATGGTCCGAGCTCGCGCCTCCGAGGGTCCCTTCCGATCCAGGCGCCGCGCGCACGATCTTTGAGCGGCGGCGGGTCCCGGGCGCCCGGATGGCACATGGTGTATCATTCGGGTGGTATACCCATGAGCATCGACGATCTTCGCTGGTTCGATCTCTTCCACCGGCACGGTACCCGCCGGGACTTCCTCCGCGTGGCGGGGGCTGCGGGGGCGCTCATCGCCTCCGGAGGCGCTCTTCCCGCCCGGCGGGGGGACGCTGCCCCTCGCTTCCGGTCTGATCCCTTCGATCTGGGCGTGGCCTCCGGGGATCCGCTTCCTCATGGCGTGGTCCTATGGACGCGGTTGAGCCACACCAGCCTGGCCGAGGTGGCGGGTCCCGGTGCGGTGGGAGATCGCCGAGGACGAAGCCTTCCGCGATCCCGTGGCCACGGGAGATACCCTCGCCATCCCCGAGCTGGGGCACTCCGTCCACGCCGAGGTCGAGGGTCTGCGCCCCGGTCGCTTCTACTACTACCGCTTCGTTACCGGGGGAGCCGTCAGCCCCGTCGGTCGAACTCGCACAGCGCCTAGCACCGGCGCCCCCACCGACCGGCTTCGCTTCGCGTTCTGCTCCTGCCAGAACTACGAGGACGGGTACTACACCGCCTTCCGTCATATGGCATCCGAGGACCTCGACCTCGTCGTACATCTGGGCGACTACATCTACGAGGGCGGCCAGAACCGTCGTGGGGCGCGTCCCCACGACGGACCAGAGGTCATCACACTGGAAGAATACCGCCGCCGCTACGTCCTGTACCGCAGGGACCCGGAGCTCCAGAAGACGCACGCGGCGTTCGCGTGGGCCGTGACCTGGGACGACCACGACGTGGACAACAACTATGCCGGCGAGATTCCCGAGAACGCGGTGGATCCAGCAACCTTCCAGCTCCGCCGCGCCGCCGCCTATCAGACATACTACGAGTTCCTTCCGCTGCGCCGCCGATCCGTCCCCGGCCGCCCGGGAATGTCGATCTACCGGGCCCTCGGCTTTGGGAACCTCGTCCGGATGAACCTCCTGGACACGCGCCAGTATCGTGACAATCAGGCATGCGGCGATCGATTCAGGCCGGACTGCGGGCGTCCGACCCTGGCACGCGATCTCGCAGAAGCCCTGATCGAGCTCTCGATCGTGCTGAACAAGTTCTCGATCTATCCGTCAGGTCATCCCTCTTTGGAGCCGGCGGCGGGGGGACTGCTCATGCGGTTCGAGCAGCTTCTCGCCGAGCGGAGTGCGCTCTCCGTCGGCGTCGCGCGGCAGCAGTTGGTCATCGAAGGTGTGGCTACCGACCCCAAGAACCCGGTCCTGAAGGATCTGGCCGGGAGGCTCAATCGTCAGCAGCTCGGGGCGATCGCGTTCATGCCCGGACTGGAAGCCGGGGAGCTGCTCGACTTCCTCACGGTGGTCACGTCGGAGTCCGACCCTGCCGACTCACCGGTCAGCGTCGCGCTCGACCCGCGTACCTCGGGTTGGCCCCACATTCGGCTGTATCCGCCGATGTACGACAGGCTGGAGCTGGTCGAGGAGGACGGGCACGACGCGAGCCGCGAGGAGGCGGCCACCAGGGGCCAGCGCACCCGAGCCGCCCAGCTCTGGGTCGGACTGGCACGTGCGGCGCTTGCCATCGGGGACCTGCCCGGCCCTGCAGCAAGCTCCCTGGAGGCGGCCGAGCCCCCTCTCGACGATGCGCCCGACGACGTCCCGACCGATCCTGCCGCTGTCGCGCGTGCCATCGACGAACATCCCAGAGGCGCCGCCTACGATCAGGTGATCGTGGGATACATGCTCCAGATCGCCGACGAGCTGCGCACCGCGGGGGGTCGAGAGGCCCTGCAGCTCAAGAAACGGATGTCGCGGCTCGTGTCCACGCTCGACTCCAACACCCTGAAGGGGCTGCTCGAGATGGGCGGGAACGGGCTGCAGCGCAGGACCTTCGTGATGAGCGCCGCGCATGGCATGAGCGTCGATGCGGTCGTCGACCTCGTCCGGGCGGCGAGTGAGGCCGAGGAGCAGACCATCTCTCACTCACTCCTCCGCATGCTTCAGAAGCTGGCTCGGCATGCGGATGCCTCCAGCGGAGAGCGGCGGGCGATCGCCGAGCAATCCGTCCGCGATCAGGTGGGTGAGCTGCTGCAGGGTTGGTCGCTCAAGGACCCTAACCCGGAGGCCTACGGAAAAGCGTTGGAGGCGATGGCTCGGAGCGACTCTCTGGAAGCGGGCTCTGGACCCGCGCAGAGCGCCGAGCCGAGGCGCCTCGTGGCCATGGCACTCGAGGTCGATTCGCTCGGTGATCCCATCGAGCGTGCCGTGGCGGAGCTGTCGCAACCCGATCATCTCCGGTGGCTCGTGGACGCCCTGAACGGCGCCGAACCTTCCGCGGCACGGACGGAGGTCTGGCGACTGCTAGCGACCCCTGACGCCCTCGCCGAAGCGCTCCGCGCAGAGCCGGTCGACTCCGTCGTCGTCGACGCGCTCATCCCCCAGCTCGATGAGCGGGCCGGGGACGTCCTCCTGGACGCCCTCTCGGACGTGGCGGAAACGAGCACTCGCAGGCTGGTGCTCGATCGCCTCACCCAGCTCGGGCCAGTCGTCGCCGATTCCGCTATCGAGCGCCTTCAGGATCCACGCTGGTACGTGCAGCGCAACATGCTCAAGCTCCTGGGCGACCTGGAGCAGCCGGTGGCAGGTTTCCGTCCGGTTCATCTCCTCGAGCACGATGACGCGCGCGTGCGCCGGGAGGCCCTTCGCGTGTTACTCCGCGACACGGAAGCGCGCGGGCACGCGATCGTCCGGGCCCTCGCCGACCCGGACGATCGCATGGTCAGGACCGCGCTCACCTCAGCGCTCCAGGGCTGCCCCGATGCGGCTGTGACGGCCGTCGTATCGCTAGTGAAGGGTGGGCAAAGCCAGGACCACCGAGTGCTCGCAATCCGCGTGCTGGGCGCGAGCGGCGTTCCCCAGGCGCTCGATGTCCTGCTCGGCCTGACCGAGCCGCGCCAGGGGGTGTTTCGCCTCAAGCCTCCCGCCAAGACTCCGAAGTACCTGGCAGCGCTCGCAGGCTTGTCCAGGTTCGCGGCCGATCCCAGGGCGCGCGCCATCCTCCAGCGCGCGGCAGAGTCCGGGGATCCCGAGGTCATACGAGCTGCGAGCGGAGCCTCACCCCATTGAGTGCCCCGGTGGTCGACTTCCTGAATGCGTTCGCGCAAGCCATAGCGGCGCTCACACTCTACCCGAGCGGCCATCGCTCCGTAGAGCGCGCGCTCGACGCGCTCCTGGAGAAGCTCCTCGACCTGCGCGTCACCGACCCGAAGCCACTGTTTTCCTTTCTGGGCGAAGAGGTGATCTACGGCAACCTCCCCCTGCGCGAGATGCGCGGCTGGGAATGGAGCACCCGACTCGCCGACGTCGGCATTCAGCGGCTGCAGTTCGATCTCGACGTCAGCCGGGAGGAACTGGAAACGTTCATGGAGGAGATCCTCGCACGGCTCACACTCTCGGCGATCGACACTGCGGAGGCGAGCCATATCCGTCCTACCGCGATCCGCTTCGGCAGCGTGGGCATCAAGGGCGAGGAGGCCTCACCGTCCGAGGAGATCCCCACGGCAGCGGTCAGCTTCTCACTCAAGGAAGAAGCCGACACGGTTCGCTGGATGCACGCGGATCTACAGTCCGGACAGGAGCTTCAGATGCACGAGGCGGAGGCGGTGGTCCGTGGCCTCGCGGTCGCGATGCACGGCGACCAGCAGTTGATGCTCCCGCTGCTCAAGCTCCGGACGTTCGACGAGTATACGACCACGCATTCCATCAACGTGTCGGTGCTGGCGATGGGCCTAGCGGAGTGGCTAGCGCTCGGCGGGCGAGACGTGCGGACCGTAGGCATGGCCGGTCTCCTTCACGACCTGGGCAAGGTGAAGATCCCGACGGAGATCCTTACCAAGCCGGGCGCTCTCTCGGCGGAGGAGAGATCGGTCATGAACCGACATCCGGCCGACGGTGCGCGTATCATCATATCGACTGAGAAGCACCTCGATCTGGCTGCCGTGGTCGCCTACGAGCACCACATCATGATCAATGGAGAGGGCTACCCCAGCTTCCGCTACGCTCGCGACTGCCACTACGTCAGCAAGCTGGTCCACGTGTGCGACGTATACGACGCCCTCAGGACCAAGCGGCCGTACCGGGACGCGTGGCCTTCGGAGCGGGTCCTGAACTATATGCGAGAACGAGCCGGCACGGAGTTCGACGCGGGACTCGCCCGTCAGTTCGTGCTCATGATGCGGGCGCGAGAGGGCTCGGTGGCGAACGTGACCGAGGATGAGCCGGTCCCCACACCCACGCCTGCCCAGTAGAGCCCATGGGTCGTGGGGCGACCCACCACCGGCCCTATGCATCCGTTACGCGCTAGACCTCCCGCTGTGTTATTTTTGTTGATTGTGACCTCCTCCAACACGGTCTAGGTAGCCTCGTGATTGAGACTCTCCAGCACTATATCGGCGGACGTCGCGTGGCCGGAACCGGCGGCCGATTCAGCGACGGGTTCGATCCGGCACTGGGAACGGTCATGTCGAGGGTTCCCCTGGCGGCACCGGACGAAGTGGACCAGGCGGTCGCGGCCGCGAAAGCGGCGTTTCCGAAGTGGTCCGCCCTGACGCCGCTTCGGCGTTCCCGGATCATGCACAAGTTCAAGGGCCTGATCGAGGCCAACGCGAAGGACCTGGCGGCCATCGTCACGAGGGAGCACGGAAAGGTGCTCTCCGACGCGATGGGGGAGGTCATTCGGGGCATCGAGGTCGTCGAGTTCGCCTGCGGCGGTCCCCACCTGCTCAAAGGCGAGATCAGCGAGAACGTGGGCACCAACGTCGACAGTCACTCGCTGCGGCAACCGCTGGGCGTGGTCACCGGGATCACGCCCTTCAACTTCCCGGTGATGGTGCCCATGTGGATGTTCCCCGTGGCGATCGCGTGCGGGAACACGTTCGTCTTGAAGCCGTCGGAGCGTGATCCGTCCGCTTCCCTCTTCTTGGCAGACCTGTTCAAGCAGGCGGGCCTCCCCGACGGCGTCTTCAATGTCATCCACGGGGACAAGGAGGCCGTCGACGCCTTGCTCACCCATCCGGACGTCCAGGCCGTCAGCTTCGTCGGCTCGACACCGATCGCGCGCTACATCTACAAGACCGGAGCTGAGCACGGTAAGCGCGTACAGGCACTCGGCGGCGCCAAGAACCACATGGTCGTCATGCCCGATGCGGACATGACCCAGACGGTGGATGCTCTGATGGGAGCGGCCTACGGGTCGGCCGGCGAGCGCTGCATGGCGATCTCGATCGCCGTCGCCGTCACCGACGCCGTCGGCGACAAGCTCGTCGAGGACCTGGCGACAAGGCTGGAGGGCCTCAAGGTCGGACCCGGCACGGATCCCGACGTCCACATGGGTCCCCTGGTCACGCGCGAGCATCGGGACCGCGTCAAGGGATACATCGACATCGGCGTGGAGGAAGGTGCCGAGCTCGTGGTCGATGGCCGCGGCTTCACGTGCGCCGAACAACCCGAGGGATTCTTTTTGGGGGGCACCCTGTTCGATCATGTCACGCCTGACATGCGAATCTATGAGGAGGAGATCTTCGGGCCTGTGCTCGGCATCGTCCGCGTCCAGAACTACCGTGAGGCGGTCGACCTGATCAACGAGCATGAGTTCGGCAACGGCACCGCCATCTTCACGCGGGATGGCGACAGCGCGCGCGCCTTTGGAACCGAGATCCAGGTGGGCATGGTCGGAGTCAACGTGCCCATTCCCGTTCCGATGGCATTCCACAGCTTCGGAGGCTGGAAGAACTCTCTGTTCGGAGACCATCACATGCATGGTCCCGAGGGCGTGCGCTTCTATACCAGACTCAAGACGATCACCACTCGCTGGCCGACCGGCATCCGCACCGGCGCCGACTTCGTCATGCCCACGATGGACTGATCTGACGGGCGACTTTCAGCGACGACGCGGGAAGACCATGTTGAACAAGAACCTGAGCGAAGGACGCCGGTCCATCCTCTCATCCGGGCTCGCCCTGACGGGCTGTCTCCTGATCGCAGGTGTCAGCTCGCTGCACGCGCAGGCGAGCAGCGAGACCGCCCCTGGCAGCTCTCCGGATGCCCTCTAGATCGTCGACATCCGCACGAGGGACCCGCACGACTGGCAGGTGATGGCCGCCCGCCTGCCGGAGGGAGTGGCACCCCGCATCGACGGGGTCCTCGATGACGAGGTGTGGCAGCTCGCTCCGGTCTACGGCGACTTCATCCAACGCGTGGCCGACGTGGGAGTGCCCTCCACGCACAAGACGGAGTTCCGGGTCCTCTACGACGACGCTCGCATCTACGTAGGGATTTGGTCGTTTGAGCCCCACGAGGGTGGCGTCATCGCCAGCGAGCTAGAGCGTGACGCGTGCCTCCGTAAAGGCGACGCGGTCCGAGTCACCTTCGACACCTTCCACGACCACAGGACTCTGTTCTACTTCAGTACGAATCCGCTCGGCGTCTTCAAGGACGGGCACGTCACGGACAACACTCGGATGAACTGGGACTGGAACGCCGTCTGGGACGTGAAAGCTTCCAAGGACGAGCAGGGTTGGTATTCGGAGTTCGAGATCCCCCTGAGCCAGCTGCGCTTTCGGGAACGGCAGGGGGAGCAGGTCTGGGGAATCAACGTCATCCGCATGCTCACGCACAAGCGGGAAGAGTCGTCGTTCGTCCCCATGCCGCGCGAATGGGGAAACGCAACCAATTTCCGGGCCTCGGGCAGCGGACTGTTGCTCGGCCTCGAGGGGCTCACTCCACGCCGCCGATTCGAAGGGATCCCCTTCTTCTCCCCGGCCGTCGTTCGCAACTTCGATGCCGGGACACCGACGGACTTGAAGGGCAAGCTGGGTGGGGACCTGCGAATCGGACTCACTCAGACGCTCAACGCCGACCTGACCTTCAACACCGACTTCGCTCAGGTCGAAGCAGACCAGGAAGTCGTCAACCTCAGCCGCTTCAGCCTCTTCTTTCCCGAAAAGCGACAGTTCTTCACCGAAGGGGCTGGCACCTTCGCCTACGGCGCGCCGGGGGCGGAAGCGGCGGAGGGAGGGGAGGCGGGCCTCTGGCGCTGTTCTATAGCCGCAGGATCGGCCTGAGCAGCGATGGCCAGGAGGTGCCGATCCTCGCGGGCGGGCGGCTGACCGGAAATTCCGGTGCCTACACCATGGGCCTGCTCAACGTCCAGACCGGCGCAACCAGCTATGCCAAGGGCGAGTCGATCGTCGAGGTTCCACGGGCCAACTACACGGTGGCCCGGCTCAAGCGCAACGTGCTCAACTCGTCGAGCGTGGGCATTCTTGCCCTCAATCGTCAGGGGCAGGTGGCTGACAACTCGTACAATCGAGGCCTTGGCATCGACGGCGTGTTCACGCTACCGCACAACGTTCGCGTCATCTTGATGCTCGCGAAAACGTTCTCACCAGGGGTCGGCAGCCGAGACATGGCGGGAGTTCTCAATATCGACTGGACAGGTGTTCTCTTCGGGCTGAATGCGCGCTATACGGACATCCAAGAAGACTTCAACGCTGAGATGGGATTCATCCCGCGCCTGGACATCCGGAGCTCGAGCCTCGGGGCCAGTTGGACGCCGCGCCCAGACTAGCCGGCGGTCCGCCAGCTTTCGTTCAGTGGCAGCGTCGAGTACATCGAGGACCACCAGGGTACCCTTCAGACCCGTGAGCGCGAGCTGAACACCTCGCTGATGCGTGACGATGAGTTTAACCTTCGCGTCGGCGTCTCGAACGAGTACGATCTTCTGACATCGCCGTTCCAGATCGGACCGAACACCGTCGTGCCTGACGGTTACATCTCGACGACCTACTCGACCAGCTTCGGTACGGACCGCACCCGCAGAGTCTACGGGGGCGCCGGCGTGCACTTCGAGGACTACTACGGTGGGGACAGGCACACCCTTAGCGCCAACTTCAACTTTCTGGCCAAAGAGACGCTGCTCTTCGAAAACAACTACACACGCAACCGGATCACGATGCCGGATGTCGCGCCGCACGTCACGAACACCCTCAACACGCGCGTCACCTACTCGCTGTCTCCGACGCTATTTCTCAAGGCGTTCGTCCAATACAACGACGACAAGAGACTGACCAACCTCAATCTGCTTCTTTGGTCCGTCTACCGACCGGGCAGCGACCTGTACATCGTCTACAACCAGGGGTGGGAAACCGGCCTCGCCAATGGTATTCGGGTGCGGAGTCGCTCGCTCTCGATCAAGTTCACGTACTGGCTCTCCCGCTAGACCCTCTACCGAAAACGGGGCGGTGAGGGTGGATTCGCTCCACCTTCACCGCCCCGATCCGGAGCCAGCTCGGCTCCCTGCCCCAAAAAATCTCCCGTCCCCTTCAGCCTAGGACGGATCCAGGCCCGCGGAATGGAAACCGCTCGCGCTCAGCTAGCGAGCGTTCGTCGAGCGGATTTTCCCGTCCTCGTCCGTCGCCATCCCCTCCCACGCCTCCACTTGCGTGCCCTCGCAGAAGTCTCCGGTGCCTCGGAAAATCGTGTTCATGCACCTCAAGGGTGAGCCGAGGCTCTGCAGGAACTCCACGGTCTTCGGGAAAGCGACGCGCTCGAAGTATCCTGCTCTTCCCCCCCTCGCCATATCGGCGGGCGTCTGGCCGAGAAAGGTGGTCGCCGTCAGGTCGGCGCCCTCCGACACGAGATATTCGATCATGTCGTGACCGCCCTCGCCCCTGGAGGCAGCGTAGTGGAGCGGCGTGTAGCCCCACGAATCGGGCAGATTGACGTCCACGCCGTGCTCCTCTACGAGATACTTGAGCGCATTGAGGAAGTTGTTCGGCACGGCCACGACTTGCCAGGATCCGATCCCAAGGTACCCACCTCCGGCCGCAGCATGGATCGGGTACATGTTGGGCGCCCCTTCCAGTCTTGGAATGCCCGAATCGTCCATGATTCGGCCATCCTGCTGACGCGCACCCCTCATGCCCCACTCCGGCCACATCGTCGGGACGTGCGGATCGGCGCCGTACGCCACCAGAGACTTCATCGCCTCGAGGTCCTGTGCGAACGTGGCCCGCCAGAACGGGGTGGCGCCGGTGATGTCGAGCCCGAGCTGTCCGTTGAACCAGTTGAAGTAGTACAGGTGCGTCTTGAGGCGCACGTTCGGATCCGCGCCAGCCGCCAGGAGGGCATTCAGCACGTCCATGTGCTCGCTCTCCTGGAGGTCGTGCGCGCGCGGTTGCGGGTGGCCCGTGTTATAGGCCCCCCACTGGGTCCGGAGCACCGCGAACAGCGGTGAGACGCCGTCGGTGTTGGTGGCGAGATTCGGATTCGCACCACGCTCGATCAGCTTCATCGCGAGATCGAACTGACCGTTGATCGTCGCGATCAGGAGCGCGCTGGATCCGTCACCGGCGACCTGGTCGACGTCCGCGCCACCGTCTAGTAGGACCATCGCCGCCTCGACGTGGCCCTCCCGAGCCGAGTGCGTCAGCGCGGTCATCCCCCCGGTGATGCCCACGAGCACCTCCCACTGGGGACGGCGGAGCATCTCGACGTCGCTCTTCAACCCAGATGGCGTCTGCCAGAGCGGCATGCGTCTGGAAAGGCTGTCCAGGTTGGCAGCTTCCATCACCTTTGCGATCTCCCCGTCGGACCGCAGAAACTCGCGTTGGGTGGCAATGGCCGCCTGCTCTTCCTCGGCGGTCAGGGCTCGGGGGTCGCTTCCCTCAGGGGTGTCCCCGCGGATCTCCTTCCTCGCATCCTGCAGGTGTGAGATCGCGGCCCGATCGACAGCCATCCGCCTGAGCACGTCCACCACTTCTGTGCTGATCCCCGGATCCGCCCCGTGCTTCAGCAGCTCGCTAATCGCCGCGGTACGACCCGCAGACGCTGCGAACATCAAAGGAGTCTGTCCGGCCTGGGCCTCTGTAGAGCTCACGGGCGCGCCACGCTCCAGCAGCACCCGAACCGCGCCCTCCCCTTCTACAGCCGCTGCGGCCAGATGGAGAGGCGTCACGCCGCTGGTGGTCGTCACGGCTTCCGGGTCGCCGCCCGAGTCGATCAGCGCCTCGACGACGCCTCCGTGCCCCCCTTCGCTGGCCAGGTGCAGGGGCGTGTAACCGCCGAGTCGAGTCCCGACGTCCACCTTCGCCCCCGAGTTGATCAGGAGCTTCGCGATTTCGAGGTGCCCCCCCTTGGCAGCAACATGTAGGGTCGTTAGACCATCACCCCGTGCCTCGTTTGGGTCGGCACCGCCCCTGAGCAACGATCGCACCGCAGCCACATCCCCGCGCTGCGCCGCATCCATGAGGTCCGGATCGGGAAGGACGGCTCCCGTCAGCAGCGCAATCGCCAGAAACGCGACCGCTGGACCCCTAGCCTGTCGTGGACTCATACGCCCACCTCCGAGGTTGCGACCGGGCCTCTCGGGAAGGTGAGGGGGAACTCGCCCGTACTGTCGCCGAACTTCTCGACGTCGTCGTGTCCGATGGCCTGCATCAGGCTCACGAAGACATTCGCCATCGGGGTGCCCGCTGGAGCCCTCAGGTGCATGTTGCCCTCCAGCGCACCGTTCGCGTGACCCATGAGAACGAGCGGGCACCGCCGGTGCGCGTGCAAATTCGGGTCGCCCATCGGTGAGCCCCAGACGATCGCCGTCTTGTCGAGCAGCGAGGCGCCGCCCTCCATAGTGTTCTTCAGCTTCTCGAGGAAGTACGCCATCCGACCCAGCCGATACGTATTGATCATGTTGATCTCCATGATCGACGCGGGCTGGTTGCCGTGATGCGACAACGAATGGAACGACTTGTTCGTCCCGCTTTCCGGCATGGACAGGTTCGAGAGGTCGAATCCGGTCTTGAAGGTGATCGCCCGCGTAAGATCTCCTTGCAGAGCGACCAGTTGCAGGTCGAACATCAGCTCCATGTGATCGGCCCACCGGTCGGGAACGCCCGACGGGGCCTCCGGCATCGAGCGACCTTCGCCGCTGCTGTTTTGCGCCTCGACGAGCTCGATTCTCCGCTCCAGCTCGCGGATGTGCGTCATGTACTGGTCCAGGGCAATCCGGTCGACCGGCGCGAGCTCCCGCTTCAACCCTGCCACGCTCTGAGCGACCCAATCGAGAAGACTCTTGTTGGCCTGTCGCCGCACGACACGGTCCTCGGCGTTGTCGCCGGCTCCGAACAGAGTGTCGAACACCATCCTCGGCTCACGAATCGCCGGCAGCGGTTCGGAGGGAGACTTCCAGGCCAGGGACGTCTTGTACGCGCAGTGGTAGTTGTAGCTGCATCCACCGCCCGTATCCACGCGCTCCGTGCTCAACTCCAACGAGGGCAGCGCCGTCTCCTGCCCGAAGCGGCTCGCGTGGACCTGATCCAGCGACTTGCCCGCGAAGATCTCTTGCTGGGTTTGTAGCGGGTGGGACTGCGTCAGGAAGACCGCCGTCGAGCGATCGTGGTCACCGCCGACCTCTTCGGAACGCCATGGCTCCGCCATCCGACTATCGGTCTGACTCACGACCGTCAGGTATTCGCGGTACGCCTCCAGCTGCCGCAGCTGGCTGTTCTGCACGACCTCGAAGTCTCGGCCGAGCGTCGGTGGCGCGAACAGATGCTGCGTGTCCCCCCAAAGATTGCCCCCCGCGGCCCCGTGCGACTCCTCGACGCAGACCAGACGCGTGAAGCCCTCTGCGGGGTCACGCCAGGAACGCCCGGCTGGAACCATCGCATCGAGGTAGGGAAGGGCGACCGATGCACCAGATCCCCGAAGGAAGGTGCGGCGTGACAGGTGCTTTCCGGTGATGAAATTCATGACTCCACCCCCCTCAGTTCGCGGTGGTTAGGTTTTGTTTCATTTGGAACAGATCGCTCTTTGCGATCCCCTTGATGATCGAGGACACGCTGAAGTCGTCGGCTTCGGCCACCCCCGTGATGGCGCGGATCGTCGGCTGATCGAAGTACTCGACCGGCCGCCCGATCGCGTAAGACACGAGGCGCTCCGTGAAATTCCTCACCAGCGGAACCGGCCGCTTCAGGAGAACGCCGATGATGACGTGACCCCCTGAAACGAGACCAGTGCGGATGTTAGGATCGGGCATCTGGTCGCAGCTACAGGGAGGTCAGCAATGGGGAGGAGACGGCACACGCCGGAGCAGATCATTACGGCACTGAGAGAGGCTGAAGTTGGGCTGGCGAGGGGGAAGACGGCAGCGATGGTGAGCCGTGAGCTCGGGATCAGCGAGCAGACGTACTACCGGTGGCGGAAGGAATTTGGGGGAATGGGGGTGGATCAGGCGCGCAAGTTCAAGGAACTGGAGCGAGAGAACGCACACCTGAAGCGGGCGGTGGCGAACCTGACGGTGGACAAGCTGATCCTGGAGGAAGCGGCCAAGGGAAACTTCTGAGCCCCGAGCGCCGACGGAGGTGTGTGGTGCATGCACGTCAGCGGCTCGGGGTGGGAGAGAGGCGCGCGTGCCGGGTGCTGGGCCAGCCACGGACGACGCAACGCCGGATCAGGAAGGTGCGTTCCGACGAGGCAGCGCTCCTAGAAGACGTGGTGCGGCTGGCGAGCCGTTTCGGTCGCTACGGATACCGGCAGGTGACGAACCTGCTGCGCATCGAGGGTTGGTCCGTGAACCACAAGCGGGTGGAGCGGATCTGGCGTCGAGAGGGCCTGAAAGTGCCCAAACGCCAACCCAAGCGGGGTCGCTTGTGGCTGAACGACGGCTCCTGTATCCGGCTCAGGCCGCTGCACGATAACCATGTCTGGTCGTATGACTTCGTGAGCACACGGACCGCGGACGGACGAGCCCTGAAGCTGCTCACAGTGCTCGACGAGTACACGAGACAATGTCTGGCGATCAAGGTAGGACGGAGGACTCGAGCGCATGACGTACTCGAGGTGCTGGTAGATCTCTTCGTTCGTCACGGTCCACCCCAGCATCTACGTTCGGACAACGGTCCGGAGTTCACGGCCCAGCTCGTGCGGCGGTGGCTCGCCAGGCTAGGTGTGCAGACGCTCTACATCGAGCCCGGTAGTCCGTGGGAGAACGGTTACAACGAGAGCTTCAACGGCAAGCTAAGGGACGAATTCCTGAACGGCGAGATATTCTACACGCTGCCTGAGGCGGTCGTCCTCGTAGAACAGTGGAGAAGACTGTACAATACCGTCCGACCCCACAGCGCCTGCGGCGGTCGTCCCCCGGCCCCGGAGACGATCAAACCTTCGCCTTGGTTCCTCAGGATGCCTCAGCTCCAGGAGCCGCCGGTGGCTCTGGGTCTAACATAGGAAGTGGTACCGCCACTGGGGGCACGTCAGTGACACTGCAGACTTTCCAGTGTTCGAAAGAATTACAAGGGGGGAGTGTGGCCCGTCGCGAGGCGCTGATCCGGAGCAGTCTGAGCAAGGAGGAAGACGACAAAGTCCTCAAGGAGTACTGGAGGCGGACGGTCCGCTTTACCGTTACCCTCCTCTCTATTTGGTTCCTCGTCGGCTACGTCATCCCCATCTTTTTCGGCCCGGCTTTGAACAAGGTTGACTTCCTTGGCGGGCCATTCGGCTTCTGGTTTGCGCAGAACGGTTCCATCTATCTGTTCTGGCTGCTGATCCTGGTCTACGCGATCGGGATGAACCGCTTGGATCGGGAGTTCGACGTGCACGATCTCGAGGGCTGACCGATGGGTATCCGACTCGACATCGCCATCGCCGTAGCCCTCACTTTCTCGCTCTACATTGGCATCGCCATCTGGTCTCGGGTCTCGAGCACAAAGGGATTCTACGTGGCAGGGCAAGGGGTGCCTCCCGTGTTGAACGGGATGGCCACCGCCGCGGACTGGATGAGCGCAGCGTCGTTTCTATCCATGGCGGGACTCATCTCCTTTCTGGGCTTCGACGGGGCCGTCTATCTTCTCGGGTGGACAGGCGGATACGTGCTGCTGACCCTCCTCCTCGCGCCCTTCCTGCGTAAGTTCGGCAAGTACACGGTCCCTGCCTTCATTGGGGAACGCTACTACTCGGGCACCGCCCGTGTGGTGGCAGCCCTCTGTGCTGTGGTCATCTCGTTCATCTACGTGGCCGGACAGATGCGGGGGTCGGGAATCGTGTTCTCCCGTTTTCTGGAAGTTCCGATTGGGGCGGGCGTGATCGTGGGAATGACAGTAGTGGCTTTCTATGCGGTCTTGGGTGGCATGAAGGGGATCACGTATACACAGGTTGCGCAATACATCGTCTTGATCTCTGCCTTCCTGATTCCGGCCGTGGGCATCGCTCTCACTCTAACCGGCATCCCGGTCCCCCAACTCGCCTTTCCGGACGTGGCGTCACGGCTGGACGGGGTCATGGCTGAGCTCGGTTTCGACCCGTACACTTCACCCTTCACCAACATATCCAGCCTCAATGTCTTCCTTATTGTGATGGCGCTCATGTGCGGGACTGCGGGGCTCCCCCACGTGATCATCCGCTTCTATACGACGAAGACGGTGCACGGGGCGCGCTGGACCGGCGTTTATGCACTGCTTTTCATTGGGCTCCTCTACACCACCGCTCCCGCGGTTGCAGTCTTCGCCAAGTACAACCTCATCACCACGGTTGTGGGTGAGCGCTATGAGGATCGGGCCGGCTGGTTCCGCTCCTGGGAGACGACGGGCCTAATCCGGTTCGCGGACAAGAACGAAGACGGGATCATCAACTACGGACCTGGGCAATTCGCCGATCCCGCCAGCGTCAACGAGCTCGGCATCGATGCCGACATCATTGTCCTGGCGAATCCCGAGATCGCCGGGCTTCCTAACTGGGTCATGGCGATCGTCGTGGCGGGCGGCCTGGCCGCAGCCTTATCTACGGCCTCCGGATTGCTGCTGGTCATCGCCTCCTCCTTCTCCCACGACGTCTACAAGGCGTTCATCCGAAAGGACGCCACGCAGCGGGAGGAGTTGCTCGTGGCTCGCGGATCTATGCTGGTAGCGTGTGCTCTTGCTGGTCTACTCGGCATCTTTCCTCCCGCGTTCGTCGCGGAGGTTGTGGCATTCGCGTTCGGACTAGCGGCAGCTGCCTTTTTCCCTGCGATCGTGTTGGGGATCTTCGATCCGCGCACCACGAAGGAAGGGGCTATCGCCGGCATGATCGTCGGTCTCGTCTTCACTGGCGCGTACATCGTTACCGTAGCGCCCGGATTCGGTATCGGCCTGGATCCGTGGTTCTTTGGCATCGCGCCGCAGGGCATTGGAACCGTGGGCATGGCCCTCAGCTTCCTTGTAACGTGGGCACTGTCGCGCATGACCGCCGCACCACCCGAGGGGATCCAGAGAATGGTCGCGAGCATCCGCATTCCTCGCTATACGGTCGCTGAGGATGCGAGCGAATCGGTGGCCGCACACTGACGAGGTTCTCTAGCGCTCTCCCGCCAGGGCAGCTCCCAGAGCAGTAACTATTTCCACCACTGCATCCACGTCCTCCTCCCGAGAGCGGTGATTCGTGAACGCCGCTCGCAGGGCGAAGCGGCCGCCGATCCTTGTGCTCGACGGGGCCGCCTTCCCGGATTCCCACAAGCGCATCAGCAACTCGCGATTGAGAGCGTCCAACTCGGTCTCGTCGCTCAGGTTCCCTCGCCAGCGGAAGCACACGACGTTGAGGCTCGCCGGTGCCAGGAGCTCCAGTTCCGGGTGGCTCGTGACCCGTTGCTCGAGGCGGCGGGCCTGACGCACGTTCTGCTCTACCAATCGACCGAGCTTGTCCAGACCGTACGCACGGAGGTAGAACCACACCTTCAGCGCGCGAAAGCCCCTGGTGAGCTGCGGGCCCATCGTAGAGAAGGCGTGCGGTCCGGAAGGGATGCCCCGCTCGAAATGCTCCAGGTATGGGGCGTCCGGGGAAAAGACACTGCGCAGAAGCGACGCGTCTCTCACGAAGACACATCCCGCTTCGATCGGGACGTACATCCACTTGTGAAGATCGAAGGCGAGCGAATCGGCACGCCCCAGCCCACGCACGAGCGGACGCAAGCTCGGCGAGAGAGCGGCGAGCGCCCCGAATGCGCCGTCGACGTGTAACCACAGCCCTTCCGCCGCGCATAGATCCGCCACGGCATCGAGATCGTCGATCGCACCGGTTGCGACCGTGCCGGCAGACGCCACCACCGCGAGGGGATCGCAACCGGCGTTGCGGTCGGCCGAGATCTGCTTGCGCAGCGCCCCGACATCGATCCGAAACGAATCGTCGACCGGGATACGGTGCAGTCTCCGAGTGCCGATACCCAGAAGCGCGACCGCCTTGTCGACGGAATTGTGAACCTCGGTAGACCCGTAAACAACGGGAGGATGTGCGAGCCCAGTCATGCCATCTCGAGCGGGCCGCAGGTCAGATCCGGCCTCCCGCGCAGCCGTGAGGCCGATCACATTCCCCATCGATCCACCGCTTACGAGTAGCCCCTCACCTTCATCCCCGAATCCCACAGCCTCGCGAAGCCAGTCGAGGACACACGCCTCAACGTAGGAAGCCGAATGCTCAGCGCCCCAGCAATTCGGGTTCATCGTAGCGGCCCACATCTCTGCGAGGGAGCCGAGCGGTGAGCCCTGACCGTTGACCCATCCCCAGTTGCGGGGGTGCACGTTCCCGTAGTGGTACGGAAGGATCAACTTCAGGAACTCCCCATACACAGCCTCCGGGTCGGCGCCAGTCTTCACCGCTGCCTGGGAGAGCGCCGCCTTCGCCGCGTCCGGCATCGGCTTCCATACCGGTCCTTGCCCGATGTCGCGGTGGTAGGAGATGGCGTCGTCGACCATGCGGTGCGCGAGCTGCCGGAGCTGATCCCACTCGCCCTCCGTGGTCGGATCGAGTGTTTCCTCCGGTCGAGCTGTGAGCGGCGGGCGCTCCATCACCGAGATACTCCTCGTGCTGACCCCAGGGGTCCGGGCAGGATCAGCGCAACGGAACCATCATCAAGTACGAGTATTCGCGCGTGCGCCCCCGGGGTGGTCAGTGACCGAGGCCCGGAGACTCGCGAGAGCATGCGCATAAACGATTCTGCGCCGTAGCGAATGCTCGCTACGGCGCAGAAAACTACCGTCACAAGATGGAACGGGGGCCGCGCCCTCAAAGCGTCGGTGTGCCCGCGCCTTCCTCTTCGGTAAGATGCTCGAACGGCGCCGCCCCGGAACCGGGACAGTAATCCCCCGTACCGCGGAAGTGTGTGTCCAGGCATTTCAACTCCGAGCCGAGCTCCTGCAATAACTTGGCTGTCTCCGGATAGTGCGTCCGCGAAAAGTACCCAGCGCGGCCTCCGCTGGCCATATCCGCAGTCGACTGTCCCAGCCTGCTGACTGCCTTCACGTTCGCGCCCTTCAACATCAGGTACTCGATGAGGTCGTTACCACCTCTCACAGACGCGTAGTGAAGCGGCACGTACCCCCACGAATCCGCAAGATTCATATCGACGTCTTGCTCCTCAATCAGATACTTCACCGACTCCAGGAAGTTGTTCGGCACGTTGTTTTTCTGGAACGCGCCGAGCCCCATGTAACCACCGCCCGCTGCAGCGTGAATGGGATACATGTTGGGGGTCCCCTCTACGAAGAGGGGCAGTCCAGAATCCTCCTGCAGCCGCCCGTCCTCCTGCCGCCCGCGTCTCATTCCAGGCTCCGGCCAAATGGTCGGGATGTTCGGGTCCGCACCTTTGGCCGCAAGAGCCTTCATGGCATCCAGGTCCTGCGCGAACGCGGCCCGCCAGAAAGGCGTGGCACCCGTGATGTCGAGGCCCATCTTGCCTTCCCACTCGAAATGCCACAGGTGAGTCTTGAGCCGCGTGTTCGGGTCGGCTCCGGCCTCCAGCAGGGCATTGAGCACGGCCGTGTGCTGGGTCTGCTGCTGGTCCTGCGCGCGCGGCTGTGGATGGTTCGTGAACCTGAGCGTCCACTGGGTCTGGAGCAGCGCGAACAGCGGCGAGATCCCATCGGTGTAGGTCGCCAGATTCGGATCGGCGCCGCGCTCGATCAGCTTCATGGCCAGATCGAAGTGACCGTTCAGCAGCGCCAGGACCAGTGGGCTGCTGCCGTCGCCGCTCACTTGGTCGATGTCCGCACCACTGTCCAAGAGCGCGTCCACCGCCTCGATCCGACCCTCGCGGGTCGCGTGGAGCAGCGCGGTCATCCCTCCCGTCTTTCGGACCAGAGTCTCTTGCATCGGACGTCCTACGATCTGGACCTCGCTCCTGTAGCCCGAAGGGGTGTTCCACGCAGGCCGATTTCTCGCCAGCCAGTCGGGATGGACCGCACGAGCGGAATCGGGCGCTTCAGGAGAACCTCTGCGAGCTCCTTGGCGCTTCTGATCTCGGTACCGTCGTAGAATCTTCCGCGGGTGTCGAGCGGCTGTCCGTTCTCGCGTATCCGCCACCGTCCGGTCGCATCGAAGTTATCGAGCGCGAGCCCGATCGGGTCGATGAAGCTGTGGCAGGAGTTGCACACAGGAGCAGAGCGATGCCGCTCCATACGTTCGCGCGTGGTCAGCGGGCGTGAACCCTCAGCAGCCGCGCTCGCGGCAAACACCGGGACGTTCGGCGGCGGCGGCGGTGGCGGTGTTCCCATCAACACCTCCATCGTCCACTTCCCGCGTTGCACCGGCGACGTGCGATCCGACATCGACGTCAACTGGTGTACGCTTCCATGACCAAGAATCCCCAACCGTCGGTCGTCCGGGTATTCGACCCTGCGGAACTCCTCCCCGAATACGCCCTCGATTCCATAGTGGTCCGCGAGGCGCTCGTTGATGAAGCTGTAGTTCGCCCTGAAGAGCTCGAGCGGACTCAAGTCCTCCCTCAGGATGTGCTGGAAGAGCAGCTGCGTCTCCCCCACCAAGTCATCCCTCAGCTGCTCTGAGAAGTCCGGGAAGAGGTACGACTCCGGCCACACCTTGCCCACATCCTGCAGCTTCAGCCCACTGGCCCAGGAATCGATCGGACAACGCCTCGGAACGCGGATCGGCGAGCATGCGCCTTACCTGCTGTTCGAGGACCCGGGGATCCGAAAGCCGGTTGCTGGACGCGACCTGCAGGAGTTCCTCGTCCGGCACCGATGCCCAGAGGAAGAACGAGAGGCGCGTCGCAAGATCGATGTCACTCAGGCGGTAGCTCTGACCCGCCTGGACCCCATCCGGCTCGCGCTCGAACCGGAAGATGAACTCGGGTGACGCGAGGATCGCCTGAATGCCCGTGCGAACCCCGATATCGAACCCGCCGATCTGCGCACCCTCGTCGTAGAACTTCATCAAGTCCGCGACATCTTCGTCCGTCACCCGCCTGCGGTAGGCCTTCGGGGCAATCCTGCTCAGGATCGATTCGGCACAGGGCCGCTCCTCGGACGAGGAGGTGGGCCGACACGTGAAAATCTGCAGCCGACTCGGCGTGTCCGACACACCCGTCACATTCCTCGGCCCGGTGATCATCAGGGCCGAGAGGTGCGTCAGGCCGGTGATCCCGTATTGCCCGCCCTGGTTCCCCGAGGCCGACCACCCGGGCACGCTGAAGCGATCCTCGTACATGCCGTCGACGACGTTGACGAACGACGCCGCGACCTGATGCTGGCCCGCGGTAACGGAGACCGATTCGGTGCGGACCATGGAGCTACCGCGGCCCACCCCGGCCTGGACCACGTTCGCGCCGGAGTGCTCGAGCATCACCCGAGTCACTGGCTCACCGTCGATTGCGATCACCATGTCCTCCTCGAACATGCGATCGCCAAAGTCGGTTTCGACCTGGAACACGTACTCGCCGTCGGCGGGGAACTTGTGCGTCACGACCATGCCGCCCCGGGTCCCGAACGGCGTGCCCTCGAGGTGATCCCACGCGTGCTGCGAAACCTGCTCGGGGTTGTTGTACTTCGTGGAGACCGACACCGCCTCCGGATTGCCCACCGCCAGCCGGCTGACCTCGGAAGCGGCCCTCAGAAACGAGTCGAGCACGGTCGTCGAGAGCGCCTGCCCCGCGGCGGTGTTGTCGAAGGTGCCTACAGGCACGTCCGGCGGCAGCCAGGAGCTCGCGTTCACGTCGAGACCCAGCAGCTCGTGGATTACCCGATCGTACTCGGCCCTGGTGAGCCGCGTGAACCGGCGCTCGCCCAAGTTCGGAGCGGTCTGGGCGGCCTGATCCACGCTGGCCTCCAACGTCTCCACCAACGCCAGAAGCGTGTCCGGCGAGGGCCGAGGCATGCCGGGCGGAGGCATCATGCCCGCGCGCAGCTTGCGGATCATCCGTTCGGCGATCTGGGCCTTCTCGCCCGCCCTTTCGACGTCCAAACCCTGGAACGACACGTTCCCTGTCAGCAACTGATCGTTGTGGCAGACCATGCAGTACTGCTGAACGACTTCGTTCAGGGTCGCGGCCGGGATTGGCGCTCGGTCCACGCCCGTCGCGAGGTGGGACGCCGCAAACACGGCGTCGTGACTCTGACCGGACGGCGACGGAAGGGTATCGGCTGGCCCAGTACCGATCACCAGCCCCACCCCTGCCAAGACGGCACCATGAACGAGTGTCCTCATGCTCAATCCCTCAAATGATTGGAGAGCGTAGCCTGCTCTTCCTGGGACCACAGGTAGGGTATAAAATCCCCCGATTTCCCGGTAAGGTGCAAGCGCGATTGGGGTCTCTCCGCCCTACCCCAGGGGAGGGAGGAGGGAGGAGGGAGCCCGCCGGCAGGATTTTGCCTCCCCCAGCCTCCGTCAGCTCGATCCGGGTTCCCCATGGGTGGACCAAGCGGGACGAACGGAAACGAGCAGGACACCTAACCGCGGAAGGCAGCCCCGGGGGGGGCTTGCGGGGCGGGGTGGCACGAGCTGTCTATTCTCACCGGTGCGGTGTAAAATTAGGTACGGAGAAGTAGGAGGGGGGCGGTATCCACTTCGGAGGTCCCCAAATGAAGAGACATTCTTCCTCACCAAGAACATTGGTTTGGGGCGTTTTGCTTTTCTCAACTACACTCCTAGTGGGTTGTGTCCGCACCGAGGTCCCCGATCCCCTGTCCGTGCGGAGTAAGTTCGGGTCGGTAGTGAGGCTCACGGTCCAGAACAACGACTTCAAGGACGCCGTCATCTACGCCAACTGGGAGGGAAGCACTCGGAGACGAGTGGGGTTGGCGACGGGGAAGACTTCACAGACCTTCACGTTCGAATGGGGGGGGCCGGTCGTGCGCTTCGAGGCGGACTTCATCGCAGGCGATAGAATCTTCATCGAGGCGATCGAGGTCCTGGAAGGGGACCACCTCGACCTGGTCCTCATGAACCAGGGCTGATCTCCGTCCGGTTTCCAGGAGTCTCGGTACTTGGACGCTCAGCAGGGATCAGGGGAACCTGGTCCAGATGTCGATCAACCGCGCAGCAGAAATTCGACGAGCTGACCGGTACGCTCGCCGGCCCACGCAGGATCTCGATCGCCTGATCTCACGAACGACCCCCCCTCCCGTTGAGTCGGCCGGCTGCGTTCACGCCACACAAGTGGGCAGGCACAGCACGCCCTAACGACGAGGGCCGTCAGAAACTGACCAGGTGGGTGACCTTCACGCTAAAGACCCGCTGCGTATCGCCATCCCCGGTTGTGTCACGCACTTCGTTATAGACGACGTAGAAATCGCTCAGTGGGTGGTGAATCATCCGGTACGTCACGTTGGTAGAAATCGTCTCTGACGCGGTATTGTATTGTAGAAGTCCCTGCAGGAACATCTTGGGTGAGAACGCCGCGTCAGCTCGTAACGCGATCAGATCCGTTGTGAAGCCACCACCGGCAAAGTCGACGATGTTTCTCGACCAGTCGACGCTGGCCTGGAATGCCGCGCTGTAGCGGAGCCCCGCGCCAAGGGTGACCTCCTTCTTGTCCCCGTCGTAGAATCCGCCAACCCGGAAACCAGCGTTCCCGAAGAATCGGCGGGCTCGCGAGCTCATGAGACGAAAGTTCCAGTCGTTGAAGCGGTAGTCCCCCGGAGCAATCGTCCGGCCCTGGATCTCGAAGGGTTCATCCAGCCGCTCGAACATCATGTTTCGAAACATCGCGAGCGACGCACCATCACGGAACGTCACGATGTTTCCAAGCGCGTTGAACCGCGAAACGAAGTGATGCGACGTGTCCAGCGTGTGCCGAAGCATGAGCCGGGTGTTGTTCTCCAGCACGAATCCAGAGAACCTCGGCGTCACGCCGACCATGTTCACATACTTGTTGATCCCGTGTCGCGGCACGAAACCGAAATCGTTCAGAAAATCGTCATCGATGCCCACATAGGCGCTGGATACCTGAAGGAAAGGGTCCTGGTAGTTGGCCTGCAGGCTCGTCGCAAAATGAGCACCGGCAATGGTCGGAGCCTGGGTACGCATGACAAATCCCGACAGGCTGAGCCGCTGTTGGAAAAGGTTAAAGCTTCCATCCGCTCCGACCACCCGATTCCAGTCGTCCGCACGGTCAGCATCCCGGTGGAACACGAAGCCGCCCACCTGGGAGTTGGCGAACACGTCCTTGCGGAGTCGGCCAACCATCCAGTGATTCGAGGAATCTCTTGGCGGCCACTCACTCTCATGTAGAGAAGCCCCACGTCGAGGCCAGCGGCCTTCCCGGTGAGCCGCCCCCCTCCCGGAATCGACAGCGGATCGCCGCCATCCGAAAGACCTATGCGCCGGCTGAAGAATGGAACGATGTCGCGGTCCGCTCCGCAGCGCGCGTTACCACCTCGACCGCCACCACCACCGCCACGACCACCACCGCCACGACCGCCACCGCCACCACCACCGGCCGCGTTACCGCAAACGTCCAAGAGGCCCAGATTCTCGAGGAAGAACTCCCGCTTCTCCGGGAAGAAGAGGCCGAACCTCGTCAAGTTGACCTGCTGATCGTCGGCCTCCACCTGCGAAAAGTCCGTATTGACCGTGACGTCCAGGGTGAGCTGAGAAGTGACGCCCAGCTTGAGATCCAGCCCAGCATCCACCTTGTCCAGATCAGTCGAGGAGGCGCTACCCCCCTGCGCGTTTCCGACGATGAACGGCTTGATCTTGAGATTCCTGCCCTGCTGAACACCTTCGATCCCCTCGAGCGTGCCGGCGACCGACGCCTCGAAGATTCGGAACGGTCGCGGAGCTGGAGACCACTGGACCCACTCGTTCCGGTGGCGCGTGATCCGCTGGATGTTGAAGCCCCACGTCTGGGAGGCTGCCTCGTTGAACCTCAGGGTCTTGAAGGGAATCGCAAACTCGGCTGACCAGCCCCAATCGTGTATTCTCGAGACAACATCATAGATGCCGTCCCAATTCTCGTTCGGAACGCCCCCTGAGATCTGCAAATCCCGGATGGCGGATCCCGCGTTGGTAAGGAACGCAAAGCCGTTACGATCGTCGTTGAATGTGTCGAAGAACAGAACGATCGCGTCCCCGTCCGTTGCGGCGAACTCACGCTTGAGCTCGCTGATGATGATCGGATCTTCCTGGTAGGCTACGACGGAAACGTAGATGTGACGTGCCCCCAGTGGCGGTACCACTTCCTATGTTAGACCCAGAGCCACTGCTCCGCCCCCCGTTTCTGGTCCACTAGGAGGGTGAAAAGCCGAGCCGATTTGGACCTGGGATGAAGTGGCCACCCGCTCCGAAGTGGGCAGGGACCTTGTCGTCCAAACTGCTGTGTGGTCTCACGTTGTTGTACTCGTCCTTCCAGCCCTGGAGTGTCCGCTGCGCGTCGTTCAGATCGACGAACCAGTGTTGTGATAGACACTCACGTCTGAGACTGCCGTTGAACGCCTCGATGAACGGGTTGTCCGTCGGCTTACCAGGCCGGCTGAAGTCGAGCTTCACTCGATTCCAGTAGGCCCAGTGGTCCAGAGCTCTAGAGGTGAACTCCGTTCCGTTGTCCACCGAGATCACTCTCGGCAGGCTCCCGCGCTTCTTAGCTTCCGTGCTCAGTACGCGGCCAACGTCTTCACCTCGGAACCCTACACCAACCTCGAGCGCCACGCACTCCCGGCTGTAAACATCCAGAACCGTCAACACCCGTACCGTTCGGCCGTTCGACAGGGTATCGTGTACGAAGTCCATCGCCCAGAGCTCGTTGATGGCCATGGCACGTGCAGGTCGCTCCCTCCTCACCGCACTCCGGCGTCGCTTCGGCTTCTTGCGTTTCAGCGTCAGGCCCTCGTCGCGGTACAGCCGCTCGACCAGCTTGCGGTTCACCGGCCAGCCCTCACGGCGAAGCATGATGTGCAGTCGTCGATAACCGTAGCTCACGCGCACCGCAGCTAGGGTCTGTTAACACTAAAGGCCCATTTGTATTATATTGGGGCTATGAAAATCACAGAGTCCCAATATCGTCGGATAGAGGCTTGCTTTCCACGTCAGCGCGGCAATGTGAGCTTCTCCAATCTCGAAGTGCTTAACGCGATCCTGTATGTGGCCGAGCACGGCTGCAAGTGGCGCGGGTTGCCTGCGCGCTTCGGTAACTGGCATACGATCTACACCCGAATGAATCGCTGGGCCAGGGCAGGTGTGCTGGATCGTGTCTTTGCGGCCCTGCAGGACGAGCAGATCATCCGGATCAAGATCGAAGCGCTGTCGCTCGACAGTACGATCGTCAAAGTGCACCCTGATGGCACCGGCGCGCTAAAAAAAACGGCCCGCAGGCCATCGGGAAGTCGCGTGGAGGCTGGACCACCAAGATTCATATGGTTGCCGCAGATGCTCGAACCGCGATAACCTTCTCGCTATCGCCAGGCCACAACCACGACGCACCCGAAGGACGCGAACTGCTACGCATGTTGAAGCCGGTACACTCCACTGTGTCGATGATCATGGACCGGGCCTACGAGGGGGCCGAAACACGGCAATTGGTGTTGGAGCTGGGGTTTACGCCGGTCGTGCCACCCAAACAGGGCCGTGTTAGCCCGTGGCAGTACGATCGAATCATGTATCGCCGTCGCAACGAAATAGAGCGGTTATTTCGGCGACTCAAAGGCTTCAGAAGAATCTTCTCCCGCTTTGACAAGCTCGACGTGATGTTCACGGCCTTCATCCACTTTGCGCTCATCGTCGAGGCTCTCAGATAGTGTTAACAGGCCCTAGTTCCTTCAGGCGAGCCCTCAGCGGCTCTCTCAAAGGTCGCACGCTCTCGTAGCGCACCGTGGAGCGGGAGACACCCATCGCCCTGCACGCCCGACGCTCGGGGAGCCGGTAGGCCTCCCGCGCCCACCGGACCCCCGCTCTTCGTTGCCTCGGGCTCACCATTTTTTTCTGAGTGCTTCCTGCAGGATCGTCTTGTCCAATGACAAATCCGCGACCAGCGTCTTCAGCCGCCGGTTCTCCTCCCGGATCACCTTGAGTTCCCGGAGCTCCGACGCACCCAGACCACCGTACCTCTTCCTCCACCGGTAGTACGTCTGCTCGCTGATCCCCAGCTTCCGGATGATCTCCGCCACAGGTGTACCGACCTCCCCCTGGCGCAGCGCCATCGCAATCTGCTCCTCGGAGGTTGGGTCAATAGGTGTGTAAACGTATCAGGCGGCATTCTTCCGCTGTTGGGTTGAGACGGGCTTTCCGTCTTCGAACTTCCTTCCTTCAAACACGTCCTTGAGGAGGTGAGGAGCGTCGAGCCTTCGGAAGCGCTTCTCGGCCACCAAGAGCAACTTCCAGATCAGCGCCGTAGCGCTCTCGACCCGCTTGAATCGCTTCGCCGCCGTCGTCCTGAGCCGTACCGCAGCGAACGGGCTCTCGACCACGTTCGTCGTGCGTAGATGCTTCCAGTGATCCTCGGGGAAGTCGTAGAACGCCACCATCCGCTCCCAGTCGTCCTCGAGTACGTCCACCGCCTTCGGATACCACGGCCTGTAGCGCCTGGCGAACACTTCGCGGGCCTTCACAGCCTCGGACCGGCTCGGTGCGTAGACCACGGCCCTGAGAAGATCCTTCGCCTCGCTCTGCTCCCGCTGCGGCAGCCGGTCCAGCACGTTCCTCATCTTGTGGTTCCAGCACCGTTGCTCGCCCGCCTCAGGCCATACCTGCCGTACTGCGCCCCAGATCGCCGCGTTACCGTCCGCCATCAGAAGCCGGGGCGCCTCGATGCCGCGTGCCTTCAGATCCCGCAACACCTCCGACCAGGACTCGACCGACTCTCGGTAGCCCGATCTCAGGGCCAACACTTCCTTCGTCCCGTCTCGCATCGCGCCCAGAACCACCAGCAGTGCTGCCTTGTCCCGCTCGAGCCCCGCCTTCACGTAGATCCCGTCCGCCCAGACGTAGACGACCTCACGGTCGGCCAGCGAGCGCTTCGACCATTCCTCGAATTCCGCCGTCCATCCCGCCCGCAGCCGCCGAATCGAAGACTTCGACAACGGGGCCCCCTCGCCCAGCAGGCCCCGCATCGCCAGCTCGAAGTCTCCCTCCGCCAGCCCGTGCAGATACAGCTCCGGAAGCAGAGCACCCAGCTCCTTCGTCCGTCGTGCGAACAACGGCAACACCCGACTCTCGAACCGCTCCTCGACGCCCCGAACCCGAGGGCGTCGGAGCATGATCGTGCCCGAGCTCATCGCCAACCGCCTCGGCTTGCCATATCCGTTGCGGTAGCCCTCGGCCGAGTCCACCGTACTCCTGCGCTCTGACTTCTCCCGGCCTAACAACTCCGTGACTTCCTCCTCCATGATCTGTTGGATGAACTCCTGCGCCTTCTCCCTAACCATCCCCTCGAGCGTCTCCCACATCGGCCTGCTGGACGCACCCTGGGGTCCCGCGATATCCTCTCTCATGAGGCGACGTTCCTTTCCCCGGGCTGTCACCCGGGCTCGCTGGTTTAAATCTCAGCGGAAAGGTACGTCGCCTCTCTTTTTACACACCTTTTGATCCTACCTCGCTCCTCGCTGAATCTCGTCTTCCGCATCGGGCTCCTCTCCCCCTCTCCGTAGGGCGTCTGCAGGGCCCAAATTACCTCGCCTTTACGTTAGTCGCCCTGGACCAGGTATCGGGGGTTGGAGCAGTGTAGCGACGTGCTCGAGATCGCATGCTGGAACGGCGAGATCGTCCAAGTCGGCTTCGCTCTGGACTGTCACGACCGGGAGGTGTTGGCCCGCGTCGCGGTACCCCGGAATTTCTTGGGCACTGATGTTCAGCGGCTCATGCAGCGGGCGGTTGCTGCACGATTCGGCTCCGGTGAGCGTCCAAACCAGCCGATTCAGTGGCTCAGCGACAACGGCAGCGTCTATATGGACTTCCCACGGTATCGTGGACAGCTAGGAGCCGCTGCGTGAAGCCTGCTCGAAGGCTTCGGGACTGACGCCACCGAGATGGCTGTGGCGCCTGGTACGATTGTAGAACATTTCTATGTAGTCGAATAGATCGGCCTTCGCTTCGTCGCGGGTGCGATAGATCCTCTTTTGGACTCTTTCCTTCTTCAAGCTGCCGAAGAAGGACTCGGCAACCGCGTTGTCCCAGCAGTTGGCTCGGCGGCTCATGCTCGGTTTCAAATGATGAACCCGGCAGAAGCGTTGGAAGTCGTCGCTGCCATACTGCGATCCCTGATCCGAGTGAACGATGAGGCCGGGGCCGGGCCGACGGCGCCAGACAGCCATCACGATGGCGTCCAGCACGAGCCCTCGAGCCAGCGAGGGCTTCATCGACCATCCGACGATCCGGCGAGCATAGAGATCCATCACCACCGCTAGATACAGCCAACCCTGCCACGTCCGGATGTAGGTGATATCTGTGACCCACGCTTGATCGGGCCCATCCACCGTGAACTGCCGCTTCAACCGATTCGGGGCCACAGGGGATGGAGGGCCTCCGCCCACCGCCCGTGGAATTTTGTAGCCCTGAGTACCGCGTAGATTGTGCTCTCGCATGATCCGAGCCACGCGGTGGCGTCCGCAGCTCTCTCCGGCCTCTCTGAGGTCCAGAAAAACCCGAGGACCGCCGTAGATGCCTCCGCTCGCCGCATGCGAAGCACGGATCAGTTTCAGTAGCCGACGATCTTCCTTGGCCCTTGCGCTCATCGGTGCGTGGATCCAGGCGTAGAAGCCGCTCGGGGCGCCACCCGCAGCACCCGGCACATCGTTCTCACCTTGAATTGCACACGATGGGCGTGAATGAACGCGTACTTTACTCGGGCCCCCTGGCAAAGTACGCGGCGGCCTTTTTTAAGATGTCGCGCTCCTCCTGCGTGCGCCGCAGCTCAGCCCTGAGCGTCAGGTTCTCTCGCTTCGCCTCCAGCAGCTCCTCGGCGCGTCCATCATCCCTGCTCGGCACCACCGCCTTGCGCCAGTTGTAAAGACTCGCCTCTGAGATCCCCAACCGCTCTGCTACTTCCTTCACCGTGTAGCCGCGTTCCACCACCTGCCGCACCGCCTCATCCTTGAACTCGGGCGTGTAGATCCGATGGCTCATGACGCCTCCTCCGTGGGTCTAGGATTCTAGACTCCAGCTGTCCACTGAACCATGGGAATTCCACCACGAGACGCTCTTCTGCTGACTCACGGCCCCTCGCTGACAATCCTTCGCACAAACGCTGGTCGAGACCGCGGAGTTCCTCAAGAGACTCGCCTCTAGAGCGCCCATCGCGGTCAAGTCTCGGCTATCTCCGTCTAATTGCACCTGGACGCAAGAACTCATAATCTGTGCGTTCAAACCGGGAGGTAGGTTCAGGAGGTGTGTAAAAGGAGAGGCGACGTACCTTTCCGTTGAGAGTTAACCAACGAATCCCGGGTAGGCGCCCGGGGGAAAGGCACGTCGCCTCATGAGGAAGGATACAGGGGGAGCGGGGAGTGAGTCCACGGTTGAGTGGACGGGGCTGGAGGGATTTGTCCGCGGCGAGGTCCAGGAGCTGATCCAGGCGGTTCTGGAGGAGGAAGTGACAGAGCTCCTCGGCCGGAGGAAGTCGGAGCGGCGGGCCGGGGTCGACGCGGACCGGGGCTACCGGAACGGCTACGGGAAGCCCCGGCGGTTGGCGACGAGCATCGGGACGGTGACGGTGCGGCGGCCACGGGTGCGGGATCTGGAGGAGCGGTTCGAGAGCCGCGTGTTGCCGATGTTCGCGCGGCGGACGAAGGAGGTGGGGGCGCTGCTGCCGGAGCTATACCTGCACGGGCTGGCTGCGGGTGACTTCGAGCTGGCGCTACGCGGACTGCTGGGCGAGGGAGCGCCGCTGTCGACGCCTTCGATCCAGCGGCTTCGGGAAGCATGGCAGGCGGAGCACGAGCGCTGGTGCCGTCGCTCGCTGGCGGACCGAGAAGTGGTCCCCAGGTTCAAGGGGTCGTCGCAACAGCACCGTGTTGAAGGGGGTTTTTGCGCCCCCGATTCCACTGGACAATAGATTGGCGAGGGCGACGGGGTCCAGACAGAGGGGGTTCTTGATCTCTCCAATTCCGAGGGAGTCAGAAGCGACCGAAGGTCGTGGAAGGCAGGAGATACCGGAGCTGTTGAGAACTCAGCGCAAGGTGGAGGTCCGGTTCAGCGATGTAAGAGATCTTCCAGGGTTTCCGCCGGGGTTTTCCAACCGAGGGTCTTGCGGGGGCGGCTGTTAAGAGCGGCCGCGACGGCGGCGAGATCGTCAGCGGTATGTTTGCTGAGGTCAGTGCCTTTGGGGAAGTACTGTCTCAACAAGCCGTTGGTGTTTTCGTTCGTGCCGCGCTGCCACGGGCTCTGTGGGTCGCAGAAGTAGACGGCCAGCCCAGTGTCGATGCGAAGCTGTGCGTGCTGAGCCATCTCTGCTCCCTGGTCCCACGTCAGAGACCGGCGGAGTTGCTCGGGCAGGGTCGTGATCGACGAAGCGATCGCGTCCCGGACGGCTTCGGCGCCGTGCCCAGCCAACGCTGGCCCGTTCTTGGTCCTGGGCTCGTCGTGTCTGTGGAGGCGAGGGAGGTGGAGGAGCATGGTGAACCGGGAGGTTCGCTCGACCAGCGTTCCGATCGCCGAGCTGCTTAACCCCAGGATTAGGTCGCCTTCCCAGTGCCCAGGAACGGCGCGGTCGTCCGCCTCGGCCGGTCGCTCGCTGATCATGATCTCGGGGCGAACGAACGTCTTACCCCGTCTGCGGGCGCGAGCTCGAGGCACCCGTAGCGCGCGTCCCGTCCGAAGGCACGCCGTCAGCTCCCGACGCAGCGCACCGCGTCCCTGAACGTAGAGCGCCTGGTAAATGGCTTCGTGCGATATCCGCATGGACTCATCATCGGGGAAGTCGACCCGTAGCCTGTTGGCGATCTGCTCAGGACTCCACGAGGCCGCCCACCGCCGGTCTTGTCGGCGACCACGGCGACGCCCGACCCAGCGTACATTTGGGCCCGGCACGGCCGCCCCGTCTGGAGCCGCGATCAGGCCTCCGAGGCGATCCTGCACATACTGCCTCAGTTCGCCGTTCGCAGCGAGTTTGGCAACTTTCGGACGCTTCGCTCGCCGATCGGCATGCCATTGGGCGGTCGTGGCTCGATACTCGAGGTTTCCACTTCGCGTTGCTGCGTTCCGCCGCAGTTCTCGCGAGATCGTCGACGATGAGCGGCGCAACTGCCGGGCGATCTCACGTACGCCACAACCGCGGGCTTGAAGAACCGCAATCTCTTCTCGCTCGACGAACGATAGGTAGCGCCCCGACAGAGGACGAAGACTGAAAGGTGGCATGCCACCACATTGGCGAAACCAGCGCGCCCCAACAGCGGGAGACACGCCGGCTGCCACCGCCGACTCCTCGCTCGACAGCCCTCGAGCAACTTCTTCCCAAAACCTCTGCCGATGCTCCCGGCGCCCCAACGGGGGACGACCGGGTGAACCCATCGGCGGACGCAAAGCTCGATCCGACCGTCGGCGCTTGCTTGCCGCCATCGCAACTCCTCCTCTTTCCTGAGGTGTTGCGACGACCTCTTGAATTCACCGTCTACGTCTGGGCAGACGGGATCTACGTGAAGGCGGGACTCGAGCGAGACAAGGCGGCGCTGTTGGTGGTGATCGGAGCGCTCCGCGACGGGACGAAGGAGCTCCTGGCGGTCACGTTGGGCTACCGGGAGTCGAGCGAGTCGTGGTCGGCCGTGTTTCGGGACCTGAGGGCACGGGGCATCGAAGCGCCGAGGCTGCTCTGTGCGGACGGCAACGCGGCGGTTTGGGCGGCGGCACGTCAGGTATGGCCGGAGGCGGTCGAGCAGCGCTGCTGGAATCACAAGATCGTGAACGTGCTGGACCGGCTGCCCAAGCGAGAGCACCGGGAAGCCACGGAGCTGCTCCGAGCGGTGGCCTACGCCCCCACCCGGACGAAGGCGGTCGCAGCAAGGAAGACGTTCGCGAAGCGCTTCGGTCCCTGGTACCCGAAGGCCGTCGAAGTGCTCGAGGACGATTGGCCTCGGATGGTCACGTTCTACGACTTTCCGGAAGCGCACTGGCAGCACCTGCGCACGACGAACGTGATCGAGAGCCCGTTCGCATCGGTTCGACTGCGGACCATGGCAGCGAAGCGGTTCAAGCGGGTCGAAAGTGCCACGGCGCTAATCTGGAAACTGCTGACGGTGGCGGAGAAGCGTTTCAGGAAGTTGAACCCACCCCACCTGCTCAGCTCAGCGATGTGTTCGAGGGCAGGAAATTCGAGGACGGAAAGCCCGTCCTACATGGTCAACGGAAGGTCGCGGCCTGAGCCGTTTACACACTTATTGACCCGACCTCTACCGGGTCTCCCTCAGAGTTTCTCCTAGCATACTTATAGCCTCAGCGCCTCGATCCGCTCGGCCGCTGTCTGTTTGACCTGGGAGTACAGGCTATTCCCATGAGAATCAATTGCAATGATCAGCGGTCCGAAATCCTTCACCCTAAATTTCCACAAACATTCAGGCATCAGATCTTCCCACCACACGTTCTCGATCTCTTCGATCTGAAGAGTCGCGAGCGCGGCGGTGCCACCTACGATGGCGAGATAAACACCACCATAATCCTTCATCGCATCAACGGTGTCCTGCAAGAAGCCACCCTTCCCAACCATAGCGCGTACGCCGTACTGCTTCATCAGGCCGGGCATAAACCGGTTCATGCGTGTGCTGGTCGTCGTGCCGATCGACAGTTTCTCATATCTCCCGTCCGCCAACTTCCGAACTCCAGGTGCAGTGTGTAGGCACACCGCACCCGTGAGATCGGCGGGGGGGGGGACACCTTCGTCGAAGATCCGAATCTGCGTTGCATCCCGGATCCCGAAAATGTGCCCGTCGATTCGTACGGTATCCTCGAGCCTTAGCCCACGCACATCGGCTTCGGTCAAGGGCGGTTTCAAGACATGGTCAGCCATCAAAGCGACTCCCGCTCAATTGGAATACACTACTTTCCCGTCCATGTTGATTACTGCCTTGGCCCGCTCGCCCCGCCAGCATTGCATGTTCACGGCGACCGGGTTCTGGCTGATATGCGTGTGGGCCCATTCGATGTTCACGGCCAACCCCGTTGTCACCCCACCTAATCCCTGCGGACCGATTCCCGTCTCATTGATCAGCTCGAGCAATTCTCCCTCCAGTGCTGCGATGTCCGGATCTCGATTCGACGTACCGATCCTCCGGAACGTGCTGGCCTCCTTCGCCATCGCCATCGCAAGGTCACTGGTCCCCCCAAGCCCGACGCCCACGATGACAGGAGGACATGGCATGGCACCAGAATCGAAGACACACTGAAGGACACATTTCTTAATCCCACGCACCCCCTCGGCCGGATTCAGCATCCTCAAGAAGCTCATGTTTTCCGAGCCGGATCCTTTCGGCGCCATGTCTATTTCGATCACCTCGGACCCTGGGACGAACTCGAGCTTGATTACCGGGATGCCTTCTCCCGTATTCGTTTGAGTGTTGCGGCGCGTCAGGGGATGGACCGAGTTCGAGCGGAGTGGATACTCGCGGGTCACCTTTTCACAGGCCACCCTAATTCTGTCTTTCAAGCCATTAACGTCAACTTCCAGATTATTGCCGATCCTCAACTTATAAATCGGCAGGCCCGTGTCCTGGCAGACAAGAGTATTCTTCTGGTCGGCGAGATCGATATTCTCGAGGATCGTAAGCATCACCCTCGTGGCTGTCTTTTGGCCGGCCTTCTCCTCTTTATCTCGGCCCCTTCCCAGGGCACCCCGTACGTCCTGGGGGATATCCGTCAGCGCCTTGATATAAAGCTTCTGAGCGACCTCCTCGACCACATCGTAAAGTGTATCCGCGGTGGTCATCGCCATCTGTCAAGCTCCAATAGGTTGAGTTGTAGAAAGCCCAGGTGGTACGAGGCGAGGAAAGTCGACCGGCCGGAACGAGAACTTTGGCTGGCCACCATCGTCAATCACACAGATATTCTTTAGCCAGGCGGGATCGGCCTTTGGGCAATCGGAGCGATAGTGAGCGCCTCGCGATTCCGCCCGCAGAAGGGCTGACCCGGCGATGAGCTCTGCGATCGTAATCAGGTTCGTGACGTTAATCGCCTCATTCCACCCTGCGTTCAAAATGACGCCACCTGCCGCCCGCATCCGTGTGGCACAATCCTTCAGAACCTGAAGTTCCGCGATCCCAGCCTGCAGGTCGGGTCCATTGCGGACAATGCCGACCTTTTCCCACGTGATGTCTTCCAGGCGCTGGCGCACATCGAAAGGACTCTCACCTTGCTCGCGGCGAAGCGGGGCTGCCCAGTAATCCGCCAGCTCCCGCACGCGGGCCTGCGAGATCCGCGGAATCGCCGGGGCCGCAACATAATCTGCCATCGCATCGCCAGCACGCGCGCCGAAAACGATCGAATCAGCCACACCATTCCCCCCGAGCCTGTTTGCCCCATGCACGCCTCCGGAATCTTCGCCGGCAACGAACAGGCCTTCGAGGTTGGTACGACAGGAGCGATCGATCCTCACCCCACCCATCTGATAATGGGCGCTGGGAGACACCTCCACGCGGGAATGAAGCAGGTCGATTCCGTATTCGTCGCAGCGCGACACCATTCCTCGGAACTGTTGGAGAAGGGTTTCCTCAGCGAGGTGCGTCGCATCGATCAGCACGCCTCCACGTTCCGTGCCCCGGCCCGCCATGATTTCGAGATAGCTGGAACGAGAGACCACGTCGCGGGTAGAGCGCTCGAGCGTCTCCGGCGCGTATCTCTCCATGAAGCGTTCTCCGAGGCCATTGAAGAGCCTCGCACCCGCGCCCCGAAGGCCCTCCTCGAGTAACCCACCGGTCGCCAAGGAACG
This sequence comes from Longimicrobiales bacterium, assembly GCA_965237965.1. Classification (GTDB taxonomy): domain Bacteria; phylum Gemmatimonadota; class Gemmatimonadetes; order Longimicrobiales; family Gaopeijiaceae; genus UBA2988. The sequence continues at coordinate 510,602 of CBDEGT010000002.1, forward strand.
ACCGACGAGTAACCCGGTCGGGTGGAACTGCATCATCTCCATATCGACGCTCTCGGCGCCGGCGCGGTACGCCATGGCCGGCCCATCACCGGCCTTCTCCATCGATGGCGAGGAGATGCGATACATGGTCGCCCCTCCTCCGGTGGCAATCAACACCGCCTTGGCGCGCACCGTGATGAAGCGTCCCCGGCGATTATCCAGAAGCAGGGCGCCCGTCACCCGGGTGCCATCGAACAGCAGATCCAACCCGCGGCACTCCTCGAGCACCTCGATGTCCTCCTCAAGGATGTAATCACGGACATTGGACAGGATCTCAATGCCCGTGAGGTCACCCTTGTGGACCGTCCGATCGAACGATTGTCCCGCGAATGGCTTCTGGTGAATTGTGCCATCAGCGTTACGATCAAACAGGCAGCCTATTCGATTCTCTAATTCGATGATTCGGTCGGGTGAATCGCAGACGAGCGTCCACGCGAGTTCTTGATTATTGAGGTAATGGCCCCCCTTCACCGTATCCTCAAAATGCCGCTCCAAGGAATCCGCCGGATCGAGCACGCAGTTATATCCCCCCTGCACCATACGGGTGCATCCACTCTGTCCGACCAGCCCCTTCACCACGATCGTGATTCTGAGGCGCTTGCTGTGCTCATGGGCGTGAACGGCCGCCAGCAATCCTGCTCCGCCAGCCCCGAGGATCAGGATATCTGTCTCGATATCATCCCATGCCTGGATCACCCTCAGCTCCCCAGGGCTGGATTGCCCACGAATGCAGTGATGCCCCAGTACAGCCAGCTCACCCCCAGGAGAAGCATGCCGATGGTGACCAAGCGCACGGTGTGTGCGGAGAAGCGGCTGTAGTCCAGAAGAATATTCCGGACACCGCTCAAGCCGTGATAGAGTGCCGTAACCAGAAATCCAATGTTGATCGCTTGCATCCACGGATTCGCGATGCGAGCGTGAATCACGTCGAAGGAAAGCTGCCCTTCGCGCACCGGACCGGCCATGTAATGCACCAGCCAAAAGTGCATGACGAGAAACGCGAACAGCATCGCACCGGTGACCCGTTGGAGATACCAGTGAAGGAACCGGGATCGCACCATGCTTCTTCCGCTCATTCCAGGATCGTCAGGAAGATGGGAATCGCACCAGCGGTAAATACCAATCCACCCAAGCCGACTGCGAACCACCAAAACAAATGTCGTTGACGCGACAGACCAATCCCCATGTCAATGAGCGTTAGCCGCACGCCGTTGAGGGCGTGAAGCACAATCGTGCCGAGGAGTGCTACTTCGCCCAGCTTGAATAATGGGCTACGAAATTGAGCCAATGCCGCGTCGAACTGCGCTGGCTCGTTCAGCTTATGAATCGTCAGGACGTGAAGAAAGAGATACGCCAGCAGCGCCACCCCGGTGACTCGCTGGATCAGGAACCCTATCATTCCGCTGTATCTCCAGCGGTATTTTCTTGCGAGCAGCGCTAGCGAGCTTGTCATGAAATTGCCTCGGCCGGATCATTGCCCGTTTTAGCCGGACGATTGAGTCAGTAAGATTGATGCCCTTCGGACAGGCAGCCACGCAATTAAATTGCGTGTGGCATCTCCACACACCCTCGGCCTCCTCAGCCAAGACCTCTATGCGTTCATCGACAAGGTGGTCGCGCGGATCGAGGAGACGCAGCCAAGCCTTGTTGATGGCCGCTGGCCCGAGATAACGGCTATTCGAACCCGCGATGCTGCAGGCACCGTAACACGCACCGCACGTGATGCAGTCCCCCTTAGCGCGCGCCTCTTCTCCGAACAGTGAATCTGCTGGAATTACTGCCAGTTCTCTCGAATAGCCATTACTTGACGCGTGCAGCGTCGGAAGAATCCGCTTCCATTTCTCGAAAAATGGTTCGAGTGAAACCACCAAGTCCCGGATCACCGGAAGGTTGGGCAATGGCGCGACGTGGATGACCCGGGAACGCAGGGTCTCCACCCGTGTTTGGCACGCCAATCGCGGCATACGATTGATGCACATCGCGCAGGTTCCGCACATCCCGACGCGGCACGAGCAGCGGAATGCCAGCGTTGGATCCTGGAACCGCTGAATCGATGATAGCGCGTCCAGTACGGTCATTCTCGCATCAAGAGTGACCTCAAACTCCACGTCCTCGTTCCGCGGCGTGGAACGACGGATCTTGAAAATGTTGGTCGTCATTCTAAGGGCGCTCTTTGAATTCAGAAGGGCAAGCCTGCCTCGCGCCGGTGACCCCACCTAATGGCGCTGCTTCCCGCGACCCACCAGACCCGCACAATAGTTGTCTTGGCGACAAGATTGCCTAAGGAGAGGACGCGCAAGGAGGCTGCGCCCGCAAAAGGCGCATCCGAACATCGGAGAGAACTTCTCCCACCACTCCCGGGTACGTCTGCCAGTCTAGCTTTTCCCTGGAACTACGCGATCCCCGGAGATAAGTTCGTTCGGATGTTCAGCATTGTTTGCAGTTGTGGTTGTTCTTCGCGCCCAGACCCTCAAGGCGCTTGATCGTATCAAAGAAAGGCGTGAGCCCGCCCGAAGGCGAGTTCGCCAGGTCGACCGTCGTCTGTCCCGACCGGGCCACGCTCAGCGGGTCGGCCCCGTGCTCGACAAGATAGAGGATAACGTCGTTCATCCCCCGCCCGGCCGCGCCGTGGATCGTGCTGTAGCCCAGGTGGTCACGCAGCGTTACGTCCGCGCCGAGCTCCTCCACCAGGTACTTGAGCGCGGGAATCCATCCGTCCGGCACGTGCGAATGATAGTTACCTGCCCGGCCAGCACCGGGGCCCGAGTTCCCCGCCGCGGCGTGGATTGGGTACAGCCCGGGTCCACCTGAAACCACGGGGGGCAGCCCGGACTGGTCCTTCCGGGACAGTCTCTCCAGTTCCGACGGATCCTGCATTCCGTCGTTGATCCCATCGCCCATCACGATGCCCGGGACCTTCGTCGGGATATTCGGGTCGGCTCCATACTCGATCAGCAGCTTCATGGCAGGGATGTCGAGCGCGTGGGCGGCGCGGAAGAACGGGGTCGCACCCCAGAAGTCAATTCCCACGCCACCGAAGTTATACGAGAAGTGCCAGAGGTGCATGGTTAGGCGCACATTGGTATCCGCACCCGCCTTGAGGAGCTCCTCCATCGTCTCAAGGTGAGTGTGCCTCTGCTGCTGCTGCGCCTGCTGGTGCGGGTAGCGTGACCTCGGCACCCACCTTTGGTTGATCACCGCGTAAAGCGGGGTCACGCCGCCCGAGTACGTGGCGAGGTTGGGATCTGCGCCTCGCTTCAGCAACTCCAGCCCCAGGTCGAAGTGTCCGTTATACATGGCGATGAGCAGCGGACTCTGTAGCTCACCCGCGCCGACCTGGTTGATGTCGGCCCCACCCTCGAGAAGCGCCAACGCCGCCTCCAGATGGCCCGCCCGGGCTGCGTGGATCAGGGCCGTCATCCCACCCTGGTATCCTGCCTTCTCCATAGGCGTGAACTCACGCCCCTGGGTCTGGGCCTTGTCCAGGTCGATGTGCACGACCTCGTGCGGCTCCAGAGGCTGGACCGCCTCGTATGCGCGCGCGGCCTTCACTGCGGCCTGGACCTGGGTGAGAGTCGGCTGCCAGAGCCGGGGGTCCGGGGCCTCGGCGCGGAAGGCCGCGAGCACCGAGTCTCTCACCTCACCCGCCCGCAGGTCCGCCTTGGCGAGATCGCTGAACCGCAACACCATGGTGGTGATCGAGACGTCCGCCCCACCCTCGAGCAATGCCTGGATGGCCTCCACTTGGTTCCTCGACGCCGCGTAGATCAGCGGCGTCTGTCCCCACACCAGCTCACCGGCGTTGACGTCGGCCCCGTGATCCAGCAGGGTCCGGATGGCCTCCGCGCTCCCGGCCTGGGCCGCGTAATGGAGCGCGGTGGAACCGAGACTGGTGATGGCGTGCACGTCCGCGCCCGCCGCCACCAGGGCCTTTATCGCCCCTGCATTGCCGAGCTCGGCTGCCACATGGAGCGGGGTATGGCTCCCAACTCTCGTGGTCGCTTCCACTCGCGCGCCGGCCGCCACCAGCATCTCTACCATCTCGACGTTGTCGAGGTCGGCCGCCCAGTGGAGCGCCGTCATCCCATCTCCCTGGGGTGCGTCCACGTCGGCCCCGCCCTCCAACAAGGTCCGCACCGCTTCCACGTCCCCCCGCATGGCCGCGTCGGCGAGCGGCGCGTCCGTCGGAGCAGCTCGCGCCGCCAGTAGCACCACCAATCCCAGCGCGCCGAGAACCTTTACCCCCGTTATTCCGCTTCGCATTTCGTGGCTCCTCATCTCCTGGGTGCGGCGGCGTCGCGCTGCGACGGCTACTGCGTCATCCGTCCGGCGTCGGGCAAGGAGAACGCACCCGTACTGTTCCCGAAGCCGTCGAGGTCGTCGAGACCCAGCTTGTGCAGCAGGGTGAGCATCACGTTCGCCAGCGGTGTCTCGTCGGGAGCCTTTAGGTGCAGCCCACCCCTGGGCAGCTGCCCGTTCGCTCCGCCCATCACGATGAAGGGCACCCGCACGTGGTTGTGCACGTTGGGATCGCCCATCGGCGAGCCGTAGAGGACCATCGTCTTTTCGAGCAGGTCGCTGTCGCCCACCTGCACGTTCTTAAGCTTCTCGAGCAGGTAGGGAAGGAGGCTGACATGATATTGGTTGATAAGGTTGAAGTCGATGACGGCCTCATCGTTGTTCCCGTGGTGGGACGCGGGATGGAACGGAGTGTCCGACTCGCTCTCGGAGAAGACCCGGTGCGAGACATCGCGGCTCATCTTGAACGAGATGACCCGGGTCATGTCGGTCTCAAACGCGAGCGCCTGCAGGTCCATCATCAAGTGCACGTGCTCGGTGTACGAATCTGGCACGCCCGCCGGCGCGTCCGGGAGCTCCCGCGGCTCGCCGCTCATGTTGTGGGCCTCGAGCCGCTGGATGCGTCGCTCGATCTCGCGGACGTTGTCGAGATACTGGTCCATCCGAACCCGGTCCGTCGGGCCCAACTCACGCTTGAGATGTGCCACTTCGCCTGCCACCCAGTCGAGGATGCTGCGGTTGGCGAGACGGCGCTCCGTCCGCTCCGCCGCGTTCGCCCCGGCCCCGAAGAGCTGCTCGAATGCTACCCGCGGGTCACGCACGAGGGGAAGCGGCTCAGTGGCTGAAGCCCAGCTGAGACAATCCATGTACACGCAACTGTAGCCGTACGTGCAACCGCCCGATTGGTTCACGTTTTCGATGCCGAGCTGCATCGAAGGAATTGGCGTGTCCTGACCGAACCGCATCGCGAAGAGCTGATCGATCGAGACCCCCACGTAGACGTCCGAGCCCTCCGTCTGAAACGGGTGCGCCTGGGTAAGGAAGACCGCCCCCGAGCGGGTGTGGTCACCTCCGATCTCCTCCGGGATGAAGGGGTCCGCCATCCGCTCGTCCGTGTTGCTGACGATGGTCAGATACTCCCGCCAGGGCTCGAGCGAGTACATCGCGTTGGGCCAACTCAAGTCGAAGTTCCTGCCCATCTGGGCCGGGACCCAGAGGTTGTGTTTCGCTCCGAAGGCGGAGGATCCGGCCGCCCCGTGGGAGTTCTCGATCGCGATCAGGCGGGTCCCGTCGATCTCGGCTGCCGTCCTGGCCCACAGGCGCCCGGCGGGCACCATGGAATCCAGGAACGGGAGCGCGACCGTGCCTCCAGCGCCCTGCAGGAATGTCCGTCGCGGAAGGTGCTTCCCAGTGATGAAGGGCATCGTTCTCTCTCCTTGGCCTTTCGACCCGTAGAGATGAGCCTACAGGCGGTGGATGGGCAGTCAATCAGTTGTCCTGCGCGATCTTCTCCACTCGGTTCATCTGGAACGCGTCGCTCTCAATGACGCCCAGAATAAAGGAGGACATCCGGTAGTCGTTGGCCTCGGCCTTCCGGGCGATCCTACGCACCTCGGGCATGTCGAAATACTCGACCCGACGGCCGAGGGCATAGGCCATGAGGTTCAGCGTGAAGTTCCGGATCAGGGGAATCGGGCGGCTCAGCAGCGCTTGTTGAAGCTCGCTCGGACTCGAGACGGGGGTGCCATCGTAGAGCTCGCCCCGAGTGTCCAGCGGCATCGTGTTCTCGCGGATCCGCCACCGGCCCGTGACGTCGAAGTTGTCCAAGGCCAGGCCGATCGGATCGATGAAGCGGTGGCAGGAGTTGCACGTCGGGTTGGCGCGGTGCATCTCCATGCGCTCCCGCGTGGTCAGCTCGCGACCGTCGACCGCCCCCTCAGTCCTCTCGAGCTCCGGTACGCCCGGAGGCGGTGGAGGCGGGGGCGTGCCCATCAGAACCTCCATCACCCACTTGCCTCTGAGCACCGGCGAGGTCCGACTCGCCAGCGAGGTGAGCGTCAGGATGCTCCCGTGGCCGAACAGGCCCCGGCGCCGGTCGTCCGGATACGGCACACGGCGGAAGCGCTCGCCGACGACACCCGGGATCCCGTAGTGACGCGCCAGACGCTCGTTCAGCAAGGTGTAGTCCGCGTTGAACAGATCGAGCGCACTCCGGTCCTCCGCAACCAGGTAGTTGAAGAAAAGCTCGGTTTCCCGGATCATCGCGTCCGCCACCTGCTGGTGGTAATCCGGATACTTGAGCGGATCCGGATGCACCGTCTCCACGTCCTCGAGACGGAGCCATTGGGCAGCGAAGCGGGAGCCGAGGGCCTGCGAGCCAGGATCTGCCAGCATCCGCCGCGCCTGCTGGCGCAGCACGTCCGGATCGGACAGACGTCCCTGCTGGGCGACCTCCACCAGCTCCTCGTCGGGCGGCGCGCCCCAGAGGAAGAACGACAGCCGGGAAGCCAGGGCCAGGTCGTCGACCCGGTAGGTCTCACCCGCTCTGAGTCCACTCGGCGCGGTCTCGAGCCGGAATACGAACCACTGACTCGACAGGATCGCCTGGAGCGCCATGCGCACCCCAGCCTCGAAGCCGTCCCGGGCAGCACCCTCATCGTAGAAGGACATCAGCGACGCGAGCTCGCCGTCCCGGAGTGGCCGCCGGAACGCCTTCGAAGCCAGCCGCGAGACGACCGTCTCCGCGCACGGCCGCGCCTCGTCAGACGATGTCGGGTAGCAGCTAAAGATCGCCCGGCGGCTCGGCGTCTCAGAAACGCCTTGGGAGTTATACGGACCCTGGACGACCAGATCCTTCAAATGGGAAAGGGCTGTCAACCCGAATTTGTCTCCTCCGAACCCTCCGGCGCCGTTTTTGCGATCGGTAAGCGACCAGTCGTGGGGAGAAAGGAGATCTTCGATAGGTCCCTCAAAGGTGCGAAGGTAGGCAGCGGCGAGCCGGCGGGGACCAGCCCGCACGAAGATGGGTTCCGTGGTCATCCTCAGCCCGTTGGGGTCACCCACGTACATCCACCGATCCACCTCGATCAGCTTGACGCGCTCACCATCGATCGACAGCTCGATCTGCTCTCCGGGGGTGGAGCCACCGGTCTTCTCACCTCCGGTCGTGTGTTCGAACCAAAGGTGGAAGATGTATTCCCCATCGGTCGGAAAGTGATGCACCACCGAGATCCCGCCCCGCGTCCCGCGCGGCGCCCCCGGCATCCGGTCCCACTGTGTCACGTACCCCGTATTCGTATAGGTACTCGACCTGGGGCTGGCGTTCGGATCCCCGATCGCCATTCGGCTCACGCCGTCCGCAGCACGCAGGTACGCGTCCATCAGCGTCGCGGACAGCAGCTGGACGTCGTGGATGTTGTCGAAGTTCGCGCTTTTGGTGTCGAGCGGGAGATAGTTACCGGCATCGATGTCGAGATCCAGCAGGTCCTTGATCGCCGCCGCGTACTCCGGACGGTTGAGCCGCTGGAAGCTTCGGCTGCCCGGATCAGGGCTCGCAGACGCCGCCCTGTCTAGGGATTGCTCTAAGGTTTCCACCAGAGCGAGCAGGGTATCCGGGCTCGGACGGGGAGATCCGGGGGGCGGCATCATTCCCGCCCGGAGCTTCAGAATCATCTTCTCTGCGGTCTCGGCCTGCGCCGGAGCCCTGGCGACGTCGAAGGCCTGAAGAGAGAGGTTGCCGGTCAGCATTTGGTCGTTGTGGCAAACCATGCAGTACCGCTGTACTACGTCTGTAAGATCCGCGGCCGTGAGATCCGCGAGATCGACCGCCGGTCCCGGTTCGTGACTGGCCAGCGCCTCGCCGCCCGCCTCGTCTTGCCGTACATCCACACGTTGAGCCCAAAACACCGGAATTATCCCAAGGACTACGGCCGTCAATACTTTCATGGCTAATCTCTCCTCCGCTCCCCAAGGAAATGGGAACAGCATAGTACTGATACCTGGAAGGGATTGAGAACGCAAGTTTTGCTGCCTCGCACCAATGGCGCCGGCGCCACGGGCGCTGCTAGGTGCGCATTCCGGTTAAGTGGAGGGACCAGTTCGGGCGAAGTGGGCAGGGTTGTTTCGGAGCATGTGGCAGGCTCGGAGCGAAGCAACCCTGGAGGTGATCGGTTCAAGCGGCAGCCGGGTCGGCCGAGGAGCCGGATCCCGGCTTCTTCTTGCGCATAGACGGTCCTTTTCAGGGTGATGCAGTGGGCGTGATGGACGAGGCGATCGAGGATCGCGTCTACGAAAGGTGGGCTCTCGATGGACGTCGTGCCAGTGTTCGATGGGGAGCTACTGGTGAGGAGCGTGCCCCTCTGGCCGTAGCGGTCGTCGAGGAGCTTGAGGAGATCTCTGCGCTGGCGTTGTTGAGCGGGACCATACCGTAGTCATCTCTGCCGTAGTCATCGATCGCGAGGAGCTGGGTCTTGGCCAGGCGGTCGAGGAGCTTGGGATAGGAGCCGTCGGCCCCGGCGAGGGCGAGGTCGTCGAGGAGCCTGGAGAGGCGAAAGTATCGGGTCGAGAGACCGCGGCGGCAGGCGGCGTGAGCGAGGGCGCACGCGATGCAGCTCTTGCCGGTGCCGCTCGCACCAACGATGAGGACGACCTGGTGGTTGCGGATCCAGTCACAGCCGGCGAGGCGGAGCACGACGGACTTGTCGAGGCCGCGGAGCGAGCGGAAGTCGATGTCCTCGACGGAGGCATCGAGCCGCAGCTTGGCGAGCTGGCGTAGGCGGCGGTTGTCACGCTCGGGGCGACTGGAGAAAGCGATCTACAGCGAATGAACTCGTCCGCAGGCGCCACAACGTGAATCACAGGCGATGTTGATTGCCAGGGGCTAGGATATTTCCGCAAGGCCGGCCTCAACGAGACGCCACGCCTTTGAAAATGAACTTCTGAAAGCGCCTTCCTGGCTCCGCTTCGGCAACGTAGATATTGCCGTCGGAATCGGTCGCGAGGTTATGAGGGCGGCCCAACTGGCCAGGCTCTTTTCCTGGGCCGCCGAACTCGCCGATGACCTCGAGATCAGAACGCCGCAGGATCCAAATTCGATGCTCCCCGCCATCCGCCACGTACAGGAAACGCTGACCCGGATCCGGCGAGAAGGCCACATCGAATGCGCCGCCCTCGCCAGGCCTCAGAACGCGCTCCATGATGAAGTCACCGCTCCGGTCGAAGACCTGCACGCGGCTGTTCGTCCGGTCTGCCACATAGATCAATCCATCCCTCGACCCTTCGACTCCGTGGACCAACTGGAACTGCCTGGGGGAAGAGTCCTCCTCACGGCCGCCGGGATCGTACGAGTAATCGTCATCGGGTGTTTGACCATAGGCGCCCCAATGACGAACGTACTCGCTCGTCGCCGCGTCGTAGACGATCACCCTCCGGTTGTCATAGCCATCGGCCACGAAGAGCTCATTCGTCTCCGGATCCACGTACACACCGGCGGCCCCTCCCAGGAGACTGGTGTCGTTGCTCCCCCCCGTGCGGTCGAACTCCCCGATCGTGAGTAAATGCTGCCCATCACGCGTGAACTTCATCACCTGGTGATAGATGGGCGTACCGACCCATACGAAGTCGTTGTGGTCCACAAAGAGTCCGTGGGGCATCATCGGCCAATCGTCCGCCTTGACGATGCTGCCCCAGGCTTGTACCACGTTCCCCTGGGGGTCAAGTTCGATCAAGGGCGGCGCCGGAACGCAGCAGCCAGGGATAGATGGATCCTGTGAGGCCGCGATCTCCTCGTCCGTCAGAACCTCAGGCCGATAGAGCATCCAGACGTGATCGCGCGAATCCACGTGCATTCCGGTGCCCGGCTTCATGACCCAGCGCGCCGGGATTCCCCCGGGCCAGCTCGGATCGGGCTCGAAAATCGGCGCTTCGTCCAAGGCACCGCGTCGCTCCCCTTCGTCCGCCGACGGAACGCAGGCGCTCACGCAGACAAGCAGCACGAGACCGAACATATGCTTCCAACCACGCGTCGGCGCGACCATCGTATTGCGGCTCCTGTTCTGGAGGTCAGAATGTACGCGTCGTCCCGGCCGAGCCCCCTCTCCTCCACCGCAAAGCCCACCATTTCGCGAGTCGCGATGCAGGGCCGCCTCGTTCAGATCCGGATCGGCCTGATCGTGATGCGCTGGGTCGGCGTCTCCGCTCGGGGCTGGGTCAGGTGCATGTCCTTCCGCACGATGATCTGGACCGTATTTCAAGACACGCCTATGGCTTTTCCTTTCAGGCAACCGACTGGTATCAAGTGGGGGTGAGAGTGTGTCGGCAGCTCCGTTCGCGATGGAGGCGGTGGCGGAGTGCCCATCAGCACTTCCATCCTACTTGTCCAGGACAGGCGACGTCCTCTTCGCGTGCGATGTAACCGGTAGGATCCTTTCCATGGCCCGCCAGATCCAACAATCGTTGGCTCTCCTCGACAATCTTGTTGCCGAAGCAGCACACCCGAGCGTTGGGGAGAACTTCTCCCACCACGCCCGGTTGTGTTGGCCAAGCTATAGGCCGGTATCGAGGGAACGCGCCGCCCGGCGCTGCTTCCATAAGAGCCGGGGGGCGCGTCCCATTTCGGAGTATCAGGATATGTTGGGGTTGTTGAACCGCTCCGCATTGCCCATGGGGAAGCACTCGATACCTGGAAAGAGGACCCCGACAAAGGGGTGCGTGCCGTGGGCCCACTCGGCGAACCCACCGTACTGGCGCAGGTCCCCGAGCCGGTGTCCCTCTAGGAAGAACGCGCGCCGCCGTTCCTCGATGATGTGGTCGCGGATCTCCTGGTCGCTGCCACCCACGAAGGGAGGCAGCCCATTGACGGTGTGTAGCTCGTTGATGATGTCGACCGCGGTCTGCCCTCCCTCGACCTCGGCGATGATGAGTTGAGCCTCCACATAGCTTGCGAGCCGGATGGGCGAGCCCTCTGACGTGTACTTGGTTTGGGTCCGCCAGACCGTCTGTCCATCCGTCGTCGTGGAATTCTTGTCGATGAGACTCACCCTCGGGTCCGGAACCCCCATCCATTCCACGTCCCAGAAATGCGGGTCGACCGTGACCGAACGACTGCGATTGTTTTCCCAATAGATGTCATTCCGCCGCGTGGAGACCACGCCCGAGCGAGTCACGTCCTTGCGGAAGCCCTCGGGGACCAGCTCGGCGGCGGCTAGCGCCGCCTGGTTCTCCCCGAGGGCAAGGCTGGCGCGGGCGAGCCCGACGTTGCCAGCGTTCTGGGTCTCGGTGTCCCCCGCCTGCGTCGCAAGCTGGATGGCTTTCGTGAAGCGGTCCTTCGCCAGTTGGAAGCTCTCCGGCGGCAGCACCTCCGGCCCCAGGTCGTAGGCCGTGCTGCACATCCCCTCCGCGAACACGATGTAGTTGTAGCCGGCGTAGAGGTTGGCGCGTCCGAGCAGACCGGCACGGCCCTCCACGTCGGCGTCCGTGAAGTCCTCGAGCCGCTTGATAACATCGTCCGCGAGGGCGCGCGCGACCGCCAGCGGTGCGTACAGCCCGCCCGCCCCGGCACACGAGGACGTGGCGTAATCGCTGCTCGACCCAGTTACGTCCCGCTTCTGCCAGATGACGGCGCCTCCCGCCGAACTCCCCCCAAGCAACTCCCCGGATATGATGCCGCTGCTCCAGGCGTAGTTCGAGTACGCGCACTCGAATTCGGCCTGCACGCTTAGGGTCAGCAACGCAGCGAAGGAAGGATCTTCCAGCGCGCTGGCCGTCGTCGCCCCGGGGAGCTCGACGTCCAGGAGGTCCTCACACCCGGACAGCGTCAGCACCGCGCCCACAGCCAACCCCACCCCGACGCTTCGATAACACCGCATACAACCTCCTAGTGCCCCGCCCCGCGTTGCTGGCAGGAGACGATCCGATGTGTGCAGTTGGGCTCTCATGGTCAGAACATCACGCGCAGCGTGGTCACGAGGCTGTGGGGTACAGGATCAGTAACCTGATGCCAACCCCATACCTCATCCCGCTGCTCTCTCGATTCAGGATCGAGGTCGGTAAAGCTAGAATGCACCTTGGTCCATAGGTTCCGTCCGGTCAGGGTAAGCGTTGCCCGCGACACCCCGAAGCCCTCAACCCAACTGCTGGGCATACTATAGTTGAGGGAGAGATCGCGCAGACGGATGTAGTCCTCCCTCTGGAACCAAGGCCACTCCACAAATATCTCTCCTATTGAAGCCGCTTTGATCGGATCGATCTGGCCCAGCACTTTCTTCGCACCCTCCAGCGAGTTATTAAAGTTCGCGTCCCGCTTCCATTGCGAAGTATTGTATCTGATGCGGTCCTTGGTAAATACAAACAGCGCATTGAGGGTCAGATTGCCGAGCCTCAACGTGGGGACTAGGCTGCCCGACCATCCGGGTCCCGGACTCCCGTAGTAGAACCAAGCGCCATCCTTGCAGGGGACGGCCGGGTATTTGCCGATCTCTGACTTTGGCAGATTGATGTGTCCGCTTTGGCCCGGGGGGCCTCCATGGCACATGACATTTTTCAGACTCCGGCCATCCGCCCCAGCCCATTCCGCCGAGGCGACGTACTGGCTCCAGTTTCCTCCGAGAGGGTAGCCCTCGACGTGCTGGAAGCGCTCCCTTCGGTCGAACTGCAGGTGTGGGAGATCGCCGTCGTCCACCAGCTTATTTTTATTGTATGCGACCGTGCCGCTTAGGCTCAGGTTCACCGACTGCGACCGGATCGGATACGTCTGCAACCCGATCTCGTATCCCTCGTTTCTGACCTCGCCGATGTTGATGAAGCGGTTGGAGTCGAACCCGGAGGACGGTGCCGAGCCCGCCGACATGATCGCGTCCTTCGTGGTCTGCCTATAATACGTCAGCTCGACGTTGACCCGGTCCTGGAACAAGCCGGCGTCGAAGCCCAGCTCCAACTCCGAACCGACCTCGGGCTTCAGGTCCGGATTGCCCACCGCACCGGGTCTCACCGTGGGCTGATCGCCCGGACCCGTGGACGGGCTATACGTTCGCACCGCCGCGAAGACGTCGGGCTGCATCCCAGACTTCCCCCACGCGGCCCGAAGGCGTAGGCTCTCGACCAATCCTACATCCCAGAAGCCCGCGTCGCTGACCACCCAGGTGCCACTCAGCTTCGGGTAGTACGCGGCATCGAACGACTCCCCGAACGCGCTGTTCCCGTCGGCGCGCAGCGCAGCGGTGAGGAACGCCTGGTTCCGCCAGCCCATCGTCTCCTGGACGAAGAACCCAAAGGTCTTGTTTTGGAGGTAGTTCTCTCCACCCGTCCGGACCGCTGCCGACGAGACCGTGGACACTGCCGACGTCGGCATCTGGATTCCATCCGAGTTCGACGCCTGCCGCTCACGAACGAAGTACTGCACGCCGAACGAAGTGGCGGCCGTGATGTTGGACGTCGGCTCTAAAGAAAGGGTCACATTGTAGTCGAACGTCTGATGCACATCGCGGATGTTGTCGAGGCGCTTCGCACCGGCGCTCAATGCGCCAAAGAAGGCGGGAGAGCCCGCCGGGAGGCGCGGATAGTAATCGGAAGCCCTGCTGTCGGTCCAGTCTAACCCCCACACGAAACGCTGGCTCAACCAGTCGGTTGGACGGTGGTTGGAGGTGAACGACAGCGTCGCCCGGTTCACGCGCTCCTGCTGATCGATCAGCTCAGAGATCTCGGGAGGAGCGGCCTGGAACCCACGCGTGGGCGTGTCCTTGACGCTCGGGGAACCCCACCAGTAGTTGCCGAAGATGCCGTAGGCCCGGCGCGGTGAATGAGTGAGCGAGCGGATTAGGCCCATATCGACGGACATGTCAAGCTGGTCTGAGATTGCAGCCTGAATGTTTGTCCGCGCCGTTGTCCGTGTCCTGTCGTTGTTCCTTAATATGCCTTCCCCGTCGTTATGGCCGGCCGAGAAGTAGTAGGTTAGGTTCCCCTCCCCACCCCGAACGTTGAGTGAATACGACTGTTCGCGGCCTGTGCGGAACATCTTACGGCCCGCCGCTTCCTCGTCGAGAAACAGATGTTGGCTAATGATGGTCTGTCCGTCCGGAGCGATCCCGTAGTTGGTCGGGAGGCGTCCCGCCGGATCGTTGAACCAATTACCGCCTTGCTGCACCATGAGCTCGACCGTCGCCCGGCCCGGAATCCCCTTCTTCGTGATGATCTGAATCACCCCGTTCGAGGCTTCGGTGCCGTAGAGGGTGGCCGCGGCCGGACCCTTGATGACCTCGATCCGCTCGATGTCCTCGGCGTTGATGTCATTGAGACGGGAGGAGCCCCAGCTGCCGAACCCGCCGTTGGCGCGGACCCCATCGATGTACAGCAGGGGTTGCTGGTTAAGGGACAGGGTGCTCGCCCCGCGGATCATGACGCCACCGCCGCTTCCGACAACGCCAGTGCCGATCTGGACGGATACGCCGGGTACCTGTCCGGACAGTATCTGCTGAACGCTCGCGGGCGCGGTGGACTCAAGCTGGGCGGCGGTATTCAAGGTGCCGACGACGTTTCCGACCGCACGCCTCTGGATGTTGCCGACTGTGCCGGTGACCACGATTTCGTCCAGGCCGAGGGCTTCGGTCTGGAGCTGAAAGTCCACAGTGACGATCTGCCCGGCCGTTACGGTGACGCTCCTTTCCTGCGTTCCATACCCTATGATCTGGGCCACAACCGAGTGAGTGCCGACCGGCACATTCACGATGACGAAACGACCCTCGGCATTGGCCAGTGCTCCCAGACGGCTGCCGGGGATCGACACCTGAGCGCCAGCGAGCGGGCGGAGCGTCTCGTTGTGGGTGACACGCCCCGTTACCTGCTGCGCCAGGGCGGGAACAGCCAGAAAGCCCAGAAAGATCAGTCCGACGACGAAGATACGTGCGCTCATCAGATACCCTCCGGAAGAAGGACACAAATCCAAGCATGAGCCAAACGGGACAAGGCCTGACGACAGCAATCGTAAGGATTCTATACGATGGCTCACCCCCGTTGTCAAGGTGTGTGCAACGAGGAGTGCTCCTGACCCCGAACCTGCTCCACTAGGTCTGCAACTTTTCGAGCTCTTCCGGTCCCTGGGTGAAGGCAGCGCTGGCGGCGAAGTCCGGCGGCGTAAGACGGCCCAAGCTGCCGTGGGGCCTCAGGTTATTGTACTCCGCTCTCCAGCGATCGAGCGAGATCTGGGCGTCCCTCAGATCGATATACCAGTGTTGCGAAAGGCACTCACGCCGAAGAATGCTGTTGAAGGCCTCGATGTGAGGGTTGTCCGTGGGCTTCCCTGGTCGGCTGAAGTGTGAAAGTCAAGACCTGATCTGACAGTGGTCGCGTGTGCGGCGCATCGGGTATCCGCCCGTGTCATGCCGCGTGTTGCTTCTCCTTCGCCAGCTCGAGCGAGTCCAAGAACGTCTGCATCGGGGTCTTGCCGTAGCACCACCGACCCTGGTGGGTGCGCTCCTCGTTGTACACGACTCGTGTAGAGCTTCTTCCTGAAGACGACCCGGTAGAACTCGTTCAGCACGGTCTTCTGGAAGCGCTCACATGGCTGCGCGAGTACAACGAAGCGCGGCCGCACCAGGGTCGGTGGTGCTACGGCAAGACCCCGATACAGACGTTCCTGGACAGCGTGCCGTTGGCGAAAGAGAAGATGCTGGCTGCGTGAAGCAGAACCGAACCGGACACGAGGACCGAGCCGACGACTGTCAGATCAGGTCTTGCCTTTCACAGATGAAGCCTACCTACGCCCTGCAACACGAAGGGCTTGACAATTCAGCGTCCACAGAAGCTGACGATGGCCATTCCACGGTCTGCGTGGAGCTTGCCTGGCAGCCTCCGAGCCCATCCGCACGCGGACACCGGTCTAACCCAAACCGGCGGATCGCTTACGCCTACAGAAGGTGATCCTGCGTTCGCACTTTACACGTCCAGTTTCAACGCAATATGCTTCGTCTCGAGGTACGCATCAATACCCTCGCTCCCTAACTCACGATCAAGCCCACTCTGCTTCATACCTCCGAAAGGACATGCCGACGTTGCAGGCGTAGCGTCGTTTATTCCTACCGTACCAGCTTCCAGTCCTTCAGCGAGACGCCATGCTCGCGACAAATCATTCGTAAATGCATAGGCTGCCAGACCAAACTCGGTCTTATTGGCTCTGTCTACGACCTCTTCCTCATCCTCAAACGCGACCACAGACGCAATCGGAGCGAAGAGCTCTTCCGACATACAACGGGCATCATCTGGAATGTCCGTCATAATCGTGGGTTCGAGGTAGTATCCTCGTTCCGAGCCGTTCCAACGTTTCCCCCCATGAACGATGGTTGCTCCGTCCTCCTTAGCCCGCTCTACGATTAGCAACGCTTCCTCAAGGGCGCGCTCGTTGATGAGCGGGCCGATTTCTACCTCATTATCCAGTCCATTCCCGACCTTCAATGCCCTCGTCCCAGCGACGAATGCGTTCATGAACTTATCGAAGATCGACTGCTGCACGTAGATGCGATTGGCAGCCACACAAGATTGTCCTGTATTGCGAAATTTGGCGATCAGTACACCGGCCACAGCCTGTTCGACGTTAGCGTCGGCAAAAACCAAGACTGGTGCGTTACCACCAAGCTCCAACGACAGCTTCTTCACAGCGTCCGCGGCCTCACGCATAAGATGCTTGCCTACCGGGGTCGAACCCGTAAAGGAGATCTTGCGACAGATTGGGTTGGACAGCAGCTCCGCTCCGATCTCCCGAGACCCTCCGACCACTAGCTGGAACACACCGGGAGGCAAACCCACGTCGTGAACTATCTCGGCGAGCAGAGCCGCATTGATTGGAGTCTCGCTGGAAGGCTTGAGCAAGATCGGGCACCCCACTGCCAGTGCCGGGGCCACCTTGCGAGCAGCAAGCGCTAACGGAAAGTTCCAGGGGACGATAGCTCCAACCACACCGCTTGGGACCCGCAGGACCATGTGCCGCTTGCCATCCACCTGGTGCGGGACGACCCTTCCGTAGCTCCGCCTTCCCTCCTCAG
The DNA here is from genome assembly GCA_965237965.1 of Longimicrobiales bacterium. Taxonomy (GTDB): domain Bacteria; phylum Gemmatimonadota; class Gemmatimonadetes; order Longimicrobiales; family Gaopeijiaceae; genus UBA2988. The sequence goes on from CBDEGT010000002.1 coordinate 527,968, forward strand.
CGAACCACCGAAAGTGATCCGCTGCCATACGCACTTCCGCACGGCTCTGCTGAAGTGGCTTTCCGTTCTCCAGGGTAATTACCCTAGCCACAGTATCCTCACGCCTCTCGAGCTCCTCGGCGATCTTCGCTAGGTACTCGCCACGCGTGCGGGCAGGCAGGCGCCGCCATCGAGGCGAAGCCGCCTCGGCATGTTCCAATGCCCGCGCCACACCCTCCCTTCCTATCACCCCAATCTTTGCGAATACTTTCGATGAGGCAGGGTTACGCACGTCCAATGATCGCTCCCCCGCCACCCACTCACCGTTGAGATAAAGGCAGTACGTGCGCACCGATTCCATCGTGGTCATCAAATCCCCTCTCCAGGCCTAATATCTTCCGCAGGGCGCCGGCCGAGACAAGAGAGGCCTGATCGGCGCCATCAGCACCGCCGCCTGATCAACGGAGCTTCTTGCGGTTCGATGGCAACATTGACACATGCTGGAACGGAGGCCGCAAACGCATCCTCGAGTGCTGGCCCCAGCTCGCTAATTGTATTGACCTGCCTTCCCCATCCCCCTAATGCAACCGCCACCTCACCGTATCGCGATGGAAGCAAGTCACATCCAATCAGCCGCTCGGAGCCATATTTGCGGCGCTGGAGCACCCGCTCAGAATTCCATCCGGAGTCGTTCCCTACGACAGCGACGAAGGGCAGTCGATATCGGACTGCTGTGTCGAATTCGAGCCCATGGAAGCCAAACGTACCATCACCGAGTGTCGCAACGACTCGCGCCTCGGGAAAGGCCAGGCGGGCCGCCAAAGCAAAGGGGATGCCTCCTCCGATTCCTCCGGATGGCCCGTTGATCACTCGGTGCGGCGCCGATATGCAGGCCTGCGCCCACTGTCCAAATTCGCCGCCATCAGAAATCAGCACGGTATCCTCATTCGAGTCGAGCATCTCCTGGACTCGCTGGCAGACCTCGACTGGGTGGAGTGCCTCCCCCTGCGACTTCAGCTCCCGCCACTCGGGCGGCCTGAACTCCACCGCATTCCTAACCTCGCCACGCCATTCTCCCTTCGCCCAGTCCCGGTCGCTGGATCCAGAAAGAAGATCCTCTAGCCCCAGCTTCGCGTCGCAGTGCTTCGCAAGAATCAGGCGCGATGACGCCCCGAGATTCCGCTTCGTTTGATCGAGAACCGCCACATCCGGATCGAGATGGATGAAGCGACAATCCTTGTCGAATGCCGGTCGGTCGCCGAATCGCAAGGTGTAGTCCAACCTCTTGCCGACCAGCAGCACTACATCTGCCCGCGGCAGGACCTCAGATAATGCACCAAGGGACGGGTCATCGATTCCACGTGGGCTTTCCATGCCCAGGCAAGGTACTCCAGACCTCTCTTCGAACTCGCATAGGAGTTCCCCGAGATCGGCCCGCGTGAAAGGAGGACCTCCGAGAACGAGGGGCCTTCGCGCCTGCTGTAAACTGTCCAGCACGTCGATAGCGGTGTCCCGTCCGAGGGGTGGGGCGTTGGAAAGGCCAGCACCATTGTCGTTGGCGACCTCTAATTGACTCGTCGCGGCCTTTTCAAGCATGTCTACGGGCAACGCAAGGTGTACCGGCCCCGGACGACCCGAACGTGCTAATTGAAAGGCCCGCTTCACCTCCCTCGCCACCAATGAATCGTCTCGCAACGTCCACGAGGCCTTCGTAACATGACTTGCAATCTCGCCTTGGGGCATCTCTTGAAATGCTCCGCGCCCGACCTGAACACTTGGGGCTTGCCCGCTTAGAATCACCAACGGCGCCTCAGCCATCTGGGCGACGTAAGACGGAGATAGTGCGTTCAGGAAACCCGGCCCCGCGGCGACCAGGGCCACCCCGGGCTCACCCGTCAACCGCCCCCAGGCATCGGCCATATGGACCGCCGCCGCCTCGTGTCGCACATGGACAAGCTGAATCCCAACATCGATACACGCATCAAATACTGGCAGGTTCTGATTACCGGAGAGAGCGAAGATGAACTTCGTTCCCTCTTCGACCAACGACTCAACTAGTATATCTACAGTCCTCCTCACCCCTTCATCTCCCTCTGCCTTCCACACGCTGCCCATGCGTCGTCGCGTGATGCACCTCCGACCTCCTCTCTTGTAGCTTCGCCAGGCGCACTCAAGGTGCGCTCTCCGAGCACTCACGTCTGCTCTTCCTCGCACATCTCCCCTGCTTTGTCGCCAACTTCAAGTCGTTAGGCCACACCAAATCCTGGCCACGCTATGGTCATGATATACCCAAGTCCCAGAATCACCGTCATCGTAATTATCGCCAGCAGCGTACCCTTGACCATCATCACTCTGAGGTCCACTCCATATCCCGCTGCAATAGCGGTACTGGCGGAGGAGGACGGCATTACAAAGCCACAATTACCGATTGCCGCAACCATATATACGAACGGCATCGGATTGATACCGATGCTCTGAAACGTACTGATAGTTATAGGCACGAGGATCGCGACCGCCGCTACGTGGCTCGTGATCTGCGTCATGATCATCGCGATCACTGCGAAGATCGCGGCGGCGAGGAACCCTCCACCCTGGGCGTATGGGATCAGAAGATCAGCGACGTACCGAGCCGCGCCAGTCTGATTCAAGATTGTGCCGAGGGCGAAGCCACCGGCGAACAGGTAGAACAGGCCCCACATCATCCTTTCCTGTGCATACCGCCATTTCACCAGAGCTTGACCATCTTGACGGACGGCGAAGCACAGGATCCCGAACCCAAGGAACACGTACGCCGGTCTGAGGCCAGGTAGGATCGAAGCATATAGGGGCCGAGCGAAGGCCAGGACGGCGGCAAATCCGAAGAGCCAGAGCCCCCACTTCTCCCCCCCGGTTGTGGGGCCCAGGGACCTCAACTCCTCCCTGAGTGCGGAGTGTTCCCAGACCGTACCCTTAGGGATCTCGAACGCCGTCATCAGAAACACGGCGGCAGCAAATAGGGTCGCGATCGTGAGTGGGAGCATGCGTGTCGCCCAGGTCGTGAAGTAGAATTCGCGCTGAGTTACGGTTTCCTCTACGAAGCCCATCGCCAAGAGGTTCATTGCACCCCCCAAGGGCGTGGCGAAGCCTCCTACGTTCACACCCCATGCAATCGCCAGTACCAACGCCGTTCCCACAGAACTGGTCCAGGGATCCTCAATGCCGACCTCGCGAAGCATCGCAATTACGATCGGGATCAAGATCGCGGCTACAATCGTATTCGGAAGGACCGCAGTAAGGGCTACGGAGATGACGAGCCAGGCCAAGACCTGACGTCTCGGACTTGTGCCGATGAGTAGAGCGGATACAAGTCCGATTCTTCGGTCCAATCCCCATCGGCTCCAAACCGTAGTCAGGATATTCGCACCGATCAGTAGGATGATCAGTTCGGAGGCATAGGCCTCCAGAACTCCACTGATAGGTGTGAAGTCCAGTGCCGCGACCACAACCAACGGCAAAAAACCTGTCACAGCGAGGTCCACCGGGCGCGCAAGCCACCACCACGCCATCCATATGAGCAGGCCGATAGCGCATTTCACGGGAAAGGCCATTACGCCGCCCGGGATGAGAAGCATGACCAGAAATGATAGCGGCCCGCCCACGAGATGTGGCCATTGCGGTCGGCCGCGTGGTGCTTCTATCGCTGGAGCGGCAGGAGTAGCAGCGGCCTCCACCTTCATCCGAATCTCCCAGTGATGAGTGGTCTAGTAGACATCCTCGATATATCGAGAGGTCGGGTCAATAGGTGTGTAAACGGCTCAGGCAGCGACCTTTCGTTGACGATGTAGGACGGGCTTTCCGTCCTCGAACTTCCTGCCTTCGAACACATCCCTCAGCAGGTGGGGAGCGTTCAGCTTGCGGAACCTCTTCTCCGCCACCGTCAGCAGCTTCCAGATCAGGGCCGTGGCGCTGTCGACGCGCTTGAACCGCTTCGCCGCCGTGGTGCGCAGCCGGACCGAAGCGAACGGGCTCTCGATCACGTTGGTCGTGCGCAGGTGCTGCCAGTGCGCCTCCGGGAAGTCGTAGAACGTGACCATCCGCTCCCAGTCGTCCTCGAGCACCTCGACGGCCTTCGGATACTGACGTGCCCCCAGTGGCGGTACCACTTCCTATGTTAGACCCAGAGCCACCGGCGGCCCCTGGAGCTGAGGCATCCTGAGGAACCAAGGCGAAGGTTTGATCGTCTCCGGGGCCGGGGGACGACCGCCGCAGGCGCTGTGGGGTCGGACGGTATTGTACAGTCTTCTCCACTGTTCTACGAGGACGACCGCCTCAGGCAGCGTGTAGAATATCTCGCCGTTCAGGAATTCGTCCCTTAGCTTGCCGTTGAAGCTCTCGTTGTAACCGTTCTCCCACGGACTACCGGGCTCGATGTAGAGCGTCTGCACACCTAGCCTGGCGAGCCACCGCCGCACGAGCTGGGCCGTGAACTCCGGACCGTTGTCCGAACGTAGATGCTGGGGTGGACCGTGACGAACGAAGAGATCTACCAGCACCTCGAGTACGTCATGCGCTCGAGTCCTCCGTCCTACCTTGATCGCCAGACATTGTCTCGTGTACTCGTCGAGCACTGTGAGCAGCTTCAGGGCTCGTCCGTCCGCGGTCCGTGTGCTCACGAAGTCATACGACCAGACATGGTTATCGTGCAGCGGCCTGAGCCGGATACAGGAGCCGTCGTTCAGCCACAAGCGACCCCGCTTGGGTTGGCGTTTGGGCACTTTCAGGCCCTCTCGACGCCAGATCCGCTCCACCCGCTTGTGGTTCACGGACCAACCCTCGATGCGCAGCAGGTTCGTCACCTGCCGGTATCCGTAGCGACCGAAACGGCTCGCCAGCCGCACCACGTCTTCTAGGGAAGCTCTGAGCAAGGCCCTTCTGGGGGCGGTGCGAGACGGAGGGAGCCGGTTTCAGCGGTCTTGGGGGCGATGACGGGCTGAAAACGCGCCCAACCGGCATGTTCTGGCCGATGATCCCCTCGTTGCGCCCCGCGTGGGCGGATGTTTCCCGCGCCGGCCGCTCACGCCGTCGAATAGCGGCCCGCCACAAGCAGGTTCGCGAAGCCCAGGAGCAGCGCGATCCGTTCCATGTTCTTGGCCAGCCCGCGGTAGCGAACCTTCCGGTAACCGAAGCGGCGCTTCACATACAGGAACGGGTGCTCCACCTTTGCCCGCACCGAGGCCTTGTCCCGCTCGCGCAGCCACCGCGCCCCGCCCTGCTCCAGGAGCCGCCGCCGCCCCGGTCTCATCGCCACATGCCACTGCACCGGACGGCCTCCCGTGTCCACCCACTTCTCGATCCCCCGGTAGCCCGCGTCCGCCCACACCTCCTCCTCGCCGCCGTGAAGCAACGCCCCCGCCTCCCGAAGATCGTGCGTGTTCGCCGGCGTCGCCCGCACGCCATGCACCAGTCCCGTCTCCGCGTCCACCCCGATGTGCGCCTTCATCCCGAAGTGCCACTCGTTGCCCTTCCTCGTCTGATGCATCTCCGGATCCCGCGCCCCCTCCCGGTTCTTCGTCGATGACGGCGCCGCGATGATGCTCGCGTCCACAATCGTCCCCGCCCGCACCCGGTAGCCCCGCTCCGCCAGGTGCGCGTTGATCTCCTCGAACAAACCACGCCCCAGCCTGTGCCGCTCCAGCAGGTGCCGAAAGTTCAGAATCGTCGTCTCGTCCGGCAGCGGACCCGTCAAACGCAGCCCCGCGAACCGCCGCACCGACTCGATCTCGTACAGCATGTCCTCCATCCCCGGGTCGCTCAGGTTGTAGAACAGCTGCACGCAGTGAATCCTCAGCATCGCCGCCAACGGGTACGGCTGCCGCCCCCGCCCCGCCTTCGGATACAACGGCCGAATCCGCGCCTCCAGACGCTCCCACGGAATCAGCGCCTCCATCCGCTCCAGAAACAGCTCCCGCCGCGTCCGCCGCTTCTTCCCCTCGTACTCCACATCCGCGAACGTCACCTGCTCCATCGTCCGCCTCCCCGATCGTCCCGCTCAGCCCTTGAACTCCCGCCCCGTAAATCTAATGTCCCAGGGACCGACTTATTCAGAGTATTCCTAGGAGCGCTGCCTCGTCGGAACGCACCTTCCTGATCCGGCGTTGCGTCGTCCGTGGCTGGCCCAGCACCCGGCACGCGCGCCTCTCTCCCACCCCGAGCCGCTGACGTGCATGCACCACACACCTCCGTCGGCGCTCGGGGCTCAGAAGTTTCCCTTGGCCGCTTCCTCCAGGATCAGCTTGTCCACCGTCAGGTTCGCCACCGCCCGCTTCAGGTGTGCGTTCTCTCGCTCCAGTTCCTTGAACTTGCGCGCCTGATCCACCCCCATTCCCCCAAATTCCTTCCGCCACCGGTAGTACGTCTGCTCGCTGATCCCGAGCTCACGGCTCACCATCGCTGCCGTCTTCCCCCTCGCCAGCCCAACTTCAGCCTCTCTCAGTGCCGTAATGATCTGCTCCGGCGTGTGCCGTCTCCTCCCCATTGCTGACCTCCCTGTAGCTGCGACCAGATGCCCGATCCTAACATCCGCACTGGTCTCGTTTCAGGGGGTCACGTCATGAGCGCTCGGTCGTAAAGCCTTAGGCCGGAAGGGGGGGCTAGAGCAGCCTCATAGCCCATTAGGCACTTTCGGGCGCAGTTTCATCTCTGCATCAATGGCGACCTCCCCCGGCTCACCAGGTGCCAAATGGCGCGACGGATAGAGGACTCCCCCAAAGCATTCGCGGTCTTGCGTCCACGCTCGTACAGCTCAGAGACGCCCGTGGCGTGACTCGGCGAGAGCCTCTCGCGAACAAACACCACTGGAGGTTGGGTCAATAGGTGTGTAAACGTATCAGGCGGCATTCTTCCGCTGTTGGGTTGAGACGGGCTTTCCGTCTTCGAACTTCCTTCCTTCAAACACGTCCTTGAGGAGGTGAGGAGCGTCGAGCCTTCGGAAGCGCTTCTCGGCCACCAAGAGCAACTTCCAGATCAGCGCCGTAGCGCTCTCGACCCGCTTGAATCGCTTCGCCGCCGTCGTCCTGAGCCGTACCGCAGCGAACGGGCTCTCGACCGCGGCAGCCGGTCCAGCACGTTCCTCATCTTGTGGTTCCAGCACCGTTGCTCGCCCGCCTCAGGCCATACCTGCCGTACTGCGCCCCAGATCGCCGCGTTACCGTCCGCCATCAGAAGCCGGGGCGCCTCGATGCCGCGTGCCTTCAGATCCCGCAACACCTCCGACCAGGACTCGACCGACTCTCGGTAGCCCGATCTCAGGGCCAACACTTCCTTCGTCCCGTCTCGCATCGCGCCCAGAACCACCAGCAGTGCTGCCTTGTCCCGCTCGAGCCCCGCCTTCACGTAGATCCCGTCCGCCCAGACGTAGACGACCTCACGGTCGGCCAGCGAGCGCTTCGACCATTCCTCGAATTCCGCCGTCCATCCCGCCCGCAGCCGCCGAATCGAAGACTTCGACAACGGGGCCCCCTCGCCCAGCAGGCCCCGCATCGCCAGCTCGAAGTCTCCCTCCGCCAGCCCGTGCAGATACAGCTCCGGAAGCAGAGCACCCAGCTCCTTCGTCCGTCGTGCGAACAACGGCAACACCCGACTCTCGAACCGCTCCTCGACGCCCCGAACCCGAGGGCGTCGGAGCATGATCGTGCCCGAGCTCATCGCCAACCGCCTCGGCTTGCCATATCCGTTGCGGTAGCCCTCGGCCGAGTCCACCGTACTCCTGCGCTCTGACTTCTCCCGGCCTAACAACTCCGTGACTTCCTCCTCCATGATCTGTTGGATGAACTCCTGCGCCTTCTCCCTAACCATCCCCTCGAGCGTCTCCCACATCGGCCTGCTGGACGCACCCTGGGGTCCCGCGATATCCTCTCTCATGAGGCGACGTTCCTTTCCCCGGGCTGTCACCCGGGCTCGCTGGTTTAAATCTCAGCGGAAAGGTACGTCGCCTCTCTTTTTACACACCTTTTGATCCTACCTCCACCACTGCTCGCTCCCTGTCTGACATCGCTAACGACCTCCCAGTGCTTCGGGTCTTCTTCGGTAAGCTACAGCTAGCCAGCCGCTGACGCCAGCTATTGGGCTGCTCGGTAAGGACCTGAGGCCGTGCAGCGGGGAAGGAAGGGTGTTCCGGCTCACAGGACTCGTAATTCCACTTTACCGCTTTCCGTGCGTTCGCTGGCACCCTTCACCATGCGAAACGTCAGGGCGTCTAGTTCACCCCTGGGCCACCCGAGTTCTGCCGCCACCCTGTCTGTCGTCATCCTCTCAGCCCACAGCGCTGTAAACGCCTTCTGTAGCACCTGTGAGCCTTCACGCGGAATACCGTCGGGCTCCCTCTTCCGGTAGCCAAGACCCTGTACCTCAATACAGACCTGTCGGTAGCGCCACTCCGACAGTAGGCCGGTGTCGTGCATTCGCCTTGCCAAGGCTAACACCGAAACCCCCCATCGTTTCTTGGCAGTAATGAGCCAACGCGAGGGGCTCTCCGGCAGAGAGCCCCTCGCGAATCGTCGGTGACGCCCCCCGGTGAACCACAGGCGGCCTGACTCACCCCTATCTGCCGATGCTCCCCAGCATGAGGTTCATGTGCTGCTGTACCGTGTCGAGACCGCCCTCTCCCTCCTGCCAACCCACACGGCCGTCGGCGTTGGCGTCGACGCCAGCGAGTAGCTGCGAGACCTTCTCGTTGAGCTCTTCGAACAAGGGCCTCGCCTCCTCAGCGGCACCGGCTGCCTGGACCTGTTTGGCCAGCGCCGCTATCTCCTCTGCTCGCTTGGCGGTGTTGCGCGACGACGTGGCGACGTGGACGGAATGCGTGATGACGCCCTGCGGAGCGCCCTCGACCTTGGCCGCCATCTCGATGTGGGCCGCCACGTTCTCAGCCGCCTTCTTCACCCCGTAGCCCGAACCCGGCCCCTGCTCGATTTGAGAAGGATCCACCGCATGAAGCACATGCCCGCCGTGTCGCTTCATCCCCTCCAAGCTGGCGAGGTCCCGCATTCCAAACCCGGCGTGCTGTGCCGCCGTCTGGGCATCGGCGATCGCCACCGGCAGGAAGCCCTGCTGATCGGGCGTATCCCGGAACGACGTTGTCACGTGCCCGATGTGGGGGTTCTCGGCAGGAGCAGCCACCTGGGCCGTCAGGCTGCCGGCGCCCACCAGGGCCGCCAGCGGTAGCGTCACTGTGATGACTTGAGCACGCATGGGTCCACCTCCTGTTGGTTGACCGGAAAGCCAGAGGGCTCTCCCTTTCGCCCGCCTAGTCAACTCTACGTGGGACGCGTAACCAGTGCCGCGCGGCCGACAGGCGGGGGACACCACGGTATCCCCGCCCTCGGGGAACCGTCAAGCAGACGGCCGGCGGCCGTGATGGGGTAGAGGGGCACCATGAGAGGGCCGTATTCAGGCGCCCCTGGGGTGAATCATGAGTTCCGGCACGAGCCGCTTCAGCTCCTCGAAGAAGTTCTGGACGAGGATCAGCTTGGTATCGGCACCCGTAAGGGCGGATGAAGCGTCCATCGTCTGGCGTCACGTCGTAATGTTGGTGATTTACGAAGCTCCGAAACTCCGTCGCCGGGAACAGCACCTCCGGCTGCCCCGGTGCGAACGTCAGCTCCGTCTGGACCTGCACCGCGACCATCTCGCCCAGCCGTTGCGGTAGAACAGCTCCCGCCCGCTATGGGACCACAATGGTGCGAGCGGGTTGAGCGATCACGGAATCGGCCTCATCAGGGGGATTCCGCCCTCGGACGGTGAGATGATGAGGTTGTTTTCACCCTCTGCTGCGGCCTTGAGCGCCTGGAGACCCTCGTAGGCCAAGTAGGCTCGCCCAGTCGCTCCGACGAGAGACTCGGCGATGACCCTCTGGGCGTCCCGGATGCCTTCGGCCTCCGCACGACGCTGGTTCGCCTGCTCTGTCACGATGGCCGTTTGATACTCCTCTGCAGCAACCTGCTGCTCGCGCGCCAGCTTCGCTTCCACCGCAATCCGGATCGCCTCTGGAGGATCGATACCTCGTAGGAAGAAGTCCGTCATCACGACCCCCCGCTGAGTGAGCTGGTCCTCCATCAACTCCCGGATACGTGGCGCGAGCCCTGCGCGCTGCTCACTCAGTATGCCCGTTGCAGTCACCTCAGCGACCGCGTCGCGGACGGCGCTGCGGAATGTGTTGTACACGAGCGCCTCCACCTCCCTCGGCTCACCGATCTGGACGTAAAGGTCGCGAACGCGCGTGGGATCGAGGCGCCACCGGAAAGCTGCGTCCACATTGATCCGCAGCTGGTCGGCCGTCAGCACGTCGAGAACGTCTGAAGCATCGCCGCGCGGGTACTGGAGCTCGCGAAGATCGAACACAGTCCAGTTCCGCAGGACGGCATGGTAGAGGCCCTGTCCGTAGGTGCTCTCGGACACGGCTCCGGTGACGGCGTTCATCTTGACCGCCGTCTCGTATGTGTCCACGCGTGTACAACCACCTAGCACGAACACCGCCGTGAACAACAGGACAATGCGAGGTCTGGGCATCAGGATCTCTTCGGTCGTAGGGTGCAGGTCCGGCCTCCACTATAACGCATCGCTACGGCGCTGCAGCAATACCGGGTGCTTCGGCGGGCTGCAGGAGATCGTCGGCCAGGTAGACCGTCGCCATCCCGCCCTCGCCGAGCTGGCGCTCGATGCGGTAGCGACCCTCGAGAGCCGCGTTCAGGCGGGTGACGGGATCGGTCATGACCCTACCCTGCGGGAGGAATGACCAGAGACTCAGAGCACGCTGAGTACCGCTAGGGCTCTGTCCACTCCGTCATCATACGGACGCTATGCGCTATGCGCACGCGAATTCTGTGGGAAGGATGGTGCAGAAACTACGCACGTCGATATTGATACAGCCGTCTACGCGGAGACATGGGGATATATATCCATCACCTACGGCTAGGATCTCCATACCACCCTATGGGGGGCTGGCAGCGGATGGCAGAGGTGTGTACCTAACTCCATTGCCTTCAACACTTACGAAATCCCGTGAGGGGGCGGCCATGGTGGTCGCCCTTTTTTCATGCCTGTGCGTCAACGAAAAGTCTTGATGGAGTTGTTCCCGGCACTATTTTGGAGGTGACTTTGCGAAAGAAGGAGACCAAACGATGTGATGGTGACCGGCTGTAGCTGAGAAGACGGACCGGGTGTGCTCACCTCAGAGCCGCACCCTGGGTGACAATCCTCAGGGACAACAGAAAGGAGGGACAGCGAAATGAGCACCAAAGACAAGAGCTATAAGAATGGAGTACGAAGACGATGCAATCGAGCGACTTCAGCACTACCCATCTGCCTCTAGCGGCATTCCTGAAGTGTAAAGGCTTCGAGCCGCTCCCAGGGGCTGTTGACCCCTCGGGAATCCTCGAAATCAGGTTCGCTGGCGACCTTACCGAGCTACAACAGCTAGCGGGGGAGTTCCTGCAAGGCGGAGAGGTCCCCGCCCTCCAGTATCATCACACTCTAAATGAGCTAAGGGGCATCATTCGGGTCGCCCGGGCGGGTGCACGATGAGCGGCGCGCCCTCAACGATACGTGCCAAACCGCAAGCTCCGGATACTTCTGTCACTTCTGTCAATGGATCTGGGGGTTCTGCGACATCAAAATGGGAGGACCCAATTCCACTGGGACCTCCTTCCCCGCCACCGCTCCCGCTCGACGGTTTCCCGCAGTGTCTCCGGAATCACATTGAGTCCGTAGCAGCCTCCACGGAGGCTCCGGCGGACATGGCCGTCATGCTAGGAATACTCTGAATAAGTCGGTCCCTGGGACATTAGATTTACGGGGCGGGAGTTCAAGGGCTGAGCGGGACGATCGGGGAGGCGGACGATGGAGCAGGTGACGTTCGCGGATGTGGAGTACGAGGGGAAGAAGCGGCGGACGCGGCGGGAGCTGTTTCTGGAGCGGATGGAGGCGCTGATTCCGTGGGAGCGTCTGGAGGCGCGGATTCGGCCGTTGTATCCGAAGGCGGGGCGGGGGCGGCAGCCGTACCCGTTGGCGGCGATGCTGAGGATTCACTGCGTGCAGCTGTTCTACAACCTGAGCGACCCGGGGATGGAGGACATGCTGTACGAGATCGAGTCGGTGCGGCGGTTCGCGGGGCTGCGTTTGACGGGTCCGCTGCCGGACGAGACGACGATTCTGAACTTTCGGCACCTGCTGGAGCGGCACAGGCTGGGGCGTGGTTTGTTCGAGGAGATCAACGCGCACCTGGCGGAGCGGGGCTACCGGGTGCGGGCGGGGACGATCGTGGACGCGAGCATCATCGCGGCGCCGTCATCGACGAAGAACCGGGAGGGGGCGCGGGATCCGGAGATGCATCAGACGAGGAAGGGCAACGAGTGGCACTTCGGGATGAAGGCGCACATCGGGGTGGACGCGGAGACGGGACTGGTGCATGGCGTGCGGGCGACGCCGGCGAACACGCACGATCTTCGGGAGGCGGGGGCGTTGCTTCACGGCGGCGAGGAGGAGGTGTGGGCGGACGCGGGCTACCGGGGGATCGAGAAGTGGGTGGACACGGGAGGCCGTCCGGTGCAGTGGCATGTGGCGATGAGACCGGGGCGGCGGCGGCTCCTGGAGCAGGGCGGGGCGCGGTGGCTGCGCGAGCGGGACAAGGCCTCGGTGCGGGCAAAGGTGGAGCACCCGTTCCTGTATGTGAAGCGCCGCTTCGGTTACCGGAAGGTTCGCTACCGCGGGCTGGCCAAGAACATGGAACGGATCGCGCTGCTCCTGGGCTTCGCGAACCTGCTTGTGGCGGGCCGCTATTCGACGGCGTGAGCGGCCGGCGCGGGAAACATCCGCCCACGCGGGGCGCAACGAGGGGATCATCGGCCAGAACATGCCGGTTGGGCGCGTTTTCAGCCCGTCATCGCCCCCAAGACCGCTGAAACCGGCTCCCTCCGTCTCGCACCGCCCCCAGAAGGGCCTTGCTCAGAGCTTCCCTAGGAATACTCTGAATAAGTCGGTCCCTGGGACATTAGATTTACGGGGCGGGAGTTCAAGGGCTGAGCGGGACGATCGGGGAGGCGGACGATGGAGCAGGTGACGTTCGCGGATGTGGAGTACGAGGGGAAGAAGCGGCGGACGCGGCGGGAGCTGTTTCTGGAGCGGATGGAGGCGCTGATTCCGTGGGAGCGTCTGGAGGCGCGGATTCGGCCGTTGTATCCGAAGGCGGGGCGGGGGCGGCAGCCGTACCCGTTGGCGGCGATGCTGAGGATTCACTGCGTGCAGCTGTTCTACAACCTGAGCGACCCGGGGATGGAGGACATGCTGTACGAGATCGAGTCGGTGCGGCGGTTCGCGGGGCTGCGTTTGACGGGTCCGCTGCCGGACGAGACGACGATTCTGAACTTTCGGCACCTGCTGGAGCGGCACAGGCTGGGGCGTGGTTTGTTCGAGGAGATCAACGCGCACCTGGCGGAGCGGGGCTACCGGGTGCGGGCGGGGACGATCGTGGACGCGAGCATCATCGCGGCGCCGTCATCGACGAAGAACCGGGAGGGGGCGCGGGATCCGGAGATGCATCAGACGAGGAAGGGCAACGAGTGGCACTTCGGGATGAAGGCGCACATCGGGGTGGACGCGGAGACGGGACTGGTGCATGGCGTGCGGGCGACGCCGGCGAACACGCACGATCTTCGGGAGGCGGGGGCGTTGCTTCACGGCGGCGAGGAGGAGGTGTGGGCGGACGCGGGCTACCGGGGGATCGAGAAGTGGGTGGACACGGGAGGCCGTCCGGTGCAGTGGCATGTGGCGATGAGACCGGGGCGGCGGCGGCTCCTGGAGCAGGGCGGGGCGCGGTGGCTGCGCGAGCGGGACAAGGCCTCGGTGCGGGCAAAGGTGGAGCACCCGTTCCTGTATGTGAAGCGCCGCTTCGGTTACCGGAAGGTTCGCTACCGCGGGCTGGCCAAGAACATGGAACGGATCGCGCTGCTCCTGGGCTTCGCGAACCTGCTTGTGGCGGGCCGCTATTCGACGGCGTGAGCGGCCGGCGCGGGAAACATCCGCCCACGCGGGGCGCAACGAGGGGATCATCGGCCAGAACATGCCGGTTGGGCGCGTTTTCAGCCCGTCATCGCCCCCAAGACCGCTGAAACCGGCTCCCTCCGTCTCGCACCGCCCCCAGAAGGGCCTTGCTCAGAGCTTCCCTAGCAAAATCGAGTACGGGTGCACTGGCTCACCCGGACTCTCACGCTCATGTTGCGTTACTGCGGGCCGAGTTGCGTTCCGCACACAGTGACTTCGAGAGCCCAGAGCAAGGAGTGAGGACGATGAAGTGGATCCCGACTATACTGGTTGCCGGCTGCGCGATCGCACTTCCTGACCATGGCTCTGCCCAGGATGAGCCGCTTGGTTTCTTCATCACGAGCATCGGTCCCGGGAACGGTGGGGATCTCGGAGGCCTCGACGGAGCAGATGCTCATTGTCGAGCCTTGGCCGAGGCTGTAGGTGCCGGTGACCGGACCTGGCGGGCGTACTTGAGCACTCAGGCCTCGGGCGAACAACCGGCCGTCGACGCGAGGGACCGGATCGGCGAGGGTCCCTGGTTCAACGCCGCTGGACTCCAGATCGCGGCCAACGTCGACGACCTGCATTACAGCAACGCGAACATCAACTACGAACATGCCTTGAACGAGCGAGGCGAGCGCGTGAACTCCGGTGCCAACCAGGATTCACCCAATACGCATGACATCCTCACCGGGACGCAGCTCGATGGCATTGCCTTTCCCGCCGGAGAGGATCGGACCTGTAACAACTGGACGAGCAGAGGAGAGGGAAGCGCGATGGTGGGCCACCACGATCGTTTCACCTTCCAGACCCCCGGCTCACCGTGGAACCAGTCCCATCCTAGCCGAGGGTGCTCCCAAGAGCAGTTGGTGGGCACGGGCGGCGCCGGCCTGTTCTACTGCTTTGCCGCCGATTGAAGGAAGCACTGGTTTGAGGAAGCCGGACTTTCGGACGAGTACGATCCCGTGGCGGGTCCCGACGATTGCGGGCGTCCGTTGGATCGGGCGCCTCGCGTTCGTGGTGTGCGTCGTTGGCCGGCCAGGCACGGCCCTCTCTCAACCAGCGATAGGGACCCAAGGTCTCCAGGAACCGATCACGTACTTCATCGCGCAGGGTTCCGGAGCCCCGGGCTTCAAGCCGCGTGATCGCACGATGGCGCGGTGGGCCCTGGAGTCGTGGGCGAACCAGGTCGAACCGCGGCTGGAGTTGGTGCCGGCTCCCGAAGCCGCGGCGATGATTCGTATCTATTGGGTCTCTCCCCGCGACGGTCTCTATGGTGAGATGCGAAGGAGGCGGGTGCAGGGGCAGATCGCCGCCGACGTATTCGTGCGCCCGGAGACGGACGGACTGGGGCCGGAGATCTCCCGTAGGGCGGGGGCAGACCCGCTCCTGAGGGACGCCATCGTCTACCTGACCTGCGTCCATGAGTTGGGTCACGCGCTCGGGCTTCCCCATACGAGTGCCTTCGAGGACATCATGTACTCATTCCAGTACGGCGGCGACATCGTCGCCTATTTCATGCGCTTCCGGAACGAGCTGGAGAGGTGGGAGGACGTTCGGCGCGCCCCGCCCTTTTCGGGGGCGGACACGGATGCCTTGAGATCGTTGTATCGGTGACCCGGTCTCGTATCCACACGCTCTTCCCCAAGGCCCGCGCCTTGACCCACCGCCGTCGGGTCCCTAGGGTGGCGCAAGGTCACGCTGCAGTGTTCGTTCCCTCTCCAAGGAGCGATGCCATGAAGCACCATCGATTTCTTTTCCTTGTCGCCGTGACGGCGATAACCGGGGTAGGTGCCGTCGCCTTCACCGATGCTCCGAGCGCCACGCCCCATTTCAGGCTTCTGGAACCCACGTCCTGGCTCGTCGAAGACGAACGCGGGAATCCGCAGAAAGCGGGCCCCTGTGGCGGCACCAATGCCGATTGGGGTCAGGAGAGCTACGTAATCAACGAGGCCGTCGGCGGTTCGATGCTGCACCTGCGGCTTCAGGAAACCGTGTACCATCCGGGACACTACCGTGTAGCGTTTGCGGTCAACTCGCTCACGGAGCTGCCCCCTGACCCGGAAGTCACCACGAGAGATAGTGACAGGGGGCCATGGTCCGAGTCCGCCGTCATTCAAGACCCGCCCGAGCCTCCCGTGCTCGCTGACGGCCTGTTCGTGCATTCGACGCGTCCGACGAGTCCGCAGACCTGGGAGACGGATATCGAGCTCCCGAACCTCAACTGCGACCGTTGCGTGCTGCAGGTCATACAGTTCATGGCCGAGCACGCCTACAACAATCCGGGTGGCTACAGCTATCACCACTGCGCGATCATGCAGATCACGGCCGATCCGTCCAAGCCTCTCGACACGAGGTGGCCGGAGCAGCGCAATACGCAGGAGTAGGGCATCGCACGCGGTCCCTTCTTCCCCTCGAAGGCATGCTTCAAGCCCCGCGCGGTGCTCCAGCCGTCGCGGGGCTTCCTGCGTGTATGGTGGGGGTGTGATTCGGGGCCGCTCTCCGAGGGGATTGGTCTCGGCGCGTTGATGATCCACCGCAACAAGCCCTGCTGAGATCGAGGAGCGGAGGATCGATGTCGGGTGAGGAAGGCCGGGGAAGGAGGGGGCGACGTGCGGCGGCGTGTCCACCCCCCCCTTCCCGTGGCGTGCGACGATTCCTGAGCGCAGCGTGAGTCGCGAGCCTACTGCACCCGCTCGATCAGGACGTGTGCGACCGGATCGGTCCAGTCATGGATGGATGGATCGAGGTCCGATCCTCCCACGACACCGCCGTGGGGGTGAACGACGCCCCCCTCGGCCAGTGTCGGGTCGCTCGTTCCCGTTCCGGGATCGTTGGACACAACGCCGGTAAGGGCAGGACATGGAGGTACCAGGTCCGCGAAATCCTCGGTGTTGATCTCCGTACCGGCGTCGTATGCGCCGACGGACATCTGTACCTGGTCGCCGACTGCCTTCGGCAGGCGCCGGCCGTCGACCCCTGTGAAGCCGTCGTTCGTGCAGATGAGCATCGAGACGAAGGACAGGTACCTTGCTCCTTCGGATCCGCCCAGCTCGACCGTCACAGTCTGGGCCGGCATGAGTGGGGGCGGATCGCCCGCCACTGCGATCGTGACGTCCGCGACGCGCTTCGAATTCTGCAGGCGCGTGTTCATGGGCCCGAGGTTGCCGTTCTCCGCGATCTCTTGTAGGCCGAAGCTCGCGCCCTCTCCCACCGTGAACATGCCTTCGGGCTTGCGGTGAGTCGCGATCAGCGGTGGTGTGAAGGGTTGACCCGCCGTGAGGTTCGTGAC
Organism: Longimicrobiales bacterium; assembly: GCA_965237965.1. Lineage (GTDB taxonomy): Bacteria > Gemmatimonadota > Gemmatimonadetes > Longimicrobiales > Gaopeijiaceae > UBA2988. The sequence goes on from CBDEGT010000002.1 coordinate 545,294, forward strand.
GCTGATTCGATAGCGAGCCGTTCCGTCAGGCCCATAGGCGCTGTTGCTCGGTGCCGCCGCGCTCGGCGCGGACAGGACCGCATCGGCGCTCGCGATGTCCGTCGGGTCCGCGCACCCCGTCAGCGCGATGGCGCATGCCGCGAGTAGATATGGAAGTCTTTGCACGAGTCCTCCCGGGTGAAGTGTTCTTGCCCGAACCGATCGGTGGTCGGGATCCGCGTTCGACGGGAGTGCAAGCTCTTCGCCATCGTCGTCTCACCCGCGGGCCGGATGGGCAAGTCCTTCTGCATAGTTGTTTTGCGAGCTCTCCGACGCAGCGCTGGGAGCCGGGCGGCATGTTTCAAGGAGGCACTTGAAACGTTCAGGGTCCACACGATGAAACGGTCGGCGGTAGCTGCCCAACGAAGCGGCGGGCCCCTGGTATGAGATCGAGGAGGCCCTAGGTTGGCCGGACGAGCTCATCTAGAAATACGAACGAAAGGGCGAAGCCGGGGCGGACGCGGGCCGAGACCTGGAGCATCGCAGCGGTGCTGCTGCTCCCCATCCTCCTTCTGATCGGATTGGGGGCGGCCGCTTCCTCGGTTTCCCCCTGACTTCTACCGCCACTCGGGGCGCCGCTTAGCCGGGCCCTAGACTGCGGTCCAGCTGAGGCAGGCGTCCCCGCCGGGCGTTTGTCCTCGGGCTGTCGTCATCCTAGTGTCCAGCGGATGACTTCGACCGCACCTCCTCCGACCTGGAAGTGATCCGCACGCTGGCCCCCCTCGATTGGGGGATCGTGCTCGGCTACCTGCTCATGGCGCTCCTCGTGGGTGCCATGGTGGCCAGGCGCGCCGGCCTTTCCGTCGGATCGTACTTCGTTGCCGGTCGCGAGCTGCCGTGGTGGTGGCTCGGCACGTCCATGGTGGCGACGACCTTCGCGGCGGACACGCCGCTGGTCGTGGCCGGGCTGGTCGCGGAGAACGGAGTGGCGGGTAACTGGTTCTGGTGGTCGTGGGTCCTCTCGCACGTGTCCATGGCGGTGGTGTTCGCGGCCTTGTGGCGGCGCGCACGGATCCTCACCGATGCCGAGCTGGTGGAGCTCCGCTACGGGGGCCGGAGCGCGAGCGTGCTGCGCGGCTTCAAAGCCGTCTTCTTCGCGGTGGTGATCAACGCCATCGTGCTCGGCTGGGTCATCCGCGCGATGGTCAAGATCGCCGCGCCCTTCGTCCATTGGGACGAGTGGCTGGGGGCCGCAATGGTGACGGCGTTTGCCGAAGCGTGGCCGGCGGTGCTGTCGGTCGGTGGTCCCGGCGACACGCTCACCGTTCTCGTGCTGTTCGGGTTGATCGGTATCTACTCCAGCCTGGGCGGGATCCGAGGGGTGATCCTCACCGATCTGTTCCAGTTCGCATTGGCGTTGGCGGCAAGCGTCCTGTTCGCGTGGTTCGCGGTGGACAGCGTGGGCGGGATGGACGGTCTGCTAGCCGGTCTTGCGGTCCACTACGATGCCGACCAGGTGCTTGCCTTCGTACCGTCCTCGGGAGCGGCCTGGCTCCCGCTTCAGGTCTTCTTCATCTACTTGTCCGTGCAGTGGTGGGCGCAGTTCGCGAGCGATGGCAGTGGCTACCTGGCGCAGCGGCTCTTCACGGCTAAGAGCGATGCCCATGCAGAAGCGGGCGGGCTGTGGTTCGCGGTTGCCAACTATGGGCTCCGTACCTGGCCCTGGGTCTTGATCGGTCTGGTCGGCATGGTGGCCTTTGCGCCCGGAGCCGTGGGCAACGGCGCCGCGGCTGCGATGGTGGCGGACGATCCGGAGATGGCCTACCCGGTCCTCATGGCCGAGCTGCTGCCAACGGGTTTGCTGGGCATCCTGTTCGCGTCGCTGCTGGCCGCGTTCATGAGCACGGTGGACACGCATCTCAACTGGGGTGCCAGCTACCTGGTGAACGACGTCTACCACCGCTTCCTTCGGCCGGAGGCCGGCGACCGAGAACTCGTCCGCGTGAGCCGGGCGGTCGTGTTCGGTCTGGTCTTGCTCGCGTTGGCTGCCGCTGCGCGCATCGAGAGCATCGAGCAGGCTTGGCGGTTCCTCATCGCTCTTGGGGCTGGGCTCGGGCTTCCCTCGATGCTGCGGTGGCTCTGGTGGCGGGTGAACGCCTGGACCGAGATCGCCGGCATCGTGGTGGCGACGAGCACGGCCCTCGTCCTCTATCCCCTCTTCCCCGATGTCCGGGACGAGTACCTCCTTCTGGCGATCGTCGGCATCTCGGTTCCAGCGGCGCTCGCGGCCACCCTCTTGACCCCACCGGTGCCGATGGACCGCCTCGCCCATTTCGTGCGCCTCGTGCGCCCGCCCGGCTGGTGGCGTGGACTCCCGGGTGTGGCCTCCAGGGAGAGCATGCTCTGGACCGCGTTCGCCTGGGTTTGCGGGAACGTCGGCGTCTTCGGGGTGATGTTCGGCCTGGGCTACGTCGTGTTCGGCCGCCCGGAGTGGGGGGTGCCGACAACGTTGCTCGGGCTGGCGGCGCTCGTAGTCACGATCGGAGCCCTCGGCCGCACACGCACGCGCGCGCGCGCGGCGCCGGAGGAGGAGGGCGCGGGGGCTGCCTTCGGCGGGAACCGGTGAACGGCGCGGGCACGTCGGTCCGAGACGTTGTGCGTCGCCGCCGGGGGTTGGAACTGGTGGCGACGGGGGCCTAGAGGGAGTCCTTCGGCCGCGTACGGCCGGTGCTGCGCCCCTTCTGATAGCGGTCCACGAACTCATCCACTTCGAGCGAAGCGATCGCGTCTCCGATCACGTCCAGCGGCAGGTCGTCGAGCTTTCTGAAACGCACGCACGACTTGCCAACATCGTAGCGCATCCCGGTCGCACGATAGGCTAACTCGAACGCGGCTCGCGACTCCTCGTTGGCGTAAATCCCCGAGACATACGCGGCCATGTGACGTTTCTGGGAGGCCAGCGCTGCGTACATCAGCGGCTGGCCGTTGTACGTGTCGGGGACGGTCGACAGAGGCACCTGGTAGCAGATCATACCCCAGTTCATGGCCTCCTCGTAGCCCTCGGGCAGGCGATCCAGAATGACTTTGCGTACCGCGCTGAGCGCGGCGCGCCGGTCGCTCGGGAGGCCACGGATGTACTCGGCCACCGTCCTCGCGTCGGATCTCACTTCGTCGAGCGGGCTCAGCCCCCGGAGATGATGACGATGGCGGCTACAACGGAGGTAAACAGCGAAGCCAGGCTTCCCCAGAATTGGATGCCGTCACCGAACCGGCTCCGAAGCGCCGGTGGCACGTGGATCCAGTCGCCCGAGCGCACCGCCATTTCCAGCGCGGCGGGATCGGCGGACGTGGGGCGGAGATCCAGGAGAAAGGTTTCTCCGTCCCTGATCAGTTGGACGGCGGCGGCGTTGGAGGCGGGATTATCCCCGACCGACACATCGGTCCCCATCCCACCGGCGGTCGACACCGCGTCGAGTACCGTCGCGCTCGGCTCGAGCAAGTAGTGACCCGCCCGGCCCACCAGGCCGGTGACGTTCACCCTGAGCTTCACCTCGAGCGTGATCACCGGGTCACGGTAGAAGGCCCCGAACTTCTCGACCAGGAGCGAGCGAAGGGCCGGGGCGTCGAGGCCGGCCACCTGCACGCTCCCGATGAAGGGAAAGGACACGTTGCCCATCCGGTCAACGACCCGGGCACCCTGAATCGACGGGACCGGCTCTGCGGCTGCCGTATGGAAGACCGTTTCGATCTGATCCCCCGGGCGCACGCCGTACGCAGGCTCGCGGGCCACTTCGGCCTCGGAAACGGGGCGCTCGCTGGTGGAGGGCACGGGGTCCTGTACCAGGCTGTCCCTGGGTTGGGCGGCCACCACGGCGGTCGGGGTCTCTTCCGGGTGCGGGGTCGCTTCGGGCGCGAGGGACGGTGGGGTGGGTTCGGGGTCGGGAGGTATGGGGCCGGGTTCTGCGACCGTATCGGGGACGTCCAGCGGGACGTTGGGGGCTGGGTCCAAAATAGAAACTCTAGTTCTAATTGTGTCCAGGGCGGAATCCGGCACGAGATCCCTCCCGATTCCCGCGACGGGTTCGGGGCCCGGGGTCGGCAGAGAGTCGCTCGGAGCCGGGGCCTCCCGCTGCGCCACGGCCGGGCCACGAATCGGGTCGACGCGGGGGCCAGGAGCGACGGCGACGCGGGGGCCAGCGCCCGGAATGATCAGCTCCTCACCGGGATAGATCCAGTGAGGATCCTCCACGACCTCCGGGTTCGCTTCGTGGATCTCCTGCCATCTCCACGGAGCCCCGTAGTGCTGCCCGGCGATCGCCCAGAGGGTTTCGCCCTGCACGACCCGATGGGCGTCGGTAGGTGCCGGAGGGGTAGCGAGATCCGAGGTGAGGGTCGGGATGACCAGCTCCTCGCCCGGATAGATCCGATGGGGATCTTCCACGACATCCCGGTTCGCCTCGTGGATCTCCTGCCATCTCCACGGGGCCCCGTAGTGCTGCCCGGCGATCGCCCAGAGCGTCTCGCCCGGAGCCACCCGGTGCACGCCGGCCTGTGCCTGCACCGTCAGCGGGACGAGAAGTAGAGCAAGAGCAGCCGCCACCGATCGAAACATCCGACTCCTCGATCAGGATCCTGGGCAGAGTACCCAAGATAGGCCTTTCTGGGCGGCACAGTCAATTGAATTTTTCGCTATTTCCAAACAAACGTTTTGAGTTTTTGGTCTTCCTCGTTCTCGGGGGCCGTCGCCCGGTGTGGGCCGCGTGGGCTTCCCCGGGGGCGGAGAAACGCTGCCGGCCGCAGGCGAGGCGGCCTCCACACGTTTGCGTCGTGCTCACCTATATCCGTTCACCCCGCCTCGAGCGTCTCGACCGGAGTGACGGGCACGGCTCGGTGGCCGCCATGGCGCAGCCCGAGCGGGGCGATAAATTAGAACCGCGATTCTGAAAAGAGATGGTGTGGCAGGCAGGGCTCCCCGGCGACCAGGCGTGGCCCCTGGGTGGCCAGCCGCCCACTCCGGCGACCTCTTTCTGGCTGGGGCCCCGCTGGTAGGAGGAGGTGGTCACTTCGAGCCCCGCGCGGCCCGATGGTCGCGCGGGGCTTGGGTGTGGTCGGTTCTCGGGGGTGCTAGGCGGGTCGGATCTGGCTCACCGCGATCGGCAGCCCCTGGCCGCCGCAGACCGGTCCGGTCGGGACCGTCCCGATCACCTCCACGCGCTGGCCCGGGGACCACGTTCCGACGTCCCCCTGGAGCGAGAACAGCGTGTTGTCCGGGCCGTCGAGCGCGAGGCAGCTCGTCCCGTCGGCACTGATCGTCCCAAAGATCCGTATGGTTCCGTCCGGACGCGTCACGAGAAACGGATCGGAGACGGCGCGCGGGGTGCCGCCCCCGAAAGACAGGAAGACGAAGTGCACTCGGTCGAGCTCCGCCCAGTAGGGGACCAGGACTGTCATGGTCAGGTTTCCGGTCCCGTCGGCCTCTGCCCTGCCCACGATCTCGTACTGTCCATACGATCCGAAGCCGATGCGAACCGGCTGGAACGGGAGCATCCCGATCGCCGTCACCGTCACCTCACCGTCCAGGGGAGCCCCGCGGGGATGGACCATGGGTCTGATCTGTTGGCCTCGGGCAGTCTGGATCATGGCTCGACTCTGCCGGCTGGAGGCAGACAACGCCCCTGCCACGGGCTCACGGCCGCAGCAGGATCTTCCACCACGTAGTATGACAGTACATCCGGGGAGCGGACCAGATCCCATTGCACCCTGCGCGGCCGCACGGCGCTCAAACATGCCCTCCCCTCGGATGCGCTCGCTTCGGGGTTATGTTCCAATCGGCGTCCGGGACCTCGACCCGACACGTTCCCGGCAACCCGAGGAGGCGGTCATGTCCAAGCGGGCCATGGCGCTCATGCCCAGCCGAGCCATGGTGCTGGCGGTCGTGCTCGCGGCCACCGCTCCGCTGCTCGTGGCGCAGGAGGCGCCCACCGGACGACCGACCGTTTACCGCGTTCCGGTGACCGGGGTCATCGAGCTCGGCTTGGCGCCCTTCATCGAGCGCGCCCTGCGTGAGGCGGAGGCAGTGGGCGCGAGGGCGGTCGTGCTCGACATCGATACGCCCGGCGGACGGGTGGATGCGGCCGAGCGAATCGCGGACGCGGTGAGCGACGCAGCCGTGCCCGTGCACGCCTACGTCAATCGGCGGGCGTTCTCCGCCGGGGCGATGATCGCGCTCGCTACGCAGCGGATCCACATGCGCCCGGGGTCGGTGATCGGCGCGGCGACGCCCGTGAGCGGTTCGGGGGAGAAGGCCCCGGAGAAGGTGGTCTCGGCGATGCGGAGCTCGATGCGGGCGCTCGCGGAGGCCCGCGACCTCGACCCGCGTGTCGCGGAGGCCATGGTGGACGAGGACATCGCCATCCCCGACGTGAGCGAGGAGGGGAAGCTGCTCACCCTAACGACCAGCGAGGCGACGGCGCTGGGCTATGCCGGCGAGGTGGAGGATTGGGACGCGCTGATGGACGCCATCGGCGCGCCCGGTGCGCAGGTGCAGGACATGGAAGTGAACTGGGCCGAGCGTCTGGTGCGTTTCTTCACGCACCCCGTGGTGGCGCCCTTCCTGCTCTCGCTCGGCTTCCTGGGGTTGATGATCGAGCTCCGGGCTCCCGGGCTCGGGCTCCCGGGCGCCGCGGGTCTCCTCTCACTCGGTCTCTTCTTCGGTTCGCACCTCATCATCGGACTGGCGGGGTGGGAGGCCGTGCTTCTATTCGTTGCGGGAGTCGTCCTCATCGCGATCGAGGTCTTGATGGTTCCTGGAATGGGGCTCCTAGGCTTCGTCGGTGCCGGCGGTGTGCTCGGTGGGCTTTACCTCAGCCTGATCGGCCAGCTGCCGACCAGCGCGGATTTCTCGCGCGGCGCGGCCATTCTCAGCACGTCGATTCTCGCCGTGTTGGTAGGATCCTGGTTCCTGCTCCGACGCCTCCCGTCCAACCGGCGGCTGGGTCTCCTTGGGATCTTCCTCACCAAGGCGACCGGCCGCGACGTGGGGTACGCATCCGCGGAACGCCGGGAGGAGTTGGTGGGCAAGGAGGGGACCGCGCTCACCGACCTGCGGCCGTCCGGCACCGGGCAGTTCGGCGAGGAGAGGATCGACGTCGTCTCCGAGTCGGAGTGGATCGAGCACGGGACAGCGATCCGCGTCGTCGCTTCGGAGGGGTACCGCAACGTGGTACGTCCCGTGAAGGCACCCGCCGGTCCATGATCTCCGCCGGCCCGTCCGCTCCCCAATCACCCACGATTCCATCGAGGGCTGCCCATGACTGACGAGCTCTTCTTTTCGACCAGCCTGATCACGTTGGTCGGCGCTTTCATCCTCGTAAGCCTGATCCTTTGGGCGATTCCGGTGCGCTTGTGGGTCGAGGCGATCTCCGCCGGCGCGAAGGTCGGCATTGGGTACCTGGTGGGAATGCGACTCCGGAAGGTGAACCCGCCCGCCGTGGTGCGTCCCCTGATCTGGGCGACCAAGGCGGGAATCGTGCTCGACATCGGGGACCTCGAGGCGCACTACCTCGCCGGCGGTGCGGTCGATCGAGTGGTGCGCGCGCTGATCAGCGCGGACAAGGCGAATATCGAGCTGTCCTTCCAGCAGGCGGCCGCTATCGACCTTGCCGGGCGCGATGTGTTCGAGGCCGTCCAGGTGTCGGTCAACCCGAAGGTGATCACGACTCCGCGCGTAGCGGCCATGGCGCGCGACGGCATCCAGCTGATCGCGATCGCGCGCGTCACGGTGCGGGTGAACATCAATCGACTGGTGGGAGGCGCAGGCGAGGAGACGGTCCTGGCACGGGTGGGCGAGGGCATCGTGTCGAACATCGGCTCCGCGGATTCCCACAAGGCCGTCCTCGAGAACCCCGACAACATCTCCAAGACCGTGCTCGCACGCGGTCTGGACGCCGGTACGGCGTTCGAGATCCTCTCCATCGACATCGCCGACATCGACGTCGGCAAGAACATCGGTGCCGAGCTGCAGACCGATCAGGCCGAGGCCGACAAGCGGGTCGCCCAGGCGCGCGCCGAGGAGCGGCGTGCGATGGCCGTCGCGCTGGAGCAGGAGAACCGCGCCAAGGTGCAGGAGAAGCGGGCCGATCTGGTCGAGGCCGAGGCCAAGGTTCCGCTGGCGATCGCCGAGGCCTTTCGGGGCGGGAACCTCGGGGTGATGGACTACATGCGGTACAAGAACATCCAGTCCGATACCTCCATGCGGGAGTCGATCTCCGGCGGCGAAGAGGGAGGACAGTCGGAGCCGGTGGGTTGAGCGACTTCGGGACCCTGCTGGCGTGGCTCGGGTTGATGGCCGTGCTCTCACTCATGGACGCCATGGCGCGCCGACAGCGGCGGCGGCAGGCGCCCGGGGAGGGGCCGGAGCCGACCCGGCGGGAGCCGACATTGGGCGAGACTTCCACGCGTGGGACGCCGCGGCCGGCTCGGCCACAGCGGGCACCGGGCCGTGCGCCCCCCTCCCGATCCCGAGGGCCCTCTGCGCCGCGCCCTTCGCAGCCGGCCGATCTCCCCTCGCCGGAAGTCACGCCTGAAGTCACGCCGGAAGTCACGCCGCAGTGGGCCGAGGTGCGCCGTCGCCTCGAGGAGATGGGTGTGGTGGTCGCGGAGGAAACGGCCGGCGTACCCGAGGAATCCCGCGAGCCCGAGCGTCAGCCCCCGCTGCCCGACACGGTTCCCGTTCCCCCTCCGTCTTCGGATCGCCCGCCGTTGATCGTCGCCGCCGAGGAGATCCGGGAGCGCGGGCGGCGGAAGATGGCGGAGGCGGTCGCCCCTCTGCTGCGGAGCGCCGGGCCGGCGGTACCTGCCTCCGCGACGGTTCGGCGAGCCGGTCGGGCCCGTGCGGTGCTTGGCCCGGACCTGCGAACGCTCCTGCGTGGAGACCCCGACGCGGTGCGTCGGGCCGTGCTTTATCGCGAGGTACTGGGTCCGCCCCTCGGATCGCGGCGCACGGCCGGCGGCTGGGAGTCGATCTAAGAGGGCGCTTCCGCATCTTTCGCCGGCCGCGGTCAGGTCGGAGCGGTGCGTGTGGCGTGGGCGGTTCTGTTCGGGTCCGGGGGCCTGCGGTATACTCGCGTCTTGCATCCGACCCCCTTCCCGGACGGGCCCCGCGCAGGATGATTCCGCGATGCACGAAATGAGCGTCCACGACGTCCCATCCCAGCAGCATGAAGGGACCGTGGCAAACGGCGCTTCGGCACCCGGTCACAGCGTTCTGGTCGTGGACGATGACGCCGCAGTACGTAGTTCGATCCGGCGATCGCTCGAGTCACACGGGTACGAGGTAGCCGAGGCAAGCAACTCACGGGAGGCGCGCGAGGTCTTCGAGAGCGTCCTTCCGGACCTCGTGCTCATGGATCTGATCCTCCCGAATGGATTGGAGGGCCGTGAGGCGGCGAACATGCTGTTCGGCATGAACCCGAACCTGAAAGTCCTGTTCATCTCGGGATACTCCAGCCCGGAGGCAATGCGGATGGGCCGTTTGACCGCGGGCGAGGGGTTCCTTCGCAAGCCGTTCGAGCTTCACGAGCTGCTGGAGGCAGTCGGCCGCCTTCTCGGAGGCTCGGGCACGCCTCCGGCTCCCGGCGGATAGCCGGTGGCCGATCGGGTCGGGTTCATCGGCCTGGGCATCATGGGCCTGCCGATGGCGCGCAACCTGACGCGTGCGGGCTTCAACCTCGTCGTCCACAACCGCAGCCCGGAGAAGGCCGAGCAGCTCGCACGGGATGGTGCAGTCGTCGCGGCCAGCCCCGCGGAAGTCGCCGAGCGCAGCGACGTCGTGATTATGATCCTCCCCGACTCGTCCGACGTGGACCGCGTGGTGTCCGGACCGAAGGGCGTGCTGGAGGGGATCCGCCCGGGCGCGCTCCTGGTGGACATGAGCACGATCTCTCCGGGCGTGACGCGACGGCTGGCCGCACGCGTCGTGGAGAGCGGAGCGTCGATGCTCGATGCTCCGGTGAGCGGTGGCGACGTCGGAGCCCAGCAGGGCACGCTGACCATCATGGTGGGCGGCGAGCGTGCCGACTTCGAGCGAGCGCGACCTCTGTTCGGGGCGATGGGGAGGCACGTCACACACGTGGGAGGTCACGGCGCCGGACAGGTGACCAAGGCGGCCAACCAGGTTGTGGTCGGCCTCACGATTGCGGCGGTGGCAGAGGCGTTGGTGCTGGGCGCTCGTGGTGGTGTCCCGCCCGAGACCATCTTGGACGTGCTCGGAACCGGCGTCGCCGGCAACCGCGTGATGGAGCTCAAGCGCACGAAGCTCCTCAGCCGCGTGTTCGAGCCCGGTTTCCGCGCGGAGCTCCACCGCAAGGATCTGGGGATCGCGCTTGCGGAGGGACGCGAGTCCGGAGCTGCCCTTCCCGTGACCGCGCTGGTGGATCAGCTGTTCGCGGTCATGGAGCGCAAGGGATGGGGCGCCGAGGACCACTCCGGGCTGCTGCGCGTGATCGAGGATCTGTCGGGTCAGCCCACCCGCGGCCAGTAGCTCAGCCCTCTCCGTCCCCCGCCGTCTCGACCTCCCCGGACCTGTCCCATCTGTAGTCGAGGTTCGATTCGAAGCCCGGGAGCTCCTCCGGGGATGGTGGTCTATCCCCAGCCCATGGGCGTCACGACGAATCTTTAGGCCGTTGCGTCGGTCTCGGGGCCAGCCAGGTCAGGAAAGCACACACGCCCGCGATAGCGTCAGTTCCCAATGCCTCATATGCAATAGGCCTAAGATTATTCCGTATACACGGCCTGAGTATTCCGTTTGCACGGTGACCGCGAACCCCGACGGGACCCGACCATGATGAGACGCCGCACCTTCCTGTCCACGTCCTTTTCGGCTGCCGTGGCCGGCCGCTTCCTGCCCGGCGCGCTCCCGACTCGAGCCGGAGAGTTCAGCCTCGAGGAGGCGACCATCACGGGCATCAACGAGGCCGTGCGGGTCGGTCTGGTCACGTCCGAGAAGGTGGTGGAGCTGTACTTGGCTCGGATCGAGGCGTTCGACTTCGACGGTCCGCGCCTCGGCTCGGTCATCACCGTGAGCCCGAAAGCGTTGGACGTGGTGCGGGCGCTCGACGCAGAGCGAGGAGCCAGGGGTCCGCGCGGGCCTCTCCACGGCATCCCCGTCCTGCTCAAAGACAACGTGGACACGACGGACATGCCGACGTCCAACGGCTCGGTCATCCTGAAGTTCGCGATGGCGCCCGACGACGCGTTCATCGCCAGAGCGCTGCGCGACGCCGGCGCGGTGATCCTCGGAAAGGCGTCGATGGGCGAGTTAGCGGGGGGCAGCTACAACACGGTCCGTGGACAGACCGTCAATCCGTAACACTTCAAGCGCAACACGGGCGGGTCGTCGAGCGGCTCTGGCGCCGCCATCGCGGCGAACTTCGCGACGCTCGCAATCGGAACGGACACGAGCACGTCCGTGCGTGGTCCCGCCTCCTTCAACGGGCTGGTGGGGCTCCGGCCCACGACGGGCCTGATCAGCCGTGACGGGATCGCGCCCAAGAACCTGAACTTCGACTCGGCTGGTCCGATGGCCCGTACGGTCACCGACGTGGCGCTAATGCTCAGCGTGATCGGGGCGCCGGACGGCGGCTCCGACCCGATGAACGGGCAGGTCTGGGGCGAGATCGGCGCGTCGGGAATCGACTACACGACCTTCCTCGACGCGGACGGGCTCCGCGGCGCGCGCCTCGGCGTGGTGCGCGACTTCTTCGGCGGAGATCCCGAGATCGACGGGCTCGCCGAGGCAGCGCTCGCGACCATGGAATCGCTCGGCGCCGAGCTGGTTGAGGTGGAGCTGCCCGCCAAGATTCTGGAGAAGTACCTCGGCGGTGGGGGCCGGGCCATCCGCAGGGTGTCGGACTATCGATTCAAGACCGACTGGGAAGCGTACCTCGCCACTCTCGAAGGGGAACGACTCCCGAAGTCGGTCGCAGCCATGATCGAGATCTACGAGACCGAGGTGATGCAGTCCGCCGCCCCTGTGGAGGAGAGCGTGATGCGTCTGCTCCGCACGTCGCTCACGACCTCGATGGAGGACCCTGCCTACCACGAGCTGATGACGGAGACGTTACCCGCGGCGACGCAGGACAAGCTCGCGTTGTTCGCTGACCATGGCGTGGACGCGCTCGTCTTTCCGTACTCGACGAGCTTCGCAGCGCCGATCAGGAATCCAGTGTATGAGCTCGAGGACCCGACCTACGTGGGTTCCGACCGCCCGCAGCCGTCCATCCTTGCCGGCTACAGCTCGGTCGGCTTCCCCGGGGTCGTCGTCCCGATGGGCTTCGGCTCCGCCGGGCTACCGATGACGATCTCGTTCATGGCTCGGCCCTACGAAGAGGGTCGGCTGATCCGCTACGCCTTCGCCTACGAGCAGGCCAGCATGATGCGGCGTCCGTCGCCGCTCGTGCCTCCGCTCGACGGGGAGGTGATCGGATGACGCGGCTCGCCTGGATTCCGCCGGTCGCCGCGCTGCTCGTCACGCTCTCGGTGCCCTTCCCGGTCACGGCACAGCACGCCGTGGCTGCCGACCACCACGTGCCGTCCCGCCCCGAGACCGTGACGTGGGGCGACTTCCCGCTCGATCGCGCGCCTGTGCTGCGCATGGAGTCGGGGCAGACGGTGCGCATCGACGCGCTCAGCCACGCGGGCGCGACGCAGAGCGAGGAGCCCGTGGCGTACATGGCCTCGCTGGGCGTGCCCGCACACGAGGTTCTCGACGACGCGATCGCGTTCTGGGCTTCGCGCGACGGACGCCCGCGCGAGGGACGGAGCGGGCACGTCATCACGGGTCCCATTTATGTGGAAGGAGCCGATCCCGGCGACGTCCTCCGGGTCGAGATGCTCGCGCTCGAGACGCGCGTGCCCTGGGGGGTGAACAGCACCAGAGCGACTGGCGGCGTGTTCTCCTCGGCCTACCCCGGGTTCATCGACGGGGAGGAGCCGCTCGACATTCCGCCGGGGACGCGGCACCTGATCCGCACCGGGAAGTCGGGCGACCGCGACATGGCGTTCTTCGCCGACGGCATCGAAGTCCCGATGTCTCCCTTCATGGGCATCATGGCGGTGGCGCCGGAGAACCCGACGGTTGGCCAGCCGGGGGTCACGGTCGAGGGCGTGCAGAGCTCCAGGCCGCCGGGCCCGTTCGGCGGCAACATGGACGTGCGTGATCTGGGCGCGGGCACGACGCTTTACCTGCCCGTCTTCCATCCCGGCGCGCTCTTCTACGTGGGTGACCCGCACGGCGTGCAGGGCGACGGGGAGGTGAGCGGCACCGCGATCGAGCAGTCGGTGACCGGCATCTTCCGGCTCACCGTGCTCGAGGGGAGGAGCATCGACGGACCGCGTGCCGAGAACGACACACATTGGATCCTGATGGGGATCGACACGGACCTGAACCGCGCGATGCGGAAGGCCGTCCGCGAGGTGGTGGATTTTTTGGTCGAGGAGAAGGAGCTCACACCCGCGAAGGCTCTGTCGCTCGCGAGCATCGCGGTGGACTTCCGCGTGGGCGAGGCGGTGGACCTGACGCAGATCGTGACCGGATACGTTCCGAGGGAGCTCTTCGTCGGGCCGCTGCCGGACCGCTGACCGCCCTCGGTCGTTGCCGCGACCCCTCGCGCCGGGCCATGATGCCGCCGAGGCTGGTCGAAGGGATGCAGCGGACGGAGGTTCTGGTCGATGAACGAGATGTGGTCCAACCCGTGGGTGCTGCGGGGAGTCTTCGTGGTCGGGGGCTTCCTGCTCGGCTTCCTCGCGGAGGTGGCCGTCTTCGTACGATTGAGGGCGCTCGCATCCAGGACGGCGTTCCGGTGGGACGACATTGTCCTGGGGTCCGTTCGGGGCGTCACCACCGTGTTGCTGGGTGCTGCCGGTGTCTACCTCGCCCTGGGCGTGGGCCCACTCGATCCCTTCGTGAGCGAGACAGCCCGGAAGGTTCTGGTCGTGCTCGTGATCGGATCCCTGGTGCTCGCCACCATGCGCATCGTGGCCGGTTCCGTGACCGCTTTCGCGGACCGCTCCACGGTGCGTTCGCCCACCTTGGTGGTGGGCGTGTCCCGCCTCGTGGTCGGGATTCTCGGGCTCTTCATCATCCTCCAGAATCTCGACATCGACATCACGCCGTTGATCACCGCTCTGGGGATCGGCGGTCTGGCGGTCGCGCTTGCTCTCCAGGACACGCTCGGGAACCTGTTCGCGGGAATGCAGATCATTCTCTCACGTCAGGTCCGGCAGGGAGACTATGTCCGGTTGGCGAGCGCGGAGGAGGGGTTCGTCACCGACGTGAAGGGCCGCAACACGACCATCCAGACGTTTCCCGACGGCAACCTGGTGGTGGTGCCGAACTCGGCATTGGCGTCTTCGATCGTGAAGAATTTCAGCCTACCTCGCACCGTGCTCTGGGTGAGCGTCCACGTGGGCGTCAGCTACGACAGCGATCTCGATCACGTGGAGGCCGTGACACTGGAGGTCGCGCACAAGGTTCTGAAGGATGCCGAGGGAGGAGTCCTCGAGCATCCCCCGCTGGTGCTCTTCCACAATTTCGGGGACTCCAGCATCGACTTCGAGGTCCGGATGATGGTGAGCGAGTTCACCCGCCAGGGCTTCATTCGCCATGAGTTCATCAAGCGGCTACACCGACGATTCAACGAGGAGGGGATCGTGATCCCATTCCCGATCCGTACCCTCGTCTTCGACCCGAACTCGCCGCTTCCGCTCGGGTCGTCTCCTTCCGCGGGCACCTCGGGTTGACGGCCTGCCGGGCGCGCGGCACGGGCGAGTGGCTCATCCTCCCTCGATCCGCACGCTGCCCGAGAAGGAGCTCGCCCGCACCCGGCCGGATCCCGAGCCCGTGACGAAGCGCAGCGACTGGTTCGGCGGCACACGTCTCCTGGAACTGACCTCGTCACGCATTCCCGGCAGGTCTGCGCTCACGCTCCCCGAGAACGACTCGAGCTCGAACTCCGCATCGGTGTTAGGACCGAGGCTGAGCTCGACCGAGCCCGAGTGGCTCTCGACCTCGACCCGCGCGTTCTGCGTGAGGCTGCCGCGGAAGCGCACGCCGCCGGAGACCGAGCTCGCATCGAGATCCGCCACGCGGACCTCGGAGCCGAAGACGATCTGGATCGTGCCGCTCACCGACTCCGCCTCGATGGTCTCCGCTCCCCCTTCCGCGAACACCGATCCACTCACTGACTCCATGCGCACGTCACGCGACCTTCCCCGGAACTCGACTCCGCCGGAGACGCTTTCGAGGCGGACTTCCGGAGCATCGCCGACGTAGCCCACTGCCCCGCTGACCGAGGACAGGGTAACTGTGGCGAGGTCGCCGGCCACGTCCACGCCGCCCGAGACCGAGGATCCTGTGAGCGACTCGGTCAGACCGCTCACGCCCAGGTATCCCGACACCGTCTCCACGGAGAGCGATACGCCGCGCGGGACGCGGATCTCCAACCTGAACGAGCCAGCTCTCCCGCCACGACTGCGTCGGTCATCCTGATCGATCTCGAAGCGGAACGACTGCTGGTCTCCGCTGATCTCCATCTCGTCGAAGTCGGAGTCGTACTCACCGACGATCTCGATCTCGTTCCGGTCCCACCCTTCGACGACGACGGCATGGGTCACCACCTCGATCTCCACGATCGCGTCGGAACGCAGGGTCCGGAGTTCGTCGATCTGGACGATCTGGGCGGCTGCCGGCCCCGCGAGGGTCCCGAGCAGCCCTGCTCCGATCACGACGAGTGGGGCACGTCGGTCGAACCGTGTCATCTTCTCCTCCTTCGGGTGATGCCGCTTTGTCGTGATCGTGTGCCACGAGACAGGACCACAGCCTGCCGGAGCACGTCGAGCTTCGCCTGGTACATCCCGTCGAGCGATCTGAGGTTGCCGCGATGGGCCGGGTCGGCCGCGAGCGCATCCTGGATATCGCGAATGGCGGTATTCAGGATCTCGAGGTTCTCCTCGAGCGTGGCGATCGTCTCCGGTTGCAGGCGGTCGCGGCCTTGCTCGAGGATTCCCTCCAGCTCGGTGAGCGCGGGGGCGTACGCCGACGCGATCGAGGTCGCGGGAGGGTCGACCGGCAGTGCGGCGGTCGCCGTTCCCGAGACCGTGCCCGTCTGCGTCACCGGCTCCACGGCCGGTCGGATCGCGACGTAGGCCGTCACCGACGCGCCGGCGAGTAGGATCACTGCGGCAGCACGCAGTGGTGTGAGCCAAGTGAAGCGCGGCCGGGCGCGGATCCGTGCCTCGATCCCGGGCCACTGGTCCGGTGCGTCTGACGGGGCTCGATGGCCGAACACTCGGATCGCCTCCTCTCGGAGGCTGCGGGCCGTCTCCGCAACCGCGCGGCACGACATGCACTCGGCGATATGGGCCGCGATCCGCGACCGCTCGTCTCCGGAGAGCTCGTGGTCCACGAAATCGTGGATGAGGGCCTCGGGGGGATGAGTCGGAGTGGCGCTCCTCGCTTCGTTCATCGTTCGAGAGTCTCCTTGAGCAGCTTGCGTGCGCGATGGAGTTGTGCCTTCACGGTCCCGACCGCCACGTGCAGCCGCTCAGCGATCTCACGGTGCTTGAATCCCTCGACTTCGTGCAGGACGAAAACGAGACGCGCTCCCTCCGGAAGGGCTGCGACGGCGCGCTCGAGATCGACCCGGGCGCCCGGAGTGTGCGTCGGAGTGGCCCTCTCCCCCGCTCCATCCTCATCCTCCATCGAGACCATCCGTGTGCGCCAGCGTGCGTCGCTCCTTCGGCGATCCAGGAGCAGGTTGACGGTAAGTCGATGCATCCAGGTCCCGAACTTTGCGTCCCCGCGGAAAGTCCCCAGCCGCTTCCACGCCCTGACCCAGGCGTCCTGGGCGAGCTCCTCAGCCTCGCTCCGGTCACGCGTCAGGCTCAGGCAGACGCCGAAGACCCGACCCGAGTACATCCGGTACATCGTCTCAAACGCCGAGACATCGCCCGCACAGGCTCGTGCCACCAGCGAAGGCGAATCGGTCTCTATGCGCCCGGCTCGGGCGGTGGTCAGCACGTGCTCCTCATGCTGGTTAGGACGAGATCCGCACGAGAAAGGTTTGAACCGGGGCCGCGAGGCCGAAACCCGGGAGTGGCACGTCCGTAGGGCGTCTCGTGGTGGCGGAGACGACATCGCTTTGGCCGATCTCGTCACCGGGTCTGCCAACCTTTTCGGGAGTCGTGTCGTCCTACGTGCGACCGAGAGACTCAGGCACGCAGCCGACGACGACTCGAGAGGATGTCATGAATCGACGGGTTCTTGCGCTCGTGTTCGTCCTCTGCCCTCCGTCGGCCTCTGCGCAGCCCGCTCCCGTCGAATCCGTCGTACCGTCGGCGCTGGCCCGACGTGTCGAGGTTCCTCCCACAATCGACGGACGTGGAGACGATCTCGCTTGGATGAGCACCAGTCCCGTCCGCACGTTCCTGCAGTCACTGCCGGAAGAAGGCGCAGCTCCATCGCAACCCACCGAGTTCTGGGTCGCCTACGACCCCGACAACCTCTACGTCTTGGTGCACGCCTACGACGCACACCCCGACAGCATCCTGCGCGCCCTCAGCCGGAGGGACGTCCGTGCGCCGTCCGACGAGGTCTGGATCGCGGTGGACTCGTACCACGACCGGCGCACGGGCTACGAGTTCTACGTGAACCCGGATGGCGTGAAGCGAGACAACGCGATCTACGACGACAGCAAAGTTGACAGCTCGTGGGACGGCGTCTGGGAGGTGGCCACGAGCATCGACGATTCCGGATGGATCGCCGAGTTCCGGATCCCGCTGTCGCAGCTGCGCTATCCGGCCGCGTCCGATAACACGTTCGGTTTCGGCGTATGGCGCTCGATCGAGCGGTATCCGGAGACCGTGACCTGGCCGCGCTTCAATCGGAACCGCGCGGGAGTGGCATCCCAGCTCGCGACCCTGGAGGGACTGGAGGGGCTCGGGAGTTCGCGCGCCGTGGAGATGACGCCGTACGTGGTGGCGAAGAGCGAGACCGAGGCGCTCGGTGGTGGCCGGTTCGGTCGTGCCCGGGGTCTCGACTTGGGCTCGGACGTGAAGGTGCGGCTTACCCCCAACCTGACGATCGACGCGACGCTGAACCCCGACTTCGGCCAGGTGGAGGCCGACCCGGCGGTCCTCAACCTGGACGCGTTCGAAGTCTTCGTAGGGGAGCAGCGCCCCTTCTTCGTCGAGGGTGCGGGGCTCTATCGCTTCAACCTGAGTTGCTCTGTCGTCGACTGCCAGAGAGACGCTCTGGTCTACACGCGGCGGATCGGGCGGTCCCCGGAGCTGCGCGGCCGCTACGGGGACGCGTCGACACCCACGGCGACGCCGATCGCGGCCAAGGTCACCGGCCAGACCGGCGGTGGGCTCTCGTTCGGTGCCCTGAGCGCGCTCACTCGAAGAGTTGCCGGGCTGGACGACGCGACCGTCGAGCCCCTCACCCACCGCGGTGTGCTAACCGCCGAGCAGAACTTCCGGGACGGGAACGCAGGCGTGCGCATGATCGCGACTGCCGTGAACCGTTCGCTCGACGGCTGGACCGCGCCCTTCCTACACGAGAGCGCGTACTCCGCCGTGCTGAGTGCCCGCAGCCGCTTCGGCTCCGGGAACTACGAGGTTGCCGGATGGGTTGCGGCTTCGCGCGTCACGGGCAGTCCCGGAGACGTTGCAATGACCCAGCGGAGCCCGGTCCACTACTTCCAGCAGCCGGGAGACGATCCGACTTTCGATGCGGCTCGCACCTCCTTGTCCGGACACGCGGCGCAGCTCAGGGTCGGGAAGAACGGCGGTGGCGTCACTCGGTTCGAGACTAGCCTCATCCGCCGGGCAGCCGGCTTCGAGGTGAACGACCTGGGCTACCTGCGCCGTGCCGACGTTCTGGACTGGAGCACCTGGGGGTCGCTGCAATTCAACGATCCCACGAGCGTCTACAGGGGGTTCAGCTGGAACGGAAACTTCTGGCAGCACTGGACCACGTCCGGTCGGCTCATCGAGCGGTCCGTGAACACCAACGCGCTCATGAGCCTGCACAACAACTGGGACCTGCACGGTGGGTTCACGCTGAGCGGTCTCGGTACCAGCTTCTGCGACCGCTGCACCCGGGGCGGACCGCTGGTCCGGCAAAGCGGGGGCTTCCACTCCTGGTGGAACATGAACGCCGACTCCCGTCGCATGTTCGCGCCTTCGATCGAAATGAACATGGGCTTCACGGACGAGGGCAGATCGCGTTCGGTGAGCGTCAACCCTTCACTGAACGTGCGCGTCTCCACGAGCCTGGATGGACGGCTGGGGCTCAACCTCATTCGGAACGAGAACCACTCGCAGTGGATCGAGAACCGGACCGACGAGAACGGCACGACCCGCTACGTCTTCGCACACCTGGATCAGGAGACCGTGTCGGCGAACATGCGCGTCAACTACACGGCGCTGCCCAACCTTACCGTGCAGTTCTATGGAGAGCCGTTCATCAGCAGCGGCGACTACACCGACTTCAGTGAGCTGAGCGCCACGCCGGAGGCCGCCGCGTACCAGGACCGGTTCGTTCCCTACGTTCCGTCCGCCGCGACCGCGACCGGCTTCAGCTTCCGGCAGCTTCGCACGAACCTCGTCGTTCGCTGGGAGTACATGCCCGGCTCGACGCTCTTCCTTGCCTGGGCCCACGGACGCCAGGGCTCGGGAGGACCGTCCGATCTCTCCGGGCGCGAGGAGCTCCAGGATCTCTTCGGCCTACGCTCGGACAACACCTTCTTGATCAAGGTCGCGCACTGGCTGAGCTGGTGAGATGCCAAGTGGAGATCGAGACCTGAGCTGACCCTCCGACATGGCGGCCCGACCGGCGCGGGTGCCTGGGTTACGACGTTCGTAGTATCGATCCGGAAAACTTTCGCTGGAGGCGAAAGTCTTTCAGATCGAGGCGCTCGAAGCGACATTGGGTCCCCGCTCGGGCCGACATCGCGGACCCTGGCCGATCTCTCTGAAACGCCCCGCTGATGCAGAAGGCCAAGACCCAAGGACTCGAGTACCGGGAGGGTGTCCGCGAACGGTACGCCGACGTGCTCGGGGCGCCCGTCCAGGCGGCTTTCGACGCGCTGGCGCCCTACAATCGCGACCGGCTCGCCGTGCTCACGGCGCGCACGGCGCGGCGGGCTGCGCGGGCCCGGGACCGGAGGGGGATCGAGTTTCTCGATCCCGACGCCCTGATTCCACGCACGCAGCTACGCGTCGTCGATGCGCGGGAGGGGCGGTTCGACGGTGCGGAGATTCCGCGCGACCTCGAACGGCAATGGATCCAGGGGACCGGGCCCGGGACACGGCCGCGCGCCGCGACCGCGCAAGGGCTTCGCAACGTGGCTTATGCTCTACTTTCCGGAGCCGATGGCTGGATGTTCGACGGCGAGGACGCGCTTGGTCAGGTCGAGACCATGTCGCTCGACAATCATCGCAACCTCAAGCTCGCCATCGCCGCAGACCCGGCATTCCTCACGGTTGCCGAGCAGGTCGCCGACGAGATAAATGCGTGGGCCAAACGCTTCTTCGGGACCGACATCATCACCGACTGGCACGCGCAGCTCGGCTTCACCACGCGGATTTTCAGGGCCCGTGGTCTGCACCTGGACGATCGCCACGTACGCGAATCCGACGGCACCGGTTTCTCCGCCTCGATCGTCGACCTGGTCACGTACGTCGTCAACAATCAGGAGCCCTTACGCGCCGAAGGGCGCTCGATCGTTCTCTATCTTCCCAAGATCCAGACCGCCGAGGAAGCGGCGCTCTGGAATGACATGCTGAACGCGCTCGAGGGACACCTCGATCTGGCTCCCGGCACCATCAAGGCCTACGTGCTCGTGGAGCAGCTGGAGGCGTCCTTCCAGTTGATGGAGATCCGCGCTGCGCTGGCGCCGCACTTCGTCGGCTTCAACACCGGGCGGTGGGACTACATCAACAGCGTGGCGGACGCGATGGCGTGGGATCAGGACTTCGTGAATCCCAACATCGACTCCATCACGATGACCTACGGCTATATGCGCGTCTACGAGGACCGGGTGCGCCGCGCCGTAAACACGCCCGACAGGAACGGGCGGTTCGCGCTCTGGCAGGGCGGAATGGAGCCGAACATCCCCGTTGGCTCCGAGGCCGGTGTCGCCGCCGGCATGAAAAAGGCCGTGGCGGGGGCGGAACGGGAGCAGCGCGAGGGCGCGAGCGGAAAGTGGGTGGCTCATTGGAAGATGGTCCACATCGTTCGGCCGGTCTGGGAGCGCGTCGGCCAGGCGAACCAGCTCGGACGGGCGTTTCCGCCGCTCACCTATACGGCGGAGGATGGTGCCGACCTGACCCTGCTGGAGCCGGCCCCGCTCACGATCGCTGGCGCACGCGGCCTGCTGTCGGTCACGCTCCAGTACGGCAACGCCTTCGGTCGGGGCTTCCAGGCAGCGGCGCTCAAGCCCGCTGACTTCTTCGGGAACGACGACGTTCTCTACCTGATGGAGGACATGGCTACCGGGGAGATCCGACTGTCCATCCTCTGGGAGTGGCTGCACAAGGGGGCGAAGCTCAACGCCGACGATTCTGGGGTGGGGGTCCGCTCGGGTGACGCCTTCACGGGAGAGCTTCTTGATCGCCTCGTCCAGGAGGAGTACGCGAAGCTACTTGCCGCGAGTAACCGCGACGTCCACGACGACTCCAAGACGACCACGCTACCGATCGCTCGTGAGATCGCGACGGCGTACCTGAGCAGCGAGATCAAGCCGCCCTGGTACATCGATCTGCTGAACCTGAATCTCGACAACCACGACCTAGCCGTCGCAGAAGATCGGATCGGTCGTTTCCTCACCGCGTTCAAGCGCGACGGCACGCGGCTGACCGCAAACCTCGACTTCGGCGCGCTGGCGCCCCGTTAGGACGATTCCGATGACCTCCTTCGAGCAGCAAATCGAAGATACACAGAAGTGGCTGAACAGTCCGCGCTTCAAGCGCATCACGCGGGTCTTCAGCGCCCGTCAGGTGGCCGCCCAGCGCGGCACGATCCACACCGAGTACCCGGTCGCCCGCGACGCCGCGATGGGTTTCTACGATCGGCTGCGCGAGCTGTTCGCGCAGAAGAAGAGCGTCTGCACCTTTGGTCCCTACTCGCCCGGCCAGGCCGTAGCCATGAAGCGGCTCGGAATCGAGGGGATTTACCTCGGTGGATGGGCCACTTCGGCGAAGGGGTCGATCACGGAGGATCCCGGTCCCGACCTCGCCAGCTACCCGCTCTCCCAGGTGCCGGACGAGGCTTCGGTGTTGGTGCGCGCGCTGCTCGCCGCGGACCGCAACCAGCAGTATCAGCGCACGCGCGTGAGCGAGGCGAAGCGCAAGGAGAGCAAGGCTTACGACTACCGGCCGTGGATCATCGCCGACGCGGACACCGGCCACGGCGGTGACCCGCACGTTCGTAACCTGGTTCGGCGCTTCGTCGAGGTCGGCGTTCCGGGCTACCACATCGAGGACCAGCGTCCCGGCACGAAGAAGTGCGGCCACCAGGGCGGCAAGGTGCTGGTCGCGTCCGACGAGCAGATCAAGCGCTTGAACGCGGCACGCCTCCAGCTGGACGTGATGGGTGTGCCCGGCCTCATCGTAGCGCGTACGGACGCCGAGGCCGCGAACCTTCTGGACGGGGGCGCCGACGAACGCGACCAACCGTTCATCCTGGGGGCCACGAACGTGGCGCTCCCGCCTTACAAGGCGTGCGTCCTGGCGATCATCCGTCACTTCTACAACGAGGGGATCGAGGAACTCAACGGCCACATGCTCTACGCGCTCTCTGAGGGCGAGTATACCGTGGCGGAGGCGTGGCTCGAGCGTGCGGGAGTCACAGCGTTGATCACGGAAGGTGTCGCGACCGTGAAGAAGGAGGGCTCGCACCGGCTGGACTCCGTGTACGACGTGGCCGATTCGCGCCTGGTCGAGCGCTGGGAACAGGAAGCCGGGCTGGCGACCTACGGCGACGCAGTCGCGGAGGTGCTCGGGCAGGGCGGCAACGGCAAGAAGAGCGGCATGTCGGTCGAGGAATGGAACGCTTTCGCGCTCCGCGCGTCTCTCTACAATGCTCGCGAGAAGGCGAAAGAGCTCGGCGTCGAGGTACAGTGGGACTGCGATCACGCCAAGACGCCCGAGGGTTATTACCAGGTGCGTGGGGGCATCCCGTATGCGATCGCCAAGTCACTCGCGGCGGCACCCTTCGCGGATCTGCTCTGGATGGAAACCAAGACCGCGGATCTAGAAGACGCGAGGCAGTTTGCCGACGCGATCCACGCCGAGTTCCCGGAGCAGATGTTGGCGTACAACCTCTCCCCGTCGTTCAACTGGGACTCGACCGGGATGAGCGAGGACGAGATGCGGAGCTTCCCCGAGGAGCTGGGGAAGATGGGCTTCGTCTTCAACTTCATCACCTATGGTGGGCACCAGATCGACGGGGTCGCGGCGGAGGACTTCGCCACCGCGCTCCAGGAGGATGGCATGCTGGCGCTGGCGCGCTTGCAGCGCCGGATCCGGCTGGTGAGCTCCCCCTACCGGACGCCTCAGACGCTGGTCGGTGGTCCGCGAGCGGACGCCGCGCTGGCGGCATCGTCCGGACGAACGGCTTCGACCAAGGCGATGGGGAAGGGCTCGACTCAGCACCAGCACCTCATCCAGACCGAGGTTCCGACGTCGCTGCTCGAGGAGTGGCTGGCGCTCTGGACTGCGTTCAACGAGCGGTCCGAAGTGCTGCAGGTGTTGATACGGCCGCGACGGGCCGGCACCGAGCTCCTCGAGCTGACCATCCACGCCGGCGCGGACAACGACGAGCCCGTGGCGAATTTGATCTTTAGCCCGTTCCAGGACCGGCAGGGCCGCGACCTCTTGTCTGTGCGCGACCAGAACACGTTTTCCGAGACACTCCGCAAAAAGCGTCTGATGAGCCTGGTGCACCTGTGGCTGATCCACCGCTATGACGCCGCCGCCGTGCACTACGTGACGCCCACTGAAGACAACCGCTACCAGGCGGAGCGGATGAAGGCGCACGGGCTTTTCGAGGCCGTCAAGGTGACGGGTGACGTCATCGTGGCCGATGTCGATCGGAAACAGGTCGAGCAACTGCTCGCCGCAGACCGCGGCGCGCTGGACAAGCTGATCCGTAAGGAGGGCTGAGCCCCTTCGCTTCGCCGGCGGACCCCCCACGGGGCAGGCCGGGAGGCGATCGTGGATCATGGCCGGCGGGTGCGCGTGCTCGGGGTGCTCGCCGGGTTTTGGTTACGCCCGCTCCGCCGCCAGTTCCACGAAGGGTGTCAGGCTCTCGGGGTTCGCCATCGCGTCGACCTGGGCTACCTGGTTCACCGGCTCTCCCGCGAGCAGCCGCTTGACCGGCACCTCCATTCTCTTGCCCGAGATCGTACGCGGCACGGCGGGTATCCATTTGATGGCGTCGGGCACGTGGCGGGGTGAGAGCTCCCGGCGCAGTGCCTCTGCTATCGCAGTCCTGAGCGCGTCGTCCAGAGCGACCCCCGCCGTCGGGACGACGAACAGCAGGAGCTCGCCGGATCCGCTTGGGCCGTCGTCGTGCACCACCAGGCTGTCCGCGACTCCAGCGAGGGACTCCACCACGGCGTAGAACTCGGCCGTCCCCATCCGCACACCGCCGGGCTTGAGCGTGGCGTCGGAGCGTCCGGATATGACGCAGCTTCCGTGCTCCGTGATCTCGATCCAGTCCCCGTGCCACCAGGTGCCGGGATAGCGGTCGAAGTAAGCCTCGCGGTAACGCGCTCCGTCCGGGTCATTCCAGAACCGAATCGGCATCGACGGCATTGGAGCGGTGAGAACGAGCTCGCCCCGCCGGCCGATCACGGGCCGGCCACCCTCGTCGTACGCCTCTACACGTGCGCCCAGGCAGCGGCATTGGATCTCGCCGGAGTAAACCGGCAGGAGCGGGCAGGCGCCCACGAACGCCGTGCACACGTCGGTTCCGCCGCTGACCGAGGCCACCGCCGCCTCGCGCCTTATGTGATCGCCGACCCACGCGAATCCTGCGGCCGGCAAGGGTGCGGCCGTCGAAGCGACAGACCGGATGGTGGACAGGTCGAGCTGGGAATTCGGAGAGAGCCCCAGCTTGCGGCACTCGTGCAGATAGGGAGCACCGACGCCGAACAGGGTGACGCGGAGCTCGGCTGCGAGCCTCCACAGCGCGAGCGGGTCCGGATGCATCGGATCTCCGTCGAACAGAACCACCGTGGAGCCCACGAGCAGCCCCGACGCGAGGCAGTTCCACATCATCCAGCCTGTCGTGGTGAACCAGAAGAACCGGTCGTCGGGCCCGAGGTCGTGGTGGAGGGCCAGTAGCTTCAGGTGCTCGACCGTAATGCCGCCATGACCATGCACGATCGCCTTGGGCTGCCCCGTCGTGCCCGAGGAGTACAGCACATAAAGCGGATGATCGAAGGGCACCGGGGTGAAGGCGAGCGGCTCGCGCACGGCGATCAGCTCCGCCCAGGTCATCAGATCCCCGCCAGCACCGGGTGCGTGCAACGTCTCGTTGCTCGACTGCGGGTCGAGGTAGGGCAGCACGACGGTGACCTCGAGCGTCGGCAGCGCGGCACGGACCGCCGCGATCTCTCGTCCCCGCTGGATCACGCGGTCGCCATACCGGTAGCCGTCCGCAGCGATCAGCACCTTCGGGTCGATCTGTCGCACGCGGTCGATCACGCTCCGCCCCCCGAACTCGGGCGCGCACGAGGACCAGATGGCCCCGATCGACGCGCAAGCGAGGAAAGCGACGATCGCCTCCGGCACGTTGGGCAAGTAGCCGACCACACGGTCTCCGGGACCCACGCCGAGGCGCCGGAGGCCGGCGGAGCCCCGGGCAACCTGCTCCGCGAGCTCCCGGTACGTGAGGGTCACTTCCGGCCGCGTCTGCGAGCGCGCGATGATCGCTGGACGCTCGTCGGACGCGCTGTGCCCGGGACGCGGGGTCACGGCCAGTTCGGCGTAGTTGAGGGTGGCTCCCGGGAACCAACGAGCACCCGGCATCCGGTCGCCCGAGAGCACGGCACGGGGCTGCTCGTGGAACGGCAGCTCGAACCAGCGCGCCACCCCGCCCCAGAAGCCCTCGAGATCCCGTACGGACCACTCCCAGGCCGCGTGATACGAGGGTAGCTGGCGACCGTTGGAGCGTTCCGCCCAGTCGAGGAACGCGCCCATGCGGGTTGTCGCCCGAGCGTCCGGGCTCGGTTCCCAGACGAGCTGCCCGGCCCGCACGTCGGTCACGCCGGCTCCGACGTCAGCTCTGCGCCGGAGCTGCTATCGCCGACGGCTCGGGTCCCTGCCTGTGGACGTAGAGCGTCTGCGTCGGATACGCGAACTCGATGCCCTCCTGCTCGAAGCGGCGGTAGATCTCGAGGTTGATCGCCTGCTGCACGTCCATCATGGAGTTGTAGTCCGGTACCAACATGTGATAGACGGTCTCGAAGTCGAGGGAGGACGGTCCGTAGGCTTTGAAGTGCGACCGGTCGAAGCGCGTCTTGTCGTGCGAGTCCACCACGTCGCGGATCATCTGTGGGATCCGCTCCAGCTTGGCTGAGGGGGTGTCGTAGGTAACGCCGAGCTGGAACCCCACCCGGCGCTCCGCCATGCGCTTGTAGTTCCTGATCCGGCTGCCGAGCAGGTCGGAATTCGAGAAGATCACCTGTTCCCCGGAGAGGGAGCGGAGCCTCGTGCTCTTGAGGCCCACGTACTCCACGGTTCCGAAGAATTCGCCGACGATCACGAAGTCGCCGACCACGAAGGGCTTGTCGAGCACGATCGAGAGCGATGCGAACAGATCGGAAAGGACGCTCTGGAGAGCAAGAGCCACCGCAACTCCACCGATGCCGAGGCCGGCAACCAGCGCCGCCACGTCGATGCCGAGGTTGTCGAGGATCAGGAGGACGACCACAGCCCAGACCATCGCCTTGCCGATCACGGCCATGGCCCCCATGGCGGTGGCGCCTGCCGGGTCCGCCTCGAGCTGGCTCTTTCGGTAACGTTCTATGAGGTAACCGATCCCCGCGCTCCCCCAAAGGGCTGCCTGCACGAGCAATCCGATGATCAGGGCGGTCCGGATGCCGTCGGCTACGCCCTGGGAAACATCGAGGCTTTGCGATGCGAGCCAGACCGCGATCAGCAACAGAAAGAGCGTCCTGGTGCCCCGTAGGAGCCGGACGATCAGATCGTCCAGGTCGGTCTCGGTGCGGCCAGCGAGTGCCTCGAGCCTCGCGATCACGACCGTAATGACGAGGCGTGCGACCCCGATCGCGAGCAGGAAGACGACCGCGGCGATGGCCCAGTCCAGGGCCGTGATGCCCATGAACGTCAACCCCATCAGATCCTGCATCGTTTCCCCCCTCCATTCTCGGCGACCTCGGCGATCCGCTCCTTGGTCTCACCCCTCGAGTGGCGGTGAGTGCCGGGATGAGTGCGGCGGTCGGGTACGATCAGGGACGATCCGGAACCAGTCCGAACTGCTTCGGGTCGACTCGTGATCAGGCGCGTGCGCGGGCGAGCAGCCAGACTATGTCCACGGCGAACGACCAAACGAGCAGGAGCAGCGCCGCCGCGGCGAGTTGGGTAGCCTGCGCGGAGGGAACGATGGGCCCGAGGCAGATGAGAACCGCAACACCTTGAACGACGCAGACTGCACTGCGGCGAAGGCTTCGCGGCAGCTCACGCGTCAGCGCGGGCCAGACGGCGCCGGACAAGACGAAGAGGTAGCGCATCCCACCGATGGCGAACACCCAAGCCCCGACCTTCCCGCTCAGCCACACGAGCGCGGACAGCGCGAGCAGCAGAACGGCGTCGAGCTCCACGTCGAAGCGCGCTCCGAATGCAGAGCTGGTGCCGGTCCTGCGCGCAACCCGACCGTCCATCCCGTCGAGGATCATGGCGACGGTGGCGAGGGCGATGATCCACCACAAGCCCCGGTCGGTGAGCGCCTCTGGCCGAACCACCAGAGCCGCCACCGGGAGCACGAGGACGGACCGCCCGAGCGTAATCCGATTGGCGGGGCCGATCCCGGGCCCACGCGAGAGTCCGGGTAGATTGAGCAGGACCAGCGCCGCGAGGAAGGCGTAGAGCGCCCCAACCAGGGTCAAGTGGCTGGTCGGGAGGCCCAGCAGCCAGCAGGTTGCACCGGATACCGCCGCCAGCGGGACCAGCCCGAGCGCCAGATCGAGCCACGGGGCCTGACCTGTGTGGTGCGTGCGGTCTCGCATGGATTCGTGGATGGGATGGTGGATCGGGGCCTCCGGCTCCGGACATCGAAGAGCCACTGAACCGGAAACCAAAGTGTCGATCACCGCGACCGCCCGACAGTTCTGGATCCGCGCTCCGGGGCGGGGGGAGATCGTGTCTGCCGACCTCGCTCCCCTCGATGGTGGGGAGGTACTCGTGCGGGCGCTCTATTCGGGCATCAGTCGGGGGACCGAAGCACTCGTCTACAGGGGGGAGGTTCCGGCCTCCCAGCGCGATGTCATGCGCGCCCCCTTCCAGGAGGGCGACTTTCCGGGTCCCGTAAAGTATGGCTACAGCAGCGTGGGCGAGGTGCTGGAAGCACCGGATCGGTGGAGCGCGTTGGTGGGCCGGGCCGTCTTCTGTCTCTACCCCCACCAGGACCTGTACGCCGTGCCCGGCGACGCGGTCGTTGCGCTCCCGGTCGGCGTGCCGATCGGGCGCGGGGTCCTGACCGCGAACCTGGAGACCGCGTTGAACGCGGTCTGGGACGGTGGGCCCTCCGCCGGGGACCGGATCATAGTAATCGGCGCCGGGGTGGTAGGGCTACTGGTCGCCTGGCTCTGCCAGCAGCTTCCCGGTGCACGTGTCACGATCGTCGACCCGGACCCGTCGCGGGCGGATACCGCTCGGGAGTTGGGGCTCGAACTCGCGGAGGTGCCACCCGCCGACGGCGACGCGGACCTCGTGGTGCACGCGAGCGGGACCGCCGAAGGGCTGTCGGCTGCTCTGGCGGCGGCAGCGGTCGAAGCGACCGTGCTCGAGCTCAGCTGGTACGGCGCTCGCGTCGTACCCCTGCCCCTGGGCGAGGCCTTCCACTCCCGACGTCTCACCATCCGGAGCAGCCAGGTCGGCAGGATTCCTCCGGCACGTTCGCCGCGCTGGAGCAACAAACGCCGCATCGGGGTCGCGCTCGACCTTCTCCGCGACCCACGCCTCGACGCGTTGATCAGCGGCGAGAGCGACTTCGATACGCTGCCGGAGGTGATGGCAAAGCTGAGCAGCGACGGACGTGGCGTGCTTTGTCACCGCATCCGTTACCCTCAGCTGCCGTGAGTCGGCGGCGGCTCCACAGGACGCAAGGAGAGGCACAGTGTACAGTCTGAACGTGCGCGACCATTTCATGATTGCGCACAGCTTCGAGGGGGAAGTCTTCGGACCTGCGCAGGGCCTCCACGGGGCTACCTACGTGGTGGACGCGACCTTCCGTCGTACCGAGCTGGACGGGGACGGCCTAGTGGTCGACATCGGGCTCGCGAGGGCGCGTCTACGCGCCGTGCTCGATGGGCTCAATTACCGGAACCTCGATGACGAGCCCGCCTTCGCGGGCCGAAACACGACGACCGAGTTCTTGGCGCGCGCGATCCAGGAGCGACTCGCGCAGGCCATCCGAGCGGGCCGGCTCGGCGAGGGCGCGCCCGGCCTCGCGTCGGTGTCCGTGACGCTTCACGAGTCGCACGTCGCATGGGCCTCGTACGAGGGCCCCGTATGAGCCATCCCAGGTGAGTGACTCGAGGTGAGCGCCGGCGAGGTTCACCTGATCGTTCCTGGTCCGCTCGATCAGCGTACGGGCGGCTATCTCTACGACGCTCGCATGGCTGCGGGTCTCGAGCGGCTCGGTTGGAGCGTTGTCGTGCACTCGCTCGAGGGCTCGTTTCCCGATGGCGACTCGCTCGCGGAGGCCAGCCTCTCGGGGACCCTGACCCGGATTCCGGACGGGGAGCGGGTATTGATGGACGGCCTCGGCATCGGCGCGCTTCCCGGAACCGTCCAGGAGCACGCCGGTCGGCTCCGTCTAGTCGGCCTCGTACACCATCCTCTGGCCGACGAGACCGGGCTCGATGAGGCGGAGCGTGCGCGGCTGGCCGCGCTCGAGCGCGAGACGCTCGGTGCGTGCGCGGGCGTCATCGTGACTAGCTCCTTCACCTGTGAGCGGTTGCTCGAGTACGGGGTGCCACAGGCGCGGCTGCGTGCGGTCCCACCCGGAACGAGCCCCGCGCGCCCGGCAGTCGGACCGGGTGCTGGCCAGCCCCCGCGGCTGCTCTGTGTCGGCACCGTGATCCCGAGGAAGGGCCAGGATCTGCTGGCGAAGGCGCTCTCCCGCCTTCTGGCCATGCCGTGGAGCTGCGTCTGCGCGGGCAGCCTCGACCGCGCGCCCGAGTACGCCCAGGCGGTGCTGGCCCAGGTGAGGGCCGACGGACTCGACGATCGGATCGAATTCGTCGGTGAGTGTGGAGAACCTGTGCTCGATGACCTCTATCACCACGCGTCCCTGTTCGTGCTGCCCTCCCACTACGAGGGGTACGGGATGGCCTATGCGGAGGCGCTAGTGCGCGGGCTTCCCGTGATCGGCACCACGGGGGGTGCGGTGCCCCACACAGTCCCCGGCACCGCGAGCATCTTGGTCCCTCCCGGTGACGCCACCGCCCTGGCGGACGCGATCGGCCACCTGGTTGCGGGCTCCGCGGGCGCAGCGCGGCGGGCTACCCTCGCCTCGGCCGCGCGACGCCACGCGCTCGAGCTTCCGGGCTGGGACCGTGCGGCCGGCCTGTTCGCGCGCGCGCTCGTCGAGCTCGCCCCCGGCTCGTAGTGCTCTCGACAGAACTCGGAACACCGGACGCGTGACGCGCGAGACCTTCACGCCCGACTGGCTGGCGTTGCGCGAGCCGGTGGACCACCGCTCCCGCTCCGAACTCGCGTTGGCGAGCCTGCGCGACTGGTGGCGGGCGGGCCGGGCGTCGCGGGTGGTCGATCTGGGCAGCGGCACCGGCTCCAATGTCCGCTATCTCGCGCCGAGGCTTGCCGGGGACGAGCGCCCGAGCGAGGACTCCGCGCCATTCTCGAGCCGCGCCGTCGGGCAGATGCGCGCACAGGCGTGGACGCTGGTCGATCACGATCCATCTCTGATCGCACGCGCCAGGGCCGCGGGCCTGGCGCGTGTTCCAGGAGTGGCGCGTGTGGACCTCGTGTGCGGTGATCTCGCGCGCGAGGGCATCGAGGTCGTGGCCGGTACGGACCTGGTGACCGCGTCGGCGTTGCTCGACCTGGTCTCCCAGACCTGGCTGGACCGACTGGTCGAGGCGTGTCGATCGGCGCGCGCGGCGGCGTTCTTCGCGCTCACCTGGAACGGCGCCATCGAGTGGTCCCCGCATGGGGATCCGGACGACGAGCTGGTGGCCGATGCGGTGCGCGCGCACCAGCGAGGGGATAAGGGAACGGGGCCCGCGCTGGGGCAGACCGCAGGGGCGGGCGCGGAGCGCGCGTTCATCCACGCGGGATATCGCACCCAACTCGCGCCGAGCCCATGGGTGCTCGGTCCGAATGAGCGTTCGTTGGTGATCGCGCTTATCGAGGGATGGGCGCGCGCTACGGAGGAGCTGCGTCCCACGCACGCCGCGCGCGCGCGGGCCTGGGCCGACCGCCGAGGGCAGATCGCTCGGTCTGACCGGTTCCGTGTGGTGGTCAGCCACTCGGACCTGCTCGCTCTGCCGCCGGAATGAACGAAGCGCCCGCCACGCTTGGACGCGTCCTCGTCCTCGTGCGCCTCGCCGTCAGTGCGGGACTGCTGGCAGGCCTGTTCCGGCTGCTCGACGGCGACGTCCTGGTGCGCCGGCTGCGCGACCTCGATCCCGTGTGGGTCATGATCGGCCTCGGGCTCTCACTTCCCCAGATGGCGCTGCTCGCGCTGCGCTGGCGGATTACCGCCGCCCGGCTCGGGCTCGCGCTGCCCTTCGGCGCCGCGCTTCGCGAGTACTATCTGGCCACCTTCCTCAACCAGCTGCTACCGGGAGGTGTGATGGGTGACATTACGCGCGCCTGGCGGCACGGCCGAGCGGCCCCGGTCGCTGCGTCCGCCCCGGTGAGCGGCGTGATCCCCGACGCGTCGTCCGGCACGATTCCCCGCACCGTGCTCGGTCCCGCTGCGCGCGCGGTGATCCTGGAGCGTGCGTCCGGGCAGGTGGTGATGGGCGTCGTGGCAGTGCTTGCGCTGGCGAGCCTGCCGCTCGCCGGTGCCGTTCGCGGATGGACCGCGCTTGCCGTCGTGGCTGCGGCCCTCGCGCTCGGAACGCGCCTACTCAGGCAGCGGCGCGACGCACCGTCGGTCTGGCACGACGCCCACCGGGCGCTGCTCGCGCGGGACGTGATCGGGATCCAGCTCGGCACGTCGGCGCTCGTGGTCGCCTCCTATCTGGCGATCTACGTGGCCGCGGCTCGCGCGGTCGGGTTGCCCACGCCCTTGGTTACGCTCGTGCCGCTGATTCCGCCTGTGTTGTTGAGCATGCTCATTCCGGTCACGATCGCGGGCTGGGGTGTGCGCGAGGCGTCTGCGGCGGGGCTGTGGAGCGCGGTGGGCCTGACCGCGGAAGACGGCGTCGCGGCGTCCGCAGCGTACGGGCTGCTGGTGTTGGCGTCGACGCTGCCGGGCGCGCTCGTCCTGCTCAGCGCAGGTCGAGGTCGAAGAGGAGGTCCGCGCCAAGTCGGAAGTGACGGCAGCGAGGACGCAGCGCCTGCGCGAGGTTCGCCACCGGCGGGAGGGTGAGCGCCGGAGGCCCGGAGCCGATCAGGACGGGTGCGACGCAGATGTGCAGGCGATCGAGCGCACCGGCCTCGAGGAAGCGGGAGACCGTGACCCCCCCGCCCTCGACCAGGACACGCTTGAGCCCGCGCGCGTGCAGAACCTCCAGCACCGAGTCGGGCTGGAAGCCGTTCGGTCCTGCGGGCAGTTCGATCGCCTCCGTCGTGGCGACCCATTCAGGGTCCGCGGGTCCGCCCGCTCGACGCACCACCAGGGTGGGCGCAGCGCCGTCGGAGAACAAGTGCCGGTCCGGCGTAAGGCGGGAGTCCGGGTCGAGGACTACCCGGAACGGATTCTCTCCCTCGACCTCGCGAACGGTGAGGCGCGGGTTGTCGTGCGCGACGGTGCCGGCTCCCACCACCACGGCGTCCGCGAGCGCGCGCAGACGATGCAGCCGCAGGATGTCCTCCCGACCGGTGACGTAGTGCGAATGTCCGGTCTCGGTGGCGATGCGTCCGTCCAGGCTCTGTCCGAGCTGACCGATCACCAACTCCGGCGCGAGCACGATGGGGATATAGAGGTCGAGGATCTCGCGGGCCGCCTCGGAGGGCGCAGCAGAGGCCTGCCAACGAGGATTCCCTCCACCGCTCCCGTCGCCATCGACGTCGTCGGGCGGCTCGATCTCCAGCCACGTCCCGTCCTCGGGCCCGTTCGTGAGCTGCACCCGCTCACGCCTGTTGGTCCACCAAGTTCGCGCCGCCCGGACCAGCGCCCACGCCGTGCTCTCGTCCAGCTCGGGCTCCCCGCTCAGCGGAGCCGCTCCAGCGGAAACGCGCGCGCATCTCGGATCACGTCGGCGAGCACGCTGCCGTAGTGGGAAACCAGGCGCTCTCCGAGCGGTGCGTCGGCGGCGCGTGCGTTCCCCACCGCTCCCGACGGGTGCAGGTCGGCCGCGAGCCAGGCGAAGGAGGCCGCGCCCTCGGGTCCGATCCGAGCCATCGTCCCCTCGAGGTCCTCGCCCAGTGAGCGTGCGTCGGGAGCCTCGCCGAGGCGCACGAGGTCCGGCCGGAGGTGGAGCATCATCGCGGTCTCGACCGCCCCGGCGTGCAGCCCGTGGCGCCACTCGCCGTCCGTGAGGCTGACGTCGTCCGGACGAGGGAAGCGGAACCAGCTGGCCTTCACCACCAGCATGTCGTGCGCGTCGCGAAGGCGGAGCGCCGCGTCGTCCATCGCATGGCGGTTGCCGCCGTGGCTGTTGCTGAGCACCAGCCGCCGGACGCCGACGGCGGCCATCCCGTCCCCGACCCCCTCGATCAGCGCGCCGAGCAGCTCGGGCTCCACGGACAGCGTGCCCGCGAAGCGCGCGTGCTCCCGGCTGCACCCCACCGCCTGGGGGGGAAGCACCAGGGCGGGGAAGTCGGGACGCAGGCGGCGGAAGGCTTCCGCGATCAGGCCGAGCCCGATGTCGAGGTCGGTCGAAAGTGGCAGATGCGGTCCGTGCTGCTCGATCGCTGCGAGCGGAAGGACTGCGACCGGGTCGGCGGCGGTGAGCGCGTCGGCCTCGATTGTGGTCAGCGACTGCCACCAGCGGATGACCGGCTCAGCCATCATGTTCAACCATCTCGCGGCCTGCGGTGCGCTGGGGCGCCCGGCCCGCTTCGACGTGCGCCAGGCCATCGACCGTCGCGAGCTGCGCGTATACGTCCCCCGAAGAGGCGCCGCCCGCGCCGCCCTCGAGCCAGCCGATCATTTCGTCAGGCGTCATCCACCGGTCGCGCACGAAACGCCGGGTCTCTCCGGGGATCGCGTTGAATCGATAGCTCCCGAGGGCCTCGATCCGGCGCACGCACGATGCCGCCACGTCGAGCGCGCCGGCGACGAACTCCACCGAGAGCGCCGGCACCGGTTGCGTGAGCCCGGCCAGCACCTCTGCTTCGAAGCCCTCCACGTCGATCTTGCAGAAGCGCGGGACGCCATACGTGGCGATCAGGGCGTCCAGTGTCGTGACCGCCACCTCGACCGTCTCCTCCCAGCGCACGTTGCGAAAGCCCGCGTTGGCTTCGGGAAGTGAGCTGTGCCACCGCTCGGAGAGCGAGGAGACCGTCGGATTCCGGTGGCTCAGGCTGAGTCGGGCCGTGCCCTGCACACGGCCGACGGCTTCTCCCCGGACGATCACGCCCGGCCTCCCGCCGACCAGTAGCGCGAGCCAACGGCGGACATGCGGCTGAGGCTCGAGCGCGACCACGCGAGCGCCGAGCGCGCTGAACGCGGCCGATCGGTCACCCAGGTGGGCGCCGACGTCGAACACCAGATCACCTCGTCCGACCAGCGCGCGGTAAAGCCGCCGCAGCCCCCGCTGTCGCCCGGGCCGCCAGTAGATCAAGAGCGACCGCAGGAGCCCGAGCCACCGCTCAACGCGGTGGAGAGGGATCAACGCCCGTGCCCGTGCGCCCCGACCCAGGCTGGTCGGGTGCGGTCGGGCCGCCACCAAGGGGGGGCCACATTCGGCCGAGGATTCCGTCTTTCAGCACCCAGTGATGGCGGAGCACCTCGGCCACGTGAATGGCCACGACCCCTACCAGCAAGATGACCGTGAAGCGATGCACGAAGGAGGACACGACGGCGATGCCTTCCATCCTGGGGATGAGCGGCGGTACACCCAGCGCGTCCAGCAGCTCAATGGGGAACCCCAGGCCGATCACGTGCACGTACCCGGTCACCACGGCCACGACCATCAGGACGTACATGAAGGCGTGCGTCCCCCCGGCGATGCGACGCTCCAACTCGGGGATGGTGTCGGGCAGGGGCGGCGCGGGGTGCGTGATCCGCCACAGCAGCCGGGCGAAGACGACCACGAGTAGAACGGCTCCGAGTCCCTTGTGGAAGACGTAGATCGCGTCGACGGTGGCTTGCTCGACCCCGGGCAGGACAGGGAAATCCCCGATCATGGCCGGCACCACCATGGCGATCCCGGCGGGGACCTGCGCCAGGAAGAGGAGCACGAACAGCCAGTGGAAGAACCGCGCGCCCCCATCGTAGCGGGCGCCGATGCGTATGGTCGTCACGATCCCTCCTCGACGACGGGCGATGGAGCGGCGGAGCTCCCGATGTCCGCGACCGGGTGTGGTGGAGTCGCGAGCTCGCCCGCGATCGGCGCACCGTAGACGCCCCAGGTGATTGGCACGATCGGGTGCTCCCGATGGCGAGAGATCGTTCCCACGGGTACGGCTCGAGGAAGGGGATGTGCTTCATCTCCCCGGCCGGCCGTGACGGTAGGACGGAGGATACGGGGGGGCAAGGAACCTCGAGCTCGTCGGAACGGGCGAGAGAGCGAGAAACGGGGATCCTTCCGTCAGGGGCTCCAGGAGCCCGCGGTCAACAGCCGTGCGCGGCCCTGCACCGCGCATCGTCTGCCTCCGGCGGATTGCTGAAGGCATGTACGAACCAGCCGCGGAACTCGTCCATGCGATGCACGGGCTGGGCAGTATCGGGGACGGCGCCCACCAGGAAGCCCCAGGCCAGGAACGGCTCGAGCAGCGCGGGATCACCGGCGATCACGTGCACGGGGACGTCGGCGCTGGCCGCCCCGGTGACCCACGGTGCCGCTTGGTGGTCGCCCATCACGACCAGAAGTGTCTCGTCATCGACGTAGCGCTCGGCGAAGCCGGTCATGGCCTGGAGGGAGTAGTCCATCGACTGAGCGTACTGGCGACGCAGCTGGTCGGTGTCGATCCAGAGCTCCTCGGGCGGGTGCCCCTCCTGCTTGAACGGCGCGAACTGAGAACCGTCGCCAACCTCATTCCAGTCGATCATGGGCAGGATCGGCGTCCATGGTGCGTGGCTACTGACCAGAGCCGCCTCGACGAAGTGCGGGCGATCGTCGTCGCTCGGGCGAACCGTGCGCTGGAGATACGACCAGGTGAACTGGTCCGGCATCGTTACCCAGTAGAGCGGAGGACCGGCATAGGGGATGTTGGCGGCGGTGTGCACCTCGTCGTAGCGCAGCCTTTCCCCATCGGGCCAACGCATCGTGATCGCGGGCATGAGCGCGGCGGTCCGATAACCCGCACGCCGGAAGTCGTCCACCAAGGTCTCGCGGTCGCTCGCCAGCAGCAGCTCGTAGCGCAGCTGGTTCGAAAGCCAGAGTCCGCTGATCACCGTTCCGTGCGCGTACCATGATTGGCCGCCCGTGGTGGGCGACGTGAGCCGGCCGGTCGCGAGGTGGAGCCCCGCGCCCGCCAGGCGCTCGGCCGATCCATCCAGCCGGGGACGGATCACTGCGGCGAACTCGGGGTCGTCGAGCGCGGCCATCCCGTAGGACTCGATGAAGGTGATCAGAACGTCTCGGTTTTGGAGCTGGGAAAGGAGGCCGGGTAGAGCGGCATAACTATGGGGGCTGGTGAGCTCGGCCCCGAACCGCTCGCGCTCCTCCCAGGTGGCGCGCAGGAGGGCGCCTTGCGCCCGTGCCAGCCGCGCGGCGGGGGCTGAGAACAGGCTTCCCACCACAGGGCTCGCCCCGGCCGCGACCCCGAGCGCGAACAGGGCTACCAGGGCGATCCCTGCGAGCCTGCGCTCCGACCGTCCCGCACCGTCGCCGGCGGGGGTGAGAAGACGGGCCAGCCCGAAGCTCGCCGCCCAAGTGGACAGGATGAGGGCCATCGCCGCGAGGAGCGTGATCGTGAAGCCCATGTTTCCGACTGAAAGGTTGTATACGGCGCTCGCCAGATAGAGGTCGAGGAAGAGATTGAGCGGACGGGCGAGGCTGACCTGGAACACCACGTCGACGACGCCGATCGCCGTGATCAGGACGACGGCGACGGCCACAGCCCACGCCAGACCGACGCTCCAGCGTCGCCGAGGCAGCAGGGACAGCCCTCCCGCGGCCAGCGTGGCCTCGAGGGCGATCCAACCGGCTGTGCCAACGGCCCCATCGTCCGTGACGGCCGCGCTGAGCCACGCGGGAGCCATCAGCAGACCATTGACAAGCACCCAGGCAACCGTCAGCCTCAACACCCTCGGGGCCCCTCGTTCGCCAGATGGCTTCATTGGCGGGCACCCGCTCGACCGCATCAGGACTCCCGTCCCGAGCGCTCCGCGCACGACAGCGCGGCACCCCGTTTCGGGGCCACCCAGCGAGTGTCGCTCCGGCGCGAACGATACCATCTGACCTAATGGCGCACAAAGCGGAACGCGGACTGTTCGAGCTTCGACAGGGACGGGCTGTCTACGTCACTGACCCGGGCAGCTCCGCCTTGGTGACGGCGGTCGAAGGGGTCACCGGGGAGCGGCTCGAGCAGCTCCGTGAGCTCGACTCCGGCCTGCGCGTGGTGGTCACGCACCATCGCGGGCACGCGATGGGACTGGCGAACGGGGGGCCGCCCCGGCACCTGAGCATCGGCCTGGATCGGGACGCTACTCCAGCAGCCATTCACCGCATCGCGACCGCCGCCCGGCCTTTGGGCCAGCTCGAGGTCCGGCCCGCTACCACGACGGAGTCCGCGGGCCTCACCCTCGCTCGGGTCGGCCAGCTGATCCCGGCTGTCGTAGCGGTCGTGCCTGATCCGATGCGCGTGTCGCGCCTGCTCGAGTGGCTCGGCGACGGGGTTGTGCTCGACGTCAGCGGCGTTGAGATCGAGAGCGTCGTCGCCAAGGCTGGCATCGAGGTGACCCACGTTGCCGAGGCGCCCGTCCCGTTGGGGGACGCGGAGGCGGCTCGCTTCGTGTTCTTCCGAGAGCGCAACGGGTTCGTTCAGCACGTCGCGATCCTGATCGGCGCGCGCGAGCAGTGGCCGGACCCGGTCCCGGTTCGCCTTCACTCGGCCTGCCTCACGGGCGACGTCTTCGGCAGCCTCCGCTGCGACTGTGGCGAGCAGCTACAGGGGTCCCTGCGCCACTTCACCGCGCAGGGCGGCGGCCTGCTCGTCTACCTGGCGCAGGAGGGGCGCGGCATCGGACTCGGCAACAAGCTCCGAGCTTATGCGCTCCAGCAGGAAGGACTGGACACGAT
Source organism: Longimicrobiales bacterium (assembly GCA_965237965.1). Taxonomy (GTDB): domain Bacteria; phylum Gemmatimonadota; class Gemmatimonadetes; order Longimicrobiales; family Gaopeijiaceae; genus UBA2988. The sequence goes on from CBDEGT010000002.1 coordinate 584,128, forward strand.
CGATGCGGACGGCACTCTGGGGTTCGGCGCGGACGAGCGCCGCTACGACGCGGCCGTCGAGATCCTGAAGTACCTCGGGGTCGAGCGTGTGCAGCTCCTCACCAACAATCCCGAAAAGGTGCGCGCGGTCGAGGAGGCCGGAATCCGCGTGGTGGACCGGAAGCCGATTCACGGTCGGCTCACCCGTCACAACCTTCCCTACGTCCATGCCAAGGTGCACCGCTCAGGGCACTGGTTGATGGATATGATCAGTCAGGGCATCGCGGGCGACTAGAGGCGGGCGCCGAAATTCGCCTGATACGGCGTCAGGCTCCGTGCCGTGACCTGCGGCGTACCATCTAGGTACGTCTCGGCCCCGGTACTCGCCTTCCTTATCTCAGACGAATTTGGGCGCCCTTAGCTCGTTGCCCCACGCGACATGCCATGAGTAGCCAGCTCGGCCGCTACTACGACTGGCTCGGCCGCTTCCAGGGTGTGGCCCGTTGGCTGAGCGGCAGCGGCGACCAGACGCTTACCCTCCATCGCAGGCTGCGCTCGGAGCGCCCCGACGTCACGTCCCATGCGGTCGTGCACGAGCGCCTGCTCTCCGCGATCGGACCGATCCGCGACCCTCGTGCGATCGACGCGGGTTGCGGGCTCGGCGGGACCGTTTTTTTTCTTCCCGAGCACCTCGGCGGACGCCATGACGGAATCACGCTGAGCCAGGACCAGCGGGCACGCGCCGGGCGCGAGGCTCGCCGGCGCCGAGTCGCCGGTGCCTGTCGCTTCCACGTGCGCTCGTGCGACGACCCGCTCACCGATCTGGTGCCTGACGGAGCGGACTTGATCGTAGCCATCGAATCGCTCGCGCACGCGCGCGACCCGGTCCGCGCGATCGCGAACCTGGCGGGATCGCTTCGTCCCGGTGGCAGACTCGCCGTGGTCGACGACGTTCCCGCGGATGCGCTGACGGACGACGATTCCGATTTCGTGGCGTTCCGGGAGGGGTGGCGCTGCCCGCGGATCGCGCGGTCAGCCGGACTCGCCTCCGCGTTCGGGGATGCCGGTCTCGACGTGGAACACGACGAGGACTTGACCCCGCTTGTCGTCCCGAGGGATCCAGACCGGCGCGAGCGACTGGTGCGCGTCAATCGCAGGCTGCGGCGTTTACTCGGCGCTACCGCGCTCGGTGAGCTGGTGGATTCGCTGTACGCGGGACTGATGCTGGAGCGCCTCTACGCGCGCGGACTCATGCGCTACCGCATGCTCGTGGCGTGCAGGCCCCCGAGGGGCGCACAGCCCGAATAATGGCTTCAGCTCAAGCCGGGGCTGCTCAGCGCCTTGGCCAGGCGGTAGAGGAACTCCTGGCCCTCGAAGAACTGGTCCGCCCTGATGCGCTCGTTCTGACCGTGTGCGCGCACGTCGTCGATGTCCCCGAACAGGCCGCTTACGCCGTACACTGGGATGCCCGCCTGCCGTAGGTACAGGCCGTCGGTCGCTCCCGTGCTCATGATGGGGAGGACCGGAACCCCCCACATCGCCGTTGTGATCGAGCGGATGGGGCCAAAAACCTCTTCGGTGAGGGGTGAGGGCGGGCTGGGATTCGGTTCGTCCTGGGGTGAGACCGTTACTCTGTCTCCTGCCAGCCGCTGGAGCGTCGCGTGCACGGTCACCGGATCTTCCCCGGGAAGAATGCGGCAGTTCACGGTGGCGGCGGCGCGCTGCGGCAGGGCGTTGGGGGCATGGCCCCCGGACAGCTCCGTGGCGACGCAGGTCGTGCGCAGGCGGGAGTTGTAGGCGGGCTCACGCTCGAGCACCGCGACAGCGGCCACGTCGGTCTGGTCGGCGAGCACCCGCCGCATCGCGTCGCCGACCGTACCACCCACGGTTTCGGCGGTGCCCGTGAAGTAGGCGCGGGTCACCTCGTTGAGCACGACCGGAAAGCGGTGCTCGGAGACCGCGGTCAGCGCGCGGGACAGGTCGTAGATCGCGTTGTCGGCGCGGGGGAGTGAGCTGTGGCCACCCGGATTCGTCGCTTCGAAGGTGAAGGAAAGGTACACCTTCTCGGAGGCCTGCACGTTGTTCGAGATCCTCCGACCGCCCTGCTCGGTCCCACCTCCGCCCTCGTTAAGCGCGTACGCCGCGTCGATCCGGTCGCGGTGGTTGGCGATCGCCATGCGACCCCGTTGTGGTCACCCCCCTCCTCGTCACCGGTCAACGCAACGATGACGTCGCGATCGGGAACAAAGCCCTCCTCCTTCATCCGGATCAGGTTCGTGACGTAGATCGCCGCTTCGTCCTTGTCGTCCACCGTGCCGCGCCCGTAGAACCATCCGTTGCGCTCCGTGAAGACGAAGGGGTCGAGCCCCTCGCTCCAGTCATCGGCGCGCGCAGCGACTACGTCGATGTGCGCGAGCAGGAGAATCGGTTTGCGGGTGTCGCTACGGCCCCGAAGACGCACCACCAGGCTGGGCTCCTCGGGGATCGGACCCGCGATGAACAGGTCTGCAGGAGCGAAGCCGGCCTGGAGCAGCCTGCGCTCCACGCCACGGACGAGCCCCACCGTGCTGCCCTCGTCTACCGTCGTGTTGGCCTCAATCATCTCCCGGAGGATGTCCTTGGCCATCGTCTGGTACCGCTCGGGGGAGACGTTCTGGGCGGGCAAGGGGGCGGGAAGCATCAGGACGGCCGCGGCGGTCACAAAGGCGAGGTTCCTCATGGAGCGCCTCCGCTGAAGGGGTCGGGGCGGTCTGACCCGTCGCCTCAATGGTACTTTCCTGGCACGTCCAGCACTACACGCCGGCGGAGCAGCTCACGCACTCTGGGCGTCAGTTGCCCCTCCTCGATCGCCGCGAGGGTGGTGCGCTCGATTGTAATCTCCTCGGGCAGGTAGCGGCGGCACGACCCGTACTCCTCCTCGTAGTCCTCCGATGGGAAGGCGAGGCGAAGCCGAACGTCGTCACGCGTCTGTTCGACCGCGTAGAGCGGATTCAGCCCAAGCTTGCCCCGGACAGGCGGTTCGTCGACGAGTGCGTGCGGGCGGAGCACGGAGCGCGCGGTGCCCTCGCCGGACGTCGCGACCACGGTGAGCGCAGGATCGGCCGCCAGCGCCTTCGCGCCGTCCCGGCGGGCGAGGTCGAGCGGACCTCCAGCCACCACGTCGTCCAGCAGCCGCTCCTCCGCGAAGAGACGCGGGTTCAAGCTCTCGAACAGGTCGCGATAGCCCTCCGGCGGAAGCGGGTCTCCGTGCGACGGACTCCACACCAGCTGGTTGTGCGCGTGCGTAATCGCGACGGCCGCCGGGCCTCCATGGTAGACGAGCCGCTCCATCTCGCCGACGAGTTGCCGCTTGGTCCAGACGTACATGAAGGCGTCGGCGCAGAGCGCGAGGCCGAACGCGCCGCGCGCGAACGGGAGCGGTGCGTTTCCGTCGCAGCACACCGGCTCGCAGCCAGGAGCGACGCGGTGGGCTGCGAGCCAGAGCTTCGCGAAATAGAGATCGGCGATGACCGGGGCGGGTGTGGACACCTCGAGGAGCAGGCGGGTGAGGTGGCCGGAGCCACCGCAGACGTCGATCGCCCGGCCACCGCCCTCGAGCACGGTTCCAGCGACCGCGCGCACGACTGCGCTCGCCACGACGTAGGACGGGTCCGAGAAGCGGTACAGGAAGTAGACGCTCTCGAGCTCCTCGCCGAGCGTGTCGGCCAGCTCACGGAAGGTCGTGCCGGGCGTGGTCGCCGCCTCGGCAAAACGGCGCGCGTGCTCCTCGTCCTCCGAGACGAGAATACGGAACGCTCGATCGGGATCGCCCTCCTCGAGCGCCTCGCGTGCCGACACAGCGCTCGGTTGCAGGTGCAGCACCGGGATCCCCGACACCACGGGGAAGATGCAGCAGAGGCAGCCGAGGATGCCCTCGATGACGGCGTCGCCCTCGTGACGGTGGGGGAGCGAGTCGACCAACTCGAGCCGGCCGCCGCAGTACGGGCAGCGTAGAATGTCGAGCGTCGCGGGCCTCATTCGCCCATCGCCTCGCCCAGGCCCTCCAGGACGGGGCGCTGATCCCTTCCGATGGCCGCTCGCCGGAAATGCTCCCATCCCAGCCAGCGGCCCGCTTCGTGCTCGTCGATCTGGGCGAAGGGGCTCAGGGAGCTGAATTGGGTCCGGTGGCAGCGGATCGCCGCCAGCTTTCGGTCCATCCAGGGACGTACGTCCACCCGGAAGCTCGGAGTGGGCGCTCCGATGCCGAAAGCGTCCGGAGAGATCCCCCACAGGTCGCTTCCGTCCGGCGCGCCACCGCGAATGTGCGCGGCGTCCACCACTGCGCGCATCGCTCCCGTCGGCAGGCTGACGTAGTAGAGCGCGGGGGCGCCGGTCCCGAGCGCGGTCACCACGTTCGTCGCGCGCTCGTGCACGCCAATGTGGTCTCCGTGCCAGTAGAGCCCATCGGAGTCGAACGTGATCACCGCATCGGGACTGCAGCGCTCGAGCGCTGCCGATATGTCCTCGTCCAGCCCGTCGGTCCAGCGCAGGTAGCCGTCGGGATGGGCCAATTGGACCACTTCGGTGGCTCCCAGCGTGCGGGCCGAGGCAGTCAGCTCGCGGGCTCGAGCTGAAGCGAGGTCGCCGCCCGGCGCGAGCGCGGGATCGCTGACCGAGCCCAGCTCGCCGCGCGACGCACACACCAGCACCACGTGCGCGCCTGCGTCGACCGCGCGGGCGAGGGTGCCCCCGCACGCGAGGGCCTCGTCATCCGGGTGCGCGAGCACCACGACGATCGTACGGCCAGCCAGCGAACCCGCGTCGCGGGACCCGGCGTCGCCTGCCCGCGCGGCGGCTCGTGCACGTTCGTGGCGCGCCCTTGCCATCATCCGTTCTGCCCCGGTCCTGCTAATCGCCGATAGACATCGACGTACTCGTCCACCATGCGTGCGGCTCCGAAACGGTCTACCGCTCGCCCCTGGACGGCGCGGCGGTCGAGCGCGAGCACGCGTGCGAGCCCACCGACCATGTCGTCGAGGTCGTCGAACACGATCCCGGTCACGCCATCGTCCACCACCTCGCGGACGGCCCCGCGGTCCAGTGCGGCTACGGGCGTGCCGCACGCCATCGCCTCTGCGAGCACGAGCCCGAAGGGCTCCCGCGCCTGAATCGGGTAGAGCAGCGCACGCGCTCCGCAGTAGAGCCGCACCTTCGTATCGTGGTCGGCCTCCCCGTGGTAGACCACGTTGACCCCGTCCACGAGGGAGGCGACGTGCTCGCGGTAGTACTCCTCCTCCCCGCCGGCCAGGATCAGCCGGATACCGACCCGGCGCGCGACCTCGATCGCCTTCAGTACCCCCTTGCCCTCGGTGAACCGCCCGAGGAAAAGTAGATAGTCGTCCGGGTCTTCCCTAAGGGAGAACGCGTCGGTGTCGATTCCGTGCAGCACGACGCCCACAACATTCATGCCGTCGAGCAGGCGTGCCTGCTCCTGCGAGACGGCGACGAACGGCGCCTCCGGGTAGCGCGACCAGAGTCGTACCTCCTCGCGGGTCGGCGAGTGGTGGAGCGTCTGGAGAATCGGGGTCGGACAGATGCGCGCGAACGCGAGGGACATCGGGTAGTACGCAGCCTCGTAGTGAATCAAGTCGAAGTCGTGAGCACGTTCGACCGCGGCTGCGAGGTTGAGCATCTCGCAGAGCTCCCAAGGCCACATGCTTTCGTCGTGCCAGTAACCCTGCGCGTAGATCGCGTGCAGCTCTGCCGAGGTGACCGAGTCGCCGGTGGCGAACAGCGTGACGTGGTGGCCGCGCGAGACCAGCCCTTCTGTGAGCAGCGAGGTCATCACCTCGACCGATCCCGACTTTGGGGGAGGCGTCGAAGTCGCGACTGGCCCCACGTGCGCGATCCGCAGCGGGCCGTTGCCGGTCGCGGCCCGCGAGCTCACGCCTCCTCGATCAGCTTCGTGAGCACTCGGCATCCATCGAAGTGATCCCGCGCAATCTCCTCGGCGCTACGGGCATGCCGGGCGTAGTCGCCGTTGATGCGGTCGATCCCGGCCAGCGCCTCGTCCGGGCTCGCGAACGCCAGAAGCCCTTCACCGTGCGGCAGATGGTCGGTCCACCCCGTGTCCTGCACGAGGGCCGGCCGCCCGGACGCGAGGTAGCACTCGGTACGGTCGCTGAACCAGCCGGAACGCGTGGTCACGTATGTATGCTTGGCAACGCCGAACTCGGCGCGCGAGCTCTGGATGAACTGGCGGTACTCCCCCGGCGTGCGTGACACCGCCATCGCGTCCGCCGGGTCCCAGCCGTGTTCGCGCAGCAAGTTCTGAGGACCGTTCACTGCGATGCGAAAGCGCTGATCGGTGTGCGCAGGAAGGTCCAGAAAGCCGAGGAACTCCTGATCCTTGTTGCCGCCCACGTCGGCAAAGCTCTCGATGCGCCATGTCATCACGGTGGTGAAGCGATCTCCGGGCGGTACGGAAGGACGCCACTGGTCGAGCGCGATCGGCTGCCAAGTCGGGTACCACGTGAACGTACCGGTCGGAACCGGAGAAGCTGGTGTGCCGATATTGGCGCCGAATGTGAACAGTCGGTCGAAGCCCTGGAAGAACTCTACGTACCACGGCTCCGCCTTCGCAATCGCGAGTTGGGTGAAGGCCGGGTCAGAATCGATGAAGGCTTTGCGGGGGATGCGCACGTACTCGTCCCGCCAGAACCAACATCCGCCCGAAAGGTTGAGGAAGAGGTCGGCATCGGCGCACCAGCGTCGCACCTCTTCGACGCTTCGCCCGTGGTACGATCCGTCGTAGTTGACGAGCGCCCAGTGCTCGCCCAAGCCGAACGGCTCCAGCGTGCGGTGAATCAACGCGGTGCCGTAGCCGGGGTCGAGCGTCCGGGCGTTTTGCACCGGGTCGTACACGCACTCGCCCGTGTCTTCGAGGTAGAGCACTTCGTGGCCGAGGTCGCGCAGCGCCAGCACGTACATGAGGGAGCACCAGGTCACCCCCCCGAAGGGGTAACGGGCGATGATCCCTGCCACCACGACCTTCATTCAGTGGTCGCCGATGCTTGGATCAGCTCGTCCACCGTTTCGGGGTCGTCCAGCGAGCGTCCGAGCGAGAGCCGCTCGCACATGCGCGCGTACAGTGGGCTCGCCTTCAGCAGCTCCTCGTGGCGGCCCTGCGCGGCGATCCGCCCACCGTCGAGCACCAGGATCCGATCCGCGTCGCGTATGGTCGACAACCGATGCGCGATCACGATCGTGGTGCGGCCCGCCCGCAGCTTCTTGAGTGCGGCGAAGACGACCGCCTCGGAGATGGCGTCCAACGAAGACGTCGGCTCGTCGAGGATCAGTATCGGTGCATCCTTGAGGAGCGCGCGTGCGACCGAAAGGCGCTGCCGCTCACCGCCCGACAAACCACCGCCCGCCTCCGCGATCTCCGTGTCGTATCCTTTCGGCAGGCCTACGATGAAGTCGTGCGCGTGCGCGGCACGTGCTGCTGCCTCGATCTCCTCGGGGGTAGCGTCGAGGCGTCCGTAGCGGAGGTTGTCTGCGATGGTGCCCTGGAGGAGGACGGGCTCCTGTGGCACGATCGCGATCCGGTCGCGGAGCGAACGGAGACCGTAGCGTCGGACGTCCACGTCGTCCAGCAGCACGAGACCGCTGTTCGCCTCGTAGAGGCGCGGGACGAGGCTCACTAGGGTGGTCTTGCCTGCTCCGGTGAGACCGACCAGCGCGACCATCTCGCCGGGGGATGCAGTGAAGCTGATGTCGCTGAGGACCTCGGTGCCGTCCGGGTAGCTGAAACCGACGCGTTCGTAACGCACGGAGCCGGCGAGTCGATCGGCAGAAAGCGCGTCTGGCGGCTCCAAGGCCTCGGGTTCGATTGCGAGCGTGGCGCGCACCCTGCGAGCGCCTGCGAGCGCGTCCTGGAGCTGACCGCTCGTGTGTGCGACCTCCGAGAGAGGGCCGTATACCGAGCCCAGGTAGGTGAGCACGACCGTCAGCTCGCCGATCGTCATCCTACCGTCGATTACGTGCAGACCTCCTACGATCAGCACGAGCGCCGTGCCCAGGAGGGCGATCGTGCTCACCGTGACCGAGAAGAGTGACTCCTTCCACGTGATCGCAATGCGCGCTTCCATGACTGCGTCTCCGGCTTTCCTGTAGCGCTTAGCCTCGAATGGCTCGCGTGCGAAGCTCTTTACCAAACGCATTGCCGCAAACACTTCGTACAGCCGCTCGACAAGCCTGGACTCGAGCGACTTCACATCCTCGATCCGATGGACCAGCGTGCGCATGTAGTGCCGGAGCGAGAGGAACAGGAACGGCACCACGGTGAGCGAGAGCAGCGCGATCGAGGGGTCGATGCTCGCCATTAGGGCGAACATCACCACCAGGGCTGCCGTCGAGGTGAGAAGCGGAAAGATCCCACTCATCACCAGGTTGTCGATCGAGTACGAGTCGACGTCGATTCGGTAGACCGCGTCGCCCGTGTTCGTGTTTACGTGGTGGTGGAGGCCGAGGCTCTGAAGGTGCTGAAAGAGCCGGTAGCGCAGGTCGTACACCAGCCGTTGCCCAGTTTCCACTTGCACCTGGGTGGTCTGGAGGGTCACCAGCTGGTTCGCCAGTGCGAGCACGACGCCGGCCAGCACGACCACAACCAGGAGAGCGACGCGGACCTGCGCGTCGACCGGACCGATCCAGTCGGCGAGCAGCGGCGGAAGCGGTCGACCGGTCAGCACGTAGTCGAGCACGAAGGCGAGCGGCCAGGGCTGGAGCGCCCCGAGCATGACCTCGAAGAACAACAGCCCACCGAGCAGTGCAAGGCGGCCGCGGTACGGCTTCAGATACGGCACCATCCACGCGAACAGCGACCCCCGCTGATCATGATGGCCGCGGATCGCACGGCCGGACTCGGGCGTGTCGCTCATCGCTCGACTGCCGCGGGCAGCTGAGACGAGCGCTGGGACAAGAGCTCGGGCCGGAGAACGGACAGGTTTACGGCGACTAGCTTGTCGTCGCCGGCGTCGGTCACATAGAGCCACCCACGCGCGGCTGCGAACGCTACTCGCGCCGGTGCGAGCAGCCTCTCACCCGTGTCCACGGCGTGCATCACGCCGTCCGGTCCCACCATGCGTATTACGGCGTTGTAGGAGTCGGCGATGAATAGGGTGATGCCGTTCGCACCAGGCAGCAACGCGATCCCGGAGGGAGCGGCCAGGCTCCCGCGGATCGCCCGAATGCCGTCGGGAGCGTTCCCGAAGGCGCCGTCTCCTGCCACCGTCCGGATGCGTCCGGTGCGAGCGTCAACGATACGTACGCGGTTGTGGTGGGTGTCGGCGATGTAGAGGTCGCCGTCAGGCGTGAGCGCTACGTCGCTCGGCATGAACAGATGTGCCTGGGTGGCGGGTCCGCCATCGCCCACCGGGCCTTCCTCGACGACCCGCCCGTCCCCGGCCACCGTGGAGACCAGCCCGGTCCGGTGATCGATCCTACGGATCCGGTTGTTCATGGCGTCGGCGATATAGATGTCGCCGTTTGGCGCGGACGCCACCGCCGAAGGCTGATCCAGCGCGGTCTCGAGCGCCCCTCGTCCATCTCCGTCCCAGCCTGCCACGCCCGTGCCCGCAATCGTGGTGATCACTCCCGTCACCTTGTCTATGCGCCGGATTCGATGATTCTCGGAGTCGGCGATCAGAAGGTCGCCGTCGGGGGCGAACGCGATTCCGTCGGGCTCGTCGAGCTGTGCGGTGAGGGCGGGTCCGCCGTCGCCAGAGAAGCCCGCGCCGAGCTCCTGGTTTCCCGCGTACGGGGTCGCTTCCAGGCTGTTCCCGTCGATCAGCCGGATCGCCGCGCGGTGTGAATCGGCCAGGTAGATATCGCCATCCACGCCCACAGCCAGGCCTCCGGGAGTGTCGAGCCAGGCGGACATCCGGGGGCCGTATTCGATTACCCGAGAGATCGCGGCGTCACGAAGCAGGAACGTGCTTGCGCCCACGGAGAGGATCATCAGCACGAACACCGCCGCGCCGCGCAGGCCATACGTTCGCGGCAAAGAGGGCGCCAACAGGGGGGGCCGTGCGGAGCGCACGCGCAGAGGGATCATGCCCATCGCCGCCGCGACCCGATCCACTCCCTGTCGCACGGTTGCGGTTGCTCGGGCGGTGCGCACGGCCGTGAACATCCCCAGTGCGAGGGTCAGCAAGGCCGCGGCGACGCCGGCGGCCGGCCAGCGATACGCCAAGCCCGCGCTCGCCGCTACCGTGAGCGCGATGCCGAGTCCGACTGCGGTGGTCACTCCGAGTGCGGTCGGGCGCAGGTGGGTTCCGACCCTGAGCAGGCACCTCCCCTCATCGTGCTCCTCCACTAACGCGCGCAGGTCGAGCCAGGCCCACCGCCCGATCAGCACGCTCACGTCGCGATCGTGCGACCAGCCCTCGTCCACGGCGACGGTGCACACGGGCCGCGCCCGGCGGAGCCGCTCGGTGAGGAGCGCCAGCACGCGGTCAGCCGAGGTCCAGCTCTCGCTCCAGAGACGATCCTCCGCGGCTCCGCCCGTGAGCAGCAGTAGAGAGCGCGCCGCGTCACGGAGTGTCGGACGCACCTCCATCTCCGGGCGCGCCGGAGCCGGACGCCGCGCCAGCTCGGGCGGCGCGAGCATGCCCCGCGCGCGCCCCCAGGCACGCGCAAAGGGCTGCACGAAGTGCAGCCAGGCGATGGTTGCGCGGTATCGCAGGTGGGATCGGGGCAATGAACTCAGATCAGAGCGGAGCGCGTAGGCCGCATTCCGAGCGAGGGTCGTGAGTGCACCGAGACCTCCGGCCGACAGAATCAGCGCGCCGACCCGCTCGAACCCGCCCAGTGCCAGGAGCGCGACGCCGACCGCCAGGAGCGCGAGCGACAGCGCCTGCCAACGGATCGAATGCGGCAGGAAGGCGAACGGGTGGACGTCCGTTCGGTAGACGGAAGGGAAGGCCGACGTGCCCCACACGCCCGCGTTCACACGCGTGGCCGAGAGTGAGCGGACGAACGGGAGCGGACTGTAGATGTGGCCACGCCAATGCATCTTCCCGTCTAGGAACTGCTCGGGGTGGCGAGCCATCAGCCAGGTCTCGCCCTCGCCGTAGCCCACCTGTTGCCGCCAGTACCCCCGGAGGCTGCTTCGGTGGTGGTGCCACACGAAGGCGGCAGGTGCGAACCCGATGCGCCAGCCTCTGGCCTGGACCCGCCAGCAGATGTCCACGTCGTCGGCGGCGCGTAGGTAGATCGGGTCGAACCCGCCGATCTCGATCAGCGCATCCCGCCGGAACGCCATGTTGCAGCCTGGAACGTGCTCGGCCTCCTGATCGTCCAGCAGCACGTGCGTGGGTCCTCCGGGAGCACGTGCCACGCATTGCGCCATCCAGGGATCGTCTGCCGGCACCACGTTGGGGCCGCCCGAGCCAACCACGTCGCTGGCCACGTCGTCGTCGCTCAGCAGTGGCTGCACGAGGAACGTGATCCAATCGGGGTCGACGCGAGTGTCAGCATCGGTGTACGCGACAATCTCGCCGGTGGCGGCCGCCAGCCCGACGTTGCGTGCGGCGGCGAGTCCTTGGTTGGTGGTTTCTATCACCCGCACGCGCTCGTGTCCGTACGCGATCTCGCTGGTCGCGTCGCTCGAGCCGTCATTGACCAGGACGATCTCGTAGTCGGGGTAGTCGAGGCGCTCGAGTGAGTCCAGGCAGTCCGCGAGTGTATCGGCCGCGTCGTAGGCACACACGACAACCGAAACGCGCGGCCAGGTTGCACGTACGGCAGCAGGGAAGGGCGCGTCCGCGAACGCCGCCGCGACCGCAGCCGCGGCCGGCTTGGGGCTCCTCTCCCTGTCAACGAGCCCGAACGCCCAGTCGTCAACTGCTCTCCCGCCGCGCCACCATTCGTCTGTCCAGGCGAAGGCGATCGCGCCGCACGCCCCCTCCTCGAGGGCCACGCGCACGTGCATCGCGGTGATCGCGGCCTGGCCGGCCAGTCCTTCGCGGATGCTGTCGGCGCCCGCCTCCGCCAGCAGAAGTGGCTTGTGTCCCGCCACGTGCTGGAGTCTCGCGAGGTATGCGCGTAGCTCGGGCTCGCGGTGCAGGTAGACGTTGAACGCGCAGACGTCGAATGAGGAGACGTCCAGGTACTCGGTCGGCGGGAAGTTCACATATGTGAACAGGCTCGCGGGTGCGACTGATTTCGCCTCGTCGTAGAGCTCGCGGAGGAAGCGCTCGACGCGCATGCGCCCGTGCCAGCGGACAACCCCGGCCGGAATCTCGTTGCCGAGCGCGAAAAGGAACGCCGCCGGATGGTCAGCCAGAGCGCGGACGTGGGTCATGAGCTCCTGGCGGATCGCCCGGGCCATGCGCGCGTCGTCCAGAAAGGCCACGTGCTGGGACCAGGGAAGCCCGACCATCACCCGCATGCCGTGCCGCGCCGCCTCGTCCAGAAGCTCGGGCGGAGGCGGGGTGTACACGCGGACGGTGTTCGCTCCGAGCGCCGCCATGGCCCGGAAGTCGCGCGCGATCGCCGCAGCATCCAGAAACTGCTCGCCTCGGGCGTCGGGGGTGAACGTCCCGTAGCTCACGCCTCTGACGAGGAAGCGCTGTTCGCGGGTGGCGTCGTCCGCCCCGTGGGCGTCGGCTTCGGTGCCGGGCGTCGCGTTCCCCCGGAGGCCACCCCACGCCGTGCTTCCGGCATGACTCGAGGCGGCGCGCAGGAACTTTCCGTCCGCCACGATACGGACGGATCGGTCGGCCGGTCGGCGACGAGGTTGCTGGAGCTGGTGTGAGTTACCCACGGGGGATGAGCAGGAGGCTCGGGAGCGCGCCAGGGGCCGCCGGGATGGCGGAATGGGCGGTCCGGGGGAGAAAAAACACTCTAGGGACAGCCGTTCTCAGTCAAGGACGGCGAACGAAAAGGGTGGATCGCCCGGGGGCGCGGCCGAGGGAGCTACTGCCCCTGCCTGGGAGCCGTGCTGGAGGTGCCTACGGATTCGCCCGGGGAGCGCGTGGTGCCTGGTGGGTATGAGACCGTGAGGCGTAGATGATCGACGAGAATCGGGTCTCCCGCACCGAACCGGGCTCGCTGGAACCCGCCACGGTACAACTTGACCAGCAGGTCGACCACCGGGGTGTGCCCCGGAGAGTCCAGGCCCGTTTCCATGAGATCCGCGGTGGTCGCCGATCGGGCGCGCGCGGGAGAGCAAGGCGCCGTGACCCATCGAGGCGAAAACCGGAGGTGGTGGACGCTCTTTGCCGTGGCGTTCGGGCTGTTCATGATCATGCTCGACAACACGGTCGTGAACATCGCCCTGCCCGCCATGCAGAGCTCGCTGGGACTCAAAATCTCCGAGCTCGAGTGGATCGTCACAGGCTATGCGCTCACGTTCGGGGCCTTCATGCTCACTGGCGGCAAGCTGGCCGACCTGTTCGGCCGCCGCCGGGTCTTCATCGCGGGTCTGGTTGTCTTCACGGTCGCCTCGCTCGGCTGTGGTCTCTCGCGTAGCGCGACCGGGCTGATCGGCTGGCGTATCGTTCAGGGGCTCGGGGCTGCCCTCATGAACCCGTCCACGTTGTCGATCATCACGGTCACCTTTCCTCCGCGGGAACAGGGCCGCGCGATCGGCATCTGGGTGGGCGTTTCCGCGCTCGCCCTCGCGATCGGCCCGCTGGTCGGGGGTCTGATCACCGAGCGGATCGCCTGGAGCTGGATCTTCTTCATCAACGTACCGATCGGGGTGGCGGCGGTGGCGGCAGCGCTGGTCTTCATCGACGAGTCGCGCGACACGTCGCTCGAGCAGCGCGCCGACGTGCCCGGGTTGCTCGTCTCCGGGATCGGTCTGTTCGCACTCACGTACGGACTGATCGAGGCGAGCAACCACGGCTGGGGATCGGCCCGCATCATGGGCTCGTTCGCACTAGCGGTCGTGTTGCTCGTGACGTTCGTTGCCCTGGAGCGTCACCAGCGCGTTCCGATGCTCGACCTCTCACTGTTTCGCAATCACATTTTCGCGGGCGCGAACACCGTCATGCTGCTCGCCGCGCTCGCCATGTTCGGCGTTTTCTTCTACGTATCGCTCTACATGCAGCAGGTGCTTGGCTACACGCCGGTGCAGGCGGGAGCGGCGTTCCTGCCGATGACCGTTCTGATCATCACCATCGCTCCGCGCGCGGGGCATTTGGCCGACCGTATCGGCTCCCGGCTGCTCGCCGGGGGTGGAATGCTGTTGGTCTTTGCCGCCCTCCTGATGTTTGCTCGCCTCGGTGTGGAGTCGAGCTTCTGGGCGCTGTTGGCGCCGATGGTCGTTTCGGGAGCGGGGATGGCGATGACCATGACACCGGCCACGGCCGCCGCGATGTCGTCGGTCCGGCCGGACAAGGCGGGCGTGGGGTCGGCAGTGCTGAACAGCGCGCGCCAGGTGGGCGGCTCGATGGGGATCGCGCTGATGGGGGCGGTGGTCGCATACGGCCTCACGGCCGCCCTGGAGAGGGGTGAGCCCAGGCCTGCCGCTTTCGTACACGGCCTCCACGGCGGTTTCATCCTCTGCGCGTTGATCGCGCTCACCGGATCCGCGATCGCGTTTGCTACGCTCCGCGAGCATCATCCCTCCGAGCCCGAAGTCCGGGTCCTGGCCCGACCGTGAACGTAAACGACCCCGCCCTGACCTTCGGTCTCGCTTTGGCCGGTGGCATGGTCGCGCAGGTGATCGCCCTGCACATGCGCGTGCCGGGCATCGTGGTGCTCCTGCTGTTCGGGGTGCTGCTGGGCCCGGATGGCGCGAACGTCGTCCGTCCGGCCACGCTCGGCCCGGGGCTGCACCTGATCGTGGCGATCTCGGTTGCCGTGATCCTGTTCGAGGGCGGCTTGCACCTGGACCTCCGCCGCCTGCGGCACGAGGCGTTGACCATCCGTCGCCTGGTCACGGTCGGAGCCCTGATCACGGCGGTGGGCGGGGCAGTCACCGCACGCTTCGTCATGGGGTGGTCCTGGCAGGTCGCGATCCTCTTCGGCACGCTCGTGATCGTGACCGGTCCCACCGTGATCAGGCCGCTCCTCCGGCGGCTGCATGTCAAGCGGAACCTCCACACTATCCTCGAGGCGGAGGGCGTGTTGATCGACCCGATCGGGGCGATCATCGCCGTGGTTGTGCTCGAGATCGCGCTCGTCCAGGACCTGCCCGTGGCCGGCCTGCTCGGGATCCCCACGCGGCTCGTGGTCGGCGCGACGGTGGGGGCGGTGGGTGGAGTCCTGATCGGACGGCTACTCGGTTCCGAGAAGGCGATTCCCCATCGGTACGCGAGCATCACGACCCTGGCCCTCCTGCTCGCGCTCTACGCGTTCTCCGAGGCCCTGATGCCGGAGAGCGGAATCGTGGTGGGGCCGGTCGCGGGAATCGCGGTGGGCAACACGCCGTCGCGCCCGAGCCGGGAGCTCAAGGCGTTCAAGGAGCAGCTCACGGTGCTGCTTCTGGGGCTGCTGTTCGTGCTGCTCGCAGCCGACGTGCGCATCGATGAGGTCACCGGGCTCGGGTGGCCAGGTCTGGTCACCGCCGCGCTGCTGATGGTCGTGGTTCGTCCGCTGGACGTCGCGGTGAGCACAGCCGGGTCCGCGCTGACCATGAAGGAGCGCGCTTTTCTGGCCTGGATGGGACCCCGCGGCATCGTCGCGGCGGCGGTGGCCTCCCTGTTCGCGCAGGCGCTCGCCGCGGAGGGGATCACCGAGGCGCGCGAGCTCCAGGCGATGGTCTTCCTCGTCATCACCGCGACCGTGGTCATCCAGGGGATGGGCGGTGGTATCGTGGCCCACATGCTGGGCGTGCGGCAGCCGTCCAACCGGGGTTACCTGATCGCCGGCGCAAACGGGCTCGCTCGCGAGCTGGCTCGCGCGCTCCGCACGTCCGGCCAGGAGGTCGTGCTGGTGGAGACCGACGCGGCCGAGGTTGCCAGGGCGGAGCGGGATGGTCTCGCCGTGCTGCATGGGAACGCGCTCGACGACGAGTTGCTCGAGCGGGCCGACCTGGGCGGGCGTCGCGGCGTGATCGCGTTGATCCGGAACGAGGGCGTCGGGTTGCTCGTGGCGGAGAAGGGGCTGCGCGACTTCCGAGTCCGGACCGCGCACATCGCGGTCCGCCCCGACGGAGCATCGGTTCCCATGGAACGGGTGCAGGCGATCGGCGCGCGCCTGCTTTTCGGAACCGAGACCGACGTCGCCCACTGGTCACGCGAGCTGAGGTTCGGAAGTGTGGTGGCGCGCTCGTACATCTTCACGGGCGAGGCCGAGGTGCACCCGTCCGAGCTGGGCCCCGCGAACGGCGGTCTGCTCCCGCTTCTGATCGAGCGTAAGGGCCAGGCTACCCCGGTCGACGACCAGAGCCGGCTCCGCTCGGGGGACCTGATCACCGTGCTCTACCCCGCCGGCGCGACCGAGCCGCCTTCTCCGTTGCTCGAGCCGGCCCCCTCTCCTGCGGGAACTACGGTGGCCACCTGAGGCGCTAGACCTCGTCGGTTGCCTCGCCCTCGGCCGGGGGCCCGAACAGAGACGTTGTAAGGTAGCGCGCACCGGAGTCGGGCGCGATGCACGCGACCCGGTGTCCAGGTCCCAGCTCGCGTGCGACGTTCAGGGCCGCTTCCACGATCGCGCCGCTGCTCATCCCCAAGAACAGCCCTTCCTCCTTGGCGAGTCGGCGCGCGACCTGGAACGCGGTTTCTTCCCACGCCTTTACCACGCGGTCGATCAGGGAGCGATCCAGGTTGGCCGGCACGAAGCCGGGCCCCATCCCCTGGAACTGGTGCTGGCCGCGCGGCTCGCCGTGTAGTACCGCACTTCGCCCGGGCTCCACGGTCACGATCAGGACCTCAGGCAGCCGCTCCCGCAGGTAGCGTCCCACGCCGCTGATGGTGCCTCCGGTGCCCGACCCGTACACGAACGCGTCGAGTCGCCCCTCGAGGGCCTCCCATAGTTCTGGCCCGGTCGTCTCGTAGTGCGCGCGCGGGTTGGCGGGGTTTTCGAACTGGTTGGGGAGGAAAGCTCCCTGCTCGTCGCGGATCTTCTCCGCCCCCTTGATCGCCGCGATCATGCGGAGCTCGGGGTCGGTGAGCACGAGCTGGGCCCCGTACGCCTCCAGCGTCCTCTTCCGCTCCTCGCTCATCTGGGCCGGGAGGGTGAGGATCAGCCGGTAGCCGCGCGCCGAGGCGACCTGAGCGAGTCCGATCCCGGTATTGCCCGAGGTGGGTTCGACGATCGTGTCGCCGGGCTTGATCAGCCCCCTCCGCTCCGCGTCCAGGATCATGGCGAGCGCCGGCCGATCCTTGATCGAGCCGCCAGGGTTCATCCCCTCGATCTTAACCCATACCTCGGCCATGTCCGGCTCGACCATCCGCTCGAGGCGGATGGTGGGCGTGCGTCCGATGAACTGGTCGATCATGGAGCAACAAGGTACTTAGGGTCGGTTCGGGTCAAGGGCGGGGTCAACCATGCCACCTTGCGTTTCCCGTGCCGAAGGCTCGATCTTTCCCTGCGACGCCTCATTCATCGGCTAACGGATCCGAACGCATGATCTGCCGCGCAAACAACCGGAACAATCCCAACCGCCGGCTCCCAGAGAGTCGCCGGCCGGGATGCGCTCCGTAGCGGCACGCGGAAGGCTTTCCAGGCCAAGAGGCGGCTCCCCGCGGGAGCCGCCTCTTTCGTTGTCCAAGGGGAGTGGACGGGACGGCGGCGGCGCAGTGGGGTTCCACCCACACCGTAAGAGGAAAACAGCTCCATGTGCTCCATTCTTGCAATCCTCGACGTACCGGGCGACGCGGAGGCGTACCGCGCGCGCGCCCTCCAGCTGTCGCGGCTCCAGCGTCACCGCGGCCCCGACTGGTCGGGTGTCGACGTCTGTCCCGGCGGTGTGCTGGTTCACGAGCGGCTCGCGATCGTGGATCCCGCTAGCGGTGCCCAGCCGCTCTATGGTCCTGGCGAGCGCACCGTGCTTGCGGTGAACGGTGAGATCTACAATCACCGCGATCTGCGTAAGGAGCTGAAGGAGTCCTATCCGTTCCGGACCGAGTCCGATTGCGAGATCATCCTCGCGCTGTGGCGTGAATCGGGCGTCGAGCTGCTCCAGCGGCTGAACGGGATCTACGGGTTCGTGCTGCGCGACCTGGACCGGGGCACCTGGATGGTGGCGCGCGATCCGATCGGCGTGGTTCCGCTCTACCTCGGCTGGGACGCCCAGGGCGTGCTGCACGTCGCGTCCGAGATGAAAGCGCTGATGCCGGTATGCACGACGGTGCGGGAGTTCCCTCCGGGCCACGTGATGATCGGCCCGGGCGATGCCGAGCCCCAGCCGTATTACAGCCGCCCATGGACGTCGTACGAGCACGTCATGGCCGCGCCCGTTCCGACCTCCGAACTCCGGCCCTCGCTCGAGCGGGCCGTGCACGCGCAGCTGATGAGCGACGTCCCCTACGGCGTGCTCCTGTCGGGCGGGCTCGACTCGTCGATCACCGCGGCGATCGCGGCGCGCTACGCGCGCAAGCGCGTCGAGGAGGACGACACGTCGGAGGCTTGGTGGCCGCGTCTGCATTCGTTCAGCGTCGGTCTGGACGGCTCTCCGGACATGGCGGTCGCCGAGCGCGTGGCGAAGCATCTGGGCACGGTGCACCACGGCTTCGTCTACACGATCCAGGAGGGTCTCGACGCGCTCGCGGACGTGATCCACCACATCGAGACGTACGACGTCACCACCATCCGGGCGGCCACCCCCATGTACCTGATGGCGCGCCGCATCCGCGCAATGGGGGTGAAGATGGTGCTCTCGGGGGAGGGAGCGGACGAGGTGTTCGGCGGCTATCTGTACTTCCACAAAGCGCCGAACCCGAAGGAGTTCCACGAGGAGACCGTGCGCAAGCTCTCCCGCCTGCACTGGTTCGACTGCCTGCGTGCCAACAAGGCGATGGCGGCGTGGGGGGTCGAGGCCCGCGTGCCGTTCCTGGATGTGGACTTCCTGGACGCCGCGGTGGCAATCGATCCCGCCGAAAAGATGATCGGCAACGGGCGCATCGAGAAGCAGGTGCTCCGGGACGCGTTCGCCGCAATACTCCCCGAGGAGGTGTTCAAGCGGCAGAAGGAGCAGTTCAGCGACGGCGTTGGCTACGGCTGGATCGACGCGCTCAAGGCCAACGCAGCGGCGCACGTCTCGGACTCCGAGATGCGGCAGGCGGCGGTGCGGTTCCCGCTCAACACGCCCGACACCAAGGAGGCGTATTACTACCGCGCGCTGTTCGAGGGCTTCTTCCCGATTCCCTCGGCGGCGATGACCGTGCCGGGCGGCAAGTCGATCGCGTGCAGCACGCCCGAGGCGATCGCATGGGACCCGACCTTCGCAAACGCGGCCGATCCCTCAGGCCGGGCGGTGGCGGGGGTGCACGTGGCTGCGACCTGAGGGGCGCGCCCGCCGTCAGAGCGTCGGCACCAACTCGGAGTCCATGATTCGGCGGTCCTGGGTCAGCAGGGTCGCCCGCGTCGTTCGCACCGACGCCACGATGATCCGGTCCGCTGGATCCCGGTGGAAGGAGTCGGGGAGGGCGGCCACCTCGGCGGCTTATGGACCGGACCCGAGCCTCACCCGTGCGATCCGCCCCTGGGGTCCGGCGACCCAGGTTGCGCTCGGCCCGACGGATCCGACTCCCCACCACGCGCGCGGGTCGAGCGTCTTCCAGGTCGCGCCCCCGTCGAGCGAGAAATCCAATCCCCCGGGTCCGACCGCGAGCATCGCCCGGCCGCCCGTGCCCGGCACGTGGACCCCGCCGTACGCGGGACCGACCATCGCGAGCCGCGGAAGCGGTCGCCAGGTCGCGCCTCCGTCGGTCGTGCGCGCGAGGTTGTCGGTCCGCTCCTCGTTCACCGCCAGGTTGCCGCCGAACGCGGTGCCGGTTCGGTCGTCCACCATCGAGATCGAGGTGAGTCCAGCCGCAGCGCCCCCGACGACCGGCGCGTCGGCCGCCGTCCAGGAGAGACCGTGGTCCTCCGTGCGGAACACGCGCGCCCTTGCCGCGTTGCCCGCGGCGATCCAGGCGAGGCCTCCCGGCCGGGTCACCGCGCAGGTACCGCTGGCCGCGAAACCGCCCTCACCCGCCTGCGCCGCTGGGAGCGATCTGGGGTCTACCCGCCGCCATCCCGCCCCCCCGTCCTCGGTGCGCAGGATCCTGAGCGAGCCCTCTACCGCGTCCCCGTACATGATCCCGCGCTCGGCGTCCCAGAAGTCCATGCAGTCATAGAAGCCAGCGGCCTCAGGGTTCGTCCACTGTAGAACCCAGCGAGCGCCGCCGTCGTCGGTCCGGTAGACACGCGACTGATCACCCGGTCCCGCTGAGAGCAGCCAGGCGGTGCGCGCGTCGAGCGCGCGCACATCCCGGAACTGGAGCGTGTCTGCGCCCGGCACACGCCCCGTCTCCCAGGAGGTAGGATCAAAAGGTGTGTAAAAAGAGAGGCGACGTACCTTTCCGCTGAGATTTAAACCAGCGAGCCCGGGTGACAGCCCGGGGAAAGGAACGTCGCCTCATGAGAGAGGATATCGCGGGACCCCAGGGTGCGTCCAGCAGGCCGATGTGGGAGACGCTCGAGGGGATGGTTAGGGAGAAGGCGCAGGAGTTCATCCAACAGATCATGGAGGAGGAAGTCACGGAGTTGTTAGGCCGGGAGAAGTCAGAGCGCAGGAGTACGGTGGACTCGGCCGAGGGCTACCGCAACGGATATGGCAAGCCGAGGCGGTTGGCGATGAGCTCGGGCACGATCATGCTCCGACGCCCTCGGGTTCGGGGCGTCGAGGAGCGGTTCGAGAGTCGGGTGTTGCCGTTGTTCGCACGACGGACGAAGGAGCTGGGTGCTCTGCTTCCGGAGCTGTATCTGCACGGGCTGGCGGAGGGAGACTTCGAGCTGGCGATGCGGGGCCTGCTGGGCGAGGGGGCCCCGTTGTCGAAGTCTTCGATTCGGCGGCTGCGGGCGGGATGGACGGCGGAATTCGAGGAATGGTCGAAGCGCTCGCTGGCCGACCGTGAGGTCGTCTACGTCTGGGCGGACGGGATCTACGTGAAGGCGGGGCTCGAGCGGGACAAGGCAGCACTGCTGGTGGTTCTGGGCGCGATGCGAGACGGGACGAAGGAAGTGTTGGCCCTGAGATCGGGCTACCGAGAGTCGGTCGAGTCCTGGTCGGAGGTGTTGCGGGATCTGAAGGCACGCGGCATCGAGGCGCCCCGGCTTCTGATGGCGGACGGTAACGCGGCGATCTGGGGCGCAGTACGGCAGGTATGGCCTGAGGCGGGCGAGCAACGGTGCTGGAACCACAAGATGAGGAACGTGCTGGACCGGCTGCCGCAGCGGGAGCAGAGCGAGGCGAAGGATCTTCTCAGGGCCGTGGTCTACGCACCGAGCCGGTCCGAGGCTGTGAAGGCCCGCGAAGTGTTCGCCAGGCGCTACAGGCCGTGGTATCCGAAGGCGGTGGACGTACTCGAGGACGACTGGGAGCGGATGGTGGCGTTCCACGACTTCCCCGAGGATCACTGGAAGCATCTACGCACGACGAACGTGGTCGAGAGCCCGTTCGCTGCGGTACGGCTCAGGACGACGGCGGCGAAGCGATTCAAGCGGGTCGAGAGCGCTACGGCGCTGATCTGGAAGTCGCTCTTGGTGGCCGAGAAGCGCTTCCGAAGGCTCGACGCTCCTCACCTCCTCAAGGACGTGTTTGAAGGAAGGAAGTTCGAAGACGGAAAGCCCGTCTCAACCCAACAGCGGAAGAATGCCGCCTGATACGTTTACACACCTATTGACCCAACCTCGTCTCCCAGCTCACGCCGCCGTCGACGGTACGTGCCCAAGTGCTGCCGTGTCCGCTCACCCAGACCACATCAGAGTCGACGATCGACACGGCCTGGAGGAGCTCGGTCGTTCCGGAGCTCTGGTCCTGCAGCGTTGCGGTCGTGGGAACAGGAGCTTCCGGCCTCGAAACGCACGCGGCCAGAGCCAGAGACAGTCCCAACCGAAGCGCGGGGACTCGCATGGATCGCATCCGGGTCGGATGGCTCTTGGAAGCGCCACCTCGTGAGCGGCCGCACTTCTCGGCAGGGTCCACAGTGCGGGTGTCCACCCTCAACGTGCCAGGAGCGGACCGTGGGCGCATTATGCTCACGAAAGCCGGCAGCTCACGAGCCGGTCCCCACGGGTAACGAGGCCGCCATGAAACCTCCAGCCTCTCTCGCGCTCGCGCTGGTGCTGGTGCTGGTGATGGTGATGCCTCTCTCCGCCCAGAGCGTCGACCTCGACACCGTGCGCGCCGGCCGGTTCGACTACGGCAGGATGTGGACGTTCGAGAACCCGCCTACCCGGTACTTTAGCGAGACGTACGGTTTCGACGCCGACACGTCTTGGTTCGACCGGGCACGAGGCGCCGCGTTGCGCATACCCGGTTGTTCGGCCGCGCTCGTGTCGCCGCACGGTTTGGTTGTGACGAATCATCACTGCATCCGGGGCGCGATCGTTCGGCTCGGCCAGCCGGGGGAGAACCTGCTCGACGAGGGGTTCTACGCCCCCAGCCTGACGGACGAACGTGCCATTCCGGGCTTCTATGCCGATCAGCTCATCGCGGTGGAGGACGTCAGCGAGGAGGTGCTCGCCGCCGTCGACCGCGCGAGTGGGGATGCCGCCAAGCGCCGGGCTCGCGAGGAAGCGATGAACGGTGTGCGCCAGCGCATCCTGCAGTCCCAGGGAGGCGACTCCGGTATCCTGGTTCAGGTCGTACCGCTCTATCAGGGGGGGCGCTTTTCAGCCTACACCTTCCGGCGTTACACGGACGTGCGGCTGGTCGCGGCAGCCGAGCTCCAGGTCGGTTTCTTCGGGGGTGACCCCGACAATTTCACGTATCCCCGCTACGCGCTCGACTTCGGCTTCCTCCGCATCTACGGTACGGACGGTCGGCCGATCTCGAACGAGGACTATTTTAGCTGGAGTGAGCGTGGCGTGGAGGACGGGGATGCGGTCTTCGTGATCGGAAACCCGGGACCCACGAGCCGGCTGAGCACGATCGCGCAACTGGAGTTTCGCCGCGACGTGGTGCTGCCGGCGCAGGCCAGGGTTTTCGACGCCCGCATCAAGGCGCTCTGGGAGTTCTACGGTGAGAACCCCCGCGCGGCAGATTCGCTCGGTCTCCGCAACGACGAGTTCGGCCTCTCCAATAGCTGGAAACAATACGTTGGACAGTCGGAGGCACTGGCCAGCCCGGTCATCATGGCGATGAAGCGCGATGCCGAGCGTCAGCTTCAGGACTCGAT
Source organism: Longimicrobiales bacterium (assembly GCA_965237965.1). Lineage (GTDB taxonomy): Bacteria > Gemmatimonadota > Gemmatimonadetes > Longimicrobiales > Gaopeijiaceae > UBA2988. The sequence continues at coordinate 607,425 of CBDEGT010000002.1, forward strand.
CGAAGCGAGGCCGGGCCTGCCGGAGGGCTACGGCGCCGTGATCGACCGCATCGCCGCGCTCCAGCCCGCGAATCGGGAGCTCGCGCCCTTCTACGACGCTTTCTTGCTGTGGGGAAACACCACGGTCGAGTCGGCTCTGATGCGCCGCGCCATCATTGCCCGGGAGATCGTGACCGCTGCCGAGCGGAACCTTCCGGCCGACACGGTCGCCGCCTTGAGGCAGCGCCTTCTCGCGATCGACGATCTGCCGAGTGGGCTCGAGCGCCGGCTCCTGGTGGCGCGCATGCAAGACCTCGCGACCCTATCTACTGACGATGGGGTGCGGATGGCAGCGCTGGGTGACGGAACGGCCGATGAGGCAGCCGACCTGCTGCTGAGCAGCTCATCACTTGCGTCCGCATCGAACACCACGGAATCGCTGGAGCGCGGCCTGGATGCCTCTGATCCCGCGCTCCGCGTGACCGAGGCCGCCGTGCCTCGTGTTGCTGAGTACGTGACGCGGTTGAGGCGAATCGCAGCGGAGGAAGCGGAACTGGCGGCCCTCCTCGGCCGTGTCCGCTTCGAGATCTACGGAACCGCCGTGCCCCCCGAGGGAAGCTCCTCTCCCCGCATCACCGACGGCGTGGTGCGGGGATACGAGTACAACGGCACGCGGGCGCCTCCGTATACCACCTTCTTCGGGGTCTACGATCGGCATCATGCACACGCCCCCTCGGATGCCGGCCCCTCCGACTGGAGTCTGCCGCCGCGCTGGCTGCCCGCGCCGCCTGGTCTCGATTTGGACACGCCGCTCAATTTCGTTTCCACTGCGGATACGTACGGAGGCAACTCCGGATCTCCCGCTGTGACTACGGACCTCTCCCTGGTCGGCCTCAATTTCGACCGCAATATCGAGGGGCTCTCGCGCAACTTCATCTATTTGCCCGAGCGAGGAAGGAACATCATGGTGGACGTTCGGGCCATCCGCGAAGCCCTCGACGACGTTTACGATGCGGACCGCATCGTGCTCGAGGTGCTGACCCACCGACTGTACGCCACGGAGGCGGAAGCGGATTCCGCGACGACAACACCCGGAGGACTCTGACCGATCTTTTCCCTACCCGCACAAGGCTGCGATGAGGTCCAGGTCGAGTGAAGCAGGCCGTGACGGACGACCCATTCAAGCCTCCGACTCGTAGCCTCGGATGGCATGGTAGATCGCGCGGTCGAAGAACCGCACGACGAGTAACTCGAGGTCGAGCTGCTGGCGCAGTTCGAGCGCGGAGTCAGCGCCCTGACCCTCCACGTAATGCCACAGGTTACGCCTCGTCAGGAGCAGCGCCATCACCATGTGCGAGAGAGGAACCCCCTCCTCCCGACGTCTGCGGCCGAGCGCTACGTACTCCGCCTCGATCTCGCTTTCCGGGGCGTCCTCGAGCCAGCGCCCCAGGTTGGCGTAGACACTACGCGCGCGCTCGACGAGGGCTTCGTCTGGGAAGCGCCGATACTCGGCGGTCCTGGGATCCGCGCGCAGCTTGCGCGCGACCGAGATCGCGAGCACTTCCGCGTGGTCCTCGATGAGGGCCACGAGTCTCGCCACCAGCATAAGCCTCTCCGGGTTCCTCACGACGCTGTCCAGCCGTCAGCCACGATAGGCGCGAGACGTGGACGCGGCAACCAATTCCAGGGGGCGCAGGGCCCGCTTCACAGGAGGGCGAACACGTTTCTCGGGCTCGTAGGGTCGGGCGGTCTCGAGCTGGTCATTCCGGCAATTCTCCGGCTGGTTGTCCGTGCGCCATCACGGGAAGGTGGTCGCGCAGTGGCAATGACGATCTCATTGTCCAGAACGCATCACTTCTGGTAACCGCGTGAAGAACGTGTCGTGCAGCTCCGGGAACTACCGATCGAGCGGCCTACGAGCCCGGCTCTGGATGTACTCGCCCTCAGGACCTCGGAAGACGATCGTCCGGAAGCCGTCCCATTTGGGCTCGAACAACCCGTCACCCCCTCACGGAAGATTCTGTGGCGAGCTTAGCGAGCTTGGCCAGCATGGGCGGGACCGGAGGACAGATCGGAGCACCCGAGCTCCGCGTGCTCATGGCCTAGCCAGCCCGGATCGGGAAGGGAGGACGAGGGAGGCGCCGGAGAGGAGCCGCTGGACGGGACGGACACCACAGTATCCGATGAAGCCACGGGGCCGGCAGGGAGATTCCCCTGCCGGCCCCGAGCATTCCTGCTTGTGCGTTCCTGCTACATGGCCCGGTCCGCCCGAGGGCGGACCCACGGACATGGTTACTTCTTGGCCTTCTTGGCCTTCCTCGCCTTCTTGGCGGGGCGCTTCTTGGTCTTCCGCTTCGCGGTCTTGCGCTTCGCGGTCTTGCGCTTCGCGGTCTTGCGCTTCGCGGTCTTGCGCTTCGCGGTCTTGCGCTTCGCGGTCTTGCGCTTCGCGGTCTTGCGCTTCGCGGTCTTGCGCTTCGCGGTCTTGCGCTTCGCGGTCTTGCGCTTCGCGGTCTTGCGCTTCGCGGTCTTCCGCTTCTTGCTGGATTTCTTGGTAGCCACAGGATCCTCCGGATGGGTGGTAGCACAGCAAGCGACGTGACATAATTAGAAACGATGTTCCGAGGAATGCAATATTTTTTGTTTGGGCGGGATTGACAGCACCCCTAGATCTAGTGACACCACGGATGCTCCGCCGAACCCTTGAGTCAAGAATCGTGGATCTCGGAACGTCCGGAAAATGAATACAAATGTTTGCAGAGCGAAGAAGAGGGAATCTTGAAAGTGGGTTGCCCAGACGTATTCTTTGACGTCGAAGGCGCGCGCTCTCTCCCCCTCTTGCTGATCGGTGGCCGGGTACTCGTTCAGGAGGAGTCGAATCGATGGCAGGTCGCACGGAGACTGGGTTTCTGGAGGCTCTGCACCGTCGCGGAGCGGACCGTTTGCGCAGAGTCGCGTTCCGCCAGAACCGCGCCACCATCTGGTCGCTCGGAGAAGGTGGTACGGTACTCAACCTGCACGCGGGCTATCGTCAGGTACCTCCTTCGATCCTTGACGCATTCGCGGTCATCGTGCGCGAGGCGGCGCGCGACACGCCGGCCTACCGTGAGGCTGCGCGACAGGTGGGTTCGTGGTCGGGATTGGCGCCGGCGCTACGGGCGGCGCGGGCGGCCCACCGCCGCCGGCGGCGACGGCGGCCGGAGCCCGTCTACCCGGGTCCCTGTTGCGCCACGCCGGAGCAGAAGCGCTACCTGCGGCTACTTTACCTCTACTTGAACGGGATCCGTTTCGACGGCCGGCTGCCCCCGACGCTGCCGGTGCGGCTGAGCAACCGCTTTCGTACCCGACTGGGCCATGTGGTCCCTGGGAACGCCAACGGACGGCGGGTCGTTCTCGAAATCGCTCTCAACGCGGACCTCATGCTGCAGGGGAACGGACGAGAGCGGCTCGACACCCTTGTCCACGAGATGGCCCATGCAGCGGACTGGCTGTTCAACGGTGGGGAGGGACACGGCGCCACGTGGCAGCGATGGGCGAAGCGGGCTGGATGTCAGATCGTGACGTGCACCGCTACGCCGATCGTGCAGCGGCTGGACCGGTCTGTCAGGGTCCGACGCGTGCCGCCTTTTCCGCTGGGCGCGCGCACGGCTGCGTGAACGACGGGGCGCTCACGCGCGACTTACCGGGGTCCTGCGTGCGGTGACCAGCTCGCGGGCCGCGTCGGCCACTCGCTGGGGCGTGATACCGAACTTCTCATAGAGCACGCTGTACGGTGCGGAGACTCCGAACCGCTCGATCCCGATCACGCGTCCTCCTTCACCGACCCAGCGCTCCCAGCCGAGGGTGACGGCGGCCTCGACCGCAACGCGCACGGGCACCTCGGGGGGCAGAATGGAGCGCTGGTAGACCTCGTCCTGAGCGGAGAAGAGCTGCCAGCTCGGGAGGCTGACGACGCGGGTCGGAATTCCTTCCTCCTCGAGTAGTTGCCGCGCCCCGACCGCGACGTGCACCTCCGATCCCGTGGCCAACAGGATCGCCTCGGGTACCCCACCCGACCCTTCGAGCAGCACGTAGCCGCCTCGGTGGAGCCCCTCGGCGGGTGCCGCTCCCTCGCCCCGCAGGTCGGGCAGCTTCTGTCGGGTGAGCGCCAGAAAGGAAGGGCCTGTGGTGCGGGCGAGCGCCGCGCGCCATGCCTCGACCGTCTCTGCGGGATCGGCTGGACGTAGGTCCATCAGGTTCGGGATCGCGCGCAGAGCGGCCAGGTGCTCCACGGGCTGGTGGGTCGGTCCGTCCTCGCCGAGCCCGATCGAGTCGTGCGTATAGACGAGCACGACCGGCAGCTCGGAAAGTGCGGCCAAGCGGACGGACGGGCGCATGTAGTCGGCGAATTGGAGGAAGGTTCCTCCGAACGGCCGCACACCACCGTGCAGCGCCATCCCGTTCAGAATGGAGCCCATGGCGTGCTCGCGCACCCCGAAGTGCACGGTCCGGCCCCCGGGCGTGCCGGGCAGGAAGCTTCCAGGCTTCTCGATGTCCGTCTTGTTGGACGAGCCCAGATCGGCGGAGCCGCCGATCAGCTCCGGAATCCGCGCGGCCAGAGCCTGGATCACCTTGCCCGATGCGTTGCGGGTGGCGTCCGCCTTGCCGCGCAGGTCGGGAAGCGCTTCGGCCCAGCCGTCGGGCAGTCGGCCCTCGACCAGTCGCGCCAGTTCGGCCGCGTCACCCGGGTACGCGGCGCGGTACGCGTCGAAGCGCGCGCTCCACTCGGCCTCCATTCGGCTCCCCCGCTCGGCGGTGGTGCGCCAACGGGCCACCGCGTTGGGATCGAGCCAGAAGGGCTCGAGCGAGGGATAGCCGAGCGCCTGCTTGGTGAGGCGCACTTCGTCCGCGCCGAGCGGCGCACCGTGCGTTGAGTGATGACCGGCCTTGTTGGGGCTTCCCCAGCCGATCGTCGTAGGAAGCACGATCAGGGTCGGACGGTCGGCCTGACCGGCCGCGTCCGAGAGCGCCGTGTCGAGCGCGGCGACATCGTTACCGTCCTCCACCCGCAACACGCGCCAGCCGTATCCCTCGAACCGACGCTCCTGGTCGGTTGAGCTCGCGAGCGCGGTAGCACCCTCGATCGTGATGCGGTTGTCGTCGAAGATCCAGGTGAGCTTGCCCAACCGGTGGTGGCCGGCCAGCTCGGCGGCCTCGTGGCTCACCCCCTCCATCAGATCGCCGTCCGAGCAGAACACCCAGGTGCGGTGGTCCACAACGGTGTGCCCGGGTCGGTTGAATCGGTGTGCGAGCCAGCGCTCGACCATCGCCATGCCCACCGAGTTGGCGACGCCCTGGCCGAGCGGGCCGGTGGTCGCCTCCACGCCTGGGGTGAGATGGACCTCGGGGTGGCCGGGAGTGCGTGAGCCCCACTGACGGAAGTCGACGAGCTCCTGGAGCGGCAGGTCGTAGCCGGTCAGATGGAGCAGGGAGTAAAGCAGCATCGAGGCGTGGCCGCACGACAACACGAAGCGGTCGCGGTCCGGCCACCGGGGGTTCCGTGGGCTGTGCCGAAGGTGTCGCGTCCAGAGCGTGTAGCCCGCTGGTGCGAGCGCCATGGGGGCACCCGGATGCCCGGACTCGGCTTGCTGCACCGCGTCCATCGCGAGCACCCGGATGGCGTCGATCATGAGCCGCTCGAGGCGGGCGTCGGGACGTGGCGAGGAAGTCATCGAGGCGCTCAGACGACGAAGTTCACGAGTCGCTCGGGAACGTACACGACGCGCCGCACCTCGGCGCCGTCCAGGTGACGCAGGACGTTCTCGTCGAGCCGGGCCAGCTCCTCGACCGTCGCGCGGCTCGCGCTGCGCTCCGCCGTGACCGTCGCGCGAAGCTTCCCGTTCACCTGCACCGCAATCCGGACGTGGTCCTCGCGGGCCTTGGCCTCGTCCCAGCTCGGCCAGTTGGCGCCTTCGAACACGCTCCCGGTGTGACCCAGCCACTCCCAAAGCTCCTCGGCGATGTGCGGGCAGAGGGGCGCCACCATCACCACCAGTGGCTCCACTTCGGCGTGGGTCGCGCGGCGGCCGCCGGCTCGGAGTACGTTCAGGTACTCCATCAGCGCGGCGATCGACGTGTTGTACTGGAGGTCGGGCATCTGCTCGCTGAGCTGTCGGATGGTCCGGTGAAGCTTCCGCTCCACCTCGGGGTCGGGTGCCCCGTCGCCGGCCGATACCACCGTGTCCCAGAGGCGGTGCAGGAATCCGTAAGGACCCTGGATCCCCTCGTCGCGGTAGTCCCCACCCTCCTCGAACGGGCCGATGAACATCAGGTAGAGACGGAAAGTGTCGGCCCCGTGCTCCTCGATGATCGGATCCGGCACGATCACGTTACCCTTGCTCTTCGACATCTTCGCGCCCTCCCGGATGATCAAACCGTGGGCGCGGAAGCGGGTGAACGGCTCCTCGATCTCGAGGTGGCCCAGATCGTGGAGCACCATCGTCAGGAAGCGGCTGTACATGAGATGGAGCACGGCGTGCTCGTTGCCGCCGATGTATGCGTCGACCGGCAGCCACCGCGACGTGAGTTCGGTGTCGAAGGGGCGGTCGTCGAAGTCGGTGGAGGGATAGCGCAGGAAGTACCAGCCGCTGTCCAGGAACGTGTCCGAGACGTCGGTCTCGCGTCGGGCACCGCGCCCACACGACGGACACTCGGTCCGGTACCAGTGCTCGGCCCGCGCCAACGGACTGATCCCGGTATCATCGGGCTTGATGTCGTCGACCCGGGGGAGCACGACGGGCAGCTGCTCCTCGGGCACCGGGACCGCTCCGCAGTCGTCACAGTGGACGATCGGGATGGGCGGGCCCCAGTAGCGCTGGCGCGAGATGCACCAGTCGTGCAGCCGGTAGTTGATGCGCCGATCCGCCAGCCCGCGCTCGGCGAGCCGGTCCACGATGCGTCGCTTGGCCTCCGGAACGTCGAGGTCGTCGAACTCGCCGGAGTTGACGAGGGTTCCATCGCCCTCGTACGCCTCGGCGAGAGGCGTGGCCGGATCCTGGTCGGCGCCCGCTACCACGCGCCTGATGGGGAGCTCGAAGGTACGCGCGAAATCGAAATCCCGTTGATCGTGCCCCGGCACGGCCATGATCGCGCCCGTGCCGTACTCCATGAGCACGTAGTCCGCGATCCAGACCGAAATCGGCTCTTCCGTCGCCGGATTGGTGCAGTAGGCCCCGGTGAAGACACCGGTCTTCTCCTTTTCCTCTGCCTTGCGTGCAACCAGATCCTTGGCGGCGGCGCGTGCGCGGTACTCGTCCACCGCGGCGCGTTGATCGTCCGTCGTGATCGCGTCCACCAGAGGGTGCTCGGGCGCCAGCACCATGTACGTGGCGCCGAACACGGTATCCGGTCGGGTCGTGAACACGCGGATCGATGTGCCCTGGCTTTCGGCCTCGGGCGGCCCGGGAATGCGCCCCGCGTCCGGCGGTTGAAGCGGAAAGCGCAGCTCGGCGCCCTCGCTGCGACCGATCCAGTTCTGCTGCGCCTTTCGGGTCGTGTCGGACCAGTCCAGCCAGTCCAGGTGATCGAGCAGGCGCTCGGCGTAGTCGGTGATCCGAAAGAACCACTGGGCGATCCGGCGCTGCTCGACCGGGGTGTCGCAACGCTCGCAGCGGCCGGCGATCACCTGCTCGTTGGCCAGCACGGTCATGCAGGAAGGGCACCAGTTGACGGGCGCTTCCTTGCGCTCGGCCAACCCGGCTTTGAAGAGCTGGAGGAAGATCCACTGGGTCCAGCGGTAGTACGCGGGGTCGGTAGTGTCGACCGAGTGGCTCCAGTCGAACATTCCACCGATACGCTTCAGCTGGCGCGTGAAGTTCCGGATGTTGGCTGGAATCAGGTCCATGGGGTGGACCCCCTGCTTCAGCGCGAAGTTCTCCGAGTGGATCCCGAAGGCGTCGAAGCCGATCGGCTCGAAGACGTCCTCCCCGCGCAGTCGCCGGAGGCGGCCGTGTACGTCCGCTCCGGTGAAGGCGTAGATGTTCCCGACGTGTAGCCCCTCTGCCGAGGGGTACGGGAACATCATGAGATTATAGAAAGGCCGCTCGGCGCCGCGCAGCTCGTCCAGGGTGAAGCGGTTGATGCCCGCCTCGTCCCAGCGCGCCTGCCACTTCCGCTCGACCGTGGAAGGGCGGTAGCCCTCGGTGTCTCCGTCGTCCATCGCTCGTGGGGAGTGGTCAAAGAAGAAGGCCGCCCCGCCGGTTCTTTCGGGTAGGCTGAGGCGACCAGTCGGGAGACAACTACCTGGTGAGCCGAAACCTAAGCATGTCCCGAGAGGGGTACAACGGAACTTCCTTCGTCAATCCGTCGGGATCTGCGCAAAGGACTGCCCCATGGGATCGGCAGACGGGTGGAGATGCCAGAACCCATGCGGGCGGGCTCTGCGTCACCGTTCCCCGGGGGCAGGATCGCCGATCCAGTAGCGGGGTCCGGGGCCCTTCCGGGCGGCGCGGTCGCCGGGGTTGGCGAGGGAGCAGCGGCCGAGCGATAAGCAGCCGCAGCCAATGCACTCCGTAAGCCCGAGCTGAAGCCGCTCAAGTTCGGCGATCTGCTCTCCGATACGACCCTTCCAGGTGCTCGAGAGGCGCGCCCAGTCCCGCCCCGAGGGTACCCGATCGGGAGGGAGCTGCGCGAGCTCCGAGGCGATCTCCTCGAGCGACAACCCGATGCGCTGCGCGAAGACGATGAAGGCGACCCGTCGCAGCACCGCGCGGGGAAAGCGGCGATGCCCCGAGCCGGTGCGCTCCGAGCGGAGCAGCCCCCGCTCCTCATAGAAGCGAAGTGCCGAGGCGGCCACACCGCTCCGGCGTGCTACGTCCCCGATCGTCATGAGGCCGGACATGGACGAAGGATAATGTCGCTAGGGCTTGACTTCAAGTTTACTTGAACTTGTAGTGTTGAGGCGGTTCACAACAAAAGAGACGTCAGGAGGGTGCCGAGCAGGCGCCGGGGAGGACGGATGGTGGAGCTAAAACAGGAACGCACTGCGCTCATCACGGGTGCCTCGCGCGGCCTCGGGCTCGCGCTCGCCCGGGGGCTCGCCCGGCGCGGCTGGAATCTGATTCTGACAGCGCGTGATCCAGAGCGGCTGCGGGCTGCCCGCGACGAGCTGGCCCGCGTGACGCACGTCGCGGCGCTTGCGGGAGACGTGACCGACGCTTCGCACCGTGAGGCACTTGCCGTGCTGGCGTGCGGACACGCTGGGCTCGACGCTGTGGTCAACAACGCCGGAACGCTCGGTCCGAGCCCCCTACGTCCGTTGCTCGACGTTCCAGTGGACCGGATCGACGACGTCTTCCGAGCCAACGCCGGTGCGCCCCTCGCGCTTCTCCAGGTCCTGCGGTCGGTGCTGAAGCCTGGTGCCCGTGTCGTGAACGTGACGAGCGATGCAGCCGTGAACCCATACGAGGGATGGGGCCTCTACGGGGCTAGCAAGACGGCGCTCGAACAGCTTTCCGCGGTGCTCGCCGTGGAGAACCCCGAGCTCAAGGTCTACTGGGTGGACCCCGGCGACATGCGGACTGACATGCACCAGGCCGCGTACCCGGGCGAGGACATCAGCGACCGCCCCCTCCCCGAAGTGCGGATCCCGGGCTTCGTCGCCCTGCTCGAGGGCGAGCTCCCCAGCGGTCGTTACGCGGCAGAAGGTTTGGTTGCATCGGTCGAAGCCGCGTGAGCGCGTCTGGGCTGCTCGACGGACGCCCCGTCGCGGATTCGGCGTTACTCCATCCGCCTCCGACCCTCGCGCCGGCGGATCGAGCCGGGCGGGGCGAGGCCGATCTCGACTTCAAGTTGTCCGACGGGCTGGCCGCCTGGGGTCCTCCGGAGGCGCGGGGCCTTTCCCGCGACGGTGTGCGCCTTCTGGTGAGCGGGCCGGAGGGCGATGCGCTCCGCCACGCGCGCTTCTCTGAGTTGCCCCGGTTTCTCGACCCCGGCGACGTCCTGGTAGTGAACGTGAGCGGAACGATCGCCGCCTCGCTTGCAGCACGCAGGGTCAGAGATCGTGCAGCGGACGGTGAGCGGATGGAGCTTCATCTCTCGACGCCGCTGCAGGATGGAGAACCGGAGCACTGGGTGGTGGAGCTCCGGCGTCTCTCCACAAGGGGGACCGAGCCCCTGCTCGACGCGCGCACAGCCGAGCGGATCGAGCTGCCGGCCGGAGGCTCGGCCACGCTGACTGCGCCCTATCGATCGAGCGGGTCGCAGACCGGATCCTCCGGGGTGCGTCTCTGGGTCGCTGAGCTCGATCTGCCGGCCTCCGTCCTCGACTACGCTGCCGCATTCGGAGAGCCAATCCGCTACCGGTACGTGCGCGGCCGCTGGCCGCTCTCGTTCTATCAGACCGTCTTTGCTGCGGATCCGGGAAGCGCTGAAATGCCGTCCGCGGGGCGGCCGTTCACGCGTGCGATGGTGGCCCATTTGCGGGGGAAGGGCGTGCACGTGCTCCCGATCGTTCTGCATACGGGCGTAAGCAGCCTGGAGGCGGGCGAATCGCCTTATCCGGAGCGCTACCGGGTGCCTGCGCCGACCGCGCTTGCGGTCAACCGCGCGCGTGCCGGCGGCGGCCGGGTGGTCGCGGTCGGCACCACCGTGGTGCGGGCTTTGGAGACGGTGGCCGTCGGGGGCAAGGTCCACGACGGCGAGGGCTGGACAGACCTAGTGGTGACACCGGAGCGCGGACTCGGGGTCGTGGATGCTCTGCTCACCGGGCTACACGAGCCCGGCTCGTCTCACTTGGCGTTGCTGTCCACAGTGGCGAGCCGCACGGCGCTCGCGCAGGCGTACACGACCGCCTCGGAGGGCGGCTACGTCTGGCACGAATTCGGCGACCTACACCTCATCTTTGGTCGCGATCCTGGGCGGAAGCGGGAGCCGAGGCTGGGGTGGGGGCCAAGACCGGTGTAGGGGGGCTGTCCGGCAGCAGCGTGAACGGATCCTCGAGCTCTTCGGCGCCCGCGGCCAGCGTCGCAATCGCGTCGACCACGCGACCGCCGTGCTGCTGGAGCAGCGCATCGAAATCGTAGAGCCGATGGAAGTAGGCCATGCGTGCCAGCAAGGTGGCGTTGTTGAGCGGGACGGTTAGGAAGCTGCCGAAGGACTGCGCCTCGAACGTGGGCTGCACGTCGTCCCGGAACCGGCGCTGGGCTTCCGCGAAGACCAGCTCGCGTTGGCCGACCTTCTCCTCGGCGGTCAGGTCGTCACGCCCGTAGAGCGAACGCAACTCGTCCAGCATCCCGTCGAGGAAGCGGGAAAAGTGCACCTCGTCGCGCCAGCGCGCCTGTGCGCGTGCACACTTCACCGTATCGCTCCCGCCCCCCGGTCGTGTGCAGAAAAACTCCGCCGCGCCCGCCCGCCCGACGAAGGTCGCGAAGCTCTCGTTGAAGGTGACGCGGCCCGACACGAATAGGTGGTTGTGAGAGAGCTCGTGCAGGATGGACTCGACCAGATCCACGTCGTCTTGCCGGAGTAGCGTCGAGAGCAGGGGGTCGGCAAACCATCGGAGCGTCGAGAACGCAGCCGTGGGCCGGAGGTAGCTGTCCCAGCCATCCGCCTCCAGGTCAAGCTGTGCCGCGAGTGCGTCGTCCAGATCGAAGTACCCCTTGTACGGCACTCGGCCTACCACGGGGAACCACCACGTACGAGGCTCCAGTCGGTCGCGCCGCGATCCGGACAGGACGTGCGCCAGGGTGTCCGACTCGAGCCGCGTGAAGGACGTATAGGAGTCACCCACGTCGAGCTCGAGCCCATCCTCCGCGAAGGCGCGTGCTTCTAGGGCCAGCACCAACAGCCCGCGGGTGCGCGCGTCCGTGGCTGGGTCGAGGATCACGTCCGGAATCGGGCGTCGGGCCCTCAGGATGCGCGCCTCGGCGATTCCCGCCTTGATCACGTAAAAGGGGGAACAGCCCACCAGCAGCACCGCGGCGAGAGCGGCCGTGAGCGTGAGCTTCCGGCGTCTGAGGAGAGGCGGCGGTGGCATACCGGCTGAAATACCCGGGCTTCGCCTCAGGTTGCCGGCCAGCCTCCGGCGACGGGTCGCATGCCTGGCGACATGCGTTGCACGTGCGTCGGAAATGTCGCGTCACAAATGGATGGCTGGCTCCGCGCGATCTCGTGGCCGGCGCGTCGAATCGGCCTTCCGAGCGCCTCTCCATGGCGCGGGCACGCTCTCGGGGGACGACCGCATGCCGCCGGCTTGTTGTCTCGGGTCCTGGGTCCCGCCTATCCTGCCGACCGTGTCGAGCATGGAGCGAGCCTACCGCACCCTGAGCCGCGCGGCGAGGCGGACGGCCCCGCTGTTCGCGCTCGGCGACTCCAAGCTCGCGCGCGCCATACGGGCCCGCCGCGGCGCCGCCGACCGGCTGGTGGAATGGGCCCGTGCCCGGCGTGACCCCGAGCGACCGCTCCTCTGGATCCACGCGCCCTCGGTCGGCGAGGGGCTCCAGGCCCGCGCCGTGCTCGAGGCGCTCCTGGCACGCGCGCCCCACACGCAGTCGGTCTTCACCTACTTTTCACCGTCGGCGGAGCGGCTGGCGGCGCGCATGCCGGTTGATGTCGCGGACACGCTGCCGTGGGATGTGGCGGACGAGGCCGGGCGAGCGGCGGAGTGGGTCCGCCCCGACGTGTTGGTGTTCACCAAGACCGAGGTCTGGCCGGTGCTCGCACGGGCGGCGCGCGACCGGGGCTCAGCGACCGCGTTGATCGCGGCCACCCTGCCCGAGGGCTCGTCACGCTCGCGCTGGCCCGTCCGTGCCGTGGTCCGCCCGACGCTCGAGGTGCTCGACGTGGTGGCCGCGATCGCGGAGCCGGACGCGGCGAGGCTGGTCGCGCTCGGCGCGCCGTCGGGCTCGGTCCGCGTGACCGGTGACCCGGGGGTGGACTCGGCGGCCGTTCGCGTAGCGGCGGTGGCTCCTGACGCTTCCCACCTCCGGCCTCTCTCTTCGCGCGATCGTCCCGTCTTGATCGCCGGGTCCACGTGGCGAGGAGACGAGGCCGTGCTCGTTCCGGCGTGCATCGAGTTGAGGCGGCTCGATCCTTCGGTGCGCGTGATCATCGCGCCGCACGAGCCCGAGGAGGGTGGCATGCGGGCGCTGGAGGCGCGGCTGCGTGAGGTCGGGTGGCGCACCGCACGTCTCGGAGAAGTAGAGCGTGCGGGAACGCCGAGCGTCGCGGACCTGATCGTAGTGGACCGTGTCGGCGTTTTGGCCGAGCTGTATACGGTGGCGGACGTGGCCTGGGTGGGAGGGGGCTTCCACGGCGCTGGGCTGCACTCCGTGCTCGAGCCCGCCGCGGCCGGCCTGCCGGTCCTGTTCGGGCCCCGGCATCGGGGATCCCGCGCGGCGGCGGATCTGCTGGAGCGTGGTGGCGCGCGGGCGGTCGCCGACGAGGCCGGCGCGCTCATGGCGCTCGGGGAGTGGCTCGGCGATCCGGCCGCCCGCGCCTCCGCGGGCGCCGCGGCCGAGCGCTATATTCGTTCGCACCTGGGCGCCGCCGACCGAACAGCGGCTCTTCTCGGTGACCTCATCGCGGGGTGAGGCGGGTCGTGCCCGTTCGAGGCACGCCCGGCATGAACTCAAGCAAGGAAGGAACGAGACCGATGCAGACCGGCAGCGGCCATTTCACCGAGGTTCCCGAGATTACGCCCGGCGAGCTCAAAGAACGGCTCGACCGGAAGGACGAGATCGTGCTGCTTGACGTACGTGAGCCCCACGAGTACGCGATCGCCGATCTGCCCGAGGTGGGACAGAAGAGGATCCCCATGAGGCAGGTGCAGGAGCGGGTGGGGGAGCTCGATCCGGCGAGCGAGGTGGTGATCTACTGCCGCTCCGGAGCGCGTAGCGGGCGGGTGGCGGCGCAACTCATGGCGGAAGGCTTCGGACGGGTCTGGAACCTCAAGGGCGGATTGCTGCGCTGGCGCGAGGATGTCGATCCTTCGGTGCGCTCCTACTGAGCGAACCGCGCAGGGCCATCGATGCCCGAGCCAGGGCCGGAGCCGGGGCCGGGATCGGGACAGGAGACGGGGGACGTGGCGCTGCCGGCCTGGGTGGACCGAGAGCTCTATCCGTTCGAGGGGCGTTGGCTGGACCTGGAGGGCGAGGGCTCTGTCCACTACCTGGACGAAGGTCCGCGAGAAGGGGGTGCGGGGACGGTCGTCTTCGTCCACGGAACCCCGACGTGGTCCTTCGAATGGCGGCGTTTGGTCGGAGCGCTCCGAGGCACGCATCGCTGCCTCGCCCCTGACCATCTCGGCTTCGGGCTCTCCGAGCGTCCCTGGGGCGCCGAGTATACGCTCGAGGCCCACGCGCGGCGCTTCCGCGTCTGGATGGAGGCGCTCGAGCTCACGGACGTAACCCTCGTGGTCCACGACTTCGGCGGCCCGATTGCGCTGCCGCTCGCGCTGGAGCAGCCGGGCCGTGTGTGTCGGGTGGTTGTGCTGAACTCCTGGATGTGGAGCCTCGCCGGCGACCCGCACTTCGAGCGCGCGGCGCGCCTCCTGGGCGGAAGGCTCGGCCGGTGGATGTACCGCGCCTTCAACGCGTCGCTCCGCATCATCACGCCGTCGGCGTACGCGGACCGAAGGAAGCTCACACGGCGCATCCACGCGCAGTATCTGGCTCCGTTCACCGGGATCGATTCGAGGGAACGGGTGCTCTGGACCCTAGCGCGTGCGCTGCTCGGCTCCTCGGACTTCTACGCGGACCTGTGGGAGCGGAAGGGGGTGCTCGCGGGGCTTCCCGCCTTGATCGTGTGGGGGACGATGGACCCGGCCTTTCCGCATCGGTGCCTCGATCGCTGGCGCGAGGCGCTCCCGCACGCCCGTGTGGTTGAGCTGCCGGTGGGGCACTGGCCCCAGGAAGAGGCGCCGGCGGAGGTCGAGGCGGCTTTGCGCTAGTTCCTTGCGGAGACGGCGACCGCCTAGGCCGCGGGCGCGCGAGCGAACTGCAGCTCGTGCAGCCGCGCGTAGAGCCCCCCCCGTGCGAGCAACTCGCGGTGGCTGCCCTGCTCGCGCAGCTCTCCGTGATGGAGCACCAGAATCCGGTCGGCTCCCTGGACCGTGGACAGCCGGTGCGCGATCACCAGGCTGGTGCGCTCCTTGAGAAGCTCGTCGGTCGCGGCCTCGATCTGCGCCTCGATCTCGGAATCCACCGAGCTGGTCGCTTCGTCGAGCACGAGGATGGGTGGGTCGAACGCGAGGGCGCGCGCGAACGAGACCAGCTGCCGCTCGCCCACCGACAGGGATGTCCCTCGCTCGCCGAGCGGCTGATCGTATCCCTTGGGTAGCCTGCGGATCAGCCGGTCGGCGCCCACCCGCCGCGCGGCCTCGACCAGACGTTCCTCTCCGATCGCGGCCCCTAGTCGGATGTTGTAGCGAACGTCCACGCTGAACAGGAAGACGTCCTGGAGCACCAGTCCGATCCGGGTGCGCAGATCGTCCATGCGCACCCGTCGGATCGGGACTCCATCCAGACGGATCTCCCCCTTCTGCACGTCGTAGAACCGCATCAACAGGTTGATGATCGTCGTCTTCCCCGCTCCGGTGTGGCCCACGATCGCCACCTTCTCTCCCGGCGCCGCGCGGAACGACAGACCCTTGATCACCCAGTCCGGCTGACCGTCCTCCCGCTCGCCGTACGCGAACCAGACGTTCTCGAACTCGATTTCGCCCCGTGTCTCGGCGGGTAGCTCGACTGCCGCCTCGGGGTCCCGAATCTCCTCTCGCCGATCGAGCATGCGGAAGACCCGTTCCGACGACGCCATCGCCGCCTGGAGCAGGTTGTACTTCTCGGAGAGGTCCTGGATCGGGCGGAAGAAACGGCGCGCGTATTGGAGGAACGCGGCTAGGACGCCGATCGTCACGGTCCCCTGGAGGACCTCACCTCCCCCGTACCAGATGAGCAACGCCAGCGCTACTGCGGTGAAGACTTCGATCACCGGGAAGAAGAGCGCGTAGTAGGTGATCGACCGCAGATGCGCCTCGAGGTAGTCGCGGTTGATCTCCTCGTGGCGCGCGGCGTCGGCGCTCTCTCGGTTGAAGAGCTGGACGATGCGCATACCCGTGATGCGTTCCTGCAGGTACGCGTTGATGCGTGCGAGTCGCAACCGGATGTCCCGGTATGCTTCCCGGATGCGGGCGCGGAACACGAAGGCTACGAGCACGACGAACGGGAGCACGGCGAGGGTGATCAGCGCCAGCCGCCAGTCCAATCGCATCATCACGAGCACGATAAACACGAGCGTGAACAGGTCCCCGAACACGGTGACCACCCCGGAGCTGAAGAGCTCGTTCAGGGTCTCCACGTCGTTCGTGATGCGCGTCATCAGCCGACCGACCGGGTTCCGGTCGTAGTAGCGCAGATCGGCGCGCTGCAGCTTGGAGAAGATCTCGGTGCGGAGGTCGTACATGACGCTCTGCCCGAGCCACGTCGTAAGCAGTGCGTCCGCGTACTGGAGCACGAAGCCGAGCACGTTGGCGGCGACGTACGCGCCCGCCAGCAGCGCCAGCAGGTTCAGGTCCTGCCCCGGGATCGCGTCGTCAATGGCGATCTGGACCAACAAGGGACCGACGGTTTCGAGAGCCGCGCCGGCCAGCAGCATGACCAGCGCCGCCGCGACGGGAGGGCGATAGGACCGTAGGTAGCCCAGCAGGCGGCGCATCAGGCGGGCGTCGTACGCCTTCCCGAGCGCTTCCTCCTCGTGGTGGGTGCCTTCGGCCATGCCCGGTGGTTCGGCTTCGGGCCCGGGTCAGGCGGCGACAGCTGCCGCCCGGGGCGTCGCTACGGTGGGGGCGCCGCTACGGTGGGGGCGCCGCCCACGGCGGGGTCGGACCCGTTGCCGGCGCGGAGGAACCCGAGGGGGCCGCGCCGCCGGCCCCGCCGCCGCCCATGCCCTTGCCCTTGCTCCCGCCCCCCATCTTCTGCGAGGCCGGGGCCTGAGCCGTGAGGCTTTCCGGGACGGACAGCGTCACGACCAGAGGCGCGGCATAGACGGTGCCCTTGGCGAGCTTGATGAGGAATTCCCGACGCGACGCATCCATGGGCTGCCGTCCCTTCCCTCGACGTGAGGGAACTCGAGGTCATCTCCCTTTTCAAAGCTTCCCATGACGGCGTCCGAAGTCAACCGACCGGTTGCCGGGGCGGGAGGACGGGCCGACCCAGGTCCTCGAGCCCCAGGGCGAGCCCGGCGAACTCGTGTCCACGCCGGACCTCGCCCTCCCAACGAACGTCCCAGGTGAGCCATCCGTGACCGCCCGACGGCTGGGCTTCGCGGCCCACCGACACCTCGACGCGGCCCGGTGCCGCCACGTCGAGGGGCGGATCGAGGGGGAGGATCCACTGTCCCCAGGGCTCTGGAGACGGCCTGGGCTCGTTCGAGATCCAGTTCCCGGGGGAGACCTCGAGGTCGAACCAGAGGGTGAGCGCGTGGATGCGCCCCGGGCTCGCGGCGTTCCACCAGCCCTCGACCCGAAGTTCCTGCGCCCCCGGAACGGGCACGAGCGGGACGACAGAAGACCGAAGCGGCGGGGCCAGAAGGTGCTCCGGCAAGACGTCGTCCCGTCGCGGGGTGTTCGCGAGCAGCGGTCGAAGCGCCGACCAATCCAGCTCGCACGATGTCCAACCTGTGCCGGCCAGCGGGAAGATCCGCCCGTGGTGAGCCTCGGAGTGGACGGGAGCCACGCTCATGCGTCCCGCGACCGGTATCATCCGCCCGCCGGTAGCCAGGACTTTGTCGATGACCTCACCGAGAACGCGGTGCGTCGGCCCGTCGAACAGAGTGCCGGGGAAGTCCTCGAAGATGAGGACGTCCATCTGCGAGGGTAGCTCGACTCCGGGCACCGTGCCGCGCAGGAACGTCACCCGCTCCGCGAGGCCGTTCGCGCCGGCCGCCTGCTCCGCGACGTGTACCACGGGATCCGAGTCCACGCCCCAGACTCGGCCCGCTCCAGCGCGCGCGGCGAAGAACGCGTACGTACCGAGTCCCGTGCCCAGATCCAGGACCCGGTCCCCCGGGCGTACCAGCTCGCGAATGGCGCGCTCGAAGGCTCTCGTCGCAGAGGGACCAGACCAGCGCCGCGGTCGCATTCAGCACGTGGAGCTTTCGCTGCTCGGGATCGTAGAGCACCCACTCGCGCGCAAGAGCCCTGAAGACGACGTCGTCGCGTGCGTGAGGCGTGCGCGGCTGCCCCTGATGACTCATTCCTGCACTCCCGGTAGAGAGTCGATCAACGCCTGCGCGGCGTTGATGGCGCATCCGAAGCGCGCCTCGATGAACAGAGCCGACTCGGCGAGGGCGATGAGACGATCCAACACTTCGTGAGCCTCCGACCGTTGGTCCATGCGGTGCTCGAGCAATGAGTGAAGCGCGACACGTGGCGAGAGTCGCTCGAGTGTCGTCCGGCGCGCGCCAACGTCGAACCGGACGTTCGCCACGACGGCCGCGTCGAACGAGCCCGTTGCCCATCCGCCTCCCCGTCTCGGGTCCCACCAGGCTTCGCTCTCGCCCGAGCCGGGCGCAACCGTGTCGGCGACCGAGAGTCCGTGGGCTCGAAGACGATCGGGGTCGACCTTCACGAGCCGGGGCAGGCCACGCACCGATCCTCCGTCGGCTACGAACACGATGTCGTCCGCGAGGAGCGGGATGCCCGCTACGGACCAAGCGAGCGCGAGGCTCGACTTGCCCGCGCCGGACTCTCCGAGTGCCATGATCGCGCGGCCTCCCGCCACGGCACCCGCGGCGTGCAGGGGCGTCTCGGCTCGATCCGAGGCCAGCATGGCCTGCGTGACCCGCTGCTCCAGCTCCGACAGGACGTCGGGGAGCGACTCGAAGCGATGGGTCCTCCCCGCGTCCCCTTCGGCGTCGACCCGCAGCTCGAAGCCGTTCGGTGCGCATCGTACGCGGAAGGCGACCGGAGTCCCGGCGGCTGCGTCATCGGCGAGGACGAGCGGCCTGAAGAGCTCGGCGATCGTGTCCACGCTGATCCCGTCCCCGACCGCGACGGCGACCGTGCGCCGCCCATCCCCAAAACGGACCGTAGCGGTCGGAGGATTCACAATTCCTGGTTCGGCGAAAGCGGCGACGGACCGGATCCGAGCGCCCACCTTCGGATCTCGCCCGCGTACCTGACGCGGCGGCGCAGTGCGCTCTCCTCCGGATAGCGATCGCGCAGCCAGCGTTCGGGCGGAACCCCGACGCGGACGAGCTCCCAAACCGAGCGGAGCGGCGAGCCGATGAGCATCCAGTCCTGGATCACGCCCGCGATTCGGGATGGTGGAGTCTCGCGAGCTACGATGCGCGCCGCATCCAGGCGGGCCCTCACGCCGCGGGGCAGCTCGGGCGGCACGCCAAGGCGGGACAGGACCGCGTCCCGTACGTCGATGCGGAGCACGGTCCGGAGAAACGCGAGCACGTTCCGGAGCCCCGGCAGGCTCCGTCGCGCGCGAGCCTGGGCGAGCATGAAGTCCGCGTCCCGGAGGAGCGGAGCGAGCCTAGCCATGTCGGCGGCGCCGCGGAGGTGGACGGATACTCTCAGGTGCTTGAGGAAGTGTTCGGCGATCAGGACGAAGTGGGCCTCCGGAGCGGGTACGTGTCCCGAGGCCCGCTCCCAGAGCGGATCCGGCTGCCAGGGCCCGGCCTGTCGGAGACGACCGTAGGGGGTGGCCCAGTGGAGATCGAGCGCGGAGCTGAGTCCTTGCG
This sequence comes from Longimicrobiales bacterium, assembly GCA_965237965.1. GTDB lineage: Bacteria > Gemmatimonadota > Gemmatimonadetes > Longimicrobiales > Gaopeijiaceae > UBA2988. The sequence goes on from CBDEGT010000002.1 coordinate 627,126, forward strand.
GAGCGCGTCGGTCCGCGAGGGTGAGGGACGAGAGCCATCCCATGCGTGACGGATCCCAGGGAGTCCACGGAATGAACCCGTTGGCGGTCAGGACTCCGACCGCGTCGGAGGCGTCGTCCGGGCGCACGAGGATGTCGGCGTCCTCCAGCGCTCGTCCGCCGGGGTCTCCGTAGGTACCGGACGTGAGAAGGGCCGCGCCTTTGAAGAGGAGCGCCCGGATACCCGCGTGCTCCAGAGCGGCCACGGCCCGGTCGGCGGACTCGAGCACCAGCGTGCTCTGGAGAGCGGTGCCGTGATACGCGGGCGTGAGTCGCCGTGCGATCTGATCCGGCAGGACCGAGCCGTCGCCTGGAGCCCGCCGCCGCGCGTCGCTCACCGCCAGGCCGGCGATCGCGTGGGAGCTCACTAGGTCGATGAAACGCTCGGGATCGACGTCGTCGAGGCTCGGTGCTCGTCCCGCGACCACGTCCAGCACCGCGGCGATCGAGGGGTCAGTGGCGAGCGATTCGGCCATGGTCGATGTAGGCCGGAGCCGTCGAGAGGGTCCTTCAGCGCCGCCGCGCCGCGAGCACCGCGAGCACCGCACTCAGGTCGATCTCGCTCCCGCGCAGCGCCACCAACAGGTGATAGACGAGGTCGGCGGCCTCTTCGGGAATACGGTCTCCTTCGGCACGCGCGAGCGCGGTGACCAGCTCCGCCGTTTCCTCGCCCAGCTTCTTGAGCCTGAGGTTCTCGTCGCCCAGCAGCCGCGTGGTGTAGCTTCCCTCGGGGAGGGTGCGGGCGCGCTCGTCGATCACCGCCCAGAGGTCGTAGATGGCCGAAGCAGGGGCCGTGCCCGGAAGCTCTCCGAAGCACGTCGACTCGCCGGTGTGGCAGGCCGGACCGCTCGGGACGACGAGCGCGAGCACCGTGTCGCCGTCACAGTCCGCGTGCAGCGAGCGCAGCGTCAGCACGTTTCCGCTGGTTTCCCCTTTCTTCCAGAGCGTTCCGCGCGACCGCGACCAGAAGTGGAGCTCGCCGCTCTCGAGGGTCCGTGCGAGGGCGTCCCGGTTCGCCCACGCCACCATGAGCACGCTGCGCGCCGCCACGTCCTGCGCGACCACGGGAACCAGGCCGCGCTCGTCGTAACCCAGGCCGTCGAGGTCGGCCGCGTCGCGAAGCGAACGGTCGGTCATGGCTCCGTCCGGCCGCTCGAGCCGTACGGGGCCACGACCGCGGATCCCTCCGTGCTCCGTACGTTCACGCCCCATCCAGCCAGTGCCGACTTGAGGGCGCCGACGGTGGTCAGGCCGTCGTGCAGGATGCCCGCGACCAGCGCGGCCGACGCCCCTCCGTCCACGAAGGCGTCGCGCAGGTGAACCGCTTCACCCGCGCCGCCGGACGCAACCACCGGGACCCCCACGCGGTCGGCCACCGCCCGCGTTAGCTGGACGTCGTAGCCGCTGCGCACTCCATCCCGGTCGATGCTGGTGAGGAGCACCTCGCCCGCGCCGCGCGTGGCGGCCTCGGCGGCCCACGCCACCGCATCCCTATCCGTTGGAACGCTCCCGCCGTGCGTGAACGCTTGCCATCCCGAGCCGGGGCCGCCGATGTCGGCACCACCCGGGCCGCCGGAGATCCGCGCGGCGTCCACGCTGATCACGATGCACTGGCTGCCGAAGCGGTGCGCGCCCTCGGTGAGGAGCGCGGGGTCCCCCGCGGCGGCGGTGTTCACGCTGATCTTGTCCGCTCCAGCGCGCAGCAGTGGGCCGATGTCTCCCACCTCGCGCACGCCTCCGCCCACCGTGAGGGGAACGAACAATACCTCGGCAGTGCGGCGCACGACGTCGAGGAGCGTGCCCCTGCCCTCGCGCGAGGCCGAGATGTCGAGGTAGACGATCTCGTCCGCCCCCTCGGCCTCGTAGCGCGCGGCCAGCTCGACCGGATCGCCGACGTCGCGCAACTCCTCGAAGCGGGTGCCCTTCACCACCCGGCCGTCCTTCACGTCCAGGCAGACGACCACGCGTGGGTGCAGGCTCAAGGGCGCCTCCGGCCCCGCTTGGCGGGGCGTTTTGCCGCGCGCTTCGTTCGCTGCTTGGCGGTGCGCTTCGCCGTGCCTTTCGCCGCGCGCTTCACCGGCCGCTTCTCGGCGCGCGCCGTGCGTTCCAGCACGACGGCTCCCTTGGTGCTGAACACGGCGTCGCCCGTGGCGAGCGCCTGACGTAGCGCGAGCCCGGTCGCCTTGACCGCCGCTTCGACCACGTGGTGCTTGTCGCGTCCGCGGGCGACCTCCACGTGGAGGTTCGCTCCCAGGTTGGTCGCCAGGCTCTGGAGGAAGTGCTCATAGAGCGCCGAGGGTAGCCGGCCCTCGTACCAGGACCGCCCACCCACGTCCACGGCGGCACGCACCAGCGCGTCGTCCATCGGGACGGCGGCCCAGCCGAAGCGGGCACACGTTTCCGGTACTTCGTCCCTGAGGGCGAGGCCGAGGCTGATCGCGACGTCCTCGACCAGGTGGTGCCGAAGGTCGCCCCGTGCGGTCAGCTTGAGCTCGAGTCCGGCATAGCGAGCGAGCGTGCCGACCATGTGATCGAGGAAGGTGTCGCCGGTGGCGATCTGCGAGACTCCGGCGCCGCGCTTGACGTCCAGGTCGATCGTGGTCTCGCGCGTTCTGCGCTCGAGACGGCTCATGACATTTCTCCATAGGTTTGCGCGACCGCCGCCGGGTCCAGCCGACCCGTGTAGAGTGCCATTCCAAGCACCGCGGAGGTAGCGCCCGCGTCGTCCAGCGCCTTCAGGTCGTCCAAGCTGGTGATGCCTCCGCTCACCTGGACGGGATGCGGGGATGCCGCGATCACGGCCTTCATCTCGTCCAGGTCAATTCCCTGCATCCGTCCTTCACGATCGACATCGGTGCAGAGCACGCCCGCGAGGGGCAGTCCCGTAAGTCCCGCGAGGAACGCTTCGACCCTCAGCTTCGATGCTTCTGTCCATCCCTTGCGCAGGACCACGCCGTCGCGGATGTCGGCGGCCACCACGATCCGGCCGGGGTGCCGCGTGGCCAGCCCCTCCAGCCAGGCGGGATCGTCGACGGCGCGCGTCCCGACCACCACGCGGGTTGCCCCGGACGCGAAGAGGACGTCGGCACGGTCGTCGTCACGTACGCCGCCGCCCACTTGAGTCTCAGCCGGGCTGGCGGCGATGATCTCACCGACCAGGGCGTCGTTGTTCCCACGACCCATCGCGGCGTCGAGGTCGACCACGTGCAACTGCTTGAAGCCGGCGTCCCACCACTGAAGCGCAACCATCGAAGGCATCGGAAGGCTCACCTTCTCCTCGTCCAGTCGTCCGCCCACCAATTGGACACAGAGCCCTTCGCGCAGATCGACCGCGGGGACGGCTATCATCGACGGGCCTCCTCGAGGAAGTTGTGGAGTAGCCGGAGACCCGGCGCTGAGCTCTTCTCGGGGTGGAACTGAACCCCCCAGGTGCGCTCCTGGCGTACCGCTGCGGCGATGCGCTCACCGGCGTACCCGGTCCATCCGATCACCGAGCGCTCGTCCTGCGGATCGCAGCGATACGAGTGCGCGAAATACGCCGCCACCCCGTCGCCCAGCCCGTTGAACAGCGGATCGGTCACGTCCTCCACGTCGTTCCATCCCATGTGCGGCACGACGGGCGCGTCCATCCGTCGGACCCGGCCGTGGATGAAGCCGATTCCCTCGCCCTCCCCCTCGTCACTGCCGTCGAAGAAGAGCTGCATGCCCAGGCAGATGCCGAGGCAGGGGAGTCCGGCCGCGAGCGACTCGCGCACGCGGGCAAGATCCTCGGGAAGAGCTTCGACCGCAGCGCTGAACGCTCCGACGCCCGGGAGCACGAGCGCGTCCGCGACGAGGGCCTCTTCCCAGTCTGAGGTCACACCCACCCGGGCGCCGCCCCGCTCGAGTGCCTTGCCGAGCGAATGTAGATTGCCGGCTCCGTAGTCGAGCAGGGCGACCTGAAGGGTCATCGCCCGCTTCCCGCGGCCCGCGCCGGGTCGGCCGGGTCAGAGTGCTCTGTCGATCCGGGTCGCGCGCCCGGGGGCGCAGGCACCTGTCCGTCGCCGAGGATCGCGTCCACCGCGCCAAGGAAACGCTCGAGCATTGGCCACGGTGCCACCGAGACTCGTAGCCCGTCGCCGGGAGCCATGCAGCCGGGAAACGGGCTCACGGCTACGCCGTGATCACGCAGCGCACGATTCCATGCTGCGGTCGAGGCTTCGGGGACCGGGAACAGGATGAAGTTGGCGGCCGACGGAAGCGGGTCGAGGCCTCGCTCACGGAGAGCGACGAGCAAACGTTCCCGGTTGACCACACACTCCGCAGTGGTGCGCTCCGCCCAGCCGCCCCGGTCGACCAGCGCTGCGACTCCGGCGCGCTCCGCGATCCGGCTCACCTTGTACGGGCCACGCGATTTCTCGACCTCGCGAGCGACCTCCGCGGAAGCCACTGCGAAGCCGACGCGGACGCCCGCCAGGCCGTAGGCCTTGGAGAGCGTGCGGGTGACGAGCAGCCGCCGCTGCGCGGGTGCTTCGGCGATCAGGCTTTCGCCAGCGAAGTCCGCGTACGCCTCGTCCAGAACCACCAGAGGGCCGGCCGGTCCGGCGGCGCGCAGCAGATCGTCCACCCACGCGCGCGGGGCCGCGGCGCCCGTGGGATTGTTGGGGCGGCAGACGTAGACCACGACCGGATCGCCCTCGAGGAGGGCGGCCGGGTCGCTCAGCGCTCGCGACCAGGGCACCTCGACCGCCTTCCGTCCGTTCATACGTGCGAACGCCTCCACCATGGAGAACGTAGGACCCACGAAGCGCACCGTTCCGCCTTCCGGGCCGGCGGCCCGGAAAGTGGAGTCGAGCACGTCGTCGGAGCCGCAGCCGGTGACGATCGAGTCGGGAGGGACGCCGTAGCGGCGGTGGATCGCCTCGCGGAGATCGCGGGCGTACACGTCCGGATAGCGGGTGAGCAGGTCGTCGTCGGCCGCACGCACGGCTGCGAGCGCATCCGGGTGCGCGCCCCAGCGGTTGGTGTTGTCCGAGAGGTCCACGGGCACCGGCCTGCGGTCGGGCGCGTAAAGGTCGAGCGCGCGGTAGTCCGCCCGGGGGAAGCGATTCATCGGACCTCCTCGCGCTGCGCCACTTCCTGCGCTTCCGGGCCCGTGTCGGGACGCGCGCTCGAACCTGCACCGGGGCGCGTGCGCAGTCGTGCTGCCGCAGCGTGGCCCGGCAGACCCTCCGCTTCGGCGAGCCGAACCGTGTCGTCAGCAAGCGCGCGCGCCGCGTCCGGGGTCACCTCCTGATAGGTCCAAGAGCGCAGGAAGTCCAGCGCTGAGAGGCCCGCGAAGCTCTGTGCCGAGCCACCGGTCGGCAGCACGTGGTTGGCCCCGGTGAGGTAGTCCCCGAACGCCACCGAGCTATCCGGACCGACGAAGATCGTGCCCGCGGTGCGCACGCGGGATGCGTCCAGTGCCGCCCCGCGGGTGACCACGAAAAGGTGCTCGGGTGCGTAGGCCTCGGTGAAGGCGATCGCGGCGTCCAGGTCGTCTGCGACGACCAGCGCGCCGCGCGCCCCGAGGGCGGCTTCCACCACGGCGCGTCGCGGCGCCGCGGCGAGCTGTCGGGTGAGTGCCGCGGTCACCGCGTCGGGTTCGGCGCTGTCCGTGGTCACCAGCGCCACGGCCGCGTCGGGGTCGTGCTCTGCCTGCGCGATCAACTCGGCCGCGATCAGCTCGGGGTCGGCGCTTCCGTCGGCGAGCACTAGCAGTTCGGAGGGGCCCGCAGGCGAGTCGATGCGCACGTCCCCCGCGACCTGTCGTTTTGCCTCGAGCACCCAGCGGTTGCCCGGTCCGACTACGGCATCGCAACGCGGCACCGACGCGGTTCCGTAGGCGAGCGCACCCACGGCGCCCGCGCCGCCGATGGCGAACACGCGTGTGGCCCCCGCCAGCGCGGCCGCAGCCAGCACGGCCGCGGGAGGCGTCCCGTCCATGCCGGGCGGGGAACACACCGCTACCTCGGGCACCCCCGCGACGCGCGCGGGCACCACACCCATCAGCACGCTACTGGGGTACGCGGCGCGTCCTCCCGGCGCGTATACGCCCACCGCCGCGAGTGCACCGAAGCGGCGGCCGAGCCGCACGCCGGGCTCCACCTCCATGGACAGCTCGGTAGGGAGCTGGGCGCGATGGAAGGCGGTCAGATTGCGGACCGCGCGCTCGAGCGCGGCCCGTAACGGGCTTTCGAGGCCGCCGAGCGCAGCCTCCCAGCGCGCGCGCGGCACCTCGAGCGACGTCAGTTCCACGCCGTCGAAGCGGCCAGCCAGATCCCTCAGTGCGTCGTCTCCACGCGCCCGCACGTCGGCGAGGAGCGCACGCACGCGGTCCCGCACCTCGACGTCGTCGGCTGGGCGGCGATCCAGGAGCAGCGCCCGCTGATCGGGCGAGAGGTCGGCCAGGCGGCCGCGCATGGCGATCACGGCATCAATCTCTCGATGCGGGTGACGAGGATGCCTTCGGCACCCAACCGCTTGAGGCCCGCGATCGTCTGATAGATCCGGTCTTCCTCGACGACGGCGTGGGCGGCCACCCAGCGCCCCCCGTCGGACACCTCGATGATCGTGGGCCCGCTGATGCCGGGAATCAGGCGTTTGACGTCGTCCACCCGATCGCGTGGTACGTTGGCCATCAGGTACCGCTTGCGCTCCGCAAGCAGCACGGACTCGAGCGCGGCCACGAGCTCCTCGAGCTTGGTCCGCCTCGTGGTGTCCTCCCAGGCCGCGCGGCTCGCGATCAGACGGGCGGTCGACTCGAGCACCGTCTCGATCTCACGAAGTCCGTTCACCCGTAGCGTCGAGCCCGTGGAGACGAGGTCGACAATCACGTCGGCCACGCCGAGATGAGGCGCGATCTCCGCGGCGCCCGAAACGTGTGCGAGCTCGATCGCGATTCCCGCGGCTGCGAAGAACGCGGACGTGACGTGCGGGAAGGTGGTCGCCACGCGCGCACCGCCCGGGATCTCCGCGAGCGCCTCGATGCCGCAGCCCTCGGGGACCGCCACCGCGAGCCGGCAGCGCCCGAATCCGAGGTCGAGCAAGGATTCGACCCCGCGACCGGCCTCGGCCACCAGATCGGCCCCGGTCACGCCGGCGTCTGCCGCCCCGTCTGCCACGAACTCGGGCACGTCGGCCGCGCGCACGAAGATCGCCCGGAAGTCGGTGCCGAGCGCCGCGACCAGGGCGCGCTCCGACGTAAACTCCGCTCGCAACCCGGCCCGCTCGAACAATCCCAGAGCCTTTTCCGACAGCCGCCCTTTGTTGGGCAGCGCGATCGTGATCACGCGGTGTCCTCCTCGCCTCTTCTCGGGTAGCTGTGCTGCCTTCTTCCTCGGATGGCCCTCGTCCCGGTGTTCGCGCCCTTGTAAAAAAAGACCGCGGCCCGCCGTTTCCGACGGGCCGCGGTCTTTGAGGCTTCTGCGCCGCGCTGGAGCTAGGCGGGCACCTCGATCACCACGGACCCCGCCGGGGTGTCGTGACGATGATGGTGCTTGGCAGTCCGCGTGGGCGTCATGGGGGGAAAGGTATCCGGGGCGCGGCCGAGCGCAAGCTACCAGCCCTCGTCCACCTCAGACTTTCGGGGGAACTTCGGGTGTCCCCGGGGGTTAAGATCAGGTCTGGCCCTACTCCCTCCAGAGGGGCCTTCCGTTTCCAGGGATTGCCGCAACCGGCGACGATGGACGAGCCGATCCGCATCCGGGGTGCAAGGCAGCACAACCTGAAGGGATTCGACCTCGACCTTCCCAGAAGGAAGCTCGTGGTCGTGACCGGACCCTCGGGCTCGGGCAAGTCGTCGCTCGCGCTGGACACTCTTTTCGCCGAAGGCCAGCGCCGCTATGTCGAGTCGCTTTCGACGTATGCGAAGCAGTTTCTCGACCGGATGGAGAAGCCACGCGTCGACGCGATCGAGGGAATCGCTCCAGCAGTCGCGATCGAGCAGAAGAACCCGACCAAGACGAGCCGCTCGACGGTCGGCACCGCCACCGAAGTGCACGACTACCTGCGCCTCCTCTTTGCCCGCGTCGGGCACACGCACTGCCCGGAGTGTGACCGCCGCGTCCGTCCCGACACGGTGACCGGCGCGGTGGACCGCGTGCTCGGCCTGCCGGTGGGCACACGCTTCCTGGTGGCGTTTCCGCTCCGGCGCTCGGAGCAGATTGCCCACACCGGCGTGGTCGCGAACCTGAAGGCGATGGGGTTTATGCGCTGCCTGGCCGACGGCACGATGGTGGATCTCGGCGACGCCTCCCCGCACTCCTCGCCGGACGCGGCCGAGCTGGGCGTCGACCTGAGCCTGTGCACCGAGGTTCTGGTGATCGTCGATCGCCTGGTCGCCGCTTCGGAGGCCGGCGAACGGCTGGCGGACTCCGTGCAGACGGCGTTCACCGAGGGCGAAGGCGAGTGCGTGATCGTCGTGGTCGCTGCTGGGGCATCGGACGGCGCGGTGGACGGCGAGCGGCTGCTCTTTACCGAGCACTTCCGTTGCCCGGAGCATCCCCACATCGCGTTCCCGGAGCCTACCACGCAGTTCTTTTCGTTCAACAGTCCGTACGGCTCGTGCCCCGAATGCACCGGTTTCGGCGCCACCCTCGAGTACGACGTGGAGCTGATCGTGCCCAATCCAAAGCGCTCTCTGGACGAGGGCGCGGTCGATCCCTGGACGAAGCCTCGCTATCGAAGGGAGCGCGAGCGGCTACGCGCCTTCGCGCGGCAGAGGAAAAAATCACTCTATGCGTCCTGGGACGAGCTGGACGAGGGCTTCCGACACGCGGTCATCCACGGGGCAGGGAAGGGAAAGAAGCGTTTCAAGGGTGTGATCCCCTTCCTCGTCTCCAAGGAGAAAAAACGCTACAAGCAGTACATCCGTGTCTTCCTGCGACGGTACCAGAGCCCGGTTGCCTGCGCGAGCTGCGGAGGGGCGCGCATTCGGCCCGAGGCGCTGTGGGTACGGGTGGGGGGAAGCACGATCGGCGCCGTCTCGGAGCTCCCGCTCGACGTCGTCCGGCACTGGCTGAGGGGCCTCGAGCTCGACGAGATGGAGGGGCGGATCGCGGAGACCATCGTGCGTGAGCTGGTCTCGCGCGTCGACTTTCTGGTGGATGTTGGCCTGGGGTACCTGACCCTTTCCCGACAGACCCGCACGCTGTCTGGGGGTGAGGCGCAGCGGATCACGCTCGCCAACTCACTCGGCTCACGGCTCGTGGAGACGCTTTACGTCCTGGACGAGCCCACGGTGGGGCTCCATCCGCGAGACACGGGCGCCATGCTTGCGTTGCTGGGGCGCCTGCGCGACGCCGGCAACACCGTAGTGGTTGTGGAGCACGACGTGCAGGCGATGCGCGCCGCCGATCACGTGGTCGAGCTCGGGCCGGCGTCGGGCGAGCGGGGCGGAGAGGTGGTATTCGAGGGGCCGCCCTCCGAGTTGGAGCATGCGGACACTTCAACCGGGCGTTATCTGTCGGGCCGGAGCGACGTGCCGCTCCTCGAGGGTCGCCGGCGCGTGGACGGTCCCGCTCTCGCGCTACGCGGTGCTCGGTTGCACAACGTGCGCGGGGCGGACATCGCGATTCCGTTCGGCGCGCTCACCGTCGTCAGCGGGGTGTCCGGCTCGGGCAAGAGCACGCTCGTGCACGACATTCTCTACCGTGCGCTGGAGCAGACCCTTCGCGGAGGCGAGACCACCGCGAAGGAACACCTGGGCGAGGAGGTGGGCGAGTACGACCACCTGGATGGCGCCGCTCGGATCGATGACGTCGTGCTCGTAGACCAGAGCCCGATCGGACGGACGCCACGCTCCAACCCGGTCACCTACATCAAGGCCTGGGACGAGGTGCGGCGCCTCTTCGCTGGTCAGCCGCTGGCGCGCAAGCGTCGCTATCAGGCGGGCATATTCTCATTCAACACGCCGGGCGGGCGCTGCGAGGTGTGCAAGGGTTCGGGTCACCTCGAGATCGAGATGGTGTTCATGGCCGACGTGTTCGTGCCGTGCGAGCTGTGCGGCGGCTCGCGCTTCAAGCCCGAGGTGCTCGAGGTGACGTACCGCGATCTGAGCGTGGCGAGGGTTCTCGAGCTCACGGTCGACGAGGCGATCCGGTTCTTCATTCGAGAGGACCGGCTCGGCAAGATCCTCTGGCAGTTGCAGCAGGTGGGACTCGGCTATCTGCGGCTGGGCCAGCCTGCTACCACGCTTTCCGGCGGCGAAGCGCAGCGCCTCAAGATCGCGCGCGAGCTGTCGGGAGCGGCCGGACGGAAGGGGCGGAAGCTCTACCTCCTGGACGAGCCGACCACGGGGCTATCCGGGGAGGACGTGCGCAGGCTCCTGCGCGTGCTCGCCCGGCTGCTGGAAGCCGGGCATACCGTGCTCCTGATCGAGCACAACCTGGACGTGATCAAGACCGCCGACTGGGTGATCGACATGGGGCCGGGTGCGGGGAGCCACGGGGGCGAGGTGGTCGCCATGGGCCGCCCCGAGGACATCGCGCGCGTTCCAGAGAGCGTGACCGGGCGGTACCTGCGCGACGCGCTCGGTGAGGGGAGGGCGGCCTGAGGGATCAGGCCGCATGAGGTTGTCACCGCCCGCTGTATGGCGCGCGCGCCGGCTCGAATGCGCGGCCCCGTGACGCGGATTGGGGGCCCACCACCCCTGCCATCGGCGCAGCATTCGCCCTGCCACCCCCCTCAGGCGAGCGAACGCGGCCCTGCCGCCCCGTCCCACCTGCTTCGGCACGTAGAAGCAGGTCACGGAGGAGAGCCTGACCTCCGCCTCGGCACCCTGGTCGGGGGCGACGCAGAGTACGTCCCGACCCACGGCCACCACGATCCCCGAGGTCGCGATCCGGTCGGAGCCTTCGCGATGGAAGACGCGGATGCGGGTGCCCGCCCCGAGGCGGGAGATCCGGTCGGCGATCGTCGCGCTCATGCTCTCACGCTACGCGCGGGAGGCCGGCGAGGCCACCAACGACATGGCTGGGCCCGGTGGCCCGGGTATGCTGAACGTCACGGGTCCACGCGCTCTCAGGTTCGCTCCGTGGACACCTCCTCGGCGTCCCGACTTATGTTCGAATCGTGGTTCCGCCTGATCGGCTCCCTCGTCCGACTGTCGCCTGATTACGTCACCGCCTCTCACTGAGCTGGAGGCTCGCCTCCGCCGGATCCGTGCGTCGGGAAGCTCCCGTGAGGAGCTGGTGGACGCTCTCAACGACCTTGCCTGGGCGGTGCGCCAGCTGGATCCCCAACGCTGCCTCGAGATGGCCCGTGAGGCTGCGGTCGTGTCCCGGATCGAGGGCTACCGGAGCGGGCTCGGCGTGGCGCTCCGCAACTCGGGACACGCGCACTATCGGCTGGCCGACTACGCAGCCTCGTTGACCGACTCCGAGCAGGCGCTCGCGGTGTTCGAGGTCCTGGGTGACCGCGTCGGGTGTGCGAGCGCGACCGGCAGCATCGGGATGGCGTACACGCGGCTGGCGGATTACCCGCGCGGACTCAGCTACCACCGGGAGAGCCTCCGCATTCGACGCGAAATGGGCGACGCGGCGGGTGAGGGTGCATCGCTCAACAACCTGGGCGTGATCCACTTCGAGCTTGCGGACTATCCGGTGGCTCTCGATCACTATCTCGCCAGCTTGCAAATCTGGCAGAAGCTGGAACACCGCGACGGCGCGGGGCACGCGTTCAACAACCTCGGCGAGGTGCACGAGAGGATGGGCGACCTCGATCGGGCGCTGGAGTGCTACGATCAGGCGTGCGCTACGTGGGAGAAGGTGGGCAACCGCGCGGGGGCGGGGGCGACCCGCTTGAACCGGGCGCGCGTCCTGCTCGAGCGGGACGATCCGGCCGAGGCCTACGCGGTGCTGGAGGGGTGTCTCGACCGAGCGCTCGAGAGCGGGGATCGCTGGAACGAAGCAATGTGCCATCCGCTCATGGGGCGGGCCCTCCTCCAGCTCGGGCGTACCGCGGAAGCGGAACGGCACTTCGAGTCGGGGCTGGAAATCCTCGCCGACCTCGGGCTGCGTTACCCGGAGGCCGAGGCGCTCCTGTTCCTCGCGCTGCTGCGGCTCGATCACGGCCGCTTCCGTGAGGCCGCCGGGCTTCTGCATCACGCGCTCCGGATCGCGCGCGAGACCGGATCCAACGCGCTCCGCTACCGAGCCCACCATGCCCTCGCGGAGTTGCACGAAGCTTTGGGGCGCACGAGGCATGCCCTTCGTCACCACCGGCTCTACGACAAGTGGCGCGAGCTGGTGATGGGCAGCGAGACCGACCGCCGCTTGACCGCGATGCTGATGCGCGCCGAGACCGAGGAGACTGCGCGCGAGGCGGAGATCCACCGTCTCCGTCACGTCGAGTTGGCGCAGGCGGTCACGCAGCTCGAGGAGGCGAACGCGAGGCTGGAGGAGGCGAATACGGAAAAGGGGCGTCTCCTGAACGAATTGAAGGAGCGCGCGCGGGAGCTCGATCGGATGGCCCGCGAGGATGCCCTGACCGGGCTCGCGAACCGGCGGGAGATGGCGGAGCGGCTGGAGACGGAGTACGTGCGCGCCCGACGGTTCGACCGCGACCTGACCGCGGTGATGGTGGATGCCGATCGCTTCAAGCAGGTAAACGACCGGTTCTCGCACGCCGTCGGGGACGAGGTGCTCCGCCAGCTTGCGCACGTCCTGGCCGAGACCTGCCGGGCCGTGGACTCGGTCGGGCGCTGGGGCGGAGAGGAGTTCCTGATTCTGCTGGTAGAAGCCTCGCAGAACGCCGCGGCGCGGGTATGCGAAAAGGCACGCCGGGCGGTGGAGAGCTACCCGTGGGACGAAATCGCCGAGGGCCTGCTTGTTACCGTGAGTCTCGGCTACGCTACACTCACGCCCGCGACGCAGACGCCGGAGGCCCTGGTCGGCGCCGCCGATGCGGCGCTGTACCACGCGAAGCGTGGAGGCCGCAACCGCGTGTCCAACGGTGATGCGGCGGAGGAGTAGACATCACGCGTCCACCGCGTGCTCGGTCCCGGTTCGCGCCGCGCACCGCGCGGCTCGTTCTTCTCGCTGTTCCCCTCGGTCGTGTCGACTGAGGGCGCCGCGGCCCAGATACCGCGCGATCTCACTCCCGACGAGAGTGTCCGCATCGGTCTGGAGAACAACCCGACGCGGCGAGCGGCGGGTGCCGATACCTCCAACGAGGTCGCGGAGGGCGTCCGAGTCACACCCGACGGGGGATGAGGTCGGACGGCTCCTTACCGCTCGGTCCGACCTGCTCCACGCTCAGGACGAATGCGCGTTCGTCCAGCTCCAAGCGGACCTCGCCGCCCGGTACTAGCCGCGTCAAGAGCGGACTCTCGACGAAGTGATGCAAGTGCGATCCGGAGTCGCCCCTCCCGCATGTGCAGGACATCGTGCTCAGGTGCGCCTGGCCCCGTTCGGGTCCGCTCACGAGCTCGATCTCGGCACCGAGCCGGGCCAGCCGGTCGGCCGTCGCCGCCGAGATCATGAGCCTTCCGTCCTGGGGGGTCTTCCGTGAAACGACGACCCGCTCGAGCTGGAGCCCCGGACCTGGATCCCCGTCTGTCATTGTTCCCACTCCACCGCTAGAAGCCGATCCCCCGCGCCATCGCGGTCGCTGCGAACACCAGGGCCACCAGCTGCGCCTTGCTGATCCCGGCGAAGACCTGCAGCGCCGCCAGGATCCAGCGAGTCAGCACGTTGCCTCCGATTCTGCGTGGCCCACCTTCCACGGCGCCCCATGGTATATTGCCGAGCCAGCGACGTCGAACTATCGAGATCCTCGCCCATGAACCACGCTCCTCCACAGTCCAGAGATGCCCGGCCCACGATGCGATGGCTCCGGCCCTGCGCTCCGTCCGTGCTCACGGCGGTCGTCCTCATGCTGGCCGGTTCATTTCCGGTCGCCGCCCAGGACGACTTCACGCTCCAGTTGATCCCGATCGACACCTTTTCGCTCCCCAATGGGCTCCGCGTGATTGTCTCGGAGGACCACTCGGCTCCCATCGTAGCGGTCTCGATGTGGTATCACGTGGGAAGCGCACACGAGCCGCCGGGCCGTAGCGGGTTCGCCCACTTTTTCGAGCACATGCTGTTCGAGGAGACGGAGAACCTGGCGGATGGCGAGATGGACAGGCTGATCACCGAAGCCGGCGGCGTGATGAACGGCACCACCGACACGGACCGTACCGCCTACTGGGAGATTTTGCCCGCGAATCGAATCAACCTCGCGCTCTGGATCAACGCCGAGAGGATGGATCGGCTCCGCGTCACCGAGCGCGGCTTCCAGAACCAACGGGAGGTGGTCAAGGAGGAGCGGCGCATGCGGATCGAGAACCAGCCGTACGCCAACGCACAGCTCGCGCTGGACACCCTCGCGACCGACTACCTCCCGTACAGGCATCTCGTCATCGGCACGATGGACGAACTCGACGCGGCCACCGCTGCCGACGCGCTGGACTTCTACGAACGGTACTACGTTCCTAACAACGCCGTGCTGACGGTCGTGGGTGATGTGACCACGATTCAGGTGCGAGCGCTGGCCGAGGAGTACTTCGGCATGATCCCTCGCGGTCCGGAGGCTCCACCCCTGCCGCCGCCTCCGCCCACCCCACGGACCGACGGGGAGCGCAGGGCCGAGCTCGACGACCCGCTCGCGCAGCTCCCGCTGATCTGGATGGCCTACAGCGTTCCGCCGGCGGATCATCCGGACGCACACGCGCTCGCGCTCCTGTCCACCATTTTCAGCGCGGGCGAGAGCAGTCGACTCCAGCGACGGCTCGTCCAGGATGAGCAGGCGGCGCTCGACGTGGTGGCCTTCCTGAGCCCGCGCCAGGGTCCCGGCCTGTTGATGTTCGGCGCCATTCCCAATCTCGGCGTCGGCGTGGACCGGCTGGAGGAGCTCGTAGCCGAGGACATCGCCGAGCTCCAGGACGACGGGGTGACCGCGCGCGAGCTCCGGAAGGCGAAGAACCAGAGACGCTCTCGCGAGGTGAGCGACCGCCTCAGGGTGCAGTCCAAGGGCGATCGTCTTCAGACCGCGCAGCTCCGGTACGGCGATCCCCAGCGCGCGAACCGGGAGCTCGAGCGCTTCGAGGCGGTCACCCTCGAGGACGTCCGGCGGGTCGCGCGCACCTACTTGAAGCCGAGCAATCGCACGGTGGTGATCGCGCGTCCGGTCGCTCCGGTAGAGAGGTGAGACGATGAGCGCGCCTTTCATCAGCGCATCCTTCGTCGGCTCGTCCCTCGCGGCGCTGCTGCTCGCGGGCCCCGGTGCGGTGACCGTGGCCGCGCAGGAGATGCCGCCGCCGCCGCTCCCCATGGGCCGGGTCGACTTTCCTCCGTTTCAGGAGCGGACGCTCACCGGCGGAGCCAGGCTTCTCGTGGTCACCCAGGACGAGGTGCCTTACGTCACCATCAACGTCGTGCTGCGCGGGGGGAGCGCGGTCGACCCAGCGGACCGGGTCGGCCTCGCCGCGTTCGCCGCGCAGCTTTCTGACCAAGGGCACGCCGACCCGCTCCGCCGACGACATTGCCGAGGCGATCGACTTCGTGGGCGGCTCGCTCGACGCGTCCACAGGCTCCGACTGGACGACCGTCTCGCTCGGGGTGCTGGAGTCGGACCTCGCTGACAGCCTTGCCCTGCTCGCGGACGTCGTGATGAACCCCACGTTCCCCGAGGATGAGCTCGATCTGGTGCGCACGCGTGGGCTGTCGGGGCTCCAGGCCAGCCTGGCGCAGCCGGCGGTGCGTGCCAGCCGAGCCTTCACGCGCGCAGTCTACGGCGAGCACGGCTATGGCAAGCTCGAGACCAGCGAGACGCTCGAGGCGATCGACCGCGCCACGCTTCAGCAGTTCCACCGCACGTGGTTCCGTCCCGGGAACGCGCTCTTCGTTGTGGCGGGCTCGGTCACCGCGGACGAGATCGCTCCCGCGATCGAGGCGGCGTTCCGCGAATGGCAGCCCGGGTCGGTGCCCGACGTCATGTATGGTGCCGCGCCCCGTGCGGAGGAGCGGGAGGTGATCCTCGTCCATCAGCCGGGGTCCGTGCAGGCGGTCGTGCGGGCGGGCCACCTGCTCGTGCGCGGGAACAGCCCCGATTGGACCGCGCTGTCGGTCGCGAACCAGGTGTTGGGCGGCGGCGTCACCGGCCGCCTGTTCAGAATCCTGCGTGAGGAGCGGGGCTGGACCTACGGAGCCTACGCGGCGGCGACGCGCCGCCGGGACTTCGGGGTCTGGCAGGCGGCTCTGGAGGCCCGCAATGAGGTGGCGGTAGACGCGATCGCCGAGATGCTGGCCCAGATCGAGCGGATGCGCACGGAGCTCGTACCCGGCGCCGAACTCGGCGTGACGCAGAGCTTCATGGTGGGCTCATTCCCACTCACGATCGAGACCCCTCAGCAGATTGCCAGGCAGGTTGCTTCAAACCGCCTGCTGGGCCTGCCCGACGATGCGCTGGCCACGTACCGTGAACGGATCGCCGCGCTCGACGCCTCCGAGATACGCCGCGTCAGCAGCCAGCACTACCAGCCCGACCGGATCGTCCTGGTGGTGGTCGGCGACGCCGCCGAGCTGCAGGGCGAGCTGGCACGCTTCGGGCCCGTCAGGGTGGTGGACGACGCGGGCGCCCCGGTCGACCTCGGAGCGCTCATCCCGGAGTCCACCGGCGAACGCTTCGACGCCTCGGGCCTCGCGCCCCGCAGCTTCGAGTACAGCGTGCTCGCGGACGGCGCCGCGGTCGGGACGATGCGGCGCGAACTGGTCGTCGACTCGACGGTCGACGAACCCGCGCTGGCCTACCGGGGCACGATCGAGGTCGGGCCGCAGATCATCTCGACCGAGGTAGTGTTCGGCGTCCCTGACTTCCAGGCGCTTGCGGCGCGCATGTCGATGCCCGTGGGCGACCAGTCCGCGACGATCGACGCGCGTGTCCGAGACGGTCGGCTGGTGGGAAGGGTCGAGCTGCCCGAAGGGACGCGGGACATCGACCGGGAGTTCCCGGCGGGCACGCTGATCGCAGATATGGTCGAGGTCGCGGTCTGGATCTCGGAGCTCGAGGAGGGCAAAGAAATCCGGGTTCCGGTCGCACGCCTGGAGACCGGCGCGGTCGAGGGGCAGACCATGCGTGTCACCGGCGCCGAAGAAGTGACCGTTCCGGCCGGGACGTTTCGTGCCTGGCGAGTGGAGATCGAGGGCTCCGAGCCGCAGACCGTCTGGGCGCGCTACGAAGCGCCCCACGTTCTGCTCAAGCTCGTGCCCACGGGGCAGCCCCTCAGCCTAGAGCTCGTGGCGCTACCGGATTGACGCGTCGGTGGGCATGATCGCGCCGCCGATCACGGTGCTGCTCCCCGTGCGGGATGGGGCCGCGCACCTCCCTGGATGCATCGCCTCGGTGACGGTCCAGACCGAAGGCGACTTCGAGGTGGTCGCGGTCGATGACGGATCGCGTGACGCGACCCCTGAGCTGCTCCGGGCGTGGGCGGAGGATGATGCCCGAGTCCGCGTGCTCGTGCAGGAACCGCTCGGGCTGGTCCCGGCTCTCGAACGTGGTCGGGCGGCCGCACGCGGCCGCTGGCTCGCCCGAATGGACGCGGATGACGTCGCTCACCCCGAACGGCTCGCTGAGCAGCGCGCCCTCATGGAGAGCGATCCGTCACTGGTCCTGTGCGGCTGCGGCGTGTGCTACGTCCCTCGTGCCCGGCTCCGTGGCGGTGCACTCCGCTACGAGCGCTGGCTCAACGGGCTCAACACGTCCAGCGCGCTCGCGCGCGACCTGTTCGTCGAATGCCCGCTCGCCCATCCCACCTTCTTTCTGAGCGCGGACGCGGCCGCCGCGGTGGGCGGATACCGGGACCGTGGCTGGCCGGAGGACTACGACCTGCTGCTCCGCCTGTGGCGATCCGGCGGAGTGCTCGGGACTGTGCCGCGGGTCCTGCTGGACTGGCGCGAAGGTCCCGACCGCCAGTCGCGAACCCACGCGGCGTACACCCCCGATGCGTTTCGCCGTTGCAAGGTGCACCACCTCTCCGCCTCCCTCCTGCGGGGGAAAGACGGCGTGGTGATTTGGGGAGCGGGCCCCACCGGCAAGGCGTTTGCGCGCGCTCTCGCGGCGGATGGGGCGCGCGTGCGGGCGTTCGTGGACCTGGATCCGCGCAAGCTCGGCCAGGAAGTCCAGAGGGTGCGGGTGATCCCGCCGGCCCAAGTCGGTGGCTACGCCGGTGCTTTCTGCGTAGCCGCGGTCGGGCAGCCCGGCGCGCGCGCGGAGATCAGGGCCGCGCTCGCGGAGCTGGGGTGGGTGGAGGGAACGGATTTCGTGGCGGTGGCGTGAACTCCCCTACGTTCTCGCTGACATCGTCCACCGACACGTCCGAAGTTGCACAGCAGTCGTCATCGCAGCAGGCACGGGTCATCTGGTCCTCCCCTGGGAAATCAGCCGACCATCTAGCATTCGCAGGCCCCTCCATCCCCTGAGCAGCACGCGTCGAGAGCGCTTGCCAGCGCCCTTAGCGCGGACGAGATCTCCGCGTAGCGGACGCGGTAGAGCACCGTCCGGCCTTCCTTGGTCGCTTCTAGCACTCCGCTCCGGGCGAGGAGCGCCAGGTGTCTGGACACGACCGAGAGGTCCACCGTAGAGCATTCCGCGATCTCGCCGACGGAGCACCACCGGCCGCACCTCGCGATGCACGCGAGCAGAGACGCGCGAGTCGGATCAGAAAGAGACTTGAAGAGCGCCGGGTCGAGCCGCGCGTCGAGTTCACCCCGGCGCGCGGCCGCCTGCCGGGGCGTGTCCGGTCGAATCTTGTGTAGTTGCGCCATTATGCAAATTTAGGACCTCTCGAACCATCGGTCAACCCTGGTCCACCGTGGCTCGAAGGCCGCGGACGGCCCTCCGGGAAGCTCCTCCCGGACCTTCCTTCTGGGCCCCCACAGCGGGCCCACCCATCCGTTGATCATACCCCTCGAAAACCGTTATATTTCTACGATTTATGGGACCGACGACCTTCCCACTTCCGGGCGCACCGAGGCGCACCTTTTGAGGCGTCCCCTCACCCTTCTCGCGCTCGGGCTGTTCCTGTTCGGTCTCGAGGTAGCGACGGGTGGCCCCTCCCTGGTAGTCGCCCGTCTCTGGACCGGATCGAGGGCCCTGGTCGCGGGCGACGAGTTCCTCGTTTCGGCGCCTCGCTATGTGATCGGTCTCGCGCTCACCCTGGGCGGCATGGCGGTCTACGGCGCGCTGCTCTGGGCCGACCTGGCGAGGAAGCACATCACGGCCGAGGGATCGGTCTGTCCCAACTGTGGAACGCACGCCCGGCGCGTGCGGCGGAGAGGGCGGCATCGGGTCCTGTCCCGGGTCATCGGTGCCAGCGTCACCCGTCGCCGCTGCGAGCACTGCGGTTGGAGTGGCCTCACGACCTGACGCGAACGGAGCTACTAGATGGACGAGCGGACCGGTGGAGAGATCGGTGTGGAGGGGGACAGCGGGCCGAAGGTGACGGCCCGCCTGATCGAGGACGAGATGCGCGAGTCGTTCATCGACTATTCGATGAGCGTGATCGTGCAGCGCGCCCTTCCCGACGTGAGGGACGGCCTCAAGCCGGTTCACCGGCGCATCCTGTTCGCGATGAGCGGGTTGGGGCTGACCCCCGGCCGAGCGTACAAGAAGTGCGCGACCGTGGTCGGCGATGTCCTGGGGAAGTTCCATCCTCACGGTGACACCGCGGTCTACGATGCCCTCGTGCGCATGGTGCAGGACTTCTCGCTCCGTTACCCCCTGGTCGATGGGCAGGGAAATTTCGGCTCCATAGACGGCGATTCCGCGGCTGCGTATCGCTACACGGAAGCTCGTCTCACCGCGCTGGCCATGGAGCTACTAGGGGACATCGACAAGGAAACCGTTCCGTTCGTCCCGAACTTCGACGGACGGATCGACGAGCCGACCGTCCTTCCCGCCAAGGTCCCAAACCTGCTGGTGAACGGCTCCTCCGGGATCGCGGTCGGGATGGCCACCAACATTCCCCCGCACAACCTGCGTGAAGTGGTGGCTGCGTGCATCGGTCTGATCGAAGACTCAGAGATGCCCCAGGAGAGGCTCGAGTTGCTCGTGCTCGGACCCGACTTTCCGACCGGGGGGTTCCTGTGCGGCACGGACGGGATCCAGGACGCGTACCGCACTGGGCGCGGTCGTCTCATCATGCGTGCTCGAGCCGAGATCGAGGAGAGGGACGCGGGGGAGCGCATCATCGTCACACAGATTCCGTTCATGGTGAACAAGTCCCGGCTGATCGAGCAAATCGCGCAGCTCGTGCGCGACAAGAAGATCGTTGACATCCGGGACCTGCGCGACGAGTCGGACCGTGACGGCATGCGGATCGTGATCGAGCTCAAGCGTGATGCGATCGCGAACATCGTGCTCAACCGGCTCTACAAGCACACGCAGATGCAGTCCACCTTCGGTACGATCATGCTTGCGCTGGTGGACGGTGTTCCGCGCGTGATGCCGTTGCGCGAAATGCTGCGGCACTTCATCGACCACCGGCACGAGGTGGTCGTGCGACGAAGCCGCTACGACCTCGATCGGGCGCTCGAGCGCGAGCACATCCTCGAGGGCCTCAAGATCGCCGTCGACAACATCGACGAGGTGATCAAGCTGATCCGCGGCTCGCGGGATGCTGAGATCGCAGGCGCTCAGCTGCAGGAGCGCTTCGGGCTGACCGAGCGCCAAGCCAAGGCAATCCTCGACATGCGCCTGGCCCGTCTGACCGGTCTTGAGATGGCCAAGCTCGAGCAGGAGCTGGAAGAGGTGCGGGAGCGCATCCGCAACCTCAAGGACATCCTCGGCGACCGTCCTCGGCGCATGCTGATCATCTCGAACGAGCTGCGTGAGCTGGCCGAGAAGTTCGGCGACGATCGTAAGACCGAGATCACCGGGTCGGTCTCAGGCTTCGACGTCGAGGACCTGATTGCCGAGGAGGATATGGTCCTCACCGTCTCCCACCAGGGCTATGTGAAGCGGGTGCCGGTGGGCACGTACCGCGCGCAACGGCGTGGCGGCCGCGGGCTCCAGGGAATGGGCACCAAGGAAGAGGACTGGGTGGAGCACCTGTTCGTCGCCTCCACCCACGACTACCTGATGGTCTTCACCCGCTCGGGGCGCTGCCACTGGGTCAAGGTCTGGGAGATTCCGGAGGGTGGGCGGCACGCCAAGGGCAAGCCGATCGTGAACCTGCTCAACATTGCACCCGGAGAGGATGTGGCGGCGTTGGTGCCCGTACGTGAATTCACCGACGACCGGTTCCTCTTCTTCTGCACGCGCAAGGGCGTGGTGAAGAAGACCGCGCTATCTGCCTACGGCAACATCCGCACAGTGGGCCTGAACGCCATCAACGTTCGCGAGGGCGACGAGCTGATCGACGTACAAATCACGGAGGGTGGCAATCAGGTAATCCTGGCGACTCGGGGCGGACTCGCGATCCGCTTCAAGGAGGAGAATGTCCGCACGATGGGACGGACTACCGAGGGCGTGCGCGGGATCGGGCTGGTCGGCGACGACAAGGTGATCGGGATGGTGGTTGTGCGGCCCGAGTCCACGCTACTGGTCGTAACCGAGCAGGGCATGGGCAAGCGCTCGGACGTCGAGGCGTACCGGCTCCAGGGACGCGGAGGGAAGGGCGTGATCAACTTGCGGGTGACGAGGAAGACCGGGTCCGTAGTTTCGATCAAGGCGGTGAGCGAGCACGAGCAGCTCATGGTGATGACGCGGAGGGGTGTGGTGAACCGACAGTCGGTCGCCGAGATCCGCGTGATCGGCCGTGCCACCCAGGGCGTGAAGCTCGTCAACCTCGACGAGGGCGACCTGGTGATGGACGTCGCCCGCGTCGTGGGCGAGGACAACGGCGACGAGCTCGCCGGCGCCACGGCGGCGATCGAGGGGGCGCCGGAGGACGCCGAGAGCGACGGCTCGGGTCCGGGGGACGGATGATCGGGACCGCCGAGGACTGCGACGCGGTGGTGTGAGGGAGGGAGCGCCGGGGCCAAACCCCTCTCTGATCGACGGCGGCGACGGCCTGGTCGGACTGGAGGATGTGCGCTCGGCGGCGGCGCGGCTCCGCGGCTTGATCGTACGCACGCCCCTGCTCGCTTCGCCTGACTTGTCCGAGCGATTGGGTCGCGAAGTGCGGCTCAAGTGCGAGAACCTCCAACGCTCGGGCTCGTTCAAGGCCCGGGGCGCTCTCAACTTTCTCCTCCAGGTGCCCGACGAAGCTGTGGCGCGAGGGGTGATCACCTACTCCTCGGGCAACCACGGCCAGGCGACGGCGATGGCCGCGCGGCTCAAAGGTGTACGCGCGGTCGTCGTGATGCCCACGACCGCCCCTCGGGTGAAGGTCGAGGGCTGTGAGCGGCTCGGTGCCGAGGTGGTGATGGAGGGGACGACTTCCGCTGAGCGCAGGGTTCGCGCGGAGGCGATCGCGCGGCAGGAGGGGCTGACCGTCGTGCCCCCCTTCGACCACCCCTGGATCATCGCAGGGCAGGGGACCGTCGGGCTCGAGCTCTGTGAGGACTGGCCCGACGTGGATACCGTGCTCGTACCGGTCGGCGGCGGCGGCCTCGTGAGCGGCGTGTGCGCCGCGGTCCGCAGGCTGAACCCGAAGGCGCTTCTGGTGGGCGTCGAGCCGGCGGGCGCAGCCGGCATGCGCGCCGCCCTCGACGCCGGGGCACCCGTGACCCTCGCGCGGGCCGAGAGCATCGCCGATGGGCTGCTCCCGGTGCGTGTGGGTGATCTCACGCATCGACATGTGCGTGACTTGGCCGACGACGTGGTCGCGGTCGCAGACGACGCCATCCTCGAGGCGTCTAGATTCCTGCTTCGACGCTGCAGGCTGGTGGTCGAGTACAGCGGCGGGGCGGCGGTCGCGGCGCTGCTCTCCGGAGCGGTGCGATCGCCCGGGCGTACGGCGGTGGTTCTCTCAGGGGGCAACGCGGATCAGTCGGTACTGGCAGAGTTGGCGGCCGGAGCCTGACGCGAGGGGGGCCGGGTTCGGGGCCCTCGGCAGAGGGCTCCGAAGTCGGAACGGCGACTAACCTCGAGGTACGGAAGTGGAGGCTTGGATGGGCCCGAACGCGACCATCACGGCGGTGCCGCGCATCCGCGTCGGCCATGCGACTGCCCAGGGCGGCGGGACCGGGTGCACCGTGCTGCTCGGTCCCTTCCGTGCTGCAGTCGAGGTAACCGGCATGGCGACCGGCACCCGCGAGCTGGGCGTGCTCGATCCCCGCAGCCTCGCGGGCCGGGCCGATGCGCTGCTCCTGACCGGCGGCTCCGCCTTCGGTCTCGCCGCTGCGGACGGCGTGGCAACGTGGCTCGACGAGCGCGGGCTTGGATTCGACACCGGCGTGGCCACCGTTCCACTCGTGCCGGCAGCGGTGATCTTCGACCTGGCGGACGGTGTGCCCCGCCCCGACGCGTCCCTCGGCCGCCTGGCCTGCGAGGCTGCTTCCGGTGCGCCCGTCGCCGAAGGCCGGGTGGGGGCGGGTGCGGGGGCCACGGTTGGAAAGTTCGCCGGTCGGGCGCGCGCGAGCCCGGGTGGGTTGGGGAGCTCGGCCGGGCGGCTCGGGCCGCACACCCTGGGCGCGCTGGTCGTGACCAACGCTTTGGGCAACGTGGTGGACGGAAAAGGGGGCGTGATCGCGGGTGCGCGCGGCGATCGGGACGGCGAATGGATCGACCCGGGCTCCTTCTTCCTGGAGCCAGGACCCGATCGCGGACCGCGGCAGGGCACGAACACGACCCTCGGCGTCGTGGCGACCGACGCCCCGCTATCGAGGACCGAGCTTGCGCGTGTCGTACGCGTTGCGGCGACCGGGCTCGCGCGTAGGATCGACCCCGTCAACACGCCTTTCGACGGGGACGTCGTGTTCGCCCTCACGACGGCCGAGGAGACGCTCGACGTCACTGCCGCGGAGTCGCTCGCGCTCGGGCTGGCGCTGCGCGACCTCCTCGAGGAGGCGATCGCGCGTGCGGTGGGCGCGCCCGGGCCGGTGCGCTGAGGCGGCGATGCGGCGGCTGATCCTCTTCGACGTCGACGGCACGCTCGTCCGCGGGGGGCCTGCGCGTGCGGCCTTCCGGACTGCGATGGACGCCACCTATGGCACAGCGGGCGCGATCGACGAGCACGATTTTTCCGGGAAGACCGACCCGCAGATCGCGCGCGAGCTTCTGGTGGGGGCGGGGCTCCACGAGCGGACGGTTGGAGCCGGGCTGGCGCTGTTGTGGGAGCGCTACTTAGCGGAACTCGAGTCGCGGCTGGCCGGAGCTCCCATGCGGGTGATTCCGGGAGTGGGCGAGCTGCTGGGCGCGCTCGAGGAGAGCGGCGAGGCTGCGCTCGGACTGGTGACGGGGAACATCGCGGGGGGCGCGCGTCTCAAGCTCGGCTCGGCGGGACTCGGCGACCGCTTCGCGGTGGGCGGCTTCGGCTCCGACGACGAGGTGCGCGACCACCTCCCACGCGTCGCGATCGACCGGGCCAGCGCACGGTGGGGGACCGCGTTCGTGCGCACCGACGTCTGGATCGTGGGGGACACGCCGCTCGATGTCGCGTGCGGTCGGCACGAGGGCGTGCGTACCCTGGCCGTCGCCACCGGCCGTCACCGAGTCGAACAGCTCAGAGCGTGCGCTCCCGACGCCGTCGTAGAGGATCTGAGCGACCTCGAGAGTGCGCTCGGGACCCTGCTCGGGTAGCGACGGTGAGCCACGGGGTTCGTCCGCGGGCGACCACGACCCCCTCCGGGGCCGCCGGGGTAGCGGCGAAGGCGACCCCGGATCATTTTTGAGGGTAGGATCGAGGAATCCCGGGCGGTCACGAACGCGCGTCTGCCCGCGCGACCGAGGACCGCCCGTTGACCGAGCGCACCCGAGGGACGCTCCCAATCCAGGAGCAGGACCGGTGTCCAAGAAAAAGCGCGAGCGCAAGTACGGCACGGAGGAGGAGGCGACGCCGAGCGGGTCGGAGATGACCAAGTTCTACTGGGTCCTCGGCGTCGTCGCTGTGTTGGGCGTCGGGATTGTCGGCTACTCGGTCGGATCGAGCGCGCTCGGCTCCACCGTCTCCGAGCCGATCGAGATGGAGGGTCTCGACGATCCCACCCGGCTGATGGACCTGGCGCGTGGCGTCGTACGCGGCAACCCCGACGCGGAATTCACGATCATCGAGTTCGGGGACTTCCAGTGCCCCGCCTGCCAGACGTTCGCCCGCCAGGTCAAGCCTCTGGTGGAGGCCGAGTTCGTCCAGACGGGCACGGCCAAGTTCATGTTCTATGACTTTCCCCTCGTCTCCATCCACCCCCACGCGTTCCTGGCGTCGCGGGCTGCCCGCTGCGCCGAGGACCAGGGCAAGTTCTGGGAGTACCACGATGCCCTCTACCAGAACCAGACTTCCTGGTCCGGATTGCAGAACCCGGCTGGGCGCTTCGAGGACTACGCGGGTGAGTTGGATCTCGACGGGGGCGAGTTCGCGTCGTGCCTGCGGAGCGAGCGTCACGCCGACGTCGTGACCGCCAACATGGAGCTGGGTTTCCAGGTGCGCGTGCCGGGCACCCCGACCATCATGGTCACCCGGGGCCGCGGGATCGGACACCGGGTGGACAGCTCGGTCCAGGGAATCCGCGAGGCGATCGCGATGCTCCAAGCGGGTGGATGACCGCAGGCGCTCCCGGCGCCGCGGAGCCGACTCTGCACGTCGAGCTACGGCCACCTCCACGCAATCGCATGGCGGTGGCCGTGCTCGCTCTGATCGGTCTGTTCGTCGCGCTCTACCTCCTGGCCTACAGCTTCGGGCTCATCCCGCTCCTCTGCGGGGTGGGTTCCTGCACCGTGGTGCAGGCTAGCGTGTGGGCCAAGGTCGGTCCGGTGCCGGTGCCGCTTATCGGGGTGGGCGGCTACGGATCCTTGCTCGCGGTCGCGGTGCTGGGTCTCCAACCCGACCGACAGCACGACCGTACCCCGGGCCTGATGATGCTCGGGCTGGCAGCGATCGGGGTCGCGTACACCGCGTTCCTTACCTACCTGGAGGTGGTGGTGATCAACGCGTGGTGCATGTGGTGCGTGATCTCTGCGGTGGTGATGACCCTGATCTTCGTGGCATCGTTGCCGGAGCTGCGCGGTGCCGGAGGTCGTGTGTGAGCGAGCGCACACCGATCAGGATGCTCTTCGTGGACGGGGGAGCGTACCACCACGAAGACCTCACCGTCCCCACCGAGCTGCTCGAACGCTACGAGCGCCTGATCGACTGCCTGCGTGAGGACCCCACGGTCCTGCGCGAGCTGTACGTGGACGTTGGACGTCTGTGCGCTGCATGGTTGGTGGACGACGGGAGTTGATTCAACCCGCGAGCGCCTTCCGCGCCTCCTGCAGAGTCCAGATTTCCACTACACGCGGTGGCCAACGTCCCGCGAGGGCCTCGGCACGCATCCGCTCCACCTCGCTTACTGCGCGTGCGGCCGCCAACGGCTCGATCCATCCCCGGTCACGTGCCTCCTCCAGCTCGTCCCTGTCGAGTACCCGGGGGCCGCGGTCGTCCAACCAGAGGTCCACGAACAGATCGGTCGAATCCCACCGGTGGTCCGCGCCCAGCTCGACCGGCGTGATCACGTTGGCGTAGAACCCGGTGAAGGTGCCGTCGGCCGTGTGGAAGCGCCCGATGTCGTGCCACGCTCCAGGAAACGTGAACCAGACCACGGGGGAGCCGTCCTCGAGCACGGTGCGTCCGTCGATTTGGATCGGCTCGTTGCGGGTCACCGCAGGCGCCAGCGTGACCTTCACGTCGGGTGTGTCGTGGACGAGGTGTTGTTCGAAAATCTCGAGCCGGTCCGGCGGGCGGTGATAGTGGATCCGGACCAGTGGGGCGGGAGCCACGTCTAGCAGGTCGCTGAAAAAAGGGAACCCTCGAACCGTAAGCTCATGTCTCACTTGGTCGTGGGCGCAGGGGAGCGGCGCGGTTGATCCATTGTCTCTCCTCCTCGCCGTACCCACCAGTACGACTCGTCGTCGTTCCTCGGCTGAACCGCGCCGGTCCCCAGCGCGTCGTGCACTCCCCCTTTCTCACCTGCTAGCCCGATTCGCGCCCGGGCATCGGCGGCGCGAAGGGCTCGACCGCCTCCACCAGAACGTCCATGATTCCGCCGCACACGGGCGGCCAGCTGGTGGTCCGCGACCGCGCTCATCCACCTCTGCCACCGAGCGCGTCGTAGAAGGTGCGGTTCTTGGTCGCGAGCTCGTGAAGCAGCGGCGCCGGCTCGAACCGGACCCCCGCCCGCGTCGTGAGATCCTCCAAGTAGGCGACGGTCGCGTCCGCTCCCATCGTGTCGGCGAAGCGGAGCAGCCCACCGCGGAAGGGCGGGAAGCCCGTCCCCATGATCATCGCCAGGTCGAGCTCTCCCGCGTTCCGCGCGACGCGGTCGGCTAGCGTACGCGCCGCTTCGTTCACCATGCAGAGCACCAGGCGCATGCGGATCTCGTCGTCGTCCGGCGGCTCCCGATCGGAGTTCCCGATTCCCAGGTCCTCGTACACGGTTTCGTCGACGCCGCGCGCGCGCTCACCGGCGCCGCCGGCCTGATAGCGGTAGAAGCCGCGACCGTTCTTTCTACCCAGCCGGTCGGACTCGGCAAGCGACACGAGCGGCGGGGCTGGGAGCATACGGTCGCCGAACGCCCGGTGGAGTGCGGTCCCTGCGTGGCGCGCTATGTCGAGCCCGATCTCGTCCAACAGCCGAGCCGGACCCATGGGCATGCCGAACGTGCGTGCGCCGTTATCGATCTGCTCGATGGTGGCGCCGTCCTCGAGCAGCCAGCCGGCCTCGTTCAGGTACATGCCCAGAATTCGGTTGACCACGAAGCCGGGCGCGTCCGCGACCACCACCGGCACCTTGCCCAGTTCGAGCACGAGACGATACACAGTCGCCACCGCCTCTTCCGAAGTGCGGCTACCGCGCACGACCTCGACCAGAGGCATGCGGTGCACCGGATTGAAGAAGTGCATCCCGCATAGCTGGGCGGGGCGTTCGAGCGCCTCCGCCATATCGTCCACCGATAGCGAGGAGGTGTTGGTGGCCAGCACGCAGTCCGGCCGTACAAGGTTCTCGACTTCTCTCAGCACAGTGCGCTTCACTTCCATCCGCTCTACTACCGCCTCGATCACGAGGTCGGCATCTCCCATTCCGTGATACTCGATGCCTCCCGAGACGAGCTCCATGCGCTGTTCCGCCTTGCGCCGGCTGAGCCTGTGCCGCTCGACGGCCCCGTCGAACAGGGAGCGGGCGTGTTGGAGTCCGCCCGCGATCGCCTCGTGCCGCACGTCCTTCATGCGCGCCCGAATGCCCTTGTACGCGAGCAGCTGCGCGATCCCTCCGCCCATCACGCCGGCGCCCAGGACGACCGCTCTCGTGACCGAACGGCCGACCACGCCGGCGGCGGAGCCGGTCTCCTTCTTGGCGCGTTCACGGAGGTGGAAAACGTGGATGAGGCTCTTGGAGACCTCGCTTGCGATTAGCTCGCCCGCGGCAGCGGCCTCGAGCTCCAGCGCGCTTTCGACCGATGCTCCGAGGCCGCGCTCCAGCACCTGGAGCAGGAGGAGCGGCGCGGGATAGTGGCCGCCCGTGCGCGCGCGCACCTGCCGGCGGGCCGCGGCCAGGATCACGCGTCGACCGGGTGGAGTGTCCTCGAGCAAGCGCTTGAGGAGGCCGCGCCTCCGGCGCCGCGGCACCGCTCCCTCGATCGCGGCGCGGGTCAGCTCGCACACCCGGTCGTGGAAGTCCTGTGCGGGTAATACCTCGTCCACGAGTCCGATGCGGCGGGCCTTCGACGCCGACACCGGCTCGCCGGTGAGCAGGAGGGGTAGCGCGGCCTGCAGGCCCACCAGCCGAGGCAGCCGCGTCGTTCCGCCCCAGGCGGGTAGAATGCCGAGCTGCACTTCGGGCAGGCCTAGGCGTGTCCGCGGCGAATCCGACGCGACCCGGTAACGGCAGGCCAGGGAGAGCTCGGTGCCGCCCCCGAGACAGATCCCGTCGATCGCCGCGAACGTGGGTACGCGGATGCGCTCGACGTCCATGAAGATCGCCTGGCCCAGCCGCGCCGCAGCTTGGCCGCGGTCGGCATCGTGGATGGCGGCGATCGCGTCCACGTCGGCACCGGCCACGAAGCTGCCAGGTTTGTCGCTCTCGATAACGAGCGCGCGCATCTGGCCCGCCCCTACCAGCCGATCGACTTCCTCGACCAGCTCCGCGAGGCGACGCATGACGGTTTCGGTGAGCACGTTCACCTTCCGCTCGGAATCGTCGAGGGTCAGCCAGCCGATCCCGTTCTCGTCGATCTGGAGCGTAGGGTTGCCGCGTGCGGGCGGTGTGGTGCGCAGGGGTGTCTCGTCCTGCGGGAGGGTCGGCCGAAGCGTCTGCCTCCGGGGGTCGCGATCGTGGGCCATCGGCCGATCCTCTCTCTGGAGACCTGGAACCTAGAGACCCCCCTGGACAGACGGGGTGCCGAGGGCTCGGCGGCTGCGGCCTCGCCCGGCCCTCTTCACCACACCATCTTCGCGGACATGTCCACTTCAAGGGCCGGCGACTACCTGCGTGTGCAGCTCGTCGATCCTACGCGCGCCTGGCTCGACCGGGACGTACCGGCCCTCCCGATCGACGCCTTCCGCGTCTTCGTCGGCCTCCTCGCTGCGAGCCACTTCGCGCGCTTGCTGCTCGAGTACCCGGCGATCAGCGCCCCCGACGGTTTGATCGATCACGCGCTCGTCCAGGAAGTCTACTGGTACACGCGCGTCGGCCTCTTCCAGTCCGGGACACCCGGCTGGGTATTCCCGCTCGCCTACGTCGTCGGTCTCGTCGGCGCTGCGCTCGTCATCGTCGGCCACCGCGTGCGGCTGGGCGCTCTTATCGCGCTGATCATCGCCGCGTCGGCATACAGATGGAATTTCATCGTCATGTACTTGGACGATGCGGTCGTTCACCTCTTGCTCTTCTGGATGCTGCTCCTGCCCGCCGGGAATACCCTCACGCTGGGCTCGCTCCGTGATCCCGCGGCCCGCGCTCGTTGGTTACAGCTGCGAGTGAGCGGCGTGGCCGTGCGTTGTGTCATGCTCAACGTCTGCTGGATCTACTTCATCGCCGGCGTATGGAAGCTCGACAGCGTCCTCTGGCGGGAGGGGTTCGGCCTCTACGCATCGATGAAGGTAGAGATCGCGCGCATGCCGGAGTTGTGGCGCCCGGACCACTTGCCGATCCTGCGCGCGGCGGACTACATGGTGCTCGCCCTCGAGCCGATCCTGCCGCTGCCCATGCTGATGCGCCGCGGCCATCCCCTTAAACGGATTGGGGCCCTCTGCTTCGGGCTGTTCAACCTCTTCATCCTGGTGACGCTTGGCATCACGTGGGCGATCGTGGGGCTGACGTGCACCCTCGTCCTTTTCTTCGCCGAAGAGCTGAATGCGTGGTGTGCCCAGGCGTGGGCCTCATCCGATGGCAGCCTTCCCGATGCCCGCAGACGGTGGAGCCGCTCCGAGGTCGGAGCGGTGGTATTCCTCGTGCTCCTCATGGCCGCTACAGCGAGGCATATTCGTGCCTTCGGCGCCCTCAACCAGCCGGCCTATGCGGCCCTCTGGATGGTCGGTGTGGCCCAGGACTACAGGCTCTTCAACTGGATCGATCGGGTGGCGTTCCAGGTCCGCACGCGAGTGCAAGTGACACGGCCCGACGGCACGCGCGGCGCCGACCTGCCCCCCGAAGCGCTGCCCTCGGATTTCCGTTCGCTCTTGCTGCGAGGCTATCTGCACGACGTACGCTGGCTGATCGTCCCGGACGCGCGCCGCTTCGACCTGCGACTCGCACTCGTGCGCCGCCTGGCGTCTTGGACTTGCCGCTTCGTCACCGAACCCGGAACCCGCGTCGACATCGTGTCGACGATCCATCCAATCCGTCCGGACAATCTCGAGCTGGTTCCGGAGCGCCGCATGAGTGTTGCGGATATTCGCTGTCTACCGCCGGGATCAGTGAAGGAGATCGAGGGTGGGGTGCCCGTCCCGGCCGGATGGCCGCACCTCCAGGCGCAGCTTCTCCAGGGCCTCATAGAGCTGGATCCGTAATCGGCTTCGGTTAGAGGCCAGGCAGGTCCGGACCCATCACGAGGACGCGCGCTTGTCCGAGCCCTTGGGCAGCGACCGCCAACTCGCGCGGCCCGATTGCCCGGACCTCCTCCGCGAGCTTTCGCACGCGGCCCTCGCGCAACAGATCGAGCGCCCTCCGGAGCGCGGCCTCCTCCGGCGCTCCTTCGCGCAGCAGGATCGCGCTGCGGAATCGTCGTCGTTGCCACTGGAAGAACTCCGCATCGGCCTCGTTCTCGAGACGGCCGAGCGCGCCAATGATGCGCTGTTCCCAGCTGGCTGCGTCCTCGGGCACGACCGCCGTCTGCACCACCACGACAGGCCCTCGCGGCGTGTCCTCGATGTGCACGGTAGCGCTGTACAGGCCTGGATCGGGCGGGGAGGGGTTGAGATCCTCCTGAAGCTGGAGCGTGACGAACTCGAGGTGTGTGCGTGGCAAGTGAGGCGGCGCGGGGAAGGCCGCGCCGATCCAGGTGTTCGTCACCTCGCGCTGGAGTGCCAGCCGGTCGCCGACCTCCCAGGCTGGGCTGGCGCTCTCCGACCGCTCAACATGTTCGGTCCCGACCGGCTCGAGCGCGTCCCGTGCGGCACGTTCCGTGACCGGCCCGACCAACGCCGCCTTCGCGCGCGCAGCCATATAGTGGCGGGCGCGGAATCCGGCGAGGAGCGCGCGCTCCGCTGAGCGTAGGGCGCTCGCAGTTCCACGAGGATCGCGGCTCCAGGGGTGCGCGGTGCCAACGAGCGTCCGGTAGAGCTCGCGATGGAACTCGTGCACCGGCGCGCCCGTCTCGAACGCAAGGGCCGCCTCCAACCGGTCGCGGGCCGCCTCGACGGGTGCGGGATCGAGGGGCAGCCGGAAGAGCGCGTCCTCGAGCGCTTCCCATGAGCGTCTCCAAGCGTCGGCGGTCGACAGCAGCGTGAACGCGGTCCACCCGCGCTCCACCTGCGCGTCGAGCTGCGACGCGTCCGGGTCGATGCGCCGACGCACGGACTCGGCGATGGACTCGGCTACCAGGCGCGCGGCTCCGGGGACGTCCTGGGGATCGTTTGCGGATCCGACCGGCACGATCACCGCGACCGCGATCAGGGTCTCGCCGGGGCGCTCGGCGACATGAACGCCGGGCGCGGGAGTCGAGGCATAAGGCTGCTGTGCGTTCACGGTCCCAAGAGGCGCGAGCAGCACTCCAACGAGCAGAACACAACACGCTACCGATCGTGCTGTCCGCGGTGCTGTACCTCGTGCCGTTCGTCGTGCCGCGCGTCGTGTGGCGCGGCACCCTGTGCACCGAGCGCGGCTCGCGGCTACGAGCCGGCTCACGGCCGCACCTCTGCGCGCGCCACTGGCCGCCGTTCCAGCTCTGCCAGGAAACGCCTGACGGTATCGGAGCTAACCAGGTCGAGCGCGAGCACGTTCTCCCAGGCTGCGTCGGGATCGCCGGTCGCGTCGAAGTAGCGTCCCACCTGAGCCGCCAACCCCCACGGCGTACGGGCGGCGGCAAGCAGCTCGAAGCGGAGCGCGGCCACGACGGGCGCAACCTGTCCCGCGTCCACTCCCTCCGCCGCCATCGACAAGACTTGCTGAACGCGCTGACGCATGCCGGCCGCCTGGGCAGGATACGCGGCGCCAGTGACAGCCAGCACCCGCTCGCTCCCGATGTCCCACAGCTGCACGTCGCTTTCGAACGCGAGGCGCGCCCTCCGCAAGCCGCGCGAGACAATCGTGGCGATCACTGCCCCATGCGGATTCCGGATGTCACCTGCGAGGCGCGCCTCGCCGTACCACTGGCGGAGCACGTCGGGATCGGGGGTGTTACGCTCCACGAGCGTGCTGGTCGCGGGCGGGCGGGCGTCCGCCGGTGCGCGTGATCCGATGTCCCTGAACGATGCGAGCACGAGCTCGACCGGCTCGGGGCCGACCAGTACGATGGTCATATCCTCGCGACGATGCGTGCGTCGCCAGAGATCGCGTAGCGTCGCACGGGTCACCGCGTCCAGGGACGCTGACGTGCCCTCGGGCGGGAGCGCCTCGGGCACGGCTGAGGCGCGCAGCCTCGCACCGAGCCATCCAGCGGCCGTTTCCGCCGTCCGCTCCGCCTCCAGGCGGGCCCGTGCGCGTGCCCGCTCCAGGGAAACGCGGTCGGGATCGGGCTCGGAGACGGCCACGCGCAGCATGTACGCCAGGTAGTCGAACTCCTCGCGGGGGCCGACCACCGTGTAGGCGATGCCCCATGGCGTACGGCTTCCCTCGACCCGGGCCCCCACCGGACGGGCAGCGGCTCGTGCCCTGTCGAGTCCGAGCGTCTGCAGGACCATCGCGGCCCCTGCCTCGATCGGAGCTTCCGTGATCCGAACCGAGAGGCGGAGTGCGGTGAGCCCGGACCCCGGTCTGGACAGGCGAACCATCCTGGGCCCGCCTGCGGCAACCAGGAGGGTGTCGGGGCGGAGTGCGTCGGCCCCGCCCGTGACGCCGGGTGCGGTCAAGAGGCCCCGGTCCCCGGCCTGACCGGCCAGGCCCTGGACCGCTGCCGAGCCGTATCCCACTGCCATCAAGATCAGCAGGCGTCGCATGGGGGTGTCCAGATGGGGAGGAGGATGAGGTAACGCACGCGAGTGGTTCCCCCTGGGGGCGGGCGGGTTCCAGCGGCCGGCGTTGGGCGGCGACCCCGGGTGACCTCCGACGCTCGCCGCGCATCTGCTCGGATCGGCACCGGACGTGCGAAAGGGGCGCCCAACAGGACGCCCCCAGAGGGTCTTCGCTTCGGTGACGGACCCGCTAAGGAATGGTGCCGGCGATCACGTAGTTCATGGGGTTCTGCGGCTTGCCGTCCACCCGAACTTCGTAGTGCAGATGAGACGAAGTGGCGATCCCCGTATTCCCCACCAGCGCGACGCGCTCCCCGCGCTCCACAGACTGTCCGACCTTCACCAGAAGCCGCGAGGCGTGCCCGTAGCGGGTGGTGTACCCGTAGCCGTGGTCGATCTCGACCATCAACCCGTAGCCGCTCATGTTCTCTGCGCGCATCACCCGCCCTTTCGCGGCCGCAAGAATCGGCGTCCCGCGAGTGGCCGCGATGTCGATACCCTCATGCGGCAAAGGACGATGATGAATGGGGTGGTAGCGTCGCTTGGAGAAGAAGCTCGAGAGCAGGCCAGCGGCGGGAAGGATCGAGGGGGTCGACTCGAGCAGGTCGCGGTGCGCCACGAGCGAATCCGTGGCCTCGCCAAGGCTCGACGTGAGGAGGCTGGCGCGGCGCTCAAGCACGTTCAGATCGTACCCGACCGCGAACGCGGCCTTGCTCACTGTCGAGTCGATGGACCAGAGGGGGTTGGCCTCGGGCCCAGCCTGACCGGGCCCTCCGATCCCCACCTGCAGGACTTCCTCGTCGATCGAGTTCAGCCCGGCGAGCAGGCGGAGGCGCGAGTCCATCTGTGTGAGCTCGCCGATGCGGCCTTCCAGCGAGTTCACCCTCCCCTGGATGGAGGAGAGCTCCTCGGTGAGCACCGTGTTCTCCCGCGCGAGCCGCCGAGCCTCGAGTCTGGCGGCGCCGTCCCTGCCAACCGTTGCGGCCAGGCCGGATAGACTAATTGCGAGGACGACTAGTCCCCAGATGCTGCCATGGATCAGGCGGGGGGAAAGGGAGAACTGCCGGATGGGGCTCCGCTCACCTCTGAGCAGGAGGAGCGTCCAGCGGTCTCCGGTCATGAACTCCACTCGCGAAGAACGGATGATTGCCGTCCGGGGAGAACCCGCACGGAGGCCACTTCTGAGGGGACTCGCCAACGACGTATGTCAGCCCAAACCCCGTAGCATTGGCCCGGGAACCTGCTCTGTCAAGGATCTGGCCCCTCCTGGCGCCCTCCCGGGGGTGACCCCAGGAGGGGCGGCTGACCACGGCTCGAAACGCGCGTTACCCCGGGGCGGCTGGGCAAGCTGCCGTCAGGTCATGCCGTCTCCTGCCTCCGGCGCCAGCAACTCAGCCCTGGGGAACAGCGGCGCTCCCTTTCTGACCCGATTCCCGGCCAGCCGGGTCGTCGCCGCATCTGCCAGCGTTGGCACTTCCGAGAGGCCGAGCCGGGAGGCGAGCTCACGCATCTTCTCCGGGCACACCGGCTGGAACAGCGCGCTCAGGACTGCCAGTACGCGGGCCAGTGTGGCGAGCGTCTCGTCCAACTCGGTTGCGCGCGCGGGATCCTTGGCCTGAGCCCACGGCTCGCGCTCCTCCACGTAGCCGTTCCCGCGGCGCGCCAGCTCCATTGCGGACGCGAGCGCGTCGTGCAGCCGGTAGCCTCCCACGGCGGTGCCTACACTTTCGAGCGTCGCGGCCACCTCGTCGGCCATGCCCGTTCCGGGAGTGTCCGGCACGTGACCATCGCGGAATTTCTCGGTCATTCCAAGCGCTCGGCTTGCCAGGTTGCCGAACACGTTGGCGAGCTCATCGTAGCGGGTGAGGAAGCGCTCCACGGTGAACGACGCGTCCTGCCCGGTCGGCATCTCACGAATCAGGTACCAACGCACGGCATCCGTCCCGAACCGCCCTCGGAGCTCGAGCGGGTCCACCACGTTGCCCAGCGACTTGGACATCTTCTGCTCACCGGTGAGCCACCACCCGTGGGAGAGCACGCTCCTCGGGAGCGGTAGCCCCGCGCCCATCAGCAGGGTTGGCCAGTACACGGCGTGTGTGGTCAGGATGTCCTTCCCGATCAGGTGCACGTCCGCCGGCCACCAGGACGCACTTGTGTCGTCGAACCCCTGCTCCTCGGGCGGACGAGTCGGATCGACGGCGCCCGACGCGGTCACGTAGTTGATGAGCGCGTCCACCCAGACGTAGGCCACGTGCCCGTCGTCCCACGGTAGCGGGATGCCCCAGGGCAAGCGGGACTTCGGGCGGGAAATCGAGAGGTCCCCGAGCGGTTGGGCCAGGAAGCCCAAGACCTCGTTGCGTCGGACCTCGGGCCAGATCCAGCTTGGATGGTCTTCGATGTACCGGATTAACCGTTCCCGGTACGTGCTCATGCGGAAGAAGTAGTTCTTCTCCTCAATCTCTCGCGTGGGACGGGCGCAGTCGGGGCAAGCTCGCTGGGGACCGAGCTCCTTCTCCGTCCAGTAGCGCTCCTCGTGCACGCAGTACCATCCACGGTAGGTGCCCTCGTAGACCTCGCCTCGATCCATGAGCCGCTGGAGGAACGCGGAGACGACGGCCACGTGGTCGCCCTCGGTGGTGCGGATGAAGCGATCGAATGAAATGTCGAGCTCCTGCCACGCGGCCCTGAAGCTCGCAGCCATCCGGTCGCAGAGGGCGAGCGGGGTGATCCCGCGTCGGTTCGCCTCCTCGTAGATCTTCTGGCCGTGCTCGTCGGTGCCGGTCAGGAAGAAGACCTCGACAGCCTCCTGTCTCCAGAAGCGGGCGAGGACGTCGGCCAGGATGGTGGTGTACGCGTGCCCGATGTGGGGGTCTCCGGAGGCGTAGTAGATGGGCGTGGTGAGATAGCGGCGTCGAAGCCGTGAATCCGAACTCACCGCGACGCGTCCCCGCCCTTTGGCCGCGTTTCCTCGGTGCGCGCCTCTCCGGAGCCAGTCACGGTCGAGACCTCGCCCTTCAGTGATTCGAGGGCGATCGTGCGCCGTGTGCCCTCGCCGTCGCGCAGGGTCACCGTGTCATGCCAGATGTCGACGGCCACGACGCGCTCTTCGCCCCGGTTGGTGCGCAGGCTCTTGCCCTCACGCGGAAATCGACGGCGGGCCTCGACATAGGTGCGATGCTCGTACATGAGACAGCACATGAGGCGGCCGCAGCAGCCGGAGATCGGGGCTGGATTCAGCGAGAGACGCTGGTCCTTGGCAAGCTGAAGGCTCACCGGCTTGAGCTCGGGAAGCCAGGTGGAGCAGCACAGCTCCCGCCCGCATCGTCCCACTCCTCCCAGCAGGGCGGCCTCGTCACGCACGCCGATTTGCTTGAGCTCGATGCGCGTGCGGAAGGTGCGGGCCAGATCGCGCACAAGCTCGCGGAAGTCGACCCGACGCTCGGCCGTGAAGTAGATGATCAACTTGTTGCGGTCAAACTGCCACTCGGCCTCGGTCACTTTCATCTTGAGGCTGTGCTTGGCGACCAG
Source organism: Longimicrobiales bacterium (assembly GCA_965237965.1). GTDB lineage: Bacteria > Gemmatimonadota > Gemmatimonadetes > Longimicrobiales > Gaopeijiaceae > UBA2988. Next base: position 664,437 of record CBDEGT010000002.1, read on the forward strand.
ATTGCGAGTCTCCGTGCGGACGCGCTGCTCGTCGCTGCGCAGCGCCTGGACGCGCCCGACCTCTTCCGTGCGTGCGGAGCGTAACACGCGCTTCTCGGGCACGGGCGTCGCGCACCCTCCGGACGAGGAGCACTTACGCTCGGCGATGGTGCCCAGGGCCGTCACCTTGCCCAGGTCCCTTCCGCGGTCGGCTTCCACGATGACATGGTGGCCGGGAGCGAGATCGAGCGCCCCGTACGTGAAGTAGTCCTTGCGGGTCCCCTTGAAGCGGACTTCCGCGAATCCTGGGCTGGCGGCCATTCGATCTATAGTCCTTCACGCCGAAATCGGCGTCGTTCACGACTGTCCCAGTCGCTTCACGCGCCCGCGGGGACCTCCCCTCGAGCGTGCTCAACGACGTCTTCGCGCCACGCTCCCACTTCCTCGAACTTGGCCCGCCTCCGGTCGATCAGCTCCTCCGTGGTGTGGGCGTGCAGCTCGCCCAGGTGACGGATCAGCGATTCCCCGAGAGACGTCGCCGTCGTGTCCCAGTCCTGATGCGCGCCACCCGGTGGCTCGCGTATCACCTCGTCCGCTATGCCCAGCTCGACGAGGTCGCGAGACGTCATGCGGAGGGCCTTTGCGGCGCGGTTGCGGTGTTCGGCCGAGCGCCACAGGATCGCGGCGCACCCCTCGGGCGATATCACCGAGTAGACCGAGTGCTCGAGCATCAGGATACGGTCGGTCACGCCGAGCGCGAGCGCTCCGCCCGAACCGCCCTCGCCGATGATCACCGAGATCAGAGGCGTTCGGAGACGCGCCATCTCGCGCAGGTTCATGGCGATGGCTTCGGCCTGGCCGCGCTCCTCTGCGCCGATGCCCGGATACGCTCCTGGAGTGTCGATCAGCGTGACCACTGGCCGGCCGAACTTCTCGGCTTGACGCATCAGCCGGAGAGCTTTCCGGTAACCCTCCGGATGGGGCATTCCGAAATTGCGACGCAGGTTCTCCTTCATGTCGCGACCCTTCTGATGACCGATTACCATCACGGTGTGACCGTCCAGGCGGGCCCATCCTCCTACGATTGCCTCGTCGTCGCGGTAGCCGCGGTCGCCATGCAGCTCGACCCAGTCCGTGAAACAGCGCTCCACGTAGTCGAGCGTGTAGGGTCGGCGGGGGTGACGCGCTACCTGGACCTGCTCGATGGGCTCGAGATCGCTGTACGTCTCGTCCCGTAGCTCATCCAGCCTCTCGCGCAGCACGTCGATCTCGTCGCTCATGTCCATCCCCTTCCGATCGGCCAGCTCGAGCAGGTTTCTGATGCGCTCCTCGATCTCGGCAATATTGCGCTCGAATTCCAGATGTGAAGAGGCGACCACGAAGACCCTCCCGGGTGGACGATTCACTCTATAGTAACGGCCGGCCGGCCGGGTGGCGAAGCGGATCGAGCCGGGTGGCCCCGCCGCCTCGTGCGCCCCGTTCCCCGGAGTTCGCACGAGCGGGCCCGGACGGGCTCACGCCGGTGCCTTGCCCTGATCCCGGAGTACCTCGAACGCTTCGGCGCGACCGAACTGGAGGTGGCGGCCCCAATGCCTGGCCACAGCTTCTGCGTAGCCCGTCTCGAGATCTGGGCGCCCGTGGTCGCGGTACGCGGTGAGCACCTCGAGCTTGCGATCGAGATGAGCCGCGATGTCGACGAAAAGGGTAGGGCGGAATTCGAGTGTCGCGGTAGCGGTTTCGTATGCGTGGACGGTGGGAACGTCCGCGACGAGCGCGCGCGAGATCCGGTGCGCCTCGCGCCGATCCACGTTGTCGTCCGCCAGCGATGGGATCAGGACGGTGTGGGGCTCCATCTCGTGCACGATCCGCTCCAGCAGCATCTCGTGCTCGGTCGGGTTCTCCGCTGGACTCACCGAAGAATCGGGGATGATGACGCGCGCCCCCAACAGCTCGGCGCCCCGGCGCTCAGCCTCGGCTCCTGGGCTGCCGTCGCGCGATTGGCTCCTGAGAGGTAGCAGCAGCACCTCATCCCCGCGTTCTCGGGAGGCGATTAGTGTACCGCCGCATCCGCCTTCGACATCGCCGGGAAGCGCGCCGATCGCGAGCACTGCCGGCGGCTTGGGTGCGCTCGGCCCTCCTGCCAGAAGCTCGGCCACGCGTTTCAGCAGCTCTTCCCGGTCGAGCGGCTTCGTGAGGACGTGGTTGGCTCCTGCTCGATACGCGTGCTCGACGTAGTGATCGGCCGTGTATCCGGTGGTCGTCAGCACCGGCACGGAGGGCCGGGCGCTCTTGATCATCCGGATCAGGTCATAGCCATCGATCCCCGGCAGGTTGAGGTCGGTGATGACGAGGTCGAACTCCCGTTCCTTGAAGAGGCGAGCTGCCTGATCCCCGTCCTGCGAGTGCGTGATCTGATACGGACCGCCCCTCTCGAGAAGGGCGCGCAGCAGGAAGACCTCCTCGATCGAGTCCTCCACCAGCAGGATCTGGATCTTCGCGTTGGGTGGGCGTGAGCTCATGGGATCTGGACGCGTAGCGTGGAGAAGGGGTGGACGGCGCCCGGCCCCTCGCCGGCGCTCTCAGAGGGGCCGGGGAGATTCGCGGAGGTGCCGCGCGGGCGCAACGGCCGGTGCGATGACCGGGCAACTCCGGACGACGTCCGGCGCTGCGGCCGGACCGGGCCTGGCGACCCCACCAGGCCGCGGTTAGCGTGGCGCTGTAAGGCCCTCCGCGCCCCTCCAGCCCTCCGACCCGTGAACCGGAAGCACGTCGCCGCCTGGGCGCTCTATGACTTCGCGGGGTCCATCTATTCGGCGGTGATCGCGACCGCGGTGTTCAGCGTCTATTTCGCGGACGTGATCGTGGGCGATGCAGCTGGCGTGCGCGGCGACGTGGTGTGGGGCTGGGTTGGCTCTTTGTCGGTTGCGCTGGTGGCGCTCTCGTCACCCCTGCTGGGTTCGATCGCCGACCGCGCCGGCGTGCGCAAGCCTCTGTTTGTGGTCTACACCGTGGTGGGGATCGCGGCGGTGGCGGGTTTCACGCTGCTGGAGCCCGGCATGGTGTGGGTGGGCTTCGCGCTGGCGGTTTTGGCGAACGTCGCGTTCGAGGGTGGCGTGGTCTTCTACAACGCCTGGCTCCCCGACATCGCGCCGAAGACTCACCATGGACGGATCTCCGGTCTGGGCTACGGCCTCGGTTACGCGGGATCCGCGGCGGGGCTGATCGCGTCGATCCCACTGGCGCTTGCCGGGCGCTTCGATCTGCTCTGGCTGATCGTGGCTGGCTGGTGGCTGCTGTTCAGCCTGCCTGCGTTCTTCGTGCTGCCTTCGGCGCCCGGGCTGGGCGAGAGCGTGGGCCAGGCCACGGTGCGCGGGCTCATTCACTTCCGTCGGATCGCGGGCGAGGTGTTTGCGCAGCGCGACCTGCGTCGTTTTCTGCTCGCATACTTCTTCTACATAGACGGTGTGCTCACCGTCATCTGGTTCGCGGCGCTCTTCGCGGACCAGACGCTCGGATTTGGCCAGATCGAGCGGATCGTCCTCTTCCTCGTGGTCCAGTTCTCGGCGCTGGTGGGGGCGTTTGCGCTGGCTCGCCCGGCCGACACGCTCGGTCCCAAGCGTGTGATCAGCGGGCTGCTCGTCTTGTGGACAGCCGTGGCGGTAAGCGCGTACTTCGTAACTTCGAAGCCGGTGTTTTTCGTGATCGCGGTGATCGCGGGCACCGGGTTGGGGTCGATCCAGGCTACGAGCCGGAGCTTCATGGCGGCGCTGATTCCGGACGGAAAGGAGGCTGAGATGTTCGGCTTCTACGCCTTCTGCGGGAAGTCTTCGTCGATTCTGGGGCCGCTCGTGTTCAGTACCGTATCCCAATTGAGCGGCGGCAATCAGCGCTTCGCGGTCGTGGCGATTGCCGGGTTCTTCGTGATCGGGGGGCTGCTGCTGCAGCGGGTGCGCGATCCGGTGGTCGGCGATGCGGAGGAGTCATGAACCCACCTGAGAACGTCGTGGTCCGGGAGCAGGTCGGCGCGGTGTCCGCGGGGGAGTCGATCGGCGATGTCTCGATGCTGACGGGTGGGCAGCACACCGCGACGGCGGTCGCCGTCGCGGACACGACGATCGTGGCTTTCGATGGCGCCCGGCGCGATGCGCCGTCGCCCCGACATCGGCCTGGTCCTCTATCGTAATCTCGCGCGGGGGCTCGGTGACAAGCTGCGTCGCGTCGACAAGTCTCTGGTTGACCGCTCGATCTGAGTTCGTGTGATGTGATGTCTACGATTTCGGCGTTGGCCCACGCTTGCGGGGGCCGGGACATCCGATGACGACCTTCTACGGACTGCTCGCCGACGTTACCGTCGTGGCGCACCTGGCGTTCGTCGTGTTCGTCGTTCTGGGCGGATCGTTTACGCTCCGCTGGCCGCGGGTTGCGTGGGTGCATCTCCCGTGTGTGGCTTGGGGAGCGTTGGTGGAGCTCACGGGGTGGGTCTGTCCTCTCACCCCCCTGGAGCAGGGACTCCGTGAGCGGGCCGACGCGGGGACCTATTCAACCTCATTCTTGGAGCACTACTTGATCCCGCTGCTCTATCCGGGGGAGCTGACGCGCGGAATTCAGGTAGGGCTCGGGGTGGGTGTGGTGGTGCTGAACGCGGTTGTCTACGGCTGGGCGTGGCGGAGGCGGCGCGACACCCACTCATGATCCGATTCCGCGATCGACGACTCCTCTCACAACCACCGGCTGCCCGTGCCTGTTGATACCGCGGTCCAACGGCTGAAGCGACGCCGCACCAAGATCGTCGCGACCCTGGGGCCCGCCTCGCGCGAGCCGGAGGTGGTGCGCGCGCTGATTCGCGCAGGAGCGGACGTCTTCCGGCTCAATTTCTCACATGGAACGCACGAGGAGCACGCCGAAACGTACCGGCGCGTTCGCGAAGCAGCCGAGGCCGAGGACCACCCGGTCGCGGTCCTGGGCGACCTGGGGGGGCCCAAGATCCGTGCGGGTCGCTTCCGGGACGGCGGCATCGACCTGGTAAAGGGATCGTACGTAACCGTGACGATGCGGAACGTCTTGGGTGTGCCGGGCCTGATCCCGTCCCGCTACGACAGATTGGCGGCGGACGTGCGCAGGGGCGATCGGATCCTGCTCGACGACGGGCTCCTCGAGCTACGTGTAGAGGCAGTCGAGGACACCGAGATCTCCTGCCTGGTGGTCGAGGGGGGACGGCTCAAGGACCGAAAGGGCATGAACCTGCCGGCGGTCGCGATCTCGGCGCCCTCGCTCACGGAGCAGGACCGGACCGACGCCCAGTTCGCACTCCGGCTCGGGGTCGACTTCCTCGCTCTATCCTTCGTCCGCCGCGCGCGTGACGTGCTGGAGCTCCGCAGCCTCGTCGAGGAAGCCGGAAGCGGCAGCACGGGCGTGATCGCGAAGATCGAGAAGCCTGAAGCGCTAGCCGACATTGAGGCGATCGTCGGCGCGAGCGAGGGGATCATGGTGGCCCGCGGAGATCTCGGGGTGGAACTCCCGCCCGAGGACGTGCCGATCGCCCAGAGTCAGTTGGTGGACATGGCGCGCAGATCGGGGAAGCCGGTGATCGTCGCCACCCAGATGCTCGAGTCGATGGTGACGAACGCGCGTCCCACGCGTGCCGAGGTGAGCGACGTGTCGACCGCCGTGCGTTCGGGTGCCGACGCGGTGATGCTTTCGGCCGAGACTGCTTCGGGCGAGCATCCCCTGCGCGCGGTGGAGATGATGGATAGGGTGGCGCGCCAAGCCGAGGGGTACATGTGGGCGCGGGGAGGCTTCAGCTCGCTCGTTCCCAGTCCGGGAGCCATGACGGCGCCGCCCCCCTCCGATCCTGAGGGGGCGGCATCCATTCGCCTCGAAGACGCAGTCGCGCGCGCGACATCGCAGCTTTCGCGCGACCTGATGGTGCGGGCGATCGTCGTGTTCACACGGAGCGGCTGGTCTGCCGGCATGGTCGCGGCCGCGCGGCCGCAAGCGCCGATCATCGCGATCTCGCAGGTCCCCGGCACGCGCCGACGAACCAACCTGCTGTGGGGGGTGGTTCCGACGCCCGGAGAGCTCGGCGATCCCGACCGGTTACACGACGAGGCGCGCCGGGTGGCTCGGGAGACCGGACTCGCCGCCCCGGGCGAGCACATTCTTCGCGTGTGGGGCTTCCACAGCGAACCCGAGCGAAACGTTCCCACGTTGTCGGTTCTGAAAGTGTGAGGGGGATGCCTATCTCCAGGACAGTAGCAGGTGGTGGGCAGGGCGACAGTGTGATGGTCGTGCTCGCGCGGCCCAGGCCACGTCGCCTGTGGGTCCGCAGCCATGGCAGCATTGCGGCGTCCGGTGCTCCCGGTCAGATTGGGCGCCATTCTCCCGCGGTGCCGCCTGAGCCGATGCCCTCAAGGCCAGCATCACCACCGCGCGGACCACGGCGGTTCCAGCCTCAAGAACCCAACTCTCGAACGAAGGAGAAGGTCCGCGCATGACCCGCTTCCCGATGCTCTTTCCAGCGAGCGCCGGCTCTTCGGTGCAAGGGCGATGCACACCGTAGTCCATGACGTCCTGCTGATCGGAGGCGGCGGTGCGGGGCTCCGGGCGGCCATCGCGGTTACCGAGGCGAACCCCGGTCTCAGGGTGGCGGTCGCCTCCAAGGTCTATCCAATGCGGAGTCACACGGTGTCGGCGGAGGGTGGGTCCGCGGCGGTGATCCGTCCCGAGGACAGCCTCGACGCGCACGCGTACGATACGATCAGCGGCGGCGACTGGATGTGCGACCAGGATGCCGTCGAGCTGTTCGTCAGGGAGGGACCCGATGAGATGCTGCGGCTCGAGCACTGGGGCTGCCCGTGGAGCCGGAACCCCGATGGGACCATCGCCACTCGGCCCTTCGGGGGGATGAAAATCGAGCGCACCTGGTTCGCCGCGGACAAGACCGGCTTCCACATGCTGCACACGCTCTTCCAGACGACGCTCAAGTACCCGCCCATCGTGCGCCACGACGAGTGGTTCGTAACCCGGCTTCTGGTGGAGGACGGCCGCTGCCACGGCGCCGTGGCTGTGGAGCTGGCTACCGGCGAGGTCCACGCGATCCTCGCCCGTGCAGTGATCCTGTGCACGGGAGGCGCGGGCAAGGTCTACCAGTACACCACGAACGCCAACATCAAGACCGGCGACGGCATGGCACTGGCTTACCGGGCTGGGGCGCCCCTCAAAGGACATGGAGTTCGTGCAGTACCACCCCACCGGTCTCCCCTTCACCGGGATCCTGATCACGGAGGCCGCTCGCGCAGAGGGTGGGTGGCTCCTCAACAAGGACGGCTACCGCTACCTCCAGGACTACGACTTGGGCAAGCCCGAGCCCCGTCCCGTGCTGCGCTCCATGGAGCTGGGCCCGCGTGACCGGCTCTCCCAGGCTTTCGTCGGGGAGCTGGAGCAAGGGCGCACGGTGGCCACTCCGCACGGCCACGCGGTTTATCTGGACGTTCGCCACCTGGGCCAGCGGGTCATCGACGAGAAGATCCCCTTCGTGCGCGAGCTCTGCCTCAAGTACGAGAAGATCGACCCGGTCAGGGAGATGATCCACGGTGCGGCCCGTCGTGCACTACATGATGGGCGGGGTCCACACCGACCTCGACGGCGCCACCCCGATCCCCGGGCTGTTCGCTGCCGGTGAGGTCGCTTGCGTGAGCATCAATGGTGCCAATCGGTTGGGCTCCAACTCGCTCACCGAGCTGCTGGTGTTCGGTGCGCGGGCCGGGGAGGCCGCGGCCCGTCACGCCGCTGGCGCTCCCGCGCCCTCCCAGTCGGTGCTGGCCCAGGGGCTGGACGAGGAGCGCCGCCTCCAGCAGCGCTTTCTTGGCGGGAAGGGGGGGCGTGAGCGCATCGCCGTCCTGCGTACCGAGATGCAGAAGACGTTGGAGGCAAGCGGCTGGTATTTATCGCGAAGGGGGCGCTCTCAAGGAGGGCACTGAGAAGGTGAAGGAGCTGAAGGAGCGCTTCGGAGACGTGGCTCTGGACGATCGCAGCCTCACCTTCAACACGGAGCTCCAGTCTGCGCTCGAGCTGGAGAATCTGCTGGATGTGGCCGAGTCCGTTCTCCCACTCGGCGCTCGCACGACGAGAGTCACGTGGCGCGCACCAGCGTACCGACTTCCCGAAGCGGGACGACCAGAACTACCTCGCCCATTCCCTGGCCTTCGCCGCCGCGGGGGCACCTCGCATCGACTATTTGCCGGTCACGATCACCCGCTGGCCGCCCGGCGAGCGGGTCTATGGCAAGCCTGTGGCTGCAACGTCCGAGCCGTTCGGTGGGGCGGCAGCAGCGAAAGGAGGGGGTCAGACGTGAGCTCGGTCGCAGTGGAGGTATTGCGCTATAGCCCGGAGACGGAAGCGGAGCCCGCCTTCGAGAGCTTCGACGTTCCGTACGAGGACAACTGGATGGTCCTTGACGCACTCAACCACATCAAGGACAGCGTGGACGGGACGCTCTCGTACCGGTGGGCGTGCCGGATGGGGGTCTGCGGAAGCTGCGGGATGATGGTCAACGGGAAGCCCGTACTCACCTGCACGACCTACGTCCAAGACGTGCTCCCGGGCCCGGTGCAGATCGAGCCGCTACGAGGCTTCCCCGTAGTACGCGATCTGGTCACGGACGTCCGGGATTTCATGACCAAGCTACAGCGGGTGAAGCCCTGGATCATCCGCCAGGAGGAGAAGCCGCTGTCGGAGGGCGAATACCTCCAATCCCCTGAGGAGCTGCTGGACTACAAACAATACAGCATGTGCATCAACTGCATGCTCTGCTACTCGGCCTGTCCTATCTACGAGCTGGAGCCCGAGTTCATTGGACCCGCCGCCATCGCCCTGGCGCAGCGCTACAACTACGACTCCAGGGACCAGGGCCGGGAGGAGCGGATGGACGTCCTCTCTCAACACGACGGCATGTGGGGGTGCACGTTCGTGGGTGAGTGCTCTGTGGTGTGTCCGAAAAAGGTGGATCCGGCCGGCGCGATCCAGCGCTACAAGCTCGACGCCACCGTGGACTGGTTCACTTCGGTGCTGATGCCATGGCGGAAGCCCTGAAGCCCGCGTCCGGCTACACACGCTACCATCCGAAGTGGCACCGGGAGCGGGTGCCCATCTTCTGGTGGGTGCGCAGCTTTCCGTACGTCAAGTTCATTGGCCGGGAGCTCACTAGCGTCTTCGTGGCCTACGCCGCGGGCCTGCTCGTGGTGCAGGCCTGGGCGGTGGGGGAAGGAGTTGAGGCTAACGCCCGCCTGTGGGAGTGGCTCGCGCACCCTGTGGTGCTGGCATGGCACGGCGTCCTTCTTGCGGCCCTCCTTTTCCACACCGTGACCTGGCTCAACCTCACCCCCCAGGCGCTGGCGCTCCGGTTCGGCCGGCACCGGGTGCCTAAGGCTGCGGTCTGGGCGGGTCACTACGCCGCCTGGATCGTGCTTTCACTGGTCGTCGTCTGGGTCTTCGTGGGGCTGGCGTGATGGCCCGGCGCTCTCGGGAACCGGTGCTGTGGGCGATGTTCAGCGGCGGAGGTATGGCGGCTGCCATGCTGCTTCCTGCGACTGTGGCGGTGCTCTGGATCGCCGCACCCCTGGGTTGGGTGGAGCCTCCGTCGTACGAGGGGCTGCGTGCCCTATTCCTGCACCCCCTGGGGCGCGTCGCTCTCTTCACGCTGGCCACGCTCTGCTTCTTTCACTGGGCCCACCGGTTCCGTTACACGCTCTACGACGGTCTGCAGCTCTATCACCTGAACCAGCTCATCGCAGTCCTAACGTATGGGATCGCCACGGCCCTCGCGGTTGGCGCTGGCGTCGTGCTCGGCATGTTGGGAGGCGGATGATGTTCGAGCTCGAGGCACCATCCCACCCGAGGAACGCGTGGTGGACGACGCCTACGACCCGCTGAGCAAGCTGGTACGACTGGTGTTTGGGAGGGGGAATAAGGGCAATAACATACTTGACACACCCATAATTCTCCCTTAGATTGGAGGTAGGTAAAGACACCCAGACAAAGTAGAAAGGACCATGACCGACCAGACCGAAGGCCCCGAGACTCTCCTCAACGCCATCCGGCACTTCGCTGACGAAGACGTTGCCCTGGCATTCGTCGCTGACCTTCGCTGGCCCGACGGCGAGCAAGTTTGTCCGAAGTGTGGGAGCGTTGGCGAACACTACTTCCTCAAGACCCGTCGCGTCTGGAAGTGCCGGGACTGCCGCAAGCAATTTTCCATCAAGGTCGGGACCATCTTTGAGGACTCCCCGATCTCTCTGTCCAAGTGGTTGCCCGCCGTCTGGATGCTCGTGAACTGCAAGAACGGTATAAGCTCTTACGAGTTGTCCCGTGCGCTTGGCGTCACCCAGAAGTCCGCATGGTTCATGCTCCATCGTATCCGGCTTGCCATGAAGGACGACGGTGGGTTCTGGACCAAGATGGACGGCGAAATCGAAGTGGATGAGACGTACATCGGCGGCAAGGCCAAAAACATGCACCGGGAACGCCGCAAGCGGATCATCAAGAGCACCGGCGGACACGACAAGACCGCTGTCTTGGGCCTCTTGGAGCGTCCCCGGAACTCCCCCCACTCGCTGGTCCGCACCCACGTCCTGAGCGACGTAACCAAGCGTACCATGCAGGGCCATGTGCGAGATAACGTCGAGGAAGGTGCCAACCTGTACACCGACCGACACTGGGGCTACTACGGGCTCAGGTCCGCCTACATCCATGACGTTGTTGACCACGCGATGGAATACGTGCGCGGGCGCATCCACACCAACGGGATAGAGAACTTTTGGTCCCTCGTGAAACGTGCGATCCACGGCACCTACGTTTCCATCGAGCCGTTCCATGTCTTCCGCTACCTCGATGAGCAGGCGTTCCGGTTCAACAACCGGGGCGACAACGACCGTGGCCGATTCCTGAGTGCCATTAGGTCCGTCGTCGGGAGGCGCTTGACATACGCCGAGTTGACCGGAGAATGAGCGCATGAGGGAGCCAGAGGACGAGACGAAGAGAGGTCCGCCCCGTACCTCAGACGCGGACCCAAGCCCCGCCCGGGTTGTCGAGGGCGGCTTGGGGATGCGTCGCTTGGCAGAAGCGATGCGGCACCTACTTCGGTCCCCCAAGAAGAGCGGAAGTACTAGCCGGGACTCGCCAAAGAGTGTAAACTGAAGCAAGGGGCTTCGGTTTTTGTTCGGGGGTGTATACGACTAACGGTGTTAGCTTTATGTGCTGTAGTCCATCTATGTGGGGTTTTCGTGTCTCGGGGCGAGCCACTCACTAGACAAAGGGTAAGGTGGACACGATGACAATTGGGATTAAGAGGTTGACTGGGGTGGACAGAAAACTTGGTGAACTGATCCTCTACATTTCTCGGAAGTGCGAGGAGGACAAGCGTTACGGCGCCACGAAGTTGAACAAGATTCTGTTCTATTCCGATTTCATCCACTACGGCAAGACCGGCAAATCGATTACGGGGGCGGGGTATCAGCGATTGAAGTGGGGTCCCGCACCACGTCGGCTGGTACCTGTGCGCGACGAACTCTTGGAGTCGGGAGCACTTGTGGTCCAGGAGAAAGAGTATCTGGGTCGCCCACAACAGCGGCCCCTAGCCCTCCGGGATGCGGACCTATCTGAGTTCACTGGGGCAGAGATCGCAGTGGTGGATGAGACTATTGAGGCGTTATGGAACGCCAACGCGAATGATGTGAGTGATTTTTCTCATCGTTTCCCTGGCTGGAAAATAGCTGAAGAGGGTGAGGAAATCCCCTACGAAACGGTATTCCTCGCGGACCGTATGTTGACGCAGGCAGAGAAAGATTACGCCTTGGAGTTGATATAACACTCACATGGCAAGTCACCGCGAGGTCGTTTACACTGAACTGTTCGACTCTGACCGGAAAGAATTAGAGAGTAGCGTCGAACGATGGGACGAAATTTTCCGTGCGGTTGAGTGGGCGTTGTGTCGTGCACCCGAGAAGGGCCAAGAAACGTCTGCATATGGCATTTTTGCACGTACGACGGACGACTGGCCCGAGGTGCCACCCCTGGTTGTTTACTACATCTTCGATGAGAACGAAGTCACGGTCCTGAGTGTCCGCCTCGCCGATATCGACCCAGACGGCGACGAAGGGTAACGACCCCGCCATCTGACCGTTGGGTGCGCTAAGTATGTTATTGCCGGAATAAGGAGGGGAAGCAGTAGGTTCGCGTCGAGGGAGGACCCGATGTTCACGCTCAAGAAGCTCAGCCGGGACGGAATCGCGCGCGCGCTCCGGAAGGTGGAGCGTTACCGGCTCCTCAACGAGCCGTGGGAGGCGGAGAGTATTTGCCGGGACGTGCTCGAATCCCAGCCCGACCACCAGGAGGCGCTGATCTCTCTACTGCTCGCGATGACCGATCAGTTCAACCGCGAGGGTGGTCCGGACGTCGAAAAGGCACGCGCCCTCCTCCCGGGCATCAGGGGCGAGTACGAGCAGGCGTACTACGCGGGGATCATCTGCGAGCGGAAGGGATCGGCCCTGCGTGAGCGGGACGCGCCCGGCTCGGGGCCGATCGTGTACGACTGGTTGCGTCAGGCGATGGATCACTACGAACGGGCAGAAGGGCTCCGCACGGCGGGCAACGACGACGCGCTCCTGCGCTGGAACACGTGCGCCCGGGTGATCGACGAGAACCCGCAGATTCAGCCGCCGTCCGAGACCCGTGTCTTGGAGATGCTGGAGTAGCTCCGGGCGCGCGAGCACCCCCGGGTGTCAAGCGAGCAGCTCCCGGGCGCGCGCCCAGATCCGGTCGAACATCTCCTCGGTCAGCGTACCGGTGAACGTGTTCTGCTGGCTCGGGTGATAGGAGGCGAGCAGCCGCACCGTCGTCTCGCCCGTGGCCCCTGGTCGCCCCGCTTCGATCTCGGCGCCGTGCGCGAACGAACCCCGTGGTCTCGGGATTCGCCAGCCGGCCTCCTCGAGCACGCGCTGCACGTGTGTCCAGGCGAGTCTACCGAGCGCCACGATCACCCGCACCCGCGGGGTGAGCTCGAGCTCGGCCTTCAGGTACGGCTGGCAGCTGGCGCGCTCGGACGGGCGGGGTTGGTTCCCCGGAGGTGCGCAGCGGACGGCTGCGGTGACGAGGCAGCCGTCCAGGACGAGTCCGTCCTCGCGGGAGCGTGCGTGCGGTTGGTTGGCGAATCCCGCGCGGTGGAGGGCCCGGTAGAGCCAGTCACCCGAACGGTCGCCCGTGAACATGCGTCCCGTGCGGTTGGCTCCGTGGGCCGCGGGCGCGAGACCCACGATCAAGAGGCGCGGGTCGGGATCGCCGAAGGCGGGCACCGGTCGTCCCCAGTACTCCTGATCGCGGTACGCTGCCCTACGGGTTTCCGCGACCTCTTCGCGCCATGCAACCAACCGAGGACAGCGCCGGCATGTGACGATCCGCTCCTCGACCTCGGGCAGCGAAGAGAGCACCGGAAGGTCGCCGGTCACCGCGTGACCTCGAGCTGGAAGAAGGCGACCTCCGGAGGAGAGCCGAGGGCACAGGTGGAGGTTGGAGACGTGAGCGTGAGCGGTGGTGTCATGAGACGTTTCCCCAGCTCCTTCCATTCGATCGATCCGCCGCGGTCGTACGGGGCGCGCAGGGCCACGGGTCCCACAGCCTGGGCCCTCGCCTCGCCGTGCGCCACCGTCCGGCCTGGCGGCGTCACGACCCCGCTCCTGGGTTCGCGCACGCGGGAATCCCTCCGGCTGTTAGATTGAGGCTTGACCGAGCTTCCCGCAGGACCTGAGATGGCCTCGTGACTCCATTTACCACCGCCCTCCTCGTGGTGGTGCTCGCCCAGTCGGTGGCGCTCGGCGTGCTCCTCCGCCATCGCTGGCCGTCGAAGGCAGCGAACGAGCGGCGCGTCGCCCAGACTCCCACGTCCGGTCTCGAGGATGCACACACGCACGACGCCGAACCTCGTAGGCGCTGGGAGGCGCTGGACGTTACGCGCCTACATGAGGTGAACCGTGAGGAGGTGGAGAAGGTGCTCGCGAAAACTCGGGCTGGGGGGGTCAAGAGTCTGACCCCGGACGAGCGCGCCTTCCTGGACCGGATGTCCGATGCTCAGGCTCGGACCGCGGGGCGCGGCGGCGAAGGCGGTGCGCCAAGCCAGCTCCCCCGCCCTTCCTGAGCGCTCGATAGACGCGCCCGCGCGATCGAGCCGGCCCGCGCAATGATCGCGATCATCGGCGGCGGCGTCTCCGGTCTGGCGCTCGGCCGGGAGCTTGCCGCGCGCGGCGTGGACTTCATGGTGCTCGAGGCGGACCAGCGCGTGGGCGGGGTGGTCCGGAGCGGGCGTGTCGAGAGCCGAGTGCTCGACTGGGGACCGCAGCGCGCGCGCCTCACGCGATCGATGTCCACGCTGATCGACGAGATCGGGCTGCGCGACAAGCTCGTGGTCGCACCGGATGGACTCGACCTGTTCGTGTTCCGGCGCGGTCGCCTTCGGCGCGTTCCATTCAATGTCGCTGCGTTCCTCACATCGGATGTCGTCGGGCCGCTCGCGAAGCTGCGCACCGCGCTGGAGCCCCTGACCTCTGGACCCGACGCGCGTGAGAGCGTCGCACGCTACTTCACGCGCAAGCTGGGCCGCGAGATGTACGAGTCGCTGATCGGACCCCTGTACGGTGGACTCTACGGATCGAACCCGGCGGACATGCAGGTGGGTCTGTCACTCCAACACGTGCTGGAGGAGTTCGGTGTGGGACGGAGCCTGATCGTCGAGCTGCTTCGACGCGGGGGTGCCATCCGCCCCCCGCCGGCGTGCTCGTTCGAGGGTGGTCTGGAAGCCCTGCCCGCTGCGATCGGTCGGGCTCTCGGCGAGCACGTGCGGACCGGAACGCCCGCGCTCGGCCTCCGCGCGAGCACTGCGGGATGGTCCGTAGAGATGAACGGGGGAACTCTGGCCGCGTCGGAGGTCGTGCTAGCAGTCCCCGCGGCTGCCGCTGCTCGGCTGCTCGAGCCGGTCGCCGCCGACGCGGCGCGGCGCATCCGGCGGCTGCGCTACAACCCGCTCGGTGTCGTACATCTTTACGCCGAGACGGGTCTGAGGGGGATGGGCTTCCAGGTCGCGTTCTCCGAGCCCCTGGCCCTTCGGGGCGTCACCTTCAACCACAGCATGTTCGACCGGACCCACGTGTACACGGCGTACCTCGGGGGTGGCGCGCGACCCGAGGTCGTGGAGCAAGACGACGACGCGCTCGCTCAGCTTGCCGTGGACGAGTTTCGAACGTGCACCGGCTACGAAGCCGGCCGCTCGCCGTGGCAAGGGAGGCGATGCCCGCATGGGATTGCACCTGGAGCGCGCTCACCGGACTGCGGCTTCCGCCCGGGTTGTCGCTCACTGCGAACTGGGAGAGTCGACCGGGGCTACCCGGACGCTTCGCGCGGGCGCGGGCGCTCGCGGACGAGCTGGAAGCTCACTCTCGGTTCGGATCCAAGTCCTAGGGGGCGCATATGACCAAGCTGATGGGTCTGCTCGGCATGACGATCGGCGGCTGGCTCGGCTGGTGGGTCGGTGAGCTCGTATCGGTGTTCACCGCGATCATGCTCTCGATCGTGGGCACGGGGGTCGGGCTGTGGGCCGGCCGTTGGGTGGTGCGCCGCTACTTCTGAGCGATCGCTCGGCGCGTCAGGGGACGGTTCAGGGAAGCAGGACCGTCGCCAGCGCCAGGAAGAGCCCCATGCTCGGTACGTCGGTGGCGGTGGTCAGAAAGATACTCGAAGCGGTAGCCGGATCCGCCCCGACCTTGCGTAGCCCCAGCGGGATCAGCGCGCCCGCGACCCCGCTCACCAGGCAGCTTCCGATCATCGCGATCATCACGATAGCGCCGAGCGCCAGCGCCTGAGGATTGGCCTGCGCGCTTGCCGCCAGGAACATGCCGAGCCCGGCGGTGATCCCCACCAACCCGCCGTTCAGGATCCCGAGCCGGGCCTCCTTCATGACCAGCTCTCGCTCCCCGCCCTTCTCCAGGTCGCCCAGCGTGAGCCCCCGGAGTGTGACCGCGAGCGCCTGACATCCGGTGTTGCCCGACTGTCCGGCGAGTACGGGTAGGAAGAGCGCTAGGATTACCATACGGTCGAGCGTATCCTGGAAGATCCCCACCACTATGGCCGCCAGGAATGCGGTGAAAAGGTTGAGCTGTAGCCACGGGTGGCGCAGCTTCAGGCTCGTCGGCCAGGGGGTGGTGAAGCGCTCCTCGTTCGCGACGCCGACCATTCGCCCCGCCTGCGCACTGATCACGAACGCCTGCTCCTCGAACATCGCCTGGCCCCGCACCAGCCCGACCAGACGACCGCCTGCGTCGCACACCGGGTAGACCGGGAAGTGGCGGTGCACCACTTGCTTCATCGCCTCCATCACATCGATGTCGGCCCACAGGAAGAACGGCTTTCTGAGCATCACCTCTTCGAGGCGCAGCTTGGGGTCGGAGACGAGCAGATCGCGCATGGTGACGATACCCACCAACGTGCTGGACTCGTCGATCACGAACCCGTAGGTGATGAAGATCTTCCTGACGAGGTGGCGGACCCGCTCGGTCACCTCCCCTACGGTCTGCTCAGGCTTGAAAACGGCGGTGGGCGGCTCCATCAGCCGCCCGACGCTGTCCTCTGGAAAACCCTGGTTGAGCGCCCACTGGCTCGTGATCGACTCCGGGCCGATCGCGAACAGGCGCTTACGCTGTTCATCATCCATCTCGGGGATGATCTCCCCGACCGCCGCGGGGTTCATCCGCCAGAGCACGTCGATGGCGAGCCTGTCGTCGAGCTCGCCGATCCCATGGGCGGCCCCTATGGGGTCGAGCCGCGCCATCTCGTCGGCGAGCCGCTCGGCGAGCCTGGGCTCGGGCTGGTTTGGGGAGGTAACGGACCCAGACGCGCTTTCCATGAGATCTCCGGCGGGGGCCTGACGGTGCCTGTTTCCCGGCTGCTTGGCCAGCAGGATAAGCCACCGCCCGGGACAGCGGCTACCCGGCCCGTCCGACTTCTTCCGTTGGGTAGGCCCGGTCGGTGACCCGGGGCCGGTTCAGGCGCCAGGGGGTGACGTGGGCCGCTCGTAGACGCACGCTTCCCAGAGTACGGTGCGTGCTCTCCGCAGAGGGACCAGTCCGTGGCTCCGCAAGCGTGTGTCGACCGCCGCAAGCGGATGGACGAAGACGCGGAAGGGATTGCGTCGCAGACGGAAGAACAGGTTCGCGAGCGCGATGCCTGAGCGCGTGATCCTGCGCTCGCGCGGAGCGACGAATCCGTAGAGCCGGCGCGCGCACGCGGCCGAAGCGTCTACGAGGGCGGCCATGTCCGGGTAGCAGCAGATTACCCGATCGAGGGTGACCACATCAGTGGGTGGTAGCCCGGGCGCCAGCTCGACGAAGTCGCCCGATCGGTACGTGATGCGATCGGCCAGCCCGCGGGTGCCGGCCAGCTCGCGGTTCAACTCCTGGTACGCTGGTGACGCGTCCACGTTGATCACGTCGTGTGCGCCGCTCGCGAGCAGCTCGAGCTGCAGCGCCCCGACGCCTCCGCCCACGTCGAGCAGGCTGCGGTCCTGGATGCCCGCCTGCACCAGGGCGTCGAGAAGCAGGCGGGTGCTCGCGTCAGGTCCCTTCTTCTGGTAGCGCTTCAGGTCCCGCCTGGCGCGCCTGCGATTGAAGAACCGCTCGGAGCCTACGCAGTGCGCGCAGGTCATGCGGTGGGCGTCCCACGCATGGTGCTTCCCAAGACTGTTCCCCCTTCGGATCCTGGCGGCGTCGCGCCGCCCTCTGGCTATCATGTGACTTCCCCCGACCGGGAGCCAGCTATGGATCGTGAGAGCATCCACTTCGTCGCAACCCCGTCGCGCGGTGAGGTGAGGGGGCTGATGGTCCGCCCGGCCGACGCCCGTGCCCTGCTCGTGCTCACGCACGGGGCCGGCGCAGGGATGGAGCATCCGTTCATGAACGCGGTGGCCGACGCGCTGGCTGCGCGCGGCGTGGCCACGCTCCGCTATCAATTCCCATATGCGGAGGCGGGCAGGAAGAGCCCCGACCCGCCGCCCGTCCTGGAGGCCACCGTGAGATCGGCGGTAGCGTCCGCTGCGCAGCTCGCGCCCGAGCTCCCGAGGCTTGCGGGGGGAAAGTCGATGGGCGGGCGCATGACCGCGCGCGCGGCGGCCGCCGAGGGCGGTCTCGACGCGCTCGGCATGGTCTTCCTGGGCTTCCCGCTACATGCGAGTGGGAGAACACCGGACGTCGAGCGTACGGCCCATCTGGCAAAGGTCGCGCAGCCGATGCTCTTCCTTGGGGACTCGGGACGCGCTTGCCGACCTGGGCTTGATGCGCGCGGCGTGCAGCGGCCTCGGCCACCGAGCGACGCTCCACGTCGTGGAGGGTGCCGATCACGGGTTCCACGTGCTCAAACGCTCGGGGCGGGAAGACGCGGAGGTGATCGAGGAGCTCGCGGACGTTACGGCGGAATGGATCGACGCGAGGCTCGCTGGCGTCGGTAGTTGATCCACCTGCGCGGTTTGCCTCGGCGGTTGACAGTGCCCTGCCCTCTGATTAGGCTTGGCTAAAATAATTAGCCAAGCCTAAAGTGGAGTTGGGCATGACGCACGACCGCGCGGCCTGCTGGGACTCCGTCGTCGCCCACGCGACGCGCCTGGGGCGGGGTCCGCGCCTGCTCCTCGTCGCGTGGTTGGGGGTGGCGGCAGGGGCGTGCGGAGACCTCCTCACCTCGGCCCCTGACGATGGCGATCTGCTCGACGCGCCGCTCGAGGGGCTCCTCCCGGACGAGCTCGCGGCGTTCGTGCGGGGGGATGAGGAGTTCGGGCGCGCGTTCTCGCCAGCGGACGGGCTAGGGCCGCTGTTCAACAACGTATCCTGCGCCGGATGCCACAGCGGCGATGGTCGCGGACGTCCCGAGCAGGCGCTCGTCCGTTTCGGGGAAGCGCCGGACTTCGCCCGCGAGCTCGGTGGGCCCCAGCTCCAGGATCGCGCGATCGGGGGCGCGGTCGCGGAGCAGCTTCCCGAGGGGCTCCCGTTCTCCGTGCGCTTGCCGCCTCCGGTGTTCGGCGTAGGACTCATCGAAGCCATCCCCGACGCTACCATCCTTGCGCTCGCGGACCCATTCGATGCGGACGGCGACGGGATCTCCGGTCGGGCGCACCTGGTGACACCACCTGACTGGATCCCGCCCGACCAGCCCGGTGCCGGCCCCGGCCCTGTGGTGGGTCGCTTCAGCCGGAAAGCGCAGGTCGCCGGCCTCTTCCAGCAGGTGGTGGAGGCGTACCACCAAGACATGGGGGTCACGAGCGACTTCCTGCCGGTCGAGAACGTCAACCCGCGCGCCGTTGCTGCCAGCCACGCGGCGGACCGGGCAAGCGATCCCGAGGTGCCCGCCGCGGCTGTGCACGCGGTGATCGACTATATCCGCATGCTCGCGCCTCCCCGAGCGGGACGCGACTCCCCTGAGGTGGCGCGGGGGCGCTCGCTGTTCGCCGCTGTCGGCTGCGTCGGCTGCCACGTTCCAGTGCTGCGGACGAGCCGCCACCGAATCCCGGTACTCGCGTCTCGCGAAGTCGAGCTGTACTCCGACCTGCTCCTGCACGATCTGGGCGATGCCCTATCCGACGGTCGGGCGGATGGCGACGCCGCGCCGGGCGAATGGCGAACCGCGCCGCTCTGGGGGCTTCGGGTCGTGCGGGATTTCCTGGATGGCGACGTGTTCCTCCTCCACGACGGTCGCGCACGGACCGTTGAAGAGGCGATCGATGTCCACGGCGGTGAGGCCGCAGCCGTGCGTGCCGCGTTCGTCGGTCTCTCACCGGCAGACCGCTCCTCCCTGGTCCGGTTCGTGGAGAGCCGGTGACCCGGGCGAGCGGGAGGTGTGCTGAGGGCGACGGCCCCGGAGGCGGCTCGAGCCGCCGCCGCTTTCTCACGGTCGCGGCCGGGTTGCTCGCGCTTCCGGGATGCGCCTCGCTTGCCTCGGTGACCATCCCCGCCGCGGCCGGTGTGCTGCGTCTTCTCCCGGACGACCATCCGGGACTCGACGAGCCCGGTGGCGTCCTCAGGGTGAGGCCCGAGGGATGGGATCTATCGATCAATCTCCTCCGCGACGACGCGGGAGGGTTCACCGCGCTGTCACCGGTGTGCACGCACTTGGGGTGCGTGGTCGAGATCGAGGGATCCGTGCTGGCGTGTCCCTGTCACGGCTCGACCTACGCCCGGAGCGGTGACGTCCTTCGCGGCCCTGCCGAGCGCGCACTGCGACGGTTCCCGACCACGGTCGAGCCCGATGGTACCGTGGTGATCGACGTCCGCGGGGGGGAGCGATGACGCGAACGATGGTTCGAGCGACGGTTCGAGCCCAGATCGTGGTGGCTCTGACGGCCGCGCTCGGCCTGCCCAACATTCCGCCGGTAGCGGCGCAACAGGACACGATTCCTGCCGAGCAGCCCTTCGTACCCGGCGGCGTGTACGACAAACCGTACTTGACCACGCTGCTTGGGCGGACCGCCCTGGGCGGCTACGCCGAGGCGCACGCGCGACTCGTCCGCGTGGACGGCGTGACTGAGGAACTCGGCTTCGATGCCAAGCGCTTCAACCTCTTTACGTCGACCCGCGTGAGCGACTTCGTCCGCATCGGCGCCGAGCTGGAGATCGAGGAGGGCGGCGAGGAGATCAAGCTCGAGTACGCCGCGATCGACGTGCTCTTGCACCCTGTGGTGACGCTGAGGGGAGGGATGATCCTGGCGCCCCTGGGACGGTTCAACCTCGCCCACGACAGCCCACGCAACGAGTTCACCGATCGTCCGCTGGTCTCGACCGAGCTCTTGGGGGTGGCGCTGTCGGAGGCTGGGCTCGGTTTGCTCGGCCTCCTGCCCGTCGGCCGTTCCGCGCGGGTCACCTACGAGTTCTACGCAGTGAACGGCTTCGGTGAGGCCGTCTTGGTCGAGGGGCCAGGCGCGACGCGGATTCCACTGGGGCGACAGAGCTTCGAGGACGAGAATCGGTCACCAGCGCTGGTCGGGCGCCTGGCCATGAGCCCTCGCCCCGGCTGGGAGATTGGGCTGTCCGCCCACCACGGAGCCTACACTGTGTTCGAGCGGGACGGTCTACGAGTCGACGATCGGCGCGACCTCACGATCGCGGTGCTCGACCTCGAGCTCGAGGCCCAGGGGATCCGCTTCCGGGGCGAGGGGGCGCGCGCCTGGCTCGACCTGCCGGCCTCGCTCGAGGGGCTGTTCGCGGCGCGGCAGTCGGGCTTCTACCTCGAGGCGGCGGGGAGCTTCGGGCAAGGCTGGCTGCCGTCCATGCCAACGGCGCTGCTAGGCTGGAAGGCGCGCATCGACGCGGTCGATTTCGACGCACGTCAGCGTGGAGATTCGGTCGAGCAGCTCTCGGTCGGAGTCAACTTCCGGCCCACCGCCGACACGGCGGTCAAGCTCGACTACGTGCGGGGGCGCTCGTTCGATCCCTTCAACAACGGCACGGATCACGCGGCGTTCCTGTTCTCGCTGGCTACGTACTTCTGAAGCGTCCTCCCGGAGGCCTCGTGCGGCGGTTCAGACGTCCGTCGCCCAGGCGCTTACCACCATGTGAGGGTCCTCCTGCCGGCTCCGCTCCGAGCTCAGGAAGTCGTAGTAGCCGCAACGCGACGTCCCGGGATACGCCCGGCAAGCGTGGGGGCGGTGCGTGTAGACGGTGCAGCGACGGGACTGGGGGTGGAGGAAGCGGCACGCCGTCTGGAAGATCTCATCGTTCCTGTGCCGCATGACCCGAGTCTTTCCGTCTTCGGCCGGCTTGGTGTAGCGATCGCGTGCGACCGCCGGCTTGATCTCGAAGCGGCGCGCGAGGCGGCGAATGTCCGCATCGGTGACCGGGATCTCGGGATAGGTGCAGCAGTAGGCGGGGCAGCGGTCGCAGCTGTAGAAAACGGGGAGCTTGGTGCCCAATTGGATCTCCTTGGCGATCTCCGACGATTTTCGCGCCGGGGTCCGGGCCGAGGCCCGGTGAGGGTGTGGGCTCGGTGGACGCGCGTCGGGCACCGAACCGGAAGTGCTCAGATTAATCTGCCCTAGCGCCCACGGAAAGCGCCTCGTGAGGTCTCGTGCGACCGTCAGCGGAACTCCCGGTCGAGACTGGGCGGAACCCTGAGGCGACACCGGGGAACAGTGCCCGAGAGGCCGATCCCTGAGACGGTGAAGAGGCGGAGGCGTGCCATGACGGGTGGGACCGAGGAGGCGACGCTGGGTGGCGGCTGCTTCTGGTGCCTGGAGGCCGTCTTCCAGGAGTTGCAGGGCGTTCGGTCCGTTCAGTCGGGTTACGCGGGCGGCGTGATTGCCGATCCGAGCTACAAGCAGGTCTGTTCGGGCACGACCGGACACGCCGAGGTCGTGCGCGTCCGATTCGATCCCGGCGTGATCGACTACGCGGACCTGCTACGGGTCTTTTTCACGATCCACGATCCGACCACGCCAGACCGGCAGGGAGCTGACGTCGGCTCGCAGTACCGCTCGATCATCCTCTACCATGACGAGGCGCAGAGGGAGAGCGCCGTCGCGGTAATGCGGGAGATCGAGAGCGAGGGGCTGTACGCGGATCCGCTCGTCACCCAGCTGGTCCCACTGGAGCAGTTCTGGTCGGCGGAGTCGGTCCACGATGACTACTTCCGGAGGAACCCAGACCAGCCGTATTGCCGGGTCGTGATCGATCCGAAGGTCGCGAAGTTCCGGAAGCGGTTCAGGAGCCGGCTGAGCGCCCCTGCATGATCACACCGGGCGTGGCGTTCGAGGGCGATCATCGAGGCGCCTGCGCGGCGTGAGCCCGTCCGCGTGGTTCTTCTCCGGGCTGGTTGCGATGCAGGTGCTCAACGTTCTCCTCCCCGGCCCACGCTGGGTTGAGCAGCCCTGGGTGCTTCTTGGCGCCCTGCCGATCGCCGCCGGCATGCTTCTGCACGCCCGGGCGTTGCGTGCACTCCGGCTCGCTGGCACGACGCCGGACCCGGAAGGTCGTTCCGCCAGGCTCGTGAGGGACGGGCCATATGCGCGCGTGCGCAATCCCATGTACCTGGCAGGCGTGCCGATCCTTATCGGCTGCGCCGCGCTGCTCGGAACCGTCACGCCTGCCCTCGTTTTGGCCGCGTACGTGGCAGTCTCCGGGCGTTGGGTGGCGAGCGAGGAGAGGGCGCTCGCCGAGCAGTTCGGCGAGGAGTGGGAGCGCTATCGGGAGACCGTGCCACGCTGGCTCTGAGAGCGTGCTGCTGAATGCGATCCGACGTCCCCCTTACGGGGTATCGCCTTGGGGTCGTCATGAACCGGAGCCGAATTCGCCCGTGGCGGAGGTCGAGTCCATGTCGGTGAAGAGCGCGAATGAGGTCGCCTCGGAGCCCGTCGGGGCGGGGGAGGGAACCACCCGGCAGGTGCTGATCGGTCCGGACGAGGGTCCGAACTTCGCGCTCCGACGGTTCATCATGGAGCCGGGTGGCGGGATGCCGCGTCACACCAACACCGTCGAGCACGAGCAGTACGTGCTGCGCGGGCGGGCGCGGATCGGCATCGGCGACGACGTGATCGAGGTGCACGCCGACGACGTGGTGTTCATCCCAGCCGGCTCCCCACACTGGTACCAGACGTTGGGGGAAGAGCCCTTCGAGTTCCTGTGCGTGGTTCCAAACGCCCCTGACCGGATCGAGGTGCTTGGGGAGCCAGGCTGCTGAGGGGCAACGCTTCCGGAGACTTCCCTACGGTCGCGCTACACAAGCCTCTTGTCGGCAGGGGCCCTTGGTTTCATCATTCAAGGACCCTGCTGAAGGCCGGTTCCGCCCGTTTCGTCCGGCTCTTCAACTCGGGATGGGCCGGCCTGCGGCCAGCGGCCCATCGCCTCTTGTCTTGGAGCCATGCGCAACCTGAGTGGTGCGCCTGAGCCGGCCCGAAGATGAAGCCCACCGACGTCTCGGATCCGCAGTACTATCACCGCGTCGTGGACTGCCAGTATGCGTGTCCCGCGCACACCAATGTCCCCGAGTACATCCGACTGATTGCGCAGGGGCGCTACACCGAGTCCTACCTGCTCAATCGGGACTCGAACGTGTTCCCGGGGATTCTCGGACGCACCTGCGACCGTCCCTGCGAGCCGGCCTGCCGACGCGTCCGGATCGACGAGAAGCCGGTGGCGATCTGCCGGCTCAAGCGTGTGGCCTCGGACTACAGGGGCGACCTGACCGGCCTGCTGCCCACCGCTCCGGATGAGAAGAACGGTAAGCGGATCGGGCTGATCGGCTGTGGACCAGCGTCGCTGACGGTGGCCAACGACCTTGTTCCGCTCGGGTACCAGGTCACGATTTTCGAGAAGCATGGTGAGACCGGCGGCCTGATGCGTACGAACATCCCCAAGTTCCGCCTCCCGCCGAAGGTGCTCGACGAAGAAGTAGACATGATTCTCGACATGGGCGTGGATCTGCGCCTGAACAAC
The DNA here is from genome assembly GCA_965237965.1 of Longimicrobiales bacterium. Lineage (GTDB taxonomy): Bacteria > Gemmatimonadota > Gemmatimonadetes > Longimicrobiales > Gaopeijiaceae > UBA2988. The sequence continues at coordinate 688,919 of CBDEGT010000002.1, forward strand.
GAGATCACCTCGATGAAGGCCTTGCTCGAGGAGCACGAGTTCGACGCAGTGTTCATCGGTAGCGGCGCTCCCAAGGGGAAGGATCTCGACATTCCCGGTCGGCAGGAGTCGGCTCCCTTCATCGAGATAGGAATCAGCTGGCTCGAGTCGGTCGCCTTCGGCCATGTGACCGAAATCAAAGGGCGAGTGCTGATCATCGGGGTCGGCAACACCGCCATGGATTGCTGTCGCACGTCACGACGTCTGGGCGCCACCGACATCAAGGTCATGGGGCGTCGCAACCGACCGCACTTCAAAGCGTCCCCCTGGGAGCTGGAGGACGCCGAGGAAGAGCTGATCGAGATCGTCGAGAACCACTCGCCCAAGGAGTTCGTCCTCGAGAACGGGGAGCTCAGGGGGATGACCTTCCAGGTAGGCGAATGGGTCAAGGACGAGAAGGGGCGGTCCCGCCAGCAGGTTACCGGCGAGGTGTTCCTGGCCGCGGACCGGGTGATCCTCGCGATCGGCCAGGACGCCGCCTTCCCATGGATCGAGCGCGACATCGGCATCGACTTCGACCAGTGGGACATGCCGATCGTCGACCGGACCACGTTCATGACGACCCGGCCCGGCGTGTTTTCCGGTGGCGATGCGGCGTGGGGCCCCGAGAACATCATCTGGGCGGTGGAGCACGGCCATCAGGCCGCGATTTCGATTCACAAGTACTGCCAGGGAGAGCCGATCGCAGACCGGCCACCGGTAGGGATGAACCTGGTCAGCCAGAAGATGGGGCTCCAACAGTGGAGCTATTCGAACGACTACGATCCGGTCCTGCGCACCAAGATGCGCCACGTCGATCTGTCCACCCGCTTCGAGGGGTTGGACGTCGAGGTGGAGAAGGGGTTCAACGTGGAAGAGGCCCTCGCAGAGGTCGAGCGCTGTCTCAACTGCGATATGGAGACCCACTTCACCGATGATCTGTGCATCGAATGTGACGCCTGCCTGGACATCTGCCCGGTCAGCTGCCTCGCGATCCTCCCTGACGCTGAGGAGGGCGAGTTGCGCGCGCGGGTTCCGTCGCCGGCCTTGAATCTGGACCAGGCGCTGTTTGCCTCCGGCCCCCTGCCCCAGACCAAGCGGCTGATGGTGAAGGACGAGGACATCTGCATCCACTGCGGGCTCTGTGCCGAGCGCTGTCCGACGGCGGCATGGGACATGCGCATGTTTGACCTCGTCCAACCTTATGCGGGGCGACCGGCCGTCGCCTCCGAGGAAAAGGTGCACGCATGAGCGGGCCCGGGAACGGGGAGGAGGCTGGCGGTGCCGAAGAAGGCCCACCGGAGGGCCTCAACGATTTCGCGTTCAAGGTCGCGACCGTTAACGGGACCGGCTCGACGAGTGCGAACGGCCTCATCCTGAAGGCCATCTATCGGTTGGGAATCCCAGTGTCGGGGAAGAATGTCTTCCCGTCCAACATCCAGGGGCTTCCCACCTGGTACGAGGTCCGCGTGAACCGCAATGGGCACGTCGCGCGCACTCCGCTTTTCGATCTGATCGTGGCGATGAACCCCTCCACGTACGCCTCGGACGTGACGGAAGTGCGATCCGGGGGTTGGATCCTCTATGACGACTCCTGGCCGCTCAGCAAGAGCCTGATCCGTGAGGACGTAACCTACCTGGGGGTGCCGCTGGCACGCATGTGTGTCGAGAAGTTCGCGGGCGCGCGTGAGCGGATCCTGATGAAGAACGTCGCCTACGCAGGCGCTCTGGGCGCTCTGATCGGCCTTGACATGGAAGTCGTAAACGCGCTGCTCCAGCAGGCGTTTGGGAGAAAGAAGGCGCTGCTCGACTCCAACTTCGTCGCGCTGGCGCTCGGTTACGACTACGCGCGGGAACACTTCGACTGCCCGCTCCCGATCCGGCTCGAACGAATGGAGCCGGAGGGTGATTGGGTGCTGATGGACGGCAACACCGCGGCTGCCCTGGGCTGCGTGTACGCGGGAGCCACAGTGGGTGCCTGGTACCCGATCACGCCCGCCACCTCGGTGATGGACAACTTCACGGACCTCTGCAGGCGTTTCCGCACCGACGCGGACGGAACGCGGCGCTTCACCATCCTTCAGGCGGAGGACGAGTTGGCTGCGGCGGGCATGGTGGTGGGTGCAGGATGGATGGGAGCTCGCGCCTTCACGCCAACCGCGGGCCCGGGGATCGACCTGATGAGTGAGTTTATCGGGCTCGCCTACTACACCGAGATTCCCTGCGTCTTCTACGACGTCCAGCGAACCGGTCCTTCCACGGGGATGCCGACGCGCACCCAGCAGGGCGACTTGCTCACGATCGCATACGCGTCGCACGGCGACACCAAGCACATCGTGCTGATCCCGGCCGATCCGGAGGAGTGCTTCTACTTGTCGGTGGAAGCCTTTGATCTGGCGGAGCGCTTCCAGACCCCGGTGTTCGTCGTGAGCGACCTGGACATCGGGATGAACGACTGGCGGATTCACCGACTGAATTGGGACGATGCCTACCGCTGGAACCGGGGAAAGGTGTTGGGCGAGGAGGAGCTGGCCGAGGTCAAAGTCTTCTACCGCTACCTCGACAGCGACAGCGATGGGGTCGCGGCGCGCACGCTACCCGGCGTGAGCGCAAAAGGGGCCTACTTCACGCGGGGATCGGGGCACGACAAGTACGGGCGTTACACCGAGGACGCTGATGCCTACCAAGAGGTCCTGGATCGCCTGGTAAGGAAACTCGAGACCGCCAGGGCGGCTCTACCGGCATCCGTCGTCGAGCGGCGGCCGGGGGCGGTGGCCGCGCTCGTGTGCTGCGGGAGCTCCGACGCCGCGTGTCGCGAAGCGATCCACGTGCTGGCCGAGCGTGGACACCAGGTCGATCTCTTGCGCGTACGCGCCTTCCCGTTCGGGGACGATGTGGATTCGTTCCTGCGCCAGCACGAGACAATCTTCGTGGTGGATCAGAACCGGGACGGCCAACTACGCACGCTTCTCGTCAATGAAACTAGCGTGGAGAAGGCGAGCCTGCGCTCGGTGCGACACTACAGCGGTACCCCGCTGTCCGCAGTCCACGTGCTCGAGGAGGTGCTTCCGGTGCTCGAGCAGGGTAATGGCTCTTCCGCGCGCTCCACCTATCCCGAGCCGCCCCGTCTGCAGGCCTGAGGAATCCCATGGCGTCGATCACAAAGCCCCGCATCGTCACCCGAAAGCTGGAGCGGAATGCCCTCGGTTTGACCCGTCTGGACTACGAGGGTGGCATGTCCACGCTGTGCGCCGGCTGTGGGCACGACTCGATCACGGCAGCGATCGTCCAGACGTTCTACGACTTGGCGCTTCCGCCCCACCAAGCGGTCAAGCTCTCGGGGATCGGCTGCTCATCCAAGACGACCGACTACTTGGTGTCGCAAGCGCACGGCTTCAACTCCGTACATGGTCGCATGTCCGCGGTGGCCACGGGTGCAAACGCGGCCCACAAGGCGCTCACCTACATCGGCATTTCGGGCGACGGCGACTCGCTCTCCATTGGACTCGGGCAGCTCTGCCACGCTATCCGTCGCAACGTGAACATGCTCTACGTACTCGAAAACAACGGCGTCTACGGGCTCACCAAGGGCCAGTTCTCGGCTTCGGCAGACCTGGGCTCCAAGTCGAAGAAAGGCGAGCCCAACGAGGAAGGCCCGATCGATCCGGTTCCGCTCGCGCTGGCCCTCGGCTGCACTTTCGTCGCACGAAGCTTCTCGGGTGACAAGGAGCAGCTTGTCCCGATCCTCAAGGCGGGGATCAAGCACCAGGGCTTCGCGTTCATCGACGTGCTCTCGCCGTGCGTGACCTTCAACGACCATGAAGGTTCGACCAAGAGCTACACGTTCATCCGAAAATCCAAGCAGGAAGTCGTGGGAACCGGGTTCGTACCGATACAGCAAGAGATCTCCGTCACCTACGAGCCCGGTTCGGTACGCGCGGTGACGATGCACGACGGCACCATCGTGTATCTGCGCAAGGTGGACGAGGGCTACGACGCAACCGACCGACCGGCCGCGATCGCGCAACTCAAGGAGAGCCAGGACCGGGGCGAGATCGCCACCGGGCTGCTCTTTATGGAGCAGACCAGCAAGGATCTGCACGACCGCGAGCGTACCGTGACTACGCCGCTGCGCGACCTGCCGTTCGAGAGCCTGTGCCCCGGTAGCGCTGCCCTCGACGATCTCATGGACGAGTACCTCTGACGGATTCCGCTGGCGCCGGTATCCCTTCCGGCTTCATCGGCCTGATCTCGGACACCCACGGGTTGCTCCGTCCCCAGGCTCTCTCCGCCCTCGCGGGCAGCCGGCTGATCCTGCACGCGGGCGACGTGGGCGATCCCGACATCCTGCGGGCGCTGGGCGAGATCGCGCCCGTGCGGGCGGTTTACGGCAACACCGACGGAGGGTCGCTTCGACGGGACCTGCCCCGGACCGATGTCGTGGAGATCGCCGAAGGGGTCTCGGTCCTTCTGATCCACATCCTGGACGAACTCGACCTCGAACCGGCCGCTGCCGGATGCGAGGTGGTGCTCTACGGTCACACCCACGAGCCCCGCGTGGAGCGGCAGGGAGGCGTATGGTACCTGAACCCGGGGAGCGCCGGCCCCCGCCGCTTCAGGCTACCGATCACGGTCGGACGGCTGCACCTGGAGTCGGGTGGACTCCGGACCGAGATCGTCAACCTGGAGATTCCGCGCTGAGGGGGCAGGCCGCCATAGGGCGGCGACGGCGTGCGACCGAGCTTGTCCGGCGCGCGCCGCCCCCGCCCTGCAGAGGTCAGACGCGGGGCGGAATCGTGAACCGCAGGTCGTCGCCCGGGAAGACCCCGATCGGTTCGCTCGTGTAGCTCCTGCCCCCGATGAAGTCGACCTCCACACGAAGCTCGGAACTCCTGACGTTCAGTTCGAAGGTCTCCGTGTTGCCACCTGTGACCATGCCTAGCCGAACCCGGGAACCCGCTCCCCAGATGGCGTATACGACGGCATCCGAGAAGTTCTGGTTCTCTGTCGTGAGCATCACCTCGGTGTCTCCCCTGGACGCCGGGGTGAACAGGTCCCGCCCGGTTGACGCGCACGCGCTCCCGAACACCAGGAGCGCCAGGAGTGTCGATACCGATACTGCGCGGCGCTTCATTCCCATGGCCTCACCTCCCAATCGCTTGAGCGTGTCCGACGATCGGTCGAAGAAGAATCCGTGCCCTCCTGATCGGGAGACGTCTCACGTGGCGATGTGCACACGTGCCAAACTGGCGATTGTCACCCGAGGGGTGGTCCGTTTTGTGTTCCTCGGGTGGCACGCGCGATGGGTTGACCGGATGACAGAAGACAGCGAACACGATTCTTCCGATTCGGCCATCACTCAGACCGGGCTCGCCTCCCTGGGAACGGGCGATCCGACCTCCGATCCCAAGGGCCGGTACCTGGCCGGGCTCGCAATGGGAGCGCTGTGCATCGTCTACGGTGACATCGGCACGAGTCCCCTCTACGCGCTGCTCCGAGGTGTGCGCTGGCGCTGGGACCTGCCGGTGGCGCTCCTGCTCTTCAGCGTGATGTCTCAGAACGCACGGAGCGCGGCTTCGTTCTTCCGCTTGCCGCCGAATCGTGTGGTCGAGCTGGGGGCTCAGGTCGAGCTCTGATCCCAGCTTCCCCGACCACTGGTGACCTTTTCCTCGCTCCCCTCGTCTAGAGTCTGACGCGTCGCACCGGCCGGGGCCGCAGCCGGGCCCCAGGCAGGACAACCACGACGAGAAAGGAGCGGACGATATGAAAACCCCACGAGCCCTTACGCTGATGGCGCTTGCCCTGATTGCGGGCGGGTGCGAGAACGGACCCACGTTACCCGAGGTTGGGACCGAATTCGGTCCGGATGCCGAGGTCCAGGCGGCGGCGGCGCTGGATCAGGGGGCGGCACAGGCCCTGGCGATGGTGGAGGAATCGCTCGGGCAGCTGCCCGACGGCGTGCTGCCGGACGGGCGACCGGACCGGGCACGGACGGACTCGATCGAGCGGCGGGACCCCACGGATCGAGTGCGGCCGAACGATCGTCGGCCGGATGACCGGCGGCCGGATCGCGACCGCCGCGCAAAGCTCGCGGTGGCACTCGGCGCCGAGGCAGTGGCTCTCGCCGAGCGGCTGCTCGAGGGGACTGATCCCAGCCCGGGACAGCTGCGGCACCTGGAGCACGCGCAGCAGCTGCAGCGTCGGGCGGAGGCTGCGTTCGACGAAGGCCGCCACACGGCCGCCGCCGAGCTGGCGCACGGGGCACAGATCGCCGCGCTGAAGGCGGTGGTGCTGCCGGAGGGTGTCAGCGAGCAGGAGGCACGCGCCATCCACGACCTCGCTGCCGACCTGCTGGAGCGGGCGAGGCGGGCGGTGGCCGCGGATCCGTCCGAGGTGAAGCGGCATCTCCTCGGCCTGGCCGAACGGCTGTTTGAGAAGGGCTCGGCTCAGATCGCCGGCGGCTCGATGCGGGGCGTGGTGGCCCTTTGGCAGTCGGCCGCCCTCTCGAGCTTCTTGACCGGCTCGCGCGGCCGATGGTCGAATACTCTGGGTCCCTCGCTCCGACCGATCCTATCTTTGGGCATGGAACCGCTCACCGACGCAGAGGCCGTGCGTGCCGTGCTGGGAGGACGATCCGATGCCTACGCGGTGCTGGTCCGACGTTACCAGGACGTACTGTTCGCGCATGCGGTCCGCATGGTCGACGGGCGCGACGAGGCTGCAGACCTGGTGCAACGGGCGCTGGTGCGGGGCTTTCGCCGGATCGGCAGCTGCCGCGACCCTGAGCGCGTGGGCGGGTGGCTCTTCCGGATCCTCGCGAACGAGTGTCGGGACCGTTTGCGCGCACGACGCGGACATCTCTCGCTCGACGAGCTGCCGGCGCTGCCGGACCGGGCCGCTTCCGATCCGGGCGACGACGCCCACGCCGAAGAGCTGCGCGGCCGGGTGCGAACCGCGCTGGAGCGACTCGACCCTGAGCAACGAGAGGCGTTCGTGATGAAACATGTAGAGGGCCGATCCTATCAGGAGATGGCTTCCTTGCTCGGTGCCTCGGTCGGAGCGCTCAAGATGCGCGTGCACCGGGCTTGCGCTGGACTGCAGGGCCTTCTGGAGGTGTACCGATGAAAGACGAGACCGAGGCCTTCCTGGACGGAGAGCGGAGCCGAGCCGGATTGTCGCCGTCCGCGCGGGAAGAGGCGGAGGCATGGGAACGGCTCCTGGTCGTGATGCGTGAGGACGTGCCAGGACCAGCCCCTGCCTGGCTGGAGGGAGCGGTGATGGCCGAGGTCGAGAGGGTCAGCCCCTCCGTGCTGAGTCGACTAGCGGGCTGGCTGCTCCGGCCGTCGCTCTCGCTCTCGCCCCTTGGGGCGGGGCTCGCGGCGGCGGCGCTCTTCGTCGTTCTGGTTGCGCCCTGGCGTCGCGAGCCGGAGCCCACACCCGCGGCTACCGCATCGAGCAACCAGCCGACGGTCGTGTACGTGCAGTTTGTGCTCGAGGCGCCGACCGCACGCTCGGTGGCGGTCGCGGGTGACTTCAACGAGTGGGACGGACGGCACGTGCTCGCGGATCCGGACGGCGACGGCGTCTGGAACGGGCGCGTGCCTCTCCAGCCTGGGGTCCACGAGTACATGTTCGTGGTGGACGGCACCGACTGGGTGACCGACCCGACGGCCGGGCGCTGGAGCGATGACGGTTTCGGCAACCGCAATGCCGTGGTTGCGGTGCCCCCCCCCGGTGCGGCGTGAGGGGGCGGACCGCGGTGTGCTTCGTGCTCGGTGCGGTCGCGGGCGGCGTGATGCCGGCGCACGCGCAGGAGGGCGCCGTCGTCGTCGAAGCAGGGGCTGCGCGCGCGCTGCCCCCCTCGGGAGTGGTGGATGGGGGTGCGACGTACGGCATGGGTGGGGTCAGGGTCGAGTGGGCTGGACCCCGCGGTGCGCTGATCGCGGGGGCGTACGGCGGACGCGCAGCGGACGACGCGGGGAGCGATTTCATATCCGGTGCGCTGGGAGGAGAGTTCTGGCTCGGCCCCGGTTCTCCGGTCGGTCTCGGACTCGGTGCGACGGTGCAGGCTTTCGCGGTGGATGAGCCGCTGCTCTATCGGGTCTCAGCGGCCGAGCTGTCGCCTATGGTGCGGGTCGGTGGAGGGGCCACCCAGCTGGTTGTTCGCGGAAGCTTCGGAGTCGGCACCACGCGGGTGGAGTTGCACCGGCGCGACGGCGCCGTACGCCGCGCCGAGCGTGATCTGGAGAGCAGGGGAGTGGATGCGGAGCTCCGCTGGGCGTCGTCTCGCCTCGCGGTCATGGGCGTGGTCGGAGTACATACGTCGCGGGCTGGCGACTTCTGCAGGGGTGGCGTACAGCTGATCGCCGAGGCCGGTCCGGTGACGCTGCGCGCCGACGGAGGGCGCTGGGCCACGCCGTCCGGCGGCGAGACGGTCGGCTCTGTGTCGCTTTCCATCCCTATCGGTCGGCTGGAGGCGCGCGTCAGTGGGGGCCGGACAGCGCCCGGCCCCCTTACCCTTGTCGAGGCGGGGACCCAGACAAGCGTGCTGGTCGGATTCCGGATCGCTTCCCTCGGTGGCGGAAGCGATCTGACCACCGTCCACGAGCTCGTGCGGGCAGGACGACCGTCCTGGGTCCGGATACGTGTCGACCCGGGCGACGCCGACCGTGTAGAGGTGATGGGCGACTTCGGTGACTGGGTCCCGGTACCGCTCGTGCGCGACGGCTCGTCGTGGAGCGTCGAGCTTCCGGTCGAGCCGGGACTCCACCACTTCGGCTTCCTGGTGGACGGGGAGTGGTGGATTCCGGAGGGTTTGCAGGGCACGGTCCCGGATGAGTGGGGCCGGATGAACGCGACGATGGTCGTTCCGGACCAGGAGCAGGAGCCATGAGACGAATCCCGACGATGCTTGCGGTACTCACCTTCACGTTCACAGCGGGTGCCATGACCGGGCAGGCTGCCTCAGCGCAGGGGATCGGCGGACGGGAACGGGCGCGCGAGGTACTGCCGCCTGAGATCTTCGAGCGGGTTGAGGAAATCACTGCCGGTGCGGCACGGGAAGGGCTTCCCGTGGAGCCGCTTTGGGACAAGGCGCTGGAGGGAGCCGCGAAGCGCGTCCCAGCCCAGCGCATCCCACCCGCGCTGACCGAGTACGTCGGGCGCCTGACTTCGGCGCGCGGTGCGCTCGGCGCGGACCTACCTCCAGGGGCGCTTGTGGCCGCGGCCGACGCGCTGCGCCGGGGCGTCCCGCCCGGCGCGCTCGCGCAGGTCCGCGAGGGTGCGCGCACCTCGATGGCGGTCGTCGTGTTGGGCGACCTCGTCGAGGCAGGCGTGCCAGCTGATCGGGCGGTGGACGTGGTGCGGGCCGCGCTGGAGCGGCGCACGGCGGATCAGGACATGCTTGCGCTCACCGCGCGAGTACGCGCGGTGATGCGGGACGGTCGTTCGGCCGATGCAGCCGCCGACGTCGTGCGGCGCGCGATCCGGGAGGGTCGTTCGCGCCGGCCGCCGGCGGCCGACCCCTCCCGCCCCCCCACCCCGCCCGGGTCGGAGCCGATCTCCCGAGATCAGCAGCGTCCGCGTGGTGGAGGGTGACCGGGGGCGCCCGGTCGGGAACCGCTCTAGCTCTCGAGCGCTACCTGCATGCGCAGGTCCCGCTCGCTCGCTCCATTGGGGTTCGGGTCGTGCACGCCGACTCTGGCCGCGTGCTCCTGTCCGCACCGCTCGCGCCCAACCTCAATCATCGGCAAACCTTCTTCGGAGGGAGTGCGGCGGCGTTAGCGACGCTGGCTGCCTGGGGGCTAGCTCACCAGCGGCTGCTCGAGCAGGAGGGGCTCGATGCCCACCTCGTGATTCAGCGGAGCAGCATGGAGTACCTGGAGCCGGCGGCTAGCCGCATGGAGGCCGAGTGTTTGGCGCCCCCGGTAGCGCAGTGGGAGCGCTTGCTCCGGGCGGTGCGGCGGCGAGGCAAGGGACGGATCCAGTTGGTGGTCAAGCTGCGTTCAGAAGGGTCGGTGGTGGGCTCCTTCCACGGCGCATTCGTTGCGCTCACCGAGCCCCCGCTCCCGCAGTAGCACTGGCGGCGCGATCGATGCGGGAGGAAGTTCCGATCTTATGACTTTTTTCAGCGCCCTCCTCCAGGCCGGGTCCGAAGCCGGCCTGTCGGGAAGTCTCTCCGGGAGCCCACTGGCGGCGCTCGCTACTCTTTTCGGGGCGGGGGTGCTCACCAGCCTGACACCGTGCGTCTATCCGATGATCCCGATCACAGCTTCGGTGATCTCGGGGACCGCGCGCACCGATCAGAGCAAGGCACGCACGATCGCGCTCACCCTGACCTACGTGGTGGGATTGGCGATGGTGTACGCGGTGCTCGGGGCAATCGCGGGGCTCTCGGGCGCGATCTTCGGCACAGTGAGCGCGAACTCGTATGCGCTCCTGTTCATCGGCAACCTGCTGCTCGTGTTCGGCCTGGTGATGCTGGACGTGCTCCCGGTCCCGATTCCCCGTGGGCTGATGGAGTACGCCGGCCGGCAGGGGGGCGGCTCCTATGGGGCGGTCTTCCTTCTGGGGGCGACCTCGGGAGTGGTGGCTGCCCCCTGCGGGGCTCCGGCCTTCGCCGTAGTCCTGACCTGGGTGGCGGCTACGGGAGCCGGCCTAATGGGGTTCGTGTATCTTTTCGTGTTCTCCCTGGGTATGACCTCTCTGCTGGTCGTGGTCGGGCTCTTCTCCGGGAGCCTGGCCGCCCTCCCGCGCGTGGGCCAGTGGATGGTGTGGATCAAGCGGGCCGCGGCGGTAATCATGTTCGCGATGGCTGAGTACTATTTGGTGCAGGCCGGCTACAACATGTGAATGTGAGGTGAAGGTATGACACGGATTCGTAAGCAATCTCTGGCGGTGGTTCTCGGGCTCGCCATGCTGGCCCCTGCCGCTGCAGCCGGACAGATGGAAGGCGACGTCGGCCTCCCCCTCGGCACCGTCGCTCCCGCCGTGATGGTGCAGAACCTCGAGGGGAACCCGATCCAGTTGCTCGACCTGATCAAGGGCAAGCCCGCCCTTGTCGAGATCTGGGCCACCTGGTGCGAGTTGTGCGAGCAGCTTCAACCCCAACTCGACCGCATCCATGCTGACCATGGCGACCGGCTCAACATGGTTGCGGTCGGGGTCGGAGTCGGTCAGAACCTGCGTCGAGTCCAGCGTCACGTGGCGGAGCACAAGCCCGCCTACCCTCACGTCTTCGATCCGCGCGGCGCAGCGGTGCGCGCCTATAACTCCTTGACTACGTCGATCGTGATGCTGTTCGATACGAGCGGAAAGGTGGTCTACGCGGGTGTGGGCGGCGACCAGGATCTGATCAGCGAGGTCAACAAGCTGCTCTCGGTCGCACAGTAACGAGGCGACTTCCGGACGGGCCTGCGCGCGAACGTGGCCCGCTCGGACCGTATACGAGAGGGGGAGGAGGCTCCTGTTGGGGGGCCTCCTCTTCGGCTTATTGGGGCCTTGAAACGCGCATCCGGCGTCGCGGTGGTGGGGTGCTCCGTGCCCGGCTAGATTCGGGTGTCAGAGTCGTAATCGCCGGATCCTTCGCCCCGCGCCGATCCAAATCGTGAGCTTCGTCCACCTCCACACGCATTCCGAGTACTCGCTTCTCGACGGCGCCAACCGCATCTCCGACCTCGTCCGCAGGACGAAGGAGTTCGAGATGCCCGCTCTGGCGCTCACCGACCACGGGTGCCTGTTCGGCGCCTGGACGTTTCACAAAGCTGCCCGCCAGGCTGGCATCAAGCCGATCGTAGGCATGGAGGCGTACGTCGCGCCCGGGGACCGGCGCGATCGGAGCCGCGGCGGCCAGGGCGAGAGAGCGTACTACCACCTGGTGCTGCTGGCGCGTGACCGCGAGGGCTACCGGAACTTGGTCAAGCTCTCGTCGATCGGGTACACGGAGGGCTTCTACCACCGGCCCAGGATCGACCGCGATGTGCTAGCACGTCACTCCGGCGGCCTGATCGTATCGTCGGCGTGCATGGCCGGCGAGGTCGCGCGTCACCTGCTTGCTGGCGACCGGGCGGGTGCCCGCGAGGCCGCGTCCTGGTACGCGAACGTGTTCGACGGGCGGTACTACCTGGAGGTGCAGGCGCACGAGTCCGAGGGCCAGGCCAGGCTGAACGCCGAAGTGTTCGAGCTGGCTGGCGAGCTCGGGCTCCCAGTCGTCGCTACCAACGACGCGCATTTCTTGACCGCGGCTGACCACGACGCCCACGACGTCCTGCTTTGCATCGGGCTCGGCAAAGATCGCGGCGACCCGAACCGGATGCGTTACGACGCCGGTCTCTACTATAAGAGCGCGCCTGAAATCGCAGCGCATTTTCCAGACCGGCCCGACGTGCTCGAGAACACCCTCGCGATCGCAGACCAAGTGGCGCTCGAGTTCGAGAAGAAGTATCACCTGCCGGCCTTCCCCCTCCCGCCCGACCATAAGGACGAGGGCGAGTACCTGGTGCACCTTGCCACGCTCGGTGCGGTAAGCCGTTACGGGTCTCCGTTGCCGGTGCACGTTCAGGAACGCCTCGACTACGAGCTCGGCGTGATCAAGGGAACCGGCTACGCCGGCTACTTCCTGATCACGTGGGACTTCATCGATTGGGCGCGCCGCCAGGGGATTCCGGTCGGGCCTGGCCGTGGCTCGGCGGTGGGCTCGCTGGTGGCCTACGCGCTCGGCATCACCAATCTCTGCCCCCTCGAGCACGACCTTCTGTTCGAGCGATTCCTCAACCCCGAGCGGATCTCGATGCCGGACATCGATATCGACTTCTGCTTCGAGCGGCGGGGCGAGGTAATCGACTACGTACGGAGGAAGTACGGTAAAGACGCAGTCGGGCAGATCATCACGTTCGGAACGATGAAATCGCGCGCAGTCATCCGCGACGTGGGTCGCACGCTCGGATTCGAGCCCAGCGAGACCGACCGGATCGCGAAGCTGATTCCGAACCTCCCACAGCAGAGCTTTACGGTAGAGGAGGCGGTCAAGCAGCTGCGCGAGGTGCGCGACCTCTATAATCAAGACGAGCGACACCGGAACCTGTTCGATTACTCGATGACGCTTGAGGGTCTTTCACGTCATGCCTCGGTGCACGCGGCCGGCGTGGTGATCGCTCCCGGGCCGCTCGACGACTACGTACCGGTCTGCATCCAGACGGGGAAGAACGGGGCGGGGCAGGGGGACGGCGGCGACAGCATGGCCGTCACGCAGTACGACATGAACTGCCTGGACGAGGCAGGCATGCTCAAGATGGACTTCCTCGGCCTCAAGACGCTGACCGTCATCCACGATGCGGTCGCGATGGTCCGCGCCCGGGTTGGTGTGCTCGGGCATCCGGTGAGTGGTGACGTCTACGCCTCCATAGACGACGTCCCGCTCGATGATTCCGTGGTCTATCGAATGCTGGCGCGCGGCGGGACCAGCGGCGTCTTCCAGTTCGAGTCCAGCCTCGCCCTGGACAAGCTACGCGCGATGAAATGCGACCGCTTCGAAGAACTGGTCGCCGCCAACGGGCTCATCCGTCCGGGCCCGCTCGATTCCGGGATGACCGACGTCTACATCCGGAGAAAGCTGGGCCACGAGCCGGTTCGCTATCCGCATCCGGGCCTCGAGAAGACGCTGGAGCCGACCTACGGCATCATCGTCTATCAGGAGCAGGTGATGCGGATCGCAAACATCCTGGCCGGCTACAGCCTAGGCGAGGCCGACGTCCTCAGGAAGGCGGTCGGGAAGAAGGATGCGGAGCTGATCAAGAGGGAGCTCACAAGGTTCATTCAGCGCGCGGTCGAGGGCGGCGTGGATCGCCGGCTTGCCGAGGACCTGGCAGACCAGATCGAGACGTTCGGGCGGTATGGGTTCAACCGCAGTCACTCGGCAGCCTATTCGCTCATTTCCTACCACACCGCCTGGCTCAAGGCGCACTATCCGGCCGAATTCATGGCGGCGATGCTTTCGGCGGTGCTCGACAAGACCGACGACGTCGTCAGGTACATCGCGGAGTGCCGTGACATCGTGCGCAGCCTCCCTGACCTCGAGCGAGGGATCGAGGTGCTCCCGCCCGACGTCAACGAGTCAGGCTGGAAGTTCACGGCTGTCGGCGACCACCAGATCCGTTTCGGCCTGGGAGCTGTCCGCGGCGTCGGCAGCGCAGCCGTGAGCTCGGTACTTTCAGCACGTAGAGAGGGTGGGCGTTTCCGGAGCCTGTTCGATTTCTTGGAGCGCATCGATACGCGCGCGCTCAACAAGCGAGCGTGCGAGGCTCTGATCGCAGCTGGAGCTCTGGACGCCTGTGGGCGCCGCTCCCAGCTGCTCGCAACGCTGGACGTCGCGTATCAGGAGGTTCAAGCGCGGCAGGCGGAGCGGGAGAGCGGTCAGGAGTCGCTGTTCGGGGCCGCATCGCCCGTACAGCGCCGGGATCCGGCGCTGCCGGACGTGCCGGAATGGGACGAGGCGGATCGGTTGGCACGCGAGAAGGAAGCGCTCGGTTTCTTCATCTCCGGTCACCCGCTCGACCGCTTCCGTGAGGTGGTTCGGGCCTTTGACAGGGTCACGACGGCGAACCTGAAGGAATATGCGGGGGAGAAGGTCGAGCTGGCCTGCGTGGTCACGTCGGTCGCGCGTCAGATTTCGCGGCGGGACAGCTCGGAGTGGGGCAAGGTGGTGGTCGAGGACTTCCGCGGCACGGCCACCGTGCTCGCCTTCAAGGACGCGTGGCTGGCGGCGCGCGAGACCCTGTGCCAGGATGCAGTCGTGCTGATCCGGGGGCTTGTGTCCAACCGCGAGCGAGACGAGGACGATCCGCCGGTCTTCCTGGACGGCGTCGAGCCACTCGAAGCGCTTCCGGCTTCGGGGCGCCTGGCGGTCCAGATCGAGCTCGAGTTCGGCGCGGAGCTTCCGGCGGAAGCGTTCGTGCGGGCGCGCACCGTGCTTGCCGGCCACGCCGGTCCCGCACCGGTGGAGCTGGCGCTCGGGAACGGCGAGGGTGCGCGCCTCAGGTCGCGCACCCTCAGGGCCGACGTCACCAAAGGGACCCTCGAGGAGCTCCAGGCGGTATTCGGACGCAACCGCGTGCGGCTGGTAAAGGTAGGGGAGAGTCCAGGGAGCCCTGAGGAGCGCTGATGCCTCTCTATGAATACGCCTGCGACAGCTGCGGTGCGGGAGTCGAGCGGCTCCGCAAGTACCGGGAGCGCGAGCTCGCGGTTGCCTGCCCGAGCTGCGGGGGTTCGGCGCGGCCGGTCATGTCCGCGGCGGCGGTGATCGGGTCGTCGGCCAGAGGCACCGAGCCGGTCCCATTCTGCGAGAGCGGTCCAGCGTGCTGCGGTGGGGGCTGTCAGCCCGACTGACGTTTCCCACCCACGCTCGGTCCAGAAGTCGAGAGGCGCTGCACTGCCGGGGGGCGGTGCAGCGCCTCTCTCGCTCTCGCTCTCTCTCTCTTAGGTGAACCCGTGCTAGATCGCAAAGCAGTAGAACAGGCCGGCACCCCCCGTAGCCACCAGGTCAGGTTGGCTGCAACTGCGGGTCGAGTGGGCCGCGTTCCACGACGAGTTGCCGCCGCCCGAGCGGTCGTGGTGGCCGATCATGGCGGACCCGGCCCCGTTGCTCGTCCAGTTGTTGCACGTGATGTTCGCGGGCGAGCCGAGCAGGGAACGACCATGTGTGTCTGAGCCGGTCAGGATGTCGTGCTGGTTGGGGCTGTCACCCTGGCCGTTCACCTGCTCTCCTTTCTCGTCGAGGGCGTTCCTCTTGTTGATCTGGTTGCGATCGCGGTGGATGTCACCGTGCAGGTCGGCCACATTGGCCGCGATCATCTGCCCTGCGGCGTTGTGCCAAGGTCCGTCGCCGATCCGGTCACGTGCGCTCACGGGCGGCGGATCGCGAAACCCCGCGCTGGTACTCAAGTACGCTCGCCACTGGCGATCGGTCACGCCGGCCGCGCGGGCGAGCGCCTCGCAGTGGGCGTCCGCCCCCTCGAGGCCGCCCAGGTTGGCACCGTCGCCTTTGCCGACGCTGGTGATGAAGAAGCTCATCGGTTGCTGAGCCTGCTGAGCGTGGAGAAGAGCGGGTGCAGCGAGCAGCAGGCTCGCTGCCAGGATGGACAGCCTCTTTCTCATAGGGTTCCTCCGGTGCTTTGGACGTTTCGGACCCGGCGCTCGGGCCCCCTTGCTCCCATAGGCAGTATACTGGGCGGATCTTCGAGCTGACAGTCGAAGCAGGCTGGCGCTGAGCGCCCTTCCCCGACCGGGGTTTCCGCCGTATCCGTTAGCGCTCGCCCAGGCCGCGCCGCGCGCTCAAATCGCGAAGCAGTAGAACAGGCCGGCGCCTCCCGGGGCCATGTCTTCCTGACTGCAGCTGCGGCTCGAGTGGACCTGGTTCCACGACGAGCTGCCGCCGCCCGTGCGGTCGTGGTGGCCGATCATCGCCGAACCGATCGAATTGCTCGTCCAGTTGTCGCACGACGTGTAGAGGGTAGAGCCGGGTAGGGCGCGGCCGTGCGAGTCCGAGCCGGTCAGGATGTCGTGCCGACTGAGCTCGTCACCGGGGCCGCCCACCTGCTCCCCCTTCTCGGTGAGCGCGTAGCTCTTATTGATCTCATTGCGGTCGCGCTCAATGTCGCCGTGCAGGCCGGCCACGTTAGCCGCGATCATCCGCCCGTCAGCGCTGTACCAGGGTCCATTGCCGATTCGGTCGCGTGCGTTCACGTCCGGCCGGCCCCCGGCGCTCAGATAGGCCCGCCACTGGCGGTCAATCACCCCGACGGCGCGGGCGAGCGCCGCGCAATGGGCGTCCGCGCCCTGGAGGCCGCCCAAGTTGCCACCATCTCCCATGCCGACGCT
Organism: Longimicrobiales bacterium; assembly: GCA_965237965.1. Classification (GTDB taxonomy): domain Bacteria; phylum Gemmatimonadota; class Gemmatimonadetes; order Longimicrobiales; family Gaopeijiaceae; genus UBA2988. The sequence continues at coordinate 705,809 of CBDEGT010000002.1, forward strand.
GGTGATGAAGAAGCTCATCTGCTCATCAGTCTGCTGGGCCTGGAGAAGGGAAGGTGCAGCGAGCAGCAGGGTCGCTACCAGGATGGACAGCTTCCTCTTCATGCTGGTTCCTCCGGTGCCGTTTGGACGTTGTGGGCCCGGCGCTCGGGCCCCCTCGCTCCCAGAAGCAGTATACTGGGCGGATCTTCGGCGTGACAACGAGGTGGCGCCCGATGCCGCGCCCGTTACCTAGGGAAGCTCTGAGCAAGGCCCTTCTGGGGGCGGTGCGAGACGGAGGGAGCCGGTTTCAGCGGTCTTGGGGGCGATGACGGGCTGAAAACGCGCCCAACCGGCATGTTCTGGCCGATGATCCCCTCGTTGCGCCCCGCGTGGGCGGATGTTTCCCGCGCCGGCCGCTCACGCCGTCGAATAGCGGCCCGCCACAAGCAGGTTCGCGAAGCCCAGGAGCAGCGCGATCCGTTCCATGTTCTTGGCCAGCCCGCGGTAGCGAACCTTCCGGTAACCGAAGCGGGCTTCACATACAGGAACGGGTGCTCCACCTTTGCCCGCACCGAGGCCTTGTCCCGCTCGCGCAGCCACCGCGCCCCGCCCTGCTCCAGGAGCCGCCGCCGCCCCGGTCTCATCGCCACATGCCACTGCACCGGACGGCCTCCCGTGTCCACCCACTTCTCGATCCCCCGGTAGCCCGCGTCCGCCCACACCTCCTCCTCGCCGCCGTGAAGCAACGCCCCCGCCTCCCGAAGATCGTGCGTGTTCGCCGGCGTCGCCCGCACGCCATGCACCAGTCCCGTCTCCGCGTCCACCCCGATGTGCGCCTTCATCCCGAAGTGCCACTCGTTGCCCTTCCTCGTCTGATGCATCTCCGGATCCCGCGCCCCCTCCCGGTTCTTCGTCGATGACGGCGCCGCGATGATGCTCGCGTCCACGATCGTCCCCGCCCGCACCCGGTAGCCCCGCTCCGCCAGGTGCGCGTTGATCTCCTCGAACAAACCACGCCCCAGCCTGTGCCGCTCCAGCAGGTGCCGAAAGTTCAGAATCGTCGTCTCGTCCGGCAGCGGACCCGTCAAACGCAGCCCCGCGAACCGCCGCACCGACTCGATCTCGTACAGCATGTCCTCCATCCCCGGGTCGCTCAGGTTGTAGAACAGCTGCACGCAGTGAATCCTCAGCATCGCCGCCAACGGGTACGGCTGCCGCCCCCGCCCCGCCTTCGGATACAACGGCCGAATCCGCGCCTCCAGACGCTCCCACGGAATCAGCGCCTCCATCCGCTCCAGAAACAGCTCCCGCCGCGTCCGCCGCTTCTTCCCCTCGTACTCCACATCCGCGAACGTCACCTGCTCCATCGTCCGCCTCCCCGATCGTCCCGCTCAGCCCTTGAACTCCCGCCCCGTAAATCTAATGTCCCAGGGACCGACTTATTCAGAGTATTCTTAGGTCTGTGTAGGTGAGCGCACAGACCGCTCCGATACGCCGCCCTGTTCCATTGATGATGTCGAGAATCTCACTAAGGTAGCTACGCTGCCTCGTCCGCTTGCCGTTCCAGCGCGTTTCCATCGTGACCTGATCTGACACCGCCCTGAATCACCCCGGCTTCTCCGGAGACTTGTTTAGTTGAGTGCCACCAGCCTGGCCGGGGCGCTCAGGTTCCGGTAATACTCCTGCTCCCTCTCCACTGGGGGAACGTACCCAATGGGTTCGAGCAGACGGTGGTGATTGAACCACCAGACCCACTCGAGCGTGGCGAATTCGACGTCTTCCAGGTTACGCCAGGGCCCGTTCCGTCGGATCATCTCCGTCTTGAACAGGCCGATGATCGATTCGGCCAACGCGTTGTCGTAGGAATCTCCTTTGCTTCCCACGGACGGCTCGATGCCCGCGTCAGCCAGCCGCTCCGTATACCGTATAGAGAGGTATTGCCCAGGTTCAAGGGGTCGTCGCAACAGCACCGTGTTGAAGGGGGTTTTTGCGCCCCCGATTCCACTGGACAATAGATTGGCGAGGGCGACGGGGTCCAGACAGAGGGGGTTCTTGATCTCTCCAATTCCGAGGGAGTCAGAAGCGACCGAAGGTCGTGGAAGGCAGGAGATACCGGAGCTGTTGAGAACTCAGCGCAAGGTGGAGGTCCGGTTCAGCGATGTAAGAGATCTTCCAGGGTTTCCGCCGGGGTTTTCCAACCGAGGGTCTTGCGGGGGCGGCTGTTAAGAGCGGCCGCACCGCGTCCCTGAACGTAGAGGGCCTTGACCGTCGTGAGGTGGAATCCGACCTCCCGGAAATGAGATCCCTCTCGCGGTAGCGCCACGGCGAAATAGCAGGAGCACGGTTCCCCTTCCCGCATCTAGGGCGACCAGTCGGTCCCCCCTCGACATAGTGTTGAGACCTATGACACGCTCGTAGAACCGGAGGGATTCTTCGAGGTCATCGACGTAGAGGGCGGTCTCAAGGACGCGCTCGATCACTTTTACATGAGTGTGTACGCCTGTAGTGCTTGAATCATCCTTTCCGGCGAATCCGCGTGCGCTCTTCCGTCACAGACCCTGGTCACCGTTCGTTCGGCGGCCGGACGTCTACAGGGATCCCGCACCCCGAACCCGCATAGGCGGGCCGATCCCCCCGTCACCCTTTGACCGGAATCTCCGCTACCGGTATCGTCATTCAGGAGACCGCCAGGGGTACCCGGCGCGGCCGGGTTGAGAGAGTCCCTTGGAACCTGACCCGGTTGAAACCGGCGTAGGGAGCGCGGCCTTGGCCTCCAGTCCCACCGCCGTCGCTCTTGCGCCTTCACGCGTCGCCAGGAGCGACCCTTATGGAAGCCATTCCGACCCTCCCTGTCCGATCCCGCAAGGCAACCAACCACGAGTCGGTCGCATCCGGCGACTACGGTGACGCGTTCCCCTCGTCCCGGCGGGTCTATGTCGAGGGCCCGGGGGACGTGCGCGTGCCCATGCGCGAGATCGTGCTCTCGGGTGGGGAGCCGCCGCTCCGCGTCTACGATACCTCGGGACCGCGCGCGGTCGATGTGAGACGAGGGCTTCCCCTCTTGCGCGAGCATTGGATCCGGGCACGCGGTGACGTCGTCGAGTCGGGCCGGCACGAGTTGCCCGCGTTCGCGCGGGACCGCCGTCACGGTGACGCATCCATCCCCGACACGCTCGACCACGTCGTGCTACGCGGCAGCGGGCGGGTCACGCAGATGCACTACGCGCGGCGCGGGGAGATCACGCCCGAAATGGAGTTCATCGCGCTGCGCGAGGGGATGGATTCCGAGTTCGTGCGAAGTGAGGTAGCCCGCGGACGCGCGATCATCCCGGCCAACATCAACCACCGAGAGCTCGAGCCGATGATCATCGGCCGGAACTTCAAGGTGAAGATCAACGCGAACATCGGTAACAGCGCGGTCACCTCCTCCATCGAAGAGGAGGTGGAGAAGCTACGCTGGGCAATTCTTTGGGGCGCGGACACGACGATGGATCTGTCCACCGGCAAGAACATCCACCAGACCCGCCAATGGATCATCCGCAACTCGCCTGTGCCGATCGGGACGGTGCCGATCTACCAGGCGCTGGAGAAGGTTGGGGGCGTGCCCGAGGACCTTACGTGGGAGATCTATCAGGACACCCTCATCGAGCAGGCGGAGCAGGGGGTGGACTACTTCACGGTCCACGCCGGCGTGCTCCTCAGCTACGTCCCGCTCACGGCTGAGCGGTTGACCGGCATCGTGAGTCGGGGTGGCTCGATCATCGCGAAATGGTGCCTCGCTCACCATCAGGAGTCGTTTCTCTACACTCGCTTCCGCGAGATCTGCGAGATCATGGCGACGTACGACGTGTCGTTCTCGCTGGGAGACGGGCTCCGCCCGGGCTCGATCGCCGATGCCAACGACGAGGCGCAGTTCGCCGAGCTGAAGACCCAGGGCGAGCTCACACGGATCGCGTGGGAGCACGACGTCCAGGTGATGAACGAGGGACCCGGACACGTCCCGATGCACCTCATCCGAGAGAACATGGAGAAGCAGCTCGAGTGGTGCGACGAGGCGCCCTTCTACACCCTCGGGCCACTTACCACCGACATCGCTCCCGGCTACGACCACATCACGAGCGCGATCGGCGCCGCGCAGATCGGCTGGTATGGTACCGCCATGCTGTGCTACGTCACACCCAAGGAACACCTCGGGCTGCCCGGCCGCGATGACGTAAAGGAGGGTGTGATCGCCTACAAGATCGCCGCACACGCCGCGGATTTGGCCAAAGGCCACCCACGCGCGCAGGAGTGGGACGATGCACTGTCGAAGGCGCGCTTCGAGTTTCGTTGGGAGGACCAGTTCAACCTGGCGCTCGATCCGGTGACCGCGCACGCATACCATGATGAGACTCTCCCCGCGGAAGGTGCCAAGGTCGCGCACTTCTGCTCGATGTGCGGGCCGCGCTACTGCTCCATGAGGATCTCGCAGGACATCCGCGAAGCGGCGCAAGCGGGGATGCAGCAGAAGGCCAAGGAGTTCCGCGAAGCCGGCGGGGAGATCTACGTGCAGGCTAGCGACCCGTGAGGCGGGCGGGAGCCGCCAGCGGGCGGCATCAGGGGGTGGGGGGGGCTCCGAGCGGAGTGCGGAAGACCGAACAGGCAGGAGAAAACGCCGTGGGCAGGAGCTGGATCGCGCTGGCGGCGGTGATCCTATCCGCGCTTATCGGTACGGCGTGCGGGGACGGTCTTACGGATACGGAGCGCGAGGTGGCCCGCGCCTACGAGTTGGTGGCCATCAACGGCGTCGCCCTGCCTTTCGAGTTGGGCCGTCCCTGCGGGGAGAGCGCCGCTGCGGGCTTTATCGACCTGGGAAGGGAAAGCCGATTCCTCCTCAGGATCAGCGTCTTGCATCCGAACTGTCCGGAGCAGGGGACCCAGAACTGGTCCGGGTCGGGGCTCTGGACCCGCATCGGGGACGACATCCGATTCGTGAGCGATCCGGTGGTGCAGGCGCTGACCTTGGGATCGGAACCGGCTCCCCTGTTAGGAGGCGATCTCACCGCCGCCGGCGCGTTCGAGATCGTGGGATACGAGGGTACGGACGTACGTCCGACTCTGACCCCGATCCCGGTCACCTTCACGTTCGCCCCGTAGCGCGAACGGAGCTGCGGGGACGGTACGAACAGCGCCGCCCCCGCGGCTCGTCCTCGCTCGCCGATTACTCGCTCTTCAGCGACCGGCAAATCGCCTCGAAAGACCTCTAGGTGAGGTGCTCCCTGAACAAGGCGATCGTGCGGTCCTGCGCGAGCTTGGCGGCGTCCGCGTCGTAGCGCGGAGTCGTGTCGTTGTGGAAGCCGTGGTTCGTGTTGTCGTACATGTACATGGTGTACGTCTTGCCGGCCGCCTCGAGGGCAGCTTCGTACGCCGGCCAGCCCGCATTGATGCGCGTGTCAAGACCGGCATAATGGATCATCAGCGGAGCCTGGATGCTGGGGACCTGGTCCGCGGAGGGCTGTCCACCATAGAAGGGGGCTGCCGCTCCCAAGTTGGGGAGACGCACGGCAAGCGTGTTTACCATGCTGCCGCCGAAGCAGAACCCCACCGCGCCCACTCTACCGGTTGAGTCGGCGTGCTCCATCAAGAGGTTCGCGGCCGCCACGAAGTCCTCCGTGATCTTGGCGCGATCCAGCTGGCTCTGCATTTCCCGCCCGCGCTCGTCGGTGCCAGGGTATCCCCCCAGGGAGGTGAGCGCGTCGGGACCGAACGAGAGAAAGCCGACGGCCGCGAAGCGACGCACGACGTCCTCGATATAAGGATTGAGGCCGCGGTTCTCGTGGATCACGAGCACCGCCGGAAACGGCCCGGTCTGGTTCTCCGGCCAGGCCATCAGGCCGCGCATGGTGCCATGGCCCATGGGAGACGGATAGGTCACGTACTCGGTCCGGACGCGCGCATCGTCCGGCTGTACCTGGCGGGCCCACTCGTAATGCGGACGCAGCGCCTCGAACATCGCTGACGCCGTCATCCCACCCGCGGTGAACTTCGACGCACCGTCCATGAAGGCACGCCGATCGATCAGACCGTGCACGTACTTGTCGAACAGGGTGAGGACTCCCTGTGGGAAGTCGCTGGCCTTGAGCCGGGTTGTTTCGCCTGCGAGTGCCATGGTCGGACCCATGGCTGAGGGAAACGAACAGGGAGGAGCGGGCCGATCGGAGCCAGGCGCCCCGATCGCGGTCAGGGTATCGGACATCCCGAGCTTCAGCAAGCGACGCACCGACCGCGCTTCACCCCCCGCCCAACCGCGGCGAGGGAGCCTCCAGAAGATCTCGTGCTCTTCAGAGACATCGCGGACTTCTGCGCGAGAAGTGGGCGGCCGAGGGTCGGCCACAGCTGTTCGCCCGCGGCGCCCGGACCGTCCTCTCGGGCGCGTGGGAGATCTCCCCACAAGCCTCCCGGCAGTCCTTCCCACAGCGCCGTGACTGCGCTGGCCACACGTTTGTGGTCAACCCGTGCGGAGGACGAGATGGTCACCAACGAAGGCAGCATGGATCGGGCGACCCGCATGATCGTAGGCATCGTACTCCTGGCCCTCGGGCTGTCGGGGACGATCGCCGGCGTTCTCGGAACAGCGGTCGGCGTGGTTGGGGCGCTGTCCCTGGTCAGCGGAACCGTAGGCAAGTGCCCGGTCTACCGAATGTTCGGGTGGGATACCCTGCGCCACCCCGGCTGAGCGGAACGGAGTCGTCCAGCAATCAGGGCGATTCAGTGACCGGCCGGACCTTCCCACCTCCCCCGGTCGCGTCGGCCAGACGCGACCGGAACTCGGAAGCGCGATCCAGAGGCACCGCCACCCGGTAACGCACCTCGCTCCCGTACGCTTCCAGCTCCACCGTCGCGTCCAGCTCATCCGCAAGCCGGCGTAGGACGTCGACGTGGGCGTATGTGACGACCACGTCGAGTTCCTGGCGCGGCACACGCCGCTCGGTCGGCAGCTCCGTCAGCGCGTGCGCGACGCCCGCGGCGTAGGCGCGGGCGAGCCCCCCCGTCCCGAGCTTGGTACCGCCGAACCAACGAGACGTAACCGCGACCACCTCGCCGATCCCACCGTGCAGCAGCGCGTTCAGCATGGGTCGGCCCGCCGTGCCTCTGGGCTCGCCGGCGTCGCTGGCCCCGACGCGAGCCGTGCTTCCGGGCGGTCCGGCGACGTAGGCCCAGCAGTGATGGGTCGCGTCCGACATCTCCCGCTTCATCAGCTCCACGAAGGCCTGCGCGGCCGCAGGATCGGGCGCGTGTGCGAGGGTCGTCAGGAAGCGGCTCCGACGCACGACGTCTTCGACCCGATGCACGCCGGCCGGAACCGGATACCCGGACTCGCCCACGGCGCGGCTCAGTGGCGGGTCGTCATGCGGTCTAGAAAAGCGCGCTCGTCCTGGGAAAGGGTGCGCACACCGGACCGGCGAGCCTTTCGCAGCAGCTCCTCGACCTCCTGGCGGTTAAGCTCGTGGAGGAGCCCGGTGTCGATCGCTTCCCACCGTTGGAGTGCCGTGCGGTCGGGGACCGTCGCGGACGCCGTGCCTTGAACCCTGCGCTGGAAGTCACGCCGACCCGCTCCTCTCCGCCACTCCTGCCACTTCAGGAACGCGAAGCCCCACGCCATTCCACCCAGATGGGCGAAGTGCGCGGTCCGACCTCCGCCCCCACCTATTCCGAACCAGAGGCTCATAACCACGACGATGATCGTCAGGAGCCAGGCCTCGATCGGCAGGATGCCCCACAGATAGATGCGCTCGCGAGGCCAGTACATCGCGAAACCGACCGTCACCGCGTACACGGCGGCGGACGCCCCCACGACGACCGCACCCGGCATGAGCAGGATCGAGCACACTCCACCCGCTACCCCCCCTCCCAGGTACAGCTTCATGAAATCACGTCCGCCGAGTCGGTCCTCCATCCGGGGACCGAAGAAGAACAACACGAGCATGTTGAAGATCAGGTGCCAAATGCTCCGCAGGTCGTGGAGAAACATGTAGGTAACGACCGTCCACGGACGGGAGAGGACCGCAGCCGGCACCAACGCGCCGATCATGTAGAAGATGGGCGTGGCCATCGACAGCACGTACACGACCGCGTTCGCGATCAGAAGGCGCTTCACCCATGGCGTCAACGAATACATGAGTCTTCCACACGTCGCAGGGGTAGCCAGCACTGGAGTTCGGACATCGGCATCGTCGGGAAACCGGAAACGCGCTCGCCAACGCGACCTGCCCCGACACGCGGGCAACGCTCCCGCGCGAGCCGTTCTGGGACTAGGACCACTTCAGGACGCGAGCGCACGCACGCATGCGGCGACGGCATCGGTGACGCGTGCCGCGAACTCCAGGTCGAGCGTCTCCAGACGGTCACTGCGGCGATGGTAGTGCGGGTTGCGTAGATTTGCAGTGTCGCTTAGCAGCAGCGCGGGATATCGACGAGACCAGAATGACGCATTGTCGCTACGCCGGGTCGCCCACACCAGCCAGCCGCGCAGCGGCGAGTGCAGCGGGACCAGCGGGAGCTGGGGCGCCGCGCGGTTCGCCTCGGCGAGGAAGCGGCGCAGTAGGTCGCGCGAACGCGTGTCGCCTACTACCGCGAGGTAGTCGCCAACCCGTGGTAAGTCCATCCATCGGATCATGGCAGGAATCTTCTGACTGCCCTCGTCGCGGCGACGAAAGCCGATCATCTCGAGGATGAGCGCCCCACGGTACTCGACGCCGGCCCTGCGCGCGTCGGCCGTCCATCTCCGGCTGCCTACTCGGTATGTCCAGCCTTGACGTTCCTCGAGGTTGAAGCCGACCAGCTCCACGGTCGCGGTACCCCGCCATCCACTGAGCAGCCGAGCGCACTCGAGCATCCCGGCCACACCACTTGCGTTGTCGTCGGCCCCTGGGGTCCCGCGCACAGTATCGAGATGCGCGCCGACCAGGAAACGGGGCTCCCCGGGAGCGGTCCCCGTCAACTCCGCGGCTACGTTCTCGAAGACGCGACCGCGGTGGCAGAAAGCATGCCGTCGCGGGGTGAGCCCGAGTTCGGCCAGCTCCCGCTCCACATACGTGAGCGCCCTCCTCAGCGCGATCGGCGACTGGTCGGGATGCCGCTCGCCCTCCAGCGCACGCACATGCGCGGCCAGTCGCGCCGGCTCCGCACGAGCCGGTCCGGGCAGCTTTGTCGTAAGGCCTCCGGTTTCGAAGTGAGTGACCTTGGTAGGCCGCCGCCGCGATTCCGATCCGCCGCCGTGCGGACCCCCATCGCCAGGTGAGAGCTGGGGGGGCAACCCGCGGCCCCGACTCGGACCTGCAAGCGTATGGGTGGGTACACGCCAACCGTCCTCGTTCGCTCCCTCGCTCATCTCGAGACTGCCATGGCCGAAGCCACCCCCATTGTCGGGCGCGGTTACGCGCATCCCGACGTTCTGGTCTCCACCGCCTGGACGGAGGAGCACCTCGACGATCCGCGCGTCAAGATCTTCGAATCTGACGAGGACGTTCTCCTCTACGACACGGGCCATATCCCCGGAGCGCAAAAACTCGACTGGGTCGAGGATCTGAACGACAAGCTCACCCGCGACTACCTGGATCGAGACCGCCTCCAGGAGCTTCGCCGACGCAAGGGAGTGAACCCTGGCGACACCCTCGTGCTCTATGGGGACAAGAATAACTGGTGGGCCACCTACGCGTTCTGGGTACTCCGTCCGTTTGGTCTCGAGAACCTCAAGATCATGGACGGGGGGAGGGCCCGCTGGGTCGATGAGGGACGAGCGCTGACCGAGAAGGTACCAAGCCCAACCCCCGGGAGTCTCACGATCGGCGAGCGGGACGACTCGCGAATCCGCGCCTTCCGCGACGACGTGATGGCACACGTCGAGGGCAATGGCAGCCTGATCGACGTGCGCAGCCCCGAAGAGTACCGGGGAGAGCGGCTCCACATGCCCGACTATCCGAACGAGGGCGCACTGCGCGGCGGCCATATCCCCCGCGCCAAGAACGTCCCGTGGGCGCGCGCAGTGGACCCCGACACGCACCTATTCAAGCCGGCCGCCGAGCTGGAGAAGATCTATCAGGAGGAGGCGGGCCTGGCGCCCGGCAGCCCGGTGATCACCTACTGCCGGATCGGTGAGCGCTCCTCCCACACTTGGTTCGTGCTCACCTATCTGCTGGGCTTCCGCGAGTGCGAGAACTACGACGGATCGTGGACGGAATGGGCCAACCTCGTCCGGGCACCGATCGAGCGCTGAGCCCCCGCGGCTAATCGAACGAACGAGCCGCCCGACCTAAGTCGGGCGGCTCGTTCGCTTGCGGAGGCTGTGGCCGCTCAGTCCAACACCCGACGCGGCATCCGGCGGCCGCTCGCGTCGTCGTCCTCCTCCCATTCCTCCCACTCTTCTTCCTCTAGGTCTTCATCATCCAGCTCGTCGTCCTCGTCCTCTTCGTCATCCCAGTCGTCGTCTTCGTCCCAATCCTCGTCCCACTCTTCCTCATCGTCTTCATCGAAGGCCTGCAGGTCGAGAACATCGGTGCCGAGAGCCTCGTCTTGGGTCCAGCCCGAGCGGTCCTCCATCCGTTGTCCTCCTGAGGAAACCACCTGGTCCCCTGGGAATCCCTGCGAGGTCATGCGCGCCAAGGTACGCCGGGTGTGCCTTCTGTCAAGGAAAGAATCGCGACCATCCTGCGCGTCTTCGACGACCGCCGAATCGGACCATCGGAGCACCTTCTCCCGCTCCTTTCGGAGCACCTTGTAGGTGGTTGAAATCGCACGATTCAGTGTGACTACGCGCAGGGCTCCCAGCGCTTACCTGGTCGCCAGCCTAGCGCGGGACGTCCCCCGCCCTGCGCACCTGAACGAGCTCGCGCGGCTCGAGCTGAAAGGTGACGTGCTCGATTCCATGCCGCCTCACCCGTTCGCGGACCTCCTCCAACACCCTGCCCTGGTGGTAAGGGTCGTCGATCACGCCGTGTGCCGAAAGCGCTACGAAACCGCTCGTGAGAGTCCAGACATGCAGGTCGTGTACTTCATGAAGCTCCGGAACGTCGCGGAGGTCGGCGAGCACGCGCTCGACGTCCACGTGAGCCGGAGCCGCTTCGAGCAATACGTCGGTCGCCTCGCGCACCAACCGCCACGCGCTCACCAAGATCAGACCCGCGATCAGCACAGAAACCAGTGCGTCGGCGGGCGTCCAACCCGTCAACCATACGATCGCACCGGCACCCAACGCGCCCACAGACCCGAACAGATCGCCAAGCACGTGCAGGTAGGCGCCCCGCACGTTCAGGCTCTCGTCCGCAGAGCTTCGAAGGATGTACACAGCCACCAAGTTCACAGCCAGACCCGCGGTGGCCACCGCCGCGAGCAGGGGGCCGTCCACCGTCACGGGCTCCCGCACACGGCGCCAGGCCTCCCACCCGATCATTCCGGAGATGACCAGCAACGCCGCGCCGTTCACCAGCGCGGCAAGGATCTCAAGACGCACGTAGCCGTAGGTCTTTTCCAGACTCACAGGACGGCGGGCGAGACGCATCGCCCAAACGGACAGGCCGAGAGCGGCCACATCCGCGAGCATGTGACCGGCGTCGGCGAGTAGTGCCAGCGAGTTGGCGAGCAATCCGCCCACCACTTCGACGATCATGAAACCGGCAGTGAGGTACAGCACGAGCCGCAGCCGACGCGCGGGGCCCTCCCCAATCTGCCTCGGGTGGGGATGGGAGTGACCGGCGTGCGAGTGAGCCATCATGAGCACCGCTGCGCCGGACCGAACCCGGCCGGCTGGAGTTGGGCACGGGCCGCGCGTACCGTCAAGCCCGCGACGACCGAGCAACATACCCGCGCGCATGCACCCTTCCAACACCGGAGGGAAACCGATGACGAGAGCCGGCCCGCGCCGCCGATCCGTCCCGGCCGGGGGACGCTCGCGTTCCTTCGCCCACCGCGCCCACGCGCTGGTACGACGGATCCCCCTCGGACACGTGCTGAGCTACGGCGGCATCGCGGCGATCCTAGGAACGCCACGAGCCGCACGAGGAGTGGGGAACGTGCTGGGTGCGCTTTCGCCGGACACCGACGTCCCGTGGTGGCGCGTGGTCAACCGCAACGGAGAGATCTCGATCAAGGGCGATCTGGGCCTGGCAGCCCTTCAACGCTCGCTGCTCGAGGGCGAGGGGGTCCGCTTCGACGCCTGCGGCCGGATCGACTGGAAGCGCTTCGGTTGGAGAGGGCCGCGGCGCTGATCGCCGAGAGACCGGACGCGGTCGCGCAACGTTTCCGGATCCGACCGCCCTTCCGATGGTACCTTTTCAGATGAGAGCCGCGGACGCCACTCCCGACCTTCCAAGCGCCGGGTGGCGGGCGACGCTCGCCATGGTCGGGCGGCTCCCACAAGCCGGCCTCTCGCGTTCGCTTGGACGCCTCGCGGATCTGAACCTGCCCCGCGCGCTTCGTCGCCCGCTCTTGGGAGCCTTTGCGCGTGCGGTCGGCGCGCAGCTCTCCGAGGTGGAGCACCCGCTCGAGGAGTATCCCACGCTCAACTCCTTCTTCGTGCGCAGGCTCCGGCAGGGCGCACGCTCTTGGCCCACCGATCCCCACGCGGCTGCGTCACCGGTGGACGGGATCGTCGGCACGGTGGGCGAGATTCACGGCGGTGCAGCGGTGCAGGCCAAGGGCCGGCGTTACTCGGTCGCCGAGCTGATCGGGGACCGAGGGGAAGCGGACAGGTACGAGCGAGGCCAGTTCGTCACACTCTACCTCTCGCCCCGCCACTACCACCGCGTTCACGCACCCGTAACGGGCACCATCGCGGTGGCACGGCACGTGCCGGGGACCCTCCTCCCGGTGAACCCGCCCTCGGTTTCGCACATCCCCGATCTGTTCGCGCGCAATGAACGGCTGCTCTGCCAGATCGACTCAGCACTCGGATGGATCGCCGTGGTTGCAGTGGGCGCCTACAACGTGGCGCGCATCTCGGTCACCTTCGACCCCGAATGGTCAGGGAGACGGGGCTGGGTGAGCAACCGACGCGCCCAAGTACCGGGGGAGCGTCGCTACCAGCCGCCGCTCCCGGTCGAGCGGGGCATGGAACTGATGGCATTCCACCTGGGATCGACGGTGATCGTCCTCTTTCCGCCTGGCCCGCTGCGCCTCACCCCGATCTGTCGACCGGGTCAGGAAATCCGCCTAGGGGAACCGCTGGTCCGCACCCCGCGCAGCGGTGATCTTTCGCCCGATCACCGGGCGCCAACCCCCAGCACGCCGTGAGCCAGACGTGAGCCCATCCAACCCGCTGCTCTCCGAGGATTTCCGGATTCCGTTCGACCGAATCCGTCCAGAGCACGTACAGCCCGGGGTAGGTGAAGTACTTCGTCGGGGTCAAGAGCGGCTCAACGAGCTCGCGCACGATCGAACCGCCCCGACGTGGGCCAACACGATGGAGTCGCTGGACGCGATCACGCGTTGGGTGGACGAGCGCACCAAGCCCGTCAGCCATCTGCTCGCAGTGGACGAAACGGGGGATCTGCGTGACGCATACAACGCGGTGCTTCCTGAGATTTCCGCGTTTTGGACCCGGCTTCCGTTGGACGCGGCCCTCTGGAGCCGAGTGAAGGACTTCGGCCGAAGCCAGCAGGCGCAGCGGCTCACCGGGCTACGACGCCGCCACCTCGACAAGACCCTGATCGAGTTCCGGCGCGCTGGAGCGGATCTCGGCGATGGGGACAAGGGCAGGCTCGAAGCGATGAAGGTGGAGTTGGCTCAGGTCGAGCGAAGGTTCAGCGAGCACGTCCTCGACGCTACCGCGGCCTGGGAGCTCCCGCTCACGGACGGCCGACGACTCGACGGCGTTCCCCAATCGCATCGTGAGCGCTTCCACGCGGTAGCGGCAGCGAAGGGACGGGACGGGTGGCTGCTCACGCTGGACCACCCAGCCGTGGAGCCGATCCTCAAGTACGCCCACGACCGCGAACTCAGGCACGAGGTCTACCGGGCATACGTCACGCGCTGCCGGGAGGGCGATTTCGACAATCGAGGATCGATCGTGCGCACGCTCGAGCTGCGCCAGGGAATCGCGGAGGTGCTGGGCTACTCAGACTTCGCGGACTATCGCCTCGAGGACCACATGGTCAAGGAAGGTGCACAGGCGACGGCGTTCGAGGAGGAGATGCGCGAGCTGACGCGCCCGTATTGGGAGCGCGACGTGGCCAAGCTGCGTGCTCATGCACGTGAACTGGGTCTGGACGAGCTCCGGCCCTGGGACGCCGGCTACGTCCAGGAGTCGCTGCGCCGCAAGGACTACCACATCGACGACGAGGCGCTCCGCCCCTACTTCCCCCTGGAGGGAGTGATGGAGGGGCTGTTCGCTATCGTGCAGCGAGTGTTCGGGCTCGCAGTGGGCCCACAGCCCTGCATGGAAGTGTGGCATCCGGACGTGCGCTACTACGAAATCCGCGACGAAGAAGGCACGCTTCTCGGAGGGTTCTACACCGACTGGTACCCGCGCAGGGAGAAGCGCCAGGGTGCATGGATGAACGACCTGCGTATCGGCGGACCCCTTCCCGATGGCGACTTCGAGCCCCACTTGGGGGTGATCTGCGGAAACTTCACTCCCCCCCGGAATGGTGAGCCGAGCCTCCTGACGCACCGGGAAGTCGAGACGATCTTTCACGAGGTCGGGCATCTGCTCCATCACTGCGCGTCGCGTGTCCCGGTGCGTGCGCGCGCGGGCCTCAACGTGGCGTGGGACTGGGTCGAGCTGCCCAGCCAGATCATGGAGAACTGGACCTGGGAGCGAGCGGCGCTCGACCTGTTCGCCCGGCATCACAAGACCGGGGAGGCGCTGCCGGACGAGTTGTTCCGGTGCATGGTCGCAGCGCGCCGCTTCATGGGCGGCTGGCGGCAGATGCGGCAACTGAGCCTCGGTACGGCGGACCTGGCGCTGCACCGTGAGTATGCGAAGCACCCGGACAAGAGTCCGGCGGGGGTGATGGAGTACGGCCGGGAGCTCTTCGTCGACTTCAGCCCGGACGAGGCGTTCGCCGACTTTCACATCCTGACCTCGTTCACCCACCTGTTCAGCGGTGGGTACGCAGCCGGCTACTACAGCTACCTATGGTCGGAGGTGCTCGATGCCGACGCGTTCACCCGCTTCCGCGAGGAAGGGATCTTCAACTCCCGCACCGGTCACGAATACGTCCGGAGCATCCTTTCGCGCGGCGACAGCGAGGAGCCCGAGCGCCTGTTTCGCGAGTTCATGGGAAGGGACCCCGACCCCGCCTCTCTGCTCGAGCGCAACCTCGGGCCAGCACCCGAGCACGCGGCGACCTGACGTGCCTCTCCGGAGGCGCGCTCTGCTCGCGCTCGTATCGGCCATCTCGTTCGGTGCGTGCGGCGGCGAGCCAGCCGTCGGAAGCGCGGATCAGATCGTCATCGCGGTAACTCCCAGCCTGTGGGACGAGATCGGTGCGCGGCTGCGCGTCGTCCTCGAGCCCACCCCCTTCCCGCTCCCCGGCGAGCAGGCCTTCGAGCTGAACCACGTGGATCCTGCAGCGGAGACCTGGAGCGAGCAGCGGCGCGCCCGCCAGCTGCTCCTGATCGGATCGGCGGAGGATCCCTGGATCGCGGAGGCGTTGGAGCGTAGGCCTGGGCCGCCTCCCCCGGTGCCATCGCAAACGGATGTCGGCGAGGTGTGGGCCACCGGCCAGCAGGTACTCGCCCTGCTGCTACCCGACGACGACCCCCGGAGAGCGCTCGAAGGCCGACTGGGAGAGCTCAGAACCACCTATGAGCAACGGTACCGGGAGTACGTGATAGGGCGGATGTTCCCGGACGGCCCGGATCAGGCCCTCGCGGACAGCCTACAGGCCATCGCGGGATTCGACCTTCTGGTGCCCAAGGGTTTCAGCTGGATCGAGGACAGAGACGTCCACCTGTTCCGCCCGCAGGAAGCGGATTCGAGCAAGCTCATGCGAAGCGTCGTGGTCGCCTGGCGGAGCCCGATCCCCACGGTGCGAAGCGAGGCCTTACTCGACTGGCGTGCGCAACTCTCAGCCACCCACTACGGCACGCGCCAGAGAGTGAATCCCACGCGCGTACAGGGACGGTCCACCACACACCGCGGTAATGTCGCCTTTCAGCTGCTCGGTACGTGGACGGCGCGGGGGGCCAGCGGCCCGTTCCTGCTGCGGGCCGTGATCTGCCCGGTCCAGGACCGCATGTACCTGCTCGACGGTTGGCTCAACGCGCCCGACCAGGAGAGCAAGGAGTACATGGTGCAGCTCGAGTCGATCCTGAACTCGTTCCGTTGCGGGTCGGCTCTGCGGTCGGGCTACCCCAGCCCATAAGGCAGGTCATGGGCGACGAACTCCACAAGCAGCTCTTCCCCCTCCTGTTCGATGCGGGACAACTCCACCTCCAGCGCAACCGTCATCGAGTGATGGCGGAAGTGGACAGGTCCGAGAAAGGGGAGCCGGTTATGCGCGGCAAACGCCGCACGGAGCCGCTGGCCGTCCGCCTGCGCAGCGCGGAAGAGACCGATGAGGCGGCGGCCCTTGCCGAGGGAGGCGAGCGACTCCACCACACCGTAGCCCCGGCCCTCGAGGCCGTCGAGCGTGGCTAGGTCGCGCACCGGACCCGCCGGCGGGCCGGCCCCGGGATTCCCAACGGCTCGGTCGGTCATGGGCGGCAAAGCTAACGACCACGCAGAGCGCGCTGAAGCTCCGTCCGCGACGGGCCGGCACCCGGCCGCCAACGCGGGAGCCGCTCTGTTGGTGTCGGGGTTGTTCGGCGCCACAGCCGCCTACGGGAGCGCGTTCCTGCCCGGCGGCGCGCCCGGCTGGGCCGGACCGACGCTGGCCGTAGGCGCGGTCCTGACCATGACCGGGACCGCGCTGCTCGCGGCCGCGCGCGAAGGGGCAGGACCGCTCACGGCCGTGCTCGGGGGCGGAGGGCTCCTGCTCGCGCTGGCGATGATCGCGCTGTGGTCGATCCCGCCCGCGGACGCAGCAAACCCGCGCCTCGTGCTGGGGCTTCCGGCCCGCGCGGCCCATCTCCTTTACGGGATCGGGCTCCTTCCCGCGCTCGTGGTTCCGCTCGTGTACGCGTGGAGCTTCGACCGCGCCACCCTTTCCGAGGAAGACGTGCGACGGGTCCGCGCTGCGTCCGGCTCCGCGGACGATCATCCGGCCACGACGCCGTGACGTTCGGGCCGAGCGCGTTGCTCCAGGTCGTGGGACTGCCGGCCTTTGCCGGCCCCACCGTAGCGGGCGTCGCGCTCGTCTACGGAGCGGGCATCGCAGGCATCGCGGTGTGGGCCGCACGCCGCACCCGGACCGCGGAGGACTTCTTCGTGGCGGGGCGCGGCATCGGTCTGCTGGCCCTCACGCTCGCCACGCTCGCCTCCAACATCTCCGGCTTCGCGTTCGTCGGGGGACCGGGGCTCGTATATGCGCGCGGTCTGGGAGCCGCCTGGATCATCCTTCCGGCAGGCATCACGGGTGCCCTGGGTGCCTGGGTACTGGCCAAGCGGCTGCGCCTGCTCGCCGAAGTACGACCCATGCTCACCATTCCCGACGCGCTGGGAGCCCGATACCGCTCGCGTCTGGTGCAGGGGCTCGCGGGGGTGGCCATTCTGGTCGCGATCGTCGGGTACATGGCCGCCCAGATGCGCGCGCTCGGAATTGTGACCGACGCCGTTTTCGGGATCGGCCTTGGTTGGGGGATCTGGTTGGGCGCGGCCGTAGTAGTCGCCTATTCCGCCACCGGCGGAAGCCTCTCGGGTGTGTACGCCGACGTTTTCCAGGGCACGATCATGGCCGCAGCTTCCACCCTCGTGTTCGCGTACGTCCTGCGTGCAGGCGGTGGGCTGGAGGGTCTTTCGCGCACGATCCTGGCGGGCGATCCCGTCTTTCTGGAACCGTGGGGGCACCTGCCACCGCTGACCGCCGCGTCGTTCTTCTTCGTGTTCGGGCTAGGGGTGCTGGGACAGCCGCACGTTCTACACAAGTTCTTCATGCTCAAGGACCCACTCCGCCTCAAGTGGTACCCGCTGCTGGGCACGCTCGCGCTCGTGCTGACGACTCTGCTGTTCGTGGGTGTCGGCGTGGCGGTGAAGGCTCTGGTGCTGGAGGGCCAGCTGGATGATCCGGCTAACCCTGACTTCGCCACTCCACTGTTCCTGCTCCGCCGCACACCGCTGCTGCTGGCGGCAGTCGTGCTGTCCGGCATCCTGGCCGCGATCATGAGCACGATGAACGCGTTCCTGAACGTCGGGGCTGCGGTGGTCACGCACGACCTTCCGGTCGCCCTCGGCCGGCAGGTGCGGGACGAGTTGCTCTGGGGACGCTTGATCACGGTTGTGCTCGCCGCGGCGGCTGCCCTCACGGCGCAACTCCCGGGCACGCTGGTGGCGTTCCTCGGCATTTTCGGCTGGGGACTGTTCGCTTCGACCCTGGTCCCGGCGCTCGCGATCGGCCTCAACTGGATGGGTGGAAGCCGGGCCGGCGCTGTCGCCTCTATCCTCACCGGGCTCGTGCTGACTCTCACGCTCGAGATCGGGGGTTTCGTGGGATGGCTCACCCTGCCCGCCGGCGTCTCCGTAGCCGGGGTAACGCTGGTGACGTCACTCCTGGTCTATCTCGGAGTTTCCGTGCTGAGCGCGCAAACGGGGGTGGATCCGGACGTGCGCGCCGTGATGGAGGTGTGACCGACGGAGCCGATGCCAGGGAAACGCTGGCGGAGAGGAAGCGGGGACCCAGCATTGGCCCGGGGGTTGAACAAGAGGCCTGTCGTCGTCCACGAACCCCGCTCCGAGACTACCTCCGAGGCTGCCATGATCCGTCGGGGCATCGTTCCGGGAGCCACGATCCCGCTGGCTTTCTCGCTGACCCTCGCGCTCACCCTTGCGATTCGCCCCGCCCATGCCCAGCCGTCGGCTGGGGATCCGACGCCTCCCCCGTGGCGCCCGGTCGGCACCTTCTCGATCCTCGCGTACGACTCCGTCACCGGAGAGCTCGGCGCCGCCGTCCAGTCGCGTGTCTTCTCGGTCGGCAACGGGGTGATCTGGGGGGAGGCAGGGATCGGGATGGTGGCAACGCAGGCCTACGCGGACGTCTCGTACGGTCCGCGCGCGCTCGATCTGCTCTGGGATGGGTTCACGCCAGACCGTGCGATCGCCCGGCTGCTCCTAGAGGATCCCGACCCGCTTCCTTGGGACTGGCCGGAAGCGGGCAGGCAGGTGGCCGTGATCGACGCTCAGGGAAACGTGGCCGCGCACACGGGAACGCAAGCCAGCATGGTAGCAGGCCACCGCACAGCGCGTCACGTGACCGCGCAAGGCAACCTGCTGGCCAATCCGCACGTGGTGGACGAGATGGTACGCGTGTTCCTGGAAACGAAGGGACACCTTTCCTTCCGTCTGCTCGCGGCGCTCGAAGCGGGTCAGGCCGCCGGTGGGGACCGGCGCGGCATGCAGTCGGCCGCCATGCTCATCGTGAAGGAAGGAGGGGGTGTGTGGCTCAACAACGACGTCGTGCTGCGCCTCCAGGTCGACGACCATTCCCGTCCGCTGGCGGAGCTGCGGCGCCTGGTGGAGTTGGCGGCCCGGCAGCGCTAGCGATCTCCGCAGGAGGCCAAAAGGTTGAGGCCGGATGCGATCCGCATCCGGCCTCAAGACATCTCGCGCCTACCTGCTAGGAAGCCCCTGCCCACGCGAGCCCTCGGCCTACGGGTGCGACAACCTCCAGACGTAGGCCGCAACCTGCGCCGCCTGCTGGTCCGTGATACCGCTCCCGCCGCGGGCAAGCATCGGGATCATGCTCTCCTTGGGCTGTGTCACGCCGTCGTTGACGGTGGCCAGAATCTCGGAGTAGGCGCCATCGCTGTGCAGCCAGGTCTCGTCCGTCAGGTTCGGTCCAACCGGGGTCCCGGCCCCATTCTCCCCGTGGCAGCTCGAGCAGAGCGCGGCACCGTGGAACAGGGTCTTACCCTCGTCGATCATGGCCTGGGTCACGCCCTCGGGAAGAGCCTGCTCGGAATCGGGGTTGCCGGCAGTCGCCCCCGCCATCGGCAGCGTGCCGAGCAGGACTGCGACCGACAAGGCCCAACCTGTGGTCCGCTTCATGTGTGCTCCTCGGGGTTCAGTCGTCGCGATGAAACGGAGAAGGTCCGGAACCCTGCGGACCGAAACCGTGCGTCGAGAACGTTTCTCGGTACCTGCGCTCGGGTCAATCGTCCAGCTTGTACTTCTTCGGGGTCGGCTCGTACTTGGGCTTGATCCCGGTGTCCTCTTCGTAGTGGGCCCGCTCGTAGTCCCGCTGGGTCCAGTAGTTGTCCCGCGCCTGCCGCTTGTCCCGCCGCTTGGCGGCGTCCATCGCAAGACCATGGGTGGACTCGGTGTGAAGCGCAGGAAGGGAAAGGTGCTTCTGGAGGTCCAGGCTGCTACACGCGGGACAAGACGGCTTCTCCGCCCCCCGCACCAACGCTTCGAAGCGCTCTCCACAGGCCTGGCAGGAGTAGTCGTAGATCGGCATCTCTAGGCGCTCCCCGGTATGTCCGACTGTCGGATGCTTGGTACATCGCAGGCCCCCGTTGGGTTCCGGCCCCAACCTCTTTCACTCCAGAGGCTTGAGACCCGCCAGGATGCGTTCGCGGTGGGGTTCCAGGAAAGGCGGCAGCACGACTTTCTCCCCCAACGTCGTGGCTGGCTCGTCCACGGCGAAGCCCGGCCCGTCGGTGGCGATCTCGAACAGAATGCCGTTCGGCTCACGGAAGTAGAGGCTCCGGAACCAGAACCGGTCGATCTCGCCGCTGTTGGACACGCGGAGACGATTGAGCCGGTCGGTCCACTGGTGATAGTCCTCCTCGGTAGGCGTGCGGAACGCGACGTGGTGTGCGCCCCCCGCCCCCTGGCGTGCCACCGGCAGATCGGGCTGCACGGCCACGTGGAGCTCGGCGTGGGGACCGCCCTTCCCCATCTCGTACACATGCACGTTTGTGGCGCCATGGGTCGAGTCCGTGTACTCGAGCACCGGCCTGAGGCCCATGACGCGAGTCAGAATCCGATCGGTTTCGGACAGGCTCGGCACGCTGATCACGATCGGTCCGAGCCCGCGGATCTGGTGCCTGCCAGGCACCGGGCTCTCCTCCCAGATCACGGGCGGATCTCCGAGACCGCCGTCCTCGATCAGCGACAGGCGCTGCCCCTCGCCGTCCTCGAAGTCGACCACCGCCTGCCCGCCGCGCTCGCCCGGCTCGTCCGCAACGCCGTGCTCGCGCAGGCGCTCCGACCACCACTCCAGGCTCTCCCTGCCCACCCGCAGGTGCGTGCGCACGATGCTGCTCGTGCCCCGGCCCTCGGGCCGAACGGGCCAGTCGAAGAACGTGAGGTCGGTGCCGGGGCTACCCGCACCGTCGGCGTAGAAGAGATGATAGGCGCTGACGTCGTCCTGATTGACGCTCCGCTTCACGAGACGCATCCCGAGCACGCCCGTGTAGAACCGGAGATTGTCGGCAATACGTGCCGAGATGGCCGTCAGGTGGTGGACTCCGGTCAGCTGCACCGCGTTACTCCACGTCCAGCTCGGCCCTGGTCGGAGCGGCGTCGTCTCCCGGCCCCCGCACCGCGAGCGCGTCGCCCGGATCCATGAAGCACACCCCCTGCGTGACGGGGCGAAGCGCGAACGCCTGCACGTCCGGGCCCGGGTGGTGCTCTGCGAGTGCGTCCGCCATGCGGGCGGCGACCGCCGCGGCTTCACCGACCGCGCACACCGCGATCAGACCGGAGCCGGAGCCGGACACGGTCCCAGCCCAAGCACCCGCCGCCACGGCTACCGCGAGGGCCTCTTCCGCGCCCGGGATCAGGGGGAGCCGGTAGGGGACGTGGAGGGCGTCCTCGAAGCCACGCCGGAGCAGCTCCGGGTCGCCGGTAGCCAGCCCGCTCAGCAACGCGGCAGCGCGCGCCACCGCACCGGCCGCGACCCTGTGGGAGACGGTCGCCGGTAGGGCGGCGCGCGCCGCGCGAGTAGAAACCCGGATCGGTGGGGCGGCGAACGCGAATCCCACGCGCTCGGAAAGCTGCAAGGTCACGGCCCGGGGCGCCTCCGCGCCTCCCAGCGCTGCGACCAGCCCCCCATACGCGGAGGCGCCGGCGTTGTCGCCGTGTCCCTCCTCCCCGGTCGCCAGCGCGAACGCCCCGTCCGCATCGAGGCCCTCACCCGCCACGAGCGTTGCGAGTGCCGCGCCCGCCACGAGCGCGGCGGCCGAAGAACCCAGGCCACAGGCAATCGGGATCCCAGATCGGACCCTGAGCACCCCTCGCGGCTCCACGCCACGCACCCCAAGTATCTTCCGGAACGAGATTTCGACCAAGTCCTCGCCGGGCGGGGCATCATCCGGCCGTTCTACGGTCAGCTTCGTAGCGCCGGGCTCGAATGCAGCGTCGAGGAAGCGATCCACCGCCAGACCCACGCAGTCGAAACCGCCCCCCAGGTTGGAGGTGGAGCCCGGAACCCGGACCGCTGCCGCCTGCTGCCGGTGGGGAGACGTCACCGGGCCACTGCCCGGCCGCCCGCCACCTCGTCGAGCAGCTCCATGAGCTCGGCCAAGTCTCCCCCCATCTGGACGATCCGCTCCTGCGCGTCGAGAGCGCGCGCGATCACCGGCGGAATCTCCGGCCGCACACCCACCGCTGCCTCGACCACCCCGGGTAGCTTGGCGGGGTGCGCCGTCGCGAGCACCACCGACGGGGCGGCCCCACCCTCGCTCGCTTCGCGGTATGCAACCGCGCCGAGAAGACCCACAGCGCCGTGTGGATCGATCAGGTAGCCGCGCTCGCGGTGACAGCGAGCCATGGACTCCGTCGTAGCCCGGTCGTCGAACGAGGCGCTCCAGATCCAACGGCGGAGCTCGTCCAGCCTGGCGCCGGTCAGCGAGGCTAGTCGCTCGAGGTTGCTCGGATCGCTCACGTCCATCGCACTGGACAGCGTGCGGCGTGTCGCCCGAGAAGAAGCGGCTCCGGTCTCGAGGTGGCGAAGCAGCGTGTCGTTCACGTTGAGGGCGGCGACAAGCCTATGGACAGGAAGCCCAGCCCTCGCAGCGATGAGCCCAGCGGTAAGGTTGCCGAGGTTACCGGAGGGTACCGAGAACACGCACGCACCGTCCCACGCCCCCTGCCGGACTGCATCGACGTAGTAGAAGGACTGTGGGATCAGGCGTCCGACGTTGATCGAGTTCGCCGAGGTCAGGGAGAGGCGCCCGGCTTCGCTCGACCGGAATGCGGACTTCGCCAGTGCCTGGCAGTCGTCGAAGGATCCCTGCACCGCAACCGCGGTCACCCTGCCACCTAGCGTCGTGAACAGGCGGCGCTGCTCGTCGCTCACGCCGTCTTCCGGAAAGAGCACGACGACCGGGAATCGGGGGCGGTCCGCGAACGCATGCGTGACGGCACCACCCGTATCGCCCGAAGTCGCGACCAGGACCAGCCGCGTGCGCTCTGGGTCGGGATCGAGCCGGTCCATGAGAGCGGCCATGAAGCGCGCCCCTACGTCCTTGAACGCCGCGGTGGGTCCGTGAAAGAGCTCCAGAACGTGCAGGTCGTCCCCGATTGATACGAGCGGGACCGGGAAATCCAGGGCCTCCGCGACGACCTGCTCGAGGGTTTCTGCCGCGACCTCGTCCCCGATCAGCGCGAGCGCGCTGCGCAGCGCAGTGTCCGCGAACGAGCGACTCGTACGCGCCACCAGCGCCGGATCGAAGCGCGACGACGCCACCGGCACGTAAAGGCCACCGTCAGGAGCGGGGCCCTGGAAAAGGGCCTCGGCAAGCGTCGCAGTGCCACCCGCTTCTTGACCGGCGCGCGTGCTGCGCCAGCGCTTCACCGTACCGACTCCAGCGCGGGGCGCTCCGCTCCTGGCCATGCCCCCGCCGTGCCCGCGGGCCTTCTTCCGTTGATGCCCACAGGCGCCTCCTGCGCCTCGGCCCGCGCGCGTAAGACGTCCGCGAACACGCCGGCGGCGGTGACCGCGGGTCCCGCACCCGGACCGCGGACCACGAGGGGTACGGTCCGATACCGCTCGGAAACCACCAGGATCAGGTTCTCGCTCCCATGCAGGCTCCAGCACGGGTGCTCCATCGGGACAACCTCAAGGCCGACCCGAGCGCTACCCGCCTCGACCGTGCCCAGGTAGACCAAGCGCCCACCCGAGGCCGCCGCGTCGGCGCGACTCCCCTCCATGGGCTCGTCCAGCTGCGGCAACCGGTCCCAGAACGTCTCGATCGGCCCGTCGGCCGCTTCGCGGGGAAGGAGCGGCTCGACCTCGACGTCCTCGGGCTCCAGCTGGAGACCAGCCGAGCGGGCGAGGATCACGAGCTTGCGGGCGACGTCGAGTCCGGAGAGGTCGTCGCGCGGATCCGGCTCGGTGTATCCCAAATCGTACGCACCTTTCACCGCCTCGCTGAAGCGGCACCCCTTCATCACCTCGTCGCACAGATAGCCGAGTGTGCCGGACAGAACACCTTGTAGCCGGAGGATCTGGTCCCCGGTTGCGGCCAGATCCGAAACGGTGCGGAGCACGGGCAGACCCGCACCTACAGTCGTCTCGTAGTAGATGGCGCCCCCCCTGCCTGCCGCTTCCCGCAGCCTGTCCCACTCCGCGCCGGTTGCAGCGAAACCGATTTTGTTTGCGGCCACCACGGACACGCCAGCCGCGAGCATCCGTTCGTAAGACGCGGGCAGGGCCGGACTGGCCGTGCAGTCGACGAAGATGCGTGGATGGTGCGGACTCTCGATAGCCGCCTCGATCAGAGCCTCTGCCGGCTCGGAGCTGTCCTCGAGCGCTTCCCGCCAGACGCTCGGGTCGATTCCTCGCCTTTCGAGCGCGGCACCCCGGCTGGACGCGATTCCGTTGACACGCAGCCGATGCACGACCGCCCGGGTAGAGAGCTGGTCGAGGAACGCCGCGCCCACGCGGCCGACGCCCGCAACGTACAGTTCTGCCGCACGCGGACGCGGCGCGAAGAAGGCATCGTGGATGGCGCGTACCGCAGCGGGACCGTCATGCGCCGACACGACTACCGAAATGTTCCGCTCGGACGCACCCTGCCCGATCGCACGAACATTGATTCTGTGATTCCCGAGAACGCCGAAGATCCGGCCCGACACCCCGGGGAGGTGGCGCATGCCGTCTCCTACCGCGGAAACGACCGCGCAGTCCGGCTCCACGCGTAGATCCTCGACGAGTCCAGTCTCACGTTCAAGTCGGAACTCGTCGGACAGCACCGACCTGCAGCTGGCCGCCGCTTCGCTCGGCACCACCAGGCAGACCGAGGCCTCGCTCCCGCCCTGCGTCACGAGGATCACACGCACCCGCCGACGGTGCAGGGCCGCGAGTGCGCGTGCGGTCATCTCGGTCGCGTCGTCGCCGGCGCGGGCGGCGAGTTGAAGCACCGCCGCATCGGTACGCGAGGCAAGCGCGCGTACGGGCACGTCATCGCGGGAGCCACCATCCGCGGAGACCAGCGTCCCGGGGTGATCGGCATAGAAAGCGTTCTTGATGACGAGCGGGACGCCGCGTTCGCGGAGCAACCGGGCGGCGTCCGGATGCACGACCTTCGCGCCCCAGTGGGAAAGCTCGAGTAGCTCGGCGAAGCTCATTCCCTCGAGACTCGTCGCCTCGGGAACCACGCGTGGATCCGCGCTCATCACGCCGTCCACGTCGGTCCAGATCTCGACCAGGTCGGCGGGAAGGCAGACGCCCAGGATGGCCGCGGATGTATCCGATCCACCCCGCCCTATCGTCGTCACCTCGCCGATAGGGTTTGCTCCCGTGAAGCCTCCGACGATCGGGATGCTGCCGGCGGCCGACGCGGCAGCGGCCTCGCGCCGAACCGCGGCCTCGGTCGAGACCAGGTCGATGGCAGCCTCGCTGAAGGCGTCGTCCGTAACCAGCCAGCGACCGGGATCGGCAGCGACCGCGGGTAGACCGCGAGCACGCAGCGCAGCGGCCACCACAGCCGACGAGAGCCCCTCCCCGGTCGCCAGCACAGAATCCAACGTGCGCGGGCTGCACTCGCCCAGCAGCGCTACGCCCCGCAGCAGCCGTTCCAGATGGTCGAGCCGTCGGCGAATCTCCGCCTCGACCTCGGCGCGGGTGTCGGTGTCGGCGTCGAGCACAGCGCGCGCCGCGTCCAAGTGCTCTGCCCGGAGCCGCGCTTCCAGTTCCTCGTGCTTGCCACCGCTCGCCGCGGCACGTGCGGCCGTGATCAGCGCGTCGGTCACTCCGGCGAACGCGGACACCACGACAACCGGGTCGACCTCGGCCGCGCGCGCGCGCACCTGAGCGGCGATCACCTCGACCCGCTCCGGGCCGGTCACTGAGGTGCCGCCGAATTTCAGCACGCGATAAGGGCGGGCTGTGCTGCTCATCGGTCTCGCGCTACTCCGGGCCACCGGCTGAGGCATGGCCCAATCGGGAAAAAAAGAAGCCGGCCCGATGCGGGGCCGGCTGTCAGAGCGTTCGCGTCCGCGATCGCGTCAGGGTCCACCGTGTGGACCGCCGCCCCGCCCCCGAAGTCGGGGGCCGGTGGTCGTGGTCGTGATGATGATGATGGCGGCGTCCATCGACCTTCCATCGACCCTGGGGGAACAGCTCAACTGGCATGACACGCACTGGAATGCGGAATCTGTATCCTGACCTGGGGACCGGGCAAGTCTTCGCCAAGTCGGACTCTCCGGCGCCCGGGGGTTGACGGTCCCCCGGCGGCGGCGGTAACGTCGCCCCACAACCGATGGCACCGTGGTGATTTGACGCATATTGCCGCCACGTAAAACAACGGGCTAAAAAGCGACCGGCCCGGCCGCGGAAGCGTCCCGGGCCTCGTCGTTTTCGGACCCCGTTTCGGATCCGGCATGGCACGCCGCGGCGCCCCAACACACGGAGACTCGTGGCGTACCACAGAAGCCGGGCGACCCGGGGGGAGCGGACAGCCGCCTCCCGGGGCGACGAAGCCGGGGGCGTACCCGCGCCGCTCGCAACGCAGAGGGAGCTCGTGGTGCGGGAGGGGATCCACGTTCTCCCCGACAGTCTCGCCCTCGAGCTGGGTGGACGGATCACGCCCTGCAGCATCGCCTGGCGCCTGATCGGACCACCCAGCGCGCCGGTGGTCGCCGTTTTGGGGGGCATCTCGGCGGACCGCCGGGTGTGCGCCGCCCCCGGCCACGACGAGGCCGAAGGATGGTGGGAGGCACAAGTCGGGATCAGACGGGCGCTCGATCTGAGCCGTTGGCGCGTGCTCTCCATCGACTTCATTGGCGGTTCGGGAAGATCGAGCGCTCCGCCCCAGCCCAGCCGTAACGTGATCCCATCCATCACGCCAGGCGATCAGGCCGAAGCGCTACGCGCGGTGGTGGACCACCTCGACATGCCACGGCTGCATGGGGTGGTAGGCGCCTCATACGGAGGCGCAGTCGCGCTCTCGTTCGCAGCGGACCACGCCGCCCGCACGCGCTCCGCCCTGGTGATCGGGGCCGCGCACCGCAGTCACCCAATGGCCACCGCGGTCCGGGTGATTCAGCGCAGGATCGTGGCCGAGGCGGTCGCGCGCGGAAAGGAGCGCGAGGGACTCGCGCTCGCGCGCGCGCTAGCGATGACCACGTACCGATCGCAGGAGGAGTTCCAGCGCCGCTTCGCAGGCCCGCCCGCTTGGGGGCCGGCGGGGCCGCGCTTCCCGGTCGAGAACTATATCGACCACAACGGGCGCGCCTTCGCCGAGCGATTCAACTCCCAGGGCTTTCTCTGCCTCAGCCTCTCGATGGATCTGCAGGACGTCGATCCACAGCGTGTGGGCATACCCGTTACGCTGGTCGCGATGGAACCCGACTCGATCGCCCCCGCATGGCAGGTGCGTGACCTGTACGAGCGTCTGGGTACCGGACACGAGCTGATCGAGGTGACCAGCACAGCGGGGCACGACGGATTCCTGACGGACGTGAATACCTTCGCCGGGGTCCTCACGGGCTTCCTGGAGCGGAACTCACGGGACTAGCTCCCGCCCTCGCCCACCTCCACGACCGCGCCCACCCCCACCCCGTTCGCCTCGAACCAACCCCGGTTGACCTCGAGCGCCGACCAGTAGGGCACGCCCGGCTCGTAGACCTCGCAACCCTCCAGGTACACGCTCGTGCAGGGCTCCATCTGGAGCACCCGGACAACCGTGCCGGCACTGTCGAGGAACGCGATCTCCAGCGGCACCCGGGTGCGCCACATCCAGAACGCCGCGCCCTCGGACTGCACCGAGTCGTAGAGAAAGATCATCCCGGATCCGGGGTCGAGCCTGGGTCGGAGCATCAGGCCGAAGGAGCGCTGATCGGGAGAGCGAGCCGTCTCCACGAGCAAGCGGACCGAGCCGCTGTCCGTACGTATGCTCGCCACAGCGGTGTCGAACGCAACCGGAGAAACCCAGACCGCCTCCTCCCGTCCGCACCCGCCCCCGAGCAGCAGGAAGCCGCACACAACGACGAGCCAACGTATCCGCATTCTAGGAATCCTAGGAATACTCTGAATAAGTCGGTCCCTGGGACATTAGATTTACGGGGCGGGAGTTCAAGGGCTGAGCGGGACGATCGGGGAGGCGGACGATGGAGCAGGTGACGTTCGCGGATGTGGAGTACGAGGGGAAGAAGCGGCGGACGCGGCGGGAGCTGTTTCTGGAGCGGATGGAGGCGCTGATTCCGTGGGAGCGTCTGGAGGC
This sequence comes from Longimicrobiales bacterium, assembly GCA_965237965.1. Taxonomy (GTDB): domain Bacteria; phylum Gemmatimonadota; class Gemmatimonadetes; order Longimicrobiales; family Gaopeijiaceae; genus UBA2988. The sequence continues at coordinate 734,531 of CBDEGT010000002.1, forward strand.
GCGGATTCGGCCGTTGTATCCGAAGGCGGGGCGGGGGCGGCAGCCGTACCCGTTGGCGGCGATGCTGAGGATTCACTGCGTGCAGCTGTTCTACAACCTGAGCGACCCGGGGATGGAGGACATGCTGTACGAGATCGAGTCGGTGCGGCGGTTCGCGGGGCTGCGTTTGACGGGTCCGCTGCCGGACGAGACGACGATTCTGAACTTTCGGCACCTGCTGGAGCGGCACAGGCTGGGGCGTGGTTTGTTCGAGGAGATCAACGCGCACCTGGCGGAGCGGGGCTACCGGGTGCGGGCGGGGACGATCGTGGACGCGAGCATCATCGCGGCGCCGTCATCGACGAAGAACCGGGAGGGGGCGCGGGATCCGGAGATGCATCAGACGAGGAAGGGCAACGAGTGGCACTTCGGGATGAAGGCGCACATCGGGGTGGACGCGGAGACGGGACTGGTGCATGGCGTGCGGGCGACGCCGGCGAACACGCACGATCTTCGGGAGGCGGGGGCGTTGCTTCACGGCGGCGAGGAGGAGGTGTGGGCGGACGCGGGCTACCGGGGGATCGAGAAGTGGGTGGACACGGGAGGCCGTCCGGTGCAGTGGCATGTGGCGATGAGACCGGGGCGGCGGCGGCTCCTGGAGCAGGGCGGGGCGCGGTGGCTGCGCGAGCGGGACAAGGCCTCGGTGCGGGCAAAGGTGGAGCACCCGTTCCTGTATGTGAAGCGCCGCTTCGGTTACCGGAAGGTTCGCTACCGCGGGCTGGCCAAGAACATGGAACGGATCGCGCTGCTCCTGGGCTTCGCGAACCTGCTTGTGGCGGGCCGCTATTCGACGGCGTGAGCGGCCGGCGCGGGAAACATCCGCCCACGCGGGGCGCAACGAGGGGATCATCGGCCAGAACATGCCGGTTGGGCGCGTTTTCAGCCCGTCATCGCCCCCAAGACCGCTGAAACCGGCTCCCTCCGTCTCGCACCGCCCCCAGAAGGGCCTTGCTCAGAGCTTCCCTAAGACTCGCCGATGGGCCGTACGGAGCAATTCGCTGGCCCGCCGACGCAGACAAGATGGGTCACGAAACAACGGTGCCCATAACGCCTGCCGTTCGTGCGGCCATTGATCGCATCCAACGGGAGCGTCCAGGCATCGGAGCAGCACCTCTGTTTCCGTCGCCTGGTGATCCCACCCGACCGATGACACGCCATCTTGCAGATAAGTGGCTCAGGAAGGCTGAGAAGCTTGCGGGCCTAGACCCCCAAGTGGGGTCGCTCTGGCATGCATATCGTCGAAAATGGGGCTCGGAGCGCAAGCACTTGCCCGACGTGGACGTGGCTGCCGCTGGAGGCTGGAAGGACACGGTGAGCCTCAAGCACGCTTACCAACAGGCCGACGCTGAAACTATCTTATCTGTCGTTCTCAGCCGGCTGTAGGTTGAGGGAGGAGCAGGCATGAGATCGTTCATTCTTGCACACAACATTGCACACCGCATCCGTAAGTTGTTGTGGGGCCTGTAGCTCAGGTGGTTAGAGCGCACGCCTGATAAGCGTGAGGTCGGTGGTTCGAGTCCACCCAGGCCCACTCAGACAACGCCTTGCCCCCGTTGTACTTCGGTACGGTGGGGGCTTTGCGTTTCCGGCACGCGATCACCTCTGCTGTCAATTGCTGCTGTCAGGAACCGCCGGACACGGCCCGCATCTCCGCGCGGATGTCCTCTGGTCCGATCTGGTCGTACACGCCCCGGAGCGTATCGTAGCGGGTGCCGCTGATCGCCTCCTGCACGCCCGGGGATAGGTGTCGGAACTGTGGATTCCTCACGCCGGATCGCTTCTCGGCGTGGAACCCCACGCCCTTCAGGCGCTCCCGGAGTGCCTCACGCTCTTCCTCGGGTACTGAAGCGAGCCAGCTCGCCTTCGCCCTTCTGAGCCACGTCTGGCCCGTGTGGCGAGATCTGCTGGTCCCGTCCATACCTGCGAAGACCGGCACCTTCCCGACACTACGCGGCAGGGCACGCAGCACTTCCAAGGCTGGCTCGGTCAGCGGTGTGACACTCCGCCTGCTCGCCTTGTCGGTTTCGGCTCGCCACGTAATCGTCTCCTCGTTGAAGTCGATGTCCGACCACAGGAGCTGACGGATGGCGCTGTTCCGTCGCTTGGTCTCACGCTCCAGGATCAGCATGGCTCCGAACTCCTCGTTCGGTGCGTGGGCGATGAGGCCCTCACGAATGTCGTCCGGCATGGATGGCCGGTGAGGGTTCAGCTCCCGGGGCATCTCCCAGCTCTGGTTGTGGCGAAATTCCGACTTCCACGGGTTCGCTTTGAGTACCACCAGGCCGTTGACCCTATGCCCGCTAGCCCAGTTGAGCACCGCAAGCATGAACTTCAGGTCATACTCGACCTGACGGTCGCCGACGCCCGCCGTCCAGCCGGGTATGAAGCCCTCTCGCCTCCACGTACAGAATCGATCCCAGTCGGTACGGTCCAGCGTATCGGGCTGACGGGTTGACCGACGCTCCGGCTCGGGCTGTGCGTCGAAGAAGGCCCGCCACACGCGCGTGGCTCGCGCGTCATGCTCAGCCTTGGACTCGCCCTTGCTTGGTGTCACCTCCTTCCCGTAGAGCTTGAGCAGGTCGTAAATCGAGACGTCTTCCGCAGGCTCCGCATCGGCGCGTACACCGATCTCGGCGGCCAGCTCGTCCGCACGTAGCTTTGCCTCGTCTTGATCGAGGGTCCGAACCAGGACGCGCCGTCTGCGGCCCGCCTCGTGCCACTCCAGGTACAGCTTGCCGCCGTCGCCGTCCTCGTAGCAGCGGACCCAGTTCCTGCCGCGCTCCCCGGCGTTGTAGGACCAGTGCTTCTTCTTCCTCTTGTTACGTCGAGCCATTGTCTTCGCCTCGCGTTGCGATGGCTCGCGCAACCTGCGTGATCGAGGATGCCGCTTCGGGTCCGTGCCGCGCAATGGCGTGACCGGGCTTCTGGGGAAGATGTGATCGGATTAGGCGGGGGCTCTCCGATGTGCCCGAGTTGGGGATGGTACCGTTCTCCAAGAGCCGCCCCAGGTGTCGTTGACTGTAGCCCGTGTCCACTGCCGCATCCTGAAGCGTCAGCGGCTCCGTCTCCCAGATGCGCCGCGCTTCCTCCAGATCCTGAGCGCACGCCTCCAGTGCCACAGCAACCTCATTAGCCCCATAGCGGCGCAAATCAGCAGCCTTCGAACGCCACGCCGACGCCAGGTCAGCGGGAATCATGAAGTCGAAGCGCAACTGTGTAGCATGCCGGGCGGGGTGGGCGCCCGCCGGCCGCTACAAGTGGTTGATTTGGATCTGATGATGATCCATCAGCGGAAACGCTCGCGCGCCGTCGCTGCCACATCCCGTCTTTCTTGCCGTACTCGCCCGAGCAAGACGGTGTCAGAGAACTCGGGGCTATGGTGAACACTAGGCAGCCTTGCCCACGCTTGCCGCCAGCGGACTCAGCGCGCCGGACGAGGATCGCCATCAGCGCATGTGTCCAGACTTCTGTCACTTGTGTCAACGTGTTTTCGGGCTTTCGGATTCAATTCGATGACCGGGCTCGGAAGGCGCCCACCTGTTGAGGCTTGGGTGGTCACACGGAGGTAGTTGTGCTGCTTCAGAAGGCGCAGGGGGCGGTCCAGATCCGAAACCTTCTGAATTTCAGCGTTTCCCTGGCATCGACGGTGCAGCTCGCGCTTCGTGAGAGGCGTCTCACCTTCGTAGGCTAGAATCCGCTCTAGGACGTATCGGGCGAGGTGTAGCTCCGGGAGCATATCCATCTGATCGAAAACGAAACGCGCGTGCGGGATGAGGGCTCTTCCAAGCCCGATTGCGGTCTCCATCGCACGACCAGTCACGGGAAACGGCCAAAGAGAGATTAGCGTCCCCTGGACTTGGTGAGCGAGATGGATGAGACCTGCCAGACGGACCACATTGCCCACCAGCTTTGCACCCCAGTCCTGCATTCCGTCGAGGTCTGCACCGGCGCGTAGCGCATGCTCTATTTCGGCTTCGAAAGCATTACGAACCTTGGCTGCCTCAGTAGAGAGCCCGATATCGTTAGGCGTCCACTCGCCCCCCTCCTCACTTTCGGGCCTTGCCTTCAGGAGCTTTCGCAGCATCTCCGCGTAGCTTCGCTGCGCCTCTACATTGAGAGCCGGCACGTCATGGCCCGTTCGGCGGTACCCGAGGCGGTCCTCGGGCTGGACGTAGAGGAAGCGCCCCAGGAGTCCCTCACCACGGAACTGCTCCTTCTTAGCGAGCATAGCCAACACCACTGGCTAAATCGTTACGCCCACCACGAGCGCAGGCCGTGCAACCCTTGTTCCCTCGCGAGAAAGGCGGTCATCCGTCATAGCCTCGTCACCAGTCCAACCTTTCTTGAACGCTTGGAGGTTGAGGCGTCCCTCGTTGTAGAGGCCTGCCATGATGTTGAAGATGTCGCCCTCGGGACTCACGATGGCAGCTCGGCCGAAGTTCTCCTTCATCCTCTGCCCGAGCCGCTCAGGGGTGATGTCGGAGACGGTGATCACATCAGCGCGGCGTACCTTAGCTTGCAACTGATCTAAACGCTCCTTCAGGGCCGTCACCTGGTTGCTAGCTTCCTCGTGCTGATCCTCAATTCCTCCCGCAAGAGCGTTGCACGCCTGCTTCTTCGCTTTGTCGAGAGCCCGCTCGATGACGTCCCTCTCGTCCTCGATTTCATCGATCTCTGAGCGATATCTCGTCTCCTTGTCAGCCTCATATTCAGCGATGGGTCTCATCATGTGCTTGAACACAGTGGACTTACGCGCACCCGGTGGGAGCACAGATCCCGTCCAGATTTGCAGGGACTCGGCATAACCATCCTTCACCGTGACCCGGCCTTTGCCAGCGAGAGCAACCGAAACAGCCGTGAGACCTAGGGAAGCTCTGAGCAAGGCCCTTCTGGGGGCGGTGCGAGACGGAGGGAGCCGGTTTCAGCGGTCTTGGGGGCGATGACGGGCTGAAAACGCGCCCAACCGGCATGTTCTGGCCGATGATCCCCTCGTTGCGCCCCGCGTGGGCGGATGTTTCCCGCGCCGGCCGCTCACGCCGTCGAATAGCGGCCCGCCACAAGCAGGTTCGCGAAGCCCAGGAGCAGCGCGATCCGTTCCATGTTCTTGGCCAGCCCGCGGTAGCGAACCTTCCGGTAACCGAAGCGGCGCTTCACATACAGGAACGGGTGCTCCACCTTTGCCCGCACCGAGGCCTTGTCCCGCTCGCGCAGCCACCGCGCCCCGCCCTGCTCCAGGAGCCGCCGCCGCCCCGGTCTCATCGCCACATGCCACTGCACCGGACGGCCTCCCGTGTCCACCCACTTCTCGATCCCCCGGTAGCCCGCGTCCGCCCACACCTCCTCCTCGCCGCCGTGAAGCAACGCCCCCGCCTCCCGAAGATCGTGCGTGTTCGCCGGCGTCGCCCGCACGCCATGCACCAGTCCCGTCTCCGCGTCCACCCCGATGTGCGCCTTCATCCCGAAGTGCCACTCGTTGCCCTTCCTCGTCTGATGCATCTCCGGATCCCGCGCCCCCTCCCGGTTCTTCGTCGATGACGGCGCCGCGATGATGCTCGCGTCCACGATCGTCCCCGCCCGCACCCGGTAGCCCCGCTCCGCCAGGTGCGCGTTGATCTCCTCGAACAAACCACGCCCCAGCCTGTGCCGCTCCAGCAGGTGCCGAAAGTTCAGAATCGTCGTCTCGTCCGGCAGCGGACCCGTCAAACGCAGCCCCGCGAACCGCCGCACCGACTCGATCTCGTACAGCATGTCCTCCATCCCCGGGTCGCTCAGGTTGTAGAACAGCTGCACGCAGTGAATCCTCAGCATCGCCGCCAACGGGTACGGCTGCCGCCCCCGCCCCGCCTTCGGATACAACGGCCGAATCCGCGCCTCCAGACGCTCCCACGGAATCAGCGCCTCCATCCGCTCCAGAAACAGCTCCCGCCGCGTCCGCCGCTTCTTCCCCTCGTACTCCACATCCGCGAACGTCACCTGCTCCATCGTCCGCCTCCCCGATCGTCCCGCTCAGCCCTTGAACTCCCGCCCCGTAAATCTAATGTCCCAGGGACCGACTTATTCAGAGTATTCCTAGGGGCCTAGCGGCGAAGGCGGTAACATAATGGGAGCCTCCAGACATGCCCCTAGCTTCGAGGTGAGACCGTGGAGTCCCGAGACGACAGGACCACCATCTTCTTCCTGGTCGCCGTGATGGCCTGCGCGATCATTCTCGTGGACGATCGGTGGGTGCGGGCAGGCCTGGGCCTCCTTCCTGCACTCCTGTTGGCCCAGCGAGCGCTGATGGGGGCGGGGGTAGGGGGAGCGAAGGACTCGCAGCTCGGGGCAGCCGATCGCAGGGAGGACCATAGGGCCCGCGAGCACATCGAGACGCTGCTGAAGCATTTCCGACAGTTCTACACGACGTGCCACCTCATGGCCGCCGGAGGGTTGGAACCGGAAGAGGCAAAGAGCCGAGCGGCCGGCATCGAGCGCGAACTCAATACGCTGCTCGCCGAAGTGACCGGAGTGGCCCAGCGAATCGCGACGAGCGCTGACGGTTGATCCCTCTCAGTCTGAAACTCCCGCCACCGTGATGCTCGCACGGCGCCCGAGAGCGCGCGTCCGGCGCCGCAAACCTGCAGATCGCTGGTAGAAAGTCGGATGGGCGAGTGGTCCGACTTTCCGCGCCCTACGCTAGTGGTCTCGCGCTGCCTGGGATTCGAGCCGGTGCGCTACGACGCGCAGATCATCCGCGACGACTTCGTGCAACGGCTTGCGGCGCTCTGCGAGCCCGTTGTCGTGTGCCCAGAAGTGGAGATCGGGCTCGGCGTGCCACGGCCACCTATCCGGCTGCTACGCGAGCCGGACGGCGCGCTCACCGTGTTCCAACCGGACACGGGCCGCGATCTAACTGTTGCGATGTACGACTTCGCCGACGGCTTTCTGGACGGACTTCCGGTGGTGGATGGCTTCGTGCTGAAGAGCCGATCACCCTCGTGCGGATTGGGCGACGTCAAGGTCTACCGGCCGGGGGACGACGGCCCGCCGGTGGGCAAGAGCGCCGGCGCGTTCGGAGGACGCGTCGCCGAACGCTTTCCCTCCGCGGCGGTAGAGGATGAGGGCCGGCTCAGGGACGACCAACTGCGCGAGCGCTTCCTCACGCTGCTTTTCGGCCTGGCGCGCCTTCGGGCCGTAGAGGCCAGCGGCAAGCGGAGCGCACTGGTGGAGTTCCACTCCCGCTACAAATATGTGCTACTCGCCTACGATGAGCCGGGGCTACGCGAATTGGGCCGTATTGTGGCGGGATTGGCCGAGGCGCCCTGGAAGGAAACGCTCGCGCGTTATCGCGAGCGGTTTGCTCGCTCACTCGCGCACGCCGCCCACACCAGCGCACACGTGAACACACTTCTGGGGCGGCAAGCCTACTTCGAGCCCTACCCCCGAGAACTGACCGGGTAGAATCCTGCGTCGGCCATCCGCCGGCGCCCGCCGGGGTCACGGGCCCCGGGGGCCACCTCAGATCGGCGCACCGGTCATGCCTCAGGCCTGGCCCAGGGAGCCGTCGGCCCCCACTGTGATGACCGACCTGGGGCCAACCGACTTCGGCAACCCCTCGGTGCTGACCTTCCTTTCGGACGGTGAGCATTTCCTCCTGGCCGACGGCTACGACAACGGCCGCGTCCAGACGTGGACCACGGACGGCGAGTGGGTGAGCGAGTTCGGCGAGGTCGATCACGATCCTGACCCGAACGTCGGCGCTCCCGGAGCGTTCGATCTCATGCACGGCATCGCGGTGGATCGCGCGGGCCGGATCTACGTGGGTGACCGCCGCAACAACCGCATCCAGGTCTTCACGCCCGAGGGCGAGTTCATCGAGGAGTGGCCCGACGTGATCGATCCGGTCGGCATCTTCGTCGACGAGGACGACGCCGTGTGGGTCGTCGCCGCCGCGGCCAACAGCTTGCTCAAGTTCAGCACGCAGGGGCAGCTGATGTACCACTGGGGCACACACGGACGGACGTCGATCGGTATCGTCGGTGGCTTCGCTCGCCCGCACCAGGTCCACGTGGATCAGGAGGGCAACGTCTACGTCTCGAGCTGGGACTGGCCCGGCTACGTCAGCAAGCTCACGCCCAAGCCTGGGGCTGATCCGGCCAAGCTGATGGGTCGGCCTCTCGGGAGCGGGAACTGATCGGCTCGACTTCGAGACAGTCCGCGAAGTGACGAGGCCCGTGGCGCGAAGGCGCCGCGGGCCTCGGTGCATCTGGCGGCAAAGCGCACTCAGTTGATCCGCAGCCGCTCGGCGTGAATCGGCCCTCGTCGGCCCTTGCCCCTCCTGCGACCGCAAGATCTCTGGTTCTGGCCCGCGCTCTCCTCGCCGAGGGAGACTCCTTTCGGTCGCGGGAGAGGTTCCGTACGGTGGAATCGCGAGAGGAGGCCTGATGCCGGGGGGCGAATGTCCGAGGTTGAGCTTTACGGCCCGATCGAGCGGTTCCTGGAGGCTCAGGGCTATGTGGTGAAGGGAGAGATCGGAGCATGCGATGTCGTGGCAGTGCGAGGCGAGGAATCTCCGGTCGTAGTCGAGCTGAAAGAGCGGCTCAACCTCGCGCTGATGCTTCAGGCGGTGGACCGACTGAGGGTATCCGACGCGGTGTACATCGCCTTCCGCATCGGAAAGGGCCATGACGCCTCATGGCGTTCCCGGGGGAAACAGGTGACGAGCCTCCTTCGCCGTCTCGGGCTGGGTCTTCTCACTGTGTCCGAGCACGGACACGTCGTCGCGGTCTTGGATCCCGGGCCATATCGACCGAGGCCGGATGCTCCACGCCGTGCGCGGCTGCTACGGGAGTTCGCGGAGCGGGTCGGGGACACGGAGGCTGGCGGCTCTACTTCCCGTCAGCGACTCACCGCCTACCGCCAGGACGCGCTGCGGTGCGCACGGGAATTGGCTGCTGCGGGCGTTCTCAAGCTCAGCGTGATCCGCGAGCGCGCAGGAGTGGAACGGGCCGGATCGATCCTGCGTGACGACCACTACGGGTGGTTCGATCGGGTAAGGACCGGCCACTATGACCTCTCAGACAAGGGGCGCCGAGACCTGGTCCATTGGTCCGCCGCGCTCCGGGACCTCGCACCCGAACCCTAGCTGGCGCCGCTGTCACGCCGAGATTCACGGGAACTCACCGGGAGTTGAGCGGGCGGCTTACGCACCGCGAGGCGGCCTGTCGGAGCCGCTGCACATGCCACTGACCTTCAGAGGAGAGCAATCAACGCGCTGAAATCCTGGTTGGCCGGTCGGGGACTGAGCGAGGCGGACGCCGCAGCGCTCGCGACGTTGGTCCTGGCCGTGCTAGTCGTTCTAGTCGGCTACGCGGCCCACGTGATTGCGAATCGCATCCTGCTACGACTGGTCAAGGTCGCGGCGCGCCGAACCAAAACGACCTGGAATGACGCTCTCCTCGAAGCCCGGCTGTTCTCTCGGCTCTCGCACCTGGTACCGGCGCTCATCGTCTACGTGGCCGCACCGGTCGTCCTAGACGCATACCCGCGCATCGCCGCAGCCACGGCAGCCGCAGCCTCAGTCTACGTGGCGCTCGTGGGCATGGCCGTCTTCGACTCCCTCCTGAAGGGAGGCGAGCGCATCTACCAGAGTTTCGCAGTCTCGCGGAGCTTCGAGATTCGCACGATCGTTCAGATCATGAGGGTGGTCGTGTACTTCGTCGGTGGCGTCACCGTTCTGGCCACCCTGCTGGGCAAGTCGCCGCTGGTATTCTTCAGCGGCCTCGGTGCCTTCACTGCAGTCCTGTTATTGATATTCAAGGACACCATTCTTGGCTTCGTCGCGGGAATCCAACTGACCGCCAACAACATGGTCCGCAGCGGCGACTGGATCGAGATGCCTGAGCACGACGCCGATGGCACCGTGCTGGACGTCTCGTTGACCACCGTCAAGGTACAGAATTGGGACAAGACGATCACCACGATCCCGACTTATGCACTGGTCGCTGAACCGTTCAAGAACTGGCGCGGCATGGAAGAGTCGGAGGGGCGCCGGATCAAGCGTGCCGTACATCTCGACGTGACAAGCATCAAGTTCTGCGACGGGGAGATGATCGAGCGATTCAAGAAGATCCAATCGATCAGCGACTACGTCGAGCGGAAGCTCGAGGAGGTTTCGGCATACAATCGCGAGCGCCAGATCGACGAATCTTTGATGGTCAACGGACGGCACCTCACCAACGTGGGTACGTTTCGCGCCTACCTGGAGCACTACCTGCGCAATCACGCGAAGGTGCACCCTGACATGACCTTCCTGGTGCGGCAGCTAGATCCGACGGAGCACGGCCTCCCCATCGAGATCTATGTCTTCAGCACCGACCAGGCCTGGGCCAATTACGAGGCGATACAAGCCGACATATTCGACCACGTCCTTGCCGTGCTGCCGCTGTTCGATCTGCGCCCGTTCCAGGCTCCCACGGGCTCGGACGTGCGAGCGCTGGCGCAGTGATCCGATTGGTAGACCCGCCTCCCCGAAGCCCCGCCTGCACAAGACCTGAGCCTACCTACGCCGGGGTCATCGAGCGCTGAAGTAGCATACGAGAGGCCGCCGCCCTAGACGTCGGGAGATGTGTGTCCGTCTCACGTGAACGCAAAAATTAGCGGGAGGAGAAAGGCGACGACGGCTGCCCAAGCGCCGTAGATCGGGAGGTATCCTCCCACGACCCGCCGCATCGCCACAAACCCCGCCCTCCGCCGCACGAAGGCGACGTACGTCATGCCTATCCAGGCTAGATGCACCATGATGACCAAATTGGCTCCCAGCACGGTCACGCGGTTCGGCGTGAAGCCGAAGGACGCCAACCTGAAGAGAATCGCGGATAGGGCGATCGCGTCGATCACGAGAGTGACCAGTACGAGCGCAATATTGATGTAGTCCATCAGCCCCACCTGAGACTCCTCGGCACGCTCGACGATCGAAAACACGGAGATGCCAAGTACCACGAGTAGCAAGCCGTTGAAAGTGATGAGAAAGGACCGGTCGACGAATGGGTTCTCGCCTCCCACGAACGCGACAATCAAGTAGGCGACCGCCATGATCAAGAAGAGGGGAGCGAAGACGCGCGCGAGCACTGCCGCGATCCCAGTCCGTTGATTGAACACGGTATCGTACAGGTACGTCCCGGCAACGGGTACGGCGGCGGCACCGAAGACTCCGATGTTGCTGACGTACCATTCCCCAATGCCCCCGGAGATCAACTCGAACAGGGCGACCGTCACCGCGCTGAACACCATGCCGCCCAGCGCCACGAGGCTGGCCAGAACCACCAATTCACCGTTGTAGCGAACGAAGCGGACCCGCGCATCCGCGTCTCGCCAAGAGTCTCCCATGAACACCAGTCCCAGGAATGCCCAGAAGACGATCGGGAGGTGCACCAAGGCCATCACCACCGAGTCCGTGTAATCTGGGAGCAGGCTCACATACACGACCGCTGCCAGCGACAGGCCCAGTCCGGCGAAGATCAGCCTGCGATCAGGGCGACTGATCCAGAAATACGCCGCAAGCGCCGTGATGGCCCACGACGGTGCAAGACGGGGATAGTACCAGTCCTCCCCAAGCCAGAGAGCCGGGAGTCGGATGAGCGCACCGAAGGCCAGGGCGATCGCAATCGCATACCCCAGCTTACGAGGCCAAACTGCCCCATCACCGGGCTCACCGTACTCGAGCCGTGCCCGCCAGATGTGCAACGCCAGCGATTCGGGATGTGCACGGGAAGCCTCCCCGAGCGACTCGCGAAACGCCTCGGGAGCTTGCCGATAGAGTGCCTCGAGCTCCTCGGGATCGTTGAGGAGCTCGAGGATTCGGTCGGTCGTCATTTTCATGGTTCTCGGAGCCGAGGACACTACGACAGAGTACTTTGGTATTTAAAGCTACTCCGTGCTGGTCACAAGTACGTCAAGAACCCCGCTACGGCCGAGAGGCCGGAGACACCGTGGTCGGAGTTGAGCGGTTTCTGGCCAAGATCAAGACGACGACCAACCTCCGGACGGCAGGCCACCACCCTTTCGGTTTCTGCTGGGTGTCGCTCGTGGCACAGGGCGCTCACCCCATATCATGGCGAGGACGTTCGCGGAAGAACCGAAGTCACCAGGAGTCAGGAGACGAGGATGCCTAGGATCAAGGTCACCGAGGACGGCCCGTATGTCGTCAGAGACGCCCAGCAGATCATTCGGCTATCTGACGGCAAGTCATACGAAGCGAGCCGGACATCGTAGGTCTTCCGGCTTCGACAGGAACCATTTCGGTGGTCCCGCCCTCCAGTAGGTCGGCGTCGTGATCTGGGCCAACGCGCTGATCGCCCTCAACGACGGTGGCATGCGTGCGGGAGTCGTGTCGACGTTCGGTTTTCAGTACACTACGCGATGAGAGCGGCCGCACAGTCCGCGGTTGTCGTGAACCGTGATTCCCAGCGCTGAGTAGTCCTCGCGCAGGTCTGGGACTCGGTCGGGATCTTTGGCACCGCTGAACCCGTTCTTCTTATGAGTGCCGTCGCAAAACGGCTTGTTATTCGACCCGCCGCAGCGGCAAAGGGCAACTTGCCGTTCTGAACGCATTACGTAGACCGGCGATCTGCACCTCTTGGTCGATTGTCAGGGCGAGTTCCGTCGGAAGGCGCGAGAAGCCTCTGGAGCGACCATCGAAGGGGCGCGGTCCCTGCGGCCCCATCGTAGTTTCCAAAGCTGCGCCAGCGTCGCCAAAGAGGGTGAGAGCGTAGTCGGCGTCGACGGCCGAGGGTTCCGTTGAACCGACGTCGCATGCTGCGATGCTGAGGACGACGGCTAGGAGGGAGGTGAGAGAGCGCATGGTAAGGCCTCCGGGAAACTTGTTTCGGTGGACAGTCCGAAAGTGGTGCTTTGCTTGCTTTGACGTCCCATCGAAAGAATCGTGCACACCCGCCTGGGCTGCCCTGTCGTGGTAGAGATAGTTCTTCAGCCGAATCATAGCAGGGTGCCGACCCGGGCGAAGTCCTCGGGCGTGTCCACGTCGTCGAGGGTGCCCGGCGGCCAGTCGAGGTAGACCGCTTCATTCGCGTGGCCCTTCACGACCGGCTTGCCGCAACCCTCGCCCCGCCACGCGAGTAGTTCGTCAAAGAGGCTGCGCCGGAAAAGGATCGGAGGCGCGTTGATGTCGCCGTAGCGGGACACGACCAGGGGCGCGGGTGAGGCATTTCCCGCGGCCCTGACCCCGCGCAGCATATCGGCCGTGACGTGGACCATGTCCGGGAGGACGACGACCGCGGCTGCTGCATCGGGCGGAAGCGCCCGCAGACCAACGTGCATCGAGCGGCTGCTCGGCCCGTCGTAGTCGGGGTTGATCGCCACCTGGCAGTCGAGGCCGTCGAGCGCGGCTCGTACCAGATCCGCCTCGAACCCGACCACCACCACCACGGGCGCGAGCCCCGCGTCCGAGACTTCTCGGGCCGCTCGGCGCACCAACGGCTCGCCGTCGAGCGAGAGCAGAAGCTTGTTGCGGCCCATCCGGCTGCAGACGCCCGCCGCGAGAATGATCGCGGCGAAGCGCTCGGAGCTAGCTCCGGACATCGGCGTGGATCGGCGAGCGGCGCTCACGCAGCGACGCGGGCTCGCGACCGGAGCGGACAGCCAGGATCTCGGAGAGCGCGGACAGCGCCACCTGTTCGGCGCCGTCGGTTCCGATGTCCAATCCGACGGGCCCGTAGACGCGACCCTCGTCGACCGGACGCTTGGCAGTCAACTCGGAGAGCATTCGCTCGGTGCGCCGCCGGGGACCGAGCACCCCAATGTAGGCGACATTCGTATCCAGTAGCGCACCGAGGTACGCGCGGTCGTCAGCATAGGTGTGGGTCATGACGACCGCGAAGGTCTGCGAGAACGTTTGGGAGGTCGCAAGGCCGGAGGGGCCGCCGCAGGTGGCGAGCTCATCGATCAACTCCTCGGCGGACACTACGACGAGCTCGGCCCAGGGAAACCGCTCGCGCGTAAGCAACCCGGGGCGCCGGTCGACCACGATCACGCGGAAGCCGATCTCCGAGGCGAACCTGGCCAGGGGCTGCGCGTCCGCACCCCCGCTCACGATGATCAGCCGCGGCGGCGGCGCTAGCACGTCCACGAACACGTCGCGGCCGGTGACGACCAGAAGCGCGGACTCACCGCCGTCGAGGCGCTGCCGCGCGAGTGCGCCGACCTCGCCATCGAGGTGGGCGTCCAGGTCGGCGTCGAACTCGGTACCGACGAGGCTACCGTGCACACCATCGCGCGTGACCACAAGGCGGCGCTCGGGAACATCGATGCGCATGCAACTCGCGAACGGAGCCGTCCCAGCCAGCAGATCGCACTCGGTCGCGCGCGGTTCGGACGCTCGCGCGACCAGCACCTCGACCTTCCCCTCACAGCCGACTCCGAGGTCCCAGGCGGCGATCTCGTCTGACCCGGCGCAGTAGGAGCGGAGCTCGGGTTCTCCGCTCCTCAGAACCCGTAGTGCCACCTCGCGCACGTCCGCCTCGAGACAACCGCCGCTCACGTTGCCGGTCGTGGACCCGTCCTCGGCCACGAGCATCTTGGCTCCCTCGTGCCGATACGCGGAGCCACGCACGCGAACCACCGTCGCGAGCGCGGCGCCCTTTCCTCCCCTCGACAACTCAGCAAGGCGGTCGAGAACCTCTCGGGTCTCGAGCCATTTCTTCATCGGGGCTTCATAGCCACTTCATCAAACCCAGCTCAGATCGTGCTTCGAAAGCGGCAGCGAGCGGACGCGCTTGCCCGTGGCCTGGAAGATCGCGTTGCATAGCGCAGGCACGACCGGCGGCAGAGCCGGCTCGCCGAGTCCGGTCGGCGCCGAATCGTTCTCGAGGAAGTGAACCTCGATCACGGGCGGAATCTGGGTCAGCCGAATCAGCGGGAAGTCGTGGAAATTCGACTGAACCGTCCGTCCCCGCTCAATCGTGATTTCCTGCCCGAGCGCCTGAGCGATCCCGTCGATGACCGCGCCCTGTACTTGCTGCTCGGCACCGCTCGGATTGATGATCTGGCTGCCGATGTCGCCGGCTACCCAAACCTTGTTCACCGTCACTCTCCCCGCGTTGCTCACACTCACCTCGACGACCTCGGCGAAATAGCCACGGTGGCTGAAGTGGAACGCGATCCCCCGCCCCGTGCCCTGCGGCAACCGCGTCCGTCCCCAGTCCGCCTTCTCGGCGACCAGGTTGAGCACGCCGCGCATGCGCGCCGCGTCCATGCTCCGCTCTCCGCCCGAGAACGCGTCCAGCATGTCGTAGCGCACGTCGAGCGGGTCGCGCCCCGCCGCGTGTGCGAGCTCGTCGATGAACGACTGCACCACGAACGCGACCCCGTTGCTGCGCGGGGCCCGGAGTACGCCCGTCGGCACGTTGAACGGGATGAACGACGTCCCCAGCTCGTGGTTGGGTACGAAGTGCGCGGGGAACTCGGTGTCGCGCAGGCTTGCGCTCGGGGCGGCGCGGCCGCCCTCGCCGAAGGTCACAAAGTGGTTCTTCCAGGCGACGACCTTACCAGCCGCATCCACCCCTCCCTTCAGATGATGGAATCCGGCGGGGCGGTAGAAATCGTGGCGGATGTCGTCCTCGCGCGACCAGAGGAGCTTGACCGGGACGTCTTCCACAAGCATCGCGATCTGAGCCGCTTCCACCATGTAGTCCACGTTCGAGCGGCGCCCGAACCCGCCTCCGGAACGCGTGATGTTCACGGAGATTCTGCTTTCGTCCACCCCGAGGGTCTCGGCGATCATGCGGCGCCCTCGCTGCGGCGCCTGCGACGGCGCCCACATCTCCAGCCGCCCGTCGTGCCAGTGGGCGGTGCAGTTCATCGGCTCCAGGCACGCGTGCGCGATGAACGGATAGACGTACTCGGCCTCGACGACGTGCGCCGCTCCCGCGAGCGCCCTGTCGGGATTCCCGTCCGGTGGCGAGACCACCTCGGGCGCCTTCCCAGCGAGCGCCGTGGCCTGCGCGGCGAACGACGCGCTCGAATCGTGTGCCTGATCCCCCTCCTCCCATTCTACGCGCAGCTTCCCCCGCGCGCGGTTGGCCTGCCACCAGTTGTCGGCGACGATCGCCACGCCGCTCAGGAGCCCGGTCAGGCTGTTTCCTCCGTCGATGATGAACGCGTGCGTCACACCCGGCTCGGTCAGGATCTCGTCCAGGTTCGCGCTCACCACCCGGCCCGCGAACACGGGGCTCTTCTCGAAGACCGCGTACTTCATGTTCGGCAGGGTCACGTCGATGCCGAACAGTGATCTCCCCGTCACAATGTTCGGGATGTCGACGTTCGCGACACGCGTCCCTATGATCCGAAACGCGCTCGGATCCTTGAGCGGGACGCGCTCCAGGTCCGGAGGCGTCACGGTCGCAGCCTTGCTAGCGAGCTCGCCGTAGGTCGCGCGCCGACCGCTCACGCGGTGCACAATCGCACTCGGCTCCGTGGAAAGCTCGGACACCGGCACGCTCCACATCGAAGCCGCGGCCGTCATCAGCATCTGACGTCCGGCCGCACCCATGCGCCGCATCGCGTCGTAATTGGTGGGCGTCCCCGTGCTGCCCCCGACGCTCTGTCTCGTGTACTTCGCGGTGTCGAGCGGTGCCTGCTCCACGCGCACCTTCGCCCAGTCCACGTCGAGTTCCTCCGCCACGACCATCGGCAGGGACGTCTTGATTCCCTGCCCGATCTCCGGATTCTTGGATACGATCGTGACCAGGTCGTCGGGTGTGATGCGGATGAACACGTTAAGCGCGAAGTCCGCGGCCTGCTCGGAGCCCGCAAGCACGCCCACTTCGGCCGCACTCGCCGAGTACGCGCCCAGCATCACTCCGCCGCCCGCCAACGCGGATACGCGGAGGAACTGGCGGCGATCCATGCCCGCAGCGTCGCGAGCAGCCGTGCTAGAAATCGTCGTCGTCATGGCTCGGCCCCCCTATTCCTGTGCCGCGATGGTCGCGGCACGGTGGATGGCCTCACGGATGCGCAGGTACGTCGCGCAGCGGCAGATGTGCGTATTCATCGCGGCATCGATGTCCGCGTCGCTTGGCTTGGGCGTCCGGACCAGCAGCGCCGCCGCCTCCATGATCTGACCGGCCTGGCAGTACCCGCACTGCGGAACGTCGACCTCCTGCCAGGCACGCTGCAGAGGATGGGTCCCGTCCGGGGACAGACCTTCGATCGTGGTGATCTCCGCTCCGTCGACGGTCGAAACCGGGGTCTGGCAAGCGCGCTGCGGCCGACCGCCAACATGAACCATGCACGCGCTGCACTGGCCGATTCCGCACCCGAATTTGGTCCCCTTGAGATCCAGGCTGTCGCGCAGGACCCAGAGGAGGGGCGTCTCGGGTGAGACGTCTACCGAGGCGGGCTTTCCGTTGACCCTGAAGGATACAGGCATCGTGGGCAGCTCCGAAGAGGTGGCTCAGGGGGGAGGATAAGGGGGGACGGGGACAGAGGCCAGCGGGCCGCACTACTCCTGGAGCAACCCTGACCGACCGACGGGATACAAGCTCCTTGGTCGGTCCTCACCCCCTCCCGCGACCCTATCACTCGTCCCAACAATCCCTCGCAGGATACTGGGGACGCGCTCGCCTTGCCATGAACTGATTATTCACTTTTCTCGCTGGCGTTCATTATGACCGGCATTCCGAAGGCCCATGCGCTCCAAAGCTCTGCGTTCTCGATGAGCTCAATCATGAAGTGAGCGACGTTGGCTCGGGCGGTAGGGCGGCCAGACAAAATACTGGTGGTGGGCGACTGTTGTACGCCATACGGAGAAATCTCTGCGTCGACCAACGAGTCTGGGCGGACGCTGCACCACTCAACGTGTTTACTCTCCTTCCCCAGGTTCCGATGGAGATGCTCTGCCGCAGTTTCATTATCCCGATGCGGAGGGAGGGTGTAACGCAGGAGAGCCAGGAGCCACCGCTCAAACCAGGCTCTCTTCTCTTCGAGGTCAGGATTCCCGACCCCAACCGTATTCATGAGGATGAACTTGGTGGGTTTGGTAGGGCGATTCTCTTCGATTGCGTCGCACAGGCGTCGCGTCGCCTCTGTACACAGCCTCCTGGGATCTCCAAACATCCCCTTTAGATCCATGACATGTCCCAAGCACGAGACTACAGCATCACAGTCCCTTACATGCTCTGCCAACTCCTCATTGGTTAGGTCCAGCACACTCGCCTCTATGACGGTCGCGTTCGGATGATCCAGGACCTCGACGGGGAGTTTCCGAGGCGAGCGGACCATAGCGCGGACCCTATGACCCTTGCTCAGCAACTGCGCGACTAGAGCCCGCCCCGTCATACCTGTCGCCCCAACCACTAGCACTGTCATAGATGCGGTCCCTCCAGGAGGCGACGATGCACCGGCGCCAGACGGTCGGTGCAGCTCACCTATTCATACCGGAGAGCCTCGATCGGATCCATGGCTGCTGCGCGCCAGGCAGGATAGAACCCGAAGAAGATCCCAATCGTTGCAGCGGAACTGAGAGCCAGGACGACCGTCGGACCTGAGACCACCGTGCTCCAACCGGTGACGGCCGCAATCGCCCTACTTCCGGTGTAACCAAAGGCCACGCCCAGCAACCCCCCCACCAAACTCATCACCACGCCCTCGACAAGGAACGGGGTCATGACGTCGGAGCCATGCGGTCCGATGGCCATCCGAGGACCGATTTCGCGAGTACGCTCGGTCACCGAACGTCACCCATACTTGCTTCGCCCGCCGGGTCGTGATCAAGTGAGCGCAGCCGGTATCCGTGTCGCCCACTCCGCGAACCGGGTCCAGCCTACTTCAGAATAGGACGAGCGAAGTCCGTCGATGTTTGCCACGTATCCGGTGCTGACGAACCACTCGTACATGAGGGCGAGGTCTTCGCTGAAGGACCGAATCCCATCGATCGGCACCTCGACCACGGAAATCGGCTTGCCAAGGATGCCGGCCAACGCGTCTGCCGACTGTCGCGAAGAGAGCTCGTCGCCCGCTATGTCGATCCTCTTCCCGGCGAACTCCTCCGGATTGGCCAGAACACGCGCGGCAAACGCGCCGATGTCCTCGGTAGCGATCTGCTGTAGCGGGAGATCCGTCGGGAGCGCGATGGCGTATGTACCGTCCTTGAGCCCGTTGAGCATGTCCGGGAAGAACAGATTGTCCATGAAGTACACCGGAGCGATGACGGACCAGCGGAGATCGCTCGCCGCGAGATGCTCCTCGACCCGGTATTTGCTTTCGAAATGAGGGACGCCGGTAGCTTTGTTCGCAGACGCGACAGAGCTGTACACAAAGTGGTCCACCCCCGCGTCGGCAGCCGCGTCCACCAGCGCCACACCCTGGGCCGTCTCAGCATCGACGCCCGCCTCGAAGGGCGTGGTCATGGCGAAGACTGCGTTCACGCCGCCGAGCGCCGCGGCGAGCGACCCCGCGTCGGTGAACTCCGCACGCACCATCTCGGCGCCCAGCCCCATCAGTTGGCTCGCAGGACCGGATTCAAGGTTGCGCGTGATTCCTCGGACGCGGAATCCGCCCTCAAGCAGTCGGCGTGCAACCGATCCCCCCTGCTGCCCCGTAGCCCCGGTCACTAGGACTAATCGGCCGTCGGACATGATCGAACCTCCATTTAGCGGGCTCGAAGGCCGTGAATGATCTCACTTGACGCGAGCCGCCCAGAACACGATACTTCATTAGTTGAGAGAACGTTAATTGTGTGATTAATTATTGTCAAGTGGACCAGGTGAGGCCATGAAGCTTTCCGATGAGATCAAGCAGAAGGAGTTCCCCGACGCGCACACCGAGGCCGTGCTAAACCTGCACTTCACCAGCCACTGGCTGTATCGGGTCTTTCAGGAGCAGCTCAAGGACTTCGATATCTCGAGCGAGCAGTACAACATCCTGAGGATCCTTCGAGGCAATCGCGGAGGCACGTACAACCTGTGCGACGTGCAAGAGCGGATGCTGAACCGTACCGCAAACACGACCCGCCTCGTGGAGAAACTCCGCAAGCGGGGGCTGGTTAGCCGCCAGCCGAACGAGGAAGACCGGCGCCGCGTGGATATCGCCATCACTCAAGAGGGGCTCGGCCTGCTCGCCGAGATGGACCAGGCGACTGAGGAGATGAACCGGCGGACGGCCAAGGCCCTCACGAGTGAGGAGGCACGGACCCTGACACAGCTCCTTGAGCGTCTGAGGGAGCGACTCGGCGTTGCCAACATGAGTTGAGGACAAGCGTCGAAAATCGCGAGACGTCCGATCCTCACACCGTTGACCAAACCAAGGGCGGGCGGTAGATGCGGAGACCACGGCTAAAGGGAATCGCCTGTCCACCATGAGAGTCGTACTGTTCGGTGCCTCGGGCATGGTTGGGGCCGGTGTCCTCCAAGAATGCATTGATGAGCCGAGCGTTCGCGCTATCCTGGTGATGGGTCGTCGCACATGCGGCGTCACGCACCCCAAGCTACGAGAGATGATCCGAGGGGACTTCTTCGACTACTCAGATGTGTCGGCTGATCTCATAGGCTACGACGCCTGCTTCTTCTGTCTTGGCGTCTCTTCGGCTGGCCTGAAGGAGGCCGAATATCATCGGCTTACTTACGACCTTACCATGGCAACCGCGAAGGCCATTGCTGAGCTCTCCCCTCATGCGACGTTCTGCTACGTCTCCGGTGAGGGTACTGACAGTACCGAGATCGGGAGAACGATGTGGGCCCGAGTGAAGGGCAAAACTGAAAACAGTCTCCTTGGTATGCCGCTCAACGCTTTCATGTTTCGCCCAGGGTACATTCATCCTGTTAGGGGTATTCGCTCTCCACGACGACTCTACAGGGCGCTGCATGCGGCTGCGACACCCGTCTATCCGTTGTTGAGACGTTTCCTGTCTACACATGTGACGACGACTGAGAATATCGGGCGTGCCATGATTACGGTTACGAAATGGAGTTACAGGAAAAACGTCCTTGAGAACTCAGACATCAATTCCCTATCAGCGTCGGCAAGGTGATGAATTCAGTGCCCTGCAAGGTGTGCTCGACGATGGCATCGGGATTGTCCATGAAAGCAAAATGACGGTGCTGTTCTACCTCATCGTCGACGGCATCGTGCACCGAGTGATTACGGTCGAGGGGCCGCGCGGGGCTTGAAGCGAGAATATGAACGGGGTTGGTCCTGGACACGGGATCCCGAGCAAGCTCGCTGGTTCGCCCACCGATTCGCGGGTCTTCCAGACCTCGCGGTGTTCACCTCAATCGTGCCGACCCGTCTCGTCCTGTTCTACAGCGATGATCGGCAGGAGAGGGAGTTCTTCATCGATCTGCCGAAGGACCACCGGGTACGACGCATTTGACGATCCCGATTCCTGACCCCGCCGACCTAAGCCTACCTACGCCAGGGTCACCAAGCGTCGAAGTGATGTAGGAGAAGGCAGCCCTCCCCACCCCCCCCCACTGTCCCAACTCCCTGACTACTACAGATCGATACCCCTCCCGCGGCTTCCGTTGCCGTTCCCGAATCCAGGAGAGATCGACCGGCACATCTGGGGCGGATCTGAATCTCGAACCCACGGGAGGACAGGGGAGGGCCCAGAGGCTCTAGAGATCACCAACGACCCGCGTTCATCGGTCCCGGTGCCGGTCTTCCAACCTCAGCAAGAATCCTCCAAATACGTACACGGAAAGAGAAACCCCTCCGCCGGTCCGTCTCTCAACCCTACCAAACGCGAAGACCCACCTTTCCCCTAGGGCCCAGTCGTTGGTGACCTGCAAGGCTGGCATGCCGATCGGGGGCCGGCCGTTCTGTATAGAGTCTTTCTCGCGGTTCGCTGTCCTGCCCTGCATCTTGATCGGGTGAACCACCCGGATCCTGTCACCCGCTTGAACGCGGCCATGCACTCGACGTGGATCTGCTCGCGCAATGATATTGTCACCAACCTGAGCGTGATCCCCTCAGCATGGGCAGTCGCCGTGACCCGGTCCGCATGGCCCGATCTCTCGGTCAGCGCGGTGTCGTCTCGACGGCAAGGGAGATGTGCGACAGACCTACGACCCACACCCACTGACGACCGCCCCCGTTGAGCCTTCGCGACATCGACTTCCCTCCGCGTGACGAGCCCCTACGGCAAGACGTCCGCCTGCTGGGGGATCTCGTTGGCAAGGTCATACGGGAGCAGGGCGGCGACAAGCTGTTCGACTGTGTGGAGTCGGCGCGGCACTCGGCGATCCGGCGCCGAGAGGGTGTCGCCGGAGCGGCCGGCGAGCTGCGGGAGGCGCTCGGAGACCTCGAGCCGGCGGCGGCTGCCGAGGTCGCGCGGGCCTTCTCTACTTACTTCCAGGTCGTCAATCTGGCCGAACGGGTGCATCGGATCCGCCGGGGACGCGAGCGCAGGCGGGACGAAGAGGCTCCCCAGAGGGGCTCGCTCGCCGATACGGTCCGCCGCCTGGCGGACCTCGGTGTCGGAGTCGAACGCATGGTCGAACTGTTCGAGACGTCCCGGGTCGAACCGGTCTTCACCGCGCATCCGACTGAAGCAACCCGTCGGATCATCCTCGAGAAGCAGGAGAGAATCGCTCACCTCTTGCTCGACCGACTGGACCCGTCGCGTACGTCCCACGAGGAGCGGGTCGCGATCGCGAGGATTCGTGAGAACATCACGAGCGCGTGGCAGACGGAGGAGCACCCGTCGGAACGCCCGACAGTGGAGGACGAGCGCGAGAATGTGCTCTATTACGTCGCGCACGTCTTGTATCACGTGCTTCCAGCCTTGCACGAGCGCCTGGACGAGGCGTTGGAGGCCGCAGGCATGGATAGGCATGTCGACAGCTCGTCGTTGATTCGGGTCGGTTCCTGGGTCGGTGGGGACATGGACGGCAACCCGAACGTCGACGCGACCACGATCCGAGCGACGTTGCGCCGACACCGCGATCTGGCTCTCACTGCTTACGAATCGGAGCTCGTTGCACTCGGACGACATCTCTCGCAGTCCGCTTCGCGTGTCGTCTGGAGTCCGGCTGTGTCATCGATGATCGACCAATACGCCGCCGACTTCGCCGACGCGAGGGCAGCCGTTCCGCCTCGGCACGAAGGGATGGGCTACCGGGTGGCGCTCGAGCTCGTCGGCGCCCGCCTCCGCGCGACTCGGACCGACGCGGCCAACAGGTACGCCGAGCCGGGGGAGCTCCTCGCGGACATTCGGACGATCGCCGAAAGCCTCGAGGCGAATCGGGGAGCCAACGCGGGCCTCTTCGGCGTCCGTCGGCTCCTACGCCGAGTCCGGGCATTCGGGTTTCACATGGCGGTGCTCGACATCCGCCAGGACGGCCGTGAACTCCGGGACGTAGTGGCCGAGCTGCTCGGCGACGAGTCCTGGCCGGATCGACTCGCAGCCGAGCGGGCGGACCGGCTGCGTGCCCTCATCGAGGGAGGCGAGAGATCCCCCACGATCGACGATGTCAGCGAGCGGGTGCGCCGTACCCTCGACGTCTTCACGGCGATCTCGGAGGGGCGTCGCGCATATGGGCAAGGCGCGATCGGATCGTACATCATCTCGATGGCCCAGGACGTCGACGACGTACTGACGGTGCTCTGGCTCGCGCAACTCGCCGGCCTCTGGAGCGCGGAGGCCCTGCCGCTCGACGTCGCACCCCTCCTGGAGACGGTACCCGACCTGGAGCGGGCAGAAGAGGTGCTCGACCGGCTCTTCACGGACCCGGTCGTTGCCCCGCACCTGGCCCAGCGGAAGAACCGTCAAATGGTCATGGTCGGGTACTCGGACTCGAACAGGGACGGTGGGATCGCCTCGGCGCGCTGGGCGCTGCAGCAGGCGCTCGAGCGGATGGCGTCGGCGGCGACCCGGCACGATGTAGAGCTCACCGTTTTTCACGGCCGAGGCGGAACCGCATCGCGGGGCGGCGGATCGGTGCACCGCGCCGTCGCGGCGATGCCGGCCGCATCAATTGGGGGGCGTCTGCGGCTCACCGAGCAAGGCGAAGTCATTGACGCGAAATACGGCCTGCCGGAGATCGCCCTTCGGAACCTGGAGCGCATGCTGGGTGCGATCGTCCTGCGCGCCGCGGAAGAGCCCGAGCCTCTACCGGAGCGCTGGCGCACCGCCGCCAATACGATGGCCGACTCGGCGCGAGCGGCGTACCGGGCGCTGGTATACGACGACCCGCGCTTCACATCGTACTTCCGTTCCGGGACGCCGATCGACGTCATCGAGCGCATGGCGATCGGATCGCGGCCGGCGTCGCGACGTGCGGGTGCGGGCGTCCAAGATTTACGCGCTATCCCTTGGGTCTTCTCGTGGACGCAGTGCCGAGCGATGCTGACCGGCTGGTACGGCCTCGGGACGGGGCTCGCTGCGGCGGCGGAGCGGTACGGTATCGAGACCCTTCGGGAAGCCGCGGCGGGCTGGCCGTTCTTCGGGGCGTTGATCTCCGACGTGGAGATGGTCCTGGCCAAAGCAGACCTGGAGATCGCGAGCCTGTACACCAGCCTGGCCTCCAGCGAGACGCGCCCGGTCTTCGACGCGGTACGCGACGAGTTCGACCGTACAGTCGTTCACGTCCTGGACATCAAGCAGGAGGACTCGCTCCTTGACTCCGAGGCCACGCTGCAGCGCTCGATCCGGCTGCGGAATCCGTACGTCGATCCCATGAACATCCTGCAGGTGGACCTCCTCCGCCGGTGGCGCGAGGAGGGTCGTCCGGACGACGGTTTATTCGAGGCGCTTCTGGGCACAGTCAACGGTATCGCGCGCGGGCTTCAAAACACCGGATGACCCCATTCACGTCGAGCCGGAACTGATCGGCGGCCTGGTGGACTGATGTTCACGTGAAGCGGCTGGTACCGCACTGACGTCCGATTCATCAGAACCATCGTTACAAGTTTCACGGTCGCCCGCGTTCCTGTCTGCTCTGATCTGCTCTCGTCGGTCCTTGCCCCCTCCTGCAATCCTATCACTCGTCCCAACAATCCCCTCCCAGCATTATTCCGAAATCCCTTCCAAACCACATACGTAGTAAGCCCAGCTACGGCCGAGGGACCGCCGAGCGAAAAGGGACCCACCAGCGGAACGGGCCCTTCCCCTCAGAGCATGAAGCACGAGCGGAAGGTCGCGCTCAAGGTGCTCAAGCCCGAGCTTTAGCCCCAATTTCCCCACCACTCTCGGAGGGCCTTGATGGGTAGTCCCATTCGGATCGCCGCGCTGATGCTCATTGGCTCGGTGGCCTGGCAGCCCTTGGTGGCTCAGGAAGCCCTCGAGATGTCTGGTACCCACACGCACAAGCTGGCCGGCTTCGCGGCGGGCGTGACCGTGAGCGCGGTGGTCATGTCACTCGATGAGTTGGTTGGAAGCCGGTGCATGGGTTCGGGAGCCTACCTTCGTCTATGCCGGGTCGGTTTCGTGGGTGGGTCGCTGGTTGCAGGCGGTGTGGGAGCCCTGGTGGGAATGTCGGTGCGGACCGATGCGCCTCCCGGTCGCACCAGACGAGTCTTCGTGGGGTTAGCCCTCGGCGCCGTCGGGGCATTCTTGGCCTCCACGGTCAGCTGCCACCAGGAGGACGCTTCCAATCCGAAATTCCTGTGCGGCCACGACGGCATGGTGGAGACCGCCCCTATCCTTGGCGTCGCCGCCGTGGGTGGCACCCTCGGCGCCCTGCTTGGCGGCAGAACGGAGAGCCTAAAGGTGATCCATCTCGGCGTGGTGCCGAGGCACGGCATAGGCCTTCGCCAAATGACCCAGCCGCAGGAACTGATGCCGGCTCTTGTAGACCTTGGTCTCGATCGCTCCGATCCGCATCTGCTCCGCCAGCCAGAACGCATCCACCTTGTCGTTCTTCGGACCCCGCCGCCTCGTGCCCATCCCGGTCACGACGAGCTCCTGCACGTGCGGCTCGAGCACCTCGTAGAGCCACCCTGCCAGCGTTCCCTCCTCCAGGCACAGGTGTCGGTTGGGCGGGATCTGGTGGAGCACCTCGATCAGCGCCCGCGCGTTCGTCTCCACTACGTGCGAGCCCAGCCGCTTTCCGCTCGGACCCACGACCGCCAGCGTGCAGCTTGACTGGTGCGTGTCCAGCCCTACATACCTCTCCATCGGCGTTGTCCTCCTTGGTGACTGGGGTCTTGGCTCGTGCTAACGAAAGCGCACCCACTCCCGGAGGAGAACGCCGATCTTTCCTCGTCTTCTCTTCAGACCGATCCCGCGTGGACGCCACGCCCCCATAATGCCTATGATGGCGGAGAATCACTGGACCTTCGGCGACACGATGGGAGGGTACGATGTCTGAGCAGAACAAGGCAGTCGTTCGGCGTTGTTATGCGGCTATGGGGACGGGGGACTTCAGGACCATGGAGGAGCTGATTGCGGATGACCTGATTGAGCATGAGGCGTTTCCCGGCTTAGAGCCCAACAAGCAGGGAGTCATCCAGTTCTTCAAGAATCTCCGAGAAGCCTTTCCAGACCTAACCATGACATCCGATGAAATCGTCTCCGAGAGAGACATAGTCGCTGTCCGGGGCACGATGGCGGGGACACACAGGGGCGAGTTCATGGATATGCCGGGAACCGGCAGGCAGATCAGCGTCTCCTTCGGGGACTTCTTTCGACTTGAGAATGGCAAGCTCGCCGAGCACTGGGGCGTAACCGACACCGCAGCAATGATGGAGCAACTGGGTGCTGCTTAGGGGCCGAGGAAGCACGTACCGTCCTATGATAGCTAACTAGGCGTCTGATCATTCCTCCCGCAGGGTAGGGTCATGACCGATCCCGTCACCCGCCTGAACGCCACCCTCGAAGGCCGCTACCGCGTCGAGCGCCAGCTCGGTGAGGGCGGGATGGCGACGGTCTACCTGGCGGACGATCTCAAGCACGAGCGGAAGGTCGCGCTCAAGGTTCTCAAACCTGAGCTCGCAGCGGTCGTCGGTGCCGAGCGGTTTCTGGCCGAGATCAAGACGACGGCCAACCTTCAGCACCCCCACATTCTCCCGCTGCATGACTCGGGTGAGGCCGACGGATTCCTCTACTACGTCATGCCCTTTGTCGAGGGTGAGACTCTCAGACAGAAGATCGATAGAGAGAAGCAACTGAGTGTCGAAGAAGCCCTTGAGATCACAAAGAAGGTGACTTCAGCTCTCGACTACGCTCACAAGCACGGAGTCGTCCATCGCGACATCAAGCCGGGCAACATCCTACTGAGCAGTGAAGGGGAGCCCACCGTAGCGGACTTTGGGATTGCCCTGGCTGTTGCTCAAGCAGGTGGAGGAAGGGTCACCGAAACGGGACTCAGCCTGGGCACACCGCATTACATGTCACCCGAACAGGCCACGGGTGATAGAGACGTTGATTCGCGTACCGACGTTTACGCGCTCGGCTGCGTCCTTTACGAGATGCTGGTGGGTGGTCCTCCGTACACGGGGAGCACAGCCCAGGCAGTGCTGGGAGAGATCCTCACTAGCGATCCAGTGTGGGCATCGAAGAAGCGGGGATCGGTCCCTTCGAACGTGGACGCGGCGATCAGGAAGGCGTTGGAGAAGCTACCAGCGGATCGGTTCACTGGCGCGCAGGACTTCGCGAAGGCGCTCGCTGATCCTGGGTTCGGACACGGAGACGAAGCTGCTGCGGGCGTCAGCGTTGGCCGAGGGCTTTGGAACCCGTTGTCGATGGGATTGGGCGCGCTGGCGCTCGTGTTCGCGTTTGGTTTCGGCTGGGCGCTCCTGCGCCCTACCTCCGAGTTCTCCCCGGTGGCTCGGTTCGAGGTGGTCCTCGGAGAGGATCGGGCCCTGGCAACCTACGGCGGCCCAGAGTTCGCGTTATCGCGCGACGGCTTGCGGCTCATCTACGTGGGCTTGGCCCCCGACGGTGGCACGCAACTTTGGCATCGGGCGCTCGAGAATCTGGAGCCTGTTCCGATACCTGGTACGGACGGTGCCGCCGATCCTGCGTTGTCGCCCGACGGCCTCTCCGTGGCGTTCCGCGCTGAGGGGAGCATCAAGACCGTCTCGCTTCGCGGTGGTCCACCGTCGACGCTTGCCTTGGCGACTACTGGCACGTCTTGGAGTTCGGACGGGATGATCTACTTCAGCCGTGAAGACGTCATTCGCCGCGTGCCCGCGATGGGTGGCGAGCCTGAAGCGGTGACTTCCCCGACGGACGTAAGCCAGCACTTACCGCGGGCGCTGCCCGACGGACGCGGCCTGTTGCTCACGATCGTCGCAAGCAGCGTGGAGGACAGCAGAATCGCAGTGGTGGGGCCAGAAGGCGGCGAGCCGCGCGAGATTCTCACAGGCGTTCAGGCATACTACGCATCGTCCGGCCACGTGGTCTATGTAACGGCTGAGGGTACGCTGATGGCTGCGCCCTTCGACCTCAGGAGCTTGGAGGTGACGGGGCCGTCAGTCGCGCTGCTGGAGGGGGTCCAGGTCAATCCCAACTCGGTGTCTCAGTTCGCGCTGTCTGAAACGGGCACGCTGTTATACAAGACCGGTGGGGTGGGCGGCTCCAACGAGTTCGTCTGGGTGACGCGTTCGGGTCAGGCGACGCCTGTCGAGGCGGGGTGGTCGTTCGTCCCCGGGGGCAACCCCGGATGGAGCCTCTCACCGGACGGCGCGCGGTTGGCGCTGAAGGCGGAGACTCAAGCTGGTGCCGACATCTGGGTCAAGCAGCTGCCCGACGGCCCGCTGTCGCGCCTGACGTTCTACGAGGGCATAGACATAAGGCCCAGGTGGGCACCCGATGGAGAGAGCGTGACGTTCCTGTCGAACCGGTCAGGAAACTTTGACGTATGGTCGAGGCGGGCCGACGGTACCGGAGAGCCGGAGGTGTTGTCTCCTGGCGGGAGTTCGGGGGGGAATCCGGGAGTAGGCTTCTGGAGCCCGGATGGGGAGTGGATGGTGCTTCGCACCGGTGGTCGCCATATCCTCGCACTCCGTCCAGGAGTGGACAGCGTGCCGCTGCCGCTGCTCACGGAGGAGTACGACGAACAAGCGCCTGCCCTGTCACCAGACGGACGCTGGCTCGCCTATGTGTCAACCGAAACAGGTTCTCCAGAGGTCTTCGTGCGCCCGTTCCCTGATGTGGACTCGGGCAAGTGGCAGATTTCGACGGACGGAGGCGTCCAGCCGGTCTGGGCACACAACGGGCGGGAACTGTTCTACATAGATGGCAGTCGCGCGCTCGTGGCCACCCAGGTCGAAACGGCCTCAAGCTTCCAGGTTGGAGGGAAAGAGACGCTGTTCACCCTCCCACCTGGTTACAACAGTGGCGCGGTCAGCATCCTCTACGACATCGCTCCCGACGACCAGCGATTCCTGATGTATCGGCCGTACCAGGGCGACTCACAGGAGGACCCCGGTCCGCCATCCCAACTCATCCTCGTCCAGAACTTCTTCGAGGAGCTGAAACGGCTGGTGCCGAATTAATGACCGATCCCGTCACCCGCCTTAATGCAGCCCACGAAGGCCGCTACCGCATCGAGCGCCAGCTCGGTGAGGGCGGGATGGCCGTCGTGTACCTGGCCGACGACCTCCGGCACGAGCGTCATCGCGGAGCGTCTTCACGAAGAACTGCTGGGGCTCCGAGTCGAAGCGAGCCGAGGCATAACAATGCCTTCAAGCAACGTAAGAGCCCGCACGCTAGGTGGGCTGATTCCCTGACCAAACTGATCCCCTGGCTTCGCGTCTTCGTGGAAGGCGTGGTGATCGGGGGCTCTAGGAGACACGAATGCCGAACCTACAGGCCGTTCTCAAACAGGAGATCCGGAGACTCGCCCGCAGGGAGGTCCGTTCTGAGCTTGAGGCAACAAAGAGGGCGGTTGCCCAGCACCGTCGGGAGATCGCAGAGCTGAAGCGAAGAAACACGGCTCTGGAACGGACGGTGAGTTACCTGCAGTCTCGCGAGACGAAGCGACTGAACGCCGGGCCTTCGCAAGCAGAGCCTACACAGAGGACGAGATTTTCGTTTCGGTCACTGAAAGCACAGCGGAGGAGGTCGGGATTGTCCCAGGAGGAATACGCGAGCCTCGTCGGTGTCAGCAGCTCGACGATCTACAACTGGGAGAGTGGAAGTACCAAGCCGAGCGGGAAGCACTTGCCGACGTTGGTGTCCCTTAGAGGGATCGGAAAGCGGGAGGCAAAGAAGCGCCTGGAGTTGGTGGAAGGCCAGTAACTCAGGAGGCCGTCGGTCTCCCGGTCTTGAGGTTCCAGCGATTCGACCCGAATAAGCGCTGGGACGGTTGAGGCAGGCTGCTGGCGAGTCGTCACGAGAGTCTAAGGCCCTCAGCCAGCGTATTGCCCGGCTCTGAAGGGGTCAAGGATCACGTCCCGACAATCAGTTCCCGTCCTGTTCCAAACCTCCGCCTACCCGGATGGTCTGAATCGTAAGCGGGTCTACTCGGCTGTATGCTACCAGGAGGTCGGCCCACCGATCGCTCCTGTCCTCATTGGTGTAACTTCCTAAGAAATCAGCTAGGGCCTGTTAACACTAAAGGCCCATTTGTATTATATTGGGGCTATGAAAATCACAGAGTCCCAATATCGTCGGATAGAGGCTTGCTTTCCACGTCAGCGCGGCAATGTGAGCTTCTCCAATCTCGAAGTGCTTAACGCGATCCTGTATGTGGCCGAGCACGGCTGCAAGTGGCGCGGGTTGCCTGCGCGCTTCGGTAACTGGCATACGATCTACACCCGAATGAATCGCTGGGCCAGGGCAGGTGTGCTGGATCGTGTCTTTGCGGCCCTGCAGGACGAGCAGATCATCCGGATCAAGATCGAAGCGCTGTCGCTCGACAGTACGATCGTCAAAGTGCACCCTGATGGCACCGGCGCGCTAAAAAAAACGGCCCGCAGGCCATCGGGAAGTCGCGTGGAGGCTGGACCACCAAGATTCATATGGTTGCCGCAGATGCTCGAACCGCGATAACCTTCTCGCTATCGCCAGGCCACAACCACGACGCACCCGAAGGACGCGAACTGCTACGCATGTTGAAGCCGGTACACTCCACTGTGTCGATGATCATGGACCGGGCCTACGAGGGGGCCGAAACACGGCAATTGGTGTTGGAGCTGGGGTTTACGCCGGTCGTGCCACCCAAACAGGGCCGTGTTAGCCCGTGGCAGTACGATCGAATCATGTATCGCCGTCGCAACGAAATAGAGCGGTTATTTCGGCGACTCAAAGGCTTCAGAAGAATCTTCTCCCGCTTTGACAAGCTCGACGTGATGTTCACGGCCTTCATCCACTTTGCGCTCATCGTCGAGGTTCTCAGATAGTGTTAACAGGCCCTAGTTATCCGATATGTCTCGACCAAGCCCGAGTGGGGATACCGCAATGAGAGTCATACTGTTTGGTGCTTCGGGCATGGTCGGAGCCGGTGTCCTTAGAGAATGCCTGGATGAGTCGAGTGTTCATGCCATCCTAGTGGTTGGTCGTCGCACATGCGGCGTCACGCACCCCAAGCTTCGAGAGATGATCCGGGCGGACTTCTTCGCCTACTCGGATGTGTCATCTGATTTCGCAGGCTACGACGCCTGCTTCTTCTGTCTTGGCGTTTCCTCGGTCCGTATGAAGGAGGCCGAATACCGTCGGCTCACCTACGACCTTACGATGGCGGCGGCGAGTGCCGTTGCTGCACAGTCCCCTCGACTGACCTTCTGCTATATCTCTGGCGAGGGCACCGATAGCACCGAGATGGGGAGAGTCATGTGGGCTCGGGTAAAAGGCAAGACCGAAAACGATCTCCTCGCCATGCCGCTCAAAGCCTTCATGTTTCGGCCCGGCTACATTCACCCCGTTAGGGGTGTTCGCTCGCCGCGGCGGCTCTACCGGGCATTGCATCTCGCTGCGGCGCCCGTTTACCCGTTTATGAGACGTTTCCTATCCACCCACGTGACGACCACCGAGAACGTCGGACGTGCCATGATTCAAGTCGCCAGAGAGGGTTACGCGAAGAGCATTCTGGAAAACTCGGATATCAACTCGGTGGCGGCATTAGCAGGTAAAGCTAATCATCAACTTCTTTGAGGAGCTGGAGCGGTTGGTGCCGAACTAATATGAAAGGGCTGGCGCAAGGGTTTTCAAATAGCGAAGAGGACCCGAGGTCAGCTTCGACGATGATCCTACTTTAGCGCCCCCGATTTCTCTGGACAGTAGATTGGCAGCGACGACGGGGTCCAGAGAGAGGGGGTGTTTTGATGTCTCCCAAGCCTGGGGAGTCGAAAGCGACCGAAGGTCGTGAAGGAAGGGCGGAGCTGCCCGAGCGTTGGAGCGCGGGGCAGAAGACGGAGGTGGTGCTGCGACTGCTACGCGGGGAGGACCTGGGCGAAGTGAGCCGTGAGGTCCAGGTCTCGCCTGCGGAGCTCGAGGAATGGCGGCGCGTGTTCCTGGAGGGAGGTCAGCAAGGTCTGAAACGCCGTAGCCGCGATCCCGGGGAACGTGAGCTGATCCGGACCCGGGCGAAGCTGGGCGAGGTGACGATGCGGATGGAGCTCGCGAGCGAGCTCCTCGAAAAAAGGGGCTACGGGGACGACCTGAAGAAGCTCTTGAAGCGCGGCAGCGAATGAGTCCGGCGACGGGACGGCGCTACCCGCTGACGATGATCTGCGAGGTCTGGAGCATCGCTCGCTCGACGGTCTACCAGGCTGAGGAGCGAGGCAACGATGAGTCGAGGGAGCCGAAGAAGCGGGGCCCCAAAACGGAGCTGAGCGACGAGGCCTTGGTGGAAGAGATCCGGCAGGTACTCGAGGAGAGCGACTTCCTCGGCGAGGGGCACCGGAAGGTGAGGGTACGGCTGCGGCCCAAGGGGATCTGGGTGGGCAAGAACAGGGTGCTGAGGCTCATGCGAGAGAACCGACTCCTGGCGCCGGTGCGTAAGGGAAGGCATCCCCGGGGCGACCGCAGCCACAGCGGCCGAATCACGACGGACACGCCCAACGAGCTGTGGGGCACGGATGCGACCAGATTCTATACGAAGGCCGACGGCTGGTGCTGGTTCTTCGGGGCCGTCGACCACTGCGTGAGCGATGTCGTCGGCTGGCACGTCGCGAAGAAGGGTGACCGGTGGGCGGCGCTCGAGCCGATCCGTCAGGGTGTGAGGACCTACATGGACGGCTACGCTCCGAAGATCGCGCTCGGCCTCGGGCTACGACACGACTGGGGTGCCCAGTACACCGCACACCAGTTCCAGGGCGAACTCGCCTGGCTCGGCATCCGCTCGACGGCCTCCTACGTCGGCGAGCCCGAGTGCAACGGCCTGATCGAGCGGTTCATCAGGACGTTGAAGGAAGAGTGCCTCTACCTGCACGACTTTGAGAGCCTGGAGGAGGCGAGGACGGTGATCGGAGGTTTCATCGAGCGTTACAACCGCGGTTGGCTCATCGAGCGGCACGGCCACAAGACCCCGGCCGAGGTCCGCGAGCAGCTCACCCGCATGGCGGCCTGATTACGCCGCCCACTTGTCCAGGAAACCGGGACCGGTTCACTACTAATATTCGCCGATTAGGAAGTTTCCCACCCAGCGCGGCACTAAGTCAGATTCGTCTGGAGCTGGCTCATACTGAGTTGGCTAGTGTCCGCCTCGTGAGGCGATGACCAACAATTCGGTCGAGCGTCCTCCTATCGTGCCTCGGGTCCTCTGTTGGGGTGATCAGGCCGCGGTATCGAGGGCGTGAGTCTTCTCGATTTCGAGTTCACGCATGACGGCCCACATGAAGCCGACGAGTTCGCGGGCTACGGCGACGACGGCGATCTGGGACGATTTCCGGACCGCGATGCGGTGGAACGACGGCTCCTGTATCCGGCTCAGGCCGCTGCACGATAACCATGTCTGGTCGTATGACTTCGTGAGCACACGGACCGCGGACGGACGAGCCCTGAAGCTGCTCACAGTGCTCGACGAGTACACGAGACAATGTCTGGCGATCAAGGTAGGACGGAGGACTCGAGCGCATGACGTACTCGAGGTGCTGGTAGATCTCTTCGTTCGTCACGGTCCACCCCAGCATCTACGTTCGGACAACGGTCCGGAGTTCACGGCCCAGCTCGTGCGGCGGTGGCTCGCCAGGCTAGGTGTGCAGACGCTCTACATCGAGCCCGGTAGTCCGTGGGAGAACGGTTACAACGAGAGCTTCAACGGCAAGCTAAGGGACGAATTCCTGAACGGCGAGATATTCTACACGCTGCCTGAGGCGGTCGTCCTCGTAGAACAGTGGAGAAGACTGTACAATACCGTCCGACCCCACAGCGCCTGCGGCGGTCGTCCCCCGGCCCCGGAGACGATCAAACCTTCGCCTTGGTTCCTCAGGATGCCTCAGCTCCAGGGGCTGCCGGTGGCTCTGGGTCTAACATAGGAAGTGGTACCGCCACTGGGGGCACGTCACCCCCTAGCGCCTACTCACGACGCGGGCATCGACGAGCCTCGCCACCGCCCCGAGAGTGGTCTGGGCAGCGCTGAAGCCGAGGCGGAAATCCGCGTCCGAGAAAGTCACGAAGAGGCTGGTGGGCTGACGCCACTGTGGGTTTGCCTGGTTGCCCTCCAGCTCGGCCTCACCAGCCCCACTCCGTGCGAACCCGCGTGCGCCTAGCGCATAGCCAGAGAGGTCGGTCATCGTGCCACCTCCCGGCTAGTTGCGCCAGTCAACGACCCCAGGCGCCACATCCATGTTAGGTCGCCATTTCGGACAGCAGCCTCCTCTTAACGGTTCGGCCACGGGCGACATCAAGGTGACTGAGCCAGGCAGGTGTCGACTTCATACGCCACGTGTCCTCGCGCATCGGCGCTGACCTGTGCAAGGCGGTCGTCCTGGGACGTCCACACGAGCAAGGAGGGGGCTGCCGCCGGGCTCTGCTATCCGCCGGCACCGCTATGGCCTCTCGCGAAGGGCACAGTCAACCGGAGGCTTCATGAGGGGCTTCGCTAGTATTCTGATCGTCCTAGCAGCGGCGGCGCTGACCATCGCGAGCGCTGAGGCGCGCGGCCAATCTGCCACCGTGGCAGGGGTTGTGCGCGAAGTGGGCACCCGGGAGGCGCTGCCCAACACCGATGTCTTCGTCGAGGGCACGTCGCTCGGCACCCTCACCAACTTGGACGGTCGTTTCGTCCTTCTGAGCGCACCTGACGGTCCTTTTACCCTGGTCGTTCGGCGCATCGGATACTCCGAGGCACGTTTGGATCTCGTAGGTGCTGACGTGGGCGGACCCGTGCAGGTCGAGCTAAGGGTGATCCCGCTGGCGATGGATTCCCTCGTCGTTTCGTTGACTGCGCACGAGATCGTGCGCGTCGAGCCCTCGCCGAGCAAGGTTAGCATCGCCCCCGAACAACTCCGTCTGCTGCCGAACATAGGAGAGGTGGACATTTTTCGTTCGCTCCAGCTCCTGCCCGGCGTGAGCGGAACGAACGAGGGATCGTCGGGCCTCTTCGTGCGCGGCGGCACGCCCGATCAGAATCTCGTCCTTCTGGACGGGATGACCGTCTATCACGTGGACCACTTCTTCGGGTTCTTCAGCGCCTTCAACGCCAACGCGATCAAAGACGTACAGGTGTGGAAGGGCGGCTTTCCCGCCCGGTTCGGGGGTCGCACGTCGAGTGTCGTCCAACTCACCGGTAAAGCTGGAGATCCGGAAAGCTACCACGCTTCGCTCAATGCCAACCTGTTGAGCGGAGGCGCGGTCGTCGAGGTACCGCTCGGGGGTAGAGGGTCCATCGTCCTCACCGGTCGCCGGTCCTATACGGACCTCATTCGTTCAGGCCTCTACGAGAAGATTTTCAACACACTGTCCGGCGATGCTGGTGCGGAGCCCGCTACGCAGGCTCCTGCGGGCTTCGGCGGCAGGAGGCGTGGTGCTCTGGGGTTCGCTCGGGACGGCAACGCTGTGGCTGTGAGCCCTGACTTTCATTTCTACGACCTGAATGGGCGTCTCACGTTCCTTCCGACTGATCGCGATGTGCTCGCCCTGAGCCTCTACAACGGCCAGGATCACCTCGACCGCTCTCGGGACGAGGCGCAAAACTTGGACGTCGGTGGGGCCGGAGCGACGCTGTTCAGCGCTCTAGATGACGTAACGGACTGGGGTAACGCCGGAGCGAGCGCCCAGTGGTCACGACAGTGGAACCTGCAGCTGCACACCACGGCGATGGCGTCGCTGTCGCGCTATTTCTCCGACTACGATCGCGTGAGAGCCACTCAGAGGGTCGCAGGTACGGACTCGATCACCTTCACGGCGCGGAACGGAACGAGCGAGCGGAATCGGGTCGAAGATCTAACCCTGCAGCTCAACAACGCACTGCAGGCGACGAGCGCACATCTGCTCCAGGGAGGCGTTCAGGCCAGTCTGCCGACCGTCTCGTTCGACTTCGTGCGCAATGACACCTTGACAGTTCTCGATCGTGAGCAACAGGCAGCGCAGGTCGCAGCCTACCTTCAGTACACGTGGCGCCCAGCCCCGAGAGTCAGCCTAGACCTTAGCTTGCGGGCGACCTACTTCGACGGTACGGGACGGACCTATGTCGAGCCCAGGGGGAGTGCCTCGCTTGGGCTCGGGAGCGGGATGACGCTCAAGGCGTCCGCTGGCCGTTTCCGTCAGTTCGTAGCTCGAGTTGTCAACGACAACGTGACCGAAGGCGCCAGAGATTTCTGGCTTCTCGCCGATGATAACGACGTTGCAGTATCCGGGGCCACGCAGTATGTGCTGGGCGCCTCTTGGGAAAACGCCGGCTGGCTCATCGACGTGGAGGGCTTCCAAAAGGACCTCGACGGACTGACCGAGTATTCGCTCCGTTTCCAACGACCGGGCCGCAGCCTCGACGACCTCTTCTTCACCGGCACCGGGAAGGCCCGCGGCCTGGAGGTCCTTCTGCAACGCACCGCGGGCCCGGCCACCGGGTGGATCAGCTACACGCTCGCTAAGATCGAACACACTTTTCCCGATCTGAACGATGGACACCCGTTTCCTGCTCTCCACGATCAGCGCCATGAGCTCAAGGTGGTTGGGACGTATTCCGTCATGCCGCGCCTCAACCTCTCCGGGACTTGGACCTTCGGGTCCGGTACGCCTTACACAGCCCCTGTGTCCGCGTACGCATTGACCCTTCTGGACGGCTCCCAGAACTCTTACGTGGAGGTCGGTCCGAAGAACGGCGAGCGCCTGCCGCGTTATCATCGCATGGACGTGGCCGCAACATATCATCTGCCCCTGGGGCGGTGGAGCGCCGACCTCACGCTCTCCGTGTTCAATCTCTATGACCGACAGAACGTCTGGTACCGGGAATTCGACTTGACGCAGGCGCCGATGACGGTGACTGATATCAACCTCCTCGGCTTCACCCCGAACCTCTCCGTGCAAGTCGGGCTGTGAGGAAAAAGGCCACGATGAACATTCAACCCGAACACACTAAATGGGTTATTGCCGCCCTCACTCTCCTCTCTGGTTGTTCCGACTCGGTGGGCCCTTCCGCCCCAGAGGGTACGCTCGTGGTCGAAGCATATCTGTTCGCCGGCGAGCCCGTCGAAGATGTCCGGCTAACGCTGGCAGCGAGCCTCGAGGTGACTGATGCGGTTGTCATCCCGGTGGACGACGCGGTGGTGCACCTCCTCCGCGACGGGCGGTCCTTTCAACTAGCGGGAGTGGGCGACGGTCGCTACGCCGATCTCGCCGGTGACATCGTTGTGGAGGCGGGGGATGTCTTCGAGCTGGTGATAGGTTGGAACGACATTGTGTCGGAAGCCACGACGGTGGTGCCTCCACCCCCATTGGATGTGGCGATTTCGGGAACCGAGCTCCTGGTGCCTCAGTTTGGCGGTGGATTCTTCGGAGGGGGACTGGGCGCCCGCAACCGTTCGTTGACCGTGGCCTGGAGCAATGACGAATGTGAGCTTCACTATGTGGTCGTGGAGAGCAGAGTAGAGGGAGAGCCCGAGTATATCCTTCCCGACCAGATCCGGGAACGGTTCAGCGGTTTTCGCCTTGTGACTCCTCCCACGCAGGCGAATTTCTACGACATCTTTTCGAGGTCACTGCAGGTCCTCGGGCCGCACGTTGCCCGCGTCTACCGAGTGAACCAGGAATACGCGGACCTCTACGAAAACCGAGAGCAGGATTCGCGCGACCTGAACGAACCTCCCTCGAATGTCCGCGGGGCCACGGGCGTCTTCAGTGCCTTCAACTCTCAAACGCTGGCGTTTACCGTGGATTGGGACCCCGAATCCTAGTCCGTACTCTAGCCTCTCTCAATGTCGGCCCGCCACGGCATGAGGCGCATATTCAGGCCCTCACGCCAGTTTCGGCATCTGCAGGAGTTGTAGTGCCCTTTGCAGGCTATGTCTGGCTCTTCCGAGACTGAGGACTACTCGGCCTCCCGGTCGATCCGTTTCGATCGTCGTTGGCACAGCCTAGGCGATTCGATGCCGCGGCGGTGAACTGAGCGGTGCGGGCAGCGTGCTGGTCTGGACCCGACGCAGGACGTAGGCTGAGGGCAACCCCACACGGAGTTGTCCTATGAGTCCAAAGACTACGCCGCCTCGATCGACACGTTCGCTGTTTCTCGCACCGGTTCTGCTCTGCCTGAGTGCCGCGGCGTGCCAGGTACCCGACTCTCCGGCGCAGGACACACCTGACTCCCCTGAACCGTGGAATTGGTCGGAGGAGGAGGTCCGCACCGCCGTGAACGGAGTTCGCGCTGGTCGCGATCTCAATCCGGACTCCTGGCCCAGCGGCGCGCGATATAGGCATCACAAAGAGCAGGCCCCGAAGCCCCCCATGGGGCGGTATGGAGATCCTATGCGTAGGTGATGGATGCTCATTCGGCTGGGCAAAGGTGAACCAGCAACTAACCGGGACCGGAATGCTTCCCAAGATCTACGTCGAATATGTAGGGCAAGGTGACTCGGACAAACCTTCGGCGTATCCCTACGGGACGATGGAGCGTGCCGATCTGGTTGAGGCGCTGTGGGAAGCTGAGGGCATCCAGTCGACTTTCGTCGTGACTTTTGACTACTCGTCCTTGGTGGTATTGGAGCTTCTCAGTCGTCAGGAAGAGCGACTAAACCAGGGCGCCAAATCGACCACCAAGATTGAAGGAATCTTGATGGCAAATGGGGGTTACTTCGCCGATGCCCACAGCCATCCGTTGATGACGACTCCTGCTCTGAGATCACCGCTAGGGGGCATCGTCACCTGGTTCGGTCAACGTTCCCGCTTCATGTCCAAGCAGCTGCTCAAGTCGATGTTCTCAAAGGAGTACCGGTTGACTTCCGCGGAATTCGACGAGATTTACGATGCTATCAGTAGGCGCAACGGGTTCTCCTTCGTGAGCAGAGCGGCCGGGTTCGTTGCGGAGCACCGTGCAGAGTATGCCGAGCGGTGGGATCTCCGTCGCCTGTACCTCGCGTTGCAGGGCTCGGTGTCGTTCCATGTCGTGGGCAGTGAAGGCGACATTTTCGAACCAAACCAGGTGGTAAGAGCCAGAGAGCGATTAGGTGACCAGGGCCTGGATATCCGCATGCTGCCCGGCGGCCATATGATTACATCCGAACAGCCAGAGCAATTTGCCCGCATCATCGAAGAAGTAGGTCCATCAATGGCAGCTGGATGACGCAGCATAAAGGGCCGCACACCCCACATCTCCCATGAGAAGGGGTTAAAGTCAAGGCCGACTTGGCGGCCGGTTGCCGAAGGCGACCAACCGTCCGCGAATCTCCCATACGCACTCGTGTTGGC
This sequence comes from Longimicrobiales bacterium, assembly GCA_965237965.1. GTDB lineage: Bacteria > Gemmatimonadota > Gemmatimonadetes > Longimicrobiales > Gaopeijiaceae > UBA2988. The sequence goes on from CBDEGT010000002.1 coordinate 774,288, forward strand.
CAGTAAACTTGGGCCGGTGCAGTGACGTGCCCCCAGTGGCGGTACCACTTCCTATGTTAGACCCAGAGCCACCGGCGGCCCCTGGAGCTGAGGCATCCTGAGGAACCAAGGCGAAGGTTTGATCGTCTCCGGGGCCGGGGGACGACCGCCGCAGGCGCTGTGGGGTCGGACGGTATTGTACAGTCTTCTCCACTGTTCTACGAGGACGACCGCCTCAGGCAGCGTGTAGAATATCTCGCCGTTCAGGAATTCGTCCCTTAGCTTGCCGTTGAAGCTCTCGTTGTAACCGTTCTCCCACGGACTACCGGGCTCGATGTAGAGCGTCTGCACACCTAGCCTGGCGAGCCACCGCCGCACGAGCTGGGCCGTGAACTCCGGACCGTTGTCCGAACGTAGATGCTGGGGTGGACCGTGACGAACGAAGAGATCTACCAGCACCTCGAGTACGTCATGCGCTCGAGTCCTCCGTCCTACCTTGATCGCCAGACATTGTCTCGTGTACTCGTCGAGCACTGTGAGCAGCTTCAGGGCTCGTCCGTCCGCGGTCCGTGTGCTCACGAAGTCATACGACCAGACATGGTTATCGTGCAGCGGCCTGAGCCGGATACAGGAGCCGTCGTTCAGCCACAAGCGACCCCGCTTGGGTTGGCGTTTGGGCACTTTCAGGCCCTCTCGACGCCAGATCCGCTCCACCCGCTTGTGGTTCACGGACCAACCCTCGATGCGCAGCAGGTTCGTCACCTGCCGGTATCCGTAGCGACCGAAACGGCTCGCCAGCCGCACCACGTCTTCTAGGAGCGCTGCCTCGTCGGAACGCACCTTCCTGATCCGGCGTTGCGTCGTCCGTGGCTGGCCCAGCACCCGGCACGCGCGCCTCTCTCCCACCCCGAGCCGCTGACGTGCATGCACCACACACCTCCGTCGGCGCTCGGGGCTCAGAAGTTTCCCTTGGCCGCTTCCTCCAGGATCAGCTTGTCCACCGTCAGGTTCGCCACCGCCCGCTTCAGGTGTGCGTTCTCTCGCTCCAGTTCCTTGAACTTGCGCGCCTGATCCACCCCCATTCCCCCCAAATTCCTTCCGCCACCGGTAGTACGTCTGCTCGCTGATCCCGAGCTCACGGCTCACCATCGCTGCCGTCTTCCCCCTCGCCAGCCCAACTTCAGCCTCTCTCAGTGCCGTAATGATCTGCTCCGGCGTGTGCCGTCTCCTCCCCATTGCTGACCTCCCTGTAGCTGCGACCAGATGCCCGATCCTAACATCCGCACTGGTCTCGTTTCAGGGGGTCACGTCAGAATTATCCGTGTGCACCCAGGCCTGATTGAGGTGCTTGGTCTAAGACGAGTGACTCTTCGGCCAGAAGGAAATGAGGAAGCGGCCGAAGATGCCTATCGAAGTAGAGATTCTTGCTGCGCGTAGCCGCGGCAAGAATCTGGTGTTGGGCTCAATCCGGGCGAGGGAGCGGGAGGGAGCCGTGGTTTTGGGTTTTCAATGCTGCGGGGAGGGTAGTGAGACGTGGGCGAGTGGCCGAGAGGCGCTCCGGGAGTGGTCGGAGGGTGGGGGCAGCGGTTCAGGGGAGGGGCTCGGAGATGTGGTTTGGCTCCAGCTGTCAGATAGGAGGGGGGTGAGGGGGAGGAGCGGAAAGGGAAGGATGCAGCGAGGCTGGGCGACCCAGCGCTGGGCTGGGGCACAAGGGCAGGCGGGAGCGGCGATCGGCAGTCCGTGGATCATGGAGGTGCCCTGGGCTTGAAAGTGGTGCCCAAGAGATAGAGGTGACCGCGCCTGCAGACGGGACAGAGGCGTGGTGCAGGTAGGGCGGATTGGGCTGGTGTGGATGGGTGGCCCTCGACGCCGGCTTCTTCGGCAGGTGGCCGAGGGATCTGTGGGGCGGCGGATTCGAGGAGATGGCGGACGCGCTCGAGGTCCTTGCCGGAGGTGGAGCTGAGGAGGCCGTAGTAGCGGATCTTGGTGAAGCCGCGTGGAAGGACGTGTTGGAGGAAACGGGCGATGAAGTCCTGAACGAGGAGCGTCATGCGGCGGGTCTGGTGGGTTCGGGCGTGGGTGTAGGTGAAGGTGACCCGGCCGTGCTCGAAGCGTTCGATGCGGTGGTTGGTGAGAGCGACGCGGTAGACGTAGCGCGAGAGGTAGAGGGCCGCGCGTTGGCCGTTGGCGATCTGCTGGATGTGGGCGATCCAGGGTGTGTTGTTGTTCCAGAGGTGGGAATCGGTTTCCTGTTTGAGGCCGGCGCGTATGAGGGCGTCTCCCACCTTGGCGCGAAAGATCTCGGAGAGTGCATATCCGGGGAATAGGAAGCGAGGGTGGGCAGGTTTGACCCAGGCGGTGCCGTCGGGGGAGAGGCCGCCGGCGGTGACGAGGAGGTGGACGTGGGGGTGGTAGGTGAGGGTGCGGGACCAGGTGTGGAGCACGGCGAGAATCGCGACGCGGGCGGGTCTGGACGGCAGCGGCGGCCTCACGGAGTAGGATGCCGTAGACGAGCCGCTGATGGGAGCGGGCTAGGATGCGGAGCTCTGCGGGGAGGGTGAAGGTGAGCAGATAGTGGTCACAGGGCAGGAGGCGGGAGCGAAGGCTGTCGAGCCAAGTTTGGGCCCGGTCGTCCTGGCACTTGGGGCAGTGCCGGTTGCGGCATGAGTGATAGGAGTAGTCGAGGGCGCCACAGTCGTCACAGGCATAGACGGAGCCGCCGAGGGCGGGGGTACGGCAGAGGGCGATGTCGTTCATGGCCCGGAGGTGGGACGGCAGCATTTGCCCTGGGAAGGCATGCCGGAGATCCGGGCTGGCCTGCTGGAAGATGTCGGCCAGTTCTACCACGATGCGTGTGGTGTGGCGTCAGATGCGCTGCCCGAGGCGGTTGATGGGATCGAGGGCGTCGTCGCGGATTACGCGGGTGAGGTGGGTGTAGATCGCGGTGGTACGCGGGCTGGAATGGCCGAGATACTCCTGGATCAGCCGGAGTTGGACGCCAGCTTCGAGGAGGTGGGTGGCGTAGGAATGCCTCAGCGAATGGACGTGGGCGCGTTTATGGACGCCGCTCTGTTTCAAGGCCCGCTGGAAGGCTTTCTGTAGGCTATCGCGGCGGATCGGGCGGACGGCAGCCTCGGAGGCAGGCTGGCTGGGCTGGCGGGTAGCCGGGAAGAGGCAGAGGGGGTGGCGGTGGGTGCGCCAGTGCTCACGCAGGAGCTGGAGGGTGGCGTCGGGCAGAGGAACGCAGCGGTCCTTGGCGCCCTTGCCCGTCACGTGGAGCATCTTGCGAGCGCCGTCGACGTTGGTGACTTGGAGGTGAGCGCCTTCCAAGAGGCGCAGGCCGCACGAGTAGATGGTGATGAGGCAGACGCGGTAGATGGGGCTGCGGACGCTGTCGAGGATTTCCCAGACCTCGTCGCGGCTGAGCACGACGGGGAGCTTCTTCTCCTTCTTGGGCCGGGCGACATCCAGGACGGTCCATTTTCGTCCCAGCGTCTGTTCGTAGAAGAACTTGATGCCGCAGAGCGCGATGGTGTGGGTCCCGCGAGCCACCTTCTTGACGGTGGTGAGGTGGACGAGATAGTGGCGGACCTGCTCCTCCGTCAGCCGGTCCGGGGACTGGCCGAAGAAGCGGGCCAGGTGGACCACGGCCTGGGTGTAGGCCTCGACGGTGCGTTCGGCGTAGCCGCGGAGCCTGAGATCCTCGATCATGCGTTTGCGCAGGGGTGTCATGATTCCCTCCTGGAAAAGTGGGTTCGTACAGGAGAGGATCGAATACCGCGATGTGCTTCTTCAAGGAGATCAGAGCGAGGTTGCCGTGCCTATCCGCCGTAGGCGGATTGAGTCCAACAAGGGTTTGCTGCGGGCAGTGTAGGCTTTCAGGGCCCGGAGCACTCGCCTGGTGGCTCGCGTTCCGGGTCGGCATCATGCTCCTGCAGCAAAAACCCAAAGTTGTTAGAACTTCTCTCCACCTGGCCCGCGGCTGGTCCCTTCAAATGTTGGGTAGGCACTTGGTGGACAACGGCGCATAACCCGCTGGTCTGAGTTGGCTCGGGGCCAAGGCCCCGAGCAGCGGCCGGATCACGTGAGGGTAGCGGCCTCGAGCAGAGGGGCCGGCGGCGCATCCGCCTGATCGCGCACGCCACGAAGCTTGTCCACGTTAGCCAAAATCGCACAGAGTTGGCGAAAGCAGAGATTTGGTAGCCAGGCTGCTGAAACAGTCCTGTCCGCTCTCAGAAGAGGTGGCACGCATGAACCGTGAAGCGATCAATCCGTCCGATTGGGGCCTCCAATGGAGAATGAACCAAGCGGAAAGCGTGACCGGACTCGAGCGTCAGTTGCACTGCTCCGGACAGGTCGCGTTGGCGCCTGATCCCGGATCCGAAATGGGGATTCGCGTTACCCATCAAGACATGAGGGGCCAGATCGGTTCTCAGCCCTAGCCAACATCGATGACATTCTCACAGAGGCCGGCATGTCGAGAGTCGACATCCTGTCGCTCCGTTTCTTCACGACCGATGTAGACGAATTCCTGAAGAACTACGATGTCTACGCGAACTGGATCCGGGAGGCTGGTACCATGCCACCCCAGTCTCTCCTCGGTGTTTCTCGCCTCGTACTTCCTGAGCTCCTTGTCGAGATTGAGGCTACGGCGGGGGTCTAGGGCACTCCCTCTGTCGCCCCGAGGTGAAGGCAGCAGCAGGGTCGGTTCGACCGCACAACTTCGGCTAGCCCGACCGTTCTGCGCTGCGCGGCCCCTACAGGGCCGCTCGGCCGCGGGGTGAGGTTTGGATGCGTCGAGCAGATTAGCGCCCGGCACATGCGTGCTGCGCGCGTACGCCGCGAACCGTTTGATCGTTAGCAGAAATGAGCCCGACTCCAGACGGCGGACTACTACCTCGTAACGTTACAAGGAGAGTGAAATGAAGAAGTTCATGTTGCTTCATCTCCCATTCGAGAAGCCAACCCCCGAGATCATGAAGGCCTGGCACGAATGGTTCGAGTCGATCGCCGACCGGACCGTCGACCAGGGTGGCTTCGGTGATGCAAGGGAGATCTCAAGCGCCGGAACCAAGAACCTGCCGTGGGGGATGGAGTCCATCACCGGCTACAACGTGATCGAGGTGGAGTCCCTCGACGAGGCGGAGAAAATCGCGAAGGCCTGCCCCTAAATTGCGAGCATCAGAGTTTACGAACTCAGGTCGATGTAGGCCGCCTTACGAAGGCAGTGTGGGCGTCCACGACACGCCATCATACGAGTTGGGCACCCGCTTCATATCCGGTTCAGCCAAAGGTCGCACCTGCTACTCGGGTGTGTGGGTCCTGGCGCCCCGAGCCCAACCCCAGACGGAAGTCGCACATGCCTAAAGCAATTGAAGCTGACCCGTACGGTTAAGTGGTGGCGCGCCCCGGATCCTGACCCCTGACGTTTCGTGTCGCGCATACGGCGGCTTGATGTCGCACAGGTTTCCGCATGAACATCCTGCCCACTGCGACGAGGCTAGCCAGGTGGATGGCATATCTCGGCTTGGTCTGCGGCGTGCTTTACTCGGTCGGTGGCCTCATAATCGACGTGCTCACGATCGGCCTGAACTGGGGCACGGCGATGGCATTCATGGCGCTCATCGGCATGCCGGTCATCTTCGGTGCGTTTGGCTTCCTCTTTGGAGCGCTGGTCGCCATCGTCGCTCGCGGCGTCGGCGCCGTGATCGACCTGATGGGACGGAGAGGCAACTGAGACGCGGCAGGGAGAGCTTCATCATAACACTTGTGTCAGCACAGACTTCAGACGAGTTCGAGGCCTCCGGCTTGCGCTTGCGTGCTGCGATGGCTCCCCGGACGGGCACGACTGATCTTTTCCGTGTGATGGCGGGCGAGGTCGAAGTGGGTTTGGTAGTGCTGGACCATCATAGCGGATCGGAGTGCGTCACCTTATACGAGCTCTTCCTTTCCACCTCGCGACGAAACCGCGGTATCGGCACGAAGGTGCTCGCTGCGGTCGAGCATCATGTGATGATTTCAGGGGCTGCATGTTTGGAAGTCTGGCCGCGCTCCCTTGACCTTGGCAACAGATCTGATGCACAGCTGGCGCGGTGGTACAAGCGCCATGGCTATGTCTCGACTTGCGACAATTCGACGCGGCTCATAAAGGCCCTGGGACCCCACTGACATGTCTTGATGGCGAGCCGGGCCCTTCATCTGCAACCCCGCTCTTGAAGGAGAAGGGGCCAGGGGATCCCCGAATCGCTGCGTTGCTGCAGAGGGTCTCCTATGCAGCAGCGGCGATCAACGCTCTCTTCCTTATGGTCATATGGCTCATGGTCTTCAAGCCCTGGCCCCGGACCCGTGCGCGATGACGATCTGGATCGATGCTGACGCTGCGCCGAGGGATGTGAAGGAGATCGTGTTCCGTGCTGCCAGGCGCGTGAAAGTACAGGTCGTGTTGGTGGCCAATCAGCGGCTGCCGATCCCACTGAACAACTCGTTTGTCACCGCGCGCTGGGTGAAAGGGGGGCCCGATGAAGCCGATCGCCACATAGCCGAGCACGCTTCACACGGGGATGTGGCCGTGACCGCCGACATTCCCCTGGCGGCTGCCCTCGTCGACCATGGGGTGGTTGTCTTGGATCCCCGGGGGGAGGTGTACAGCGCGGCGAACGTTCGCGAACGCCTGTCCATTCGGGATTTCATGACGTCGCTGCGTGACTCGGGCGTGGAGACCGGGGGCCCTAGTCCTTACGGTTCACGCGAAAAGCAGGCTTTCGCAGCAGCGTTGGATCGCACCCTCGTGGCTCTTGGCAAACGCGGCTGACCGACATGAGCCGAGGATGAGCGAGTGAGAGAGGGCACGCTCGAGGGCACATTCGTTTTCGCCTACGGCTCCAACATGGACTCCAGCCGTCTTCAGGGGCGGGCGCCCTCTGCCGAGGCGGTCGGAACAACGAGACTGCGCATGCACGTTCGCCGCTTCGACAAGAAAGGCGCCGATGGATCGGGCAAGGCGAACATCGTGCCATCGAAAGTTGCTACGGACGTGGTTCATGGCGTCGTGTACAGCATCGATCCGATCGATCTCGCTGCACTTGATAAGATCGAGGTGGGTTACGACCGACGGCTCGAGTCGTTCACCGTCCGCACTGCGAACGGCTTAGCACGAGTACAGGCGCGCGTGTACATAGCCACGGAAGAACGATGTGATGTCCACCTCAAGCCGACACACGTGTACCTGGCTCACGTCGTTCGAGGTGCCCGCGAGCACGGACTACCCCTCGAGGTCATCGCTGAACTGGAGGCGACGCCGACCCAGAACTAGTCAGGGACTTCTACGTGTCGACGCTTATCGTCAGCCACGTGCTCATCGCCCGACTCCTGCTCAGGACCCGATGAGTCATAGCCCTTCTCGCTAGGCCTGACTCGCTACCACGCTCCCGAGGATATCAGCGCGGCACGGCCATGGAGTCCGATATAGCGACCGCGATCCCTGTTCCGTCGCATTCGGAAGGGTCGGCGAGCGTTCCGACCAACGCGACGCGATCGCCTGGCAGGTGCTCCCCGATATCACCCACGACGTGGTAGAGCACATCACCGCGGTCCGTCAGCTCGACGCACCCTGCTGCGTCACTCCCGATCGTGCCCTCGACCCGCACCGTTCCGTTCGCTGCGGTCACGTGGAAGCCGCCGGAAAAAGCGAGTGGCTTTTCGTCGCTGAAGGAGGCGAAGAAGTAGTGAACCCCGTCGAGCTGTGCCCAAGGAGGGACGACTTGTGTGGTCGCGAAGCTCCCATCGCCGTCGGTAACCACCTCTTGAAGAAGCTGATAGGATTGCAGGTTGGCGAACGTGATGAGTAAGGTCGACTGAGGGGGAAGCCCGGTCGCACCCAGCGTGACGACGGTGCCGATCGCCCCGCCGCGCGGACTGATCGCGAGGGGTAGCCGTACCTGGGGGATGGGATGGATCATGCTTCCGTCCAAGTCGGGAGGGACAGGTGCAGGTCAGGGCAACATGCCACCGGCCGTAGGCCAGGACAACCCGTCGAGTTCACGGTCAACACCGACGATACGCGCGTGGGTGATGATGGGGTTCGCATCGTCGTTTTTCGTGGTGGATCGGTCGGGTTAAGTTCGATGTCCTCGTCCCATACATACGGAGTCCGACTACCCAAGTGATCAACTCTCTTGCCCTTCTGACGATGACCCTCCTCACGCTCACTGCCGGAGCAACCGCGGAGTGGAATGGGCACGGCTCGACGGCGTCAAGGGACACGACGCTCACTCTGGGCAACCGTCCCGCGGTCGTGGCGTTCTTCAGCGTTCCGCGGGCCACGTTCCTGGAGCAGCCAGGCCTGCCCCAGGTACAGGCCGACTTCGAGTTCTTCCTCCGCGGCGCTCGAACAGAGATCGGGGAGTTACAGGTCGACGTTCATGAGGTCTACGACACGATCATTCTCTTACGGACGCAGGGACGGGAATGGGCTCTGCCGATCGATCGAGGCCTTCCGGTTGGATATTTCCTCTGGTCGCCTGGTAATCCGGCGTACATCTGCCAGGCGTCCGCACCAGCCCAGATATCGTGAACGTCGTTCGTGAGTACCTCCAGGAGTCGCAGGCCGGCCCGCGAACCGAGCTGGATCGATGTGAGCGTGTGGAGGCATGAGCCGGGGCTCGGGATAAGCCACAGGGTCACGGAGAATCCGGCGAACGTGCCGCTCTACCGGCATCTGGGCTTCGAAAGTCTGGAACACGTAAGGGTGTCGCCGAGGCTGGAAACGTGGGGGTTCCTCCGATCGAATTGACGCTTCGAAAGGAGCTCCTGGACTTCTCCCGGGTGGCCCCTCGGACCTGAACCGAGTACCGTTGCGTTCCGTTCTCGTGGGGTGCCGAACCGAGTTCGACATCAGGGTAATCGCCGATCCTCGGTGGGGCCGGCACAGGTGAACAACCATGTCCAGACTGAGCATAGCCCTTCTCTGCCTCTTCGCTTCCGGCTGTGGTCCGACGCCAGCATTTACGCCGTTCGATTCCTACGCTGCCGGAGAAGCTGCGGCCTACGGATATGTCACAGACCTGTACAACTGCGGATTGGAGGGGGCCAGGGTGCTCGTGTCGGGTTCGGAGCTCAGTTCCGAGTCCGACCAGAGTGGTCGTTATCGCATGCGGATCCGGTCCTCGACGACCTATGTCCTAAGGGTCGAGCTGTCGGGCTTCGCCTCCACCAGCGCCTTGATCGAGGTGGGCGCGGAGCCAACGCGTCAAGACTTCGAGCTCGTGCCCTCTCGAGACTGCGGTGACGAGCCGTGCCCCGCCTATCGACCGCCCTGCGTCCACTGGATCAGCCGCTGAGAGGCTCGTCGTAAGCAGAGACACGTGACGATTTGTTGATTCCCTCGGAGGCGCGTCATGTCGCGCGAAGTCGTCGAGTCCATAGAGCGTGAGTACCGACGGTACAAGGCGCTCGCCGAGAGCGCGATGGAACAGCTTGATTCCGTGGAACTCTGCTCCCCGACCGCCCAATCCGACAACTCGATCACCACGCTGGTGCGGCACGTATCGGGCAATCTCCGATCCCGCTTCACAGAGTTCCTTTCATCCGACGGCGAGAAGCCGTGGCGCGAGCGCGAGTCCGAATTCGCGCCGCGGGAGGTTTCGCGGGAAGAACTCGAGCGGGACTGGAAAGAAGGTTGGGAGGTGCTGTTCGCCACGCTCGCAGTTCTGGGCGACCGCGACCTCGGGAAGACGGTGTCGATCCGCGGCGTACCGCTGACCGTCACGCACGCGCTTCATCGCTCGCTGGCGCACGCCTCCTACCACGTCGGGCAGATCGTCTACCTGGCGAAGTCCATGCGAGGCGAAGCGTGGCGGCATCTCAGCATCCCCCCCGGGGAGTCCGAGGCGTATCGCCAGAATCCGGGCCTGGAGAGGTCACTGAACCACCGGGAAGCTGGAAGCACGCCGTGACCGGCCCGCAACCGATGGATGCGGATCGAGGCAGGCCTCTACTTGACCACCTCAGCCCTACTGGCCGCCCTTGGTCGACTGTTCCGAGGATATCGCGAGCTTGAACCCGTCGAGGTCCCTGAGGCGGAACATCCGCACCCCCCAGGGCATGTCGGCCGGCTCTGAATCGAGCGTGCCGCCCTGCTCCTTGATGCGCCGCGCGATCTGGTCGACCTCCTGGACGGTCGTGAACAGGAGTGAAAACCCCTCCCCCTTAACGCGGTCCCAGCCCTTGGCACCGTCGTCCTGATTAAGGAGAACACGGACGCCCCCAGCCTGGAGCGCTACGGCCATCAGCTTCCCGTCCCGCTCGTACCGCTCGCCCACGGAGAAGCCGACGACCTCGTGGTACCAGGTGAGGCTCTTCTCCAGGTCCTTCACAGTCAACGAGGCCGAGAGGCTTCGGGCTCGGAATGCTTCGGGCTGTGCGCGCGTGGGCGCGCCTTCGGGAATGGGCGAGTTCGCACTCATGAAGGTCTCCGACGATTCGGGTTGATCGGCGCCCCAGGGGGGGCCAACAAGAAGCAGCCTTCGTCCCGGCGAGGCAAGACCCCGACGGGTGACACGGTGTCTCGGTGAGGAGGCCGCCTCCACGGCCGCAGATCGACCCGTGCACCGACGCCCCGTAAGTTGCTTGGAGGCTCTCGCTCACGAGGCAGCCATGGCCATGCGTGGATTTCTTCTCCTGCTCGTCGCTGCAGTGCTCGGCGCGTCTTCGCCGGCAGACGCATGGGCGCAGGGCGCCGAGAGCGCTACCCGGGCCCAGCGGGTGAGCTACAGCAACTCTTTGGACGGGAGGGTCCTGTTCGGCACCCTCGCCATGCCCCCGGGTGAGGGTCCCTTCCCGGGCGTGGTCCTGATTTCCCTGGCCGGGGTGAGCGACCTTGTCGATCACCTGGTGGGACTCGGTTGGGCCGTTCTCCAGTCCGAGCGCCGGGGAATCGCGACCATCGAGCACCTACTCGAGGCGAGCTTCGAGGACCTGGCGTACGACGTGCAAACCGCCATCGAGTACCTGCGCGCCCGGCCGGAGGTCGACGACGCGCTCGTCGGGCTGATGGCGCAGGGAGGAGAGACGATGGCGGGCGTCCTGGCCGCGAACGTCCCGCCCATACCTGCCTTCGTGATCCTGGTGTCCACGACCGGTCTCCCGGGAGACCAGACCTTCAGAATCGAGCAAAACCGGATCGCGCTGAACCTCGGCTACAACGCACAAGCGCTCGAGGCGTTGGACGCGTATGTGGTCAAGTTGACCGATATCGTGGTGAGGGAACCGTCCTCGGGCCTCCGCGCGTTCGGCGTCCAGGCGCTTCAATCCGGCTTCGACATCGCGCTTCCGCGCAACGCCGCTTTCCCGCCCAACCCCGAGGATCAGATCCGCTTCTTCGCAAGCACGTGGTGGCGCGCTCTATTCCTGTTTCGGCCTGATAGTGCACTGATGAGAATCCGTTCCCCTGTACTCATAGTGATGGGTGTGGCAGACCCGATCGTCCCCTACGAGGAGCACCTTCCGGCGATACGGCGCAGCCTGGAAGCGGCGCCCACCGATGACGCTACCGTATGCCTGGTCGAGGGACACGTGCAGCACGTCATCACCCCCGAGCTCCTGAGCGTGTTCGAGGAGTGGCTACTCGACCGCCACCCCTCCGTAGGAGTCGGGCTCGAGGCGCGGAACGGCGCCAACCCTCCGGGCGGGTGTATCGAGAACCGCGGTGCCCTCGACTGACGGAGCAGCCAGGCCCGACGTCAGCACCGGCGGCACGAGTGTCGGATCCCCAGCCGCAAGCGCGGCCGCTGTCGACGGCGATTCTCGGAAGTTGCTACGCGAGCGTGACAGATCGATCGAGCTGGAGCACGATCGACATATCGAGGGGCTCTTCTCGCGCTCGGTCTGGCTCCAGTCACTCGCCAAGGCCGGATACCAGGCAACCGTGGTCCCGTTCGAGGAATCGGAGTCGGCACCCGAAGCGATCGATGTGTTCGTCGGACGCCGCAGGAGCTGAGGGGCCCGGCTGGATGTCACGGAGCTTTCTGGAGGATCGCGATGCCGTATATCGACAGAATTGCGAGGGAACGACTGGATGCGGGTGGGAGTCCAGAGACACCCGGCGAGCTCAACTACGCCATCACTCGACTCCTTGACGACTATCTCGTCGATCGTGGCGGCATCCGGTACACGCACCTCAACGAGGTGGTCGGCGTCCTGGAGTGCGCGAAGATGGAGCTCTACCGCCGCCTCGCCGCACCCTACGAGGACCGGAAGATCGAGGAGGCCGGTGACGTCTACCGCTCCATCGGGGTGAAGAAACCGGATAGCTGAGGGAGAGTGGCGTTCACCATCGCCGGCGCGCTCGCTTGGACCGGGATGTGCTAGGGCCTGTTAACACTATCTGAGAGCCTCGACGATGAGCGCAAAGTGGATGAAGGCCGTGAACATCACGTCGAGCTTGTCAAAGCGGGAGAAGATTCTTCTGAAGCCTTTGAGTCGCCGAAATAACCGCTCTATTTCGTTGCGACGGCGATACATGATTCGATCGTACTGCCACGGGCTAACACGGCCCTGTTTGGGTGGCACGACCGGCGTAAACCCCAGCTCCAACACCAATTGCCGTGTTTCGGCCCCCTCGTAGGCCCGGTCCATGATCATCGACACAGTGGAGTGTACCGGCTTCAACATGCGTAGCAGTTCGCGTCCTTCGGGTGCGTCGTGGTTGTGGCCTGGCGATAGCGAGAAGGTTATCGCGGTTCGAGCATCTGCGGCAACCATATGAATCTTGGTGGTCCAGCCTCCACGCGACTTCCCGATGGCCTGCGGGCCGTTTTTTTTAGCGCGCCGGTGCCATCAGGGTGCACTTTGACGATCGTACTGTCGAGCGACAGCGCTTCGATCTTGATCCGGATGATCTGCTCGTCCTGCAGGGCCGCAAAGACACGATCCAGCACACCTGCCCTGGCCCAGCGATTCATTCGGGTGTAGATCGTATGCCAGTTACCGAAGCGCGCAGGCAACCCGCGCCACTTGCAGCCGTGCTCGGCCACATACAGGATCGCGTTAAGCACTTCGAGATTGGAGAAGCTCACATTGCCGCGCTGACGTGGAAAGCAAGCCTCTATCCGACGATATTGGGACTCTGTGATTTTCATAGCCCCAATATAATACAAATGGGCCTTTAGTGTTAACAGGCCCTAGTCCTGCGTCGCTTGCAGGAAAGACAGGATGGTGCCACGCTCCTGGAGGCCGATCAGGTTCCGGCCGTGGGCCAGGAGCGCAGGAACCCCGGGGACCCCGAGGCGTTCCGCCTCCGCGCGCGCCCGCTCGATCGCCCCGGTGTGGCGGTCGACGTCCAGCACGGCCTTGGTGTGGGTGAGGTCCATTCCGCATTTGACCGCGAGCTCCAGCAGAACGTCGACGCGCCCAAGATCGCGACCGTGCAGATGAAAGGCGTCGAAGAGCGCCAGGTGCACGCCATCGAAGCGATTCTCCTGGCGCGCCTGAAACGCGAGTTCGTGTGCCTTTCGGGTCCAAGGGATCAGGCGGGGCGCCGTGAGGGGCACCTCGAGCGCGCGAGCGGCGGCGTGCGCAGCACTCCATCGAGCCCGCCACGGCTCGTAGGTCGGGTCGATCAAGGGTGAAGGCGGGAGTCGGAGCTCGTAGGGCGCGCGCTCGACCATGACGTCGAGCGTCGGCTCCAGCGCGGAGATGTGCCGCTCGACCAGGAAGGATGCCGGATCGACGTAGTCGAAGAAGAAGTGGGCGACGGACGGGACGGACATACATGAAACATCGCGTGTAGGACCGGGCCGGCATAGTTGGGACCCACCGAAGGGCACATCCAGAGGACTCGCCGGGTGGGAGACCACGGGAGCGGCCGGCGAGATATATTTCCGGCCCCTATCCTAGGGCGCGCCCCGTCGGACACGCCGTCGGAGCGCGTCGGAACGTGATGCCCAAGGCGAGGACGGCATGGCCTTCAGCACCAACATCGAGAAGATCAAACCCTCCGCGACCATGGCGGTCAGCGCACTGGCGAAGCGTCTCAAGGCCGAGGGGCGCGACGTGATCGACATGAGCGCGGGTGAGCCGGACTTCGACACGCCGACGCACATCGCCGAGGGCGGGATCGAGGGAATCCGGGCCGGCAAGACACGCTACACCGCCGCGTCGGGTATGCCCGAGTTGAAGAGGGTGATCGCTGGCTCGCTTTCCGAGCGTGGCGGCCGCGCGCTCGATCCCGACGGAGTGGTGGTCACCTCTGGAGCCAAGCAGGCGTTGTTCAATACCTGCTTCTGCCTGTTCGGGCCCGGGGACGAAGTTCTGATCGGGGCTCCATACTGGACCAGTTATCCCGAGATCGTGACCCTGGCGCGTGCCAACCCCGTTCCGGTTGCCGGTCACGAGAAACGTGATTTCCGGCTCACCCCCGACGACCTCGAGCGGGTGGCCACTCGCGATACGCGTGGCCTGATCTACTCCTCCCCATCGAACCCGACCGGCACCGTGTATCCGCTAGCAGAGCTCCAGGCGGTGGCCGAGTGGGCGCGGGACCGGGATGTCTGGTTGATCGCGGACGAGATCTACCGCGTCATCAACTTCAGCGAGCCTGAGGGAGCGCCCGCAGCTAGCGTGCTGGACCTGCCTTCCGGGGCGCTAGGCAACCACGTTCTGGTGGACGGTGCCTCGAAAGCGTTTGCGATGACTGGCTGGCGACTGGGGTTCTCGTACTGCGAGCCTCGAGTCGCGAAGGAACTGGGCGCGCTTCAGAGCCACGTGTCGTCCAACGCTGCGACCCCGTCGCAGATGGCGGCGCTGGCAGCGTACGCCGACCGCGAGCGGACCGACGAAGCGGTGCGCGAGATGGTGGGCGCGTTCCGCCGCCGCCGCGATCTGGTGACCGGACTCGTCGACGAGCTGCTCCCCGCCTTCACCTACGTCAAGCCGATGGGTGCGTTCTACCTATTCCTGCGCATCGACTCGGCGTTCGGCGGGGACGTGCTCGACTCGACCACGTTTTGCTCCCGCATGCTCGAGGAAACCGGTGTGGCGCTGGTTCCGGGCTCCGCGTTCGGCGACGACCGGTACGTCCGCATGAGCTATGCCGCTTCGGATGCGGTGCTCGAGGATGCGGTCAGGCGGCTTGCGGGAGCACTCGCGCGGCGGTAGGCGGGCAGACGTGCTCGGGATCGCGCCTCAGGTGCTTCCGAGCACCTGCTGTGCCGCGCTCATGCAACCCGCCTGATAGCTCGCCCCGAACAGGTTGACGTGTACCAGCAGGTAGTAGAGCTGGTACAGGGCGCGCCGGAACCCATCGTACTCGGGGTCGAGCGGCCAGGCTTCCGCGTACGCGTCAGGCCATCCGACGGGAAATCCCCCAAACAGCTCGCTCATCGCGAGGTCCACCTCGCGGTGGCCACGGTGGACCGCTGGGTCGATCAGCACCGGCCGGCCCTCTTCATCGGCGTAGACGTTGCCTCCCCACAGGTCTCCGTGCAGCAAGCTGGGACCCTCGTCCTCGACGCTCGCGAGCAGCGCCTCGGTCCGGTCGAGTATTCGGTCGAGCAGCCGGCCGTTCCCTCCCACCAGGTGTCCGCGGGCACGCGCGTCAGCGAGTTGCGGAGCGAGCCTCCGGTCGCGCCAGAACGCGCCCCAACTGGGTGCCCTTGCGTTCTCCTGCGCCAGCGATCCGATGAAGTTGTCGCACCTCCAACCCCAGCCTCCACGATCGGAGCGGTGAACGGCGACGAGCCCCTCGCCCAACCGAGCAGCGAAATCTCGACCCGGCCGGCCGGGTGTGATGTACTCGAGGAGCAACCAGGCTGGAACGGTGGGTCTGCGGTTGGCCGCTTCCCCGAATGCGAGTACGCGAGGAACGTGCAGCGCACCGGCGGCCGCGAGCGAGCGCAGGCCATCGGCCTCGGCGTCGAACATTCCCGACGGCGCGCGCGCGTTCCACTTGAGGAAGAACGTCCCACCTCGATCGGTGACGAGCCGGCAGGCGTGGTTGACGCAGCCGCCGCCGAGCGGCTCGACGCTGACGATGTGGCTCGGGAAGCCGGCTTCGGTGAGCGCGCCCTCGATCGCCGAGGCGAGGCCGCGCGGGAGGTCGGGCGTCAATTTGGCCTCATCCGGTGCGGCATCGTCGCGGCTCATCCGAGGGGCCTCAACCCGGATCAGGCGAGGTCGTCCGCTCCTCCTCGAGGTGGTCAAGCAACGCTTCGCACGAGCGTAGCACCATCGGGTAAACGCGATCGAAGCCGTCTGACCCGCCGTAGTACGGATCGGGAACCTGGCGATCGCCAGGCTCGGGATCGAACTCGCGAAGCAAGCGGATGCTCGCGTCGCCGCCATGCGCTTGGACAAGAGCACGCAGGTCGTTCAGGTTCTGGCCATCCATCGCGACCATGTAGTTGAACTCGGCGAAGTCTCGGGCGTCGACCTGCCGTGCGCTCCCCCTGAGCTCGACCCCGTTCGTGCGCGCCACCTCCACCGACCGGGCGTCGGGACGTTCCCCGGTGTGCCAGCTCCCCGTCCCCGCCGAGTCCACCTCGTAGTGCGGTTCCAACCCGCGCGAGCACACCAGGCTCAAGAACACGCCCTCGGCGAGCGGCGAGCGGCAAATGTTGCCGAGGCATACGAACAGGACGCGAACCCTTGAGGAAGCCATGGCGGGGTCGGCCTACCCTCCGCATCCAGACCGGATCCCATCTCCCGAGCCGTCGCTGGGCGGATCGGGCGTCTGCTCTTACGTTTAAGCACGGATGGATGCGCTCGGCAACTCGCAGGCGAACGGCGTCTCGATGACAGAAGGGTTGATGACGGAAGGACTGGCTGAAGGAAGGACGTTCGAGGCGCTCGGGCTTTCCGAGGCGCGTCTCGCAGCAGTCGAGGCGCTCGGGTGGGAGCGCCCCACCCCGATCCAGTGGCAGGCAATCCCGGATGCCCTCGAGGGCAAGGACGTTGTCGGCATCGCGCAGACCGGGACGGGCAAGACCGGCGGGTTCATGATCCCAGCGCTCGAAGCCGTGCGTTCCGGCGACGGGCTGCAGGTGCTCGTGCTCTGCCCCACCCGAGAACTCGCGCAGCAAGTCGCCGACGACACGCTCGCGCTCGCCGTGGGCACGCGGCTCCGGTGCTGCGCCATCTACGGAGGTGTGGGATACGGGCCGCAGATCGAAGCCCTCGACCAGAAGTGGGAGGTGATCGTCGCGACCCCCGGTCGTTTTCTCGATCATATGGGGCGAGGACGGGTCGATCTCGGCCACGTCAGGTTCCTGGTCCTGGATGAGGCCGACCGAATGCTCGACATGGGGTTCCGCCCGGACATCGAGCGAATCCTCAAGCTCCTCCCCCGCGATCGCCAGACTATGCTGTTCTCGGCCACCATGCCGAACGGAGTGCACGATCTGGCCTTGCGCATTACGAAGGACGCGCTCTGGATCGAGGCCGCCCGCTCGGGAACCATGGCGGCTGGCATCACCGAGGTCGTCTATTCGGTCAAGCCGGAGAAGAAGCCGGATCTACTTGTCCATCTGCTTCAGCACGAGGGGTGGGATCACGTCCTTGTCTTCACCCGCACCAAGGTCGGCGCCGACGTGCTGGTCGGGAGGCTGGGGCGTGCGGGCATCCGCGCAGACGTGATGCACTCGGATCGTCAGATGAAGCACCGGACCAAGGCGCTCGAGGACTTCGCTGCGGGGAAGGTGCGCGTGTTGGTTGCCACGGACATCGCGCAGCGGGGGTTGGACGTTGAAGGGATCACGCACGTCGTGAACTACGACGTCCCGCTGGATCCTGAAGACTATGTACACCGGGTGGGGCGCACCGCGCGGGCCGGTGCGAGCGGGGACGCCGTGACCTTCGCTACCGCTGGCGATCTCGGCCTGGTGCGCACGTTGGAGTTCCGCCTAGGCCGCGATCTGCCGCGCCAGCGCCTCGAAGGCTTCGATTACGTTGGTACTCCTCCGACCGAGGACGAAGGAGCCAAGCGTAAGCACGCGCGCTCCGCCGGAGGGATGGGGTCTCGCAGGGCAGAGGACCTCTCGCCGGAAGAGCTCGAGAAGCTGCTCGGCTTCAGTTCATGATTCTCCGGCGTTATGGCGCTTCGGTCCAGAGTGTTGACCTGAACTTCGATTCCAGAGCGCTCACTGAGATAGGCTTTCGTCGCAATCAGGAGGGGGCACAGCCTGCCGACGCGTTCAGAGACGGCTACGAGCGTCTGCGGGAACGGGAGTTGCTCGCTGACGCAGAGGGCTTTGTCCAGGATGACGTCAAGCGAGAACTCCTGAGCGATTTGGAAGCGCAGGTGGTCAGGCTGGAGAGCGAGTTGGGAGCGGGGGAGGTTCTGTTCGTCGAGAACGAACAGGGCGTCGACCACCCGAAGACACGCACCCAGACGCGTAACATCGTGGTCGATGGAGAGAACCGCCTGCACTTCACGAATGCCATGCGGTCCCCGCTCCGTTTGGGTGTCTACCGCAGGTGGGGTGCGTCAGTGTGAGCCTCGGCGTCCGAGCGGGTAGCGCGACACTGCTCCTCTTGATGGTAGTGACGTCTGCGTGCCGGTTCGAGCGTCGCCCCGAAGCGGTCGGCGACGAGCCGGTGACCGACGTGCCGTACGCGTCACCGGAAGGACCCACCAGCCCAATAGAGGACTCGGTGCGCGCTACCGTCGTCGAGGTCATCCGTGCGTTCGACCTCGGGGACGGGGCACGGGTGGCGGAACTCACCACTCCCGACGCGGTCCTGATCGACCAGGAGGGCTCTGTCCGCTGGACACCCGACGCCGGCGGGCCGCTCCCGCGTGCCCTCGCCGAGGGTGACGGCGAGCTGGGGCGGACGGAAGGCTCTACGTTTTCCGTGCTGTCGGAGGGGGCGGTGCTCTATTCCTGCCGCTTTCTGGCGCAGGCTGCCGCCGAGGAGACGCCCCGGTCCGTGGTAGAGAGCTGGGTGCTCGTGCGGACCGGCGCAGGGTGGAGGGTTCGCTACCTGCACCGGAGCCTGCGGCAGGACCCTCGCCCACCGTTGTCCTGACCCTGCGCAAGTCCGGATCAGGAGGGGTTTTTCCCTCCCACTCGACGGACCTTCTCCCGACACCGTCGGCCCCGTAGCCGAGCTATCATCGTGCTGCGGGACATGGGGAATGGGAAGTCGGAGTCGATCGGCTAAGTGGCCTGCCCCGGTCGTCTCCGGTGCGCCCCCGGTAGCAATCGGCTGCCGGGGGCGGCTGTTTTTTCCTCCTCCCCAGCTGTCACGACGGTCCAGGCCCTTGGCCTCCACTTGGAGGGCCGGGCCGGGCGTAGTAACCTTTGGATCACATCAGCCCCCAAGATCCAGTCACCCCCGGATCCTCCCATGGCCCACATCATCGGCGCACGCCGCGCGCGGATGCTCGGTCCGCTGGCCGTACTCGCGGTGGCACTGGGGTTCGGCACCGAGGTCTCTGCCCAGCTGAGGGGCCGCCCCTCTTTGGCCGACTCCTTCTCGTACCGGATCGCCACTTTCTCGCCGGTGAGCGGTCCGGCGGGGACCACAGTGTCCGTACGCTGGCAGTATCTCCCGGCCATCACCCCGATGCGTCTAGGTGTGGGCGCCCAACGAGTAGGCTTCGAGGTTCTGTCGGAGGTGCTGTCCGACGAACGGGGCGAGTTCACCGACACGATCACGATCCCGGAGTGGGCTCAAACCGATCGCCCGGTCATGCTCGTCGTCTTCGACTTCTACTTCAATCCGCTGGCCATCTCCTCCGGCTTCCAGGTCACCGACGCGAACGGGGTCATCCTGCGCACGGGTGAGTTGAAGGAACCGTCGGGGAAGTGCGCGGTGCTCGAGGGGGAAGGGGGAGCGATCTATTACCTATCCGGAAACAGTGGTGACTTCAACCCGGGCGACCGAGTGCTGCTGCAGGCGACCGTGACGGATCCCGCCGTGTGTGGGCGTGGCGATCGTGACGTCGCTCTCCAGGTGATCGCGATCCGGCAGACCAACCTCTAGCGGCGTCCTGGTCAGCCCATCCTGGCCGTCAGCTTTTCCAAGGCTGTGATCAGGTCCGGGCTCTGGTCGAGCACCGGAGCCATCGAATCGCTCCCGAGGGCTTCCATGCGGCGTGGGACGGTCTCGATGGTGTAGTCGGCGAGTGAAAGGTTCTCGGTGACCTCCGTCCAGTCGAGTGGGGTCGAGACGGTAGCACCCGGCTTCTCCCGCACGCTGAAGGGTGCGGCCATGAGCTGGCCGTGGCGATTCTGGAGATAGTCCACGTACACCCTTCCCTCGCGCCTGCGCAGAGAGCGCTCGACCGTGGCGATCTTCGGTACTTCACGCACGATCACCCGCGCGATCAGTTCTCCCAGGGTTACGGACTGGTCGTATCCCATCTGGCGACCGAGCGGGATCAGCACGTGGAGTCCCGAAGATCCGGATGTTTTCACGTAGTGCGGGAGTCCCAACTCGTTGCACAGCGTATGCAGGACAAGGGCGACCTCGACGACGTGCGCGAATGGAGCGTCCTTCGGGTCCAGGTCGAGTAAGCACCAGTCGGGCTGTGCGAGCGTGGCGGTCGGGCTGTGCCAGATGTGGAGTGGGATGGTCCCGAGATTGGCCAGGTAGAGAAGCGTGTCGGTGTCTTCCGCCACGAAGTAGTTGAGTTCCCGCCCCGAACTCTCGCTCCAGACGGTGACGGTGCGGATCCAGTCGGGTACCCAGTCCGGCGCGTCCTTCTGGTAGAACGACTTTCCCGTGATCCCGTCGGGATAGCGCGTGAGCACGAGCGGGCGGTCGGCCAGGTAGGGAAGCAGCCAGGGGGCGATTACGCGGTAGTAATCGATCAGATCGCCCTTCGTGTAGCCGGGCCCGGGCCAGAACACTTTGTCAGGGTTGGTGAATGCGATCGTGCGTTCCAACGCCGGTTCTACCGGAAGCGGTTCCGGAACCAGATGGCCCTTTTCGCGGCCCATTTCGCCGTCCTCTGCGCGGCATTCGTCCGGACGCTTGTCTTCGCGCAGCCGCATGAACGAAGCGTGGCGCACCATGCCCGCCTCGGTCATGTGGCGGAAGGTCACCTCCGCGACCAACTCGGGACGAACCCAGTGGTTGCCGCGTTTCCGAGGCGACCTCCCTGCCAGCGTCTTCTCGACATCTGGATCTTCCAGCCGGTCCAGCGCGGTGCGAATCCGATGGAGATCGGTCTCGCTGAACCCGGTCCCCACACTTCCCACCCAGGTGAGGCGATCGCTTACATACCTAGCCACGTGGAGGGCTCCGAAACCGGGGCGCCCGCTCGCGGGATCGGTGAAGCCCACCACGACGAAGTCCTCGGTCGCGAGAGCCGGGATCTTGTACCAGGAGCGCGAGCGTGCGCCTCGGTACGGGGCGTCTGCCCGCTTGGCCATGATGCCCTCGATGCCCAGCTCGCCCACCTTGGCCCAGAGCGCCTCGCCCTCTCCCACGATGTGATCGGAGTAGCGGATGGGGCCGACGGTGGGGAGCACCTCGCGCAACAGCGCCTTGCGCTCGAGGAGCGGTAGCTCGCGCAGGTCGGCACCTGCCAGCGCGAGCAGGTCGAACGCGTAGAAGGTCGCAGGCAGTTCGAGCGCGGCACGGGCGATGTCCCGTCTGTTCTGCAACCGTCCGCGCTTCTGGAGCCTCCCGAAGGAGGGCAGCCCCTGCTCGTCGTGCACGACGACCTCGCCGTCGAGCACCGGTCCCTCGTAGGAAAGCCCGCGCACGGCTCGCGCGACCTCGGGGAACGTGGGCGTGAGATCGTTGCCGTTCCGGCTGACGAGCACTGCCTCGCCGCCCTCGCGTCCTGCGATCAGGCGATAGCCGTCGTACTTCAGCTCGAACACCCATTCCGGATCCGTGAACGCGCTCGCGCGGCGGGTGGCTTTCATTGGCTCGACGTCACGTGCGCGCAGTGGTCGGACGTGCGCGCCGAGTGCGACCACTCGCTCGCGCAGCGCGCTCTCGATCTCGGCTGCCCGAGGGAGATCGTCCACCGCGAGACCCGAGTAGATGGAGTCGTCGGGGTAGACCTCTGTTCCGCCTGGGTCGACGTACCCATCGCGCTCCTTGATCAAGAGCCAGTGGTTCGGGCCCGCCCTGGGCGTGTGCACGAGGGTCCAGAGACCCTTCACCTTGTAGCCCCACAGCTCGAACAGGAGCTTCCCCTTCTCGAGACCTTCCTTCGCGTCCTCGACCGGGATCCAGGTGCCCCTGTCCCAGACGATCGACGGCCCCGCCCCATACTCGCCCGCGGGAATCACCCCCTCGAACTCGGCGTAGTCCAGCGGGTGGGGCTCCACGTGCATGGCGAGCCGCTTGTCGGCCGGATTCGGTGAGGGTCCCTTTGGTACCGCCCAGGACTCGAGTGCGCCATCTAGCTCCAGCCTCAGGTCCCAGTGCAGGTTGCGGGCGTGGTGCTTGTGCAGGACGAAGAGCCGGTGGGTCGCTGAGCTCGGGGGGGGGGCGCCGCCGAAGGGTTCCGGCGTGCGTCCGGCCGCCCGCTTCCGCCGGTAGGGCTCGAGACGGTCGGAGTCGTCCGGTGCAGGCTCGTTCTTGCGGGGGCGACGAGGCATGGCGGAAGGTAATCAGGTGGAACCGAGCGGGCGTGACGCCGAGGCGTCGGCGATCATGGACAGGTTCGCGCGTGCGACCGGGCTGGAAGGCCGTGTTCTCGCGCGTCGCTATCTGTGGACGGACGCGTTCGCGGTCTGCGCCTTTCTGGGGCTGCACGACCGGACCGGCGCCGCACGTCATCTAGAGCGGGCGCGCACGCTCGTGCACGACGTGCATCATGTGCTCGGACGCCATCGCCCGGATGATGCGCGCACCGGGTGGTTGAGCGGCTTGACCGAGGACCAGGGTGAGCGGCATCCGACCGCAGGAGGGCTCCGGATCGGCAAGCCGCTTCCGGAGCGCAAGCCGGAGGAGCCGCGCGACCCCGACCTCGAGTGGGACCGGGACGGCCAGTATTACCACTACCTCACCCGGTGGATGCACGCCCTCGGTCGGATGGCGGCGACGACCGGTGAGCGCGCCTACCACCGATGGGCCGCCGAGCTCGCCCGCATGGCGCACGCCCGCTTCACGTACGGACCCCGGGGAGCCGGCGCATGGTCTGGAAGATGAGCGTGGACCTGACCCGAGTGCTGGTCCCCAGAATGGGTCAACACGATCCCCTGGACGGGCTGATCACCGCCGCCGCGCTCCAGGATTCCCCGGTCGGGGCCGCCGATGCCCCCGACCTGGAGCCCGTGATCGCCGACCTGTCGGGTACCTGTGAAGGCCGGAACTGGGCGACCGACGACCCGCTCGGGATCGGTGGACTGCTGGTGGACGCGCTACGGCTGGCGGAGATGGTCGCGGCGGGCACGCGTCCCTGGCGCGGGCTGTTGAAGCAAGTCGCCGAGGAGGCCGCTTTGAGCCTGCACGCCTTCAGTCGGCGGAGCCCGCTCCGGCTCCCGCTCGAGCATCGTCTCGCGTTCCGCGAGCTCGGCCTCGCGCTCGGGCTCCACGCCAGCGAGCGCCTGCGCCATCTGATGGCGCGGGTGGACGGAGCGCTCGACCCGGGGTTGGGCGAGGTAGTGGCGCGGCTGACGGCCCACCAGCCGATGGCCCGTGAGATCGAGGACGCCTGGCTCGACCCGCGGGCGCAGCGCACGGGCAGCTGGCTCAACCACGAGGACATCAACGCGATCAGCCTGGCGACCGGTCTCGTGCCCGAGGGGTACCTGGGCGCCTGAGCGACGGGTAGCCGTGCCTGAGCTTGGGTGGCCGAACGTTGATCTCCGGCACGTGCGGAACATATGTTTTCGGGTCCTCGATTTTCCCGCCGGCCGCACGAACCCGGGGCCGACCCTGGAGCAGCCATGAGCGCACGCGCGATCGCGTCGACCACGATCTCCTTCGGGCTGGTCTCCCTGCCCGTGAAGCTCTACTCCACCGGTGAGCCCGGACGTCGGGTGTCGTTCAACCTCGTACACGGCGAGTGCGGAACCCGCCTGAAGCAGCACTACGTCTGCCCGCAGTGCGACCGTGAGGTGGGGCGGGACGAGATGGCGAAAGGCTACGAGTTCGCCAAGGGGCAGTACGTGCTCTTCAAGGAGGACGAACTCAAGGCGATCGAAGCGCCCAAGACCGACGGCATCGAGATCACTGAATTCGTGCCCACCGACCGCGTGTCGGCGGTCTACCTGGACAGGCCGTACTACCTCGGCCCGGACAAGGGTGGAGCGCGCGCGTACCGGCTGCTTTCGGCGGCGCTCCGTGAGACCGAGCGGGTCGCGATCGCCAAGTATGCCACCCGGGGCAAGCAGTACGTCGTCGTGGTGCGCCCCCATGGCGAAGGCCTCGTGCTCGACCAGCTCCGTTACGCCGACGAGGTCAGGTCTTTCGACGAGGTGCCGGTCGAGTCCGCCGAGGTGAAGCCCACGGAGCTCACGCTGGCGCGACAACTCATCGATCAGTCGTCAGCCGAGACCTTCGAGCCCGAGAAATACACCGACGAGGTACGCGAGAAGATGCTGGAGTTGATCCGGTTGAAGGTCGAGGGCGAAGAGATCACGGTTGCGCCGGCGGAGGAGCCGAAAACTCAGATCATCGATCTGATGGCGGCGCTCAAGGCGTCACTGTCTGGCGGTGAGGAGCGGAAGCCCGCCCGCCGCGCCGGCAAGAAGGGCGAGGACCAGAAGGCAGCGAACAAGCCAGCCGAGAAAAGGGCGGGGGGGCGCAGGAAGAAGGCGGCCGGAGGGTAGCCCTCAGTCGTCACCTTTCGGTGACCGCGGCGTGGTCTCGTGCCCGTCGCGCGCCCTGCCGGCGTCTGCCATCTTGAGGTGATGACCGGATACAGCACGAGGGACGTCGCCGAGATCCTCGGCCTCACCGAGGAGCGGGTCCGCTCCTTCGCCCGTGCCGGTTTGCTCGCTCCGGGACGTGGGCCCGGCAACCAGTACCGATTCAGCTTCCAGGACATCGTGCTGCTTCGCACCACGCGCGAATTGATCGAGCGCGGTGTGCCCGTGCGACGAGTGCGTGCGGCGCTACTCTCGTTGCGCACGCGGTTGCCACGCGGTCGTCCCCTCAGCGCGGTGCGGGTCCTTTCGCACGGTGGCCGCGTGTTGGCGCATGAGGCAGGTATGGCCTGGGAGCCGGAAACCGGTCAGATGGCAATCGACTTCTCGGTGGCGGAACCCGTGGCCGGTGTCGGAGCACTGGCGTCTGGGGGCACGGTATCGAGCGCAGACCGCGAGCTCACCGCAGATGATTGGTACGACCTGGGCATCGACCTCGAGGGGGTGTCGGTCGTCAAGGCACGGACGGCGTACGCTCGCGCCATCGCTCTGGATCCGGGGCATGCCGAGGCACATCTCAATCTCGGGCGGCTGCTCCACGAGGTGGGTAATCTTCCACAGGCGGAATCCCACTACCGGCAGGCGAGTGCGGCCCGGCCGGCCAGCGCGCTCGCCGCCTTCAATCTGGGGGTTGCACTGGAAGACCGCGGCGACCTAGCCGAGGCGATGATCGCCTACGGCAGGGCTGTGCGGATCGACCCCGAGCACGCCGAGGCGCACTTCAACCTGGCACGGCTGTACGAGGTGGACGGGGACGTGAGCTCGGCCCTCCGCCATCTGGCAGAGTACAAGCGCATCCGCGAGGGAGTCGGCTAGAGGTTGCGGCTTATCCTCCGAGTCGCCGCGTTCCTGATCTCGCTGGCGCTGGTAGCGATGTGGGTCGCTTTCCTGCGTGCAGCGTTTGCGTCCTCGACCGGTGGCGTGCCCGCGCCGGGTGCGTTCGTTGTGACGCTCATCTTCAGTGGCATAGCGCTGGCCGGCGGGGTTGGTGCGCTGCGTGACGTGCCGGTCGCGGTGGCTCTGACCGGGTTGGTCTCAGTGCTGCCCGTGGGGCTCTACCTGATGGTATTCCCGGGCCCCACTCGGTGGATCGGCATCCTGGATGCGGCTCTCCTCTTGATCGGCATCACGCTGTTGCGCCAGGGTGACCCGGGGGAGGCCGTGGGGGGGATGGACGGCTTCAGTTCACCGCCGCCGCCCTCACCCGGTTCCGGCCGTCCGCCTTCGCCTTGAGCAGCGCCTGGTCGGCGGCATGAAAGACCTGGTCTCCACGCTTGCCGTGGACAGGGCTGACGGCGAAGCCTGCGGACATGGTGATGCTGAGAGGGAAGGTAGTCGGGGGGGGCGCGCTTCGGCGACGACCTCGACCAGTCGCTGTGCCGCCAGGGCCGCTTCAGTCACCCCGATCTCAGGACAGAGTACTGCGAACTCCTCACCCCCCACGCGAAACGGGATGTCCGCGCCGCGTGTGTGCTCGGCGAGCAGCCGCCCGACCCAACCCAGCACCACGTCCCCAATGTCGTGCCCGAAGGAGTCGTTGACACGCTTAAAGTGATCTATATCGAGTAAGAGCAACGCGAACGCGTCACCGTAACGACGGCCTCTGTCGGACTCCTCGGACAGCCGGTCGTGGAAGGCACGGCGGTTGAGCAATCCGGTCAGATCGTCTCGCAGTGCCCGCTCAGTGAGCCCGCTGAGTTGTTCGTCGGTGTTGCGTATCCGCACCGAGAGGGCTGACAGCAGCTTGAGTGTGATCTGTGGCGAGTCCTCGAGTGCGCGCGTGAAATCGTCCCTCTCGAGCACGAGCACGCGAACTTCACCGAGCGCACGCACCGTAGCACTTCGTGGCTTCGCATTGAGGATCGCCATTTCCCCGAAGAACTCACCCGTGCCGAGGCGGGCCAGCTCCACGTCGGAGCTCCGCGATGGATAGAGCACGGTTACATACCCGTCGACCACCACGTATAACGAGTGACCGGGGTCTCCGATGTGCACAATATCCTGATTTGGCGTGTAGTTCTCGCAACGCGTCACGGACGCGATCTTCTCCAGATCCGTGGGCTCCAACTCGTGGAAGAGCGGAACCCGAGCGAGGAGCTCGGTGATCTGCATGCCCCTGACCGTGATCAGTCCGTTGAAAGGCGAGAGTAGCAACATGGGGCGTGCCGCGGCGTACGGCCAGAACCCACGACGACCCGAACCGAGGCAGGGATGAGCCATAGAATGTGGAGCCGCACGGCGCTGGTGGCGTTCGTGCTGTCACTGTCACCTGCGGGCGGATTGGCCCAGCAGGGGGGCACAGTCGACGGTCGAGTGCGCGACGAGGAGGGTGCCGCCGTTTACGCAGCGACCGTGGTTCTGCTCCGTGAGGACACGGTGGAGCGGCTGGCAGAGAGCGACCGGCTCGGGTTCTTCCGCATGTCGGAGGTGGCTCCCGGCAGTTATCGCCTCCGCATCTTCCGGCTCGGGCACGCGGCCTCGGAGGAGGATGTTGCGGTCGCGGCCGGAGTGCGCATCGAGCTCGAAGTTGTTCTCCCCCGCGCGGCGATCGAGGTCGCGGGCGTAAGCGTCGAAGCCGCGCGTAGCCGGGAGCGGATCCGCTTCGAGGAAGTGGCCGGTGCGACCGTGCGCGAGCTCACGATAGAGGACCTGCGGCGAATTCCAGGGGTTGCCGAGGCGGATGTGCTATGCGCGATCGAGGTGCTTCCTGGCGTCGTCTCCACATCCGATTTTTCATCGGCGTTCCACGTGCGCGGCGGATCTGCGGACCAGAACCTGATCCTGCTGGATGGGTTGCCCGTGCTCTCGCCATTCCATCTGGGAGGGCTCTTCTCGGTCTTCAACGCCGACATGCTCGCGCGCGCCCAGCTCTCCTCTGGCGGGTTTCCGGCGCGTTTCGGGGGACGGGTATCGTCGGTGCTTGACATCGAAAGCGATCCGGGCGACGGGCGCTTCCGGATGGATGGGGGGATATCGGTGCTCGCCACCCGCATAGCCGTAGCCGACGATCTGCCGGCCGGAGCGATCGGTCTCGCCAACGCGCGTTGGCGGCTCTCTGCGCGGCGCTCCTCTTTCGACCAGCTGATGAGGCCTGTCTTCGACTTCCCTTACCACCTGACCGATCTCCAGGCGGTCGCGGAGGGCTGGACACATCACGGCGACCGGATCCGGGTCACTGCGTACCGTGGCTCCGACGTACTCGACTTCACCCGGCTCGACCCAGACGATTTTCCCCTGCGCATCGACTGGGACTGGGGGAACGACGTGGTGGGGGCGAGCTGGAGCCGACCGCGGAGCGGTGGTGGCGCGCTGGACGTCACGCTCGGCTTCACGCGCTACGGAACGGGGCTCCGCTTTCCAGACTTCGCGGACACCGATTTCAAGAGCCGAATCCGTCAGGGGCTCGTCCGTGCTGACCTGCGCACGCTCCCGGCGCCGCGCTGGCGGCTCGGGATCGGACTCGCCGGGGACGCCATGGAGTACGACAACCTGTTTGCGGCTGGTGGCACCGTGTTTGGTGGCGGGGCCGGTTCAGGCTGGCTGCTGGGCGGTTATGCGCAGGTCGAGTGGCTGGACCAGCGGGAGTGGACGCTGGAGGCGGGACTCAGGCTGGACGGCTGGATGCCCGAGCCCGGCAACGCGGTGACTGAGCTCGCTCCACGCTTCGCGGTCAAGCGTTTCTTGGCGGGCGGCGACCTCGCACTCAAGGGGGCGGTCGGCCGCTATACGCAATTCCTCCACTCCATCCGCGATGAAGAGTTGCCGATCGGCCTAGACGTGTGGGTCCTCGCGGGCGACCGTGCGCCGCACGTGATCTCGGATCAGGCACAGGCGGGGATAGAGGCGTTCTTCGGGGATGCCTGGCAGTTCTCTCTTGAGGGCTACTGGAGGCGGTTCGACGGAGTGGTGACGTTCAACCCGGCGGAGGATCCGAACGACGCTTTGGACGACCTGCTGCGCGGGCACGGGACGTCGTGGGGATGGGATTTGCTCGGGCGACGCACGGGGGCGGGGGTGTCGGGCTGGCTGGCGCTCTCCTGGCTCCGCGCGCGTCGCACCTTTCCCGACGCGCTCGCGCCGCTCGAACCGCGTCCTGAGGTCGAGTATCCGCCTGTGTTCGACCGGCGCGTGGACGTGGACGTGGTGCTCCAGTTCCCGCTGCCCAGGGGGTGGCTGGGCGGCGTGCGTTGGAACATGGGGACCGGAGTTCCGTTCACCCGCGCTCGCGCGGCGTACGCGTACTACTTCCCCCGCATGGCAGTCGACGAGGGCCGGCTCTTCTGGCAGGGGGCAGACGACCTCACCGACACGTTCGGCGGCTACGCGGTACACCTGGGCGATCGCAACGGGTCGCGCTACCCCGCCTACCACCGCCTCGACCTGAGCCTGCGCAAGACCATGACGAAGAGCTGGGGCACGCTCACTCCCTATCTCGACGTGCTCAACGTCTACAATCGGAAGAACGTGCTGTTCTACTTCTACGAGTACGAGAGGAACCCGCCGACCCGGTCGGGGATCTCGATGTTTCCGCTGCTGCCGACGGTCGGGCTGGAGGCGAGCTTCCGATGAGAGCGGCGCGAGCGGGCGCGCTGCTGGCTTGCCTCATGGCGGCGGCTTCCGGCTGCGAGCTGCGCGAGATCACGCTTACCGAGCCCGAGCGCGCCGTGGTGGCCGAAGCGTATGTTCGCGTCGAGGCCCCGAGCGTGCCGGGTGGGAGCGGCACCGGCCGCGCCTCCGTGCTGCTGCACGAGACGCTCGGTCCGACGGGGGGATCCGGTATGGTGCCGGGGGCGCGAGTCGTGGTAACCCGATCGCATGACGGGCTCGAGGTCGGGTTCGAAGAGGTAGCGCTCGAGAGCTGCGTGATCGTGACCCCGGTCGAGGGGTCCGGGACCTGCTACCTACCGGAATCCGAAGCGGCCATCGCCGAGCTGGACCCGGGCGACCGGCTCGAGTTGCGCATCACGCTCGCGGATGGCGGGGCGCTCGAGAGCGAGACGGTAGTTCCAGGCGCTTTCGAGCTGCGCAACGTTTCCTCAGGTGACACGTGTGTGCTTCCTCCCGGACGACAGAGCGGGATCGTCTGGTCGAGCTCCGCGGGGGCTTGGGCCTACGTCTCGGACACGTTCGTGTCGGGGCTCGCGCCGATCCTGGGCACGGAGCTGGTGGACGATCCGCTCTACCTGTTGGGACTCTCTGTGTCCGCGCATGACACCACCATCGCCTTCCCTGGAGAGTTCGGCCTGTTCGCCCGCGGCGAGCTGGACCAGGAGGTGTCGCTCACGCTGCAGCAAGGGCTGCCCCCGGGCACGTCGGCCGTGGTGACGGTCGCGGCGGTGGATCGGAACTGGGTGAACTGGGTGCGCGGCGGAAACTTCAATCCGTCGGGCGTGGTGCGCGTCCCGAGCGTGCGCGGCTCGGGCACCGGCGTGTTCGCGGCCGCCGTGACGCACGCGTTCCGGGTGGTGGGGGCAGAGGCGAACGGGGAGAAGCCGCCGTGTCCACCGGCGGAGGAGAGATCGTCCGCGTCGGGAACTTCTTCGAGGAGCTGAAGCGGATGGTGCCGAACTGATATGAAGCGACCTGTCAAGGGTCGTGATGTGGGTTGTCAATCAGTTGGGACCGGCGGCGCGACGCTGATCACTCTGATATGCGCGGGTTGGAACCCAAGGGTTCGTACCGCATGATCGTGATTCGTCGGGCGTGGCCGCAGACTAGGCTCGCGAGTTGGGCGTTAGAGCGCCGGATCGCATAGTTCGGCAGCGGATTTGCCTTTACGTCGCCGGTCCTGGGTCGAGTGGATCAGCTAGCTAGCCATACGGATCTCCTGGCGCTCGATCTCCTGGCCGATGGCCCACATGAAGCCGAGGAGCTCGCGGCCGATCAGGGTGGCGATGTAGAGAGGTGGCTTGCCCTTGGCTGCGAGGTGACGGTAGCGGGCACAGAGGCGGGTCTGAGCCGCGTGCGAGATGGCGAGGATGGGAGCCGGTTGCCCGCGTTGGCGCTGGCGCAGTACGGTGCCGAGGCCTGCGCGGTGGCGGTAAGCCCAGGCCGCCTCGACGAGGACACGTCGCAGGTGGGCGTTGCCGGTCTTGGTGATTGCACCGCGCCAGTGGGATGCACCACTAGAGTGTTCGCGGGGCACGAGCCCGGCGTAGCCCATGAGTTGGCGCGGGTTGGGGAAGCGCCGGAACGTGGTGATCTCGCTGACTACAGTGACAGCGGTCACATGGCGGACGCCGCGGAGCGTGGCGAGGGCGGCCACCAATGCTTGCTGCGTCGGGTTCAGGGTCGATACAGCGTCGAGGATCGCCTGCTCGAGGCGATCGACGCGGTCGGCGATGAGTGCGAGGGTAGCGCGGTACTCGTCAAAGACTGATTGGAGAGCAAGCAGATCGAAGCGTTGCTGAGCGAGCCAGGCTGCGTGACGCCCCGTCCAGGTGCGCATCCCATCCGGCCGCTGGCGCCCATGTCGGAGCAGGAACTTGCTGATCCGGTGGCGGGCGCGGAGCTGGTCTCGTTTGGTCACCTCACGGGCACGGACCAGGTCACGCAGCGCTTCGGTCTCAGCGTCGGGAACGAAGACCGGGGTCAGGTCGCCTGCGCGATAACAGCGGGCGAGCTTGAGGGCATCCTTTCGATCGGTCTTGACCCGGTCCCCGGCCATGGTCGGGACCAGGGTCGGGGCGATAACATCGCAGTGCACGCCGAGTGCGGTGAGCTGCCAGTACAGGGCGTAGCCTGTAGGCCCGGCTTCGTAGCAGACCCGCAGGTGGGGCGCTCCCCCGAGCTTCTTGACCAGCTTACGGACCGCTTCCGGCCGATGGGCGATCGTTCCGAGCTCGCGGACCGAGCCATCCGGCTCGG
Organism: Longimicrobiales bacterium; assembly: GCA_965237965.1. Classification (GTDB taxonomy): domain Bacteria; phylum Gemmatimonadota; class Gemmatimonadetes; order Longimicrobiales; family Gaopeijiaceae; genus UBA2988. The sequence continues at coordinate 805,967 of CBDEGT010000002.1, forward strand.
CGACTGCGGCCGCGATCGTTTCGGCATGGACATCGAGACCGACGTGACGCATTGTGGAGGACATAAGCGACCGGCTCCGTCATATGTGGCTCTGGCCGAGCGGCTCAGTCCGCTCCGGCTAACCCACGTTACTATGACCGTTGAGCCGGTCGCTTCATTCTGACTAGCGGACCCCGTCGCCCGCCATTCTCGCCCGCCTACTTCTCCGGCGTCACGAAGATCCTCCGAGCCAGCTCGCGTCCCACGACTTGGCCCTGGCCTTCGGAGCCGGCGACCCGGATGGTGACGTTGCCCCCGGAGTCCGGACGCTCCTCGACGTGGAGGGAGACGCCCGGGACCAGCCCCTGCGCCTCCATCGTGCGGAGCCGTTCGGGCTCCTCGTCGTCGACCGCCCGAATGCGTACGTGATCGCCAGCCGTAGCGTCCGCGAGCGTTGCGAAGTCCACCGCCTCGATCTCGCCTGCGGAAGTGGGGATGGGTGCACCGTGAGGGTCGTGGGAGGGATCCTCGAGTGCTGCCGCCATGCGATCAATCAGCCCTTCCGATGCTGCGTGCTCGAGCCGCTCGGCCTCTTCGTGCACGTCGTCCCACGCGTAGCCGAGCCGCTGAAGCAAGTAGGTTTCGAGGATCCGATGGCGGCGGATGACGCGCAGCGCTTCGCGAATTCCCTTGCCGGTCAATCGCACGCCGCGGTAGGGGACGTGCTGAAGGAGACCGGTCTCGGCGAGCCGCTTTACCATCCCGGTCACCGATGCGGGCTGCACGTCAAGTGCCGCGGCGATCACGCTCGTCGAGGCGGCCTCTCCACGCTCGGTAATCGCGAATATGGCCTTCAGGTAGTCTTCCACCGAGCGTGAGAGCGACGCGCGGGCTTTCTCCATCGATCCTCCGAGCGCTGGTCACCGCCGCCGTCTCGGCTCGAGCGGAAACATGTCGCGCAGTGTGCTGGTATAATGCTCCAATGGCGATTAACTACGAAAGCCTGACCGACGGAATCAGGGTGACGGTACGTCCCCGCTTCTCGCTCGCCCAATCCGCTCCAGCCGAGGGCGAGTTCGTGTTCTCCTACCGCGTCCGGATGGAGAACCTGGGCGAAGAGGCTGCGCAGCTGCTGTTCCGCCACTGGCACATCCATGACTCGACCGGCGAGGACCAGGAGGTGGACGGTGAGGGCGTGGTGGGAGAGCAGCCGCTACTCGTGCCCGGCAAGACGCACGAGTATCAGAGTTTCATCGTGATCCCGTCGCCCGTCGGCTTCATGGAAGGCTACTACACATTCGTCCGACCCGACGGTGCACGCTTCCGCGTCGCCATTCCGCGTTTCAATCTCCAGGCTCCCCTGCCGGCTCGAGACGACGAGGACGGCCAGCCGCTCATGCACTGATCGGACGGCCCGAAGGATGGGTTCGTCCGGTGGGTGCGGGACCGACAAGGCCGGAAACACCTGTCGGGGACAAGTGTAAGTTGTGCCGCTCCATCCGCTAGCTAGCCTTCCGGAATCCGACAGGGGGGTACGTGGACGACGTAGCCGTTGACGCCAAGCGGATCCTGCTCCGGTATGGCGCCCCCATCAACGTTCTTGACGACGTCGACGAGGTCGAGCGCATCGAGCTCGCTCGACTGATCGCCAAGACGTCACTTCCGGAGCGGGAACGGCACCTGCGTCAGGTGCTCGCGGATCGCGGGTATATGGAGCCCCCTCCGGTGAAGACCCGGAGGGGCCGGTCTCGGGTGAAGGCGGCGCCTTCGGGTGGCACCCCGGCCGCTGCCCAGCGCGCGCGGCCTTCCGCGCAGACCGGCTCGGCCAAGTCCAGCGCGCCGAAGGCGTCTCGGGACGGGGCGGGGGCGGCCAGGAAGGCTGCCGCCGGGCGGGCGCCAAGCGAGTCGGCGACGTCGAGGCGGAAGTCGCCTGAGGCCAAGGTCGGCTCGAAGACTGCTCGCAAGTCGACTAGCTCGAAGTCCAAGCCTACGCGCGCCGCCAAGGGCGGGAAGTCGGCCCGAAGCGCGTCTCCGAAGTCCTCGAAGGCCGGCAGCCGGTCCTCCGCCAAGTCCGCGACCAGGTCGGCGAGCAAGTCGAAGTCGGTGAGCAAGGCATCGACCAAGTCCAGGGCGAAGGCGCGTCCCAAGCCCAAGGCCAAGCCCAAGCCCAGGGCCAAGGCCAAGCCCAGGGCCAAGCCCAAGGCCAAGCCCAGGGCCAAGGCCAAGCCCAAGTCGAAGGCTCGCGGACGTTCCCGCTAGCCCCTTATCGCGGGCTCAGACCGGTCCCACCGCGAACACCCGTTCGCGATCCAGCGGAAGCTGGACGCGAACCTGCCTGCGTCCACCGCTCCCTCCCTTGGCCTCGCGTAGGTCGAGTTCGGCCGGCCGGCCATCCACCCGGGCCCGCGCATCGGGCGTGACCGGCAGGAGAGGCTCGCAGACGAGCATGACCGGCACGGCACCGCTCTCCTGAACGAACCGGAACCGGTGCTCCCCGCTCAACTCTTCGTACTCCATCCGAACGGAGGCGTCGCCGATGGCGATACCTCGCACGGTGAGGCGGGACCAGTGCGCGGGTAGCCGGGGCGCCAGCCGCAGACGCAGATAGTGCGCGTCTGCGCGGATGCCAAGCAGACCGTGCGCGACGATGATCGGGACGAGCGCCGCGGACGCGGAATCATGTGCCCGGCCACCGTCCGGCCACAGCCCAGCTCCCTGCGCGAACCCATCGGCCAGGTGGCGCCGGAACAGCGCGAAACCGCGCTCGACGTGGCCCTCGGTCAGGCACGCCCACGCGGCGAGGGCGCGCAGTAGCCCGGGAGGCGGATCGTCGGCTGGCGGATGGTAGGCTGGACGCCCCGGCAACTCGAGCGCAGCGGCCAGTGCGGTCGCGACGGGATCCTCAGGCGGCGAGCCTGCACCGAGGATCGGCAGCCTCGCCCCGGCCCTGCCTGCTGCCGTCGTCTGGTTGGGCAACGGATCGCGCGTAGCATCGTGCACGGTGTCGAGGGTGTACTCGGGCATGGACTCGAGCGCCGAGACCACTGCCGCGCGCTCGCGCAGCGCCTCGGCGCGGGCCCGACCTTCCCAGGGCTCGAGCGCGTCGGCCGCGGTGAGCAGCAACCCTTCGCGCGTGACGCGACGCACCGGGTCTCGCTCCAGGTCCGGCTCGGCGAGCGCCGGCAGATCGTCGCTGCGCAGTCGCCCTCCGCGAGTGGTGGCGAGTCGTGCGCGCACGAGCGCGCCCAGCACGGTGCGGGAGTCGACCGGGGGTAGCCGTGGCGAGCCCGCGGCCAGTCCACCCAGAATGGTCCAAGCGCGGCGCGCCTCGGGGTCGAGCGGGAACGGTTCGCGCTCCACGGTCCCGTCGACCGTCCCGTGGATTACGTGATCCTCCTCGCCGAGCCCGGCTTCGACCCGCGCGATGGCCCACGGCAGTCCGTCGTCCAACTCGGCCACGCCCGTGTGGACGGCAAGTCGGCGCGTGCGTAGCTCGACCAGATCCGCTTCGGCACGGCTCTCACGAGACTGACCGAGGCGGCGGAGCCCGTCCTCCGCCTCGGCGCGATCGGACCCTCCGGCGGCGGCAAGGAGAGCGTCGACCGCGGGGCGGAGCGTCGCGACGACTTCGAGCGCTCCGCCCGGGTCATCCGGCGGTGGAGCGCCTCCGACCGAGCTGGATCCGAGGCGCCAGATGGGTGCCGGCGTGATCTGGAAGAGCCGCACCCCGTCCGCGCCGTCGACGCGCAGGAACGGCCCGTCCGCGTGCGCGTACGCACCGGGCACACGAAGTACGAGTTCAACGGCGGCTCCTCCCGGTGTCCACTGCGCGACCATGCCGTCTCGGGTCACGAGCAGCGTCTCGAACACGGATCCGGACGGAGTCGTCAGCTCCCGGCGTGCATGCGATGGCGAGAGCAGCACGCTGCTGCAGGTCGCACCAGCGACCGTGATGCCGCCGAGCAGTACCCGGTCTCCGAGCTCCACCACGCCCAGCGCACGCGTCTCGACTCCCTGCGCGTTGACTCCCGGGGCGGCGATTCGGAAGGGCCGCGGCCGAGCCGCCCCGGCGTGGACCAGGGTGTCCCCCGGCCCGACGAGCGGAGCGATGCGAACGGTTCGAGCGGGCAGGGCGAGCGACGGATCGACGACCATTACGAAAGCTAGCGAGACTCGTCCGTCATGGCCCCTGGGCTGACGGTCTCCCGTTGCGCGTCTCACCGTCGCCGGCGGATGATGTGTTCCCCATGCCGTCAAACTCGCGGCGCGCGCTCCTCGTCCCGGTCTCGCACGGCCTGGTCGCGGGGCTCACGTCGGTGGTTACCGTCGTCCTCGCCGGTTGTGTGGACCGGCCCGCTCTCGTGCTGGCCGGCGGCCGCGTGATCGATCCCGAATCTGGACTGGACGGAATCCGCTGGATCGCGATCGATGGTGGCCGCGTGGTCGAAATCTCTGAGCGTGCGCTCGGTGGCCGCGAGGGGTCGGCCGAGGCCCGCCGGCGGATCAATCCCGGACAAAACGTGCTGATCGAACGTCTTGAGGCTTCACTCAGCTGAAGCCCCGCTTGGTTGGAGCCTAGCGCTCGACCGACGGGGCGCGTGAGGCGCTTTCGGCCGACCGCGCCCAGCGCCACCGGAAGCCGGACGAGTGTGCCCTCGCGCTCCGTTGCGGCGGCACCTCACTCCAGCGGAAGCCGAAGTCGGGGGCGAGCCGGTCCGCTCCCCACCTGAATCCGGATCCGTGCGAAACCGGACCCCGACCCGGCCAGAACACCGGCCCGTTGCGTCCCCATCCGGACCACGCGCAGGCTGTGCACCAGCGGCGTAGCAGCCACCGTTCAAGCACGGCGGTGCCGGTCGTGGTTACGGTCAGCGTCGCCTCGCCGCACACCGGACAAACGCTACGGGGCAGCATGCGAAGCCAGGCGTCGTGGGCGAGGATCGCGAGGACCAGGGTAGCGCCCCCGGTCAGGACCGAGAGGAAGATCACGAGGTCGAGTCGAGTCGGTGCCGCCTGGGTGCGAGGTCACGGATTTTCGTAGGCTAAGGATCTGTCGCCTCGGGGGCCAGCGCCGGTGCCTCGGAGGCGTCGCGCTGCCGGGCGAGCATCGTGCCGAACCAGCCGAGGTGCTGCTTTGCCCGGTCTGTAGGTCAGCCGTACACTTGGAACTTCACAGAGCCGAGGAGGGGACGTGCTGAGGGATCGCACCGACGTGACGTCAGCCACCCGGCCGGGCCACACCACATCGGAGCGAGGCGTGGGGGCGGTACGGAAGTTCATGGAGCACCATTACCGTCACTTCAACGCCCGCGAGACGCTCGCGGCCGCACGCGCATACGAGGCCCATATCGAGGCAGGCGGCAAGATGTTGATGACGCTTGCCGGCGCGATGTCCACCGCCCAGCTCGGGGTGATCCTCGCACGCATGATCCGCGAGGATAAAGTGCACGCGATCAGCTGTACCGGCGCCAACTTGGAGGAGGATGTCTTCAACCTGCTCGCCAACCAAGAATACGAGGTCATCCGGGACTGGCGTGCCCTTTCCGCGGAGGACGAGCGGGCGCTCTACGCTCGGGGGATGAATAGGGTCACCGACACCTGCATTCCCGAAGACGTCATGCGCCACCTAGAACGGAGGCTGATCGAGCGTTGGCGCTCCGCGTGCGAGAGCGGCGAGCGGAAGACGCCGGCAGAGTTCATGTTCCAGGTCATCGGATCGGGTGAGCTCGAGGAACACTATCAGATCGATCCTCGTGACTCCTGGATGGTCGCAGCCTGGGAGAAAGGGATCCCGGTGTGGGCCCCGGGATGGGAGGACTCGACGACGGGCAACATGTTCGCCGCAATGGTCCTGGACGGGGGAATTCAGCATCATCAGTGCGTGAAGTCCGGTACCGAGCAGTTCGAGCAACTGATCCACTGGTACCTGGACAACAACGCAGAGAAGGAAGGAGTGTCCAGCGTGGGCTTTTTCCAGATCGGGGGTGGGATCGCGGGCGACTTCGCGATCTGCGCGGTTCCCTCGATCATTCAGGACATGCATCAAGACGTGCCGTTCTGGGCGTACTTCGCGCAGATCACGGACTCGGCCACGTCGTACGGCGGCTATTCGGGCGCACCGCCGAACGAGAAGATCACCTGGGGCAAACTAGCGGTGGACACGCCCAAGTTCTTCATCAACTCGGACGCGAGCATCGTGGCGCCGCTGATCTTCGCGTACGTGCTGAACGACTGATCGGCCCCGCGTCGCGGAGGGGTGGCGCCGATCGTGTTCACTCCGGGGCGCGTCGAAGCTCCACGGTCGGTGACGCCGTGTCGTCGAGCACCCGCAATTCCAGCCCGGCAAGGTGTCCCCCCTGCTCCAGCGCCCGCCACGTGGGTGGATCGAGCGCCGCGTAGACGCGTCGTCCGGCGCCCAGGTGGTGCACGGCGAGGCGTCGGAAGTCCCGATACTGGTCCACCGAGGGGTAGGCGACGAGCACGTCGTCTACGAACTCAGGCACGGTTCCGTGCCAGTCCGGCCACTGGCCGAACAGGAGCGAATGCGGGGTGATGCGCGCCGCGACCTCGATTGAGCGTCGGAGATTGTCTGCCCGCACGTGGCGCGACCAGCGCGCGTCGTAGTCGAACGCCAGGCAGGCCGACCAGACGAAGGTCGCACTTCCGGTCGCCAGGAGGGCGAGCGCCGTAGCCCGTGGACGCCGTCCGTCTGGCAGACGGTTCGTGGGCGCGGCGAGCCAGACCACGGCGGCCGCGGTGGTGAGTGCAGCGATCAGTATGGGCGCGTCGAGCACCGCGAACGCGGCTGCGCGGGGCTGGACGAACGTGGTGGGTCTGAGCACGAGCCATCCCAGCAGGGCCGCCGCCACCGGAGTCGCCGATGCGATCATTCGTCCCCGGCCGCCACCCGGATCTCCTTTCCCGGCCGAGGCCCGCCATACCGTGTCGAATCCGCTCGCTGCGAGCAGTGAAAGGAAGGGAAGGGCGGGGAGGTAGTAGCGCAGGTTGAGGCTCATCCCTCCATGGCGGTTGAAGAAGACCTGGATGCCGATGTAGAGTGCCACTGGAAGGAACAGCAGCGCGCACGCCCGGCGTCGCGCTGGCTCGCGCCAGGCGAGCCAACCGGTGACGATCAGCAACGGCAGCCAGGGCAGGCTCTGGAGGAGCGACTTCTTGAGCCCACCGGCGTAGAGCACCGCGAAGTAGAATGCTCGACCGCCCGCGACCTCGGTGGCCGAGCCGCGCAGGTCGAAGAGCAGCGACTCGACGCCGTCCACGATGCGGAGCATGCGCTCCCCCGTGGCGGGGATCATGAACAGCGCGAACGCGATTGCGGCGAGCGCGAGAAGCGCGGCCTTGGGCCGCTCGGCAACGGCGCGCACCACCCGCCGCTGCACCGGCGGAGCGGCGAGCACGGCGAGGCCCACAAGCCCCAGCGCGCCCACCAACCCGAGCAGACGGTAGCCTTGCTCGACCTGGCCGTAGGAGAGGGGCGACCACGTTCCCCAGCGGAGCCCGTTGAGCCAGCCGAGCGTCGCGAGCGGAGGGAGTGCGCCCAGCGCCAGCGCCGCCAGGGAGCGCATCCGGGGGGGATTCGCGAACAGGAGCGCCAGCCCGGCCACCGGCAGGAAGAAGACGGCGTCCCTGCGGACCCCGACCGCGATCCCGAGCAGTGCCCCGGCCAGCAGAGCCGCCCGGGCGGGTGCGGCACGGCGCGTGTCACGCTCCGCCCGCAGCGCCGTGAGCGTGAGGTCGAAGGCGGCCAGCTCTAACAGCAGCGCCAGCATGTGCGGCCACGCGGCCATCGCGTAGTCCCACGCGAACGTGCCGCCGGCCAGGATCGTGGTGCCGATCAACGCAGCGCTGCCGCCCAGCAGGCGCGCGCCGATGTGCCAGGTGAGCACCAGCACGCCCGCGAAGGCGACCGCGTTGAGCAGGAACAGCCCCAGCGGGCCGAGCCAGGCGTACAGGGGAGCCGCGAGTAGCGGGAAAAGCACCGGATACTGGATCGTGAGCCGACCGCCCACCGTACGCATGTAGTCTATCGTCGCGAGCTCGGGCGAGGGCAGCTCCTCGTAGCCGTTCGCGACCGTCAGCAGATGGCCGTCCGCTGCGCTCCTCGCCATCCACTGGTAGAGCACCTCGTCGATGCTGAGCGGCCCAGGCCGGACCCACAGGAGCGCGAGTAGGAGCTGGACGGCGACGAGTGCTGCCAGCGCGATCAGCGCCGGATGTGCCGGGCGCTCGCTCAATAGGCGCCCCGACCGGACAGCACCGCCGCCATGGTCTTGCCCAGGATGTAGAGGTCCAGCCAGAGCGACCAGTTGCGGATGTAGTGGCTGTCGTGGGCCTCCTGTGCCTTCACGTCAGCGACGCCGCGCGCCACCACCTGCCACATGCCGGTGAGGCCGGGCCGGACCTGGCGGCGGAGGTCGAGTGAGCGCGCCGAGATCGCCTGGAGGTGGTAGTGCGGGAAGGGGCGCGGACCGACCAAGCTCATTTCGCCCTTGACCACGCTCCAGAGCTGCGGAAGTTCGTCGATCGAGAAGCGACGCAGCCAACGGCCGAGGCCCGGGATCAGCCGCGGATCGACGCGCAGCTTGTAGCCCGCCTCCCACTCCGCGCGCAGCTCGGCGTTCTGCTTGAAGTGTTCCTGTAGGCGCTGGTCTGCGTCGGGTATCATGGTGCGGATCTTGGGTACCCGGAACAGCTGCCCGAAGCGGCCTTCGCGGAGCTGCCAGAAGAACAGCGGCCCCGGTCCGCTCGCGCGAACGAGGACGAGCGCGAGCGCGATCACGGGCAGCGCGAGTACGAGCGCGAAGCCGCCGAGCGTGAGGTCGACCCCGCGCTTGAGCCAGCGCGCGTGCGGCCTCAGGAGGTTGTTGCCGTACTCGAGCCCGAGCAGCCCGCCCAGGTTACGAATCTGGACGCCCTCGACCGGCAGGTCCTCGTAGTCGCGCAGGACGACTACGCGCGGGAAGAAGCGGCGCAGCCAGTCGAGGCGGTCGTACGACTCGAGGTCGCGGTCCATGAGCGCGATCCGGATGCCGAGCGCCGCGATCTCGGGCGCGTCGTCGAGCGTCCCCAGCACCGATTCTCTCCACCCCGCTTCCGGCGGTCCCGCGAGAAGCATCCCCACCGGACGAAACCCCAGCTCGGGCATGCGCTGCAGTACCTCGCGGATGCGCACGGTCCCCGCTGCGGTGCCCGCGAGCGCGACCGGCTCGGGCCACCAAGCGCGGTCGCGCACGAGAACGAGCGCAGCGCGGCGCGCGAGCGGAAGCAGGAGAACCGCGAACACGAAGGTCAGCCCGAACGTCACGCGCGAGTAGACCTGCGGCACCTTAAGGGCGAACGTGACAGCGGCCACCGCGATGAAGGCTCCCGCAGTGACCAGCCAGTAGCGCCGCAGCATCTCCACCGGACCGAGCCCGAAGCCTGGGTAGAGGTCGGCCTGGTAGTAACCGAATAGGAACAGGAGCAGCCCGGGGAGCAGCGGCAGGTAGAGGGACGCCTCCTGCTGGCGCACCGGGCTGGCCCAGAGCAGGAACGCGAGCGTGGCGGCCAGCACGAGCGCGAGCGCGTCGGCGCTCGCGAGCGTCAGCACCCGCGCACCCGCTGCCCAGGGCCGCGGCGTGACGCGCGTGCGGTCCAGGGTCCGGCGTTCGACGGCCGTGGTGCTCGGCCCCGTGTGGGACGGGCTGTACGCCACTATCCCTCCTTATCGACGCGTGTGCCCGCCTGCTTTGCGCGAATCTGCACGGACTGGCGGCGGAGTGCGAACGCGAGCACGAGCCACGGCTCGAGGATGTAGCGCTGCCAGAGCCGCGCGGGCTCCGACCCCAGGCGGTGGAGCCACTCGAGCCCCATGCGCCCCATCCACCGGGGCGGGGTCGGCACCACGCCCGCGACGTAGTCCATGCATGCCCCGGTGGTGAGGATCGCGCGTGCCTGGACTCGCTCTAGGTTGTCCACGATCCAGTGCTCCTGCCGGGGCATTCCCATGCCCACCATCAAGATGTCCGGACGGAAGCCCCCGATCTCGTGGAGCACGCGCCGGTTCTCGGGTGCCTCCGGCGCGCCGGGGAAGTACCCGTGATGGGTGGCGATCTGGAGCTTTGGGATTTCCGCGCGCAGCAGCTCCGCGGCTCGCTCGGCCACGCCCGGCCGCGACCCCAGATAAAAGACCCGGAATCCGCGATGCGCAGCGAAGCCGAGCAGGGGCCGTACCCAGTCCGCGTAGGTGACGCGATGCTCGCGTCGGAGCCCGAGTCCGAGCAGCCGCCCCAGCAGAATCAGCGACATTCCGTCGACGTGCACGCAGCGCGCCTCCCGAAACAGCGCTCGCATCTTGGGATCGCGCTCCTGCAGATAGAGGCTGTGCATGTTGTGGTGCGCGACGATCCACTTGCGGTTCTCAGCCACAGCGCGGGCGATGACCTCATGGAGGTCGTCCTGTGTCATCGCGTCGATGCGGGCCCCCAGTAGCTCCATCACAAACGTCTTGCGATCGAGTCGGCGATGCGTTGGGCCGAATCGGCGGTGCCGGGGTCCACGAAGTCGGCGAGCACCGACGACAGCTCCGCCGTATCCTGGCGATCGGCCGATGCGGTGAGCGCGGCGTCCAGCGCCTCAACGGTGCGCGCTACCGGTATGCGGGGGTGCGTCCCCAGCGTGATGTTCTGCAGGCTGCGCGGGAACGCTCTCAGGAACACGACCAGCGGTCGACCCAGCGCCAGCGCCTCCAGGCCAGCGGTCGAAATGGCGGTGACCACCGCCCCCGCGCCGGCGAGCTCGGCCCAGAGCGGCGCGTCGAGGCCGGTCGACAGCGCGACTCCGGGACGCCCCTGGAAGCGTGCATAACGCGCGGCATCCTCCCTGGGATGGATCCGGATCGTGAGCTGCCAACCTCGACCCGGGAGCGCCTCGGCCAGCGCGTCCAGATCCCGCTGCTGCGCGCGGTCGAGCGCGGTCCAGTCGTGCCACGCGAAGGATCCGGTGAGATAAACGACACGGCGGCGATCGACCGGCCTGGCACGGTGCTCCGTGCTCGCGAGGGCCGCGAAGCGGGGAATCCCGGTCGTCTCGATCGAGCCGGTCACGCCCTGGCTGCGGAAGGCCTCGGTGACGAAGCGGCCCGCCGTGTAGATCGTGTCGACCGGCGTGTGCCCCGCGAGCCCGGGGACGTAAGCCTCACGTCCCAATCGCACCGCCCCCCGGAGCACCGCTCGACGAACCATGAAACGACCCCATTCGCCGACGTGCCACGTCATCCCGGCGACGTCCCCGATGGCGTCCATCGATACGCCAGTACCAAGCAGTCGGGGCCGGTGCCGGACCAGGCCGTCCCAAACGATCGCCGTGAAGCGGCCTGCGTTGCGGTAGCGCTTGAGAACGAGGCGTTCGAATGCCCCGTCCATTCCGACCACCACCCCGTCGTGGTCCCCCGCCGCGGCGACCACGTCGTTGTCGAACTCCCGCACGGCGCGCCAACGCGCCGTCATGGGCTGTTTCGAGAACGGGATTTCGAGCTCGCGCGACGGAGCGGCGCTCCAGGTGATCCGGTCCGTGACCGGCGAGCGCGACACGACCCCGCCCGCGTCCTGTAGGTAGACGGGATCGAGCACTACGACCTTGCACGCGACGTTCCATTCGAGCAGCCGCTCGATGACCGGCAGCGCATTTGCGGCCTGGTTCCCATTGGCTACGGTGAGCAGGACCGAGCGGCTCACGGGGCGTTGCGCGCGCGCATCGACCGTTAGGCCTGGGAGAGCGCGGCGCGCCACGGCATCGGGTAGCGCTTGATCACGTATCCGCTGACGAGCGCCGCGCTGATGCAATACGCCAGGATCGTCGCCCAGGCGGCGCCGATGGGCCCGTACTCGCCGATCAGGACGTAGTTGCCGAAAAGGTTGGCGATGGCAGCGAGCACCGACGAGAGTGCCAGGAATCGCGTGCGGTCCATGAGCACCAGGTACGGGAAGAAGATCTGGTAGACTCCGAACGCCACGTAGCCGGCGCAGATCCAGGGCACGTATACAGCCGCCCCGAGGAAGTCCGCTCCGACCACGAAGGGCAGCACGCGCACGGCGAGCCACGCGTAGATCGTTGCTCCGATGACGAGGGCCACCAGGTACCGATAGGTGACGCGAACCACCCCTCGCTTTTCGGCCTCGGTCGCCGTCGCCATGGAACGCAGCAGCCACGGCGTCCAGGCTTTGGCAAAGGCCTCGGTGAACAGCATCACGACCATGCCGAAACTGTAGCCGACCGAGTAGATGCCGACTTCCTCGCGGCTCCGCAACGCCTCGAGGAAGAAACGATCGCTAGCTGCGATCAGCACCGAGGCCATGGTGTGCGGCATCAGGGGAAGCGAGAACACCACGATATCGCGCAGGGACTTTCTCGAGGGTGCCGCGACGAAATAGCGGCGGGAGCGGAGGTGCCAGAGCGCGAGGACACCATAGAGGATCGTCGGAAGCGCGATACCCAGCGCGCGTCCCTCCCAGCCGAGCGAGAGGTAGCCTACCAACACGATGCTGAGCAGCAGATTGAGGAGGGTGGCGGACACCTCGACGACGCCATAGGCCGTGGGCCGACGCTCGCAGCGTAGAACGGAGAGGTTGAAGAGGTTGAGCATGCTCATGCCGGCCAGGATCGGCAGCGCAATGAGCCAGCGGTCCGGGATGCCGAAGAAGTCGCCTGAAAGAGCCGCCACGATGATCGCGAGGCCGACAAAGATGCAGACGCTCGCCATCAGCACGATCAGCAGGTTGAACAGGTAGGCCGCGAAGTCGTCCTTCTTCCACATGAAGAACGTGCGCGGGATGTTGAGCTGCATCCCCGAGCCGAGGGCCGCGGTCAGGAAGCTGAGCGTGACCTGGAAAAGAGCGAGGACGCCATAGTCCGTGGCTGTGAGGTAGCGGGTCAGAAGCGGCAAGAGTAGGAACGGCGTCAGCCTGTTGAGCCCGCCGCTGACGAGATAGATCCCCGCTTCCCGGATCAACGGGCGTGCTCTTCGAGGCGGCTCAGCAGCTCGGCGTCAAGCTCCTGCCGAAAGAGGGAGACATTCTGCTGGATCTTCTCCCGGCTCCAGTCCCACCATCGCAGTGCGAGCAGCCGCGCACGCATCTCCTCCGAAAAGCGGTACTTGAGCAGTCGGGCGGGCACGCCGGCGACGACGGCGTAGTCGGGGACGTCCCTAGTGACGACGGAACCGGCGCCGATCACGGCCCCGTTCCCGACCCGAATGCCCGGCAGGATCACCGAGTTGGCTCCGAGCCATACGTCGTGTCCGACGTCGACGAAGCGATGCTCCTGGTGGCGCTCGGCGACGAAGCGCCCCACGTGTGGCACGTACGGAAATGCGCTTATGGTGAGGCGGGCATACGGATGACTGACTGCGTTGATCGAGCAATCCCAGGAGATCGCGCAGAACTTGCCGATCGCCGAGTGAGTGACCTTGGTATAGCGGCCGATGGAGCTCAGGAAGCCCACGGAGGTGTGCCTGAGGGCCGCACGGGCCGCGACGATGACCTCGCGGTCGAGATCGCAATCCAGCAGCTCGGCGCTCAGGGAGACGCCGTCGTACGTCTGAATGCGATTGTGGCGCCCGAACTTCAGCCGCTTGACGGCCCGCTTGAGCGCGCTCATCCCTCCACCTCCGTCGGTTCGCGTCACGGAAGCCCCGCCAGGAACCCGCGCATGGTCGCGTGCGCACCGTCCAGCCTTTCCGCCACCGCCGCGAATCCCGAGAAGCCGGCCGCCGTCGCCGCGCCGACCGACGCCATGAGCACCGTCACCGCGTCGGCCGTCCACGCCGACACGTCGTCGGTTCCCAGGCTCGCCGACGCGCCGACGCCGCGCCCGTCCTCGTGGATGAGCCAGCTCGGGCGACGCATGCTCAGGAAGAACAGGTGGGCGTGCACGCGATACCCGATGTGCAGATCGCAGTCGTGGTAGAAGTCGATCTTCGAGAGGTCATACGCCGCGTCCACGACCTCGTATCCCAACCGCCGCGCCGCGCGCGCGAGGGCCAGGTGGAAGAGCGCGTCTGCGATCGACGTGTGCTTGTCCCAGCCGATGCCCCGGTGGAAAACACAGTGGAGCGCGGCGTTCCGGAAACGCGCCCGCACCTGCTCCAGCAGGACCGTGTTCTGACGGTACCAACGGCGGTCCGCGGCGGCGGTCACCGCTACGCGCCGGACGTCGGCCGGGGCGTGGAAAGGCTTTCCCAAGCTGGGCAGGTGATGCCAGGCGGTGCAGCCCGTCATCGTGACATTCTCGACGCCGTTGCGGCGGAGCAGGTCCAGGGTCATGACATCCCGGCAGCTGGATGCGGGGATGCGTCCGTGGATCCAGCGGATCGCATCGAGGGACCGCGTCGTGAACCGGAACCGCGAGGAGCCCGGATCGGGGATCCCTCTCCACCCGAGTGCGAGCGGCACGACGGGCACCGCAATCTTCGCCAGCGGCCGGGTGAGCGGGTAGATGCCAGGATGGAAGTCGGCCGCATACGCCGGGCCCCCCAGTAGGACCAGCGCACGGCTGGCGTTCACCTCGTCGAGCCGGCCATCCAGGGACCTGAACCGGTCCCACGTCTCGAAGGTGCGATCCGGCCGGTGGTGCGCGAGTAGCTCGCGACCGCGCTGGCCGATGAGGAAGTCCCCAACGTTCTTTCGCGCTCCGGCCAGTAGGATGTAGTCAGCCATCTGGGCCCCGGCCGGCCGGCCCGCCTCGTTCGAGGTGCTCGTAGGTCAGCACCTCGTCCTCTACCACGTCGCGCCCCAGACGCCTCCCAACGACGCCGTCCAGGCCGGTCGGCGGAATGCCCGTCCCCGGCCGCTTCACGTGCAGATCCTCGAGGCGGAGGGCGTGGCCGCGCAGTAGATCACGGGCCGCGACGAGCGAGCGCCGCGCGAAGCGGCGGGCCTCTCGCTCCGCGGGTCCGACATCCTTGACCCCGCTACCGAGCAACGTCCGCGCGCGCGCGCACTGGACCACCGCCTTCCCGAGATCGCGCTCGTCCATGGCGTGGTAGTGGTCGTTTCCCGGGAGCGTCTTGTCGTCCGTGAAGTGCTTCTCGATGACGCGGGCGCCCAAGGCGTACGCGAGCGTGAGGGTGAGCATCTCGGGATCGGGTGGAACGTGATCCGAGTAGCCGATCGTATACCCGGCGAGCTCACGCTGCAGCGTAGCGATCGCTCGCAGGTTGGCCTCCGCCGGATCGGTCGGATACGAGAGCACGCAGTGGAGCGGGACAACGCTGGGGGCGCCGTGACCTTCGAGGAACGCGACCGCGGAGCGGACCTCGTCGAGCGTCGAGGCGCCGGTGGAGAGCAGGACCGGCTTTTCCTGACCCGCCACCGCCTCCAACAGCGGCAGGTTCGTGATGTCCCCCGACGCCACCTTGAACGCGGGCACGAGCGGCGCGAGCAGCTCTACCGCGTCGGTGTCGAACGGCGTCGACAGGAACGCGATGCCGAGGCGCTTGCACTCTTCCGCGAGCGCGCGGTACTCGGCCGCACCGAAGCGGTCGTATTTCTGAAAGAGTTTGAGCTGCGACTCGGTGGGCTCCTTGCTCCGGTCCCAGTACGCGGGGCTGAAGCGCGAGGCGAGCTTCCGCGCGGAGTAGGTCTGGAACTTGGCCGCCTGCCCGCCGGCCGCCGCGATCCCACGGATCATGCGCCGGGCGTGCTCCAGGTCGTTCTCGTGGTTGACCCCGATCTCGGCGATGAGGTAGGGCGGGCCGTCGGCGCGGATCTCGAAGTCGTCGATACGCATGGTCGGTCAGCCGCTCGGGTCGGATGAGCGACTTCGCTGCGCGCCGAGCGCGCTGTCGCGCAGTCGCCTCGCGCGCAGGAGGCCGAGGACCGCGGTCATGATCCGGTCCGGCCCGCTCCAGAGGTCCACGGAAGCCATACGTCGCCGCGCCTCGGCACGCGCCTCCAGGGAAAAGAGCTCGCTCACGGCGTCCGCAACCGCCGCAGGTTGAAGCTCGGCGCCCAGCCCCAGGCTCTTCACGCCGTGCGCATCGTCCGAGCACGTGTGCAGCAGCTCACGCTCATTCTGCGCGAGCACGAGCGTCGGGGTCTGGCACGCGATCAACTCGAACACGGTGCGACCGGCGGACGAGAGGGCGAGATCGGCCTCGGCCATGAACGAGCTGATCGTACGCACGTTCCGGTGCACGTCCACCCGATGGCGCGAGCGCCGCGCGGCCCCCTCGATGGCCTCGCCGTGCGCGTATCCGAGCCCCAGCACGACCGCCACGCGGAAGCCACCCTCGACCTGCTGGAGTGCCGCGAGCGCCTTGGCCGTGAGGTCGTTCGGGTCGGTGCCGCCGAACGTGATCAGGACGTTCCGCACGGTCGGCCGCGTCGGGCGCGGGAGCACGGAGTAGAACTCCTCACGCAAGCAGGCCACTTCCGGCCCGGAGAACCGGCGCACGCCGTCGGCCTCGGCGTGCGCGTAGAGCTCGTTGAAGACCAGGTCGGCCACGTCGGCTCCGCTCCCGAGGTCCTCGAACGTGGCGATCACGTCGCAGGCGCCCCGGAGGATCTCGACGAACCGCCGCTCGGTGTCGAGGACGTCCAGCAGGACGACGTCGGGCCTCCAGTCGGAGAGCGCAGCCAAGAAGCCCGCATTGTCGGCCTCGACCACCTGCGCGCCGTGGAGCCGCGCGAGCCGGATGCCGTCGGGCAGGACCGGGTCCATGAAGAAGCGCACGTCGTGGTTGAACAGCCGCGACGACAGCGTGAGCGCACGGTGCACGTGGCCGAGGCCAATGGCGCCTCCACCGTCCACCCGGACCGCGATCCGTCGCCGGTCGAGGAAGTTGTCGGCCAGCCACCAGTCCGCGTTCGAGTCGATATCCACCGCTTCGTGGTCGGGCAGCTCGACGAGCCGGACCTTCGGCCCGAAGCGACCGCGCGGCGTCAAGTGTGAGCGCCTGGTCACCATCACCGCGCCCGTTTCTCGGTACACGGGCGGGAGCTGCTGCCGGTTGAGCCGGACCGTGAAGTCCGGCTCCGGCCGGTCGAGCGGGCCGCGCCAGCGCAGGTGAGAGTCCATCACCACGGTAATCGCCGAGTCGTAGCTCTCCCCGACGACCGCGCCCACCGCCTCGTCGAAGCGCTCTACGGTGAGCAGCGGGCTGGTGGGCTGCACGGTCGCGATCACGTCCCAGATCGTGCGGGTGGAGGCCTCGATGCTCGTGACCGCGTGGTGGACGACGGGATCGAGCGTCACCGCGTCCTGGGCGAGCTCCGCTGGCCGACGCACGACCTCGGCTCCGTAGCGCCGGCCCACGTCGGCGATCTCCTCGTCGTCGGTGGTGACCCACAACGCTGGTCGGAACCGCGATCCGGCCAGCGTGCGCAAGACGTGACCGATGAGCGGCGTCCCGTGCAGCAGGCGCACGTTCTTACGCGCGACACCCTTTGACCCGCCGCGCGCCGGCACGATCACCAGGACTCTCGGAGGCGCGCTCACCCGCGCGGGTTCGTGCTCACGATCAGCTGACCTCGAAGGTAGGGAGGAAGTGGCGGAGACGAGCATAAGACTGGGCGGGGCTGCCACGGGCCGAAAGCCCGGGACACGCTCGAGGGTCGGGAGTGAGCCTGGGGCGGTCCGCTCGGGAGTGCGCAGTCCGCGAGGGTGTAAAGCCCGCGTCCGACGGGCCCACCCAGGGGTATAACGGAATGCCGTAGATCGTTAACCTTACACGCTGTGCCTGATTCGAACCCTGTCCGCGCGCGCCGCGCGCCCGGTAGGCGCTTCCCGACACTATGATCCGTAACATCGCCATCATTGCCCACGTGGACCACGGGAAGACCACGTTGGTCGACAAGATGCTCCGCCAGGCCGGGGTCTTTCGCGACAACCAGCATGTTGAGGATCGGGTCATGGACTCGAACCCGCTCGAGCGCGAGCGCGGGATCACGATCCTCTCCAAGAACACCGCGGTAAACTGGGGCGACGTGAAGATCAACATCGTCGACACCCCCGGTCACTCGGACTTCGGTGGTGAGGTCGAGCGCATCCTGCGCATGGTGGATGGAGTGGTGCTGCTCGTGGACGCCGCCGAGGGCCCGATGCCGCAGACCCGGTTCGTCACCCGCAAGGCGCTCGAACTCGGTCTTCTCCCGGTGGTCGTAATCAACAAGGTCGATCGTCAAGACGCTCGTAGCGACGAGGTGCACGACGAGGTGCTCGCGCTGCTGATGGAGCTCGAGGCTACCGACCCCCAGCTCGACGCTCCGTTTCTCTACGCGTCGGGGCGCGAGGGCTGGGCGGTACGCCGCGAGGGGGAGCGCGGCAGCGACCTGGTTCCACTGTTCGAGACCGTCGTGGCGCATTTCCCGGCACCCTCGGTCGATCCGGACGGTGCTTTCCAGATGCTCGTGTCCACGCTCGACCATTCGCCTTACGTAGGAAGGATCGCGATCGGCCGGATCGAGCGCGGCAGCGTCTCGGTCGGCCAGCCGATCGCGCTGCTCCCACACGGTGCGCCCGGGCTCATCCCGGAAGAGGCGGCGGAGGAGGCCAGGGTGATGAAGCTCTTCACGTTCCGGGGCCTCGAGCGGGTGGACGTCGAAACCGTGTCGGCGGGCGACATCATCGCGCTCGCGGGGCTCGAAGGCGTCGAGATTGGAATGACACTGACCGATCCCGAGCAGCGCGAGAGGCTGCTCGGGATCAAGGTCGAGGAGCCGACCCTGTCGGTGGACTTCAACGTCAACAACTCTCCGTTCGCGGGCCAAGCCGGGAAGTTCATCACCACCCGCCAGCTACGAGAGCGGCTCTTCCGAGAGCTTGAGAAGAACGTCGCGCTCCGTGTCGCGGAGACCGATCAACCGGACATCTTCCAGGTGAGCGGTCGCGGCGAGCTCCACCTTTCGATCTTGATGGAGACGATGCGCCGCGAGGGCTACGAGTTCCAGGTCTCCCGCCCGCGTGTGATAACCCGCAGGGGCGAGGGCGGACAGCTGCTGGAGCCGTTCGAGGAGGCGGTGGTCGAAGTGCCCTCGACCCTGGTGGGGACGGTGATCGAGCGGTTGGGACCACGGAAGGCCGCGCTGCTCGAGATGCGCCCCATGGACTCCGGCGCGACCCGCCTGCGGTTCAGGGTTCCGGCACGCGGTCTCTTCGGCTACCGGTCCGACTTCATGACGGACACGCGCGGCGAAGGGATCTTCCACCACCAGTTTATGGAGTACGGCTCCTGGGCGGGCGACCTGCTCGGCCGCAAGCGCGGGGTGCTGGTCGCCGATCGTTCCGGGGAGGTGGTGGCGTACGCGCTGGGTAACCTACAAGAGCGGGCCACCATGTTCGTGAAGCCGGGTGACTCGGTCTACCCGGGGATGATCGTGGGCGAGAGCGCCCGCTCGGAGGACATCGACGTGAACGTCACCAAGGAGAAGAAGCTCACCAACATGCGCACCACCGCGTCGGACGAGAACGTCAAGCTCGAGCCGCCGCGACAGATCACGCTCGAGCTGGCCCTCGAATTCATCGAGGATGACGAGCTGATCGAGGTGACGCCCGACGGGATTCGGCTGCGCAAGCGGATCCTGGAGTCGAACCAGCGGCGCAAGGCGGAAAGGCAGCGGCTTGCGGGGATCTGAGCTTCGGCCGGTGAGGCGGGACGTCCTGGGGGCCCTGCTCGCTGGCGGCGGGAGCCGGCGCTTCGGGGCAGCGAAGGCCCTCGCACCGTTCCTGGGCGCCCCCATGGCGCGGTGGCCGCTCCAGATCCTTTCCGGGCTGTGCAGGGAGGTCGTGATCGTCACCCACCTCTCTCAGGTCGCCAGACGGTTGGGCTGCCGCGCAATCGAGGATCGGGTGCCGGATGCCGGACCTCTCGCCGGCCTGCACAGCGCGCTCGCCTCAGGGACGCCTCTTGCGATCCCGACCTGGTTCTGCGAGGCGTGAACTCTCGAGGGGAGCTAGAAGATCTCGAGGAGCTCGCGTGTCGCGTCTAGCTCTACGGGACCAGAAGCCGAACGCTCGCAACACGAGAAAGGATCATGGCTGACCTGCCGAAGGCCCCGAAAACGTTCACGGAGTTCGCGGCCCGCTTTCCTAAGCTGATCGAGGGGTGGGAGGCGATTGCGGAGGCAGGCGCACAGGGACCTCTGGACGAGAGGACGGCACGACTCGTCAAGCTCGGGATCGCCGTAGGGGCGATGCGAGAGGGTGCGGTGCACGCCAGCGTGCGCAAGGCGCGTGCGCTCGGGATCCCGATGGAAGCGGTGGAGCAGGTGGTCGCCCTCGCAGCCGGGACCATCGGACTCCCGGGGGCGGTGGCGGCCTGGAGCTGGGCTCGAGACTCGGAGGTGTCGCGGCAGAGTTAGTGCTCGGTATTGGGTAGGCGGCTCGCCGCTTCACTCTTTGCGATTGCCCGCTCCCCCCCTCGCGGCGATCTTCTTCCGCTTGCTGCCCTTACCCTCAAAGTCGTGACCGGACGCCAGGACACACCCGTCGTCGAATCGCCGGCTACGGAACGAGAGCTGGATCCGGACCTAACTCCGGTCCCTGATTCGGCTGTCGAACGTTCGCCTGCGTGGGGCGAGAAGGGGGCGGACGTCCCGCCGGATGTCCACAGGATCGCCTCCGGCCGCCGCCGCGCCGGCCTGTTCGCGCTGGCCCTCGGCTCCGGGTTCGGTGTCATGGTGGTGGAGATCGCCGGCGCTCGGGTGATGGCGCCCGCCTTCGGGCTCTCGGCGGTGCCGTGGACCGCGGTGATCGGAGTGATCCTGGGGGCGCTGGCCCTCGGCAACTGGGTCGGCGGCCGCTGGGCCGATCGCGGACGCCCCTCGGTGGGTTGGCTGCTGGCGGGTGCCGGCGTGACCGCGCTGCTGCCCGTGGTCGGAACCGCCGTTCCGGGGTGGGCGGTCTATCGGCTCGGGTTCATCCCCGGGGCACTCGCGACCGCGACCCTGCTGTTCGCACCTGCCGTCTTTTTCCTCGGTGCCGTGACCCCTGCGCTGGTGCGCGCGGATACGGCCGCGGTGACTTCGGTCGGACGGCGTGCCGGGGACGTGGGTGCCGCAGCCACCGTGGGCTCGATCGCCGGGACGTTCGCGACCGGCTTCGTGCTGCTGCCCGCGTTCCCGCTCCCGCTGCTGCTCGGGCTCACCGCGGCGGGCTTCCTCGCGCTCGCCGGCCTCGCAGCCGTCGTGCTGGGCCGGGGCTCCGACGGCCGCGGGCCCTCGCGCGGGATGCTCTTGATGACGGGAGGCGTAGCACTGGCGCTCGGCACAGGCGGCTGGGCGGAGCCGGCGTCGCTGCTGCACCGTGAGGAGACGCTGTACGCTTCGGTGCGCGTCACCGAGAGTGAGTGGTCCGACGGCCGGATGGTCCGCGAGCTCTGGCAGAACGGAGGATCGTCTTCCGCCGAGGAGGTTCCGACGGGTGAACCCGCGCATCCGTACGCGATCGCCGTCGAAGCACTGCTCGGGCCGGCGATGGGCCGCGTGGATTCGGTGCTCGTGCTTGGCGGGGCCGCGCTCACCTTACCGGTCGCGCTGGCTCGCCGCCGGCCCGATCTGACGATCGACGTGGTTGAGCTGGATCCCGCAGTGACGCGGCTCGCGCGCACCTACTTCGCGTACGGTTCGCGCGACGAGTGGCCGGGCGTTCGCGTCATGCACGGCGACGCGCGGCTCTTCCTGCGTCGCGCTACGGCACACTACGATGTGATCATCGTCGATGTTTTCGATCACCTCGTCACCGTCCCCTGGACGATGGTCACCGTGGAGGCGCTCGCGGGGATGCGGGATCGGCTGGCGGCGGGCGGGCTCGTCGTCGTGAACATGCTGACGCCGCTGGCCGGATCCGGGGCCGGATTCCTCCAGCGCCTGCTGGCGACCGCGACCGAGGTCTTCCCGGCCGTGCGCGCCTACCCGGTGGTGGTAGACGTCTCGCCAGAGGCGACGCGCAACGTGCTCATCGTCGCTGCGGCGAGCGAGGACGCGTTGCCTGCCGTCGATTGGCAAGAGGTGGCCTTGGGGCCGGCGGGGCGTCCCCTCACCGATGCACACGCCCGGTGGAATACCTCCAGGCGAGGGTCTTTTGGGAGGGGCTGTCGTGGTACTGAATCTCGGGCCCTCCGGAGCGTGGATTCAGGCTTGACGCCCGAGCAGCCCCGGGACGGCGTCCCCCAGAACACCCATCCTCTCAACCTGATCGCGGGACCGGTGGACTGCGTGCCTGACGTGGTCCGGCCGCCGTTGTACGAGGTATACATGCGGATGGCCGAGGAGCTGGCCAAGCGCAGCACCTGCACGCGGCTCGGGGTGGGCACGGTGCTGACCGACGCCGAGCTGGAGAACGTGGTGGCGATCGGTTACAACGGGAACGCGCGAGGCTTTCCGAACCGCTGCGACGGCGCGACCCCGGGTGCGTGCGGATGCATCCACTCAGAGCAGAACGCGCTGGTGAAGGCCCCGGGCCACTTGCGGGACAAGGTGGCGTTCGTAACGGCCAGCCCCTGCGTTACGTGTGCCAAGCTGATGATCCAGGCAAGCGTGAGCCATTTGTTCTATCGTGAGGAATACCGGAGTTCCGGAGGAGTCGACGTGTTGAAAAAGGGAGGCATTACTGTCGTGCGATACACGCGCTGGAGGGGTACGTGGAGATGAACGCAGCGGGCTCGGCGGTGGCGGGAGCGCCCAAGATGAAGGGCTTCGGCCACTTCTTCCTGCCCGGTCCCACAGAGGTGCTACCCGAGGTGCTCGAGGCGCAGAGCCGTGCGATGATCGGGCACAGGGGCGCGGGCATGAAGGCGCTTATGGAGAAGCTTCAGACGGGGCTCAAGGACGTGTTCCGCACTGAGCGGATCGTCTTCCTGTCCAGCTCTTCCGCGACTGGTCTAATGGAGGCCGCGGCCCGTAACGGAGTGCGGAACAAGGCGCTCTCGCTGGTGAACGGTGCGTTCAGCCAGCGTTTCGCCGATATCGCAGAGGCGTGTGGCGTCGAAGCCGAGCGCATGGAGGTGCCTTGGGGTGCTGTGCACGACCCGCAGGCGGTGCGTGACCGTCTGAAGAGGGGCGGCATCGATGCGATCACGGTCGTCCATTCCGAGACGTCCACAGGTGCGCTGAACCCGATCGATGAGATCGCGGCGGTCGCGCGCGAGTTCGACGACATCGTGCTTCTGGTGGATTCCGTGACCGGGGTAGCTGGAGCGGAAGTTTGGAGCGACCGCTGGGGGCTCGACTTCGTGCTGACCGGCTCGCAGAAGGCGTTGGCGCTCCCTCCGGGGCTCGCTTTCGGTGTGGCCTCGGAGCGCATGATGGCGCGCGCCAGCACCGCGAAGAACAAGGGTATCTACTTCGATCTACTCCAGTTCCAGAAGTATCAGGAGCAGATGATGACGCCCAACACGCCGGCGCTGTCGGTGATGTACGCGCTCGAGGTGCAGCTCCGGCTCATCGAGCGCGAGACGATGGAGGGTCGGTGGAAACGCCACACCCAGATGCTCGACACGACGGTGAAGTGGGTTGACGAGATGCGCGGAATCCGCGGAGTGGACGTCAGCGTACTGGCGCCCGCTGGCCGCAGGTCACCGACCGTCACCGCCGTGGTGATGCCCGTGGGGAGGCCGGCGCCCGCGGTGGTGGCTGCGATGAAGGACCGGGGAGTCGTTATCGGCGGAGGCTACGGGAAGCTTAAGGAGACGAGCTTCCGCATCGGCCATATGGGTGACCACACGGTGGCCGAGCTCGAGGCTGTGCTGGGCGCACTCGGGGAGGTGTTGACCTCGTGAGTGAGCAACGGACGGGTGGGTCGGCCGGCAACGGCAGCAACTTCAAGGTGGTCGTGGCGGATGGCATCTCGGAGTCGGGCCTGCGTCCGCTGCTCGACGACGCGCGCTTCGAGGTGGTGGTGGTCGGCGACAAGGATGCCCTCGAGGCCGCGCTTCCCACCGCTGATGCGCTGATCGTACGCAGCGCCACCAAGGTGACTCGGGATCTGCTTGGTAAAGTGGGCCCCCTTCGCGTCATCGGTCGCGCGGGGGTTGGGGTCGACAACATCGACCAGGCGGCCGCAACCGAGAAGGGCGCGGCGGTGCTCAACGCGCCGGCGGGCAACACCGTCTCGGCCGCCGAGCTTACGATGGCGCTGATCCTGGCGGTGGTGCGCAAGGTCGCCGCGGCCGACCGGTCGGTGCGTTCGGGCGAGTGGAAGCGCAGGGAGTTCGGCGGGATCGAGCTGCGCGGCCGCACCCTGGGCTTGGTGGGCGCTGGTCGGATTGGCGGTGAGGTGGCGAAGCGCGCCAAAGCATTTGGCATGGCGGTGGTCGCCAGCGATCCGTACCTGACCGAGGAGCGGGCCACCGACCTGGGTGTGGAGCGAGTTGAGCTCGCCGAGCTCAAGCTGCGCGCGGACGTGGTCTCGCTTCATGTCCCGCTGACCGACCAAACCCGCAACATGTTCGGTGAGCAGGAGCTGCGACAGCTCAAGAAGGGAGCGTTCCTCGTGAACGTAGCGCGCGGTGGCGTGTTGGACGAGGCCGCGCTCGTGAAGGTTCTGGCCGATGGTCACCTGGCTGGCGCTGCGCTCGATGTCTACGACGAGGAGCCGCTTCAGAGGGAGAGCCCGCTACGCGGGGCGCAGAATCTCGTGCTCACGCCGCATCTGGGAGCCTCGACCACCGAGGCCCAGGAGTTGGTGGCCGAGGAGATCGCCGAGGCGGTGCGAGCGGCGCTCGCCGAGGGTGACCTTTCGCGCGCGCTCAATGCGCCGGCGATCGGCGGTGACACGTACAGGAAGCTCTTCTCACTCTTCCAGCTCGGCCAGAAGCTCGGGCGACTGGGTGCCGAGCTTGCGCTCGGCGGGATCAAGGGCGTCGAGGTACGCTATGCGGGAGATGCGGCTGAGGCGCCGCGGCCGCTCACTTCCTATGTCTTGATGGGGTTACTCGGAGTGATCGTGGGCGAGGATCAGGTGAACTTCGTGAACGCCCCGCACCTCGCCGACACGCGCGGGATCGGTGTCTCAATGCACAAGCTGGCGCGCCGTCCCGACTATACCTCGTTCGTCGAGGTGAAGGTGTTCGGGGAGAAGGGCGAAATGCGGGTGGCCGGCGTGCTGCTGGGAGATGAATACCCGCGCGTCGTCCGCATCGGGAACTACCACGTCGACATCGTGCCGCAGGGCAGCTTGCTCGTGCTCAGGAACCGCGACGTGCCCGGCGTGATCGGAAAGGTGGGCACTCTGCTCGGTGATCTGAAGCTCAATATCGCCGAGTACCATCAGGCGCGGTTGGCCGCCGGCGGCGAAGCGCTCGCGGCAGTGGCCGTGGACGGCGCGGTCGAGCCGGGAGTGCTCACGCGCCTCCGCGAGTTACCTGAGATCGTCGACGCACGGGTGGTGCAGCTGGGGTAGGTTGCGGGCGCCGGTTGCCAGACTCCTTCCTCAGACCCCACTCACTCGGCGACGGTCTCCACCGCGCGTAGATCGGCCTCGATGGCTTCGGGAGTGACGACGGGTTCGTAGCAGAGCCCCTGGAGGAAGAGCGTCGGCGTCGCACTCACGCCGCTCTCTCGTCCTCCGCGCACGTGCATCCAGATCCGGTCGGCATGCCGGCGCTCGTGCAGGTCCTCGCGAAAGCGCGCCACGTCCAGCCCCAGCTCTTCGGCGATCCGGTCCAGTTCGCCCGGCTCGCGGTCCCTCTCCATAGCGAGCAGCCGATCGTACATTCGCCAGTAAGCGTCCTGGATGTGGGCGGCCTCTACGGCCAGCGCGGCTTGCATCGCCCGTGGCCGGCTGGACACGAGCGGGAAGTGCCGGTGCACCACGGCGACCCGATCTCGCGCCGCGTCGGGAATCTGATGGAAGGCGCGATGGAAGGCCTGGCAGTCGGGGCAGTCGAAGTCCGCGTAGATCACCAGGGTCACCGGTCCACCGCCCCGCACCCGGTCCGTGGGTCCTACCGGGATACGCAGGGGCCGACCGGGATCGAAGTGGCCGTGCGGCAGCGTCGGGATGGAATCGCTCAGTAGGTGAAGGCCAGTCGCGTCTGGTCGCCTCGCCGGAAGATCCGCCGCTCGCCGTCTTCGACGAGGATCCCGTCCACACTCTTGCTGAAGACGAGCTCCTGAGGAAGCAGGGTATTGGGGTCTGCGAGCAGGGTCACACGAGTGAGTTGTACGAGCCGCTCGAACGAGAGGGTGCCGAGACCCATCTGCTGGAGCGCCTCGGTCATCGCCCGGGCCAGCTCCCTCGGGTCTGGAAAAGAGACGAGCTCGAGTCGCGCGCACAGACCGCCCGGTGCCGCGCACGCCTCGATGTCGGATAGGGTGTACTCGTGGAGGTACGGGAGCACCACCGACGGCACCAAAGGGTTCGCCTCCTCGCCGGTCGCACTCACCGTCTCGCCCACAGCGAGATCGAGGTGCGCCCAGGCTCCGACCATCCCACGCCACAGGTCGCGCGCGCTGGCCATCAGCGGCGCCTCGCTCGCCAGTTCCCCGATGGCAGCCTGGATGGTGGCGGTGTC
This sequence comes from Longimicrobiales bacterium, assembly GCA_965237965.1. GTDB lineage: Bacteria > Gemmatimonadota > Gemmatimonadetes > Longimicrobiales > Gaopeijiaceae > UBA2988. The sequence goes on from CBDEGT010000002.1 coordinate 832,452, forward strand.
GAGCCCGAGTGGCAGCAGCGTAGCCGCCACCGCGCCGGCCACCACGGGCAGACCGGTCACGCCGAGCAACTCTCCGTCGGTCGAGATCACCCAATCCGCGTTCAGCGCGCCCAGTGAAGAATAGACCACCCGACGCGGGTCGTCGGGGGCGAGCGAAGGGTCGGCCTGGAAGCGGGTGGCGAGTGGCTCGAGGTGCTCGATCATCAGCCCCGAAGGGTGCTCGTGCACGTGCACGATGTACTCGCCCGCGATCTCCAACCGGCTTGCCGGTCCACCTTCCTCGCGCTCGATCACCTTTGTATACGTGACCTGCGCCTCCGTGCCGACGGGCCAGGCGAACCGGAGCGCGAGCGTGTCGGCGGGCGGCGTGGGCGCTTGAGCCAGCGCTGGCGCGCCGAGCACGCACAAGGCGCAGACGAGGAACGCGGGAAGACGGAGGCGACGGGTGACCGGAGGAGTCACGAACGAACGGTGTCGAGCAACAGGAAGATCATCAGGAATGGCTGGTAGAGCAGGGAGAACAAGAATACCCGACGCGCGCGCTGCGAGGTCATCCGTATCGCGGCGAATCCGGTCAGCGTCAGCATCGCGAGAGCCAGAGCGATCGCGCCGGCGAGGTAGACGCGTCCGGTGATCCCGAGTAGTGTCGGGAAGACCGAGAGTACGAGCAGCGAAACGCTGTGGTAGACCATATGACGACCGATCCGCCCGCCGTTCGCATCGGTCGGCGGCGAGAGAAAGAAGCCGACCCGCGCGTAGTCCTCGCGCAGCAGCCACGCCAGCGCGAGCACGTGAGGGAGTTGCCAGAGGAAGGCGATCCCGAAGAGCACCACTGCTCCCAGCTCGATGCGCCCAGTGGCCGCGGTCCAACCGATCAGGGCCGGAAAGGCACCGGGCACCGCCCCCACCAGGGTGGCGAGATAGGTGCGCGACTTGAGCGGCGTGTACGCGAGCAGGTAGGCCGCGGCCGACAGTGCCGTGAGGAGTGCCGGTAGCCAGCCCACAGTGCCACCCAGGTATCCCACACCCACGGCGAGCAGGAGGGCTCCGAAGCTGAGCGCCTCGCGGGGTTCCATCCTGCCGGAGGGGAGCGGCCGGGTGCGGGTACGCGCCATGCGCGCGTCCACTTCTCGCTCTGCGTACTGATTGAGCGCGAGCGCCCCGGCGGTTGCGAGCGCAGTTCCGAGCAACGTGTGCATGATCGGGAGCAGCTCCGCGCGGCCGCGCGCGCCCACGTAGAAACTCACCCCAGCCAGGATGGTGACGAAACCGGCGATGCCGGGCTTGGTGAGCTCGTAGTAGGATGAAGCGCGAGCCACCAGCGCGCCGCGGGCACGTTGTCCTATCCGCGGCTTATCTCCCATCGCGCGTTTTTGGGGCACCACCGTCGCGTCGCTGATGTGCTCTCCGCTGTGCCCTAGCCCAACGCGTCCAGCGTCTTCCCCATGGGGAGCGCAAGCCCGGTGAAGGCGGGCGTGTCGAAGAGGGTGTAGGACGACGCCTCGGTCAATCGTAGCGCCATCAGCAGGTCAAGGAAGCGACCGGGATGGTCCGATTCGAACGCGACCACGAACTCCTGGTCGTCCAACCCGTAGCTGTAGGTCGTATTGAGCTTGACGTCCGGCCATTCGTGACCCACGCGGATGTGCTCGTCCATCATCCGCTGCCGGTCCTCGTGCGGCAGCTTGTACCATGCGCGCGTCTTGGCCATCGGATACACGAACAGGTACTTGGAGCCCTGCGGGTTGATGGCGATGCGGGCGCGGTCCAGCGTCCCTTCGCCCCCGTACTTCTTGATGTAGTCCTCCTCGTACCGGTTTACATAGATGGACCGCTTGGTCATGGCGAAGTAGGAGTGCGTAAGCTGGAGCCAGCCCCCGAGTGCGGTTCGGTTTAGCTCAGCGGAGAAGGCGTGCAGCTGCTCCAGCGAGCGGCTCGCTTGCCAGAGAAGCATGTCTGCGTCTGCGCGCGTACCGACCAGCGAGTAGGAGTAGATCATCATCGTCCGCCCCCACTCCCCGACCAGCACCTCCAGTTCGAGCTTGTGCGCCTCGCGATCGGGCTGCAGGAGACGCCGCCAGGCCGGATCGAGCTTGAGGACGGCAAAGCGCACGAATTCGCGCTCCTTCATCTTCTCCTGTTCGCGCCGGATCCGGGTCCAGGCGTCCTCGTCCAACTCCGGCCGCTTGGGCAGCCCGGTACGCACCCCGCGGGGCACGTTCTTCTCGGCAGTGTCGGTCATGTCTGAATCTTGGCCGCGGGGCGCGGGGCGGGGCAAGGCGCAGGACGCGGTCGGTGCTTTCCAGAGGGACGGTTGCTCCCCCGGCGCCGCCCGACGAGACTCCGGCACGATCCCATCCTCTCCTCCGCTGGCCGTGCATGACCGGATCCGGAGATATCCCGTCCCAAGGCGAGCTGACCGCTCTCGGCCTGTCGGACGCTTCCCGGCTGCTGCGTACTCGCGCGCTCTCGCCCGTGGAGCTCACGACTGCCTACCTCGAGCGGATCGAGCGCTTGGACCCCCGGCTGAATGCGTTCATCACGATCACCGCGGAATCGGCTCTCGCTCAGGCGCGTGCGGCCGAGGCGGAGCTCATGCGCGGTACGATGCGCGGTCCCCTCCATGGGATCCCTATCGCGCTCAAGGACCTGATCGATACCGCCGGTGTCCGCACCACGGGTGGGAGCGCGTTGTACGCGGATCGCGTACCGACTCGGGACGCCGAGGTTGCGGGCCGACTACTCGCCGGCGGGGCCGTTCTACTGGGCAAGCTCAACCAGCACGAGTTGGCGTACGGGGCGAGCTCCGTGATCGGGCACTTCGGACCGGTTTTGAACCCTTGGGATTCGGGGCGGACGGCGGGAGGTTCCTCGGCGGGGTCGGCGGTGGCGGTGGCGGTGGCGGCGGAGTTCTGCTGCGGCGCGGTCGGAACCGATACGGGCGGCTCGATCCGGCAGCCGGCGGCGTTCTGCGGGATCGTTGGGTTCAAGCCCACCTATGGTCGGGTGAGTCTGAGTGGTGTGATGCCGCTGGCACCCACGTACGACCACGTCGGGCCGATGGCCCGTTCGGTAAGAGACGTAGCTCTCATGCTGGGGGTGATGGCCGGCCACGATCGCGAGGATCCCCCGCGCATCGGGCTGGAAGGGCTTGAGTACGGAGCGGCCGCGCCCCGGATGATACGTGGTGTGGAGAAGCCCAACCGGCGTCTCCGCCTGGGGATCCCGCGGACCCACTTCTTCGAGGAGATGGATCCGGAGATCTCTGCGGCGGTCGACGCAGCGCTCGAGGTGCTGGCGGAGCTCACGGAAGAGCAGCGCGACGTGGCGGTGCCGGCGGTGACCGACACGACCGTCTTCAGGGCTGAGGCATGGGCGGCCTATCGCGAGGCCGTCGCCCGCTCGCCAGAGCTGTTCGAGCCCGAGACGCTGGATCGCCTCCTGGCTGGCCAGGAGATCGACCCGGCTACCTACGAGGAGGCGCGTCGTCTGGTGGGCGAACTACGCAGCGGCGTGGTTTCGGCGTTCAGGGACGTCGACCTCCTCGTCACGCCCGCCACGGTCGTTCCTCCCTTCGAGGTAGCCGATCCGCCCACCGACACCCCGGACTTGCGGGCGCACGAGCTTGTCACGCTCCGCAACACCCGTCCGTTCAACGTCTTGGGGCTGCCGACGATCGCCCTGCCGTGCGGATTCACCGCCGGCGGCCTACCAATCGGAATGCAGATCACCGGGGCCCCCGGAGCCGAAAGCGCAGTGCTGGAGCTGGCGTACGCGTACGAGGGCGCGACCGACTGGCGCCGGTCCCCTCCCCTCTGAAAGTCCCGCTCGATCCGTACGCCGGCGCCGTCGAGGTCGTGGGCGAGGAATCCGGGGACCGGACGAATACGGACGGGCTGTGGTACTCAGACCACGCAGGCCTGGTCGCTGCCCTCCGGCTACCCTCGGGGTTGACCAACGCGCAACGCTGAGCTGCCCCAGGACGCGCATTTTGCGGCCCTGCCGGAGAGGTCGTTCAGCGGGGTCGCGGCGCCGCTCAGCTCTGGTCGAACCGGAGCCAGACGGTGTAGTCGCCCTGCTCGCCGGTGAGGTGGAACGAACCGTCCTCCAACTGGGCTGCGGACAGGCTCGCGCTCGCTCTCAGTCGACCGGCTCCGTCACGTCAGATCTCGATGCGCCCGAGCAGATCGTTCTCGCTGAACGTGTCCTGGTCCCAGAACTCGAGCCAGGCCTCTTGGACTTGCGGCCCCAGCCGCCCGATCTCACCGTCGACGGTGTGATCGCTTCCTGCCGACACGGCCTCCAGACCAGGCATCGGGATCGCCTCGGTGATCGTGGATCGGCCGTCCATGTCGTAGACAGTGAGCCGCCAACCAAACTCGTCGGTGAGCCCCTCCAGGAAGTCGTCGGTCACCTCGTCGCAACGCACGCGGAGCAGAGTGATTACCATCTCGCTCATGCGCTCTCCCGCTTGTGGTGGGATGGCCGGCTTGGTCGACCGGGACACGTTACCGCGGCAACCTTTATGGGAGAAGGGGAGGCTGGAACGTCTCCATGAGCGCTGGACCGCCCCGACCCGCGCGTCTACGTTCCATTCATGATCGGGGTCAAGCCGTCCAAGCGGATTCTCTGGGTCGACGACGAGATCGACCTACTCCGGCCACACGTGCTCTTCCTACAGCAGCGTGGTTACAAGGTGGACGCGATCTCGAACGGTGACGACGCGGTCGCGCTGCTGCGAGGCAATCCGTACGACCTGGTGCTGCTGGACGAGCAGATGCCCGGAAAACGCGGCCTTGAGGTGCTCGAGTCACTGCGCCGCTCCGATCCACACGCGCGCGTAGTCATGGTGACGAAGTCCGAAGAGGACCGGACGATGACCGAGGCCATCGGCCGGCGGGTGGATGAGTACCTGGTCAAGCCGACCAGCCCCCGCCAGGTGCTTTCGGTCGTCACGCGGATCCTCGAGGGCTCCTCGATCCGGCAGCAGCGAGTCGCGCAGGACTTTGCCGCCCGCTTCGGGCGCCTCTCCATGAAGCGTGAGGAAGCTTCAACTGCGGAGGAGTTCGCGGATGTCTATACCGAGTTGGTGGATTGGCACATCCGGCTCGAGCAGGCGGGCGAAACCGGGCTGCTCGATTCTGTAGCGCAGCTGTTAGTGGACCTGCGGCGCGACTTCGGCGAGTGGATCATCGACGTATACCCACACTGGATGCGCGGCGACGTCCCGCGGCCGGACCTGTCCGTCGACATCGTAAAGAAGTACGTGATGCCGTGGCTCGGGGAAGAGCCCGTCTTCATCGTGGTCCTCGACTGTATGCGTCTGGACCAGTGGCGCGTGCTGAGCCCGCTGCTGGCTCCGTGGTTCGAGATCGAAGAGAGCTGGCACTATTCGATCCTGCCCACGGCCACGCCGTATGCGCGTAACGCGATCTTCAGCGGTCAATTCCCCGACCAGGTCGCGCGCGACCGGCCCGGCTGGTGGGACCAGTCGGACGACGAGGGGAGCCTGAACGCGTTCGAGGACGAGCTGCTGCTTGCCCACCTCAAGCGCCTGACCGGCCGCCGCGTGCCGGTGCACTACGAGAAGATCTTCACCGACCGCTCGGCCGATCAGGTGAGGGCCCGAGTGAACGCGGCCGTCAAGACGCCCAGATCCGTGATCGCGTTGGTGTTTAACTTCGTAGACCTGATGACGCACGGCCGCTCCGAGTCGCCTATCCTGATGGAGGTGGCCAAGGACGAGGCGGCGCTACGCGACCTGACCCGCTCGTGGTTCGAGCGTTCCACCGCGTACCAGGTGCTCCTCGAGGCGGCTGCCTCGGGGTACCGCGTGGTGCTCACCACCGACCACGGTTCGCTCCTCTGTCAGCGGCCCACGACGGTGTTCGCGCGTAAGGACGCCACGTCCAACCTGCGCTACAAGTTCGGGCAGGATCTGAGAGCCGAGGATCCGACTCACACGTTCGCAACCGGTGACGCCCAGGATCTCCGCTTCCCGCGAGGGAAATTGGGTGTCAACTACGTGATCGCGCTCGAGGACTTCTTCTTCGTGTATCCCACCAAGTTGCGGGAGTACCAGCAGCGCTACCGGAATTCGTTTCTGCACGGTGGCATCAGTCCCGAGGAGATGATCGTGCCGGTCGCGAAGCTCACGCCGCGGCCGCGTTAAGGCGGGGGCCGGCGTCGTAGCGTAGTAGCCGCGCAAGATCAGGCGAGATCTCTTCCGCTCGGTCAGCTCGGGGCACCGTACAACCCGGCCGCCTTCTCGGCGGAGAGCAAGATCCCTTTGATCAGGGCCGAGCTGAATCCCTGGTGCTCCATCTCGTTGAGCCCAGCGATCGTGCAGCCGCGGGGCGTGGTGACCCGATCGATCTCTGCCTCCGGATGTGAACCCTCGCGGAGCAGCAGCGAAGCTGCTCCACGCGCGGTTTGCGCTGCTAGCAGCATCGCCTCGTCCGGGTGGAATCCGATCTCGATCCCTCCCTGGGAAGCGGCCCGTACAGCCCGGAGGAAGAATGCCACCCCGCACGTGCACAGTGCGGTGGCCGGGATCATCATGTCCTCGTGGATGACCAGCGTACGTCCGAGCGCGTCGAACAGGTCGCGTGCTTCATCGAGAGCCTCCGCGTGTGTGGACGTGGCCGAGAGACAGGTCATCGACTCGCGGATTGCCACCGCGGTGTTGGGCATGGCACGCACCAGGGCGACGTCACCCAGGCGCTCTCGTAGGACGCCCAGCGCAACGCCGGACACGACGGATATGACGTGATGGCGTGCCGGGTCGATCGCGGGCGCGACCTGCTCGAACAAGTCCTCGATCTGTTGGGGTTGGACCGCGATCACGAGGAGGTCCGATGATCGCGCCGCCTCTTGGTTATCGGCGCCTGTCAGAACTCCGAGTTCGGCCAGCTCGGCCAACCGCTCCGGCCGCCGCCGGATCACGCGCAGATTGCCCGGCTCCACCACGCCCGCCGCGATCCAGCCGCGCGCGAGCGCCTGGCCGAGGTTTCCGCCACCCAGGATCGCGATGCGCCGTGCGCCAGAGTTGCCTCCGGTCCGCTTTTTCGCTCCCACGCTGCTTCTCCTCGTCACCGGTTCGGGCCACCCGCCGGTCGGGCGGAGGGCGAGCCGGATGCTCGCCCCATACGACCGTCGGTGGCAAGACCGACCGGGCAGACGAACGGCCGGAGGTTGGGCCGGCTCCGGCGTTGGCCGTTAGCTTTCCGTCGTGAGCCTCTACCTGCGCATTCTGGGGTATCTGGGCCCTCACGCCTGGGTGTTAGCGGCCGCGGCAGTAGCGACGGTGGTTTTCGCAGCGCTGGACGCGTTTTCCCTCGTGCTCGTCATCCCGTTCCTCGAGACCCTGTTCCGAGGCGCGCAGGAGACGGCAGGGGCCGGTGGAGGAATGCTGGGGCGCCTGCTGGCCGCCACGGTCGGCCGGTGGACCGACGCTGGCGGGGATCCGCTCGATCGGGTCCAAGGGATCGTCGTCTTCATCCTGATCGTGTTCGCGCTCAAGAATCTGGTGGACTTCCTGCGTAGCTATCTGGTGGCGCGCGTCGAGCAGGGGGTGACCCGCGATCTGCGGCGCCAGGTCTACGATCACCTGCTCGAGCTCGATCTGGCGTTCTTCGGACGCACGCGGATGGGTCAGATCGTGTCCCGCCTGACCCATGACGTGGAGCAGCTGCGCACGCTCGTCACGCGTGAGCTGTCACGCTCGGTGAGCTCTTTCTTCGAGTTCGTCGCGGCGGTCGTGCTGATGGTGGCCATCTCCTGGAAGCTCACCGTCGCTGCCTTCCTGGTCGTGCCCTTCACCATGGGCATCTGGGGCCCTCTGGTTGGCAAGCTCCGCAGGGGCGACCGGCGTGTACTCGACCTCGCGGGCGGCGTGAACGCCCACATCCTCGAGACCCTTTCCGCGATCCGGCTGGTGAAGGCGTCAGGCGCGGAGGCGCACGAGCGAGCGCGCTTCCAGTCGCTCACTGGTGACTACTTCGGCACGTTCGTGCGCACCGAGCGGCTGCGGGCGGTAGCGGCGCCCCTCACCGAGATGCTCGCGGCGCTCGGTACCGTGATCCTGCTCTGGTACGGCGCCCGACTGGTGCTGTTGGACGGCGAGCTCACTCCCGAGCTCTTCATCGGCTTCGTCACGCTCTCCACCAAGCTGTACGCACCGATCAAGTACCTCTCCAAGCTGCCGGCTCTGGTGCAGCCGGGACTGGCCGGAGCAGAGCGGGTGTTCGAGTTCCTGGACGCGCCCATCGAAATCCAGGACGGGCCGGGCGCGCGCCCCTTCCAGGGGCTGTCCCGAGAGATCCGCTTCGAAGGGGTAGGGTTCGCCTACCGCCCCGGATGGCCGGTGCTCCAGGACGTTGACTTGGTCGTGCCGCGCGGGAGCGTGGTGGCCCTGGTGGGCCCGAGCGGGGCCGGGAAGAGTACGCTGGTGGACCTCGTCGCGCGCTTCCACGATCCGACCGCGGGGCGCATCACGGTAGACGGCGTGGAGGTGCGCGAGTTCGGGATTGCTTCCCTGCGTGCGAGCATCGGAATGGTCTCTCAGGAGACCGTGTTGTTCCACGATACGGTGCGCGCCAATGTCGCGTATGGCATGGCCGACGCCTCGCTGGCCGATGTCGAGCGGGCGGCCCGGGCCGCCCACGCACACGAGTTCGTGACCGCGTTGCCTCTCGGGTACGAGACGCTGGTGGGTGAGCGCGGCACGCAGCTCTCGGGCGGGCAGCGCCAGAGGCTCGCGATCGCGCGCGCGATCCTACGCGACCCACCGATTCTGATCCTCGATGAGGCGACCAGCGCGCTCGACACTGAGGCTGAGCGGCTGGTGCAGGCCGCCATCGAACGGCTGCTCGCCGGCCGCACCGTGCTCGTGATCGCGCACCGCCTCTCTACGGTGCGACGTGCGGATCAGATTGTCGTTCTTGATCAGGGCCGTGTGGTGGAGCGGGGCGATCATTCCACCCTACTCGCGCGTGGAGGCCCGTATCGTCGGCTCCATGATCTTCAGTTCGCAGCCTACCCACGCGCGGAGGAAGCCGACGCGATGCCGGCGGACGAGGCCGCCTCCCCTTCGCCGGCCGCCTGGTAGGCCGAGTGCGTGGCTCGCGGAGCGCGGTGTCCCTCCGCCACCGCGTCGAGTACGTCGCTTTCAGGATCGGCATCGCCTGCTTGGATGTGTTGCCGGAACGCTGGGCGGTCTCGGTCGGGGGCGCGCTCGGCTGGTTCTCGGGCGTCGTGCTCCGCATTCGTCGTCGTGTGACCGACGAGAATCTCGCTCGAGCCTTTCCGGAGCGGGAACGGAGCTGGCGTAACCGGGTGGCCCGCGCGAGCTACACGAACCTGGGAAGGGAATCGGTGGCGAGCTTTCGCTTCGGTGGCGAGCCCGCAGAGCGGATACGCGTGCGTACCGCCGATGTCGTCGGCATGGACGCGGTGCTCGACGCGGTCGCCACTGGCCGGGGGGCTATCCTCGTAACCGGTCATCTGGGCAACTGGGAGCTGGCTGGAGCGGCCGTCGCGGCACGCGGGGTCCCGATCGACGCCGTCGCGGTGCAGCAGGCGAACCTGCTATTCGACGAGGCGTTGGTGCGAAACCGAGCGACGCTCGGCATCAACGTCATCAGCAGGAACGATGCGCCCAGGGACGTGCTCCGGTCGCTCCGCGCGGGCCGCGTCCCCGGTCTGCTGGCGGACCAATACGCTCGCCGCGCAGGCGTTTTCGTGGACTTCCTCGGTACGCCCGCATCCACGCCGCGTGGGCCGGCCGTATTCGCGCTGCGCGCCGGTGTCCCGCTCTTCCTCGGCACTTGTGTGCCTCGTCCCGGGTCGCCTGGTCGTTACCTGTGCGAGGTGGAAGAGGTGCGTGTGGAGCGTACAGGGGATTTGGAGGAGGACGTTCGGCGCCTGACCGCGGCTCACGCAGCTGCCCTCGGCTCGAGGGTGCGGAGTTGCCCGGAGCACTACCTGTGGCAGCACCGGCGTTGGCGGGCTTCTGCCCCGGACCGCGCGGTTGGAGAGGAAGGGAGCGCCGAGTAGAGGACCGGTGAACCGTGCTGGTGGGTGCTCGTGCCATCGAGTACGATGCCGGCTCGGGGTGGCAAGGATTCGGACAAGGGGGGGGTGTGCCGAATAAGGATCATCAGAGCTCCGACGCCTCGGTGACCGGCAACGTGAAGCCGACGGGTGACGCGCCCGTCGACCGGATATTCACCGAGCCCGCCTCACGGCGGAGCGACTTCACGTTCGACGCCCGGACGGCGTCGGTGTTCGACGACATGGTCGGCCGCTCGGTGCCGTTCTACGACGAGATTCAGCGCATGGTCACCGAGCTCGCCGCCGACTTCGCGGTTCCCGGGACCAACCTCTACGACCTTGGCTGCGCGACGGGTACGACTCTGCTGTCCCTCGACCCCAAGGTCGATCCCTCGGTCCGCTTCATTGGTGTGGACAACTCGGACCAGATGCTGGAACAGGCGCGGCGGAAACTCGCCGCCGCGCCCAGCGGCCGGGAGCGGCTACTCGTTCGGGGGGACGTGAACGAGGTGTTTCAGGTCGAGAACGCCTCGGTCGTGATCCTTCTGCTCACCCTCCAGTTTGTCCGACCTCTCCATCGAGAGCGCGTGGTTGAAACGATCTGCAAGGGCCTCAATCCACAGGGCTGCCTCATCCTTGTCGAGAAGCTTACGGAGCCCGAAACGCTCTTCAACCGCCTCTTCATCAAGTACTACTACGACATGAAACGCCTGCAGGGTTACTCGGAGATGGAGATCGCGAACAAGCGTGAAGCGCTCGAGAACGTGCTGATCCCGTACCGGCTAGAGGAGAACGAGGCACTCCTTCGCTCCAGCGGATTCTCGAAGTTCCAGGTCTGGTTCCGCTGGTACAACTTCTGTGGCATGATCGGGGTGAAGTGACGACAGGCTTGTCGTCGGGGCGTATCGATCCAGACGCGCCGTCGGTGGGGGATCCGCCAGCAACGTCGAGTTCGCCGTTCCTGGTGCGCGCGGGCAATTCCATGTTCCGCTACCGTGATGCCGTCTCGCCCGCGGTCTTCCTCACGTTGTTGGTGATGACTCGACCGGTGCGGCTGCTCGACAGTGACGGGTGGGACCGAGCCTTGGACGGCGTAGGTCTGCTGCTGGCGAGCGCGGGGCAAGCTCTGCGCGTGGCGGTGATCGGCTATGCGTACATCGTGCGAGGCGGGAGGGGACGCCGGGTACACGCGGACGACTTGGTGACGAGTGGCTTGTTCGCCGCCTCTCGCAACCCTCTCTACGTAGGCAACCTCCTCGTCTACGCCGGGCTGCTGATCGTCTGGAACAGCCCGTTGATGTACGTGGTCGCGGTGCCGTTCTTCCTTTTCCTCTACCGATCGATCGTCGCCGCCGAGGAGGCGTTCCTGCATGTCCGGTTCGGTGCGGCGTACGAGCGCTACTGCCGTGACGTGGGACGGTGGATTCCAGATTTTCGTAGACTTCCGGAGTCCTTGGAGGGGATGTCGTTCAACTGGCGCCGCGTGGTGCTCAAGGACTACGGTTCGATCGCCGCGTGGACGCTGACGGCGTGTCTTCTGCTGATCCTGGAGACCTTGCACTTCCATGGGTACGCCAGCAGCGAGCGCTCGACCTGGGCGCTGGTGGGGCTGATGGGATCGATCACTGCCATGTGGGCCCTCGCCCGCTGGCTCAAGCTGACGCGGCGCCTACGGGAGTAGGGCCTACCGTGCCCGACCCGTGGCGCGGAGGGTGAGCCCCGCCCGAAGCGGTTCCTGGCGGAACTGGCCGCGATCGACTGCGGTATGATCGCAAGGTACGCGTCGTGTTCTGGGGTCCACCGCGCGGGTGGTCGTGCAGACACGGCGATTCCCCTTCCTGAGGCGGCTCCGCTTGATCTACGTCTGCATCCCGGTCCACAACGAGGCACGCACCGTCGGAGTCTTGATCTGGAAGGTCCGCAAGGTGATGGCTGAGCTGGGGCGGGACTATGAGATCATGGTGCTGGACGACGCGTCGACCGACGACACGCCCGCCACCTTGGACCGCTACCGGAAGGTGCTTCCACTCACGGTGATTCGTCCCGCGGAGCGCATCGGGTACGCTCGCGCCACTGAACGCCTGCTCCGGGCTGTGGTGACGCGCGCGGCCTATCCGAAGCGCGACGTCGTGGTCACGCTTCAGGGCGATTTCACCGATGATCCGGCAGACCTGGCGACGCTGATCAAGACGATCGAGGGGGGGGCCGACGTGGTCGTCGGCTGCGCGCCCACGCGCGGTACGCGAACGGGCAAGGAACGGCGTCATGGGTTGCACGTGGTTCCGCGTTCCGTCTCTTGGGCACGCCGGTTGGCCCCCTTGGTTCTCGGCCCGCTAGGTCGACGCGCGCCGGTATCGGATCCGCTCGGCGGGTTCCGTGCCTATCGCGTGATCGTGCTGAAGAAGGTGCTCCGCGACGAGAACGCCGCTCCGCTGCTCTCGACCGACGGGTGGAGTGCCAACATAGAGCTGCTCGGGCTGGTGGCCCCTCATGCCCGCCGGATCGAAGAGACGCCGCTCGCGCCCCGCTACGACCTGCGCGTGCGGCCGACGCGTGTGCGCGCGCTGCCGGTGCTCAAGGATCTGCTGCGTGTCCGCGGCCGTTCCTGGTTTGCTCCGGCCGCGAGCTGACCGTGCGCTCCACTCAGCGTTCGACGATGCTAGCGGTGCTCGCGCTCTGGGCGCAGGCGTTTGGGGCCGAGGCCGGCGCACAGGTGATCTCGGCGGAATCGCTCGCAACCCCGTACCTGGTTGCGCCCGCGCCGGAGCCGCCGCTCGTTGCCCCGGTTCCGTTCGGCCTCGGGGAGCGGCTCGAGTATCAGGTTAAGCTCGGGATCTTCTCCGCCGGCAAAGGCTTCCTCGGTGTCGAAGGAATCGACACGGTGCGCGGCCGTCAGACCTACCGCCTCTCGATGGGGATCGAGGGCGGCATTCTCTTCGCCAAGGTGAACGACCTGTACCAGTCGTGGCTGGATACTCACACGCTGGTCAGCCGGCGTTTCATTCGGGACATCCACGAGGTGAAATACAAGAGCTTCCGTGAGTGGGCGATCTATCCCGAGGAGCGCTACTGGGAGCGGGTGGACGAAGACAGGTCCGAGGACATGATCACGTCGGAGCCGCTCGATGAGCTCGCGTTCATGTTCTGGATGCGCACGCTGCCGTTCGAGGTGGGAGAGACGTACACCTTCAACCGCTACTTCAAGAAGGACGGCAATCCAGTCGTGCTCAAGGTGCTCCGCCGCGAGCGGCGCGAGGTGCCCGCTGGAGAGTTCGACTGCATCGTCGTACAGCCCATCATCCGCACGAAAGGCTTGTTCGGCGAAGGCGGCAAGGCCGAGATCTACTTCTCCGACGACGAGAACCGATACCTCGTCTACATGCGCTCTGAGATCCCGGTGGTGGGGTCCATCACCCTGCACCTCCGAGAGATCCAGAGCGGGACCCCGCTGGGTACGGTCGCCGAGCACCCTGTCGTCGACCGTTGAGCCCACGCGGACCGTGAGGCTGTCGCTTCGGCAGCTCCGGCTCCGGGCCATCTGGGTACTGATTCTTCCGTTCCTGGTGCTCGCACGGCCTACGCCCCCGTTGTTGATGCTTGGGGGCGGGTTTGCGCTACTGGGTGCGGCGCTTCGAGGCTGGGCAGCGGGCACGATCCACAAGGACCGCGAGCTCAGCACCACCGGGCCTTACGCGCACACGCGCAATCCTCTTTATCTGGGCAGCTTCCTCGTGGGGCTCGGCATCACGCTGGCGGGGGGACGCCCGACGTTCGTCCTGTTCTTCGGTATCTTCTTCGCCTGGGTCTACGGCCGCACGATCCGCGCTGAGGCGCGCTCGCTCGGCGAGCGGTTCGGCGAGCGATACTCGGAGTACGCCGGGAGCGTGCCACTCTTCGTGCCCCGGCTGGTCCCCTATCGGTCCGCCGGAGGGAGGCGGGGCGCGACGACCGGCGGATTCACTTTGAAGCGCTGGCGTCAGAACCGCGAGTACCAGGCGTTGCTGGGCGTGCTCGCGGGCTTCGCGTTCCTCGCTGCCAAGCTGCTCTGGAGTTGAGCGGCCCGCGGGTTACCGGGGTCCTCTACCACGGGTAGTGGATCTTCGCCACCGCAACCTTCTCGAGCACGGCCTCCACCGTGACCCGCCGCATGCCGTCCCGATACCTGGGAGAGACCGGGTATTCCTCTCCGGGGAATTCGGCGTACCCGTCCACGACGAGATCCTCGAAGCGTCGATAGGGGCCCGTGCGTTTCGGATTGGTGTACCCGTACAGCCCGACGACCGGGACGTCGAGCGCACGGGCGATGTGGAGCGGTCCCGTGTCCGGACTGATCACGAGTGCGCTGCCGGCCAGCAGCCAGACCAGTCTGCGCACGTCGTCGCCGAGCAGGTCGATCGGATGGGCGCGGGTCAGCGCCCGAATCCGGTCGGCCATCGCGCGCTCGATCGCGGAGGGACCGCCAACCAGCAAGGGTTGGAGCCCGTGGTCGGTCTCGAGCGCCTCAAGCACGCGAGCATACCCCTCAGGGCTCCAGTTCTTCTTCTTCTTGCTGGTACCGACCACGACGGCGCACGCCGGTCGGTCGAGGCGACCGAAAAAGGCGTCCTGCGCCGCACGCTCTTCAGCGTGGATCGGGAGGTCCCATACCGGGGGCCGAGGGTCGACGCCCAGGTACTCCAGAAACTCGAAGTACTGATCCTGCACGTGTTGCTGACCGCGAAAGGGAATGCGCTCGTCGGTAAAGAGCCAGTTGAGGTCTCGTGCGCGCGCGCGATCGAAGCCGAGCTTGCGCCGCGCGGGTGTCAGCGCCGTGATCACGCCCGCCTTCAGGTAGACTTGGAGCGCCAGCACGAGGTCGTAGGGTCGCACGGGGAAGGCGCGCGCGAGCGCGCGGTAGCTCCGCAAAGTGTCCAATCCACGCCGGCGCGGAAAAACGAGGAACTCGTCCACCGAGCGGTGGCCAGCGACCAGCTGGTGGGGCACCGGCTGGATCACCCAGCTGACGCGGCAGTCCGGCCAGCGAGCCTTGAGCGCATTCAGAACCGGCAACACGTGCACCGCATCGCCGATCGCCGACAGCATGACGACGCAGATGGTCCGAGGCGGCTCGCGATCGGACGCCGAGCTCATCCCCGGTTCCCGAGCCCGGCGTTCTCCCAGAGAATCCCCCACTCGCTGCGACCAATCCAAAGCCG
This sequence comes from Longimicrobiales bacterium, assembly GCA_965237965.1. Lineage (GTDB taxonomy): Bacteria > Gemmatimonadota > Gemmatimonadetes > Longimicrobiales > Gaopeijiaceae > UBA2988. Next base: position 847,700 of record CBDEGT010000002.1, read on the forward strand.
GGTACGCTCCTCGTGCTTGCGGAGCGAGCGTGCGAGCCGCTCAACCATGGGAGCCGCGTCGCACGCGACGCCCGGCGGTCGCGTGCGGCATCGGTCAAGGTCGAGCAGGAGAGGGAACGGACCGCCGACGCTGCGCTCGAGCAGCACGTTCTTCGCGTTCACGTCTGGGTGCTCGATGCCGGCCGCGGCGCTGCGCGCAAGCAGCGCGCCTACTGCGCGCAAGATCTCGGCGCGCTCTGCCTCGGAGTGCTCCGCGTCGAACAGCGCGTGGGCCAGGTCGCGCGCTTCGGCGATGAATTCCGTGATCAAGTCTGCCCGGTAGAAGGGGCCGTGGCGGTAGACGGCCCCCGCCATCACTCGCGGCGTGGCGATTCCGCGCCGGCGCACCTCGGCGCTGGTGCACGCCTCCTGCACCGGGCGCCCGACCCCGACCCGTAGGTAGCGATCACCGAGCAGGGGGCCCGCCACCCAGCCGCCGCGACGGTAGCGCCGGACGACCCAGCGACCGCGCGTCGTGGTCACTACAGGCACGGGCCCACGTCCCTGGAGCAGCAGGTCCGCCTGCTCGGTGGCTGCCTCGTACAGCGTCTCGTCGCGCGCCAGCGCAGCGCGCACCCACGCCTCGACTTCCGGCGCGGAGAACGCCTCGGCGTCCGCACCCCTGACGATCTGTAGCCCGGCCGGGAGGTTCACCTGCTGGTCGACGGGCCGAGGTTCGCTCAAGTGCTCCCGCCGGCTGCATCGGTGCCAGGCTGCGCCTCGGACGCGTCGTCGGCGAGCAGGACGTGCAGAGCCGGTCCCTCGAGCCGGGTACCTTTCATTCGAAGGACTAGGCGGTAGGCGCCCGGTTGGGGGAAGACCACCTGCTCGAGAGGCATGATGAGGCGCGTGCGCGCCGGCGGTCGCTCGGGGGCCCGTCGATCGACGTCGGTGTGCCCGTCGAGGGTGAGGATCGGGCGTCCCGTCGGATCCTCCACGTCGACGAGGAACTGGTACCGTCCGTCGTCCTTGCGGTCCCACTCGATCCCCATCACGAGCACCATCCGTGCTTGCCTGGCTGGGAAGCCTGGGGCGAACAGATCGTTGAAGATGCCGTGGATGTCCAGCTTGCCGTCAGGAGTGGTGCGGGCGTCCTCGCAAACCAGCGCCATGATCAACTCCACGGTTCCTCCTCGCCCCAGCCGCCTCCGCCCGGTGTGCGTACGCTCACGACGTCGCCCGGCCGCGCATCGAAACTGACCTTCCCCGGGAGGCCCTGCTCGCGCCCGTCGCGGATCAGGGCATTCTTCCCTTGCGCTCCCGCGGCACCGCCTCGTGCCCCCGCCGGCCCGGCGTTCCTGCGCTCCGAGAGCAGCGTCACACGTGCTGGAGCGAGCAGCATGAGGTCGCGCCGGAGGCCGTCGCCTCCGCGATGTATTCCTGCGCCCCCACTTCCCCGTCGGATTGCGTATGCAATCACCCTGAACGGGTAGGCGTGCTCGAGCGCCTCGATGGGCGTGTTGAGCGAGTTTGACATGTGCACGTGCACTCCCGACAGGCCTGCCCCTGCGGGTCCCGCTCCCATCCCTCCTCCAACCGTTTCGTAGTATGCGAACATGTCGTTCGTCCTAGGGTCGCGACCTCCGACCGTGATGTTGTTCATCGTTCCCTGAGAGAGCGCTGGTACCATATTTGGAAGCGCGTGGCCGAAAGCCTGGAAGAGCACGTCGGTGATGCGCTGACTTGTTTCCACGTTTCCCGCGGCTACGCTGGCCGGCTCGCGAGCGTTCACAACACTTGCCTCCGGTAGCCGTAGCTCGATCGCACTCATCGAGCCGCCGCCCGCCGGAAGCGCCTCCTCGATGAGCGCCTCGACTAAGCACCGCACCACGTAGCGAACTGCGGAGTTGGTGATGGCCGCGACCGCGTTGACGCCTCCCGCTACCTGGGGTGCGCTACCCGAGAAGTCTATCGCCAAGCGTTCGCGCGATACGAAAAGCGCCACCCGGATCGGCACCGGCCCGCTCCCGAAGCCGTCGTCTTCTAGGGCGTCCTCAGCCCGGTACTCGCCTGGGGGAATGCGTTCGATACCGGACGCGACCAGGCGGTCGGCGTACGCGATCAGCGCCTCCATCGCGCCGAGCACGGCGTTCCGTCCGCGCCGCTCGACAAGCTCGAGCAGGCGGCCGCGCCCCGCGTGCAGGGCGGCGAGTTGTGCGTCCAGGTCGCCGGCGCGCTCCTCCGGTGTGCGGACGTTAGCGAGCAGGAGCCGCCACAGATCCGGGTCACGTTTCCCCTCTCGGAGCAGACGGATCGGCGGAATCCTCAGTCCCTCCTCGTAGATTTCGCGGGCCAGGGGCATGGAGCCCGGGGTTGCACCTCCCACGTCCGCGTGATGCGCGCGGGCGGCGACGTATCCGAGCCGTCGGCCGGTGGACGGCTCGCGGACAGCTTGGATCGCCGTCAGATCCGGCAGGTGGGTACCGCCACAGAAGGGGTCGTTCACTACTGCCACATCGCCCTCGGCCAGTTCGCCCAGGACGTCGAGAGCCGCGCGCACGCTCATCGGCATCGCACCGAGGTGGACAGGCATGTGATCGCCGACCGCCACCGCCGTTCCATGCGGGTCGAACAGGGCGCAGGAGTAGTCCCTCCGCTCCTTGATGTTGGGCGAGAACGCGGCGCGTCGGAGGGCTCCGCCCATCTCCTCAGCCAGGGCCGTGAACAGATGGCGGAAGACCTCCACGTCCACCGCCGCGCTGACGTCGCTCATGGCCTGCGCCGCGTAGTGATCAACTGGGTGACACGGCGGTTCTCCGCTCTTCCGGGTTCGGTTATCATTACTGTCTTGATAGTTCGCTCATGGTCGGACGCGCCGTGCGCGGCGCGCTCATGGTCCCATAAGAGGAGGGGGTAATCGTGCCCAACGCGATGCTCAGAGATCGAGCGCGGGACGAGTTGTTCAGCCACATCAACCGCTGCGGGGTTCTCCAGGCAAGTCCCGAGGATCAGGAGCAGTGGATGAACGAGACCATCGAATACATCGGGGAGCGCTATCCTGACCTGACCAACGCGGATCTGCGGGACCTGCGTGGGATTGGGGTCCGCTTCTGCAAGCCGGCGATCGCGCGCGGCGCCGACAATACCCTGGAGGAGGAAGAGGACGCAAACGCCGCCTGACCCCCTTTTCCGGGGTCGAGGCAACGCCGCAGCGTCGTGAGGAAGCGCCGGCGAGGATGGGGCGGGGGCCTGATCGGGGCTGCCGGTCCCTTATTTTTTTCCACTCCCCGGGCCGGCGTCCGTTGTGCTGGCGGGCACCGGGAGTCGCCCCTATACTGTCGCCCCGTTGTCGCCCCGCCCACTAGATGCCCACTCGCAGGCCATGACCCAATGAGCCCTTCCGCGAAGAGGGCGGGCAAGAAGGTCGGTTCGGCGCGGAAACGGAAGGCACCCGCCCGGAAGTCCAAGCCGAAAAAGGCATCTGCCCGGAAGCCCAAGGCCAGGAAAGCCTCCGCTCGCAAGCCCAGGGCCAGGAAAGCCTCCGCTCGCAAGCCCAAGGCCAGGAAAGCCGCCGCTCGCAAGCCCAGGGCCAGGAAAGCCGCCGCTCGCAAGCCCAGGGCCAGGAAAGCCGCCGCTCCCAAGCCCAGGGCCAGGAAAGCCGCCGCTCCCAAGCCCAGGGCCAGGAAAGCCGCGGCTCCCAAGCCCAGGGCCAGGAAAGCCGCCGCTCGCAAGCCCAAGGCCAGGAAAGCCGCCGCTCCCAAGCCCAAGGCCAGGAAAGCCCCCCGAAAAGGACCGAGCAGCTCGTCCGAGAAGAGCAAGCCGACCAAGCCACGCGCGCGCGCGACCGGGGCGGGAGCCAAGCCGCGTGCCGAAGCCCGGACTCCGTCCCGGTCCGCGCGGCACCAGGGACCGCAGGTCGGCAGGGCGCCGTCGCTGCCCGTCGAGCCGATACGGAACGAGGCTACCTCAGGCCGGCCGACCGTCGCGCCGTCGGGTCGATCGGCTGGGCCGCCGCCCGAGTCCCGTCCGGTGCCCAGGGCGGAGGAGACGCCCGAGCCGCATTGGGACACGATTCCGCTTCCCGACTCGAAGGCCCAGCTCAAGCGGTACTATCACGGCGCGCAGATGCCGTCTCCAATGGGTGGGTTCCTCGAGCCTCTACGCGTGCGCTCCGAGGACGGCGGCGTCGGTACCGTGATCCTGGAATGCAGCGCCTCCTCGCTGCGCTTCGCCCTCACCATCCCGGGCCCCACCCGCGGGGAAAAGTCGGCAATCAAGCGGAAACAAGAAGCGCGGGAAGATCCGAACTGCCCCCGACACGATCCGCAGCAGCGGCTCAATCGGGTGGGACAATATCTGGTATGTCCGCTGTGCGGGGTGCGCTATGGGCGGGTGTAGCGTTCCCTGACGAGGGTGGAATCCCGACGAGTGTCGCGTTAAGTTCGAAACGATCCCCAACATCACCGACCGACCCTCCCCGGAGGCTCCCCTCGATGCCAGAGAGGTTCCTCAGCTCAGAGGAATACGACGAGCACGCGCACAAGCTCTACAATGACGGCGACTACGATGGGGCCCTCGAGATGCTCGAAGAGGGCCTTTCGCTTTACCCAAACGCCGTCGAACTGTACGTGGGTCTAGGGTATGCGCGACTTGCGCGCGAGGAGTTCGCCTGGGCACGGCAGGCATACGAGAGCGCGCTCGTGCTCGACCCGGCCCACGAGGACGGGCTTGTCGGATTGGGCGAGACGTTGCTCCGGCTGGGCGATCGTGAGCAGGCGCTCCGTCTCTTCGACCGAGTCGCCGACATGGGCTACGACGACGACGTCGACCTGATGCTGACGATGGGGCGAGCGCTGTACCGCGAGGGTCTGTACGCGGAGTGTCGCGACGTGTTCGCGAAGGCGTCCGCGGCCCGACCCGACAGCGCCGAGGCAGCCGCCTCGCTTGGATACGCGCTGCACCGGTTGGGAGATGAGGTGGGGGCGGGCAGGCAGATCCGGCGATCGCTCCGGCTGAATCCGGACCTGCACGAGGCTCGCATCTACCTGGGCCATCTCTTGTACGACAGAGGCAATTGGGAGGGAGCGCTCCGGGAGTTCGAGCGCGTGCCGCCGATGGACCACTGGGATTCGCTCGCGGTGTGGAGGATGATCGAGCTAAAACGCGCTCTCTGGCAGATGGACGAGGGCGACGCACGACTGGGGCCCTGGAACGCGCGCCTCGGTGAACTCGAAGCGGTCTCCGATCCGCTGGACCGGCTACTCGCCGAGGTCGAGACGCGCTTTAACGGAGGACCGACGCACCAGGTCTACGATCCAAGTCAGCTCGAGTTGTTCGATCGCGGGCAAGGGACCGGCGACGAAGCGCTTCATCAGGTGCGTCTGCCGGACGGCTACGTCTTCCGGGGAACGTGGCCGGAGATCGTTCGTCAGATGCGCGACGACGCCGGCTTCAATCACGAAACCCTCGCACACTACATGCGTCGGCTCGCAGAACGCTGGCACGAGGAGCGCGGGGTAGAGATCCCGTTTCAGGATCCCGAGACCTTCATTCAGGCCGCCATCCGCGAGCGGCTCATCACGCTTGAGGATGACTAGCGCATGGAGACCGCCACGCTCGATCCACTCGCTCGCTTCCATCGCACGCTGGTGGAAGAGATCGCGCGCACACGTCCGATCTACCTCAGCGAGCCTTTCACCGTCGCCGAGATCTATCAGAACCTGGTCCCCTACCGTACCCATCGGGATCGGATCGGCGTGCAGATGAACGGAGATTACGAGGACGTCCTGCTCCGCCTGTTGGCCGGCGAGGGCGAGTATCTCGTGCTCGAGTCCGTGCATGCGAAGCGCGAGATCGAGCAGGAGCTCCGCTCCTCCAATCCCAACACCGGGCTCTACCGGGAGTACGCGGCCGTGGACGTGCGGCTGAATCAGACGCGTATGCCGACCGATCTGCCCGAGCCCGTTTCTATGCCTGATTCCGCTCCCGCGAACGGTGCACCGACGGCCGTGACGGGGCAAGCAGACTCGGCAGCGCCTACCCCTCCGTCCGGGATTGTCGTGAGCGAGCCGGAAGTCGAGCTCCCGCCGGTGGCCGCAGACGGCGAGGGCTTGGCGACGGAGTCCAGCGGGGGGGATGCGACCTCGCCCTCACGCTGTCTGTGGTGCCGTGAGCCGTTGCCCAACTGCGATACGCTCAACTACTGCCCTTGCTGTGGTGCCGACCTCCACAAGGCACCCTGCCCGAACTGCGGCGAGGAGCTGGAGATGGGCTGGCGGTTCTGCGTGGCGTGCGGCACGGCGGTCGACGAGCAGCAGTGAGCTTCGCCCGGTGCTCCGCACCGGGTTTCTCCTCGATCCCGCTCATCCCGCGCAGCCTGCTGATGCATAGGTCCCCCGTGGCGCTCCTGCTCCCGCCGCTGTTGGCGATCGTCGTATCGGGATGTTGGAGTGCCGAGAACGAGCTTCGCCCGGACGTCCTGCTGCGAGATTCTCTGGGTCTGGGCGAAGACGACCGGGTGCACCGGGTCGGTCTCGGGAGCGAGGACAACCACGAACGAGTCGAGCCGGTCCAGGTCACGGTCCGGCCCGGCGACTACGTGGAGTTCGTCACGCAGGACCAGCGTGTGCACGCAGTCGCCTTCCTGCTCGACAGCCTTACGGAACCAGCCGCTGCGTTTCTACGCGACTCCGGCCAGGAGGGCAGTCCTCCTATGGTGGACGCCGGGACGCGGTTCGTGGTGAGCTTCGCCCGGGCGCCGCTCGGCGTCTACCTGTTCGTAGTGAGCGGAAACGGGGAGTCCGGGCGCGGCGCAGTTGTGGTCGCGGGGGACGATTCGCAGGGGTGAATTGCTGGCGGTCGCTATGCGCAGGCCGGGACGCGGGCTCCGCGCGACCGTAGGGTTCACGTTTCCCGACCGGAGTGTCTTCCCTACCCTTGTTTGCGTCCCCCGGCCCAAACCATCTCTGCCATCCCCGGAGGAGGGTGTTCCATGTACGCGCCCACTACGTGTTCCACGGCTGCCGTGCTACGACCGCTGCGTGCCTGTCTCCCGGCATACGTCCTGATTCTCCTCGTGTCCGCCCAGCCGGCCACAGCCCAGGAAGGTGCTACGCTTCCTACGATCGCCGAGAAGACTGCGGGCACCCTCGCGATGCCGGGGCTCTTCACGCTCTATTGGAACGATGCCGCCGGCCTGCTCCTCTGGGAGATCGATGAGCTGGACGGCGAGTTCCTGTACCAGATCTCGATGGGGTCGGGGCTGGGGAGTAATCCGATCGGGATCGACCGTGGACAGCTACGTGGCACGCATGTGCTCAGGCCGATGCGGGTCGGGCCGCGCCTCCTCCTCGTCGAGCCCAACTACCGCTTCGTCGCAAGCAGCGAGAACCCCGCCGAAGCCGCGGCCGTACGTGACGCCTTCGCGCCTTCCGTCCACTGGGGCTTCGACATCGTTGCCGAGACCGGCGAGCGGGTTCTCGTGGACGCGACTCCGTTCTTCCTGCGTGACGCTCGTGGAGTCGTTGAACAGATCGCCAGGAGTGGGCAGGGGCGCTTTCAGCTCGAGCTCAGCCGGAGCGCGATCTGGCTACCGAACACCAAGTCCTTTCCCGAGAATACCGAAGTCGAAGCGCTGCTCACGTTCACGAGTGCCGAGCCGGGCGGGCTGGTGGAGGGGGTGGCTGCCGACGGGGGCGCAGTCACGCTGCGGCAGCACCATTCCTTCAGAAAGCTCCCCGGCCCGGGCTACCGGACGCGCCTCGCCGATCCCCGTATCGGGGTCAACGGTCCTGATATCTTCGACTACGCGACCCCCGATCGACGGGGACGCGAAGATCCGCCTCGCGGCCCGTCACCGGCTCCAGAAACGGAACCCGGGAGCGACGCGGTCCGAGCCGATCGAGCCGATCGTCTACTATGTCGACCCCGGTACGCCGGAGCCGATCCGGAGCGCGCTGATCGAAGGCGCGGGATGGTGGAACCGGGCCTTCGAGGCTGCGGGATTCATCGATGCGTTCCAGGTAAGCGTGTTGCCGGACACCGTCGACCCACAGGACATCCGCTACAACGTGATCCACTGGATACACCGGCGGACACGCGGATACTCGTACGGGAACTCGGTGGTCGACCCCAGGACCGGTGAGATCATCCGGGGAGTGGTGAATCTGGGGAGTCTCCGTCTTCGCCAGGATTACTTGCTCGGCCGGGGGTTGGTGGCGCCTTTCCCAGCCGGGATTCTGTCGGACGAAAGCCTGGGTCTGTCCGAGTCGACCGGGTCCTGGGACTCGTGCGACCTCTCGGCCGCACCGGACTTCGGGTACCTGGCGCAGATCGCTCAGGGGTCGGACGCCGTCGAGATGGCGCTGGCGCGTGTACGCCAGCTCGCCGCGCACGAGGTCGGGCACACGCTGGGCTTCCCGCACAATTACATCGCGAGTTCGTACGGGCGCGAAAGCGTTATGGACTATCCGGCACCGCTCGTCGAGATCCGGTCCGACGGTACCCTCGACCTCTCCAACGCTTACCTGCGTCGCATCGGTGCATACGACGAGCTATCCGTGAACTGGCTGTATCGAGAGTTCCCGGATGAGGCGGACGAGGCGAGAGCGCTCGAGGGGATCGTGCTTCAGGGGCTGGCGGACGGGCTCCGCTACATGGGGCATACCAACAACAACTTCGTCGGGGCGGGCCACCAATACGCCAGCGTCTGGGACAACGGTACCAACTTGGTGGACCACCTCAGGGTGGAGTTCCGCGTCCGAGAGATCGGGCTGGAACGCTTCGGAACCGACGTGATCCGACCAGGTGAGCCGCTGTCACGGCTCGAGTACGTGCTTCTGCCGCTGTACATGCATCACCGCTTCCAGCTCCGTTCGGCGGTGGAAAGCCTCGGTGGAGCAGACTACCGGAACGCGGTCAAGGGCGACGGCCAGGTGCCGTTCACGATCGTCCCCGGGGAAGAGCAGCGGGATGCGCTCGAGGCGGTGCTCTCGACCCTTACGGTCGACTTCCTTGCGCTGCCCGAACGCATCGTCACACTGATCCCACCGCCCGCGGACCGACACTACGATGGTGAGCCTTTTCCGGCTCATACCGAGCGACTTTTCGACCCGATCGGCGCCGCGGAGGCGGCAGCCGGCTTCAGCGTTGGGGAGATCTTGGAGCCCAGACGCATGGCGCGTCTGGTGGTGTTCGGGAGCATGGGGGACTACCCAAGCCTCGAGCAGGTGACGGACCGGCTGATCGAGGTGACCTGGGGGGCTCGCACGGAGTCGAATCGTTACCGACAGCTCGTGCTGCACGTGATCCAGCGGGCTGTGGTCGACCGGATGATGCAGCAAGCGGCCGTGGCGGAGGGCCCCGCCGAGGTGCGGGCCGTGCTCTCGGATCGACTGGACCGCCTCGCATCCACCCTTGAGGCGGACGCAACGAGGACGCCGCACGAGAGGCTCGTCGCTGCGGATATCCGTCGCTGGCAGGTCCGCAGCGAGGACACGGCTCCCGTTCCCGGGCTGCAGATGCCGGCCGGCGATCCGATAGGGAGCCCGCTCGGGTAGCACCGTGGGCCGGGCATGCCTCACTCGACGGTTCCAGTGGTCGCGCCCGGGAGTGTCGCAGGAGGCTATCCGGAGACCGACCGGAACGCTATATGTTGGCGCTTCGGCGAAGGACTCTGCGTGGTCACGTTTAACCTCCTTCTGCCATATCCTGTGGACCACGCCTCCGGTCCGGGGACGCGAGCGGATCGGGGACATCGGATCGCCTCGGCCAACATGGACAGCGTGACTGGCGGGGCCATGGCGAAGGCGATCGCGCTCGAGGGTGGTTTGGGGTTCGTGCATCGTGGGATGTCGATCGAGGCCCAGGTGCGTGAAATCGAATGGGTCAAGCGGAGCCACGGCTTCGTAGTGGAGGAGCCGTTTACCATCGCGCGCGACGCCCCACTCCGTGAGGCGCGCGAGTTGATGCGACGACACGGCGCCAGCCTGCTGGTTGAGGAAAGGGCCGGGAGCGGCATCCTTGCCGGGCTACTGTCCGCGCGTGACCTCCCATGGTTCGACGGTCTCGATGACGGACCGGTCGGCGACGTCATGACCCCGTTCGAGCGACTGGAGACTCGGCCCCCCGGGGTGTCGCTCGAGGAGGCGGAGCGGGTGCTGTTCGAGCGGCGCATCGAGAAGCTCCCGCTGGTGGATGGGGAGCGGCGTATTCGCGGGCTGATCACGAAGCAGGACGTGATCTTGCACCGGCACCGTCCGAGGGTGTCCAAGGACGGCAAGGGCCGCCTCCTGGTGGGGGCAGCGACGGGTGCCACCGGGGACTACCTGGAGCGGACCTCGGCGCTGCTTGCCGCGGGCGCGGATGTGATCTTGATCGACATCGCGCACGCGCACTCGCGTGTCATGCGTGACGCGGTCGAGGGTTTCCGTGCTCGCTTTCCGGATGCGGCGACGGTGTGTGGTAACGTGGGCACCGCCGAGGGGGCTCGTTTTCTGGCGGAACTCGGATCGGACGCTATCAAGGTCGGGATCGGACCCGGCCGCGGCTGCCGGACCCGGCTCGAGACCGCGGCGGGCGTGCCTCAGCTGCAGGCGGTGCGCGAGGCCTGGCTCGCGGTCGGAGACCGGGTGCCGATCATTGCCGACGGTGGCGTGAAGGCCGATAAGGACGTGTTCCTGGCGCTCGCGTGTGGTGCCTCCACGGTCATGATGGGCAGCGCGCTGTCGGGTACCGACGAATCGCCCGGAACCGTGATCGTCGATCCGGCAACTGGGCAGAAGCGGAAGATCTACCGCGGCATGACCTCCCCACAGGCGGTGCTCAAGACCCTTTACGGAGCCGACGAAGGCGATGCGGAGGAGGCGCTCGAGACCCCGTCCGAGGGACAGGAGATCCAGGTTCCCTATCGGGGTAGCGTTGTCGAGATACTGAGGCGCATCCTCGGCCACCTCCGCTCGGCGGTGAGCTACTCGGGCTCCGATTCCCTGGCCGAGGCTCGTGAGCGCATCAGTCGGGACCCTGCCGCCTGGCTCATTCCGCTGTCCGAGGCGGCCCGCCGGGAATCGTACGAGCGATAGGCGGGTAGGTGCACCACGGCGCGTGCGGGACTTCTCGCGGTGAAGGTCGCCATGGCCATACCGGGGCAGCACAGCGACGTGGTCTTCCTCTCGGGGAAGCGCACGGGGTTCGGCACGTTCGGCGGATCGCTCAGGGAGCTTACGGCCACGCAACTCGGAGTCGTCGCCGCGCGCGCGGCACTCGCCGGGTCGGGGATCGCAGCAGGGGACATCGGCCACACCTTCTTCGGCAACGCCCTCCAAACCTCTTCCGACGCGATTTATCTCGCCCGCCACGTGGCGCTGGGCACGGGCGTGCCCGAGGAGGCCGGCGCGCTCACCGTGAACCGACTCTGCGGGTCGGGATTCGAGGCGATCGTGCAAGGCGCCAAGGCTATTCAGCTGGAGGAGGCGGACGCGACGCTGTGCGGGGGCACCGAGTCGATGAGCACTGCGCCGCACGTCGTGCGCGGCGCGCGCTGGGGCGGTCTCCGATTGGGCGAGGCGGGAAGCTCTTTCGAGGACCTCCTCTGGCAGGCGCTGCTCGACAGCCGATGCGACATGACCATGGCACAGACCGCCGAGAAGCTCGCGGAGAGCTACCGCGTCACCCGTGAGGAGGCGGACCTCGTGGCTTGGGAGTCTCAGCAGCGAGCGAAGCGCGCTTGGGACGAGGGCCGCTTCGACGCGGAGATCGTTCCCGTTACGGTGAGGACGCGCAAGGGTGAAGTCGAGTTCCGGAGCGACGAGCACATGCGTCCGGACACCACCCTCGAGGCGCTCGCGTCACTCAGGCCCTACTTCAAGAAGGACGGGCTGGTGACCGCCGGGAACGCGAGCGGGATCGGCGACGGCGCGGCCGCCTGCGTGCTGGCCGATGCCGGTTGGGCGGAGCGGCGGGGGCTCCACCCCCTGGGCCGGCTGATCTCATGGGGCTTCGCCGGCGTGGACCCCTCCATCATGGGGATCGGTCCTGCGCCTGCCGCGCGCCGGGCACTCGGCCGGGCCGGGCTAATCCTCGCGGACATGGACCTGGTCGAGGTCAACGAAGCCTTTGCTCCGCAGTACAAGTCGGTGGAAAGAGAGCTGGGGCTCGATCCCGCTAAGACCAATGTGGATGGCGGTGCCATCGCGCTCACCCATCCGCTGGCCGCGTCGGGAGCCCGTATCTCCATCCACCTGCTTCACGAGCTGCGCCGCCGAGGCGGCGGGCTCGGGTTGGCGTCGGCCTGTATCGGGGGAGGGCAGGGCGGGGCCGTGGTGGTGGAGGCGTTCCCCGACTGAGCGATCCCGAGAACGAGCGCTCGAGCATGGAGGGCAGCCGCAGCCTAACTCGCCGCGAGTTCGATGACGTGATTCGGCGTGCCAGCGAATTGGCTGCGGGCGAAAGCGACGGAGGCGAGGGCGCCCTCGCCGAGAGCGAGCTCATCCGGATCGCGGGCGAGGTCGGGCTTCCAGAACGGCACGTTCGTAGGGCTTTGGCCGAGCTGCGCGGCGGCGGTGGCGTGCGTAGCGGTGGAGGCCCGATCGAAAAGCTGTTCGGGTCCGAGTATGTGGGCGCGAGCCGCGTGGTGCCCGGCGCGCCGCCGACCCTCGCCGGACGGATAGACGCGTTCCTGGTGGGGGGACGGCTGCTGCAGTCGGTTCGAAGGACCGATCGGCTTCTCCAGTATCGCCCGGCGGTGGACTGGGCGTCCCAGATCGCGCGCGCGGCGAGCGCCACCTCGCGCCGGTACTACGTCGCGGCCGCGCGCTCGGTCGAGGTGCGGCTCGAGGAGGTCGACCCGGAGCGGACCCTGGTGGAGATCGAGGTCGATCCGGGAACCCGTTCGGACGCGGTCGGGGGTGCGGTGGCGGGGGTCGTTGTGGGTGCCGCGGCCGGTGCCGGCGCCGCGTTCGCGTTCGCGCCCATGGTACCATTGGCTATCGCGGTTGCCGGCGGGGCGCTGCTCACTGTCGCGCTGGGTGCCGGTACGACCTCGTGGGCGGGGAGCCGGCAGCGGCGCAAGCTGCGCGACGTTCTCGCCGAGGTTGAGGGCATCCTGGACACGTTGGAAAGCGGAGCCTACCTCGAACCTCCGCCCGCCTCGTGGCGGAAGTGGGTCCGCCGCCACTTCCACGGCATGGCGAAGGACATCCTGGTCACGAAGGACGACTGAGCCGGGCGGCAGTGCGCGGGGGATCGAGAAACCGACGACGGAGGGCGAGTGGCGACACCCATGACGAAACCCCTGGCAGCCGAGGAGGGAGCGGCTCGGACGTCCATCGAGAAGATCGGCGTGGTGGGCTGCGGCCTCATGGGCAGCGGTATCGTCGAGGTCGCGGCCCGGGCGGGCTTCGACGTGATGGTGCGCGAGGTGGACGACGCTGCGCTGGCCCGGGGCCGGGGGAGGGTCGAAGACTCGCTCGGGAAGGCGGTGGAGAAGGAGAAGCTGTCTGCTCCGGATCGTGACGCCGCCCTGGGACGGATCCGCTTCACTACGGAACTCTCGGAGGTTGCCGACCGCGATCTCGTGATCGAAGCGATCGTGGAGGACCTGGGTGCGAAGCGCGACCTCTTCGAGGCCCTACACGCGCTTTGCCCGGAGCGAACGATCCTCGCGTCCAACACGAGCTCCCTTCCGATCACGGACATGTCGATGGGCACCCGTCCCGATCGTTTCGTGGGACTGCACTTCTTCAATCCGGTGCCGGTGATGAAGCTCGTAGAGGTGGTTCGTACCATCGCTACCAGCCCCCACACGCTTGACGCGGCGCTCGACTTCTCGAGGCGGCTCGGGAAGGAGCCGGTGGTTGCCCGGGACAGCTCTGGATTCGTTGTGAACCTGCTGCTCGTGCCCTTCATGCTCGATGCGATCAGGCAGCTGGAGCGGGGGGTCGCGAGTGTCGAGGACATCGACCGGGCGATGGTACTCGGCTGCGGACACCCGATGGGGCCGCTCACCCTTTGCGACTTCGTGGGACTGGATACCGTCTGCCGCATCGCCGAGATCATGTTCGGCGAGTATCGCGAGGAGCGATACGCGCCGCCGCCCCTGCTTCGCCGAGTGGTGGCTCTGGGACGGTTCGGGCGGAAGTCCGGCCAGGGCTTCTACGACTGGTCGGGCAGGGAACCGGTGCCGCTTCCCCTGTGACGACTCCCTCGGCCGCCCACGTTCTCGCGGACCGTGATGTGACGACCCTCCAGGCGGCGCACAGGCTAGGGTTCGCCACGGGCGGCAACTTCTGCCGGTCGGTAAAGTCGGCCACTGGGCTGAGGACGACCGAGGTGCGCGGGATTCACGGCTGGAATCGGCTGTTGGTGGCTTTCGCCTGGCGCCACATGGGACTGGAGGCGCTTGCGGCGTGGCGGACCCTGGACGATCTGTTCCTGCACGCCGTGGCTTGAGCCCGGGGGGCCGCTCCACGAACGCTCTCGTCCCGGAGGTCCGGGCGGTCGATGTCAGGGCCGCGGGCGGACGCCCCGGCGTTGCCGCCGGCGCTCCCTTCGGATGGCAGCCTCGCGCTTCCGCTTCCGCTGGGCGCTGGGCTTCTCGTAGAAGCGCCGCTTGCGCAACTCGGAGTAGAGACCGGAGCGCTGAACCTTGCGTTTGAACCGGCGTAGCGCGCGCTCGAGACTCTCGTTGTCCTGGATCGTCACTTCCAAGAAGTATCACTCCTCTGCGGTGGTCGAAAGCTCTAAAGAATAATCGGGCCACTGGCCGAGCGGCAACCCGTCACGGTAGACGCCCTTCCCGGCGGAGGATGTGGACGCGCGTCGATGCCGGTTGGATGCAGAGGGGCGGTCGGGTAGGAAGACGCTCCGGCCGAGAGGGTTGCATCAACCGCCTTGCACCCTCGGGAAACGTATGATTATCGTTGCCAGATCGGGGGCTCGCGCCCCCGATCGCATCTGCGGTCGTTGCCTCCGGAGCCTGGGATGACCCTCACACTCGATATCGATCGCCGTCCCGAGGCCATGTCCGACGTCCCGGGAGTCTGCGAGCTCCCCCTCACGCGGGCCGTGGTGCAGTACCGCGACGTCCACGAAATCGACATGGATGGCGGTCGGATCCAGGACATCGGGCTCGCCCTGGTCCTGGAGGGGCGCTACGCGTCCGCGGCGGAAGCGCTGGATCTCGGCAGTGCCGAGGTGAAGCTACTCGACCTCAGCTCCGAGCTGGTCGTGTTGGACTGGGTCTACGACCCGACCTTGGAGCATGTAGGAGGACTCGTGGCCGAGATGGCCCGGGGCGGGGCTGCTGAGCGGGACGAGCTCGCCCGCTTCGGCTTCCGGCTTGCGCTCCGCCTGCTCGAGCGCATCGGCTACGGCCCGCTCACCCGCCCCACGCTCCTCCGCATCGGGTTCCGAGACGTCTGCCGAGACCTCGATCTGCACGAGGGGACGTCCGTCCGGATCTTGGCCGGTCCGGGGAGGATCGTGCGCGCGCATCTGGACTACGACGGTAACGCGCTCCTGTTCCGCACGGCCGGCGATCGTGCGGATCCGGTGCTCGAACCCGCGTTGCTCGAGGCCTTCCCGCACGCCGACACACGGCGGCTACTGCCGTCGAACACGGGGGTCGGCGGCTATCAACTGCGATTTCCGCTCCCGCTCACGCTCGACGAAGCGCGCGGGACGCTTGCTGGCATCCGGTCCGGGCTGGCGCACCTGATGGCGCGTTTCGAGCCTGAGCGCTATCGGAGCCTCGAGCCCGTGCTGACCACATTCGGGAGCCGCGAGACGCTCGCCCACCTCCACCTCCCCGGTGCACGCGCGCGGTACGCGGTGGTGCGGGCTGCCGCGGGAACGACCGGTCCGGTGGTCCATTGAGCGCGCAGGGGTCGGGGACGGAGACCACCGCTCCCGGGGCTACGGGTGCTGCGACGTTGGAGTTCCTGCGCGCCCGCTACGAGGCCTATCGAGAGCAGCAGGCGGCGGCTTTGCCGGGACTCGTGCCCCGGGAAGGGCTGCGGGCCCTCTACCGCGACGCCCGCGCCGGGGTGAGCGGACCCGTAGCCGACCCACTGGCCCCTTCTGGTCGCGCACTGCGGGAGCGTTCTGCCCCTTCCGCCTTTCGAGGTTTGGGTGGAGGACTATCTGCGCGATCGTGCGCCATACCTCGAGGTCCTTGAGGAGGCGGGCGGGCCGCACCGGGGCGCACCGGTGACGGTCGAACTGCGCAGGCTCGAATATGAGGGGCGGGATTGGCTAGCCGGGCTCGAGCTCTTCCGGGAGCCGGCCGGTTGGCGGGGCTTCATCAGCTTTCGTCCCGAAACGTCGGGGAGCGGGACCGGCCCGCGCACGACAGATCTCTTCCGCGAAGACACCTCGGAGGCCGTGCGCGCGCGTTTCCGCTCCTTCACCCCTGACGCACTCCACGCCTTCCTCCGCTCGGCCCTCCCCTGATCGGGGCCCCACCGACCTGATTTCTTTTTTTTGTAAAAAGTCCGATACGGGCCTGTGCCCCACTTCGTGACGGCGGCGTCCCTAAAGGGCTTGTCGCACTTCGATCATCGATCGGAGAATATCGACAAACCTTCATTTGATTAGGAACGGGAACAGCTGAATTGTGTTTCTTAGGTTGCCGTGTAAATGCTGTTATGGCAATACCTTACAAGAATAACGGTAGAACGGATGGGTACGCTTGAGACTCTTGCGCGGCTCAAAAATGCTCCCTATCCTTGTCCCGTTCCGAACACCGCCCCAGGGCGCTGCTCGGGCCCGGCCTGAAGGCCGATGTCGATTCCAGCAATCTCCACAGAAAGCGACCCAGACACCGACCATGGGATCTGCCGAGCCGTCACGGATGTGGGAGACCTCTTCGGTGCAGCTGACCGTCCGGCTGCCACGAGACCTCGCGTTGCAGGCCGAGGAGGTGCAGCGTTCCGATCCCGAATTCCTGAGTCGCGTGGTTCTCTACGGGCTCACCCGCCGATCGATCTACAGGCACCTCCGCCAGCGGGGCCAGAGCGACGTTTCGACCCAGGAGTCGGCTCTTCCACTGGTGACGTGACCCTTGCGGGCGCCCCCTCTCTGACGTCATACGTTTCTCCGCCGTGAGCCGGGCCCGGTCGGGCTCACGGAGGACGAACGTCAGATCCCACGAGAAGGGGGGCGTGCTTGAGCCGAGGCGAAGCCGCCGGCCCGGGGCCCGCGGACCCACCACGGAACGAGGTTCTGAAGGCCAAGTACCTCGACTACTGCTCGGCTCAGGTGGCCGACCTGCTTCTCTTCCTCAGCCCCGACGAGATCTATCTGATCTCCCAGCGCGCGGCGCAGGAACAGGGTGACACAGGCCAGGTGTCCTACACCCGCATGGTGCAGGTTGCCACCGAGTGGCTGTCAAAGAAAATTCGCCTGCCTCCGTTCGAGGTTTGGGTGCAGGACTATCTGACCCATCCCGATCGCTACGAGGAGTATTTCATGGGCCTGTGGGAGTCCGAGCTTTCGGGTCCCCAGGATCACTGAGGGGTCCAGCGAATGGGGCGAGCGCGGAGCGAAGCTCGCCCAGCGTGAAGGGCTTCGCGAGGGCCGGCAGCGAGGTGTTTGCCAGGAACTCTTGCGTGCTCGGGGTGAGCAGATCACCCGACATGAGCAGTAGCCGTCCCATCAGCGCTGGCCGCTCCCCACGGATCCAATCGCAGAGCCCCTCGCCCCCCATGCCGGACATGCGCAAGTCGGACAGGATCACGTCGAAGTGCTCGTTCTCGCGTAGCTGGTCGACCGCTTCCTCGGCGCTACTCGTGAGCGCGACCCGGTGTCCATCACGCGTCAGCAGCGCGCTCACGGAACGCGCGACCTGAGGCTCGTCCTCCACTAACAGGATCGAAAGCGGCCGGGCGGGGGCGACTCGGTCGCTGCTGGGGGACGGAGCCGGGAGCCAGGGCTCGACTTCGGCCGGAAGTCGTATCACCAAACGCGCACCGCCCTCGCCCGCAGCGCCCCCCGAGACGTGGGGACGGCCCCAGTTGCCGCCCTCGATCTCACCTCCGTGCTCCCGTACCATCCCGTACGCGACCGCCAGGCCGAGCCCCGTGCCCTCGCCGTCGGGCCTGGTCGTGAAGAAGGGTTGGAACATCGCGGCCACGACCTCCGGCGTGAGTCCCGGACCTGTGTCCTCGACAACGATCTCCACCGAGCGTCCCGCGCGCGAGGCCCGCACCCGGATCTCGCCCGGTGCGCCCGCCCGGTGGATGGCATGACGCGCGTTTCCGATCACGTTGTGGAGTACGCGCGTGAGGTGGGCATCGGTTGCGCGGACGGCGGGCAGCTCCGGTTCGAGCTCCAACGTCATGACGATGTTCGAGAGCGCGAGCTGGTGCTCCTCGAGGTCCACGATCGCTTGGATCGCGTCCTCGACTCGCGTGGCGCGCGAGCCGCCCCCCCCGCCGCGCGCGAACGCCTGGAGACTCCGGACCGTGGCGGCAGCGCGAAGGGCCTCGGTCAAGATCGACCGCACCTGGTCGAGTGATTCGGCGTTGAGGTCCTGTTGGAGGAGCACCTCCGAGAAGTGGACGATCGTGTTGAGTGGGTTGTTGATCTCGTGCGCCATGCCCGCCGCCAACTCGCCGACCGCGGCCAGTTGGTGCGACTGGATCGCTTTGCGCTGGTGTTCGGCCTCGAGCTCCTTGAGCACTCCGCGCCGGTACACCTCCCCGACCACGCCGAGCGCGGTCTCGAGCAGCGCCTCGTCGGCGGCGGTGAGGGGCTTTTCTGCGGACATTCCCACGAAACCGACCCCGATCGGGTCGCCGTCCACGTAGATGGGAATGGCGACTATGGTGCGGATCTCGCCGCGCTCCAGCAGCGCTCGGATCTCCAGAGGAAGGCCCGGGACCCCGACGTCCCAGTGCAGGATCTGGCGGGCACGCATGGCCCGGACCGCAGGGCGGTCTTTGCTGGTGGGCCGCGTGCCCCACCGGGCCTTGATTTCGTCGGCCAGCGGAGCGAGGTGGTCGGGAAGGGAGATTCCTTCGCGCAGGAGGTCACCCTCCGACTCGAAGAGCACTCCGACCGAGTGGGAGCCGAAGTAACGCTGTAGCCGGGCGGCGCTCTCCTGCACGATCTCGCGGGTGGTTGCCACTGCGAGCAATCGCCCGGCATAGCTCCGCCAGGACGTCGTTCTTGCGTGGGATCAGCGGCTCCGTGGCCAGAGCTGGGCTGAGCGTACTGCGCGCTGCGTCGACCATAGGGCGCGGCCCTCCCGCCGCGAGGATGGGAACGGGGATGTGATCGCCTATCGGCCGCGTCCCCGGGGGGGGGCTGCGGCGGCGTTGTTTATGAGCCGAAAAGGAGCGCCGCGCAAGAGGGCAATCCGTCATGGAAAATGCTCTCCCGTGCGCTTAGCTTGAGCGTCTTCCACCCTCCAGCGGAGAACGGCGCATGAGCCGGTCGTTGAACAAAATCATGCTCATCGGGAACGTGGGCAGCGACCCCGAGGTGCGCTCTACCACCTCGGGTTCGCGCGTCGCCAAGATGTCGTTGGCGACGAATCGTACGTTCCAGGATCGCTCGGGACAGCAGCAGGAGCGTACCGACTGGCATCGACTCACCTTCTTTGGGAAGCTCGCCGACATCGTGGAACAATGGGTGCACAAGGGAGATCGAATCTACGTCGAAGGTCGGGTGGAGTACTCGCAGACTCAGGACGACCAGGGCGGAACGCGTTACTGGACCGACATCGTCGTGAACGAGATGATGATGCTCGGCGGTCAGGGTGGGCAGGGTGGGCCGGGCGGTGCGGGTCGGGGCGAAAGCTTCGGTGGGGGAGGGCGTGGTGGTCCGGGCGGTCGCGGCGGCGGCGGCGGTGCGCAAACCGCCGAGCCGCCGCTGAGCGAACCGGACGACGACCTGCCCTTCTGAACCGCGCATTCGAATGAGTGATCTCAGGAGCGTCCGCGTGGAGTGGGACGCGGATCTCGCCGTCGTCACGATCGACCGCCAGGAAAAACTGAACGCGCTCAACGCCGAAGTCGTGCGCGAGCTCGCCGAGGTCTTCGAGAGCCTACGTGACGACGCGCACGTCCTTGGCGTCGTACTGACCGGTGCTGGAGAGAAGTCCTTCGTGGCCGGCGCCGACATCGGTGAGTTTGCCCGCATGGACCCGGTAAGCGGGGTCGAGACGAGCCGTCGTGGGCAGGAGGTCCTACTGGACATCGAACGTTTTCCGAAGCCCGTGTTGGCCGCTGTCGGTGGCTTCGCGCTGGGCGGGGGATGTGAGCTCGCCCTCGCCTGCCATCTCCGCGTGGCGAGCGAGAACGCCCGTTTCGGCCTACCCGAGGTCGGGATCGGGGTCGTCCCGGGCTACGGCGGGACGGTCAGGCTGGCTCGGCTGGTAGGGCTCGGCCGCGCCGTCGAGATGATTCTCACCGGGGACATGATCGGCGCGGAGCGTGCACGCGAGATCGGGTTGGTGAGCGCGGTCGTACCGGGAGCCGAGTTGCTCGACGGGGCCAAGGAGTTTCTGCGCAGGATCACCCGCAACGGACCCCTCGCCGTCCGGCTCGCGCTCGAGTCCATCTACCGATCGCTTGACGTGCCGACGGGGGCGGCGCTCGAGCACGAGGCGGCGCTGTTCGGAGTGCTCGCGTCGACCGCGGACATGAGGGAGGGAGTGAGCGCGTTCCTGGAGAAGCGGAAGCCACGGTTCACGGGCCGCTGACCCTCACCCTGGGCGCGTCTCAATTCGCGCTCATCTCAGGTCTCTTTACCGCCCGTCATGGGCGGCTGAAAACCTTGGTCTGTCAAGGGCTTTCCGGCCCTCCGACCACGGTGGCGTGCGGCTCCCCAAAACGCTAAATTTTGCTATGCTCAAGCGGCGGCTCGGAGGCGGCCCCCGGTGCTTCTGACAGGGCTCGGGATCCGACACTTCCGGAACCTGGCTCCCCAAGAGATAGAGATCCCCCCTGAGGGGGTCGCGCTGATCGGCGAGAACGCCCAGGGGAAGTCGAATTTCCTGGAGGCGGTCTACTACCTGGAAACGTTCCGGTCTTTCCGGGGCGCGCCCGACGAGCAGCTGGTCACGGTCGGAGAAGACGTGCTCCGGGTCTCGGCCACGGTCGCTGATGTGGAAGGGGTCCGTGCGGAACGGCGGGTCGTGGCGGCCTATCAGCTGCACGGCAGGCGCAAGAAGGTCACGGTGGACGGGGCGGAGGTGAATCGCCTGGGGGACGCCCTTGGCTCGCTCGGGGCAGTGGTTTTCTCTCCCGCCGACGTTGCGCTGGTAAGCGGGAGCCCAGCTCAGCGCCGGCGGTACCTGGACATCGTGCTCTCCTTGAACGTGCCCGGCTACGTACGGGCACTACAGCAGTACCGGCAGGTGCTTGCCCAGCGCAACGCCGCGCTCAGGGAGGCCGCACGATCGGGTGGCACAGGGACTGGTGTGGCGGTCGGCGCGAAGGTGCGGCCGTGGGACGAGGGGTTGACCCGGTCCGGCGCCCGCCTGGTCGCGGAACGTCGTGCATGGATCGAGGAGCGCTGCGGTCTGTTCCGCTCGCTCTACGAAGCGGTTGCGGCGGACGGTCGGGAGGTCGGATTCACATACGCGCCGGGGCTTCCGCTGGCCGGAGCGGTCGGTGAGGACGACGTCATGGCGGCTTTCCGTGAGGCCCTCGCCGGATCCATGGAGCGGGAGCTGCGGATCGGGAGCACGGTGGTGGGACCGCACCGGGACGATCTAGAAGTGACGATCGAAGGACCGAAAGGACGTTTGGAGCTGCGTGCGTTCGGATCGGGCGGACAGCGCCGCACCGCGGCGCTCGCGCTTCGCCTGTTGGAGGCGCGCACGGTGCGCGACCGCCGGAAGAGGTCCCCCCTCGTGCTCGTGGACGACGTGTTCGCCGAGTTGGATGAGGGCCGGAGCGAGCGCGCTCGCAGGCTCCTAGAGCAGGAGGAGACGGGGCAGGTGATCCTGACCGCGCCCAAGCCGAGCGACGTCCGCTTCAAGCGTGATGCGCTTCCGCGCTGGCGGATCGAAGCTGGTCGAATCCATCGGTGATGGTTGCATGAGCGGTCCGGAGCGGGTTGGCCGCGTGGTCGAGCGTTTTCTCCAGGGCTCGGGCATGGCTGAGCAGGTTCGTCGCCAGGGCGCGCTCGAGGCGTGGCCCGTGCTGGTGGGTGACGGGATCGCCGGTGTGACGCGGGCACGATCGCTTTCGGAAGGGACGTTGTTCGTGGAGGTGCGCTCGAGCGCGTGGCTGATGGAGCTCGAGCTCATGAAGGAGGAGATCCTGGGGCGGTTGAACGCCGAGCTGGAGGGCGCGTCCCTGAGGAGGATCGTGTTCGTGCTGGGCCAGGTGGGTGGTGAACGGGGCGGAAGGGAGAGCGTGGGGGAAAGGACGTAACGCTGACCGAGGCGGAGCATGGCGCAGAAGAGGGACGACAAGAAGAAGCGGGGCGCGGAGTACACGGCCGGTCAGATCACGGTGCTCAAGGGTCTCGAGGCCGTGCGCAAGCGCCCGGGGATGTACGTCGGCTCGACCTCTGGGCGTGGGCTCCATCACCTGGTTTACGAGGTGGTGGACAATGCGATCGACGAGGCCATGGCGGGCTTCTGCACGGGCGTGTGGGTGACCGTGCAGGAGGGCAATGTCGTCACGGTCGAGGACGACGGTCGTGGCATTCCAGTGGACGTCCACCCCACCGAGAAGATCCCCGGCGTGCAGCTTGCCATGACGGTCCTGCATGCGGGCGGAAAGTTCGACAAGAGCACGTACAAAGTGTCGGGGGGGCTGCACGGCGTGGGGGTGAGCGTCGTGAACGCGCTTTCGGAACGGCTGGAGGTGGAGATTCGGCGGGACGGAAAGCTCTACCACCAGTGCTACGAGCGCGGCGTTCCCATCGGGCCACTTGACGTGTTAGGAAAGTCGCAGGGCACCGGCACCAAGGTGACCTTCAAGCCCGACCCGGAGATCTTCACTGAGCTCGAGTTCAACTTCGATATTCTATCGAACCGCCTCCGGGAGCTGGCTTTTCTCAACAAGGGCCTGACCATCGTCTTCATGGACCAACGCGCTGGGCAGCAGGCAGAGGAGGTGTACCGGTACGACGGCGGCTTAGCAGAATACGTGACGTTCCTGCGCGGAAGTCGGCCGCCCCTTCACGACAAGCCGATCTACTTCGAGGTGACCCGCCCCGAGGCCGAGATCGAGCTTGCCATGCAGTACGACGATGGATACGCGGAAAACACACACACGTTCGTCAACAATATCAATACCCATGAGGGCGGCACACACCTGACCGGCCTCAAAGCCGCGCTCACGCGCACGATCAACGACTACGCGCGGCGCGCGGGGCTCTTCAAGAAGGACGACTCGCTTTCGGGGGACGATGTTCGCGAGGGCCTCACCGCGGTGCTGTCGGTACGCGTCATGGAGCCCCAGTTCGAGGGTCAGACGAAGACCAAGCTCGGCAACAGCGAGGTGCGCGGAGCCGTAGAGACCGCGGTCAACGAACGGCTCTCGAGCTTTCTCGACGAGAATCCAAAGGCGGCGCGGTTCATCATCGAGAAGTCGCTTCAGGCGGCACGCGCGCGCGAAGCGGCTCGCAAGGCTCGCGACCTGGCGCGGAAGAAGAGCGCGCTCGAGAGCGGCGTGCTACCTGGCAAACTGGCCGACTGCTCCATCTCTGATCCTGCCATGTGCGAGCTCTACATCGTCGAGGGGGACTCGGCGGGCGGGTCGGCCAAACAGGGGCGGGACCGCTCGTACCAGGCGATCTTGCCACTCAAGGGCAAGATCCTGAACGTCGAGCGGGCGCGCATCGACAAGGTTCTGTCGAACGACGAGATCCGAGCAATGATCACTGCGATCGGGGCTGGCATCAGGGAGGACTTCGATCTCGGGGAGGCGCGATACCACAAGATCATCGTGATGACGGACGCCGATGTGGACGGGGCTCACATCCGGACGCTGCTCCTCACGTTCTTCTTCCGTCAGATGCCGGAGCTCATCGAGGCGGGCTATGTCTACATCGCGCAGCCCCCGCTGTACCGCGTCGCGAAGGGGAGCAAGGAGTATTATGCGTTCTCCGAGGAGGAGCGCGATCAGGTGGTGAAGCGCATCACGAACGGCAAGGTGGAAGACGCAAAGGGAATCAACATCCAGCGCTACAAGGGGCTCGGCGAAATGAATCCGGACCAGCTTTGGCGCACCACGATGGATCCCGACTACCGCACCGTCATGCAAGTGCGGATCGAAGACGCGGCGATCGCCTCCAAGTTGTTCGACGAATTGATGGGGGACGAGGTCGAGCCGCGCCGTAGATTCATCGAGAAGAATGCAAAGTACGTGAAGAATCTAGACGTCTAGCTTTCATCTCGGCGGCGGTGCACGGCTTGTTCGCTCTGCGCCTTCTCCTGCCCGCCAGGCGGGCTGCGAACCGAGCTGGCGCGCGGAGCGCTCCAGAACTCCCGCTTGCAATCCGGTCGGGCGGGCCCAGGCCGGCGCCCGACCCGCTGTCATCACCTCCCAGGGGCTACTTGTGAAGCCTTGGGGTGCTATTACTTTCGATGGCAGGGCTGAAAGGTGCCTGGCGCCTTTCGCAGCACTGCCGGTCGGGCCTTGCGCGAGGGTGCCGTAAGGCCCATTCATGGCGGGAGTTTCTCGGCATTCTTCTGCCCGTCACCAGCTGTCTCGGATTTCCAGGCCGCGACGCGAGGCTGACGCTGGCCCGCGCTCGGTCCGGTCGGTGGGCGTTGCGCGCGGTGCCGGGCGCACCTTTCGGGAAACGAGGCCGAGGGCTGAACCGTCGACGCAACGCTTGAAGTAATCAACCACCAGCCGAGGAGGTAGTGTCCATGTCGCCGAAGGCATTCTTCGACTTTGCCAAGAAGCACAAAGCTCTGATGGTGGATCTCAAGTTCACCGACCTGCTCGGGACCTGGCAGCACTGTTCCTTCCCGATTTCGACGTGGAACGCGGGTACGTTCGAGGACGGCGTCGGGTTCGACGGCTCGTCGATTCGGGGGTGGCAGGCGATCAACGTGTCGGACATGCTGGCCATTCCAGATGCCTCGACGGCGAAAATCGATCCGTTCTTTGCCGAGCCGACGGTGAGCGTGATCGCAGATATCGTGGACCCGGAGACGCACGAGGACTACACGCGTGACCCCCGCCACGTCGCGCGCAAGGCCACCGCGTACCTGAAGAAGACCAAGATCGCCGACACGTGCTACGTCGGCCCCGAGCCCGAGTTCTTCATCTTCGACCACGTGGAGTACGAACAGAGCCAGCACCAGGGCTTCTACCGGGTCGACTCGGTCGAGGGCGCATGGAATACGGGGCGAATCGAGGAGCCGAACCTAGGCTACAAGCCCAGCTACAAGGGTGGGTATTTCCCCGTAAGTCCCACGGACACGTACCACGATCTCCGCGGGGAAATGGTCTATGAGATGATGGATGTGGGGATCGTGGTGGAGGCCCACCACCACGAGGTCGGTACCGCAGGCCAGGCGGAGATCGACATGAGGTTTGCGCCGCTGCTCGAGATGTCGGACCAGTTCATGTGGTACAAGTACATCATCAAGAACGTGGCCAAGCGTCGGGGGAAGACCGTCACGTTCATGCCCAAGCCGATCTTCGATGACAACGGTAGTGGCATGCACACGCACATGTCGATGTGGAAGGGAGGGAAGCCTCTGTTTGCAGGGAGGGAGTACGCAGGGTTGAGCAAGCTTGCGCTGCACGCCGTCGGTGGTCTCCTCAAGCATGCCCCTGCGATCATGGCGTTCGCCGCGCCGACCACGAACTCCTACCACCGCCTGGTGCCCGGGTTCGAGGCGCCCGTGAACCTGGCGATGTCGAAGCGGAACCGTTCTGCATCGGTGCGCATCCCGATGTACTCGGAGAGCCCCAAGGCAAAGCGGGCGGAGTTCCGCTGTCCGGACCCGAGCAGCAACGGCTACCTGCTATTTTCGGCCATGATGATGGCTATGATCGATGGTGTGCAGAACAAGATCGATCCGGGTTCGCCGTTGGATCGGGATATCTATGAGATGACCGCGAAGGAGCTGGCCAAGACAAGGACGACGCCAGCCTCGTTGGAGGAGGCACTCGGCGAGCTGCGACGGGACCACGCGTTCCTGACCAAGGGGGGCGTGTTCACCGACGACTTGATCGATACCTGGATCGATTACAAGACCGAGAACGAGCTTGAAGAGCTCCGACTCCGGCCCCATCCGTACGAGTTCGAACTGTATTACGACAGCTGATCGGAGTGAAGTGCGGGGCGGCACCGCGCGTTGTGCGGTGCCGCCCATGCTCCGGGGACCACCCCTTGACCGATGCCGTCAGCTGCGCCGGACGGCGCGACCCACGAGCGGTCCGGCCAGTGCGCCCACGGTCAGGCCGATCAGCGCGAAGATGAGAACCGGCTGGATCACCTGGATGAGACCAACGCCCGCGCGCAGTGCCTGAAGCGTCGCGCCCGCCCCGAAAAGCAGCCCCCCGGTCAGCATCCCCCGCAGGGTGTCCCGCACGAGGTCGCTCACGGAATGGCCCTTGGTGTAGCGCTCGGTTCTACCCGCTCCTCGCGACCCTCGCGGGTCCATAGGATCAATCGGTCCACAACAGGCTCACCGGTGAGTCGCTCCCAGGCGTCACCATAGCGGCGGAGTTGCTCGTGATACGCGAGCCGTCGAGTGGCGAACCGCGGATCATCGCCGCGGTCCGTCTTGTAATCCACCAGTACCCAACCCGCGGGCTCGCGAAACGCGAGATCGACCACGCCCTCGAGCCACATCGGCGGATCCGCCTGACCCTCGAGCGCTAGCGCGAACGGGACCTCGGAGAGGCGGCGCGACGCCCTTCCGGCGCGGCGCCATAGGTCGGAGGCACGCACGCACTCCACGGTCGTGAGCAGGGTGGGCAGCTCGGTCGGGTCCCCACCGCGTGCCGGCCGATCGAGTTCGAGCAGAAGTGAGCGTGCGATCGAGCGCAGGCGGTCCCCGGTCGCGCCGCGCGCGGCCGCATCGAGGACTCCGTGCACCGCGCTTCCCCACTCGTAGCCGCCTGGCCCGGTGGAGCCCGGGCGGAGCGGAGCGAGAGCGGGGATGCGCCCGTCACGGGGCTCTCCGTCCGCCTCAGCGCCACGTGCGACATCAGGCTCGACTCCTGACGGGTCCTCCGCGGCCGGTCCCTTCACGAGCCCGGTGACGCTCACAAACCCGTAGCTTTCGGCCGCGCGGGCCGCGCGGGCCGAGTCGGACGCTGCGACCACGGTTGCCATTTCCGTGGGGGCCACATCGAGGCGCTCCCGTTCGGGCGGCGGCGCGGGCGCCAGCTCGAGCCGCTCACCGTGTACGTCCAGCCAACCATCGAAGAAATGCCAGGGTGACTTGTCCGGCTTGCTCGGGTGGCGCGCGATCACCAGCTCCTCCCCGGCGCGGGTCGCTGCGACGTAGAGCAGACGCACGACCTCGGCGTTCTCGAAGCTCCGTTCGGCCGCCTCCTTCCGATCCCACTCGAGCGGGCGGGCCAAGGGTCTGGACGTGTTCCCCTCGTCCTTGCGCGTGACACAGAACCAACCGCGCGCGTGGCCTTCGCGCGTACGTTCGATGTGGCGATCGATCCCGAACTCGCGCCCACCCGACGGGTCTGCCAGCACCACGACCTTGGCCTCCAGCCCTTTCGCTTTGTGCAGGTTCATCAGCCGGATCACGTCCGTGCGCCCAGGCTCGAGGGGCGCCTCCGCCTCCTCCTCGAGGAGCGCCGCCTCGATCGCCTCGAGTGCGCCGGTGAGCGACGTGTCCCCCCGGAGTCCGGCCCGCCGCACGGCGTCGAGCACGAATGCCAGGGTGCCTGCGCGCACGCCCCCGAGCTCTCCACCAGCGGCGTGGGGCAGGAGCCCGAGCTCGTCCGCAATACGGGCGACCGTGACGTCCACCGGCTCGCCGCGGGCCCGGGAGTTCCACTGGCGGAGGGTGACGAGTGCGTTCTCCACCGGGTCCTCGGTACCGACCCGTGCGGAGCGGAAGTCGAACGATCTGCCCGCCAGCGCGTGTTCCAGCAGTTGCTCGTGGTCGAGTCCGAAGAAGAGCCCGACCAGCACCGCAACCGTCCGGCCCGCGTCGTCGGGGTCGGTCAGTGCCTCCAACAGCAGACGCAGCTCCGCGACTTCCTCCCTCACGGTCAGTCCGGCTCCGGAGACCTGAACCGGCAGATTCCTTGCTTCGAGCGCGGCCGCGTAGCGCTCCAGCTGCTGGCGCGTGCGGGTGAGGACGAGGAAGTCGCCGGCGGTCCGGTCAAATGCGAGCCGGCCAGCGATCCATTCCGCGAGCGCCCCGGCTTCCCACTCGGCCAGCGCGGCACGGTTGCCGGGCGCGTCGACCACGAAGTAGAAGACCCCGGCGCGTGCGGGCGCCTTCCGTCGCGGCTGCACCTGAAGGGGGGCGAAAGCCGCCTGGAGCGAGTCCGCCTCGCACGGAAAACCCTCGGGTGGGCGGAATACTGCGTTCACCAGCTCGGCGATCGGCTCGACGGAGCGGAAGTTGGCGATCAGCTCCAGTACCGCGCCGAACGAACGGAAGCGCTCGCGCACACGCATGTAGAGAGCGATGTCGGCACGGCGGAAGCGGTAGATCGACTGCTTGGGATCGCCCACCACGAAGAGCCCGCCCGGCCGCGGAACGGCACGGGTCCAGTCCTGGTCCGGACCCTCGTCCGGTGTGGACGGCTCCGACGCCAGCAGGAAGAGCACCTCCGCCTGAAGGGGGTCGGTGTCCTGGAACTCGTCTACCAGAAGTCGGCGCCAACGCTCGCCCAGTTCCCGCCGTGCTGCCGCATGGGTACGCAGAAGCCGTGCAGCTAGGGTCAGCAGATCCTGGAAGTCGAGCCGCCCGACCTCACGGCGGTGACGCTCCAGTGCGCGTGCGGCGTCGAGCGCGAAGCGCATCGCGATGGGATAACGGAACGCCCACCAGTTCTCGATCAGCTCGCGGGCCTCGGTCCCGGTCGCCTTGAGGCCGTTAATCCGCCCGGCCAACGTCTTGGCGTCCGGGGAGCGGCCCTTGCCGTCCTCCGTCCACTTGTACTGCGTCACCTTCCAGTCGGACTTCTTCGAGCAGAGATCCGAGAGCGCGTCGAGGAAAACGCGATCGTCCGACCAGCGCCTGAAGCGGCGCGTGTAGAGGATGGTGCGAAGCCTGCGTTGGAGGTCGTCCCACTCCTTCTCGGGTTCCCGCCGCGGCATCAGACGGGCAGCTTCGTCCAGGATCGTGTCCAGCTCGGCGCGTACGCGGCGCACCACCTCGGGGTCGGGAGGGATCACGTCCTCGAGGGGGAACTCGACGTCGGGATAGGCGCAGAGATCCTCGTACATTCCGCGCAGGTCGAGCGGGCGCAGACCGACCTCTTCGAGCTCGGTGAGGATCGGTGCGCCGTCGTTCGCGAGCCGCTCCAGGTACAGGCTCCAGAAACGGTCCGCGAGCAGTTTCGCTTCCGCCGGCGTGGTCTCGGAGAACGCGGGATCGACCCCGGCCTCGAGCGGGCGCTCGCGCAGCAGCCGCGCGCAGAAGGCGTGGATGGTTCCCATGAAGGCGCGGTCGATCTCGCGGAGGGCCGCGTCCAGGCGCGCGCGCTCCTCCGGGGGAAGGTCGCGCTCGGCGCGGGCCCTCTCGAGCCCCTCCTGGAAGCCCTCTCGTAGCTCTCCGGCCGCCTTCCGCGTGAACGTGACGGCGGCGATCTGGTGCACCGATGCCGTGCCCCCCCGCACGAGCGCGACCATGCGCGAGATCAGGGCGGTGGTCTTGCCGGATCCGGCGCCCGCCTCGACCAGAAGGTTGGCGTTCAGATCGGTGACAATGCGGTCGCGGGCGATCTGGTCTGGGAGGAGCGCGCCATCCCCCGATGGCGCGGGCGCGCGCACCGCCCCCTCCCAGTCGAAGCCCAGCTGCTCGGCGCCGCTCACGACCACGTCCGCACCGCGCGCAGTAGATCATAGGCCTCGTCTTCCCATGACTTCTTGGCCCACTCTACCGGCGGCGACTCCAGCCTGCCGCGCTGATCACGCTGCGCGCGACAGATCTCCTTGAAGTCGCAGATGAAACAATCGTCCACGTTCTCGGTGGGCAGGAACCGGCCGGCCGCCGCGAGGTCGAGCAGCAGGTTCACCAGACTGAGGCCGTCCACCAGCCGATCACTATGATAGGCCGCGGTGAGGTTCTCCCCCCTTCGCGTGGGGAAGTGGTACTCGGCTCGCTCGACATCGCTTCCGAGCAGCGCGCGCACCGCTCGCGAGTAGAGGACGTGTTGGAGGCGCCGTCCTCCCTTGTACGTGGTGGCGGCGCCATAGGGGCGAGGCGAGCCAGTCTTGTAGTCCACCACGCGCAGTCGATCGGAGGGGAGCCGGTCCACCCGATCGACGGCGCCGCGCAACCAGAGCTGCCTGGTGCCGCCGAGTGGGATCGCGACTGCCGGATGCGGCGAGCCGGGAAGGCCGAAGGCCAATTCGGTTTCCACCACCTCCGGGTGGTCGTCACGGATCATCCCGACGAAGGAGCGCAGGTCGACCTCTAGGTCGTCCATTTCGCGTGCCCAAACCGCCTCGCTCGGTGAGGGCACTTGGCGCCGCATCTCGGCGGCCTCCTCGCTCAGGATCCGGTGCGCTGTCTCCTCGAACTCGGGCTGGGCCGGGTCGATTCCCCGCTCGCGCGTCTCGTCGAGGATCCGCTCGTAGACACCGTGCAGCAGCGACCCTCGCCGGAGCGGATTGAGCCAGCGCTCGGGGTCGAAGCCGGGGTCGTCGGGCGGTCGGATGCGGAGCACCGATGAATAGAAGTAGCGGAGTCCGCACGCGCCGAGTGCCTCGAGCCGACTGGCCGAGAGTGGCGCGTCCTCGCGGTCGCGCGCGTCGAGCTCGGGACGAGCGCGCACCAGCCCACGGTGTGGGGAGGGTCCCTCCGCGCGCGCCGCGCGCGCGGTGAGGCCCCGGTCCAACGCTGGGAAGGCGGCGCGCACCGCGGCGTCGCCGCTCAGCAGGCGTCCGCCGCGGGCGAGGGCGCCCAACCAGACGTCCTCGAGGTCGAGGCGGACTTTCCCGGGCGGGATGCGCGAAACCGGCACGCCCAGTTGGCGCTCCAGGTCGCGGTAGCCGGCAGTCTGAGTGCCGGGACCGGAGCGGAAAACGTCGAGCAGCAGCGGCGAGGGTGCCAGCACCCTGCCCTCGGACGGCTCCCAAGCCGCGTAGCTCAGCGTCACCCGCCCGCGCAGGCGCGCGAGCAGCGCGCCCATGCGGAAGCGCCGCTCCTCGAGCCGTGCGGCCGACCCGGGAAGATCGCGTGGAGCCAGCTCCGCGCGCTCGCGGTCGAGCAGCACCGGGTCCTGTGTACCCTGCCCGGGAAAGCGACCCGAATCGAGCCCGACGACGAACACCGCAGGGCGGCCGGTCCAGCCCCCGTGCTCCACGTCGGAGAGGTGCAGGTGGCCGGCGGCGGAGCCCCACGGGGCGCGTCCCTCGGCGCGCGGCGCCGGAATGCGGATCGCCAGGTGCTCGCTCAGCACCGTGACCGCCGCGGGGAAGTACGTCTCGCGCCGCAGCGTGGCCTCCAACCGGTCGAGGATGCGGCCGAGCCGCTCGAGGGCGGTCTCGTCCACCGCGCCACCGGATGGAACCATGCGCAGGAAACGCGCGAGGCCGGTCGCGATCGTGGCCGGTGCGACGCGCATGGAGTGCGGATCCCGCCGCCCCGGTGAAGGGGGAGCGGACTCGAGGATCGGTGCGAGCAGGGCATGCAGCGCCTCGAGCTCGCGGACCGATCGCGCGTGCCGCGCGGTCGCTTCCTCGAGATCCTCATCCGTACGGGGCCGCGGACCTTCCTCCCGGCGGCGGGCGATCGCAGTCTCCACCGCGGGCAGGTAGCGCTCGCGGCCCCAGCCCACCCGCAACCGTCGGAGGGCACGCGCCAGACGCGGGCCGTCCACGTCGCGATACGGGTGCGGCGCGGTGAGGTCGCCGGCCTCGAGCAACCGACGGAGCACGCGATCGGGGAAGCCGTCCTGCAGCCAGCGCAGGTACGCCGCGACCACCCGCCCGGCCCTGGTGCGTTCGACCGGGAGGCCGACCGCGAAGGTGACGGGGATCGCGAGCCGCTGGGCGAGCGCGTGCAGTGCCGGGCCGTACACGCCAGGGTCGGGCGTGACGATCTCCACCTGGTCCCAGGTGAGCCCCAGCGCGAGCGCTCGCCGAAGCACCTCGCGCAGCTCCTCGGTGATCCCGGCGGCGCGGAAAAGCTCCGCGGTTGGCCCCGGCGACGGCGTGGCGGCGGTCTCCCACAACATCCCTTGGGGGGCATCCTGCCCCGACACCGGATCAGTGGGCAGCCGACGTGCCCCGCGCGCTTCGAGCGCGGCGAGGAAGCGTCCCGTCAAGCCGCGCGTGCCGAGACCGGGGACGAGCAGAACGAGATCGGCCGGCAGCGCGGCGCCGCGCCGTACCTGCTCGGCGGCCCGGCGCAGCACGTCCGCCGTGTCGACTCCGTGCTCGCGCGCGAGCCGTTCCTCGAAGCGCGAGAGGAGCGCCACCAGGAGATCGCGCTTCCTTGGGTCCGCAAAGCCCACGGGTGCGAGCCGTCGCGCATCGAGCCCTGCCAGTCTGAGCGCCCAGATCGCTTCGCGCACGGCCGCGCGGAAGCCGACCCCCTCGGCCAGCTCCAGCAGGTGTCCAGTTTCGGCGGTCGCCCCGAGCGTTTCATCCAGCAGCTCGTCGATCAGCGCCTGCTCTGCGAACTCGTCCAGCAGGCCGAGGCCAGCTTCGCCCAGCTCGGGCCCGACCAGCTCGAGCGCGAGCGGGCGCACCGTGGTGACTTCGATGCCGATCCAGCTACCGCGATGGCGCGCGAGCGCGCGCAGGATCTCCCGCCCCTCGCCCCTCGTCGGCGCGACGAGTAGAACGCGCCCTCCGACGGGAGCGCGGTCTGCCTCGGCCGCGAGCGCGGTGAGCAGCGCGTACGTGTCGGTCAGCGGAGCCGTCCGCGCATGCCGCGATCGGTCACGAGGCGAGGGCGTTCCACCCTCGCCCCGTCGATCGTCACTTCCGTATCGTCTGCGACCAACTCGTGCCGCCTGAAGTCGTCGATCGTAATCTGGCCCGTGGGCTCGGGCAGCCCGGGCGCAGTCACGCGTGTGCCGGGCACCGCGTCCGTCGCGAGCAGCAGGCCGAGTCCATGCTCGTCTCCGCGCTCGTCTTCTGCCTCGGCGGCGAGCACCATCCCCTGGCTGATCTCACCGCGCAACCCGGCCGGCTGGAGGTTCGCGACGATCACGACGTGCAGACCCACCAAAGCCTCCGGCGCGTACACGCCCGCGATGCCGGCGACCAGTTGGCGGGGCGCGGGCTCCCCCGCATCGACGTCGAGCACGAGCAGTCGATCGACGTTGGGGTGTAGGCGCGCCGACAACACGCGTGCCACGCGGAGGTCGAGTGGCCTGGTGGGGTGAGCGACTTCCTCCACTTCACCATGCTCTCCGGTGGTCCAGGCCTGGTCGGTGGGCGGCTCGCTCATGCAGGAAGATAAGGGGCGTTGGCAGGCCTTTCAGCCCGGGAGCGCGGAGCTAGCAGCGCGCGCTCAGGTCCCGCTCCTCCGGCGGCAGGACCCGCAGCCGTGTGGGTCGGTTCGCCGCGGTCATCATGATCTCGTGAACGAAACGGCCGACCCGCGCGGCCTTGACGTAGTCGATGTACTGGGGTTCGTCCGTGGCCTGGTGGTAGTCCTTCGAGTAGCCGGTCGAGAAGTAGGCGACTGGAATCGTGTGGCGGAAGTAGCTGACCTGGTCGCTGCGGCAGAAGCGGTTCAGCGCGTTGGTCCGGTCCCACGAATAGTCGATGGCCATGGTCTCGTCGCGCACCGCGTTGAGCGAGTCGATCATTTCGCCGAACTCGCTGGAGAGTCGCCGCGCACCGAGCATCTGCACCTGCGCTGGTCCCCCGAAGCGTACGTCGGTCACCGCGCCATTGCCCACCATGTCCATGTTATGCGCCGCCACGATGGAATCGATCGGCACGGTCGGGTGGCCGACGAAATATCCCGATCCGTATAGGCCCGATTCCTCGGCGGCGTGCGAGATAAAGACGAGGGAGCGTCGCGGGGCGGGTTGCGTCACGAAGCGCTCTGCGATCTCGAGGAGCAAGGCGGTACCCGAGCCATCGTCGTCGGCGCCGTTCATCACCGAATCGCGTCGCGGCGATCGGATGGAGCGCGCGTGTGCGATCAACGAGTCGATCACGCGTTGCTGCTCCGCGGTGGGCGGACCAGGGCGGTCGTTCGCTCCCTGCGGCCGCATCACCTGGTTGAAGGCGCGGAGCGAGTCGTGATCGACCGCACCCTCCGGCGCGATTCCGACGTGGTCGTTGTGCGCTCCCACCAGCACGTACTGGCCTCTCAGGTCGGGATCCGAGCCGGGAAGCACCGCGATGACGTTGCGGACGGGGAAGGGGAGCCGCTCGAACGTGGGCTCCCAGGTCCCGTCCACGGATTTTCCAGCGGCACCGACCTCGAGCTGTGTGATCGGTTCATCGAAGAGTCGGGACGCGACGTCAGCCGTGACGATCGCGGCCGCTGGCTCGGTGCTGGGAGACGGCAACATCCCGATCTCAGGCTCGAAGGCTTGGGCCACGGCCCCCGCGGAGAGGGACGAGGTTACCACCAGGAAAGCGACCGCGCCTCCGTCGTGCGCGCGGAAGTCGGACGGCGCGCCCGGAGGCGGTGGCAGGAAGACGACCACCTTGCCGCGCACTACGTCCGGGTCGAGCACGACGGTCGTGTCCCCGTACGTGCCGCCGAAAACGGCCGCGACGCCCTCGGCGGTGAGCTGCCCGCGCACCCGGAGCCCCCGCGATGTGGGTATCGGTGCCCAGTCAACCGAGGGTTCGGTGTCGGCGCCCGCGAGCGTAAGCCGCACGTCTGTGCGCTCGAATGCGACCTGGCCATAGGGGAGTTCCTGGAAGAAGGTCCCGTTCTCGCCTGCCGGCTGGAGTCCGAGGCGTCGGAACTGGGCGGCGATGTACTCCGTCGTCATCCAGTTCTCCTCGGATCCCGCCGCGCGCCCCCTCATCGAGTCGTCCGCGATCTGATAGAGGTGCGTACGCAGATCGTCGGGGGTGATCGCCCCCTCGGTCGGTCGGGTTGCCCATGTGCGTGGGCCCTCGTCAGACCACGCGGTCTGCGCACCTACCACGGCCGGAAACGGCGCCGGCAGCAGCATCGAGAGCACGAACGGTACGAGCCTCTTCAAGCGTTTCCTCCGGATGCGGGATCGTCTGGGTCGAGCCCATCGCACACGGTGCGCGAATC
The DNA here is from genome assembly GCA_965237965.1 of Longimicrobiales bacterium. GTDB lineage: Bacteria > Gemmatimonadota > Gemmatimonadetes > Longimicrobiales > Gaopeijiaceae > UBA2988. The sequence goes on from CBDEGT010000002.1 coordinate 883,002, forward strand.
GCAGGGCCATCGTGCGGGCCCGCACCCTAGGGCAGCGGGAGCACCATGAACGCCTCCGAGACCGCGAGCGGTGAGCCGTTCTCTTCTGCGATGAAGAAGTAGTAGGTGCCCGGTTCCGCCGTGGCGGGCACGGGCACCACGGCAGAGACCTCGCCGAACTGGTCGGCCTGCGCCTGCGCGAGGATCTCGTGGCCCGCCAGCGTCCCGAAGCCGACGTCGGTGCGTGCGTTCATGATCAATCCGCTCATCGTGAGCGTCACCTCGGTTCCAGGCGGACCCTCTCGCGGCTGGATCGCGAGGGGTGTCCCGCGCGCGGCCGCTTCCTCTGCCGGAGGTGCTTCTGCTGGCACGTCATCGGGCACCTCGGAACCGCACGCTGTTGCGGCCGCCAGCAGTGCGAGCGTCGCCCTTCGTGCGACGCTCATTCCGCTCCCTCTCCCACCAGCTCCTGGCCCCACGTTTGGATCGCCTCCGCCACCTTGTGGAACGCACATCCGCTGGACGTCAGCCCGTAGCCGACGCGCACGGGCGGCCCAGGATCCACGCGGCGCACGATCAGCCCACGCGCCTCCAACTCCTTGAGACGCGCCGACAGCACCTTGTCGCCGAGGCCCAGCGCCTGATCGCGGATCTCGCTGAAGCGGAGCGGACCCTCCTGGAGGACGCTCAGGATGAGCCCCGTCCAGGGGCGGCTCAGCACGTCGATCGCGCTCTGGAACGCCTTGCCACCGGGGTCGACTCGAGTGGGCATGCGTCAATCTAACGCGCTTCCCGTTGGAAAGCGACTTGACACAGGGTAGCCGCTCTGGATAGGCTCTTTCATGTAGATAGTTACTTGTAAACAGAAAGCATACGCATGGAGGCCCAGGATGACGATCGGGCTGCTGGTATGAGCGCCTCGCAGGAGATGCCCGTGCTCCAGCGCACGATCGCGCGCGTCGTTACCACCCCGGCTCCCGAGCCCGGCTTCATGGGAATGGGACACACGGCGGTTCCCGTCGTGGAGCCAGGGGATTTCGAGCGCACTGATCCGTTCATCCTGCTGATGGACGATCGGGTCGAGCGTCCTGGGCTCCCGCTGGGAGAGGCGCACCCCCACGCCGGCTTCGAGACGGTCACGTTCATGATCGACGGGTACGTACGGGATCGTGACGAGGGTCCGCTGAACGCGGGTGACTTGCTCTGGATGACGGCGGGTCGCGGCGTGATCCACAACGAAGAGGTCACGTCCACCGGGAAGGTGCGGCTCCTCCAGCTCTGGCTCACTCTCCAGAAGAGCGAGCGCTGGGTGGAGCCTTCCTTCCAGCGCGTGCCGCTCGCGAGCGTTCCGGTGCGCCGTGAGCCCGGCGTGGAGGTGCGGCTGTACAGCGGCCGGTCGGGGAAGGAACGTGCGAGCACGCGGAACCGCGTGCCCGTGACGCTCGCAGACATGCGGCTGGAGGCGGGCGCGACCCTCAGCCAGGAGCTGCCCGCGTCGTACAATGGCTTCCTCTATGTGATCGAGGGCGCCGTGCGGATCGGGGGCGAAGCACAGGGGGCCGGCGCGGTGCGGCTCGAGAGCGGGCAGGTGGGGTGGCTGGACCGTCCCGGGGGTGGGAGCCCTGGCGCCGGCCGAGATGACGCAGCAGGGAGTGACATCGATCGAGTCCTCGAGAGCACGCTCGCGATCCGTGCGGAGCCGGTGGGAGCCCGCTCGCTGCTCTACGCGGGTGAGCCGACGCACGATCCGGTTCTGATGCAGGGTCCGTTCGTGGGAGATACGCAGCAGGACAACACGCGATCGTTCCAGCGCTACCTGCGGGGCGCATTCGTGCGGATGAGCCAGCTCGCCGGGACGTAGGCCTCCTTTGCGTCTCGGGCCTGCCCGGCCGATCTTGCTCCGCCGCAGGCCACGGCGGAAGGCGACGGAACGAGGCCGGGCGCATTTGACAACCAGGAGGCGTGATGACCAGGAAGATCGTGGTCGAGGGGATCGGCACCTTCTTTTTGATGCTGACGATCGGTCAGGTGGTGCTGAATCCTGGCGCCGGCTCGTTCGGCCCGCTGGCGATCGGCGCGGTGCTGATGGCCATGGTCTACGCGGGGGGACGCGTGTCGGGCGCGCACTATAACCCGGCTGTCACGCTCGCCGTGTTCATGCGCGGCCGTGCCACTGTGCACGACGTGATCGGTTACGTCGTCTTCCAGGTGGTGGCTGCTGCCGTCGCCGCGTTGGCGGTGCTCTGGTTCAAGGGCCAGGGCCCCCTCACGCTGCCCGATCTCGACGTTCCAAGGGTGATCGCGGCGGAATTCCTTTTCACGTTCGCGCTCGCCTTCGTGATCCTGAACGTGGCGACCGCACGAGGGACGGAGGGCAACTCCTACTATGGCCTCGCGATCGGCTTCACCGTGGCCGCGGGGGGGTACGCGGTCGGCCCGATCAGCGGCGGGGCCTTCAACCCCGCGGTCACGATCGGCACGCTTGTGCTGGGTGGGATCGGCGTGGGCGACGTCTGGATCTATCTGGTGGGTCAGCTGTTCGGCGGAACCGCCGCGGCGCTGGTGTTCAACCAGCTCGATCTCGGCGGCGACGCGGGCGCGGCCGAGAGCTCCGGCGAGTAGGTCGGGGCGCTCCGCCCCGTTGGCGGGCTACGGGAGGCCAGCGAGGCTCCTTTCCCGGACCACGCCTAGGCACGGCCGCGCTACGCGAGTGTCTTCTCGAAGTTCCGGCTTGAAAACCGCCCGCCTTCCTTCGTGGTGATCAGCCCTTCGATCCCGTCCAGTCGGTCGAGGAAGGCGATGCCCGCCTCGGGTCCAAGAACGAAGGCCGCGGTCGACGCGGCGTCCGCGTCCAGCGCGGTCGGAGCGATCACGCTGGTTCCGCTCGAGCGTTCTGGCGACCGGCCCGTGCGTGGGTCGATGATGTGGTGGAGGCGGCGGTCCGGGGTGAAAGACTGGATGTAATCGCCCGAGCTGGCGATCGAGCCATTGAGCACGACCACGCCGAGCGTGCCCGCGGGATCGTGCGGGTCCTGGATCGCTACTCGCCAGGGATCGTCTTCGCCACTGGCGGAGGATGTGTCACCACCGGCCTGCACGATCACGCGATCCGCGCCCCGCGCCCTCAATGCGTCGACGCCGCGGTCTACCACATAGCCCTTAGCGATGCCGTCCAGGGTGACCGCCATCCCCGGCCGCGCGAGTGCGATCGTGCCGTCCTCCACGCGCAGGCCACGCCAGCCGACCAGCGCACGCGCGGCATCGAGTTCCGCGTCGACAACGGCTCCGATTCCGGTCCTGCCCGGCGCAGTGGCGCCCGTCGCGAACCTCGACACGTAGAGATCGAGGAGGGGCGCCACGGTCACGTCGAACGCACCCTGGGAGAGCTGCGCGTAGTCGAGCGCGCGCTCGACGACGTGCAGCAGCTCCACGGGCGCGCCGCTCACGACACCCTCGCGGTTCAGGCGCGCCAGCGGGGTGTCTGCGCGGTAACGGCTGAAGATCGCCTCGAGCCGCTCGATCTCGGCGAACGCTCCGTTCACAAGGGCACGCCCCTCGGACTCGGAGGGGTGCAGGACCGTCACCGTGACCGCGGTTCCGAGCTGCGTGCGTGTCACGCTCACCCGGTGCAGGGCCGCGCGCTCGAGCAGCTCACGCAACATTATACCTCCCAACGCGAGGCCGAGTCCTGCCACGGCGGTGATGCGGAGCGCGTCGCGACGCGAAGGCTTTCCTGCAGTCGCATCGTCCTCGGTAGAGGACTCTGTCGCGGCGCCCGTTACCGTTGCCCTCGACTCAGTCGCCACCGGCAGGCTCCGGGATTGGCACGGGCTGATGCTTGTGATGCAGGCCACGCTTGAGCTGGATGAGCTGTGAGACCCTGTCGAGGTCGTGTCCGCAGACGCCGGCCGCCTCCCTGAGCCTGACCTCGCAGACATTGCAGCGCACGCATTCGTGGAAATCGATCTTCTCCCGCAGGATGGCACCGGTAGGGCAGCTGTGCTCGCACACCACGCAGAGGGTACAGTGCGGGACACGCTTGATGCGGAACGGCGAGATCAACGACGCGAGTGCGAGCGACGCGCCCAGTGGACAGAAGTAGCGACAATAGAAGCGTGGGATGATCGCCGACGCGATCAGGATCGTGCCCGCAATCGCCCACAGCACCATCGAGCGGCTCCAGAAGAACACGGTCCCGAACGGCTCGAAGTACTGGAAGATGCTGACGTTGCTCCCCGCGACGGCTGGTACGAGGATCACCCCGAGCACTCCGTACTTCAGGAACAGTCCGCTCTCGTGCACGGGATGTGGGAACTTCCGTCGCAGCTTCTTCGGGACGATGTGCTCCATAAAGTCCTGCAGCGCCCCGAACGGACACAGGTAGCCACAGAACACGCGTCCCCACAAGAGCGTGGTCGCCACCGTGAATGCGACGAGCAGGAGGAGCGGGATGTCCTGCAGAAACACGCTCGGACCTGCCTTGATCCCCGCCGTGATGTGTGATACGGAGAGAAAGCCACCGCCCGCGAATCCGAGCACGACGAGCGTGAAGCCCAGCGAGACCCAGCGGAGCCAGACCAGCTTGGCGAAGAACGCGGCGCTCGCGAGGGCGAGCAACGCCACAACCACCGCGACGCGGGTCCACGACGTGGACTCGAGCGTGCGCTGGAGCACGCTCTCGCTCTCCACGTCTGTGAAATCGATGAATGCTGGGTCGATCAGCGGGGCCGCCGGCTCCGCGGGAACGGCTGCTATGACTCCGGTTGCGCTGTCGGAAGCGGCGGCCGAGACGTCCACAGTCTGACTGGTCCCGGTCGGCTCTTCTCCGGCCTCAGCCGCGTTGGCGTCAATGTCGACACCGGCTTCGCCCTCGGTGGTGGGCCGGGGCGCCGGGGGGGCGGTGGCCACCCGCGGCTCGCCGACATGTTCGACCGACCAGAGCGGGATGCCGCTGCCGAAGTCGAGCTGCCAGGTAAAGTTCTGCCGTGCGTCGAGGGTCGAGTCTACCAGAATCAGCCCCAAGTTACGGAACTGGCCGTCGACCTTTCCGTCCCGCGGCTGGCCGGTGAGCTGGATATCCCGCTGGGTGAAGCGCAGCGTGTCCTGTCCTCGCAGGATGTAGATCGACGTCGGACGCAGGTAGACGGTCATCGAGCCGTCGACGCCGATCATCCATGGCTTCCGTTCCGAAAATCGGGTGCCCGCTCGCCGCACCGCCCGGTCCCACGAGTTGCCCATCAACGCCCTGCCCATCGCCTCGTCCCGGATCGGGACCAACGTGAGCTGGAGCCGGAGTTGACCGTTCATCTCGCCGATGAGCTTGTCCGCGATGCCCCGTAGGTCGAGCTCTGGCCAGGTGAGGCGTTGGATTTCCTCGTCCGTCAGGTTCCCGCGCTCGGTGAAGATGTAGGCTCCAGCCACGCGTCGAGCCGCGTTGCGGATCCCGCGCGCGGTCGCCCCTGCCGTGATCGTCGCGCCCGATACCGTCTCCACGTCGCGACGGACGACGAACCGGTCCGTCATCCGCTTGCCCGCAAACTGCCGCTGGAAGAACCCCTCAAGGAAGTCTCCCCGGCTGCTCCGTAGGGATTCGGCACGGTAGTCGATCACGCGGACGCCCGTGATCCGCCCCCTCAGATCCATCCCGACCAGGCTCGTAATGATGCTGTTGTAGCCCTTTTCGATGGGCGGCAGGTCGGTGGTCAGGAAGACGTACCCGGCGAGTACTTCCTCTCCGGTGGTCGGATCGTTGACGTAGGCGCGGACGACGGGCGGGGTGCCCTGCCTGGGACCGAAGCGGGTCGCATCGGGGAAGACGACCTCGTAAAGCGCCGGGTCGACCTCGACCTGCACCTGGGCGGAGACGTCGGGGGTCGGGCCGGCGAGGAGCAGGCCCCATGACAGACCGAGGACCAGGGCGGCACGCATGCAGATGTCCCGGCGCATCGACTCCTCGGATCAAGGGCGGTTCAAATATGTCGCTAACGGTCTACCCCGCACCAGCCTGGGCGGGGCGGGCTTGGCCTCGTCGTGATCGGTCGACGCCGAGCGATCTTGATGAGCCGATCTCTGCCGCGCGTAGAACTGGAGAGTTAGGGCCCTCCCGGCCCGCGCGTGTATCTTGGAGGGGAGGAGCGGCGCGTGCCGCTCTGCGGGGCCTGCCCGACGGGGCCCACGCCCACGGGAACAGCCTTCCGCTCCTGATGGGGGATGACGGCGTCGAGGCGACGGAGGTGGCGGCTGGCTCGATCGTCCTCAGGAACGACGCCACGTTCACGGACGCGCTCCTCTATCGCCATAAGCCGGAACCAGGTCACGACCCATACAGAGGACGTGTTCCTCGGGACCTGGGTGCGGTTGGGCTCCACACTGGCCATGACCACTGAGGAAGAGGAAGCCTACAACCTGTCTCTGGACGGCCGGACCATTACGGAGGCCAGCCCCTGAGTTCACGCTGGTTTGGAGCAGGTAGGGGGCGCCCCTCGGACTCGCGGAATCCCCTGTGGGGCCCCAGCGTATAGACCCCGTAGCCGAGGTCCACCGGAGCCCGGAGGAGCCCCAATGCCGTACCGGCCACCACGCTTCTCATTCGCTGTCCTCGCCCTAGCGACTCTCGCGCTCGCCACCCCTCTCGCGGTCTGCGGTCAGGGGACGCGCAACCCCTTCCCGGAGCCGATTGCCGAGGGGACGGAGTCGATCGCGGTGGGCTACCGGGAGTTCGCCGTCCTCCCAGACATCGCCGGGGAGCCTGCGCGGATGATGCTCCTGTCGGACGAGCCTGCGTCCGGCCGACTCTTCGTGAACGACATGCGGGGCGCGCTCTACACGGTGAGCTATGACGGGCGCTCGGTCATCCGCTACCTCGACCTGAGCGACGAGCGCTGGGGGGTACAGGTGCAGTCGCAGGGCCGCGAGCGAGGCTTCCAGAGTTTCGCGATCCATCCCCAGTTCGGGCAGCCGGGCACGCAGGGATATGGCAAGATCTACACGTGGACTGACACGGAGAACTTAGGGCCCACGCCGGACTTCCGGCCCGGCGGGGGCGAGCGTACACACGACACGGTGCTGCTCGAGTGGACGGCCCGGAACTATCTCGTTACGAGCTACGACGGCGGCCCGCCCCGTGAACTCTTTCGCATTGAGCAGCCGTTTCGGAACCACAACGCAGGTCGCGCGGCGTTCAACCCCGTGGCGAGACCGGGTGAGGCGGACTTCGGTCTTCTTTACCTGAACCTTGCCGATGGCGGCAGCCGTGGCGACCCGTTCGACAACGCGCAAAATCTAGGTTCCGTCTTCGGCAAGATGCTCCGCATCGATCCACTTGCGCGGAACAGCACGAACGCCCAATACGGGGTCCCGGCGTCGAACCCGTTCGCTGCCGACGATGATCCCGCGACGCTCGGCGAGATCTACGCGTATGGGCTGCGGAACGCTCAGCACCTGACATGGGACCGCACCACCCGCCGGATGTTCGTCAGCGACATGGGCCAGGGGACCGTCGAGGAGGTGAGCGTGGTGACCCCGGGGGCGAACTTCGGCTGGAACCTCTGGGAGGGAAGCTTCCGCTTCGCCAGGAGCGGCGTCCTGGTCGAGAATCCCCGGAGCGACTACGACGTCGCGTATCCGATCGTCGAGTACGACCAGATCGACCCGCTCCTCCAACGCCAGTCTGCGGTTACGGGTCTGGCGGTCTATCGCGAGGTCGAGATCCCGCAGCTCACCGGGATGCTCCTCTTCGGAGACCTCCCGAGTGGCGAGATGTTCGCGGTACCTGCCGACGATCTGCCGGACGGAGGACAGGCCCCGATCCGGCGGGTGTTGTTCAACGAGGGTAGCGAGGTGAGGACACTGCTGGAGCTGATTCAGGCCAAGAACGTAGTGCAGGGGAGAGATCCGGCGACCCGTGCGGACCTTCGCTTTCATCCGGCCAGTGACGGACGGATCTACCTACTCAACAAGGCGGACGGGACGATCAGGGTGTTGGCGCGGTAGGAGTTGGAAAGCGGTAGGCTCATCGCCTACGCCGCGCCTGCGGGTTCGGCGAAGCAGCCGGTGCGCCTTTGTGGCGATAGACGATGCGGCCGCGCGTCAGGTCGTATGGGGAGAGGTCGAGAGTTACGAGGTCCCCAACCAACACGCGGATCCGGAACTTCGTCATCCGGCCCGCCGCGTACGCGAGAACCATGTGCCCGTTCTCGAGCTCTACGCGAAAGTTCTGGTCGGGGAGGACCTCGGTGACTTTCCCTTCCACCTGCACCGCTTCCTGCTTGGCCACCATGTACTCCCTCGGACCCCTGGCCCGTATCGAGTCTCCCCCCGGGAACACCAGAAGGGAGTTCAACCGTACGTCGATTATTAAACCTGGGAGGCTTGGCTCGTATCGCGCCGGTGCCCCGCCATTTGGAGCGCCCACTCGAGCGGATCAGACCCGAGGTCTGCTGCGGCGTTTGCGGTGGTGAGGATGTGGAAGTAGCGGAGTCGCTCGTCGGTCCGGGTCACGCGGGCTCGGACGGCACCGGTTCCGGCGCAACCATTATGTTCAGAGTTTCCGCGAAGAAAGGCGGCTTGCGCCCATCATCCATCGTAAGCTCGAGCAGGTGACCGCTGCTCGTCTTACCGCAAACGCGCACCACTACGCCCGTGCCCTCGTTCGTGTAGACGCGCTCGCCCTCGTTGGGGAGGCGCTCCGCGCCGGTGACCCAGCCGGGCCGGTCTTCGGGGTTGACCTTGACGTCCCGGATTCCACGCGGCTTTCCACGGTGCGGCGCATCCATCGGCATCCCCCTGTTCAAGCCTGACAAATGTAGCGGAATCCAGTTGTGGACACCACGGGCCTCCTCAGTCCGTTGCCGTGGGACGTGGTAGGGTCACCGTTAGGCCCGATAGCGAACCAGTCCGCGCGACGTAGCGCGCGTCACCAACGCGTACGCGTACGTCCTCCCCGGCGGGCTCGACCTGCCAGTATGGGAAGCGCGACCAGACCAGGTAGTGAGCGATGTCCGGATGCGCCTGCGCGAGTCGCACGGCGGCGGGCGCGTACGCGGAATCGCCCGAGAGGAGGGGTAGATCGGGCTCCACGCCCAACGCAAAGCGCGGCGAACGCACCCATCGATGTTCGCCACGTACGTACCGATCCTCGGCACGGATAATCACCTCGGAGGCGAACGGGTTGGCGGGCAAAGGCTGGACCATTACGACCTCCGCTCCAGGGACATCCGCGGCCTCCACCGCGCGCACGACATCGGCCGTCGCCATCCGGCTGGCGCACACCATTCCCGTCACGTAGAGCGCTGCGGCGCCCATGAGGGCACGCGCGAGCCGCATCCCGCCCGCCGCGGTCGATGGTAAACCCAGCGCACGCGCGGTTATCGCGACGGCGATCCCGATCGTCCACGATGTCTTCGCTCCCCCGCCCGCCAGCGGCGTCCCGAGCACCAACAGCGTGGCGGCGACTGCCAGAGCAGCCCATGCCGCGCTCATGGCCACGCGGGTCGCCAAGGCACGCGCACGCGCCGCTCCCAGCGCGACCGCGGCGCCAAGCGCGAGCCAGAGCCACGGATCGATGATGAACAAGCTGTCCCCGTAGCTCCACCGGCCGTCGATCGGCACCCACCAGCGCGTGCCGTACGTGTTCATCCAGTCGAGCACGGGATGGGTGAGAACGCCGACGAACGCCAGCGCAAGGAGCGCGGTGGGGCGGGCGGGTGGCCGATCGGGAGCGAGCCGGCGCCGGACGCCCCGGTCCCACGCCGCGATCGTCCCCGCGACCGCGAGGGGCAGCACCGCTAAGGCCGGAATCCCGCGGGTGATCCCTCGCCTGAAGGCCAGTGCGAACCACTCGCCGCGGACGAAGGCGAGCATGTCCACGTCCGGAGCGTTGGCCGCCAACACGAGAGTAGCGGTGGCGAGCGGTGTGGTGCGGTCCAGCCCGGTGCGGGCGAGCGCCGCACCCACCAGGGAGTGTGTGACATTGTCCACCCGATGGGGGCGCCCGCCGGCTACGGTGTCAGAAGATGTTCGGTGGTGGGTTCGGCGGAACGTCCTTGATTAGGACCGCGTTGGGCGTGAACAGCGGCACGAGCACGCGCCGGCGCTGCGCGTCGAAGCCGATGTCGGCCGGGCTCTCGACGTTCTCGAGCAGCACCGTGGACGCGCCCGCGTCGTCCACCCAGTGGACCGCGCGGTGCCCCCAACTGGAGTAGAGGTAACCACCGTCACCAGTGAACGCGATTCCGTCGAGCTGCTCCGTCGAAGTGCCCGGTACCACGACCGTGCGCTGGCCAGCCGGGCCGATCTGGTAGACCTCACCGGTTCGGAAGGTCACGACGTACGCGCCCTCGTCGTCGAACGCGATTCCGTTCGGACCTCCGAGTTGCTCTCCCCGAGCCATGCGGCTCGTCTCCCCTCCGGGCGTGAAGCGCCAGACCCCGTCCGTCCCATTCGGCGTGAAGTCGGGATTGAGCCCAGAGTCGGTGACGTATATGGTTCCCGCGGCGTCCACGGCCACACCGTTCAAGAAGGTCGCGCCCTGGATGCAGATCTCGCCGGCCGGTGCAGCCGTCGTGCGCACGAAGAGCTTCACGCAGTCGATATCGGCGACGTAGAGCGTGTCGCCGCGGATCGCCATTCCCTTGGGGGCGTGAAGGGTGACGTTGGCCGAGTCGCCAGTGATCCAAGCAAGCTCCTGGACCTGACCTTCCGGAGACATCCTCGAGATGAAGCCGTTGTCGTCCTTCTCGGTCGGCGCTCCGTTGATGTTCGAGATCAGATACACGTCCGCGACCGGGTCGTGCAGCACGGATTCCGGCGTCTGGAAGCCGACGCCTGCCACCTCGATGACGTCGTCGACGACGCTCTCGGCCTCTTCGACCTCCCCGCCGCAAGCGGCGAGCGAGGCTGCGAGGAGTACGGCGAAAGAGCGGCGGATCATGGTCAATCCCTCTCTGGGTGAAGTTTCGTCTGACTTGCTGATCAAACTTCGCTCGAAGGGGTCCCCGGGCAAGGCTCGGCGAGTTCGGCGGAGCCGGGCGCCCCCCCCCGCCCCCCCCACGGGCGACTGCGCTCGACCAGGCAGAAACGGGAGGCGAGGTCGTCCTCCAGCACGCCTGGTCGCAGGTCGCTGACTTCGCGATTGACACCCTATCTTGCGCCATGATCGATGTCTTCGTCACTCGTCGCATCCCGGAAGCCGGTCTCTCGCTCCTCGCGCGCGGAGGGGCCCGGATCGCCATCGGACAGGAAGACGATGACCGCGCCCTCGGTCGTGCCGCGCTGCTCCACGGGGTGGGCGAGGCACACGTCCTGCTCCCGCTCCTCACCGACCGCGTCGACCGTGAGGCGCTGGAGCGCAATCCGCTCCTGCGCGGCGTGGCCAACCATGCGGTCGGCTTCGACAACATCGACATCGTCGCCGCCACGGAGCTGGGCATCCCGGTCTCAAACACCCCGGGTGTCCTGACCGAGACTACCGCGGACCTGACCTGGGCCTTGTTGCTTGCGGTCGCGCGTCGGATTCCGGAGGCGGACGCGTACATGCGTGCGGGGCGCTATCGGTTGTGGGGGCCAAACCTTCTGCTCGGGGCAGATGCCAGCCCGGGACCGGACGGCCGGCGCAAGGTGCTGGGAATCGTGGGTTTCGGACGGATCGGCCAGGCTGTGGCGCGCCGCGCCGGGGGCTTTGACATGATGGTCGTCGCCCACCACCCCAAGCGCGAAGTCGTGGAGGCCGCGGGGGTGACCTGGCTCGAGCTCGACGACCTGCTCGAGCGCTCTGACTTCGTCAGCCTCCATCCGCGCCTCACGGCGGAGACGCATCACCTGATCGAGGAGACGCGTCTCCGGCGAATGAAACCGACCGCCTATCTTATCAACGTCTCGCGTGGTGAGGTGATCCATGAGGCGTCGCTGGTGCGAGCGCTTCGCGAGGGGTGGATCGCGGGGGCCGCGCTCGACGTGTTCGAGGATGAGCCGGAAATGGCACCCGGCCTCGCTGAGCTGCCGAACATCGTGATCGTGCCTCACATAGGCAGCGCCAGCCGCGACACGCGTGACCGGATGGCGACCATCGCTGCGACCAACGCGCTCCATCATCTACGCGGCGAGCGCGCGCCGCAGTGCGTGAACCCCGCCGTCTACGAGACCGCGTTGTGGCGTGGTCGGGTCGCGCTTACGCTCGATTCAAGGAGCGTGATGTCCGGCACGACCGCGCCCGACGCAACGCGTGGTAGCTGAGCCTCCGGGGGAGGGCGCAGAGGCGCGCCTCCGCCGCGACGCCAGCTCCCTGCTGGAGGCTGCGCTCGCGGCGGTGGATCCCGCGATGCTGGTCGAGGAGGCGCTCGCTGCGCGGCCTCTCGGGGCAGGTGAAGGTGGCCGTATTATCGTGGTCGCGGTCGGCAAGGCGGCGTACGGGATGGCGGAAGGAGCGCACCTTGGGCTGGGGCAGGAGGTAGCGCACGGGGTTGTGCTGGCCCCCGTCGGCTCGGGCGGGAGGACGCATCCCGGCTTCGACGCGTATAGCGGGGGCCACCCACTGCCGGATGAGGGGGGAGTAGAAGGCGCGCGCGCCCTCGCCGACGTGGCGCGGCGGGCGGGCCCGGCCGATCGGCTGCTGATCCTGCTCTCCGGCGGCGGTTCCGCGCTTCTCACATTGCCTCATGGGGAAGTAAGCCTCGAGGATGTGCGTGCGGTCACTGCGCTGCTGCTTCGGTCGGGTGCACCCATCCAAGAGCTGAACGCGGTGCGGAAGCACTTGGACACGCTCAAGGGCGGAGGGCTCGCGGGCCTCGCGAAACCGGCGCGCGTACACGCGCTGCTTCTGTCGGACGTCGTAGGCGACCCGCCGGACGTGATCGCGTCGGGGCCGGTCTCGCCCGACCCGACCACCTTCGGCGACGCGATCGAGGTGCTCGAGCGTCGTGGCCTCTGGTTGCTCGTCCCCGATCCCGTGCGGCGGCACCTGCTGTGCGGGCGCATGGGAGGACTCTCCGAGACTCCGAAGCCCGGGGATCCGCTCTTCGCCGGAGTGGAGACGGTCGTGATCGGCAACGCGGCGCGTGGGGTGGCCGGGGCGGCTCTTCAGGCTCGGGCGCTCGGCTACAACGTGCACGTGCTCCCGAGCGAGGTGACCGGCGAGGCGCGTGTGGCCGCGTGCGAGCTGGCGCGCGCGGGCCGCCGGGCGCGGGACCTCTCGAGTCCGATTGCGCCGCCCGCGGCGCTGCTCGCCGCGGGCGAGACCACCGTGGTCGTGACTGGAGACGGGCGGGGCGGCCGGAACCAAGAGTTGGCGCTAGGCGCCGCGCTCGAACTGGACGGCATCGACCGTGTGCTGTTGCTGGCGGCCGCGACGGACGGGGTGGACGGGCCCACTGACGCGGCGGGCGCGGTCGCCACGGGATCTACGGTGCGCCGTGCACGAGGGGCGGGGCTCGATCCGGAAGGCGCCCTCGAGCGGAACGACACCTACGCGATCTTCGACGCCCTGGGCGACCTGCTGATTACCGGGCCGACCGGAACGAACGTGATGGATCTGACGATTGTGCTGGTGGCCGAATAGCGCTGCCGCGCGCGAGTGGCCCGCCGCTTGTCCTCCTCCTCGGAAGTGACTGGGCCCACGGGCACTGGCTACCCCCCAAACAGAACCCGCACCTCGGTCTTCACGACTTTCCCGAGCGCGTTCCGGGGAAGCTCGGCGACCAACAGAACCTCGCGCGGCACTTTCCACGGCGAGAGTCGCTCGGCGGCCCAGGCCCGCAGCGCGGACGGTTCCGGGGAGCGGTTCGGTCTCGCCACGACGGCAGCGCACACCCGTTCCCCCCAGTCGGAGTCAGCCACCCCGACCACGGCACAATCCACGACCTCCGGGTGGGTGCGCAGCACTTCCTCGATCTCCAGCGCGCTGAGCTTTTCGCCGCCGCTCTTGAGGATATCGACGCTGCGTCGGCCGAGGATACGGAAGCCGTCGGGGGTTACGACCACCTCGTCACCTGTGTGGAACCAGCCGTCCGTCGTGAACGCCGATGTCGTCTCATCCGGTCTGCGCCAGTACTCACGAAAAAGCTGCGGCCCGCGGACCTGGAGCTCGCCTTCGCTGCCGTCTGGAAGTACGCCGTCCTCGTCGTCGGTGACTCTGACCTCGACTCCCGGGAGCGGTTTCCCCACATGCCCGGGCACGCGCTTCCCTATCAGCGGATTGGAGAGCGCCATGCCGATCTCGGTCATCCCGTAACGTTCGAGCAGGCGGTGGCCGGTGACGGCCTCCCAATCCTCGAGCGTTCGGGCCGGCAGCGCTGCGGATCCGGAAACGAACAGGCGTAGCCTACGCGCGGCTGCTCGCCGGCGCTCGCTCACCGTGACGTCTGCGCGCGCATCCTCTGTGAGCAGCCTACCGTAGATGGTGGGAACCGCCATGAACAGCGTAAGACCGTCGCTTTCGAGGCTCTTCCAGGTGGTCACGGCATCGAACTTCGGGTGGACCGTGCAGCGCGCGCCCGCAACGAGTGCGCACAGGAGGACGTTGACGATGCCGTGGACGTCGTGGAGAGGAAGCACGAGCAACACGTGATCGTCCGCCGTCCAGCCCCACGCCTCGTGCAGAGAGCGCACCTGGGCGGCAAGGCTGGCATGGGTGTGCACGACGCCCTTGGGCCGGCCCGTCGTGCCGGACGTATAGAGCATGAGAGCGCCGCGCTCGCGTGCTACCGTTGGTAACGGACCGGCGTGCGCTGGTTCGGACGACGGGCCCGCGTGGAGGAGCTCGTCCGCGCTGCGCACCGTCACGCCAAGCCGGGCCGCCGGGCCCACGACCCGAAGCTGTCCCAACCGTAGTTGAAGGTTCCTGATAGGGGGGAAAGAAAAGTGGTGGCTCCGGGGGTCCCGGGCCGATAGGCTCGGGTAGGCAAAAACCCCAACACGGAGCCACCACGATGAAGAGAACGTACGAGGTAAGGGATCGGGCGGACAAGCGCGCGATCAGGGAGTTCCTGAAGCGGGAGGGGCAGTTTCTGCTTCCGATGCTTGAGCTCGTGGAGCAGACGGAGGTCGCGATCGACGAAGTCATCCAGGTGATGGGACGAGCGACGATCGAAGCGGTGCTGGAGATGAGCGCCGAGGGTGTGGCAGGCGTGAAGCAGGCAGGTCGGTCACGAGCGGAAGACGACACGGCGTGGTATGGCCGGCAGGGTGGTGTGGTTTACCTGTCGGACCGGAAGGTGCGTGTGGAGCGGCCACGGCTCAGGCGCCGGGGCGCCGGGGAGGGTGGCGAGGTCGAGGTGCCGGCGTACGCAGCGATGCGGAGACCGGGCGCCGTGGCGGATCGGATGCTCGAGGTCCTGATGGCGGGGGTGAGCACGCGGAAGTACGGCCGTGTGATCGGTGAGATGGCCGACACGGTCGGGGTGAGCAAGTCGGTGGTGAGCCGTGAGACGGTCGAGGCCTCGGAGCGCGTGCTGAAGGAGCTGATGGAGCGCCGGCTGGATGCGTGGGACCTCCTGGTGATCTACCTGGACGGGATCCAGATGGGCTCGCACCACGTGCTTGCTGCGGTAGGCGTGGACTCAGACGGAAAGAAGCACGTGCTGGGCGTGAGGGAAGGAGCGAGTGAGAACGCCGAGGTGACCAGCGCGCTCCTAGAGGATCTGGTCGAGCGCGGCCTGGACCCGGGCAGGCGGCGGCTGTTCGTGATCGATGGCTCGAAAGCGCTCAGGAAGGCGATCGAGAAGGTGTTCGGCCAACGTCACCCCATCCAGCGCTGCCGCAACCACAAGCTCCGCAACGTGCTGGGTCATCTGCCGAAGGATCAGCATCCTCAGGTGAAGGCGGCGTTCCGGGCGGCGATGAAGCTGGACGCGAAGCAGGGCGAGCAGAAGCTCGAGCAGCTCGCCCGATGGCTCGAGCGCGACCACCCCTCGGCCTCGGCCAGCCTACGCGAAGGCCTCAGCGAGATGTTCACCATCAACCGGCTCGGCCTCCCGCCGCGGCTGAGGAAGTGCCTGGGCTCGACCAACCTGATCGACAGCACCCACTCGGGCGTAAGACGGAAGACCCGCAGGGTGACCAACTGGAAGAACGGAGCGATGGCGCTGAGGTGGGCTGCGGCCTCGTTCGTGGAGACCGAGAAGAGCTACCGGAGGATCATCGGCTACGACCAGCTCTGGATGCTCAGGGCCCACCTCGACGACCATGAACCGGTTGCCGAAATGAGAAAGGCAGGCTAACAAGGAGACTCTCCAGGCGATCGGACGCGGACGATGTCTTGTCCAAGGATGCTGCCACGGCGTTCCTGCTCCCGAGCGCATCGGCATCCGCTACCAAGTGCCCAACAGTCGCGTTCTGGCGTTGTCCAGCTTCGGTACCCAGCCACTTCATCCGACACCGCTTTACTCGATTCTCGCGAACGTCGTTATTGGGGTCCTGCTCCTGCGCCTCTGGTACGTTGGCGCAGCGCTGGGGTTAATCGGCGGCCTGTATCTGATACTCGCCGGAATCGCCCGCTTCGTCGAGGAGTCGTACCGGGGCGAGCCCCAGACGGCGATCGTCGGCGGATTGCGCCTGTACCAGTGGACCGCGATCGCGTCTGTGCTGGCGGGGATGGGCCTAAGCAGCCTCGGCGGGCCGCCCGCGCCCGACTCGTCAGGATGGCTGTCCGCCAGCGTCGGCGTGACCGTCATCGTGTTCGGCCTGCTCACTACGGTCGCGATGGGTGCCGACTTGCCGGCGTCGACGCGGAGATACGCCCGGCTCTCTGGGTGAGCCGCTGCGGAGGAGGACAAGCACCGACCTCATCCTCGTCCAGAACTTTTTCGAGGAGCTGAAGGCTCGCGTGCCGAATTGATGGATACTGTCGCTTCAAACTTCTCGCCTCTCCAAGCCGGAGGGAGCCATGCACGCCGTCCTCTCGTCCGTCCTCCTGACGCTGGCCCTCATGGGCTGCGCCGGAGTCCCCAGCAGCGGCGGTAGCGGTGGAGGCCCAAACCAGATCACCCGCGAGCAGCTTCAGGAGACCGGGTTGGAATACGTCAGCGCCTGGGAAATCATCGAGCGTTTCCATCCCCAATGGCTTCAGAGAAGAGGAACTTACTCCTTCCCAAGGGTCGTGGTGAATGGACTGCCGTACGGTGGGCTTGACAGTCTGCGCAACATGCTCGGGTCCGACATCGAAGAGATCCACTACCTGACTGCTGGGGACGCCACGACCCGGTTCGGCACGGGCTACACCAGCGGAGCGATCTTGGTAGTTACGCGCAGGGGGGACTCCTTGTGAAGACTGTGGACTTTATCGGCCGGAAGCCCACCACACGCTCTCAGCCCAAACCGTAGCGCGTGCGAAACCAGGGGGCGGCTTCTTCGGGGAGCTGAAGCGGCTGGTGCCGAATTAGGCGCTGCGGGGTCCTCCCTTCGCGGGAATCATGCTCCAGCAGGGATGCCTTGGAGTAGGCGCGTGATACTATTTCCCAGACCCGACATAGGATTCCGTTCACGGCTTTTCCACGCGGCCGGCTGGTCGCTATTTCCGGGCATCTTCATGGGCGCGGCTGTCGGTTACTCCCGTGGAAGCATCATGCTCGGACTTAGCGTCATGCTCGCTATTTCGGTCGTCGTGTCTGGCGTTGCACTTCTCATTTCGGAAGGCGGTGGATGGTTTGCCCGCCGTGTGTCTCACCCTATCAGCATTCCTTATCGGTTTGATCACTCTGGAGCGCGAGCTTTGATCGCCCGTGGAGAGATTGAGGGTGGAGTGCAGGCGTTTGAGGAAGCGGCTGCCACGAGCCCTGAAGATCCGGTTCCATATATTGAATTCGCTCGCGTCCATCGAGATCACTTGGGCAAGCACGACTCAGCCCTTCTGTGGTTTCGAAGGGCACGCGACACCGGAAAGCTGTCGACGGGCGAGGCTCGGGTGGTCATGCGCGAGATCCTAGAACTGGCTCGGAAACACCTAGACAACCCTCTCCGCGTTGCGCCTGATCTCGCAAAACATTCCCATCAGTTCGAAGGCACTGACGAGGCCGAGTGGGCAGTTAGAGAGCTAGCTGAAATGAAGGCAGCACTTCGGGACTGACTAGGGAAGCTCTGAGCAAGGCCCTTCTGGGGGCGGTGCGAGACGGAGGGAGCCGGTTTCAGCGGTCTTGGGGGCGATGACGGGCTGAAAACGCGCCCAACCGGCATGTTCTGGCCGATGATCCCCTCGTTGCGCCCCGCGTGGGCGGATGTTTCCCGCGCCGGCCGCTCACGCCGTCGAATAGCGGCCCGCCACAAGCAGGTTCGCGAAGCCCAGGAGCAGCGCGATCCGTTCCATGTTCTTGGCCAGCCCGCGGTAGCGAACCTTCCGGTAACCGAAGCGGCGCTTCACATACAGGAACGGGTGCTCCACCTTTGCCCGCACCGAGGCCTTGTCCCGCTCGCGCAGCCACCGCGCCCCGCCCTGCTCCAGGAGCCGCCGCCGCCCCGGTCTCATCGCCACATGCCACTGCACCGGACGGCCTCCCGTGTCCACCCACTTCTCGATCCCCCGGTAGCCCGCGTCCGCCCACACCTCCTCCTCGCCGCCGTGAAGCAACGCCCCCGCCTCCCGAAGATCGTGCGTGTTCGCCGGCGTCGCCCGCACGCCATGCACCAGTCCCGTCTCCGCGTCCACCCCGATGTGCGCCTTCATCCCGAAGTGCCACTCGTTGCCCTTCCTCGTCTGATGCATCTCCGGATCCCGCGCCCCCTCCCGGTTCTTCGTCGATGACGGCGCCGCGATGATGCTCGCGTCCACGATCGTCCCCGCCCGCACCCGGTAGCCCCGCTCCGCCAGGTGCGCGTTGATCTCCTCGAACAAACCACGCCCCAGCCTGTGCCGCTCCAGCAGGTGCCGAAAGTTCAGAATCGTCGTCTCGTCCGGCAGCGGACCCGTCAAACGCAGCCCCGCGAACCGCCGCACCGACTCGATCTCGTACAGCATGTCCTCCATCCCCGGGTCGCTCAGGTTGTAGAACAGCTGCACGCAGTGAATCCTCAGCATCGCCGCCAACGGGTACGGCTGCCGCCCCCGCCCCGCCTTCGGATACAACGGCCGAATCCGCGCCTCCAGACGCTCCCACGGAATCAGCGCCTCCATCCGCTCCAGAAACAGCTCCCGCCGCGTCCGCCGCTTCTTCCCCTCGTACTCCACATCCGCGAACGTCACCTGCTCCATCGTCCGCCTCCCCGATCGTCCCGCTCAGCCCTTGAACTCCCGCCCCGTAAATCTAATGTCCCAGGGACCGACTTATTCAGAGTATTCCTAGGAGATGAAGCGGCTGGTGCCGGACTGAGGCGCGAGTCCCCACCTGGCTCAGCGCGTTCGTCATTAGGTGTCGTGCTGTGCGGGAGGCCCTCGTCTGCCGGGCGGCAGTCGCTTCAGAGCCGAAGTGACCCGAATCGACACAACGAACTCGCCCAACGCCACGGTCAAGCGTCGTAACTCCAATCGGGACGGCGGGATTCGAACCCGCGACCCCCTGAACCCCATTCAGGTGCGCTACCGGACTGCGCTACGTCCCGAGGACCGGCGCGGAAAGCTAACGGGGGGTCGGGGCACGTCTCAACCTGAGCGTTCCGATGTCCCAAACCGACGTCGCTTCGGTAGCGAATCGGGCGGTTCAGACCGACTCTTGTCGGGACGTAGGACAGGACGGCCGGAGGCGCCAGAAAGCGAGCATTGATGCGGCATACCGGGGCGCAGGTGAGGGGTGGGGGATCGCGTCCGAAGCGACGGAACGGCCCCCTTTCGCTATGTGTAGAAGCAACGGCTCCCAGGGTTGACCCCTTCCGACGGGGCTGGGTATACTTGGGCCCTTGATTGCGGGGTGGAGCAGTCCGGTAGCTCGTCGGGCTCATAACCCGAAGGTCGCGGGTTCGAATCCCGCCCCCGCTATGGTATGCAAGCGCCGCCACTGGCGGCGTTCGCCATGTTTGGAGGGCCGAGTCGATCGCCGGCCCGGGAGAGCGGACCGGATGACGAGTCTCTTCGATACGTGGTCCAGCTCGCGAAGCCGGGCGGGAGGGGGTCGCCGGTAGCGGTCCAGGCGATGCTCGAAGCTCCCGCCCGAGGCCCAACGGCCCGGGCGGTTTTCTATTCGGCCAGGTAGCTCAGTTGGTAGAGCACACGACTGAAAATCGTGGTGTCGGCGGTTCGATTCCGCCCCTGGCCACTGGTTTGGTCGGCAGGCGCGGTGTCGAGAGCAGCACGCGCAGTGGATAGGTCCGTAGCTCAATTGGTAGAGCACCGGTCTCCAAAACCGGGGGTTGGGGGTTCGATTCCCTCCGGGCCTGTGAGGGGGGGCCGGCCAGCGCATTTGGCCCCCATCGTCTAACGGTTAGGACACCACTCTTTCAAGGTGGAGATCGGGGTTCGATTCCCCGTGGGGGTACTCCCGAGGCATCTGGGCAGCTAGGCGAAGCATCTCTGGGGCTGTAGCTCAGTTGGTTAGAGTGCCGGTCTGTCACACCGGAGGCCGCGGGTTCGAGTCCCGTCAGCCCCGTTCAGAGAGCTGATTGACAATCGAGTTCGTTTTGCGGGGCCGTAGCTCAGTTGGGAGAGCGCTTGAATGGCATTCAAGAGGTCAGGGGTTCGACTCCCCTCGGCTCCATCCGTGTCGCATCGTAGCCGACACGACATGGCTGCTCGGGTGGCGGAATTGGTAGACGCGCAGGATTCAGGATCCTGTGGGGGCAACCCCGTGAGGGTTCGAGTCCCTCCTCGAGCATGGCCGGTCTCCTGAGCCGGCCGCGCGCGGTCCTTCCGCGCCCGGGCCCACGTGCTGGAATTGGTAGACAGGCTGGTTTGAGGGACCAGTGCCCGAAAGGGCGTACAGGTTCGAGTCCTGTCGTGGGCACTTTTCGCTTCGGGTCTTTGGCCTGTGGTGGCGTTGGGCGGCGGACGCCCTTCCTTCGGCGTACGTCGGTACGCCTCGGTCGGGTCGCCTTGTCCGCCTTGCCACAGACCAGATCCCCTCGCGAAAGGCGTGGGCAGTCGAACATGCGCCCGTAGCTCAATTGGATAGAGCGTCTGACTACGGATCAGGAGGCTGGGGGTTCGACTCCTCCCGGGCGCACTCGAGAAAGGGGCTCGCAGTATGCGCATGGCATGTGCTGGGCGCGTAGCTCAGTTGGTTAGAGCGCTACGTTGACATCGTAGAGGTCAGAGGTTCGAGTCCTCTCGCGCCCATGGTGTTGGGGCCGTAGCTCAGTTGGGAGAGCGCCGCGTTCGCAATGCGGAGGTCAGGGGTTCAACTCCCCTCGGCTCCACTGCTGCCACCATAGCTCAGCCGGTAGAGCACGTCATTCGTAATGACGGGGTCGTCGGTTCGAATCCGACTGGTGGCTCTGGGTGCAGTATGCGCGCGGCCGGCCGCGCGACGCTGTTTGCAGGTGGCCCCGTGGTGTAACTGGCAACACGTCTGATTCTGGATCAGAAGAGTCCTGGTTCGAGCCCAGGCGGGGCTATGACTTGGAGGGATGGCCGAGTGGCTAAAGGCGGCGCCCTGCTAAGGCGTTGGGCTTCTGGCCCACGTGGGTTCGAATCCCACTCCCTCCGCTCGCCTTCTGCCTTTTGGGCGGAATGGTTGCTCTGGACGGATGGCCGAGCGGCTTAAGGCGCACGATTGGAAATCGTGTGGGTGCAAGCCCGCGTGGGTTCGAATCCCACTCCGTCCGTGCGTGGCTTGTCTGTTCCCGCGCGCGTCGCGCGGTCGTACGGGGCGTGGCTCAGTCCGGTAGAGCGCTGCGTTCGGGACGCAGAGGTCCCCGGTTCGAATCCGGGCGCCCCGATTGTACCTAGGGAGATGACAACCTGGAGGCGTAGCCCTAACTGGTAAGGCACCGCACTCGAAATGCGGCGCGCGCAAGCGCATGGGGGTTCGAGTCCCTCCGCCTCCGCTCTTATGCTTGCTTCAAGCCCCGCGCGGCCTCCCGGCCGTTGCGGGGCTTCTTACGTACGTGGCTACGAGCTCATTCTGGAATAGTCCCGCGAGGGGATTGTTGGGACGAGTGATAGGATCAGGGTCGAAACGGGGAAGGAGGGGAGCAAGGGCAGACGAGGACTGACGGAGGACGACTAGCGCGTCGAGACGGGTCAAGCTGCCTACCTCCTCTAGACGCGGCGCAGGTCAGCAAAGCGCGAGCAGATCCCTGTACGACAAGACCAAGGGCAGCCCCCGGAGCGAAGCGCGATAAACGCTACGTTCTATAAGCTCCGACTGCGACTCTCCTGAGCAGGAGCTTACGCTTTAGCAGCGCCTGCAACGGGATCCCGCAACCGCAGCATGACTACCCCCACAACTATTATCCATCCATAGGCAGAGAACATTCCAACGCCCATGATTATTCCAGCCACGGTTGTGTATCGTTCACGTTGGCGTCTCCTCGAGAGCGGTGGGGGCGCGATGATCGGATGGGAGAAGCGAGTGTTGCTGAGGCATTATCTCGAGCAAGGCCTAACGAAGGCCGCGGTAGCTGAGCAGCTAGGCGTGAGTCGGCGCACGGTTCACTACTGGATCGAGACGGGGCAGCTGGACCGGGACATAAGCGAGGAGACGACGCGGTACGGGCCTCGACCACCGGTGCCGACGAAGCTGGACGCGTACAAGGGCATTGTACTGAGCCGGTTGGCCGAGTACCCGGAGCTCACGGCGGTCCGGCTCTTCGAAGAGATCAAGGCAGCCGGCTACTCAGGCGGCTACACGCAGGTGAAGGAGTACGTGCGGCGGGTCAGGCTCCGGCCACCCGAGGAGCCCTTGGTACGCTTCGAGACTGCGCCGGGCCATCAGGGCCAGGTAGACTTCGCGGACTTCCGGCTACCGTGGGGCAAGCGCTACGCGCTTCTCGTGGTCCTGGGCTACTCGCGCCAGCTGTGGCTGCGGTACTTCACTCGCAAGACGATGGCTCATGTCTTTGAGGGCCTGGAGGCCGCATTCGCCTCGTTCGGTGGCGTACCGTCCGAGCTACTGTTCGATCAGATGAAGGCGGTCATCATTGATGATGAGCGCGACGCAGGTGGCCGGGTCACTGAGAACGCCGAGTTCCTGCGCTTCGCGTATCACTGGGACTTCCGGGTCCGAGCGTGTCGGCCGTATCGGGCGAAGACCAAGGGCAAGGTCGAGCGACCGGTGAGTTACGTGCGCTCGAGCTTCTTCTACGGCCGCACGTTCACATCCGACTCTGATCTCAACGCTCAGGCCCAGCACTGGCTCGATACGGTGGCTAATGTGCGCAACCACGGCACACTCAAGGAGCGACCGGTCGACCGCCTCGAGCGGGAGCTGAGCGACCTGAAGCCGCTCGCTCTACGTCCATACCGCTCCTACGTGCTGCCGCCCATGGTGAAGAAGCAGCCAGCGCAGACTCAGGTGAACAAGGTGCCACGCATCGACGTTCAGCGTCGACCGCTCGAGACGTATGCTCAGGTCGTGGGAGGCGCCCGGTGAAGGCCGCTGTGCGCTCGCGTCGTGACCGGATCCGGGGCCAGCTCGCTGACCTCAAGATGCCCGGTGCGCTCGAGTCGCTCCACGACGTGCTCGCGGGTGTCGACGGCGGAGGCGTCACGGCATCGGAAGCCATCGAACAACTGCTCGGGGCTCAGATCACGCTGCGCAACAACCGAAGACTCCAGGCCGCGATGCGTTCGTCTCGGCTCCCTGCCATCAAGCTGCTCGCCGACTTCGACTTCAGCTTCCAGCCCTCCATCAAGCGCGAGCAGATCGACTCCCTGCACGAGCTCGGCTTCTTGGAGCACAAGGAGAACGTGATCTTCCTCGGCCCACCCGGTGTCGGTAAGACCCATCTCGCGATCAGCCTCGCCATCGAGGCCGCCCAGAGCGGGCGCAGGGTCTACTACGGCACGCTCGCCGACCTCATCACCTCGCTCGAGGAGGCCAAGGCCGCCGGCAAGTTCGGGCACCGCCTCAAGACGCTGACCTACCCCGCGCTCCTCGTCGTCGACGAGATCGGCTACCTGCCTGTCTCTCAGACCGGCGCCATGCTCTTCTTCCAGCTCATCAACCGCCGCTACGAGCGAGCATCGACCGTGCTGACTTCGAACAAGGGCTTCGAGGAGTGGGGCCAAGTCTTCGGCGACGAGGTCATGGCTGCCGCGCTGATCGACCGGCTCCTGCACCACTGTCACATCGTTAACATCCGGGGCAACAGCTACCGGATGCGCCATCACACCGAGCTCTCCAGGTCCCTCCACTCCGCTCCTTCGGAGCCGAACTCTTCACTCCATCGGCCTAGGAGATCAAGAACATAAGGAGCAGAAGACGACCTAGAGGCTCGTCACCTCCGTCGGGTGTAACCTTTTCACCCGCCACGAATGAGCAATTTTCGTCCGGCGTTGACAACCAGTCCGGGGCACGGCACCGACGGGGGTAGCATACGCGAGAACACTCACACCCGAAGCCCAACACCTACCTACCAGGTGGCATCGGTCCCCAGCGTCGGCCCAAACTGCGGCTACATCTTTGGCGGCTCTGGCCGCTCTCCTCCCCTTTCTCGCCAGAGCATCACTGCCACAAACGCGAAGACCAAGAGGACCACCAGGCTTAACCACATGGGAACGAGGGTCTCGTTGATCACGAGTCCCCAACCGAAGACGAGGCGTAGCAAATGCACCAGCGCGATCAACCCGAGGAGGACTGCTGCGATTGTCGTAATCGGCTTCATCTCGTACAACTCCTATCAAGACGTCGTTCGAGGGTGTCCCGCACTCCCTACCCCATCGTCAGGAATGACCAGACGCTCTGTGCCTCGCCATGATAAGGGGGGTATGCACTGGGCGCACGCGATTTCACTGACCGGTCCGTTCTCGATTGTCCTCGTAGACGGGGCATGGCATTTGGTGGAAGAGGGCCTCGCTGGGATAGCTGTGGCATTGGTGTATGGACGCCGGGGGCGAGACTCTCCGCAGCAGGCGTCCTGACACTGAACAGCCTTGAGACGAGTTCGTGCGCCCCCGCGCGGGCCTTCTTGCGCGTCTGGCGCTGGCCAGACCCAACCGAAAGGTCCAGACCCTCGATGTGAGCTGTCCTGGGATCAGTGGACGGTGAGTTAAGCTACTACCGCTTCCTGCTCGAACACGACGGGACTGCGATTGCCGAGCGTTGAGTGCCGTCGGACCGGATTGTAGAAGTGCTCGATGTAATCGAACACGTCGGCGCGCGCGGCATCCCGCGTCGCGTAGCGCTTCCGATGCACGCGTTCGATCTTGAGCGTCGAGAAGAAGCTCTCCATGACCGAGTTGTCCCAGACATCGCCAGAGCGACTCATGCTGCATGTGACGCCCAAGGCCTTCAACTGCCGCCGGAAGTCCTCGCTGCTGTATTGGGTGGTTTCAAGGGGTCGTTGCAACAGTACCGTTTTGAAATGATAGTAGGTGATCTTCCAGGGTTTCCGCAGGGGTTCGCCAACCGAGGGTCTTACGGGGGCGGCTGTTGAGGGCTGCCGCGACGGCGCTTCGCGCATCAGCCGCCCCACGCGGTCGCGGCCACAGCGATGCCCGGCGTCGCGGACCTCATCCAGCATCCGACGCACACCATAGGTCGAATCCGACAGCACGAAGCCGAACTTCACATCGACTCCGTGGCGAAGTAGGCCGCGGCTTTTTTTAGGATGTCCCGCTCCATCTTCAGGCGCGCGACCTCGCGCCGCAGGCGGGTGATCTCTGCGTCCTCCGGCTTCTGCTGGCCCTGACCGGGAAAGGCCTCCTTTGGATCGGCGACGAACTCCCGCACCCATCTCCGGATCAGCGTCGGACTCAGGTCCAGATCTCGCGCCGCCTGGGCCACCCTGACCCCGCGCTCGCGGACCAGCCGTACCGCTTCCTGCTTGAACTCGCGACTGTGCTTCCGCCGTGCTCGCATCTGACACCTCCAAGGCCCAATGTACCTAAGGATGGTGTCCACGGAACTCAGGACAGCTCAATGGGAGGCAGCCAAGAAAAAGGTGGCGCGCCCGGCTCCGCCGTGACCAGATTATAAGAAGAGCTAACTTCTCGCTGCTCAGAGCAAAGCCGTCGAAAGACGGCAACGCAGAGCCACGAGGCTACTGCGACACGGGGGACGTCCTCCGCGCGCCAGGCCGGCCGGGCCGCCAGGGATCACCCTGATCCTGGCGGCCCTTTCACTTTGGTTCACGCAATTGAACGTGTGCACAAGAACTAAGCTGGGAGAGGTAGATTATAGAATGTCGATGCGCACATCGCCGTGTCGTATCCGGTGGCAGGTCCTAGGCCTACTGCTGTCCCTCGTGGCGGCGGGATGTGACAGCTCCAGCGGCTCTCCCACTGACGCCACGGGAGCAACCAAGCTGAGCCTCTTTCTCAAGGACGGCCCTGGCGATGTGGACATGGTCTGGGTGCAGGTCAACGATGTCGTATTGGTTGGGCAGGGGGCGCCGCTTTCTCTCCTGGACGAGCCGACCGACCTCATCAACCTGACGGAGCTAGAAGATGTGGTCGTGGCGCTCGTAGAGGGCGTGTCGGTTGAGCCGGGACTCTACACGCAGGTTCGCTTCGTTCTCGGTGGTGCTGTGCTTCTGGATGACGATGGCGGCGTCTACGGATACGGAGACGTGGAAGCTCCTGCCGGGCTGGAGATCACGGGAGACCTCACTTGCCCGAGCTGTAGCCAGAGCGGCATCAAGGTGCGACTCCCTGGTGGCGTGGTCTTGGCGGAGGGAGATGACGCGGGTGTTCTGATGGACTTCGACATCGCCCAAAGCTTCGGGCATCAGGCCGGACAGTCGGGCAGGTGGGTCATGCATCCGGTCATTCTGGGCACGGTCGACGATGCTGGAGCGATCATGGGGGGTGAGGCCGAGGCGAAGATCACTGGAACGGTCTCCCTGGGCGCGGACGTTGTCATCCCCATGTGCGGGGGTGGGGAGCGTGAGCTCGAGGACTTCGTCCCCGTGGCCACTTCTACGGTTCTCGTAGATGACGACGGGAATGCCTTGGTCTTCATGGGGGAGACGGACGAGGACGGGTTCAAGATCGAGGTCCTGGGCGTGGACACCTACGACCTAGGTTACGAGGCCGAGACGGATTTCGGAGCCCAGAAGCTCGTCTGGGAGGCCGAAGTGGAACCCGATCAAGCGGTCGTTGAGGCCAACGGTGACGAGGTGGACGGCGTGGCCTACACGGGACAGCCGTCAGCTGCGAGCCCCCCTCCGTACAAAGCGAGCTGAGCCTCTTTCTCAAGGACGGCCCTGGCGATGTGGACATGGTCTGGGTGCAGGTCAACGATGTCGTATTGGTTGGGCAGGGGGCACCGCTTTCTCTCCTGGACGAGCCGACCGACCTCATCAACCTGACGGAGCTAGAAGATGTGCCCGTGGCGCTCGTAGAGGGCGTGTCGGTTGAGCCGGGACTCTACACGCAGGTTCGCTTCGTTCTCGGTGGCGCTGTGCTTCTGGATGACGATGGCGGCGTCTACGGATACGGAGACGTGGAAGCTCCTGCCGGGCTGGAGATCACGGGAGACCTCACTTGCCCGAGCTGTAGCCAGAGCGGCATCAAGGTGCGACTCCCTGGTGGCGTGGTCTTGGCGGAGGGAGATGACGCGGGTGTTCTGATGGACTTCGACATCGCCCAAAGCTTCGGGCATCAGGCCGGACAGTCGGGCAGGTGGGTCATGCATCCGGTCATTCTGGGCACGGTCGACGATGCTGGAGCGATCATGGGGGGTGAGGCCGAGGCGAAGATCACTGGAACGGTCTCCCTGGGCGCGGACGTTGTCATCCCCATGTGCGGGGGTGGGGAGCGTGGGCTCGAGGACTTCGTCCCCGTGGCCACTTCTACGGTTCTTGTAGATGACGACGGGAATGCCTTGGTCTTCATGGGGGAGACGGACGAGGACGGGTTCAAGATCGAGGTCCTGGGCGTGGACACCTACGACCTAGGTTACGAGGCCGAGACGGATTTCGGAGCCCAGAAGCTCGTCTGGGAGGCCGAAGTGGAACCCGATCAAGCGGTCGTTGAGGCCAACGGTGACGAGGTGGACGGCGTGGCCTACACGGTGACAGCCGTCAGCTGCGAACCACCCCCCGCGCCGCCTCAGCCGCCGCCGCCGCCGCCCCCACCCCAGGTGGACGATGATCCTGACGAATTCGAGGGGATCGCGACGCTGGTGTCGGTCGAGGGTGACGCTCCTGCTCGCACGGTTCGCGTCGAGTTGACGAACGATAACGGATCGGTGGCGGTGGACATCGTCGAGGGCAGCACACTCTTCGACTCTGAGGGTGACATCCTGGGTTTCGATGATCTGCTGGCCGCGCTCGACCTGGTGGACCTGGTGATCGAGATCGAGGTGGAAGGCGAGCGTCAGGAAGACGGCTCGGTGATCGCCGCAACGATCAACGTCGAGATCGAAGGCGATGTGGATGACGACCCGGCAGACGATGATCCTGACGAATTCGAGGGGATCGCGACGCTGGTGTCGGTCGAGGGTGACCTTCCTGCTCGCACGGTTCGCGTCGAGTTGACGAACGATAACGGATCGGTGGCGGTGGACATCGTCGAGGGCAGCACACTCTTCGACTCTGAGGGTGACGTCCTGGGTTTCGATGATCTGCTGGCCGCACTCGACCCGGTGGACCTGGTGATCGAGATCGAGGTGGAAGGCGAGCGTCAGGAAGACGGCTCGGTGATCGCCGCAACGATCAAGGTCGAGATCGACGACGATGTGGATGACGACCCGCCAGACGATGATCCTGACGAATTCGAGGGGATCGCGACGCTGGTGTCGGTCGAGGGTGACCTTCCTGCTCGCACCGTTCGCGTCGAGTTGACGAACGATCACGGATCGGTGGCGGTGGACATCGTCGAGGGCAGCACACTCTTCGACTCTGAGGGTGACATCCTGGGTTTCGATGATTTGCTGGCCGCGCTCGACCCGGTGGACCTGGTGATCGAGATCGAGGTGGAAGGCGAGCGTCAGGAGGACGGCTCGGTGATCGCCGCAGAGGTCGAGGTCGAGACGCACTCCGTTTCCTGAGGACGGGGCGTGGGGGCAGGCGTTGTCATCGGAGCTTTCTATGTGCCGCGGGCACGACGAGAGCTATATGCGAGGATTCCCGAAACGGCGTAATTCCGCCGCTCACGGCTGGGGCGAGCAGCGGTAAGAAGCGGTGGGGAAGCCTCGGGAGCCGAAGGTCACAGGTTCGAATCCTGTCGGGCACGTATAGCATAAGCCCTGTGATGCCAGCATGTTCTGGGTCACAGGGCTTTCTTGTTGAGCTCGTGTATCGGTATCTGTATTCCATGAACTTTCGGATCCATCGGAAAGACGGGTCCCGGCGGTCCTTGCACAGCTCTGCCGAGGTCGTCCGCGATGGCGAGGCAGTCCGCATGGTCGGCACCATACAGGACGTCACAGATCGGAAGGAAGCCGAGGAGGAGCTGCGTGAGAAAAGATGAGCGCATAGGCCTGATCCTGGCCTCGACAGCGGACGGGATCCTCACGATCTTCGCTCCCCGTTCCGGTTACGGACTAAGTTCCCGATAGGGAACTGCACAGCGTTCCCGCTTGGGAACATCGAACCTGAAGGTATCCGTTAATATGTTGTAGTACAATAACTTAGGTGATCACATTTGCTGGCATGCTCCCTGCTATTACTTCGGGCCGAGTGAATACCACCTCTTGGGCAGCGGCCACCCGCCGACGTGCACGTGGAGGATCGAATGAAGACCCGAATCCATACCCTCGCCCTCCTCCTCTTTCTTGTGAGTGTCGCCGGGTGCACTGGGCTCTTCCTCGGTTCCCTCTCATCCCCCGCGGCGAGGGAGTTCCCCCTCGCGGACCGAACCGAGGTGGTGGGAAATCGATACGAAGCCGACCGTGTCTTGGCAGGATCGTAGGATGGGGGACGTCCGGCACGTCGCAGGCCGAAGCTTCCGGTAGGCCCGTGCGCGCGTCTGAAGGAAATCCCCGAAGTGGTTAGCCGGCCGTCTCTTCTCCCGTACGGCCGTGTTTCTTGCGCCGGGACAAAGGACCTTGCGGGTGATGCCGAGCCGGCCCGCGGCTTCCCCTACCCGGCCCGCGGTGTCGTGGAGCGTCTCGTCGATGTAGCGACGCTCGACCTCTTCGAGTGTGAGCCCCCGTGGAAGCGACACGAACCGGTCGTTGGTCACGGTGGGCTTCGGGGTTGCCGGCATCGGGGGCTCGACCCGCAGCACCGGGCCGTCGCTGAAGATCAGGGCGCGCTCCACGAGGTTCCGAAGCTCCCGGGCGTTGCCGGGCCATTCGTACTCAGTGGGCGGGAGAGACTGTCGTGGCTCAGCGTGGGAGCCGGTTTCCGGAAGTATTCTGCGGCCCGCCGGAGGAAGTGAGCAGTCAAGTCGGGGATGTCGCTCCGGATCTGGCGCAAGGGAGGGAGAGTTACCTGGGCGACGTTGAGACGATAGAAGAGGTCCTCCCTGAATCGGCCGGCGTTGACCTCGACCTGTAGGTCCGCGTTCGTGGCTGCGACGACGCGGAGATCCACCTCCCGATCCTTGGTCGACCCGAGCCGCCGGAACGTTCTCGACTCCAGGAAGCTGAGGAGCTTGGCCTGGAGCTCGGGCGGAAGAGTCGCGACCTCATCCAGGAAGAGCGTCCCATCGTGGGCTGCCTCGACCAGGCCCTTCTTGGCCTGGCCGGCATCGGTGAACGCGCCCTTCTCGTAGCCGAAAAGCTCCGCTTCGATCAGGTGTGCGGGCAGAGCGGAGCAGTTTACCTCGACGAGGCGGAACCGTGCGGCACCGCTCCGCCGGTGGATGGCGCGCGCGACCACGTTCTTTCCCGTACCTGACTCTCCCAAGATGAGCGCGGACGCGCGGGGGGCGGCTGCGACCCGTCGGACGAATTCGCGCACCCCCTTCACGAGGGGGTGGGAGCCTACCAGGCCGTCGAAGAGTTTCCGCTCGGTCTCGAGCAGAATCTCTTGCGCCGGTTGTTCCTGGAGCACCCGCCGGACTCGCGCGACGAGGTCCCCTCGCTCCACCGGCTTCGTAACGAAGTCCGCGGCCCCCGCGTTAAGGGCCTCGATCGCCACGTCTCCACGCCCCATGCCTGTGACCACGATGACCGGGAGCGTCGGGTAGTGCTGGCGAATCGCATGGATCAACTCGATCCCGGACATCCCCGGCATGGTAAGGTCGGTGACGACCACATCAGGGGGATCGGACACCACGGCCTCGAGCGCCTGTCGCGGGTTAGAGAAGCCGGTTGTAACGAAGTCCGCCTTCTCCAGCTCAGCAGTGGAGAGGGTGATCTCGTCGGGATCGTCGTCCACGAGGTAGATGAGTCTGGGCATGGGGACGTGGGGAGGACTTGGAAGCTCGGGGAATCGGGGGTGCACACGAGACTGAAAGGGCCTTCGCAAAGCGAAGGCAAGGTACGGCGCGCTCCCGGGGAGGGGCCATCGCGACGCCCGTAACAGGCACCCTTTGCTCCTGCAGTCGCGGGCCGCTCCCACGAAGGATGATGTAGCGATGCCCAGCGGGATCAGCCCGCCGGGCATCGTCCGGACCTGTCCTGCCTTTCGGGTCAGCTTGACGTGAGAGCCACCAAGTTGCTCAGGGGCAGGTGATTCTGGATGACCAACCCGAACGCGTCACCGCCGTTCACGATGATCCCCGGAGTCAAATAGGACGCGCCTCCGATCGGGTCGACGAGGATCTGAACGTGCGCGCCAGGCATGCTAGCAGCCGACGGAAGCTCGAACTCGCCCGTCCCCAGCGCAGTCAGGAAACCCAGTGACGTTCTCTGGCCCGCGCGCACCATATAGAGGTGTACGTCGAACCACCCATTGTTCTCCACGAATAGTTCGGCCGTCGTCCTCGACTCGGCCATCACGGGCTCGGTGGACGACGGATCCGCTTCTTGCGCCCCCAGAAGCCCGGGGCTCGAGGAGGCCAAGGCAGCCGCCAGGATGACCGCGCCGACTCCCTTCTTGACCGTGTTCATGTGTCCTCCTCCAGTCGATGCTCGGGAGTGCCTGGACGGCCTGCCTCCCGGCGGCCAATCACTGGCCGGCGCGCATCTTCCGTGCATCGCCCGTGCCGTGCAGATAAGCTCTTGTACGCCATGTTCTTGTAGATATCATGCGCGCAGAGGCGTAATGCAGTTTGTCTACGGCTTGCCCGCCGTCCGACCCATGGAGGAGACACTTCCGCGTGGCGTCGTGAGGTCGCGCAGCCACTTTCACCCCACGCTATCTTCGATCTTCCGTCGCGTCTGACGGGCCCTCCACCCCCGGATGGGTGTGGGTTTCGATTTCGCTCTTCCACCATCTCTCACAGGAGACGCGAGTCCTCCGGGCGATACGCTTGCACGGGGAGAGGGGGCATTCGGAGTGAGGGCTGCACCGGTAGCCGCAGCTTCGAGGTTTCCTGGCGTCCTTCGTGGAGACGAAGCTATTGAGCCCGAGGACTCGGTACCTCGCTACGATCGGCGCGGGATGGTGCTGCCTGGTCCTCCCCACATGCGAGCAGCCCCAGCCTCCTCCGGATCCGGAGGAGGTCGCGCTGCGCGAGTCGCTGGCTCGTGCGCAGGCGTTCGCGGAGGAGATCGAGGACGCCCTCGAACCGGTCCCGCTGATGCGACCCGCGGAGGAGGAAGCGCTTCGCCGCTACCTCGCCGGCGCCCACCTGGAGCGCGCTCGGAGCCTGGGCATCCGTGCCGCAACCCGTGACCGGATCCGGGAGCTGACCGCCGAGGGCCACTTGGTCCCGCTCGAGGACAGCACGGCCCTCTGGATCGTCCGAAGGACCCGAGGCTCCGGGAGCTACGTCGTGCCACACACCCGTGCGCTCCTCTTGGAACTCGGTGAGCGCTTCCAGCTTCCGTGACCCACTGTCAGTTGGTGGCGGTGCTCCCCGTTCCCAAAAGCCGGCCGATCAGCTTGCTCGGGTCGGCGTCCGGTTTCGGCACGAACTTGCTCAGGTATCCGCCGTCATAGTTGGCGATGTACAGCGTGCCGTTTTCGTCGACGTCGAACTGGTGAGGGCGCATGAGGCCGCCGGAGAAGCTTCCGTACGTGCCGAAGAAGTACTGGAGCTGGCCCCTCGTGTTGTACTTTATGATCCGCGCGAGCGCGGCCGAGGTCACCCACACCGCGTCGTTCTCGTCGACCCAGACATTGACGGGGTCCTCGATGTCGGTCCACTGCTCGATGAACTCACCGGTCGGGCTGAAGACCTGGATCCGGCTGTTCCGGCGGTCTCCCTGGTAGACGCGGCCCTGCCGGTCCACCCCGGTGCCGTGCAGCAGGTTGAAGGTGCCCGGGGGTGCGGGCGGGCCGCCGGGCTCTGCGACCCCGAGGCTGCCCCACTCCGTCACATACTCGCCCTCGGCCGTGAACTGGATGATGCGCGAGTTCCAGTAGCCGTCGGCGAGCAGGAAGTCACCGTTCGGAAGGAAGGCGAGCGTGGACGGCCAGCCGAACTGGTAGTCACCCGGATCGGTATCCGCCCGGGCCTCCTCCTGGGTCTTGGGGCTGTCGAGATCGCCCAGACGCATGAGTAGCTGGCTGCCGTCGTTGCTGAACTTGTAGACCTGATGGATGGAGGGTCCACCGCTCTCGGTGACCCAGATGGCGCGCTCGGGATCGTAGGGGTTGATGTAGACCTGGTGCGGGAGATTGAAGAGCGAGTCCCACTGGGTCCAGGTCTCGACGATGTTGCCGTCGCCGTCGGCCACCACGAGCCAGTTGCTCCGGCGGAGCTCGCCCTGCGAGCCGGGCCCCTGACCGGCCTGGTTGCGGCGCGACACCGGCCAGTCGCCGCGGGTCACCACGACGATCCGGTTCGGATTGTCGATCGCGACCCCCGACACCTGTCCCCACGTCCAGTTGGCGTCGTGGTTCGAGGCCGCCTGCCACCAGTTCTCGTCGACGTCGTACTCACCGGTCCGTCCGTCGCCGCCCACCCTGGTCGACTGCGAGCCCTGCACGGTCGCCGCCTGGTTCTCGGCGCAACCAGGAAGCGCCGCCAGCACCGCGAGCGCCAGCGCCATACCGAAGCGCTTTCCTTTCATGGTTCCTCCTCGACGAGTGCACCTGCATTCGAGCCTGGGCCTACCCGCAGGCCGTTCCTGCCTCGAGCGGGGAGCCCAACATGGGATGCGGGTTTGCGGGGGGCAAGGAGCGCGAGCGACGTGGACTCGCACCGGATCGCCACCCCGATCGCCCTCTGGATCTCGTCACCCGTCGCGCCACACCCCTACCTTACGCGGCCGTGCGACTCCGTCCCTGCGACGCCACCGACGAGCCGTCATGCCCGAACCCGTCTTTCACGCGTCCCCACGTCTCCCGCGTGGCTTCCGGTGCGCTGCCGTCAACTGCGGAATCAAGTCCGAGGGGAAGGATCTCGCGCTCTTCGCCTCGGACGTGCCAGGCACCGCCGCGGGCGTGTTCACCCGCAGCCTGGTTCCCGGAGCCCCGGTGATCGTGGGGCAGAAGCTGATACGCGCTGGACGGCTCCAGGCGGTCGTCGTGAACAGCCGCGTCAGCAACGTGGGAAACGGGGAGGAGGGGGTCCGGCGCGCTCGCAGGATGGGCGCGGCTGCCGCGCGGGCGCTCGGGATCGCACCGGAACTCGTGCTGATGGGCTCGACCGGAGTAATCGGTGTGCCGCTCCCTATCGAGCGGATCGAGGCCTCAGCAGGCGATCTGGTCGCGGCCCTCCAGGACGATCCGCTGGTCGGCGCCGAAGGCATCATGACGACCGACACGCATCCGAAGGCGCTCTCGCTCTCCGTGGGAGACGCAGTCCTGACGGTGATCGCCAAGGGCTCCGGCATGATCGAGCCCAACATGGCCACCATGCTGTGCTATGTGCTTACGGACGCAGGGCTCGACTCCGACGCGCTCGATCGAGTGTTGAGGCGGGTGGTAGACGACACCCTAAACATGCTCTCCGTGGACACGGACACCTCGACCTCCGACAGCTGCGTCGCGATCGCGAACGGGCGGGCGGGGCCGATCGACGTGGATGCGTTCGCGGCCGGACTGAGCGCGGCCCTGACCGTGATGACCGAGACGTTGGCGCGTGACGGGGAGGGTGCGAGCCGGCTCCTGCGGGTGAGCGTGCGCGGCGCGGCGGGCCGGACGGAGGCCCGTCGGATCGCCAAGTCCCTGGTCAACTCACCCCTCATCAAGACCATGGTTTTCGGAGGTGATCCGAACGCGGGCCGAATCCTGATGGCCGTGGGCAAGTGCTTCGAGTGCGAGGTGGAGCCTGACCGCCTGGTCGCGGCGATCGGGGGGGTGACGGTGTGCCGGGACGGGGGCAGAGCCGCATTCGACGAGGATCGCGTTCGCGGCCTCTTGGGCGAGGATCCGGTCGAGATCTCCGTGGATCTCGGCGTGGGCGAGGGAGAGGCCCGGGCCTGGGGGTGCGATTTGACGCCGGGGTACATTGTCGAGAACGCCGCCTACTACTCAAGCTAACCGGCACCTCCAAAGGACGCCAGACCATGATAGAAAACCACCGCATTCCCGGCGCTCTACTCGTTGTCCTTGTCTCTGCCGCTTGCGGCGGTGGAGACGAGGGTGCCGACGCGGGCGTCCCCGCGGCCGAGGCGCCGTCCGCTCCCACGCCCGTCGCGGCCGACTGGATCCAGGTGGACGTCGCGGCCAACACGGTGAGCATGACCGTCGTGGCCGGCCAGGATGCCACCAACAACAACTGGAACTTCAACGGTCACGCGAACGGGAACGTGACCGTCGCGGTACCCGTGGGCTCTACCGTGACCATCGAGTTCTCGAACAACGACGCGAGAATGGGCCACAGCATCGGGGTCTCGACCCGGCCGTCGGGCCCTTGGTCGGCCACGCCCGATGCGACGCCCGTGTTCGCGGGTGCCGTCTCCTCGAACCCGACGTCGATGACCGAGTCCACCGTGGCCGGGGAGAGTGAGACCCTCACCTTCACTGCAGGGACCGTGGGCGAGTACGCGTTGGTCTGCTTCGTTCCCGGTCATGCCACCGCGGGCATGTGGATCAATTTCGACGTCGTGCCCGTGGGAGAGTCGACCGGCGTGATGACGAGCATGTAGCGCCTCGCGCTCCGGACGGACGCACGACCGCCCGCCCGCTCCAGGGTGCGGGGCGGATCTGCGCCCGAGCGGGACGGCAGCTCAGGCGTGCGCCGATGAGCGCGCCCGTTGCGCCTCTTCCTCGTACGGCACCCGCAGGTGGACCGGCTTCACCCCTTTCTTGGTCAGGCGCAGGTTCAGGGCCTCGACGAAGATCGAGAAACCCATCGCGAAGTAGATGTAGCCTTTCGATATGTGCTGATCGAGTCCCTCGGCTACGAGCGACATCCCGATCAACAGCAGGAACGAAAGCGCCAGCATCTTCACCGTGGGATGCCGGGAGACGAACCCTGCGACCTGGCCCGCAGTCATCATCATGAACCCGACGGCCAGGATCACGGCGATCACCATCACCGCGACGTCGTCCGCCATGCCGATCGCGGTGATCACCGAGTCGAGTGAAAAGACGATATCGAGGACCGCGATCTGGAGGACGACGGAGCGGAGGGTCGCATGCCCTGCGTTCGCGTCGCGATGATGCTCCTCCCCCTCGAGCTTCTCATGGATCTCCCGGGTGGCCTTGTAGAGCAGGAACAGCCCGCCCCCGAGCAAGATCAGATCGCGCCCGGAAATCTCGTGGCCGAGCACCGAGAAGAGAGGTGCGGTGAGCCGCATCACCCATACGATCGAGAGCAGCAGCAGGATGCGCGTGAGCATCGCGATCGCCAGGCCGATCTGGCGCGCTCGGGCTCGCTGGTCGGCCTTTACCTTGTCGGACAGGATGGAGATGAAGACGATGTTGTCGATGCCGAGAACGATCTCGAGCAGCGTCAACGTGGCGAGCGCGATCCAGCCGTCCGGTCGGAAAACCCAGTCCATTTTCGGCCATTCTCCGGGGGTTGAGCGGGGGGGGGCTAACCCTGGCGTGTCACCCAACCTAGGCGGGGCGAGCGGGAGGGGGGGAGGGGCCCGGCGGGAGGCGCCCCTCGGTCCTTCCCCACGCCCGCGGGAGCGTGCTGTGCAACGACTCCCTCCTGACGCGTCACCCCGGTAGGAACGCCGAATCACCACCGGAGGCCTCGATGTCCACGCTCTCTCGCCCCTGGGGCGCCGTGACCGGGTTGACCCTCGCCCTCACGCTCTCCTCGCCCCCCCCCGCGCTGTCGGCTCAGGGCTGGATCGAGCCCCTCCCCGGCCGGCCCATTCCGGCAGGAGCCTGGGCGGTGGAGAAGACCCGGTCCGAAGTGCGGGTCACCGTCGAGGGTCGCGTCGCCCGAGTAGAGTTGACCGAGTGGTTCCGTAACGAAGGAAAGCAGCTCGCCGAGGGCGAATACCTCTATCCGCTGCCTGGTGAGGCGGCGTTTTCCGGGTTCTCGCTTTGGCAGGGAGAGGAAGAGCTGCGTGGGGAGATGATGGACCGTGATCGCGCGCGGGAGATCTACGAAGAGATCGTCAGGCGCCGCGCAGACCCGGCGCTGATCGAGTTGGCCGGACACGGGCTGATCCGGGCGCGCGTCTTCCCGATCGAGCCGGGGCAAGAGCGCAGGGTCCAGCTCCGCTACACGCAGCTGCTCGAGACGTCCGGGCAGGCACTGCACTTCCGGTATGCGGGAGGGGTGCGGGCCGGCGATCTCGGGCGTCCGCGGCCGCTTCCGGTGCCGATGCGAGGCGATTGGCGTGAGCCCGACGGTGACCGGCTCGATGACGGAGTCGTGCGCACCGACTTCGAGCTCGTGGTCCAGGACGGGGACGCGTACCTGGAGCCGTTCTCTCCCACCCACGCGCTCGAGCGCGTGCGCAGAGACGGCGGCCTGACGGTTCGGCTCCAGGAGGAGCTGACCGGAGAGCTTTCGGTCTTCCTGCCGCTCGTGCGCGCGGGGGTGGGGCTCACCGTGGCCGCCCACCGACCGGCGGGCGAGGACGGCTATCTGATGCTCATGCTCTCGCCCGGCCGCGTCGATGCTCCGGCCGAGCCACGTGACGTAACGGTCGTGGTGGACGTGTCGGGCTCGATGGCCGGCGAGAAGATCACACAGGCCCGCGCCGCACTGGTCGCGCTGCTCGAGACGCTGGTGCCCACAGATCGCTTCCGCCTAGTCGCATTCAGCAACGCCGTTCGCGTCCAGGACGAGGGCTGGCAGGCGGCGGAGCCCGCGCCGCTGCGGGCCGCGACCGCGTGGTTGGAGCGACTTGAAGCGGACGGCGGCACCAACATCGAGGGCGCGCTCGAGGAAGCGTTCAGTGTGGCACCCGGCCAAGGGCGCTTGCCGGTCGTGATCTTCCTGACCGAGGGGTTGCCGACCGTGGGCGAGCAAGACCCCGAGCGAATCGCGGACGCTGCCGAGCGCAAGCGTGGCCGGGCGCGCGTGTTCTCCTTCGGGGTAGGCAACGACGTCAACACGCACCTGCTCGATCGCCTCTCCGTCACCGCTCGCGGCTCGACCGACTACGTGCAACCAGGCGAAAGCGTGGAGCGTGCGCTCTCGCTGCTGGCTGCCAAGATCCGCCACCCCGTGCTCACCGACCTGGAGCTGGGCGCAGCGCCGGTGCGTCTACGCGAGATCTATCCGGTAACCCTGCCCGACGTGTTCGCCGGGCAGGAGATGGTGCTGCTCGCCCGCTACCGCGGAGACGGCGAGGGAGAGCTGACGGTCAGCGGCCGGCGTGCCGGTCAGACCGAACGGTTTGCAGCCGCGGCGTCGTTTCCGATGCGAAGCGAGGCGCACGGCTACCTCCCGCGTCTTTGGGCTTCCCGCAAGCTCGGTCACCTGACGCGCCAGGTGTGGCTGGAGGGGCCGACTTCGTCGTTGATCGAGGAAATTCGTGAGACGGCGCTCCGCTACGGGTTGCCCAGCGAGTACACGGCCTATCTGGTCGAGGAGCCCGACGCCATCGCCATGGGTGGTGGCGGCGGCGTGACCGGACGACGAGAAGTGGCTTTCGACGCGGCCCCGCCGAGGATGGCCGAGGGTGCGCG
This sequence comes from Longimicrobiales bacterium, assembly GCA_965237965.1. GTDB lineage: Bacteria > Gemmatimonadota > Gemmatimonadetes > Longimicrobiales > Gaopeijiaceae > UBA2988. The sequence goes on from CBDEGT010000002.1 coordinate 921,987, forward strand.
TGCGGTCGCGTCGGCCTCACGGGCCCGACAGCTACGCGACGTTTCGCGGTCGGCTGACGTGGACGCCGTCGCCGAGGAGCTCGAGGCCAGGGTGGCAGAGCAGGGGGGGAGGCGCGTCGAAGGCGGCCGGCTCTTCGAGCTGCGAGACGGTGTATGGGTGGAGGCTTCTCCCTCGGAGGAGATTCCCCTGATTACCGTGAAGCTCTTCAGCCGGGCCTGGTTCGACCTCGTGGCCGCCCTTCCGGAGGTCACGCCCGCGGCGAGCGAGCTCGGCCGCGTCGAGCTCGCCGGAACCCGTGTGCGGCTGCGGTTCGATCAGGACGGGCTGGAACAGATTCCACCGGATCGGCTAACCCAACTGATCGCGGACTTTCGCGGGGTCGAGTGAAGGCCAGGAGCACGATGCCCGACACAATGCGTAGGACGATGGGCCAGCCGAACGCCGGCCCGTGACCCACGACTGGGGCGCCCTCTACAGGTCGATCTTCCCGGACCTGGTCCGCTTCCTCCACCGCAAGGTGTGGGATGAGGAGCGGGCCCGGGACCTCGCCCAGGAGACATTCGTGCGGGCGCTGCGCGAAGAACCGGAACGGCCGAGGCCGTTCCTCTTCGCCGTGGCTGCGAACCTGGCACGTGACGAGGCACGTACCGTGATTCGTCGGAAGCGTCACCTCGCGCTCCTCCAGGGGGGGCTCTCCGAGCAGGCACGGACCGACCCCGAGGGCGAGATGGTTCGCGCGGAGCGAGGGGAGCGGGTGCGCGAAGCGCTCGAGGGGCTGAGCGAGCGCGACCGCGAGGTGCTCTTGCTGTGGGACGGTGGGATGAGCTACGGCAAGATCGCGGCGGAAGCCGGGCTCGCGCCCGGAGCGGTCGGGACCACGCTGGCCCGGGAGCGCAAACGGTTGGTGGAGCTGTACGAGCAGAGGGCGAGCGAACATGTCGCACGAGGCTGAGCACCTTACGAACGGAGAGTTGCACGCCTGGCTGGACGGCGCGCTCGAGCAGCTGGGGGGAGTGCGGGCGGGCGAGGTGCGCGAGCACCTGCGCGCCTGTGCCGCGTGCCGGGAGGCCCTCGTTGGAGAGGAGCGCGTGCGCGCGCACGCCGCCGAGGTGCTGGCGCTGGCGGTCCCGAGCGTCGCGGAGGCGCCTCCTTTCGAGCTGATCGTAGAGCGCGCGCGTGGTCGGGACGAGGCGCCACCGGTGCGGCGTGCGTCGCGGCTCGCACGACTCGGCTGGGCGGCTTTGGTCGTGATCGCCTTGGGTGCGGGCTGGACCGCGCGCGAGCTGGGGCTCCATGCCCGAATGGGCGAGGCGGCAGCGACCCGGAGCGACCCGGGGTCCGGCGCGGAGGGGGTTGCCGCTGCGGGAGACATGGCGAACGTCGCCGAGAGGGACGCGCCAAGCGGTGGGCGGCTCGACGAACGCGGCGCTATAGCCGAGGAGCGGGTCGCGGAAGCCCCCGCTGTGCGCAACGCGGCGGACGTCGCGGCGAATGAAGCGGCAAACGTGGGCGCTCCGGGGATCGGCGAACGCCCCGCGCCGGCGCGAATGGAGCAGCCCGCTGCACGCGCGGGTGTCGCGGCATCGGAGCAGCGGCAGGCTTCCGCGCCTTCCGGGGGGCGTGCCGAGGAGTCCGCTGTTCCGCTGGATCAGCTTCTCGTCGGGCCGGTCGCGGTCGCGGTCGCGTCGGGGCCTGAGTTCGCGCTCGGGGAAACGCCCGGCCTGAGGACGCCGCTCGTTCCAGCCACGACGAGCGCACCGTCGGCTCGGGCCGCGTCCTCGCTGGAGCCGGGCCGCGCGACCCAGGTGCGGGCCGAAGAGGCGGGGTTCACCGGAACTCCGGCCCGGCGTGCGATCCTCACCCGCCGCGCGAGAACGGGCAGCAGCCTCGCCCTCTCATCTGCGGCCCCGACTTCGGCGCCGCAGCCCTTTGCCGGAAGCGCCGACGTCGGGACGAGCATGCGGGCGGGAGACGTCGACGTTACCGCGGCCGACCCCGACGAAGCGCTCGATCTCACGGTGCCGGGACTCGACGTGCTGCGGGTGGAGTGGTCGGCGGTGGCGCCGCGTCAACCTGGACTCCGTGTGCTCCAGCGACTCGAGAGCGGCGACACGCTCGAGATTCGCTTCGTGCGCTTCCCCATCGGTGACACGGACACCGATCCGCTCGCCATCCTGACGAGCACGCCGCTTCGGGCGGGCTGGAGCCAGGTCGTGCGGGTGCACGGCGACGGCTGGCTCGTCGCGCGCGCGCGCCTGGCCCGTGAGGATCTGGAGGCGCTGGTCGCACGCGCGGGCGCGCGGCGCTGACCGGGCTGGGGTTCGCGGTTTCGGGAAACCTCCGGGCCCGCACGTGAAGGTGAGCTGGCTTCTCGCGCCTCTCGCGGGCTGGCTGATCTGGGCCTCGATCCTGTTCCTCTGGCAGCGCCGGATGATCTTTCCGGGCCGCAGCGCCGAGGGGCCGGATGCGGTGGGGGCGCCTCCCGGTGCGCGCCTCCATAGGCTGGAGATTCCCGGCGCATCGGTCGAGGCTTGGTGGCTCCCCCCCATCGAAGGATCACCCCGTCCTTCTCCTGCGGTGCTCTTCACCCACGGCAACCTCGAGCTGGCGGACGAGTGGGTTGCCTCGTTCGAGCCGCTCCGCACAGCGGGAGCCGCGGTCCTACTCCTCGAGTTTCCCGGCTACGGCCGTTCGACCGGAGTGGCGACGGAGCGGTCGGTGACCGCCGCGGCGGTGGCGGCCTACGATCTGCTGGCGTCGATGACCGGAGCGGTGGATGCGAGCCGAATCGTAGCGTTCGGGCGATCGGTGGGCGGTGGGGCGGCCGGCGCGCTCTCCCTTCGTCGTCCGCTCTCTGCGCTCGTACTGAACGCTTCGTTCACAGACGTCGGCACGTATGCTCGTGGCTATCTGCTCCCCCGGTTTCTGGTCCGGCACCGGTTCGACAATCTCGCCGCGGTGCGCGCCTTCCACGGACCGGTCCTCGTCTTGCACGGCGCGCACGACCGCACCGTGCCCTTCGTCCACGGCGAGCGGCTCGCCGGGGCGGCCTCAGACGGGCGGCTTCTCAGCTACGCGTGTGCGCATAACGACTGCCCCTGGCAAACCATGCTCGGCGATCTGGTGGTCTTCCTCCGTGAGCGGGGGATTCTCCCGGACGCGTGACCCGGCGAGGATGGCACACGGATTGCTCGCTTGGTCGCCGCGTCTCGACCCGTAGCCGGTCGGCAGGTGGAGGAGCTGGCCTCGGGCGGTCCCCACCGGATCCCCAAAACGGGGACAGTGTGAAAGACTGCAGGGTTATGATAGACTGGTTCGACAAGGTCTCTCCCTCACCCATGGCCATGACCCCACGCCCGCGACGCGCGGGGGCGCTCGTCCTCCCCGCGTTCCTTTGTGCCAGCGCGATCGCCGCCCAGGCTCCCGCGACGCCGGCCACGTCCGGTGTCGAGCGTGCCGTCGCCACCATCACGGCAGAGGACCTCGGCGCGCACATCGGCGTGATCGCCCACGACTCGATGCGTGGACGCGGGACTCCGAGCCCTGAGTTGAACGAGACCGCGGAGTGGATCGCGGCGGAGTTTCAGAGGTCCGGGCTGAGCCCGGGCGGAGACGACGGGACCTTCGTCCAGCGCTATCCGATCCGGCGCGTGGCGCTCGATCCGACGCGCTCCGGCGGCCGTTTCGGGCGCAGGGACCTACGATACGGCACAGACATGGGGCCTGCGCTCGCGATCATCCCTCCCGCCACCAGTCTGACCGGACCGCTCGTGGTCGTGAGCGGCACGACGGGAATTGATTCTGGGCTCGGCTCCGCCACGTTCACCGGAAAACACGTTCTCATCGTCCCGGGATTCGGTGAGGATCAGCGTACGCCCGAGGTCCGGGCGTTGATGCGCGCGGTGCTCGGCAGGGATCCCTTGGCGGTGTGGTTGGCGAACGACGACGAGAATCTGCCCTGGGCGACCCGGATCAACACGGAGCTGCGCAGAGAGCACTCGCTGGTGGGCGACCCTCCCCCGCCGTTGGCGGCCCTCATGGTGCGGGACCGTTCGATTGCGCCGTCCCTGCGCGACGCAGATCTCGACCTGGCGGCGTTGCGTGAGCGCGTTGGTCGACCGGTTGTGGTGCACGACGCCGCTCGCGTGCTGGTCGGGGTCACCACGGAGTGGTACGTGCTCAGCGATCGGTTCGGCCCCAACACCGTCGGCATCCTGGAGGGGAGCGATCCATTGCTGCGCGACGAGTACCTGGTGTTCAGCGCGCACATGGATCACGTGGGTGTCGGGACACCCGACCTCCAGGGAGACAGCATCTACAACGGTGCCGATGATGACGCATCCGGAACAGCCACGGTTGTGGAGCTCGCGGAAGCGTTTGCGACGCTGGAGCCGAGGCCGCGCCGGTCCATCATCTTCGTTGCGGTCAGCGGTGAGGAGCACGGACGCTGGGGGAGTGCCTACTTCGTCGAGCACTCCCTCGTTCCGATCGAGCGTATGGTCGCAAACGTGAACGTGGACATGGTGGGACGGAACTGGACCGACACGATCGTGGCGATCGGCAAGGAGCACTCGGACCTCGGGCAGACGCTTGCCCGGGTCAACGCTGCGCACCCCGAGCTGAGCATGACCGCGGTCGACGATTTGTGGCCCGCAGAGAGCTTCTACACGCGCTCCGATCACTACAGCTTCGCACGCAGGGGAGTGCCCATCCTGTTCTTCTTCAACGGCACCCACGAGGACTATCACAAGCCGTCCGATGAGCCGGAGAAGATCGATGCGGAGAAGGCCGCACGGATTGGCAGGCTGCTCTTCTACCTTGGCCTCGAGGTCGCCAACCGGCCCGAGCGACCGCGCTGGAATCCCGAGAGCTACCGAGCGATCGTGAGGAGATCCGAGAGATGATCACCGCCGCGCTTCCAGTCGGTATGCGCTCGGGCCGTGTCGGTGCTGCCCTGCTCGTCGTCGCGCTGGCGTGTTCGCTGGCCGGTACCCTTGCTGCCCAGGTGCCCGATCGCGCCGCCCTCGACGCTTACTACCGGGCGGTCGGCGATCACTTCAGGCTGCCTCCGGTGGAGGTGATGATCCTCTCGGAATGGAGGCTTTCCCCCGAGGAGATCCCTGTCGTTTTGAGCATCGCCGATCGTGGAGGCATCTCTCCTGACGCGGTTGTGGCCTTGCGACAAGGTGGGACCCGATGGCGGGTGATTGCCCGGCGCTACGGGGTTGACGCGGGGAGTTTCTATCTCCGGCTGGATGGCAGCCCCGGGTCGCTGACGCGCGTGTACGAAGCCTACGCAGCGCGTCCGCGGCCGCAGTGGTCGGAGATCGAGTTGTCCGACGACGAGGTGGTCGGACTCGTCAACCTGAGGGTCCTCTCCCGGGTGCTGAGGGCCACCCCGGGCGTGGTTCTCGAGGCGCACGACCGCGCGGGCTCCTGGGTCATGGCGTACCGCGCCCTCACCGGTCGCTGAGCCCGCGCGTTTCCCCGTATTCATCGCTGAGGTTCCCTGATGTGTGGCCGCTACTCGCTCCCGGTGACGCCCGAGGAGCTCGAGGAGATCTTCGACGCACCCGTTTCCGGTGTGCTCCATCTGCCGCGGTGGAACGTCGCGCCCACGCAAGACGCGCCGGTGGTGGTAACGGGCAGGAAAGGAAGGCGGATCGAGGCGCTGCGTTGGGGCCTCGTGCCCTACTGGGCCGACCACTCCGCGATCGGGGCGCGCTACATCAATGCACGCGCCGAGTCCGTCGCTACCAGCCGGGTCTTCGGCGAGGCGCTCGTGCGGCGCCGCTGTCTGGTACCGGCGGATGGCTTCTACGAATGGACGGATCGCCCGGGCGGGGGCTCGCGCCTGCCGCACTGGATTCACCACCGTCGCGGCGGCTTGCTCGCGTTCGCGGGACTGCGTGAACGCTGGCGTCGGCGTTCGTCCGGGGCGACCGAGCGACTCGATTCGACGGTCGCGGAAGAGCTGCTCCAAACCTTCACGATCATCACCAGTGCTCCGAACTCAACGGTTGCGCCGTTGCACGATCGCATGCCCGTGGTGCTTCCACCCTCCTCGTGGGATGCTTGGCTCGACGCAGGGACTTCCGTCCCGAAGGCCGTGGCGTTGCTCCAGCCCGCGCCCGACGATCTGCTGGAGGCGCGCGCCGTATCGCCGAGGGTCAACCGGTCGAGAACGACGATCGGGGGTGCATCGAACCGTACGTCGAGCCATACGTCGAGCACAGAAACACGCACGGGTCGGAACTCCTCGATCTGTTCGAGGATGGTTAGCACGATGCCGCATCCGATCAAGGCCACGCCCGATCTAGTACCCTCCCGCATCCTCGTCGTGGACGACGAGGTGGATGCGTTCCTGCGGGTGATCGAGTCCGGACGGCTGGCCGAGGTCACTCAGCACGACGGTCGTGCACGCGAGGGAGTGCCGGGAGAGCTGGCCGCGCGAGCGCTGCAACCCATCGTGGCGGAAGGGCCGGGCTGACGGGCTGAGCTGGGGAGCGAGGCGGCGGAAGTCGCTCTAGCAAGTCGCGACCTGCTAGTTCGCGGGTACGGTGCGCTCGCGTGCCCAGGTGCGCAGCGCGTCGATGTCTTCCGAGCGGGTCACAGAGAGGGGTCGGGTGCGCCCCGCCTCTGCGATCAGTCCGGCGGGGGCGAGCGTCCCGCCACTGGCGAACGCCGCGTACAAACCCGCCACCACCACGCCCTCGATCTCCGAGCCGCTGAAGCCGGCGGTGGCAACGGCGAGCGCATCGAGATCGAATGCTGATGGGTCCTGCCCACGAGCTTCGAGGTGGATGCGGAACACATCGGCCCTGGTTGGGTCGTCGGGCAGATCCACAAAGAAGATCTCGTCGAAGCGCCCCTTGCGCAGGAATTCCGGTGGCAGGCGCGCCACGTCGTTGGCGGTCGCGACCACGAACACGTCGCCGCGCCGATCCTGCAGCCAGGACAGGAAGCTTCCGAGAACCCGCTGTGACACACCGCCGTCCTCACTCCCGCCCTGAGCGAATGCCTTCTCGAGTTCGTCGATCCAGAGAACGACCGGCGCCATGTGCTCCGCGGCTGCCATGGCGCGCTTGAAGTTCCGCTCGCTCTCACCGATGTACTTATTGTACAGGTTGGAGGGATCGAGCTTGAGCAGTGGGAGTCCCCACTCGGACGCTACCGCCTTCGCGCACAAGCTCTTCCCGCATCCGGGCACGCCCAAGAGCAGCATCCCCTTGGGAAACTCGAGCCCATAGCTTGCCGCGCGACTCGGCTCGGCCACCACACCCTTCCGCTTGGCGAGCCATGCCTTGAGAGACACCAGATCGGCCACGGCAGCGAAGCTCTCCTCGGTCGGATAGTACTCGAGCAGTCCCTCGCGCTCGATCACCTCCTTTTTCGCCGCCACTACGTGACGGACGTCCTCTACGCTCAGGCGTCCGTCATCGATGATGGCCTTGGTCAGGATCTTCTCCGCCTCCATCAGGGTGAGCCCCTTGAGGTGGCGGAGCATGGTGCCCATCTCTTCCTGTGAAAGCATGACCGTGACGTGCTGGCGTGCGCTCATGTCCCGCACAAGGTGGGTCAGCAGCGCATGAAATTCGTCCTCGCCGGGTCCGGGCAGCGACAGCTCGGCCGCGAGTCCGCCGACGCGCGCAGGCAGCTCAACCTGTGTGCCGGTAAGCACGAGGGCCCCCGTGCGGCTATCGAGCGAGCGGGCGTCGTCGTGAAGGAGTGACGCGGTCAGGTCGTCGGTGAACGCCGTCGCACCCAGCCCGACGAAGTGGTACAGCGACCCCACGTTCGATGCCGCCACGAAGGCGAGGGCCTTGGGAAGCTCGCGCGTATCGTATGAGCCGGGTCGGCCGGGGCCTTCGCGAACCAGCCCACGGGACCGGGTCCAGGTGAAGAACGGAGCCTCGAGGCCGTCGGCCACGTGTCGCAGTAGCGAGCCCGCTCGCTCTTCCTCGTCGGTGCGCAGATGGACGAGCCCGTAGCGTGAGCGGACCAACAGCTCCAACTCGTGGACGAGGTCTGGGCGGGAAGCGCTGGCCATGGGCGAGGAGCGTGGGATCCTGTTGGCGGAGGTATCGTTTGATGATAATGGGAGCGTCGTCGGTGGCGGCGCTCAACCCGTGTGCCCGGTTCGACGGACGTGCACCTTCCTCGAGTGAGAACAGCGATGCACCGTATGATCACCCAAGGTCCCCGCGCGATCCTCATAATCGCTCTGTCGGTCTCGCTTTCGGCATGCTTTTCCGAGCACACGACGCTGCCGTCGGAGGACGTGAGCTTCGCCGCCGATGTGCAGCCGCTCCTCAATGGCAGCTGCGCCTCCTCCAACTGCCATGGGAGCAACGCAAACCCGTCGCAGAAGCCGATGGTGCTCCAGACCGGCCAGGCGTACGACGCCATCGTGGGCGTCCCCTCGGAGCAACTGCCCGCCATGCCTCGGATCACTCCTGGCCAGCCCAACCAGAGTTACCTGATCCACAAGCTCGAGGGGACGCATGATGGCGTGGGCGGCGCGGGTAGCCGGATGCCGCTCGGCCAACCACCGCTTGCCCAAGCCATCATCGATCTGGTCCGGCAGTGGGTCACGGACGGCGCGCCTCGGAACTGAGCTCCGGCGCTCCCGGGGCGCGATCGCCGAGCGCCCTCGGCAGGCGAGTCCGGTCATCTCATCGGTCAGCTCCAGAGACCACGATTGTTCCCTGCATGAAGGGGTGCGGGATGCAGTGGTAGGCAGCTTGGCCGGACCGCGTGAAGGTGCGGCTCCAGCGCGATCCGGGCAGGATGTCCCCCGAGTCCCAGCTCCCGTCGTCCGCGGTCGCCGTGTGGACGACCTCACCTTCGTTTACCCAGACCACGGTCGTGCCGGTGCTGATCGTAAGGCGTGCGGGTGCGAACTCGAAGTCCCGGATGGCCACGACCACGGTGTCCACCCCCGTCGCGGTCGCCTCGCCACCGCCGCCCCCGAAGTAGCGGCTCAGCGTGATGGGCACGGTGAACTCGAACCCGAACCGGGTCGCGTCGCTGCCTCGGGAAGAGCCCTGGAGCGTGGCCGTGTTCGTGTTGGTGACCTGCAGCGACAACGTGTGCGGCGTGTACGGGATCAGGGCTTGTACCGCCGCACCCCACGCGACCTCCTCTCCTGACTCCCGATCGAGTAGGGTCACCGCGTCACCCGCGAGGGATACGTTGTCACCGAGGGCCAACACGGCTCCTCCGCCGACGGCGAAGCGTGCGTCCTCTCCGTACCCGGACGAGAACGCACGGGCGGTGCCGAGCAGCGCGAGTGGACCGGTGCGCAGTCGCCAGGCCGCTTCGCCGTCCAAGCTCTCGGCCGCGCTGTTCCAGGCGCCAGTCAGGCCAAACGCAACGGGCCCGAGGGCGGGCAGCGACATCCGTGCGAAGGGCTCCCATTCGTTGGGGAACGCCGGGACCAGGTCCGAGTTGGTCGCGTAGCTTACCGCCAGCAGGAGCCGGGACCCGGCAGTGTAGCCGAGCAGAAAAGTGGGGAAGTTGACGACCTTGCGGGTGGGCGGATCCGTGTGCTCGAAGCGGTGCAGGAAGTTGAAGTGGGCCGTTCCGGCCGTTCCCACCCAACCCCCCGCTAGGTTGGGTGTGCGCTCGAGCACGGACTGGGCTCGCGCGTCGGCGGGCGCCAGGAGGACACCGGCCGTGAGCAGCTGGATCCAGGTTGAACGACGGCTGAACCTCAAAGATGCCTCCGGTTCCGGGGTGATCGACCCGCCCCTGCGGGGCGGGCGGACCGGCCATGCCGAGAGTCGGTCCCAGGGCAGGACCCCCGGCCAGGGCCGAGGTTTCCTGGCGGGCCGGCCCCGGCACTGGTCGCTCGGCTCGGTGCTCCCCGGAACGGCCCAACTCCTCCGGATCCATATGCAGGGGTCCCCCCGGGCCGGCCCGGCCACCATATTCCGTCCCCTTCGGACCGGCCGACCGGCCCGCATGCCCGCGATCCACGGGGGTGGAGCGGTCGCGCGCTCTTGTTCCCCGAACGGCGCACGGACAGCGCGAGGTATGCGGTGAGCGACGTCGTCCTACCCGAACAGCAGGTCGAGCGTGGCGTGCAGGGGAAGAAGATCGTGCTGCTGGTCATGGATGGGCTCGGCGGCTTGCCGCATCCCTCCACCGGTCGCACCGAGCTCGAGACCGCACGCACCCCGAACATGGATGCGCTGGCGGGGCGCGGATCGCTCGGTCTGACGGTGATGGTACGGGAGGGGATCACGCCCGGGAGCGGTCCCGGCCACCTTTCCTTGTTCGGGTACGATCCTACTCGGTACGTAATCGGACGCGGTGCCCTCTCCGCGCTCGGAGTCGGGCTCGAGCTCGAGCCGGGCGATGTGGCTGCCCGGCTCAACCTGGCGACATTCGACGGCGACGGTCTGGTCCGTGACCGGCGCGCAGGCCGTCCCGGCGACGCGGATGCGGCCCGGGTGGTCGCGCGGGTGCAGCACGAGGTGCGTGCACCCACCGGCGTCGTGGTCACGTTCGTGCCAGAGAAGGAGCATCGTGTGGTGCTGCACCTTCGGGGCGAGAAGCTCGGCGGCGCAGCGCTCTCTGACACCGACCCGCTCGAGAATGGTCGGACGGCGCTCCCGGTGGAGGCGAGCGACTCCGGGTCCCGCGCCACTGCAGAGATCGTGACGGATGTCCTCGAGCAGAGCCGGCGTATCCTGGCCGACGAGCCGGCCATGAACGGGTTTCTCGCGCGCGGCTTCGCGGCGTTCGAGCGCTTTCCCAGCATGGATGATCGCTTCGGTCTCCGGGGCGTGGCCCTCGCGAATTACCCGATGTACCGCGGAGTCGCGCGGCTGGTCGGGATGGAAGTGCCCGCGGTCCCGACCAGCACCGAGGACACGGTGACGCAGCTCGAGAGATGTTGGGGTGTTCCGGATCTCTACTTCGTCCACTTCAAGGACCCGGACACGCGCGGGCACGACGGCGACTTCGAAGGGAAGGTCGCCGCGATCGAGGAGGTGGACGCGCTCGTGCCACGCATCGCGGCGCTCGATCCCAGCGTCATCGTGATAACCGGCGACCACTCCACTCCGTCGCTCTACCGCGAACATTCCTGGCACCACGTCCCGGTGCTGATCGCCTCCGAGTGGCCGCGTCCGACCGCGCGAGAGTTCGGCGAGTCCTCCTGCCGGGGGGGCGACCTCGGGGTGATCCACGCCACCGATCTCGTCTCGCTCGCGTTGGCTCACGCGGGTCGTCTGGTGAAGTACGGAGCGTGAGTAGCGACCGGGTCGTGTCGGCGGTACCCCAACCGGACGAGCCGGGAGACGTAGTTCGCGCGGTGCTCGATCAGGCCCATCGGCTCGGGGACGAGGGGGATTTCGCGGGCATGGCCGAGAGTCTGCGAGCTGCTCTGGACGACAACCCGGGAGACCCGTTCGTGCTCTGCTGGCTGGGCGTCGCCGAGCGAGAGCTCGGGATGGAGGGGATCGCGTACGAGCGGTTCCGGGCGTGCCTGGCCGCCCGTCCGTCCGATCCGAATCTGCTCGCGACGGCTGGAAACGCGGTGGCGGCGTTCGACGATCCTGAGGCCGAGGGCGCGCTCCGCACCGCTGCGTTGACGGCGCCCGATCTGGTACTCGCGCGCTGGCTGTACGGCGCGTGGCTGATCCGGGAGGGGATGATCGATGATGGCATGCGCGAGCTCGACGCGGCGAGGGAGCTGGATCCCGACGACTCGACCGTGCGCTTCGAGCGGGGAGTGGCGCTCGCGCTCGCGGGACGCCGAGAGGCCGCCGTCGACGAGATCTACAGTGCCGTCGACCTCGACCCCGGCGACGGCTGGGCGCACGTCGTGCTCGGACTCCTGCTGCTGGAGGAGGGTCGCGCCGAGGAAGGCGCCGGTGTCCTCGACAAAGGAGCGCGGCTGCGACCCGAAGACGTCGAGGCGCAGGTTCTGGCCGGGCTGGCTGCCGCGTTGGTGGAGCGTGAGGGAGCCGCGCTCGAAATGATCGAACGGGCCCGCCAGTGGGCAGAGGGCGTGGACCGCACCCTGGTCGACGAAGCGGAGAGCAGGATCGAGGAGGGACTCGATTACGTGGCGGCCTGGTTGGCCGAGCAGATGGGTCCAGCGGTCCTTCGCGATCGCATGATGACGCGCCCGTGAGCACACCGATGACGGGGGCCGCACGCACGACGTCCGCAGCGCGTCCCACCATTCGGGTTCCCTGGGAACGGCACGTGCTGCCCAACGGACTGCGTGTCGTGCTCTCGCCCGATCCGAGCACGGCGGTAGTGGGAGTCAACCTCTGGTACGGAGTCGGCTCGCGAAACGAACGGAGCGGTCGCGCCGGCTTCGCGCACCTGTTTGAGCACCTGATGTTCCAGGGGTCGGCGCACGTTCCGCGTAACCGACACGTCGAGCTGGTCGAGCGCGCGGGTGGCTCCCTCAATGCCACCACGTGGTTCGACCGTACGAACTACTTCGAGACGTTGCCCTCGCACGAGTTGGAGCTGGCGCTGTGGCTGGAGTCTGATCGCATGGGGTGGATGGCTCCAGCGATCACCCAGGAAACACTCGACAACCAGCGCGACGTCGTGAAGAACGAAAAGCGCCAACGCTATGACAATCTGCCATACGGGGATTGGGATGAGCGGATGCAAGCAATGGTCTTCCCGTCCAATCACCCGTATCACCACACCGTGATCGGCTCCATGGAGGACCTGGACGCGGCGACCCTCGCGGACGTGGTGGAGTTCTTCCGCACCTATTACGTGCCGGGTAACGCGGTGCTCACGATCGCGGGGGACGTGGCGCCTGCGCACGCCCTCGAAGCAGTCGCGCGCTGGTTCGGCGAGATCCCGGCCGGCCGGCCCGTTCCACCGCTGCCTGGGCGCGCCGAGCTCGCACCGCGCATCGGAGCCACGCTCCACGAGCTCGTGCACGCGCGCGTGCCCCTGCCGCGCGTGATGATTGGCTGCCGCATCCCGACGTTCCTGGATCCGCGGTTCCATGCGATCGAGGTGGCTGGTGCGGTGCTCGGCTCAGGCCGCGCGTCGCGGCTCTATCGCGTGCTGGTGCGCGAGCGCAAGGTGGCCAAGGACGTGGTAACGTATGTCTATCCGCTCACTACCGGCGCATCGATGCTGGTCGTGTGGGCGACGGGCTATCCGGGAGCCGATCCGAACGATCTCGAGGCTGCGCTCGTCGAGCAGATGGAGGGGTTGGCCTCGGCCACCGAGGAAGAGGTGGCGCGCGCGGTTGCGCTCACTGACACACGCTTTGTCCGTATGCTCGAGGAGGTAGCCGAGCGCGCCGACCTGCTATCGATGTTCACGCTCCTGTTCGATGATCCCGATCGGCTGAACCAAGAGATGGACCTGATCCGCGCGGTCACGCCTGCAGACGTGCGTGCGGTGGCGGAGGAATGGCTCGGTTCGGACAACCGGGCGGTGCTCGCATACGAGCCGACCGCTTGAGCCCACCCCGTGGAGTCGGATGCGTCAGGCTATGACTGCTCCCCCGATCGACCGGCGTCTTCCACCCACACCCGGAACCGTGCGGCCCTTCGACTTCCCGACGGTCAGTTCGCACGCGCTGCCCAACGGACTCGCGCTCCGCGTCGCCCGGTTGCCGCGACTTCCGGTGGTGGCCACCGCGCTGGTGATTCCGGCGGCTGAAGCGGCACTCGACTCTGCGCGGGCCGGGCACGCGGTGCTGACCGGTGAGTCGCTGGAGGGAGGGACCCGCGGTCGCTCGGGGACCGAACTGGCCGAGGCACTCGAGGGGATCGGGGCTTCGCTCCAGGTGTCCGTCGGGTGGGACGCCACCACCGTCTCCCTGGCCTGTCTGGCGGAGCGCTGGGAGGATACGCTCGCGCTGCTCGCTGAGGTGGTGTTGCAGCCGGCGTTCGCCGAGGAGGAGGTCGTGCGCGTGCGGGAGCAGCAGCTGGCCCGCCTCCGGCAGCGCGCCATGGATCCCGCGAGCCTCGCCAACGACCACGCCGCCGAGCTGATCCACGCTCCGGGCCTTTCGTACGGCCGTCCCGTCGCCGGAACCCTGGAGTCGGTCGAGGGCTTCGACTCCGCCGCGGCCGCCGGGCTCTTCGCCGGGCACTATCATCCGCAGGGCGGAGGGCTGGTCGTGACGGGTGACATCGATCCGGAGCACACGGCACAGATCGCGGAGCGGATGTTCTCGGCCTGGGAGGGAGCGCCGCCCGGGGGGCGCGATTTCGACGTGGAGCCGCGCTTCTCCGGGGCCACTGTCCACGTCGTCGACCGGCCGGACGCGGTCCAGTCGGAGATCCGGGTGGGGCACCCCGGGATGGCGATGAAGGACCCGTCGTATCACGCCCTCGTGGTGATGAACACCGTGCTGGGCGGGGCGTTCACCAGCCGGCTGAATCTCAACCTGCGCGAGCGCCACGGCTTCACCTACGGCGTGCGCTCAGGCTACGCATTCCGCCGGAGTGCGGGCCCGTTCAGCGTCTCCACCGCGGTCGGCACCGATGTCACCGCGTCCGCCGTGAAGGAGATCCTCGGCGAGCTCGAGACGATGGTGGACGGAGGTCCCACCGACGGCGAGGTGGAGGCCGCGCGCGACTACGTTGCGGGAGTATTCCCGCTGCGCCTGGAGACGACCGGTCAGGTCGCCGGCCGGGTCTCCGACCTGATCGTATACGACCTGCCCGACGACCACTATCGGCGCTACCGCGAGCGCATCCGCGCGGTGGGCCGGGCGGAGGCCGCGGACGCGGCCCGGCGCGGGGTACGTCCCGACGAGGTCACCATCGTCGTCGTCGGCGCGGCTGATGCGGTTGCGGGTCCCCTCGAGGAGCTCGGGATCGCGCCCGTGACCGTCCATCCGGGACCGGCCTGACCCTCGGATGGGTGAGCCCGGGCCTGAGATGCTGGGCCGGCGCCCCGTGCACGACGGGCGGGTCGTCCACCTCTCGATCGACACGGTGCGCTTCCCGGACGGCTCGGTGGGTGAGATGGAACTCATCCGCCACGCCGGCGCGTCGGCCATTCTTCCGGTCGTCGGGAGGTTGGACGATCCCGATCCGGATATCGTGCTAATCCGACAGTATCGGTACGCCGCAGGGGGGTACCTGTACGAGGTTCCCGCTGGCATGCCCATGCGAGAGGGGGAGCCGTGGGAGGATGTGGCACGCCGAGAGCTCGAGGAGGAGACGGGCTGGCGAGCCGGCCGCCTGGTCCCGCTCACTCGGATCTACACCACTCCGGGGTTCACCGACGAGGTGATCCACCTCTGGCTGGCAACCGATCTGGAGCCGGGTGCGTCCAATCTCGACGAGGACGAGTTCGTGGAGCCGGTGCGAGTACCTCTCTCGCAGGCGCTGGAGTGGATTCGCGAAGGCCGCATCGTCGACGGCAAGAGCGTGGCGATAATTCTCTACGCATGTAGGTTTGTCATCGGCGAGGGTGGGGTCGGCGGCCGAGCTCCTCCGCATCCGTAGGGGGTTGCTGGACCGAAGACATCCCGTAAAATGTCACACGGACGCGGAAATCCGTCACCCATATGGGACGGGTGGTCGTAGAAGTGGCAGAATTCCGCGCTCTTGGGTCTGGCATGTACGATGCACCCTCGAGGGTCACGAGCCGGTGGCTCTCCCATTCCGGGAGGCGATCCGGCAGGCACGGAGGTGAGACTATGGCGGCGAGGACCCCGAAAAAGAAGGAACAGCCCCGGTTCGGGGGCGAGGCCCTCGAACACCGTAGGCAGCTCGAGGAGCTGTCCGACAGCGAGATCGTTCAGTCGTTCCTGGACGGGGATCAGCGCGCATTCGGAGAGTTGGTGCGGCGCTACGACAATCGCTTGCTCAACTTCGTCTACCGGACGGTCGGCGACCGCGAGCGCGCCCAGGATCTGGTGCAGGAGACGTTCGTGCGGGTGTACCGCCACCTCGCGCGCTTCGACCAGTCGAAGAAGTTCTCGACCTGGATCTACACCATCGCGGGCAACCTCGCGAAGAACGAGCTGCGCAACCGGTCGCGCAACCCGCTGGTACTGTTCCAAACGATCAAGAAGAACTGGGACGCCGATCACCGGCCGCTCGAGTGGGAAGATACGCAGTACAAGCCGGACGACCTGTTCCGGAAGCGCCATGTGCGGGAGAAGGTCGAGGAGGCGGTCGCCCAGCTACCGGAGCATCACCGGATCGTGTTCGTGCTACGCGAGCTCGAGGGCAAGACCTACGAGGAGATCGCGGACATCACAGGGTGTAACCTGGGCACGGTGAAGAGCAGGCTCAACCGGGCTCGGAACAACTTCGCGCGGATCATCGCGCCTCTCGTAGACTAGGGCGGGGCTCACTCGCGAGCGGGGTGGCCCCCCGGCGGATCCGCCGGGGAGGGGGCCTTCGTTGGGTGGCGCTCGCCCCCACGTCCAGGAACATTCCTTCCGGCCGGTCAGTACCAATCTCCTGCGACCGGGTGGAGCGGTTCCCCCGGACCCACATGCCGGCTGCGGCCTTGCAGTGCGGGCTCCCCGACCACATGACCTGCTCCGACTTCCAAGACCGCTTCTCCGACTACTTCGACAGGACCTGTGAGCCTGGGTTGATGGCGGAGATGGCCGGACACCTCGAGGGCTGTTCCGAGTGTCGGCGGTATGGCAACGTGGTCGAGCAGGGCGTCCGGATCCTCAAGGCAGTGCCCCCCCCTTCTGTAGCCGAAGATTTTCTCCCCCGCCTCAGGCATCGCATCTATCACCTCGAGGACGGTCGCGCGCTTGATCGGGAGATCGGCTCGGCCACCACCACGGCCACCGCACTCGCGATTGCCGTGCTGATCGCGGCTGCCGCCTGGTCGCCACTGCTACTGCAGGCTCCCGAGGTGGCGCTGGAGCCGATCGTCGTCACGGAGCCCGAGCTCCGCAGCGTCGGTATCCGCACGCCGCCCTACGGGCTGCTTGCGGACGATCCGACGCCCAGGCGGGTGATGCAGAGGGGCCTCTGGGATGATCCCCTGCTCTTCGCGCGGTACTCGCTCCTCTCCGCCAGTCGAAGGCGATCCGCGACGGCGCTGCACCAGGCCGATTTTGAGTAGGGCCGTCTGATGTCGGACCCTGTCCGTCGCTTCCTCCAGAAGGGCGGCAGGGGTGGTGTCTTCTTCCTCCACGGCGACGACGAGTTCCGTAAGGACGAGGCAGTGCGTGTCCTGGTGGACGCGCATCTCGATCCGAGTACGCGCGACTTCAACCTCGACGTGCTAAGTGCCGGTGAGGTAGATCGTGAACGGCTCGCGTCCGTTCTCGCAACGCCTCCCATGATGGCCGAGTGGCGCGTCGTCGTCGTGCGCGGGGTCGAGGCGCTCGCCTCCAGCCCGGGTGCGCGCGAGCTACTCACGGAGCTCGCCGCGAATCCCCCCGCCGGACTGACTGCCGTGCTGGTGGCGAGCATCCCCAAGGGATCGAGCGCGCGCTTCTGGAAAGACCTGAAGAGCCGGGCTCGCGCGATGGAGCTGGCGCCGCTCTCCCCCGACGACGTGCCGGGTTGGCTGCTCGAGCGGTCCACGCAGTCGTTGGGCGTGCGCCTCGAGGAGGACGCCGCGCTAGCTCTCGCACAGGCGGTGGCCTTTGACCTCGGTGTGCTGGTTCAGGAGCTGGAGAAGCTCGGCTCTTTCGTCCGACCCGGTAAGCCGATCACGCGCGCCGACGTCGAGGCCGCTGGCATCAGGCTACCGACGCAGGACCGGTGGCAGTGGTTCGATCTGGTCGGCGGCCGGCGCTTTGCCGACGCGGTCCGGGCGCTGCCCATTTTGTTGGCGCAAGGGGAGTCGGGGATCGGCCTCGCGATTCCACTCGGGAGTCATCTGCTCCGCATCGGTGTGGCGGTCGCGGGTGGAAAACCCGCGCTCGAGGGTGTGCTGCCACCGAACCAGCGTTGGCTCTCCAAGCGCATTGTACCGCAGGCGCGTGGATGGAGCGTCACCGAAGTGGGGCTGGCTCTCGAGGGACTGCTGCGCGCCGACCGGCTGATGAAGGCGAGTGGCGTGCCCGCCGAGGTCCTGTTGGAAGAGTGGCTGCTCGGGCTGATGGTGCGGGCCCGGGGTGACGTCGGCGCTGAAGCCGTCGCGTGATCCTGTGCGCAGAAGCCGTCGCGTGATCCCCTGCATTGGCAGGTCTCCGTGCTGCCGCGCTCCCAGGGCGCGCGTTTCGGGTGCCGTCACTGCGTCGCTCCTGTTGGCGGCCACGTTGGCGCACGCGGAGCCCTTGACCGCACAGTCCCGAGAGACCCTTCGGCGGGTGGATGCGCTGGTGACCTCGGGCATTACCGAGGACGCGCGCGCGGAGTTGAGCGCGTGGTGGGAGGCGTCGACTGGAGTTCGGAGCGGCGTGCCCCGCGAGGAACTTCAGCACGCGCTTTGGCTGCGTGGGCTTCTCACCGTCGACGCCGATCAAGCCTCCCTCGATTATCGGCGCCTTGTCGTCGAATACCCGGGCGGACCGTGGTCCGGACACGCTCTGTTGCGGCTCGCCCAAATCTCGGTGGCTCACGGAGAGCTGGCGAGGGCCCGGTCGCAGCTCCAAGCGCTCGTGCGCGACTATCCGGGTAGCCCGCAGAGACTCGAGGCCAGGCGTTTTCTCGAGGAGGTCGGACGGGCGCTCTCTGCTCAGAACCGGGAAGGGCTCGAGCCGGGAGCGGACGGGGCGTCGGCGGACGTGCGTGGATCCTCGGGCGTGCGCGAGGCCACCGGCGTCTGGACGGTGCAGGTTGGAGCTTTCGCCAGCTACGGACGTGCGCGGTTGCTCAAGGATGAGCTGGTCGCCAGCGGAATGGACGCACGGATGGTGTTGGTTCCGGGGAGCCCACTCGTGCGCGTGCGCTCGGGGCGCTTCGCTGGCGCCGACCAGGCCGAGGCACTGCTCCGGGACTTGCTCGCGCGCGGCCTGGACGCCACGGTAGCGCGGGACGCCGACCTGGAGGAGGCCGCTCCGTGACCGATCGACGACGCCGTACGGGCTGGAACGTCGTGCTCGCCGAGGACAACGACGATCACGCGCTGCTCATGAAGATGGCGCTTGACCGGGCATCACGTCTGCCGGTCGAGCTGCGTCGTGCGCGCGACGGCGACCAGGCCATCGAGCTGATCACAGAGGCGCCGCCGGACCTGCTTCTGCTCGATCTCAAGATGCCTGGCCGCTCGGGGCACGAGGTTCTCGAGTGGGTGAAGGGGGACGATCGTTTTCGTCGGATTCCGGTGGCAGTGCTGACCTCTTCTGATCGCGACGAGGATGTGGCGCGGAGCTACGGCCTCGGTGGGAATCATTTCATCACCAAGCCCGAAGACCCGGCCGATCTGGAGGCGCGCCTACGCTCCCTCCTGAGCAACCTCTCGGAGCTGCGGGGGATCCGGCGTGGCAGCGGCGGACTCGAGCCGACCGCCGCCAGCGCGATTCAGGCCAGCAGTTTTACGGCCCGCCGGGCACTCGCATGGGCGATGGCCATCGGCATTGTGGTGGCGCTTCTCCTGTTCGCGCTCTTCACCGACGTCATCAGCTGATCCGACGTCGATGGCGGCGCGTCCCCTCGGCGCTATCTCCCGCACTCGTCGCGTGTTACGACTAAACCCCCTGGGGGTATGATACAACGTGGTTCGGTGCGGTGGATGGACATTCCGGACGCCGCGAAGTGGATGCGAGCGGCGGGGCTGCTCTATCCGTCTTCGGCGTGCTACTGAACCCGATGATCGCGGGCGCGGCGATGGCGTTCGGTTCGGTCACCGTGGTGGCGAACGCGAACCGGTTGAGAGGGTTTCGGCCGGGGAGGTGAGGCGAGCGCGGGGGGAGGTGCCAACCGTGCACCGACGTTGATCGGTCTTCGTAGGGCGCCCACATTCCGGTCCCGGCCGCTCCTGGTCGTAGCTTCGTGGTTCCCTCCGGCACCTCAGGGATGACCACCACCCAGGACACTCCCTTGATGCAACAGTGGCGCGAAGTAAAGGCGCGTCACCGGGATGCGCTCGTCTTCTTCCGGGTAGGCGACTTCTACGAGCTGTTCTTCGGCGACGCCGAGGAGGGCTCGAAGCTGCTCGGACTCACGCTGACGGCGCGCAACAACGGAGCCGCGAGCGCGGTCCCGCTCGCCGGCGTTCCGGTCAAGGCGCTCGACGAGTACCTCTCTCGGCTGGTGCGGGCCGGTCGCCGTGTCGCCATCTGCGAGCAGGTCGAAGACCCCGCCGACGCAAAGGGGATCGTACGGCGGGAGGTGGTGGAGACCGTCACCCCCGGGACCGTGCTCCAGGAAGGTCTGCTGCGCGCGCGGAGGAACAACTTCCTGGTCGCGCTCGCGCCGCCGGAGCGCGACCGGCGCGCGCTCGCCGCGCTCGACCTCTCGACCGGAGAGCTCGTCGTGCAGGAGTGCGGGGCGTCCGCCCTCGCGGATGAACTCAGCCGTCTGGAGCCCGCCGAGCTCCTCTTGCCTCGCTCTTCAGAGGATTCACCTGACCTCGCTGCGTTGGACGCCGACCCCCCTGGCGGCCCCGCTCGTACCTACCGTGAGGACTGGCTCTTCGATCGCGAGCTGGCCGGAGAGGCGCTCGAGCTTCGGTTCGGTGTGAGCTCGCTCGACGGCTTCGGCTTCCAGGCCGAGGACGGGCCGCTGGTGCGAGCAGCCGGCGCGTTGGTCGCATACGTCCAGGAAATCCGGCCGGGAGGCGCGCTCCACCTGCGGCCGCCGCGCATCGTGCGGCCGGGCACTTTCATGCCGCTGGACGAGATGACGCGGCGCAACCTGGAACTGGTCGAGCCGCTGCGCGCCGGCGAACAGGGCGGCACGCTCCTGTCGGTGCTGGACGAGGCTGTGACAACCATGGGTGGTCGAATGATCCGCCGCTGGATTCTGAGCCCGCTTGTCGAGGCGCCGGAGATCTGGCGGCGGCAGCAGGCCGTGCGCGAGTTGGTCGAGCGCCCGGAGCTGAGGCGCACGCTGCGCGAGCGGCTCGGCAGGCTCTCCGACCTGGAGCGGCTGGCCGGCCGGCTGGGCACGGGGCGCGGGACGCCGCGCGACCTGCTTGGCCTGGTCCGTTCGCTCGCGGAGCTGCCCGGGGTGCTGGAGGAACTCGCCGGCGCGGAGGCTCCCATGCTCGCCGAGCTGAGCGGCACGCTCGATCCGCTCGCCGACGTGCGCGATCGCATCGCGCTCGCGCTCGCAGACGATCCACCCCTGGCGCTCGCAGACGGGGGTGTGATCCGCTCCGGATGGTCGAACGAGCTGGACGAGTTGCGCGTCGTGCGGGACGGTGCGCGCGACTTCATCGCCTCTCTCCAGGCGCGTGAGAGGGAGCGCACCGGGATCGGCTCGCTCAAGATCGGCTACAACAAAGTGTTCGGGTACTATTTCGAGGTGACGCGCGCGAACGTGGGTCGCGTGCCCGCGGCCTTCGTGCGCAAGCAGACCCTCGCCAACGGCGAGCGCTACTTCACGCCCGAGCTCAAGGAGTGGGAGGAGAAGGTGTTCGGCGCCGAGGACCGGATCCTCCAGCTCGAGGCGGCGCTGTTCGGCGCGCTCCGGGAGCAGGTGGCGGCGGAGGTCGGAAGGCTGCAGGAGACAGCAGCCCGAACCGCCACGATCGACGTGCTCGCATCGCTGGCGGACACCGCGGTGCGACGTGCCTGGGCGTGCCCCGAGCTGCACACCGGCTTCGACCTCGAGATCCGCGCGGGCCGCCACCCGGTAGTCGAAACCATGCTGCCGGCGCAGACCTTCATCCCGAACGACCTCGTTCTCGACGAGGCCAAGCGGATCGTGATCCTGACCGGGCCGAATATGGCTGGGAAGAGCACCGTGCTCCGTCAGGTGGGGCTGATCCAGCTGCTGGCTCAGACAGGATCGTTCGTGCCGGCCGATCGCGCGCGCGTGCCGGTCGTCGACCGCATCTTCACCCGGGTGGGGGCCTCCGACAACCTCGCGCGGGGACAGTCGACTTTCATGGTCGAGATGCACGAGACCGCGGCGATCGTGCACGGCGCGACCGATCGGAGCTTGGTCCTGCTGGACGAGATAGGCCGCGGAACGTCGACCTACGACGGTGTCTCGATCGCGTGGGCGGTGACCGAGCACGTGCACGAGCGCGTGGGAGCCAAGACCATCTTCGCCACCCACTATCACGAGCTCACCCAGCTCGGCGACCTGCTCCCGGGCGTGCGCAATCTGAACGTCTCGGTGCGCGAGGTCGGCGAGCAAATCGTCTTCCTGCGCCGGCTCGAGGAGGGCGGTGCCGACCGCTCCTACGGGATTCAGGTCGCTCGGCTCGCGGGGCTGCCGCCCGAGGTGATCGCGCGCGCGCAGGAGCTTCTGGTCGAGCTGGAAGGAACGCACTCGGGCGGCGGCGCGGGATTGGGTCGGAGCGGCCGCCACCGTCCGGGCTCCGCGCCACCGCTCGATCAGCTCTCTTTCCTCCAGTCGGAGCGTCCGCCGGACGCGTGGCCGGACGCGCGGCCGGACACGCAGCCGGACACGCGGCCGGACGCGCAGCTAGACTCGCGCCTGGTCGCACGCCTGCGCGCCCTCGACCCCGAGCGGCTCACCCCGATCGATGCGCTCAATCTTCTGGCGGAGCTGCGGAAGGAGCTGGACCGGTCCTGAGCCGGGCGGCCTGCGCGGCTCAGGTCGTCACGACCCGCCCTTCGGCTCGCCCCTCACTCCCCCACCTCCCGGGGGAGCCCCGCGGCGACGTCACGGGTAGAACCCGGAGTAGAGGGGTGATTCTCCCCCTCTGAGTCCGCCGCCGCGCCGGCCGAGTCGGAGCATCCTTGGACCACCTCATGCCGCGCAGGCATCGCTTGAAGCTCGTCACGCCAGGCAGATTTCCTGCGCTTCTACCGGTCGTGCTCACCGCCGCCTGCACCTCTGATCAGCAGATCGACCGTCCCGCCCCGCTCTACGGTGAGGTTCCGATCAAGTACCCGCTCGAGCTCTGGGACCAGGACATCGAGGGCGAGACCCTGCTGCGCGTCCGGGTCACGGATATCGGTCGGGTGGACAGCGTAGCGGTGCTCGAATCGAGCGGACATCCGGCGTTCGACTCGGCCGCCATCATCGGAGCACGTGACCTCCGCTTCAGTCCCGCAAGGCGGGATGGCAAGCGCATCGAGGTGTGGGCCGAGGTTCCCGTGCACTTCTCGAAGCGGCCGCGGCCCGACTCCTCGTTCATCTTCTGAGCGCGCGCATTCGATGAGCACGCAGCGTCCGGGGATCCACGATTCGGTGCTCGAGCTGGTTGGACGGACACCGCTCGTGCGGCTGCACAAGGTCGTCGATGGATGTAGAACTCCGGTCTACGGAAAGTGCGAGTTCATGAATCCCGGCGGATCGGTCAAAGACCGGATCGGGCTCGCCATGATCGAAGACGCCGAGATGCGAGGGGTGCTCAGGCCGGGAGGCACGATCGTGGAGGCCACCAGCGGCAACACCGGGCTCGCGCTCGCGATGGCAGCGGCGCCCAAGGGCTACCGTTGCATCTTCACGATGCCCGACAAGATGAGCCAGGAGAAGGTCAAGCTCCTGCGCGCGTTCGGAGCCGAGGTCGTGATCACTCCGACTGCCGTTCCTCCGGACCATCCCGAGCACTACCTGATGAAGGCGAAGTCGATCGCGGCCGAGACGCCGGGCGCGGTTCTTGCCGATCAGTTCTACAACGCCGCAAATCCCGACGCGCACTATCGCTCCACTGGGCCCGAGCTCTGGGAGCAGTCGGAGGGGCGGATCACGCATTTCTTCGCGGGCGCCGGCACCGGTGGCACCATCACCGGCGCCGGACGCTACCTGAAGGAGCGAGATCCGACCGTGCGCGTCGTGGGCGTCGACCCGGAAGGCTCCGTGCTCGCGCATTTCTTCCACGCCGGCGAAATGAGGCAGGGTCATCCGTACAAGGTCGAGGGCCTGGGCAACGACAAGGTTCCGGGGGCGCTCGACCTGGGCGTGGTCGACGACTACGTCACGGTGTCGGACGGCGACTCGTTCCGCATGACGCGGCGGCTGGCTCGCGAGGAGGGGCTCTTCGTGGGAGGCTCGTCGGGGCTGACCACCGAGGCGGCGGTCCTCCACGCGAAGGCTCTGGACGATCCGGACGCCTTCGTGGTCACGTTGCTGTGCGACTGGGGTGAGCGGTACCTGAGTAAGTGCTACGACGACGACTGGATGCGGGAGAACGGGTTCCTCGATCGTCCACGCCGGCGCACCGTTCACGACCTGGTTCGCACCAAGGGGACCGAGACCCCTTCGCTGATCTCGGTGGAACCGACCACTTCCGTTCGTGTGGCGCTCTCCACGCTGGCATCGCACGGTGTCTCACAGCTGCCCGTGCTGCACGAAGGCGAGTGCGTGGGTTCGATAAGCGAGGAGCGTCTCATGGCGGGGGTGATCGAGTCCCCCGCACTGCTCGATCGTCCGGTCGAGGCGGTCATGGAGTCGCCGTACCCTGTGGTGGACGGTCACATTGATCTGGACGAAGCCACGCGCCTGCTGAGCCGCTCGAACGCGGCCTGCCTCGTGAGGGGGAACGGCGGGCTTTCTGGAATCGTGACCCGCTACGACGTCGTGCGCTCGCTGGCGATGGGAGCGGACCGGTGAGGATCGCCGTGGTGATGGGGGGCACCTCCGACGAGCGCGACGTCTCGCTCGCCTCGGGCGCGCAGGTCGCGGCCGCGCTGCGAGCTGCGGGGCACGATGTTGTCGCGTTCGACACCGCGCGAGGCTCTCTGTCCGAGGCCGAGGAAGGCGAGATCCTCGATTCGGGCGTGCGCGCGCTTCCACCGAACAAGCACGCGCTCGATCTGCTCGAGAGCGGCGATACGACCATGCTCACCGAATCGCCGGAAGTCAGGGACGCGGATCTCTTCTTCCTCGCGCTTCACGGTGGCCAGGGTGAGGACGGAACGCTCCAGGCGCTGCTCGAGATCACCGGGGTGCCCTACACGGGGAGCGATCCCACCGGGTGCGTGCTGGCGATGGACAAGGACCTCAGCAAACGTTTACTGCGTGATGCGGGTATCCCTACACCCGACTGGTTGATGGGACCGGGGCCCAGCGCCGAAGAGGCGGCCGCCCAGCTGGGGCTGCCCATGATCGTAAAGGCCGCGCGGGGCGGGTCGTCTCTGCGCCTGCGACTGGCCCACGACATGGAAGAACTGACGGACGCGGTGGAGGAGGCGAACGGCTACGACGACGCTGTCGTGTTCGAGCGCTACGTGCGTGGTCGAGAGCTCACGGTGGCGATCCTCGGGGACGAGGCGCTGCCCGTCGGCGAGATCATCCCCGAGAACGAGATCTTCGACTACGAGTGCAAGTACCAACCCGGCATGGCAGCGGAGATCTTCCCCGCCGATATTCCAGAGGCGCTCGCCCGGGGGCTCCGGAAGCTCGCGCTCCTCACCCACCGGACCCTCCGGCTCGACGGCTTCTCGCGTGTGGACTTCATCGTGGATGAGAACGGCGGGGTGTGGTGTCTGGAGGCGAACAACCTCCCAGGGATGACCGCGGCAAGCCTCGTACCCAAGGCGGCGCGAGCGGCCGGCATGTCGTTTCCGGAGCTGTGCGACCGGATCGCACGGCTGGCGCTCGAGCGTCGGGGCTGGCGGTCACCGGCGCAGGGCTCCTGACGTAGGAGAAGGGGGAGGATCAGAGAAGACGATGGCATACAGGACGGGTGGTTTCGGCTTCGGTGGGTTCGCGCTCACCCCGATCGTGAAGCGGTTGATCATCGCCAACGTGGCGGCGTTCCTGCTGACCTGGATGCTGCCCGTCCGCTGGGTGCTGGAGTGGCTCGCCTTCCGTCCGGACCACGTGCTGACGCGGCCGTGGGGCGCGATCACGTACATGTTCGTGCACGCAGACCTGATGCACCTGCTGCTGAACATGCTCGTGCTCTTCTTCTTCGGACCTCCGTTGGAAGGGCGCTGGGGCTCGCGCGAGTTCCTCAGGTATTACCTGATCTGTGGCCTGGGCGGCGTCCTGCTGTCCTTCCTGCTCGCCCCGGGAGCGCCCATCGTCGGCGCTTCGGCGGCCGCGTACGGCCTGATGCTCGCGTTCGCGATGGCCTGGCCGGACGCGCCGATCTACGTCTGGGCCATCTTCCCGGTCAAGGCCAAGTACCTGGTCGGATTCCTCTTCATGATGACGCTGCTGAGCGCCTTCAACGCGCCCGGCGGCGCGGTCGCCCACATGGCCCACCTGGGTGGCCTGCTCACGGGGCTGGCCTACCTGAAGTCGGACTGGCGACCGCGGGCGCGATTCGCGGCGCGCAGGAAGCGAACGACCCGGGCGCGACGCCTCGCGATCGTGCCGCGCGACGAGGAGCCTCGGGAGCCGCCCCCGCCGGATGCCGGCTGGCGCAGCGCGGACGAGGGCCAGCTCCTGGACGCGGTCGACCGAGTGCTGGACAAGATCTCGGCAGAAGGCATCTCGGCGCTCACCACAGAGGAGCGCGGACTGCTGGACGAGGTTTCGCGCCGGCACCGGACCCACTGACGGGTTCTCGGGTCCGCTAACGGTCGTCGGGGCCGGCCTCGTGGCCGGGAAACCCACGGCCCGCTCCGGGTACTCCCTGCCCGACCCCGGCGGCACGCCCGCATCTCGCGGTACGTCGGCCGATCCAGCCGGGTCGTTTCCGTCAAGGAGCCGAAGCCATGAAGTGGGACCTGCGTTTCCCTCCGGCCCTCGTGGCCTCGGTCTTCCTCTCGCTGACCGCGTGTTCCGGCGGAGGTCAACCGCCGGAGCCGTCCGCACCCCCTCCTGCTTCAAGCCCGACTCCCATTGCCGACGCACGAGTACCAGAGGGCGCAGCGGTCGCGGTGCCTTTGGGAGTGGATCTCGACACCGTGCAAGCGGGGCGCTTCGATTTCGGCAAGATGTGGACGTTCGAGTTTCCGCCGATCGAGTACTTCCAGGAAGCGTACGACTTCGCTCCGGACGCCGCCTGGTTCGACCGCGCTCGCTTGAGTGCGCTCCGGATTCCGGGTTGCTCTGCGTCGTTCGTTTCGCCAAACGGCCTGGTGATGACCAACCATCACTGCGCGCGCGACCACCTCGCGGCGGTGTCCCGCGACGGAGAGAGCCTGATCGAGGACGGCTTCTACGCGCGCACCGCGGCCGAAGAGCGGGCGATCGAGGACTTCGAGGCGGATCAGCTGATCGACCTCGTCGATGTCACCGACGAGGTCGAGTCCCGGTTGGAGGGCAAGGACGACGACGAGCGCAGCGAGGCTCAGGAAGAGGTATTCGAGGAGATACAGGAGCGCATTTCGGACGAGCGTGGCGGCGAGGGCGCCGGGATCCACGTCGAGGTGATCTCGTTGTTCGCGGGCGGTCACTACTCCGCATACGTGTTCCGGCGCTACACCAACGTCAAGCTGGTAATGGCACCCGAGCTCCAGATCGGCTTCTACGGCGGCTTTCCGGACAACTTCAGCTATCCACGTTACAATCTGGATTTCTCGTTTCTGCGCGTGTACGACGACGAGGGCAACCCGCTCAACAGCGCCGACCACTTCTTCAAGCTCGACGACGACGGTCTCGGGGTGGGCGACGCCGTGTTCGGGATCGGCAATCCCGGGAGCACGAGCCGGCTCCAGACCGTTGCCGAGCTTGAATTCAGCCGAGACGTGGGCGACCGGGGCGTTCTGGCTTTCATTGAGAACCGCATCGAGGCGCTGCTGGCGTTCCAAGAGACGAACCCGGAAGCAGCCCGTCGATTGGACTTGAGCAACGACATCTTCAGCCTCCAAAATAGCCAGGAAGCCTATACGGGGCAGCTCGCGGGGCTCGCCGATCCCGTTATCCTGACCAAGCGGCTGCGCGCGCAGGAGGAGTTCCAGGACTCACTCGAGACGCCCGCCCGAGCCCGCGAGTACGGCGACTTGATCGCGCGCATGGCGGAGATTCAGGAGACCAAGCGGGAGCAGGCGCCCGCTTATGCGACCTTTCTCGCTCTGACCAGCGAAGACTACGAGTCGTCCACATTCGCGCGCGCGCTGATCGGCCTCCAGGTCATGAACGTAGGGCGCACGAACCCAGCTGCCGGGGCTGGCCTCCGCACACAGTTCCGTGTGATTGACGACAAGCCCGTCGAGCTCGAGGTCGCGCTCATGGCGGCGCGCCTGCAGGAGTTCGCCGACAACTACGGAGCGGACACGCCGTGGGTGCGGGGGATCCTCCAGGACCAGACTCCCGAGCAGGCCGCGCGGGCCATCCACGCGCGGTCGGTGCTCTCGGACTCGGCTACCGCGATCGCCGCCGTCGAGGGGATGAGCTTGCGACCCAACGATCCGGCCATGCTGGTGGTGCAAGGGTACCTGCCCGCGTTCCAGGCCTTCCAGCGGATGCTGGGCGAGGTCTCGGCCGAGGAAGAGCGCATCGCGGCGCGTCTCGGTCGCGCGCGCATGAACATCTTCGGCACCGATGTTCTTCCGCCCGACGCCACGTTCTCGCTTCGTATCGCCGACGGCGTCGTGGAAGGCTACCCGTACAACGGCACGGTTGCGCCCGCCTTCACCACGCTGTTCGGACTCTACGACCGGCACTACTCGTTCGGGTCTCAGTATGCGGATCCGGATGCGTCACTCTGGGCGCTTCCAGAGCGCTGGCTAGGGGTACCGGACGATCTGGATCTGAGCACGGAAGTAAACTTCGTGTTCACCGCAGACATCATTGGCGGCAACTCGGGGGCGCCCGTGGTCGACCGTGAACTGGAGTTGGTCGGCCTGATTTTCGACGGCAACATGGAGAGTCTGACGGCCGACTACATCTACCTGCCCGAGCTGAACCGGGCGGTTGCGGTGGACGTGCGCGGCATCGTCGAGGCGCTGGACGCGGTCTACGAGATGGATGAGCTGGTAGCCGAGCTCAGGAGTGGCCAGACGCCCTGAGCGCGGCGCAGTGAGCCTCGCTTGACCCCGGGGGGGGCACCCGCCCTACTATCCTCTGGTCCCCGAGGCACGTGGCTCGCGGCCCGGGCCGGTCCTCCCGGACCCGCCCGAACGGGTGCCCTACCCGGTCTCCCGCCTCCCATCTCACCTATCGATCAGGAGGGTGTCGTGGCGTTCGCCAAAGAGTTCACAACGGAGAAGATCCGTAACCTCGCTGTACTCGGTCACGGAGGGTCCGGGAAGACAGCGCTGATCGACGCGCTCTGCTTCGTCGCCGGGACCTCCAGACGGCACGGTGATCCCGCTGAGGGTCAGGCCCTTACCATGCACACGCCCGAGGAAGCCGCCCACGGAATCTCCATCCAGCTCACGCCCGCTTACGCTGACCATCTCGATCACAAGATCAACTTCATCGACACCCCCGGATACCTCGACTTCACAGGTGAGGCGCTGGCCGCCACGCGCGTGGCCGACGCGGCGCTCATCGTGCTCGGGGCCACCGCGGGAGTCGAGGTCGGGACCGAGCGGGTGTGGGAGTACTGCGAGGCGCGCGGCCTTCCCCGGATCTTCTACGTGTCCATGATGGACAAGGAGCACGCGCGCTTCGAGCATGTTTACGAGGAGGCCAAGACGCGTCTCACCACCAAGGTGATTCCAGTCGAGTTCCCGATCGGTGAGGGAGAGAACTTCCGCGGGATCGTCAACCTCTTCACTGAGCGGGCCCACGTCTACAAGAAGGGTACGACCACCGGGGAGTACGAGGAGACCGACGTCCCGGACGAGCTGCGTGAGAAGTTCAATGCGTACGAGACCGAGCTTCAGGAGACGCTCGCTACTGCAGACGAGACGCTGCTCGATAAGTATCTGGCCGAGGGCCACATCAGCCGCGATGAAGCTGTCGATGCCATGCACCGCCTGATGGCACGAGGCGAAGTCTGCCCTCTGTTCTGCGGATCGTCGAAGCTTACGTATGGCATGCGTGCGCTTCTCAAAGAGATTGTCGAGCTGTGCCCGAGCCCACAGGAGGCGCGCACCGAGCACGCCACGCGCCCCGGTCTCGATCAGGGCGTCGAACTGAAGGCGTCCGACGAAGGTCCTCTGGCGGCCCTCGTGTTCAAGACCACCACTGAGCCCCACGTTGGAGAACTTTCCTTCTTCAAAGTGATGAGCGGCGTGATCGAGAACGGGATGGAGGTCGTGAACGGGTCCAACCAGAGAAGCGAGAAGCTCGGCCACCTCTCGATCGCTCAGGGCAAGGAAAGAATCGAGGTGCCTCGATTACACGCGGGTGACATCGGTGTCGTGGCGAAGCTAAAGCACACGCACACCAACGACACGCTGTGTAGCAAGGATCGCCCGTTGCAGGTTACCCGGATTGACTTTCCCAGGCCCGACATCTCGATCGCGATCAAGGGCGCTACACGAAATGACGACGATAAGCTGGGCGAGGTGCTACCTCGGCTGCACGAGGAGGATCCCACCTTTACTGCCGACTTCAACGCCGAGCTGCACCAGACCATCGCACGCGGTATCGGCGAGCTCCATCTGGACATCCAGATCGAGCGCATGAAGCGGAAATACAACGTCGACGTCGAGACCGAACAGCCGAAGATCGCATATCGCGAGACGCTCACCGGAACGGGCGAGGGGCAGGGGCGCTTCAAGAAGCAGACGGGTGGCCGGGGTCAGTTCGGGGACTGCTGGGTCCGGTTCAAGCCGCTACCCCGGGGTGAGGGCTACCTGTTCAGCAATGTAATCAAGGGTGGCGTGATTCCTGGCAAGTTCATTCCCTCGGTGAACAAGGGAATTCAGGAAGCGGCACGACGCGGCGTGCTCGCGGGCTTCCCGCTGGTGGACTTCACTGCCGAGTGCTACGACGGCTCTTTCCACTCCGTCGATTCGTCCGATATCGCGTTCCAGCTGGCGGGCTCCCTCGCCTTCAACAAGATCGTCCCGCAGGCTCGGCCGGTGCTGCTGGAGCCCGTCATGGAGGTAGCCGTCACGACGCCGGACGAGTACGTGGGCGACATCATGGGCGATTTGACCCAGCGTCGGGGCAAGGTGCTGGGGATGGAGCCCAGAGACGGGCGCACCGTGATCCGCGCGCTCGTGCCGGAGGCCGAGCTGTACAAGTACGCAGCCGCGCTGCGGGCGATGACTCAGGGCCGCGCCCACCACAGCCGCGACTTCGCGAGCTACGAGCAGGTGCCGGACCACGAGGCGCAGAAAATCATCTCCGAGCGGAAGCAGCAGAAGGAGGAGATGCAGCACGCTTGAGGGCGACGGTCGGACGGCGACCACCAAACAGCCAAGGTGGTCGCCGTCCGCCTGCGTTGATTGATCCGCGCCCCCCGGGACGGTTAGCTTCAAAAGCCGAACAGAAACCAAAGTTCCCATCGGTCGGGACGCTCACGGTCCGAGGGGAACACCAGCGGCACCGTAGGAATCAGGAGCAGGAATCTCCAGGAGACAGCTCCGTGGCCGGTCACAGCAAGTGGAAGCAGATCAAGCGCAAGAAGGCCGTCATCGACGCGAAGCGCGGGCAGGCGTTTACGAAGCTCATTCGCGAGATCACGGTCGCGGCGCGTGCGGGCGGGGGCAGCGTCGAGGGGAACCCGCGCCTGCGCCTTGCAGTGGATACCGCCAAGGCGGCCAACATGCCGTCGGAAAACATCGATCGGGCGATCAAGAAGGGCACCGGCGAGTTGGAAGGGGTGAGCTACGAGGAGATCGTCTACGAGGGATATGGGCCGGGCGGCGTTGCCCTCTACATCGAGGTCGTGACCGACAATCCCAACCGCACGGTCGCCGAGCTCCGCCACATTCTCGAGCGCAACGGGGGGACCCTCGGGACCAGCGGCTCGGTGGCCTGGCAGTTCGATCGCAAAGGGCAGATCTACGTCGATGCCGAGCGGTACGATGAGGACAGGGTACTGGAGGCTGCGCTGGAGGTTGGTGCGGAGGACATGGCACATGAGGGGTCCGAGTATGTGGTCGCGACCGCTGCCTCGGTCTTTCATCACGTTCAGGACGAGCTGCGCTCTGCGGGGATCGAGCCCTCGCAGTCGGAGTTGGCGATGATTCCGCTGGCGGAGGTGGACGTTGTGGGGAAGGAGGCGGAGCGTTTGGTCAAGCTGCTCGGCCTGCTCGACGACCACGACGACGTTCAGAAGATCCACTCGAACGGGAACATCGACGAGAAGGTGCTGGCCGAGGTCGGATGACCCCGCGCTGCGGGTTCCCGCTTTGAGCGGAGCCGGATCCGGCTCCAACCTCGTCCTCGGCATCGACCCGGGAACCGCCGTGACCGGTTTCGGCGTGGTGGCGCGCGCGGGAGGGGGGCCGATGTCCCTGGTCGAGTGCGGCGTGATCCGAACCTCGGCCGGTCGGCCGCTTCCGGGTCGGATTCGGGAAATCTACGAGGGCGTGGTCGAGCTCATCGAGCGCCACAAACCCACCGTCGTCTCGGTCGAGGACGTATTCCACGGCAAGAACAGCCGCACGGCGCTGTCCCTCGGGCACGCGCGGGGCGCCATCCTGTTGGCGGCCTCGCTCCGCGACCTCCCGATCTTTGAATACACGGCGGTCGAGATCAAGAAGGCCGTGGTAGGAAACGGTCGCGCAAGCAAGGAGCAGGTGGCCTTCATGGTTCAGAAGCAGCTCAGTCTGCGGAGTGCTCCAGCCCCGGCTGATGCGGCGGACGGTGTCGCGGCAGCGCTCTGCCACTGCATGACCGGAGCGTTCAGGAGGTCGGGGACGTGATCAGTCGTCTGCGCGGCCAGCTCCTCAGCCGCTCCCCCGAGGGGCTTGTCGAGGTCGAGACGGCGGGAGGCGTGGTATACGAGGCCGAGGTGCCGCTCACCGTGCTCCAGCGGATGCCCACACCGGGAGCGCCGGTCGAGCTGCGCACGTTGCAGGTGGTGCGTGCGGAATCGATCGAGCTGTACGGGTTCCTGGACGACGGCGAACGCGACCTCTTCCGCATGCTGACGACGGTAAAGGGGGTCGGTCCCAAGCTCGCGCTCCAGGCGCTCTCGGCCTACTCGGCGCCCCGCCTGGCGCGTGCGCTCGCCGAGAAGGATGTGCAAGCACTGGTGCAGGTGAGCGGGATCGGCCGCAAGACCGCTGAGCGCATGGTGCTGGAGCTCTGGGACAAGGTGTCCGAGCTGGCCGTGGCTGCGACGGCAGGTACGACTGGACCCGAAGCGATGCGGTCCCAGGAGGCTGTGGCCGCGCTGGTTGCACTCGGCTATACCTTCACCGACGCCGACGACGCGGTTCGGCGTGCGCTCGAAGATGGGGGGGGCGATAGCACCGAGGAGCTGATCAGGAGCGCGCTGAGCCGGCGCTAACGCCGCGGTCAGGTGGCGCTCGGAGGCTCCTCGGGGAGGACCTTGCCCGGGTTGAGCAGTCCCTCCGGGTCGAGAGCCCGCTTCAGGCGTACGAGCAGCGCCAGCTCGGGTGCCGACTTGAGCCGCATCAGCTCGGCCACCCGGTATTGCCCGATCCCGTGCTCGGCCGTGATTGACCCGTGGTAGCGCATCACCAGGTCGTGAACGACCCGGTTCACGGCTGCGTCATCGATCCCTTCGGCTCGGCCCGCCACGTTCAGGTGGATGTTGCCGTCCCCGAGGTGTCCGAATGCGATCATGCGCAGGCCGGGGCCGATTCCGTCGATCGCGGCCTCGACCGCGCGCAGGAATGACGGCGTCTCGGAGACGGGCACCGAGACGTCGTGCTTCACCGCCGGCCCCTCGGCCCGCTCCGCCTCCGGGATGCCCTCGCGCAGCGCCCAGAACCTGCCCTCCTGCGCTGCCGAGCCGGCCAAGGCGGCGTCCACCACCGTGTCTGCCTCGGCCGCAGCGACGAGTTCGCCCTCGAGCCGCTCCTTCAGCAGGCCCGCGCTGTCGGCCACCTCCATCAGGACCAGCCATTCTGCGCTCTCGACGGGAGCTCGACCGCCCAGGTGGCGCAGAGCGATGTCCATGGCCGTGCCCGAGATCAGCTCGAACGCGATGAGCGCGTCGCCCATGGTGTCCTGCATGCGCTCCAGCAGCTCGAGTGCGCGCTCGGGACTCGCCAACGATACGAACGCGACGGCTCGCTCGCGCGGGAGCGGCACGAGCCGAAGGACGACGGCGGTGACGATGCCGAGCGTTCCCTCGGAGCCGATCAGGAGCTGCTTCCAGTCCCAGCCCGCGTTGTCCTTGCGCAAACCGCGAAGGCCGTCCACCAGGGATCCGTCGGCGAGCACGGCTTCGAGCCCGAGCACGAGGTGGCGGGCGGTACCGTAGCGTAGGGCGTTGATCCCGCCCGCGTTGGTCGAGACCATCCCGCCGACGGTGGCGGATCCCTGCGCGCCGAAGGTGATCGGGAGAAGCCGGCCTACGCGGGCTGCCGCCTGCCTCGCGTGCTCGAGGACGCAACCGGCCTCGACCTCGAGCGTCATCGCGACCCGGTCCAGCTTGCGAATCGCCGACATCCTGTTGAGCGAGAGTACGATCTGGGGAGTCTTCCCCGATGGGGTCGCGGCCCCGGCCATGCCGGTGTTGCCCCCCTGAGGCACGACCGCGATCCCGTGTGCGCGCGCCCACTCGACCGCGGCCTGGACGTCCGCCACGCTGGCTGGGCGAACGGCGCAGGTCGCGGTCCCGCGGTAGCGGCCGCTCCAGTCGGTCAAGTAGGGGGCCATCCCCTCCGGATCCGTAACCAGGGCGGCCGGACCGAGGCGGCGGGCGAGATCGTCCAGGGGAGGTCTCATCAATGAGACGCAAGCCGAACCCTCACTCGAGCCCGGCCACGATGGCGCGGTACTCCCCGTCGTCGAACGCACGCAGGGTCTGCGTCCGGACCGCACCGCCGGCGACGATCGCGAGCAGCGCTCGGGCCGCCGTGACGTCGTCCGGGAACTCGCTGATCACCACGGCGTCGTAGCTGCCCAGCGTCAGGTAGAAGGTCTTGAGCTGACCGCCGGCGGCCCGGATCGCCTCGGTCGCCTTCTTCAGCCGAGCGGGGCTGTCCTTCATGTTCTTGATGCCCTGCTCGGTGTAGTTGAGGAGAGACACATAGGTGGGCATCGTTCCTCCCGGTTTGGGGGTGGGTGGGGCGCGGCGGCCAGAGGGGCCTGGCCCGGGGCCGCCCCTGGCAACACACTAGAGAGCCTTGCCGGTGGCCGCGAGCGGTAGGCCTTGGGATCTTCGTCGGGGCCGGTGCACTATCACACTCGCCTGGCGTACCCGCTTGAGGGACTCACCCGGCACACCGGCTCAGTGCCTCGGTTCGGCACACCGGCTTGGCACGCTTGGCCGGAACCTGGCCGGCTGCTGTTTTCGCACATGGGCCGATGGTCCACCCCCGGAGGTGTTGGTGAAGCTGACGCTGTCTCTCGTCGTCCTGCTCGCGCTGGCGGCCCCTGTGGCCGCTCAGGACACGCTGTCGTCCGTTCCTGTGGATTCGTTGACCGAGTTGCCCACACCGACCGGCCTCGCGGACACGGAGCTCGCGAGGTCGCGCCGATGCGTGCCGGTGCTCGCGCGGTTGGACATGCTCAACACCGAGCTCGCGCCGCTCAGGCAGCGGAGTGAGCGCCTGCGCGCACTCGTCAACGCGGTCGCGCTCGAGGACACCGCGCGTGTCGCTCCCTTCGCGATGGACGACCCCGTGGAGGTGGCCGTTCGCGACTGGTTCGAGGCGGACCAGATTCTGGCGCGGCAGTACCTGGCGACCAGCGACACGACCATACAGGGCCGCCGCACGGAGGAGCGCGAACAGATCGTCGGACGCTTACGCGACGAGGTGACGGCGGATGGAGCACGGGCGGAAGAAGCGATCGCGGCCAGGGGAGACGTGATCCCGGCTTCGGATGAGTGCCTGGGTGTGATGCTCGTACGGAGCGTGGTGCTCGAAGCGTGCGCGGGGGTCGAGTCGATCCTGTGCGCGGAGGCCGGGGGCGGCGAACCCAGCGGCCGGTTCCGATTGATGGACGAACCCGAGGACCTGTGGGGGGTCGGGTCGATGCGCGCCTGGTCGCGGCCGTCGCGTCTCGGCTTCACCGCCCAGGGGACGCTGAGCGGAGCGAGCACGAACGCCTCGGTGGGCCGGGGCAACGTCGGGCTGCTGGTCGGCCTCGAGCCGATCGTGCAGGACCGTACGGCCGCGGTGCCCGAGGATCTCGACCGGCTCCAGGCATCGCTCGACTCCTTGGGCCTCAGCTTCGATCACCCCCGCTTCCTGCTCGTTCCGGGGCTCGCCATCGGACTCGAAGTCGGCCGGCCGCTCGGGGGGGAGTCCTTCTACTTCCTGCACTTCGGGGACCTGAGCGACCCGGGGCGCGACGTCATCTGGAGTGCGGCCGCGGCGGCGGGTGCGCCTATCTCGTACATGGCTCCGATCCGCAAGGACGTACTCGATCGACTCGTGGCGGGCGAGCCGATCAGCCTGACGGCGGTCAGGTTTCCCCAGCCGGGCGTCATGGAAGGAGACGCGGTCTACATCCTCGAGCTCCCCGCGATAGGGCAAAGCCAGGCGTTTGAACAGTTGCTCGAGTACATGTCCGGCGGACAGATGCAGGCGGACTTCACCGCCCTCGTCCCGCCTCCACCGGCCGGCGGCTGAGCCGGTTGGCTGGCCAGGATCAGGTCTCTCCCGACGCCGTGACCGATCCTGACGCGCGCGCGCGTGTGCGTCGCGTGGCGATCCGAGTCTTCGCCGTCCAAATCATCACGCTGGTCGCGCTCTGGCTCCTGAGCGTCGTCTACGGCGTGCCCTGACGGCTAAGGTCTCGGCATGCACCCGCTCGACTGGCTGATCGTCGTCGTCTACGTCGTCTACATCGTATGGGACGGCCTTCGCCGCGTCCGAGGCGCGGACCGGATGGAGGGATTCCTGCTCGCCAACCGGAGCCTGCCGTGGTGGGTGGTCGGGTTGTCCGTGATGGCGACCCAACTGAGCGCAATCACGCTGGTGGGGACCACCGGGCAAGGAGCCACCGACGGAATCCGGTTCATCCAGTTCTATCTCGGGCTGCCCGTCGCGATGGTGATCCTGTCCGTCACCCTGGTGCCGCTGCTGCACGGCGCGCGGGTCTACACCGCCTACGAGTACCTGGAGCGTCGCTTCGACCCGCGCACACGGACGCTGACCAGCCTGCTCTTCCTCCTGTCGCGCGCCATGGCTGCCGGGGTGGTGATCTCGGCGCCCGCCGTCATCCTGTCCGCGCTGTTCGGCTGGTCGCTTCCCGTCGCGGTCGCGTTGGTCGGGCTCCCCGCCGTGGTCTACGCCGCACTCGGTGGCGTGCAGGCGGTCGCATGGGCCGACGTCAAGCAGATGGTGATCATCGTGGTCGGGCTGCTGGGGATCGTCGTCGCGGTCGTGGTCGGGATGCCTGACGGGGTCGGTCTGGGGGGCGCTCTCCGCGTGGCGGGCGCCACGGGGCGGCTCGACGCATTCGATTTCCGGGTCAACCTGAACGAGACCTACACGTTCTGGTCCGGGCTGATCGGTGGGACCTTCTTGATGCTGTCGTATTTCGGCACCGACCAGAGCCAGGTACAGCGCTACCTGGCTGCGAAATCGGTGGACGAAGCACGTGGATCGCTGTTCATGAGCGCGTACTGGAAGATCCCGCTGCAGGCGCTCGTGCTCCTAGTGGGTGTGCTGATCTTCGTGTACTACAACTTCAGCCCGCAGCCGCTGCTCTTCAATCCGGCGCACGAGGCAGAGGTGCGGGCGAGCAGCAGGGGCGCTGACTACGCGGCGCTCGAGGATCGCTTCAGCGTCGCGCTCGCCGAGCGGAGCGCAGCGGCCGGCGCGCTGGCGTTGGGCGGATCCGGATCCGGGCCCGATGGTGACGCCGCGCGCGCAGCTTTCGCCGCGGGGAACGCGGATGTCGAGGATGTACGAGCGAGCGCGCTCGAACTCGCCGAAGAGGTGACCGGGGAGAACCCGCGCGACGTGAATTACGTGACGGCGGCCTTCGTGCTACGCGAGCTGCCTCCGGGACTGCCCGGGATCTTCATTGCAGCGGTGCTCGCGGCCGCCATGTCCACGATCGCGGCCGAGCTCAACTCGCTGGCCACGGCATCGGTGATCGACGTGTACCGGCGTAGGGTTCGGCGGCGGGCCAGCGAGCGGCACTACCTGATCGCGTCCAAGGTGGCGACCGCATTCTGGGGGACGTTCTGTTGCGTGGTCGCCGTGTATGCCGTTCAGCTCGGCTCGCTGATCGAGGTGGTGAATCGGTTCGGCTCGTTCTTCTACGGCTCGATCCTTGGCGTCTTCCTGCTCGCGCTGATCGGACGGGCCCGTGCGCGCGGCGCGTTCTACGGGCTGTTCGCGGGGATGGCGATGGTGGGTGCGGTCAGCTTCCTGGCGCCGACCATTTCGTTCCTCTGGCACAACGTGATCGGGGCCGTGACCGTGCTTGCAGTCGGGATGCTCCTGAGTGTGGGCGCGCCCGCGGCGTCGGGCGGTGAGGTGACCTGACCTACACGAACGCCACGGTCGCCGTTACCTTCCCGCAGCGGAAGAT
This sequence comes from Longimicrobiales bacterium, assembly GCA_965237965.1. GTDB lineage: Bacteria > Gemmatimonadota > Gemmatimonadetes > Longimicrobiales > Gaopeijiaceae > UBA2988. The sequence continues at coordinate 960,390 of CBDEGT010000002.1, forward strand.
TCGCCTCACGGCCCTCGTCCGAGGGCGATCCCCCAAAACCCACGTCGTCAGCCTGCGCGTGCCGGAGCGTCCGGCCGGTGCTCATGGGGGTCCTGGTCAGACGTTGAACCGTACGTGCAGAATGTCTCCGTCCGCGACCACGTAGTCCTTGCCCTCGACCTGCAGCTTGCCCGCGGTCTTCACCGCCTGCTCGGAGCCGTGTTCCATGAAGGTCGCGTACGGGATCACCTCGGCGCGGATGAAGCCGCGCTCCAGATCGGAATGGATGCGGCCTGCGGCCTGGCGGGCGGCCGTACCGCGCCGGATCGGCCAGGCCCGCACCTCGTCCGGGCCCACCGTGAAGAACGAGATCAGGTCGAGCAGCCCGTAGGCGGTACGGATGAAGCGCGCGAGCGCCGACTCGTGCAGCCCGAGGTCCTCGAGGAAAGCCGCCTGCTCCTCCGTAGGGAGGGTTGCGATCTCGGCCTCGACGCTGGCCGACAGCGTGAGCCCGGCGGCGCCGAGGGCGTCGAGCCTCGCACCCAGGTCGTGCGGCAGGGGCTCTGCCGCCCGTTCCTCGTCGCGGTTCACCACTACTAGGAGCGGCCGGTCGGTGATGAACCCGTAGCCCTTGAGCTGGCCGCGGTCGAGCTCGGACGCAGAGAGGCTGCGGAGCGGATCGCCCTCCTCGAGCGCTCTCTTCATGCAGTCGAAGGCGGCCTGCTCCAGCGCAGGCGCTTTCTCCTTCTTCGCCCGCTCGAGTCTCCGCTCGACGATACCCAGGTCCGCGAAGACGCTCTCCAGGTGGAAGGCCTCCAGGTCACGCAGCGGACCGGGGGGCGCGTCGATCGCCGGGTTCACGAAGTCGCGCAGCACCAGGCAGAGCGCGTCCTGTTCCCGGATCTGCTGGAGTGCCCTGGTGGAGAGGCCCTTCTGCTCGGCGCCGTGCTCGCCGGGGACGTCGGTGAAGCTCATCTCAGCGTAGGTCGTCTTCTTCGGGGAGAAGACCCGCGAGAGCACGTCGATCCGCTCGTCGGGTACGCGGACCACTCGTTGCCTGAGCTCACCGCCGAACCCGACCGGGACGCCGAGCCCGGTCATCGTGTTGAACACCGTGGTCTTACCCGACCCCGCGAAGCCGACCAGGCCGATCTTCATCGTACTCGTGACGCTCCGATTCTAGAGGACCGTTCAACGATGCGCGGCGACGGCCCGTGCGCGGGAACGCGCACGGGCCGTCGATCACTGAGTTGCGATGCCGGCGGTGCCGGCGTCTACCGGGTTACGGTCAGCCCATCGACCGCGACGCGCCGCAGCGTGTGGTTGACGCGCACGCCGTAGATGCCGTTGGTGCTGGCGGCCAGTCTCGTCTTGGGGACCGAGTGCAACACGGTGCCGTTTGCTACGAATTCGACGTTGTCGGCCACGCGCACCTCGAGAGTGTTGGTGGATTGGCCGTTCGCGTCCATCGCGTTCACCGCCGTGTTGCTGGTGCGTGGAACGATGTCGTGCGTTTCTTCGCCCGCCCGATGCTTGATGATGAACGAGCCGTCCTGGGCGACCAGGAAGTACAGGTAGTTCTGCATGGGGCCCCCGAGGTCTCTGCCGCCGAGCACGAACCCATAGTAATTCACGTGGTTGCTCGGCTCCACGAGCCTGAAGGTGGCCCGGAGGGTGTAATCCCCGGTGGTGGTGTTGGCCGGATTCCACACCACGGCTGCGGGCCCCGTCCGAACCTCGAAGCCGTTGGCGGCGGGCAGGACCTCCACGTCCGGCACGTCGTCCGGATCGGCGGCGGAGGTGCTCCGGTCGACGCGCAACTGCAGGCCCATGGATTGCGCGGCCAACCGATCGGGCAAAGATGCGACGAGCAGCAGGGCAAGCGCCGCTGCGGAAAAGGAATGGATCATCGGTCTGCTCCGTGTTAGCGGAAGGGGTTTCGTACGGGCCGATTCTAGCGCGGCGCGGTCCCCCAGCCCAGGGGCAGGCTGCAATGGCCACGTGCCCGAGCGGGCCCGGCAGCCGGGCCGCCGACTACTGAGGGGTAGGGCTTATCCTCGGGTGGCTTCATGATCCCGATTTCGAGACGTCCGCCGTCTTCAGAAATCGCTGCGCTAAGGCCTAAGACGCGAACGGATGAGTTCGGCGAAGCGCGGGCCGGCTGGGCTCCCCACCACCTTGGCCTCGAATGGAATCGTTTGCGTCCGCCCGGCTCCGGACGCGAGCACCGCGAACCGTATGGCGAGCGTATCGCCGCTTACCCCGATCGGCTCCACCGCTGCCAGGCGGGTCCGGACGTTCGGACCCATCTGCTGTCTGATTCCGCGGAACAGAAGCGACTGCCGGAGCGAAGCCCCCGGGTAGAGGCGTCGTAGCTGGGGCCCCGGATCTCGGGCACCGAGAGCGGCGGCGAACTCCTCCAGTAGTCCCCGGACCGCTAACAGGGCGGAGGGATCCGGCTGCCTCCCGACCTGCTCGCCCGCTCGCGCCGCTGTGCCTTCCTCGGTCACATCGGGGTCTCCTGCGCGGGCACCTCGCTCCCCCGGCGATTCCTCAAGCGGACCGGTCGCTCGGGAGCTGCTCGCCTCCGCCGCCGGCGACTCGACCGGTGTCGGGGTGCCCCTCGTCTCCGACCCGCTGGCCGGTTCTCGTGCGTTTCCGGTAGCGCCTACGACCTCGTCGCGGCGGCCTGTCGGATCCGTGGGTGCGGGCTGCCCTACCGTTCCGGTCGGGTCGCTCGTGCGCACTAGCAACACGACCAGCAAAACAAGCCCCAAGATCGCGGCCGCCCCCGCTACGAGAGCCCGGCGCCGCACAGCACCTCCGGAAACATGACGATCGGGCGGACTCGGCGGCTCGCTCTGGCCCGCGAGTGCTGCCCGAGCTCCAAAGAGCACGTCGAAGACCTGCACCTGGCTCGTGATTCCACGCAGCTCGACCGCTCCGAGGGACGCAAAGCTGAACTCCGGGCGTTGCCTGAGCTGCCGCCATACGTCCTCCGAGATGATGATCTGACCGGCGGTGGCCTCCTGCTGAAGACGTGCGGCGGTGTTGATTCCGTCCCCGTAGAGATCACCGTCCGCGGTGGCTGTCACCTCGCCGAGGTGTACGCCGGTATGGAGCTGCGATGGTTGCCCCTGCGACTCGGCGGCGACCGCGTAGCGCTCCTGGAGCGCGACCGCGGCGCGAACGGCCGACTCCGTGCTGTCGAACTCGGCCAGGATAGCGTCGCCGATGAACTTGACGATCCTTCCCTCGAACTCCCTCTCCACGATCTCCCTCGCGAGAGCCTGCAGCTCCTGCACGAGGGCGAGCGCGGCCGGCTCGTCGCGCGAGCTGAGCTCGGTGTATCCCACGATGTCGGCGAACCAGACTGCGGAGAGGCGACGGCGCGGCTTGTCCATCCTCAATGATATGGCTTGGGTCCGCATCGCGCCGTAGTGCCTTCCCCCGTGGAACGCCCGCCCCCCTGGGGGGTCGAGTGCGAGGCCCAGGGGCGGGCTCGATCGCAGCAGGGTCCGAAACTCAGGCTGCCCGCCCGGCGCAGACGGAGGTGGTGGGATGGCGCACGGACATCCAGAGGGTGTGATCGCAGCCTGCGGTTGCGTGGCCGGCGACGGGAACGCACGCGCGGCGGTGGGCGTCGACTCCGCCGTAAAGGACCGCAACATCAAGCGACTCCGCCGCATCGAGGGGCAGGTTCGCGGTCTCCAGCGAATGGTGGACGACGACCGCTACTGCGCCGACATCATGATCCAGATCGCGTCGGTCCAGGAGGCGTTGCGAGCGGTGGGTCGCGAGTTGATGCGCAACCACCTCAAGCACTGCGGCTCGGCCGCCATCCTCCGTGGTAGGGAGCAGGCGGAGGCCATGTACGACGAGACCATCGATCTGATGTACCGCAACGTCCGGTAGGATGGGGCCCCCTCGGGTTCACGCCCGTGCGAGGGACTGGTGAGGGCCGTGCTGGCCTATCGGTTGGCCGCGCTCGGGGCGGGGGTGGGCCTGGCGTTGCTCGCGATTCGCCCGGCGGGCCTGCCGGCTCTCCTCGCCGCTGGCCCGGAGCGCCCGGAGGCTCCCGCCGGAAGCCCTGCTCAGCAGGTTCGCTCCGGCGTCGCCTACGATGGCCGCTTCGTCTTCGCCCGGATTCGATACAACGCGCGGGGGAGTGGTGTCTCCGGCTACGGCGGCTTCTTTCGAGGTGGCGGCAGCAGCAGCTGGAGTCACGATTACCCGAACGCCGACCTGAACATGGGTGCCGTGCTCGACGAGGTAACGTCGGTGAGGCCGGTCACCGGGTCGAGCGTGGTCGTGGATCTAGAGGACCCGGCGATCTTCGGGTACCCGATCCTCTACATGTCCGAGCCCGGATTCTGGCGGATCACAGAGGGGGGAGCTCAGAATCTACGAGCGCACCTCCTCAAGGGCGGCTTCATCATTTTCGACGACTTCGACGGATACGGGCACTGGGAGAGTTTCGAGCACCAGATCCGGCAGGTGCTGCCCGAATACAGGCCTCTCGAGATCGACGAGACCCATCCGGTGTTTCGGACCTTCTTTCGAGTCGACGACATCTACGTGCCCAACCCGATGGTTCGGGGACTGCCCAAGCCCACGTACCTCGGGATCTTCGAGGACGACGACCCGACCAAGCGGATGCTTGCCTTGATCAACTACAATTCTGATCTGGCCGAGTACTGGGAGTACGCCGGGACCGGGTTCCTCGCGATCGATCCCACCAACGACGCGTTCCGGCTGGGCGTCAACTACTTGATCTACGGCCTGACGCACTGACGGCCGCAGCGGCGAGCAGCCCGGCCGCCGCCGCTCCTACCACGGCGACGGGGCGGCCCGTTCCCCCTTCACTCCCTGATGGCATGACGACAAGATCGCCGTGCGCCGCGCTGGTGCGCACCTTTCCCGTTATGAGCGCCCATGGTGGAAACGGTGGAGGGCCGGACCCACTCGAGCGGGACTTCCCCCTGGGCGACGGTCTGGCCCAGGAAAGCGCTGAGGTGACCTGCCCATACTGCGGTGAGTCGAGCACGATCCGGCTCGACCCGGGGAGCGGGCCGCGGCAGGCCTACGTCGAGGACTGCCCGGTCTGCTGTCGGCCGTGGGAGGTACGAGTCGGGTACGGGTCCGGTGGCGAGGCGACCGTGGAGGTGCGCGCCGAGGACGGTACCTGACGTGCTGCCGCCTGACGCGAAAAGGCCCCCCGGGATCGCTCCCGGGGGGCCTTTCCTTTCGCGGGACGAAAGCCCGCAGCGGCCGTCAGCCGACGACGCTCACGTTCTCGGCAGCCGGACCCTTCTGGCCCTGCACCACGTCGAACTCGACCTTCGCACCCTCCGCCAGGGTGCGGAAACCGCTTCCCTGGATTGCGGAGAAGTGCACGAAGCAGTCCTTCGAGCCGTCCTCGGGGGTAATGAACCCGAAGCCCTTCGAGTCGTTGAACCACTTCACAGTGCCCGTGGTACGCATTCCCTACTCCCTGTTGTTCTTGGACGATGCCGGGGTGTGAGAATCCGCACCAGCCGCTCATCTTCCAGCCCCGCGACGAAACCATTCCGCCGCTTCTGTCGCGATGAAAAAGAGGACCGGGACGGAGCGTCCAGGTTCTCTGGCACCAGGAGTTTCCCCAGCTTTTCACTCACGCAAGCGCTAATATCATATGGGCTACCTGCGCAGGCAAGCAGTTTCGTCACGGGCTCTCGGGGCCCGGCTCGGGAGGCCAGCGGGGCCTCCCTCGACCCACCTCCCACCGAATGGTCATGGACCCTGAGAATTCGATCGCCGGTCTGGATGCGGATGCGTTCCGAGCGGCGCTCTCCCGGTGGGCCAGCGGGGTCGCTGTCGTCGCGGTCCGCGACGATGGCCGTGTGCTCGCTACCACCGTCTCGGCGTTCATGTCGGTGTCGCTCGAGCCTCCCTTAGTCCTGGTAGCGCTCGGGCCTGGCGCGCAGGTGCTCCCTTTCCTCACCGAGCGGCGGCGCTTCGGGGTCAGCATTCTCGGTGAGGCCCAAGTCCGGGTGGCGAGCGTGCTTGCCGACTCCTTCCCGGTCGGGCCCAGCCACTTCCCGAGCGCAGGCGATCCCGTGATCCCCGACGCATTGGTGCGGCTCGCATGCCGGGTCCAGCGGTGTGATGCGGCAGGCGACCACGTTCTGGTGCTCGGTCTGGTGCTGACGGCCGCCGTGGACGGGGGTGCTCCACTCCTCCGGTATTCCCGTGCCTACCGTCGGCTGGCGGTGGAGGGGAACAGCTAGACGGCCGACCGCCTTCTGATCAGCCGCGGCGCTTTCGCGGCTCGCCGACGAACACGTTCAAAACGGCGCTCGTGACGGCGACCACCATTGCCCCCAGGAAGGCTGGGAGAAACCCCTCCACCACGAAGCCGAGCCCCAGGCTGCTGGACACCGCGGCGGTCAGGAGCAGCATGACCGCGTTGAGCACGAGCAGGAAGAACCCGAGGGTCAGGATGATGAGGGGGCAGCTGAGAAGGATCAGCAAAGGACGGACGAGAGCGTTGAGTATGCCGAACACGAGTGCGACGCCCAGCAGGCCGAGGGTGGAGCCGCTCCAGATGATTCCGGGCACCAGCTGCACGGCCAGCCAGAGTGCCGCCGCTGTGGCGATCAGGCGGAGCAAGAAGCGCATGCCGGTGTGACCCTCTTCCGTGAGAGATGTGCCGGTGGCGCAACTCCGGGGCAGCGTTCTTGCGGCGGTTCCTCGCCTTCGGCATTTCCCACTACCGGGACGCGCTCCGAGCCGTGGGCCGCCTGAAGAGGGAGATCGATTTCACGCGCGGAGGAGTCCGTGAGCAAACGTGGCACGCTGGGAATCCTGACGGGGGGCGGCGACGTGCCGGGGCTGAACCCAGCCATCCGGGCGGTCACGATCCGGGCGCTGAGGGAGGGTTACCGGGTGATCGGTATCCGCCGCGGCTGGGCGGGGCTGGTCGAGCTGGTCCCCGACCGGGATGCAGACAACACACACAACGTGCAACTACTCACCGAAGAAGTGGTGAATCGCGCCGGGCGCACCGGCGGCACGTTCCTGCACAGTTCGCGCACGCGCGCGAGCCACCTTCCCGGTGACCAGGTTCCACCGCATCTCCGTGACCGGTACACCGAGCCGGTCAACGACGTGACGGCGGAGGTGCTAAGGAATCTGGATTTCCTTGAGATCGACTACCTGATTCCGATCGGGGGCGACGACACCCTCGCCTATGCCCATCGGCTGCACCAGGAGGGCGTCAAGGTCGTGGCCATCCCCAAGACGATGGACAATGACGTTCCGGGCACGGACTACTGCATCGGTTTCAGCACGTGCGTGACCCGCACCATTGAGCTCACGCACCGGCTGCGCACGTCCGCCGGATCGCACGAGCGCTTCATGGTGATCGAGGTGTTCGGGCGCTATGCCGGCTTCACTGCCCTTCTGCCGACCATGGCTGGAGCGGCGGACCGTTGCGTCATTCCCGAGCACCCTTTTGACGTCGACCGGCTGGTGGAGCTCATGACATATGACCGCAGCCGCAACCCGAGCCGGTATTCAGTTGTGCTCGTCTCCGAGGGAGCGCGCATGGCGCACACCGATGGAATGACCTTCGAGAAGGGGGGGGGCGACCAGTTCGGCCACAGGAAGCTCGGAGGGATCGGCGATCGAGTGTCGGAGCTGCTCAGGGAGAGGTCGGCGAGGCACAACCAGGGCCGACGCGTGAACGTGATCAGCCAGCGGCTCGGCTATCTGGTACGCTCGGGTGATCCGGATGCGCTCGATTCGATCGTTCCGATGGCGTTCGGCAACATGGCGCTCGACTTGGTGTTGGGGGGTGTATCGGGTCGACTGGTGAGCGTGCGGAACGGTGTCTACGACTCGGTGCCCGTGGATGTGGTGACCGGGCAACAGAAGGTCGTAGACATCGACCACTACTACCGTGCCGATCGGCTGCGGCCTCGCTACGACGCTTTCAAGCTGCACCCGCTCTTCATCATGACGAGCGACGTGTGACTCTCGGGTCGATGATGCACGTAGTGACGCCTGCGGAGTCTGTCGCCGTTCCCAGCGAGTCGGCCGGGGCGAGAGCGCCGGCCTGTCCGCCTGCCCGGTCGCCGTCGGCGAAGCGTATCGCGGCCTCGAACCCCGCGAGGTCCATCAACTCGTCGGCGAGAGCCAGCGTGAGCCGATAGGAGGCTCCGGGCTGGTAGTCGCGGGCGGCGGGCGCCTCAGTCCACCCCCCTCCGGGGCGGCTTCACTACCGCCTTGCCGATGGTGTTCGAGTCGGTGCCGAACCAGATCGTCCGCGTCCCCGCGTCGTAGTACATGTGCCGGATTGCACCCGCGTCGATCGGCATGTTGGAGATGAACGTTTCAGTGGCGGGATCGAAGCCCACGAAGCGGTTCGGGCTGACCCGCGTGTTCACGTACCAGATCCGGTCCCACTCGTCGATGGCCATTCCGTAGGGTCCGGAGTTCGGGCCGTTCGGGTCAGCGAACTCCTTCACCTCACCGGTCTGCGGGTCCAGCACGCCGAGCTGGCCCTGCGCCCAGTCGCCGTACCACACGCGACTGCCGGAGTCGATCACGAGGCGGCGTGGCCTCGAGCCTTCGGGGAGGGCGTAGCGCTCGAACTCCATGGTGGTCGGGTCCACGGTCCCAATGTGGGCCGAATTGAGGAGCGCGACCCAAGGCCGGCCGTTCGAGTCGACCTTGAGCCCGTACGGGTTGCTCCCTCGTGTGCCACGAGGGCCCTGAACCTGGGCGGCCTGGACCAGCTGGACCTCATGGGTCTCCCGGTCCAGGTGTCCGATCATGTTCGCGCCCTGCAGCGTGAACCAGAGGTTGCCGTCTCCGTCGAGGGCGACGGTGTGCGGATCGCGCGCCGCGGGGTCTGGCATGTCGATGCGCTCGATCGTGCCGGTGGCGGGGTCGAGCCGGCCGATGTGGCGACCGCGGTTGCCGGCGTACCAGACCGTGCCCTGCGGGTCCACGACCACCGTATGCGGAAAGGCGTCATCCTCGACCTCGTAGCGTTTCATGTCGCCGGTGCGGGGGTCGAGAACGGCGACGTAGTTGCCGCGCTGCCCCACGAACCACACCCGCCCGTCGGGGGCGACGTAGGGATCGCGTGGCCGCGTCTGTTCCCAGGGCACGGTCCACTGCTGGACCGTGGGGTCGTCGGGGCCCGACTGGGGAGCTTGAGCCGCGAGCTCTGGAGAGAGCAGCGCTGCGACGACGAAGAGTACAGGAATGGCGGAGCGACACATGATGGCCTCCATGACCAGGTCCTGGAATTGTCTACGACAGCCCTGGGGACACCTCCGGGGCGTGGAACGTTGACCCGGCGGTCAACCCCCGACGCCGATCCGCAAGCCGAGATTCACGATGGGGTAGATCTTGAAATACTTGTCGATGTCGTCTTGAATGTCCCGGCGCTCCCGCTCGAGGTCCGTCCGGAACTGGGCGTCGCTTGCGATCAAGCCGTCGGCTTCGAGCGTCAGCGTGGACTCGCCCACGAACGCGGCGCCCAGGTCCAGGAACAGCCCAATGCCGCGCGACGCTTGCTTGCCGAAGCCGATCATGAGATAGGGCGCCGCACTCTTGGTCTCGAGCACGCCGGTTAGGCTGCCGACCTCGGCACCGGTGTAGGTCCTCGGGCCGATGTTGACCGTACCGCTGAACTCGCCGGTGATGCTCGGGTTGTCGGGCTTGATAAGGATGCCACCGCCTATGCGGCAGCCGCCATCGGTCGGCAAAAAATCGATCCCGGCGATAATGAACGAGCTCGGCAGCTCCACGGTGAAATCGATGTCGGAGAACGTGAGGCTGGGCTCGATCGGCACGAGCCCCGCGCCTCCACGGAGCTGAGCGCGCTCGCCGAGCGCGATTGCGAGGTCGCCGCCGAGCCCGATCGTGCCGACGTGTACACCGACGCCTACCTGGGCCGTCACGGCGGTGGGGAACGCCAGGAGGATCGCAAGAAGGACGGCGGACGCGGCCGGGCTACGCATTGGGAGATCTTCTTGATCGGGGATGGCCGCAGCGTTCTCGACGCCGGCGCGGCACGTTGCAGTACACGGCGCTGCGTCTCCCGGTCCAGTCCAGCGAGGGTGGCGAGCGCCGCCATTGTCCGAGTGTCCCGCGCCCGCGAGGTTTGCCGGCCGTGGACTTCTTGACCGACCCTCTTCATCTGGCCGCGATCATGGCCGCCGGCCTCCTGGCCGGCGCGGGAAACACGATCGCCGGTGGTGGAACGACGCTCTCGTTTCCGATCCTGGTGTGGGTCGGATTGCCCGAGCAGATCGCGAACGCCACCAACACGCTCGGGCTGCTTGCCGGCTCGGCCGGCGGTGGCTGGAGCTACCGTCGGCGCATCCGGGGTCAGGTCGGGTGGCAGGCACTCTGGCTCCCGGCGCTGATCGGCGGTGGCGTCGGGGCGGCTCTGCTCTTGCTGTTGCCTGCCACGTGGTTCGGTGCCGTCGCTCCCTGGATGGTGCTCGGCTCCGCATGCCTGGTCGCAGCCGATCCGCTGATCCGCCGACACCTGTCGCAACCCGCGCCGGGCGAGCGGCGGGTCGGCACCTCCCTCGCAGCGATGTTCCTGGTCGCGGTCTACGGAGGCTATTTCGGTGCGGGGATCGGGATCCTGGTGCTGTTCACGCTGGGCATGGTCGGCGTCGCCGACCTGCACGACGCGAACGGCCTCAAGAACCTTCTGGTGACCGGAATCAAGGGAGTGGCCGCCCTCGGCTTCGTCGTCAGCGGCGTGATCGTCTGGCCGGTTGCCATGATCATGCTGATCGGCTCCACGATCGGGGGTTGGGGTGCGGGATACCTCGTCCAGAAAGTCGAGGCGAAGACGCTCCGCTGGATGGTCGTGGCCATCGGTATGGTCATGGGCCTCATCATGCTGAGCAGGCGCTGAGGCGCCCCCGGGTTCACCAGCTGGCACCCGGGGGGCTATGATCAGGCGTGTCCGCTACCGCCCCCGACCCGCTCTATCTGGTCCGCCTCGCTCCCGAGGTCACCACTAAGTCGCGCCGCACCCGGCGCCGCTTCCAGGACCGCCTGGTGGCGAACCTCGACGACGCGCTCGTCGGCCTCGGCGGGCCGCACACGATCCGGAACCGATGGGACCGGATCTTCGTGGAGGCAGAGCATCCGGGCGCCGCCGAGCGGATCTGCGCGGTGTTCGGTGCGAGCTCGGTCTCACGGGTGGACGCGCGCGTCCCTTCCGACCTTGACCGCATCGTCGAGGTCGGCCACGAGCTGTACCGCGACCGGGTAGCCGGCCACCGCACCTTCGCGATTGACGCGCGCCGTTCCGGACGCCACCCGTTTCGATCACGCGACGTCTGTGTCCGACTCGGGGCCGCGCTCAACCCGTACGCCGAGGTCGACCTGAACGCGCCCGACGTCACGGTGTTCGTAGAGGTTCGCGACAACGAGGCCTTCCTCTTCAGCTCTCGGCAGGGTGGACAGGGGGGGCTCCCGCTCGGAATCGAAGGAAGAGCCGTCTGCCTGATTTCGGGCGGATTCGACTCGGCAGTCGCCGCATGGTTGGTTCTCAGGCGGGGCGTGGCGCTCGACTATGTGTTCTGCAACCTCGGCGGGGACGCGTACGAGCGCATGGTGGCGTCGATCACCAAGGTGATCGCGGACGACTGGAGTTATGGAGACCGGCCTCGGCTGCACGTGGTGGATTTCGGTGCGGCGATCGAGAACCTGAGGGCCAACTCCGAGCCGCGGTACTGGCAGGTCATACTGAAGCGGCAAATGTATCGGGTGGCCGAGAGGGTCGCCGCCGAGCTCGCAGCCGAGGCGATCGTCACCGGAGAAGCGATCGGTCAGGTCTCATCCCAGACGCTCGGCAATCTGCGCGCGATCGACGCGGTGGCCACGCTCCCGGTCTTCCGGCCGCTGCTCGGCTTCGACAAGGCATGGATCATCGCGCGTGCCGAAGCGATCGGAACCGCGGCTCTCTCCGCGCGGGTGCGCGAGTACTGCGCGATCGTGCCCGACAAGCCCGTCACGCACACATCACCCGAGCGCGTCGCCGCGAGGGAGAGCCGTCTGAATCTAACGCTGCTCGATTCTGCGGTCGCGGACCGCCGAGTGCTCGACCTACGCGCGCTCAGCCCCGCCGTGCTGGTCGAGTCCTACCTGTTCATCGACGCCGTTCCAGAGGGAGCCGTGGTGCTGGACTGCCGCTCGGCGCACCAGTACCGGGCGTGGCACCTTCCGGGCGCCGAGCTGTGCGCGCCACACGAGGCGGCCAGTCGCATGAAGCAACTGTCACGAGATCGCGTGTACGTGCTCTATTGCGACCACGGGGTCCAGACCGCGCACCTGGCGGAGCTGATGCAGCGGGTCGGCTTCGAGGCGTACTCCTTCCGTGGGGGTGCCCGCAGGCTGCGCGAGTGGCATGCGGACACACGGCCGGCCCAGCCACCCCTGCCCGTTCGGGACGGCGAGCGTGCGGGCACCCGTGGCTGATGGCCATCCACGTCGGCACGAGCGGCTGGTCCTACGCGGAGTGGAAGGGGAGCTTCTACCCGGAGGACATCAAGAACGAGCGGATGCTCGCCTACTACGGCGAACGCTTCGACAGCGTGGAGGTGAACAACACTTTCTACCGGTTGCCCAGGCGCGAGGTTCTGGAGGGGTGGGCTGCCCAGGTTCCGGCCGGTTTCTCCTTCGTGATCAAAGCCTCGCGGCGCATCACGCACAAGGCGAAACTCGGCCCCGACGCCGCTGATCCGTTGGCCTACCTGTTCGAGGCCTGCGGGGCGCTCGGGGATCGGCTTGGTCCGGTTCTGTTCCAGACGCCGCCCTGGTTGAAGCAAGACCTGCCGCGCCTGCGCGACTTCCTGACGCTGCTCCCCGATGGCGCACGCGCGGCGTTCGAGTTCCGCAGCTCCAGTTGGTACGACGACCGTGTCTACAACGAACTGGCGGCCCGCAACGCTGCTCTCGTGGTTGCGGATACCGGAGAGGACGACCAGGATCCTCCCGTGGTCAGGACCTCGGACTGGGGCTACGCCCGGCTGCGCCGGGTGGAGTATCCGGGTACCCTTCTCGAACAGTGAGGAGAGCGGCTGACAAGCGTTCCGTGGGATCAGCTCTGGGTGTTCTTCAAGCACGAGGACGAGGCGACGGGGCCGCGGCTCGCGGCTCGCTTTCGCGAGCTTACATCGTGAGACAGTCCAACGTTCCGGCTTATCGCTTCAGCCCTCTGTCGAGCTCCCGCATGAGCATGACGTCGCGCGTTGGACTATTCGTTCTGGTCGGTGGCCTGCTCATGGTCGTCGTTTTACTCGCGCGCCGCCGCGACGATGAGCCGGATCCGCCATCCACGTTTGCGCCCGAGCTCGGCGTGGACCTTCGGGACATGGACCGCACGGACAGCGGGCTCTACATCCAGGTGATCGAGGAGGGCACGGGCGAGCCCGCCCGCGTGGGTGAGCGAATCGCAGTGCGCTACTCCGGATGGCTCTCCGATGGCACAAGGTTCGACACGACCGAAGGGGGAGAGCCCTTCGGCGTCACCGTCGGTGAGGACTACCTAGTTGATGGCTTCATGGAGGGAGTCGAGGGCATTCGTGTGGGCGAGGAGCGCCTCCTCGTCGTCAAGCCCGAGCTCGGGTACGGCCGCTACGTTGTCCCCGACGTTCCCCCCGATTCCTGGCTGATCTTCCGCATTCGCCGGTTGCCGCCGGTCTGACGGGCTACGCTCCGCGCGCGTCGCCGGGCTACTCGAGCGCGAGTCCGTGATCCTGGCTCTGTACGTCAAGGAGCTCCGCTCGGCGTTACGTGAGCGGAGCATCGTCGTCAACAGCGTTCTCCTCCCCACCTTTCTCTACCCGGCTCTGCTGTGGGCGATGTTCACGGGCTGGACTTTCGCGGAGGGGATGGCCGAGGGTGCGCGCTCGCGTGTTGCGGTGCACGGCCTTTCGGAGATGCACCGCGAGGTTCTCGACTCCCTGCGCGCGCTGCCGGCGATCGAGCTGGTCCCCACCCTCACCGTGGCGGAGTCAGAGCAGCAGCTCGCTTCGGGGGAGCTCGACCTGGTCGCCGAGTTTCTCACGCCCGTCGGTGCGGGCGCCGAGATCCCGGGCAACTTCACCGCACGCATGGCCTACGATCGCTCGATCGAGCGTAGCCGTCGTGGCCGCGAGCGGGTGGCAGGTGTGATTGAGCGTTACCGCAAGCGTTGGTTGCGCCGGCAGGCGGAGACTCTGGGAATTCCTCGCTCCGAGGCGGAGGGTTTCCAGGTGATCCCCTACAGCGTTTCCACCGAGCAGCAGCTCGGAACGCTCCTGCTTGCTGAGATGCTCCCTCTCTTCATCGTGATCATGGTTGCGCTCGGCTGCTTCATTCCCGCGATCGACACGACCGCCGGGGAGCGCGAGCGGTCGACCTGGGAAACCACCCTGACATTGGCGGCACCGCGACGGGACGTGATCGCGGCCAAGTACCTGTATGTGGCGACGCTGGGGCTGACCGCAGGAGTGTTGAATGTGACCGCGATGTTCCTCTCGATGGGGGCGGTGATGCGACCGCTCTTGGCCCAGGGCGGAGAAGCGTTCCAGTTCGCGCTTCCGGCGCTGGCCTTTCCAGTCATGGTGCTCGGGGCCTTTGCGCTCGCACTCTTCTTCGCCGCTGCGATGATGATCCTGGCCGCGTTCGCGCGCACGTTCAAGGAGGGGCAGGGGATGGTAACTCCGGTCTATTGGCTCGCACTCATCCCGCTCCTGCTCGGGCAGGGCTCCGAAGTCAGGCTCACGCCAGCGACCGCCGCCATCCCGGTCGGCAACGTCGCCATGATGGTGCGCGATGCCGTGCGCGGCGTGTTCCATTGGCCGCTGATTGCGGAGACTCTGGCGGTGGAAGTGATGACCGTGGCGCTCTGCCTGCTCCTCGCCCGCGGCATCCTGGGTTTCGAGGATTTCTTGATCGGCGCGTATGACGGCAGCTTCTGGCGGTTCTTGAAAGAACGGCTCCTGCGACGTCCCGCTGATATGCGCGGGGCCTGACGTGGACGTCGACGCCGGGACGACGCCCGCGGTCACTGTCGAAGGTCTGACCAAGTCCTTCTGGGACGAGGCGCGTGGTGAGGTGCGCGCGGTGGACGGGCTCAGCTTTCGGTGCCACCGGGGGGAGATCCTCGGACTGCTGGGGGCGAACGGCGCCGGCAAGACCACCACACTTAGAATGCTCTCGACCGTCCTGCGGCCCACCGGTGGGAACGCGCGCCTGATGGGACACGACATCGTGCGTGAGCCGGAAGCGGTGCGCCGCAATCTGGGATTCTACTCTGCCTCGACGGCTCTTTATCCTCGCCTCACCGCCCGTGAGACGCTCGAATTTTTCGCACGCGTAAACCGCTACCCGGCGCAACAGGTGGATGCGCGCGTGGACGATCTGGTGCGCCGGTTCGGAATCGCCGACTTCCAGGCGGCGCGAGTCGAGAAGCTCTCGAGCGGCATGAAGCAGAAAGTGTCGATTGCGCGAACGGTCGCCCACGATCCACCGGTGCTCATTTTCGACGAACCCACGGTGGGACTCGACGTGATCAATGCGCTGGAGATGCAGGAGGTGATTCGAGCGCTCCGTGCCGAGGGAAAGGCAATCATCTTCTCGACCCACATCATGAGCGAGGCAGAAAAGCTGTGCGACACGATCGCGATCATACACGAAGGCCGGTTGCTGGCTTCGGGGACCCTCGCTGATCACCGTGGCGTCACCGGGAAGCACTATCTGGAGGACATCTTCGTTCACTACTTGCGGGGCAGCGTCTGACCCATGGCGCCCGATATGAGCGGTGCGGTTGGCGGCGGCGTGCTGGGGACGCTCTTTCGATACGAGCTACGCATGCTGCTTCGGGACACCCGCACCATCGTGATCGCGGTGGTCGCGCCCCTGGTCTTGTTCCCGATTCTGATCATGGGGTTACGCGCGGTAGAGCGCCGCGAGGCTCGTCGGATCGAGCAGGCTACCTACCGCTACGCGGTCACCGGAAGCGAGGAGGACTTCGCGTACTTCCGCGTGGAGCATGCGCTCGCAATCGAGACGTTCGATCCAGATACGACACGCACCGCTGCCACGTTCCTTCACGACCGCAGCCCGAATCCGGATTCGCTCCTACGTGCGGGGGCTATCCAGCTGGTGGTCGAGGGGATGACCGGCGACGAGTACCGCAGGGTCCGGGTGCTCGAGTTGGCGACCTTCACCGAGACCGACAGCGCAGAGACAGGCGAGCTTGCCGACCTGCCGGACGTTCCCGTGATCCGGCTGCATTACAGAAGCGACCGCGACGTGTCACGCGCGGCGGTGGAGAGACTGCGCCAGCGCTTGGAACAGGTACGACGGCAGCATCGTGACAGCGTGTACCTCGCCTACGGCCTTGCTATCGATCCTGACCGGTTGGGCGAGTTGGAGACGGAGAACGTCGCGTCGGCGGAACGCGAGGGAAGTGCATTCCTGGGGCTGATCCTTACCCCGCTTCTGCTCTTCTTGATGCTCGGTGGCGGTTCGATCGTGGCTGTGGACGCGATCAGCGGCGAGAAAGAGCGGGGCACGCTGGAGACACTCCTCACCACTGCAGCCCGCCGGTCGGAGATCGTGAGCGCGAAGCAGCTCGCGGTCGTTACGGTTGGGGTTGCAGTGACCTTGATCAATTTGCTCAACCTGTTCGTCTACGTGGTGCTCGGCCTGATCGACCTGCCGGAAGGCTTCGCGGTCTCGCTCGCGCTGGCTTCGCTGCTGGTCCTTCTGGCCCTGTTCCTCCCGCTCACCGTTCTGGTCTCGAGTGCCTTGTTGCTGCTGTCGGGCTGGTCGAAGAGCTACAAGGAATACCAGCTGTACTTCTTCCCCCTGCTGCTCGCCTTCGTGGCGCCCACCCTGGTCGCGATCCTACCGGGGATGGATCTCCGGTCTGCGATCGCACTCGTACCGATCGCGGGCGTGGGAGCGGCGGTGCGTGAGGTCATGGTCGGTGAGCTGGACTGGCCGTTCCTCGCGCTTGCGTTCCTGTCGACCGGCGTCGCCGCGTGGGGTGCCGCACGCCTCACAGAGCGTACCCTGTCGACCGAGCGGCTCATTACGACCGCCGAGCTGGACGAGGCGGACCTGCTCGGCGGGCCGGCGCTCTTCCCTCGTCGAGTGCTCCGCTGGTTCGGAGTCCTCTGGGTTGTCCTCGTGGTCACGTCGCTCTGGTTCGGAGAGGCGCTTGCGCTCGAGGGGCAGGTGCTGTTCAACATCGTGGGCCTCTTCTTCGTCGGCGCTCTGCTGATGGTGCGAGCCTACCGACTGAACCCACGCGAGGCTTTTGCGCTCCGGCCTGCTCCCCTGGCCGCCTGGCCCGCCGTGCTGATCGGGGTGCCTGCTGCCCTCGTGACCGGGATGGGGATCGCGCAGCTCTTCCAAAGGCTGGTTCCGGTGCCGGAGCGCGTGATCCGCTCCTTCGGACAATTCCTCGGGAGCGACGACCTGGCGCTCTGGCAGGTGGTTCTCTTCCTGGCGGTGGTGCCCGGAGTGTTCGAAGAGCTCGCGTTCCGTGGTGTGCTCATGCACGGGCTCGCGAAGCGGCTCCGGCCTGTCGCGCTGACGTTGACGGTCGGGCTCGTCTTCGGCGTCTTCCACGTGAGCCTGTGGCGGATTCTACCCACGGCTTACCTGGGAGCGTTGCTCGCGGCGGTTGTCCTTCTCACGGGGTCCATCTATCCGGCGATGCTATGGCATGCGCTCAACAACGCCGTTGCCATCGTTCCAGTGAGGCTCGGTTGGGTGAGCGGGGAGTTCGATCTTCCGCTGTGGAGCTATCCGCTGGGGATGTCGGGCCTCGCGGTTGCATTCCTCATCCTGTGGACGACCCGACGTCCGTATCCAGACTTGATGGCGAGGCGAACTGCGGTGGCTACAGCGTCTCCAGGGGGTGAAAGAGCTCGACCCCCTCCTTGAGCCAGTGCTCGCGGAACGGATACTGGCTGATCTCCTCGAGGGTGAGCGCGGTGGTCATGGGATGATGGTGCAGCGTCATGCACCCACGCTCGTTCTCGTGCACCGTGTATCGACCGCTGATTTGAAGGTTCGCCTTGAAGCGCTGCTCGCCGTCTATCATGAATGTGTGCAGCAGGTGGCTGGCCGATTCCCACTTGTGCTGGGTCACGGTGAGGTCGATCACCGGTCCGCTCCGTGACCAGATGCTCACCTGGAGTGCGCCCGCAGTCTCGACGAAGCGGACGTCGATATCTTCCGCGATGTGCGGGATCCTGAAGGCCTCGCTTCGGTGCCGGCGGCTCTCCTCCGAGCTGGTCGCAGCCAGGAATGGATAGAAGCCGGCCTTCGGGTGCTGGCCCCAGCGCCCCGGGAAGGGCGGCACGATCACAGAGAACATCAGCTCCGCGTAGGGGCCGACTACGCTCTCCTTGAAGTGGAAGGCGGTCACGGCAAGGATGCTGCGCTGGTGACGGACCTCGACGGGCTGGAGCTGCTCGGGCAGGATGCGTCGTGCATCCGACGTGGGCATCTCGAAGAAGGCGCTCACCCCGGTGGTAAAGACGTAACGACCGTCGTCTACTGGCATATGCCGTACTCCTGGAGCACACCGGCGATCAGCTTTGCGCCCTCATCCAGCTCGTCCCGACTGTGGGCGGCGGAGATCGACATCCTGAACCGACTCTTGTGTTTGGGCACCGCCGGATACTTCACGGGGTTGATGAACACGCCGGCCTCGAGCAGCGCCTCGCCGATGCTGAAAATACATGCATCGTCGCGCACCATGATCGGGATCACCTGAGACGCGCTAACCCCGGTCGGCACACCCCCCTCTTCCAGCCGGCTCTTCATAAAGCGGACGTTGTCCCAGAGGCGGGTGCGGAGATCGGGTTCCGACCGCGCCAGTCTGAGCGCCGCCAGCACTCCGGCCGTGACGGTCGGCGCCAGCGCGCAGCTGAAGAAGCGCGGTCGGCTGAAGCCGCGCAGGTAGTTGATCAGCTTGAGGCTGCCGGTCGTATAGCCGCCCTGCCCACCCAGACTCTTCGAGAAAGTGCCGAGGTGGATGTCGACCTCGTCCTCGAGGTCCAGCTCTTCGACCACGCCGCGTCCGTTCGCCCCGAAGACGAAGGTGGAGTGCGCCTCGTCGATCATTATCCGGGCGCCGTGGCGCTTGGCGACCGCCACGATGTCACGCAGGGGCGGCAGATCGCCGTCCATCGAGTACACACCCTCGACGATCACGAGCTTCTTCCCGCTGAAGCCCGAGAGCTTGTGGTCCAGGTCCTCGACGTTGTTGTGCCGGAAGAACCGGCTGGTCGCCTTGGACAGGATCATTCCGTCGACGATCGAGGCGTGTGCCCACTGGTCGGCGACGATCAGGTCGCCAGATCGCATCAGCCCCGCGATGGTGCCCACGTTGGCGCTGTAGCCGGTGGGGAAGACGAGGGTCGCCTCCTTCCCCTTGAAGCGGGAGATCTCCTCGGCCAGTTGGCGGTGGAGATCGGTCGTTCCGGAAAGGATCGGACTTCCGGACGAGCCGCCGCCGTAGCGCTCGACCGCTTCCCGAATCGCCTGCTTCACCTCCGGGCGGTAGGACAACCCGAGGTAGTTGTACGAGGCGAAGTTGATTAGGTCGGTCCTGATGTCCCCGGTCTTCTTGTCCAGCACGTCCACCCGGGTCGTCGGGGCGGACAAGAGCGGGAGCTCATACTGGTAGTAGCCGCCGGCCTCGGCCTCGCTCCACCACTGGTCGAACGGATCCAGCAGGTCGAAGGCGTCCTCGCCGGCGCCGAAGTAGAAGTTGGTATAATCGTACTGCATCGCTGGCCCGGTGACACCCTCGACGCCGATGCGCGAGCGGGTCTCGGTTGCGGGCTGCTCGACCACGTCCGAGGGACGATTGGAATCCGACATGCTTGGGCCTCCTTGCCCGAGCCGAACGGGGATGCGGACACGAATCGATCAGAAACTCGCGGGAGACCAGCGAGCCGGCAAGGAACGAGGTACCCCACGACTACGGCCGTGTACGTCGACTTCCGTGCCCCCCTTCAGGAGGGCGTCCGGGCCCAGCGGAGCTCGTCGAACGGATCTGCCGCTCGCAGTCGGAATCGGCCCGGCCCGCCGATCGCGGAGAGCTTCACCAGCACGCGGTTCCAGCCGGCGCGCAGGTAGGCGCTGAAGTCGGTTTCCCCGGCCGCCGGCTCGGTCCCGGGAGCCGCCCCCGGACGCGCCGGGCGAGCCAGTGCGGGGATGCCCTCGACCAGCACGCGAGGCGCGCCCTCGCTTTCGATCACTAACGTGACCGAGCGTTCGCGCGGCGCGAACAGGAACGCCTGCGCGTACGCGGTTCCGCCCTTCGGCGCGAGCGTCACGGCCCCGTCCGCATCCGCGTCGAGGGGTTCCCAGACCGCCGTCTGGCCGTCGAGCAGCGCGTGGCTTCGGTCGAGCTCGGGCTCCCGGTCGGGGCCCCAGATGAACTCGAGCGCAGTCCTCGAATCGGTGATGCCCGGGTTGGGCCAGCTGCCGATCCCCCACCACTCGGTGACCGGGTGCTCGATCGGTCGAGCGTGAATGGCGGCCGGCAGGGCAATTCCGCCCCCGTGCGCGGACAGCTGGAGCTCCACGGCACGTGCGATTGCCGTGACGGTGTCCAGGAGTAGCCCGGGCAGCACGTCGCCCAGCTCCGACCCGGGGGGGCTCAATTCGAGCGTGCGTGCCGGCCGCTCGGAGCCACCCACCGTGACGCTGGGGGTCACCGCACCCGGGGATGCCTCCCGGTAGAAGATGACCTCGTAGCGGTCGGGGCGAGGAACGGGGACGCTCATACGGACGGCGCCGGTCCCCAAGCCGATCACATCGAGCTCGTCACCGCGCACCGCCTCGGGCGGGACGAGCACGTCGGGGACCCGGCGCTCGTGCGGACCGGGAAGGGGTGGCAGCGGATCGTGAGGCTCGGTCTGATACCAATAGGCGACGGTCGCATACTCGGCCGCCTCTCGGTTGGCCCGTCCCCGCTGGAGCTCGAGACGAAACGAGCTGCGGAAGGGGATCGGATCGGCCAGGTGCCAGCGGTACGCCGCGAGTCGTCCCCGGTCGTCTCGGAGGACCACGCCGTGCAGGGGTCCGGCCACGGTCGCGTCGCCGGCCACGCCCGGGCCCAGATAGGCCGCGACCGAAGCGGAGTCGAGGGTCCGGCCGTCCACCCGGAACAGGCCGTTCCCGCGCAGGAACGCGAGCGTCCCGTCGTGCCCCTGGGCGCTCAGAATCGTTCCGACAAACCAGCCCGCGCCCCGTGCGTCGACCACCTCGTGCAGCCGGTCTGGTCGCGCACGTGGGTCACGGCTCCAGAGCGCGTGAAACGTAGCGACCGGACCGGCCGGCTCGCGCTCCACCTCCACATCGGCGTCGAAGGTGACCCCTTCGACGGGTAGGTCGGTTCCGTTCTCGAGTACGACGCGGGCGCCGCGGGCGAAGGGAAGCGGCAGGTAGCTGAAGAACCCGTCGCTTCCCACTCCCATCGGGAGCGAAGCGTAAGCGTGCCGTTCGTACCCGTTGCCGAAAAAGTCGCCGAGTGGAACGTGAACCGAGGGCTCGACCTCGCCGTCCCAGTGCATGCGCAGCGCGATGCGCCGAAGCCAGTGGGGATCCGCGCTCGCGAGGTCCAGCCGGATGCGACGGACCACGCCGGACCCGGTGAGGTCCAGCAGCACCAGGCTGTCGCCCGGCGCTAACGTGCCGCTCGCTCCGGTGGCCGGGAACACCACGTGCTCGAACCGGCCGGCGGCCTCGCCGGGTGCGCTGAGCATGCGGTCGGCGCCGAGGAACGCAGCGGTCGGGAGCTCGGCCGGGAGCGGGGCCTCCGGTTCGAGCCGGAGCACACGTCGGACGCTGGTGCAGCCGCTTCCCACCAGGATGACGGCGAGTGCCGACGCAAGGGCTCTCCACCAGGCTACGTTCACGAACACCTCTCCTCCGGAATCACGACTCCTCGCGTTCGGGCCCTCCGCGGCATGAAACGCACGTCGCGGTCCGTACCCCGATCCAGCCTGTGCGCGCCCGCTCCGACTCGACGTATCGGGTGCGTCGGGTCGGCCACCATCCGCTGGCGCGCCGGCGCCACGCCCCCGAACTTCAGGCCTTCAGGGCCGAGAGGAGGGGTGCATGAAGGAGAAGTCGGGCGCGAAGTCGGGTTTCCGCCACTGGGTGTTCGTGGTGGGGGTCGTCCTGGTCGGCGCGCTTCTGTACCTGGTGCTGGTGGGGCCGAGACTGCGCGTGCCGATGCCGTAGCCGGCTATGCCGGCCAGAACCAGGTGAACGCGGCAGCGGTCAGGATCGAGTAGACGGCACCATCGAACGTGTTCTTGATGTTCGTGCTCCACGCCCGACGGTACCAGATCGAGCTCTGCCAGTGCGCCACGGTATACGCGATGAACGAAATGGCGCCGGCAAAGCGGAACACCGCGACGTCTGGCGAGCCAGGACCGAGTGCGCGTCCGGTGACATACGCGGCTAGGATCCCGACCACAACACAGTACAGGAACCACTGAGCGAGTTGTGCTCCCATGGCGGGCGCCCCAGGCGGAAACACGGTGACGATGGCGACTGGCCCGGTCTTCATCTTCTCGATCCAGTCCGGGTCCTTCCTCTCGGACGGGTCCTCCGCGAACGGCATCATGTACTCGCCGGGCGGGATCGCCAGCGGCCGCAGCGTGTTCGCCAAGCCGTCCTCGTCCGGCAACCGGGCGTAGTCCGTCCGGTGGTACGGCAGGAACATGTGGATGACCGAGCTCGCCACGAACACGAGCACAGCCGCTAGCAGGATCGGGAGTACCAGCGACGTGATCGGGACCATGCGTCGACTCCTAGTCACGGGGAGCGCGCTGACGGTCGCTCGGCTGCGCGAGCGGCCGCTGCTGTCGACAGTATGCGATCCGGTGGGGCGGTCTGTGAAGGGAGTTTTGATCTGAACCCGGGAAAGCCCTCTGCTACATAGCGGAAGGCGTTTCTCTTCCCGGCTCCGGCCGAGTTCTCGGTGGGGGGCATCGTCCGCGGGTGGAAGTCGCGGCTCGGCTGGGGCTTCCGGCCGCGATCACGATCTTCTGAGTCAGGAAACGGTGCGCCTGGATTCCGGGGGGCGCATGCGGTGAGGCCGCGCGCGGGTCCACGCCGTCTGCGGGGCTGCCGTGGCTCAGCGACGCGTCACCGAGCGCTCGGATCCTCGTAGGGCCTGAGGTGCTCCTCCAGGAACGCCCACGCTCGATTCCACGAGTCCTGCTGCGCCGGCGAGTCCACCCGCTCAAGCGTGCCGGCGTCCACCCGCCAGCTGAAGGAATGCCCCACCGTGTAACCCCAGGGCTCGGGATCTTCGTAGATCTTGGTCTCCGCGAGATCGGGTTTCGTCGCGCGCAGCTTGTAGATCAACATCGAGCTTTCCTCGAAGTCCACGTCCTCGTCGTTGGTTGCCACGTGCACGAGCAAAGGCGTCCGGAGCTTGTCCACCTGGTAGAACGGTGACCGCTCCACATAGAGGTCCTTACGCTCGAAGGGGAGTCCCTGAATGTGCTCCTGAGTCGAGAAGGCGCGCTGGTACTCCGGTCCCTTGTACGAGAGCCGGAAGACCAGGTTGGTGACCGGCACGATCGCAGCACCGGCTCTGAAGGGATGGCCATCCCGTGTGATCGACAGGATTGTGATCAGGCCGCCGTGGCTCCATCCCATCATGCCGACCCGATCGGGATCCACGTGTGGCAGGTTCTCGAGCATCCAATCGTAGGCGGTCATCACGTCGTCCACCTCGTAGCCGCCATAGTCGATCGCGTTGTGGTGCTCGGCGCCGAATCCAGTGCTACCGCGGTATTCGGGTGTGATCACGACGTAGCCGCGTTCGACCGCTTCGCGCACGAACGGCCAACCGGTCGCGCTCCAGTTTCCGTGTACGCCTCCGTGCACCCAGATCATTGCCGCGTGTCCGCGCGGGCCCCGTGTGTCGAGCGGTTGGAAGACGTACGCCGGAATGTCCATGTCCCCGACCCGACTGCGGTACGTGATCCTGCGGAAGTCGACCACGCCGTCACTGATCGCCCGGTAGATGCTATCCGTGTGTGCCTTCTCGGCCATGTCGGCAGCGTATTCGGCCAGCGGGTGGTCGGCCGGGCGGTCGCTCACGTAGAGCTCACGGGCCCGGTCGAGGTCGATGGGAACGGACGGCCGGGCTCCGTTCGGCTGCGCCGCGATGGCGTCGGCAGTGACCCAGACCAGGACGGACATCGAGAGCGGCGCCAGCAGGGCGCGCAGGATCGCTCGACGAGCGTGACGGGGGAGAGTCATGTCGAAGTCCCAATGGTTGCGGTGGGGCGCCCCGGCACGATCCGGTGAGCGTCCCTGGCTGTCAAATGGAGCACGGCAACGCCCGGGGTTATCTTTCGGGCGCCTCGATAAGGATAATCCGGATGGCCCTGCGGCGTCCTCATACCCTGCTCATGGCTTCGGTGGTCGTGGCCCATCTGGCTGCCGCCCCGGCGCTGCCCGTCGGAGCACAGCAGACACCTATGCGCTCGCTCGACAGTGTCTCCTTCGACGGGACGCACATCCACGACGTCGTGGCGTTGTTCGCCGAATATGGCGGGCGGTCGATCGTGCTGGGCAGCGGTGTCGCGGGAACGGTGTTTTCCGACGTGCTCGAGCGCGTCGCAGCACTTCTACGCGGCTGACGGCGCCGCCGAGCCCCCCCATGAGCCATCCGGAGCTCGGCGTCATCGAGGGTTACTACGGCAGGCCCTGGAGCTGGGAGAGCCGCGCGGAAACCGCCGAGTTTCTGGCCGGACACGGATACCGGTTCTACCTCTACGCTCCCAAGGCCGACCCTCGGCTGCGCCGGCGCTGGCGCGAGCCCCACGGCGACGAGGAGGCCGAGCAGATTGCCCGCCTCTCCGCACGCTGCCGCGCGCTGGGCATGCGCTTCGGGATCGGGCTCAGCCCGATCGGGCTGCATCTGGACTTCGGTCGCGAAGCGAAGGGGGCTCTCACGCGCAAGCTGGCGTCGCTCGACGCGCTCGGGATCGACGACCTCGCCCTGCTCTTCGACGACATGCGCGGGGACACGCCTGAACTCGAGCGGGGCCTCGCCGACGCGCAGGCCGACATCGTCTTGTTGGCTGCCGAGCGGACCCGAGCCACGCGCTTGCTCGCCTGTCCCTCGTACTACACGGATGATCCAGCCCTCGACCGGGCGTTCGGCGACCGCCCTGAGGGCTATCTGGAACGGCTGGGGGCGTTGCTCGACCCCGAGATCCGCCTGTTCTGGACCGGTGAGGAGGTCGTTTCGCGCGAGCTCTCCCCCGGCCACCTCGACCGCGTAGCCGAGCGGATGCGTCGTAAGCCTTTCCTTTGGGATAACTATCCGGTGAACGACGGCGAGCGGATGTCGCAGTTCCTGCACGTGCGCGGCTTCACGGGACGTCCCTCGTCCCTCGGCGAGTGCGTGGCCGGCCACGGCGTCAACCCCGCACTGCAGCCCACCCTAACGCGCATCCCGGCGCTCACGCTGGTCGAGTCGTACGCGAAGGGAGACCGCTACGCGTATGGTGCGGCGACACGCGCCGCCGCCCTCCGTGTCCTGGGCGAGGACCTGGGCGAGCATATCTGGGAAGACCTGCTCTTGCTCCAGGAGGTCGGTCTGGACCGGCTAGGCACGCGGGCCGCGGAGCTGAGGGCGCGTTATGCGGTTTTCGACCACCCGGGAGCGCGCGAGGTGGTAGCATGGCTCGATGGGGAGTACCGCGTCACCGACGCGCTCGTCCAGGCCCAATCTGTGGAGGACTAATCGATCCGTCTGCCGCTGGCGGAGTCGAACCAGTGGCGTCGGTCGGCCGGCAGGTCGAAGACGATTTCGTCGCCCCGCGCGACGGCCCTATCGGACGAGAGTAAGGCCTGCAGATCGAGCGCCTCGGAAGTCCCCTTGTCGGTGCGGACCGCTACGTGGACAAGCGTTCCGGCGCCGAGCGGCTCCACCAGTTCCACCGTTCCCCTGAACGCTCCGCGCTCTCCGACCTCGACGTGCTCTGGGCGGATACCAAGCGTGACGTGGCTCGCGGAGAAGCCCGACCGCCACGCATCGTCGAGGGTGAGGCCTGGACCGCGAACACGTGCGCGATCGCTGCCGCGCTCGACAACGCGCTCGATCGTGCACCGGATCAGGTTCATCGCGGGTGACCCGATGAACCCCGCCACGAAGAGGTTCGTCGGCCGGCGATAGAGCTCCAAGGGCGGGGCCACCTGCTGGATTCGGCCGCCCTCGAGGACGGCCACGCGGTGACCGAGCGTCATCGCCTCCTCCTGATCGTGGGTGACGTGGAGGACGGTGGCGCCGAGCCGTCTCTGAAGTCGGGCCAGCTCGGTACGCGTTCGCACGCGCAGGGTCGGATCGAGGTTGGACAGTGGCTCGTCCAGGAGGAATGCGGTGGGCTCTCGGACGATCGCGCGACCCAACGCCACCCGCTGGCGCTGGCCGCCCGAGAGTTGGGCCGGCCGCCTCTCCAGCAGCTCCTCGAGTCCGAGCAGGGCCGCCGCCGCCGCCACGCGCTCCGCGATCGCGGTCTTCGGCGCGTCCCGCATCCGGAGCCCGAAGGCCAGGTTCCGGCGTACCGTCATGTGCGGATAGAGAGCATAGCTCTGGAACACCATCGCGACGTCCCGTTGCTGGGGAGGCAGCTCGGTTACGTCCCTGCCGTCGACCCAGACCCTCCCTTCGGTCGGCGTTTCGAGCCCGGCAACGATGCGGAGCAGCGTGCTCTTGCCCGACCCGGACGGCCCCACCAGCACGAGGTACTCACCGTCACGAGCCTCGAGGTCCACGCCCGCTACGGCCACGGTGCCGTCCGCGAAGGCGCGCGAGACGCCCTCGAGCCGTACCTCAGCCACGCCTCACCCTTCGCTCACCGCTTTGCGTCGCGCCTCCAGTCACGCCTTCTGCCATTCCTTCCGTCACCCTTTCCTTCACCCTTTCCTTTACCCCTTCCTTCACCCCTTCACCGATCCCGCAGTGAGTCCGTGCACGATGCGGCGCTGGAAGACGAGCACGACTAGCGCTACGGGCACCGTCGCCACCACCACGGCGGCCAACACCTGACCCCATGGCACCTGGTAGCGGCCACGGAAGAGCGTGATCGCGACCGGCACGGTCTGACGCTCGGGTCCTACCGTGAAGGAGAGCGCAAAGAGAAACTCGTTCCAGCAGTACAGGAACGTGAGGATCGCTGTGGTCACCAGCCCTGGAGCCGCGAGCGGCAGCACTACCTCGCGCAGCGCGCGCAGCCGCGAGGCGCCGTCCACCAGCGCTGCGTCCTCGATGTCCTCGGGAAGCTGCCGGAAGTAACCGACCAGCAGCCAGACCGTCAGCGGCATCGCGAACGTCAGGTACGGGAGCACCAGGCCGGGGTAGGTGTTGATCAGGCCCACCTCGCGCAGCAGCAGGTAGAGCGGTGAGACGATTGAGATCTGCGGGAACATCGCAACCGCCAGGATGAACGCGAGGATGGGGGTCTTCCCCGGGAAGCGAAGCCGCGCCAGCGCGTAGGCGGCCATCGAGCCCAGGGTGACGCAGAGCGCGGTGGTGGTCAGCGCGACCACCAGCGAGTTCCGGATCGGCACCCAGAAGCTCCGCTCGTCGAAGAGCGCACGGTAGTGGTCGAGGACCAGTTCCCGGGGCAGGAGCGTCGGCAGCTGGAAGAGGTCGGCCTCGTGTCCGAGCGAGGACTTGAGCGCCCAGTAGAGCGGGAAGAGCCCCACCCCCACGAGCAGCGCGAACCCGAGGACTCCCAGCCAGCGTACGAGTCGGTCGCTCATCGCTCCCGCTCCTCCGTGACCAGGCTCACGCCCAGCAGACGGATGAAGACCAACGCCAGCAGGAACGATCCGAGGAATACCGTGACCGAAAGGGCTGAGCCGTAGCCGAACCGGAGGTTCCGAAGAAGCGCGTCGAAGGCGTAGATCGAGACGGACTCGGTCGCAGTGCCGGGACCACCCCCGGTGAGCACGAAGATCAGGTCGAACACGCGGAACGCGTCCAGCGACCGGAAGAGCGCGGCGACGAGCAGCGCAGGTCGGAGCAGCGGCAGCGTGATATCGCGGAACTGCCCCCACGCTCCCGCGCCGTCGATCCGCGCTGCCTCGTAGAGCGTGCGGTCGATGGTCTGTAGGCCGGCCAGGAGCAACAACGCCACGAACGGTGTGGTCTTCCACACGTCGCCGAGGACGAGCGGGACCCAAGCGGCGACGGGGTGCGAGAACCAGGGCACCGGCTGGCCGAGCAGAACGTTTACGATCCCCACTTCGCTCTCGAAGAGGAAGCGCCAGAGGAGCGCGGCCACGACCGCGGGGACGGCCCAGGGCATGAGTACGGCCACGCGCAGGAGACCGCGCGCCCGTAGGCTTCTGTCCAGCCCCACCGCGAGTGCGAGCCCCAGCAGCAGCTCCAGCGTCACGGTGCCGGCGGTAAAGAGCGCGGTCTGGGCGAGAGCGCCCAGAAAGCGCCGGTCAGCGATCAGCTCTACGTAGTTGTCGAGCCCCACGAACGGGCGCCCGATCCAGGGCATGCGCAGGTCGTAGCGGAAGAGCGACTGCCAGGCGGTGTGCAGAAGCGGAAAGATCGCGACGAGCACCACGGTGCCAAGCGCGGGCAGGAGAAGCCCGACTGCGATCCGACGCTCGTCGCGACCCGTCTCGTTGCGACCACGGTCGCCGCGATTCCACGGATCCCGGCCCGAGGGGCCGTGGCGCGATCCGCTGCGGCTCAATTCGCGGTCTCCGGTGCCAGCTCCACCCGTGCCAGCATGCGCTCGATCTCGCGCGCCGCTTTGCCAAGCGCCTCCTCCGCCTCGGCCTGTCCGGTGAGCGCCCGGTGCAGCCAGATCTGGAGGATCCCGGACAGCTCCGTGTAGACCGGGATCGCCGGGCGTGCTCGCGCTCGGTGCACCACCGCGAGCGCCTCGGATGCCGGCACGGGGAGCGCGGCCGCGAGGCGCGGGTCGTCGTACAACGCGGGTCGGGGAGGGTATTGACCCAGCGCCTCCGCGCGCTCGAGCATCTGCTCGGACCGGGTCAGGAACTCCACCACAAGGAGCGCGGCTTCCGGGTCTTGCGTGTGCGCGTTCACGGCGAGCTGCGCGCCCCCCAGCGTCGCGGTGGGGACCCCGTCCGCCGCCGCCGGCCCCGCAGCAGGCATCGGCGAGACCGCGAAGCGCCCCGCGACCGCCGACTCGGCCGGATCGTTCAGCAACGGGTAGGCGTATGGCCAGTTCCGCATGAACACCGCCTGGCCGTTCTGGAAGGCGAAGCGCGCCTGCTCTTCTTGCCAGGTGAGCACCGCCGATGGGACGATCTCGTACCGTCGGATCGCGTCCGTCATGAAGCGGAGCGCGCGCACTGCCGGCTCTTCGTCCACGAGCACGCGTCCTTCCTCGTCCAGGATGTGCCCGCCGAAGGCGCCCAGGTGCTCGAGGAACACCGTCACGAGCCCCTCGTAGCGAGCGCCCTGCCAGACGAATCCGTAGGGGACCGAGCCCGGATCGCGCGCCGCTGCAGCGACTCGCGCGAGCTCGTCGAGGGTCTCGGGTGCGTGATCGACGAGGTCCGTTCTCCAGTAGAGCATTCCGACATCCACGAACCACGGCGCCGCGTAGAGCCGTCCGTTCCACCGGTTCGCCTCGATCGTGGCCGGGAAGAACGCGGCGCTGTCTGCGGCCGGCTCGTCCAGAGGTAGGATCCACCCGGCGGCGGCGAACTCGGGCGTCCAGATGACGTCGAGCTGTAGGATGTCGGGCTCACCCACGCGCGCGTTCAGCCACTGGACGTAAAGCTGGTGGCGCTGATCGGCCGCGTCGGGGGTGGACTGGATCTCGACCCGGATGTTGGGATTTGTGTCCATGAAGCGTTCGAGCTGGCTCCGGACCAGCTCGGCCTCGCGGCCGACCGCGCTCGCCGAGAAGGTGATGCGGACCGGTCCCTGCGGTGCGTCGTCTCCCCCGCATGCGGAGAGAACAGGCAGGAGAAGGGCCAGCGCGACGTGCGCGCGCATGGACAGCGCGTACATGGACAAGCTGTACCGCACCCCCTGGCGCACCGCAACCAGGCGCCCCGTAAGGCGGTCACGAGCGAGCGCTCGCGCTGTGACCGCCCGACGCGAACGAGGAGCGAGTCCTGTCGCCGGAGTCGCTTGCCCCGGGGGCGCTCCCGGTCCTAGCGTCCGCTCATCCCGTCCCGACGCAGGAGAGACCCGTGCACCGTCCGCGCCTCCCTTTGCCACCGGTGGCCTTCCTTCACTCCACACGGCGCCCGGATACCGTCCGTGTTGCGCTCCTCGCTTCCACCGCGCTCCTCGTTTCGGTGGCGGCCTGTGCGCCCGATGCCACGGTCACCGATGCGCCGGTGACGATGGAGGCCATGCGACCCGCCCTCGCTTCGATCACGGCCGAGGAGCTGCTTGAGCACACCGCCGATCTCGCGGACGATTCGATGGAGGGACGGCTGCCGGGAACGGCGGGTGGAGAGCGCACGATCCGCTACTTGGAGGGGCGGTTCCGGGCGCTCGGCCTCGTTCCCGGAAACCCGGATGGAACGTTTACGCAGGTGGTGCCGCTGGTCGGCATCACACCCGAGGTGACCGCGTCACTGAGCATCGGCGGGCGCCGCTTCCCACTCACGGGGGTGCGCGACTTCATCGCCAACTCACGCCGGGTCACGCCCACGGTCACGGTCGAGGAGAGCGGGCTGGTGTTCGTGGGCTACGGCGTGGTCACGCCCGAGTACGGGTGGGACGACTACAAGGGCGTGGACGTCACGGGCAAGACCATCGTCATGCTCGTGAACGACCCCGCCATCAACCTGCCGGGCGACACGGTCCTCGATCCGGCGGTCTTCCGCGGTCGCGCGATGACGTACTACGGACGCTGGACCTACAAGTATGAGATCGCCGCCGAAAAGGGTGCCGCCGCTGCGATCGTGGTGCACGAGACCGGCCCGGCGGGATACCCCTTCGAGGTGCTGTCGAGCGGCTTCGAGCTCGAGGCGTTCGACATCAAGTCACCCGACGACAACATGGGGCGGGTCGCCGTGCAGGCCTGGATGCCGGAGCCCGCAGTCCGTCGTTTCCTGCGCGATATGGGCCACGACTTCGACCGGCTCAAACAGGACGCCCGGTCCCGGGACTTCCGGCCGGTCGACCTGGGCGCTACCGCGAGCTTTCGGATCGAGCAGAACGTTCGCGAGGTCGAGTCTCGCAACGTGCTGGCGAAGCTCGACGGATCGCAGCTGCCGGACGAGTACGTCGTCTACACCGCGCACTGGGACCACCTCGGCCGTGATCCATCGCTCCCTGGAGACCAGATCTACAACGGCGCGCTCGACAACGCCTCGGGCACGGCAGCGCTCCTCGAGATCGCCGAGGCGTTCACCGAGCTTGCCGAGTCCCCTGCCCGCTCGATCCTCTTCCTTGCGGTGACCGCAGAGGAGCAGGGCCTGCTCGGCGCAAAATACTACGCCGAGAATCCGCTGTACCCGCTTACCAGGACCGTCGCGAACGTCAACATCGACGGCGTCAACCAGTGGGGCCGAACCGAGGACATCGTCGTGATCGGTCGCGGCAGCTCGACGCTCGATGACGTACTGGCCGAAGCGGCTGCCACGCAGAGTCGCCGGATCGAGCCCGACGCCGAGCCCGAGAAGGGATTCTTCTATCGCTCGGACCAGTTCGAGTTCGCCAAGCAGGGCGTGCCCGCGCTCTTTACGGATGCCGGCACCGTGTACGTGGGCAAAGAGCCCGGCTACGGGCAGATGAAGCGCGACGAGTATACCAACCGTGACTATCACGCGCCCAGCGACGAGATGAAGCCGGACTGGGACCTGAGCGGAGCCGTCGAGGACGCGCAGCTCATGTTCCAGGTCGGCTACCGCGTGTCGCAGCGGAGCGCATTCCCGGAGTGGAGTCCGGGGACGGAGTTCCGGGCGCTGAGGGACGAGATGCTTGAGGCGGTGGAGCGGTAACTGCAGGTGCCGCGACCCCGAGCGGTTCCTGAGGTCGGTCTACTCCGAGGTGGGCGGGATGAACTGAGGCTGCTTCGCCTTCAGCGGCAGCGGCTTGCCCGGAAATCTGCGGGCGCACAGTCGAACGCTTCCTCGCTCCACAGTCCCAGGCGCTCCGTGCGCGCGCTGTCCGCGGCGGCTCGGATCGATTCGAGGTGCTTCACGTTGGGTGGGTAGACCGCTACTACCGCCACGCCGCGGCGCACGAGCTCTCGATTCACCAGCAACGAATCGACCCAGGCGTGCGCGAGCAGACGGCCGTACCGGTCGCGGGTCTGCACGTCGAGCTCGAGCCGGACGACGGCGCCCACCGGGAGGAGCCGGGCCGCCTCGTCGCGGGCGGCGTCTCCGAAGGGGCGCTGCGCCAATTCTGGCGTGTCTACCAGCAGTAGCCGCACGCGCTCGCCCTCGGCGCAGACGAAGTTGTCGCCGTCGACGACCCGCTCCACGGTGCAGAGCTTGCCGCCCCCGACGACGGGTGGTGGCCGAGGGGCGGGCACCTGGGCGGACGCCATGGGGCCCGGCAGGGTGAGGACCGCGAGCACCGCGGCGCGCGTCGCCGCGGCCAGGAGCGTTGCCCGGCGGGTGCGAGAGGACCCGGCTTCCATGTCGAAGTCTACTCGTTGCTCGTACACCTGTCGAAGGTGTGGCTCCGGCGGCGCGAGGAATCTCCTCCGGCCAAGGGGGGAGAGCCTCGATCACAACCCCGCTATGAAAGGGGAGAGAGGGGTTGATCGCGGGACACCGCGCAGCGCACATTGGATTGGACGTCTTCGTCGTCCCGCCCCGTCAGCCAGCTACTCGAGCTCCGAGCCCATGCGAAGAGCCGTACTCCTCGGCTTGACCCTGTTGTCCGTATCGGCGCCGACGCCGACCCGAGCGCTCGATGGAGCGCACGTGATCGGAGAGGAGGACCTGGCGCTCGAGTGGACGCACGCCCGGTTTGCAGACGACCTGCGGGCAGTGGAGCGGTTCCGTCCCGGCTATTCGTTCTGGCAGTACGTCTTCACCACGCCTGACGGTGCCGTTCTGTACGCCAGCGCCCAGGACGGCCACCTTATCGCGCGTTTTCCGGAACGCGGCGATTGGACGAGCGGCGTTCAATTCGAGGAGGGCGTGCTCGCGTCGCTGATGACGGGCGAGCGGCTCGCGCGCCGGCTGAACGATCGTCGCGATCAGGTGGCCACGCTGCTCGAGCGACGGGTCGGACCGGTCGTCCACAACCCGACGCGTGGCGACTTCCTGCTCCCCAACGCGCAGCGCTACGGCGCGTTCCTGAGTGAGTGGGCGACGATCTACGAGCGTTTCGGCGTTCCGGCCGAAATCGGGCTCGCCCAGGCGATCGTGGAGTCAGGTCTGGCGGGCCGGATCAAATCGGAAGCGCGCGCGACCGGGTTCTGCCAGTGGCTGCCTGGCAACTGGAACCGGCTCAAACGACTGACCCCCCACGTGATCGAGCCCGAAAACCAGACGACGCAGGCACCCTACTGCGCCGCCTACCTCACTGTGCTAGCTACAAAATACGGTTCATTCATCCCGGCGCTTTCGGAGCACCACGCGGGCAGCATCAACGTAGGGCGCACCGTGATCAACGGATTTCGTCTGGGTGGGGAGGATGTCCGCGAGCAGTACTTCATGGGTGCCGCGTTCGCGATGGACCTGCGCTCGATCTCGGCACGCACGTTTCGGAGGGTTGTCGGCACGTACGGGCCCCGCTCCTTCCGGTACGCCGAGATGGTGTTCGGAAACACGCACACCGTCCGACGGCTGTTGGAGGAGATCCCGCAGCGACAGGTCTACGCGTTCCGGGCCAACCGGAACATCCCGCTCGCGCAGGTGACCGAGCGGGCAGCGATGACGAGGGACGAGGTGAAGCGATTCAACCCCGCCCTGGTCCGCCAGGTACCCAAGGGCGCGAACCTCTACCTGCCCGTGAGCGCGCAGCAGTTCGGGCCGGACGTCTCGTTCTGGCACCGGCCGGCTCCACCTGAGTTCGC
Source organism: Longimicrobiales bacterium (assembly GCA_965237965.1). Taxonomy (GTDB): domain Bacteria; phylum Gemmatimonadota; class Gemmatimonadetes; order Longimicrobiales; family Gaopeijiaceae; genus UBA2988. Next base: position 994,445 of record CBDEGT010000002.1, read on the forward strand.
CGCTCTGCTCAACGAGTTCGTTCGCTTGAAGGCCACCCCGGCAGAATGGGACGACCCGTCGTTCGACCGGGTGCTGCGCTCTTTCCGGACCCGGTTTGAGGAGACCGACACGGAGGAGGGGACCGTGATGGCCGCCGTGATCGGATACGTGATGCTGCAAATACCTTCCAGCCGCCGGATCCTGGCGGAATTCCGCTCCAGCACGAGGGTGCGTGACCTGTTCGAGCGGGGCGTCGAGCGCAGGGAGCGGGCGCTGGCCACGCGTTCGCTCCAGGGCGACTAAGCCGTTCCGGCTCGAGGCCGAGTCAGCCCCCCAGCACCGTGAACTGCCGGCTGAACTTGATGGTCAGCGACTTGTTCAGCGGACCATCGAGCACATCCACCCCGTTCGCCTGGTTGTAGACCACGAACAGGCCGGCGCCGGCCGCGCTGATCCACCCGAAACGAAGGTTGGCAGACCAGTTGTCCGCCTGGTCGCTGTACTGAACGAGCGACTGCAGGTAGATCTGCGGGGTGAAGAAGTAGCCCAGCCGGATGCCGGCCAGCCGGGTGATGAAGTGGCCTTCGGCCAGGTCCACGTCGTTGTGCTCGAAGCGGAGCGCGGTCGAGAACGCAGAGCCTTTCCGGAAGGCGACCAGGCCCGAGTATCCGCGCCGGTTTCCCGAGAGGAAGGCGCCGCTGGAGAAGAGGGCCTCGAATGAGACCGGTGCCGATGGATTCGTGTAGAAGTGCCACTCCATCTCCCAGCCGTCGTACGTGCCTGGGGGCACGATCACGCTGTCGGAGATCGAGAAAGGCTCCTCGAGTCCTTCGCGATTCCAGTTGAAGGCGGGGCTGAAGAACATCCCCGAGTCCCACTCGAAGTGGCTGTCGAGGTGAACCTGCGAGGTTTCCTCGAAACCGGTCTCGAGATCGCGCGTGGTGTTGAAGTTGACGTGCGGCCTGAGCTCACGTAGCCCGATCAGATCGGTCGGCCGGATGAAGGTCATTGCGCGGCCGCCGAACGATCGGTATCCGGAGCGTTGCAGGAAGCCTACTTCCGGGTTGAAGTCCTCACCGACCACGCGGAAGTTGCTGTTCACGCTGAGGCTTCGGCTGCTGTAACTCGCACCCGTGCTGAACATGTGGTCACGCCCGTCCATCCCGGGCGTCTCGGTGCGCGCGGCGAGGGCGTTGAGGTTCCACGCGGTGCCGATCCCCAGCTGCCCGTCCACCGCGTAGGTGCGGTTGTAGTCGTCAGTCTCCTCCAACCCGTCCCGCTGCAGGAACGCGCCCCCGATGCTGGTACGATTGCCCAGCTCGCGCGCGAGCCGAACCACAGAGTAGCCCTGCCCGCTCTGAACACCGTCCAGCTCCTCGGTGCGGATGTGCAGCAGGCCGACATTGAGCCCGGCCGCCTTGCCCGAAAGGCGGCCGCCCCCCTGGATGGGCACCCGGTTCAAGTTGCGCGCGATCCCGATGCGGCGGCTGAAGAAGAGATCGACGCCGCGTCCCCCGCCTAACGAGAACATTCCAGAGTTCTCGAGGAAGAACGGGCGCTTCTCCGGGAACTGAATGCTGAAGCGCGTCAGGTTGGTCTGGACGTCGTCCACCTCGACCTGTGCGAAATCGGTGTTGTACGTGAGGTCGAGGGTGAGGCCCTGTGTGATCTGCACCTTGGCGTCGCCACCTATTTCGCCGTTCTCGTCGAACCCGGGGTCGTCGAGCGCATAGTTCCGCGCGGAGGAGCCGAGTACGTACGGCGTGAGCTGGACCGACCGGACTGCCGGCGGCTCGAGGCCGGCCAGGGTGCCCGCCTCGCTCACGCGGTTGAAGTCGAATTCGCGCGGGATCGCCGACCAGGAAGATTCCTCATTCACCCGGCGTACGCGCCGCAGCACGTTGAGGCCCCAGTCCTGCCGTCCGCCGGCGCGGTAGCGCAGCGTCGAAAAGGGGATCCGGAATTCGGCGCTCCAGCCCTGCGCGTCGCGGCCGGTCGCCACCTCCCAGTTGCCGTCCCAATTCAGGTTGAAGCCGTCGCCCGAGCCGCCTTGCTGCCGGCCGCCCCCCCCTCCGGCAGTCGCGAGCGCGCCGCGGCGACCGCCGCTACCGGAGCCCTGATCCACCACCTGCCCGTCGTACTCGATTCCTGCGGGGTTCGTCCCGAACACGAAGCCGTTCACGCCGTCCTTGTACGTATCGAAGATCAGCAAGACGGCATCGGACTGGGCGAGGTCGTAGTCGCGGATCGCCTCGCCGGGGACGATCAGCGACGGCTGGTCGTCGAGTGCACGCACGCCGACGTAGAGCGCCGATTCGTCGTGCCCGATCCGCACCTCGGTTCTCAGGGTGGCCGGTTCCCCGTCCCGTGGGATGCGCTGGACAAAGTCGGTCAGTACGGGAAGCCCCTCCCAGGCCGGGTCCGAGAGGGAGCCGTCGATGACCGGCTCGTCACCGATCCGGACGGCGGGCGCGGTGGCCGCGGAGGGCGCGCTGCCGTCCCGCCCGTTGGTCTGCGCAGCGACAGCGTCGGACGTGCAGAGGACGATGCCGAGGGCGGCGACGAGTACGCAGATCTCTCTCGCTAAGGAGCTCGACATGGCTCTGGGTGCTCCGCGTTGCAGGCGGTACGTCACAAGAACTGGATCCCGTGCTAGTCGGGGGCCGAGCCCGGCATGGGCAGAAGCCTCAATATATGTCCATGCGTCTCCCATTGCGTCCGGGCGTCGGAAGCGGGATTGTTTTGTCGCCTGTCGTCGGACCTTTAGGGGCCTCTCTCAGGATCCTGCGCCCACCGCCCGGTGTTCGATCTCCCATGAACCGGATCCGCCTCTCCTCGATCGCCTGCGGCCTCGTGTTCGCGTCGTTGCTCGATTCTGGCGCGGTGCGGGCGCAGGACCTCCGGTTCGGCGGACCCGTCGAGACCTACCGCGGTCGCGGAGGCGTACGCCCAGGGCTCCAGGGTGGCGGCGTCGGCTTCTCCTTCTGCCGCCTGGCTTACCAGCAGGTCATGCGGGAGAGAGGCGGATCGGGGTGGGATACCGACTTCCCAAACGCCGACAACAACCTGATGTTCCGCGCCGAGGAGCTGACCACGATCGGGATGGCGAAGCACCCGAACGGTGAGTTCGCGTACTCGGTCGTCCTGGCCACGCACCCCGATCTCTATCGCTGCCCGTTCCTGTTCGCGTCCGACGTGGGCACGATGGGCCTCACCGACAGCGAGGTGGCTTCGCTCCAGAACTACCTCGAAAAGGGCGGCTTCCTCTGGGTGGACGACTTTTGGGGCACGCGCGCCTGGGTGCGGTTCGAGTCGCTGCTCAAGCGGATCGTTCCGGATGCCCAGGTCGTCGAGCTGACGCCTGAGCACCCGATGATGTCTGCGATGTACAACGTGCAACGCATTCCGCAGATACCGTCGTGGAATCAGTGGCGGCGGATGGGACGTAGCGGAACTTCGGAGCGCGGACTCGACAGCGAGACGCCGCACATGCGGGCGGTGTACGATATGCACGGCCGGATGGTGGTCCTCATCACCTACAACACCGACATCGCGGATGGCTGGGAGCGCGAAGGAACCGACGAGGAGTACTTTTATCTGTTCTCGCCCGAGGCGTACGCGATTGCGGTCAACGTGCTCGTGTGGGTGATGACCCACTGAGCCGGCTCAGCTTCCCAGCACCGCCCAGCCGAGTGCCCGTGCCGCGCCGGATACCCACGCCGTCTCTGGCGCCATGCCCGGGTCGCCGGGCGTTGCCCTCCCCGGACCCTCCACGGTAGCCTGACTGCATGAAATCCCGCGGGGAAGCGCTACGCGACTATGTGGTCCGGCGGCTTCTGCTCATGATCCCGACCTTCATCGGGATCACCCTGGTCACGTTCGTGATTCTTCAGTTCGTCCCGGGTGGCCAGATCGACCAGCTGCGCATGCAGCTCGCCGGAGCGGGCGGAGGTGGGGAGGTGGCGGCCGCGGGAGGGGGCGCCAGGGCCCAGCTCGACATCCCCGAGGAGCAGCTCGCGCGTCTGAACGAGTACTACGGTTTCGACAAGCCGGTGCACGTCGCGTATGGGACCTGGCTCTGGAGCACGCTCCAGCTCGACCTGGGCGATTCCTTCCGCTACAGCGAGCCGGTGCTCACGGTGATCGCGGACCGGCTACCGGTCTCGATCTACTACGGGCTCTTGACCGCGTTCTTCACGTATGCGATCTGCATTCCTCTCGGGATCGTGAAGGCCATCAAGCACCGCACCCCGGTCGATAACGTCAGCTCGGTGCTGATCTTCCTCGGCTACGCGATCCCGGGCTTCGCGCTCGGTGCTGTGCTCAGCAATTTGCTCGCGGTGCGCTGGGAGGTGTTTCCGCTCGGAGGGTTTACGTCGATCGGTTTCGAGGAATTGTCACTGGGCGCCAAGGTCGCAGACCTGGTCATGCACTCGGTCCTGCCCCTGATCGCCTACCTCGTGGGCTCGTTCGCGGTGGTGACGATGCTCATGAAGAACAGCCTGATCGAGAACATGAGCGCCGATTACGTTCGCACCGCGCTTGCGAAGGGGCTTTCCTGGCGGCGCGCGGTGTTCGTGCACGCGCTCCGCAACTCGCTGATCCCGATGGCTACCAGCGTGGGTAGCCTGCTCGGCATCTTCCTCACCGGGAGCTTCCTGATCGAGCGTGTCTTCAACATCCAGGGCGTGGGGTTGCTGGCCTTCGAGGCGATCCAGGCGCGCGACTTCCCGGTGGTGATGGGCTTCTTGGTGATCTCGAGCGTGGTGCTGATGGTGGGCAACCTGGTGTCCGACCTCGCGGTGGCGTTCGTGGATCCGCGCGTGCGTTTCGAATAGCCGAATGGCGTGGATCAAGCTCGATCCGATCACGCGCCGCCGCCTGGAGCGCTTCCGCCGCATCAAGCGGGGCTGGTACTCGTTCGTGATCCTCGGGATCGCGATGGCGCTCTCGGTCTTCGCGTCCTTCCTGGCCGAGAGCCGCGCGCTCCTCGTGTGGTACGAGGGCCGGCCGTACTTCCCGACCTTCACCTATTACGACATGGACACGTTCCGCCAGGAGCCTCCACCCGCCTGGGGTATGGGGGACCTGGAGACCGAATACATGCGGCTCCAGCGCGAGTGGCGGGTGGAGCGCGACCTCCTTGAGCGCGAGCGAGCGGCGGTCACCGATGACCCCGCTGCGCTGGCCGCTCTCGAGGGCAAGTACCCGAATCGCGGCCACTACGTGCTCATGCCGCCGATCCCATGGGACCCGTACCAGAGCGACTTCTGGTACAACGAGATCCTGAACGAAATCCAGGCCGAACTGGAAGCCGGCGCCATCACGCGTGCCGAGCTGCTTGCGCGCCGCGACGGGCTGGACGAGCTGGGGAACGCGATCGCGTCGGGTGAGATCGAGGGAATGCTGGCCGATCCCGAACTCTCGCTTACCGGCGACCTGCTCGGGCTGATGCGCTCGGGAGCGATGCCCTCGCTCGAGGGGCTCGGAGTGCTCCCGCCCACCGGGCCCGATTTCCGGCGGCGCCACTACCTCGGCACCGACTCGCAGGGCAGGGACGTGGCCTCGCGCCTGCTCTACGGTTTCCGAATCTCGATCTTCTTCGCGCTCTTCCTGGTGCTGACCGCACAGGTGATCGGAACGATCATCGGCAGCCTGCAAGGCTACCTTGGCGGGCGCTTCGACCTGGTCAGCCAGCGTGTGATCGAGGTGCTAATCAGTGTTCCTTTTCTGTACGTGGTGATCATCATGGGCGCGCTATTCGCGCCCAGCTTCTGGATGCTGCTTGGGATCATGGCGCTCTTCCAGTGGATCGCGATCACGTTCTACATGCGCACCGAGATGTACCGGGAGAAGACGCGCGAGTACTGTCTGGCGGCGCGCTCGTACGGCGCTTCACACGCGCGCATCGTCTTCCGCCACCTGCTCCCCAACTCGCTCACGCCCCTCGTCACCTTCACTCCGTTCGCGGTGGTGGGTGCGATCTTCGCGCTGACGGCGCTCGACTACCTGGGCTACGGCCTGCCGGCCCCCACCCCAAGCTGGGGCGAGATGATCGACCAGGCGCTCCTGCCCGAGAACCGAGACAAGCTGTGGCTCACGTTTGCCCCGTTCGGCGCGATCACGGTCACCCTGGTGCTGGTCGTGTTCATCGGGGAGTCGGTGCGGGAGGCGTTCGACCCGAAGCAGTACGCTCGCTACGAGTGAGCGGAAGGAGGTTATGGACATGAGGCTCGTGCTTGTGCTGGCCGCGCTGTTGATTACGCCGATGCAGGCGTCGCTCCTGGCCCAGGAGTCGGCGGCGCCCGCGCAACTTCCCCCGGATATCGTCTGGGAGACCAACTATGACGACCCGCCGATCGGATCGGACGAGGCGATCCGGGGCGGCACGTTTAACTTCTACATGGGCTCCTATCCGCTGACTTTCCGGCTGATGGGCCCCAACTCGAACGACGCGTTCGCCGGCTGGAACCGGGCTTTCACCTTCGACTTCCCGCTGGTGGGCCGGCATCCGGTCACGGACCGGTACATCCCCTGGATGGCCGCGGCCTGGTCGGTACAGGACGACCAGCGCACGATCTATCTCCGGCTCGACCCGGACGCGCGCTGGAGCGATGGCGAGCCGATCACCGCCGCCGACTACGTCTTCACGCTTGAGATGATGCGCTCCGAGCACATCATCGACCCATTCTACAACAATTACGCCGAGCTGTTCTACGAGTCGGTCGACCGGATCGACGACTACACGCTGCGCATCGTCGGGACGCGCCCGAGTTGGCGGCCGCTCTCAGACTATGCTGGCCTTTGGCCGACGCCTTCCCACGCGACTTTGCTGAACGAAACGTGGGTAGAGCGTGCTCAGAACGAGCCCCAGGTCGCGATCGGCCCCTACACCGTCTCCGAGGTGTCACGCGGGGAATCGGTCACCTTCGCGCGCCAGGACAACTGGTGGGGAGACGGTAAGCACTACTTCAGGGGCATGTACAACTTCGACCGGATCCATCTGCGTGTGATTCCCGAGGAGCGCGACCTCGACTACCTGCGACGCGGGGAGCTTGATCTAATTGTGGAGAACACCGCGAAGACCTGGAACGAGGAGTACACGTTCGATGCGGTGCGGAACGGATGGCTCCGGCGGGCGCGCGTCTTCGTGGATATGCCATCGGGCGTCTACGGCCTCCACATGAACCTCGAGGCGCCGATCTTCCGGAACAAGGACTTCCGGAAGGCGATGCAGTACCTGTTCAACTTCGAGCGCCTCAACCGCAACCTGATGTACGACGAGTACTTCCGTCAGGTTTCGTTCTTCGAGGGCACCGAGTACGCGAACCCAAGCTTAGGGCCCTACTCGTTCGACCCGCGGAAGGCGCGTGAGCACCTGGAGCGGGCTGGCTACCGGCGTCCGGACGAGATTCGGGATGATGGTTTGCTGGCGAGCGCCAGCCGGGTCCTGCGGGGCCTCGTGCTCACGCGTACCCAGGACGACGATATCCTCGTAAACGAGCGTGGCGAGAAGGCGAGCTTCACGCTCATCTATGGAAGCAAGGGGCTCGAGCGACATCTGACGGTGATGCAGCAAGAGTACCGGCGTGCGGGGGTGGAGGTGAAGCTCCGCCTGCTTGAGCCGGGTACGGCGTTCGAACGGGGAATCGAGCGGAAGTACGAGATGCACCTCACCGGTCGCGGCACGAGCTTCTTTCCCGATCCACGGCAGTACCTGCATTCCGAATACAAGGCCTCGACCAACAACAACAACATCTGGGGGTTCGGCACGGCAGAGGTCGACTCGCTCATCCAGGTCTACGAGGACGATCTCGACTTCGAGAACCGCCGCACCGTCATGCTCCGGATCGACGAGGTCGTGCACGACGAGGCGTTCTACATCCCGTTCTGGGGAGCGCCCTACATCCGCCTCGTACACTGGGACTACCTGCGCTTTCCCGAGTTCTATCTTCCCAAGCGCACCCAGAGTCTCACTGAGTGGATGGTCTACTGGATCGATCCCGAGAGGCGGGCCGAGCTCGAGGATGCTATGCAGGCGGAGCGCACCCTCCCAGTAGACGAGGAGTTGGACAAGGACTTCTACGGCGTGCGCGAGAGCTTCGAGTGACGCTGAGGGCACCGGCGCTGCTCGAGATCGAGGATCTGGCGGTCGGCTTCGACACCGAGGCCGGCTTGCTGCGCGCGGTGGACCGGGTCTCGCTCGAGATCCATCCGGGGACCACGGTGGGGCTCGTGGGCGAGTCGGGCTGCGGCAAGAGCGTGACGGCCGCGTCGGTCCTGCGCCTGGTTCCGATCCCCCCGGGGAGGATCCTTCACGGAAAGGTCCGGCTCGAGGGGAAGGGTGACCTGCTGAGTCTCGCTCCCGACGAGCTGGGCGGCATCCGCGGGCAGGAGATCGCGATGATTTTCCAGGACCCGATGACCTCCCTCAACCCCGTCTTCACGGTGGAGAAGCAGCTCGGCGAGGTTCTACGCCTCCGCTTCGGCATGGACCGAGTCGCGGCGCGGTCGCGCTCGATCGAGATGCTCCGCACCGTCGGGATCCCCGATCCCGAGTCCCGCCTGGGCGCCTACCCGCACGAGCTTTCGGGTGGGATGAAGCAGCGCGTGATGATCGCGATGGCGCTGCTGTCGGAGCCCAAGCTTCTGATCGCCGACGAGCCGACCACCGCGCTCGACGTGACGATCCAGGCGCAGATCCTCCACCTGATCCGTGAGCTCCAGCAGCGCACCGGTGCGGCCGTGCTCTTCATCACCCACGACATGGGTGTGGTGGCCGAGATGTGCGACTACGTCGCGGTCATGTACGCCGGGCGGATCGTCGAGCGGGGCGACATCGTCGAGATCTTCGAGCGGAGCCGCCACCCCTATACGACGGGCCTCCTGCGCAGCATTCCCAGGAAGGGTATGACCCGAAAGACCGACCTTCCGACCATCGAGGGCACGGTGCCTTCGCCGATGGAGCTTCCTCCCGGTTGCCGGTTCGCTCCGCGCTGCTGGAAGCGCAAGACGCTCGGCGAGACGGAGCAGCAGCGCTGCCTCGACGAGGATCCCCGGCTGGAGACAAAGTCGGGCGGTGGCATCGCTGCCTGCCACTTCCCGGTCGCGGACGCAGAGCGATGAACGGGAACGGCGACCCGCCGCTGCTTGAGGTCCAGGGGCTCAAGAAGTACTACCCGCTCCGCGGCGGCATCCTGGGGGGCAAGATCGGCGACGTGCGCGCCGTGGACGGAGTCTCGTTCACGGTGAAGAGGGGCAAGACGCTCGGGTTGGTCGGCGAGTCCGGGTGCGGCAAGTCCACGCTCGGGCGGACCGTGCTCCGCCTCGAGGATCTCACGGAGGGGCGTATCCTGTTCGAGGGTGCCGACCTCGCCCACGCTTCGGGTCCCGAGCTGTTTCGGCTGCGCCGCGACCTCCAGATCATCTTCCAGGATCCGTACTCGTCGCTCAATCCGCGCATGACGGTCGGCGAGATCGTGCGCGAGCCGCTGCTGGTGCACCGCATGGGGACGCGGGCGGAGCAGATCGAGAGCGTGCGCGCGCTGCTCGAGACGGTCGGGCTCGGGAGCGAGACGCTGGAGCGCTACCCGCACGAGTTTTCGGGCGGGCAGCGCCAACGGATCGGGATAGCTCGCGCGCTCGCGCTCGACCCCAAGCTCATAATCGCGGACGAGCCGGTCTCGGCGCTCGACGTCTCGGTGCAGAGCCAGGTGCTCAACCTGATGGTCAAGCTGCAGCGTGAGCGCGGGCTCACGTACGTGTTCATCAGCCACGACCTCTCGGTCGTGGAGCACGTGAGCGACACCGTAGCGATCATGTACCTGGGACGAATCGTCGAGCAGGGTCCCGTGGAGCGGATCTTCGCGCGTCCAGCGCACCCGTACACGCGCGCGCTGCTCGAGGCGATTCCCGAACCCGATCCAAGGCGGCGGAGACGCGTGGTCCCGGTGCAGGGGGAGTCGCCGAGCGCGCTCGCACCTCCGCCCGGGTGCCCCTTCCATCCGCGCTGTCCGCACGCGATCGAGGCCTGCAAGCAGGCGGTGCCGCCGCTCGAGCCGTTCGAGCAGCAGAGTCACGTCGTGGCCTGTATCCGGAAGGGCGAGATCTAGGCGCTTTCGGGGGGCGCCGTTCGGGGTGTTCCGCGGACGCGAAGTGCCGTGGCGCAGGCGTGGACGGCGGCGATGCGAAGGGGGTGGGGTGCTCCGTCGGCTCCAGGGGATGACTCATGACCCGGCGGGCTGATCCATCCAGGGGGGCCCGGTGGCCGCCACCGCGGCGTAGACCGGACAGTCCGGGTCGTGGGCGCCCGGAAGGTACCCCGTGCTCACGAGGAACTCGTTCACGATCTCCCCTCCGGTGAATCGAAACGTCGTCTTGAAGAGCTTCACCCACTCGTTCTTGGAGCGCGGGTGGTGCAGGTCCAGCCATTCACGGAAGCCGCCGTGATCGGCCCGCAGATGTTGGATAACGCGGGCATTGTGGATCGCCACTTCGACCTTGAGGCGATTCCGGATCACACCGGGATCGCCGAGCAGGCGGCGTCGGTCCGCATCGGTGAACGCGGCTACGCGATCCACGTCGAACCCCGCGTATGCGTCGCGAATCGAGCCGCGTTTCTTGAGAATGGTGATCCAGGACAGGCCGGCCTGGTTGATCTCCAGGATCAGTCGCTCGAAGAGCGCGCTCTCGTCGCGCAGAGGGAAGCCGTATTCGTGATCGTGGTAGGTGGCATGCAGGGGGTTGTCGGCCGCGGCTTTGCAGTAGCTCATTCGTGCGGCCTCCTGTCCTCCTGCAGCGCAGGTGAAGGCGGTGCCGTCTCGACCGCTCGCTTCAGGATCTCGCGGACCTCCTCGTCCGTGAACTTTAGCACATCGATCGACTCGTTCGGCACGTGCCCTAGCCCTCCGCGAGCCTGTTGATCTCGGGCGTCTCGCGGATCAGTTCGCGCAGCTTCGGATGCGCGCGTCTGAGGTTGGTACGGCCCACGGCGAGGACGGATTCGACCCGCGGATCGTTCAGGCACTCAAGGAGCACCCCGGATCCGATCATGCCGGTGGCACCGAACAGGACGACCTTCATCGGGCTCGACGTCCGACCGCTCAAGCAGGCGGCGGTAGGATGGGAGGTGGTAGAATGGGTGGGTCTCCGTCCCCTTCCATCGCCTCACCCCTCGTCTCGGAACCGGTCGGCTCCGGCGCCGAAGGGCCAGCGGTCGTCAGCTGCGTGACCAGGGCGTCCAACGCCTCGTCGTGCTGCGCGATCAACCGCTCCGCGACCGCAGTCAGCTCCCGCAGGTTGTCCTCGCTGGCGTCGTCCATGTCGTCGTTGTCGTCGGTGAGCGTGGGTTGCACGCGGAGGTAGCGACCGGACGTCCCTCCCTTCGTGAGCAGTGACTGGATCTGATAGTTGACGGTGTCGCTCACGCCGTCGAAGACGACGTTGAGAATGGGCTGAGCCCACTTGGCGAGCCCCCAATTTCGCGCGTCCTCGTGCAGGATCGGGCGGGTGTACTCTCCGGTTCCGAGCGAGAGCATCACGACGTCGTCGAGACGCTGGTTGAAGAAGCAGATGCCTTCGACCAGTGCGCACGCGGCGGGATTGTTCGCGTAGACGCCGCCATCCACGAGCGCCTTGTATCCTCCTGGACGTCGGCCGGTCATGATCTTGGCGGGCGCGAAGTACGTGGGCGCCGCAGACGTGGCCCGCGCCGCGTCGCGCATCGGATGGTCCCTCTGCGGTTCGAGCCTCGCTCTGTGACTCTTGAAGAAATAGGGCGCGCGCTCCTCGATGTCGTAGGACGTGACGAGCACTGGGGTGAGGGCCTCGGAGAGCATGGTCTCGCCGAAGCGCGCGTCGAGCACGGTCGTGATCCCCTCGCTCGGGTATTTCTCGTCCGCGAGATTCCCGATCGCCTTGACGCGGTGCCAGATCGAGCGATCGAAGATGTTCGAGCCATCCTTCTCGTACAGGCTCACCATCTCCAGGGCACTATAGGCCGGCTTACCCTCCGGTCCGGGGCGGGTGAGTCCGAGCGCGAGGATGCCACCGGTCGAAGTACCGGCGATCAGATCGAAGAGCTCCTCGGTAGGCCGACCCGAGCGGCGCTCCAGCTCGGCGAGCACGAGCGCGGGGATGATCCCGCGGATCCCGCCGCCGTCGAGAGATAGAATGCGAAAAGTGGCCATCGGGGCGCTCAGTCCTCCCCAAGGAACGCCTTTCTCGCGTACGCGAGTGCCTCGCGACGCCCAGCGTCAGCGGGGGAACCGTCGCGCAGAACTCGGCCGGGCGTTTGGCTTAGCCCGGCAGCTCAAGGCGTGGTAGGCCCGGCGTCGAAAAGGTCATCTCCTGGATCGCCTTGATGCTCCGGTTCCCGTAACGGAAGGGGATGATCAGCCGGAGGGGCGCGCCGTGGAGCGGCGGTATCGGCTCATCGTTCATCATCCAGGCGAGCATGACCTGTGGATGCATGAGCGTCTCCATGTCCTCGTCCACGTAGAAACGGTCCGAGGCGATGAAGCGCGCGTAGTGCACGCCGTCCACCAGCCCGAGCATATTCGCGAAGTCGCGGAACCGGACGCCGGTCCATTTCACGATTCCGGTCGGCCGCGGAGCGCCGCACTGGAGCAGGTACGTGCGGCTCACGCGGGGAAGGGGCTCGAGGTCGGAGAAGCGGAGCGTGCCACCCAGCCGCGCGAGCCCCCGCGTGTCCACTCGGATGGCCAGATTCCTGTAGTCGTAGTCGATCACCGGAGTCGAGCGGTCGGGTGTCCGCCACATCGGGTTGTTGCCTTCGGTAATCGGCCCGGCGGCGCTCCCGGGATGCTCCGGGGCGGAGCCGTCCGGCTTGAGCGGCAGCGCAACGGGGAAGCCCTCTCGCCGGGGGCGCTCGACGAGCGTCGACGGCCATTCCTGGGCGGCCAGTCCGGCGAGTGGGGTCTGGGCGCTGATCTCGTCTGCGGTCACGAGCCCGAGGGAGACGCCGGCCAGGGTGGAGCCGGAGATCGTGATCGCGTCGCGGCGGGTGAGGCTCATGGTTCTACCTCGCAGAGAAGGGACAAGGATGCGTCACCACGGGTGGAGCGGAGAGGGCAATGTAGGGTCTCGTCGTGCGGTTCGCCTGCCCCGAGGCTTCCTGCGGCCACTCCCCCTGGAGCGTGCGATGACCCGTCGTGCCTCCTGGGTGGACGGCGGGGTGTTCAGGGGAGCGCCGCGCGCTCAGCCGCCCTCTGTCGCAGTGTCGACCGTCACCGGTGCGCGGAGCCCTGGAAACGCAGCTACCACCGGCGCTCCAGCCATCTCCCAGTACGCGTCCAGCCCGAGGAGCGCGAGCGCCGTGGCTGCGGTGTCGAGTGTCCGGATCCCCTCGGGCAGCGTCGTACCCGCCGCGACCCCCCTACCCCACGCGATCCAGGGAATGAGCACGTCGCGCGGGTCGTCGGTGCCGTGGTCCCTGTCGTGTCCGCCGTGGTCCGCTGTGACAATCACCGTATAGCCGTCCGGTCCGAACGCACGGTCGGCGAATTCGATCAGATGGCTTATCTCGTAGTCGACCGATCGCACCGCCCAGCCGTACGGGCGACTCATCCACCCGAAGACGTGTCCCGCGAAGTCGGCGTCGGCCAGGTGGACGAACATCAAGTTGGGCCGCTCGCCCATCAAATACGCCTGGACCGCGTCCACGGTCTTGCTCGCCAGGGCGCGGCCCAGCCCGCCGCGCGGAAAATGCGCGCGGTCCAGGGTGCCTTGAACCGCCAGGTGCCGGAACTTGGGCTTGCTGAAGAACGCGGCGGTCCGAAGGCCCGCCAAATGCGCCGCCGCGAAGATCGTGGGCGTGGTCACGAGGCCGTGCTCGTCCATCTCCTCTTCGTTCCAGTAGACCCCGTGCGTCTCCGGCTCGGTGCCGGTGAGCATGGAAGTGTGCGAGGGTAGTGTCGTGCTGGGCACGATCGTGCTCGCTTCGAGCGACGCGCTGCCCTCCCTGATCAGTCGCTTCAGCGTGGGAGCTCCGAAGCGCTCGATCGCGTCCGGGCGGAGCCCGTCGACCGAGATCACGATCACGTGGCTCGAAACCGCTTCTACGGGTGGGTCGGAGGCCCGGGTCGTCGCCGCGCTTCCCAGCGCCGAGAGAGCGGCGACGGTGAAGCCGGGGCGCGCGCGAACGAGCATCGACTACGCGGGAGGAAGCACGGAAGGGGTTGCCACGAAGGATCTTACACGCTCGGTGCGCGGACGGTCCGCACCGGGGGCGCGGCGGGCGCCGGACCGCGTCATACCGTCCGGGGTATCCAATGTCCCCGGTTCTCACGGCTCGCCTCGTGGGGCTTCTTCCCTCCAGCGCCAATGGAGGCGCTCGCATGGCCAGGATTCCGATCACCAAGAAGGACGGATCGCCCACACCCTACTTCTGGTCGAACAGGGACTCCGAGCGTACACGCCAGACCATTTACAAGAAGACGAAGGGCGGGATCAAGCGGATCACGGGTGCGTACTTCGACACGGTCGCGAAGGAGGTACGCAAGGAAGCCTGATCGATCCACGGTTTGGATCGGTCATTCGGCCTTCTAGCCAAGCGCCCGGATCCTCTCCTCGCTCCGCTCCCACTCCGCCATAAGCTGATCAACTTCAGAGGACAGTCCGGCGCGCTCCTTCTCGAGGCGCCGGATCTCGTCTTTGGCTGACCCGTCGTAGAATGTGGGTTCGGCGAACATGTCGTCGATCTCGGCGACCCGGGCCTCCGCGGCCTCGATCAGGTGCATCAGCTCGGTGTGTCGATCCTGCGCGACCTTCTTCTCGCGCGCGGCCGCACTAGGGGGAGGTTTCGGGGATCCCACCGCGGGAGCAGCTGAGGCGCCCTTTTTCGCCTTCTTCTCGGTCTTGGCCTTGAGTACCACGCGCTCGACGTCTAGCCGATCGTCGCCGCTGAACGCGACGTACTCCTCGTAGTTGCCCTGGTAGTCGGTGATCCCGTCCGGCTCGATGCCCACGATCCTGGTCGCGAGCTGATTGACGAACCACCGGTCGTGCGAGACGAGAATCAGCGTGCCCGTATAGTCCTTGAGCCCTTCGACGAGAGCCTCGATCGACTCGAGATCCAGGTGGTTGGTGGGCTCGTCCAGCACGAGCACGTTGGGCCGGTTGAGTGCAAGCCTCGCGAACACGAGCCGCGCGGCCTCGCCCCCCGAGAGCGCCGAAAGCTTCTTCTTCGGGTCGTCTCCCGTGAAGAGCATGAGCGCCAGCCGTCCGCGCACCCAGCCGATGTCCTTGTCCGGACAGTGCCGCGCGAGCCAGTCGTAGGCCGTGGCGCTCGGGTCTCCCAGCTGCTCTCGGTGGTCCTGAGCGAAGTAGGCGGGATGGGTTTCGTATCCCCACTCGACCTCACCCGAGTCGGGGACGACTTCACCCATGACGATTTTGAGCAGGGTGGACTTGCCGATCCCGTTTGGCCCCATGATCGCGAGTCGGTCACCCCTGCGAACGAGCAGGTCGATCCCACGCAGCACCTGCTTCTCGCCGTACGCCTTGCTGACACCCTTCACCGTGAACACGTCGCGCCCGCTGGAGCGCCATTCCTCGAATGAGAATGTGGGGTAGCGGCGCGAGCTCTGTGGCAGCTCTTCCACGCCCTCGAGCATCTTCTCGATGATCTTGGCCTTGCTCTGCGCCTGTCGCGCCTTGGAGGCTTTCGCCTTGAAGCGGTTCACGAAGTCCTGCTGGCGCGAGATTTCCTTCTCCTGTCCCGCGATCTCCTTCTCGCGACGGTCCCGGTCCAGCTTCTTCGACTCGAGGAAGACGCTGTAGTTGCCGTGGTACTTGGTGACGTTTTCGTAGTCGACGTCCAGGATATGGGTCGCGATACCGTCCAGGAACTCGTGGTCATGGGAGATCACGACGACCGGGCCCGGGAAGTCCCGCATGAATCCCTCGAGCCAACGAATCGAGAGGATGTCGAGGTGGTTTGTGGGTTCGTCCAGCAATAGCACGTCCGGTGCACTCGCGAGCACCTGCGCCAGCAGCACGCGCAGCTTGAATCCGCCCGACAGGGTGGAGAGGGGCTGGTGGTGGACGAATCCGGGCAGCCCGAGCCCGTCGAGGATGGCCGCAGCGCGCGACTCGGCGGTGTAGCCGTCACGGTTCTGCACGATCTCCTCGAGCTCCCCGAACCGCTCGGTATCGAAGCTCTCGTGTGCCCGCGCGAGCAGCGCTTCCTTCTCCTGCATCGCCTGCCATAGCTCGCCATCGCCCATCATCGCGACGTCGAGGATGCGCTCGTCCCGGTACAGGAATTGGTCCTGGCGGAGCGTGCCCAGACGGAGCCGCTTGGGAACGGAGACCGATCCCTCGCTCGCCTCCACGTCACCGGTGAGGACGTTGAGGAGCGTGGTCTTTCCCGACCCGTTCGCGCCGATCAGCCCATAGCGCTCTCCCGCGTTGAGCTGGAAGGTCGCGTTTCGGAACAGGGTCCGGTCCCCGAAAGACTTGCCAAGGTTGTTGACGGAAATCATGGGCCGGAAGCTAACCGGGATCGCCTCCAACTGAACCCGTCACGCATGATGGCACGGGCGGGTAGTCCCATCGGCCGGGCCGCCACATATCTTGCCGCATGCGCGGAGCCCCTGACCCGTCCCTTTCTCCCGCCGTCCCCGAGCGGCGCGCGCGCCCCCGGGGGCGGGTCGCCACAGTGGTCCTGGTGGGGGTCGGCCTCGGGATCGTCGGCCTGATTCTGTGGCCGTTTCTTCCCGGGCTGGTGCTGGCGGCGGTGCTGGCGACGCTGTGTAACCCGTTGCACCGCCGGGTCGAAGCACGCATCGGGCTTCCGAGCGTCGCCGCAATGGTGAGCACGCTCGCCGTCGTCCTCCTTCTGCTGCTCCCGCTCTCCGCCCTCGCGGTGGCCGTGGGGACCCAGGCGGTCCGCGGGATTCAGCTCATCTCCGGGGCTGGTGCGCGGTTCGGAGAAGCGGGCGACGGCCTCACTGGGCTGCTCATGGCGGTCGCGGGGCGCTTCGGGATCGATCCGGCGACCGTGGCTCCATTGATCGCGACCCAGCTCGAGCGGCTGGCCAGCCTGCTCGCCAGCCGCACGCTGGGCTTCCTCTCCGGAATCGGCGGGTGGCTGCTCCAGCTCGGCGTCGCCCTGGTGACCCTATTCTACCTGCTCCGCGACTGGCCAGAGCTCCTCTCCAGGCTCCGCCGCTTGATCCCGCTGGAGCCCGAGCGCGTCGACCAGATGCTGCGGCGCGCCCGCGGCCATTCAACGCCAGGAAGATGGCGGCGGGAACCCACACGGCCGGCGGCCCGGCACGATGGACAACCTGCTGCGGGCCGTGTTCGTGGGAGGGCGCGCACGCGTGCACTCGCTCGTGGTGTTCCTGAGCGTGCTGGGCGGCCTGTTCCTGTTCGGCGCGGTGGGTGTCGTGGCCGGCCCGGTCCTTTTCGTGCTCGCGCTCCTGGCTCTCGAGATGGGCCAGCTCACGGCAGAGGCGGCCGAGCGCCGGGCTACGGTAACGCCACCGGAGGCTCCGCCCGTCACAGGATCGGCGCCACCGCCTTCGTCGCCGGCTCCATGAGCCACTCCCACAACGGGCGCGCCGCGTGGATCACCTTCTCTCCCGTCTACCCGACGCGTGGGACGCGAGCCTTGATCGTGTGGAGGACCGCTACGGCTCCGACCGTCATCCGCTGCTCGGTGTCGTGAGGTTGGGTGCCTAGGCTCAGGACGGTAGCATCGCACCGGATTCGCGAGGTGGATTCGCTCGGTTCTGAGTTTCTGCCGGGCACGACGGGGGCCGTCTTACTCCTCGCGCTGTTCGCCGCGACGGCTCCGATCGCCGAAGCGCAAACGTCGGCGGCGGCCTCGGTGGAGGCGCCCTCCGCGATCGACGTGACCTGGTCGCCGGAACAGCCCGTGGTCGGGACCCTGTTCGTCGTGCGCGTTCGGACGCTCGATGGGGCCGCGGAGCCCCCCACACTGACGGGCCGCTTCGGCGGAGAGTCGCTCCATTTCCAAAGACGGGAGGGTGCGCCGATCTGGTCGATCGCGGCGGTTCCGATCGACGCGAGCGGCCCGCTCGAGCTCGAGCTCGACGTGCGCTGGGCGGACGGCCGTACCGAGGCGCTCCGGCGTGACGTTCCGCTCGGCGACGGGAGCTATCGGATGGAGCGGCTGGCCGTCGCGCCGGAGTACGGCTCGCCGCTCTCCCCGGAGCTTCAGCGACGCACCCAGGAGGAGTCCGCTCGCGCGATGGGCGTGGCGCGAGCCGCGCACGGAACTGCGGCGCTCTGGACATCGGGCGCCTTCGAGCTGCCGCGCGCCGGACGCGTAACGAGCGGATTCGGAAATGAACGCGAGTTCAACGGGCAGGTGCAGAGCCGCCACATGGGCACGGATTTCGACGGGGACGTCGGCGACCCGGTGCTGGCGCCTGCGGATGGAGTCGTGAAGATCGTGGATCGGTTCTACCTGGGCGGCAACGTGATCTATCTCGACCACGGCGGTGGGCTGTCGACGGCTTACCTCCATCTCACGGAGGCACTCGTCGCCCCGGGCGACACCGTGCGCTCCGGCCAGCGCATCGGCAGCGTCGGTGCGACTGGCCGGGTGACGGGACCGCATCTACACTGGATCGTGCGCTACGGCTCGGTGACGGTCGATCCGGTCAGCCTAGTGGATCTGCGTATCCCCTAAGGCTTAGCCCGGGATTCGCATGCGCCGTCGATCCCGGTGGTGTCCCATCCCCGCTCTCGGTCGCTTCCTCCAGTTCTGCCCGATTCCCCCACGTCCACCCGGTCTCGCCTGGTTCCGTGCGGTGCCGTCCAGTTTTGGCGACCCGGTTCCGTCGGGCCGCTGAGACGTTGGCGGCGCGATTGACGGAGGCACTCCGCACACCTACACATTCGACCTGATGAAGACCGTGTGCCACACTCTGCGCTTCGGCTCCGTTCGACTCGGCGGTTCATGGCCGAATCGAGGGTAGGGGATCCCGGCGCGGCGTCCGGTCCGCTGGAGCCGGAGCGGGCATCCGGCCCGGAGAGGCCCTCCCCGTGGGGGAGGGCCTCTTTTCTGGTGGACCGGTGAGAGCGCCTGGGGACCACAGGGGACTGTTCTGACAGGGGGCGACGCATAGGATGAGCGCGGCAGAAAAGGAGAAGCGTACGCCCCGGGTAGCATTCCAGGGCGAGCCCGGCGCCTACAGCGAGGAGGCCGCGCAAACCTGGTTCGGGGACGCAGTCGAGACGGTGCCCTGCCGAGGGTTCCGCGAGGTGGCTCGCGCGGTTGCGGCGGGCGAGGCGGAGTACGGCGTGCTTCCGGTCGAGAACACCCTGGCCGGCTCGGTGGGGCCCGCGCTGGACGCTTTGCTCGAGACCGACCTCGAGGTCGAGGGCGAGGTGGTACGCCCGATCCGACACTGCCTGATGGCCATGCCCGGGACCACGGCGGAGGTGCTCGGGAAGGTGATGTCGCACCCGGTCGCGCTCGCCCAATGCCTGCGGTTCTTCGCGGACCGTCCCGACATCGAGGCGGTAGCGGTGCACGACACCGCGGGTGCAGCACGGCTGGTCGCCGAGAGTGGCGACCCCGCGGTGGGTGCGCTCGCGTCCGAGGCCGCGGCGCGGCGCCACGGGCTGGAGGTGCTCGCCCGGGATCTTCAGGACCGCCCCGACAACAGCACGCGCTTCTACGTGGTTGCCCCTCCCGGGCGCGCGGGAGCCGTCCCGGCGCTCGCGCACCCCAAGAGCCTGGTGGTGTTCGAGACCGGCGACCGGCCCGGCGCGCTGGTCGAGGTGCTCCAGGTGTTCGCCCGCAGGGGGCTCAACCTCTCTCGGCTGGAGTCCCGGCCGGGGAGGCTTCCCTGGACCTACCGGTTCGTGGCCGAGGTGACCGCGGACATGCGCGCGGGCGAGGCGGCGGCCGGGCTGGAGGAGGTCCGCTCGCGGGCGATGACCGTCGTGGTGCGGGGCCCGTTCGCAGCGGCGGCAGGCATCGCCCCGGAGGACCGGGGGGCCGCGGACGTCCCGGTGCCCGAGATGGAGCCCTGGCAGGACCGTCTCGAGCGAACTCGGAACGCCATCAACGATGTGGACGAGGCTCTCGTCCGGGTCCTCGCCGAGCGCCTGCGACTGGCCCGCCGTGCGCAGGCCCTCCGGAAAGAGGGCGGGATGGGCGGGGTCGATCCGGGTCGGGAGGCCAAGGTGCTCCGCCGCGCTGGGGAGTTGGCCCGCAAGTCGGCCCTCCCCGAGGAGCCGATCCGGGACGTCTTCTGGCGAATCGTGGCGCTCTGTACGCCCAAGCAGGACCCTTGACACCCGTCGGGGCCAGCGTCTAACCTTCGCCTTCGGTCCTTTCAAGCGACGAGCGAACGCATCGTGACCTGGCACGCCGGCTTCCTTAGCAGCTTCCTCCTCGTACTCCTGGCCCTTATCGGGAGGAGTCGAGAGGGCCGCTACGTGCCCGCGACGATCCGGACGAGCTGACCGGACCAGGACGCGACCAAGCGAAAGGCCCTCTCCCGGAGCGGAGAGGGCTTTTTCGTTTGACCCCCATGGAGACAGGAAGCATGGAGAAGATCCTGGTGTTCGACACCACCCTGAGGGATGGCGAGCAATCCCCGGGTGCCACCATGACGACGCCCGAGAAGGTGCGGGTGGCGCAGGAGCTCGAAGCCCTAGGCGTCGACATCATCGAGGCAGGCTTCCCCATCAGCTCGCCCCAGGAGTTCGAGGGGGTGATTCAGGTGACCCAGGCGGTCGAGAGGCCGATCGTTGCGGCGCTGGCACGCGCGACAACCGCGGACGTGGACAAGGCGGCCGAAGCGCTCAAGCATGCAGCCAACCCGCGCATCCACACGTTCCTGGCCACATCGGATCTTCACCTCGAACGCAAGCTCAAGATCAATCGTGACGAGGCCCTGCGCCGGATCGAGCGCGCGGTCTCACGCGCGTGTCAGCAGATCGACGACGTGGAGTTCAGCGCAGAGGACGCGACCAGGAGTGAGCTGGACTTCCTGTGCCGGGCCGTCCAGGTGGCGGTCGACGCGGGGGCGAAGACGATAAACCTGCCGGATACGGTGGGCTATGCGCACCCCGCCGACATTGAGGGCATGCTGCAGGCGGTGCGAGCGAACGTGACGGGCATCGACGGTGTCGTGCTCTCGGTGCACTGCCATGACGATCTTGGCCTCGCGGTGGTGAACTCGCTCATCGGGATCGAGAACGGGGCTCGTCAAGTCGAGTGCACGGTGAACGGAATCGGAGAGCGGGCGGGCAACGCTTCTCTTGAGGAGATCGTGATGGCGCTGCGCGTGCTGCCGCGCTACTACGATCGGTTCTTCACCGACATCGTCACGGAGCAGCTGTGTCCCGCGAGCGAGATGCTCGCGCACGTGACCGGGATCCGACCGCAGCCCAACAAGGCGATCGTTGGCGCGAACGCGTTCGCGCACGAGGCCGGCATTCATCAGGACGGGCTGCTCAAGGATCGCCGGACCTACGAGATCATGACGCCCGAGTTGGTGGGCGCACGCGGCACGCGGCTCGTGCTCGGCAAACACTCGGGCCGCCACGCTCTCGCTCGCCGCTATGCGGAGCTCGGCTACGACCTGTCCAACGCCGAGCTCGACAGGGCATACGATCTCTTCGTCCTGCTCGCTGACCGCAAGAAGGTGGTGCACGACGAGGACCTGCTCGCGATCTACTTCGAGGGCACGATGGAAGACGCTCCACGAGCCTTCAAGCTCGAGCACCTGGACGTACGCTGCGGGCGCAGTCCTTCGGAGGCAGTGGTGCGAGTCACACACAACGACGGACCGGTCAAGGAGGCGCGCTCAACCGGGGACGGGCCGATCGACGCGACCTTTTCTGCAATCGGTGAGCTGGCGCCATGGGAGATGCGACTGGAGGAGTTCACGATCCAGGCGGCCGGAGGCGGCAAGGACGCGGTGGGCGAGGTGCACCTGACCGTGCGGGTGGGCGGAAACGCGTTCGGGGGTAGGGCCGCTTCCACGGACATCGTGGACGCGGCCGCGAGAGCACTGCTCAATGCGCTCGACAAGGCCGACCACGCACGCGACCTCGAGGCCAGGGCGTTCGCGAGGATGGATCTGTGGGCGGTCTGAATCGCGGCTCTCCGTCGGCAAGCCGCGAGGCGGAGCGCACCGAGCTTCGCGTGGCGGTGCTCGGGGGAGACGGGGTCGGCCCCGAGGTGACCGCTTCTGCGATGCAGGTGCTGGAGGCGGCGGTCCGCGACCAGGGCGTGACGCTCCGTCTCGACGCGCGGTTGGTCGGCTGGACGGCCGTGCTCGAGGAGGGTAGCCCGCTACCGGACACGACGAGACGCGCCTGCGTCGAGGCGGATGCCGTGTTCCTGGGTGCCGTCGGGCATCCGGACGCAGCTGGACAATCCCGTGAGCGTCTTCCCGAAACGGGACTGCTGGCGCTGCGCAAAGCGCTCGACTGCTGGGCGAACCTCAGACCCGTGCGTGTTTCGACCTCGCTGGTCGGGGTCTCGGCACTACGCGCCGAGCGGGTGCGGGGCACCGACGTGATGATCCTGCGTGAGCTGGGCGGAGGGCTGTACTACGGCGAGCCGCGCGGTGAGGAGGACGGCAGGGCCTTCAATACGATGGCCTACAGCGAGGAGGAGGTGCGGCGCATGGCGCGGCTCGCGCTCAGGCTGGCGCGCGGCCGGCGCGGCCGCGTCACCTCGGTGGACAAGGCGAACGTGCTCGAGGTCTCACGCCTCTGGCGCCGCGTGGTCGGGGAAGTCGCCGCCGAGGAAGGGGAGGGTATCGAAGTGGACCACATGCTGGTGGACCGGGCGGCGATGGAACTCGTGTTGAACCCGACCCGCTTCGACGTGCTCCTCACGGAGAACCTGTTTGGGGACATCCTCTCCGATCAGGCGGGCGCGCTGGTCGGCTCCCTGGGGGCACTCGGCTCGGCGAGCCTGGGCGAGGGGACCGACCTGTACGAGCCGGTACACGGCTCGGCGCCGGACATCGCGGGAAAGGGGATCGCGAACCCCCTGGGAGCGATCGAATCTGTGACGCTGATGCTGCGCCACACCTTCCACATGGAGGACGCCGCGCGCCGGGTCCAGCGCGCATGCGAGTCCGCACTCGGCGACGGGGTCCGCACCGTGGATCTGGCGGAGCACGGACACGAGCCGACGAGCACCGCGCGCTTCACCGAGTCAGTGCTCGAGCGGATGGAGACGGGCGCGCGCGAAGCGTCGGCAGCCGTGGCGGGCGGCGCCCGATGAGCGCCGGGCGCGCCTCGGGCGCCGAGTTGCTGCGGCGCTCGCTCGTGGAGGCGGGCACGCGCGTGATGTTCGGCCATCCGGGCGGAGCGATCCTGCCATTCTACGACGCGCTGCACGGTGCGCCCGGTCCCCGGCACATCCTCATGCGGCACGAGCAGGGCGCCGCACATGCAGCCGACGGCTACGCCCGCGCCTCGGGTGACGTGGGCGTCTGTGTGGCGACCAGCGGACCGGGCGCGGCCAACCTGGTGACCGGGCTCGCTACCGCTCTGATGGACGGGGTGCCGATCGTCGCGGTGACCGGGCAGGTCCCCAGCCCCCTGATGGGCACGGATGCCTTCCAGGAGTGCGACACACTCGGGATCATGATGCCGGTTACCAAGCACGGCTTCGCGGTCCAGCGACCGGACGACGTTCCGGCCGTGGTGGCGGAGGCGTTTCGCATCGCGCGCTCGGGACGTCCGGGGCCCGTGCTGATCGATATCCCCAAGGACATTCAGTTCGCCGAGGCAGACGTACCCGCCGAGCTGGCGGTGCACGATGAGCCAGATCCCACCCTTCAGGAGGAGGACAAGGAGCGCTTCGCGTGCTCGTGGGTGGACGGCAAGGCGACCACGACCGGAGCCGCGGTGGCGGCCGCGCTCGCACGGCTGCGCGCCGCCGAGCGTCCGGTGCTCGTGGTCGGCCGCGGCGTGATCTGTTCGGCGACGGCGGAGGCCGTGTTCGAACTGGCCGAGGCGACCAACCTGCCGGTCGTGACCACCCTGCTGGGGTTGGATGCCTTCCCGACCCTGCACCCCCAGTGCGTGGGGATGCCGGGGATGCACGGTACTGAGCGCGCGAACCACACGATCTCGGAAGCCGACCTCGTCATTGGTGTAGGGGTTCGCTTCGACGACCGAGTCACCGGCAAGGTGAGCCGGTTCGCTCCGGATGCGGGCATCATCCACTTCGACATCGATCCGCGCGCGCACGGACGGACCATCCGCACCGACATAGCGGTGCTGGGCGACCTGCGCGAGACGCTCCCGCCGTTCGTGCGTGGCGCTCGGGAGGGCTACAGGGTGCCGGAGGCGTGGTGGCAGCGCATCCACGAGTGGCTCCGCGAAGCTGCCGAGCCGGCCCCGCCGATGGACGCGCGCGCCGCGCAGGGGCCGATGTCTGGCCGCCAGGTGTCGCGCGCGATTGCCGCCGTCGTGAGGCGCGACCACGCCATCGTGGTGACCGACGTGGGCCAGCACCAGATGTGGATCGCGCAAGAGGTGGCTGACGCAGATCCGGGCACGCACCTGACCTCGGGTGGGCTCGGCACCATGGGCTACGCGTTACCCGCAGCGCTTGGCGCCGCGGTCGCCGTGCCCGAGCGCCCGGTTTGGGCCGTGATCGGGGACGGTGGCTTCCAGATGACGTCCCAGGAGCTCGCCACCGTCGTGCAGGAGGGGCTCCACCTACGCATCGCCATAATGAACAACGGTGCGCTCGGCATGGTGCGGCAGTGGCAGATGCGGATCCACGGCGGACGCCGGGTGGCGAGCGACCTAGGTGCGCCCGACTTCGCGGCGCTGGCGAACGCATATCGCATCCAGGCCGAAACCGTCGACAAGGCAGGCGAGCTGGACATGGCGCTCGACCGCGCCGCGACGTGGCCGGGTCCGGTGCTGCTCGACCTGCGTATCCCGGCCGAGGACGAGGTATACCCGATGGTTCCGGCCGGCGCCGCGCTCAACGAGATGTGGATGCGGGCTCCGGGGGAGAAGGTGGCTCCATGACGTCTCCGGATGGCCAGAATGGTCGCCCCTCGGAGAACGGGACAGGGCCAGACAGGGGGCAGGAGAAGGTGCCCGATAAGAAGCTTGGGGGCACGCCCACCGGGCCTGAGGTGACGCTTCTGATCAACGATCGGCTGGACGCACTCGAGCGCGCGGTGGGTACGGTACGCCGTCGCCAGATGTCGCTGCGGATCTCCTCGCTGACCCGGCGGGACGATCACCTGGTCCTGGTGTTCTGTGCCGACGTAGGCTCGGTGATTCCGGAACGCTGGGTCGCGGAGCTGGGCGCGCTTGTGGACGTGCGGAGTGTGGACGTGGCCGGGCCATCGGTCACGACGCGGTGATGCGATTCCCGTTGGCGAGCAACCGAACCCGAGCATTCAGGAGATCGCGGTGACCGAGCCGAAGAAGAACGAGCAGGCCCAGCCCTCCGGGGCAGCGCGCGAGCGGCTCCGGGCCCGGCCCGTGGCGATCATAGGGTACGGAAGTCAGGGGCACGCGCATGCCCAGAACCTCAAGGACTCGGGCTTGGACGTCGTGGTCGGGCTTCGTGAGGGAAGCGCACAGCGGGCCAAGGCCGAGGCGGCCGGGTTGCGCGTCGCAGCCCCTGCGGACGCGGCGAAGCAAGCGGGATTGATCGCGATCCTGATCCCGGACACCGCGCAGAAGCAGGTGTACGACGAGGACATCGCTCCGCACCTGGACTCGACGAAGACGCTGCTCTTCGCACACGGCTTCAACATCCATTTCGGGCAGATCCGGCCGTCCGCGGACGTGGATGTGATCATGGTGGCACCTAAAGGGCCCGGGAAGTTGGTCCGCCGCGAGTACACGATCGGCCGAGGTGTACCCTGTCTGATCGCGGTGCACCAGGATGCGTCCGGGCTGGCGTGGGACACCGCGCTCGCCTATGCGGAGGGAATCGGAGGCACGCGTGCGGGGGTGCTGCGCACCGATTTCAAGGAAGAAACGGAAACCGACCTGTTCGGGGAGCAGGCAGTCCTGTGCGGCGGCGTGAGTGAGTTGATGAAGGCGGGCTTCGAGACCCTGGTCGCTGCGGGCTACCAGCCGGAGCTGGCCTACTTCGAGTGTGTCCACGAGATGAAGCTGATTGTAGATCTGATCTACGAGGGCGGCCTCAACGGTATGCGCAAGGGCGTCTCCGACACCGCTGAGTTTGGCGACTACGTCGCGGGCAAACGCGTCATCGGCGAGGCGAGTCGGGCCGCCATGAAGGAGCTGTTGGCTGACATCCAGTCCGGGAGCTTCGCCCGCCGCTGGGTGGGCGAAGCCGGTGCCGGTTTCAAGCAGTTCGAGGGCATGCGGACTGAGCAGCGTGAGCATACAGTCGAGGAAGTGGGCGCCAAGCTGCGCGGGCAGATGGCCTGGATGGGAGGGAACGAATGAGCAGTCCCTTCCCCGCCACCGACTGGCTCTGGGCGGACGGGGAGGTGGTTCCCTGGCACGACGCGACCCTCCACGTGATGAGCCACGTAGTGCACTACGGCAGCTCGGTGTTCGAGGGCGTGCGTGCCTATGACACCAAGCAGGGTCCGATGTACTTCCGCAGCGCGGACCACATGCGGCGGCTACGCGAGTCGGCCGCCATCTACCGCATGAAGTATGCGTGGACCGATGACCAGCTCGAGGCCGCGACCAGCGAGCTGATCGCCAAGAACGGGCTCGCGGGCGCCTACGTCCGTCCGATCGTGCTGCGCGGACTGGGCGCCGCTGGGGTCGACCCCTCGACCAGTCCTGTGCGTGTGTTCATCGCGGTCTGGGAATGGGGTCCGTACCTGGGTCCCGAGGCGCTCGAGAACGGGGTGGACGCCGGGGTGTCCAGTTGGTTCCGGCCGGCGCCCAACACGCACCCGGCCATGGCCAAGGCCGGCGGCAACTACCTCAACAGTTCGCTCATGAAGATGGAGTCGAAGCAGAACGGCTTCGACGAGGCGATCGCGCTGTCGGTGGACGGGCTGGTGAGCGAGGGAAGCGGTCAGAACATCTTCCTCGTGAAGGACGGCGTGCTCTACACTCCACAGGTGGACGGGACTTTCCTGCAGGGCATCACGCGGGACTCGATCATGAAGATCGCGGAGGACCTGGGAATTCCCGTGAAGGAGATCCACGTGCCGCGCGAGTCGCTATACGTCGCAGACGAGGTCTTCTTCTGTGGGACTGCGTCCGAGGTGACCCCGGTTCGTTCGGTGGATCGTTGGCAAGTCGGCGCGGGCAGGCGCGGCCCGATCACTGCTAAGATCCAGGAGCGCTTCATGGCGATCGTGTCCGGCGAGTACCCGGACCGCCACGGCTGGCTGACCCCGGCTCTTGCGACGAGGTCGGCGGCCGAGTCCAAGGACCGCGCGGGAGTGAGTGCGTGAGTTCAACCAAGCGCACCGGATCGGCCGGGGGGCCGGCGAAGAAAGCGAGGGGGCCGAAGAAGGACAGGAACGGGAAGAGGAAGCTCAGAGCGATCCGGTTACCCAGCCGTACCGTACTGGAGGGCCCGGACCGCGCGCCGGCGCGCGCGATGCTCCGCGCGGTCGGCCTTGGGGACGAGGACTTCGAGCGTCCGCTCATCGGTGTCGCAAACACGTGGTCGGAGACCACGCCCTGCAACTACCATCTCCGTCAGGTCGCGGAATGGGTCAAAGAGGGCGTGCGAGAGGCCGGGGGGACCCCGCTCGAGTTCAACACGGTGGTGGTCTCGGACGGGATCACCATGGGTACGCCGGGCATGAAGGCCTCGCTGGTATCGCGCGAGGTTGTAGCCGACTCGGTCGAGCTCATGGCCATCGGCTACCAGTTCGACGGGCTGGTCGCGCTCTCGGGCTGCGACAAGACCATCCCCGGGACCGTGATGGGGCTGGTCCGGCTCGATCTCCCGGGTGTGATGCTCTACGGCGGATCCATCGCTGCCGGGCGGTACAAGGGCAGAGACGTCACCATTCAGGACGTATTCGAGGCGGTGGGCGCGCACGCAGCCGGACGCATCGACGACCGGAACCTGGGCGAGATCGAACGCGCCGCATGCCCGGGCGCTGGCGCATGCGGTGGGCAGTTCACCGCGAACACGATGGCGACGGCGTTCGAGGCTCTGGGGATCAGCGTCATGGGATCGGCCGGCCCGCCGGCCCTCGATGCCCGCCGGCGTGAGGTAGCGAAACAAGCTGGGCGCACCACGGTGGCCGCCGTGAAGAGCGGGCTCAAGCCGTCGAAGTGGCTCAGGAAGTCGTCCTTTCGGAATGCGATCGCCGCGGTCAACGCGACCGGAGGATCGACCAACGCTGTGCTCCATTTGCTCGCGGTCGCCGCCGAGGCGGGGATCAAGCTCGGGCTCGAGGACTTCGATCGGATCGGCCGGAAGACCCCGCTGCTCGCGGACCTCAAGCCGGGGGGGCGGTTCGTGGCACCCGACATGTACGAGGCGGGAGGCACCGCGCTCGTGCTCAAGCGCCTGCTCGACGCGGGGCTGATCGACGGACGCGCGCGGACCGTGACCGGCTCCACTATTACGGACGAGGTGAAGGGCGCGAGCGAGAAACGCGGCCAGAAGGTGATCGCATCGGTCGAGGAGCCGCTCAAGCCCGAGGGCGGGCTGGTGATCCTGCGGGGTAACCTCGCTCCCGAAGGAGCCGTACTGAAGGTTGCCGGCACGGGCAAGCTCACGCACCGTGGTCCCGCGCGCGTGTTCGAGCGCGAGGAGGATGCGTTCGCCGCGGTACAAGGCAACGACATCGAGCCGGGCGACGTGGTGGTGATCCGCTACGAGGGGCCGGTGGGTGGCCCGGGGATGCGCGAGATGCTGGGGGTCACCGCGGCGCTGGCCGGTGCCGGCCTGGGTGAAGCGGTGGCGCTCCTGACCGATGGCCGCTTCAGCGGTGCCACGCGCGGGATGATGGTGGGCCACGTCGCGCCCGAGGCCGCGGTGGGCGGGCCGATCGCGGCGATCCGCGACGGCGACGTGGTCGTGTTCGACGTCAAGAAGCGCAAGCTCGACGTGGAGCTCTCAAAGCGCGAGTTTGTGAAGCGACTAAAGAAGTGGAGGGCACCCAAGCCGCGTTTCGAGCGCGGCGTGATGGCCAAGTACGCGGAGCGGGTGGCCTCCGCTTCGTTGGGCGCGACGACCACCTGACATCCCTCTCAGGCATCGACGAATGGCCATGGCGAAGACCTTGTTCGAGAAGCTGTGGGACGCGCACGCTGTGCGGCAGGAGCCCGACGGTCCCACCCTTCTCTACATCGACCTGCATATGGTGCACGAAGTGACCTCACCGCAGGCGTTCGAGGGACTTCGGCTCGCAGGTCGTCGGCTCCGCTCGCCAGAGCGTACGATCGCGACCGTGGATCACAACGTTCCCACGATTAACCGCTCGCTTCCGATCGTCGACCAGATCGCGCGCACCCAGATCGAGACGCTGCGTCGGAACGTCGAAGAGTTCGGCATACAGTTCTACGACATGGGGTCGGGCGAGCAGGGGATCGTGCACGTGATCGGTCCGGAGCTGGGCTACACGCAGCCGGGAATGACCGTCGTGTGTGGGGACAGCCACACGTCGACGCACGGAGCTTTCGGCGCGCTCGCGTTTGGCATCGGCACCACTCACGTCGAGCACGTGCTCGCGACCCAGACGCTTCCGCTGACGAAACCGAAGACACTCGAGATCCGAGTGGAAGGTGATCTCCCGTTCGGCGTGACCGCCAAGGACGTGATCCTGGGGATCATTGGCCGGATCGGTGTGGCTGGGGGGACCGGACACGTGATCGAGTACGCGGGCTCGGCAATCCGCTCGCTCTCGATGGAGGGGCGGATGACGGTCTGCAACATGTCCGTCGAGGGGGGGGCGCGAGCGGGGATGGTCGCGCCCGACGATACCACGCTCGCGTACCTGCACGGTCGGCGGATGGCTCCCAGGGGGGCGGCCTGGAAGGAGGCCGAGCGGCGGTGGCGGCATCTACCGGGCGACGCAGGAGCGAGGTTCGACCGCACGGTCGAGATCCCGGCTGCCGAGCTCGAGCCGATGGTCACCTGGGGGACCAACCCGGGGATGGTCGCACCCGTCACCGGGCGTGTGCCGGACCTGCCCGCGAGCGGCCCAGACCGCCAGGCCACCGAGCGAGCGCTGGAGTACATGGGGCTGGAGCCGGGCACGCCGCTCGAGGAAATCGAAATCGACCGGATGTTCCTGGGCTCGTGCACGAACGCACGCCTCGAGGACCTGCGCGCTGCGGCCCGCGTAGTCGAGGGTCGCCGCGTGCACGCGCACGTGAAGGCCATGGTAGTGCCCGGATCCGAGCAGGTGAAGGCGCAGGCCGAGGCCGAGGGGCTGGACGCGGTATTCCGCACCGCCGGTTTCGAGTGGCGCGATCCGGGCTGCTCCATGTGCCTGGCGATGAACGACGACATCCTGGCACCCGGTCAGC
Organism: Longimicrobiales bacterium; assembly: GCA_965237965.1. GTDB lineage: Bacteria > Gemmatimonadota > Gemmatimonadetes > Longimicrobiales > Gaopeijiaceae > UBA2988. The sequence continues at coordinate 1,024,875 of CBDEGT010000002.1, forward strand.
GCTGTGCATCCACCTCGAATCGTAACTTCGAGGGACGGCAGGGCAGGGGCGGCCGCACCCACCTGGTCAGTCCGGCCATGGCCGCCGCTGCTGCCGTGGCCGGACGTTTCGTGGACGTGCGCCGGATGCGAGAGAACTAGCGTGGAGGCTGTTCGCCAAGTCGAGGGTATCGTCGTCGCGATCGACCGCGTCGACGTGGACACCGACCAGATCGTTCCCAAGCAGTTCCTGAAGCGGGTCGAGCGTACCGGATACGGTGCCTTCCTGTTCAACGACTGGCGCTATCGAACAGACGGTTCGCCCAACCCCGACTTCGAGCTCAACCGGCCCGCTCTACGGGGTGCGCGCATCCTCGTGGCGGGGCGGAACTTCGGCTGCGGCTCGTCGCGTGAGCACGCAGCCTGGGCGCTGCACGACTACGGCTTCCGCGCGGTGGTCGCGCCCAGCTTCGCTGACATCTTCCTGAGCAACTGCTACCAAACCGGGATCGTGCCAGTCCAGCTGACCGAGCCCGAGGTCGCAGAGCTGATCGGTCGCGCGCTGAAGGGCGGGTACAGCGCGACCGTCGACGTGGAAGACCTCTCGGTGCGTGGCCAGGACGGGTTCGAGGCCTCGTTCACTCTCGACCCGTTCCGGCGACGCTGCCTGATGGACGGCCTCGACGACATCGGCCTCACTCTCGAGCACGAAACCGACATCGCCCGCTTCGAGCGCGAGCGAGCGCTCGTACCCAGCTGGGTGGGATAGGCGTCCGTGGTCGGTCGGAGCCTGTGCTATCGTTGCACGATCACCACTACGAACCAGGAAACCGGCGAGCGAGGGGTCGAGCCGCTCCGGACCCTGGCGACCTACCGGCGCGCGCGGGGTGGCGAGGTGGCCTTCGGGATGAAAGTCGGCTTCGAAGGGGCTGGGACGCTCAGGGTCGGCGATCCTGTGAGCGTCGGGGCGAACGGCCGATGAGCCCCGTGCGCCGGTCGTGTGTCGTCCTCGCCTGGCTGGTCGTCGCCTCCGTGCTCACCGCTTGCGAGGGCAGCGCGCAGGCGGGTACGGCCTCACGTCCGGCCGCCGCGACGGAGCTCCCCGCGCTCAGCGACGGGGAGTGGGCGGCGCTCGTGCTCTCGCTTTCGGAGGAGGGCGGGTTCTTCGACACCGACAACCTGATCTCGAACGAAGGCAGCTATCTGCACGCGGTCGGTCCGCTCAGGCGGCTGCGCGGCGGGGCCTACATCGGGGTCGGGCCGGATCAGAATTTCTCGTACGTGGCGGCTGCGCGACCCGCCGTCGCGTTCGTAGTGGATATCCGGCGCGACAACCTACTGCATCATCTCCTGCTGCGCGGGCTGCTCGCACTGTCCGCAAACCGGGCCGAGTACCTGTCACGGCTCCACGGTCGTGCCATCCCCGAGGACGTCCCTGTCTGGAACGATCGTTCGCTCGAAGACATCCTGAACCGGATCGACGCGCTTCCCGTGGATGAGCTGGTGGTGCGCGCGACCCGTCAGGCGGTGGATTCGATCCTGCGGGGCCTTCCCCTCCCGATCAACGATGCCGACCATGCGACGATCGAGCGTTTCCACGCTGAGTTCATCCAACAGGGCACACGCCTCCGGTTTCGCACCTTCGGGCGACCACCGCGCCCCTGCTATCCGACCTATCGCCAGTTACTGCTTGAGACGGACGCCCTGGGGCAGGAGGCGAGCTTCGTAGCGCGCGAAGAGGATTTCAGGATCGTCAAGAAGCTGTCCGTCCGGAACCTGATCGTGCCGGTCGTGGGTGACCTCGCCGGTCCCCGCGCGCTCGCTGCGATTGGCCGATGGCTCCAGGAGCACGGCGTCGGGGTGGGCGCGTACTACACGTCGAACGTCGAGGATTATCTCTGGCGGGGCGGCCTCTACGGACGCTTCATCGAGAACGTGCGCGCGCTGCCCTGGCTCGACGAAGGCCTGATCGTGCGGAGCTACTTCGGTGGCTCGCCGCTCCTGCCGCCGCCGCCTCGGCCCTCCGCCACGGGTCCCGGCGCGCTCGCATATTGCAGCGTGCAGCTCACCCAGCCGGTAGGGGCGCTGCTGGACGTGATGACCGCGAACCCTGCGGTGCGACCTTTGTCCTATGCCCGGGTGATCTCCGCGGGGCTGCAGAGTCCGCGGTGACCTAGACGCGACCGACGCGGGCAGCGATTCGCCAGCGCACTGTCCGTAGCGCGTCGCCCCAGACTTCGCGGATCCGCGCGTGGATCGGTGCAAGCATCGAGCTTCCTCTTTCTTTCGTGAGTGTGAGGGTGGACGACCAAGTGCTGGAGTAGCCGATCAGCCGGTGCGCCGGCCACAGGGCGGTCATCTCGATGGATGGGAAGGGTTCCTCGGCGAAGGGAAAGGGGAGGTCGGCGTAGAGAACATCCACCGACCGGCGATTCGGTGGCCAGTACGGATTGACGGCGGCGAGGAGCTCGCCCAGGATCGCGTCAACCGCCCCGTCCACGCTGGGGAGGGCGTAGACGATCATCGCGACCACGCATCCAGTGCGCGCCACCCGCCGCACCTCGCTGTAGTAGGAGTCGAGGTCGAACCAGTGGGCTGCCTGGGCCGCCACACATAGGTCCGCGCACTCGTCGGAAAGCCCGCACGCCTCAGCCGGTGCGACTCGGTAGTCCACACGTGGGTGGGGCGATGCCGCTGCGATCTGCTGGCTACTCGCGTCGCTCGCTATCACTCTGTGGAATCGTTCGGCCAGCAAGGCCGAAAGCTGGCCCGATCCGCACCCCGCGTCCCACGCGAGGTCTCGCGCCGGTACGCGGGTCGCGAGCGCATCGACCAGTTCTCGGGGGTACTTTGGCCGGTTCGATGCGTAGCCGGCGGCTACCCCGGAAAAATGGTTCTCGAAGGTCACGGCCGGAGCTTGCCCCTAGCCCGGTTGAGTCGTCAACTGCCCAGGACGACGCGATAACCTCTATACGCGAGGAGGCACGCATGGGACGCCGCGAGCGCCCGGTCACGAAGGCCGAGCAGGCCGTCCTCGAACGGCTGGAGCGGCTCACGGCGCGTCTGCCCGAGGTAGTCGTCGAGTGCGACGGCTTCGGCCATTCGGTGCTCAAGGTCGGGAAGCGCTCATCTGTGATCGTGGACAACGGTGACGGCGAGCGCCCCACGGTGTCGATCAAGTCCGATCCGGTCACACAAGACCTGCTGGTGCGCGGCGGAGCGTTCGAGCGGGCCGCGTTCATCGGCCAACACGGTTGGGTGACCGCTCGGGGCCGCCCGCCCGAGTTGCCCTGGAGGACGATCGAGGGGCTGGTCGAGGATGCATGGTGCTTGGCTGCGCCCAGGCGTCTGGTCCGGAATCTGGCACGCGAGGGCTAGGCAGGCCCGCCGTGCCCGAGCTCCCGGAGGTCGTCCTCTACATCGACGCGCTGGAGCGGGTGACCCTGGGAAAGCCCCTGGAGCGGATACGGCTGAAGAGCCCCTCGCTCCTGCGTACCTGGGATCCCCCCGTGTCGGTTGCCGAAGGGCGGCGCGTGACGGGGCTGTCCCGCATTGGCAAGCGCATCGTCTGGGAGCTCGAGGGCGACCTCTTCCTGATCTTCCACCTGATGGTGACCGGCCGGTTCCACCTGCGGACCGCGCGTGCGACCTTGCCCCGCAACGCTCACGCCGCGTTCGACTTCCCGGACGTGACCCTTCTGCTCACCGAGGCCGGCGCGAGGAAGAAGGCGAGCCTGCACGTGGTGAGCGGAGGCTCCGCCTTGAGCGCACTGGACGCGGGTGGGATCGAGCCGCTCGAGGCGGATCTCTCGGCCTTCGGGGTCGCCCTCGCGCGCGAGAATCGGACGCTCAAGCGCGCGCTCACCGATCCGCGGATCTTCTCGGGCATCGGTAACGCCCACTCGGACGAGATCCTCCATCGTGCGAGGCTGTCCCCCGTGCGGCGGACCCGGCAGTTGAAGGCGGATGAGGTCGAGCGGCTCTATCACGCGACTCGGCATCATCTACGGGCTTTCACGGACAGGCTGCGAACGGAGGCAGCCGGGCGCTTTCCGGAGAAGGTGACCGCGTTCCATCCTTCTCACGCCGTGCACGGCAAGCACGGGCACCCCTGCCCGACGTGCGGGAGTGCTGTGCAGCGAATCCGTTACGCCGACCGAGAGACGAACTATTGTCCGCGTTGTCAGACCGGAGGTCGGCTGCTCGCCGACCGCGCGCTGTCGCGACTGCTCGGGGAAGACTTCCCGCGGAGCCTGGACGAGTTGGAGGAACTGAGGGACACACGGCGCGGGCGGTGAGCTCTCTGGGGCCATGGCCCCAGACGTCGGTGTGGACCGGGCGGGCCCGTGGAGCTATCTAGGGTCGGGATCACCGGCCCCCCGATGATAGAGGGGTTGACGATGCGATCGCGAGCCTCATCCCGGCACTCGATCCAATCGAAGCTCCCGGCCATGCTGGGTGCGCTCTTGATCGTCGTGGTCGGCGCACTCACGCGGCCGGGGTATCGCGCCCTGGATGGTCGGCGCGGGTACGCCGCATGACGCCGGGACATCGGGTGGGACAGGGATCCTACGGCGAGCCGCCTTCGCGACCGGCGACGATTTTGGTAGTAGAGGACGAAGGGTCCGTGCGCATGGTCATCGCGCGCTCGCTCCAACGACACGGTTATCGTGTCGTCGAGGCGAGCTCGGGCACCGAGGCGGCCGAGCTCCTGCGAGACGAGGGAGTGCGGATCGACCTACTGTTGAGCGACTTCGCACTTCCTGGGCTCTCGGGTCTCGAGCTCGTGCAGCTAGGGAAGCTCTGAGCAAGGCCCTTCTGGGGGCGGTGCGAGACGGAGGGAGCCGGTTTCAGCGGTCTTGGGGGCGATGACGGGCTGAAAACGCGCCCAACCGGCATGTTCTGGCCGATGATCCCCTCGTTGCGCCCCGCGTGGGCGGATGTTTCCCGCGCCGGCCGCTCACGCCGTCGAATAGCGGCCCGCCACAAGCAGGTTCGCGAAGCCCAGGAGCAGCGCGATCCGTTCCATGTTCTTGGCCAGCCCGCGGTAGCGAACCTTCCGGTAACCGAAGCGGCGCTTCACATACAGGAACGGGTGCTCCACCTTTGCCCGCACCGAGGCCTTGTCCCGCTCGCGCAGCCACCGCGCCCCGCCCTGCTCCAGGAGCCGCCGCCGCCCCGGTCTCATCGCCACATGCCACTGCACCGGACGGCCTCCCGTGTCCACCCACTTCTCGATCCCCCGGTAGCCCGCGTCCGCCCACACCTCCTCCTCGCCGCCGTGAAGCAACGCCCCCGCCTCCCGAAGATCGTGCGTGTTCGCCGGCGTCGCCCGCACGCCATGCACCAGTCCCGTCTCCGCGTCCACCCCGATGTGCGCCTTCATCCCGAAGTGCCACTCGTTGCCCTTCCTCGTCTGATGCATCTCCGGATCCCGCGCCCCCTCCCGGTTCTTCGTCGATGACGGCGCCGCGATGATGCTCGCGTCCACGATCGTCCCCGCCCGCACCCGGTAGCCCCGCTCCGCCAGGTGCGCGTTGATCTCCTCGAACAAACCACGCCCCAGCCTGTGCCGCTCCAGCAGGTGCCGAAAGTTCAGAATCGTCGTCTCGTCCGGCAGCGGACCCGTCAAACGCAGCCCCGCGAACCGCCGCACCGACTCGATCTCGTACAGCATGTCCTCCATCCCCGGGTCGCTCAGGTTGTAGAACAGCTGCACGCAGTGAATCCTCAGCATCGCCGCCAACGGGTACGGCTGCCGCCCCCGCCCCGCCTTCGGATACAACGGCCGAATCCGCGCCTCCAGACGCTCCCACGGAATCAGCGCCTCCATCCGCTCCAGAAACAGCTCCCGCCGCGTCCGCCGCTTCTTCCCCTCGTACTCCACATCCGCGAACGTCACCTGCTCCATCGTCCGCCTCCCCGATCGTCCCGCTCAGCCCTTGAACTCCCGCCCCGTAAATCTAATGTCCCAGGGACCGACTTATTCAGAGTATTCCTAGCCAAAAAGGTGCGTCCCGGCCTGCGTGCGCTGCTCTCCTCCGGGTACTTCGAGGACGCGATCTCCTGCCGCGGAGCACCGGCGGACCTGCGGCTCCTACCCAAGCCATTCGAACAGAGCCAGCTGTTGACGGCCGTACGGGCGGCGCTCGAAGAGCTCCCCTAGCAGGTCGCGTTCCTTTTCGTCCACGGCGGGGCCTCGTTTTGGCGTGGCGGAAGGCTTTTCGTCGGCGGGCAGCGCCGTTGCGCGCGGGCCCGGAATGCGGGATCGTGGAACCCTCACGTCCCCAAGTAGCTAGGAATAGGATCGGAACGCGATCCGGGAGATCCCATGCTCATTCGTAAGCGCCGCGCCGGCGAAGGCGACATCCCGTCCTCGGAGATCACCCCGTACGGGCTGTACGTGGATCGCCGGCGATTCATCGCGCAGGGCACGGCCCTGGCCGCGGTGGCCGCCACCGCTCCGCGCTCGCTCATTGGGCTCGCTTCGCGCCCGGCCCACCGTCAGGTGGAGGAGCCCACCCCGTACGAGGACATCACCACCTACAACAACTACTACGAGTTCGGCACCCAGAAAGACGATCCTGCCCGGTACTCGGGCGACTTCAAACCCCTCCCCTGGAGCGTCGTTGTCGAAGGCGAATGCGACAATCCGGGACAGTTCGCGCTCGAGGACTTCCTGCGCGGCCACGAAGTGATCGAGCCGGTCTATCGTATGCGCTGCGTCGAGGCGTGGTCGATGGTGATTCCCTGGCGCGGCGTGCGACTCCGGGACGTGATCATTCGCGCGCAGCCCAACGGCAACGCCCGCTTCGTCGAGATGACGACGGTGGTTCGCCCCTCAGAAATGCCCGGACAGCGCCACGGCATCCTTCCCTGGCCCTACATTGAGGGGCTCCGGCTGGACGAGGCGCTCAACGAACTCACCCTCCTCGCCACCGGCATCTACGACAAGGATCTCCTCAACCAGAACGGCGCCCCCCTGCGCCTAGTCGTGCCGTGGAAGTACGGCTTCAAGGGCGTGAAGTCGATCGTGAAGATGCGCTTCACGCGCGAGATGCCGCTGAACACCTGGCAGGAGATGGCGTCCAACGAGTACGGGTTCTACGCCAACGTGAACCCCGAAGTGGACCATCCTCGCTGGAGTCAGGCCCGCGAGCGCCGGATCGGCGATTTCCGACGGAGGGAGACGCTGATGTTCAACGGCTATGGGGAGCAGGTCGCCCACATGTACCGAGGGATGGACCTCAGAAGGTGGTACTGAAGCGACGCATCTTCCTCCTCAAGTCCGGGGTCTGGATCCTCGGGCTCACGCCACTCGGCTGGGCCTGCTACCGGTTCTTCCTCGGCGACGGCTTCGGCGTGAACCCCATCGCCGAGCTCCAGCTGTGGGGTGGCCTGACTTCGCTGACGGCCATGTTGACCGTGGTAGCGATCACGCCGGCGCGTCGGTTGATGGGTTGGAACGATCTTCAGAAGGCGCGTCGTCTGGTCGGCCTTTTCGCCTTCTTCTACGTCACGCTGCACTTCCTGATCTGGATCGGCGTCGATCAGTTCTTCGCGTGGGAGTACATCCTGGAGGACATCGTCGAACGTCCCTACATTCTGGTGGGCTTCGCGGCCTTCCTGCTGCTCGTCCCACTGGCGATGACGTCCACCAAGGGATGGATTCGACGCCTGGGCCGGCGTTGGGTGAAGCTGCACCGGTTGGTGTACTTGGCCGCCCTCCTCGGCGTCGTCCACTTCTATTGGGTGACCAAGGCCGACGACCGCTGGCCGACGTTCGCGCTCGGTGTGTGGGCCGTCGCCATAACGCTTCGGGTCGCCTGGTGGCTGCGTGGGCGGAGCGCCAAAACGACCCGGGCGGGAGCGTCCGGTATTCCCGCCAGCGCACGCCCCGCGCTCGAGACCGAAGCGACCTGAGCGATCGTGCGCTGAGCCCGGAGCGCTGCTGGACCCCTGAATGCCCCGGCCCGGGGTCCTTCGATCGCTATTGTCCGCGTTGCGCCGAGACGGGCCCGTCGCCTTCCGCGCCCACCGAGGGCGGATGCTGCGCGGGCCAATCACTGTCCGGTTGCTCAGGTAGCTTCTCGCGCAGGTAGCGCGCGACGTTGGCTACCAGGCCCTGTACTGAAGCCTCAGCGATCCTGTGTCCTATGGCCGCGTCGAGCGCGTCTCCGAGGGCGCCTAGCGGCGGCTCGTACGTTCCCGCGAATTCGAGCTGTGTCTCGGTCGCGCTCAGAGGATAGACCGCGAGCTCGCCACTCATGAACGGGAAGAGACGTGGCCGCTTGGCCGCCTCCCACTCGATGGGGATGTGGGCTCACCGGCCCGAAGTCGCGGAGTGCACCTCGACCCGGCCGACCGTGAGCGCGATCTCGGTGCCGACGTCCATGCCTCCGATGTTCACACGAAGCTCCGCAGCCATCGAGCGGGCGCGCGTGGCGGCCGCGCGAGTAGCCGCGCTCAGTACCCAGCCGGCGTCGGCCACGAGGACGTCGCGGTCCCGCTCGTACGGTTGGTTGACCTAGTCGAAGCTCCTCACCTGCTTACCCTTGGCCATGCTCGCCTCCAGGTTCTCGCCGGCCATCCAACCATGCAGGCCGATGTTCCCGTCCGACCTCATTAGGCAATGATGCCCGGCCGGCCGCGGGGACGATGTCGGGAGGGGTCCCCCGGCCTGCGTGGGAGAACGCCCTACCGACGGAATGGTCTTTCCATGACGACCGCGGGCTGTCGCACCCCGGGATCATTCCCTACCATTGGTCGCCGCGCCCGACCACCACAGGTTCGGGCCGGGCCGATCGCATATGAGCCCAATCGAATCGATGAAACGTTGGTTCAAGTCCTCTGCGCCCGACCCCGTCAGCGAGGCTGCGGCGGCTCTCCCCGAGCGTCTGAAAGCGCTCGAGCAGGAAGCGGAGATGGCGCGTCTGGGATTCCGCGGAACCCCCCTCAACAGGGCGGGGGACCTGTGCATGCAGGCCAAGGATACCGACCAGGCCCTCAAGTATTATGGTCGCGCGATCGATGCCTACCTGAACGACGGCCACCCGGAGCTAGCGCGCGGCGTTGCCCAGAAGCTGATCCGAGTCCATCCGAACGCCGTGCGCACGTATTGCACCCTCACCTGGCTGGACCTGGGGCTCGGCTACATGGCGGACGCCCGCACCCACGTGGGAGGCTATGTGGCGGCGGCGCGCCGAGCCGGCCGCGAGTCCCAGGCGATCCCGCAGGTCCGCGAGATGGCGGCCACGGTCTCGGACCACGGATTTTTCGAGGCCGCTGTGACCGCGCTGGAGGACCTGGGCGACAGCGCTGCGGCGACGGAGATCCGACGCGGTCTCCCTGAGCGGGAGGCCGAGTTGCCCGACGAGGAGGTAAGCGAGCGCTGCTTCGAAGCGGCTCGCAGCTCGGGTAGGAAGCACCAGGCCTCGAACTGACCGAAGCGGCGCCGACGCTCGGCCCGGTCGCGTTGCGGGTCACCGACCGCGATCTCATCCTCTCCTTCTGGCAAGAGTTGCTCGGGCTGGAGGCGCGCGCGTACCCCGACGGGATGATCGCGCTCGCACCAGCAGGCGACGATCGCGAGCTCGTGCTGCTCGAGGTCGACGCAGACGCACCTTCCCCACCCGCGGACGCCACCGGGCTGTACCATGTGGCCCTGCTCCTGCCCGATCGCGCGGCGCTCGCTCGCGCCTTCCGAGGGATCGAGGCTGCGGGAGGGCGACGCTACATGGTCGGTGCGGCCGACCACCTGGTGAGTGAGGCGCTCTATTACGCTGACCCCGAGGGGAACGGGCTCGAGCTCTACGCGGACCGCTCCCGGAACGAGTGGCGCTGGGAGGAGGGAGAGCTCGTGATGGGGACCGAGCCGCTCGACCTGAGGGGGTTGCTCGCTAAGGAGCAGGCGGGCGTCGACGAGGGGCCGCCGATCGGACCGGGCACCGTGGTCGGGCACGTGCACCTCCAGGTCGCGCGCCTGGAGCGCACCGCTGCGTTCTACCGTGAGCGGTTGGGAATGCGCGTCACAGTGTCGGGCTATCCGGGCGCGCTCTTTCTCTCCTGGTCCGGCTACCATCATCACCTGGGAATGAACGTCTGGGGCGCGCGCGTACGTGTGCCCCAGCCACCAGGGGCACGTGGGCTGATCGGCTGGGAGGTGCGCTTTCCGACGGCCGTGGGAGCGAGACTGCCGGGGGATGTGCTGGAGGTAACCGATCCCGACGGCGTGCGCGTGCGCGTGGTGGGAGCCGAGTGATCCCAGCGCCCGGCACGACGCGGAGCGCCCGGCGTGTACGTTAGCGCCAGCATCATGAACCTGGGGCGCAGGACGTCGATCCGGATCCAGCGGAACTCGAGGTGCATGTCGAGTGGCCCCGCCTGCCCGCGGAAACCGGCCAGGAACGTGGAGCCCCACTTGGTCTCCCGTTCGCTCTCGTCCGGGTAGATGGAGTTCAACGCCGTGGTTCCGCCCCCGAGGTAGAGACCGCCCCGCATCTGGTACGTGATGTCTACCGTGCCCTGCCGCTCGGTAAGCCGGTCGTAGAAGACCAGGTCCCCACCCGCGGTGAGCGCGAGCGGGAGGCTCGGGATCGGCACCGGGAAGCGCACCAGGGCGCCGATCGAAGGAACGGAATTGCGGTAGTCCCACCCGGCGCGCACGCCGATCGAGGGGACCCAGCGCGAGCCGGCTTCTTGGAGGATGGGAGGACGAACCTGCGCGGCGAGCGGGGTCGCGAACCCAGCGCACGCCACTGCAAAGCCCGACAGGACACGGGCGAGATGCGCTGCTCTCACACGGCCACCCAGAGCCCGGTCACGTACATGACCGCCAGGCCCGCGAGTAGCCCGGCAGCGTTGAGCGGACGGGTCAGCCCTCCCTCGCGGCGAGAGAGCAGCGTTCCCAGGGTCCACACCACCTGGATCACCGCGCCCGCGCCTATGGCGAGGAACAGCACGGTGGCGACCGGTGAGTAGGAGAGCCCGCCGATCCACGCGCCGAGAATCGTGGGCACCCCGGCGAGTGCCCCCAGCCCGACCAGGAGCGAGAGCCGCACAGGCGTACGCGCGAGGGGGGTCACGATTCCGACTCCTTCGGTGGTGTTGTGCAGGAGGAACCCGATCACCAGCGTGGATCCGAGCGCGAGTTCGCCGGCTGCGTAGGCTGAGCCGATCGCCAGCCCCTCGCCGAGGTTGTGCAGCCCGATGCCGAGCGCGATCAGTGACGCGGTACGGAGGGCTTCGTTCGCCGCGTTAGGCCCGCGCAGTCGTCCCACGCTCTCGATCAGGAGCGGTGCGCCGATCACTCCCATGGTGATCAGCCCAATCCCCTGAAACGCGGAAGCAATCGTACCACTCATCTCGATCGCCTCCGCCAGTGCATCGACCCCGAGGAACACGAGAAGCCCCATGGTGAGGCTCAGGAAGAAGTCCGTCCAGTGCCGGGGCACTCCGCGCAGGAATGGAAGCCAGAGCAGTCCGAGAAAGACCGGAACGACTCCGACGTAGACGCCCAACAACGCGAACGTCGAAAGGTAGCGGCGGTCGGCGCGGGGCGATTCGGTCGCGACCGGGACTTCGCGCGTGAACGTGAGGCCGCTCGAGGTAACCAGCCCGACCACCACGGGCTCGCCGCGCACCCACGGGTAAGGAATGTCGATCCTGGCGTCGTCCAGCCGCGCGAGCGTCGGCCCGCCCTCCATCGTGAACGACCAGTAAGCTTCGTCCACCGTCACCTGCGAGATCGTGACCGGCTCGGGACCGCCGTTGACGACGTGAACGACCAGCCGTCCGGGCTCCGGAAACATGATCCGCTCGAACGTTAGCTCCTCGACCGGCGGGAATGCCGCCCTGAAAACGCCGAGCGGTCCTACTCTGAGAAAGAGTGCGAGCAGCCCGCCCAGAAGGAGGAGTGGCAGCAGACCTTTGAGCCAAAGCGGGAAGTCACGCAACCGTGCCTCCGGTCACATCGAACAATCCCATCCAACCGAGCTCGGCGAACTCGCTCTGGTGCGCGTGGAACATGAAGAGCCCGGGATGCTCGAAAGAGAACTCCATCACGCCGCGCTCGCCCTGGCAGAGCATGACGTTGTCGGTATAGTCGTAGTGGTCCGGGCGCGTGCCGGTTCGCCAGAACTTGAAGAAGTTGCCGTGCAAGTGGAACGAGTTGATGAGGTCGAACTCAGTCATGTTGACCAGGTAGAGCCGTACCAGCTCGCCCACCTCCAGCCGGATTGGATTGCGCTGGTAGTGGAAGGCCACCGTGTTGGCCGCGTAGACCTCGTTTTCGCCGTCGAAGTTCGTATCGAAGCCGTTCATCACCATCACCAGCTCGCGGGCGGGTGGTAGAGCCGGCTCTCGCGGATCGATGATGAACGTGCCGTACAGGCCCTTGTGGATGTGCCGCTTGAGGGGGGCCGCGTGACAGTGATAGAGCTGGACGCCCGCCGGCTTCGCGTCGAATTCGTAGACGAAGCTTCCCCCCGGTTCCACGATCTCGAACACTCCGTCCATGTTGCCGGCATGGATGCCGTGGAAGTGGATCGTGTGGGGGTGGCTGCCAGAGTTCATGAAGGTGATGCGCAGGAGATCGCCCTCGGTGCAGCGCAGGGTCGGACCCGGCACCGAGCCGTTGTAGGTCCAGGCGTCGAAGTGCACGCCCGGGGCCACCTCGATGGTGCGGTCGAGCGCCGTAACGCGGTACTCGCGCAGGGTGCGCCCATCCGGAAGCGTGGAAGACACGCCCCAGTCGAACTGCTCGAGGAACGCCGAGGGATCGAACAGGGACGTATCCACGTCGCCGCCCCCGGTGCCCATGGCGTGAACGTGCTGCCGCCCCACGTCTCCGACGTGCGTGTCCTGGGCGGCTGCCGCGCCGGGCCGCGCGAGGGCGGTCGCACCTCCGGCAGCCGCGAATCCCATCGCGCCCGCCGCTCCCGCCCGGAGTAGGTCCCGGCGCGAAATCTCTCCTACGCCATCCCGTTCGGACACCGGCCCCCCGACGTTTTTAGCTTCCAGATTCTTAGGACAGCCTAAATTTCGTCGGGGGGGGGGGGGGAAGTCAAGGAAGGGAGGAACCGGGAGAGGACGTCCCCGTGGAGAGCTAGATCTCCTTGAGGAGGCCGACGCGGAGGGCGAACCGGACCAGCTCGGAGCGGTGGTTGAGGCCGAGCTTCTCCATGATCCGGGCGCGGTAGGTGTCGACCGTCTTGGGCGAGATGAAGAGCTTCTTCCCGATTTCGCGCGAGCTGAAGCCCTCGGCTGTGAGGGCCAGTACCTCCTGTTCGCGGGAGCTGAGGTCTTTGACTCCGGCCTCCGGGCTCGTGTTGCCCTTCTTGTACTGCTGGAGGAGGAGGCGGGTCACCTTGGGGGGGAGGAAGACCTCACCGCGCGACACGACCTTGATCGCCTGGACGAGATCCTTGTCGGCGCTGGTCTTGGTCAGATAGCCGCTCGCTCCTGCCTCGACGACAGGGACCAGGTACTCCTCCTCCGCATGTTTCTCCCACGACCTCGAACTGGGCCTCGTGCTCGAGCAGCGCCTTCATGCCGGCGCGAAACAGAGCGTGGTCATCGGCCAGCAGCATTCGGATGCGCCTCGTCATTCCCGCTTTCGCTCGCCTGTTTTCTTGTCCGGGTCTCTGGAGCGCTATCCCGTGGACCCTGCCGATGAGGGCGGGAGTGGGAGAATGCCCGACCACCGTGGGCCTCTTTTCCCCGCAGAGGTCTGTCGGAAGACCCCTCTTAAGGTAGGGCTGCCGCGGCCTGAGGGCCTGCGCCGGCGACCAGGGGTCCGGAACCGATCCTTCCCTTGCCTGGTAGCACGCTCCCGTCGAGTCGCAAGGACGTTGCCTCTTGCGACGGGTTCCGCCGCCATACGCAGACGAGGGTTGTTTGGACGAGTCGACGATCGCCCAACGGGGGGCCGATACGGAATCCGGCCCTGCGGGCACCGGGCCGCACGCCTCCCGGGTCCGGGGTCAGTATCGACGGCCGATCGGGGTTTTCGACTCCGGTCTGGGTGGCCTCACGGTGGTGAAGGAGCTGGTCGATCGGCTTCCGCACGAGTCGATCCACTACTTCGGCGATACCGCACGCGTCCCCTACGGCACCAAGTCTCCCGAGACGATCCTCCGCTTCTCTCGCGAGGCCGTCCACTTCCTACTCTCCCAAGACGTCAAGATGATCGTGGTGGCGTGCAACACCGCGAGCGCCCACACCCTGGACGTGCTCGCCGGCGAGACGCCGGTGCCGGTCGCGGGCGTGATCGAGGCGGGCGCGCGGGCCGCGCATCACGCGAGCGAGAGTGGCCGCATCGGCGTGATCGGTACGGCCGGAACGATCGCGTCCGGTGCCTACGACCGCGCCGTGCGTGCGCTGCGGCCCGCGGTCGAAGTGCACGCGCAGGCCTGCCCGATGTTCGTTCCGCTGGTCGAGGAGGGTATGGCGGACCACGAGGCGGCGCGGCTTATCGCCCACGGCTATCTGGCGCCGCTACGCAACTTCGACATCGACACGCTCGTGCTCGGCTGCACGCACTATCCGGCCATGCGCCGCATGATCGGCGAGGTAATGGGCCCGGCCGTCCGGCTGATCGACTCTGCCGAGGAGACCGCGCTCGACGTGGCGCGCATTCTTCGTGAGCGCGATCTAATGGCACCGTTCGATCAGCAACCGGTACGCAGGTTCACGGTCAGCGACCTACCCCTCCGCTTCAGGCGAGTTGGCCGCCTGTTCGTAGGCGAAATGATCGACGCCGTCGAGCAGGTGGAGGTGGAAGGCAACATTCCAACGGTCCGATAACGGTACTGTCATGGCCCAGAATAATTCGTTCGACGTGACCACGGGTGTCGACCTCCAGGAGATCGACAACGCGGTGAATCAGGCGATCAAAGAGATCCAACAGCGGTACGACTTCAAGGGCACGAAGTGCACGATCGAGCTGGACCGGAAGGAGGCCGCGATAAAGTTGGATGCGGACGACGAGTACAAGCTGAAGGCCGTTCAGCAGGTACTGCGTGAGAAGCTCACACGGCGAAGCGTGCCCCTCAAGAATCTGGACGAGGGGCCGGTAGAAGCGGGGAGCATGGGACGGGCCCGACAGCGGATCGGGCTCAAGCAGGGCATCGATCAAGAAACCGCCAAGAAGATCTCGAAGGACGTGCGGGACCAGGGCTTCAAGAAGGTCCAGGTCCAGATCCAGGGGGACGAACTCCGCGTACTCAGCCCGTCCCGCGACACGCTCCAGGAAGTGATCACCTTTCTGAAATCGAAGGACTTCGGCGTACACCTGAGCTTCGGCAACTACCGCTAGCTCTCGACGGTCGTCCGATGGAAGTGCAGATCTTCGGCACGCGAGGATGCGCGGACACCCGCAAGGCGCTCCGTTTCTTCAGCGAGCGTCGTATCCGGACCCACTTCGTCGACCTCAAGGTGCGCGCTGCCTCGCGCGGAGAGCTCAAGCGGTTCGCACAGAAGTACGGGGTGGAAGCCCTGATCGACCGGGGCTCGAAACGCCTCGAGGCGCTCGGCCTCCATCAGGCGAGCTACGGCGATGACCGGTGGCTCGGGATCCTCGAGGGAGAGCCCCTTCTCCTGCGCACGCCACTGGTGCGCGGAGGTAAGCACCTCTCGCTCGGGCTCGACGAGGAAGCGTGGCGCCGCTGGACGACGGTGTGACCTTCGCGGCTCGTCAGAATCCGACCTCGCCCGCCACCTCCAGCCCCGAGAGCAGGCGCGCGCAGCTTCCCGGCTGGGTACGTGTGCCGAGCGTGAGGCCGACCAAGCGCGCGAGCCCTCCCGGAGATTGCGCCTCGTCGATGCTTCCGCCGGTGCCGGTGCTCGCCAGATCGAACAGCGCAGCCTCACCAGGTACGCGCACCAGCGCCTCTTCGGCGCGCTCCATCCATTCGTCGTAGGTGGCGTCCGGACCGAACACCGTCTTCTGCAGGTTGATGCAGGGAGCGAGCATGTTGAAGGTGGCGAGGTACTCCCAGCGCAGGCCGCGGAGGGCATCGGTTCGTTCGACCAGATCGGGAATGCCGCGCAGCAGCGTGTGGATGTCCTGCTCGGTGTTACCGACGCGCGCCAGCCGCGCTGCCTCCCCCGCCGACTCGCGCGCGGAGCGCAGTTGCTCGCTTTCCTGCGCGCGGCCTGTCTTGTCGTGGATCTCCTCGAGCGCGTCGCCGCCCATGTTCACCAGCGCAACGCCCATCAGGTTGTCCACCAAGGTCGCGCCCTCGTCGACCAGGAGGAATCCGGCCGAGATCACCTTGCGGACCGCGTGCTCCGCATCGGCGGTCCGACCCTGAGACATCAGCACTGCCGCGCGCGCGATCTGCGCGAGCCCGGCCGTGCGGAGTGCTGCAAAACGGGGCCATGGGAGCTCGAACATCGACAGGCCGTCACCGAATGGGAGCGTCCACCGTGCGCTCGCCACGTCCGCCATCGGCGCGTGCGCCAGCCGCTCGAACTCGGCGTGTGCAGGATGCTCGGCGGCCTGCGCGAGCGACGCGCGTTCCTCGGGAGAGAACGAGGCGAAATCCGCTGCGATCAGGTCGCGCGCCGCCGTCTCTGAAAAGGGATCGGGAAAGACGTCGGGGTCGGTGAACCAGCTCTCGTCGTAAGGCTGGCGCGGCGGTCGCTCGCCCGGCTCCGGCCACTGCGTGGGTCCCACGAACACGAGGTTCTGGAGCGCCTCACCCGCCGCCTGCGGTGTCACGTCCGGGTCGGTTTCGAGCCGATGCGCGCGCAGCACCTCGGCGGCTCCCGCCATCTCCTGCACGGAGACGAACGTCGGAACCGCCGTTTCGGCCAGGATCGGTCCTACGGCGGCCGTGAGCGTGAGCGTCACCGTGGGTAGGGCGATCACCACGAACAGGACCGCCGTGGCGAGCGCGGCTCGTCGGAGCGAGCGGCCTCCAACCGGCGGGCCGGATCCCCCCGCTACCTCGCTGCCGGCGGCGGCGAGGCGTCCCTGCCAGCCCCGCATCTCCTCGTGCACGAACGCCTCGCCGCCCGCGTCGACGTGCCACTGCCGGCGGGCCGAGCCCACCACTAGCGCCTGGCCGGCGAGCAGCACGAGGCCCGGAAGCGCGAGCCCGATCGTCGGAACGAGCGTGAGCGTCCATATTGCCGGTACGCTCAGCATGCCGCGGGCGGCGAGCAGCACCGCCAGCGCGAAACCGGAAGGGAGCCAGAGCACCGATGCGAGCAGGAAGAACGTGCCTCGCATCCGCGCTCGTACGATGCGCTCGCGTGCGGGAGGGTCCAGGCGCGCGAAGTGGCGGCGACCCTGGATAAGGAAGCCGTTGTCGCGTGAGAGGTCGGAGGCGGTCTCCCAGATCGTGGCCGAGCCGTATCCAGCGTCGGCCGCGCGCGCCGCGTGGCGGAGCAGGAGCACGAGGGACGCGAAACCGAGCAGGGTTACGCTCAGCCCCAGGCCCGTGAGCGCCATTCCGATCGGCCACTGGCCCTCGAGGGGGCCGAGGCTCCAGAACGGCTGCTCGGCGGCGAGCGCCCAGGCGAGCGGCAGCACGGTGATCGCACCACCCACTCCGAGCGCGGCGATCGCTCGCCAGAGCCGACCCTGGATCGTCTCCAGTCCGGGGGGCGGCCAGGATAGGGAAGGGGGGTGCGGAGCATGGGTGGTGCTCATCGCGTCTCCGTCGGGTGGTGGAGTCCGTCCGTCGGCAGGGCGAAACCCTCGTTGAGGCGCAGCCGGGGAGGAAGCTGTTCCGCGACAATTCCGGTCCGGAGCGGTAGATGGGCAAGGGTTTCGGGGTTTCCCGCCCCCGGGGTGTGAGCAATCCGGGGGTTGACCTGGCCCGGGTTGGGCGGCACGACGATCCCCATCCCAGGCGGCTGATCCCCCTGCGTCGCGGCGCTTGTCGCCGCGTTGGCCTGTGGGTACTGTATCCCTCCGCTTGTCCCTACGCCTGTACATGACCGCTCTCGATCGGGGAGGCGGACGCCAGGGACGATCCAGGGGGCCCCGTGAACGAACGCTTCGGTCTCACCGAACTCCAGCTCGCGATCCTGCACGTGCTCTGGGAGCGCGGTGAGGCGACGAGCCGAGAGGTTCGTGAGGCCTTGCTTCCCGCACGCACGCTCGCGCTCACGACCGTGGCGACCCTTCTCTCGCGTCTCGAGCGCAAGGGCGTGCTCAACCATCGGCGACAGGGTCGGGCGCACGTCTTCCGTCCCACGGTCACGCGGAGCGAGGTGCGCAGGAACATGGTCCGCGAGTTGGCCGACAACCTGTTCGAGGGCAAGCCCTCGCAGCTGATGAGCCACCTGCTGCTGTCGACACAGTTGGATCCGGACGAGCTCAGGCGCGTGCGACACGCCCTGGACGAGGCGCAGCGCGGCTCCGGCCGTGCCATCTCCGAGGGCGGCGTCCAGGCGTAGACCGGACGGGTCTCGGTGCCCTCCACTTTTTCAGCTACCTGATAATATTCCCTTCCCCGCATCCGATCCCCGGGAAGGACCTGGACCATCATCGACGTCCGCACCAGCTCGACGCCCTGGCAGGGCATCTCCTCGGCGCCCGACGGGCCACCTCCGGCACGCCTCGCCAGCCTGTCCATGGAGCTCGCGGGCGCCTCCCCGCTACGGCTTCTGGGCGGCGCGGAGGGCGCGCGAGGCTTCTGGGCGCGGGGAGAGCGCTGGGTGGCCCATGCCGGCGTGGTTGCGGCCGTGGTCGCCGAGCCCGGTCCCGACCGGTTTGCCGAAGTGCGTCGCCTGACCGGCGCCGCGGTGGGGGAGCCAGGCCCGAGCTGGCCGAGGGACGCCGACCCACGGCTGACCGGGCGGCCCCGCTTTTTCGGTGGCTTCTCCTTCCAGGACGATCCGGGCGCGTCCCACCATTGGGTGGGCTTCCCCCCGGCACTCTTCCACCTCCCGGCGGTCGAGCTTGAGGGCGACGCGGAGGGGATCGCCCGCCTACACGTCCGCGCCCTGGTACAAGAGGGCGAGTCCGGCGACGCGCTTCGGGAGCGGCTGCAGCGGCGGGGCCGGGAGTTGGCAGCTCACCTGGCCACATCAGGCGATGCGGAGCTTCGTGAGCGTACCGGCGCGCCGACGTCCGGCTCCGACGGGCTCCCGTCGCGGGAGAGCGATCGGGAAACCTGGAACGGGGCGGTCGAGCGCTCGCTCGAGGCCATCGAGGGAGGACGCGTCCGCAAGGTCGTTCTCGCTCGAACCCTGGACGTGCGCCCTCGCCAGGAACTCGATCCGATCGACGTCCTCGGCCATCTCTGGGAGGCGAACCCGGGAAGTCACGTCTTCTTCTTCGAGCCGCGTGCGGGACGCGTGATGCTCGGCGCGGCTCCCGAGACGATCGCCACGCTGCGGCGCGGCGTGTTCCACGCCACCGCGGTCGCCGGATCCATCCGCCGTGGCGCGACCGAGCAGGAGCGACGGGAGCTGGCCACGCGGCTGCTCGCCAGCGCCAAGGACCGTGCCGAGCACCGGATCGCCGTAGAGGACATGGTCGAGCGACTGGCGCGAGTCTCCACGAGCGTCAGGGCCGCGGAAGAGCCGCAGGTGCTCGTGCTTCCCGAGATCCTGCATCTCGAGACCGAAATCAGGGCGCGGCTCGGGGAAGGAACGACGGTGGTGGAAATGCTCGCGGCGCTGCACCCGACGCCCGCCGTGTGTGGCGAGCCGCGCGATGCCGCGCTCGAGTTGGTGGCGCGTGAGGAGCCGTTCGAGCGCGGATGGTACGCGGGTCCGGTCGGTTGGTTCGACCTGGAGGGGAATGGTGTGTTCGCGCCTGCCCTGCGCAGCGCCATCGTCACCGACGGCGTTTGGAGGCTGTTCGCGGGCGCCGGTATCGTGGCCGGATCGAGTCCGGAGGCGGAGTGGACCGAGACGGGGATCAAGCTCGAGCCCATGCTACGCGCACTGAGGTCCGCGGCGGGCGCGCAGGTCCGGTGAACGGGCCCGATCGCGCCGAGCCCGATCGCAACACCCCGTGGGCGCGGGCGTTCGTGGAGGAGATGGTGCGGGCCGGCGTGCGCGACGTGTGCATCGTTCCGGGGTCGCGTTCGGGCCCCCTCGTTCTCGCGTGTGCGCGGATGGGCGCGCTGCGGCTGCGCGTCCACCTGGACGAGCGATCGGCAGGGTTCTTCGCGCTCGGAGTGGGTAGGGCGACGGGGGTACCCGCGGCCGTGATCACCACCTCCGGAACCGCGGCGGCGAATCTGTTTCCGGCCGTCGTCGAGGCCAGCCTGTCGGAGACTCCGCTGCTCGTGCTCACCGCCGACCGGCCCCATAGGTTGCGCGACGCCGACGCGAATCAGGCGATCGACCAGCTCCGCCTCTACGGGCCCTACGTGCGCGAGTTCTTCGAGGTGGCCCCGCCCTCGACCGAAGGCTCGGCGCTCCGCCACCTGCGCACCGTCGCATCACGCGCCGTGGCCGGTGCGAACGGGCTGCCGGCCGGTCCGGTGCATCTGAATTTCCCGTTCGACCTTCCGCTCGAGCCGGCAGCCCCGGCGGGCGACGCCCCGACCCGCGGTGGGCGAGCCACCACGGACGCGTTGGACGACGAGCCGCGCGCCGTCCGGGGCCGCCCCGACGACCGACCGTACGTCGTGGTGAGTCGACGCCGGCCGTTGCTGGCCGAGGAGGAACTGGAGTCGCTGCGTCAGCGCCTGGCCACAAGCCGCCGTCCGCTACTCGTCGCGGGTCCGGCACCCGAGGCGCTCGCGGTCGGTCGCGCGGTCGCGCGTTTTTCCGCGGCACTCGGCGTGCCCGTGCTTGCGGATGCGCTCTCCGGCGCCCGCTTTCGGGCGCTCGACGGCGCGTGTGTCTACGGTGGCTACCACCTTTTCCTCCAGGAGACGGACGTCCGGGCCGCGCTCGTGCCGGACCTCGTGATGCGCGTGGGGCGCACCCCGATTTCGGCCGTGTTGAGCGAGTACCTCGAGGGCCTGAGCGCGGATGCGCACGTCGTGATCGATCCGTCTCACCGTTGGAAGGATCACGTCGCAGTGGCGACCCACGTGTTGCGTGGGGACGCTGCCGACGCGCTGGAGCGCCTCGCTACGTCGGGCGCCGCCCGTCCGGATCCGGCCTGGTGCGCACTCTGGACTCGTCTCGAGCGGGCGGTCGAGGACGCGCTCGCCGAGCCGCTGGCCGCCGTCGGCCCGGAGCATCGATTCGAGGGAATGGTCGCGCGACAGGTGGTCGGCGCAGTACCGGTGGACGGCACTCTGTTCGTGTCGAGCAGCATGCCCGTGCGGGACGTGGATGCGTTCGGCGGCACGCGCGCCGAGCCCATCCGCGTGTTGGGCAACAGAGGCGCGAGCGGAATCGACGGGATCGTGTCCACGGCCCTCGGGGTAGCCGCGGGCGCGGGACGACCCGTGGTCGCGCTGATCGGCGATATCGCGCTTCTCCACGACGCGAACGGCCTGCTCGCAGCGCGCGAGCCTGACGTCCGGGCCGTGATCGTGGTGGTGAACAACGACGGCGGCGGGATCTTTCACTTTCTTCCGGTGCGCGACCACGAGCCGCATTTCACACGCCTGTTCGCCACTCCGCACGGCGTGGAGCCGGAGCGCCTCGCGGCTCTCTATGGCGTGCCCTGGGAGCGGGTCGAGCCGGCGGCGCTGGCCGACCGCGTCCGCGGCGCGCTTGCTGCGGGCGGTGTGCGGATGATCGAGATCCGGACCGATCGCGAGGTGAACCGCGACCGTCGTGAGGCCGCGACCATGCGGGCGCGCGCCGCGGCTGCGGCGGCCCTGGAGTCACGTTGAGCCCGGAAGGATCATGAGCGACCGTCCCGACTGGCAGACCGTCAAGGAGTACAGCGACATCACCTACCGTAAGTCCAGCGGGGTGGCGCGCATCGCGTTCAACCGTCCGGAGGTGCGCAACTCGTTTCGCCCGGAGACGCTCGTCGAGCTACAGGAGGCGTTCAGGGACGCGGGCGAGGATCCCGCCGTCGGGGTGGTGTTGTTCACGGGAGAGGGCCCGGCGCCGGACGGGAAGTACGCGTTCTGCGCCGGCGGGGATCAACGCGTCCGCGGCGACGCGGGCTACGTCGGGGCTGACGGGCTTCCCCGGCTCAACGTGCTCGAGCTGCAGCGTTACATGAGGAGCATGCCGAAGCCGGTGATCGCGCTGGTGGCGGGCTACGCGATCGGAGGCGGGCACGTGCTGCATGTGATCTGCGATCTGACCATCGCCGCCGACAACGCCGTGTTCGGACAGACGGGGCCCAAAGTCGGGAGTTTCGACGGTGGCTTCGGGGCTTCCTACCTGGCGTCCATCGTGGGCCACAAGCGGGCGCGCGAGATCTGGTACCTCTGTCGGCAGTACACGGCGGACGAAGCGCTGGCGATGGGGCTGGTCAACAGTGTCGTGCCGGTGGCCGAGCTCGAAACGGAGGGGTGGCGGTGGGCGCAGGAGATCCTCGACAAGAGCCCGCTCGCGATTCGGTTGCTCAAGAGCGCGTTCAACGCGTCCGTGGACGGGCAGGCCGGGCTCCAGGAGCTCGCCGGCAACGCCACGCTGCTCTTCTACATGACCGAGCAGGCGCAGGAGGCGAAGAACGCCTTCCTGGAGAAGCGCGACCCCGACTTTCGCCGGTACCCCTGGCTACCCTGGTAGCGCCGCAGCCGCCCTCGCGCCGCGCGGTCTGGGCCATGGCCGCGCGGCCCAAGACCCTGGCCGCCGCGGCCGCGCCGGTGCTCATCGGGGCGGGGCTCGGCGCGTTCCACGCGAGGTTCCGGCCTCTCCCGGTGCTCGCCGCCCTGATCGGTGCGCTGCTCATCCAGATCGCCACCAACCTGGCGAACGATTACTACGACTTCGTGCGTGGAACCGACACCGCGGAACGGGTCGGTCCCGTGCGGGTCACGCAGGCGGGGCTGTTGACACCGACGCAGGTTAAGCGCGGGATGCTGGTCGTGATCGGTGCTGCGCTGCTCGTGGGTGTTTATCTCGTGTCGGTCGGCGGTTGGCCGATTCTGGTGATCGGCGTGACGTCGCTGGCGTGCGCGGTTGCGTACACGGGCGGCCCTTTTCCGCTCGCGTATCATGGTCTCGGTGACCTGTTCGTGCTGATCTTCTTCGGGTTGGTTGCGGTGGCGGGTACCTACTGGGTGCAGGCGCTCGAGCTCGCGCCCGACGCGCTCGTCGCGGGAGCCGGGGTGGGCGCGCTCTCGACCGCGATCCTCGTGGTGAACAACCTGCGCGACCGCGATTCCGACGCACGGGCGGGGAAGCGCACCCTCGCCGTACGACTGGGGCGCACGGGCAGCGCGCTCGAGTACACCCTTCTTGTCGCGGCCGGCGTTCTCGCTCCGGTGGTGGGGATCACGGTGTACGGATGGCCGCTCGCGACCTCCGCGGCGGGATTCGTCGCTGCCGCCGCGTGCGCGCGACCGTTCCGCGCGGTGTGGACGCACAGGCGACCCCACGATCTCCTGCCTGCGCTGGCACAGACGGCGCTCGGGGTCGCGCTCTATGGCGCGGTGCTGGCCGCCGCACTCGCGTGGGGCGAGGCGTGGGGCGCGGTGGCGAGCGCGACGTGAAGCTCGGAGCCGGGCTTGCGTCCGCTCGACCGACGGCATGACGGATTTCCTCGCCGGCGCCGCCCGGGTGCGGCCCGATGCGCCGGCGCTCGACGACGGCGCGCGGGGTTGGAGCTACCGCGAGCTCGACCGGCGCGCGACCGCCGCCGCCGAGCGATTGCGTGCCGCGGGCGTCACGGGCCGGGCGGTCGCGCTCGTGTCGGAGACCACGGGGTCTGCGGCCCTCGCCGTGCACGCGGTGCTTCGCGCGGGGGGCGTGCTGGCGCCGCTCAGCCCTCGGCTCACGCCTGAGGAGCTGCAGTCCGCGCTCGAAACGCTCCGACCGCATCTCTTGCTGGTGGCTCGCGAGAGCCGGGAACGCGTGCTCGGAGCGGGCGTGCGCGCCGTTCCCCTGGACGCGCTCGAAGGCGAAGGGAGTGGCGCGATCGCGCGCGAGCCGTCGGACCAAGAGGATCCGGCCCACCAGCGCGCGCTTGACCCGGTGGCGCTGCCGCACAGCGTCCGCGCCGCGCTGCCCGAGGGGACCCGAGCCGTTCTGTGGAGCTCGGGCACGGGGGCGCGCGCGCGCGGGGTCGCGCTGACTGCGGCCAACCTCGAGGCGAGCGTGCATGCGGCCAGCGAACGCTTGGGATTACGAGCTACCGATCGTTGGCTCGCCTCCCTCGGGCTCGCGCACGTGGGCGGGCTGATGCTCGTCCTCCGTGCGGCTGCCAACGGAGCGTCGCTCGTTACGCGCGGTCGGTTCGACCCCGACGAGGCCGCGGAGCTGGTTGAGGCTGGCGCGGTGACCCATGCTTCGCTGGTGCCGACCATGCTGCGGCAGCTGCTCGACGTCATCGGCGATCGCCACGCGCCCGCGTTCCGCTGCGCGCTCGTGGGCGGCGCTGCATGTCCACCCGCACTGCTGGGCGGGGCGCAGGTCGCTGGCGTGCCCGTGGCGCTGACATACGGGATGACCGAGACGACCTCGCAGGCAGCGACGGCCGACCCGGGCCTGGTGCGGCGTAAACCAGGAACGGTCGGCGCACCTGTCGCGAGGCTCGAGCTGCGCGTGGGTCTGGGCGGCGAGATCCGGCTGCGCGGTCCGACCGTGGCGGCAGGCTACGTCGGGAGCGAGCTGCCGCTGCTCGATGCGGACGGCTGGCTGTCCACGGGGGACCTTGGTGAGATCGACGGCGAAGGTCACCTATGGATCACCGGCCGGCTCTCCGACCGCATCGTGACGGGCGGCGTGAACGTCGATCCCGTAGAAGTCGAGGAGGTGCTGCGGCAGCACGCGAGCGTCGTGGAGGCCGTCGTGGTCGGCGTTCCCGACGAGCGATGGGGCGAAGTCGTGGCGGCTGCGGTGGTCTGCTCGAGCGGAGCCCACCCCGAACCGAGCGAACTTGCGGAGCTCGCGCGTGCGCGCCTGAGCGCCGCCAAGGTGCCCCGCCGCTGGATCTTCCTCGCCGAGCTGCCACGCAGCGTGAACGGAAAGGTGGACCGGAAGGCGGTCCGCAGGGGCTTCCCGTCCACCTGAGCCACCCGGTGCGGTCCACGCACGTTCGAAACGAAACCCACCCGCGGTGCTGGCCGGAGCCCGCACCGCCGGGTAGCCTTCTTCCCCCATGACCGAACCGATCGAGGAATTCCGCTGGCGCGGGCTGCTCCAGGACCTCTCCGAGGGAGCCGCTGCCCATCTGGTGAGCGGTGAGCGCACCTGCTACGCCGGCTTCGATCCGTCCGCATCCAGCCTCCATGTGGGCAACCTCGTCCCGATCATGGGGCTCGTGCACCTGCAGCGGCACGGGCATCACCCGATCCCCCTGGTAGGCGGCGGAACCGGGTTGATCGGTGATCCCTCGGGCAAGACCGAGGAGCGCCAACTGCTCACCGCCGACGCTGCCTTCGCGAACGCGGAGGTGATACGCGTCCAGCTCGAGCGCTTCCTCGACTTCGATGCCCGCAAGAACCCGGCACGCATGCGCAACAACTTCGATTGGCTCGGAGAGATCCGGACGGTGGACTTCCTGCGAGAGACCGGGAAGCACTTCCGCGTGAACGACATGCTGCGCAAGGACTCGGTGCGGAGTCGGCTGGAAAAGGAGGAAACCGGGATCAGCTATACGGAGTTCAGCTACCTGCTGCTCCAGGCCTACGACTTCCTCGAGCTGCATCGGCGAGATGGCTGCACGGTGCAGCTGGGTGGGAGCGACCAGTGGGGAAACATCACGGCCGGTATCGACCTGATCCGGCGAGTTACCGGCGCGCAGGCACACGGTGTCGTGCTCTGTCTTCTCACGACGTCGACGGGCGCCAAGTTCGGAAAGACCGAGGCCGGTACCGTCTGGCTCGACCCGACCCGGACTTCGCCCTATCGGTTCTATCAGTACTGGATCAACGCGTCTGACGAGGATGCGCTCCGCTATCTTTCGCTGTTCACGCTGCTCGGCCGCGCGGAGGTCGGGGGGGTAGGCGAGGCCGCGGGGGCCGAGCCGTCCGCGCGCCACGCGCAGCGCGCGGTTGCGGAAGACGTCACTCGCCGCGTCCACGGAGAGGCCGGTCTCGCTCGCGCTCGGCAGGCGACCGCGGCGCTCTTCGGCGGCGACCTCGAGGGTCTTTCGGCCGTCGAGATCGCCGACATTTTCGCGGACGTGCCGTCGAGCGAGGTGCCGCTCGAGGAGCTGGGTGGGGAAGGGAAACCGGTTCTCGACCTGCTGGTGGGTGCGGCGCTCACGCCCTCCAAGGGTGAGGCGCGCCGTGCGATCGAAGGGGGCGGAATCTACGTGAACGGGCGGCGGATCGAGGGGGTCGACGCGCGCGTGGTGGCCGGCCAAGCGATCGAGGGGCGGTTCCTTGTGCTACGGAAGGGAAAGAAGAACTACTCGCTGGTGCGCGTGCTCGGTTGAGCCGAAACGCGAAGGGGCACCGCCCGGCGGGCGGCGCCCCTCACGTATGGCGTCCGAACCGAGGCGTGGATCACATCCCCGTGCGCGCCGCCCCCAGTCCGAATTCCTTCTGCCACCCGATGCTGAATCCCCAATCCGAGGCGAGTGAGGGACCGTCCACCTCCTCGTGAACCGTCCACACCGCCTCGATCCCGATCCTGTGCCCCGCGAGCGGACCCTCGGTCATGCGCAGGTTGACCCCGACGGGGAGGTCGACTCGCTCGGAGGCGAGGGAAAGCGCGAGGTCCCCGGGATCACGCAGCGTCTCGAGCGCGGAGTCGAAGCCCTGGATCGCGTTGCTGGCCGAGGCGCGCACGCCGCTTGAAACGCTCACGAAGTCGCTGAAGCGGTAGGCCAGCCAGACCTCCCCGTCCACGCGGTTGCCCGGCTTCCACCCCCGGTCGTTCTCCGCCAGAGAGAAGAAGCCCCGCACCTGACCGCCGACCGAACCCACCTCGTTCATCACCTGGCCGCCGATTCCGGGCACCAGGGCCCACGCTCCGGCGCCGATCTGCATGTCGTACGGGAGTTGCACGTCCGATGCGGCACCTGCGCTCTGCGATGCCGGAAAGTCCCCGGCCTCATCGATCGAGCCGGTCGGCAGGACGAGACCCAACTGAACATGACTGCGCCACGGTCCCGCCGCGTACAC
Organism: Longimicrobiales bacterium; assembly: GCA_965237965.1. Classification (GTDB taxonomy): domain Bacteria; phylum Gemmatimonadota; class Gemmatimonadetes; order Longimicrobiales; family Gaopeijiaceae; genus UBA2988. The sequence goes on from CBDEGT010000002.1 coordinate 1,051,981, forward strand.
CTCCCAGAGCGCGTCTACCTCGATGTCCGACAGCCCCGACGACTCGTTGGTGAACAGCACCTCTTCGTTCCCCGCCGAGCGCCGTTTCTCGACCCAGCTGCCGGAAAGCGACAGCGTGACAGCGTCCGTGGCCCCGAAACCGAGCGTCACCAGGTGGGCCTCGGCGCTCCTTGCCTCGGGCACGAAGGTGAATAGGTCGAGCGCGTCGAAGAAATCGAACGCCTCGCTGCCGAGCTTCAGACCCGCGGCTTCCATGCGGGCATACCGGTACGAGAGCTCGAAGGCGCCGCTCGGCAGCGTACGGTCCACGCCGATGCCGACCGGCGCGACCCCGTCGGGTCGGTCGGCGGTCCATGTGTACTCCTGGGCGCCCGCAGGGGCAGCGATGAGCACGAGGGCCGCCGCGAGAACGGTGGTGCCGCGCATGAGGAGGTCCTCCAGGGGAAGTTCGGGTGTGACCGCCCCACCCAAGCGTGGGACGTACGTTCAAGATGGGCGCTCTGAGCGGAACAAAAAAAAGTGTTTCTGCCGAGACCGGGAAACCTAGCGACGACTATCCCAAGGCCCCGGCGGGCGCCCGGAGGACGGCGTCGGGGATGCCGAACGCGGCTACGAGTCCCTCGGCCTGCTCTGCAACCTCACCGCAGAGGGCGTTCACCTCGGCGCGGATCGCGCGCGCTTTCCCGCCCTCGAAGTACCCGCACTCCAGAAACCATCCGCGATCCGCCTCGAGCCTCGCGAGGGCCCACAGGGCGGCGAGGGTGGCAAGGCGCTCCGAGGCCGCCGGGGAGGGTGCCCGTGCGACCCCGTCCTGGAAGGCCTCCAACACGATCCGCTCGACGTGCGCGTCGGCGAGCGCGAGAAGGTGATCCTGGCATCGGTTCATCGCCTCGAACGAGTCCGTCCCTCCCTGGATCAGCCCCCGCAGCCGGCGTCCAGCCGAGGCGAGCAGCCTCTCCTCGCGGTAGGCCAGGGCGGCAGCGTGGAACCCCGGGTCGCGCAGGTGATCGCGGTCCGTGCGACGCACCGCCACGGGGTTCATCTCGGTCAGCCGCGTCTCCGCGCGGTCTGCAAGGTGGCGGACCAGGCCCCAAAGACGCAGGTCACCCATCTCGTCGCGGTACTGCGAGAGCAGCCCCTTGGCGACCAATTGCAACAGGACCGCGTTGGCACCCTCGAAGGTGGTGAAGACGTCCGTGTCGGAGCGAAGCCGGCCGAGCCGGTTGGCTGCGAGGTACCCCTGGCCGCCGCACGCCTCGCGGCACGCCTGGAGGGTGTCGACGCAGTGGCGAGAGGCGTACGCCTTCAGGCCCGCCGCCTCGACCTCGACTCTCCGTCCCTCCTCGTCACCCGGGGTCGGGCCGCCCTCCCCGCCGACTTCTGGCAGCGCGGCCGGAGGGAGGGGCGCGTCCGTCTCGGCCGCCTGCCGTGCGGCGTATCGCTCGGTGAGTCCGCGCACCGCGAAGTGGAGCCCGTAGGTCGCCGCCAGCGGTAGGAGCAGCCGCCGCTGGTGTGCGAGATACGAGAGGAGCGTGACCTCCGCGTCGCCCTCCGGGCCGAACTGGCGCCTGCGCGCGGACCAGCGCACCGCGACGGTGAGGCCGACCTTGGAGGCGCTCACCGATGCGGCCGCTATGCTGATCCGGCCGGCGACCAGCGTTCCCAGCATGGTGAAGAAGCGGCGGTCCGCACTGGGGATCGGGCTCGCATAGTGGCCCTCCGCGTCGACGCTCGCGAAGCGGTCCAGCAGGTTGTCGCGGGGCACCCGCACGCCGGTGAAGCGGATCAGTCCGTTGTCGACCCCCTCGAGACCCACCTTGGCCCCCCTGTCCTCGATTTCGACGCCGGGAAGGACGCGCCCGTGCCGGTCGCGCAGGGGTACCAGGAGCGCGTGCACGCCGTGATCCTCGCCGGCGACCACCAGCCGAGCGAACACCGTCGCCATCCGCCCGTGCAGGGCGGCGTTGCCGATCCAATCTTTGCGCGCGAGGTCGTGCGGCGTGTCAACGACGAACTCGCCCGCGGGCGCGTCGTAGCGCGCGACCGTCTCCAAGTCGCGCACGTTCGAGCCGTGCCCCGTCTCGGTCATCGCGTAGCACCCGGGCAATCGAAGCGACGCGATGTCGGCGAGGTAGGCGCGGTGATGGCGATCGGTGCCGAGATTGAGAACGCTTCCGCCGAACAGGCCGAACTGAACGCCGTACTTGACCAGCACGCTGCTGTCGCCGAGTGCGAGCGTTTCGAACACGGCCAGCGCGCCGCCCGGATCCGCGCTACCGCCGAGCGCGCTCGGGAACGCCAGGCCGCCGAGCCCTTCGTCGGCGAGCTTCCGCACCGCGGTCAGGACGCGATCGCGATTTTCGGCGCGCTGCAGGTCGGGCGGGATGGCGAGCGTCTCGCTCTCCAGCAGCTCGAGCACCCGGCGGCGGACCTCCGGACGCGGGTGAGCGAGCAGCTCCTGCAGCTCGTCGAGCCCGGCCGGTGCCGAAGGTCCCGGGGTCACGCGCGCGCGCCCTTCGCGGACCGTTTCGGCGAGCATGCGGCGGGCGGCTTCCCCGGGCGCGATGCCCAACTCGTGCTCGAGCTCGCGCAGCCCCTGCTCTGCTTCCGGCTGGGTCCAGATCCCCTCGCCCGCTTCCGCACGCGCGAGGGCGAGCCCGAGCTCGACCAACGTGCCCGGCGCCTCCGTCAGGAACTCGTCTCGCAGCACGCGCAGGCGATCGCGCAGTCCCGTGAGCGCGGACGCCGGAGGCGGGCTCGACGGATCGAGCCAGGCGGTCAGCGCCTCGCGTGCGCCGCCGTCGAGCCATTCCTGGGACGCCGCCCGATCGCGGATCGCCCGAAGCTCGGTTGCAGTCAGCACCCCGTCCGACCACGCCGCGTAGACCACCGGGAGGAAGGGCAGCAGCTCGGGCCGGTCATCCGGCCAGTCGAATACGGGCTCTGGGGTGTGCGGCATCGGCGCGGTGGATGGGTGTGGGGGAGGGCTGGTTTACCGGACGTCGCCGGGCCGGTTCCGGGGCGGTACCCACGCTGCTCGGGGCCAAGGCCTTGACCCGGTCTGAAAGCCGCCTCACCATGCGTCCTCGCTCGGCCGACATGCCGACCCGCCGGGGCACCGGCGCCGCCCCGCTCTTCCGCACAGGATGCTCGCCGGATGGCCGCACCGCTGGTCGGCGTGCTCATGGGCTCCCGCTCTGATTGGGAGACGATGCGACACGCAGCCGAGACCCTGAACGCCCTGGGCGTCGCCCACGAGGTCAAGATCGTGTCCGCCCACCGCACCCCCGACCTTCTCTTCGAGTACGCAGAGGGCGCGGAGGGGCGCGGGATCGAAGTGATCATCGCTGGGGCGGGCGGCGCCGCTCACCTCCCCGGCATGGTCGCCTCGAAGACGGTGGTTCCCGTGCTCGGCGTGCCGGTCGAGTCGAGGGCGCTCAAGGGCATGGACTCGCTCCTCTCAATCGTCCAGATGCCCGCCGGCGTCCCGGTCGGGACGCTGGCGATCGGCACGGCCGGCGCGCTCAACGCGGGCCTCTTGGCCGCGGCGATCGTGGGCACGAGCCGGCCCGAAGTACGCGAGGCCCTGCGCCACTGGAGGAACGAGCGGACACGCGCCGTTCTCGACGATCCCGATCCTCGCGCAGATCGGCCCTGATGTGAACGTCGGCGTCCTCGGCGGCGGCCAACTCGGCCGCATGCTGGCGCTCGCCGGCTACCCCCTGGGGCTCACCTTCCGCTTTCTCGAACCGCAGAGCCCCGCCCCCGTCGATGGGCTCGGCGAGGTCATACGGGCCGCCTACGACGATCCTTTTGCGCTGCGGCAGCTGGCCAAAGGCCTCGACGTGGTCACGTACGAGTTCGAGAACGTGCCCGATTCCACGGCGCTCCTGCTCGAGGAGCTGCTCCCGGTGCATCCCCCCGTGGTGGCGCTCCGCACGGCCCAGGATCGGCTGTCGGAGAAGCAGGTTTTCGAGAGGCTGGGCGTTCCCACGCCTGCGTTCCGGCCGGTGGACTCGCGCGCGCAGCTCGAGGAAGCGATCGGCCAGATCGGGCTTCCGGCCGTGCTCAAGACCCGCAGCTTCGGTTACGACGGCAAGGGACAGGCGGTGATCGACGGTCCCACCCGGGTGGACGCCGCGTGGCGGGCCCTCTCCGGATCTCCGCTGCTGCTCGAGGCGTTCGTCCCGTTCGCACGCGAGCTCTCGATCCTCGGCGTCCGTGCACGCACGGGGGAGGTCGCTTTCTATCCACTCTCGGACAACGAGCACAGGGGTGGCATCCTCTATCTCACCCAGGCGCCGGCGCCGGTGGTGAGCGAGGCGCTGCAGGCGCGCGCAGAGGGATACCTGCGCGCCCTCATGGAGGCGATGGGCTACGTGGGAGTCCTCGCCCTCGAGCTTTTCCAGGGTGGCGATGACCTGCTCGCCAACGAGATGGCGCCGCGCGTGCATAACTCCGGCCACTGGACCCAGGACGGCGCACGCACCAGCCAGTTCGAGAATCACCTGCGCGCGGTGTGTGGGCTGCCGTTGGGATCGACCGAACCTCTGGGCCACGCGGGCATGCTCAATCTCATCGGGCGGCTGCCACCCATTGCGGAGCTGCTGCGGATTCCCGGCCTGCGGCTCCATCTGTACGCCAAGGAGCCCCGGCACGGTCGCAAGCTGGGCCACGTGAACGTGATCGCCGACGACCCCGGGACGGTCCGTGCCACCCTTGAGCGGGTGGAGGCGCTGCTGGCCTGAACAGGGTTCCCCGGCAGGCTTTCCGGGCGAGGGGCTTCATCATATCGTTACAGTTACTACCGCCGCCCCGGCCGACTCCGGGGCGGCGCTTTTTCTCCTCCCGCACCACCCGCCCATGTTGGACGAAATCCGGGCTCGCATCGAAGCCGAAATCGAGCGCCTGACGCACGAGCTCACAGTGGTTCTGCCCAAGACGATCAAGACCGCGGTCGAGCACGGTGACCTGCGCGAGAACGCCGACTATAAGTCCGCACTCGAGCGTCAGCAGTTCGTGCAGGCCCGGATCGGTCAGCTCCAGAAGCGGATGGGCGAGCTTTCGAAGATCGATCCGGCCGCGATGCCCCACGATCGCGTCGGGTTCGGCTCGCGCGTGAAGGTGCTGAACGTCTCCGCGGAGGTCGAGGAACACTTCACGATCGTGGCGGGGGATTTCATGGATCTCGACTCAGGACAGGTCTCGCTGGCGTCCCCGATCGGTCGCGGGCTCTCGGGGGCGCGGGAGGGTGAGGAGGTGGTCATTTCTCTGCCGATCGGCGAGCGCCGCTTCCGCGTGCTAGAGCTGCACACCCTGCCAATGCAGTTGGGTGTCGGAGGCGAATAACGATGGGGCTCGTGCTCGTAATAGACGATGACGACGCGATGCGGAGCACGATACGGAGGATCCTCGAGCGCGATGGCCACGAGGTGCGCGAGGCGAGAAACGGTAGCGAAGGGCTGCAAGTCTTCCGCGAGGAGCCGGCGGAAGTGGTCGTGACCGACCTGATCATGCCCGACAAGGAGGGGATCGAGACCATCGTGGAGCTGCGCGAGGAGGCGCCCGCCATCCGCATCCTGGCGATCTCGGGAGGCGGCATCGCGCTCGCCGAGAACGCGCTGGGCGATGCCGAGGCGCTTGGCGCGGATGCTTCCCTCGCGAAGCCGTTCACGGTCGACCAGCTGCGCAGCGCGGTGGCGGCCCTGCTCGACTGAGGCCTCTACCCGGGCTCGGCTCCGCTCGCCAGGAAGGTCATCGCGTCTCCGATTTCCTCGGGCGCGATCCAGTGGCCGATCTCGTACTCGTGGGTCTCGAGCGTGGCACCCTGGCCGCGCAGACGCTGACGGCCGCGCTGTGCGAGCTCGAACGGGATGTTCGGGTCGCGCCGGCCGTGGCCCCAGAAGATTCGCGGATGTCCGTCCGACGCCCCCTCGGGAGGGACCAGCTCCGAGTCGATCAGGAACCCGCTGAAGTTCAGCACCGAGTCCGCTCGTTCGGGATTGCGCAGCGCCCATGCGAGTGCCGTCGTTCCCCCCTGTGAGAACCCACCGAGCGCGATGCGTCCAGGCTGTACACCGATCTGATCCGGGAGGCCATCCATGAACTCGGTGAGCGCGTCCAGGCTGGACCGGAGCGACGGCTCGTCCACCTGGTCCTCGGCCAGGTAGCGGTACCACGCCCAACCGGGCCCGTACCCCCAGGGATGTCCGGAATGGGGGGCCTGTGGCGTTAGCAGTCCCCAGCCGCTCGGCACGTGCGGACGCAGCGCCTGGAGGTCGCCACGGTGCGACCCACGACCGTGCAGCAGCACCAGGACGGGCAGTCCATCGGCGGCCTCGGTTGAAACGTATCGATCGAAGAGCAGCATGGGCGTTCCTGGTGCATTCCGGTGGGTGGCAAGTATACGGTCAGCGCAGGCTCGCCCGGAAGCGTCGGGTCGACCCCGGGTACCGTGAGGAGCTGCACGAGGGCCACGCCTGCCACGGGGATGGTCTTGCCCAGCATGCGCTCGCGCGGGCCAGCCTTGCCGCGCACGGACTCGCGCGTCCCATCAAGCTCATCACGGCGTCGCCTTCGCGCCGGATCCGAGTGCGGTCACCACCTCCCGGAGCGCGCGTACGCCCTCGACCAGCCGGGGGCCGGGGCGGCCGAGCCAGGCCTCGGCGACGCAGAAGACCCGCCGGTCGCGGACCGCGGGCAGGTCCGCCCAGGCGGCATTACGGTAGATCACCTCGGGTCGGTATTTGTCCGGCCGCACGCCACACCAGGAGATCACGAAGGCGTCCGGCGCGAGCTCGCGCACCTCCTCGTCGCCGAGGGGTCGACTCTTCACGGGCTCGTCCAGGGGGTTGCGGGCGCCGGCGGCGTGAAGCACCTCGGTCGCCCAGCTGCGCTGGCCGGGTGCGATCACCGGCTTGGGCCACCACTCGATCAGCACGTCGGGAGCTCCGGCGGGCGGCGGCGGCGCCGTCAGCTCGGCGCGCATCGCGGCGACCAACCGCTCGGCCCGCTCAGGGACGTCGAGCAGGCGCGCGATGTCGGCGATGTCACGGTAGACGTCTTCGAGCGAGACGGGCTCGGGCGCGATGAAGGGGAGGCCACGCGCAGCGAGCGCATCGACCACGCGCTCGTGGCCAGGCACGGTGAGGGTCGCGAGCACGAGGTCCGGCTCGAGCGCGGCGACCCGGTCCAGGTCGGGGTCGAGGTCGGGCCCCATGCGAGGCAGTTTCGCGACCAGCGGCTCGGGGAAATCCGAGTGGTCGTCCACGCCCACGAGCGCGTCCGCGCACCCGAGCGCATGGACGATCTCGGTGTTGGAGCAGGCGAGCGACACGACGCGCATGGGGCGGACTACCCGATCGTGCTCGCGTGCGGTCCGTTCGGCGGCCGGTCGGCCGAGCTCGCCGTACCCGAGCGTCCCGAGCGTGGGCCCGCTCCGCCCCCCATCATGTGCGTGGGACCTTTCGGAAACGATCGGAGCTGGCACCGCACCCCGTACTCAGTCGCTGGCACGCCTGCCCCGGTTGGGGGTTGGAGAACGCCGACCCAAAACCCCGGAGCGAGAGATGGTCCGCACCCCGTCGACGATGGCGCCGCTCGGTATGGAAGCACCGCCCTTCTCGCTCATTGACGTCCGCACCGGTCACGCGGTCACGAGGGACGACTACCGAGGCGGACCGGGGCTCCTTGTCATGTTCATCTGCAACCACTGTCCGTATGTGAAGCACCTGCGAGGGGCACTGTCCGAGTTCGGACGAGAGTACGGTGGGCGTGGTCTGGGCATCGTGGCCATTTCGAGCAACGACCCCGTGACACACCCGGAGGACGCGCCCGGCAAGATGAAAGAAGAAGCGGAGGAGGCCGCCTACACGTTCCCGTACTGCTTCGATGAGACGCGGGAGATCGCGCGGGCGTACCACGCCGCGTGCACGCCCGACTTCTTCCTCTTCGACCGCGAGATGCGGCTCGTCTACCGGGGCCAGTTCGACGAAACGCGCCCGAACAGCGGGTTGGTGCCGACGGGAAGGGATCTCCACGCGGCGGCGGACGCGGTGCTCGCCGGACGGCAGCCCGCCGAAGAGCAGGTGGCGAGCATCGGATGCAACATCAAGTGGAAGCCGGGCAACGAGCCGAAGTGGTCCGGGCCGGGGCCGCGGCTGGCCTGAAAAGACGAACGCCACCGGAGTCGACCTCCGGTGGCGTCCGAGTTTTTCCTCTGTCCGGGACCCGGCGCGACGGCCGCGTCCGGCGGGACAGCTACCGATCTTCGATCGGCGACCAGCTCACTCGAGAATGCGAGTGGCTAGCGGCCGAAGCAGCGATCGCTTGCCCGTGCCGGGCTGGACAGACTACTCGGACTAGACAAGGGATCACCTCCTTTTTGGGGTTCGACATAGGGCGGAGCACCGGATCCCCATCGGGATCGAGACTACGATACATCGAGGGCCCCGCTTGTTCCACCCCCCAATCGGTCGGCGGACCTCACGGCCCCGGCTCGAGGCGCGCGTTGGCCACACCAACCCATAGCTCTTCGCTCCAGAGCACTACCCAGCTCCACACCGCCCCCCGGGGGACCGCGAAGGTCCAGCGCTGCGCTTCACTCGGCGGGAGCAGGAGCTCCTCGCATCCGCACAGGAGCAGGACGGAGAGGGTCGGCCCGAGCCACGATCGCGCGCGCATGCGCGATGCTACGCCTGCCGCCAGGCCCAGCGGAAGAGCAGGGCGCACACTGCGAGCGCGATGGCGATCCATAGGAGGCCCCAGAAGATCGTGGGCCAGCCGGTCAGCTCGGCGAGCATGGCGGCGTCCGAAGGGAGGGTCGGACGATCCAACACGTCGGACTTGATGTCGAGCACCGCGTACAGGCAGCTCGTCATGCCGAGCACGAGGACGAGCCTCCGGTTCCACAGCTCGGGCAGCCGCATGGCCGCTGCGATCAGCGCCACGCCGAAGAGCAGGCCGAACGCCAGGGCGAAAGGTCCCCGCAAATAGAACGTGGTGAGCTCGAGCACCAGCACTCCCGCGCCGCCGGTCACCCAGGTTGCGCGCACGCGCTTCCAGTGGGCCGCCACCACCAGGGCCGAACCCCAGATCAGGCTGCCGAGGTAGCCTGCGGACAGCGCCAAGAACGCGCTTCCTCCAGTCACCCAGGTCGCGCCGCCTTGACGTGGATCGAGCGTGATCCGCTGGACCTCGCCCCCCGTGCTCCAGACCGCGATCGCGTGCGACAGCTCGTGGAGGAGGACGACGAAGATCTTGAGTGGGTAAGCGACCGGCGTTTCCCACAGGGTCCAGAGCAACACGAAGTAGACGACGAAGCCGGCGACGAAGGCTCGCTGCCGACTGGCCCTGCGCCTCATCGGCGGGAAGCGGGCTGTCGAGCGCGCCAGCGGAAGGGGAGCGAGGTGCCCGGGCGAAAGGAGAGGCTGAACCGCATGCGGTATATTGTGGCACATGGCCGATCGGCTACAACGGCGGGACGGCCCACGGGATCACCCGCTCGCCACCATCCGTGTCTCGAAGCCGCGTCGCAGGCCGACCCGGATCGGGAGCCCGGTGGGTTCCTGGCAAAGCCCTTCATGAGAATGGGCTCAGGGATGCTCTCCAGCGTGCGCTCGCGAAGGCTCCGGATCAGGAGGGCGACGGCACGGCACATGCGTCCAGGGAGGAGCAGGCGTAGCAGAGTCGTTCCTCGACGTCGGTGCCGGGTTCTGTAGGATGCGTATCCACGATAGCCGGCTCGCGTCGAGGGGGCTCGAGGTGTGGCACTCGCAGCCGTCGGCGGGGTCCCCTACGTTCGCCCGAATCGTCCGCCCCGAGCTTCTGCCAGCCCGAAAACCATGACCGAGCAGGACCCCCAGACCCGCGCGATCCGTGTCCAGGCCGAGCGCTCCCCACACAAGGAGCACGCGGTCCCCGTCTTCCTCACGAGCAGCTTCGTGTTCGATGACGCGGAGGAGATGCGCGCCGCGTTCGCGGACGAGATCGACCGTCCAATCTACAGCCGCTTCACGAACCCCAACGTCAGCGAGTTCGTGGATCGTCTGTGTGCGCTGGAGGGAGCCGAGGCCGGATACGCCATGGCCTCGGGCATGGCCGCCGTGTTCTCCACCTTTGCGGCGTTGTGTGATGCGGGAGATCACATTCTCTCGTGCCGCGCGGTGTTCGGTTCGACGCACACGCTGTTCACGAAGATCCTGCCACGCTTCAAGATCACCCACACGTACGTGGACGTGGACGACCTGGACTCGTGGGAGCGTGGCATCCAGAAGAACACGAAGCTCCTCTACGTCGAAACTCCAACCAATCCGAACGCCGACGTTCTCGATCTCGCCTGGCTCGGTGAGTTTGCCCACGCACACAAGCTGATCCTGGTGGTGGACAACTGCTTAGCAACTCCCATCATTTCTCGGCCGATCGAGTACGGAGCGCACCTGAGCCTGCACTCCGCGACCAAGTACATCGATGGGCAGGGTCGAGTGTTGGGTGGAATCGTAGTGGGTCAGCGGAAGCTGATCGATCCCATATACTGGTTCTGCCGGAACACCGGTCCGGCCCTGTCCCCGTTCAACGCCTGGCTGCTCTCGCGCAGCCTGGAAACCCTCGGGATCCGCATGCAGCGACACTCCGAGATCGCCCTCGAGCTAGCGCGTCGGCTCGAGGGGCGCGCGGACGTGAAGGACGTGATGTACCCGCTGCTTCCGTCTCATCCGCGTTACGAGGTCGCGCGGAGGCAGATGAGGTGGGGCGGTGGCATCTTCGCGTTCAAGGTCGACGGCGGGATCGAACGGGGTAAGAGGTTCCTGAACGCGCTCGAAATGTGCTCGCTCACGGCGAACCTGGGGGACACGCGGACGATCGCGACGCATCCGGCTTCGACCACGCACGCACGCATGAGCGAGGACGAGCGACTCGCGGTCGGCATCACGCCTGGGCTGGTGCGCATTTCGGCCGGTCTCGAGGCGGTGGAGGACATCATCGCGGACGTGGAACAGGCTCTCGACCGGTCCGGCTGAGGAACAACGGGGTTGAGCCGCTTGGCCGCTTGCCGGAAGGGCCTCCCGGGAACCACCCGGGAGGCCCTTCGCTCACCGCACCCGCATGTACTTCCCCGCCGGCTGCGTGCCGAGCAGCAGGCCGCTAGGGTTCTCGACCTGGGCCAGGTACAGCGTGTCTGCAATGATCCGGAACGAGAGGCTTGTGTACCAGCTCGAGTCCATCTGTGCCGGGTCCTTCGCGACGAGCGGTCGCTGTGTGATGGTCTCGCCGACAACCTGAAACGTTCCCGTCTCGGCGATCACCAGGTCCCACGCGGCCCTCACCTCTTGGGCCGTCGCCGATTCCCTCAACGGTGGCCGCGGATCTTCCCCGACGATCATCATCCAGCTGTAGTGGCCGCCGGAGAAGATCCTGAGTCCGGGTTGGGCGGTGTGCCTCGTCTGGTCCAAGCGGATCTGTTCCACTCTTTGCCATGTACCTTCGAGAACGCTCGGTCTCGCGCGGCTCTGAGCGTCGGCGGAGCCTGCGGAAAACACGGCAAGGATCAGGAAAGCGCGGAGGGTGGGCATAGCGGCGTCCTCCTCTGGGGTGGGGAAGGCATCTATCTAACCGGCTCCCCGCTTGCAGGAGCGGGGGAAGGCTCGCCTTGACCAGACTTGGACCGACAACAGCTGTATCCTAGCTCGCAGCCTCAGGGTACGCGAGGACCGAGCGGCACCCGCTCATCACCTAGGAATACTCTGAATAAGTCGGTCCCTGGGACATTAGATTTACGGGGCGGGAGTTCAAGGGCTGAGCGGGACGATCGGGGAGGCGGACGATGGAGCAGGTGACGTTCGCGGATGTGGAGTACGAGGGGAAGAAGCGGCGGACGCGGCGGGAGCTGTTTCTGGAGCGGATGGAGGCGCTGATTCCGTGGGAGCGTCTGGAGGCGCGGATTCGGCCGTTGTATCCGAAGGCGGGGCGGGGGCGGCAGCCGTACCCGTTGGCGGCGATGCTGAGGATTCACTGCGTGCAGCTGTTCTACAACCTGAGCGACCCGGGGATGGAGGACATGCTGTACGAGATCGAGTCGGTGCGGCGGTTCGCGGGGCTGCGTTTGACGGGTCCGCTGCCGGACGAGACGACGATTCTGAACTTTCGGCACCTGCTGGAGCGGCACAGGCTGGGGCGTGGTTTGTTCGAGGAGATCAACGCGCACCTGGCGGAGCGGGGCTACCGGGTGCGGGCGGGGACGATCGTGGACGCGAGCATCATCGCGGCGCCGTCATCGACGAAGAACCGGGAGGGGGCGCGGGATCCGGAGATGCATCAGACGAGGAAGGGCAACGAGTGGCACTTCGGGATGAAGGCGCACATCGGGGTGGACGCGGAGACGGGACTGGTGCATGGCGTGCGGGCGACGCCGGCGAACACGCACGATCTTCGGGAGGCGGGGGCGTTGCTTCACGGCGGCGAGGAGGAGGTGTGGGCGGACGCGGGCTACCGGGGGATCGAGAAGTGGGTGGACACGGGAGGCCGTCCGGTGCAGTGGCATGTGGCGATGAGACCGGGGCGGCGGCGGCTCCTGGAGCAGGGCGGGGCTCGGTGGCTGCGCGAGCGGGACAAGGCCTCGGTGCGGGCAAAGGTGGAGCACCCGTTCCTGTATGTGAAGCGCCGCTTCGGTTACCGGAAGGTTCGCTACCGCGGGCTGGCCAAGAACATGGAACGGATCGCGCTGCTCCTAGGCTTCGCGAACCTGCTTGTGGCGGGCCGCTATTCGACGGCGTGAGCGGCCGGCGCGGGAAACATCCGCCCACGCGGGGCGCAACGAGGGGATCATCGGCCAGAACATGCCGGTTGGGCGCGTTTTCAGCCCGTCATCGCCCCCAAGACCGCTGAAACCGGCTCCCTCCGTCTCGCACCGCCCCCAGAAGGGCCTTGCTCAGAGCTTCCCTAGGGAAGCTCTGAACAAGACGGGTGTAGTTTCGTGGTATGAAACGACCGGGGAGCTGTGAGCGGGCCATGGAGCTTCAGATGACTTTTGCGGAACTGGAGTACGATTCGAAGAAGCGGCGGACGCGCCGGGAGATCTTCCTGGAGAAGATGGAGGGGCTGATTCCCTGGCAACAGCTGGAGGATCGGATCGAGCCGTTCTATGCGAAGGCTGGCCGTGGCCGCCGCCCCTATCCGCTTGGGGTGATGCTGCGGGTTCATTGTGTGCAGCTGTTCTACAACTTGAGCGATCCGGGCATGGAGGATCTGCTCTACGAGGTGGAGTCGGTGCGCCGCTTTGCGGGTCTGCGCCTGAGCGGTCCTTTGCCGGACGAGACGACGATCCTGAACTTCCGCCACCTGCTGGAGACGCAGGGCTTGGGGATGGGGTTGTTCGAGGAGATCAATGTGCATCTGGCGTCTCTCGGGCATCGGTTGAAGACGGGGACGATCGTGGATGCGAGCATCATTGACGCGCCGTCGTCGACGAAGAACCGCAGGGGAGAACGGGATCCGGAGATGCACCAGACGAAGAAGGGAAACCAGTGGTACTTCGGGATGAAGGCGCATATCGGGGTGGACGCCGAATCGGGTCTGGCGCACAGCTTGGCGACGACGGCCGCCAACGCGGCGGACGTGACGCAGGCGTGCGTGCTGCTGCATGGTGACGAGACGGAGGCATGGGGCGACGCGGGCTACCAGGGTGTGGACAAGCGCCCGGAGAACAGGGGTTGCGGCGTCGCCTGGCAGGTGGCGATGAAGCCGGGCAAGCGTCGCCTGCTCGATCGGGACGGCGCCGAGGCGGCGGCCGAGAAGCGCAAGGCATCGGTGCGGGCGAAGGTGGAGCATCCGTTCTTGTATGTGAAGCGGCGCTTCGGGTACGGTAAGGTGCGCTACCGGGGACTGGCGAAGAACACGCAGCGCATCGCGTTGCTGCTCGGGTTCTCGAATCTGCTCATCGCTGGCCGCTACGCGACCGGATAACGCGGGGCCCATGCGCCCATGGGCCGCGCGAGGGCGGGAGCCGGACACATCGAAGCGACTTCCTGACGGTTCGGACCGTTTATCCGGCGCGCCAGCCAACACTTCATCGCTCCGATAGGCCTTCGTAACCGGATCTTCGAACCGCAACCGATCGCGTTCCTCCCAAAATGGGGTTGTTCAGACCTTCCCTAGAGCTCGGGGGCGGGGTGGAGGTGACGGTGCACGTGCAGTTGGTGCACGTGGCCGCGGGCGGTGGGGAGAGCGTGGAGTGGAGCGGGGCGCTGGGTCCATTCACGGTGACGCCGGGCGTGAGGTCGCAGGCGGTGGAGGTGCCGATGGTTCGGGGCCCGCCGGGGAACCTGTCCGTGACGGGAATCACGGTCCAGCCGAATCCGCCGCCGGCGATCTTCGTCGACCAGACGCTACAGCTGACGGCTGAGGTGACGACCTCCGATCCGGGTGTGCAGCCGGTGGTCTTCTGGACATCGCTGGGGCGGGCACGGCGCGCATCCGTGCGGTGGCGGGCTCGGCCGAGGCCGCGGTGAACGTGGTGGTGCGGGAGCGGCCGCCGCAGGCAGACCTCGCGCTGGAGAAGAGCGTGAGTCGTGCGACGATCCCGGAGGGCGGGACGGTGGTGTTCCGACTTGTGGTACGGAATGCGGGTCCCGAGGCGGCGACCGGGGTGCGGGTGAGTGATCCGTTGCCGTCGGGGCTGTCGCTGGTGGCGGCGCGTCCGGGTGCGGGGAGCTGGGACGCGGAGAGCGGTGTGTGGAGCGTGGGGAGCATGGCGCCCGGGGCGGCGGCGACGCTGGAGCTGGAGGTGGTGGCAGAGGAAGGATCGGGGGGCTCGACGCTCACGAACGTGGCGCGTGTGCTGGCACTCGAGGTGCAGGAGGATCCGAACCCTGCGAACAACCGTGCCGAGGCGACGGTTCGGGTGACGCGCGAGGTCGACGTCAGTGTGAGGAAGCGGGTGGACCGGGCTGAGGCGGCCTAGGGCGAGACGGTGACGTTCACGGTGCGGGTGGCGAACGCGGGTCCGGCGGCGGCGACGGGGGTGGTGGTGAGGGAGTCGCTGCCGGCGGGGCTCACGCTGGTGTCGGCGGACGCGAGCCGGGGCCGCTGGAGCGGTACGGAGCGCAGGTGGAGCCTGGGCGATCTGGCGGCTGAGGCGGAGGCGACGCTGACGGTGGTGGCGCGGGTCGAGGACGGAACGGTGGGCGAGCGGCTGACGAACGTGGCGCGCTACCTGGGCACGACCGGGGTGACGGACCGCAACGCCCGTAACGACCGGGGCTCGGCGTCGGTGACGGTGAAGGAGGCGGAGCCGGCGGTCGACCTCGACGTGACCAAGGAAGCGCTGTCGCCGACCGTGACCGCGGGCGGGGTAGCCACGTTCCTGATCACGGTGACGAACCAGGGGTCGGCGAACGCGACGGGCGTGGAGGTCGAGGACGCGATCCCGTCTGGACTGAGCTTCTACGAGGACGTCCCGAGCCAGGGCAGCTACGACTCGAGGGCGGGGGTCTGGCAAGTCGGAACGCTGGGTCCGGGCGCTTCGGCGACGCTGGAGCTGATGACGTTCGTCGACAGCGGTACCGAAGGGCTGACGATCACGAACCGCGCGGCGGTCCGGGCGGTGGATCAGCCGGATGCCGACGCGTCGAACGACGCCGGGAGCGCGTCGGTCACGGTGGATGGGCAGGTGCAGCCCATCAGCTATACGACGGCAGGCAACACACAGCTCGCGGCGGGAGGGTTCCCGGCGCCGGGCACCCCGACCGTTGTAGACGCGGCGAACATCTTCGACCCCACGCCTCCGCTCACGGCGGTCAACGCGGGGACGTTCTTCTCGGAGAACGGCGGGACCGTCACGCTCAACGCCGACGGGAGCTTCCTCTATACGCCCCCGGTGGGCTTCACGGGCGCGAACGACGATTTCATCGTGGATGCCGGCGCGGGTGGGCTTGCCACGGTCACGATCCAGGTCGTGAACGAGATCGTGTGGTACGTCGACAACAGAGACCTCAGCGACACCGGGGGCACCGGGCTGTCGGACGATCCGTTCGCCACGCTGGACGGTGCCGAGGCGTCGTCGGGTCTGGGCGCCTACATCTTCGTGCACTACGGGGACGGGACCACCAACGGACTCAACGACCGGATCAGACTCAAGCGCGGCCAGCACCTCGGCGAGGCTGCGGGGCTGACGGTCCCGGGCGTGCCGGGAACGATCGCGGCACCCAGCGGGCTTAGGCCGCACATCACGGAGGGCAACGAAAATTTCGCGACGGTAGAGCTGGAAGAAGACACCAAGGTCGTGGGCTTCGATCTCAGTCACACGTTCGGTCTAAACCCGGTGATCTCGGCGGAGGACTTCGACCTCGGCGCGACGGTCATCGACAATGTGAGCCTATTGGCGGGCTCCCCCGCCGGCATCGAGGTGCTCATCGCCACCGGCTCGATCGACCTCACCAACATCGACATCGACGTCATCGGGGAGGGCTTCCGGGTGGCGGGTGGCGACCCGGACGTGACGTACGACGGCAGCATCACGTCCCGGGACCTTTCGGCCATCAGCGTCTCCAACACCACTGGCGGGGCGATCGACTTCCTCACCGGTCCCTTCACGGCGACGGCGGCCAGCAGCGCGATTTTCGCGAGTCAGGTCTCAGGCTCGCTCAGCATCGACAACGTTTCGCTTCCCGGGGGGCCCGGGGGCGTCCAGATCCTGGACAGCGACGGGACCTTCACGTTCACGAACCTCGACATCGACAACGTGACCGCCGTCGCGTTCGATGTCGATGGCGGTGCGCCCAGCGTCTCTGTAAACGTGTCACCCACGACAATCACGAACTCCCAGGATCAGGTCGTCCGGATTCGTAATACGACGGGTGGCATCGTCGACTTCACGGGTGGGCCGATCTCCGACACGGGCGGTGGTGGAATCGATGTCTTCAACAACGCTGGCACCATCTCCTTCCAGAACTCCGTCACAATCACGAACCCCGATTCGGCTTACGCTTCTGCGGGCGTGAATCTGAACAGTGTCAGCGGTGCCGTTTCGTTCACCGACTTGAACGTAACCACCTCGTTTCTCGACGGATTCGTGGCGACGAATGGGAATGGCCTCTTGACCGTTACGTCAGGTACCGTCGACGTCACAAACGGAGAGGCCATCGTAATCGACACCCATCCGCTGGCGGTGTCCTTCGACGCCATCTCGTCGACGAACACTTTCGGCCATGGGATCGACAGCAGCGGCTCGAGCGGGACGTTCACCGGAGCGGCGGGCTCGGTCACCAACACCACCGGCGGCGGGGTGCGCTTCAACGCGAACTCCGGGCTCGACTTCACCTACGGTGGGTCGATCGACAACACGACTGGATACAGCATCGAGGCGACGAACAACGGGAGCTCGTCGTCGTTCACGTTCGACGGAACCGTCACCGATGTCGGCGACGGGATCTCCTTGACCAACAACGCCAGTTCGAGCTTCACGTTCAACGGCAACATCGACTCTCAGACGTACGACACGCGGGGCCTGTCGGCGACGGCCTCCAACGTCAACGTCCTCGGGGCGACCAATACCTTCTCGTCCGCCAACTCGTACGGCATTTGGCTCGACAACCTAGAGGGCACCAACGCCATCAGTAACGCGACGGTCATCGGCGGGATCAGCGATAACTTGCATGTGGCTCAATCGCAGGGGAGCGCGGTACTGGACATTTCCAACAGCAGCTTCGACAACAACCCGTCCGGCAACGGGCTCGACATCACGACGTTCGGCACGGGAGACCTCACCGTCACGATCCAGTCCAGCACGATGAGTGGGAACTCCAGCCGCGGGCTCGACGCGTCCGGTAACAACACGTCGACGCTCGACGTGACCTTAAGCGCTCTGAACGCTCTCAACAACAACGACGTCGGGGTCTACATCAACAAGCGCGGCGACGCAGCAGTAACGTTCGACGTCGACAACAACTCCATCATCGGTTCTTCCAGTACCGGCGTGGTCGCCGAGTTTTTCGACACGGCGGTCGGCGGACTCGAGGGCTACATCCGCAATAACACCATCGATGGGGGCGCGGACGGAATCCTCACCCGCGGCAACGGCGACGCGGTCGGCACCATCGAGGTCACAGGGAACACGCTGACCAACCAGTCCAGCAACGGGCTGGACGGTCGCACCGGTTTGACCCCCGGCGACCTCGCCGATCTCTCCCTCACCGCACGCTCCAACTCGATCGAGGTCGAGTACTACGGTATGGGGATCTTCGTGGAGGCGCGGGAGGACGGAACCGTGTGCACCAACATCGGCGGGCCGACGGTGCCGGATCAGAACGTCTTCACAGGTGTCGGGTTTGGCAGCGCGATCTACATCGGCCAGTACGACAACGGGACCTTCCGGACCGAGCGGTTGGGGGGGGGACGCACTTCCTTCCAGCTCCGGTACAGGTGCAGTATCTCGCGGACAATTCCGTCGTGGCCGGGCTGTTCGTCGACGTCCTGATCGGAACCAACGGCATCGAGGGGGTCGCCGATGGATTCTGCAGGCAAGTGCCCTAGCAACGAGCCGCTGACTCGCGGGTGAAGCGCGCGGTGGCGGGCGTCGTCGCTCCGGTGCTCGTCCTCACCACCCTCGGACCGTCGAGCCTCGTGGTCGGCACGGTCTCACGGACCGTCGAGGTAGAGGTTCTCCCGATCACCGGCCCGGTGGTGCTCCTCGACGTGCATCTCGACCGGCCCGCGCAGGTGCGCGTCGAATACGGAGCCTCCGAAGGCCCCTGGCTCTCGACCGCCTCAGCGGCAGCTACGGTCGGGCACAGCATCCCGCTCACGCGGCTTCTGCCGGACACGGACTACGAGTTCCGTGTGTTTGCCGCGGGGGACAGCGCAGCGGGGCGCTTCAGGTCTGTGGCGCTGCCTGCGGATCTCCGGAGCGTCGCGATCACAGCCACCGGCCGCTCCGCGGCCCCCCTGACGCTCCTCGAGCTCAGTAACCCGACGGGGTTCAGCGGGCCCGTGGTCGTCGACCGCGACGGGAACGTCGTGTGGTATTTCCGGACCGAGGGAGACATCCACGGCGTCGTGCAGCGCGCCGGGGGCGGCTTCATCTTCCTGGACGACGGTCGCGGTCTCCTGGAGGTCTCCCCCGCGGGCGAGGTCCTCGCGCGGCTCGACGACTCTCCCGAGCGAAGGATTCATCACGCCGTGGAGGAGACCCGCGAGGGCATTATCCTTTTTCTCGCGCGAGAGTGGAAAGTGCTCGACGGTGATTCGATTCACGGCGAGACGATCTGGAGCTGGGACCCGGCCACCGGGCGGAGCGAGAGTCTGAGGTGGATCTGAATCGAAAATCCGCAGGCATGGTTCCCCCGAGTCATGGTTCCCCCGGCCCTCCGACGACGCTCGTAAGACACGACGGCCGGCGCTGCCGGCTGTCGAACCGGTGCCCCCGCTCCCCCCCTTTGCTTGACCGGGGCTGATTCGGGGGGAAGGTTGGAAATCCCCCTCCATTCACCCCTTCCCCTCCTTCGCATGCGCGGTCCCCTCCAACTCGGCGTGGTCCTGGCCCTTGTGGCCGGAACCGTCGCGTCGTGCGTGGTCGGGGACGGGACGTCGGGTCCGGGTCGGTCGGTGCTGGCGACGCTGGCGATCCAGCCGGTTCTGGGACCGCAGGCGGCGAACAGGGCTCCTCTGGAGATCAACCGGATCCGCCTACGTGTGGCCCAGGAGCCGGGCAACGCGACGCTGCTCGAGACGTTCGTGGACGTGGACCCGAGCGCGGCGAGCTGGTCGGTGCCGCTCGAAATCCCACTGGAGCTCGGGGGCGGGGTGGAGGTGACGGTTCACGTGCAGCTGGTGCACGTGGCCGCGGGCGGTGGGGAGAGCGTGGAGTGGAGCGGAACGCTGGGTCCGTTCACGGTGACGCCGGGCGTGAGGTCGCAGGCGGTGGAGGTGCCGATGGTACGGGGCCCGCCGGGGAACCTGTCGGTGACGGGGATCGCGGTCCAGCCGAATCCGCCGCCGGCGATCTTCGTCGACCAGACGCTACAGCTGACGGCTGAGGTGACGACCTCCGATCCGGGCGTGCAGCCGGTGGTCTTCTGGACGTCGCTGGATGCGGGCGTGGCCGGAGTGAGCGGTACGGGTCGGGTGACGCCGGTGGGTGCGGGCACGGCGCGCATCCGTGCGGTGGCGGGCTCGGCGGAGGCTGATGTGAACGTGGTGGTGCGGGAGCGGCCGCCGGAGGCGGACCTCGCGCTGGAGAAGAGCGTCAGTCGTGCGACGGTGCCGGAGGGTGGGACGGTGGTGTTCCGGCTGGTGGTGCGGAATGCGGGCCCTGAGGCGGCGACCGGGGTGCGGGTGAGCGATCCGTTGCCGTCGGGTCTGTCGCTGGTGGCGGCGCGTCCGGGTGCGGGGAGCTGGGACGCAGAGAGCGGGGTGTGGAGCGTGGGCAACATGGCGCCTGGGGCGGCGGCGACGCTGGAGCTGGAGGTGGTGGCGGAGGAAGGGTCGGGGGGCTCGACGATCACGAACGTGGCGCGTGTCCTGGCACTGGAGGCGCAGGAGGATCCGAACCCGGCGAACAACCGTGCCGAGGCGACGGTTCGGGTGACGCGCGAGGTCGACGTCAGCGTGAGGAAGCAGGTGGACCGTGCTGAGGCGGCCGAGGGCCAGACGGTGACGTTCACGGTGCGGGTGGCGAACGCGGGACCGGCCACGGCGACGGGGGTGGTGGTGCAGGAGTCGCTACCGGCGGGGCTCACGCTGGTGTCGGCAGACGCGAGCCGGGGCCGCTGGAGCGGTACGGAGCGCAGGTGGAGCCTGGGCGATCTGGCGGCTGAGGCGGAGGCGACGCTGACGGTGGTGGCGCGGGTCGAGGACGCAACGGTGGGCGAGCGGCTGACGAACGTGGCGCGCTACCTGGGCACGACCGGGGTGACGGACAGCAACGCCCGCAACGACCAGGGCTCGGCGTCGGTGACGGTGAAGGCGGCGGAGCCGGCGGTCGACCTCGACGTGACCAAGGACGCGGCGGCGCCGACCGTGACCGAGCGCGAGAGGGCGACGTTCGTGATCACGGTGACGAACGTGGGGTCGGGGAACGCGACCGGTGTGGAGGTCGAGGACGTACTCCCGAATGGACTGAGCTACTACGACGACTTCCCGAGCCAGGGCAGCTACGACTACTCCACCGGTGTGTGGCAGGTGGGGACGTTGGGTCCGGGCGCGTCGGCGACGCTGGACCTAGTGGTCTTGGTGGACAGCGGTACGGAAGGGCTGACGATCAGGAACATCGCCGGGGTCAACTCGGTGGATCAGCCGGACGCCGATGCATCGAACGACGCCGGGAGCGCATCGGTCACGGTCGTGGCGGCGGCGGACCGGACGTACACGACCGCGGGTAACACCCAGCTCGTTGGTGGGAACTACGCACCGCCGGGGACGCCTTACGCGTACGATCTCGACAATCTGTTGTTCGGGATCGGTGGCGCAGTGACGACCGTGGGCGCGTTCGCGACACTTCAGGGCGGGACGGTCACGATCGAGGCGGACGGCGACTTTACGTATCTGCCCCCTGTGGGCTCGCTCATTCAGGACGGGTTTACGTATACGGCGAACGACATCGACGAATACACCGCCTCGATCGCGTTTGACGAGATGGTCTGGTATGTGGACAATCGGGCCGCTGGGTTGGGGACGGGGAGCTCCAACGACCCGTTCGGCTTCCTGTCCAGCGCCGAGGGAGCGTCGGGTCCGGGGGACAACATCTTCGTGCACTACGGTGACGGCACGACGTCAGGCTACGATTACCGACTGAGCCTCCAGGATGATCAGCACCTGATCGGCGAGGCCGCGGGCCTCACGCTGCCGTTGGTAGGTCTGATCGTGCCGCCGGGCCTCCGGCCAGTGCTCACGAACTCGGACCCGGACGGCGGCCCGGTGATCGGCTTGGCCAACATCAATCGTGTGGCGGGCCTGCGCATCGAGAACAGCACCGACGTGGCGATCGAAGCGGACGGTGCGTCAGGGGGTGAGCTCGATGCGGTCAGGATCGATGCCCCCAACGCCGCGGCGCTCGTCTTCACGAACACGACGGACGACTGGAATATAACGGCCTTAGAGGTCTATTCGTCCTCTCCCGAGGGCGGGCTCATCGTGAGCGGAGGCGATCCGTACATCGACATCGAGATCTTCAACATCACGTTCGACAACGCCCCGGGCGCTGGGCATGCGGTTTTGATCGAGAACACCACCGGCGGCTCCGTGGCCTTCTCTGGCGGGCCGATCTATGAGGACGGCGGGGGTATCCGAATCGCCAATGCGGCGGGCGACGTCGATTTCGATCAATACGTCGAGGCCTACTACACGTCCGGGCCCGGAGTCGAGGTCGTAAACAGCAGCGGCTCCGTGTGGTTCTACGACCTCGAGGTCTTCACCAACGGTCAGCCCGGCATCCGGCTCAACAACGTCGGGTACGTTTCGATCGATGGTTCCGTGAACACCGTCGACGCGGCGGCGCTCGACATCCGCGAGGCGGACGTGGATCTGACGCTCTCCGGGGTGTTGTCCGACAACCCGAACGGCAGTGACGCCGTATTCACGCAGAACGTGACGGGCAGCGTCGACATCGACCTCCTCGAGATCGACTACTCCGGCGGCGGTACGGCGCTGGTCATCGACAACGTCGAGTTCTTCCGCGTGAACGATTCACGTAGCTACGTCAACGCGGGCGGCAGTCAGGGCCTCGACCTGTTCGACTCCGACGTCGACGTCACGCTCGAGTACATGGACGTCAACCAGTCTCCCTCTCAGGGCATGCACATCGGCGGGATGACGGGCCTGCTCGACATTGGTGGCGGGCAGATCGTCGATGCTCAGGACGTTGGGATCCGGATCGAGAACACATCAAACGCGGTGTTCTCCTTTCTGGGGAGTGTAGAATTCTCTACCGGGTACGTGTTCTACGCCACCGGGAACGCGAACTCGACCCTGGACATCGGCGCTTCTCTCACGGCCGAAGGTGGCCCGGGGGTCTTCCTCGACGGGAATACCGGTAGCCAGCTCTTCTTCTCCGGGCAGTTGGATCTCCTAACTAACGCCAACGACGCTTTCATCGCGACCGGCGGCGGTACCGTAGAAGTGACGGGAGTTCCATCCGTGATCACCACGACGACCGGAACGCCCGTCGAGATCGACGGGACTACGATCGGATCAGGTGGCGTGACGTTCGAGTCGGTTTCGACGAACGGTGCCGGAATAGGCATTCTGCTCAACAACGCTGGGTCCGGCCCGTTCACCGTGACCGGGACGGGCGTCGAGGACTCCGGCGGCGATATCCAGAACACGGTCGTGTACGGCGTCGATATCGGTTCAGCCGGGCTCATCACCTTCAATGAGCTCAGGGTCGCCAACCCGGCCAACATCGGTATGTGGGTTTTGGATGTGCCCAGCCTGACCCTGGACGACGTGACCCTGTTCGGCAGCGACTCCCGGAACCTCTTCGTACAGGAGGTGCAGGGTCCCACGTCGATCACGAACTCGTCGATCACCGGCAGCAAACACGGCAACATCTACTCAATTTCGGACGGAGACGCGACGCTCGACGTATCGGGTACGGGCTGGGGCTCCAACCCCCCGCCCAGCGGACCCGTGACCGACGCGGATCTCTTCATCACCGTTACCGGCTTGGCGGACGTCGATGTCACCGTAATGGGCTCATCGTTCGGGCTCGGCTCCAGCAACGTGCGGACCGATCTACGCGCAACCGCCACAGTGGGCTCGATACTTGACATCACGATCGAGGGCAACGGGTTCGACAACATTGGCGGCAAGCACGGCGTTTCGCTCGAGAGCCTCGGTGGCATGATTCACGGGAAGATTCAGAACGGCAATAACTTCTACGTCACCGGCCAGCACGGCGTCAACCTGCTGGCGCAGCAAGGAGCCCTGTTCGCGGATGTCTCGGGCAACACTTTCGACGACACCAACTTCAACGGGGTGGAGTTCGCCACGCTCGGCACGGGGCAGCTCGACGTGCGCATCGCCGACAATACGTTTACGGGGGCGATCACCGGTCCTCTGACCGGGATCCACGGCGTCCTGGATGGCTCTCGCCGCGCGCGGGTCTCGATTCACGGCAACACGATCGATTCGCAGACGGAAGGGGGGATCCACATCGAGGCCGGGAACCAGGGCCTGTCCTCGACGCTCGATGTAGACCTGTCAATCACGCAGAACGACGTCGACCATTCGGGTCCCTTCTTCCCGATCGAGGTGATCCAGGGCGAGTCCACCACGATGTGTATGAACGTGGCCGGGAACCTCACGTCCGGCGCCGCTCCCGCGCGCATCCAGCTGACGCAGGCCTCCGACGCGGTCAACAACTTCCAGGTTGAGCGCATCAACGGAGGCTCGGGGACGATAGACGATCCCTCGGATATCAGGGATGACGTCCGTGACCAGAATCCGGATGCCGACAATGCGGCGGCCGTGGTGGTCACCGATTTCGAAGGCGTGCCCCACGGTGCGTGCACGGATGTGACCCTCCCGAACAGCGCGACCAACGGCCCGCCGGCCGCGCATCCACAGTCGGTCACGACCGACGGCGTGACGCCGCTAGCGATCCTTCTCACCGGCTCGGACACGGACGGGGACAACCTATCGTTCTCGATCGCCGTGCAGCCAAGCACGGGTTCGCTCGGTGCGATCACACTGATCGATGCGACCAGCGCGTCCGTTCAGTACACCCCTGGCTCGGGCGCGGACCCGTTCACGTTCGACGTGGACGACGGCTCGGGTACGATCTCGCAGGCGGTCGTGAACGTGTCGAACGCCGCACCGGCGGTGCAGCCGATCAGCTATACAACGGCAGGCAACACGCAGCTCGCGGCCGGAGGGTTCGCTGCACCGACCACTCCGACCGTGGTTGACGCGGCGAACATCTTCGATCCCACGCCTCCGCTCACGGCGGTCAACGCAGGCACGTTCGCGACGACGCTGGGCGGGGTCGTGACGCTCAACGCCGACGGGAGCTTCCTCTATACTACGCCGGTGGGGTTTACGGGCGGCGACGATGATTTCGTCGTGGACGCCGGGGCGGGCGGCACCGCTGCCGTGACCATCACCGTGACGAACTTGGTCTGGTTCGTCGATAACACGGAGCCGCCCGGCGGTCTCGGGCTCTCCTACAGCCCCTTCTCCAATCTGCAGGCCGCCGAGTCCACGAGCGGGATCGACCATTACATCTTCGTGCACTTCGGGGACGGGACCACCACCGGACTCGACGATCTGATCACGCTAAAGAGAGGCCAGCACCTAATCGGAGAGGCCGCCGGGCTCACGGTCCCGGGTGTGCCTGGACCCATCGTGGCAGCTGGTGGACCGAGACCGCACATCACGGAAGGCAACGACCCCTTCGCGACGGTAATACTGGAGGAGGATACCGAGGTCAGGGGCTTCGATCTCAGCAACACCGTCAACAGCCCGGTGATCTCTGCGAACGGTGTCGACCTCGGCGTGACGACCATCGACGATGTGAGCATCCTGGCGGGCTCCAGTGAGGGAATCGAGCTGAACAGCACCACCGGGTCGATCGACCTCACCAACATCGCCATCGACGTCTTCGGGGTGGGCTTCGATGTGTTCGGCGGCGAGCCGAACGTGACGTACGACGGCACGATCATCTCGGAGTTCCAGGATGTCATTAGAGTCAACAGCACCAGCGGAGGGTCCATCTCGTTCCTGAACGGTCCCTTCACCGCGACGAATTCTAGCCCGGCGATTCGTGCGATCTCGGTCCCGGGGTCGCTCAGCATCGACAACGTGTCGCTTCCGCGAGGGCCGGGGGGCGTCCAGATCCAGAATAGTGACGGGACCTTCACGTTCACCAACCTCGATATCGACAACGTGTTCAGCGTTCCGTTCGATGTCGATGGCGGCGCGCCCAACGTCTCGGTGGACGTGTCGCCGACGACGATCACGAATTCGCAGAACCCCGTCCTGACGATCCGGAACACTACCGGAGGCTCCGTCGATTTCACAGGTGGCTCGATCACGGACACGGGCGGTAACGGTATCGTGATCGAGGACGCCGTCGGGGCGGTATCGATCGCGAACACGGTTACCATCACCAACCCGAACACCATCGGGGCCGCGGCAGGCGTCTACCTGAACAACGTGGCGGGCGACGTCACGTTCGGCGACCTGAACATGACCACCACGGACGTACCAGGGCTGTTGGCGGCCGGTGGCAGCGGCCTTCTGACGATCACTTCTGGCGTAATCGACGCTACCAATAGCGCGGCAGTGGACGCCAGCGGGCACTCGTTGGACGTGTCCCTCGCTTCCGTTTCCTCGAGCAACTCGACCGACGTGGGAATTCGGCTGGCCAGCTCCTCGGGGACGTTCACCAGCACGGGTGGTTTGATCGACGATCCGTTTGACGTGGCGTTCCGGTTGAATGTGAATAGCGGCCTAGCGTTCGCATACGGCGGAAACGTGACGAGCCTCGCAGGCACCCCGACATCCTTCATCGAAGGCTTGACCAACACCGCCGGAAGCTCCTTCCAGTTCGACGGGAACCTCACGCACGTGAACGCCACGCCGAGTGCGGCCGGCATTCTCCTGGTGGGCAACACCGGGTCGGTGTTCACCTTCAACGGCACGGTCGACGTGACCACGGACGACGTTGCGCTTAGCGCTGTTGGCGGAGGCACGGTTGAGGTTCTGGGTGCCGACAACAAGTTCACCTCGGGAGTCGCTCGGGCCGTGTACCTGGTCGATCTGGAGGGCACGAGCATCATTGACAACTCGTCCATCACGTCGTCCGGGGCGTCCGGCTCTGCGGATGGATTCCTGGTCGGTCAGACAGTGGGCGCCTCGACCGTTCAGGTTTACAATAGCTCGATCGATGCCAACGGTTTCGACGGGATGTTCGTGACCGCGACAGGCGGCGACCTCACCGTCGACCTCTCGGGTACCAGCATCACGAACAACAACGATGCGGGATTCCATGCCCAGGCTTTGGTAGCGGGCAGCATCACGCTCAACGTCGATGACGTCATCGGGCCGAACATCTTCTCCAACAACGATTACGGCATCCACGTAGAGGGCGGCGGGACTGCCGTCGTCGACTTCACGATCGACGGGAACCAGATCGACAGCTCGAACCAGTACGGGATCGTGGTGGACTACGGAGCGACAGGAGCCGGTACCACCGGCGCCATCCGCCAGAACACGATCGACGGAGCCGGCTTAGACGGGATCGTGCTATTAGGCGACGGCGACGGGTTGGGCACGTTCGAGATCGACTCGAACACGCTCATGGGGATCGCGAACGGCGGGATCTTGGCGAACACGAGCAGCAGCGTGCCCGGGGACGCGAGTGACCTCTCGCTCACGCTCGTGAACAATCAGATGGAGGTCACGGAGGGAGGGATCGGGATCTGGCTCGACTCCAACGAGACAGGCAGGATCTGCACGCAGGTGGGTGGTTCGGGACAGGAGAACGCCTTCACGTTCACGGGAAGCAGCACAGGCACCGGCATCATCGCGCAACTGCTCAACGACAACGGAACGTTCCAGGTCGAGGGGCTCGCCCTGGGACCTCTGGATGAAATCGCGCTCGGAGCCCAGCTCGCGACGGACAACACCTTCCTGGCGGGCATCCCCACGGAAGTGTTGGTCCTGCCGCCGGGCAACACGCTGTACACGGGTATCTCCAACGGAACCTGTAGGGACGTGCCGTAGTGAGCAGCGTGACCCGCACGAAGCCCATCGCTCCACCCAGGAGCTGGTAGCTACTCCGGTCCAGTCGTGAAGGCGAAGGCGAGCCCGTACGTCCCGGTCGGGTCGCGCCATTCGGGGCCGCTGTGAGACTGGCCCATTGGCATTCCCATCGCGCTCATCCCCATGACCATGTCGAGGGTCACCCACTCTCCCCCGAGTGTGGGGCCCTTTAGCTCCAGGTCGACGATGGCCCCGTCGGCGTCCGTCAGACGTCCGCCTACGTGGATCGTGTACCGGGTGGACGGCACGAGGGGTTGGTTCGGCGTGAACCTCAGGCCCTTGCCGTCCGCCGTTCGTGACCAGGTACCTGCCACGACTGGTCCGGGACAGTCCCCCACTTGGAGAGCTATGGGGTGCCGGGCTCCGGACGCGATGGGAGAATCGAACCGCACCTCGATCTGAGGGCTGACCTCGACGCTCGTAGCTCCGGCGATCGGGACGACCGCGACCAGTGAGGTCGTCCCGACCTCCACCGAAGTTCCCGTCGAGCATGCAGCAACCAGCAGGGGGACTGCAGCCGAGCCAACCAGTCGCTTTGTGTTCACCCGGGCGGCCCCTGCAATCGCCGTAGGCAATGCCCGGCCGTTGCGTCGTCGCGGAACCCTTTGGGCGCCGGATCAGGTTCATCAGGAGCCCGATGCTGCCGCGCCGCGCACGCAGTGACGGTGTATCGCGTGGGGTGGCGGGCCACGTGCGCCCGAAGCATCGGCAAGCATCCAAGGAGAGACGTCGTAGCGTGCCCACGCGTAGTCTTCGGATCGTACATCGTCCCAGTGGTCAGGTCCTGGCGGAAGGGCCGCCAGGATGGGGCATCACACGCTTCGAGGGAAACTACTACGTCCGCCGCAAGTATCTGCGCACGTCGGCGCTGAAGGCAAAGTGGGTGCCGGGAGTGTGCCTGTACAAGGGACTGTACGTCTGGCTGGATCTCCGACTGCCCGACGAGAGACGCGTGCGTAACCTCGGCTGGTTCTACTGGCTTCCCAATCCCCTGCTACCGTTCGTAGCCTTCCGTGTGGCGTTCGACGGAGGCCACTCGGACCTCCTGATCGAGGAGTCGGAAGCCCCCCAATCGTCACCGCACCCACGATGGCGCCTATGAGAGCTGTTGCCGGCGCGTCACGACCGTGACGTCCATAGCGCCACAACGGCGGATGCAGAGCGATACGATGTGCTCTCCGGTCGGGCGGTACTGGAGGAACTGCCACGCCTCCCCGTCGTCATCGGTTCCGGGATCAACCTCAATGTGGGGACCGTTGCCATCGTCGAGAACCATCGCGAAGCGGTCGAGCGGGATCCGGAGCCCCTGACCTCGCGCCTTGATGTAGCTCTCTTTGAGGGTCCAGTAGTCGTAGAAGCAGCGCAGCTGCTCGTCGGGCGGCAGCGCGTGTAGGGCGGCGGCTTCCTGGGGTGCGAAGAAGCGGTCGGCGATACCGAGCACGGACTTGGACCTCACCCGTTCGGCGTCCACACCCACGTCCGTGTCCCGGGCGACCGCGCACACCACCAGCCCGCTTGTGTGGGAGAGATTAAAGCTCAGCCGTGGTTGGTCGTGTCCAGAGATGTGGGGGCGGCCGTATTCGTCGGCCGCGAAGCGCCAGTCGGCAGGGGCCACCGACGCGTACCTCGAGAGAACGGTACGCACGAGCACCCGTGTGGCCAGGAAGAGCAGTCGATCGGGTTCGCGGTGGAAGCGTTCGAGGCGCACGATCTCGTCGTGCGTGAGGATCGCGCGGGCGTCCGCACGGGATGCCGAGCCGAGCTCCGCGGGATCCGCCCACCAGATGTGCGCCTCGTTCTGCGGAAGCGCCATTCGACCGAGCACCGCGCGGTTCATTCGATCACCCGCTACAGAAACGAGGACGGGTGGCCAACGCCCGAGCCGTGCGGCGTCGACCACCCGATGGAGGGGAGCGGGGGAGCCCCGAAGTTGAGGCTCCCCGAAACTCAACCCTTACCCGACGACGAACTCGAACTGCTCGACGATTTGCCCGTGGCCGGCTGCCCCTTGCCCGTGCCCCCCGCGACGGTTGCGAGGTCGGCGTCCGAGAGCTCACCGGCCATCTCCGAGGCGAGCAGCAACTGAACTCCTGTCCGTTCGGGGTCGACGCGGCCACCGACGTGGCCCGGAAGGGCGATCACCGGGTGGCGTCCACCGATCACGCCCGTCGGCGCGATCAGCGTGTAGTCCGCAGCCTGCGGATCCACAACCTGGATCGAGGCGTCCAGCTTCACGCCCAGCTGGCTGCTCAGTGTCCCCACGGGATCGCTCACGAGCGCGGTACGAAACGCGCTGTCCGTGTTCGACTTTTCGACGATGCGCGGGATCGCGGCCTCCAGGTGGGCGATCGGCTCGAGGTCGTCGTCCTCGTAGTCACCGGCGTGATCGACGACCACCACGATGGGCTCGGACTCGGGAGTCGCTGCGGGCTTGGCCGAGAGGACGATCGTGAAGTCGACGTCGTCCGAGGCGACCGAGCGCGTCCGCGCACCGCTGGGAAGCTCCACGTCCGCGTCCGCCTTCAGAATGGCGATCGGGTCCTCGGCCAGCTCCGCGCAGTAGTCGCGATCGTCGCGAGCGCGCCGGAGAACCGCCTCCAGCTTCTGGATTTGTTCGGGTGTGAACATGGGTGTATTCCTGGGTGGGAGCCACTGGGCGCAACCCTGATCCTACTCCCAAGATACGACGGTGGACGCGCGCTTGCACGCTTTCCGGTTCCTGACGGCGAGGACCCAGGGAAGACTCGATCGCCGCGCTTGGCCGGCCGGGCTCGAACCCTGGCCGACCGGTCGCAGGTCAGCGCCGGAACGTCAACGGACGAGCCCTGGCTTCCTCGTAGACCCGGCTCAGCACGGCGTTGGCGGTCGTGTTGGGAAGGGCGTCCAACGGGCCGAGATCCTGCCCGAGCGCGAAGAGCGCAGGGAGGGTGTCCCGGTCGATGTAGCGAAGCTCGAACGGAACTGCCACGGGCGCCGGGCGCGGCTCCAGCGTTGCCAGCACGAATCCCCATAGCCCGAAGCTCGGCGATGCAACGTGATAGGGACGCGGAAAGAATCCCGCCTCCTCGAGGGTGCGCGCGATGCACCAGAACGCCTCGGGGGTGTGAAAGAGCGAGGTGCTCTGGATCGAGAGTGCCCCTCGAGCTGTCATCATCGCCCGGGCCTGCCCGAACAGCTCAGTGCTGTAGAGGGCCGCGAGCTCCGGGGTGTTCGGATTCGGGAAGTCGACGAGTACGACGTCAAAGGGGTCGCCCTCGTACCGCTCGATCCAGGCACTCGCGTCCTCGTTCATGACCTGAACCCGTGGGTCGTCGAAGGCGTGGCGGTTGAGCTCGGCGAGGGGCGGCAATCGACTCGACAGCGCGGTCATGTCGGGATCGATGTCGACCAGCACCGCGCGCTCCACGCTCGGGTAGCGAAGCACCTCTCGGAGCGCCAGGCCGTCGCCACCTCCCAGGATCAGCACGCTCCGCGGCTCCCCGTGGGAGAGCAGCGGCGGGTGCGCCAGCGCCTCGTGGTAGCGGTGTTCCTCGGCCGAGTGGAACTGGAGAAAGCCGTCCAGCTCCAGATAGAAGCCGCGCCGGTTCCACCGCATCGCGATGTGCTGGAACGACGATTCGCAGGTGTACGCCCCTCGACCACAGCATGTTTTCTCCTGGTTCGTCCTCCGCGTCCGGCATGGTCGCCGGTTCGTTCGCCATAGCCCGGTCATGGGCGAGCCAACGTACCCACTCGGAACCGCGGGCGGCCTCGAATTCAACGAAATAGGGAATCCAGTATCGGTCGAGGATCCGGAGCATGGATCGGTTCGCGACGTGGTTCTCGAACTCGATCGTGCGTACCTCGGGGAGCGCCGAGAGCTGACGCCGCACGGCCTCGGCGAGCAACGCCAGCGCCACCCCCGTGCTCGCGAAGGACGCCTCGACCTCGAGCGCCTCGTAGACGAGATGGGTCGGTCGGGGACGGAAGTTGAGGTTCCATCCTACGACCCTGCCGTCCCTTAGGAGCGCTTGGGACGTGTTCGGCTCGGGTGGTTGGTCCGGGTAGCCGGGTTGGGTACGCGCCCGTCCCAGGATCTCCTCGCACGTGTCGGTGGGGAGTGCAGCCCAGGGTGTGACCTCGAATGCCCGTGGGACGCGAACGCGATCGACCCAGGGGGGCGTGAAGCGGGTGACGTCGCCCACGACCCGGAGGAGCGGTCGCTCCACGAACCCAGCGGCCGTGAGCGAGCGCGCCAGCCCCGTTCCGCCGCCGGCCGGCCCATGGATCCGGACGAGCTGCACGCAACCCTGCGCACGGGCGGCCTCGGCCAGGGAGCGGAACAACCCGGCCGGTACTTCCTCTGCGGGGGGTGCACTCGGGTGATCGCTCACACCGCGACCGTTCGCACCGACCTGCGCATGGTCGCGCACTTCGTGGAAGAGGATACGCGCCATCGCCCCTCCCGGCGTGATCACCGCCATCGCGATGCCCAGCGGAACGCGGTCCGAACCGTCGGCTTCCCAGGCCCCGACCGCGACAAGACCTTTGCGGTCGAGGCGGCGGAGGTCGGGCCTGTGATAGGCCGGTACCAACTCCCGAAAGGGAGCGGCCGAGGTGATGTCGAGTCGCACGAACTCGAAGTGGGAGCCACGATCGCTCACTGTTTCACGCCTTCACTGAGTCCGTCCGGTATCCCGAAGTAGAGACGAGCGCGGGCAACCGTGCGGCCCTCCACGCTCGCCTCAGCTTCGGCCAGCAGCGCTTCGGGGAGGCACTTGATGCGCGTTGCGGCGACGTCGAGCCGGTCGCCCGGACGCACCGACCCAACGAACTTCGCCTCGCACCGCCCGAGGTGGAGAGGAAGCTCTCGCCTCTTCATGTTGCACCAATGGAGCAGGGCGCACGCCTGAGCCATCGCCTCGATGACGAGCACGCCCGGCATCACGGGGTGGCCGGGGAAGTGTCCGGCGCACCAGGGCTCGTCGTCTCGGACCGAGCGAGCGGCCACGACCCGTTCGGCCGTAGCTCCTATGACTTCGTCGAGTAGGAGCGAGGTGCCTTTTGGGGGAAGCACCTCCAGGATCGTCGCCAGATCGGTGTTCGGCTCAGACACGGACGCGGTCCTCCCGGAACTTCGCGAAGACGGTGGCGGCGTTGTTGCCGCCGAACGCAAAGGAGTTGTTGAGCGCGATGTCTAGATCCGCTCGACGGGCCTCGTTCGGGACGCAGTCCACGGGACAGTCCTCGTCGGGTGTCTCGAAGTTGATGGTTGGGGGGATACGCCCGTCCCGGACCGCGAGGACACATGCGATCGCTTCGAGCGCGCTGGCCGCGCCCATGGTGTGCCCGAGCATCGACTTGATCGACACCAGGGGCACCGGACGTTCGCGCTCTCCGAAGAGGTCGGACACTGCCCTGGCCTCCGTCACATCGTTCATGCGCGTGCCGGTGCCGTGCGCAGACACGAGCCCCACCCGGTCTGCTGCCACCCCCGCGCTCACGAGAGCCGAGCGCATGACTGCGCGTACGCCGTCGACGTGGGGGATCGTCATGTGGTGCGCGTCGCAGCTGAGGCCGTATCCCAAGAGCTCGGCGTGCACGGGGGCGCCCCGTGCGAGGGCGCGCTCCAGCGTCTCGAGAACGAGCACGCCCGCTCCTTCCCCCACGACGATCCCCTTGCGATCGCGGTCGAACGGACGGCAGCGGTCGGGCGCGAGGGATAGCATGCGCGCGAAACCCGCGTAGGCAATCCGCGAGAAGGCGTCCGCGCCCCCGGCCAGCGCGACCTCGGCTTGCCCGTTGACTAGATCGTCCAAGCCCTGCGCCAGCGCGTAATTGCCGGCCGCGCATGCGGTGGGGAACACCGTGCAGCGCGCGGAGAGGCCTAGCCCGCGGCTCACGTTTGTGGCAAGCACGGACTCGGGGAGCTGGCCGAGGAGGTCGCCGTTGAGCGGCGCCTTCGGGTCGGCGACCCAGCCCTCGAGCACCCGGTCCTGAAGCACGCACTCGCCCATCGTCGTGCCCATGAGCACCGACGCACGCGTGCGCCGTACGTCGTCGGCGCTCAAGCCCGCGTCCTCGAGCGCGAGCGCGGCGGCCGTGAGAGCGAGTTGGGAGGCGCGTCCGTAACGTTCGGCTCGATTGCCGAGACAACGCTTCGGCGAGAAGTCGTGGATCTCCCCGCCCACCGAACTGGGGAGGCTGGCCGTGTCGAACGAGCGCACCGGCGAGGTGCCGCAGGTCCCATCAAGGAGGGCGTCCCAGAATCCGCGCGCGCCGATCCCGATCGATGTGACGGGCCCGACGCCCGTGACGACGACGCGCGCCCGGGAAGGAAGCACCCGAGCCGAGTTCAGGGGCCCTCGCCCAGAATCCGTCCCACCAGGTTCGCGGTGGACGCCACGCTCTGCAGTTCGGGCATCGCCTCCGGAGGGATCACGATGGAGAACTCCTTCTCCAGGGTGGCCATCAACTCGAGCCCCGTCATCGAGTCGGCGCCGAGCTCGTTCACGAGATCGGCCTCCAGCCCGACCTCCTCGGGCGCGAGCTCGAGGATTACCGCCACCAGGCTTCTGACCTTCGTCGCGACTTCCTCCGACATCTGGATCTCCTCTCGGTTCACGTGCTCCCTATCACATCGTAGGGCGAGATTTCCGTCACTGCCTCCGGATGCCGGTCCGACCAGCGCCTCGCTAAGTGCGTCTCGAAGGCACGCCACCGATAACCGCTCGAATGGCGGCTCGGGCACTGATCGCGGTACCACGGGAGCGCCCGGCCGATCCACTGCGCGTGCGGCGTCGGCGCGAACCCCAAGTCGCTCCGTGCACGGGTAAGATCGAACGCGCTGGGCGGGCGGCCTAGGGCCTGTTAACACTAAAGGCCCATTTGTATTATATTGGGGCTATGAAAATCACAGAGTCCCAATATCGTCGGATAGAGGCTTGCTTTCCACGTCAGCGCGGCAATGTGAGCTTCTCCAATCTCGAAGTGCTTAACGCGATCCTGTATGTGGCCGAGCACGGCTGCAAGTGGCGCGGGTTGCCTGCGCGCTTCGGTAACTGGCATACGATCTACACCCGAATGAATCGCTGGGCCAGGGCAGGTGTGCTGGATCGTGTCTTTGCGGCCCTGCAGGACGAGCAGATCATCCGGATCAAGATCGAAGCGCTGTCGCTCGACAGTACGAAAGTGCACCCTGATGGCACCGGCGCGCTAAAAAAAACGGCCCGCAGGCCATCGGGAAGTCGCGTGGAGGCTGGACCACCAAGATTCATATGGTTGCCGCAGATGCTCGAACCGCGATAACCTTCTCGCTATCGCCAGGCCACAACCACGACGCACCCGAAGGACGCGAACTGCTACGCATGTTGAAGCCGGTACACTCCACTGTGTCGATGATCATGGACCGGGCCTACGAGGGGGCCGAAACACGGCAATTGGTGTTGGAGCTGGGGTTTACGCCGGTCGTGCCACCCAAACAGGGCCGTGTTAGCCCGTGGCAGTACGATCGAATCATGTATCGCCGTCGCAACGAAATAGAGCGGTTATTTCGGCGACTCAAAGGCTTCAGAAGAATCTTCTCCCGCTTTGACAAGCTCGACGTGATGTTCACGGCCTTCATCCACTTTGCGCTCATCGTCGAGGCTCTCAGATAGTGTTAACAGGCCCTAGTAACGGCACCACGTACGCGGAGCCCACTCTTCGGAGCAGGCGCCCCGGCACGGCCACGAAACGCACCCCGATCCCGATCACTCGGGCCGCCTCGCTCAGCCGCTCGAGCAACGTGCCCTCGAAGCCGTCCGCGATGTTGTAGATGCGGCCGGCAGCGGCGGGTTCGATGCCTGCCGATATGATCCCTCTAGCGACGTCCTCCACGTATGCGAGCTGAACGCGCCGAGTACCGCCGTCGACCAGGAGGACCGGCTGGCCGTCCAGCATGCGCTCGAAATAAAAGTGCATGTCGAGCTCGGGATCCCGGGGGCCTACCGTGGTGGGGGCGCGCACGATGGAGTACGACAGCGCGTCCTGCTCGATGACGTCGCGTTCCGCGTGCAGCTTGCCCAGCACGTACGGTTCGATGGAAGCGACCTCAGTGGGTGCGAACCATGATTGCCCCGGCGCAAGAGCCTGGGCCCCGTGGTCCACCGCTTTCTCGCGCAGGGGTAGCTCGGGCTTCGCGGTCAGATAGACGGCTGCGGAGCTGTTCAGCACGTACCGCCCGACCCTGCCTGCCAGCACCTCGACGGCCATGCGGACGTGCGCCGGGTGGTAAACGAGGTTGTCGACCACGACGTCCCAGTCCGAAGCGCCGACGGCGCGGGCCAGCTGTCCGGCGTCGTAGCGATCCAGCACGAGGTACTCGATGCGCGGGTCTGGCGACGACGGCGGCCG
This sequence comes from Longimicrobiales bacterium, assembly GCA_965237965.1. Classification (GTDB taxonomy): domain Bacteria; phylum Gemmatimonadota; class Gemmatimonadetes; order Longimicrobiales; family Gaopeijiaceae; genus UBA2988. Next base: position 1,088,107 of record CBDEGT010000002.1, read on the forward strand.
TCTCGCGATGACTCGCACGCGTGCACCCTGCTCCGCGAAAAGACGCGCGACGCACCCACCGATGAAGCCCGTGCCCCCCAGCACGAGCGCGCTCGATGGGGTCACGATTCCGGAACGACTGTCGCTACCACCATCGTCACAGCCCGTCACGAGGTCGAGCTGGTCGAGCGCGCAGCTCGGCTGCGACTCGCCGGAATCACGCCGCTGCGCCGGGCCTAGAGAGGACGCAACTGGCGCTCTGCCCGAGCGGGGCCGCAGACACGACGAGGGCGTGGTCTACGCGGGCACGCATAGCCTCGCCGGTCACGAGATTCAGCACGCAGCCGGGATCGGGACGCTGGTGACCGCGTGCGGCAGGGATCACCCCTCGATCCAGCGTCAGGAGTGCCGCCGCGACTTGGAGGGCACCCGCGGCGCTCACGGTCTCACCCGTCAGGGACTTCGAGGCGGACACGGGGGGGCCGGGATCGCCCAGCGCTTCTGTTAGAGCCTGCGCTTCGGCTGCGTCCCCGGCGGCCGTCGACGACGCACCCGAGGCCACTACGCCGAGCGTGTCCACGTCCTGCTCGGCCCGGATCAGCGCCGCGCGGATGGCCCGCACCGCCCCTTCCGACCGAACCTGGCAGCCCGTGACGAACTCTGCGTCAGTGGCGCCGGCCCCCCCTCGATACACGGCGAGAATCCGGGCCCCACGGGCGAGCGCAGCGTCCACGGGCTCGAGGACCAGCACCGCCGCGCCCTCTCCCAGCACTGCGCCGTTGCGTCGGCGGTCGAACGGTGCCGACAGCTCCTCGCCTCCCTCACGACCGGGCGAGAGGAACCCCATGCGCGAGAACCCGAGGAACAGGAACCGCGACAGCTCCTCGGCGCCGCCGGCCAGCGCGACGTCGACGCGCCCGGACGAGACCGCACGCGCGCCGCACTCGAGGGCCTCCAGGGAGCTGGTGAATCCCGTCGAGATCGTCGTGTTGAAGCCGCGAATCCCGAAGCGGATCGAGCTCGGGCTGCTGCACGCGGGCGACGAGCTGACCGGCGCGAACGACGTCGCCTACCTCGACCGCTAATTCCTCCACGACCCCGGTCCCCAGGACCTCGACCTCGAAGATCCCTGCGGAATTCATCAAGATGCCATTGCCGGCGACGGTCGTAGGGACGCGTCCGAAGATCCCCCAGACCAGCGCCGCGAAGATGACGACCCCGAGCGCTCCGAGCGCGATCCAGTCGCGCGAGCTCGTCACCTCCATAAGGTGGTCGAGCTGCTCTGGGCTCGAGAGTCGTTCGAGCGCGGCCTTCCGGTAGATGGAGCTCACGTGGCGCTGTGAAGGGGGTCGCTGCGGCCCCATCCCGCACGATTCGGGATTGGCAGACGCGCGAACCAGGAAGAAAGGCCCGGCGAGGTGCCGGACTCGGGGGACGGTATGGGCTCGCCAGAGGGGGAGCAAGGCCGGGTGGGGCCCCCTCGGGCCAGAGGCACTGGCGAGAGACGGTCTCTCGATCCATTCTGTCTTGATCTGCACCTGGGCGAGTGCCCCAACTCGCCGTTCGTCCGCCTCCCACCGAGTCGACGAGGACCCATGGCTACGAAAGCGCTGTTCTCAGCTCTGTCACTGTGTGCCGTCATGGCAAGCGGCGTCGCCACCCCCGCGCGAGCCCAGACGAGATCCATCAAGGACGTCCAGGTCGCCGACCTCAACACCATGAAGGACAAATTCGTGGGCCTGGCCGAAGCATTTCCCCTCGAGACCTACGACTGGAGGCCGATGGAGGGTGTGCGGTCCGTGAAGGACGTCCTGGTCCTGATCGTCGGCGAGGGCAACGGCTTCCCGACCCAGTGGGGAGCGCCCGCCCCGATGGGCGTGAACGCGGATCGCGGCGCCGAGAGGGAGCGTGTTGAGGCCCTCTCGAAGGCGGAGCTCACAGCCGAGCTCGGCAGAGCGTTCGACAACGTGATCGGGGTCGTGGAAGGGATGGATGAAGCCACCCGGATGCGCGAAATCCGCTTCTTCGGCCAGCAAGTTCGGATCGACGGAGCCATTTCGATGGCCGCGGGCGACATGCACGAGCACTTGGGTCAACTGATCGCCTACGCGCGCACGAACCGCATCGTGCCGCCCTGGAGTCGGTAGCGCTCAGCGCTCCCCGATCGCGCGCCGTCGGGAGGTCGCGCTCCGGAACAGCCCATATTCACGCAGTCCTTGAGGGATCGTCGCATTCACACTTCGGTGAGGAGGGCGGATGTCGATCAAGGCTCAGAGGGTTGTCGTTGGAGGTCTCGGCGCGGGAGTCGTCCTTGTCCTGCTCGATTTCCTGGCCAACGGCGTCGTCTTGGCCGAGCAGAATCGAGCGGCGATGGAGGCGCTCAATCCGCTGGTCGCCGCGAACATGGAAAGCGGCGGCTTCGTCGCGGGAATCGTGCTGCTCGACCTTCTGTACGGTGTCGTACTCGTGTGGACGTACGCTGCTATACGATCGCGTTTCGGAGCGGGGCCGAAGACCGCATCCATTGCGGCGGTTCAGATGTGGCTGGTCACGGGTTACATCTGGACGTTCATGACCTTGTCGGGGATGTTCAGCTGGGGTAATTACGTTATCGGTGCGGGAGTCTGGCTCGTCATTACTCTCATCGCGGGCAATGTGGGGGCGATGCTGTACAAGGAGGAGGCTCCGCCCCCCGGCACCTGAAGCGGCCGGCCATCGCGGACTGGCTGTCCGCGAACAGCGAGTTCGCTTGGAGCCTTACTCCAACCCCATTCGGATCAGTTGGGGCTCGACGGCCCGAGTTCACGACGTTGGTCGCGGTTCGGTGCCCCCCTGTCTATACTTGTCCAGGGTCGGCCCTAGAGCAGGTGGTCGATCACCGGTGTGACTGAATTCGACTGCATCAGGAGGTCGTATGAGCTCCGGGGGCATGGGTCGACGCGGGCGAGGTGGGGTCTTGGGGGCCGTGCTGGCGGTCGCATTCCTTACGGCCGCAGTCGCGCCGGACGATCCGGCGCTCCTCGACGCGGCCAGGCGCGGCAACGTGGCCGCGGTGCGCTCGCTCCTGAGCGAGGGTGCCGATCCGAACGCAGCGCGCGGGGACGGGATGAGCGCCCTCCACTTGGCCGCCGAGGGAGGCAGCCTTGAGGTCGTGCGGGTCCTGATCGATGCCGGAGCACGGATCGAGGCGACGACGAGCATCGGCGGCTACACGCCGCTGCACGTCGCGAGCGCCAATGCTCACGCCCCCGTGGTCGAAGCGCTACTCGATGCGGGAACCGACCCGAAGGTCGTGACGACCAACACCGGAGTGACCCCGCTCCAGCAGTTAGCGGTCGACAAGGCGGCGAAGGAGCGGGCGCAGGAGGCGATCGCCGAGATCCGGCAGAGCACGCCGGATGGTACAGACCGGGCGTTGACGTAGGCCGAGGAGCAGGCGGCGATCGCTGTGCAGCGGAAGTTCCTGTTGTCCGACGACGATGTCGAGCGAGTGCTCGAGGGATTCCATCCGGACGACCTGTCCGACCTCCGGCCCTGGTGGGTCCTACAGAACGGGGTCGACGAGAGCACGGACACCATCGTCACGCGTCCCATCGTCGAGACGCTGGTCGCGAAGACCGGGGGCATGACTGCGCTACTGCACGCGGCCCGCGAGGGCCGGGTCGAGGCCGTCGAGGCGCTTCTGGACGGCGGCGCCGACATCGACCAGGTCAGCGGCGACGGCAGCAGCCCGCTCGTGCTCGCCCTGTTGAACGGCCGCTTCGACCTGGCCATGAAGCTGATCGAACGCGGCGCGAATCCGAACCTGGCGACCTACACGGACCGGGTTTCGCCGCTGTTCGCCCTGCTCCAGACCCAGTGGACGTTGAGGTTCAACGATCATCCCCAGCCGCGCGCACAGGACCAGCAGCAGACTCAGCACATGGCCGTGCTGAACGCTCTACTGGAGGCCGGGGCGGACTCGAACGTCCGGCTCAAGACGCACCTGTGGCATTTCGAGTGGGAAGGGAAGATGGGTCTCGACATCACGGGTGCCACCCCGTTCTGGCGGGCCGCGTTCGCACAGGATCTGGAGGCAATGGAAGCGCTCGCGGCCCGAGGCGCCGATCCGAACATACCCACCATGTGGCCTGAGCCAGGCCTGCGGGGCTATCGGCAGGAAGACGGACGGGTTGCCGAGGATTCGGGGCTGCCGATCATGCCCGAAGGTGCGCCCAACATGTACCCGATCCATGCCGCGGCAGGGGGCGGGTATCTCGGGCTCGGTGCGTTCCAGCAGAACAACGTGCCGAACAACTTCTTCGGTTCGGTGCAGCATCTGGTCGAGCAGCACGGTGTGGACGTCAACATTCCGGACTCCTGGGGATACTCGCCACTACACTACGCCGCAGTTCGCGGGGACAACGCGCTCATCGAGTACCTCGTCTCGAAGGGCGCGGACGTGAAGGCGGTGACGAGTCTGGGCCAGTCCGTGGTCGACATGACCCGGGGCGGTCGCAACGGCTTCTTCTCACGCAAGCCGTATCCGGAAACGGAGGAGCTCCTGCTCCAGCTCGGCTCTGAGTACAAGTGCCTGAACACCCACATGCGGAACAACGGTGACTGGTGTCCGGGCGCGGGAGTCGCACCGTTCAAGGACGCGGTTCAGGCAGAAGGGCAGGTCGTCAAGCCGACGACCCAGTGAGGCGTCGAAGTCGGGAGGCGCCGGGTCGCGGGCTAGTCCGTCGGCCGGGCTGTGTGCGCTCTCGCCCGCTATCCGGAGGTGATCCAGAAGGGCGTTGCCGATCCGCCGTTCCGGGCGTGGTTGTGGATCGCGATAGCCACCTGCTTCAGGTTGTTCGATGACGCAGGCGTAAGCCCCCCCACGGTCGTCTCGAGCTCCGCGTCATTGAGCATGCCGGGCGACGTCAGTTCGTCCATGAGGCGCGCGATGGCCTGGCGGAGGTCGCGACCACTGAAGAGGTAACCTTTCCTCGCGCCCATCTTCACGATGGCTCCCACGCTCGTGTCCATCGCGGCCTTGAACTCGGTCAGCTCGGAGTCGGTTATCGCCTCGAGGAAGCTGGACGCTGCGATCGTGGACATCTGCTCCTCCTTAGCCGTTGCGTAGCCCTGCGGCGGTTCGTCGCGTAGCCCAACGCTAGGACCCTTTGCTGGACGGTCGCAAGCGAGCGGCTCAGCGGCGAGTGTACACCGGTTGAACGCGCGCGAGGATCCTCAGGCCGACCTCCGTATCCAGGAGCGCCACCCGAGGAACGCGGCTGCGACTACGGCCAGCACCATCAGGGGCCCAGTGAAGATCATGAAGAGCGTGCGTCTGCGCGTCGCGTCGGCCGAACGCAGACGCTCGGCTTCGTCGCGAAGCCTGGCCAAATGGCCCAGCTCTTCCGCGTAGCCGTACCACCATGCGTAGTCCGGGCTCATGTGGAAGGCGCCCTTGTAGCTCTTCAGCGCAGAGAAGAAGAACATGTCGAAGTATTCGCGCTCTACTGCGCTCACGTCGAAGTAGAGGCCCGCCGGCCAGTGTTGCGCGAAGGCTGTCGGCATCTCGATGGCCGTATAGCTCGGGCCGGTGAGAAATCCGGCCGATAGCTGGCCGTGGCCGGGCTCGACGAGCCCGTCCTCGTAGAGGCTCGCGAGGATGTCGCGTCCCTGCACCACGAGCGCGTCGCCTGCCAGCTTATGGGCGTCGGCGGAGGCAAGGTAGCCGCGGGCCTTGTCCTCGGAGTGGCACGTCATGCAGACCCGGATCATCTCCGTGCGCTTGGCCTGGTTCTCGACGGTCTGCGTGATGTCGGTGAGTTGACCCCCGGCGGCCTGGACTCCCATGCCCCAGATGATCTTGCGCGTCATGTTGTGACTGGTCGAACGCTGGCCGTTCTCGTCCACGTACACCATGTGGCAGTATGCGCAGGTGGGCGCTTCCCAGGTGGCGGACGCCATCGGCTCCGTCCAGTCCCAGGCGTCACCCCGCGCGGCGTAGATCGACCCGTGCTTCGAGCTCATGTACGCTTCGTAGTTCGGGTGGTCTGGACCCATGTGGCACGTGTAGCAGGACTCCGGCTTGCGCGCTTCCTCCAGGTTGAAGGCGTGCCTGGTGTGGCAGGCCATGCAACCGTTGCGGTATTGCAGGCTGCTCGAGTCGATGTACTTCTTTTCTTCCTGCGACCAATAGGCTTCGTCCGTGGCACCGGCCTGCGCATGACAGGGTCACACCCCATCTCCATCACCTTGCGCGGCATCTGGGCGTAATGGGGGACGTTGATGTTCCGCTCCCAGTTGATTCCGATCCCGGCGGGTCCTGGGCCGTACGAGTGGCCCGCATCCACCACATGCTCCTGGTAGATCGTGACGTGACAGCCCGCGCAGACGCTCTCAGGGACGCGGCCCCGCACCGCCATGATCGTGTCGTGATTCGTCCCATGACAGTTCGCGCAGCTCAGCTGCGTGGACGGGTGATCGACGCGGGGATTCTGTCTTCCTACCCGCCCCATGGCGCTGGCAGAAACCTGCCTGACGATCGTCGGATTATATCGGGCATGGCACGTGCTGCACTCACCAGAGCTCAACTCACCGCTGGGCAGGTCGGTGAGCAACCGTGCCGGGGGTGGCGGAACGTTACGAACGTAGGCGTAGATCTGTTCGATCTCCTCGTCGCTGACTACGGACGGTGGCATAGGCGGCATCAGCTGCCGTGGCACGCGCACCTGGGCGCTGAAGGCCCGCAGGGTCATCGCAGTGTTGGCCAGATCCGGACCGACGCCACCGCGCCCGCTCGCGCCGTGGCAGCCTAGACATCCCTTCTGGATAAAGAGACGCTCCCCGGACGCACCCTCTTGAGCAGCCGCAGATTGGGCCCATGCCAGGAGAGCAACCGCTGTCATGACCGTGGTGGAGACGACCGATCGCATGGACATCCCGGGGCACGAGTTGACGAAAGTGCGGGCCGGTGGGATCGCACGAGACCCAAGGGGGCAGACTAAGATCGGGCGCGTGGTGTTGCAACTTCGGCTCGAAGTACCCGTGTGACGCCGGACGGGGTCTGGTCGGCTTCCAGTAGGCCGATTCCGGCACTGTGCCGCGAGATGTGGTTGTCGGATCGGCGTTGACACGCAACATCCGTTGGGTGTCCCCGCGTCATGACTCTGTGGACCGCACGCTGCCCACCACGAACGTCGCCTATTCACGCGGATTGAGTGGTGGGCACACCTCGTGCACTAGGGGCATATCCAGGTGCTTGACCGCTCGGTCGGCGGCGGCGTCTCCACCCATGCTCCAGAGTGCTTACGGTGTCCATCGAGAGCACAGCGAACGAACGTCGAGCATTACCGGGATGCCCTGTGATGCTCGCGAGCAGGGGATCCGACCTCCTCCTGCAGTGGGTGATGGGTACCATCTGCAACGGAGGGCTTCGGGGGTGGTAATGCTCATACCTCGGGTCTGCCTGCGTTGGCGCGCGAAACCCGAGGTGCGCTGAGCTACTGGCGGCCCTATAGGGAGGCGGCCCAAAAGACGGTCATCTCGTCGAGGGCCACGTCGGTCCGCTCTAGGCCTATCTCGAATTCTTCGACATCGTCTGCGATCTCTTTCCAACGACCCCAGATCTGAGCTTTCGGGGTCGAGTCTCTGACCCAGGTGAAGCACTCCCGGATTCCCGCTCAACTGTCCCTCCTGTCGCATTACGGACGTTCCACGGTTTCGGTGCCCATCGGCTCGAATCGTGATCCACGGCCAAAACCCAGAGTCATGAGATGTTAGGCCGAATTCGGGTCCGCCTTTCCCATCGGAACCAGCCTTTGTAACGTCCCTGATCGTCATACCACGCTGGGGAAGGGCTAGCGTCTTCTTGGAGCCTCCATGGAAGATCGCACGATCCTGAATCTCGTATCGACCGGTGCAGTCGTGAGTGACAAACTGCGACGCGTGCTGGTGGTCGACGACGACCCGGAATTCCGGTTTCTGCATGCGCATCTCATGAAGGATTTCGGTTACGAAGTCGACGTAGCGGTCGATGGCGTCGAGGCCCTGGCTCTCATGAGTCCCTCCATCGACCTCGTGGTCTTGGACGGTGAGATGCCGAAGATGGATGGCTTCGAAGTCGCGCGGCTCATTCGCAGCGACCCCGAGCTGACTGACGTTCCGATCGTCATGGTTACGGGGCTGGTGGGTCGAGAGGACCGGCTCAGAGCCTTCGATCTGGGCATCAACGACTTCGTGAACAAGCCTGTCGACGCGTATGAGCTCAAGCTTAGGTCCCGGTGGCTGGTGTCCCTCAAGGTCGCTCAGGACGAGATCAAGGCCCACAGCCGGAAGCTCGAGGAGACGGTTGCCGTTCGCACCCAGGATCTTCGCACCGCCCTGGCTGAGGTCGAGAAGGCGCGCCTCGATACTCAGGAGGCGCACCTGGACACCATCCAGCGCCTTACGGTGGCTGGAGAGTACAAGGATCGGGATACGGCGGACCATCTGGAGCGCATCGGGAGGTTCTCCGAGGTGGTGGCACGTTGGATGGATCTGCCCGAGAGTGAAGTGGAGCTCATCCGACATGGCGCGCCCATGCACGACGTCGGCAAGATCGGCATTCCCGACGCGATCCTTCTGAAGCCCGGGAAGCTGAACGCGGAGGAATGGAAGGTGATGCAGTCCCATACCACACTCGGGGCCGAGATCCTTGCCGATTCCGCTTCTGAGGTCATCCAGATGGGCCAACGCATCGCCCTGTCGCATCACGAGCGCTGGGATGGCGGCGGATACCCGAACGGGATTGCGGGCGAAGACATTCCGCTCGAGGCCCGCATCTGCGCAGTGGTGGACTTCTTCGACGCGCTCACGGTGGATCGACCCTATCGCAAGGCCGTTCCCACGGAGGAAGTGCTCGCGATGATGAGCGACGCCTCCGGGAGCCACTTCGACTCCGACGTCCTCGGTCTCTTCCTGGATGCTCGCGAGGAGATTCACGAGGTTCGAGCTACCTTCTTCCGCTGACACTCCCCCGCGCTGCTCGTTGCGGCAGGAGGCGGCGGGCGAAGAGGGCTCGAGTGTTGCACGCGTGGGATGAGTGCAACGCATCGAGGCGCTCCCGCCTCGACCGGTTTTCCCCCAAAAGTCGCTAGGGTACGTTACTTAGGCGTCCTGGGGTCTCCGCGGAAACGCTGGTACGAATCTCGCTTCTGCTCCATCTCGCAATTCGCAGCCCACGCGACGGTCATCGAACGGCGTAGGTCGGTCCTTCGCCGCGAGAGGGAGAGACACGATGACATTCCGAGACCAAGGCGCTCGCGGAGTGGACCGGGCCGACACACGCTCGCGGCCGGTCCTGCAGGTGGATGTCGGACGCAGCGGGTCGGCGGGGCGGCAGCACCAGGCCCTCTTCGACCTCGTGCGCCACCTCGACCGCTCCCGCTACCAGCCGGTTCTGCGACTCGAGTGGAACAAGGACGGGAAGAAGCGCTTTCTGGCCTATGTGAAGGAGAGCCGCCGTCCGGCCAACGACTGAGGTGGGCTGACGGTCCCCCTACCCCCCTTCCGTCTCCGGGGGGACCACCGTGAAGCGGACCGTGTCGACGGCCGGCGGACTCAGAGGAACGTGACTCCACTGGGCGATGACCGTGATCAGCCTGTGCTCTCCAGGCTGCAGCCCCTCGACCAGAAACTCGGTCTGGCCCCGACCAAGGTGAAGGATTCCCGAGACGCCTGCCGGGATGGTGTCATCCAGAGGCGTGAGGTCACGGTCCACGAAGATGTGGTGGTGCCCGGTACCGGGCTCGTGGATGTCTGCAGGGGAGATTCTTACGCCGCTTGCTTCCAGCTGGACCAGGACATCGGGGCCGGTGAGTTCCGCCCCTTCGGTTGGAGCGACGATGCGGACGCTGGCGGGCTCTCCTCGCTCGCTCTCGCCACCGCCGCAGGCGGAGAGGCCGGCCAGGAGAAAGAGGGCAGTGGGGACGGTTTTCATTCCTCGTTCCTTTCGTTGACGGGGAAGGGACGGCTCCGGCCGTGCGCCTTTCGGACCAAGCGCAGTCCGGATCGTGCGCTCCTAGGGGGGCGTCACGCCGGCGTACGGTGCCCCGGTCAGATACGCCAGTTCCCGGCTCCAGGTGGACAGGTCATCACGGTTGAATCCGCCCAGGTGGTCATGTCCGCACGCCCGGGCCAGAACCTTCATGAGTGATACCGTGGCACGGAGGTAGTTCGTCAGGCGCCGGGCCGACTCCTGCACCACCAAACGTGCACGCAGTCCCTTCTTCTGGGTCGCTATTCCGACGGGGCAGTTGTTGGTATGGCACGCCCTCATGCCGAGGCATCCGATGGCCTGCAGGGCCGAGTTCGCGATGGCGATACCATCGGCTCCCAAGGCCATCGCCTTCACGAAGTCCGACTCGGTTCGTAGACCGCCCGTGATGATCAACGTGATGTCCGAAGCGCCCGAGGCGTCGAGATGCCTCCGTGCTCGGGGCAGGGCGGCCATCGTCGGCACGGATATGTTGTCTCGGAAGATGAGAGGCGCGGCGCCCGTGCCCCCGCCCCGTCCATCCAGAATGACATAGTCGACCCCGACCTCCATCGCGAAGTCGAGGTCCTGCTCGATGTGTTGGGCACTCAACTTGAACCCGATGGGGATGCCACCCGCAACCGAGCGCACCTCGTCGGCGACCTGACGGAAATTGGCCGGAGTGACGAGATCGGGAAAGGCGGGAGGGCTGATGGCCGGGGTGCCCGGCTCGAGCCCCCGAACCTCCGCGATCTTTCCCACCACCTTCTCACCCGGGAGATGCCCGCCGGTCCCGGTCTTGGCTCCCTGCCCCCCCTTGAAGTGGAACGCCTGGCAGTGGCTCACCCGGTCCAGGCTCCATCCGAAGCGCGCGGAGGCAAGCTCATAGAAGTAGCGGCTATTGGCCTCCTGCTCCGCGGGCAGCATACCGCCCTCTCCCGAGCATATGCCGGTTCCGGCTCCTTCGGCTCCGAGGGACAGGGCCACCTTGGCCTCCTCCGACAGAGCTCCGAAGCTCATGTCACTGACCAGGATGGGGATCTCGAGACGGAGCGGCTTCGCGGCGCGTGGGCCCACGACGAGCTCGCTACCCACCGGACGATCGTCCTCCAGCGGTCGACGGGCGAGCTGCCCCGTCAGGATCTGGAGGTCTCCCCAACGAGGTAGCTCGGTTAGCGGAACCCCCATCGCGGCCACGTCGCCGTGATGGCCGATCCCTTCCGGTCCCTTTCGCGCCAGGGTCTGGATGTAGGCGTTGAACGGCTCGGCTGGTCCTCCATGAGGATCCTGGTACGCGCCCAGATACTCGTCCCGGCGATACGGCTGAGGGTTTTTCTCGGCCCAGGACTCGATCTCCGCCTCGTCCACGAGAACCGCGTCCGCTTCCACCCACGCGTTGAAACGATGCAGCGCCTCGTCGTTGTTGTACGCGCTCACGCCAGTGTCGAAGCGGTAGTCCCAACCGTGCAGGCCACATACGAGGTTCGCGCCTTCGACGTATCCGTCGGCGAGCAGGGCGCCACGGTGCAGACAGCGCCCATAGAGAACGCTCACCTGCTCCTCGCTCCGTATGATGACGAGGTCGACGCCGGCCACGAGCGCGTGGGTCGGCGTCCTGTCCTTGAGCTCACTCCAGCTGGCGATCCTGGTCGGACGACGCTGCACCGGGGCTACCTCCTTCATACCAACTGTGAATCGGTCATCACTTCGACGAGCGCGGGTCCTGCGTGAGCCAGGGCCTTCGCCAATGCATCGTCCAGCTCCGCCTTGTCGGTGACGCGAACGCCAAGGCCACCGCACAGCTCCGCGAACGCGGCGAAGCCCGGGTTCGCGAGGTCCGTCTTCCATACGGGCCAGTGTCCGCTTCGCTGCTCCTTCGAGATCTTTCCCAGCTCGCCGTTGTTCATGAGCACGTGCGTGATGTCCATTCTGTACTTAACGGCCGTGGTGAACTCGGCCATGTACTGAGCGAAGCCCCCGTCGCCACTGATGGAGAGAACAGGGCGCCCGTGGAACGGTGTGCCCTCCTCCTGCGTGGCCGCCCAGGCACCGAGAGCCGCCGGGAGCGCGTACCCGATCGAGCCCAGATAGCCCGACATGAGGACGCTCTGGCTCGAGCACTCGAAGTAGCGACCGAAGGAGTAGGTGTTGTTTCCTACGTCCACAGCAAGGATGGCGTTCTCGGGGACCCTGCGGTTCAGAGTGGCGAATAGAGCCGCTGAACTCACGCCTCGCCCCCGATCTTCCGCCTCGCGCCGTGCCTTTTCCTGCCGCCAGATGGCCCAGCGCTCCGCGATCTCCGCTCGCTGGTTCTCCGGCGATGCGACCTGATCGATGGAGTTTCTGAGAAGAGCGACCGTGACCCCGATCTCGCCCCAAACAGGCACGGCGACGGGATGAAAGCGCCCGAGCGCCATCGCTTCGGAGTCTACCTGTATGATGGGCTTCTTGGTGGTGATTCCGGTGTGATTGCTGAAGCTGGCGCCCAGGACGAGAAGACAATCGCTCTCGTTCATGAACCAGCTCGCCACGGGTGTGCCGCTTCGGCCCAGCACGCCGCACCCGAGGGGGTGGCGATCGGACACCAGGCCCTTGGCCTTGAAGGTCGTGACGACGGGGCAATCCAGTCGCTCGGCCAGGGCAGTGATCCCCTTCATCTCGAAGCGGGCACCGTGCCCCACGATGATGACGGGGCGTTTGGACCCGCCCAGAAGCTGTGCCGCCTCGTCCAGGGACTCGCGGGGCGGAGAGATGGTCCGCCGCGGCAGTCGACCGTCCGGCGTGCCCGGCCTGGCGCCTCCCACCTCCAGCTTCTGCACCTCGTCGGGGAAGATGAGGTGGGCGACGCCCCGATTCAGAATCGCGCTCTTGCACGCGAGGCTCGCGAGCTCGGCGTGGCGGCTGGAGTGGAGCACCGTCTGGCTCCACTGGGCCACCTTCCCGTAGGCGGCTTGGAGGTCCACCTCCTGAAAGGCACCGGGCCCCAGGACCTGGGTGTCGACCTGTCCGGTGAGGGCCAGGACGGGGGACCGGTCCACGTTCGCGTCCCAGAGACCGGTCAGGAGATTGGTGGCGCCGGGTCCCGCGATCGAAAAGCACGCCGCGGGACGTCCCGTGAGCTTGCCGTAGGCAGAGGCCGCGAAGGACGCCGCCCCCTCATGGCGAATCCCGACGTACTTGAGCCGCCCTGATTCCTCCTGTCGGCGCAGGGCGTCGGCGAGCCCCAGGTTCGAGTGCCCCACCATCCCCCATACCCAACGGATCCCCCAGTTCACGAGAGTCTCCGCCATGACGTCGGCCACCGTTCGGGCGTGGGGCTGTTCTCCCGGGAAGCCCACGTAGACCCCGTCCTCTCGGACCTCCACGGGGAAGACCGCCACGCCGTCGTCGAACCCGCCCGGTGGCTTACCCGTGAGGGGATGGTAGTCCCAGCCGTGCCAGGGGCAGCGGAGCCAACCGTTCTCGATCGAGCCTTCTCCCAGGGGCCCCCCCTGATGAGGGCAGGCGTTGTCGAGCGCGGAATACTCGCCCTGGTAGCGGGCCATGCAGACGGTGAAGTTCTCGCACGTGACGGGCTTGACGCGACCCTCGGGTAGCTCGCCCGGATCGAGGGCTTTGCGCCAAACGAGTTGGCTCGTGGAACGGGTCATGACGCGCGCTCTTTCGTGGGGTGGGTGGATGCGGATGGCGAGCCGCAGAAAAAAAACCGCCGAGGCCCGGCTGGGGATAGTGGGCCGAGGCCCTCAGTGCCGCACGTCAGTCTCGGGCCGGAACGCCGCCCAAGCGAACCACAAGTAGTCACCATGAGGAAGCAGCTTCAGCCGGGTGCCGGCCAGCGGCCCGGAGAGGGCCTCCCCGACGAGACTCCAGAGGGAGCCCGTCTGGCGGTCGCTGAAGCGGCCGTCGCCCGCTGCGCGGAAGTCGAGCGTGCGATCCCCGACACGGCGCGAGAACAGCCCCGTCGCTCCCACATCGCGCCCCCCCGCAACCGATTGGGCGTCCAGCGCGCTTGCGGTACCCGGGCCCCAGAAGACTGCTATGGGAAGCCCGGCGATCTCGTCGTTCACGACTCGCTCCTCGGCCAGCCGTGAGAACGGGTACGCGACGTGGACTCCGTCGCTCGTCGTGGCAACGACCCGCTCCATGGCCGGGAGCCGGTCGTCCACCTTGCGGCTGAAGAACGACGCGATCGGACCTGGCTCTCGATCGTAGCCGACGTAAGGGTTTGCGACCATACGGTCGATCGTAGTCGGTGTCGCGGGAGAACACCTCGCCGCGGTCATGAGAGGCGCGGAACGTTCTCCAGCTCGTGGTCTGCGCGGGATATGCCTCGAGGGCCTCGCCCGCCAAGGTGCCCACGATCGCCGAGCCGGTCGCCTGCTGCCACCAGCTCTCTGTCTGGCGATCGTACATCACCAGGTCGGAATGACGGAGGCGTCCGGTGGTGCCGAAGTCCAGCAGCCGACCGCCGTGCTCCCGTTGGAAGACCAACGCCGTATTGCACAGCGGGCAGTAGGTGATCGTGAGGGGAAGCCCGCCCACAACGTCGTTGACGATCTCGTGCCAGATCAGGATCTGGTAGGGATAGGCGGGTGCCCTACCGCTCTGCTCCACGACGAGCACGGGCTCATCGTCTTCGAGCCAGCCGTCTGCATCCTCGACCGTAACGAACCGTGGAGCGTCGATCGCCGGGATGCCGTCCTTGGGTGGGCCCCCGGACACGATCTCTTCCAGCGGGACCGTGTGACGCGTAAAGTCGGTCGTCCAGCCCGTGCTCTCCTCCTGCTGGGCTGGGCTCTCGGCCTGCTGAGCCGCGCCCGCGTTCGAGTCACACGCCACGGACGCCACAGCGATCAACAGAACGAAGTGTCTGCCGGCTGGTCCACGGCGAACCAGGCTCACCAGGAGAGCCGGTAGCCTGCCCCGAACCCGGGATCGCTCGGCAGATTCCTGCCCGCCAGTGGGATCTGAAAAGTGAGGTCGACCTCTCCGGGTCCCACGTTGAGCGCCAGGCTCGGCGCGAGCTGGACCAGGCGACGGCGGTTCTGGGGAAGCTCGACCCCTTGCTGGAATGGGGCCGCCCCGGTCAGAACCTCCGCCGCCGTCTCCCAGCGAAGCGGACCCCGTTGACCGCCGACGGCGAGATGTCCGAACCACTCGTCTCCCGGATCGAACGGAGGCGAGGCCCGTTCGAAGCGCCAGCGGTGTCCCACCCACCCCAGCAGGTACCAGGCTCCTCCGGCCCAGGAGCGACCGCTCTCGAGACTCAGTTCGACATCCGTCTGGCCTTCGGAGAGGGGGACGATTGCCTCCACCGGAAACGTGCTTCCCGGGATCTTGACCCCCGCGCGTAGGCTGATTGGGGCCGAGGAACCCACGAGCTCCGCGCTTGCGCGAATCGCGAGTCGAACGTCGCCCGGACCGCTTCTCTCCTGCTCTCCCAGCTCATTCGCGAACCGCAGCCGGTGGACAGAAGCCTGAGCCCAGACGTCTACACCCGGGGTGACCCCGAGCGTCGCGGTGGCATAAAGCGAGCGCGTGGTTGTCCGACCGTCCCTGAAGAAGGCCTGGCGGGTGCCGAAGGTGTCGAAGGCGTCATCCACCTGCTGAGAGTACGCAGAGAGCTGCACCGATCCCGATCCAGGCGGGAGAGTCCCGAGGCTGCCGCCCTGTGCGAGAGACGGCGACGAATGGGGGGCGCTGCAAATAGCCTGTGCATCCAGGCCCGCGGGCGTGACGAGGAGCATCATGCAGACTAAGACCAAACCTGCTCGTCGGATCATCATCGTCGACGCTACTCCAGTCTAGTGGGGGCAGCCTGGGCTAGCTCGTCATCCTTCCCAGAGTCGGGTCTGCGGATGGAATGCGGACCAGGCGCCCCAGAACGACGTGTTGGTTTTCTCGAGCGGTTCCAGGCGCTCTCCCGCCATCGGCCCGCTGACGGCTCGGCCTTCTAGGCTCCAAGTACTCCCGGTCTCCGCGTCCAGGAATCCCGTTCCGGTGGGCAAGATCGCCACCTGCGTTCCGCTTTCCGTGAGGGGTCGAAACACTGTCCCGCCCTGCGCGTCATCGCTCCAGAGAAGCACAAGCGTCGTTTCTTCGTACGTGAACGGAACCACCTGGAAGGTTCCCTCCCGGTCCTCCAGAGCTCCGAACGGGAAGGCGATGCCCGGATCTGCGCTGCCCGACGGAAGGCCGATCACGCGCTCCTTGCTGAAGCGCCTCCCGTCCAGCGGTGGCATGACCCCGTTGAACCAAGCCGGGATGGTTTCATACGGGCCGTAGGGATAACCGAAGCGGTGATAGTTGAAGAATTCCGGGTCGAAGCCTTGCTCCTCGGGTCCGGAGAGGACCCACGTGTCCGGATGGAGCTCGAGCCACGACGCCCACTCTATCTCGACGAACGGGTATTGAGCGAGCTTCGTTCCGCTGCTCGGGCCGCAGCGGGCTTCCCCGATCAACTGCGGCCAGAGGGACTCGCCGGAGTCCAGATTGCTGTTCCCAGGCCCCCGCCGGTCATACATGATCAGGTTGGTCATGAATAGAATGCCCGACACGCCCAGCTTGGGGGCGCCGTCGATCGACTTACGGTCGAACACCGAGGAGGAGCCCGCGAGCGGGCAGTACGTGACGGCGAGGTTTTCCCCGTCTACGTCCATGTTCACGACTTCGTGATGCCATAGGACGTTGTGGGGGATCGCATAGGCCGCTCCTTGCCCTGGCATCTCGATGCCGATGACCCGCGTACTGGGTTCGAGATAGTTGGGTACCACTTCATTCGCGCGGTCCCACTCGGGTTCGTCCAGGGACGGGATGGCGTCGCGACCGGCCGCCCCATAAAGGAAATTGATGTCGAGATCGCAGGCCTCGAAGGCGCTCGCCCCGGGGACCCCGACGGGGTTTACGATAGCATCGCCGCAGGAGCTGAGCCCTCCCACCGCCAGCACGCCGAGAAGCGTGCGTCGGGCCCGCGCCGCCCTCCGACCCCCGTTTCCGCCTCGCATCATGTCTTCTCTTCCTGCTCCGATTGCCCGTGCGTTGTGTCAATGTAAGTCGGTTGGGACGGTGGCGGGTTCCCCAGGGCTCCGCAGGGAGCGGTACGGTCCTGCGCCGTCGTGATGCGTTCCAGCGGGAGGCCCGCGGGAGCGGGCTCACCGTCATGGCATGGCGGTGAGGTTCGTATAGACCGCGGCCACGAAGGCGTCGGGGCCTACGAATCCGCCCGTCCTCCCCTGGTCGAACTCTCGCGTCGGTCTCGCGGCCTGCACCTGTGCGAGGGTGCGCCCCTGCCGGCTCGCCTGTGCCTGAGCTGCCCGAGCCCGCAGCGCCCTTCAGCCACCGATCCCTATGTCTCGCAACACTTGCGCAACAGATAAGCTCACAGGATGATGGGACATATGCCGTTCATGCTCAGGATCCGGTGGGACATTAAGGAAGGGCGCGAAGCCGACTTTAGACAAGATCACGTGTCGATGCTGGTGGTGTAGCGCCCCCGATTTCTCTGGACAGTAGATTGGCAACGACGATGGGGTCCAGAGAGAGGGGTGTTCGATGTCTCGGAAGCCGAGGGAGTCGGAAGCGACCGAAGGTCGTGAAGGGACGGTGGAACTGCCGGAGCGGTGGAGCGCGGGGCAGAAGATGGAGGTGGTCCTGCGGCTACTGCGCGGAGAGGATCTGGGTGAATTGAGTCGGGAGATTCAGGTCTCGCCACCGGAACTGGAGGAGTGGCGGCGAGTGTTCCTGGAGAGTGGCCAACAGGGCTTGAAGCGGCGGGGCCGTGATCCGACGGAGCGAGAGTTGATCCGAACCCGAGCGAAGCTCGGCGAGGTGACGATGCGGATGGAGCTCGCGAGCGAGCTCCTCGAAAAAAGGGGCTACGGGGACGAGTTGAAGAAGCTCTTGAAGCGCGGGAGCGAGTGAGCCCGGGGACGGGACGGCGCTACCCGCTGACGCTGATCTGCGAGGTATGGGCCATCGCCCGCTCGACGGTCTACCTGGCTCGAGACCGAGCGAAGCACGAGCCCAGGGAGCTGAAGAAGCGGGGCCCCAAGACGAAGCTAAGCGACGAAGCCTTGGTGGGGGCGATCCGACAGGTGCTCGAGCAGAGCGACTTCCTGGGCGAAGGTCACAGGAAGGTGAGGGTACGGCTGCGGCCGAAAGGGATCTGGGTAGGCAAGAACAGGGTGCTTCGGCTCATGCGAGAGAACAGACTCTTGGCGCCGGTGCGTCAGGGCCATCCAAGGGGTGACCGAAGCCACGGTGGCCGGATCACGACGGACACGCCGAACGAGCTGTGGGGCACAGATGCGACCCGGTTCTATACGAAGGCCGACGGCTGGTGTTGGTTCTTCGTGGCAGTCGACCATTGCAGCAGCGACGTCGTGGGCTGGCACGTCGCGAAGAAGGGCGACCGATGGGCGGCCCTCGAGCCGATCCGCCAGGGGGTGAGGGCCTACATGGACGGCTACGCTCCGAGGATCGCGCTCGGCCTTGGGCTACGACACGACTGGGGTCCGCAGTACACGGCACACCAGTTCCAGGGCGAGCTCGCCTGGCTCGGCATCCGCTCGACAGCCTCCTACGTGGGCGAGCCCGAGTGCAATGGCGTGGCCGAGCGCTTCATCAGGACCTTGAAGGAGGAGTGCCTCTACCTCCACGACTTCAAGAGTCTGGAGCAGGCCAGGAAGGTGATCGGAGAGTTCATCGAGCGTTACAACCGCGGTTGGCTGATTGAGCGGCACGGCTACAAGACCCCGGCCGAGGTTCGCCAGCAGCTCACCCGCACGGCGGCGTGATTAGGCCGCAACCTTGTCCAGGAAACCGGGACCGGTTCAGGGGAACCCTGTCGGATGGCCCTGGTCACGTTGCCCTCATAAGACATCGGATTCCAGATGCGTCGACTTGTCTGCTTTGGCCTAGCTCTAGGTGCTGCTCTCAGCGATCCGATCGCCGGACAACCTGTGTTTCCGGACGATAACGGGATCGCCCTTCAAGGCGTACGGGAGTTCGATGCCAAGGTACAGGTCCTCGGTATGCTTAACATGGACGAAGATCGACCTGACGTCGAAAGAAACGCTCTGTCTGCTTTCGAGTTGGCTTTGCGTCACAATGGTATCGTTGTGACAGTGTCGGCACCTAACTACCTGATCTGTACACTCATGTTGGCTGAGAGTAATTCTGGTTTGGTGGTGTATAGGTGGGGGCTCTACTACTACGGTCATGCGATGACGGGAGTGTACCCGCTGCTATGGAAGAACGGGGGCCTGAGTATGGTGGGTCGCAGAATCTTCTCGCCAGCAAGCGCTGCACAGAAGTGCGCTGACACCATGGCTAGCGAGTGGCTGCGCTGGAACCCTAAGTAGGACGAGACATCGAGGGAGCTCCTTTTGGGTCACACGCCCCGAGTACCGTCTCCGGGCTCGCTTTTCCTGAGAAGTCGAGGATCGCGTGGCGCCCTGCCTGCATTCTGCGAGTATGTCCGGAGCACCGCCCCTGCCGACGAGCAGCATTCCGATCGGCGATGCCTCGAAGATTGCGGATATGGTCTCATCCGGGACTTCGTGCATGGACAGGGCGCCACCCGGTAGAAGGAACATATGATGCGATGAAGCTTAGCTCCTCTCGCCACCTCAGAAAAAGGTAGCTCGGCCACCTATTGATATCCTGTGATTGCTGTGTACCCCGTTTCGTGAGGCAGTTCGGGTTAGCACTTGGGACCCACCATGAGCTTGGCGGAGCGGTAGTGCTGGGGTGACTGATAGCCGAGCGCCGAATGAGGCGCGACGGCATTGTAGTCGGCGAACCAGGCGGGCAGCTGGTCGAGCACCGCGGCCGACGACGAGAGATCCGCGCCGGCGAAATAGTCGCGGCGCATGGTGTTCACGAACGCCTCCGACATGCCGTTGGACTCCGGGCTGGAAGCCGGTGTCGTGATGGGCACGAGATTCAGCCGCTCGGCCGTGATGATCGTGTCGAGCGCGGTATAGACGCTGCCGTTGTCGCTGAGCCACTGAATCGGCTGGTTTGGACGCTCACCGGAGCCGAATCGTGCAGCAACCGCCCGCTGCATGAGCCGCTGAACATCAGTGCCCAAGAAATCCCGGGGTACCGCGACGTGGGCCAACACCTTCCGGTCGTGACAGTCCAGAGCGAAGCCGACTTGGACGATCTCGCCGTTCCAGCATGCGATCTCGAGCACGTCGCTACACCAACGCTCATTGGACACGGCACGCTGGACCCGTCCACGGTGCGCACGGCCAGTACGACGCCTCGTAGATCGAGGCAGCGTCCAGCCGTTGATGGCCATGACGCGCTGGATCCGCTTCAGGTTATACGATGTCTCGAACGACCGGTTGACGAGCGCCCGGACGCGCCGCGCCCCGTAGGAGGACCGGGTTCGGATCACGGTTCGGATCTGAGCCCTCACCACCCGGTCCTGTGCCCGGGCATACCGTTCCGGGCGCCCTACGCTGTCCCGATAGGCGCAGGCTCGGCTGATCCCCAGGGTCCGACAGATCGGGGCCATCTTGAGCCCCGTCACTTCTTTGACACGCCGTAGTAGTGGGGTCTTTTTTTTACCTCCTCCCGCGCAGCCTGGAGAATCTCGACCTCCATGGTCTTCTTCCCCAGCGCCCGCTCGAGCTCACGAATGCGCTGCTGCGCGGCCCGTAGCTCGCTGACGGGCACGACCTCTTGGTTCGAGGCGACCGCGGCCGAGCTCCCCTTCGTGCTCAGATGCTGCCACCGCCGCACAACGGACGGCGAGACCGCCAGCTCCCGCGCTAGCTCAGAAAGCGTTAGCTCCTGACGATCGACCCGAGCGATCTGCTCCTGCTTGAACTGCGTGGTAAAGAAGCGACGACCGTCTGAACCACGTCGGTGTGTTTCCATTCGACGAACCTCCGTTGAGAAGTCAAACTACCCTTCCCAAACTGCCTCGTCGAATTGGGGTACACAGCACAGCCGAGAGCCTTCGACCCGTGCCATTGATGATGTCCAGGAGCTCCGACAGGTGTCTCCTTCGTAGAGGGAGATCGCAGCTCCTAGAGACGCGCATCATGTGCTGATCGGTGACGGCACGGAGAGCCTCGTACCGATCCTGGGAAGCCACCCCCCGAACGTCCTCGTTGAGGTCGGCCAGAACCCGGGAGATGATTGACGACGCGGTTCCCGACGCGTTCCGCCCTCGGCCCTCAGACGAGTAGGAGGCCCACCACGGCGATGCCGATCCCGATACGGTGGAGCCGCACCACGTCGCGCGCCACGACCTCCACGGGGAGCGCGCGAACGATCGGGAGGGCGCAGGTGATCGCGAGCAGCAACGTCACGCCCACGGTCCAGAGCACGTAGACCGAATCGGCGCCGCCCGCCACCACCGGCCACCAGGCGGCCACGGCCGCGAGTACCAGCGACGCGCAGCCGAGCACCATCGCGCGTACCGGACCCCATCGCGTGGCCACGGTGTCGATATCGCTCATCCGGTCGCCGCGGACGTCCTCCGACGTCTTGATGACCTCGGCGCCGAAGCGATCGGCGAGCACCCCGAACCGCCACCCCGGCGCGGTCCAGGCGATCACCACCCCGAGCAGAGAGAGCGTCGACGCCAGCTGCAGCACCGCGAAGCGGCCGATCCTGCCGGCGACGATGGGTCGTGTGGGCTCGTTGATGGCGTCCTCACGCACGTCGTGCCAGTCGTTGAAGGCCATCGACGCCGCGCACAAGAAGCCGTTGGCGATGGCAACCAGCGCCACGTCCATCAGCCCAAGACCCACGGGTTGCGCCAGTCAGGCGCTGATCAGCGTCGCGACGATCACGACCGCGGTGTCACCCGGCCGCATGCTCTGCACGGCTCCGACGACCTGTTGTGCACGCAGCGGGGCGACGGATACCCTTATCGCCGTAGAGGCCCGGCTCACGAGGCCCAACGGACCCCCTGTGATTGGTGTGGCATCGCCACGACCACCGGCAGGTGGAGCATGAGATGATGGACGGCGCACTCGGGCGTGCTCAGATTCACTCGGGCTGATCCAAACGCTACGGTCTCTGCCATCGTCCCCGAGGCGCTGACCTTCCGCTGCCGGACCGCCAGCGGGTCTTCACACACTATTGATCCGACCTCGTCTTCCAAATCACTACCAGGCTGTTTGCGTCGTACCACTCGATGGCTTCTAGATTCACGAATCGCCCCCGAATATCCTCTTCGAACCTCTCTAAGGCCTGCTTAAACTCTTCGGCTTCGTACAGGTCGAACGTCGAGTAGTGGCGGCCTCTCGCTTGTTCATTGAGGCGATCGAGGCTCGACCGACGCGGATACCGAAACGGCTTGATACGCTCCAGTGTCAGTCCCGGCACTACAGCGACGGCCTCACGTATAACGTGCGATTCGTACAACCGATCTTCCTTGTCAGTGAACCGGGGGAAGTACTGCCCCCATATGCTCCGAGCGTTCTGGCTCCGGAACCGCGTGTAGATGAAAAGGTGGCCGCCGGGCCTCATCACCCTACAAGCCTCTTTCAGAAAGGCTTGCAACGGGAAATGGTGTACCGCGTTGAAAGTGAGCACCGCGTCCAGGCTCTCATCCTCCAGCGGCAGGTCATCCGCCTGCCCCATCACTAAATCGTAGCGTCCGTCGTACTGCTCGCCCACATGGCTCTGGAGCTCCTCCAACATATCTGTGCTCGCGTCCACGCAATACAGAAACAGACCCTCTCCGATGTGATCGAACAGCAGCCTATCGTAGCGACCCGCACCGCAGCCGACGTCCGCCACCACGATCTCTTGATACGACTTCAGTAAATCTGCGATATACTGGACTGGTTCAAGGTCCGTGGTCCTAAGTGCCCTATAGCTCGGGGCGACCTTCGAGAAATGCTGCGCTAGGTCGTGCGCTACCTCGACTACTTGTACCGCCTGATTTTTCTGAGCCACTGCCCTGGTATCCCGAGGCAGCCACCTATTCCTGGGACGGCCGCCTTGGTAAAGCCTAGCCACGTTCTCGGCGGCAGGTCCCTTCCGCCCCTGTACAAGGTCGAACTCCACCCGAACACCCTTGCTCAGGCTCTTGAAGCCGTCACCTTGGATCGCGGAGAGCTGTACGAAGCAGTCCTTTGAGCCGTCCTGTGGGGTGATAAACCCGAAGCCTTCGCCGTCATTGAACCACTTGACAGTTCCGGTGGTGCGCATGATGCCGTTCCATCTTTGCTGTACTGATGCCCTCGGGGCACGGCATCTCCGTACCTTTCGGCTCACCGATTGTCTGGAGGGCAAGAAGAAAGACCCGGGCGGAGGCCCAGGTCATTTTTCCTCGCCGGTCTCCGGTTCGTCCGGAGTTTTACCCTACCATAGCGTAGCGGCTGGAAGGAGGTCATGCAACTCTCTCCCCCCTTTAATTTTCGCCAGAAAATCGCCGGACCAGCGGAAGGGATGGGTTACTAGCCGCAACGGGTCGCACCGCTCGAACTGTCCAGGCGACCCCGCTCTTAGTTCGGGAGCTGAGGCTATGCGGCTTGGGAGTCATCTCGAAGCGCTGGATCGTAGGATCGCCGCCGAAGCGTTCGATGCAGCTCAGGATTCGAGAGGTTGCATCGGCGCTTCCTGTGTAGCGTTGAATTTCTTCTCGCAAAGCCGGATCGGAGATCTCGGTGCAACGGTACCCGGCAAGCGAAAACGATTGTGGCATAATTTGAACTCCGGACAGAGGACCGAAAGACGCCGACCGGGGCGGGGAAGAGATCTAACAGAAGTCTACCCGGGACCGATAACGCATACTCCGACCATTTGAGTGGCTACTTAGCTACTCCGCCGAAGCATGCTTCCCACCAGTTGGGGGGCTTCGGGAGCCTGCTCTGCAGATTCGTTGCCAAGGATCACCGTGTCAGGACGATCTCCGAACGCCCAGCTATACGTCTCGGTCCCCGCCCTCAGCCGCGCCCCCGCCTTTCTAAGTCCCTGGGGGGGGTTCTGAGGCCGCATATTCTCGCGGGCGCGCGTTACGTTCTGGGTCAGTGGGTCGGGCGCGAATCTACCCGGCGGATGTCTGGGACGCCAAGATATACTTATGACTCATCTGCCATCTGCCCGTCCGGGCAGCGGGCATAGAGCACGGGTGTAGCGCGGTGTAGGGCTGAGTTGCATCGGAGAAGGGAGATCGCGATGAATCGTCCGTTCTGTTTTCCGCCCCGTCCGGGCTCGGTCAAGGCACGAGGCGTCGTTGTCGTCGCCCCGCTTGCCCTCGGTTCCGCTTCAGCGTTCGAGCCCGCAAAAGGGGCGAATGTCATGATTGTCTCGAGGACTTTTCCGGTGATGGTTCGGGCCTGCGGATCTGCCGTCCTGGCGGCGGTCCTCGCGGTAGGGGCGGTGTTCGGACAGGAGCAGGCCAGAGTGTCCGGAGAGCCCGAATGGCCCATCGATCCGACCAGCTATCCGAGGCCCACCCATCCCGCCACGCGAGCCTCCGGACCGATCGTCATCGATGGCCGGCCGGACGAAGCCGTCTGGGAGGAAGCACCGCCGATTACCCGGTTCATCCAGTCGAGACCGGAGATGGGCTACCCCGCCACCCAACAGACGATCGTTCGGGTTCTTTACGACGACGAGGCCTTCTATCTCTCTGGGATCCTCTACGATGAGCCCGACAACATCACGGTGACCAGCCTGGAGAGGGATTTCCCACCCCTCGACTCGGACGTTCTCTCCTTCGTGCTGGACACGAATCTGGATCGACGGAATTCATTTCTCTTCTTAATCAATCCTTACGGCGCGGTCGGCGACGCCCAGACGTTCGACGACATGCGCATCCTGAACAACGCGTGGGACGGCGTGGTACAGGTCGAGACGCAGCTCACCGACTTCGGATGGACCATGGAAATCGCGATTCCGTGGTCTACTCTCCGCTTCGAGGGGGCCGAAGGGAGCCAGGACTGGGGCTTCAACGTCCAGAGGCGCATCAGAAGGATCAACGAGTCCTCCACTTGGTCCCCACTGGAGCGACGGGAGTTCCAGCCCAAGGTCTCCCGCGCGGGAACCTTGACCGGATTCGTAGGGCTCGAGCAGGGACGGAACCTATGGCTGGAGCCCTACGTCCGGGGCTCCGTAACCCTGGGTTCTGAAGGCGTCGCCGGCACCGGAGACGAGGTGGACGCCGGCCTGGACCTCAAGTACGGCGTCACGTCCAGCCTCACGTTGGACGCCACGTACCGAACTGATTTTTCCCATGTCGAGGTGGACGAGTTGCAGGTCAATCTGACGCGATTCCCCCTCTTCTTTCCCGAGCGTCGGAATTTCTTCATTGAGAACTCCGGCATGTTCGAGTTCGGTGACGGGACGCCGAGGGAGTTCCGGCTGAGCGTCTCGGGAAGGGACTTCACCCTCTTCCACACGCGGCGCGTAGGTCTGTCTTCCGGGGGGGAGCTCATCCCGATCGCGGGTGGGGCCCGCCTGACGGGAGGCTTGGGCCAGTTCGAGGTCGGAGCTCTCGCGATGCGTACCGATGAGGCGTCCGGCCGGGCGTCGGAGAACTTCGCGGTCTTCCGCCTGCGCCGTCGTGTGTTGGGAGCCTCCAACGTCGGTTTTATGGTGACGCACCGGGACCTTGTCGGAGAAGAAGGCCAACCGGTCGACAACCGGGCGTTCGGCATAGACGCGAACTTCACGCTCGCCGACCACTTGCTCCTGACGTCGTATGTCGCGGCCGCCGAGGGTTCCGAACTGGAGGGCGACCTGAAGAACCGACTGGCTCTCAGGCTTTCGGCCGGCTGGCGCGATTCGTTCTGGGACACGTCCGTCCTGTACCGGCGGTTGGGTCCGGGGTTCGATCCGGGCCTCGGGTTCGTGCGCCGGCGGGGGATCAACCACTACTACGCCACCTTCGGGGTGCATCCTCCTGTAGAGGGCCTTGCCCTTCAGGAGATCAACCCCTACGTCACGATCGACTACTTCACCAATCTGGAGTCGGTGCTCGAGACCCGGAGCGTCGGCGGAGGGCTCGGCTTCACTTTTGACGACGGATCGCGATCGACGTTGAAGTATGAGCACCTCTTCGAGCGGCTCTTCGAGCCCTTCGGAGTGAGTCGTTCCGAGCTCAGCGTCGGCGTGGGCGACTACCAGACGCAAGCAGTCGCCTTCTCGCACAGGACGAGTCCGGCCCGGATCTTGTCAGCGAACGTCTCAGTATCCCACGGCGGCTACTTCGACGGGACCCAGACGTCCTACGGAGGGGGTGGAGTCTGGCATCCGATTCCTCACCTCGCTCTGGAGGCAACCCTCACCCGGAGCGAAATTTCCCTTCCAGATGGAGATTTCGTCGCTGACCTCGCGGGGCTGAAGGTGAGCCTGAATCCCACTACCGCTCTGCAGATGAATGCGTTCGTCCAATACAACGGCCTTACGGACGAGGTCGTTTCGAACCTACGTGTACGCTTTATCCACGCCCCGCTCAGCGATCTCTACCTCGTGTATTCAGAGCGGCGAGCCGTCGACGGAGACGTGGATCCCGAGCGGAGCATCGCGGTCAAAGTAACCCGGCTCTTGGCTTTCTGAACGATGGGTCGCCACGATTTACACGCCTGGTCCGCGTGAATTTCGCCCCGGAGCTCGTACCGGTACGGGGGTCACGTCAGTTGTGGTAACGCCTGCAAGCACAAGCTTCCCGGTCGCGCTACAGGTCGTGGAACGGTGGGCCGTGCCGGGGCCGGTGATTGGCGCTACACGCACCGGGCGGCGTGCTCGGAGGGCGCGATCCGCTTCCCTACCCGTTCCAGTTCAAAGGAGTCGGCCCGTTGCTCGATGCCAGGGAGGCCCGCTTTCAGTGCCATGGCCTTGGGTACACTCAGGCGCGCGCCCCCCCCTTTCTAAGTCCCTGGGGGGGGTTCTGAGGCCGCATATTCTCGCGGGCGCGCGTTACGTTCTGCGTCGGTGTCTCGGGGGGCCGCCACGCGCCCCCCCGTTTTCAATCGAGGGGGGGGTCCCCGAGGTTGGATGCGGGCCAACATACACGAGTTCTCCAGATCATACTCCGGCACCCGCACGCCATGCATTGCACGAAGGGTTGTCTGCTGGGCGAGACGCTGGTAGGCGATCCGCCCTTTGTGGGTGCTGCGGGTGGAGGGATGCTCACCGAGAAGTCCGCGGCTGGCTGTGTGACGGAGGATCTAGGGTGCTGACCGGACCATGTACGTTACCGTGTGCGTTGAGGGCCACGAAACAGGGGTGAAGGCCGAAGCCCCCACCCCTGAAGCTTCAGGAGTCCCATCAACCTCCCCCGATGGGACCCATGGGGGCGCGTCGGGCACGTTTCCGACTCATGAACCAACTCGTTTTGGAGTCGAGGAACTCACCGCAGATATGGTCCAGACCAGAATCATGGATCTCGTCAAACGCTGGCGCAGTCTTGACTCGTAAAGGCCACCTAGCGGCGTGTACCGTCTCGCCACATATATCTGTCATCTCCGTACGGGAGGTGAACATCTGGTACTGGCCCGACTGACTGCGAGGACTCGTGGGATACTACCTGATCAAGCTACTGCTCTCGGCCACGATTATCGTGGTCGTATCCGAAGTTGCCAAAGTCAGCGCGGGACTAGGCGCTCTCATCAAGTCTCTCCCCTTGATCTCGATCCTCGCGATGATCTGGCTCTATGTCGATACGCATAACGTGGAAACGATTTCGGAGCTGTCCGTCAGCACGTTCTGGCTGGTCCTACCGACGCTTCCCATGTTCCTCGTTCTCCCGTGGCTGCTTCGCCACGGCTGGGGGTTCTATTCCGCCCTCGCCGGATCAATCGGAGTAATGGCCCTTTGCTACCTCGCGGCGGTGCCCCTATTGGCTCGAATAGGGGTCTCGATCTGACGACCGGTCCACACGCGATTCGAAATGCACTCTGGCCGCCGAAGGGTCGAGTCGGCCGCGGCAACGCCGGCACCTGGCGAATACCCGCTAGTAAACAGGTACAACTACCCCAACACTTCCACCGCAACAACGGCTGGCCTGGTCCACGGCTTCACCCTGCGTGGTTGGCCTAAGGTGCAATCGCGGTATCGGGCACTCGGCCCAGCTTCAACAGAGTCAATGCCTTCCCCACCTCCACTGGGGCTGAAAACAGGTAGCCCTGGACCGTATCACATCCCAAGCGTTGCAGGTCGGCCATCTCATCCTCAGTCTCCACCCCTTCCGCCACTGCTTCCAAGCCCATCGTTCTGGCCAGGGAGAGGACGGTCTCTATGACGCCAAGTCCATCGCTGTTCAGTCGCCTAAGAATACTCTGAATAAGTCGGTCCCTGGGACATTAGATTTACGGGGCGGGAGTTCAAGGGCTGAGCGGGACGATCGGGGAGGCGGACGATGGAGCAGGTGACGTTCGCGGATGTGGAGTACGAGGGGAAGAAGCGGCGGACGCGGCGGGAGCTGTTTCTGGAGCGGATGGAGGCGCTGATTCCGTGGGAGCGTCTGGAGGCGCGGATTCGGCCGTTGTATCCGAAGGCGGGGCGGGGGCGGCAGCCGTACCCGTTGGCGGCGATGCTGAGGATTCACTGCGTGCAGCTGTTCTACAACCTGAGCGACCCGGGGATGGAGGACATGCTGTACGAGATCGAGTCGGTGCGGCGGTTCGCGGGGCTGCGTTTGACGGGTCCGCTGCCGGACGAGACGACGATTCTGAACTTTCGGCACCTGCTGGAGCGGCACAGGCTGGGGCGTGGTTTGTTCGAGGAGATCAACGCGCACCTGGCGGAGCGGGGCTACCGGGTGCGGGCGGGGACGATCGTGGACGCGAGCATCATCGCGGCGCCGTCATCGACGAAGAACCGGGAGGGGGCGCGGGATCCGGAGATGCATCAGACGAGGAAGGGCAACGAGTGGCACTTCGGGATGAAGGCGCACATCGGGGTGGACGCGGAGACGGGACTGGTGCATGGCGTGCGGGCGACGCCGGCGAACACGCACGATCTTCGGGAGGCGGGGGCGTTGCTTCACGGCGGCGAGGAGGAGGTGTGGGCGGACGCGGGCTACCGGGGGATCGAGAAGTGGGTGGACACGGGAGGCCGTCCGGTGCAGTGGCATGTGGCGATGAGACCGGGGCGGCGGCGGCTCCTGGAGCAGGGCGGGGCGCGGTGGCTGCGCGAGCGGGACAAGGCCTCGGTGCGGGCAAACGTGGAGCACCCGTTCCTGTATGTGAAGCGCCGCTTCGGTTACCGGAAGGTTCGCTACCGCGGGCTGGCCAAGAACATGGAACGGATCGCGCTGCTCCTGGGCTTCGCGAACCTGCTTGTGGCGGGCCGCTATTCGACGGCGTGAGCGGCCGGCGCGGGAAACATCCGCCCACGCGGGGCGCAACGAGGGGATCATCGGCCAGAACATGCCGGTTGGGCGCGTTTTCAGCCCGTCATCGCCCCCAAGACCGCTGAAACCGGCTCCCTCCGTCTCGCACCGCCCCCAGAAGGGCCTTGCTCAGAGCTTCCCTAACGAAAGCACGGTCGATCTTGATAGTCCGGAAGGGAAGGTCGCGGAGGTGGCCAAGCGTTGAATACTTCGTGCCAAAGTCGTCCAGGCACAAGTCGATTCCCAGCGCTTGGATCTCCCGTAGAGTATCGTTCAGAGTCGAGGAGCCTTTGAGAAACGTGCTCTCAGTAATGTCTAATCGCAACGAAGTCCCTGGCAGGCTGAATTCACTAAGTAACTCCTCAAGCCGAGATGCGAGACCCGGCATGTAGAGCTGCTGGGGAGAAATGTTCACCGCGATCGCGGGAACGTGCGTGGACTCTTGGCGCCATCCGGCGGCCACTGTACACACTTCGCGCAACACCCAATTCCCGATGGGTACGATGAGGCCTGACTCCTCAGCCACAGGCAAGAACTCCGCCGGCAGTACGAGTCCCTGATCGGGATGCTGCCAGCGTATGAGCGCCTCGAAACCCGTGAGCTGCCGGGTGTCAGCAGAGTATACAGGCTGATAGTAGAGGATGAACTCCTTCCGCTCTAGTGCCTCGCGAAGGGCCACCTCCGTCGCCATACGATTCACGACCCGATCACGCATGGTTTCGTCAAACAGAGCCCATCTCCCGCCGCCTGCCGCTTCGGCGGCGTACATGGCTGTGTCGGCATCTCGGACCATGTCTTCAGCCGATTGATAGGTATCGTCGCTCACGACGATTCCTATACTAGCGCTTGCGTGCACGGAGTGACCCTGGATGTCAAATGGCTCACCTAGGGCTTCGTGGATTCGTGCCGCCACTGTCCCCGCCTCTTCTTCCCCCGGCAGGTCGATGGCGAGAACCGCAAACTCATCTCCGCCCAGGCGAGCTACGATGTCTTCCGGGCGGACCGCCTGCACCAACCGCTCACCGACCAGGATCAGCAGATCGTCGCCCCAGCGGTGACCCATTGAGTCGTTGACGAGCTTGAACCGGTCGAGATCGATGAAGAGAACACCGAAGCGGTAATCGGGCTTGAAGCGACGGCGACCAAATAGCCGCTTCACCCGATCCAGGAAGAACCTCCGATTGGGAAGCTGCGTGAGGGAGTCGTGCAGAGCAGCGTGATCAAGACGCTCCTCCGCATTCCTTTGGCTGGTAACGTCGTGGATTATGCTCAGACTAGATGCGCCGGAACCTTCGCCTTCCCGGAGGTCAATCATTGTGAACAGCACCGGGATGTCCGATCCGTCGCTGCGGCGAAGCCGGAGCTCCATGTCGCGCACTGACCCCTTCCGGTCCAGGCCGTCTTCTAGCCGTAGCCAGTCGAGGCGATCGGCAAACAGCTGTCCGATCTTCAGCCCCAGGAGATTCTCGCGCGTCATGTCCAAGAGCCGGAGCATCGCCGGGTTGGCGTCTACCACATGACCCTCGGTTCCGACCGTACAGACAGCATCGTGGGAAGCCTCGAAGAGCGCTCGGTAAGCTAGCGCTGCCGGCATCGTGGGGTCGGCTCCGGCATCGGAAGGGTGCACCTCTTTCACGTGATGCGCCCCATAGAGCACCAGGTGCTCTCGCTGCACCACCACCCAGTGCCCAATCCTGGCTGGTGGTAGGCGCGGCCTTCGAAGGGGACGCTCAGGCGGGTGATCGGGTCGGCCATTACCTACCTAGCGACGAGGATTGACCAGGCGCTCAGCACTTCCCGAGCCACGCCATGATAGGCATTATGGGGGCGTGGCGTCCACGCGGGATCGGTCTGAAGAGAAGACGAGGAAAGATCGGCGTTCTCCTCCGGGAGTGGGTGCGCTTTCGTTAGCACGAGCCAAGACCCCAGTCACCAAGGAGGACAACGCCGATGGAGAGGTATGTAGGGCTGGACACGCACCAGTCAAGCTGCACGCTGGCGGTCGTGGGTCCGAGCGGAAAGCGGCTGGGCTCGCACGTAGTGGAGACGAACGCGCGGGCGCTGATCGAGGTGCTCCACCAGATCCCGCCCAACCGACACCTGTGCCTGGAGGAGGGAACGCTGGCAGGGTGGCTCTACGAGGTGCTCGAGCCGCACGTGCAGGAGCTCGTCGTGACCGGGATGGGCACGAGGCGGCGGGGTCCGAAGAACGACAAGGTGGATGCGTTCTGGCTGGCGGAGCAGATGCGGATCGGAGCGATCGAGACCAAGGTCTACAAGAGCCGGCATCAGTTCCTGCGGCTGGGTCATTTGGCGAAGGCCTATGGATTCGTCGTGGGCGACGTCGTTCGGGTGAAGAACCGGCTGAAGAGCTTGCTGCGCTCGAGAGGGATCGGATACGGAGCGGGTTCGAAGGTCTACTCGAAGACCGATCGCGAACAGTGGGTTCAGGAGCTGCCCGAGGTGGCACGGCCAATGGCCCGGCTTCTGTACCACGAGCTCGACGCGCTTGTAGCCTTGAAAGCGAAGGCCGAGAAGGCTCTGCTGGCGGAGGCGTGCAAGCATCGCGAGTGGCGGCTGCTCAAGACGTGCCCGGGCATGGGTCCGATCCGCACCGCGGAGCTGTTGCCGGTGGTGGTGACGCCGTACCGGTTCGCGAGCCGGAGCAACTTCTGGGCGTACTGTGGCCTTGGGGTGGTGATGCGGAGCTCGTCGGACTGGGTGCGGACCCAGACCGGGCAGTGGGTGAAGGCCCCCTTGCTGCAAACGCGGGGTCTGAACCGGAACTTCAACCGCACGCTGAAACGGATCTTCAAGGGTGCGGCAACCACGGTGATCATGCGCGGTGCCGACGAGCCCCTGTACCGTCACTACCAGCGGCTTCTGGAGGGCGACACAAAGCCGAACCTGGCCAAGCTCACCATCGCGCGGCAGATCGCCTCGATCGTGCTGGCGCTATGGCGCACCGAAAAGAGGTACGACCCGAAGAAGCTGGAAGCGATGACGTAACCAGGCCCGGAGTCGACGCGCACAGCGTGAATGGTGCGGCTCACGATGCCGGGTCCGACGAACCGGAGGCAAACCGGTTAGAGGGGAGAGCATCCATAGCCCCCATGGGCTGGGTCTACAAGCCCGAGTCCCTCATCATAGGCTATGCCCCCCTGGAGAGCCGAACGAAGCAATGGGCCACAGAGTCCCAGATAGAAGGATGGTTCCCGCCTCCTGGTGGAGAACGTCACGGCTGTAAGAGTCTTCCGGACCGCGATCGGAACCTGACGAGCGAGCCCCTCCCCACCCTGAACGTCGACCAGGCGATCCAAGTCGCGTGGACGTCGGCGGCCCAACCCATGGGCGGACGGCGTAATGGGGACGTGTCGCTTGACCCCCTGCCCCATAGAAGCCCCCATGGGCTGGGTCTACAAGCCCGAGTCCCTCATCATAGGCTATGCCCCCCTGGAGAGCCGAACGAAGCAATGGGCCACAGAGTCC
The DNA here is from genome assembly GCA_965237965.1 of Longimicrobiales bacterium. Classification (GTDB taxonomy): domain Bacteria; phylum Gemmatimonadota; class Gemmatimonadetes; order Longimicrobiales; family Gaopeijiaceae; genus UBA2988. The sequence goes on from CBDEGT010000002.1 coordinate 1,120,878, forward strand.
CAGATAGAAGGATGGTTCCCGCCTCCTGGTGGAGAACCGAGAAGCCGAGACAAACTGATCCCGGCGGTCGAGCAGCACAGTCACCCGTATAGCTCGGCTGTGAAACGAAGGGAGATACGCCGAGCGAGTACGATCCGGTTTCACTTCCGCCAAAGGAGGTCACCCAGATCGTGTAGTCACCGGCCACGAACTGAGGTCCGACCGACCGTTCAGCCAGATGCACGTTCGACGGCGAGCGTGGTTCTGTACCTCCCATCGGAGATCCGCAACTTGACGGTCACCGAGACCTCGAACTGTGGGTTCAGTACGTTGGACATCCTGTATCAGAACGGTCGCTTCACGTACAGGTGCTTCGTAGATATGGCAGGGCCAGTCCAGTTCGAAGATGTAGGGGGAGTTTTGACAAATTACTATAGGAGGGTATCTCAGTACCGGCTACTGGGAGTAGAGGACCGTGATGAGCCCGTGTTCGAAGACGAATTCATTCCTGCCTGGCTCGAGCAAGACGGCGAATGGGTGATTCCCGACGTGGTTGTCGAGTACGATGGCTTACCAGTCAACCCCGTTGAGGTAGGCCTTTCAAATTTCGAAGATGGAGGAGGTGGTGACCGCTGCACCGTTTCAGGTGCAATGACCCAGGCCGACCGCGCAGTCTACGACGCAAGCCGCTTGGATTGTGGCGTCGGTGGTGGGTTCACGCCCGAGATTGCGTCCTTCGGGAGTCGATTTGCCGAAGGCTACGTTGACGCGATCATCGGCGGTCTGTCAGCAGTATTCAGCAGTGTTGAACTGGCTGAGGGAGTGGATGCGCCTTTTCCAGTGACTAATGCTCCGTATGACTACCAAGTGTCTGTCGAGATTCCAGACGAGTATCGGAACAAGGCGCTGGTCGTTGGAGCGCTCTTCTCCGGGGGACTTCGGCCCTACCGGTCAGTCTTCCACTCGGCGGTAACGGTGAACATCCATGATGCCAGCGGTGACGTTGTACACAGCTACATGGCACACGGACGCGGCTCTCAAACCAACTCGGGCTTTGTTGACGCAATAAGAATCAATCTCCTGGTATCGGCAGAGGAGGCGATGACCTTTATGTCGAACGAGGTGGCTGAGGGTGGATCTCGATGGATCAGTGACGAGGAGGCGCGGTGAGTGTGGAGCAACGCCCCAGAGTGTATTGGAATGTGCTGGATTGGACTCAAGCCTCTGTATCCAGGGGTCGGCCAACAGGGACCGACGACCCTGCGTCACTACGTGCTCAGAAAGCAGGCCCCGAAACCCCCCATGGGGGCGTATGGAGAGTCCTGAACGCGGCCCTCCAGGGCCGCTACCGCATCGAGCGCCAGCTCGGCGAAGGCGGGATGGCAGCGGCGCTGGGCGATCGAGCGACCGAGTTCACGGCGACGCCGCACACGTTACGGAAACAGAGATGGGCGTGACCAGGCTGGAACTCCTACGCCAGGGCGAGGCGCCCTGAGTGCGATGGCAACCTCAAGCCTGGTACGTAGCCGAACCTGGGATCGATGTTTTGGGGAGAGCGATTCGCGAAAGCCTTACCACGACCCTTGCGGCCTGTAGTCGGACCCTGATACTCAAAATGGAAGAGTACACCCGAACGAGGCCAGGAATATGGTCCGTCCATCTTCGCGCATCAGGCGGCTCGTCAAATACGCCGCGGGCATGATCGTGTTTTCGCTTCTGCCGATAGCACTGAGCGGTCAAGACCCGGACGGGTGGATATCCGTTCTGGAGCCGAGCGAATGGAGCGGCGAGGTAACGCGGGGCCTTGCGGTCGTTCCCAGGAATTCGATCCGAGTCGGAGGCTCGGCGTTCCAGCCTGGTGGCGTCAACCGCATCCTCATCATCGGTCGTAGGGCGCAACTCGATCCCCAGTCCAACGGTGAAGTTCGCTTTGTAGGCTACGCAGATACCGACTCCCTGTCTGGCCGAGTAGAGGTGGTCGCGTATGCGAGTGAGCCACGACCCCCGGTGATACGCGAATACAGGTACGACACGAACGCGGAGTCCCGCTTCGATCAGCCGGAGGAGGCGTTCGACAGGCGAGGGTTTCAGGGAGAGCGGTATGCGGTCGTGATCGGTATTAGCAACTACGCAGATCCGGCGATCACTCCTCTTCGGTATGCGGATGACGACGCTCAAGCATTCTACGACTTCCTGATCTCAGAGTCAGCGGGACTAGGAGGCTTCAAGCCTGAGAATATCAGGTTGCTGCTCAACGACGAGGCGGACAGTCGGTCGGTGCGGACGGCTCTGCCGACGTTCTTGCGTCTGGTTACAGAGTGAGACGTGGTCGTGATCTACCTCGCCGGACATGGCTCGCCTGATCCGGATCGCCCCGAGGACTACTACCTGCTCACACATGATTCTGAGGCGGTGAGCTACCCAGGCACCGCAATCTCTATGGAGGACGTGAATCTGTACGTGAGACAGCTGCGGGCGCGTGACATCATCGTCCTGACAGACGCGTGCCACTCGGCAGCAGTCAGTGGTAATGCGGTCGGCCTCCGTGGAGGCGAACCTAACGCTATCAATGAGATGTTCTTGGAGCGGATCCAGGCTACGGCTGCTGGTCTTTTCTCATTCACCGCCTCGGAAACGAATCAGTTCTCGCAAGAGTCTGACCGCTGGGGTGGAGGGCATGGGGTGTTCACATACCAATTGCTTCGAGGATTGGAGGGTGAGGCAGACGGCGACGGTGATGGGATTGTTTCGCTTGGCGAGATCGTTGAATTCACTCGATTCGCCGTACAGCGCGACACGAGAGGTGCACAAGTCCCCTTCGTCGGGTCGGGCTCGTTTGATCGATCGTGGCCGATGGCGATCACTGATCCACGCGCCGTCACTGACCTTGGGGCTGAAGCGCTACCGTCACAGCTGCCCGTGGCTGAGAGCAGTGAACCTGCTGTCGAAGCGATGGCCACCGTTGGGCTGATGAGTCCGGTCGGTGTGTTCGCTCATAGCCTGCTTATCCCAGGGTCGGGCCAGTTCCGCACGAAGCGTGGGTGGCGGGGAGGCCTGGTGCTGGCTGGTTCCGTCGGAGCAGTCGCATACGGGTTGTTCTCCAAAACGGTCACGCGTCAGTGCCGAGAGGCGACCGTCAACGGTGAATGCATGAGCGGGCAGTTCACGAGCACGGAGACCGAACGGCCAGACCTCGTTGCGAGCCTCGCCGCGGCCGGTGCGCTGACCGTCATCGGAGCTGTCGATGCCCTGCTCGGCGCGAAGAGCATGAATCGTGAGCGCGTTGAGGTGGCTGTGACCGAACGTGAAGGTCCAGTACTGGCCCTCTTTCCACCCCACCCTTCAGGCCCCGTGCGACCTGGCGACTTAAGCCTGCTTGAGCTTCGCTTCCGTTAGGGCCAAAACCTTGCTTCGTTCAAGTGTGATGTTCGCGAGCCGGGAGGGGGCAGTCATCGTTGCTCTCGCGTGCTTTATGGCGGGCTGTGACTTGGAGACCGTGATCATTACGGACCCAGACATATTAGGCACGATTGAGGGCCAAGTCACAGTTGCGGGGAGCGCGGGGCTGTCTGGAGTTAAAGTCCGGTTGTCTGGGGTCTACGTCGACTCGACGGTCACGGATGGGGGCGGGAGCTACTCCTTTCAACGAGTAGCAGGTGGCGCGTACACGATCAGCGTATCGGGCTTGCCAGCCGAAGCGACCTTCTCAGCACTACAGCAGTCAGTAACCGTGTCGACCAACGGTGAGAGCGTTACGGTCGACTTCTCTGGCACCGTGGATGCTGGAATCGTTCTGGAGACTGCTACCATGGGTGCGTCGAGCATGGGCGGGGGATATGCGCTCGGCGGGACCCCTAACGCCATACTCGGCGCCAGATTCAGCGTCACACTGAAAACTCAGATCACTGCAATCGGCGGCCATTTTAATACCTATGGCGGCGGAAATCTCTCTAACATCGGAAGCATTTGGGGGGCCGTCATATCGATGCCGGATGTGCTACCCAACATCAACGCGCGGGATATTGAGGCGAATGCGATAGCTAGTGCCGTGTTCCAAGACGGCAACCCCGCCAGCGGCGATCTTAGGGAAGCAGTAAGCGTCGTGATTGAACCCGGCAACTATGCTCTGCTAATCGGTGGCGGTGGTTTGTTTAATACCACGGGCTCGGGCGTCATGGCCCATTTGGATCAAGTGGCACTTCCTGGAGCCTCGTTCTTTCAATGGGATGGACGGCCTGGCTATGATCGCTGGTGGGATGGGATCGGATCGTTTGTCGGACCAACAGGTACCCCGCGATTCGTAGTGGAGGGATTCCCGTTGCCAAAGTAGAGCTTCCGCGTCTCTATGGCTCTCCCCCAGTTCGCTCAGATCCTCGATTCCCCTCTGGCTTCCTCCCATACGATGTCGCTTCTGACGACCAACATTTTCCGATGACCCGCCCGGTTGGGGGGCGATGAAGGTGCTGAGGGATCCATCGCCATATCCTCGTCCAGAACTTCTTCGAGGAGCTGAAGCGGCTGGTGCCGAATTAGGCATAGCGATGATGAGTCCCCGATGGGTCTGATCGACTGGTCCGGCACGCCTTCCTTTGCGCCAAGCCGCCGCATCCGAGTGAGGATCGGTTGCGAGTACCCTGGCACGCCCCTGGAGCCGACATCGGTCGAGTTCCAGCCTGCCGCGTCTCTCGGAAGCACGCCAGCGGCTGTTCACGCCGCGATATTGACGATGCTCGTGACCAGTGAGGAGTTCGGGCTGCCTGCGGTCGGCGAGAAGACACCGTTTCCGTTCGCAAGCGAGACCCTGCGGAGTATCGTGGTTCGGTAGGAGCGCAGGGTCGAGAGCCGGGACAGCGAGCCTTTGTGAGTTAGGCCGCTAGGTCATCCAGGAGCTTCTTGAGCCTGGCGGCCTCCTTCCGGCCCGCGTTGAGGCCCTTGGCGTTCTGCTCCTTCTCGATGGCACTCACTAGGTCGAGGACCTTTTCGGCGACGGTAACCCGGTCAAGTTGCCGCTTTAGCTCCTCTCGGACCTTTTCGACCGCCTGCTGCATCACCTCCAGCGAAGGCGTGCCCTGCTTTGCCTTCCACCTCCACAAGGTGGAGGGGTCCACTTCCAGTTTCTTAGCGAGGTCCCCGTCTCGCATGGTCAGCTCCTCCACGATCTGGACGAACAGCTTCTTGATCTGCTCGGCTGTATCGACACCTACTGCTAACCACCAACCGGGGACGCGGGGCTTGGGCATAGGAGGAATTCAGGGGTTAACAGACGCAAGAAAATCTGTTATGTTGATTGCAATGATAAGGCGCACTAAGACAGCGCGCAAGCCCCCATCCATCTCAGAGCGAGGTGACACGATGACGAGGCGACAACCCTTAATGATTAATAGATCACGGAGTAATAGATCATGCCCTCCAACCCAACTCGCAGTACCCGCAGGCTAGTACGACCCCCGCAGGAATACAGTACTGAGCACCTCGACCTAGCCGCATGGCTGGTTTGCAGAGGTTTTCAGCTCGAACGACTCGATCCACCCGATAGCTCGGACCCAAGGCCGCACGCCCGGTTCGTCTTTCCCGCCACGGATTACCTGATCGAGGCTGTCTCCGCCTGGGAGAGCGGCCAGCCGGTCCTCGGCACCGACCTCCATCGCTACACGAGCGTGAAGCGCGATCTGTACGGACGTGCTCGGAGCGTTGTGAGTCGCGTCGCAGGAGGCTCCGATGCTTCCTGATCTGTCCACCACGCTGCACACCATTCCGCAGCTCGCAGACCGCCTCGGAGTCACCCCTCCGAGTGTCCGAGCTTGGATCAAAAAGGGCCAGATCGAGCCGCCGCAAGAAATTCCTGCGACCGGCGAAAAGGTCTTCTCGTCTGAAGCTGCCGCCCGGATCGAGCACGAGTATATGATCCGAGCAGCGAACGGTGGCACACGCGGCCCTGGCACTGCTGAGCGCCGTGAGCAGGCCTGCGCCTACCTGAAGGCACAGGAAGTCAGTCAGGTCATCGAGGAAACGCCCGCCGACATGGTTCTCGACGAGGTCCACAGGTGGCTTGAGCTTGAGGACGACCTTCTTCCCTTGGTTGTGCTCACGGTCGCCGTGGCCAACAGGCTGCCTGATTCCGATCCGGTCTGGCTGATGATCGTCGCGCCGCCGTCGTCCGGGAAGACGGAGTTGATCCAGGCGGTCGAAGGCATCGACGGAGTCTACGGACTCGGAAAGCTCACGGGTCGGACATTCGTGAGCGGCATGGGAGGTGAGGACAGGTCGCTGCTTACCTGGCTGAGCAACCAGAAGAAATGGCTTTTGACCCATAAGGACTGGGGCACGGTCATGAACCTCAACCCAACCGAGCGGAACGAGGTTCTCTCCCAGCTACGCCAGATCTACGACGGCAAGTTCGATGCGACGTGGGGCACGGGCGCAAAGGTGCACTGGAGGGGGAAGCTGGGCTTTCTCGTGGGTGCGACCCCGGCAGTAGACCGGCTTCAGAAGTGGTCCACGGAGCTGGGGGAGCGGTTTGTCCAGTTCCGCCCCACGGCCCCCGATGCCCATCGCGTCACGGTCCGTGCGAGCCTGAACAAGGGTCGGGAAGGAGAGATGCGTTCGGAGCTAGCGTCAGCTTACAGAAGGGCATTCTCACTCACGCTCAACACTGCCGGTGAGAACCCGGATCCCTCACCCGAGGGCGACCTCGTAGCGGGTGCAATCGGACGGTTCGTCGCGGAGGCGAGAAGGCCGGTCTCCAGGGATCGATACTCCGGGGGATTCCAGGTCGATGAAGCCGAAGGCCCGGCGCGACTGACCGGGATCTTCACGATCCTCTACCGCGCCGCCTACACGGTGCTTGGTGGGGATCACGAACGTGCCATCGACCTCGTCCTACGCGTCGGGCTCGACAGCGTCACGCCTGGGATTCGGCGGAAGCTGATTTCTCAGCTCGCGGGAGCCGAAGACGGACTTGTTGTGGATGGATTAGGTCGGTCGCTCGGCTGCGATGACAACACGGCGCGGACGCATCTGGACGACCTGTGCGCCATCGGGCTCGCGGAGCGAAGCCAGCCTGCGAACACAGTAATCTATCGAGTGTCGCCCGCGTTCGCGGATCTCGTGTCCCAGGTCTACCTGGATGAGTTCGAACCCGAGGAGGCACTCCGAAAACTTTCTCTCCTTCATGCAGACTGTACCCACGATGGAGAGGAAGAAGAAAGGGAGGCGGAAGATTGCCCGACCTCCCTTCAACCTGTTGGACGATAGGAAGGTTTTTCCCTGACATAAGGAGTTTCTGATGAATAAGAAGACAATGTTTTTCATAGGTGATACGGCTGGTGGGAATTACGTAGCGAAGGCTCTTCGTATGCCACCCGAGATATTCCTGCTCGGACCCATAGACATTTACCACGACGACTGGTGCCAGTTCAACAAGGGCCAGGAGTGCAACTGCGACCCGGACATTGTCCCTCGCCCTTTGACTAATGATTCTCACTGATCTCGCCGAGAAGTGGCGTGCGAAGGCCGGTGAGCTTCTTGGTTACGGCGCATCGGAGGCGGTTGCTACGCTCAAGACGTGTGCTGCCGAGTTGGACGACTGCATCAACCAATGGGAGACTGAACCCCTCACACTCCAGGAGGCTGCGGAGGAGTCTCGATACACCTACTCCTCGCTCCAGCAGATGGTCGCGGGTGAGCGGCTCCGAAACGTAGGTACGAAGAACGCCCCGCGAATTCTCAGAGGTGATCTGCCTCGTAAGCCGCGTCCACCCGATCCGAAGCGTGTCGAGGGTGGCCCGGACATAGCTCAAGAGATTCTCGCAAGGCGGGCTGCATCCTAATCGGGGTGTGGCCCGCCTGGAGGGCTCACTTAACCAGGGAGGGAAGACCGATGTCGAAGCGAAGGCGAAGTAAGAAGACGTGGAGCTACACAGCAGGGGATCGACCAAGCACGGTGACCGTGTATGAGAGACGACCTGGCGGCCCACTCTACGTGCGAATGTGGGACCCGACCGCACGAGATGGACAGGGAAACTGGGTTCGGCGGTCGTTGGAGCACTCGGATCAGGAGAAGGCGAAAACCTATGCGCTAGAACAAGCAATCAAACTCAAGAGAGGGCAGCAAGAGTTGGTTGGCGAACGCACCACGCTGAAGCAGATATTCGCGGCTTACGAGAAGCACCGGACACCTCGCAAGAGTGCAGCCGAACAGAAGGCCGATGCTCGGCGCAAGGAATTGTGGCTCGCAGTCCTGGGTGGGGACATGGACCCTCATCGGATCTCGCTTCACCAATGGGAGCAGATGATCGAGGCTCGACGCACAGGAAGCATTAACGCCCGAGGTAACCCGGTTGCAGAAAGTAAGCGTCGAACGATCCGTGCTCGAGCCGTGCAGGAGGACTGTCTTTGGCTTCGCTTGGTCTTCAACTGGGCTGAGAAGTGGCGGAGCGAGGCGACAGGTACCTACCTGATGCGGGAGAATCCGGTCCGTGGTTTTGATCTGCCGCGTGAAGAGAACCCGCTCCGCCCGGTGGCGTCCGAGGCTCGATACGAGGCGATCCGAGCGGTGTCCGACAGCGTGCTCATGGGGAAGGGAAGCACAGGAAGGAGCTACCTCTCCGAGATGCTGGACATCGTTCACGGTACTGGTAGGCGCCTTTCAGCGGTCTACCGAGGTAGGATCAAAAGGTGTGTAAAAAGAGAGGCGACGTACCTTTCCGCTGAGATTTAAACCAGCGAGCCCGGGTGACAGCCCGGGGAAAGGAACGTCGCCTCATGAGAGAGGATATCGCGGGACCCCAGGGTGCGTCCAGCAGGCCGATGTGGGAGACGCTCGAGGGGATGGTTAGGGAGAAGGCGCAGGAGTTCATCCAACAGATCATGGAGGAGGAAGTCACGGAGTTGTTAGGCCGGGAGAAGTCAGAGCGCAGGAGTACGGTGGACTCGGCCGAGGGCTACCGCAACGGATATGGCAAGCCGAGGCGGTTGGCGATGAGCTCGGGCACGATCATGCTCCGACGCCCTCGGGTTCGGGGCGTCGAGGAGCGGTTCGAGAGTCGGGTGTTGCCGTTGTTCGCACGACGGACGAAGGAGCTGGGTGCTCTGCTTCCGGAGCTGTATCTGCACGGGCTGGCGGAGGGAGACTTCGAGCTGGCGATGCGGGGCCTGCTGGGCGAGGGGGCCCCGTTGTCGAAGTCTTCGATTCGGCGGCTGCGGGCGGGATGGACGGCGGAATTCGAGGAATGGTCGAAGCGCTCGCTGGCCGACCGTGAGGTCGTCTACGTCTGGGCGGACGGGATCTACGTGAAGGCGGGGCTCGAGCGGGACAAGGCAGCACTGCTGGTGGTTCTGGGCGCGATGCGAGACGGGACGAAGGAAGTGTTGGCCCTGAGATCGGGCTACCGAGAGTCGGTCGAGTCCTGGTCGGAGGTGTTGCGGGATCTGAAGGCACGCGGCATCGAGGCGCCCCGGCTTCTGATGGCGGACGGTAACGCGGCGATCTGGGGCGCAGTACGGCAGGTATGGCCTGAGGCGGGCGAGCAACGGTGCTGGAACCACAAGATGAGGAACGTGCTGGACCGGCTGCCGCAGCGGGAGCAGAGCGAGGCGAAGGATCTTCTCAGGGCCGTGGTCTACGCACCGAGCCGGTCCGAGGCTGTGAAGGCCCGCGAAGTGTTCGCCAGGCGCTACAGGCCGTGGTATCCGAAGGCGGTGGACGTACTCGAGGACGACTGGGAGCGGATGGTGGCGTTCCACGACTTCCCCGAGGATCACTGGAAGCATCTACGCACGACGAACGTGGTCGAGAGCCCGTTCGCTGCGGTACGGCTCAGGACGACGGCGGCGAAGCGATTCAAGCGGGTCGAGAGCGCTACGGCGCTGATCTGGAAGTTGCTCTTGGTGGCCGAGAAGCGCTTCCGAAGGCTCGACGCTCCTCACCTCCTCAAGGACGTGTTTGAAGGAAGGAAGTTCGAAGACGGAAAGCCCGTCTCAACCCAACAGCGGAAGAATGCCGCCTGATACGTTTACACACCTATTGACCCAACCTCCGTCCATGTCCGGTCTGACCGTGAAGCTGAGGTCACCTAGCCAGACCGTTCGGGACTCCTCCGATGCCGGCGCAGTCGCCCGCTCGTCCCCGGAGAGAAGAAGGTTGACCTCCCGGACTAGTGGGATTTTGTGCACGGATTTGAAGATGTAGCTGTCGGCACCGATCGAGAGGCCGCTGAGGACCTCGTGCGGGTCCGTAAGCCTCGTGACGAGGACGACCGGGAGATGCGCTAGCGCCGGATCATCGCGGATCGCGCGGCAAAGCTCGTGTCCAGACATGTGCGGCATGACAACGTCCGAGACCACGAGGTCGAAGGTGGATTCACGGAGTCGGTCCAACGCTTTAAGCCCGTCAGCAGCCGTCTCGACCTCGAAGCCCTCGGACTCCAGCAAGAGTCTCATCTGGAGAGCCTGTGTCGGGCTATCCTCGGCCACTAGCACGCGTTTCATAAGCGTCCCGGAAGGTGAGGGGGCAAGGGCGCAGGCCGCACAGCCTCGGCCAGGTAGACCGTCGCCATCCCGCCCTCGCCGAGCTGGCGCTCGACGCGATAGCGACCTTCAAGGGCCGCGTTCAGGCGGGTGACGGGGTCGGGCTGGTTCACCCGATCAAGATGCCGGTCAGGGCGGTAAACCGCGAGAAAGTCCCGATACAGAACGACCGGCCCCCAAAAAGAGAGAGGCCGGTCGTCTCCTTCAGTCTTTCGGGCCGTGCCTCAGGTCACCGGGTCAGGTCCCTCAGCAGCGCCTCCATCGCGTCCAGCCGCTCCCGAGGCCCTTCCACGTAGGGCATGACGTAGAACAGAAAACCGTCTACCTCCCCTGAGTCATAGGGCGGCTGGATGTGGGGGCGCTCCAGGTTGGCGGCGGTCTTGATCTCGGCGAGGAACCGTTCGGCACCGACGACTGCGGCCAGCTCCGGTTTCAGGACCTTGAGTGCGACGTTGCGGTTGTGCTTGAGGTCCTTGGCCAGATAGACCGTGGCCATCCCGCCCTCGCCGAGCTGGCGCTCGATGCGGTAGCGGCCCTCAAGGGCCGCGTTCAGGCGGGTGACGGGGTCGGGCTGGTTCACCCGATCAAGATGCCGGTCAGGGCGGTAAACCGCGAGAAAGCCCTGCTACACGGGGGCGAGCGTACGATCACCCGGTATAGGCGTGGAGCGAAGGGGTGAATCGCCCCGGGATTGCCGGAGACTCCACCTCTTGAGAGGATGGGGTCATGACCAAGGTGAGGAAGTACTCCCTGGAGGTACGGGAGCGGGCGGTGCGGATGGTGTTCGAGCACGAGGCGGAGTACGAGTCGCAGTGGGCGGCGATCAGCTCGATCGCTGAGAAAATCGGATGTACGCCGGAGACGCTTCGGAGTTGGGTACGACAGGCGGAGCGGGATAAGGGCCGGCGACCGGGGCTGACGACGGAAGAGCGGCAGCGACTGAAGGAACTCGAGCGCGAGAACCGGGAGCTCCGGCGAGCGAACGAGATCCTGCGCAAGGCATCCGCATATTTCGCACAGGCGGAGCTCGACCGCCGAGCGAAGTGATGGTGACGTTCATCGATGACCACCGTGGGGAGTACGGAGTCGAGTCGATTTGTACGGTTGTGCCGATCGCTCCGTCCACCTACTACGAGCACAAGGTCCGTGAGGCCGACCCCAGGCGAGTTCCGCCTCGTGCCCATCGTGATCGGGCGCTGCGCCCGGAGATTGTTCGGGTGTGGGAGAAGAATATCTCGGTCTACGGTGCCAAGAAGGTCTGGAAGCAGTTGAAGCGAGAAGGGTTCTCGGTCGCCCGCTGCATGGTGGAGCGGCTGATGAAGGAGATGGGTCTGGAAGGCGTAGTCCGGGGCCGTGCATTCACGACGACCACCAGGTCTGGCGATGGAGCAGAGCGTCCACTCGACCTGATAGACCGGGACTTCGCGGCGGAGCGCCCTAACCAGCTCTGGGTTTCGGACCTGACGTACGTGGCCACCTGGCGTGGCTTCGTGTACGTGGCCTTCGTGATCGATGCCTTCGCACGCAGGATCGTGGGCTGGCGCGTTTCGAGCTCCCTACGGAGCGATCTCGCGCTCTACGCGCTCGAGCAAGCGATCCGGGCCTCTCGGCCGACGTCATTGCGACGCGGCTTGAGCGGTCCGCACCAGACGTGCGGAGGCGTCTAGTTGGGCCTCTCACGCCCTTTGTGGCAAGAGATAGGGAATCACGATGGTTCTTGCGAGAGCAACTTGAAGAGGGCGAGGCGATGGCTCCGGCTTTGAGCCATGTCCAGCCTGCCCAGCCCCTTGACGTTGATACGAATCCAATCGGGCTCCGGGAGTACCGTCGCTTGCAACGTGTCGAGCCTGTCTGGCCCGGCAGGGTTGATGCGAGTCGGGACCCTCAGCCCGAACCGCTGTCGAATGTCCCTAGGGAGCTATCCCAGTCGCTCGAAGAGATCTGCCGGTGGGCCAGCACAGAAGGCGGACTCAAGACAGTGGCGGAGCTGCTGGACGCCGTGCGTGAGCCTGATCGGCTCCCTCCGGACCTAGGACGCCTGTGGAGCGGAGCTGTCGGTTCTACCATCGCCACCACGACTGGCTTCGATCCTTTCTCCGCGATCCTCGATTGGTATCGGTCGCTCGATGAGCGACGGCAGGTCATCCTGTCTTCTCGGACCCTCGTCCTCTCGAGAGCTCGGAACCTCCAGGACATCGCGTCGGAGTTCGGCGTGTCGCGGGAGCGAATTCGACAGATCGAAGCCCGTCTGATCGAAGACCTGGAGCGACTCTTCCGGACCGGGGCGTGGGAAGCGGTACGTTGGCGCGTCCACCGTGTTCGACAGGCTGGGGGGGCGGCGTTCCCGTTCGGTGATGAAGCCACAGAGGCACTGCTCGTCGGTGGTCGGCTTTGGTCGGAGGTCGAGGCTGATATCGTCCGTGGCGTGATCCTCCGCTTCGCCGGACCGTACGAGCTGGCCCATGACTGGTTGGTGACGGACGCGGAGAAGCTGGAAGCCGCGCGCCTCGGACTCTTAGAGGCGGTCAGGGGCGCTGGCTCGGTCGAGTTCGATGCCGCACGAGAAGTGATGGAGGACGCAGGATTGCGCCCCCGCGTCTTCGCGGCGTGGCTCAGCCAACGGTCTGGACTGCGGGAGATCCGGCGTAGCGTAGTCGAATGGCCGCTAACACTCGGCGGCCGCGTGGAATCGCTGATGCGGTTGCGGGGTTCTCCCCTTAGTCCAGACGAGTTGCTCGCGGACCTCGGTCCCGAAGTCGATGTGCGATCCCTGAAAACGAGACTTTCATCCAGCGAGCAATTCGTTCGTGTCGGACTCTCGAAGTGGGGCTTGAGGACGTGGGGGTTGCCGGAGTACGGGGGCATCGCCGCGGCCATTTCTGAAGAGCTGTCCAAGAACGGTCCATCGCTGCCGATCGATGAGTTGGCTACTCGACTACCTGCTGCCTGGGGTATTGCTGAGAACTCTGTCATAGCCCTCTGCAACGCTCCTCGCTTCATCGTCGAGAATAGAATGGTCCGGCATCGCCGTGACGATGAGCCCTTCCCCGTGAGTATCGATCTGTCGCAAGCGCGTGGAGTGTTCAAGCCCTCCGACAATGAGGTCTCCGCTTTGATCGATATCGACCATGATGTTCTGCGCGGCAGCGGAAGGTTCGTCGCAGAGCAGGTGGCAGGGCTGCTGGCTCTCCGGCCTGGCCAGAGTCGGGCTTATGAGGCCGGCTCTGAGGCTATCCGTCTGTCTTGGCCGGATACGTCGATCAGCGGACCAACGATCGGGTCACTTCGTGTCCACGCGGAAGCGCTAGGGAAGGTCTGAACAACCCCATTTTGGGAGGAACGCGATCGGTTGCGGTTCGAAGATCCGGTTACGAAGGCCTATCGGAGCGATGAAGTGTTGGCTGGCGCGCCGGATAAACGGTCCGAACCGTCAGGAAGTCGCTTCGATGTGTCCGGCTCCCGCCCTCGCGCGGCCCATGGGCGCATGGGCCCCGCGTTATCCGGTCGCGTAGCGGCCAGCGATGAGCAGATTCGAGAACCCGAGCAGCAACGCGATGCGCTGCGTGTTCTTCGCCAGTCCCCGGTAGCGCACCTTACCGTACCCGAAGCGCCGCTTCACATACAAGAACGGATGCTCCACCTTCGCCCGCACCGATGCCTTGCGCTTCTCGGCCGCCGCCTCGGCGCCGTCCCGATCGAGCAGGCGACGCTTGCCCGGCTTCATCGCCACCTGCCAGGCGACGCCGCAACCCCTGTTCTCCGGGCGCTTGTCCACACCCTGGTAGCCCGCGTCGCCCCATGCCTCCGTCTCGTCACCATGCAGCAGCACGCACGCCTGCGTCACGTCCGCCGCGTTGGCGGCCGTCGTCGCCAAGCTGTGCGCCAGACCCGATTCGGCGTCCACCCCGATATGCGCCTTCATCCCGAAGTACCACTGGTTTCCCTTCTTCGTCTGGTGCATCTCCGGATCCCGTTCTCCCCTGCGGTTCTTCGTCGACGACGGCGCGTCAATGATGCTCGCATCCACGATCGTCCCCGTCTTCAACCGATGCCCGAGAGACGCCAGATGCACATTGATCTCCTCGAACAACCCCATCCCCAAGCCCTGCGTCTCCAGCAGGTGGCGGAAGTTCAGGATCGTCGTCTCGTCCGGCAAAGGACCGCTCAGGCGCAGACCCGCAAAGCGGCGCACCGACTCCACCTCGTAGAGCAGATCCTCCATGCCCGGATCGCTCAAGTTGTAGAACAGCTGCACACAATGAACCCGCAGCATCACCCCAAGCGGATAGGGGCGGCGGCCACGGCCAGCCTTCGCATAGAACGGCTCGATCCGATCCTCCAGCTGTTGCCAGGGAATCAGCCCCTCCATCTTCTCCAGGAAGATCTCCCGGCGCGTCCGCCGCTTCTTCGAATCGTACTCCAGTTCCGCAAAAGTCATCTGAAGCTCCATGGCCCGCTCACAGCTCCCCGGTCGTTTCATACCACGAAACTACACCCGTCTTGTTCAGAGCTTCCCTAGGGAAGCTCTGAGCAAGGCCCTTCTGGGGGCGGTGCGAGACGGAGGGAGCCGGTTTCAGCGGTCTTGGGGGCGATGACGGGCTGAAAACGCGCCCAACCGGCATGTTCTGGCCGATGATCCCCTCGTTGCGCCCCGCGTGGGCGGATGTTTCCCGCGCCGGCCGCTCACGCCGTCGAATAGCGGCCCGCCACAAGCAGGTTCGCGAAGCCTAGGAGCAGCGCGATCCGTTCCATGTTCTTGGCCAGCCCGCGGTAGCGAACCTTCCGGTAACCGAAGCGGCGCTTCACATACAGGAACGGGTGCTCCACCTTTGCCCGCACCGAGGCCTTGTCCCGCTCGCGCAGCCACCGAGCCCCGCCCTGCTCCAGGAGCCGCCGCCGCCCCGGTCTCATCGCCACATGCCACTGCACCGGACGGCCTCCCGTGTCCACCCACTTCTCGATCCCCCGGTAGCCCGCGTCCGCCCACACCTCCTCCTCGCCGCCGTGAAGCAACGCCCCCGCCTCCCGAAGATCGTGCGTGTTCGCCGGCGTCGCCCGCACGCCATGCACCAGTCCCGTCTCCGCGTCCACCCCGATGTGCGCCTTCATCCCGAAGTGCCACTCGTTGCCCTTCCTCGTCTGATGCATCTCCGGATCCCGCGCCCCCTCCCGGTTCTTCGTCGATGACGGCGCCGCGATGATGCTCGCGTCCACGATCGTCCCCGCCCGCACCCGGTAGCCCCGCTCCGCCAGGTGCGCGTTGATCTCCTCGAACAAACCACGCCCCAGCCTGTGCCGCTCCAGCAGGTGCCGAAAGTTCAGAATCGTCGTCTCGTCCGGCAGCGGACCCGTCAAACGCAGCCCCGCGAACCGCCGCACCGACTCGATCTCGTACAGCATGTCCTCCATCCCCGGGTCGCTCAGGTTGTAGAACAGCTGCACGCAGTGAATCCTCAGCATCGCCGCCAACGGGTACGGCTGCCGCCCCCGCCCCGCCTTCGGATACAACGGCCGAATCCGCGCCTCCAGACGCTCCCACGGAATCAGCGCCTCCATCCGCTCCAGAAACAGCTCCCGCCGCGTCCGCCGCTTCTTCCCCTCGTACTCCACATCCGCGAACGTCACCTGCTCCATCGTCCGCCTCCCCGATCGTCCCGCTCAGCCCTTGAACTCCCGCCCCGTAAATCTAATGTCCCAGGGACCGACTTATTCAGAGTATTCCTAGATGCCGCAGTCGGCGACCGCCTCCGGGTCACCTTCCACGGCGATACGCTGTCGGCGGATGTTCAGCTTGTTGCGAAGAAGCGAGTCGATGCGCTGGATGGCGATCTGCTGTTGGCGGAAGTGACAGGGGTGACGGGACATGGGCAGGAGTTGTTGGCGCGACTGGCAGCTGCCGTCGAGTCAGATCCCACGGAATTAGCTCGATTCCTGAGACGAAGGGGAGATCCGGAGCTCGGGACCATGTGCCGCCACCGGACACGTCGTCTGCGTTGGAGGCGCAGATCGACAGACTGGCGAGGCTATTTGAACCGTGAGGGTTCCCGGTGACGAGGTATTGCGGACGGTGGTCGATGCCGTGCGCCCGGCATACGAGATCCCTCATGACGATCTCGTTGGTGAGGTGCTGATTGAATCACCCCGGCTTCTCCGGAGACTTGTTTAGTTGAGTGCCACCAGCCTGGCCGGGGCGCTCAGGTTCCGGTAATACTCCTGCTCCCTCTCCACTGGGGGAACGTACCCAATGGGTTCGAGCAGACGGTGGTGATTGAACCACCAGACCCACTCGAGCGTGGCGAACTCGACGTCTTCCAGGTTACGCCAGGGCCCGTTCCGTCGGATCATCTCCGTCTTGAACAGGCCGATGATCGATTCGGCCAACGCGTTGTCGTAGGAATCTCCTTTGCTTCCCACGGACGGCTCGATGCCCGCGTCAGCCAGCCGCTCCGTATACCGTATAGAGAGGTATTGGGTGGTTTCAAGGGGTCGTCGCAACAGCACCGTGTTGAAGGGGGTTTTTGCGCCCCCGATTCCACTGGACAATAGATTGGCGAGGGCGACGGGGTCCAGACAGAGGGGGTTCTTGATCTCTCCAATTCCGAGGGAGTCAGAAGCGACCGAAGGTCGTGGAAGGCAGGAGATACCGGAGCTGTTGAGAACTCAGCGCAAGGTGGAGGTCCGGTTCAGCGATGTAAGAGATCTTCCAGGGTTTCCGCCGGGGTTTTCCAACCGAGGGTCTTGCGGGGGCGGCTGTTAAGAGCGGCCGCGACGGCGGCGAGATCGTCAGCGGTATGTTTGCTGAGGTCAGTGCCTTTGGGGAAGTACTGTCTCAACAAGCCGTTGGTGTTTTCGTTCGTGCCGCGCTGCCACGGGCTCTGTGGGTCGCAGAAGTAGACGGCCAGCCCAGTGTCGATGCGAAGCTGTGCGTGCTGAGCCATCTCTGCTCCCTGGTCCCACGTCAGAGACCGGCGGAGTTGCTCGGGCAGGGTCGTGATCGACGAAGCGATCGCGTCCCGGACGGCTTCGGCGCCGTGCCCAGCCAACGCTGGCCCGTTCTTGGTCCTGGGCTCGTCGTGTCTGTGGAGGCGAGGGAGGTGGAGGAGCATGGTGAACCGGGAGGTTCGCTCGACCAGCGTTCCGATCGCCGAGCTGCTTAACCCCAGGATTAGGTCGCCTTCCCAGTGCCCAGGAACGGCGCGGTCGTCCGCCTCGGCCGGTCGCTCGCTGATCATGATCTCGGGGCGAACGAACGTCTTACCCCGTCTGCGGGCGCGAGCTCGAGGCACCCGTAGCGCGCGTCCCGTCCGAAGGCACGCCGTCAGCTCCCGACGCAGCGCACCGCGTCCCCGAACGTAGAGCGCCTGGTAAATGGCTTCGTGCGATATCCGCCTGTTGGCGATCTGCTCAGGACTCCACGAGGCCGCCCACCGCCGGTCTTGTCGGCGACCACGGCGACGCCCGACCCAGCGTACATTTGGGCCCGGCACGGCCGCCCCGTCTGGAGCCGCGATCAGGCCTCCGAGGCGATCCTGCACATACTGCCTCAGTTCGCCGTTCGCAGCGAGTTTGGCAACTTTCGGACGCTTCGCTCGCCGATCGGCATGCCATTGGGCGGTCGTGGCTCGATACTCGAGGTTTCCACTTCGCGTTGCTGCGTTCCGCCGCAGTTCTCGCGAGATCGTCGACGATGAGCGGCGCAACTGCCGGGCGATCTCACGTACGCCACAACCGCGGGCTTGAAGAACCGCAATCTCTTCTCGCTCGACGAACGATAGGTAGCGCCCCGACAGAGGACGAAGACTGAAAGGTGGCATGCCACCACATTGGCGAAACCAGCGCGCCCCAACAGCGGGAGACACGCCGGCTGCCACCGCCGACTCCTCGCTCGACAGCCCTCGAGCAACTTCTTCCCAAAACCTCTGCCGATGCTCCCGGCGCCCCAACGGGGGACGACCGGGTGAACCCATCGGCGGACGCAAAGCACGATCCGACCGTCGGCGCTTGCTTGCCGCCATCGCAACTCCTCCTCTTTCCTGAGGTGTTGCGACGACCTCTTGAATTCACCTACGACATGGTACGTAGTAGAGCGCTCGGCTGACGTAGTCCGAGTGAAACGCACTCCCGAACGCGGATGTGGCGGCTACGGGCGGCGTGAGATCAGTACTACACCCGTCGGGGGTGGCACACGGAGCCCTAGCGGTGCTTGGCACGTCCAGGGTCATCCTGGCATGCCCACTTGGATCCACTATCATGGTCTGCCGAACCGGAGATGGCACATCAAAGATGAACGTCGCTTCCCGCAGCATTCCTCGTGGCGGCGCTGCAGGCCTCCCCACAACAGGCCGCGGACCCGCTCGGCCCTCAGCTCACGGCAAGGCACGTAAGCGTCGCACCCGTGATCGACGCGGTGTTAGACGAGTCACTGTGGGTCGGGATCCCTACTGCAGACGGCTTCCGTCAACGGGAGCCGGCCGAAGGTTCCTTGGCCACAGAGCGAACCGTGGTTCGCATCGCGTACGATGATGCCACGCTGTACGTAGCAGCCGAGCTGTTTGACCCTGAGCCGTCTCTCTTACGGGCCACGGAACTCCGCCGGGACGATCCGCTCGAGAGTGACGACCGCTTCACGGTGTTGTTCGACACGTTCCACGACAATCGCAACGGTTTCGTCTTCCGCGTGAACGCACTGGGGACCAAGTACGACGCAACCGTTCGGGACGAGGGTCGCCTGCGCGCGGACTGGGATGAGCAGTGGGAAGCCGTAGCGCGGGTGACCGAGACCGGTTGGGCCGTAGAGATGGCGATCCCCTTCAAGATCCTGCGGTTTCAGGGAGGCGAGGGAGCGCAGGACTGGGGAATCAACTTCGAGCGAGTCATCAAGCGCAAGAACGAGATTGCCCACTGGAGCGGCTGGAGCCGCGACTACGAATTCACACACGTTTCACAGGCAGGCGTCCTTCCGCCGATTTCTCCAATCCCTTCCGCAGCGGCTCGGATTACTTCGGCTCGGCCGGAGTCGATCTCAAGTACCGGGTGACGTCCAACTTCACTCTGGACGCGACCGTCAACCCGGACTTTGGCCAGGTCGAGGCCGACCCGTCGGTGATCAACCTCACCGCGTTCGAAACTCGCTACGAGGAGCGCCGACCCTTCTTCGTCGAGGGCGGCGAGGTGTTTGCTTTCGGATCGGGTGGTCCCACGCTCGTCTATTCCAGGCGCATCGGCCGGCCGCCCCAGGGAAGCGCCCCGGGTGACGCAATCTACTCTTCCGAGGTTGGGGCGACGACGATCCTCGGTGCGGGAAAGCTGACGGGGAAGACCGCCAACGGCTGGTCGATGGGCTTCCTCAACGCCGTCACCGGGCGTGAGCGGGCGTCATGGACGGACACCGACCGGATCGAGCAGCGCCACGAGGTGGAGCCGGCGGCGAACTACTTCGCCGGGCGCGTCAGGCGCGAGCTTCGTTCGGGTCAGACCGTGATCGGCGCGCTGGTCACCGGCGTGAACCGCGGCCTCGGCGGGAGTCCGCTGGAGTCGGACCTCCACGCGAGCGCTTTCTCCGGCGGCATCGATCTCTTGAACGAGTGGGACAACCGCACGTGGTCGCTCGAGGCACACCTCTCGCCCAGCCGTGTGTCGGGTAGCAGGGAGGCCATGATCTCCACGCAGCGCGCCTCGAGTCGGTACTTCCAGCGCCCGGAGGCCTTCCGTGTCGACTCGGCGGCAACCTCGCTGGACGGCTACTCGGCGTACGCAGCGCTCGAGAAGCAGGCCGGCCTGTATCGGGGATGAAGGTGGAGGGCTCCGCGGTCAGCCCCGGGTACGAGGTCAACGATCTGGGTTTCCAGACCGACGCCGGACGCAGGACGGCGAGCGTGAGTGGCGGCATCGAGTACACCAGGCCGGGTCCCCACTTCCGCAACTGGAGTATCAGCGCGAGTGGCTCGTACTTCTGGAACTACCAGGGTGACCGGATCGGCAACGAGCTCGGGTTGAACGGGCGGGCCCAGTTCCTGAACCTGTCGGGGGCGGGACTGAGCCTCAATCTGCGGCCCGAGGCGGTGGACGACCGGCTGACGCGCGGAGGTCCGCTGGCGCTGAGCCCGATGTCCTATTCCGGCTCCATCAACTACGGAACCGATCGCCGGACGCTCTTTTCGGGGGGTGCGCGGATGTCGCTCGGCGGCGACCGCGCCGGCGGGTGGGACTTCGACGCCAGCCTGAATGCAGCGTGGAGGAGCTCGGTGAACACCGAACTGAGCTTGGAACCCAGGCTCCGGCGCAGCTATGCGACCGCCCAGTATCTCTCGACCGTGACCGACGCCACCGCGGACCGCACCTTCGGCCGCCGCTATCTCTTCGCGGGACTTCACCAGACGACGGTCTCCCTCACCGCGCGGTTGAACGCACTTTTCACTCCGAACGTCAGCCTGGAGCTCTACCTGGAGCCGTTCCTGTCGAGCGGGCGATACGAGCGCCCGAAGGAGCTCGCGGCGCCCCGTACGTTCGAGTTCAACGAATACGGGTCGGACGTGGGAACGATGAGCCGCACCGCCAACGGGGGATACCGCATCGACCCCGACGGAGCGGGACCGGTCACGTCCTTCGACGTGAGCAACAAGAACTTCAACTTCCGGACGCTCCAGGCTAACGCCGTCTTCAGATGGGAGTGGCGTCCGGGATCGACCCTCTTCTTGGTCTGGCAGCAGAGCCGGTCCGCGCGGCTGCTCCCGACATCCGCGGACGATCGAGTGGGCGACTTCGATTTCGGTCACGATGCCCGGGAGCTCTTCAAGATCCATCCCGACAACGTCTTCCAGATCAAGGTGAACTACTGGCTGAACCCCTGAGGGAAGATCTGCCCGCTTCAGGGGCCACCTGGCCCCTCGAACGCACCGAGTTGCTCCATCATGGCCATGGTATCCGTTACGCCCCAATGCTCACCGCACTTCCCGTCACGGAGGCGAATAAGGTCCATCGTTTGAACCTGAATTCGCCTGTTGCTCGCCGGAATCCCCATGAACTCCCCCCGATGCGTGCCGGACATCGTGACCCTGGCGCAGACCAAGTCACCTTCGGAGATCTGCGTCATCCCTCCAGTTCCTCCGCCCAGAAGAAGTCGACTTCTTGGTGGCCTCGTGGCACTTTCGACTGGCCCAGTCCAGTGGCCGATCTGGGCGATCTGGGTACTGCAAGTCTTCTCGTTCTCGATCGTGGTGTTGTCGATATGGTGGCTTAAGGACCTGGCAGCTCTGACGGGGGTGCGCCGGAAGTGCAGCCGGCTGCCCTTCACGCGGAGCCAATTGTCCCGATCGTTGCGAGGGACGATCGAGAGAGCTGTGGAGAGTCCTCGGGCGTAGAGTGGAGAAGTTCCTCCTCCCTATGTCCAGAGACGGAGATCCCACGCCAAGATGATGGAGCTGAGTCATATTCCCATCGCGGCAGCCGGCCTCATGCTTGACGGTCCCCGAGGGCGGGGATATCGTGGCGCCCCACGCCCTCGTCGGCCGCGCGGCACTGGTTACGCGTCCCACGTAGAGTTGACTAGGCGGGCGAAAGGGAGAGCCCTCTGGCTTTCCGGTCAACCAACAGGAGGTGGACCCATGCGTGCTCAAGTCATCACAGTGACGCTACCGCTGGCGGCCCTGGTGGGCGCCGGCAGCCTGACGGCCCAGGTGGCTGCTCCTGCCGAGAACCCCCACATCGGGCACGTGACAACGTCGTTCCGGGATACGCCCGATCAGCAGGGCTTCCTGCCGGTGGCGATCGCCGATGCCCAGACGGCGGCACAGCACGCCGGGTTTGGAATGCGGGACCTCGCCAGCTTGGAGGGGATGAAGCGACACGGCGGGCATGTGCTTCATGCGGTGGATCCTTCTCAAATCGAGCAGGGGCCGGGTTCGGGCTACGGGGTGAAGAAGGCGGCTGAGAACGTGGCGGCCCACATCGAGATGGCGGCCAAGGTCGAGGGCGCTCCGCAGGGCGTCATCACGCATTCCGTCCACGTCGCCACGTCGTCGCGCAACACCGCCAAGCGAGCAGAGGAGATAGCGGCGCTGGCCAAACAGGTCCAGGCAGCCGGTGCCGCTGAGGAGGCGAGGCCCTTGTTCGAAGAGCTCAACGAGAAGGTCTCGCAGCTACTCGCTGGCGTCGACGCCAACGCCGACGGCCGTGTGGGTTGGCAGGAGGGAGAGGGCGGTCTCGACACGGTACAGCAGCACATGAACCTCATGCTGAGGAGCATCGGCAGATAGGGGTGAGCCGCGCCGCGCCGGACCTGCCGGTCGCACTACGGGATGTGCCACGATTAGTAAAGCCTGCAACGGAGCGAGATCTCTGGGAAACAGTCGAGAAGTTCAGAGCCTCTCCACCTTGACCCCACTCGTGACCAGCAAGGAGCTCGGGCTGCCTGCCGATGATGGGCTATCCGAAAGGCCAGCTCGTCGGTATGCCGGCTATAGACCTGGTCCACCCCGATGATAGGGACCGAGCCGAGGCTCGCATCCGGGCCGTCATGGAAGGGGCAAGTCACTGCGCCTGCTCGGCATGAGAGAGCGGGCGGCGGCCGTTGCCATCGGACTGTTCTCCGTGGCCAAGTAAGTACGTGGCTAACAAAAGTCACCAGATGTACGACGCGAGCCCGGACAATCAGCGATTCGTGATGCTGAGGAGAGTTGACGAGAGTACGAGCACCGAAGTCGTCCTGCTGTGAACTGGTTCGAGGAGCTGAAGCGGCTGGAGCCGAATTAGGCGCTGCGGAAGCCGCGACGGGAATCATGCTCGCAGAGAACCTTAGGCGACATGTTCTTGAGATTGGACATGAGCAATGATAATGACGCCGAGTGCCCGCTTTTCAGTTGGTGACGTGGTACAACACAAGCGGTTCGACTACCGAGGTGTAATCGTCGATGTCGATACGCACTTTCAGGGATCCGAGGAATGGTACGAAGCCGTGGCCCGTTCGAGACCACCCAAGCACTGTCCTTGGTATCACGTATTGCCGCACGGAGCCCAACATCAAACGTATGTGGCCGAACGAAACCTCGAACCAGATCCCAGTGGCCTCCCTATTCAACATCCCTTGGTAGAGCGCTACTTCACTGATTTCAGCAACGGGCGGTACGTTAAGAATACACAGTAATCACTTACATCAGTGGAGCCAGCCGGAATCGAACCGGCGACCTCCTGGTTGCAAACCAGGCGCTCTCCCAACTGAGCTATGGCCCCGTAGTGGTCAAACGTCCAGCAACGGTACGAAATCTTGGCTTCCCCAGTTTTCCACAACAAGGGGGGTGTGCATGTAGGTGTGCATACTACGACTGTCGTTCACTTCGCCTCCCCAACTCGGCCCCCACACATCACTACTTGAAGCATAGTCTCGGGGTCGGCGTGTTGGTAGCTGGCCTTGAGTGCCTGTAGGCTCTTCCATCCACCTGCTGCTGCCACGTCCACATCCGGGAGGTGCTTTCGGTTGGTGGCCCAGCCCCGTCTGTACGCGTGCCAAAGGCTCCCTTTCTGAGGTTCGAGACGAGCCAACTTCTCTCCCTTCCGCAGCCTACTTGTCGGCCAGGTGGCGTGTCATCGGTTCGTTTGACTTCTCGGGAGAGGGGAACAGAGGCGCGGCTCCGATCCCTGGCCGCTCCTTCAGAATTCGGTCTACAGCAGCTCGAACCAGCGGGCTTATTGGAACGATCGTCTCTCGCCTCTGCTTATCGGTGTCAGCAGGCCAGCGGATCGACCCATACGGCCCCTCGTTCAGACGCAGATCATGGTGGCGAAGCTGGCAGACCGGAGGTTGGGTCAATAGGTGTGTAAACGTATCAGGCGGCATTCTTCCGCTGTTGGGTTGAGACGGGCTTTCCGTCTTCGAACTTCCTTCCTTCAAACACGTCCTTGAGGAGGTGAGGAGCGTCGAGCCTTCGGAAGCGCTTCTCGGCCACCAAGAGCAACTTCCAGATCAGCGCCGTAGCGCTCTCGACCCGCTTGAATCGCTTCGCCGCCGTCGTCCTGAGCCGTACCGCAGCGAACGGGCTCTCGACCACGTTCGTCGTGCGTAGATGCTTCCAGTGATCCTCGGGGAAGTCGTAGAACGCCACCATCCGCTCCCAGTCGTCCTCGAGTACGTCCACCGCCTTCGGATACCACGGCCTGTAGCGCCTGGCGAACACTTCGCGGGCCTTCACAGCCTCGGACCGGCTCGGTGCGTAGACCACGGCCCTGAGAAGATCCTTCGCCTCGCTCTGCTCCCGCTGCGGCAGCCGGTCCAGCACGTTCCTCATCTTGTGGTTCCAGCACCGTTGCTCGCCCGCCTCAGGCCATACCTGCCGTACTGCGCCCCAGATCGCCGCGTTACCGTCCGCCATCAGAAGCCGGGGCGCCTCGATGCCGCGTGCCTTCAGATCCCGCAACACCTCCGACCAGGACTCGACCGACTCTCGGTAGCCCGATCTCAGGGCCAACACTTCCTTCGTCCCGTCTCGCATCGCGCCCAGAACCACCAGCAGTGCTGCCTTGTCCCGCTCGAGCCCCGCCTTCACGTAGATCCCGTCCGCCCAGACGTAGACGACCTCACGGTCGGCCAGCGAGCGCTTCGACCATTCCTCGAATTCCGCCGTCCATCCCGCCCGCAGCCGCCGAATCGAAGACTTCGACAACGGGGCCCCCTCGCCCAGCAGGCCCCGCATCGCCAGCTCGAAGTCTCCCTCCGCCAGCCCGTGCAGATACAGCTCCGGAAGCAGAGCACCCAGCTCCTTCGTCCGTCGTGCGAACAACGGCAACACCCGACTCTCGAACCGCTCCTCGACGCCCCGAACCCGAGGGCGTCGGAGCATGATCGTGCCCGAGCTCATCGCCAACCGCCTCGGCTTGCCATATCCGTTGCGGTAGCCCTCGGCCGAGTCCACCGTACTCCTGCGCTCTGACTTCTCCCGGCCTAACAACTCCGTGACTTCCTCCTCCATGATCTGTTGGATGAACTCCTGCGCCTTCTCCCTAACCATCCCCTCGAGCGTCTCCCACATCGGCCTGCTGGACGCACCCTGGGGTCCCGCGATATCCTCTCTCATGAGGCGACGTTCCTTTCCCCGGGCTGTCACCCGGGCTCGCTGGTTTAAATCTCAGCGGAAAGGTACGTCGCCTCTCTTTTTACACACCTTTTGATCCTACCTCCGAGGACTTCGGAAACAGGCTGATCGCCTTTGCGAGGGCCCACGGTATCGAACTCTTGAAGGATGCAGAACTGGCTGACGAGGAACTGGCCGACGTGGCTGGCGGAATCATCATCGTCAACTCACGTACAGCGACGTACAAACTGAGCTATGCGCCCAAGGAGATTCCCGGCGACACCAAAGGGCTCGACGGGCCCTTCATTTGAGCACTTGTTCTGTCATGGGACGGGCGAAAGGCGATCCGGCTCACCGAGAAGGAGTGCCGAGTAGCTAGCTATCCCTCCACCCGCGAGGGCACGGGCTCCGACTCACGGAGCTGGTGAACTACCTCCCCGGTGCAGCATCGGGCCGTAGCGTTCGATCCATTCCTCCGTGTCCTTCACGGGCTCCGGGTACTCCGCGACCCACCGGCGCTCGGTCACCTCAACCTCCTGGGTCGGCTGGCCGTAGCCGCGGTCGGCTGAGTACTTGTGCGCCGCTATCGCCACCTGTGGGCCGTGCTCGCCTTTCACGCACTCGTCCAGATACGCGAGAGCTTCGTCGGAACTCGCGATCGCTGCCATCTTCTGCTTGAACTCGTCGGGTGGGCGACCAGCGCCTGCGAACGTGCCGCCAGAGTTCAAGCGTCCACCGTTTCGTCCGGGGCGCGTGCTCTTGGCTGCACGGGATTTCTGACGGGATTTCCGGGGCTTTATCGGCATTGGGCTCCTCGTTCAGCCTACGTTCAGTTTTAAGCTTCGGAAAATCTTCGGGTGTCCACAAGTCCTGTCTCGTACTGTCGTGGCTCACAGGTGTAGAAGCAGGGGCGTGTCGGGGAAGTTGAGGGTGTCTGGAGCCTTTCAATAGCGCTCCATCGTCGGCTCGGTTCATCAGGTTCGTGTGGCCAGCGGCACCCTCGGCAGGGCCTCGACTCGCACACCGAACTGACACACTCGGGTGGAAACCGTTGTCCTGCCTGGCAGCGCGCCTGCTTAGGTAGCACGCGCGGTGGTCTCCCTCGGGCACCTCAGTTAGGCACCAGCCGCTTCAGCTCCGAGGTAGGATCAAAAGGTGTGTAAAAAGAGAGGCGACGTACCTTTCCGCTGAGATTTAAACCAGCGAGCCCGGGTGACAGCCCGGGGAAAGGAACGTCGCCTCATGAGAGAGGATATCGCGGGACCCCAGGGTGCGTCCAGCAGGCCGATGTGGGAGACGCTCGAGGGGATGGTTAGGGAGAAGGCGCAGGAGTTCATCCAACAGATCATGGAGGAGGAAGTCACGGAGTTGTTAGGCCGGGAGAAGTCAGAGCGCAGGAGTACGGTGGACTCGGCCGAGGGCTACCGCAACGGATATGGCAAGCCGAGGCGGTTGGCGATGAGCTCGGGCACGATCATGCTCCGACGCCCTCGGGTTCGGGGCGTCGAGGAGCGGTTCGAGAGTCGGGTGTTGCCGTTGTTCGCACGACGGACGAAGGAGCTGGGTGCTCTGCTTCCGGAGCTGTATCTGCACGGGCTGGCGGAGGGAGACTTCGAGCTGGCGATGCGGGGCCTGCTGGGCGAGGGGGCCCCGTTGTCGAAGTCTTCGATTCGGCGGCTGCGGGCGGGATGGACGGCGGAATTCGAGGAATGGTCGAAGCGCTCGCTGGCCGACCGTGAGGTCGTCTACGTCTGGGCGGACGGGATCTACGTGAAGGCGGGGCTCGAGCGGGACAAGGCAGCACTGCTGGTGGTTCTGGGCGCGATGCGAGACGGGACGAAGGAAGTGTTGGCCCTGAGATCGGGCTACCGAGAGTCGGTCGAGTCCTGGTCGGAGGTGTTGCGGGATCTGAAGGCACGCGGCATCGAGGCGCCCCGGCTTCTGATGGCGGACGGTAACGCGGCGATCTGGGGCGCAGTACGGCAGGTATGGCCTGAGGCGGGCGAGCAACGGTGCTGGAACCACAAGATGAGGAACGTGCTGGACCGGCTGCCGCAGCGGGAGCAGAGCGAGGCGAAGGATCTTCTCAGGGCCGTGGTCTACGCACCGAGCCGGTCCGAGGCTGTGAAGGCCCGCGAAGTGTTCGCCAGGCGCTACAGGCCGTGGTATCCGAAGGCGGTGGACGTACTCGAGGACGACTGGGAGCGGATGGTGGCGTTCTACGACTTCCCCGAGGATCACTGGAAGCATCTACGCACGACGAACGTGGTCGAGAGCCCGTTCGCTGCGGTACGGCTCAGGACGACGGCGGCGAAGCGATTCAAGCGGGTCGAGAGCGCTACGGCGCTGATCTGGAAGTTGCTCTTGGTGGCCGAGAAGCGCTTCCGAAGGCTCGACGCTCCTCACCTCCTCAAGGACGTGTTTGAAGGAAGGAAGTTCGAAGACGGAAAGCCCGTCTCAACCCAACAGCGGAAGAATGCCGCCTGATACGTTTACACACCTATTGACCCAACCTCACATCCACATCGAGGAGCGTGAGGGGGAGGTGCGCGTGCGCTTCCGGGTGGACGGCCTGCTCCACGAGGTCCTGCAACTTCCTCCGGCTGCGCGACGCGCGGTGCTCTCCCGCATCAAGGTCCTGGCGGGAATGGACATCTCGATCCGCCAGCGCCCACAGGGATGGCGCTATCCCCTTCCAGCGGGATGGGCGACGCCTCACGCTGCGCGTGTCCACGCTCCCGGTCGAGAACGGAGAAAAGGGCGTGGTACGCGTGCTCGATCCCTGCGAGGCACCTCCAGATGTCGCCGCGCTCGGTCTGGCTGCGGAGGACCTGCGCCGCGTGAGCTCAGTGCTCCGGGGCGGCCAGGGCGTCCTGCTCGCGGCCGGACCCACCGGGAGCGGAAAGAGCAGTACGCTGCACTCCGCGCTCCTCGAGGTGGACCGTGAGCGGCTCAACGTGGTCACGCTCGAGGACCCGGTCGAGTGGCGACTGCCTGGAGTCTGCCAACTGCAGGTCCGGCCTCGCGCGGGGTTGACCTTTCCGGTGGCCCTGCGCGCCGTGCTCCGGCAGGACCCGGACGTGGTCATGGTGGGAGAGATCCGCGACCGCGAGACCGCCGAGATCGCCATGGCAGCCGCAGTCACCGGCCACCTGGTCCTCTCGACAATCCATACGGTCGACGCGCCGGGCGCGATTACTCGGCTGCTCAACATGGGCGTCCCGCCGTATCTGGTGGCCGGCGGGCTCACCGGCGTGGTCGCGCAGCGTCTGGTGAGGCGCGTCTGTCCGGCGTGCCGCGGCCGGAGCGCGACGGGCTGCGGACGCTGCCCGGACGGCTATCGCGGTCGGGTCGGCGTATTCCAGGTGCTGGTGATGACCGACGCGCTACGCGACGAGTTGGTGCGAGGAGCTTCGACCGCACGCCTCCGCCGACTCGCAATCGAGGCGGGCATGGGATCGCTGTCCGAGGACGCGCGGCGTCAGGTCGCGGAGGGCGTCACTACGCCCCACGAGGTCGGTCGCGTCCTACAGAGCGAGCCCGGGTCCGCGTTGCCGTGTCGCGGCTGTGCCCGTCCCTGCCCATCGGACGCGGCAGGGTGTCCCTGGTGCGGGTTCATGCGCACTCGTTCCTGCACGTGCGGCACCCGGCTCGAGTCCGCCTGGCGCTTCTGCCCCGCATGCCTGAGGAAGCTCTGATGTGTCGCGATCGAGCCCTAGCGATTACCACCGGATGGGGTGCCCGCCAGAGGCCGCGCCCCCGGGGACACGGGCAGCAGATGAGACAGATAGGCGAACGTCATCAGCACCAGGAACAAGCACAGCACGATGCGCTGTGGCAGCGACAACCGGCCGCCGATTGGCACCGGGCTCTGTACCGGGGCCGCGCGTCGTAGCCCACCGCTTTCCTGGAGAAAGCTCTCCATACTCGCCCCGCAGCGCGCGCACAACCGGAATGGCCCGGGGTTCACGCACCAGCAATGCGGGCAGACCGAGGGATCATCGATCCCGGGAGCAGCCAGAGGCCTGAGGGCGAGCTCCGTGGGACTCGTCACGGGCGCCTCGGGGCCGTCCCTGCGCCGCCGCGGTCGCCGAAGGGGCGGCCGAGCCGGGAGGTCGTCAAGGCTCCACTCGCTGGGTGACCTCACGGATCAGACGGTTCACGGGATCGCCCCCGCCCGGCCAGAGGTAGCGATCCGAAAGCCGGTTCAGGGCCGCGCGCACTCCGGAGAAACGGCGCGCGACATCGCCGAACACCTGGTCTACTCCCAGCGCCGCCGCCTGCGGGGTCTGGGCGGCGAGCCGGTATCCGGTGGTGCCCATGTGGTCGTAGTAGTCGATCGGGGGCGCTCCCTTCCTCCGCACCCGCGCTTCCAGAAAGTCCGGGAAAAGGCCAGCGAGCCAGAGCGAGAAGTTGCCCAAGTGCGCACGCAGCATGAACGCGCGCCGCTCCTGCACCTCGCCCAGCTGCTGGATCAGGTCGACGAGGTAATGAAACTCCCGCTCCGATTCGTCGGAGATGCGGTACGCACGTTCTGTGCGTGCAAAGGCAACCACGACCGAGGCGACGAGGTCTGCGGTTGCAACGCAGTCGATCCCGCCCTCGAGTAGCGCCTGCCGCACCAGCACGTAGAACACGAGCGAGGGCGGCGCCTGCACGTCGGGATCGGTAAGCAACGCACTCCGCACGCGCGGATCGTCCAACAGGCTGTCTGGCCCCTGCTCCTCTAACCGCTCACGCGCGGCTTCCCGGAGCTCGGGATCGTGACGGCCCAGGAGATCGACCAGATGAAGAGCGTCGGCGCGACCGAAGGAAGCGCGGATGGTCGGAAGAATCATGCCTTCGCTCCTTGAGCGAGACGTCGGCCTTCCGATGACGTCGTACACGGGGAGCGCCGGTGCGGGTCCGTGCCACCGGATCAGCGGAAGTTCTCGCGGCGTACTGCCAGGGTCTCGATGCGCGACCGGTCAGGCTCGACGCCAATGCCAGCCGCGGCGAAAGGAGCGAGAGCCCCGTCTTCCAGCGTCCACTCCGGATCTACCAGGTCTCGCTCCCAGTAGCGACGGCTAGCGGAAAGATCGCCCGGGGTGGTGAAGCCGGGGAGCGTCGCCAGTGCAACCGCGTGGGCACGTCCGATACCGGATTCGAGCATTCCCCCACACCACACCGGGACACCATGCTCCCGACAGAGGTCGTGGATCGCGCGTGCCTCGGTAAGCCCTCCCACCCTGCCGGGCTTCACGTTGACGACCCGGCAAGCGCCGAGCTCGAGTGCGAGACGCGCGTCCCTGGCCGACCCGATGGACTCGTCCAGACACAACGGCGTCCGGAGCTCCGCCTGCAGACGGGCGTGCCCGAGCAGGTCGTCGCAAGCCAGCGGCTGCTCGATCATCGCGAGGCCGAGCTCGTCCAATTCGCGGAAGTGGGACAGATCAGCCAGCGAATACGCCGAGTTGGCGTCGGCCGTCACCGCCAGATCGGGGAACCGCGATCGGACCTCGCCAAGCATGACGACATCGCGTTCCGGCGTGATCTTCACCTTTACCCGTCGGTAACCATCGGCCAGGAACGCGTCGATGCGCCGCAGGAGCGCATCGACACTCGGCTGGAGCCCGATGCTCACTCCGGCCGGCACGGTGCGCCGCACGCCGCCGATCGCCTCGCAAAGGGGAACGCCAGCGAGCCTGGCCTCGAGATCCCACGCAGCCGTTTCCACCGCGGCCTTCGCCATGGGATGGCCCCGCAACCAATCGACCGGAGCGAGCACTTCCTGCGCGCACCCGAACGCGCTTCCCTTCGGGCGCAGCTCCGAGCGACCGATCACGGCAGGGAGCAGCCAGCGCGTAAGGACGTGCCAGGCGGTCTCGGTGGTCTCGGGGGAATAGCTCGGTGTCTCCAACGCGGCGCATTCTCCCCACCCGACGCGGCCATCACCATGGAGGGCGACGAGGAGTATCGGTCGGCTCTGCATGACACCAGCGTGGGTCTCGAACGGCTCGCGCAGCCGCAACGGGACCTCGAAGAGCTCAGCCCGGTCGATCCTCACGCGGGGGCCGCCGTCACGCAGAGAAGCGCGCGATCAGAACCTCGCGGAGGGCAGGAAGAGCGTCGCGGCGCATGAGGTTCAGTGCGCGGATTCCGCTCAGCCGCTCCACGAGCTGGACGCCCGCCTCGGTGTTCGCAGTGGGGCCGGTCACCACGTCGGGTGGGTGCCCTCCCCATGCCTCCATGATCCCCCGGACGGCATACGGATCGGAGGCGCCGAGGATCGTGCACCTCGACCACGACGTAGTCGCCCCGCTCCCAACGGTCGCGGGGAAGGGCCCGACGGTCCACCGGCCACTGCTCCAGGGGAGCGATGCGCGTCAAAGAGCCGTAGGGAACGTTGACGTCGTCGTTCATTCCCGTCCCTCCTCAACTGGAAGAAGAAGCAGCCGTGCCAGCAACGCGCATCGCTCTACCAGACCCTCGACGACCACGTGCTCGTGTGGCGCGTGGGCTCCGTCGCCGACCGCTCCAAGCCCGTCCAGGGTCGCGGTGTACTGGCTTGTGGTGTTGCCGTCCGACCCCCCACCGGCGGTAGCCTCCTCGAGCCGGAGTCCGAACTCGGCGCCCACACTCCTGGCGGCTTCCCAAAGGCGACGATTCCGAGGCGTGCGCTCCAGAGGTGGCCGGTCCACAGCTCCCTCGATCTGAAGCTCGATCCCGGGGGTGATCGCCGTGAGCGAGTGGATCCGGCGGGTGACGAAGGCGGCGTCCTCGCTGGTCACGACCCGGACGTCTACCTCCGCACGACTCACAGGCGCGATCACGTTGGCCCGCACGCCGCCATCCACCACCCCCACGTTGACCGTGATTCCACGCCCGCGGTCGTTCAGCGCGTGAAGGGTCTGAATGACGTGCGCAAGCTCGACGATGGCGCTGGCCCCCGCCTCGGGATCGAGACCCGCATGGGCAGACCGGCCTCGGATCGTGACCTGAAAGTGACCCACACCCTTACGCGCGGTCTTGATGCGACCCTCCGGTCCGTGCGAAGGCTCGAGCACGTACGTGCGCGCTGCGCTACGGGCCAGCCGACGCACCAGGCGATGAGACTCGAAGCTGCCCATCTCCTCGTCGGAGTTCACGAGCACCACTGGCGCCGCCGGCGCCTCCAGCCCGATGTCACGCAGGGTACGGAGTGCGAAGACAAGCTGCGCGAGTCCCGCCTTCATGTCGTACACGCCCGGGCCCCGCAGCACGCCGTCCTCCAGCCGCACCGGCATCTCCTCGACGGTGCCGAGGGGCCAGACGGTATCGGAGTGGCCGAGCAGCAGCTGCGAGGGCGCACGCCGGCGCCGACGCGCCCGCCCGTACAGTTGTCCCCCGCTCCTCACACCGGGAACGTGCCGAACCGCGACGCCCAGCGACTCGAGCGCGTCCGCCAACAAATCCTGCACACGGCGCTGGGAAGCGGGCGCGTCAGTCGGCGACTCGAGCTCCGCCAGCGCGCACGTGAACGCCACCATTTCATCTTGGAGCCCGGCCACGTGCGCGCGGATCACGTCTGCGAGAGCAGGTGGTGGGCGAGCCCCGGCCGCCGGCACCGTCACCGGGAAAAGCCCTTGTGGAACGGGAACGCCTGGCTCTCGGCCACACGGCTCCACCGTCCCGGGTGGAGATAAGCCAGGAGCGGAGCCTGAGCGATCAGATCGGCGTCGTCCGTGCCGGGACGTCGAACCGCCTCGCTCGCTGCGTGGGCCGCGACGACCCTTCCGACGACCAGGCTGCCTCCGCCCAGATCGTCGACCGTCCGCTCCATCCGGCACTCGAGATGAAAGTACGCGTCGTCCAGGAGTGGACCGGCAACGACGCGGGCAGGAAAGACGTCAAGCGCAGCCACGGCAGGCTTGGTCTCGTCGTCGCAGCGGGGAGGCGTTCCCACGAGGACGAGCGGAGCCACCATGAAGACCCTTTCCCAAAGACTGGACGCGGGCTCCAGGGTCACGAGGTGTTCGAGCCAGGATGCCAGGGTCGTCTCCGTAGCGCTCAGCGAGTGGGACCGCCAACGCGCGCCGCAAACCGAGAGCGAGCGACGGGCCGGTAACAGGAATCTTACGAGTAGAGCCCGGCCCGTCGGTAGCTCTCATCCAATAGCTCGACGGGATGCATCGCGTGGCAGGCGATGCCCGCCACGCGCAGACCCGCGCCGATCTGCATCACGCAGCCCGGGTTTCCGGTCACGACTACCTCTGCACCCGTCTCCGCCACCGCGGCCACCTTGTCGGCCCCGATTCGGCCGCCCAGCTCCCGATGGGTGATCCCGTAGATTCCCGCGCCGCCGCAACACTCGTCGGCGCCGGCCAGCGGAACCATACGTAGCCCGGGTATGGCGGCGAGCAGGGCAGCCGGCGCTTCGGCTATTCCCTGAGCGTGTAGCTGATGGCACGGGGCGTCGACGGTCACCGTCGCACGCAGGGGCGCTCCGGAGCGCGGACCTAGCTCGGCCAACACCTCCGCCAGATCCCGCACGGATGCCGCAAGCGCCGCCCCGCGCTCCGCGTACGCCGGGTCGTGTTCCAGCAGGTGGCCGTACTCCTTCATGATCGTACCGCATCCCGCCGCGTTCGCCACGATCATGCCGGCAGATTCGGCTTCGAACGCGTCGACGTTGATACGCGCGAGCCTGCGTGCGCCCTCGAGGTCCCCGCCGTGCGCGTGCAGCGCACCGCAGCATCCCTGCCCGGAAACCTCGCGCACCCGTATCCCGTTCGCGGACAGGACGCGTGCGGTCGCCTCATTGGCGTGCCCGAACAACCCGTGCTGCACGCATCCGCGTAGCAGCGCCACACGGGCACCATCCCGGCCGACGGCCCCGTCCGTGGCCCCACGATCCGAGGGGCGGGCGGGCCCGTCGACCTCGGGGCCACTCACGACGGGCTCGCGCTCTCTCAGCCCTCGCCAGGGCACGCTCGCCGCGAGCATACCCGCGGCCAGACGTAGCCCGGCGAGCAATCTCCACGATGGGAGCAGGCGTGCTGCCAGCGCGGGTACCCCCGTCACCCGGAGCACACGCGCGAGCGCCATGGCCAGCCGGGTAAGACCGTGGCGAGCGAACACCGCAAGAATGAGGCGATCGTGCAAACGGGTTCCGCCAGCGGCCGCCGCCTCCTCGCGCGCCAACTCGAGCAGTGCACCGTACTGGACGCCGGACGGACACACGGTCTCACAGGCGCGGCATCCCAAGCAGCGGTCGATGTGGAGCTGGAAGGCGGGCGAGTCGGCCCCGAGCCGACCCTCGGAGACCGCACGCATGAGGTGCAGCCGCCCGCGCGGAGAGTCGTTCTCGTCGCCCAGCCGCGTGTAGGTCGGGCAGACGGGAAGGCAGAATCCGCAGTGGATGCACGTGAGCAGCTTGTCCTGCTCACGCGCGAGCGTCGTCGCCAGGGATCTCAAGGCCCGCCCCGGCCTGACGGATCGAGCACGAAGCGGCCCCTTGAAAGGATTCCCGCCGGGTCGAACGCCCGCTTGAGCCCCTCCATCAGCTCGACGGCCGAACCCGCCGGGTCCCACGCCCCCACTCGCTTCAGGACACCCGCGGGCCCTCGCGTCACCGTGAGGCTACCGCCGGCGCGAGCGAGCGAGCGGCGCACACCGGCGAGCCCGTCGGCGCAACGCTCGTCCCGCCCCGGGTCCGACGCGAGGAACGGACACGCCAGTCGCAGGACGCCGGCATCCGCGTGCGCAGAGATCCGCGCGGCGGACCGATCGGGCGCATCCTCACCGTCACTCATCCGGATCACAGCGCGCGCCAACTCGACCGTCTCGGCGAGTCGCGCAGGCGCGAGCGAAAGGCAGGTCGCGAGATCGGCGTCTTCCTCGAGCATCCTGATCTCACGCCAGAGAGTCGCCGCATCCTTCGCGCGCAGCACTTCCACCGCTCCCGCGCGCGCCGTCGAGAGGGCCGCGCGAACGATCCCCTCCTCTGCCCGCACCTGATCATCCAGCCCCGTCAGGCGTACGGCCAGCACCGCCTCGCGCTCCCCGTGTCCTTCCCGAGGACGCTCGAATACCTCTACCGCGGCGGGTGTCACCACCTGGGACGATACCGCCACGGCGCTGGGGACCAGTTCCTCCAGTCTTCGTCCCCGCACCACGAGGGTTCGGTCCAAGGCCGGGCGGGGGTAGAGACGCAACGTCACCTCGGTGATGAACGCGAGCGTGCCGCGGCTGCCGATCATCAGGCGCACGAGGTCGAAGCCAGCGACGTTCTTCACGACCCGACCACCGGCCCGGAAGGCTCGTCCGTCCCCGGTCACACCGCGCAATCCGAGGGTCAAGTCACGCGGTCCGCCCCAGGCCGCATACAGCGGTCCCCACGCGCCGGTGGACGCGACCGCACCCAGGGTACGGCACTGGCCCGCCGGCTCGAGCGGAAGCCACTGGTTGTGCGGAGCCAGACGGGCGTCCAACGACGACAATCGCATTCCGCTCCCGACCGTGATCGTGAGGTCGCCGGGCTCGTGCTCGATTACCGCATCCATGCGCTCCGCGCTGAGAACGAAGTCGAGACTCCCGGCGGGGTTGCCCGACGCCAACCAGGTCCCCGATCCCGCTGGCTCCACCGTCCAACCCTCCTCGCTGGCGCGCGCGAGCACGAGGGCCGCCTCATCGGTGGAGCGGGGGAAAGCCACCGCACGGGGGGGCACACCCCATACGCTCCATGCGTGCGCGGCTTCGCCCTCCAACACGCAGTCCGGAGGGAGCAGCTCAAGCAGCCCAGCTACCGGATCCGAGGGGGCCGTCACGGTCAGCTCTGCCTCTCCCGCGTGAGCGGGAGCACCTTCTCGGGGTTGCAGAGACCGAGCGGGTCGAACACGGCCTTCACCGCTGTCATCAGGTCGAGCTCTACCGGAGAGAACACCAGCTCCATGTACTCGCGTTTGTCGATCCCGACTCCGTGCTCGCCGGTGATCGTGCCTCCCGCCGCGACGCAAGCACGCATGATCTCGAGCGACGCGCGTTCCACGCGCGCGACCTGGTCGGGGTCGCGTCGGTCGAACAAAATATTGGGGTGCAGGTTGCCGTCGCCCGCGTGGAATACGTTCGCGAGCTTGAGACCATGCGCACGCCCGATCTCGGTGATCTCTCGGAGCACGGCCGGCAGCCGGGTGCGGGGCACGGTTGCGTCCTGCACGAGGAGGTCCGGCGCGATCCGGCCCATCGCACCGAATGCCTTCTTCCGACCCTTCCAGAGCGCCGCCCGCTCGGCCTCGTCAGCCGCGCGGCGGATCTCGCGCGCCCCCGCGCGTCGGCAGCACGCCTCTGCTCCCTCGACCTCGGCGTCCAGCCCCGCGTCGGTCCCGTCCACCTCGATCACCAGAGCGGCGCCGGCGTCGGTCGGATATCCGGCGGCGAAGACGCTGGCCTCCACCGCGCGGATGGTTTCCGCGTCGATGATCTCCAGGGCGCAGGGCAGCAGCCCCGAGGCGATGATGTCCGTGACCGCGGTGCCGGCCGATTCCAGATCCTCGAATATTGCGAGCAGCGTGCGCACCCCTTCAGCCAACGGCAGCAGCCGCACCTCGATCTCGGTCACCAGGCCGAAGCATCCCTCCGAACCGACCACCAGTCCCACGAGATCATAGCCGTTGGGGTCGCTGCCCCAGCCACCCAAGTCGAGCACTCGCCCGTCGGGGAGCACCAGCGTGAGCCCCGTGACCCAGCGCGAGGTGACACCGTACTTCAGGCAGTGGGGCCCCCCCGAGTTCTCGGCGACGTTGCCGCCTAGCGTGCACGCGCTTTGAGACGATGGATCGGGCGCGTAGTGCAATCCGTGTGGTCTCGCGGCCGCGGTCAGCTCGGAATTCACCACCCCAGCCTGCACGCGTGCCACCCGGCCGGCCGGGTCGAGCGAGAGGATCTTGTTCATGCGCGCGGTCCCGATCAGAACCGCTTCGCGCGTGGCGAGAGCGCCTCCAGACAGCCCTGTGCCGGCGCCTCTCGGAACGAAAGGAATCGCGTGTCGGTGAAGGATTCCGACGACGTCGGCGGCCTGGGCGGTGTCGATCGGAAGAACGACCGCCCGGGGAGGAAAGCGATATGCGACCAACCCGTCGGACTCGTACGCCAGCAGCCGCGACGGCTCCGCGATCAGCCCGTCCTCGCCTACCAGCTCGAGGAGCTCGGCGGCCGGCCGTTTGGCTAGGGGTTGGGGCACGTCGGACCATACCATGGCGTGCGGAGCGGCAGCAACCGCACCAGCAATCGTACGATACGTGACCGCGGAGTCAGCGCCCCTGCGAGCGTATGTGCTCGACCAGAGCGGCAAGGCTGGCACACGCCACCCCTTCGAGCATGCTCGGAAGCGCAGCGCCGCAGACGTCAGGGCCCGGGTCGACCACGGCGACGCGCGTATGGTCCACTACATACGAGCGGGTCCCTCCGAGCGTGAAGGGACCCGCGTTGCCCGTGTCCACCCAGCGCAGGCCGGAGGGCAGGCTCTCCGCATCCACGGTGGGACGCTACCGGCGCTCCGCGACCAGTTGCTCCGCGAGCTTGTCGGCAACCGCCTGCACCGCGGCCTCGTCTTTCGCCTTGAAGGCCTTTGCGTCCTCGCTCTCTACGGCGATCTCACCGAAGACATCGTCACCGGCACGGATCAACACCACCAGCTCGGACTGCACGTCCGGATCGTACATCACATAGTTCTCGAACTTCCGCACGTCAGGGATATTCAGGTTCTTCTTCTCCGCGATCGCCGTGCCGCACACCCCCGTGCCCACGGGGATCTTTGCGTCCTCTGTTTGCGAGCCGACATAGTTGTGCAACCAAAGCTCGTCGGACTCCGCAGAGAGCAGGTAGACCCCGACCCAGCTGAACCGCTTGTCCGACGCCGCGATCTCGCGCACTGTCTTCCGCAGCAACGCGTCCGAGAGATGACCGTCGTCCCGCATCACCTGGAGGTCCTGCACCACTTCCTTCGAGTCGATCATCCCGACCATCCTAATCTGGAGCTGCGGCACCCGGACGGATCATCCGGCGGCTCGAAGCGAGCGAGCTACGAAGACCCCCGGACGCGATCGGCCGGGGCGGGGTCCGGCCCCGGAAACTCTGGGGCGCTGAACACTAGACGGGGCCTGCCAGGCGGTCAAACGCGAGCGCCGCGACCTCAACGTGGCGTGAGATCCAATCCTGGCTCGAGGCGCCGCACGAACGCCTCGATCAGCCGGACCCCGTGGGCGACGTCCGCGAGGCTCACGAGCTCGTTGGGCGAATGCATGTAGCGATTTGGGATCGAGATCAACCCAGTGGGCACGCCAGCCCGGCTGAGGAAGATCGCGTCGGCATCCGTCCGAGTGGCCTTGGGCTGCGCCTGGATGGTATGCGGGATCGCCTCCGCTTCCGCGGCTTCGACCAGCCGCTCGAACACGACTGGGTGCGCGGCCGAGCCACGGCTCAATACGGGTCCACCTCCGATCTCGTGCTCGCCCAACTCCTTCTTCTCTATGTCGGGCACGTCGGTGCTGAAAGTCACGTCCACGACCAGGGCGACCTGCGGGTCGATCGCATACGCGCTGGTGCGGGCCCCGCCGCCCGTGTGGCCGATCTCTTCCTGTGCGGTCGCGACCGCCACTACCGCAGCCGACGGGGGGTCGGACGCCAGCGCGCGTAGCGCCTCGAGCACGACATACGCTCCGATGCGATCGTCGATCGCGCGACTGGCGATCCGATCCCCGGCGAGCTGGATCATCCCGGTCGCCAGCACCATCGGGTCACCGACCCGAATACCCAGCGCCAGCGCTTCGGAACGCGACGTCGCGCCCACGTCGACCCACAGCTCCTTCATCTTGCTCGCCTTCGAGCTCTCCTCTTGCTGGATCAAGTGGATCGGCTTCTTTCCTACGACACCGGGGACGTCGTGCTCCCGGGCGAGGATCGTCACCCGCTGCCCCACCACGACCTGCGGGTCCCATCCCCCGATCTCGTCGACGAACAGGAAGCCCTTGTCGTCGATGTGGGTGATTTGCAGGCCGATCTCGTCGATGTGACCCGCGAGCATTACGCGCGGCGTCCCCGCCGGGTTGACCTCGGCCACCGAGTTACCGCTCACGTCCACGCTCACCCGATCCGCGAAACCCTCGGCCTCCTCGCGCCAGACGCGCGCCGGTCGGACCTCGAAGCCGGAGGGACCGGCAGCATCCAGCAGACGCTCGAGGAAATCGTTCTTCATGGGTCGCTCCGTCTCCACGCGTCGGGTTCGTCTCGGCTCAGCGCCGCTCTTCTGGGGGCGGCACCTGGATCTCGTGGCGCGGGTCCAGCCCGGGTGGACGGTGCCCAGAGGGAGGAGGGCGTCCGCCGCCCTGCCACTGGAGCGCCGACACCTGGAGCGCCCCTTTTCGGAGCTGACGTTCGAACCACGCTCGCGCCAGCGCCTGCAGCCCTCTACGGCTCACCGGGACCAGCAGCGCGAGCCCGGCGAGGTCGGTGATGAGTCCTGGAGTCAGGAGCAGCGCACCACCCACCAGCACCGCCAAGCCATCGAGCATTTCGCGACCGGGGACCCGGCCGGCGGCCAGCTCTCTCCGCATCCCGCGCAGCGTACGCATTCCTTCCGCGCGCGCCAGGACAGCGCCGGCGAAGCCCGTCCCGAGCACGAGCCCGGCGGTCGCCAGCACGCCGAACTCCCTACCGAGCTGGATTAGGATCATCAACTCGGCGACCGGAACGACGATGAACAGGAGCAGCAGAAGGGCGAACATGCGCGCGTGCTACCCGCTCCCCTCCGACCCGGTCCGGAACACCCGCACTTTCCTCGTGCCGGCCAGGCTGTTCTCTTCCGTGACGATGGAGCACACCTACTTTCGTAAGGGCTTCGGCCTCAAGGCAGAGGTCAAGGGCGTGATCGACGCGGAGTACCATTCCGCTGTCGTCGAACGTATTCGTGCGCGCGGCTACCAGGACACGTTCGGCGACGTCACCGTCCGCCTCGCGCAGGAGTTCGGTTTTTGCTACGGCGTCGACCGCGCGGTCGACTATGCCTACGAGACCGTCCATAAATTCCCGGACCGCCGCATCTACCTCGTGGGTGAGATCATCCACAATCCCCACGTCAACCGAAAGATGACCGAGATGGGCATCCGGTTCATCTATCCGGATCAGTCTGGGGTCTTCGACTTCTCGAACGTGACAGCTGACGACGTAGTCATCTTGCCCGCCTTCGGCGTCACTCTCCAGGACTTCAACCGTCTGCGCGAGGTCGGCTGCATTCTCGTCGACACGACGTGCGGTTCGGTACTACACGTTTGGAAGCGGGTCGAGGGATACGCACGCGAAGGGTTCACGGCTCTCATCCACGGCAAGTACTACCACGAGGAATCCCGCGCCACGGCCTCGCAGGTAAGCAATCATACCGGGGGTAAGTACATCATCGTCCGCGACATGGATGAGGCCATGCTGGTCTGCGACTACATTGCCGGCCGCGAGGGCCACCTCGAGCCGGTAGAGCTCGCCGAACATTTCCGTGAGAAGGCCTCGACCAGCTTCGATCCCGAACGGGATCTCCAACGTATCGGTGTGGCCAACCAAACGACCATGCTGGCGAACGAGTCGCTGGCGATCGGCACGCGGGTACGCTCGGCGATGGTCGAACGCTGGGGCGAGGATCAGATAGCGAACCGTTATCGCTCGTTCGGAACCATCTGCTCTGCAACCCAGGAGCGGCAGGACGCGGTGGTGGAAATGATGGCCGATCCACCCGACATCATGATCGTGATCGGCGGCTACAATTCATCGAACACCAATCATCTCGCTCACATGTGTCGGCAGCATTCCACCACGTATCACGTGGAGGACGCGGCCTGCATCGACGTTGGCTCGGGGACGATCCGGCACAAGCCGGAGCTAGCCGCCACCGCATCGGAGCTGGTGGAGGAAGACTGGCTCCCGGCCGGTCCCTTCACGCTCGGCATCACCGCCGGCGCCTCGACGCCCAACAACAAGATCGGCGAAGCGGTCCTCCGGCTCCTCAGGATTCGTGGGGTGGACGCAGAAGAGCCCGAACCCGCCGAGGTCTGACCCGAGGGGCTAGCAGGTTCAGCGACCTGCTAGATGTGGATCGGCCGACCGAGCGCCGCGAGGGCTGCTTCGGCGACCCCCTCCGAGAGCGTCGGGTGCGGGTGCATCGCCCGCTCGAGCTCTTCCACCGTGGACTCCAGGTGCCTCCCGATCACGAACTCTGCGATCAGCTCGGTAGCATGTGGGCCGACGATGTGCGCCCCGAGGATCTCCGAATAGGTCCGCTCGCGGATCACCTTGATGAACCCCTCTGCGTGTCCACCGGCCACGGCGCGGCCGATGCCCAGCCAGGGAAACTTCCCGACCTGGACATCGAGCCCCTTCTCCCTGGCCTGCGCCTCGGTTAACCCGACCGAGGCCACCTCGGGGTTGCAGTACGTGCAGGAGGGTACGTTCTCGTAGTCGATCGTCCCGTGTCCCTGCCCGGTGATGTGCTCGACACAGACGATTCCCTCGTGGCTGGCCTTGTGCGCGAGAAGCTGGTGTCCGGCACAATCGCCGATCGCGTAGACACCATCGACGTTGGTTCGGAATCGCTCGTCCACCACGATGAAACCTCGATCCGTCTTCACCCCCACCCGGTCGAGTCCGACGTCCTCGGTATTGGGCGTCCGGCCGACGGCCGACAGCACACGGTCGACGTCCAGTTCGCGGACCTCGTCCTTACGATCCTTGAAGGTGACCTTGACCCCCTCCTCATGAATCCGGGCGTTCTCCAACCGTGCTCCCGTGAACACCTCCATACCGCGTCTCTTGAAAGCCTTCTCCACGATGGCCGAGCAGTCGGCGTCTTCGATCGGGAGAACTCGGTCGAGCGCCTCGATGATCGTGACTTCGGTGCCGTATGCGTTGAAGACGTCGGCAAACTCGACCCCCACCGCGCCAGCGCCGATGACAGCGAGCGATGCCGGTGCGCTCCCCTGTGTGAGCGCACCGGTTGAGCTGATCACACGGTCCTCGTCGATCTTGAGAGTCGGGAGATCCTTCGGACGTGATCCGGTCGCAAGGATGATGTGCTTCGAGAAGAGCGTGCGCTTCTCGCCACTGGTGTCGACCTCGACCTTCCCGTTGCCAACTAGACGTGCGTGGCCCTGCACGTGCGTGACCTTGTTCTTCTTGAAAAGCCCTGCGACCCCCCGGTTCATCTGCTCGGCAACCTTACGGCTTCGTTCCTGCGCTGGACCCAACTCGAAGGTCAGGTTCTGAGCGCGAATCCCGTGCCGTTCTCCCTCCTTCATCTCGTTGACCAGAAAGGCACTCGAGAGCAAGGCCTTGGTGGGGATGCAGCCGATGTTGAGGCACACTCCGCCCAGTCTGTCCGCCTCGACGCAGGCGGCCCTCAGCCCCAGCTGGGCCGAGCGGATCGCGGCAACGTAGCCGCCCGGGCCGCTCCCGATGACGAGGACGTCGAAGCTGCTGTTCTCTTCGGGCTTCGTGGACACAGTATCGCTCCCTGATGGAGAAGAGGGCGCGAGAGGCCCTCGGAGCGGCCGAACTTAGGCTTGCTCCGCGG
Source organism: Longimicrobiales bacterium (assembly GCA_965237965.1). GTDB lineage: Bacteria > Gemmatimonadota > Gemmatimonadetes > Longimicrobiales > Gaopeijiaceae > UBA2988. Next base: position 1,164,015 of record CBDEGT010000002.1, read on the forward strand.
GTCGCGTCCACGGCCGGTCCGAGACCCGCTCCGAACTCCTCTTCCCCGGGCGTCGGGGGCGGGCGACGAATACCGCCACCGCACCCACCGCCACCCCGGCCAGCGCATCCACGGCATAGTGGAACCCTCCGTAGACAGCTCCCGCGGCCAGCCCGAGCGCGAGCGCCATCACCCACCGGCCCAGTCTAGGCTGATGGCGAAGTGCGAGAAGCGCCTGCGCTACCGCCACCGCCACGTGCGATGACGGGAAGGCCGCGCCCCGGCGAGGTTGGGTCAATAGGTGTGTAAACGTATCAGGCGGCATTCTTCCGCTGTTGGGTTGAGACGGGCTTTCCGTCTTCGAACTTCCTTCCTTCAAACACGTCCTTGAGGAGGTGAGGAGCGTCGAGCCTTCGGAAGCGCTTCTCGGCCACCAAGAGCAACTTCCAGATCAGCGCCGTAGCGCTCTCGACCCGCTTGAATCGCTTCGCCGCCGTCGTCCTGAGCCGTACCGCAGCGAACGGGCTCTCGACCACGTTCGTCGTGCGTAGATGCTTCCAGTGATCCTCGGGGAAGTCGTGGAACGCCACCATCCGCTCCCAGTCGTCCTCGAGTACGTCCACCGCCTTCGGATACCACGGCCTGTAGCGCCTGGCGAACACTTCGCGGGCCTTCACAGCCTCGGACCGGCTCGGTGCGTAGACCACGGCCCTGAGAAGATCCTTCGCCTCGCTCTGCTCCCGCTGCGGCAGCCGGTCCAGCACGTTCCTCATCTTGTGGTTCCAGCACCGTTGCTCGCCCGCCTCAGGCCATACCTGCCGTACTGCGCCCCAGATCGCCGCGTTACCGTCCGCCATCAGAAGCCGGGGCGCCTCGATGCCGCGTGCCTTCAGATCCCGCAACACCTCCGACCAGGACTCGACCGACTCTCGGTAGCCCGATCTCAGGGCCAACACTTCCTTCGTCCCGTCTCGCATCGCGCCCAGAACCACCAGCAGTGCTGCCTTGTCCCGCTCGAGCCCCGCCTTCACGTAGATCCCGTCCGCCCAGACGTAGACGACCTCACGGTCGGCCAGCGAGCGCTTCGACCATTCCTCGAATTCCGCCGTCCATCCCGCCCGCAGCCGCCGAATCGAAGACTTCGACAACGGGGCCCCCTCGCCCAGCAGGCCCCGCATCGCCAGCTCGAAGTCTCCCTCCGCCAGCCCGTGCAGATACAGCTCCGGAAGCAGAGCACCCAGCTCCTTCGTCCGTCGTGCGAACAACGGCAACACCCGACTCTCGAACCGCTCCTCGACGCCCCGAACCCGAGGGCGTCGGAGCATGATCGTGCCCGAGCTCATCGCCAACCGCCTCGGCTTGCCATATCCGTTGCGGTAGCCCTCGGCCGAGTCCACCGTACTCCTGCGCTCTGACTTCTCCCGGCCTAACAACTCCGTGACTTCCTCCTCCATGATCTGTTGGATGAACTCCTGCGCCTTTCTCCCTAACCATCCCCTCGAGCGTCTCCCACATCGGCCTGCTGGACGCACCCTGGGGTCCCGCGATATCCTCTCTCATGAGGCGACGTTCCTTTCCCCGGGCTGTCACCCGGGCTCGCTGGTTTAAATCTCAGCGGAAAGGTACGTCGCCTCTCTTTTTACACACCTTTTGATCCTACCTCCGCCCCGGCTCGACCCACGCTCTAGAACGGCGAGCACCAAGTCGCGCGCCGGACCGTCCGGAACGCCTGCGGGCACCCCCAGGTAACGTGGCCCCTGGACCGGAAACACGACGAAGATCGCGAAGCAGACGAGATGCGCGGGCCGATGAGCCCCTCCATCAACCACGAATGCGGATTGCTGGTGGATGGGTTCGATACCGATCCGTCGTTCCTCACGCCCTGGAATCCCCCGTACTACGCTCGCCTCCTGGAGCAGCAGGGCCTGGTCGGCGAGCAGGACCTGCTCGGCTTCTGGATCCCGACCGACCCTTCGCACTTCGAGCTGACGCCGGGCATGGCGCGGGCGGCCGAACGGGCTCGGGTTCGGCTCGGACGGCTCACCTTTCGCGCCCTCGGCGGCCGCCGCTTCATGCGTGACGCCGAGCTCTGCCGGGTCATCTTCAACGAGGCATGGAGCGGGAACTGGGGCTTCGTGCCCACGACCACGGAGGAGTTCTCTTACATGGCGCGGGAGCTCAGGCCAATCCTGGTGGGGGACATGAGCTTCGTCGCCGAGGTGGACGGCGAAGCCGCTGGATTCATGGGCGTGGCGTACGACTACAACCGCATCCTCAAGCGAATCCCGTCCGGAAGGATATTCCCCACTGGAATCTTCAGGCTGCTTACCGGCCGCCGTCGGTTGCGTCACGGTCGCGTGATCCTGCTGGACATCCGCGAGCGGTACCGCGGCCAGCACATCCTGCCGCTCTTCATGCACGAGCTCCTGCGACGGGCGCGGATCTTCGGCGGTGTCGGCGCCGAAGCCTCCTGGGTGCTCGAGGACAACGAGGCCATGATCCGGCCGCTCGTCGCCATGGGCGCTTCGCCGTACAAGCGGTGGCGCATCTACAGCAGGGAGCTGTAACCCGTTTGTCACGCGTTCTGGTCACCGGAGCGACTGGCCTGGTCGGAAACAACCTGGTGCGCCACCTACTCGGCATGGGGGCACGGGTACGCGTCCTCGTGCGAGAAGGCGCCGATCCACGCCCGCTCGAGGGGCTCGAGGTCGAGCGTACCGTGGGTGACGTGCGCAATGCGGCCGCCGTCGCTCGGGCTCTGGCTGACGTGGAAGCCGTCTATCATGCAGCCGCTGTCGTGGCGATCCAAACGGGGGGTCTGGACAACCTGCGAGAGGTGAACGTCGGCGGAACGCGTCTGCTGGCGCGAGCCGCGCGCACGGCAGGCGCGCGGATGGTCCACATTTCGTCGGTGGATGCACTCGGATATGGCTCTCGCGCGCGGCCCGCGACCGAGGATACGCCACCGCCTTCCCGCACCAGTGTCCCCTACGTGATTTCGAAGCGCGAGGCCGAGGCCGTGGTACGGCACGAGGTGGCACTCGGTCTGGACGCAGTCACCGTGAACCCCGTCTTCGTGCTGGGTCCCTGGGACTGGAAGCCGTCGTCGGGAAGGCTTCTGCTCGCCGTCGCCCGCGGACTGGGGCGCCTTGCGCCTGCCGGCGGAAACGACTTCTGCCACGCCGCCGACGTCGCCGCAGGGATCACCGCCGCGGGGCGGTCGGGGCGCCGAGGGGAGCGCTACATCCTGGGCGGCGAAGCGCTGAGCTATCGCGAGGCGTTCGGCGACGGGATCGGAGCCGGCGCTGAACGCGGCGAGCGCCGCGCTCGGTAGCATCCCCCACCATTTCGACGACGGGAAGGCGCGGCGCGAGCTAGGATACGGCTCGCGTCCGGCGCGCGAGGCAGCGCGGGACGCCTGGGATTGGCTGGTCGATCGGGGCTACGCGACCCCGTCGAGGCGGACAGGAGCACGGCGACTCTAGAGCAGGATCGCTGCGGGCTCCTCCAGCATCGCCCTGAGCGTCTGGAGGAAGCGAGCCCCGGTGGCGCCGTCGACCACCCGATGGTCGCAGCTCATCGTGATCCTCATGCGCGGGCGGACGACAACCTGCCCGTCTACCGCCACCGGCGTCTCCTCGACCTGGCCGACCGCGACGATCCCCGACTCGGGCGGGTTGATGACGGCGGTGAACTCGTGGATCCCGAACATCCCCAGGTTCGAGATCGAGAACGTGGCGCCCGTGTACTCCTCGGGCTTGAGTTTCTTCGCCCGCGCGCGGCCGGCAAGCTCGCGGACCTCGCGGGCGATCTCGGCAACGCCCTTCCGGTCTGCGTCCCGGATCACCGGTGTGATGAGCCCGTCCTCGATCGCGACCGCGACACCCACGTGTACCCGCCCGTGGCGCTTGATATGATCGCCGTGCCAGGCTGCGTTCACCGCCGGATGCTGACGCAGCGCGCCCCCTACCGCACGGATGATCAGGTCGTTCACGCTCACCTTCTCCCCCTGATCCTCGAGCAGCTCGTTCAGGCGAGTCCGAGCCTGTACCGCTCGAACCATGTCCACTTCGACAGTGAGGAAGAAATGCGGCACCGGCCCCAACGACTCCGTCAGCCGGCGAGCGATGGTCTTCCGCATCTGGGAGAGCGGGACTTCCTGGTACGCAGGCTGATCCGCGTGCCTCGCGGCATAGAAGTCCAAGTCGGCGGGCACCGTTCTCCGCTCAGCCGCCTCCTCCACGTCCCGCTTCACGATCCGCCCGCCTGGACCCGAGCCTCGAATCGCCGAGAGCTCCACCCCCGCATCCCGGGCAAGCCGCCGGGCAAGGGGAGACGCCTTGAGCCGCTCCTGATCACCCAGCGCGCCGTCGGCCGCCGCCGCTGGCGCCGCGGAGCGCACCCCGCCAGCCCCCTGGGTCGGGGCCCCACCACTCTCTTCCATCTCATGGTCCGACTGTGACTTACCCTCGTCTCTACGCCGCGGTGAGCGCTTCCCCTTGCGGCTCGCGGCACCCTGCGACCCGCCCCGCTTCGAGCCGTTCTCAGCCGACTTCGCCTCTTCCCCGCCGTCGCCCTGGGGGATCAACGCGGAGATATCCTCGCCCTCCTCGCCGATCACCGCGATCAGGGCACCGACCGGCGCGGTCTGGCCCTCGGCCCTGAGGATCTTGCGCAGGACGCCCTCTCCCCGAGCGGACAGCTCCATGGTGGCTTTGTCGGTCTCGATCTCGGCCAGCACCTCCCCGGGCGAGACGGAATCGCCCTCGCCCTTCAGCCACCGAACGACCTGCCCCTCTTCCATGGTCGGCGAAAGCGCCTCCATGTGGACCTTTGTCGCCATCGGACCTACCTCCCGTTCCCTGCGCGGTAGAGCACGCGGTCGCACGCCCGCAGCACACGGTCCACCGAGGGCTTGGCCGCCTCCTCCAGGTTCTTCGCGTACGGCATCGGGACATCCGCCTGGCTGACCCGAAGCACGGGCGCGTCCAGCCAGTCGAAGGCCTCCTGCTGAATGATCGAGACGACCTGCCCCCCGACCCCGCCGAAGGGCCATCCCTCCTCGATGCACACCGCGCGGTTGGTCTTCCTCACCGATGCCAGAATCGTTTCCGCGTCGAGGGGCCGGAGCGAACGGAGGTCGACGACCTCGACCTCCACTCCGTCCTCCTCGAGCTTCGTCGCGGCCTGCAGAGCCAGGTGGACCGACCGACCGTGCGTGATGATCGAAACGTCTCCTCCCTCTCGCTTCACGTCTGCCTTCCCGATCGGCACGACGTGGTCCCCCTCCTCGGGCACCTCACCTTTGAGGTTGTAGAGCAGCTCCCCCTCGAGAACCACTACAGGATCGTCGTCTCGGATGGCTGCCTTGAGCATGCCCTTGGCGTCGGCCGGGGTAGCAGGCGCCACGACCTTGATCCCGGGGCTGTGGAAGTAGTACGCCTCGCATGCCTGAGAGTGCTGAGCCGAGAGCTGGAGGGCAGCACCATTGGCACCCCGGAATACGATTGGAACCTTGAACTGCCCGTTGCTCATGTAGCGCCATTTTGCCGCGGTGTTGATCACCTGGTCGAGCGCGAGAAACGAGAAATTGAACGTCATGAACTCGATCACCGGACGCAGGCCGACCAGTGCTGCACCCACTCCAAGCCCTGCAAAACCCAACTCGGAGATTGGCGTATCGAGGACGCGGCGGTGTCCGAATCGTTCGAGAAGTCCCTTCGATACCTTGTAGGCCCCGTGGTACTGGGCCACTTCCTCACCCATCAGGAAGACGGACTCGTCTCGTTCCATCTCCTCCCGCAGCGCCTGGTTCAGCGCCTCCCGGTAGGTGATCTCGGCCATGGTCAGTCCTCCTGCCCGCCCGACCCGGGTGCGTCCTCGCGGCCGTCGAGGAACAACCGTCCGTGTTCGTTCAGGTGCGCGTACACGTTCTCGTACAGCGCACCGGGTTCGGGCCGCGGCGACTCGTCCGCGAACCGAGCGGCGTCGTCCACGATCTCCCGGGCCTCGGCGTCCATCCTCTCGAGGTCGGCCTGATCCAGAGCGCCGGCTGCGAAAAGGCGCTCCTTGAGGATCCGGATGGGATCCTCCTTCTCGGTGTGCTCGTCCACCTCCTTCTTGGTTCGGTAGGTCCCTGAAACCGGATCCGACATCGAGTGCCCCTTGAAGCGGTACGTGTCGATCTCCACGTACTGGGGCCCGCTGCCGTTCCGCACCTCGTCGGCGAGGCGGGTGAAGAGCGTGTAGGTCGCCAGGACGTCCTGCCCGTTCACCACGTGGCAAGGAATTCCGTACGCGAGCGCGCGGTCGTCCACGTCGGTCTTGGACACGCGGTAGAACGCCGTGCCCATTCCGTACACGTTGTTTTCGACCGCGTAGATAACCGGGAGCTTCCAGACGGCCGCGAGGTTGAGCGACTCGTGAAAGGCACCCTGGTTCAGCGCAGCCTCGCCGAGGAAACAGAGCGCCACGCGCTTCTCCCCCCGATAGCGGATCGCGAACCCGAAGCCGGTCGCGCTCGGCACCTGGCCACCGACGATCGCGGCTCCGCCGAGGAAGCACTTCTCGACATCGAACAGATGCATCGACCCGCCCTTCCCTCCCGAGCAACCGTCCACCCGACCGTACAGCTCCGCCATCACAGCCCTCGCGCTCAGTCCCTTCGCGAGCGCCTGCGTGTGTTCGCGGTAGGTGCCGATCACGTAATCGTCCTCACGGAGCGCACTGATGGTACCGGCCGCCGAGCCCTCCTGTCCGATGTGCAGGTGGCAGAATCCGCCGATCTTTCCGATCGCGTATCCCTCCTCAGCCCTTTCCTCGAACCGCCGGAAGAGAAGCATGTCGCGCATCAGACGGAGCGCGACATCGGGAGCCACTCCGTTCAGCGAGTCGCCATCCTTGTCCGAGCGCGCACCGCCCTTCTTGGCGGCCTTCGTGTTAGCCATGTTTCGCATCCGCCGCGTGGGGTCCTGGACCGTCGGTATACACGATCTGGACTAGGTCGGGGGAGGGGGCCTGAGCACGCGGTGGCAGCTCTGCAGGCGCCGCCAGGCCTGCCTCCATCACCTCACGAATTCGTCCCGGTCCACCCGCTTCCACGGCGCGTGCCTGTTCCTTGGCGTGGTAGCTGGAACGCACCAGTGGTCCCGCCTCGACGTGCGGGAAGCCGAGCTCTCGCTCGCCCAGGCGCTTCCACTCCATGAACTCGCCCGGGCTCACCCACCGCGCCACAGGGATGTGCTTCCGCGACGGCCGCAGGTACTGCCCCAGGGTGAGAATGTCGACCGCGGCCTCGCGCACGTCGGACATGGCGCGACGAATCTCTTCCGCCTCCTCGCCCATTCCCAGAATGATACCGGTCTTGGTAAGCGTATCCGGACGGAGCCGCTTCGACGCACCAAGGTACGATATGGACCTCCAATAGCGTCCGCCGGGTCGGATCTCGGGGTGCAGACGCTCGACGGTCTCGAGATTGTGACCAAGGATCGTGGGACCGGCAGCGAGCACTGTTTCCAGTGCCGATTCGTCGCCCTTGAAGTCCGGAATCAGCACCTCGACCGAGCAGCCCGGCACCGCGTCTCGGATTCGGCGGATCGTATCCGCGTAGATGGAAGCTCCCCCATCCGGCAAATCGTCCCGATTCACGCTGGTGATCACTACGTGTTCCAGCGCCATCGCAGTCACCGTCTCGGCGACCCGGCGCGGCTCGTCGCGGTCGAGCCCGGACGGCATGCCGTGCGCTACGCCACAGTACTTGCAGGCCCGCGTGCAGACGTCGCCGAGGATCATGAACGTGGCGGTGCCCGCTTCCCAGCACTCCCCGATGTTTGGGCAGCCCGCCTCCTCGCAGACCGTGTGGAGCGATCCACCCCGCATCAGGGACTGCAGCCGGAGGTAATTCGGCCCACCGGGCGAGCGGACCTTGAGCCATTCAGGTTTACGGGCGCGCATCGGCACCACTTCCACCCCGACGTGAGCCCGGATGCGCGCGGTTCCCTTGGGCTTGACCTTACCCGTGTCCTTGCCGGCCGGAGCGTAGCCGCCCGGCGTATCGATCACCGGCATGCACTGTTTCCGTTCGAGGATCCCTGGCCCACCACGGGGCGAGCCCTCCAGGGTCGTGGCAAGATTGTAGCCAACGGTCCACCGGGGGTTCCAACGATGCTGCTCGCCGCGGCGGTGCCCGAGGCCATCACTCGGGCGATGCGGAATGTCGTGGACGCTCGGCCGAAGCGACGCCCCCCGCCGCACGAGCCTCCTCGATTCTCCCGGCGCGCCCTGCGCCCGCGAGCGCGTCGAAGCCCTCGACGAACTCGCCGATGATGCGAAAGACCCGCCATGCGTCCTTGCTGAGCGCGAAGGAAGGGTCGCCCTGGAAGAGATCCTGCGCGCTCTCGAGAAAGCGCTCGTCCTCGGTGACCCCGGCGGTTACCGGTGGCTCCCGCAGCGGCATTCCCGAGGCTGCCCGGGTGGAGGGTCGGGCCTCGCGCTCGGCGCTCTGCCCGCGCCCCACTGCGCCTTCCTCTGCGTCCCGATCCTTGCCTTTCATCACCCCGCTCTCTCCCGCTTCCGCTCGCTTCGTAGCCACGCGATCGTCCGCCCGAGAGCCTCGTCGTGTCCGAAGGCGGGTGTCCAGCCCATCTCAGTGCGGATGCGTCTCGATCCGTAAGGGTTCTCACCAAGCGCGAGCTTCGCAAAACGCGAGAGCGACAGATCGCCCGCACCCGGGATCGTGACGCCCAGCCGTTCTCCCAGCTCGGCCCCCAGATGAACCAGCGCAGCCGGAAGGTGCACCAGCCGGGGCCGGGAACCCAACGCACGGGCCATGCCGAGGAGGAAGTCTTCCTGCCCGAGCGGTTGATCAAACCCGATGTCGTACGTGCGCGGCGGGCCCTTCGAGGAGCGATCCAAACAGCGCTCGACGGCGGCCGCAACATTCCCGGCGTAGAGGATCGGCAGTGTGTTCCGACCGTGTCCGATCACGGGCACGATGCGCCGGCTCACCAGCGCGGCGACCCGGGTCGTGAGTAATCGATCGCGTTCACCATACGATGCGGCGGGACGCAAGACGGTCAATGCCAGGCCCGCCTCCTGCGCCTCTCGGCACGCGGCCATCTCGGCCTCACGCTTCGAGCGAGCGTAGAGATCACTCGCAGGAAGGGGCGAGTCGATCGGTGTGCTCTCGTCGATCGGTCCGCGGGCGCCACCATAGACTGCGACCGATGACACATGAACGATCGACGAGATCCCGGCGAGCGAGGCAGCCCGGAGCACGTGGGTGGTTCCGTCGACATTGATCGCACGCACGCGCGGCCAGCTCGTGCGTGCGTAGACCAACGCGGCCCCGTGCACGACGCCGTCGCATCCTTTCATCTGCGATGCGAGCGCATCGTGCGTATCGCGCACGTCACCCGCTACCAAGGTGCAGCCGACCCCGGTAAGGAACCGGACGTCGGAGTCCGGCCGGTGCAGCGCGACCACTTCGTCTCCCCGTCCGCGCAACCGTTCCGCGACGTGGGAGCCGATCAGCCCGGTGCCGCCGGTCAGGAAGACGCGCACGGTTGGCGCTAGCCGCCTACGAACTCGCGCGCGTGCGTGAGGGACGCTTCCAGCGTGAACTCGTGGGCCGTGTACTCCTCGAGCTGGCGCGCGCGCTCCGCGTCGTACCCGTCGAGGAAACGCAGCCAGTAGTCACGCGCGGTCTCCAAGGCCGACATCCCTTCCGCGGCTTCCCCTGCCGCTGCGAGCAGCAGCAGATGGTCCGGGTCTGCGGACAGCCCCTCGCGGGCGGTCTCGAGCGATCCCTGGAAGTCGGCCCCGGCCCTCAGGAGGGTGGCGAGGTGATAGGCGCCGTCCGCGTTGAGCGGCCGCGCGAGATCGTATGCCCCGAGCGCCATGGGGAGGAATTGCTGGACCGTGGCCTCGTCCCCGGTCTCGACTGCGGTCATCACGCGCTGGTAGAGCCGGTCCGCCGCCTCGATCGGCGTCATCGAGCTGAGGTCGGGAGGGGCCCCGGCCACTCCCATTGGTGGAGAAATCGCGGTGCCCGAAGACTCGGACTGACCCGCCCGCACGATCGGCCAGGCGATCACGACGAGAAGCGCCACCATGCTGGCCCCGGCGACCCACCAAGCGATGGAGCCGCCGCCGGGAGCCTCGACGGCACCGCCCACTGGGGCGCCGGCGACTCGCGTCTCGCCCGTCAGGGAGGTCCCACAGCGTGTGCAGAACCGAGCCCCGGCTGGGGCCGCGGTGGTGCAGGAGGGACAGGCGAGGACACCGAGTGAGGCGCCGCAATTCGAGCAGAAGTGGCCGGACGCGGCAGAACCACACCGGGAACACGAGGCGGAAGTCATTTCTTCAAGTGCCGGTGGGTAGGTCGATGAACTCCTGATGGAGCCCGAAGCGGTCGGCGAGGTGGGCGGCCAAGGCACGCACGCCAAAGGTCTCGGTTGCGTAGTGACCACCATAGAGGACGTTGACCCCGAGCTCCTCGGCGTCGATGGCAACGTGGTGTGGCCCCTCGCCGGTCACCAGGGTGTCCAGCCCCATCCGGGCTGCCTCCTCGATGAAGGAAGCCCCCGCGCCGGTCACGACGCCAACCCGCTCCACCCTACCAGGACCGGCGCCAATCAGGCGTACCGGGCCCCCGAGGGCTGTCTCGGCGCGGAGCACGAGGTCGCTGCGCTCGATCCCCTCGAGCGTGCCCCACCAGCCCACGTCGGTGGTCTGGTACCTGCCGAAACGACCGACCGCCTCGATCCCGAGCGCCCTGGCCAACAGAACGCCGTTGCCGAGCTCCGAGTGGCCGTCCAGCGGCAGGTGAACGCTGAACAGACCTAGCCCGCCGCCGATCAGCTTGGCGACTTTCCGGTACCGTCGGCCAGTCAGGGGGCGGAGGCCGTCCCAGAATAGCCCGTGGTGCACGATCAAGAGTTGCGCCCGCCGCGCGATCGCCGCCTCGATCGCCGCCTCGGAGGCATCCACCGCCGCGCACACGCGGTCGATCTCGGCGGGACCTTCGACCTGGAGGCCGTTGAGCGCGGTCGGGTAGTCGGGGTGCCCCGTGATCGAGAGGTAGCCGTCCAGATACTCGATCAGCGAGACCTGCCTCATGGGCCGGCGTGGAAAACCCGGGAGGGGGTGTGGCGGGTGGGCAGGGGGGTGGGGACAACTCCCCCCGAAGAGAGAACGAAAGTATGTGTCGTAAGGGGTCTGCCACTGATTATCCACACCCGTGGAAAACGTCCGTCCCGAGGACCAGGTAAACAGAGTTTTCCACCCGGAAAAGCGTTATCCACAGGGAGAAGCGAGCCCCTCACGACACGGCCGGTCGGGGTCCCGACTCGGGCGCAGACGGATGGGATACGGACCGGGGACGGGGGTCCGCCGACTGCTCGAGCGGGATCTCGTCCCGGAAGTTCTCCCCCATCTGTACGGACCCGTTCAGCATCGCGCCCTCCTCGAGCTGCATGCGTCGGGCCCGAACCTCCCCCTCGATGCGGCAGGTGGCCTGGAGCTCGAGGCGCGACTCGGCCACCAGGGTCCCGGAAACTCTCCCGGAGATGACCGCGTCCTGGGTGAACACGTCACCCTCGACCGCCCCCTCCTTTCCCACGACGACCGCCTTTCCGGCGCGCACGCTGCCCTGCACCGTGCCCTCGATCCTGAGCGTGCCATCGGTCTCGCATTCGCCGATCACGAGCATGCCGGGTCCGATGATCGAGATGACGCTTTCCGGAGGTGCCCCGTTGCCGCTCCGATTCTTTGCCATGCTCGCCTCCAGCGATGCGCTATGGTTGACGCACGAGGGTGAGGGGATCCACGGGCTCGCCGTTCAGGAGGATCTCGAAGTGAAGATGGGGAGCGGTCGAGCTGCCCGTCGATCCCGTGAGCGCAATCACTTCCTTACGGCGCACCTGCTGCCCGCTCTCGACGAATGTGGTAGACGCGTGCGCGTAGAGGCTGCGGAACCCGCTTCCGTGGTCGAGAAGAACGAATCGCCCGTAGACGTTATCCTCGCCCACGTCTACGACCGTTCCCGGCCCGGCCGCCCGCACGTATGCGTCGCTGGGAACCGCAATGTCGACCCCCGCGTGCTCGCCCTCGCCCTCCATCAGCGTTTGCGTAACGAAGCCGCGCTCGGTGAGCGGCCAGCTGGTCGGACGAACGTCGTCGGAGGCGGTTGGGCTCCCGGCCCGTGCGAGCGCGGGCGGCGGCAGCCACAGGTCGGAGGGAATCGGATCGGTTTCCGAACCGAACAGCGCACGGATGCGCGAGTACTGCCGCTCGAGACCCTCCAGCTCGGCGGCGAGCCGCCCCACGCGCCCGCGCTCCGCCTCCATCGCAGAGAGACGGGCCTCCAGCTGATCCACCCGCACGGCGCGCGCCGCGAGGTACCACCAGCTGCCCGCCATCGCGGTCAACACCACTGCGGCCGCGAGACCGAGCCCCGCGAGAACGCTCAGACGGCGATACGAGACCCGGAACGTGCGGCTGTCACGGCTCCCGTCCGGTACTACGATCAAGTTGAGATGTCGCTGCTCTCCCATGCTCAATCCACCACGTCGGATGCCTCGCGTCCAGCGAGCAACGCGAAGACGCGCTCGAAGTCCTCGGGCCCATGGAAGGGCACCTCAATCACTCCGGTACCCTTCTTTCCCGCGCGGATGTGCACCCGCGTCGAGAGACGCTCGCGCAGCGCCTCCTCAAGTGCGCGCACCAGTGGATCACCCACCCGCTCGGACGCGGCATGGGTCCCGGCCGGCCGAGCGTCGACTCCGCGCGCGCGCCGCTCCACGTCCCGCACCGACCATCCCTCCTTGGCCGCCCGGCGCGCCAGGTCGGCGGCCCGCACCGGATCCGCGACAGCGAGCAACGCCCGGGCGTGGCCCATGGTCAGATCTCCGGACTCGAGCAGCCGACGAACGGAGGGAGGCAGCTTGAGCAACCGGAGGAGGTTGGCGACGGTCGAGCGATCCTTCCCTACCGCGCTCGCAATCTCCTGCTGGGTCAGGCTGAACCGATCCGCCAGCGTCCGGTACCCTTCGGCTTCCTCCAAGGGGTTCAGCTCCTCCCGCTGGAGGTTCTCAACCAGAGCGAGAACGAGGAGGGCGTCATCGCTCACGTCGCGCACGACCGCCGAGACTTCAGACCATCCGAGCCGCTGCACGGATCGCAGCCGGCGCTCCCCGGCCACCAGTTCGTAACGCTCGGGACCCGCGGCGCGAACGACCAGCGGCTGGAGCAATCCATTCTCGCGAATAGATGACGTGAGTTCCCCTAACTCCGCTTCGGAAAATGACTTACGAGGCTGACGTGGATTGGGGACAATGCCTGCCACCGGGACCGACCGTACGTCCCCCGTCGGTGCCGCAGCCGGCTCCAGATAGTCGCCGATGAGGGCACCGAGACCCCGACCGAGCCGGTCCTTGCGCGGGGTCACACGTCACCTCCCACCGGCGTGGGCTGGTGGGCCGACCGGGCGATGACCTCTTGCGCGAGGGCCAGGTACCCCTGCGCCCCGGACGAGAGAACGTCGTATTGCACGATCGGCTGACCGAAGCTCGGCGACTCGGCCAATGTGACGTTTCGCGGAATCGTGCTTTCGTAAACCTTGTCACCGAAGTACTCGCGGGCCTCCTCGGCGACCTGTCGGGAGAGCTTCAGGCGACCATCGTACATCGTCAAGAGCACGCCTTCGATCTCGAGAGCGGGATTGAGGCCCTTCTGGACGAGCCGTGTGGTGTTCAGAAGCTGTGAAAGGCCCTCGAGGGCGTAGAACTCGCACTGGATCGGGATCAATACGGCATCGGCGGCGACCAGCGTGTTGAGGGTCAATAGCCCGAGGGACGGGGGGCAATCCACTAGTACGTAGTCGTAGCCCTCCCGCACGGGTTCCAGCGCCGTGCGGAGAACGCGCTCGCGCTCGGGGGTCTGGACCAGCTCGATCTCCGCTCCAACGAGATCGCGGTCGGAAGGAATCAAGTCCAGATAGGGAAAATGGACTTCACGGATGATCGCTTCCTGTGCCGGCCGGCCCCCGACCAGCATGTCATACATGGTCCGGAGGTCCTCGCCCGGGCGAATTCCGAGCCCGCTCGAGGCGTTGGCTTGGGGGTCGATGTCGACGATCAAGGTGCGCTGCTCGGCTACCGCGAGGCAGGCGCCGAGATTGATCGCGGTGGTAGTCTTGCCCACACCGCCCTTCTGATTGGCGATCGCGATCACTCGGGACATGGTCGCTCGGCCGCAAGAGGGGGGACCACCCGGACGCCGAATATAGGCCGGGCCCCAGAGGGCGGTAAAGCTCGGGGTTGACGGAGTCGGCGGTAACTCCATCTTGGCGCAACGCCGACGGACGCGGCCCAGTTCCCCCAAAACCGTGCGTCCCTCACGATGCATCCCATCCATGGGCAATAACATACTTGGCGCACCCATCCGATCGCCCGGTAGTTGGGCCGCGCAGCGTCAACGATCTCGCGAGAACTGCGGCGGAACGCACCCCCCGCTCCGGAGGCCATCAAACCATCGCCCTGGTTCCTCAGGATGCCCCAGCTCCTGGGTCCACCGATGGCCGCAGGTCTAACATAGGATGTGGTACCGCAACGTGGGGCACATCAGTTCTGTCATCAGTGACTTCGGGAGTCCCATCGCCCTGACTTGCAGCATTGAGGCGGCAACACTTCTGCCTAGTCGGAATCGCTGACGGCCTCCCCGTCCTCCCTCTGCCCACCTCGTCCTTCATCTCGCCAGAGTCGTAACTACCAGCCGCCGGCCTGCACGGATCCGGTGCCCGCGGTGCAGAGTGCCCCTCAGAATGAGCCGGTCGGGTCTGGCCTCCAACCAACCAGCGGCGTCTTCGATGAGTTCACTGGTGATCTCAAATTCAAACTCAAGCTGAGGGAAGAACCGAGGCATCGGCACGGCCAGCTTTTCGGAGACGGTCGCAAGTGTACCCAGACTCGTTTTTCCGCTGCTAAGAAGCCTTGATATCGGGTTCTTCGACAGACCGGTTTCTTCAGCCAGGTTGGCCTGATTCCAGCCCCGCCGGTCAAGCTCCGACTGGAGCTGGCCGATCTCCTCGCTGTTGAGAGTGAGGCCGTCCTTCCGGCCTCTCTTCTTCGCCATTTGCTCCCTCGTGTCAGCGGACTTGCAACCTCATTCCCCGGAGGGGTCCCCAACGTGCGTCCTTTATATTCACTATAGCAAGGATAAAAAAAGGACAGTATAGTCGAATGAGATCAGTAACGAGGCGAGATAAACCTCAGTAGGTGTCCTTTTTTTATCCCTTGCTGATAGCAATTAGAAGGACTATCTTGTGCTGAAGGGGTCACTGGAAGGGAGGGAGACTTGGGGCTAGGGAACTTCGTGGGTGGGCGGCAAAGCTCTTGCCGAGATAGCTCGGCTGGTGTTACGCTGGAAACCCTTTCTTCGTCATTCCCGAGCCCTCAAGGAGCGTGTATGGAGTCCGGTGAAATGGACAAGATCCTCCAGCGGTTAGACGACATTTCCTTGCGGGTTGAGACCCTTCATGGGCTAGTAGAGCATCGGACAGACGCGCTGCAGAACACTATGAATGAGCGGTGCAGCGGCATCGAAGGCGCTCTGTTGAAGGTCTGCGAAAAGCTGCTTGCTCGCGAGGAAGTCACTGAAGTGCGGCGGGAGTTCGTCGGGTAACTATTCTTGATTAAGTAACGGGGCCGGTGGGATTCGAACCCACGGGGGTGGTGCAACACCCCAACCGTTTTAAAGACGGTAGCGATTAGCCTCTCTGCCACGGCCCCTGCCCCCAGGACGGACATCCGTTCTGGGGGCGTTGTATTTGTAACTGGACGGGACGTAGGGCCGCAAGCCCTTGGGGTAGGTCCTACCGCTGTATACGGCACCCGCTCCGGCAAGACCGCAATCTCTAGTGGTGCCGACTTATGTCGACTTCGGCGGTCCCCGCTCACTCTTAATGTCTCTGCCGGCGCGGAAGATCCTCCGCATCGCTTCCTCGAAGCGCCGAAGCCCCGCAGGGCCGTCGGTAACGACCCTATAGGGGCTTTGGCTTTGGTCCGCGTCTCCGTTGCTGGGGTGCGGACCTTTCTTCGTCTCGCTCACGTTATGCCATCCGTCCGGTCAGTTGAGCGTAAGTGAGGCGGCGGTTAAGGCCATCGCGGAGAAGCCTGCGGAACCGCTCCCCGTCGTTCGTCTTCCGATTGTTGAACCGGTACGTCTGCTCGTCGATGTACCGGAACAGGTGGAAGGGCTCGACGCTAACGTAGGTACCCCGCACAGCCCGCTTGAGCAAGCTCCAGAAGTTCTCTAGGCCGTTGGTGTGGATCTTTCCCTTGGCGTAGGACTCGGCGTGATTGATGACCTTGTGGACGTAGTCCTGCGCCAGCCCTTTGTAGGACGAAAGCGAATCAGTGAAGACCTCGGCTCCGGCTTCAACGTTCTCCCAAACAGGAACCTGGAGATTGCGCTTCCGCACGCGCGGGACCACCCCGGCCCGGACCCGGGAACCATCTGGCCCGTGCCGCTCCAAAAGCCCCATGACGGCCACCTTGCCCATGTGGGGACCACCGACGCGCTCACGCCGCGCCTGGTGCATGTTGCGGGCCTTTCCGCCGATGTACGTCTCGTCCACCTCGACCTCGCCCTTCATCTTGTCGAACGAACCGGCACGCATCGCAAGTCGGATACGCTGGAGCATGAACCATGCAGTCTTCTGCGTGACGCCGATAGCGCGCGCCAGCTCGTAGGATGAAATTCCGTTCTTGCAGTTGGCGAGCATCCAGACAGCAGGGAGCCACTTGCCGAGCTTGATGGGGGAGTCTTCGAAAATCGTCCCGACCTTGATGGAGAACTGCTTACGGCAGTCCTTGCACTTCCAGATACGCCGAGCCTTTAGGAAGTAGTGGTCGTCCACGGTGCCACAGTGGGGGCACCCGGGCTTCCCGTCTGGCCAACGAAGCGTCGCCATGTATTCACGCGCCACGCCTTCGTCGGCGAAAAACCGGACTGCCTGGATTAAAGTTTGGGAATTATCCAGAATACTTGACGAAGTGGGCCTAAAGTGCGATATTGGATGCACCTAAACGACCCGAAAAGCAAGGATCTGGACGATGGCGAAGGCACCCGGAAGAGCCGACAGAGACGGGATCTCCATAATAGAGCTAGGCGAGTTGTTCCCCGACGAAAGCGCCGCTACCGAGTGGTTCGAGAAGTGGCACTGGCCGTCGGGCGAGATCGTATGCATGCGCTGCGGGAGCCTGAACGCCTACCGGGTCAAGAGCGGGAAGCCGATGCCCTACCGGTGCCGGGACTGCCGGAAGTACTTCTCGCTGAAGACCGGCACGGCCATGGAGGCCAGCAACGTACCGCTCCGCAAGTGGGCCTACGCGATCTACCTGGAGATTACAAGCCTGAAGGGCGTCTCCAGCATGAAGCTCCACCGCGACATCGGCGTACGCCAGCCTACAGCGTGGTTCATGCTCCACCGCATCCGCGAGGGACTCGCTGCGGAGTGCCGGGGCGTGTTCACCGGCCCGGTGGAGGCCGACGAGACCTTTATCGGCGGCAAGGAGCGGAACAAGCACGAGCGCAAGCGCGCCCATCTAGGCCGGGGTACCGTGGGCAAGGAGACGGTCGCGGGGATCAAGGACCGAAATACGGGCCGGGTAGTCGCTCGCGTAGTCGAGCACACCGACAGGCCTACGCTACAGGGCTTCGTGAAGAAGCATACGACCCGAGGCGCGAAGATCTACTCCGACGATGCCGCCGCATACGTAGGGCTGCTGAATCACGAAACGGTCAGGCACTCGGTCAGCGAGTACGTCAACGGGATGGCCCACGTCAACGGCGTAGAGTCCTTCTGGAGCATGCTCAAGCGCGGCTACCACGGCACCTACCACAAGATGTCGCCGAAACACCTACAGAGATATATCCACGAATTCGCCGGACGTCACAACATCCGCGACCTCGACACCATCGACCAGATGGCCCACGTAGTCGCGGGCATGGTCGGGCGACGGCTCCTCTACCGGGAGCTGGTGAAGTAGGGCGCGGCTCACATCGGATGCGGGGGGGGTATGTTCAGGAACGAGCCCCCCCTTTTTTCGTCAGGAGTGAGTTATGAGCCTCGAATCACAAGCTGTTCCTAGCGACGGCGATGATCCTGTCGACTTCCGCCCTTACCCCCCGCTGGAGTGGGCCGAACTGCCGAATTATGTCACGGAGGAACAAGTCATTCGGATTGTCGATGAGCGGATCGCGAA